>NZ_CP161920.1:1115000-3844019 GCF_040819555.1 Nitratireductor sp. GISD-1A_MAKvit
ACCAAACCTAACCAAACTCCGAATACCGAGGAGTAGTGGTCGGCAGACACACGGCGGGTGCTAACGTCCGTCGTGGAGAGGGAAACAACCCTGACCAACAGCTAAGGTCCCCAAGTTATGGCTAAGTGGGAAAGGATGTGAGACTCCCAAAACAACCAGGATGTTGGCTTAGAAGCAGCCATCATTTAAAGAAAGCGTAACAGCTCACTGGTCTAATTAAGGGGTTTTGCGCCGAAAATGTACCGGGGCTAAAGCCATACACCGAAGCTTTGGGTTCACCGCAAGGTGAGCGGTAGCGGAGCGTTCCGTAGGCTGATGAAGGGAGACCCGTGAGGGCTCCTGGAGGTATCGGAAGTGCGAATGCTGACATGAGTAACGATAAAGGGGGTGAGAGACCCCCTCGCCGAAAGTCCAAGGGTTCCTGCTTAAAGTTAATCTGAGCAGGGTTAGCCGGCCCCTAAGGCGAGGCCGAAAGGCGTAGTCGATGGGAACCACGTTAATATTCGTGGGCCTGGAGGTAGTGACGGATTGCGGACGTTGTCTTTCCTTATTGGATTGGAGAGGCAGCCATGTGGTCCCAGGAAATAGCTCCTCCATATAGACCGTACCCGAAACCGACACAGGTGGACTGGTAGAGTATACCAAGGCGCTTGAGAGAACTCTGCTGAAGGAACTCGGCAAAATGCACGCGTAACTTCGGGATAAGCGTGACCCTTGTTCGGGCAACCGGATGGGGGTGGCACAGACCAGGGGGTAGCGACTGTTTATCAAAAACACAGGGCTCTGCGAAGTCGCAAGACGACGTATAGGGTCTGACGCCTGCCCGGTGCCGGAAGGTTAAGAGGAGGAGTGCAAGCTCTGAATTGAAGCCCCGGTAAACGGCGGCCGTAACTATAACGGTCCTAAGGTAGCGAAATTCCTTGTCGGGTAAGTTCCGACCTGCACGAATGGCGTAACGACTTCCCCGCTGTCTCCAGCAGAGACTCAGTGAAATTGAATTCCCCGTGAAGATGCGGGGTTCCTGCGGTTAGACGGAAAGACCCCGTGCACCTTTACTATAGCTTTACACTGGCATTCGTGTCGGCATGTGTAGGATAGGTGGTAGGCTTTGAAGCGTGGGCGCCAGCTCGCGTGGAGCCATCCTTGAAATACCACCCTTATCTACATGGATGTCTAACCGCGGTCCGTTATCCGGATCCGGGACAGTGTATGGTGGGTAGTTTGACTGGGGCGGTCGCCTCCTAAAGAGTAACGGAGGCGCGCGATGGTGGGCTCAGAACGGTCGGAAATCGTTCGCTGAGTGCAATGGCATAAGCCTGCCTGACTGCGAGACTGACAAGTCGAGCAGAGACGAAAGTCGGTCATAGTGATCCGGTGGTCCCGCGTGGAAGGGCCATCGCTCAACGGATAAAAGGTACGCCGGGGATAACAGGCTGATGACCCCCAAGAGTCCATATCGACGGGGTTGTTTGGCACCTCGATGTCGACTCATCGCATCCTGGGGCTGGAGCAGGTCCCAAGGGTATGGCTGTTCGCCATTTAAAGCGGTACGTGAGTTGGGTTCAGAACGTCGTGAGACAGTTCGGTCCCTATCTGCCGTGGGTGTAGGAATATTGACAGGATCTGTCCCTAGTACGAGAGGACCGGGATGGACGTATCTCTGGTGGACCTGTTGTGGCGCCAGCCGCATAGCAGGGTAGCTATATACGGAACGGATAACCGCTGAAGGCATCTAAGCGGGAAACCGACCTGAAAACGAGTATTCCCTGAGAGTCGTGGGAGACCACCACGTTGATAGGCCGGGTGTGGAAGTGCGGCAACGCATGGAGCTTACCGGTACTAATAACTCGATCGGCTTGAATCATTCTCATTGCTTATGCTCATCTGGGCTTATGCTCATCTTGAGCGCTCACGCGGGTTTGCCTTGCAAACCGCTGCGCGGGCGCGGCGCATGAGCGCCGACGGCCAGTCGGCCCTTGCAGGCTTTGCCTGTATTCTGGCCTTGTGGGCTTCGCCCGGAGCCAGATAAATCAATGACCGAAAGGTCAACCAGCTTCTCGATTACATGCGTTTCGCCGACCTGGTGGTTATGGCGGGGCGGCTGCACCCGTTCCCATTCCGAACACGGCCGTGAAACGCCCCAGCGCCGATGGTACTTTGTCTTAAGACACGGGAGAGTAGGTCGCTGCCAGGTCTGCAAAACGCATGGAAAGCTTCTCGACACAAAAACAAAACAAAAAGGCCGCAAAAGCGGCCTTTTGTCATGAAAACAGGCAAAACAACGCAAAAACGTTGACGCGGGGTGGAGCAGCCCGGTAGCTCGTCAGGCTCATAACCTGAAGGTCGCAGGTTCAAATCCTGCCCCCGCAACCAAATATACCAAAAATATCAGCTATTTAGAATCGAGCCGCGCCCGGCGCCAAGGCGTCTTTCTTGACGCCGCAACGCCACGGCAACACTTTGCCTGAACGCGTGACTGACATCATCCCCTGAAATGGTCCCCATTTGCGGCCAGCCTGTTCCTCAACGTGACGTGCACCCCTTTTTTGGATCGCCCTGAATCGAAACATCCGGGGTGTGTGGCACATGCGGCAGAAGGCGCCGGCGAGCCTTTCGTCAGCGATATCGGCGGCTTGTTGCCGATTGCGCTGTGCGGGCAGACAATTGTTGTAGTCCTTATGCCAATCCTCCATTTTCGCGCGGGCACGCAATCCACAGGAGAGTGTTATGTACGTTTCTGTCACACGAAAGGGGCAATCGCGCGCCATCCAGGCCGCGAGGGCACGGCCGACGACCGCAATCCACCCCGCGACTGACGAGAGGGGCGTGAAACTCCATGCTCGTGGGAGAATTGGCCCCGGCAACCGGAAGCGGGCAGCGGCGGTGCTCCGGATGAACGGATGTCGCAAGCACGCGGCGATCAAATGTCGGCTGTTGCAGCGTCTAGCCATCTCCGTGTGGCCGGGCTCAGATGTGGCGAAAAGGTTTTGCGCAGCTCTTCGTGATAGGCATTGATCCACTGGCGCTCCTGCGCGGTCAGTTTGTCAACCAACAGCATCCGCGTCTCAATGGGCGCGAATGTCAGGTTCCGAAAGGCCAGAAAGCCGTCGTTCTCTTCGACAATCTCGACAAGGTTCTCGATGCGGATCCCGAACGCTCCTGCCTCATAATAGCCGGGCTCGATCGACAGGACCATTCCGGGTTTCAGGTCCACGGGATTGTATGGTTTGCCGATGCGCTGAGGCTGCTCGTGCACCGAAAGCTGGTGCCCCACGCCGTGGCCCGTACCGTGATCATAATCCAGACCCAGATCCCACAAGGGGCGTCGGCAGATCGCATCGATGTGATGGCCCTGCGTGCCTTTTGGGAAGCGCAGCGTCATCAATGCATGAAAGGCCTTGTAGACAGCGGTGTAGGCGCGGTCATATCCTTCGGGCCGGGGCCCGAAAGCATAGCTTCTCGTGGCGTCGGTCGTGCCCGTTTCGTATTGCCCGCCGCTATCGAGCAGATAGGGGTTCTCCGGTAGAATGGGGGCGTTGCGCTCAGGGCTCGTCGCATAGTGGCACATGGCGGCATTGCCTGCGGCAGCGGAGATCGAGTTGAAGCTCTCGCTGATGAAACCGGGACGCGCCTGCCGCAGTTCCAGAATTTTCTCTTCCGCTTCGCGCTCGCTGACGGGATTGCCCGCTTTCGCACGCGACGGCACAGTGGCGGACAGCCATGCGTGAAACTCCGTCCAGGCAACGCCATCGTCCAGATGACAATTGCGTATGCCCTGCAACTCCGTCACGTTCTTTACGGCTTTTGCCAGCGTGATGAGGCCCTTTCGGGGCAGGATCTCCGCACCAATCTTCTCCAGTGTCTGGCGCACTGCAACCGGGGAGAATTCGGGGTCGATCATCACGCGCTGGCCTGCTGCGATGCGGGTTTCCAGTTCCGGCAGGAATGCCTCGAACGGCTGGAGGCCGACATGATCGGGGATGCTCTCCCGCAAGGAAACGTCCAGCTTTTTGTCTGCAACGAACCAGACCACCCTGCCATCGCGTCCTGCCAGAATGAAGGAATGCGGCATGGGGTTGAAGGCGACATCCGAGCCCCGCACGTTCAAGAGCCAGGCGATGTTGTCGGGCTGCGTATCGACGATGAAATCGGCACTCTCCCGCTTCAGGTCTGCCGCGAGTTCAAGTGATTTTTCTTTGCTGGTGCGCCCCGAATACTGAAGCGGAAAAGCACTGATCCGCCCCATGGGTAGGGGCGGCTGATCCGGCCAGATGGCGTCGACGGGATTTGTGTCCTGGGCCAAGAGGACTGCCTCGACCGTGTCGCAGGCGCGTGCAAAACGGTCGAACCAGCTTGGCGGCAGATGCATGGCGTCATAGCCGACACGCCAGGCCGGCTGCGCATTTTCCGCCAGCCAGCATTCCGGCGGCTCATTGAAAATATGGTGGTGGGAAAACAGCGGACCAGCGCACTCATTGCGCACCTGCACCTGATAGCGACCGTCGACAAAGAGCGCGACGGTCTTCGCCGTGACGATCGCCATGCCAGCCGAGCCTGAGAAACCGGTCACATAGGCAAGGCGCTGATCGTGCGGCGCCACATATTCTCCCTGATGGGCATCGAAGCGCGGCAGGAGAAATGCATCGAGCCCTCTTTCAGACATTTCCTCGCGCAGGGCGGAAATGATTTCGGCAGTGCCGCGGCGGGTGGTATCAAGCATGGGTTTTGACCTCTTCGGCATGATGGCAGGCGACCTCGCCGCGCCCCTCGATCGAGCGCAATGCGGGTACGTCCTTTCTGCAAATTTCAGTGGCGTGCGGGCAGCGCACATGGAAGGGGCAGCCCGGCGGCACATTGAGCGGTGACGGCAATTCGCCTTCAAGCCGTATGGCGTTTCCCTTCTCATCCGGATCGAGGGAGGGCGCGGCGCTCAGGAGCGCCTGCGAATAGGGATGTGAAGGGCTGGCGAAGAGCGTTTCGCTGTCGCCGATCTCCACGATGCGTCCCAGATAGATGACGGCGACCCGGTTGGAAACATGGCGCACCAGTCTGAGGTCATGGGCGACGAACAGAATGGTCAGGTCAAGCTCTTCCTGCAAGGAGAGAAGCAGATTGACCACCTGCGCCTGAACCGAGACATCGAGCGCAGAAACGAGTTCGTCAGCGATGAGCACTTCCGGTTCCACGGCCAGAGCGCGGGCGATGGCGATGCGCTGGCGCTGACCGCCGGAGAACTCGTGAGGCAGCTTGGCCGCCGCATTCTGCGGCAGGCGCACCAGATCAAGCAGCTCGGCAACGCGCGCCGGGATCTCTTTCTCGGAACGCATGCCGTGGACGCGCAGCGCTTCTTCCAATATCTGCCCGGCGGACATGCGCGGATTGAGAGAGGAATAGGGGTCCTGAAACATCATCTGGACACGGCGATTGTAATCGCGGTCGTGTTTGCTTTCAGATGCAAAAATGTCCTCGCCACGATACTGAATGCCGCCATGTTGCGGCTTGTAGAGCCGCACAATGCAGCGGGCCAGTGTCGATTTCCCGCATCCCGACTCTCCGACGACGCCGAGCGTTTCACCCTTCTCAAGGGCGAGGCTTACCCCGTTCAGTGCGCGCACCACCCGCGCCGGACGGCGGCGGATCACATCGACAAGCGTGCGGGGAGTGGAAAACTCCAATCCCAGATCGCGGATCTGCATCACGGTTTCGCTCATCGGGAGGCCTCCATGCTTTGGCAAACGGGATTGAAGCACGCGGCCAGACGGTGCTCCGAAACGGCATCCAGAGGCGGGCGTTCGCTGCGGCAGATATCTTTCACATTCTGGCAGCGCGGCGCGAAGGCGCAGCCCATTGGCAGGGCGTCCAGACCCGGCGGGGTACCGGGGACCGAGTAAAGCTGGGTGCGGGGTGGCACATCCTGCGGCACCGAGCGCATCAGCCCCTCCGTATAAGGGTGTCGCGGCGTGCGCAGAACCTGACGCACCGGTCCCTGTTCGACAATGCGCCCGGCATACATCACCGCCACATTCTCGCAGGTTTGTGCGACGACACCGAGATCATGGGTGACGAGTATGACTCCCATATTCATCTCATCGGCCAAGGACAGGATAAGATCGAGGATTTGTGCCTGAATGGTGACATCAAGGGCGGTTGTCGGCTCGTCTGCCAGAAGCAGTTTCGGCTCGGCCGCCAGCGCAATGGCGATCATCACACGCTGGCGCATGCCGCCTGAGAACTGATGCGGATAGGCATCGAGACGCGAGGCGGGATCGGGTATGCCCACATGGTCGAGCATCTCGATGGCGCGGTTACGGCGCGCAGCCCGACCGAGATCCGTATGCGCCTTGAGCGTTTCGGTGAGCTGAACACCGACGGTCAAAAGGGGATTGAGCGAGGTCATGGGCTCCTGAAAGATCATGGCGATCTCCCCACCCCGGATCGGGCGCATTTTGCGCTCGGGCAGGCTCAATATGTCCTGCCCCATCCAGCGAACCTCGCCGCTGACCTTGCCGTAGCGGCGCGACAGGCCAAGCAAGGAACGCAGCGTGACGCTCTTGCCCGAGCCGCTTTCACCCACAAGGCCAAGAACCTCGCCCTCTCGCACCGAGAAGCTCACATCCCGCACTGCCTTCAAAGCGGAGCTGCCTCGGGCAAAGGTGGTGCTGAGGCCTTTCACATCGAGAATGGTCTGCGTGTTCATTGTGCTCTCTATTCCCTCAACCGCGCGGGCGCAGAAGGTCGGCCAGCCCGTCGCCGATGAGCGAGAAGCCCAGACCCGTGAGGACGATGGCGATGCCCGGCATCAGGCTGAGCCACCAGGCGGTTGTGATGAAATTTCGCCCTTCTGCGATCAGCACACCCCATTCGGCCTGCGGCGGTTGCGCGCCAAGGCCCAGATAGCCGAGCGATGAGCCAAGCAGAATGGCGAGCGCCATATCCGTCATCCAGTAGACGACCACCGGCGTGATGGCATTGGGCAACAGGTGGCGGAATATGATACGCCGGTCCGAATAGCCCATGACGATACCCGCCGCCGCGTAGTCATTGCCCATCTGGGCGATGACTTCCGCGCGCATCAGCCGCGCATAATAGACCCAGCCAACCAGTGTGATGGCGATGTACATGTTGGTGAGGCCCGGCCCCAGAACGGCAACCACCGCGATCACCAGAACGAGAAACGGGAAGGTGATGATCGCATCCACAAGCCGGCCGAAAATCATGTCGGCGATGCCGCGATAATAGCCCACCAATGCGCCAACCACGACGCCGATCAGCATGGCGAAGACCGTGGCCAGAAAAGCCATCTGCATATTGACCGAATAGGCAGAGATGACGCGGCTCAGACTGTCGCGGCCCAGCATGTCGGTGCCGAAGGGATGGGCGCTGCTGGGTGGCTGTTTGACCGCGTTGTAATCAATGAAATTGGGATCGTAGGGCGCGAAGGCCTGCGGAAACACTGCAAGGATGATGGAGAACCCGATGATGGCGATGCCCAGAAGGAAGCCGGGTTTGCGCAAGGCGATGCGCAGCCGGGTCTCACGACCCGTCGGGGCAGAGACGGCAGTGTCAGTCATGTCAGTCTTATCCTCGGATCGAGTGCGCTCTGGCACAGGTCAGTGAGGAGAAACACCAGGGAGACCAGCACCGCGAAGGTCAGTGTCAGGCCCTGGATCAGGGGGGTAGTCGCGGGCGAAAATGGCCTCCAGCATCAGTCGGCCCACGCCGGGAACGGCAAAGACCGTTTCCGTGACGAGGGTTCCGCTCATCATGTTTCCGATGGAAAGCCCCACCAGCGTGATGGTGGAGATCAGCGCATTGCGCAGCACATGCCGGCCAAGGATGAGGCGCACAGGCAGGCCCTTGGCGCGGGAGAACTGCACATATTCTGCATCCAGCACTTCGATGACGGCCGAGCGCAGATTGCGCATGATGATGGCCGATGTGTAGAGCGCGACGGCAATGGCCGGAAGAA
Organism: Nitratireductor sp. GISD-1A_MAKvit; assembly: GCF_040819555.1. Lineage (GTDB taxonomy): Bacteria > Pseudomonadota > Alphaproteobacteria > Rhizobiales > Rhizobiaceae > Nitratireductor. The sequence goes on from NZ_CP161920.1 coordinate 1,122,970, forward strand.
AGAGGTGGTAGAGCTGGGCGGAAAAGGTCTCGCCATAGCCGCCAACGGGAAACCAGCGAAGCTGGGCCGCGAGGAAGGTCAGAAGAATGAGGCCTATATAGAAGACCGGCATCGACAGGCCCACCTGAAAGGCGCTGCGAATGGCCGTGTCGGGCCAGCGACCACGGTTGAGCGCCGCCACGAAGGCGAGCGGGCCGGCGATGATCAGCGACAGGAAAACCGCATAGACGGTGAGGAAAACCGTGGTCGGCAGCCGGTTCATGATGACGTCGATGACTGGCGCGCGCATCAGGATGGAGGTGCCCAGATCCCCTTTCAGCGTGTTGGTCAGGAACAGCCAGAACTGCATGAGCAATGGCTCGTTGAGCCCCAGACGCTCGCGGATGGCGGCAAGGTCGGCGTCCGAGGCACGGTCGCCGGCAATGGCAATCGCCGGGTCGCCGGGCAAAAGGCGCACCAGAAGGAAGATGATGATCATGACCAGAAGGAAGGTCGGAATCATCAGGATGAGACGGTTCACTATGTATTGGAGAAGGGCCATCGGGTCCTCACGGATCGCGCCGCCGCCGGCAGAAACCGGCGGCGGCTCAAAGGGCTCAGCGGCTTATGGACACTTCGTCGAAGACGTTGTTGCCAAGTGGTGTCTGGATATAGCCATCGACCTTGGCGGAGACGGCCACCGCAAAGGGCGTCTCATACATGAAGAGCAGTGGTGCTTCCTCAGCATAGATCTCCTGCATGCGTGCATATTGTTCGGCGCGTTTTTCCGGATCGATCTCGGTTGCGGAAGCCTCAAACAGCGCGTTGAACGCGTCGTTCTTCCAGCCAGTGCCCACTGCATTGGCCGTGGGCGTATAGCCCAGCCAGCTGACCACCTGACTGGGGTCGTTCACATCATTGACCCAGCCATAGGTGTGGATGTCGTATTCACCTGAGCGGTTTTTCGCGCCGCGGGTCGGGCCGTCCACCTGCTCGACTTCCAGCTTGATTCCCAGCGGTGACCACATCTGCTGAAGGGCTGCGAAGATCGTGCTGTCATCGGCGGAACCTGCCAGTGTGGTAAAGGCAATCTCCGTTCCGGTTTCAAGACCCGCCTCTTCGATCAGCGCCTTGGCCTTTTCCATGTCATAGCCATAGAGCGGGTCCATATCGACGGCGAGCGGGGTGGCCGCAGCCATCAGAGGCGAGGTCATGGGCTTGCCGGCACCCTGCAGCACCAGTCCGATCAAGGCTTCCTTGTTGGTGGCATAGTTCAGGGCCTGCCGCACGCGCTTGTCGGCGAGCGGGTTGGCGCTGCCATCGGCACGGGTCTCGCGGGTGTTGATCGGCGAATAGATGATGCGTGTTGATGGGAAGAGGTTCATGTCTATTTTCGGATCGGCTTCCAGTTCGCCAACCCGCGAAAAGGGAATGAATTCGGCAATGTCGATCTCGCCCGCCTGCAGCTTTAGAATGCGGGTGGCATCGTCGGGAATGATCTCGAAGTGGACACGCTCAAGATAGGGAAGAGCTTTGCCGTCCGCACCAATGCGCCAATAATGTTCATTGGCGCAGAAATCCATCGATGTGCCCTGCTGGAAGCCGCACAGATAGAAGGGACCGGAGCCGACACCAGGGCCTCCGGCCGCGAAAATCGCGGCGGATTTCTCCTGATCTGTTTCACCTTCGGCTGCCTCGAATGCCGCTTTCGAGACAATGCCGGTGGTGAAGGTCGCAAGCATTGAGAGGATCGTCGGGTCGGGTGTCGTGAGTGTCACCGTCACCTCGCGCCCATCGGCGGAAACGCTTTCAATGGTGCCAAGCAGATTGGCCCAAGGGCCCAAATCCGGGTTGCGCGCGCGATCAAGCGAAAAGACCACATCATCGCCGGTCAGAGGCGTACCGTCCGAGAAGGTGAGCCCCTCGCGCAGGGTCAGTGTCACGGTCTTGCCGTCGTCGGAAACCGTGTGGCTCTCCGCAAGGCCGGGCTCCACCCCGGTTCCATCGACGCTTGGGCGCAACAGCGTGTCGAAAAGACTGCCCACCATCCAGATATCGGGATTCCTGTCGGCATAGATCGGGTCGATCAGGTTCGATCCGTCATATCGGGCGAAGTTCAGCGTTCCGCCACGTTCCTGCGCAAGTGCCGATGTGGCCAGGCCGGCAACGACAAGTGCCGTTGCCGCTTTGAGTGTGTGATGCATGTCTGTTCCTCCCAGATCGATTTGGCATCGAATGAGGGAACCAATACAACATATTTTGCTATTACTAAAATCTTTTTTAGCAGGCACTCAAATTTCACGAACGGCCGGTTTGAGCCTATCGTGAAAAAGCACCAAGGCTGCTTGATAGCGCTCGGCTGGGCGTGGTGCTGACCCAAAGCTCGGTGGTTTCGATGTCGCCCGTAACGCGGGAGAAATGCGGCTTTTCGGTGTTGTGATGGATCGTGTCGCCGGCGGACATCCGGAAGATCTCGCCATCGAGATGGTACTCCATCTCGCCCGCCATCAGATAGCAGAAAACCTCGCCCGGATGGCACATATGTTCCGATTCATGTCCGGGTGGGCGGTGAACGATCAGCGGGTAGAAAAGGGCGCCGGAAAAGCCCGGCCCCAACCTCTCATAGAGACGATTATCGGCGCCGATCGCATAGGTCTGGCGTCTGTTCGCTGGAATGTATTCGCGAAACTCTTCCTTCACCCGCACCAGTTCTTCAACACTTGTATCGAGCGCGGTAGCGATCGCCATGAGGGAGCTGACCGAAGGCGAGCTGATGTTGCGCTCCACCTGAGAGATGAATCCTATCGTCAGTTCCGCGGACTGCGCCACCTCGCTCAGTGTCTTTCCCAATGCCTTGCGACGTTTGCGAATCGTGGAACCGATGGTGGGAGAGGTGTCGGGAGGTGTGGAGACCGATCGGTCGGACGAGGATTGGTTTGAGAGGGGTGTTTTCTTGCTTGGCATTATCGGTCCCTGAAATTGCGTCACCTCGCAGAGACATAGCACGGAAATATGCTTTGCTCCGGGAGCAGGAAGCGAATGTAAGGGGGGTGCTTTGATCCGTCACTAAAAAATGTTTTAGTAGCGTTCTCCCAGGGGAACTTCGGTGGGTGAGGGAGTCCTGACCTTGGGTCGGATCAGGCGCAGCGACCGGATCGAGCTTGTGTTGCTTCAAAAATTGAACTAATACATAAATTATTGAAGTTCGATATCTGACCTGTGAACGTGTCGGCCGGGAGGGAATTGCATTGGGGAGTGAAGAAGAACCGTCCGGTTCCGCGCCGATAAGCAAGGCGGATCTCGGGCGTGACATCCGCAGGCGTCGCCGCGCACTGGACAAGACCCTTAAGGAGGTGGCGGACGAGGTGGGGGTCTCCATCGGATTTCTGTCCCAGGTGGAGCGGGGCGTTTCAACACCATCGCTGTCTTCACTGCACAAGATTGCCGAAGCGCTTGGAATGAGTGTCGCGTCCTTCATCGCTCCATGGCGGCATCCGAGTGTGGTGACCCGCAACAATGAGCGGGAGTTCTTCACACTGGGTGACTCCAACCGGAAGTATGAGCTGATGGGGCGTGGTTTCCCCGGCGCGCAGCTCAACGCCTGTCTTGTGCATCGCGAGCCGGGGCACGTTTCCGAGGTGATGCGCAATGACGGGGAGGAGTTCGTATTCATCCTGGAGGGCAGCGTTCTCTATGAGATAGGCGATGAAACCCATGTGCTGCACAAGGGTGATTCCATGCATTTCCAGTCAGATCAGCCGCACCGCACCTCGACGGTGGGAGAGACCACCGCGGTAGAATTATGGGTTGGTACCCTGCCAGTTTTCAAATGAATCCATCGCCGGTCTGGGAGGATCGGCAGGAGATCGAAAGGGAGGAACATGAAGATCATCAACACACTGGCGGCCGCGGCTTTCGCGCTGTCGGCCAGCCTGGCGCCTACGATGGCGCGTACGCCTGATGACACGCTCGTCGTGGCCGATGCCATTGATGACGTGATCAGCCTGGATCCCGGCGAGGTTTCCGAAGTGGGTGGCGTTCTGACGAGCAATCAGATCTATCAGCCGCTGGTCTCTTTCGATGTCAGCGACCCGTCCAATATCAAGGGTGTTTTGGCCGAGAGCTGGACTGTCTCGGACGATGGCAAGACCTTCACCTTTACGATGAACCCGGACGCCAAATTTGCCTCCGGCAATCCCGTTACAGCCCATGATGCGGAGTATTCGCTTCAGCGGGTGGTGCTGATGAAATCGCGCTCTGCCTTCATCATCACGCAGTTCGGTTTCACGCCGGAGAACGTGAAGGAACGGATCAGGGCCATCGATGAAAAGACCCTCGTCATCGAGATCGATGATGCGTATGCGCAAAGCTTCCTGCTGTACTGCCTGTCATCCTATGTAGGCGGCATTGTCGATTCCAGGCTCGTCAAGGAGCATGAGGTCAATGGCGATTTTGGCAATGGCTGGCTCAAGACGCAGAATTCCGCCGGTTCCGGCCCCTTCGTGCTGACAAGATGGGAGCCCAAGCAATCCATTCTCCTGACGCGCAACGAGAATTACTGGGGTGAGGCGCCGGGCGTGAAGCGCATCTTCATCCAGCACAATTCCGAAAGCGCCTCACAGCGTCTGCTGCTGGAGAAGGGCGATATTGATATCGCCAACAAGCTCGGGCCAGATGATTTCGACGCCATCGTCGAGAACCCGGATATCCAGACACTCAACGGGCCGTCGGGAACTATCTATTATATGGGTCTCAACGTTCGCAACGAGCATCTCGCCAAGCCCGGGGTGGTCGAGGCGATGAAATATCTCATTGACTATCAGGGCATTGCCGAGACCATCGGCCAGGGCACGATGAAGGTGCACCAGACGCTGGTTCCCGAAGGCTTCCTGGGCGCACTCGACTACAACCCGTACAAGCTGGATGTCGAAAAGGCGAAAGCGCTTCTTGCAGAAGCCGGCGTCTCAACCGGTTTCAAGCTGGAAACCGTGGTCTGGAACAATCCGCCCTACACGGATTTCGCGCAGGCCGTCCAGGCCACCATGGCCCAGGCAGGCATCGAACTCGACCTCCAGGTCGTTGACGGTCAGCAGTGGCTCGACCGTTACCGCAACCACAATCTCGATATCTGGGTCGGTCTGTGGGGGCCGGATTATCCCGATCCCCATTCCAACGCCAAGGCCTTTGTCGTGAACAGGGAGGATGCTCCAGACGGCTCTGATAGCCTTGCCGATCGCTTTGGCTGGGATGCCGGAGATCTGTCCTCCATGGCCATGGCGGCGGTCCGCGAACAGGACACGGAAAAGCGCAGAAAGCTCTATCAGGAGATCCAGAAGTCTCACACGGATACCTCGCCCTTCCTCTACATGTTTCAGGAGGTGCGTCGTGTGGCGGTGAGCTCGAAGGTCAAGGGGCTGGTGCTTGGTGTCACCTTCTCCGATGATCGCTACTGGGCTGTTTCGAAATAGGCCGACACAGGAAAGGCGCGGTGGCGGACACGGTTCGCCGCTGCACCCCTCCGGTGCAGGCGAGCGGGTGGACGTTCCTTGAATTACGCAGTTTTCACGACCTTGCGGCGCGCAGCTTCATGGTTGATCACCATTGCAATCACGCTGATCGGCCTTGTGGCCCTGACATTCGTCATTGGCCGTGTCGTGCCGATTGATCCGGTACTTGCGATCGTCGGCGAAAAGGCGACGCCGGACGTTTATGAGAAAGTCTATCTGGAGCTTGGGCGCGACAAGCCCATCGTGGTGCAGTTTTTCACCTATCTCGAAGGGCTCGTTCGCGGTGATTTTGGCCAGTCCTTCGTCACCAACAGGCCAGTGCTGGACGATCTGCTCGATTTTTTCCCCGCCACGCTGGAGCTCTCCACAATCGGACTTGTGATCGGGGCGCTGCTCGGTGTGCCAGCGGGTGTTGCCGCGGCGTACTGGCACGACAAGTGGCCGGACCATCTCATCCGGGCGATAGCACTTGTCGGCTATTCCGTTCCCGTCTTCTGGCTGGGGCTGGTCGGACTTTTTGTCCTTTATTACAAGCTCGACTGGGTATCGGGGCCCGGGCAGCTGGACGTTTTCCATCAGGGCATCGTTTCTCCGGTCACCGGCTCGGTCCTGATTGATAGCGTTCTGGCCGGGGAATGGGAAATCTTCGGCAATGCGTTCAGCCACATCATCTTGCCGGCCCTGCTGCTTGCCTATTACAGCCTTGCCTACATTTCGCGGATGACGCGCTCGACCATGCTCGATCAGCTCAACCGCGAATATGTTCTGACAGCGCGGCTGAAAGGGGCAAGCGAATTTCAGGTGGTGGTCGGTCACGCCTTGCGCAATGCCGCCATCCCGCTCGTCACCATCATTGCGCTTTCCTACGGCTCCCTGCTGGAAGGCTCTGTGCTCGTGGAAACCATCTTCTCCTGGCCCGGCATCGGAAACTACCTTGCATCATCGCTCTTTCGTGGCGACATGAATGCGGTGCTGGGCGGGACATTTCTCGTGGGTGTGGTTTTCGTTCTTCTGAATGCCGTTTCCGATCTTCTCTATGCCGCACTCGATCCGCGCGCTCGCGAGGTGCTGGCATGACGACCTCTCTGGACTACAGGATTGAAAGCCGGCGTGCGCTGCGGGCCGCGCGGTTGGAAGAGTTCAAGCGTTTTGCGCGGCGCTTCCGCCGCAATGGCCCCGGCATGGTGGGGCTTTCGATTATTCTGCTTTTGCTTTTGTGCGCTGCCTTCGCCCCGCTGCTCGCAACCCATGATCCCTATATGCCTTCACTGCCGGATCGCCTGTCCGCACCGGGGGGAGAATTCTGGCTGGGTGCAGATGAACTTGGTCGCGACATCTACAGTCGCATTCTCTACGGCTCCCGCCTCACTCTTATCATCGTGATGCAGGTGGTCGCGATTGCAGCGCCCATCGGCCTGATCATCGGCGCGGCATCCGGCACCTGTGGAGGGCTTCTGGACAAGGTTTTCATGCGGGTGACGGATGTGTTTCTGGCTGTGCCGAAACTGCTGCTCGCGCTCGCTTTCGTTGCCGCGCTGGGGCCGGGTATCTTCAATGCGATTCTGGCCATCACGCTCACGGCTTGGCCGCCCTATGCCCGAATGGCGCGCGCCGAAGCATTGAGCCTGCGCAATGCCGACTACGTGAATGCGGTGCGGCTGGCAGGCGCCTCCGAACCCTATATCATCGCCTATCACGTCATTCCCATGTGCCTGTCCTCGGTGATTGTGCGCATGACGCTGGATATGGCCGGTATCATCCTGATTGCCGCCGGCCTCGGCTTCATCGGCCTTGGCGCGCAGCCTCCACTGCCCGAATGGGGCGCCATGATCTCCACCGGCAGAAAATTCATTTTCGATCAATGGTGGGTGGCGACCATGCCCGGCATAGCCATTTTTCTCGTCTGCCTTGGCTTCAACCTCCTTGGAGATGCCATGCGCGACCTGCTGGACCCGCATCTGAGGCAACGCGCATGAGTGAGACACCGCTCGTACAGGTGGAAAACCTGCGAATATCCTTTCCGCGTGAAGACGGGACGGAGCATGAAGCCGTGGCGGGGGTCACGTTTTCGGCAGGCCGGGAGAAACTCGGCATTGTCGGTGAGTCAGGCTCGGGAAAAAGCCTTTCAACACGCGCGCTCATGGGGGTCCTTCCGGACTATGCCCGTGTGTCGGCCGATCGCCTGCAGTTCCGCGACACAGACCTGCTCACCGCCTCGCCATCGGAGAAGAGGAGGCTGCGGGGCGGCAGGATGGGGATGATCCTTCAGGACCCGAAATTTTCGCTCAACCCGGTGCTGCGGGTCGGCCGGCAGATTGTCGAGGCAATTCGCATCGGCGATCCTTCGCTTGGAAGACTGGCCGCACGGAACAAGGCCGTCGACATGCTGGAAGCGGTGCATATCCGCAACCCTCAGCAGGTCTTCGATCTTTATCCGCACCAGGTCTCCGGTGGCATGGGGCAGCGTGTCATGATCGCCATGATGATGGCGCGGGAACCGGACATTCTGGTGGCTGATGAACCCACTTCCGCACTCGACGTGACGGTCCGAAACCAGGTTCTTTCAATCATGGAAGAGATGGTGACGCGCCGCAATGCGGGCCTCATCCTGATCAGCCATGACCTGAAGCTGATCAGCAGTTTCTGCGACCGGGTGCTCGTCATGTATCGCGGCCGCATCGTGGAATCTCTCCCATCCGGCGATCTGCACAGGGCACAGCATCCTTATACACGCGGCCTGATTGCCTGCCTGCCGTCCATCGACGGACCACTCGACCCGCTGCCGGTACTGCAGCGTGAAGAAAGCTGGATTGCTTCGGAGGCGCAGTCATGATCCGCGTTGAAAATCTCACGGTTCGTTTCGGACCGGTCACGGCGGTTCGCGATGTCAGCTTTTCTGTTGCCGAGGGAGAGGCGTTCGGTCTGGTAGGGGAATCGGGCTCGGGAAAATCCACCGTTCTGAGAACCATCATGGGGTTGAACAGCGACTGGAGTGGCGTGATCACCGTCGACGGGAAACCGGTTCGTCAGACGGGGCGCAAGGCGTTTGCGAGGCTGGCACAGATGGTGTTTCAGGATCCTTACGCTTCGCTGCATCCCCGGTTCGCCATTGGACAGATCATCGCTGAACCCATGAAGCTCCATGGGATGTCCGACATTGAGGCACGCACGGATGCACTTCTGGAGATGATCGGGCTGGGTCCATCCTTCCGGTTCCGTTTTCCACACGAACTCTCTGGAGGGCAGAGACAAAGAGTGGCCATAGCCCGTGCACTGGCACTGGAACCACGTCTCCTCGTGCTTGACGAGCCGACTTCGGCGCTCGACGTTTCAATTCAGGCAGAGATCCTCAACCTGCTCAACCGGCTGCGGCGCGAGCTCAATCTGACGTTCCTGCTGGTGAGCCATGACCTGGCGGTCATTTCCTATATGTGCGACCGGCTCGCCATCATGCGCAATGCGCAGATGGTAGAAGTGCTGAGCCGGGAAGACCTGCGGCAACGCAAGCTGAAACATGAATATTCGGCCGAGCTGGTGCAGTCTTCCCTTGAGGGAATGGCAGCAGACTGACCGGTCCTCAATATGTGGTACACCATCCCTCCAGGAACCGGTGTGCGTTGATGTCGTGCGCGCACTCAACGGTCAGCGGCATGTGACGCATTCGTTCGGCAGGCCCTGTCTGCTCCTCCAACATAGCTCTCACCGGCATCCCGGAAGGGCTTCCTGCGGACGCGGAGGAGGCGGCTTCCATGTCTCGGGCTCTGGCGGGCAGATCCGCCTGCATCGATGTGCAACAGCTCAAGGGGAATATCGATCCGGGGGCAGAAGCGGTGGCCGTGTGTTTGAACACCTCGCGCGGCTTTGAACTCCATTGGAAAGGGAGCGTTACGTGACTTGTCCGGTTGCGTCCAGCTGCGAGCAACGCTAGTATTCCGAGGTTATTTTCGCTGGTGATGATTGTGCCGTTTCCAAACTTGTCACGCCATTTCTGGACGAGGGCCCGCCTCCGGTTCATGAACCACGCGGGAAGCCTTATCGCATGCATCTAGCCCTGGCGCGGCCGAAAGGCCGTCGACCGGGGGCCGGAAATCCCAAAAAACCTGAAATTCGGTTCTGATTTCCGGGTCCGCCACCGTCGGCCCGGTGGAGATGCATCATGACAAAACATCTTAAGCGCCGCGCGCATGCGGCAGTTGCGTTTGCGATCCGATGGGGGCGCAAATGAAGATCCTGATCATCGGTAGCGGGGTCATTGGTGTAACCTCAGCATGGTACCTGTCGCGTGAAGGCCACGATGTGACCGTGGTTGACCGAAAAGGCGGCCCGGCACTTGAAACGAGCTATGCCAATGCAGGAGAGGTCTCTCCCGGATATTCGTCGCCCTGGGCGGGCCCCGGTGTTCCTCTCAAAGCGATGAAATGGCTGTTGATGAAGCACGGACCCCTGGTGATCCGCCCGAAGCCGGATCCGGCGATGTGGTCCTGGCTTCTCAAAATGCTCCTGAATTGCACCTCCAGACGCTACGCGATCAACAAGGCACGCATGGTTCCCCTGGCTGAATACAGCCGTGACTGCCTGCGTGAGCTGCGTGGCGAGACGGGCATCGCCTATGATGAGCGATCGAATGGTACGCTGCAGCTGTTTCGCGAGAATCGGCAACTCGATGGCGTTGATGGTGACGTGGATGTGCTGAAGCGGTTTGGCGTTGGCTTTGAGGTTCTCGACCGTGCTGGCTGTATTGCCGCCGAGCCGGCCCCTCTCGCAGGTGGCGGAAAAGTTTGTCGGAGGGCTTCGGCTTCCAGGGGATGAAACGGGCGATTGCCGTACATTTACCGAACGGCTGGCCACGCTCGCTTCATCGTCAGTCGAGTTTCGATACGGGGTGCAGGTCGACGGGTTGATCTGTGAGGGTGGAAAGGTCACTGGAGCAGCCACGACTGCTGGTTTGATTGCCGCGGATGCGGTCATTGTCGCGGCGGGAAGCTATTCGCCTCGTCTGCTGGCCCCGCTGGGTGTGCGCATTCCGGTCTACCCGGTCAAGGGATATTCGCTGACGCTGCCGATCCGAAACGAGGCGCGTGCTCCGATCTCGACTGTCATGGACGAAACCTACAAAATCGCGATCACGCGCCTTGGAAATCGCATTCGTGTGGGAGGGACGGCGGAGATTGCCGGCTTCGACCGCTCCGTGCCCGCATCCCGACGGGCGCCACTGGAACATTCGGTGAGCGACCTGTTTCCTGAAGCGGGTAGCCTGGAGAACGCCGAGTTCTGGAGCGGGCTTCGCCCGATGACGCCCGATGGCCCGCCAGTCATCGGTTCGACGCGTGTTGCAGGGCTCTTCGTGAACACCGGTCATGGCTCGCTTGGCTGGACCATGGCCTGCGGTTCCGCCCGGGTTCTGACGGATATCGTCTCAGGCAGGAAGCCGGGGGTCGATGTTTCGGCTCTGGGACCTGACCGATACGGTACCTGAGGTTCCTGCTTTATCCGGCTGGCTGCGGGTTTGACACGCAGCCTGCACCGATTGAAGCGCTGGTTCGAATTCCTATATGATGTTCATGTCCAGATTGCTTTCCTTTCCAACACGCAGGACCACTTCGCGAAGCCATGCGGAGCCCGGGGCGGTGTCGCGCTGATATAGTGCATCGGCTCCCTGCCGCTCCGGGTATCGTTTGCAGGATTGACGTCCGGTGCTGGAGAGAGACGTGTTCGACAAACAACTGGTTCGCCATTCTGGGCGTCTTGGTTTTCTTTCATCGCAGGCATTGTCGTTTTGCTTTGACCGCTTGCCGGCGCGCTTGACGCAGGACGGCATTCGGTTTGGCGAGGTTCGGATATGAGCCGAAATCGCGAAAAAATCATGCGCGTTCTGGTGCCGACGCTTTGCACGTTTGCGTCTGTCGCGTCATACATGCTGCATCCTCAGGTCATTGAGTGGTTTGGGCTGGATGTTTCGCACAAACCGATCCGCGTTTTGACGGGGGGCGTCGCCTATTTTTCAGCGGCATGGTTGGGCGGTCGGTTTGTGGGACTGGCACTGGAGCGTGCAGGGCGCAGGCGGCGTCAGGTGCCCAAACTTCTGCTTGAACTGGTTTCGGCCGCTCTATTCATTGCTGCAACAATCGCCACCATCATGCTGGTAATCGGGCAGAGCTGGAGTGGTGCGATTGCCGGGTCAGGGCTGATCATCGCGGTTCTCGGTTTCGCGTTGCGGGGAACGCTCGCAGATGTGTTTGCCGGTATTGCTGTCGGGATCGAGGCGCCCTACCGCATAGGGGACTGGGTCTCGATCAACGATCAGACGAGAGGGCGGGTGATAGAGATTGGCTGGCGAACAACGCGTCTGTTCACCCGTGATGATACTTATGTGATCCTTCCCAACAGCCAGATTGCGCAGCAGAAGCTTACCAATTACAGCGCGCCGAACCGCAAATACCGGGCGCAGGTTGAGGTGGTGCTTGGTCACGATCTCCCGGTGAACGATGCACGCGAACTTCTGACGGAAGCCGCGGCGCGTTCCCCGATAATTGTGAACGTGCCAAAACCCGATGTGCGGGTCGCTTCGTACGATCTGGAGGGCATTCGCTATCACGTTCGATTCTGGGTCCCGAGCTTCGCCGACGACGTGGATTGTCGGGACGCAATTTTTGCGCAGATCGACGCTGCTCTCCGGGAGGGTGGATTTACACTGCCGGCCCCCGGTTTCCGGCTGCTCGGGGACCGGGTAGTGCCGGTTGGTTCAACCCGAAATGGCTGAAATGTCAGGTCTCGGCCCTGTGATCGAAAAGCTGGCCGGTCTGCAAGGTGGAAAAGTGACGTTCGAGAAATGAAACGGTCGTATTGAGAAAGATCTGTGCGGCATCCGTCAACGGGACCTCCTCCGGCCGCGCCATCGCGAAGCGGTGAGTGATGTTTTGCTTCAGCCTGCGAATGACCACGGGCATGTGAGCATAGTCGCGCGCCATCATCTCGTTGACCAGCGTCACTCCAAGACCGGCGGCGGCCATGCCACAGGCAGACAGGACCGAATGCGCTTCCAGCCGCACATTCGGGCGGATACGGTATTGTGAAAACAGCGTGTCGATCTCATGTCGCGGGGCCCGCAACCGGCCAAGCAGGATCAAGGGTTCATCGGCCAGATCGCGCACGTCTATTTCACTTTCCACGGCGAGTGGATGGTCCTGCGGCAGGACGCAGACTGTGTTGACCTGGACCAGCGGGGTTTCCACCAAGCCGCCTTTTTGCACCGGCATTCGCAGAAAACCCAGTTCCGCGCGCTCATCAAGCAGCATTCTCTCGATCGTGTCATACGAGCCGCTGTGCAGTTCCACCTGAACCATTGGCGACTGGACGAGAAATTCCCGGATGATCGCCGGTACAATGGAGAGAGTGAGGCTGGCGGGAAAGGCGAGACGCAGGCGGATGGCCGGTGAATTTCCCTGTCTCAGCTCCTCTGCAAGGGTCAGAAGTTTCTCGCTGCGCTGGAGGAGGAGCTGCATCTGGCCCTGCAGAATCCTACTGTCGCGGGTCGGGATCAAACGTGTCTTGTCGCGCAGGAACAGCTTAATCTTGAGGGTTTCTTCCAGTTGCGTCAGGCGTCGGCTCACCGCCGACTGGGAGAGACCGAGCTTGTTGGCGGCGCCTTGCGTGGTGCCGGTTTCGATGATCGCCTGGAATGTCTGCAGAAGGGCGAGTCGCATATATTATCCTATGCAATAAAATCATAGATCGAGATATTTTTATCATATTATTGCATTGCTTTTCCTGCCGGTGCAAACCTCAGCTCAAGAGAGCGGGCCGACCGGTCACGCTCCGGGGCAGGGGGAATGAGTGACAGCCTTTCTGATACGCAGACTGATGCAGGCGATCATCGTTCTGGTGGCCACTTCGGTGATCGTCTTCACCGGGGTGTTCGCGATTGGCGATCCGCTTGAGATCCTGCTTCCGGCGGATGCGTCGATCGCCGAGCGCGAACAGGTGGCCGAGTCTCTTGGACTAAACGACCCGCTGCCGACCCAATATGTCCGCTTTGTCACGGACGCGGTGCAGGGCGATTTCGGACGCTCCTTCGTTTATAATCGTCCGGCCACCGAGGTCATACTGGAGCGCTTGCCCGCCACGCTCGAACTCACCTTCACCGCGCTCATCATCTCGCTGGTGATCGGCATACCGCTTGGCCTGTGGGCCGGGGTGAAGGCGGGGTCGGCGACCGACGAAACCATCATGACGGGATCGATCCTCGGTTTCTCCCTGCCGAATTTCTGGCAGGGAATGATGCTGATCATGATTTTCTCGGTCACGCTCGGCTGGCTGCCCTCCACCGGGCGGGGCGCGACGGGGAGCCTGTTCGGTATCGAAACCAGCTTCGCTACCTGGGATGGGCTCAAGCATCTCCTTCTACCGGCAATCAACCTGGCGCTGGCGCAGACCGCGCTGGTGATCCGCCTGACACGCACCGGCGTTCAGGAAACCATGCCGCTCGACTTCGTGAAGTTTGCGCGAGCGCGCGGCATATCCTCGCCGCGTATTCTCTTCGTCCATGTGATGAAGAACATTCTCATTCCCATCATCACGGTGATTGGCATCGAATTCGGTTCACTTGTCGCCTTTGCGGTGGTGACCGAAACAATCTTCGCATGGCCCGGCATCGGCAAGCTGATCATCGATTCCATCAACGCGCTCGATCGCCCCATCATCGTCTCCTACATCCTGATCGTGGTGACCATGTTCATCGTCATCAATTTCTGCGTCGATGCGCTCTATTCCCTGCTCGACCCTCGCATAAGGGTGAGTGCGCAATGACCGCTTTTTCGACCTATCTGCGCGGACAGAGCCTTTCGGCCCGAGCGCTGCGCGGCCTTCTGGGCAGCCGTAAAGCAACGCTCGCGCTGGCGATATGCGTTCTTCTGATCGGCGCTGCGGTACTCGCGCCCGTGCTGGCCCCGCAAAACCCCTATGACCTTGCGCAGATCGATTTTTTCGACAGCAAGCTTCCGCCCCTGAGCGAGGGCTCGACCGGCATCACCTATTGGCTCGGCACCGATACGCAGGGCAGGGACATGCTGTCTGCCATGATGTACGGGCTGCGCACCAGCCTGGGCGTCGGCCTTGTGTCAGGTATCTTCGCGCTGGCAGTCGGCACCTCGCTGGGGCTGGTCGCAGCCTATGCGGGCGGGCGGCTCGACAGTTTCATCATGCGTTTCGTCGATCTGATGCTGGGCTTTCCAACCATACTTGTGGCGCTGATGATCCTCGTCGTTTTCGGACAGGGCACGTGGAAGGTCATTCTGGCGCTCGTCTTCGTGCAATGGGCCTATTTTGCACGGGCGGTGCGGGCAGCGGCGCTGGTTGAGTCCCGCCGCGACTATGTGGAGGCCGCGCGCTGCCTTGGCCTGTCGGCACCGCGTATCCTGTTCTTCCAGATCCTCCCAAACTGTCTTCCGCCGCTAATCGTCATCGCCACCATTCAAGTGGCAAGCGCCATCGCCGCAGAAGCCACGCTCAGCTTTCTGGGCATCGGCCTGCCGATCACAGAGCCCTCACTCGGCCTACTGATCGCCAATGGCTATCAGGTGCTTCTGGCCGGCATCTACTGGATGAGCGTTTTTCCGGGGCTGCTGCTTCTGATCCTAGTCTTCAGCATCAATCTCGTCGGCGACCGGCTGCGCGAAACGCTCAATCCGAGGCTGGTACAATGACCGCTCCCCTGCTTGAAGTGGACAATCTGCAAACGCATTTCGAAACGCCCTCCGGCGTGGTGAAGGCGGTGGACGGCGTTTCCTTCACCGTAGCGCGGGGCGAGGTTCTGGGGCTTGTTGGCGAAAGCGGCTCCGGAAAATCCATTACCGGCTTCTCGCTGCTTGGGCTTCTGGATGCGCCCGGTCGGGTGGTGGGCGGTTCGGTGCGCTTCAATGGCGAGGACCTTTTGGCGCTCGACAAGAAAAGGCAGCAACAGATCCGCGGCAACCGCATCGCCATGATCTTCCAGGACCCGATGATGACGCTGAATCCGGTGCTCAGCATCGGCACGCAGATGATGGAAACAGTGCGGGCCCATGACAAGGTAAGCCGCAGCGAGGCGCGCCAGCGGTCGCGCGATGCGTTGGGCAAGGTGGGCATCCCCTCACCGGAGGAAAGGCTCGATGCCTATC
Organism: Nitratireductor sp. GISD-1A_MAKvit; assembly: GCF_040819555.1. Taxonomy (GTDB): domain Bacteria; phylum Pseudomonadota; class Alphaproteobacteria; order Rhizobiales; family Rhizobiaceae; genus Nitratireductor. The sequence continues at coordinate 1,138,610 of NZ_CP161920.1, forward strand.
CGCATGAATTTTCCGGCGGCATGCGCCAGCGTGTGGCCATCGCCATAGCGCTTCTTCATGGACCGGACCTGATCATTGCCGATGAGCCGACCACGGCACTCGATGTTACGATCCAGAGCCAGATACTCGCTCAGGTGCAGCAATTGTGCAGTGAACTGGGCATGGGGCTCATCTGGATCAGCCATGATCTTGGCGTTGTGGCGGGCCTCGCCCACAAGGTGGCCGTCATGTATGCGGGCCGGATCGTGGAGCAGGGCACTGTGGACGAGGTTCTGGATCGCTCGCGCCACCCCTACACGCAGGGGCTTATCGCCTCGACGCCGATGGCCAACCGGCGCGGTGTGCCGCTGCATCAGATCCCCGGCTCTGCGCCTTCCCCTCTCAACCGGCCGGAGGGATGTTCTTTCCGCCCTCGTTGCTCGCGTGCAAGCGAGGCGTGTGTGCAGGTTCCGGGAATTGATCGCATGCAAGGCCATGAATGGCGCTGTTTCCATCCGCTTGGAGCTCAGACATGACGACGTCACAGGCGCCGCTGGCGCAGGCGGTCAACATCAGCAAGCGCTTTCAGAAAAAGACGGATTTTGCCGAACGGGCAGCCATTGCGCTGGGAGCCATGGCGAAGCCGTCAGTGGTTCATGCACTGGATGATGTCAGCCTCGAAATCCGCAAGGGCGAGGTGGTCGGCCTTGTCGGAGAAAGCGGCTGCGGAAAATCGACGCTTGGACGCATCATGGCCGGAATGCTTGCACCCACGGAAGGCACGGTACTGCGTGACGGCGCTGATCTGGCCGACCTCAAGGGGCGGGATCAACGGGCCATGCGCCTGCGCACGCAGATCATCTTTCAGGACCCCATGTCCTCGCTCAACCCGCGCCGGCGCGTTGGAGACATTATCGGAGAGGCCCCACGTTTTCACGGGCTGGTGGACAAGGCAGGGCAGGACAAGCTCGTGGCCGAGTTGCTGGAGACCGTGGGGCTTCAGCCGGAAATGGCGCAGCGTTTCCCACACCAGTTTTCAGGTGGTCAGCGCCAGCGGATCGGCATTGCCCGGGCATTGGCGGTTAATCCCGATTTCCTCGTTTGCGACGAGAGCATCGCGGCACTGGATGTGTCCATCCAGGCGCAGATCATCAATCTTTTCATGGAACTGCGTGAGCGCCTTGGCCTCACGCTGCTTTTCATCAGCCACGATCTTTCCGTCGTTCAGCATATCAGTGACCGGGTGGTGATCATGTATCTGGGGCGGGTCGTGGAAACGGCTCCCGTCGACCGCATATTCGACGCGCCCCACCACCCCTATACACGCGCGCTTCTGGACGAGATACCGCGCATCGATCGGCGGCACCGGAGCTTTGCGAGCATTCGCGGCGAGATCCCGTCACCTGTCAACCCGCCGAAGGGGTGCCACTTTCATCCACGATGCCCGCACGCCTTTGATCGCTGCCGCATCGAGAGACCGGTACTGAAACAGGTGCAGGCAGGGCATGAAAGTGCATGCCATCTCAACGATTTGCCACCGGCGCAATAGCCACTCAAAAGGGAGGGAAACCATGAAACGCTTTAATCCAGGTGCCATCAGAAGGGGCGCGCTTGCTGTCCTTATGGCGACAGTCGCATTGCCCGCGCTTGCAGCCGATCTGACGATCGGACGCGCGGCAGAGCCATCATCCATCGACCCGCAATTCTCACGCACAGGCAACAATCAGGGTACGGCCCAGCTCATGTTCGGTCGTCTGATCGAGCAGGACGCCAATCTGCAGATCAGCCCCGGTCTCGCGACGGAATGGACGTCGCTCGATGATAATACCTGGGAGATCAGGCTGCGTGAGGGTGTGAAGTTCCATGACGGTTCAACCCTGACGGCCGACGATGTGATCTACTCGCTGGAGCGCACCGACGAAGTGCCCAACAGCCCGGCCCCATTCTCCGACATGGTGTCGTCCATCGACACAATGGAAAAGGTTGATGATCTCACCGTCCGTATCAAAACCAGAGAACCGGCACCGGCGCTGATCGAGGATATCGGCCGCGTCTTCATCATCTCCAAGGCGGCTTCTGAAGGGAAAACGTCCGAAGACTTCAATGCGGGATCGGCCACGGTTGGAACCGGTCCCTACAAGTTCGTTTCCTTCAAGCCGGGTGAAAGCCTCACGATTGAGGCCTTTGATGGTTATTGGGGCGAGCAGCCCGATTTTAAAGACGTGGAGGTGCGTTTCATCTCCAATGATGCTGCACGTGTTGCAGCGCTCCTGTCCGGTTCGGTCGATCTGATCGATGCCGTTCCGCCGGCTGATGTGGCGCGTCTTGAATCGCAGGATGGCATCAATGTGGTTTCAGCGGCTTCCGGCCGTGTCATCTATCTGGGGCTCTCGCAGCGTTTCGATCAGGCGCCCGGCGTGTTTGGCCTCGACGGCAAGCCGCTGGCTGAAAACCCCTTCCGTGATGCGCGCGTGCGCAAGGCGATTTCGCTGATGATCGACCGCCAGCTGGTCGTTGATCGCATTCTGGGCGGCGCGGGTGTGCCGGCTGGCCAGCTTGTTCCCGCGGTTCTGGGCGGTCATGCGGAAGACCTGAAGCCCGATGAGGCTGATGTCGCCAGAGCGAAGGAACTGCTTGCAGAGGCGGGCTATCCGGATGGTTTTGCACTCAAGCTCTATTCGTCCAACAACCGCTTCCCCGGCGATGGCGATCTGGTGCAGGCGCTTGGCCAGATGCTGACCCGTGGCGGGTTGAAGGTCGAGGGTGTCGAGGCGCTGCCCTACAATGTCTACTCTAAGGCTGCGAGCGCGGGTGATTACGGCGCTTTCGTCTTCTCTCTTGGTTCTTCCACGCCGACATCCGCCCCAAATCTATCGAGCCTGATCCAGACCTATGACAAGGAAGCAGGCACCGGCGCGTTCAATCGTGTGCGGTTCTCCAGCAAGGCCTTTGACGAGGCTCTCGCGGTTGCGCTGCAGGAGTTCGATCCGCAAAAGCGCAACGAGCTTCTGGCGGAAGCCACGCGCATCGCCTTCGCCGAAACGCCGATCGTTCCGCTTTACTGGCAGAAAGTTTTCTGGGGAGCGCGTGAAGGCATCACTATTGATGGTGGCCTGTCCGAATACACGCTTGCCCAAGACGTGAAGCGGGTGGACTGACGTGACGGCCGACCTGACGCCCCCGATCGCACTTACTGCCGATGTCGTTGTTCACCGGGATGTCATGATCCCGATGCGCGATGGTGTCAGGTTGGCTACCGATATTTATCGCCCGGCAGGGGATGGCGAAGCTGCGCATGATCCCCTGCCGGTCATCTTTGAACGTACGCCCTATGACAAGGCGGGAACGCCGCGCACGGAGCTGTCGCTGCGCGACCCTGTTCCGGCCTCCCGCGAGGCGCTGGCGATCCGCCTTGTAAGGGAGGGATATGTTGTCATCTGGCAGGACTGCCGGGGCCGCTATCGCTCCGAAGGCACGTTCACGAAATATCTGAACGAGGGTGAGGACGGATACGATTCCATGGTCTGGATCGAAGCCCAGCCATGGAACAATGGCCGCATCGGAACGATGGGGCTTTCCTATGATGCCCATACGCAGATGGCCATGGCCTGTCTCAACCCGCCGGGTCTTGCCTGCATGGCGGTGGATTCTGGCGGCTTCTCCAATGCCTTCACCTGCGGCATACGCCAGGGCGGTGCCTTCGAGCTGAAACAGGCCACCTGGGCCTATAACCGGGCCAAGGAAGCGCCGCTGGCGCAGAACAATCCGCTCATCCGTGCAGCCATTGAGGCCGAAGACCTGCATGGCTGGTTCGGCAAGATGCCATGGACGAAGGGGCGCAGCCCGGTCAAATGGGATCCCGATTATGAAACCTATCTGCTCGACCAGTGGCAGAACGGCACTTTTGATGATTTTTGGAAGAAGGTGGGCATCTGGGCAGCCGGCTATTACGAGCAGATGGATACCGTGCCGACCATACTGATGTCGAGCTGGTATGACGCCTATGTCCACACCACGCTGGAAAACTATCAGGGCCTGAAAAAGCCCGACCGTCCGCTCATTCTCATTATGGGGTGCTGGACGCACGGCAACCGCTCGCAGCGTGTGTTCGGCGATGTGGATTTCGGACCGGCGGCACCCTTTGACGGTCAGGTGGATGAAGACTGGCTGTCCTTCCGGATGCGCTGGTTCAAACGCTGGCTGAAGGCGAGCCAGGAGCCCGAGCCGCTTCTGGACACAGCTGTTCATTATTTCCTCATGGGCGGGGGAGGCGGCGCAAAGACGCCTGAGGGCCACATGCTGCATGGCGGCGAATGGCGCAAGAGCACCGATTGGCCACCGCCCGAGGGAAAGCCTGTCCGGTATTTCATGCATGGAGACATGCAGCTTTCACAGATGGAGCCTACCGAGGCGGAGCGGCACATCGCCTATGATTTCGACCCGCGCGATCCGGTGCCGACCATTGGCGGTTCACTCACATCCGGAGAGCCGATCTTTTCGGGCGGCGGCTTTGATCAGGTGGAGCGCGAGGATTTTTACGGTTGCACCAATCCGGGCATGCCGCTCAGCGCTCGCAAGGATGTCCTTTCATTCCAGACAGAGCCACTGGAAGCGGATGTGATTGTCGCTGGTCCGATCACGGTTCGTCTCCATGTTTCGACCGATGCGCCGGATACGGATTTCACCGCCAAGCTGGTCGATGTCTATCCGCCATCGGAAGACTATCCGCGCGGCTATGCGTTGAATATCACCGACGGCATCTTTCGCTTGCGCTATCGCCATTCATTCGAGAAACCCGCACTGGTGGGGCCGGACGAAGGCGTGATGGAAATCGAGATCACACCCTTCGCCACGGCAAACCGTTTCTGCAAAGGTCATCGCATTCGCGTCGACATATCATCGTCGAATTTCCCGAAATACGACGTGAACCCCAATACGGGCGAGCCGGAAGGAACCTCCCGGATCACAAACATCGCCCGTAACAGGGTGCATCTTGATGCAACACATCTGTCCCATATCGAGCTTTACTGCCTGCCATCCTGACGCAATATGCTCGAACCGCGAGGCGCTTCCGGCAAGCGCTTCGCAGCTTTTTTCCTCTCGTTAAAAACGTTTTCGGTCAACGCGCTCTCGCCCTGCCGCGAGGTATGCTGATTCAATTCGATGCACGTTGACAGATAGGTATAATAAATATACCAAAATGGCATGACCAACCATATGCTTGACGAACCGATCGAAATCCGCCCGAACCAGGAGGTGCTTGAACTCTGGTGGGCCGGGGTCGCAGCCGTGAATGGTCGGGCACTGGTCCGGCAGTCTCTGAAGCGCGAAAAACTTCCTGAAACGGGATTTCACGTTGCGGCTGTCGGCAAGGCAGCGGCCTCCATGCTTGAGGGCGTGCGCGATTTCTCTCCTTTCGCTGCTCGTGAACTCCTGATCACCAAAGAAGGCCATGTTCCCGGAGACCTGCTGCGTGGCGAGGGGACCGAAATTCACGAAAGTGCGCATCCTGTCCCCGACGCCCGAAGCCTGGAGGCCGGCAAAGCATTGCGCCAATTCGTTGAGACGGTGCCCGATGGAGAACATCTTCTCTTGCTGATCTCGGGCGGCGCGTCGGCGCTGGCGGAGGAGCTGTGTGAGGGATACACGGCCGATCAGCTTGCCGCTTTCAGTCGCTACGCACTTTCGGCCGGAACCGAGATTCGACAGATCAATCGGGACCGCGCACTGTTTTCCCGCATCAAAGGCGGAAAGCTGCTCGCCGCGGCGTCGCGCATCAATGTTCATGTCAGGAAGATCAGTGATGTGAAATGTGGTGACGAGGCTCTTATAGGTTCGGGCATCGGCAGTCTTGAACGACTTCCGGCAAATAGCGGCGGGCTTGTGAGGGAAGCATTGGTTGTCGGCAACAATGCGCAGGCGCGAGATGCAGTGGCCGCCATGGCATTGAAGCGGGAGCTTTCCGTCGTGGAAAACAGCGAGACGCTTTACGGCGATGTTTTCGAGGTGGCTGAACGGCTGGCGCATCGGCTGAAGTCCGGTCCCGATGGTGTTTACATATGGGGTGGTGAACCGACCGTGGAGCTGCCTTCGGATCCCGGCCGGGGTGGTCGCAACCAGAGCCTGGCCCTGGCGCTTGGGATCGCGCTGGCAGGTGAAACCTCCATTCATGCAATGGTGGCGGGAACGGACGGAACGGATGGTCCGACAGAAGCAGCAGGCGGGCTCGTTCCAGTACTCGGACCCGATCAGCTTGAGAGTGCTCGTGCAGCGCTCGCCCGAGCCGATGCCGGCCCGTTCCTAGAAAACGTTGGGGCACTGTTCACATCAGGTCCTACCGGCACCAACGTGATGGATCTGGCGATTGCGGTAAAGCGAAGCGAAACCAAGCAGAAAGTGATGATCTGACATGAATGCCGAACATTCTTCCAGGGCCAGGACGCCGTGCCGCATCAGTTCCAAATTCACCAAGATCCTTGCCACGCTTGGTCCTTCTACCGACAGTCATGCAATGATCCTCGCCCTGCACCGCGCAGGCGCAGATCTCTACCGCCTCAACTTCAGCCATGGCAGTTACGAAACCCATCAGGAGCGACACGAACGCGTGCGGGCGGTGGAGGCAGAGCTCAACACCGTCATCGGCATCCTTGCCGATCTCCAGGGGCCGAAGCTCAGGGTGGGGCGATTTCACGATGGTTGCGCGACGCTTGTCGAGGGGCAGTACTTTCGGCTGGTGAAGGAACCCGTGGTGGGAAATACCGAGCAGGTTCAACTGCCGCATCCGGAGATTTTCGCGGTCGTGGAGAGTGGTGATGAGTTGCTCATCGACGACGGTCGCATTCGCTTCCAGGTGGTGAAGAAGGGAGAAGGCGTTCTGGATTGCCGGGTGCTGAATGGCGGCCTTCTCAGTGATCACAAGGGTGTCAATCTGCCGTCGCGCCGATTGAATGTTTCCCCGCTTACCAAGAAAGACCTGCGGGATCTGGACTTCGCCCTCTCTCTGGGTGTCGACTGGATTGCACTGTCTTTCGTGCAGCATCCCGATGATGTGCGTCAGGTGAAGGAGCAGATTGCCGGCAGGGCAAGGCTGATGGCCAAGATCGAGAAACCCAGCGCCGTTGATCATATTGAGGAGATCGTGGAACTGTCGGATGGCATCATGATCGCGCGCGGTGATCTGGGTGTCGAGATGCCTCCCGAAAAGGTTCCGGCGATACAGAAGAGGATCATCGAAGTGGCTCGCAGGCATGGCCGTCCGGTCGTCGTGGCGACCCAGATGCTGGAAACGATGATCAGTGCACCCGTGCCGACACGGGCAGAAGCATCCGATGTGGCAAATGCGATCTATGATGGCGCAGATGCGATCATGCTTTCGGCAGAAACCGCGGTGGGGAAATACCCACTGGAAGCTGTGTGCATGATGACGCGCATCGCCCATTCCATCGAGCAGGATGAGCATTTTGTCCGCAGGATGGAGAGTAGGGAAACTGATGTTTCGGCCAGCGATTCCGACATTATCGCCGCTGCGGCCTGTGATGTGGCACGTCGACGTGGCTGTCCCACCATTGTGACATTGACGGAAACGGGAGAGACCGCGGCAAGGGTGTCGCGCTCCCGGCCGGGCCGACCGATCCTCGCTTTGACACCCCGCGCATCAACCGCCCGCTATCTGAGTGTCTTCCATGCGGTATCGCCCCTGCAGGGGCAGGTCGAGAGAGAGGCAAGTGTGGATGCCGTTGCCACAGAGCATGTGTTGGCTGCCGACCTCGCTCGGCCGGACGATCGTATCGTCATCACGGCAGGGGCCAGGAGGGGTGAGAGCGGCGGAACCAATCTTCTGCGGATTGCGACAGTCCAGGCCGGCTGACGTTCAGCCAAAATGGCTTCGCAGAGTAGAGATGCGCATCAGGCGGTCGCGCTCCTCAGCCGCGCGCATCGCCTGCACGACATAGTTCAGATGCACTCCCATGGCATCCGCCGCTGAGGCGGAGTCGCGCGCCTCTATCGCATTGACGATCTCTTCATGCTGCCGGTGAATGATGTCGAGATCGCCATAGCTCTCGCTGTGCAGTCGAAACCACTCCTGCGTGACCTTCAGAAAGATCGGCATGAGCGCGTCGGAAACAATTGCTGCAACAGTGTTGCCACACATGTGCGCAATGCGATTGTGCAGCTTTACATCGGCTTGCGCGTATTGCTCTTCGGAGATCTCAAGGGCCTGTTTGAGTTCCGCACGCATGGGCGCTATGTCGGCTCCGGAATTCCTGGCCGCCATGTAGCTTGCGTGCACCTCGAGCACCTCGCGAAACTCGTAAACCTGGCGCACGGCATCTGGGCGCTTCAGGATCAGCGAGAGTAGTGGTGCCGAGCTGTCGGGCAGGTCGGTTCGCAGGAGGGAAACCACCTCTTTCTTGTCGATGCGCACGACCTCAAGGGCATCCAGTGCCGCTATGGCCTCGCGCAGCGCCGTGGTCGCGATGCCTGTTGCCTGCGCAAGTGTCTCGACAGAGGGGAGCGTCTGCCCGGGTGACATGGCGCTATTGCGAAAATGCTCCACAAGCTGGGACATCGCCTGGGCGCGACTGGCCGAAGTGGTGTGCTCGGAGGTGGGAAAACGAATGACATCGCCTTTCCCTGGTTCCAGAAAGCTGCACAGCGCTGCGAAGGCGTCACGAAGCCCCTCCCGGTCCCGGTTGATAAAGCACAGATGGGCGTCGTTGATGGAGGAAACGAAGGACTGCCGAAGTTCAGTCTCCTTTCCGATTTCACCGAGACGATTGGCAACGATCGGGCGAAGGGCGGTGTTCAGAGCGATATAGACCTGCGTGTAGAAGAAATTGTACGCAGTGGCGCAAACCTTCTCCAGGTAGTTCAGGAGCCGGTCCGTCTGCTCCTCTGCCTCATCCCAGTTGCCAGTCAGCAGGTGCGTCTGGCTCTGATCCAGGCTGACACTGTCCACTCGCGTATGTCGCTCTGTAGCGATTGCTGCAGCCTCCACCGAGAGAAATGACCAGAACTCCCACGCATCGGCAGCAGAAAACGAGCCGGTCTGCCGGGCTTCGGCGCTGATGAGCGCCGCGCTGACATTCGTCACCGCGGTGGTGCGCCCATCGGCGATGAGCACACCTTTGGCCGAGAGCTTGGCTATCGCCGAGCGTAGACTGACCCGTGACACATCGAGGCTTTCTGCCAGGCGGCGCTCGGAAGGCAGAAGGGCACCGGGATGCAGCGCTCCCGAAACGATCAGGTTTTCAAAATACTCAACCGTCACGTCCACCACGGTGGGGGCGTGCAAGGGGGGGAGGGAATCCGCATCAATCACGGTTCGAAGCATGCGTTGACCATTTCTGGGCTGGACCAAATCAGTCATTCATCCTGACCGTAATCCCCATCCTGCCGCAATGAAAATATCCAACAGGCGTCAGTTGGTATAATAATAATGCCATTTATTGACATGCAGCTCGCGCGACGATAGAGAAGGATTGGTCAAAAAATAATACCATCGTCAGGGAGGTAGATGGCGATGGTCTTCGTGTTCTGCAAAAAGGGAGTGAAACATGACGGTGAAATCGTTACTGGCATCTGCGTCAGCGGTATTGGCATTGAGTGTGGTTCAGGCGGATGCCGGACAGGTGCGAATGAAAATGGCGGCCTCGTTCCCGTCGTCTCAGCCGCTCCTGGGAGAAGCGGGGCCGAAGATCGCGGAAACCATTACGGCCATTTCCCAGGGATCGATGGAGGTCCGCTTCTACGAGCCGGGCGCGCTGGTTCCGGCATTTGAAGTGCTTGATGCAGTGGGCAATGGCGTCGTTGACGCGGCATGGTCGATGCCGGGTTATCAGACTTCCAAGGACATCGCCTTCGCGCTGTTTTCCGCCGTGCCTTTCGGTCCGGGTTCAGGTGAATATGCGGCCTGGATGTTTTACGGCGGTGGGCAGGATTTCCTGAACGAGAAACTCTACGCGAAATACAATGTGCATTCCGAGATCTGCGGCATATCTCCTCCCGAGACGGCCGGCTGGTTCCGCAAGGAAATCACAGAGCTCGAAGATCTGGAGGGGCTTCGCATGCGCTTCTTCGGTCTTGGCGCCCGTGTGATGCAGAAGCTTGGCGTCGATACGCAGCTTCTGCCCGGCGGAGACATCTACCCCGCGCTCGAACGCGGAACGATCGATGCAACGGAATACTCCATGCCGGTGGTCGATGAGGGCGCGGGTTTCTACCAGTTGACGAAGTTCAATTACTTCCCCGGCTGGCACCAGCAGGCGACGTTGCATGACCTGATCATCAACCTCGATGTCTGGAAGGGCCTGACCGACGCACAGCGCACGCTGATCCAGACGGTTTGCCGGGCGAATTTCACAGACATGCTGGCAAAGGGCGAGGCCGTTAATGGCGAGGCTCTCAAGCGCCTGCAGGATGAGCGGGGCGTCAAGGTGCGCAAATACTCCGACGAGCAGCTCAAGGCCTTTGAGGAAAAATGGACCGCCGTCGTGGAAGAGCTGAAAGGCGAAAGTCAAATGTTCGCGGAAGCCTGGGTCAGTCTTGAGGCGTTTCGGTCGGGCTATGCATCCTGGAAGGACAACGCATATCTGAAGTAGCGCTGGTTGCCGCGCGCTCACGGAGGCGGCGCTGCGTTCACTGCAGCGCTGCTTTCATCCATCCCCATCATTCTGTCATTTGCGAGCGTTTATGGCTTCCTTCTGCCTGACAGCCGCCTATCGGACGATCGATCGCGTGTTGCATCTGATCGCCTGGATCGGCGCATTCACCATGATCGGGCTCATGCTCATCGTCGTCTACGACGTGCTGACCCGGTATTTCGGCTTCGGCAAAGTGCCGGGCGTCAATTCAACGATGATGCAGGAATCCCAGTACTGGGCGCATACGGTGATCTTCTCGCTCGTGATCGGGTTCGGATATGTGCGTCAGGTGCATGTCCGCATCGATCTGGTGACATCCAGCCTTGCCAGGCGGACAAGGTTGCTGCTTGAGTTGACCGGGTGCCTGCTCTTCCTGATGCCCTTCTCGCTTGTCGGAGCATTCTATTGTTTCGGCTATGCGCGCCAATCCTACGTGAATGGCGAAATTTCCGCCTCCACCATCGGCCTGAGCAATCTATGGATTCTCAAATCCATGCTGGTCGTCATGTTCATTCTTCTGTTTCTGGCTGGCCTGTCGCAAGTGCTGAAATGCGTTGAAGGACTGAGAGGCACTCTGCCGGCCACACAGGTCGACAAACTCGTGGGGGGAGGGCACTGATGACGCTGGTTGATGTTCTCCCATTGTTGATGTTCGTGGCGCTTGCTGCGCTGCTGTTCTCCGGTTTCCCCGTCGCGTTCGTGCTGGGCGGCGTTGGGCTGGCATTTGCCACCATTGCGATCTTCATCGATCCATGGCTTTTCGATTGGCCGCAGTTCTATGCCATTCCCGCGCGGATCTACGGCGCCATTGCCGAAAACATGATCCTGACCGCCATACCCATGTTCGTTTTGATGGGCACCATGCTGGAACGTTCGGGCGTGGCGCGCGATCTTCTCAACTGTCTGCAAGTGCTCATGCGGGGCGTGCCCGGCGGTCTGGCTCTGTCTGTCGTTCTTATGGGCACAATACTCGCGGCGACCACCGGCATCATCGGTGCGTCCGTGGTGATGATGACGCTCCTGGCCATGCCGGTCATGAAGCGTCAGGGCTACTCGTCCGCGCTGGCATCGGGAACAATCGCTGCTTCGGGAACGCTCGGAATTCTCATCCCGCCATCGATCATGCTGATCATCATGGCTGATCTTCTGAGCCGGTCGGTAGGCACGCTCTTTGTCGCCGCCGTAATCCCCGGTTTCATGCTCGCGATCTTATACATGATTTATGTTGTGGTTGTTTCGTGGCTGAAGCCGGATCTCGCTCCACCCCTCGACGCCGATGTCGGGCCGAAGACACGCGGTGCGCTGGTCGCCATGCTGCTTCGCTCGTTCGTGCCGCCGATCATTCTTGTTCTGCTGGTGCTCGGGTCCATACTGGGTGGCCTCGCCACCCCCACGGAAGCCGCGAGTGTCGGTGCGTTCGGTGCGGTTTTGCTCGCATTCGTCAATCTCGTCCTGCTGCCATACTTCCATGTTACTGAAATCAGGATGGAAGGGCAGGCTGCTCTCGAGGACGAAGCGCTTCGGGAGACAGAGACGCTTCTCGGACGATTCTGGCGAATTCTGAACGATGTGGTCCTGCGCTCTGCTCTCACCAACGCCATGATTTTTGCAATCTTCATCGGCGCGACCCTGTTTTCCTATGTCTTTCGTCAAATTGGCGGCGAGGAAGTGGTAATTCACCTTTTCGACAATTTGGGCCTTGGGCCATGGGGCATTCTGTTTGCACTGATGGGGCTGGTTTTTGTTCTTGGCTTCTTTTTTGACTGGATCGAAATCACGCTGATCGTTCTTCCCGTCTTCGCACCCATCATCAACGGTCTGGATTTCGGCGCTCACGTCCCGCAGGCAGAGGTTACCTACTGGTTCGCCACGCTGATGGCGATTAACCTCCAGACATCGTTTCTGACTCCACCCTTTGGCTTTGCGCTGTTCTATCTCAAGGCGGTTGCGCCACCGGAGGTGGCCATCAAGGATATCTATCTGGGGATCATTCCGTTCGTTCTGCTGCAGCTTGTCGGGCTGGCCTTCGTTCTGGCATTTCCACAATTGGTGTTGTGGTTGCCGAAACTTCTTCTGGATTAGGAACGGGCGGCTGACGAACGGCGCCCGGTGCGTCGTGCTTCGGCTTTTGCGCCCCGGCATTCCCGCCTTTCATGGTCGTGCGTCCTCTCCATTTCGCCGGGGGTGTGATGGGATGCGGCGTAACGGCACAGACGCGACCATAGAGTTGTTTTTGTTTTTGTTTCAATTATATAGAGGCCATGGATAAAAGAAAGTTCCTTATATTCCGCCGCGGGAGCCGGATGATGCATGTCATCGCCCGGGGCGGATCTATATAAGTGATGTAAATCTTATTAGTTCGGCTCCGGGTCGTTTTTCTTGAAAGAGAAATCGTCTGTTCTTTTGCGCAATCGAAATTGCGTGTCTGGAGTTCGATATGTCCATGCGTTCCATGTTGTTGCTTTGTGATAGCTGCGCTGCCAGCCTTCCGCGCGCTGCGGTGCGATGCCCCTGGTGTTCCGCGCCCGTCAACACGTTTTCGGGTGGCGTGCAATTTGCCGACTACAAGTCTCGCCTTCGCGGGTGCGGGCAAATGCGACAGGGCGGCACGGGCCGCTCATCGCGGGTCGGATTGAAATCGTAGCAGCACATGCGAGGCCCGGGGGGCAGGGCGGTTTGCATATGTGCAGTGCGTTAACGGGGTTCAGAACACCATGGCCTTCTTGATGTCATTTCCAGCCACGCGGATGCGTCTCCAATTCGGAATGTGACCCTGGTGCCGGTTTTGTCGGTGCCAGGGAGATCTTTCACAGACTTTACGATTTGAAGAGATCCGGAGAAACGACATGGCCAAGAGAAAAGGCGACCAGAAGCGCAAGCAGCCCAAGGGCAAGAAAAAGAAGGCCGTCAGCCAGCCTGATGCCGTGGCCGATCAGCTGGCCACCACAAAGCGCAAATAGTCACGGTACTTTAGCCAGCGGGGTCGTGGGGAGTGGTGCCCCACGACCATATCAAATGTCGGTCTGCGTTGGCAGAGCCGGCTTCTTTTACATGAAACGAAAGGAGGGCGTGCGATGATACCCGTTCGTGTTTCTTTCGCAGTCGACCTCGCATTCGACAGTACGTCGAGCACCCGCAAGGCTGCTCTTTGGGCTCTGGCAGCACAGGTCGCGGAGTTTCAGCCCGACTTGAGCAAAATCGACATCGCCAGCGCTCTGTACGCCCGGGAAAGGCTGGGCACCACAGCCATTGGCGGGGGAATTGCCTTGCCGCACACTGTGCTCTCAAATCCGGAGGGGTCGATGATCGTGGTGCGTCGGCTCGGCCGTCCGGTAGAGTTCGATGCGCCGGATGGTGTCGCGGTCGACACATTTGTCGCCCTGATGGGGAGCAGGCGTGATATGAAATGGCTTCGCGCTGCCCTGCTGCGGCTCGGCCGACTGGGGCGGGAGGCGGCGCTGAAACAACGATTGCGTGAAGCGACCACGCGCTCCGAAGCGGAAGCCGTCATCGCTGCGCTCGGCCTCAATATTCGTGAAGAGCACCCAATAGGGCGTCGGGGACGCGTTTACGAAGAGCAATCGCTTGCAGGGAAAAGGCTGCCAGGGTTCTTGAAGCATCCGAAGCAGCCGCGCGCTAATACAACAGGGTGACTGTGCCAGACTTTCGTGGTGCGCGAAATCCTCGTCCCGGGCCATCCCGCCATGCTCTGAAACGGCCCGGGACGTTGCCGCAGTACGGCCGGCGCGGCCTCAGTCGTCCTTCGACAACGCCGATTCCTTGTGCGCGGCAATGTGATCCGTCTTGTCGCTCTTGATTTCGTACTGGGGCTCATCCGGTGAAGCGCGGCGCCTGTGTCCCTTGTATTCGAAATCGTGCTTGTGAATCCTGATGATTGTTCCTGAGACCCGTCCGGCCTCCGAGTTCCAGCTTACGGCATCGCCAATATCGAATTTCGCCATAAATCCGTCTCCCTGATTGATTCACGGAAAGGAACGACTCTGACCGCTTCAATGTTCCCGCGCCCCGATGCGTGTGTTTTCGCTCAGGGTATCCGGGGAGGTGTATGCATGGAGGCTGTGTTTGGGTTTCGAAATATAATTTAATTAGAAGTTTTTTCTTATCTATGTAAGATTTCGATTTTTCATTTCTATTACATGTGTGTATTATTGATTATCGATCTATATATTAGAATATTCACGATACGTTAATTTGTTTATTGAAATATCGGTCATTCATCATCAGGAGGCTTTGATATGCTGTCGCGCAATGCATTGCCCGTTTGCCAGGTTTGCCGTGCCGGTGTTCCCCGCGCTGCCGTTCGCTGTCCCTGGTGTTCTGCTGGCGTTCATACCTCGTTCCGACCGGCACGCGCGGCAGATCAGGATGCACATCTTCGCGCATTTGCCATCGCCACCAGTTCGGGAGCGAATACGAAGAGGCTGCGCTGAGGCAGCCCCGACGTTTCGGGTTTTCACGCTCCGGAAAACCGTGGGGCTAGACCGCTTTCGTTCCCGCCTGCTCCCGGCCCTCGGAACTTCGTTTTGGTAAAACCCAGCCCGGCCGTGGAAAATGGCAGGTATAGCCGTTTGGGTAGCGCTCGAGATAATCCTGATGCTCGGGTTCTGCCTCCCAGAAATCTCCTGCCGGCTCCAGCTCGGTCACCACCTTGCCTGGCCACAGGCCTGATGCGTTGACATCGGCGATCGTGTCTTCGGCAATGCGCTTCTGCTCTTCTGTCAGATAATAGATCGCCGAGCGGTAAGACATACCGACATCGTTGCCCTGCCGGTTTTTCGTGGTCGGGTCATGGATCTGGAAGAAAAACTCCAGAAGCGTACGGTAACTCATCCTTTCAGGATCAAAGACGATCTCAATGCCCTCTGCATGGGTGCCGTGGTCACGATATGTCGCGTTGGGCACATCGCCTCCGGTGTAGCCCACGCGCGTGCTGATGACCCCGGGGAGTTTTCGGATAAGGTCCTGCATGCCCCAAAAGCAGCCACCGGCCAGAATAGCCCGTTCCGTCATTTCACCGTCTCCACCTGATCGAGATATTCGCCATAGCCCTCTGCCTCCATGTCATCGCGATGAATGAAACGGAGGGCAGCGGAGTTGATGCAGTAGCGCAGGCCGCCGCGGTCGGTTGGTCCGTCCTCAAAGACATGTCCCAGGTGACTGTCACCATGCGCCGAGCGTACCTCCGTTCGTATCATCCCATGCGAGGCATCCTGCAATTCGCTTATGTTGCTTGGGACAATCGGCTTGGTGAAGCTTGGCCAGCCACAGCCGGATTCATACTTGTCGGCGCTGGCAAAAAGCGGCTCTCCAGACACGATGTCCACGTAGATGCCTGGTTCCTTGTTGTTCAGATACTCGCCGGTTCCCGGGCGCTCCGTGCCGCTCTCCTGCGTCACGTAATATTGCTCCGGGGTGAGGCGGGCCAAGGCTTCTTCGGTTTTCCTGTAATCCATCTGTAGCTCCGGCTTCCTGTTCGTATCAAATGATCGCTATTCGCAATCGCGGTTTTCACCACACTGCCTGTCCACGAAACCTCATCTAGGTATCGCAGTTCCACTCTCCCAATCATATTCGTGTGACAGCGTGCGCGTCCAATCTTGAAACCCGCGGATGGAGGATGTCTGTACGGTTAGAGCTGTCGCCTCGCGCAACAACATGTTGACTTCCGTCTCGGGATCGATACCAACTGTTGTGGTCATGGTTCTTCCGATTCTTGGTTGGATCGGAAGCGAAGAGGGAAGCCGGTGCGCCTTTTGGCAAGTCCGGCGCTGCCCCCGCAACTGTAAGCAGTGAGCCGCTTTCGTTTTGTGTCACTGGCGCCCCATATGCGCCGGGAAGGCTGAACAGCGGTGAAGACCTGCGAGCCAGGAGACCTGCCATGACGAGATAAACGTCCACGGGCGGGGTGTCCCGGTGGTGCGTGTGTCGCCACGGGTCCTCCGTCGCGCCGCATGTCTCCGCGCCCCTGTCCAACCGCCACGGGGGTCTACATGCCGGCGACTGAAGTACAACACACCAAAGGGACCGCCTCGGTTCCGCATTCCACCACAAACACCGAAACCGCATCGTTGGAACCGGGGTATCGGGTCATCCGTCGCAACGGCGGTGTCACGCCGTTCGATCCCGCCAAGATCGAGGTCGCATTGACCAAGGCATTTCTGGCGGTTGAGGGTTCCACCGCCGCCGGTTCGCGCCGCGTCCATGAAATTGTCGAGGAGCTTGCGGGACAGGTCGTGTCCGCGCTCACGCGGCGTGCCGATACCGGGCGGGTCTTTCACATCGAGGAAATTCAGGATCAGGTCGAACTCGCCCTGATGCGTGGCGAGCATCACCGTGTGGCCCGTGCCTATGTGCTCTATCGCGAGGAGCGCGCCCGCGAGCGCGCCGCCGAGACGGCCAGTGTGGAAGTCACCACATCCGCCCTGCAAATGACGCTGGATGATGGGACGCTGGTTCCGCTGGATGAGGCCCGCCTTGCGGAAATCGTTCATGAAGCCTGTACCGGCCTCGAGGCCGTTTCCGCAGAACCGATCCTCACGGAAACCCGCCGCAATCTCTATGACGGCATCCGCCAGGATGAGCTGTCGCTTGCGCCGATCCTTGCCGCGCGCACGCTGGTGGAGCAGGAACCCGATTACGCATTCGTTTCCGCGCGTCTTCTGCTCGACAGATTGCGGCGTGAGGCGCTGACCTTTGTTTCCGGCAGACACGAGCAGGCCACCCAGGCTGAAATGGCGGAGCGCTACGCAAGCTACTTCCCCGATTTTGTGGCCAAGGGTGTTGCCAGTGAACTCATCGATCCCGAACTTGCCCGTTTCGATCTGGCGCGCCTTGGCGCTGCATTGAGGCCCGAGCGTGATCTGAACTTCCAGTTCCTGGGCCTGCAGACGCTTTACGACCGTTATTTCCTGCACGCCGGGGGCATCCGCTTCGAGCTGCCGCAGGCGTTCTTCATGCGCGTCGCCATGGGGCTTGCCGTGCACGAAATCGACCGTGAGGCGCGTGCCATCGAATTCTACGATCTCCTGTCGTCCTTCGACTTCATGGCGTCCACGCCCACCCTCTTCAATTCAGGCACGCTGCGCCCACAGCTTTCTTCCTGCTTCCTCACCACGGTGGCAGATGATCTCGACGGCATTTTCAAGGCGGTGAAGGACAATGCACTGCTTGCCAAATATTCCGGCGGGCTCGGCAATGACTGGACGCCGGTGCGCGGTCTCGGCGCGCATATCAAGGGCACCAATGGCGAGAGCCAGGGCGTCGTGCCGTTCCTCAAGGTCGCCAACGACACGGCCATCGCCGTCAATCAGGGTGGCAAGCGAAAGGGCGCCGTCTGCGCCTATCTGGAGACCTGGCACATCGACATCGAGGAGTTCCTCGACCTGCGCAAGAACACGGGCGATGACCGCCGCCGCACGCACGATATGAACACGGCCAATTGGGTGCCGGACCTGTTCATGGAGCGCGTCGAGGCGGACGGGCCGTGGACGCTGTTTTCGCCTGATGAAACGCCCGACCTGCACGACCTTTATGGCGAGGCGTTCCGCAAGGCCTATGAAGCCTACGAAGCAAAGGCGGTAGCTGGTGAACTGCGCGTCTTCAAGACCGTGCGTGCGGTCGATCTGTGGCGGCGCATGCTCACCATGCTGTTCGAAACCGGGCATCCCTGGGTCACCTTCAAGGACCCGTGCAACATCCGTTCCCCGCAGGGCCATGTGGGCGTCGTTCACTCATCAAACCTGTGTACGGAAATCACCCTCAACACCTCGAAGGACGAGGTGGCCGTCTGCAATCTGGGTTCCGTGAACCTCGTCAACCACATCGCCGATGGCGCACTCGATCTGGCGCGGCTGGCACGCACGGTCGGCACCGCCATGCGCATGCTCGACAATGTCATCGACATCAATTTCTACACCATTCCGGAGGCACGCCATTCCAATCTCAGGCATCGCCCGGTCGGCCTCGGTCTGATGGGCTTTCAGGACGCCTTGCAGAAGCTGCGCATACCCTACCAGAGCGATAAGGCCGTGGCCTTTGCGGATATGAGCATGGAGGCGATCAGCCATCATGCGATTGCGGCCTCGGTGGAACTCGCCGCCGAGCGCGGGCGCTACGCCAGCTTCGACGGTTCGCTCTGGTCGAAAGGCATCCTGCCGATCGATTCCATCCGGCTTCTGGAAGAGGCGCGGCCGGGCGTCGAGATGGACAGTGCCGCAACGCGCGACTGGGAGAGCCTGCGCAAGCGGGTGAAGAAGGTCGGCATGCGAAATTCCAACTGCATGGCCATCGCGCCCACCGCCACCATCTCCAACATTTGCGGCGTTTCGCAGTCCATCGAGCCCGCCTATCAGAACCTGTTCGTCAAATCGAACATGTCGGGCGATTTCACCGTGGTGAACGCGGCGCTGATCCACGATCTGAAAGCGCGCGGCCTGTGGGACGAGGTCATGATGTCCGATCTCAAATATTTCGATGGGTCCGTGGGGCAGATCGACCGCGTGCCGGATGACCTGAAGGCACTCTACGCAACCGCGTTCGAGATCGATTCCGCCTGGCTGATCGAAGCCGCCTCGCGCCGCCAGAAATGGATCGATCAGGCCCAGTCGCTCAATCTCTACATCGCCAATCCGAGCGGCAGAAAGCTGGACGAGCTTTACCGGCTGGCATGGCGAAAGGGCCTGAAGACGACCTATTACCTGCGCTCGCGCTCGGCCACCCATGTGGAAAAATCCACGCTGAAGGGCACCGATGGCAAGCTCAACGCCGTCTCCGCCGCAAGCGGTTCGGCCGCGCCCATCTCCATCGATCCGAACGCCGCGTGGGGCAAAGCCTGCGCCATCGACGATCCCGAGTGCGAGGCCTGCCAGTAGCCCGGCCCTTGCGCCCATCTTTATCCTGAGCTCATCGAAGGACGATGGTGGGTACGCCGAATGCAAACCCAATCGGAAGACAAAAAAATGCTGAACTGGAACGAAAAATCGCAACCCGCCACAGCTTCAATCCCCGTCGTTGACGAGGCCGACGCCACGGGCCTCGGCGAGATCGAGCGCGGGGCGGCCCGCGTCTCGGTTGATGACAAACGCATGATCAACGCCCGCGCCGACGTCAACCAGCTTCTGCCGCTCAAATATCGTTGGGCGTGGGAGAAATATCTCGCCGGCTGCAACAATCACTGGATGCCCACCGAGGTCTCCATGCAGGCCGACATCGCGCTCTGGAAGTCGCGCGATGGCCTGACCGAAGACGAGCGGCGCATGATCAAGCGCAATCTCGGCTTCTTCGCCGCCTCCGAATCCCTTGTCGCCAACAACATCGTTCTGGCGATCTACCGGCACCTCACCAATCCTGAATGCCGGCAGTATCTCTTGCGTCAGGCCTTTGAGGAAGCGATCCACACGCACACCTTCCAGTACATCGTGGAAAGCCTGTCGCTGGACGAGGGCGAGCTGTTCAACATGTACCGCGAAGTGCCATCGATCACCGACAAGGCGGCATGGGCGCTCGACTTCACGCAGCATCTGGACGATCCCGAATTCGCGACCGGCACGCCGGAGGCCGATCAGGCGTTCCTGCGCGATCTCGTGGCCTTCTACGTCATCTTCGAGGGCATGTGGTTCTACACGGGTTTTGCGCAGATACTCTCGCTCGGACGCCGCAACAAGATGGTCGGCATCGCCGAGCAGTATCAATACATCCTGCGCGATGAATCGATCCATCTGAACTTCGGCATCGATGTCATCAACCAGATCCGCATCGAGAACCCGCATTTGTGGACGTCCGCTTTCCAGGACGAGGTGCGCGGCATGATCGCGCATGCCGCCGGGCTGGAAGCCGCATATGGGCGCGATACGATGCCACGCGGCTTTCTCGGTCTCAATGCGGCGCTGTGCGAGCAATACATGCACTTCATCGCAAACCGCCGCTGCGCCCAGCTCGGTCTGGCTCCGGTCTTCGCCGAAACCGAGAACCCGTTCCCGTGGATGAGCGAGGCGATGGACCTGAAGAAGGAAAAGAACTTCTTCGAGACCCGCGTCATCGAATATCAGAACGGTGGTGCGCTGAGCTGGGACTGACCCATGGCGTTTGGCGCAACCAGAATGAAGCTGTTGCGCGCGGGTTCGATCCCCGCGCAGCAGCGCGTTTTCACGGAACGGTTTCGATACCGGTGCTGCAGTAACTGCGCCAGCTCCCGGGCTCCATTTTCGGATCCGAAATGACGAAGTGATTTTCTCGCTTGACCTTCCATTGACTGGAAGCTTTAGAAGCCCAATCCTGAACAATAGTCATTCAGGGTGAAAGCGATGAATACCCTTCCCGCCGGAACGTCTTCGGCCAATGTAAAACGCTTCCGCATCGAGGGGCTGAGCTGCGCTTCCTGCGTAAAACGCGCGGAAAAGGCGATTGCCGCCGTCGATGGCGTTGAAAGCGCCTCGGTTAATCTGGCGACCGAGACCGCCAATGTCGCGGTGCAGCCTGGCACCGACTTCTCAAGCATCGTCACTGCGGTTGAGCGTGCCGGATATGGCGTGCCGGAGAGCCATCTCGATATCGGTATCGAGGGCATGACCTGTGCCTCCTGTGTGCGGCGTGTGGAGCAGGCGATTGCCGCCGTGCCCGGTGTTTCAAAGGTCGCGGTCAACCTCGCCACCGAAAGCGCATCCATCGAACTTCTGAACGTTGAAGCGCGCAGCGGCGTGGAAGCGGCGATCCGCAAGTCCGGTTACACGCCGGTTGCCCGTTCCGATGGCGCTGCCGCCCGTGATGCGCATGAGGCGGCCAAGGCCGCCGAGCTGCGTGCACTCAAGCGCGATTTCGCGCTGGCCGCAATCTTCACCCTTCCGATCTTCATTCTCGAAATGGGCAGCCATTTCATCCCGGGCATGCATGCCTGGCTGATGGGGCTCGCCGACCGCAAGACGCTTTATCTCCTCTATTTCGTGCTGGCGACCATCGTGCAGTTCGGGCCGGGCCTGCGCTTTTATCGCAAGGGCTTCCCCGCGCTGATGCGTTTCGCGCCCGACATGAACTCGCTTGTCATGCTCGGGTCCACCGCTGCCTGGGCCTATTCGGTCGTGGCAACCTTCGCGCCCGGCGTTCTCCCGTCCGGCACGGCCAATGTCTATTTCGAAGCGTCCGCCGTCATTGTCACGCTCATCCTGCTTGGGCGGCTTCTGGAGGCGCGCGCCAAGGGACGCACCGGCGAAGCCATCAAGCGGCTGATGGGCCTGCGCGCAAAGAGCGCCCGCGTTCTCAAGGACGACAGTTTTGTCGAGGTGCCGCTTGAAGACGTGGTCGTTGGCGACCGTCTTCAGGTGCGCCCCGGCGACAAGGTTCCAGTCGATGGTGTGGTGGAAAGCGGTTCTTCCTATGTGGACGAAGCCATGATCTCCGGCGAGCCTGTCCCGGTCTCCAAGGCCGAAGGTGACGAGGTCATCGGCGGCACGATCAACAAGACCGGCAGCTTCGTCTACCGCGCCACCAAGGTCGGCTCCGACACGGTGCTGGCGCAGATCATCCGCATGGTCGAAAACGCGCAAGGTGCCAAACTGCCGATCCAGGCGGTTGTCGACCGGGTTACGGCCTGGTTCGTGCCGGCCGTGATGCTTGCCGCCGCACTTACCTTTGTCGTGTGGATGGTGTTCGGTCCCGATCCCGCATTCGCTTTCGCGCTGGTTAATGCGGTGGCGGTGCTCATCATCGCCTGCCCGTGCGCCATGGGATTGGCCACGCCCACCTCCATCATGGTCGGCACTGGTCGCGCCGCACAGCTCGGCGTTCTGTTCCGCAATGGCGAGGCGCTGCAGAGCCTGCGCAACACAAACGTCGTCGCGTTCGACAAGACCGGCACGCTGACGCTCGGTCGCCCCGCACTCACCGATTTCGTGGTGCAGGACGGTTTCGAGCGCGCCGAAATCCTTGCGCTTGTCGCCTCGGCGGAAGCCATGTCCGAGCATCCGGTGGCTGAAGCCATCGTAAAGGGCGCGCGGGATGAGGGGCTTACGCTGAAGCCGGTGGAGGCGTTCGATGCCGTTGCCGGCTTCGGCATTGTAGCTTCTGTCGGTGGTCGCAAACTTCACATTGGTGCGGATCGCTTCATGCGTCGGCAGAATGTCGAAATCACGAGGGCCTCCGCAGACGCCGAAAAACTTGCCACCGATGCCAAGACACCGCTTTACGCAGCGGTCGATGGCAGGCTAGCCGCCGTTATTGCGGTAGCAGATCCAATGAAGGAATCGACGCCGCGCGCCATTGCAGCACTTCACGCGCTGGGGCTGGAAGTGGCGATGATCACGGGCGACAACCGCCATACCGCCGAAGCCATCGCCGCAAAGTTGGGCATCGACCGGGTCGAGGCGGAGGTTCTTCCCGAGGGCAAGGTCGAGGCGCTCAAACGTCTGCGCAAGCAGGCAGGCCCGGTCTCCTTTGTCGGTGACGGCATCAACGATGCTCCCGCCCTGGCCGAAGCCGATGTCGGCATCGCCATCGGCACCGGAACGGATGTCGCCATCGAGAGCGCCGACGTGGTTCTCATGGCGGGCGAGGTGACAGGTGTTGCCAATGCCATCGGCCTCTCGCAGGCCACCATGACCAACATCAAACAGAACCTGTTCTGGGCCTTCGCCTACAATGTGAGTCTGATCCCGGTTGCTGCCGGGGTGCTCTATCCCGCCATGGGCATGCTCCTTTCGCCCATGCTCGCTGCCGGTGCCATGGCGCTTTCGAGTGTCTTTGTGCTCGGCAATGCCCTGCGGCTGCGGCGTTTTCATGCGCCGCTTCCTGTTCCATCCACCGGACACGAGGGGAGCGAAACCAGAAAGGGCAGGGCGCCAACGGTTTCCGTCTGACCTCAAATCTGGGGATTTTCAAAAACCGATTCGACATGATGGGTCTTGCCGAGCATAATGCTTAAACGCTTAACCTTCATGTGAATCGGGCTTTGATGGCTTCTCGTGCCAATCTATCCGATATTGCCAAAGCGCTTGGCGTATCGGTTGCGACCGTTTCAAACGCGATGTCCGGAAAGGGCCGCGTGTCGAAGGAACTCGGCCGGGCGATCCGCGAAAAGGCAAAGGAGCTGGGCTATGTGCCCAGCCTCGCAGGACGAGCCCTCAGCACCGGGCGCAGCCATGTGCTCGGTCTCGTTCTCGCCGATATCGGTCACCCGCTCTTTCCCCAGTTTGCGCAGGCAATCGAGCATGCTGCTTCCGAGGAGGGGTATGGCGTTCTCATCGGCGACAGCCGCGGCGATGCCGAAGCCCAGTCGCGGGCCATCAATCGACTGATCGAGCGTGGCGCGGACGGCATCGTGGTCGTGCCCCGTCATGGCACGCGTATTGGCGATATAGGTCGGCCCGTGGCAGTGATCGATTCCCCCTCCACACCGGGAAACACGGTTGCCGCCGATCATCACAGTGGCGGGCTGGAGATGGGACGGCATCTCGTGGGCCTCGGTCACCGATCCCTTGCGATCATCGGCCTTCATCCCGACTCCAATGTCCAGAAGGACCGCATAGCGGGCATTCGGGAGGCATTTGCCAGTTGGGGCGAAATCCGCCTTATCTGGATCAGCGAGATGGAGCGCAGCCATGGTTCCGGCTGCCCGCTCGGCCTTGTGCGTCTGGTGGAAGAAGGCGTTACGGCCTTTGCCGCAGTGTCCGATCTCCATGCCCTGCGCGCCATCACCGAGCTGCAGCAGGGCGGTGTTTCCATTCCAGGAGATGTCAGCGTCACCGGTTTCGACGATCTGATCTGGGCCGGCGTCATTGCGCCGAGTCTCACCACGATGCGCATGGACATGGAACGCATTGCGGAGATCGCCATTGCCGACCTGATTTCCCAGATTGAACAGGATGATGGTCGCGCCATGCGATCCGACCTGTCCGCCTCACCGGACCAGCGCTGCGTTCCGATGGAGCTTGTCATTCGCCAGTCAAGCGGGCCGGTGTTGGGGCTCCCCGCTACTGGCGCGATGGCGCCGGCCCTTTCAGGGTCGGCGTCATCCATCATCGATCCCAGAAGAAGCACCACCAGAGAAGGAAACGATTAGACATGTTCAAGAAACTCATGGCCTCCGGCGTCGCGCTGGCCGCACTCGGCGGCGCAGCACAGGCCGCCGACAAGACCCTCGTCATCTCCGTCTATGGTTTCGCCCAGGACGCCTTCAAGGAGATCGTCTACGATCCGTTCGAGGCCCAGTGTGGCTGTGAGCTGGTGGTCGAGACCGGCAACTCCGTGGAGCGTCTCGCAAAGCTGGAAGCCCGCAAGGACGATCCGGAAATCGACATGGCTGTGATGTCCACGCATGACGCCCTTTCGGCGTCGCGCAAGGGCATCACTCAGCCCATCAATGTCAGCCGCCTGTCCAACTATGACAAGCTCTATGACATCGCCAAGGATCCGCTCGGCGACAATCTGGCTGTCGGCTACACCTTCTACGCCACCTCCATCGCCTACCGCGCCGACGAGGTGACGATCGAAAGCTGGGCCGACCTCTTTCAGGACAAGCTGAAGGGCCGCGTTGCGTTTCCGAATGTGAGCACCAATCAGGGCCCGCCCGCGCTCTACATGGTCGGCAAGGCCATTGGTGACGACGCGGCAGACCTGAAAGCGGCAATCGGTGAAGTCGCCAAGAACAAGGACGACATCGTCACTTTCTACGAGCGCTCCTCGCAGGTCGCGCAGCTCATGCAGCAGGAAGAGATTCTGGCTGCACCCATCGGTCGTTTCGCCTGGGGCGCATACTCCAAGATGGGCTTCGACATGGCCTGGGCCACCCCGAAGGAAGGTCAGACCGGCGGCATGAACGTCATGATCCTGACCAAGGGCGCGAAGAACGAAGATCTCGCCTATGAGTTCATGGATTTCTGGCTCTCCACCGATATCCAGACCAAGCTCGCCGAGGCGCTGGTGGACAGCCCCGCCAATGCCGAGGTGAAGGTCTCTGACGAGATCGCCGAAAACCTCACTTATGGTGCCGAGACCGTTGAGAGCCTTCAGTTGCTTGACCCGGCCGTCATTCTCGACAACCGTGAGAGCTGGCTCTCGGAGTGGAATGCTCAGATCGGCCAGTAAGCCGATACGCTGAAGCGATGGTCCGGGGGCTGGCAGTCGGCCTGCCTCCGGAACCCAAAACAAGGTTCCAGCACATGTTTCATAATCGGATGGAAGGACTGGCGCTGGCATTGCCTGCGGCGGTCTTCGCGGCGATCGTTTTTCTCGTTCCCGTGGGCATCCTGCTTTCCGAGGGCTTTCGCGCCGAGGGAAGCTGGACCCTGGCATCCTATGCCAGCTTCTTTGAGAGCGAGCTCAACCGCACCGTCTTCTGGCGCACGCTGAAGCTCGGCGCGATCGTGACCGCCGTTTCGGCGGTCATCGGCTATGCCACGGCCTATTCCATCGTCACGCTGCCGCCCACCGCGCGCGGCCGCATGATCGGCCTCGTCGTCATGCCGCTGATGATTTCGCCCGTCGCCCGCACCTATGCCTGGATCGTCATTCTGGGCCGCACCGGCTTCGTCAACGAGACCATTGTCTGGCTCGGTCTTTCCGACACGCCCATCCGGTTCCTGTTCACCGAGACGGCCGTCTTCATCGGTTTGCTGCAGCTCTTCCTGCCGCTCATGATCCTCTCGCTCATCAGTGCGCTGGAAAACATGCCCAAGGATGCCGTGCCCGCAGCGCGCGTACTGGGGGCAAACTGGCTGCAGGTTTTCGTCAAGGTCATCCTTCCGCTCACCAAGGAAGGGCTTGTCATCGGCGGCACGCTTGTCTTCACCGGCTCGCTCACGGCCTACATCACCCCCGCCATTCTCGGTGGCTCCAAGGTCTTGATGCTGGAAACGCTGCTCTATCAGCGCGTCACCGTCGCCAACGACTTCGCCTCGGCAAGCATCATCGCCATGATCCTCATGGTCATGAGCTTTTCCGCCAACCTGCTTCTGAAACGCCTGGCCACCGCGAGGAACAAGCGATGACCTCCCGCCTTCTGTCCTACGTCACGCTGACGCTCGTCCTCATCTTCCTGCTTGGGCCGTTCGTCATCATCGTCGCGGCAGCCCTTTCGGGCGGCGAAACGCTCGCCTTCCCGCCGCAGGGCCTGTCGCTCAAATGGGTGATGAAAGTGTTCGAGGTGGAGAGTTTCAGGGCAAGTTTCGCGCTTTCCATGTTCCTCGCCATATTCGGCACGCTCGCCGCCCTTGTGCTCGGCGTGCCGGTGGCCTATGCCGCCTCGCGCTATCGCCTGCCGTTCGGCGAAACCATCCGCACCATCGTCTCCGCGCCGATCATCGTGCCGGGCATCATCGTCGGTCTGGCGCTTCTGCGCTATCTGGTGATCCCGCTTGATGTGAGCGTCGGCCTGGCTCTGTTCATCGCCCACACGGCGCTGATCCTGCCCTATGCGGTGCGCGTGGTTTCGGCCTCGCTCGACAATCTGCGCAGCGACATCGAGGAAGCCGCAGTGATCCTCGGCTCTTCGCGGGTCGCCACCTTCTTCCGCATCGTGCTGCCCAACATTCAGAGCGGCATTCTGGCGGCCTTCATTCTGGGCTTCGTCACCAGCTTCAATCAGGTGCCGGTGTCGCTCTTCCTTTCAGGACCGGGCGTGCGCACGCTGCCCATCGACATGATCTGGTACATGGAAATCACCTATGATCCGTCGGTGGCCGCTCTTGCCGCGCTGCTCGCCTTCCTGTCCATTTCCATCGTTTTCCTCGCGGAACGTTTTCTGGGGTTCTCCCGCTATGTCTGACGAAACCTATCTCGATCTGAGCGATCTGACGCTCGCCTATGGCAAGACCGTCGCGGTCGACCGTCTCAACCTGTCCATCCGCAAGGGCGAGCTGATCGCTCTGCTCGGCCCCTCCGGTTGCGGCAAGACCACCACCATGCGCGCCATCACCGGCCTTCTGCGTCCGGCAGGGGGCAAGATCACGCTGGATGGCGCGGACATCACCCATGTGCCGGCCAACAAGCGTCATGTCGGTCTGGTGTTCCAGTCCTACGCGCTGTTCCCGCACCTGACCGTGTTCGAGAACGTCGCCTTCGGCCTGCGCCTGAAAAAGCTCCCCACGGCGGAGATCAACCAGCGGGTCGAGGCCGGCCTCGCCATGGTCGGGCTTTCAAAGTTCCACAGCCGCAAGCCAGCCGAACTCTCAGGCGGTCAGCAGCAGCGCGTGGCGCTTGCTCGCTCGCTGGTCATGGAGCCCAAGGTTCTGCTGCTCGACGAGCCGCTGTCCAATCTCGATGCGCGCCTGCGTCTGGAAATGCGCACCGAGCTGCAGCGTGTTCAGCGCGAGAGCGGCGTCACCATGGTTTTCGTCACGCATGACCAGAACGAGGCGCTGGCGCTTGCCGACCGCATCGTTGTCATGAAGGAAGGCGCAATCGAGCAGGTCGGTTCGCCCGAGGATGTCTACAACCGGCCGCAATCCCGCTTCGTCGCGGATTTCGTCGGCTTCGAGAACATCTTCCCGGTGGAAGGCGACGGCATTCGCACCGAAGCCGGCGCGATGCAGCTTTCCGCAAAGCCTGCCGCCGGTGCCACCGGTCTTGCATGGCGTCCCAACATGGTCACCCTCGGTGAGGGGAACTTTGAGGGTGAGGTGCTGGGCGCAGCCTTTGCCGGCGGCTCGCGCGAGTATCTCTTGAAGAGCCCGCTTGGCCCCATCAAGGCAGAGATGGACGCTGCCGCACCCGCTTTCGAGCCGGGCAGCCGGGTCGCCTTCGACCTGCCGCCGGAACGCGCTGCCGTTCTCCAGCGCATGTAGAAAGGGAGTGTCCGCCTTGGTCTGGATCGACACGGATATGGGCTTCGACGACATTCTGGCGGTGATGATGGTCGCCGCCTCGTCGAAGCCGGTCGCCGGCGTCTCGCTGGTTTTCGGCAACGCGCCGATGGATGCGGTGCGCGCCAATGCCGCCGGAGCCGCATCGCTGCTTGGCTGGCGGTTTCCGATCCACACCGGCGCGGAACGGGCGATCCTGGGCGGGGTGGAAACACCCGCCCATGTTCTCGGCCCCACCGGCATTCCCACCCGTGGGCGCAGCCTGCCCCAAGGGGATGCGCTGCCGCGCACCGATGCGCTTGCGGCCCTGACCGCATGGCTTGAGGGGCTCGATGCGCCGGGCGAAATCCTGGCGCTTGGTCCGCTTACCAACATCGCGATCCTGTCGCTCGTCCGCCCGGATCTGCTTTCAAAGATCGACAGCGTGACCTGGATGGGCGGCGGCGCAAGCCGTGGCAACCACACGGCGTCCGCCGAGTTCAACGCCTTCGCCGATCCGGAGGCTGTCGCCATCGTTCTGGCAAGCGGCGTTTCGCTGCGCATCGCCGATCTCGACCTGTGCCGTCAGGTGCTCGTCGGTCCCGAAGATGTGGACACCGTCCGCGCCACCGGCACGCCGCGCGGCGAAATTCTGGCCGATCTCCTTGGTGCCTATGTCGACATCGCGCTCAACAACGGCCGTCCCGCCATGGCGCTTTACGATCCCACCGCCGCCGCCGCCTTTGTCGCGCCCGACGCCTTCACTTTCGAAGAAGCGGAGGTGACGATGGAGCTTGCCGGCGCGCACACGCGTGGCCGCACCATTGTCGACCAGCGCCCGCATGTGAAACCCAATGCGCTATGGGGCATGCGCGCCGATGCCGCCCGCGTTCGCGCGCTGGCGCTCGACGCCCTCGTGGAGGCAGCCCGCTCATGACCGTCGAACCCCATAACCTGAACGACCCCCACCTGCGCGACCGTGCCGTTGCTTCAGCACGCGGCGATGCGCCGTTTGATCTTCTCATTCGCGGCGGCACGCTGCTCGATGCGGTGACCGGTGAACTGCGCCCCGCCGACATCGGCATTATCGGTGCGCTCATCGCCAGCGTCCACGAACAAGGCACGCGCGATGATGCAGCCGAGATCATCGAGGCGGAAGGGCTCACCATCACCCCCGGCCTGATCGACATGCACATGCATGTGGAAAGCTCCATGATCACGCCTGCCGCTTATGCGCAGGCCGTGCTGCCGCGCGGCGTCACCACCGTCCAGTGGGACCCGCATGAATTTGCCAATGTGCACGGGCTCGACGGCGTTTCATGGGCGCTGGAGGCGGCAGCCGACCTGCCGCTGCGCATGATCGTGCTCGCGCCGTCCTGTGTCCCCGCCGCCCCCGGGCTTGAAATGTCCGGTGCCGATTTTGGCTGCGCCGAGCTTGCCGACATGCTGGCGCGCCCCGGCATTGGCGGCGTTGCCGAGGTCATGAACATGCGCGGCGTCATCGACCGCACCGCGCCCATGCGCGATGTGGTGCAGGCCGGCCTTGAAAGCGGCAAGCCCGTCTTCGGCCACGCCCGCAGCCTTAAAGGTGCAGATCTAAACGCCTTCATGGCCGCCGGCGTCAGCTCCGATCACGAACTCGTCTCCGGCGATGATCTGATGGTCAAGCTGCGCGCCGGTCTCGCCATCGAGATGCGTGGCTCGCACGATCATCTCCTGCCGGAATTCGTCGAAGCGCTGAACGCGCTCGGGCATCTGCCCTCCACGATCACGCTGTGCACCGACGACGTTTTCCCGGATTCACTTCTCAACGAAGGCGGGCTTGACGATGTGGTGCGCCGTCTGGTGCGCTACGGCATGCCCGCCCCCTGGGCCATCCAGGCCGCAACGCTCAATGCCGCGCACCGGCTCGCGCGGCCCGATCTCGGCCTTGTCGCCGCCGGTCGCCGCGCCGACATCGCACTGTTTGACGATCTGGAGAATTTCCGCGCTGCCGCCGTCATCGCCAATGGCGTCGTGGTCGCGCGCGATGGCGCTTTGACCGCCCCGGTGAAGGCGCATTCCACCGCACCACTTCAAGGCTCCATCAAATGCCCCATTTTCACGCCCGATGATTTTCGTGTCCGGGCGGATGGAGAGCGCGTGCACGTCGCCACCATTCACCGCCCCCGCTTCACCGAATGGGGCGAGGCGGAAGCAACGGTGTGCGATGGCTTCGTCGTGCCGCCCGAGGGCGCGACGCTCATCAGCGTCATCCACCGTCATGGCCGCGCGCCGGCCATTCCGCGTGTGGGCTATCTCACCGGCTGGGGCTCGTGGCGCGGCGCGTTCTGCACCACGGTCTCCCATGACAGCCACAACATCACGGTCTTCGGCGGCAATGAAGAGGATGTGGCGGCAGCGGCCAACTGGGTGGTCGAGGCTGGCGGCGGCATGGCCGTCGCGCAGGGCGGTCGCATCGTCGCCTCTCTGGCGCTGCCCCTGTCGGGCCTCGTCTCCGATGCGCCGCTGGCCGATGTGGCGGCGGGCTTTGCGGCCCTGCGTTCCGCCATGGACGACATTGTCGACTGGGAGCCGCCCTATCTGGTGTTCAAGGCCTGTTTCGGTGCAACGCTCGCCTGCAATGCCGGCCCGCACCAGACCGATCTCGGCATTGCCGACAATGCCCGCCCCGCCGTTATGGAAACGCCGGTTCTCGAAATTCTGGGATAGGTTTTAGATGTCGGCGCTCGCCCCTCATCCTCACCTTCTCCCCGCGTGCGGGGAGAAGGGCATAGACGCAGCATTCAAATCATTGAGCGAGAGAAAATCCGCGCTTTCCTTCTCCCCGCACGCGGGGAGAAGGTGCCGGAAGGCGGATGAGGGGCGAGTGCCCCACGTCCAAAATCAGGCCGCCAGTTCCTGCTCCACCAGCGTCGTCCAGAATTTCACGCCGGTGCCGATCGCCCCGTCATTGAAGTCATAGGCCGTATTGTGGTGCAGCGCGCCATCCACCGCCGGGCCATTGCCAAGCCACACATAGGCACCGGGCACTTCCTGCGAAAAGAAGGCAAAGTCATCGCCCGCCGTCGAAGGCGGAAAATCGGTGCGCACCTTCGCACCGCACACGGTCTTTGCCGCTGCCAGCGCCCGTGCCGTCGCATCCGCATCGTTCACGACGGGTGGTATGCGCCGGATGAAGCGATACTCCGCCTCGATGCCGAACATGGACGCAACGCCATTCGCCAGCCGACCGATCTCTTCTTCAAGCTGGTCGCGCACACGTGGCGTGTAGGCGCGGGCCGTGCCTGCAATGTCGATGAAATCGGGAATCACGTTGAGCGCCTTGGGGTCGCCTGCCTGTACCGAGCAGGCGCTCACCACGGCCGGCTGCAACGGGTCCACCACGCGGCCCACAATCGTCTGCAGGCTGGAAACGAAGTGCCCGCCCGCCGTCACCGGATCCTTGCCCAGATGCGGTTTTGCGCCATGGGTGCCCACACCGCGAAAACGCACCTGCCAGCTGTCGGAAGAGGCAAGCTGCGGGCCGGCCACCACGGCCATCTCGTCGGTGTCGAGGCCGGGCATGTTGTGCAGGCCATAGACCGCATCGCAGGGGAACAGCTCGAACAGGCCGTCTTCCACCATGCGCTTTGCGCCGCCACGGCCTTCTTCCGCCGGCTGAAAGATGAAGTGCACCGTGCCGGAGAAATTGCGCGTCCGCGCCAGTTCGCGCGCCGCGCCCAAAAGCAGCGTCGTGTGACCGTCATGTCCGCAGGCATGCATCTTGCCGGGCACGGTGGATTTATAGGGGCGGTCGGCGGTTTCGGGCATGGCCAGCGCATCCATGTCGGCGCGCAGGCCAATGGTGCGCGGGCCGTTGCCCACCGTCAGCGTGCCCACCACGCCGGTGCCGCCAAGGCCGCGATGCACTTTCATGCCGGTCTCTGTCAGATGTTCGGCGACAATCTGGCTGGTCCGCTCTTCCTCGAAGCCCAGCTCGGGATGTGCGTGCAGATCGCGTCGCAATGCGACGAGAAAATCCAGCTCCGCGCGAACATCCTCGTTAACAGCCATCAATACGCCCTTTCCATTCATGCATCTGCCCGGATAAAAGGTGCCTTCCGCAACAAGGCGGCCGGCGTGGGGATATACGCTCTGTCCGGAAACAGAAATCCAGGTGAAAACAGCTCATTCTTAACGCGGGGCCTTTCGGCAGACAATGACGCATTCCGATTTCCAGATCGATCCCCAGGCATTCTGGCAGGTGCTCGAACCGGCAGGAAGCTTTGAGCGCGCCCCGCGCGGGGGCCATAAGGGTTTCTTTCCCGCAGAGCTTCCCGACGGGCGTCAGCTCGGCCTCCCGATCCGCGTTCTTTCGGGCGGCGAGCGCGCACTTGCCTCGCTCATCGTCAACCAGGCAAGTTTCGCCGTTTCCGATGCGCTGGCAAAGGCGCTGGCTGAAAAGGCGTCGGCCTTCAGGCCCGATGTTGTTGTCGGCCTGCCGACCCTTGGTCTGACGCTTGCCTCGCAGGTTGCCCGCGCGCTCGGCCACAGCCGCTATGTGCCGCTCAGCACGTCGCGCAAGTTCTGGTATGAGGAAGAGCGCTCGGTTCCGCTGCGCTCGGTCACCAGCCCCGACCAGCAGAAACGGCTTTACGTGGACCCGCGCATGCTGCCGCTCATCGAGGGTCGCCGCGTGCTTCTGGTGGATGATGTCATCAGCAGCGGAAGCTCCATTCTCGCTGGCCTGAAGCTCCTCAAACTGTGCAACATCGAACCCGTCGCCATCGGTGCGGCGATGTTGCAGACCGACCGCTGGCGCGAGGCGCTTTCGGCGGAAAGCGCAGGTATCTGCGAACGCGTGGTCGGCGTGTTCGAAACGCCGGCGCTGGCGCCGACGCCCGAAGGCGGGTGGCTCCCCGACGTATGAATATCAGCATCGACGCGCCCTTCTGCGCCAGACTGGTACCAACGTTACATGACGTTATCAGAATTGCGCAGAAGCAGTATCGGTCCGGCCTCCGAAACGCAGTGCGGACTTGAACAAGCGCACGCACTCTGATTCCTTGTCGGCGACGTGTTGGCGATGCGATTCGCGTTCGTCGCCAACCCCCAGAAAGGACCGAGGCCCAATGACGGACCAGAAGAAGCCCGAAATCTCTGAAATGCGCCCCAAGATCACCATCATCGGTGTTGGCGGCGGTGGCGGCAATGCCGTCAACAACATGATCGCACAGGAACTGCAGGGCGTGGACTTCATCGCCGCCAACACGGATGCGCAGGCTTTGACCATGTCCAGGGCCGAGCGGCTGATCCAGCTTGGCGCGAACTCCACCGAGGGGCTCGGTGCCGGTTCGCTGCCAGAGATCGGGCAGGCTGCGGCCGAGGAAACCATTGACGAGATCATGGATCACCTGTCGGGCACGCATATGTGCTTTGTTACGGCCGGAATGGGCGGCGGTACGGGCACGGGCGCGGCGCCGATCATCGCTGCCGCGGCACGCAATGCCGGCATCCTGACGGTCGGTGTCGTGACAAAGCCGTTCACCTTCGAGGGGAATAGGCGCATGGCGATTGCGGATCAGGGGATCGAGCTGCTGCGTCAGGCTGCCGATACCGTCATTGTCATTCCCAACCAGAATCTCTTCCGCATCGCCGATGCCAAGACCACCTTCGCAGAGGCTTTTGAACTTGCAGACAAGGTTCTCTATTCCGGCGTTCGCTGCATCACCGATCTGATCGTCAAGGAAGGTCTGATCAATCTCGACTTCGCCGATGTGCGTTCGGTCATGCGCGACATGGGCCGCGCCATGATGGGCACTGGCGAGGCGACGGGCGATGCCCGCGCGATGAAGGCCGCCGAGGCAGCCATTGCCAACCCGCTTCTGGACGAAGCCAACATGAAGGGCGCACGCGGCGTTCTGGTCTCGATTTCCGGTGGCCGCGACATGACCCTGTTCGAGGTGGACGAAGCCGCGACGCGCATTCGCGAAGAGGTTGGCGATGACGCGGAAATCATCGTTGGAGCGATTTTCGACGACAAGCTGGAGGGGACGTTCCGCGTTTCCGTTGTCGCTGCAGGGCTTGCCAATGATGCTGACATACAGGCTGCTGACGGTGCCGGTTCGGGGGATTTTCGGGCGCAGGCAATCCATTGAGTGAATTGGGGGGCGGCTGAGGGCCGCCCGACATCCTCATCGGGTGCGCTTCAGGCCGCCTTTTTCCTGTTGAGAGATGCTGTTTCGGCAATGTCCCGCTTTTGCGAAAACACCAGGAGATTGGTGCGCATCGGCGGCGGCATGATTGCCTGCACAAATGCCACCATCGCAAAGCCGATCGCCGTGTTGCCGTGATAGCGCGGAGTTCCGTTTGCGGTGTAACCGTGATGTGACCACCGGTCGTCGCCAAACGCGTGGCGAATGCTCCCCATCGTGTTCATGCGATAATATGTCGGAAACACGTCTTCATGCGGCCGCTCCGGCCACACGATACGCATAAGGCGATCCTTGACGCTTTCGGGGATGATCCGGTTAGAAATGCCCACATAGCCATAGCTGTTGGGAGTCAACGCGCAGAACCAGCCGCCCGGCTTGAGCACGCGGTGTATTTCATCGGCGAATTCCTGCGGGTGTTCCACATGTTCGACCACCCATTCGCACACAATGATGTCGACACTCGAATCTTCAAGCGGGAGGGTTCCACCGGGTTCGATGACATGGGCTTCGTCCAGATGAGGATGCTCTCGAACGACCGGGTCCACATCGAGGCCGACCACATGTTTGACCCGGCCCTGAAAATTGCAGAAGCTTTTGCGAAATGCAGCGCTTCCGTCGTCGAAGCGGGATCCGCGTCCAGCGCCCAGATCGACCAGAACCATTTCGGGGTGAATGAGCGCGTTAACCCGTGTGTAAAATGCGATATCTTCATCATCGCGGGTGAACCCGCCCGCTGCGGTTTCGGGCCGCCATCGGTCAACAACCGTCATCGAATTCCCCCGGTCAAAAATCGGTGTTTTCACAACTGTTGCGCGAAATTAGAAAGGCAAATGGCTATATTTCGTTAATTCAGGATTGATATTCGGCTTTTGTATCAACAGGAACAGAGTCACGTCGCGCTCAAGGTATGGAAACTTCCCAATGGCGAATAAAAAACTTGGTATCGGCAGATTTGCAGCGGCGGTCTTGATTTTTGCATTTTCTGCTGGCGGGCTGGAAGCTGCGACCTTTTCGCCCGGGCGTGGTGTCAATCTTGATCTGTGGGATACGTGGCCGGACGAAGCCGACTGGGGCCGCAGGGACGTCCTTCTGCCCTACCCGGAATGGCGACGGAAGATGGGAACGGAAGATCTGGCGCTGCTGAAGGCAACAGGTTTCGATTTCCTGCGGATGCCCGTGGATCCGATACCCTTTCTTTCCCCGAAATCTGCGGATTTCCGTGAGGAACTGTTTTCCTCCGTCCTTGACGGAGTGCGCAACATCAACGCTGCCGGTCTGAAGGTGATCGTCGATCTGCACCCGATACCAAGGGGCGCGGATCGTTTTGCTGGCGTTGAAGAGATACTGCGCGATGAAAGCCTGTTCGAACGATATCTGGATCTGGTGCGTGATATGGGACGAACGCTCGCGGAAGAGGATCCGGAACTGGTCGCATTCGAGTTGATGAATGAGCCTGTTACCGGTTGCGAGGGCACGGAGGGCGAGGCGTGGGACAGCCAGCTTGGACGCCTCTTTGCTGCTGCGCGATCTTCCGCGCCGCGTACAACACTGGTTTTGACGGGTGCCTGCTGGGGAGGGGCGGAAGGACTTGCCGCAATCAATCCGCACACCATACCCGACGACAATGTGCTCTGGGGGTTCCACTCCTATGCGCCATTTGTCCTCACCTCGCAGGGTGCACTTTGGGCGGGTGATTTTATCCGCTACGTGACTGGCATTCCCTACCCACCCTATGCGCACCGGGCGGAGCTGGCGGATGCATTGGAAAAAGCCCGCGAACGCATCCGCAATGAGGCGCCCTTCCTTCGGCGTGCGGGAATGCTTGCTTATCTCGATGAACAGATAGCACTTGTGGATACGGAGGAAGAGCTTGCTGCGGAAATGGCCGCGCCGTTCGAAACGGTGGCTGCCTGGGCCCGAAAATACGATGTCGATCCCGGCGACATCATTCTCAGCGAGTTCGGCATGATAAGGCAGGAATACCAGAACCCCACCATCATGCCGGCACAATGGCGCGCCGCCTACATGCGCGACATGATCGAACAGGCCGAGGGGCATGGTTTTTCGTGGTCCATCTGGGGATATGGCGGGGCGTTCGGCATTGTCGAGGAGTTTGGCGGGCGCCGTGCGGAAGACGATGTCCTGAAAATGATCGAAGGCCTGGATGGAACGCGCCCTTAGCGTTGGCGCCGGTGCTTCCTCAATCGGGAAAATTCAGAGCCGGGCCCGTGTGCTGTGTGGCGTTGCGAGCAACAGACTTGTCTCGCTGTTCATGATGCCGGGAATGAGGCGGATGCGCCGCAGCACCGCGTCGAGATCGGTCAGGGTGGAGGCTCCCAGTTCCACAACGATGTCCCAGCGGCCATTCGTGGTGTGCACGGCAGACACCTCCGGAAATCCTTCCAGCGCATGGATGACCCTGTCGGCAGAACGCCCTTCTATCTCCACCATCGTGATGCCACGAACCGGCGCTTCCACCGTATCGGCGCGCAGGATGACCGTATACCCGACAATGTGCCCCGCCTTTTCCAGCCGCTCCATACGTGCTCGGACCGTGGCACGGGAAACGCCCAGATCGATGGCCAGATCTGAGATGCTGCGGCGCGCGTCGTGACGCAGCAGGGTGATCAAGCGTTCGTCCAGCTCATCCATGGCTTCTCAATACGAAATCAACATTTGTCGAAATGATAAGTTAAACTGTAATTTTTGGCAATTTGCTTTGTTCGTTCTGCCATCGATCCGCGTTCAAATATCAGAAGGTATTTTGACGGTAGGGTGGCGGAATGCATTGCAAGATTTTGGGCATTCCGGTGCAGGATGGCGCCGGGCGCAGGGGCTGCGAAATGGGGCCGAGTGCGTTGCGCACGGCGGGTCTCCCGGAAGCGCTCGGCACTCTTGGCCACCGGGTGACCGACCTGGGCACTGTTGTACCCCGATCGCTGGAAGTTCCGCCGCACGGTAACGCCGCGCTAAAGGCCCTGCCAGAGATCGTTGCTTGGACAGCTGCGATCAGCAGGGCTGCCTATGAAGCGAGCAGCGACGGGATGCCGATTTTTCTCGGCGGTGATCACAGCATGGCAGCAGGTACGCTCGCAGGTGTTGCCAAACGGGCAGCAGAGACCGAAAGACCGCTCTTCGTTCTGTGGCTTGATGCGCATCCGGATTTTCATACGCTTGAAACCACCACGAGCGGCAATCTGCATGGTGTGCCGCTGGCCTATGCGAGTGGCCAGCCAGGCTTCGATGGCATTTTCCCGCCGCTGCATACGGCGATCGATCCGAAGCGCATCTGTGCGATGGGGCTGCGCAGTGTGGATCCTGCCGAGCGCGCCGCTCTGCACCGGGCAGGTGTTACCGTTCATGATATGCGCGCGATAGACGAACACGGTCTGGCACCGCTCCTGCGTGGCTTTCTGGAGCGTGTTGCCGCCGAGAACGGACACCTTCATGTCAGCCTCGATGTCGATTTCCTCGATCCAGCCATCGCGCCGGCGGTTGGCACCACCGTGCCCGGCGGCGCGACGTTCCGCGAAGCCCATCTCGCGATGGAGATGCTGCATGACAGCGGCCTCGTCTCCAGCCTCGACCTCGTGGAACTCAATCCTTTTCTCGATGAGCGCGGTCGCACGGCCACCCTGCTCGTCGACCTCACAGCCAGTCTGCTTGGCCGGCGCATCATGGACCGGCCGACAAGGAGCCATTGAGAATGAAGTACACCCCTGCAAGCGACAAGCTGAATCTCGTTCCCTTCGTCAGCGTGCATCACATGATGGAACTGGTGCTGGAGATCGGGGTCGAGCGGTTCCTGGCGGAATTGACCGTTTACATCGAAGAGGATTTCCGCCGCTGGGAGGATTTCGACAAGACGCCGCGGGTGGCCTCCCACAGTTGTGAGGGCGTTATCGAACTGATGCCGACCAGCGATGGCAGGCACTACGGCTTCAAATATGTCAACGGCCACCCCAAGAACACGCGCGAGGGCCGGCAGACGGTGACGGCGTTCGGCGTGTATGCGGATGTGGGCAATGGCTATCCCCTGCTGATCACCGAGATGACCATACTGACGGCGTTACGCACGGCGGCGACTTCTGCGCTGGCCGCAAAATATCTGGCGCCTGAAGGGGCCCGTACCATGGCGCTGATCGGCAATGGCGCGCAGTCCGAGTTTCAGGCAATGGCCTTCAAGGCTGCACTCGGTGTCGACCACCTTCGGCTCTACGACATTGATGGCGATGCAACGGCAAAGTGCTTGCGCAATCTGCGAGGGCTGGGCTTCGAGACGGTTGCGTGCAACACGCCGGAAGAGGCGGTCGAAGGGGCCGATATCATCACCACCGCGACGGCAGACAAACTAAATGCCACCATCCTGACCGACAATATGGTCGGCTCCGGCGTTCACATAAACGCTGTGGGTGGTGACTGCCCCGGCAAGACCGAGCTGCATCGCGACATCCTGACCCGTTCCGACATCTTTGTTGAATATCCGCCGCAAACCCGCATTGAGGGCGAAATTCAGCAGCTTTCGGAAGACCACCCGGTGGAGGAGCTTTGGAAGGTGATCACTGGCAAGGTGAAGGGGCGGCGCGAGGCGCGGCAGATCACGCTGTTTGATTCCGTCGGGTTTGCGACGGAGGATTTTTCTGCCCTGCGCTATGTCTATGACCGCATGCGGGAGACGGGGCACTTTATCGAGCTCGACCTTCTGGCCGATCCCGATGAACCGCGGGATCTCTTCGGCATGCTGCTGCGTTTCCCCGGTTCATCGCTTCTGGCTTCCAGCAAGACCGGCTGATCAGGGGGTGGCGACCTCTTCGACTTTCTGTGGAGGCAGGTGCAGGTAGTGTGCCACCTTGCGTTTTGCCGCAATGTCGCGCCACACCAGCCCCACCTGCCGCTCGCTGAGCCCCGTGGCGCAGGCAACCTTCTTGGCCGGGATGTCATGGTCGAGTCCGTAAAGGCAAAGGTCCATTTCGCGATAGGGCAGGGCGAAATAGAACTCCTCCTGGGACTGTGCGAGCGAATAGGTGTCGGTTGTCGGCATCCGCCGGCGGATCTCCGCAGGCACGCCCAGATATTTCGCGAGCTGGTAGACCTGTGACTTGTAAAGGTGCGCGATGGGTTTCACATCAGCCGCGCCATCTCCGTTCTTCACGAAGAAACCCTGGTCGTATTCCAGCCGGTTCGGCGTGCCGATCACCGCATAGTTCAGGCGGTCGGCATGATAATATTCGAGCTGTTTGCGGGTTCGTTGCTTCATGTTGGTGGCGGCTACAATGCCAAGATACACCTCCGGCGGCAGACGGTGTTTCTCGACCGTTCCATCGGGCCCTGCGTACCACCAGATATGAAATGTTGTAGGCCTTGGTGGTGAGCGCATTGGCAATCGCGATCTTCATCGACCAGCCGGGGCCGAATTCTGGTACCACCTGGCGGATAAAGGCGTCGCGCCGTTCATAGCAGCCCATGGCTTCCAGTGTTGGGCCAATGTCTTCGATCACGCTTTCAAGCCCGAATGTCTCGGCCACTTCCTGGCCAAGCCGGAGGCTCTCGGGGTCCGAATCATACTCCGGCATGAACAGGCAGAAAACGCGTTCCGGTCCCAGTGCACGGGCAGCGAGAGCAGCGCAGACGCTGGAATCGATGCCACCCGACAGGCCGAGCACTAAACCGCGTTTGCGCAGGTTCCTGCGGAGTTGTGTCCGTAGCGTTGTGATGATCCGTTGCGTCTCTGCGGCCGGATCGATCTTCAGACTTTCGGTCGAGAAGCAGATGTTCATTTCGTTCATGACGCTTTCAGGGCCTCTATGGCAGCGTGGCGGCGGTTGATTTTGCCATTTGCGGATTTTGGCAGTTCCGCTCGGAAAATGAATGCTTTTGGCATCATCGTGTCGGGTAAGTGGCGCTTGCAGTGCCGCGCTATCGTCTGCTCGGACAATTCGGGATCTGCGCGCACAATGAGTGCTTCGAGACGATGACCGTCAATTGGATCGGGTTTGGTGAATGCGAGAGCTTCGCAGACGCCGGGGCAGTCCGTGAGGACGGTTTCCACCTGTTTGGGCGAGACCTTTTCGCCGCGTATTTTCACCACTTCATCCCGGCGGCCGATGAAATGAAGCAGCCCGTTCTCATCACGACTGAAGATGTCACCGGTGTGAAGATATCTGCCGACACCGTCAGGGCCCCGACGAAGCGTGTTTGCCGTGGCTTCGGGGTTGTTCCAGTATCCCTGCATGACGTGAGGGCCCCGAATGACGAGCTCACCAGGTGCGTTCGTTTCTGCTTCGCTGCCGCTTTCGTCAAGGACCAGCGCCTCGGTTCCAGGAAGCGCCTTTCCGACCGAGCACGGGTGCCGGTCAATCTCTTCGGGATCGAGAAAAGTGGCGCGCGCGCATTCGGTGAGGCCGTACATGGAGTACAGCCGCGCTTCCGGAAAAAGTCTCCGAAGGGCTTTCGAATGGGCCGGGGGCAGCGGGCCCGATGCATTGGTGATGTAGCGCAAGGAGGGCAGGCTTCCGGCGGCAAGCCCATCGAGCCCGGCCAGCATTGCAGCCATGGTCGGAACCATGGGAAAGCCAGTCACGCGCTCATTGCGCGCTTTCTCAAGAACGGCATGGGGAAAGGCAAAGCTCTTTTCGAGAACCAGAGTCGCTCCGCTGCGCACGGCAACAAGAAGCTGGTAGAGCCCATAGGTAAAGGACAATGGGAGGGCGGAAAGGACGATGTCCGTTTCGTCATTTTCGAGATAGTCGCCGATCATCGCCGACGCCGCATCGACGTTTCGGTGGCTCAGCATCACACCCTTCGGCCTTCCCGAGGAGCCGGATGTGTAGATTACAAATGCAAGTTGGTCTTCATCTTCCAGCGGGTCGGGTAACGGAGCCTCCAGGGCAAGGCAGGCTTCGAAAGCGACGCTGTCATGCTGCATGCTCTCCGTGGCCCGCGCGACAATGCATGGAGGGCTGTATCCCGCCTTGTTTTGCGCTTCCGTGCAGACACGGGCATGTCTTGCTTCATGAATTAAGACGCTGGGCGTGCAGTCCGCTAAGACATGCGCAAGTCCGTCGGACTTCACACCGGGATTGACGGGGACGACCGTTGCGCCGGCTTTCAGTCCGGCAAAGATCGCGACCGCCATTTCCTGAATGTTGTCCATGAACAGTGCAATGCGCGCACCGGGTCTGACACCCTTGGCACGTAACGCTGCTGCCAACCGTTGAGACAGGCGATCGAGATCTGCGTAGCTTAACCGCTCCGGGCCGGTAACGATCGCTGTGGCCGAGGGGAAAAGTTTCGACTGGCTGGTGAGGAAGGCTTCAACGCGCATTGCGTCTGCTCCTAGGCGCCAACCGGCGCTCTCTCCCTGGATTTCTGCTTGCCTGTGACGAAAGCGCTTAACTTGGCGATGGTGTCGAAGTTTTCCGGAACGATCTCCGGATCGGCGATTTCGATGGCGAAGTGTTCTTCCAGAAACGAAACCATTTCCAGTATGCCGGTGGAATCCACGATGTCGTTTTCGATCAGCGAGTCATCGTCTGCAGGAGCTTCGTCTACATCACCGAACAGGAAATTCTCGATGATGAAGGCGCGGATATCGGCATTTACGGGCTGGGACATGGTGCTTCCTTTCACGGTCAGGTGTGAACCGTCAGGGTTGCGTCCGCTGTGCGAACTTGCCTGGCGAATTGCTGGGTCCAAAGCTGGGTCGACAAAATGCCAACAAATGCGGCGTTATCACGAAAACCGGTAAAACTATTTAGCCGGCTTTTATTATACAATCTGACGGTTTTTTCAACATCGAACAGACAGTTTTGTTTCAGGCCGGATTTTTGAAACGCCTCTTCGACATAGGCTGGCGGGCAGCCGGCAAACGCTGCGGCGTCCGGAGCGCGATAGGGTTGTTTGGGTCGATCCGCGATTCGCTTTGGTACGAGGTCGGCGGTCGCCTCCCGGAGCAGATGTTTTTCTCTCAGTCCCCTGAGTTTCACATTGGCTGGAATCTGCGAGGCAAGTGTCACGATGCGATGGTCGAGAAAGGGAAACCTTGTTTCGATCCCGTGCGCCATGGCCATTCGATCACCCTGGCTAGACAGAATGTAGCCGGGCAAAAGAAAACGCGTTTCCAGATACTGGGCCTGATGCAAAGGATGCCAGCTGCCGAAGGCATCAGGAAGAATCGAGACCAGTTCATCGGCTGCATTATAGCCTTTCAGTGTCTCCTTAAGCGCGCCGGAGAAGAAAAGCTTGGCCCCTGCCGTGTTGCGAAACCGGGGCCGATGGGAAAACAGGGGATCGTTTGGCTGGTCGGCCGAAATGGCGAAAAAAGCAGCAAGATAGTCTGGTGTCTGTCGTTTGAGGTTGGCCAGATATGGGTAGATCTTGCGGAAGAGATGAGGACGAAGCTGCGAACTTGGTTGCCGGGCGCAGAAACGGCGCAGCCGTGCTTCCTTGAAAATGTCGTATCCGGCAAAAATCTCATCGGCCCCTTCGCCCGACAGAACGGCCTTGATACCCTGCGAGCGCACAAGTTTCGAAAGCAGGTAGAGCGGAGCCGGAGCCGTGCGCAGAACCGGTTGCTCGGCATGCCGCACAACTTCCGGGAAGACCGTCGCAATGGCTTCGGCGTCGCATTCTATGCTGTGATGCCGGGTGCCCAGAACGCGTGCCATCTCTTCCTGATACCGACTTTCATCGAGTGCGGGATCCTTGAATGTGACTGCAAAACTGGAAAGGCCGTTGGGCGCCCGCTGCCTTGCAAGGTTCGTGATGACCGAGGAATCAAGCCCCCCGGAGAGATAGGTTCCCACTTCCACATCGGCGCGCAGACGCAATCGGGTCGCATCCTCAAGCATGGCGCGCACCTCTTCTGCTCTCTCTGCCTCAGAGCGGTCATGTGTGACGTTTGAAAAGTCCAGGTCCCAGTAGCGCTCGACCTTTGCGGCACCGTTTTGCACGATCATCCGGTGGCCGGGTGGAAGCTCCTGAACGTCCGTAAAGGCCGTGCGTGGTGGTATCGGTGACCAAAGCGTGAAGATCTGGTCGAGGGCAAAGGGATCAAGGCGGGGTTCGATGCCCGGCACTGCGAGCAGGGCCTTGATCTCGGAAGCGAAGTAGAAACGGCCACCGTGCCATGTGTGATAGAGCGGGCGCACTCCCATGCGGTCGCGTGCAAGAAAAAGGCGTCTCAGGCGTGCGTCGTGTATGGCGAATGCGAAATCCCCGTTTAGCCTGTCGACGCAATCGGGCCCGAACTCGTCATAGAGCCGCAGGATGACCTCGGTGTCGCTGGCGGTGCGAAAGCGATGCCCGCGGCACTCCAGATCCCGTCTCAGCTCGATGTGATTGAAGATCTCGCCGTTATAGGTGATGCGCAGGCGTCCACCAGCGCCTTCCATTGGCTGTTGTCCGTCTTCGAGATCGACGATGGACAGTCGCCGATGAGCCAGACCCGTGTCGCCCCGGATCTGCAG
The DNA here is from genome assembly GCF_040819555.1 of Nitratireductor sp. GISD-1A_MAKvit. GTDB lineage: Bacteria > Pseudomonadota > Alphaproteobacteria > Rhizobiales > Rhizobiaceae > Nitratireductor. The sequence goes on from NZ_CP161920.1 coordinate 1,182,682, forward strand.
ACCGGTTTCGTCAGGTCCGCGATGCGCGATGGCATCCGACATCGCCATGAGGAGCGTTTCCGCTTCCCTTGGGGCAAGCCCTTTACCTGAATAACCGGCAATTCCACACATTTATAAAAGCACTCCAACAGGGCTTTCCAACCCCACTAATTTTGCGAAGGGGGCTGACGTTAGCCGAAACGGTCTCCAAGCAGCCTGGTCCAGGATTCTCCCGCGAAGCCGTTGAAGAAGGCGTTCCCCGTCACGAATGGCTCAAGAATCGTCTTGTCGCGGGCATAAACGATGCTCGATGCGGCGTGGACAAACGCGAACCGCCGCCCGAGCATGGCATTGAGGAGGCCCGGTTGCGAACGACCGCGCAGTGCCGCCATCTTGCGTTCTGTCGCCTCCGCAAGCATAGCGTCGATTACCGCGCCTTCATGGCCCGGCACTGACAGTATCTGCACCACACGACCGATACCGCGGCTTTTGCCATAGTAGAGGAAAAGGCCAACCGGTTTGCCGGCGTTTGACAGAACCTTGCGGCGGACCATGGGGCCGTAATTCCCCTTGCGGCAGGATTCGCTCACCATGCGAAGCAGCTCGGCTTCCTCCCATTTTGGATGAAGCACATGAGCAGAAACGAATTTCTGGAACAGTGCCACAGTCTCGGCGATGTCTACCTCTGCGGTTGTCAGGACTTTGCCGGTAAACTGGTCATTCGATACGTGGCTCCACTGTGGCTGAGTGCCGCTCCGGCACAGCAGGGCGTCGACCGGACGCGCCAGAGGGCGGGCAATGGCGGCCGGGCCAAATGCGTTGGTTGCCATCTCGGCCATGAAAGCTGCCGGACGAAGGATCCGCAACCACTCGAGGCTGTAGTCGGGGAGAATTGTGCCGCGCAGCCTGCGCCACATACCGGTGGAAACATCGTTTGCGGTTTCGGTCAGGCACAGATCCTGTGGTCCAGACTGAAATGCGCGGAGCAGGCGTGCGCCGGCATAAGGGTCCTCTTCATACCTGTCGACCATGAAGCTTCCGCCAATGGCAGCGCTCAGCGATCTGCCATGATATGTGAACCGCATGGGAAGAACGCCCATGAAACCGTTGACCGTTCCATCGCTACGAAGGTGGACGAGTGAATGAATGCCCTCGATCTGACAGGGTGGATCGGTGAACAGGCTTAGCAGATAGTCCGAAAGGCCCACGGGGGGCTTGCCCCGCTGCCTGCGCAAAATGCGATGGAACATTTCTGCGACCGCAGAAACATCATCGGTTTGGAATGGACGAATCGCACTCACGGAGAATCTCTGAAAAATCGCGCCCTGGTTGAAAGCGGAAACCTTCTGAGCCAATGTGTGACCTAAAGTTGTTTAAGAAGTCTTTTGAGCTGGAAAGTTTTTGTGCATGGCATTCCGGTGAGCGTGTATCATTGGCCGCAAGCGCAGCCACAAGACTGCGAATGGGAACACGCAAATCAGCATCGGGCTTGATGAATCTTCGACACATAGAGGTTTTCCACGCGATCCGGCTGGCCGGTTCGATCAACGCTGCGGCGGAGCGGCTCAATGTATCGCAGCCGGCACTCAGCCGGACTTTGAAACATGCGGAATCGCTGCTCGGCTTCAAGCTGTTCGATCGCGTGAAGCAGCGCCTTGTCCCCACACGCGAAGCAGAGCTCCTGTTTGCCGAAGCGGTGGATGTGCATGGTGCGCTTGAGCGGTTTCGCACCCTTGCCCGCAACCTGGGACGCAATCCCGATGATGTGCTTCGGGTGGGCTTTCTGCCAAGCCTGGGTGTGGGGCTGGCGCCCAAGGTGGTGTCGAACCTGCCGAAGCACTGGGAAGGTTTCAAGATCGAGCTGTTCACGCATCATTACGACGTGCTGCTTCGGCGTCTTCACGCGCTCGATCTGGATCTGGCGGTTGCCTTCAATATCGTGGAAACACCCGGTATCAGCTCCACTACGGTGGGCACCATGAGCCTCACCTACCTGGAGACGGACGATCCCGCCACGCAGTTCGATCCCTCACCGGTGCATCTGAGCGAGATCGACATGCAGACATTCGTGGGGCTGGAGAAGGAATCTCCGGTTGGAGTGTTCCTCAAGGCGGCCTTTGACGAAGCGGGCCCTTCCCTATGAGCCTCGTATTTCCGTGCATACCTATTCGGTGGCAGCGGCCTGCGTTAGTCAGGGTGTCGGATGCGCCATCGTCGATGAATTTTCCGCCCGGTACACACGCGGCGTGCGCCTCAGACCACTGGTCCCGGATTTGAAGTTCTCGATCACCGCGCTGACATCGGAAAACCGGGCGATTTCCAATGCTGAGGAAATGTTCATCCGGATCCTCAGATCGGCCTGTCAGGAACTGCATCGCGAGACTTGAGGCGAATGGCGCCGGTCAGGCTTCGCCGCGTGCCACGAAACGACCACCGCGAGCGCTGGTCACTGTGCCATTTGAAAGCACCGCCACGCCGTTGACGAAGACATGTTCGATGCCGACCGAAGCGCGGTCTGGTTTGTCGTAGTCCGCAAGATCCAGAACCGTTTCGGCATCGAAGGCGACGAGATCGGCAAAAAAGCCTTCCTGAAGCCTGCCGCGACGGGCAAGACCGAAAATCTGGGCAGGCAAAGATGTCATCTTCCGGATGGCTTCTTCCAGCACCAGAACACCATCTTCACGAACATAGCGGCCGAGCACACGGGGGAAGGTTCCCCAAAGCCGGGGGTGAGCCTGCGGTCCGGGAATGCCATCGGAGCCGATCATGGTGCGCGGGTGCTGCATGATCCGATTGATGTCTTCAGGCGACATCTGAAAATAGATGCCACGCGCTGGTGCGAGGCGGCGTGCGGCGTCTTCCTGGTCGCAGCCCATCTTCTCTGCGACGTCGGAAAGCTCGTGTCCGTTGAATTCAGGATGGGCAGCGGAATCGATAACGAGAATGCGTTCGGCATGTCGCGTCAGTTCGGGCAGAAGCACCGTTGAGCTTGCCTCATATGGATAGACGTCCATGGCGATATCCTGCTGGAGGAGCGCCTTGTCGATCATTGCCAGCGTGTTGACTGACCGGCCATAATTCTGTCGCCCGATGCATTTGTGGTGCGAAATCACGACCGGAACGCCAGCGCTGCGCCCTATCGCGATGGTTTCGCCCACGGCTTCTTCCACGCGGTCGCGTTCATCGCGCATATGGGTGACATAGAGAGCGCCTGGAAATTCGGCGAGTGTTCGCGAAAGCGCTACCACCTCTTCGGTTGGCGCGTGTCGCGCAACCGGGTAGGCAAGTCCGGTGCTGAGCCCGAGTGCGCCGGCTCGCAGTGCTTCTTCAAGCAGCACGCGCATGACGGCAATCTGGCCTTCGGACGCAGGCTTCTCGGTGTCTTCAAGCGTCATCGCCCGCAGCGTGCCATGGCCCGCAAGTGCCGCCACATTGACTGCAACACTGGCTGCATCCACCGCGCTGCGATAGGCGGCGAAGGAGCCGAAACGGTAGTCGTCAACTGTGCCCAGAAGGCCAAGCGGAGGCACCAGTTCGACAGGGTTCTGATAGGGTGCGAGGCTTATCCCGCAATTCCCGACAATGACGCTGGTCACGCCCTGCGTGACCTTCGGCTCCATGGCGCTGTCGTTCAGAACAGCCAGGTCGTCATGGGTGTGCACATCGATGAAACCGGGCGCGAGACATAGACCGTCCAGATCTATGGTTTCATTCGCCTGCCAGTCGGAAACATCCCCAGTCGCTGCGATGCGATCGCCGCGGATGGCAAGTCCGCCGCGGGTCGGCGGACCTCCCAGACCGTCAAACAGAAGGGCATTCGTCAGCAGAGTGTCGCAGGTGTAGTCCGTCATCGGTGGCTCCTGTCCTTCTGCCTCAGACTGCCGTGAGATCTGGTTTCCGCTCTGTTGTGGAGAGCGTCGGTTCAAGCGCGGCACCGAGAGCGAGAAGCGGCTCCTCCGCAAAGGCAGCCCCCATAAGCTGCACCGAGAGGGGCAGTCCGGTTGCGGTGAAACCTGCCGGCAGGGCAAGCCCGCATGCACCAAGATAATTGGCCGGGCGCCCATAGGCGGCGAGCGGCACCGCGGCCTCGTCAACTTCCGCTACCGGGATCGCAGGGAAGGGAAGCGAAGGCGTCAGCAGTGCATCGAAGGGCTTCATGAACTCGGCATAGACCGCTTTCATGCGCCGGTGATCCGCGAGGGTCTCGATGTAATCATTGGCGCTGATGTCGGCACCGGCGAGCACACGCTGGCGGACATACGGCCCGATGGGGATGCTTTGGTCATGGATGTACTCTCGGTGCACCGCGTAGGATTCCGCCGCGATGATGCGTCCGTTGCGCTCGGTCATGTCGTTGAAGGAGAAGGGCAGATCGGCGGGGACGAGCTTGACGCCGAGGCTTGCAAGCGCTTCCTTCGCGCGGTCATAAGCGTCCTGGCTTTCGGCATCGAGTGGGAGGGGAAAATCCTCCTCGCGCATGACGGCAACCTGCATGCCCTCAGCGCGCAGTGTCTGCCATGCGCCAGACGTTATCGCCGGTGCCAGCCGTGTCGTGGGGTCCTCGGGCTCGGCCCCCCGAAAGCGCTTCGAACAGGAGAGCGCTATCCTCGACGGTGTGAGTCATCGGGCCGATGGAATCAAGTGTGGCTGAAAGTGGAAAACAGCCCTTCAGACTGATGCGGCCATAGGTGGGTTTGAGGCCGACAAGGCCGTTGAGAGCGGCGGGGATACGCACGGATCCGCCCGTGTCGCTGCCAAGGGCGGCTGGTGCCAGACCGGCTGCCACGGCCACCCCGGAGCCGCTGGAAGAGCCGCCGGGAATGCGATGTGTCTCCATGTCCCACGGGTTGCGCGGCGTCCCACAAATCGGGTTGGTGCCCCAGCCACCGAAGGCGAACTCCACCATGGCCGTTCTGCCGATGGGGATCATGCCTGCTGCAAGCAGCCTTCGCATCACGATCGCGTTGCCGGTGGAGCGGCGGTCCTTCCATGCTTTGCTGCCCACCGTGCAGATCTCATCCTGCCAGTCGATCAGGTCTTTCACGGCAATCGGCAGGCCATGGAGTGGACCGTAGACCACGCCAGAAGCGCGCAGCCTGTCGAGCCCCTCGGCCATGGACATCGCCCGATCGGCATCCACATTCACGAAAGCGCCCAGCGCCTTGTCATGTCGGGCGATACGCTCCAGAAAATGGCGGGTGATTGCGGTGGAGGTGAGCGAGCCTTCGCTCAGCGCTTTGGAGAGGTCCGCAAGGGACGCGAATGACAGGTCCATGATGTTCTTTTCTTGGAAAATGCGCCCGACCTCGAGGGAGACGTTTCGAAAGCCGGGCGCCAGGTAGCTAGTCGCGTTGATCCCAACCTGGGATCGGGTAGATGGGCTCTGCGACTGCGACTTCTTTTGGCCACACGGTCACGAGCCCCTTGCCCGGCTGCAATTGCACCACCGGGAAAGGCATTTTCAGCTGTTTGCCGGTTTCATCGATCGCATAGGGACCGGCGAGAACCGTCAGATTGTCGCTGAGTTCCATGGCCGCCTTCTTGAGGTCGGCAGCGTCCAGGCTTTCTGCGTTCTCGATGATCTCTCCGGCGATGACGCCGGCGCCATAGGCGAGAACGGTCTGGAAGTCGGGCTCATAGGAAACGTCCGGGAAGAGCTTTTCGTATGCGGCGAGGAACCCCTCACGATCAAGCCCGGCATCCACTTCCCAGTTGATGGTCGGGTGGAAATTGGTGTGGCTGTAGATGTACTGCGCATCGTCGCCGATCTCGATGAACTGCGGCGTTGAGGCATAGACCATGAACGAGAACGGGAAGTTGACGTTCATCTGGCGCATCTGCCGGACCATCGAGATAAGGTCACCCTCATAGCTGGTCGGGAAGAACACGTCTGCTCCCGCCGCACGTGCCTTCTGCAGGAGCAGGCTGAAATCCTTGGTGCCCTTTGGATAGTCCTCCTTTAGCACCACTTCCATGCCAAGATTTTCGGCAATCGCTTCGGCACCGTCGGCAAGTCCGGCGGGGAAGGGCTCATCCACATTGACGATGGCAACCTTCTTGCCACCCAGCGCTGCGGCGGCCTCGAGACCGGCAGACGGCATGCGCGAAACCGGCATCTGGGTTGCCGAAACGATGTTCTTGAAGCCCTGGTTGTAAAGCGCGTCGGAGGCGGCGGACCAGATGACCATGAACTTGTCGAGACGCTCGGTCACGGTGGCGGCAGCTGCCGTCAGGGTGGAGCCGAAAGGCGCCATGAGAAGATCGACATCCTCATTGGCGATCAGGTCTTCATAGACGCGGGCCACCATCTGCTTGTCGGAGCGATCGTCGCGCTTAACGAGTTCGATGAGGCGCTTCTCGCCATTCACTTCCAGGCCGCCATTGGCGTTGACTTCATCGACCCAGATTTCGACGCCGCGCACACCCGACTGCGAGGCGAGCGCGAAGTTGCCGGACGACGAAACCGTCATGCCGATCTTGATCTTTTCCTGCGCCTGACCGGCGACCGGCAGCGCAAAGCAGGCAAGCAGCGTGCCTGCCATGAAGCTTCGTTTGGTTATGGTCCACATGGGCATTCCCCTTTTGTTGGTTTTGAATTGACGACGCCTCACACGTCGATCTTGTAGTTCATCCACTCGGCAACCATCTCCTTGAGCTGTCCGTCGGTGGCGAAATCCTCCCGGGTCCCCTCCGCCTTGTTGCGGCCAAGCTCAAGAATGTAGAGCCTGTCCGAAATCGTGGCGCACTGGCGCACATTCTGGTCCACCAGAACGATGGTTGCCCCCTGGTCTGCGAGATCGCGGGTGAGCGCATAGATGTCCTTGGATATCTTCGGCGCGATCATGGCCGTGGGCTCATCGAGCAGGATCACCTTGGGCTCGGTGACCAGTGCACGCGCAATTTCCAGAAAACGCTGCTGGCCGCCGCTCATGGAGCCGGCGAGGCTTGAGCGCTTCTCCTTGAGAACTGGGAACCGCTCGAAAATGCCGTCGATGGCACGCTCGATGCGGGCCTTGTCCCTGCGGAAGGGCCAGCAGCCCAGAAGCAGGTTGTCATAGACCGACAGACCGGCAAAGGCGCTGCGGTTTTGCGGCACGAAGGAAACGCCTTCAAGCGCGCGCTGGAAAGCCTTGAGACTGGTGATGTCGCGGCCGCCCATGGTGATGGTACCGGTCTTGGTGGACAGAAGGCCGAAGATGGTTTTCAGCACCGTCGATTTGCCTGCGCCGTTTGGCCCGATAATGCCCGTCACCTCACCTGGTCTCGCCCGCAGCGCCACCTCCTTGAGAACCGTGATGTCTCCGTTATAGGCGACGGAGATGTTCTCCATGCTCAGTTCAACGCCATGCATGGTCAGGCTCCCAGGTATGCTTCGATGACGTCCGGATTCTTCTGGATCGCTTCGGCGTCGCCCTCAGCGAGGACATGGCCTTCGTGCATCACCAGAATGTTGTCGGACAGTTCGTAGACGGAGGTGAGGTCGTGGCTGACGAGAAGCACCGAGCAGCCCAGCTCCTTCGGCATCTCGCGGATGATGTTGATGAGCAGAAGTGCGAGGCTCGGATTGACGCCCGCGAACGGCTCGTCGAGCAGCACCAGCTTGGGATTGGCCACCATGATGCGGGCGAGTTCCAGAAGCTTCTGCTGACCGCCGGAAAGCTCCTCCGCATAGTTGTGGCGCAGCCGGTAGAGTTCTACCTTCTTGAGCCAGTAGGCGCTGATCTTGGCAATCTCGGCATTGCTCAAACCCTTGTTGAGAAGCGCGACCGAGAGATTTTCCAGGAGCGACATCTGCGGGAAGATGCGCGGCACCTGGAAGGTGCGCCCCACGCCTTCGGAGAAGACCGCATGCGGGGCCTTGCCGATGAGGCTGACGCCATCGAGCGTGATTTCACCGGCGGTCGCGTCATAGAGGCCATTGATGCAGTTAAGCATCGTTGTCTTGCCGGAGCCGTTCATGCCCAGCACGCCGAGAATCGAGCGGTCGGGGAGGGTGAGGCTGATCCCGTCGAGCGCTGTGACGCCACCGAATTTCTTGACGAGGTTTTCGACTTTCAACATGGCGTCACCGCGAGTTCTGCACGCCGAAGAGACCGGCGGGGCGAATGAGAATGACAGCGATCAGGAGCACGAAGCCGAGGAGCATCGCCACGGTTCCGCTGAAGAACACCATGGCGGTCTGTTCGGCCAGCCCGAACAGGATGCCGCCGGCGACAGCGCCGATCGGATGGCCGAGGCCGCCCAGAACGATCACAATGAAGCCGATCAGGGTGTAATCCTGGCCGATGAAGGGGGAGAAGGAGGGAAAGATCATCGACACGAGAATGCCGGTGATACCCGCCAGCCCGAGGCCGAGACCGAAGGTCAGGGCCGAAAGGTGATTGAGATCGACGCCGACGATCTGAATCGCATCGCGGTTCATGATGATGGCGCGCAGCGCCTTTCCGGGCAGAGTGCGGTAGAGGAAGAAGGCAAGCGCACCGGTGACCACGACCGCAACCGCAAGGCCAAGCAGCTTTGTGGTCGGCAGGATGATGTTGCCGAACATCAGGAAGGGCGGATCAAGCGTGAAGTTGAGCGAGCGTGCATCCGCCTCGAAGGCAAGCAGCATGAGTGCGCCCAGCACGAGCGACAGGCCGAACATGACCAGAAGCGAGGCGTGTTCGGGATCGTTGGAGCGCGCAAGGCGCTTCACCAGCACGAAGTAGAGCCCGTAGCCCATCATGCCGAAGACGACAAAGATCAGCGGCAGGGCAAGCAGGGGTGAAAGGCCAAGCCAGGGCCTGGGCGAAATAGGCGCCATAGGCTCCCAGCACGATGAATTCGCCATGAGCGAAGTTGACGACGCGCAGCACGCCGAAGATCACGTTGAGGCTGACGCCGATCAGCGCGTAGATCAGCCCGACGACGATGCCGTTGACGAGGCCTTGAAGCAGAAGTTCGTTCATCTTTGTTTCAATCCTGTACGTCTTACGGAATGAAGCGCCGGAAGCGCGAGAAGCGCTGGGCGAACGCCCCGACAATGCCGCGCGGCAGGAGCAGCATCAGTGCGATGATGACCACGCCGAGAATGAGCAGGTTGAGCGTCGGGAAATGCCGCCAGATCAGCTGGTCGATGCCATAGAGCGCAGAAGCACCGATGATCGGGCCGACCAGGAAGCCGAGGCCGCCGGCCATGGCGTAGACGATGCTCTTTGCCGTCACCAGCAGGTTGAAGGAGGAATCGAGGTCGATGGCGTTGGTGTACCAGGCCTCGACGCCGCCCACGAGAGCAGGGAACATGGTGGCCATGATCCATGCCTTGAGGCGGGTTCCCACCACGTTGACACCGACCACCTCTGCAGCCTCGCTGTCATCGCGGATGGCGCGTAGCGCCGTGCCGAGGCGCGACATGGTGAGCCAGGTGCCGGCCGCCAGAGCGCCCATCAGCACGATGAACATGGCGTAGTAGGCCGCCACCGGATCGTTTGCCGCAGAGAGAATGAGACCGAGGCTGCCGCCTGTAATCTCGCTTGGCATGAGCGAGATCACGAGCTTCATTGCCATGGCGAGCGCGAGGCTGACGATGCCGAAGTAAACACCCTTGAGCCGCAGTGTGGGCGCCACCAGAAGGCCGATAATGATGCCTGTCAGCGCTGCACCCGCCAGGGCTACTGGAATGGGCAGGCCGAATGTCTTGTAAAGAACGCCGGTGGCGTAGGCACCAACGCCATAGAACGCCACATAACCAAAAGGCATATATCCGGCCATGCCTGCAACGAAGTTGAACGACGTCGCCATGGTCAGCCACAGCATCATGTAAAACAGGAACGACAGATTGCTGGCGAAAAATGGCGCCGGCAGAAAAACGGCGACAATCATTGCCACCACGATGCCCCATATCAAGAATTTGATATGGCTTGATTTTTCGGAACTTTCCTGAGGCGCGGACAATGATACACCTGTACCCTCCCGCGTTTCCTGAGTTTTTTCTGTCACTGTGGGACCTCTATAGGGAACGCTTTTCGCGACCCTATAGCGCAGAAGTCGTGCTGTCCTATCGCAATTTCAGACTCAATTATAACCAAAAAACATAATTTGATCGGACCGACTGAAAACAGCTTGCCACCGGCTAGGGGAGCGAGCTGTCTTGCGGTCTGGAAGGCCGGGTATTCCGGGGTTCATCCTCCGCGCCGCAATGCAATCTGCCGGCGCACGAGCAGAGCGACGATGGCGAGCGCAATGGTGCCGACAATGAACAGAAAGGCTGCGGCGGCGATGGCCGGGCTGATGTTCTCGCGGATCGTGGCAAACATCTGCCGCGCCAGCGTGCGCTGGTTCGGGCCGGCCACGAAGAGCGTGAGAACCACCTCGTCCAGCGACGTGGCGAAGGCCAGCACCGCGCCGGACATGATGCCGGGCAGGGCGAGCGGCAGGGTCACGCGCCGAAACACGGTGACCGGGGAGGCGCCGAGGCTGGCCGCCGCCAGTTCCACACGCTGGTCGATACCGCCGAGACCGCCAATGACGCTGACCACCACGAAAGGGATGGCGACGATGGTGTGGGCGACGATGACGCCGAAATAGCTCGACGCGATGCCGAACTGTACGAACAGCACCTGCATGCCCACGCCCATGACCACGGCGGGAACCACCATGGGCAGAAGGAAAAGGGTGCGCACCGTGCCCTTGAACGGCAGTTTCCAGTGGCGCAGGCCGAGCGCGGCGAGCGTGCCCAGAACGGTGGCGAGTACCGTCGTGCCGCCGCCGATGACAAGGCTGTTGAAGATCGCCCGGCGCCAGGCGGCGGCAGTGAACAGCTCGTCGAACCAGCGCAACGAAAATTCCGGGATCGGATAGGTGAGGAACTGGCTTGAGGTAAAGGCCAGCGGCAGGATGGCGATCAACGGCGCCAGCAGAAAGATGACCGCCAGCGTTCCGAATGTAATCCGGGCGCTTTTCAACAGCATGTCAGCTTCTCCTTTCTTCGGCGCCCGACAGACGACCGTAGACGGCGTAGAGCAGGAGGGTGACGACAAGCAGCACGATACCGAGCGCGCCGGCCATGCCCCAGTTCGCCGAACCGGTTGCGTAGAAAGCGATCACGGAGCTGATCATCTGGTCGCCCGCGCCGCCGATGAGCGCCGGCGTGATGTAGTAGCCGATGGCGGTCATGAACACGAGCAGCGAACCAGAGGCGACGCCACGCAGGCTGAGCGGCAGAAGCACCCGCACGAAGGCGCGCAGCGGATGCGCGCCGAGCGAGGCGGCCGCCGGCATGAGGTTGCTCGGGATCGAGATTAGCACGCTGTAGATCGGCAGCACCATGAGCGGAAGAAGCACATGGGTCATGGCGATCACGACACCGGTGCGGTTGAAGATCAGGGCAAGCGGTTCGCTGGTAATGCCAAGCCCGGTGATGACCGCGTTTATCAGGCCATTGTCCTGCAGGATGATGAACCAGGCGGCTGTCCGCACCAGAAGCGATGTCCACAGCGGCAGGAGAACCGCGCCGAGCAGGAGCTGGCGTTTCCACCCCTCCGTGGAGGCGATCAGCATCGCGTAGGGAAAGCCGATGGCCAGGCACGCAAGCGTGACAAGCGCGCCGATCCAGAAGGTCCGCAGCATGATCTCGCGGTTGGCGGACGTTTCGTCGGGCATGCCGACAATGTTGCCGGAAACATCGCGCTCAAGGTCGATCGCGGCGAGCAGATAACGGTCCGTCGTCGGTGAGAGTGCGCCGGCTATGGCCTGCCAGAAGCGGGGGTCATCCCAGCGCTCATCAATCTCGGAGAGCGGTGGCGCGTCATCCTTGCGCAGCGCGCGCATCGTGCGCGACATGAGCGTACGGAACCCGGGCTGGGCGCTGTTGAGACGGCGCGTCATGTCGCCCACCGCCTGTCGGTCGTTGGCTGCCCGCAGGTCTGAGGCAAGCGCCTCCTTCATCTCTGCCGTAGGTGGCGTTTCCGGATCCCAGTTGGCTGCGACCTTCGCCGTCTGCGGGAGGATGCGCAGGACGGCGGTGTCGGAGACGGCCTGGGACATCATGGTCGCAAGCGGCCACAGGAAGAAAACCGCGATGAAGAGGAAGAGCGGCGCGACCAGCGCGATCGCGCTCAGATGCCCTTTTCCGCCCATGGAGCTCATGAGCGGATCACCCAGCAGTCGTCCGGCTGGAAGCGGGCGGTGACATCTGCGCCGGGCGCATGCTGCTCGGCCTTGCGGTCGAGATGGATGACGAAGTTGTGCGCCTGCTCGTCAAGCTGGATGCGCAGGTGATTGCCCTGATAGACGCTGTCGGCAACTTTTGCCGCAAACCGGTTGTCGCCGCCATGCAGCGCGTCGAGGCGAATGCGCTCCGGCCGGATGGAGACGAGCACGTTTTCGCCCGGCGTGTAATTGTCGGAAGCCGAGGCCGTCAGTTCCGTGCCATTGGCGAGGCGGACGCGCAGGCCGTCTGCGGATTTGCCCGCGACCGTGCCTTCCAGAAGATTGGTTTCGCCGATGAAATTGGCCACAAAGCGCGTCTGCGGATGATCGTAGATTTCGCGCGGGGTGCCGATCTGCTCGATCTTGCCCTTGTTGAAGACGGCGATCCGGTCGGACATGGTCAGCGCTTCAGACTGGTCGTGCGTGACGAAGACGATGGTCAGGCCGAGCCGGTTGTGCAGTGCGCGAATGTCGAGCTGCATCTGCTCGCGCAGGTTCTTGTCAAGCGCGCCAAGCGGCTCGTCCATCAGCACCACCCGGGGTTCGAAAACGAGGGCGCGGGCAAGCGCGACGCGTTGCTGCTGGCCACCGGAAAGCTGGGCTGGCCACCGGTCTGAAAGTGCGCTGAGCTGCACCATGTCGAGCACCCGGGCGACGCGCTCGGCGGTCTCTGCCTTACCGACGCCACGCATCTGCAGCGGGAAGGCGATGTTGTCGCCGACACTCATATGCGGGAAGAGCGCGTAGTTCTGGAAGACGACGCCCATGTCGCGCTTGTAGGTGGGGGTTGTGTCCACCACCGCGCCATCGACCAGAATGCGGCCTTTCGTCGGGCGCTCGAAGCCGGCGAGCATCATCAGAAGCGTTGTCTTGCCGGATCCGGAGGGGCCAAGCAGGCTGACGAACTCGCCCTTTGCGATGTCGAGTTCCAGATCGTCGACCACGCATAACGACCCAAAGCACTTGGTCACATGGTCAAATCGAATGCGTAGTTCGCTCAAGAGGCTCTCCCCCGGTTGGGCCTGATGTCGCGCTTTGGGAAACGATGGGACGTTTCAGTCAGAGCCGCACTGCTCAGGGCAATGGATGCCTTGCGCGGGGCGGCTCTCGGCTGGCTTCTTATTGAGCCAGCCAGGCGTTGAAACGCTCGGTGAGGGCTTCGGAATTATCGATCCAGAAGTCGACATTGAGCGCGATGGCGTCGGTCAGGTTTTCCGCGGTCGTCGGCAGTTCTGCCTTCTGCTCGTCGCTCACCATCTTTGCAGCTTCGTTGTTGGGCAGGCCGTAGGCCACATATTCGGGCAGCTTCTTCTGGTTTTCCGGTTCGCTGGCAAAGGCGATGAAATCCATGCCCGCCTGTGCGTTTTCGGCATCCTTCAGGATCACCCAGCTGTCGACAGCATAGATGCTGCCGGGCCAGACCACCTTGAAGTTGCGGTTTTCCGTTTGGTTGATGCCCGTGATGCGGCCATTATAGGCAGACGCCATGACAACTTCACCGGAGGCGAGGAACTGGAGCGGCTGTGCTCCGGCTTCCCACCAGACGATGTCATCACGGATCTCTTCGAGCTTGGCAAAGGCGCGGTCGATGCCTTCAGGCGTGGCGAGCACGTCATAGAGATCATCCTTATCGACACCGTCAGCCAGGAGGGCGAACTCCAGCGTGTATTTCGGGCCCTTGCGCAGCGAGCGTTTGCCGGGGAACTTTTCGGTATCCCAGAAATCGGACCATGAGGCTGGACCACCGTCAGGCAACCTGTCGGCGTCATAGGCAATTGCCGTTGACCAGACGATGGCGCCGACGCCGCAATCGTGTACGGCGCTCTCCAGAAATTTGTCCTCGCCGCCGAGCTTGTCCCAGTCGATGTATTCGAAGAGGCCGTCGCCGCAGCCCAGTTCCAGCTCTTCGGCTTCTACCTGAACGACATCCCAGTTGGGAGCGCCAGCCTTCACCTTTGCCTGCAGGACGCCGTAACCGCCATTCCAGGCCTCGTCCAGAACCGGTTTGCCGAGTTTTTCCGCAAACGGTTTGAAATAGATTTCACGCTGGGCGTCCTGATAGGTTCCTCCCCACGAAACGACCGTCAGGTCGCGTGCGCTTGCCGTGGTGGCGGTGAAGCCCGCCAGAGCGGCAAATGCGGTCATTGCAAGCAAACTATTCGTCTTCATGCGCATTCTCCTCCAGATATGCATGTATCGATAGGTCGTTTGAGAAATCTGCTTATGCCGGCAGGGCTTCTTTCGGCAGTTCGGCAAGCGCCTTGTCGAGTCCCGTCTTGAAGCGGGTAAGCAGGTCGTCGACTTCATCCTCCGAAATGATGAGCGGCGGGCAGAATGCCATTGCGTCGACCATGGCGCGGCTGATGAGGGCCGGCCTCCTGAAGATGCGCATTGACGAGCGCCCCAAGCGCGCCGGGCGTCTCGAGCGCCGTCTTGTTCGCCTTGTCGATCACGAGCTCCACGGCAGCGATCAGGCCGACGCCGCGAACTTCACCAACCAGCGGATGATCGGCAAGTTCAGCAAGCCCGTTGCGCAGCCGTTCGCCCATGCGCGCGGCATTGCCCACCAGATCGCGCTCCTCGATGATCTTGAGGTTTTCAAGCGCGACTGCCGCGACAACCGGATGACCGCTCGCCGTGTAGCCGTGGCCGAGCGTGCCGATGCGGTTGCTTTCCTCCATGATCGGCTCGAACACCCGGTCGTTGATCATCAGGGCAGAGGCCGGCAGGTAGGACGACGAAAGCTGCTTGGACATGACCATGATGTCCGGCTTGATGTCGTAGGTGGTGGAGCCGAACATGGTGCCCGTGCGGCCAAAACCGCAGATCACTTCGTCGGCGACCAGCAGGATGTCGTACTTGTTAAGAACAGCCTGCACCTTTTCCCAATAGGTCGCGGGCGGAACGATCACGCCGCCGGCGCCCTGTACCGGCTCGCCGAAGAAGGCGGCAATGGTTTCGGGGCCTTCTGCCAGGATCGCGTCTTCCAGTTCTTTTGCCAGACGGGTTGCAAACTCTTCTTCGCTCTCGCCCGGCAGCGCCTCACGCCAGTAATGCGGCGCGGTCATGCGCAACACGTTCGGCACGATCAGGTCGAAGGATTTGTGGTTTGCCGGCAGGCTGGTAAGGTTTGCGCCGGCGATGGTCACGCCGTGATAGGCGCGGTTGCGAACGATGATCTTTTTCTTTTCCGGCTTTCCAAGGGCGTTGGAGCGATACCAGATCAGCTTCAGTGCCGTGTCGATGGCTTCCGAGCCGGAATTGGTGAAGAACGCCTTGCTCATCGGCACCGGGGCCATGCCGATCAGCTTCTCGGAAAGTTCGATCACCGGGCCATGCGACTTGTGTGTGAAAGTGTGGTAATAGGGCAGCTTCTCCATCTGCTCCGTGGCGGCCTTCACAAGACGCTTTTCATTGAAGCCGAGGCCAACGCTCCACAGGCCTGCCATCGCCTCGATATACTGCTTGCCACTGTTGTCGTAGACATGGACACCTTCGCCCCGATCGATGATCAGTGGGCCGGCTTCAAGGTGTTTTTTCGCATTCGTGTAGGGATGCAGGTGATAGGCGATATCGCGCGCTTCGGGTGAATTGGGCTTTTCGGTCATCGGCTTGTCCTGCGTGTGAATGCGGGTATGGTTGCTGGATGAGGCCGTATCTGCCCCTCTCCATCTTCTCTAGCGGTAGCATTCATTTTCAAGCTAGGCAATTATGTGTTCAATATTTTGAGCAACGATGAGGCGCGACGCTTGAATTCGAGTGATACTCTCGTTGAATAAGCATTGTGCATCGGGGTTCAGGGCAATATCTTGAGCGATATAGCGGCCTGGAGACGTATACGCATCGTGGTGAAGGAAGGAACGGGCGAACAGCATATGAATGAATTCGACATCGGCTCCCGCCTAAGAGCCATGCGCACGGCGGGCAATCTTTCGCAGCGACAGCTTGCCGAGCAGGCCGGTGTTCCTCACGCTCAGATTTCCAACATCGAGAAGAACAAGATCAGCCCCTCGATCTCCACCCTGCGCAAGGTGCTTGGCGGTATGGGTGTCAGCATGGCGGATTTCTTCGAACCTGAGCGGGAGGACAATCCCGGCCCGTTCTTCGGCAGGGATGAGCTGATCGATCTCACTTCGCGGGTGGCGATCAATGCAAATGCACCCGAGAGCGGGCTTCTGGTCCTCAGGCAGATTGGCGATGCGCGCCTGCACAATCTCCAGATCCTGCACGAGGTCTATGAACCGGGCGCTGATACCGGCGAGACCATGCTGCAGCACGCCTCAAGCGAGGGGGGCTTTGTGGTGGAGGGTGAACTGGCGCTGACCGTTGGTGATGAAACACGCATCCTGAAGGCCGGCGAATCCTATCTGTTCGACAGTCGCCAGCCACATCGTTTCCGCAATCTCTCAGACAGGCGCACCATCGTCGTGTCCGCCTGCACGCCGCCCTATCTTTGAGGCGGTGTCATATTCAACAGGCTGGACCAACGCAACGCAATCATGGCCCTGTTCCTGCCCGGCGCGATTTTTAAACTTCCGTTGGCTGGCAAAAGCGAGGGTTTCCGATGACCGGTTTTCTGATTTCGCGACGCAATCTTCTCCTTGCCGCAGGTGCGTTGATGACGGCAGCCCTGCCGATGGCGCAGGCATGGGCAGAGGACGCACCACGCGGAGGAAGGCTGGTGGTGGCGGCCGATTCCGAGCCGCGCACGCTGAACCCGGCAATCGTCGCGTCGAATGGTGTGTTTTTCATTGCCAGCAAGGTGATCGAGCCGCTGGCCGAAGCCATGATGGATGGCGAGGGCGGGCTTGCGCCACGCCTGGCCACAAGCTGGGAAGGCTCCGAGGACGGGCTTTCCGTCACCTTCAAACTGCGAGAGGGCGTGACCTGGCACGATGGCGAGCCATTCACCTCGGCGGATGTGGCCTTCTCCGCGATGGAGGTCTGGAAGCCGCTGCAAAATCTTGGCCGCGTGGTGTTCGCAAACCTCGATACGGTGGAAACGCCCGATGCGCACACCGCAATTTTCCGCTTTTCCGCGCCCACGCCGATCCAGCTCATTCGCAATGCACTGCCGGTGGTAACGAGCGTTTTGCCAAAGCACCTCTATGAGGGCACGGACATTGCCGCCAACCCGGCCAACAAGGCACCGGTGGGAACGGGACCGTTCAAATTCGCCGAGCACAGGCCCGGCGAATATTATCGCCTCACGCGCAACGACGCTTACTGGGGCGAGGAACTGCCGAAGCTCGACGAGATCGTTTTCCGCGTTCTGCCAGACCGGGCGGCGGCGGCTTCCGCGCTGGAGGCAGGCGAAATCCAGCTTGCGGCCTTCTCTCAGGTGCCGCTGGTCGATCTGGAGCGCATCGCCAGCGTGCCGGGCCTGAAAGTGGTGACGGAGGGCTATGAGGCGCTCACCTATCAGCTTGTGGTGGAGATCAACCATCGCAACGAGATCCTCGCCGACCAGAGGGTGCGGCAGGCCCTGTCGCACGCCATCGACCGGGAATTCGTGGTCGACACGGTGTTTCTTGGCTATGCGCAGGCGGCCACCGGCCCGGTGCCGCAGAACGCGCCGCAATTCTACAATCCCGATGTGAAACCCTACGCCTTCGACATCGAGCGGGCGAACAGGCTTCTCGACGAGGCGGGGTATCCGCGCGGCGAAGATGGCAAGCGCTTTTCGCTGCGCCTCCTGCCGGCACCCTTCTTCAGCGAAACGCGCCAGTTCGGCGATTATCTGCGTCAGGCGCTCGGCAAGGTGGGCATCGACGTGACACTGGTCAACAACGACACGCCGGCCCATCTGAAGGCGGTCTACACGGATCATGATTTCGACATCGCCGTCGGCTCGCCCGTGTTTCGCGGCGACCCGGCCATCTCGACCACGATCCTCGTGCAGTCGGGCATCCCGGATGGCGTGCCGTTTTCCAATCAGGGCGGCTACGCCAATGCCGAGCTCGACACGATCATCGATCAGGCTGCCGAGACCATCGATACGGAGGCGCGCACAGCACTCTACAACGACTTCCAGCGCATCGTTGTGGAAGACCTGCCGCTGATCAATGTCGCCGAATGGGGCTTTACCACGGTGGCCAGTGACACCGTTCTCAATGTGGGCAACAATCCGCGCTGGCCGGTCTCCAACTGGGCCGACACCGCACTCGCTCCCTGATAACGCAAGGAAAACCCACTGGCATGCACCGGGCCCTGACCTTGACGCGGCGGCGTATCGTCAGCAGCATTCCGGTGCTGATGATCGTCATTGTGGGCACCTTCCTGCTTCTGGAAGCAGCACCGGGTGATGCGGTGGATGCCTATCTCCTTTCACTGGGGGGCGGCGATGCGGGGCTTGTGGCGGAGCTTCGCCAGAGCTACGGGCTCGACCAGTCGCTCGTGAAGCGGCTAACGCTCTATGTGGGCGCGCTTCTGCGGTTCGATCTCGGCTGGTCGGTGACGTTCGACCGGCCGGTTCTCGACCTGATCGCGGAGCGTCTGCCCAACACGCTGTGGCTCATGGGCGCGGCGACGGCGCTTGCCTTCTCGCTCGGTTCGCTGCTTGGCGTCGTGGCGGGCGCGCGGCCGGGAAGCCTGACCGACCGGGCGCTTTCCATCGGGTCTCTGGCGCTCTATGCGATTCCGAGCTTCTGGCTCGGCCTCGTGCTGGTTCTGGTGTTCGCCGTCGACCTGCGCTGGTTTCCCACGGCCGGCATCGAAACCATCGCTTCCGGCAAGACCGGTCTGGCGCGCGCGGTCGATATTGCCTGGCATCTGGTGTTGCCGGTTTCCGCGCTCGGTTTCATTTACCTCGCTCTTTTCCTGCGCATGATGCGTGCGGGCATGGCGGAAGCCTGGCGGCAGGATTTCGTGCTTTTTGCGCGCGCCAAGGGGCTTGCGCAGCGGCGCATCGTGCTGCGCCATGTGGCGCGCAACGCGCTTCTGCCGCTGGTCACCATGCTTGGCCTGCAGGCAGCAGCCATGCTGGGTGGCAGTGTGGTGGTGGAAAGCGTGTTTGCCATTCCGGGGTTTGGGCGGCTTGCGCATGAAGCGGTTTCTGGCCGCGATGCGCCGCTTCTGACCGGCATCATCATCGTCAGCGCGGTGCTCGTGATCGTCGTCAATCTTCTGGTGGACATTGCCTATGCGGCTCTCGACCCGCGCGTTGGCAGTGGGGAGACGTCGTCGTGAACCGCGTTGCAGCGCGTCTCTTGCGATCGCCTGAAGGGGTGGCGGGGCTTTGCCTTCTGGTGCTGCTTGCCGCCATGGCGCTTGCTGCGCCGCTTCTTTTTCCGGGCGATCCGCTGACGATTGTCGGGCAACCTTTGACCGCGCCCTTCACCGATGCGGGTGTGCCGCTTGGCACCGACCGGCTGGGGCGGGATGTGGCAGCGGGCCTGATGCATGGCGCGCAGACATCGCTTCTCGTCGGGCTCGCCACGGCGCTGGTTGCGCTCACCTCTGGTGCGCTTGTGGGCACGGTTGCCGGGCTTGCCGGCGGGCTGGTGGACGAGGCGCTGATGCGGGTGGTGGAAGCGTTTCAGATCGTGCCGGGGTTCCTTCTGGCGCTTGCCTTCGTCAGTGTCACGGGGGCATCGCTTCCGGTGATCATTCTCGCCATTGCCCTTGGCGCATGGACCGGGCCGGCGCGGCTGGTGCGTGCGGAAGTCCTGTCGATCCGTGAGCGCGACTACGTGGCGGCGGCGCGGGTGATCGGCATGCACCCGGCGGAGATCGCGTTGCGCGAAGTGTTGCCCAATGCGCTGCCGCCGATTCTGGCGCTGACGGCGGTGATCGTCGCGACGGCGGTTCTGGTGGAGGCGGCGCTCTCGTTTCTCGGGCTTGGCGATCCCAATGTGGTGACCTGGGGTTCCATGATCGCCGAAGGGCGCAATGTTCTGCGCACCGCTCCGCACCTCTCCATCGTTCCGGGGCTGGGCCTCGTGGCCACCGTGCTTGGCGTTTATCTTCTGGGCGAGGGGCTGGCGGATGCCATGGCAGGCCGCAAGGTGCGCGGATGAGCGCGCCGCTGGCCGTAATCCGGGGGCTCTCGGTTTCCTTCAGGCGTGACGATGCGCAATGCTTTGCGCTTCAGGGCGTCGATCTCGAGATCGCGAAAGGCCGCCGGCTGGCGGTGATTGGTGAAAGCGGATCGGGCAAGAGCACGCTGGCGCTGGCGATCGCCGGGCTCTTGCCGCCGCAGGCGCGGATTGAGGGAGCTGTCGGCTGGCCCGGCCTTGCGCATTCTCCCGTGGCGGGGCGTGACATCGGCATGGTGTTTCAGGACCCCGGTGGCAGCCTCAACCCGGTTCTGACCATTGGCGAACAGGTGACGGAAGGCGCGGTGCGGCATCTGGGGCTCGACTGGCGCGCGGCGCGGTCGCATGCGCTGGCCCTGCTTGAGCGGGTGCGCATTCCAGATCCGCAGGCTGCACTTCTTGCCTATCCGCATCAGTTTTCCGGCGGCCAGCGCCAGCGCATCGCCATTGCCGCCGCCATTGCGGCGCGGCCGGGGCTGCTGATCGCGGATGAACCCACGAGCGCGCTCGACATGGTGGTGCAGGCCGAGATCGAGGAGCTGCTCGACGAACTGGTGCGCGAGGCCGGCATGACACTGGTCTTCATCACGCACGACATCGCGCTCGCTTCCAGGTTCGCCGACGACATTGCCGTTTTCCAGCGGGCGCGGCTGGTGGAGAAAGGCCCGGTGCAGGCGGTACTCGCGCAGCCAGCGCATGCCTATACGAAGCACCTTCTTGCCGCGCAGATCGACTTTTCAACACCGCGCCTGATCGACGGGGTGGCCAATGTCTGAGCCGCTTCTCGTTGCGCAGAACCTCTGCAAGACGTTCATCAGCCGAGGGCGCAGGGTGACGGCGCTGGATGATGTGAGCCTGACGATCGCTCCAGGCGAAACGCTGGGTCTGGTGGGCGCGTCCGGCAGCGGCAAGTCGACGCTCGCGCGGGTGCTGCTCAGGCTCTTGCCGGCGGATGCGGGGACGGTGCGGCTTCAGGGCGAGGACTGGCTCAAGCTTCGCGGGCAAGCACTGCGCAGGCAGCGCCGGGTGATCCAGATGGTGTTTCAGGATCCGCTTGCCGCCTTCAATCCGCGCGCGACCATCGCCGGTGTGCTGGCGGACCCGCTGCGCATCCATAGCCTTGCGGACCGTGCCGCACGGCCCATGCAGGTGGGTGCACTTCTGGAGCGTGTCGGTCTTCCCGCGAGCCATGCCGCGCGCATTGTTCACGAAGTCTCGGGCGGTGAGCGCCAGCGTGTCGCCATCGCCCGCGCGCTTGCCGTTCGTCCGTCGCTGATCGTGTTCGATGAGCCTGTCTCCGCGCTCGACCAGTCGATACGCGCCGGGATTCTGAAACTCATCGCTGATTTGCAGAAAAGCGAGGGCCTCTCCTACCTCTTCATCGCGCATGACCTCGCTGTCGTGCGTCTTGTTTCCCATCGGGTGGCGATCATGGAGAGTGGCCGTATTGTCGAGACGGGACCAACGCCACAGATCATCGACAACCCGCAATCGCCGGCGGGCAGGGCGCTTGTGGCAGCAGTGCCACGCCCTCGCTATCGTCGCACTCCATAGGCTGAGGGCAATCGCATATCGCGGGTTGCGCAGTCTTTGCGCGATAACGCTATAGTGTCGACGAAACGCAAAACCCGTGCAAACCCGGAGTCATCGTTCATGACGATCCGCAATCTCGAATACGCCGCCCGCCCGTGCTCCGTTGCCGTCATCGGTGCTTCAAGCAGGCCCGGCGCCGTTGGTCATATCGTCATGCAGAACCTGCAGGATGGCGGGTTCGATGGAGAGATATGGCCCGTCAATCCGAAATACAGGGAAGTGGCTGGCCGGCGCTGCTACAAGCGCGCTGCCGACATCCCAGGCATCCCGGACATTGCCGTCATCGTCACGCCCCCGAAAACGGTGCCGGGCATCATCTCCGAGCTTGGCGAGAAGGGGACGCGCACCGCGGTCGTCATCACCGCCGGGCTGACACGGGAAAACGGGCTGCGGCAGGCCATGCTCGACGCGGCAAAGCCCTATCTTTTCCGGATCATCGGGCCGAACACGGTGGGGCTGATCGTGCCGCCGATGAATTTCAATGCCAGCTTCGCGCATATGCAGGCCAGACCCGGCGGGCTGGCTCTTCTGTCGCAGTCGGGGGCGATTGCCACTTCGCTGGTTGACTGGGCGGCGGCAGAGGGCGTTGGGTTCTCGCACATCGTCTCGCTGGGCGACATGGCCGACGTCGATGTGGGCGACTATCTGGAAATGCTCGCGGGCGACGGGCGCACGCGCGGCATTCTCATGTATCTCGAAACAATCCCCAATCCGCGCAAGTTCATGACCGCCGCCCGGGCGGCAGCGCGTCTGAAACCGGTGATTGCCATCAAGGCAGGCCGCCATGCGCAGGCGGCT
Organism: Nitratireductor sp. GISD-1A_MAKvit; assembly: GCF_040819555.1. Taxonomy (GTDB): domain Bacteria; phylum Pseudomonadota; class Alphaproteobacteria; order Rhizobiales; family Rhizobiaceae; genus Nitratireductor. Next base: position 1,205,277 of record NZ_CP161920.1, read on the forward strand.
CAGGCAGCGGCGACACACACCGGCGCGCTTTCGGGCGCAGACCGCGTGGTGGAGGCCGCGCTTCGCCGTGCGGGCATTCTGCGGGTGCTCGATCTTGGCGAACTGTTCGATGCGGCGGAAGTGCTAGCCCGGTTCCGGCCTTTGCAGCGCGCCCATGTGGGCATTGTCAGCAATGGTGGCGGGGCAGGCGTTCTGGCCGTGGACCGGCTCAACGATCTCGGCGGCACGATGGCAGAATTTTCGCCCGAAACCATCGCCCGCCTCGATCGGGCGCTGCCGCCCAACTGGTCGCACTCAAACCCGGCCGACATTATCGGCGATGCGCCGCCGGAGCGGTATAGCGAGGCGTTGTTGGCGGTGGCAGACGACCCCGACACGGATGCGGTTCTGGTGTTCAACTGCCCGACCGGGCTTGCCTCGCCCTCCGATGCGGCCCGCGCGGTTGCGGCCCATGCCGACAAGGGGCCGCGTGAACGGCAAGCCGCTCATCACCTGCTGGCTGGGCGAGGAGACGGCGCGCGAGGGGCGTCGCATCCTGCAGGAAGCGGGCATTGCAAACTTCAGCACCCCATCCAGCGCCACGGCGGCGCTTTCCTATCTCGGCGAGTGGTCGCGCGCGCAGAAGGCGCTGACCCGTGTGCCGTCCAGCCGCAGCGAGGATGTTGAGGGAGATCGCGAAAGCCTGCGCGCCATCCTTGAAAAGGTCGCAGCCGAAGGTCGCCGAATGCTGACGGAACCGGAGGCCAAGGCGGCCATTGCCGCTTACGGAATTTCCGTGCCTGAAACCGTGATTGTCGAGACACCAGAAGCGGTGAGTGAGGCCACTGCACGCTTGCTCGAAAGTTCGGAGAAGGTTGTCGTCAAACTTCTTTCCAGAACCATCACGCACAAATCGGATGTGGGCGGCGTGGTGCTCGGTCTCAAGACGCCGGAAGCGGCGCAGAAGGCCGCCGAGAACATCATGAAGCGGCTGGACGATGCGGGCATGGCGGACGGGCTGGAGGGCTTTGCCGTACAGCCCATGGTGGTGCGCAAACACGCCCATGAGCTGATCCTCGGTGTCAGCCAGGATCCCATTTTCGGTCCTGTTGTCCTGTTTGGCGCGGGGGGCACGGCGGTGGAGGTGATGGAGGACACGGCCATTGCACTGCCGCCGCTCGACGACGTTCTGGCCGGCGACCTGATGGCGTCGACCCGCATAGGCAGGCTGCTTGCCGGCTATCGCGATCGCGCGCCCGCCGACAGGGGAGCGATTGCCGGTGCACTCAATGCCGTGTCGCAGATGATCGTCGATTTCCCCTGCATCAAGGGCATGGACATCAACCCGCTGTTGGCCGATGCCGATGGCGTTGTCGCGCTTGATGCACGCATCGAGATCGAGCCTGCGGAGATCCACCGCAAGGGGCCCAACCCCGACCTCGCCATCCGGCCCTATCCCTCCGGGTGGGAAAAGGATGTGAACCTTGAGGGACACCGCTATCATCTTCGCCCGATCAAGCCGGCGGATGTGGCGCTGTTTCCCGATTTCCTGGCGCGCGTTTCGCCGGAGGATATCCGGTTTCGCTTCCTCGCCCCGCGAAAGCACTTTCCCGATGAAATGCTGGAGCGGCTGACCCAGCTCGACTATGAGCGCGACATGGCTTTCATCGCGCTCAGGGAAGAGGATGGGGAGATGGCGGGAATTGGCCGCCTATCCGCTGATCCCGACAAGGAGATCGCCGAGTATGGCCTGCTTGTGCGCACGGACCTGCAGGGTCACGGGCTTGGCTTCGCGCTGCTGAAACAGCTCATCGACTATGGCCGGGAAGAGGGCATTGGCGCCATAGAGGGCATCGTTCTGAGCGACAACACCAAAATGCTCGCCATGTGCCGCGATTTCGGTTTCGTGGTGAAGAACAGCGGCGAGGCTGGCGTGATCACGGTGGTGCTGGAGCTTTAGCGGCGCGGTTGCGGGGGTGATGGTGCGTGCCCTTTTTTTGCTCAAGCGCCGAGCAGGCCCCTCATCCGCCTGCCGGCACCTTCTCCCCGTTCACGGGGAGAAGGACAGCGCGGTGATGACGGCGGAGCCGTTTCACCATTGCAATCAAATACATAAACATTGAAACTCCCTCCTTCTCCCCGCATGCGGGGAGAAGGTGCCGGCAGGCGGATGAGGGCCTGCGCCAGACCTTAGATGCAGGCTTCGAACAGTGCCTTCGTGTTGGCAACGGTCAGCTTGACCGGGTTGCCGCCGGCACTCGGATCCTCCAGAGCCATTTCGACCATCTCGTCGATGCGGTCCGTGCCGACACCCATGTCGCCGAGGCGGTCGGGAATGCCGAGCTCTGCGCGAAGGCCCATGACGAAATCGAAGAAGCCATCGAACCCGCCAGAAATGCCCAGATAGGCGGCAGCAGCGTTGATGCGTTCCTCGATTGCCGGGCGGTTCATTTTCAGCACCGCCGGCATCACCACCGCATTGGTGGTTCCATGGTGTGTGTTATAGACCGCCCCGACCGGGTGCGAGACCGCATGGATGGCGCCGAGCCCTTTCTGGAAGGCGACCGCGCCCATGGCGGCTGCACTCATCATCTGCGCACGGGCTTCCAAATCGCTTCCGTTCTGAAAAGCCCGGGGGAGATATTCCTTCACCAGCCGCATTCCTTCCAGAGCGATGCCCTGGCTCATCGGATGGTAGAAAGGCGAGGAATAGGCCTCCAGACAATGCGCAAAGGCGTCCATCCCCGTGCCGGCGGTGATCGCCTTTGGCATGCCCACCGTCAGTTCCGGGTCGCAGATGACCACGGAGGGAAGCACTTTCGGATGGAAGATGATCTTCTTCACATGCGTTTCGGAATTGGTGAGAACGCCCGCGCGCCCGACCTCCGAGCCGGTGCCGGCGGTCGTAGGGACGGCCACATTTGGTGCGATTTTCGACGCATCCGCCCGGGTCCACCAGTCGCCAATATCTTCGAAATCCCAAACCGGCCGCGTCTGGCCGGCCATGAAGGCGATCAGCTTGCCGAGATCGAGGCCGGAGCCGCCGCCAAAGGCGACCACGCCATCATGCCCGCCATCCCTGAAGACCTTCACCCCGGCTTCGAGGTTCTTCTCATTGGGGTTGGGATCCACGTCCGAGAACATTGCGCGCCCGAGGCCCGCAGCCTCCAGAATGTCGAGCGCATTCTTCGTGATGTCCATGCCGGCAAGACCCCGGTCGGTCACCAGAAGCGGCTTTGAAATACCGGCCGCCTTGCAGGCCTCGGCCAGCTCCCTGATGCGCCCCGCGCCAAACCGTACAGCGGTGGGATAGGACCAGTTTCCTTCGAGCTTCATGCCTGTTTCTTTCTCATGTGGTAGGATTTCGGACGGGTCAGATTGTGGTAGCCGATTTCCGACAGCGCGCCACCGCGCCCCGTGTTCTTGCACCCAGTCCAGCAAAGGGCCGGATCGAGATAGTCCGCGCGGTTCATGAAAACGGTGCCCGTTTCGATGTCGGCGCCAAGGGCCGCCGCGCGTTCGGGATCAGCGGTCCACAGCGAGGCGGTGAGACCGAACTCACAGTCGTTCATGAGATCGAGCGCCTCGGCATCGTTCTTCACCGGCATGATGCCGACAACGGGGCCGAAGCTTTCCTCGCGCATCACCCGCATCTGGTGGTTCACGTCGATCAGTATCTGCGGCATGAGATAGGTGCCGCCGTCATCTTCCGGGAAGAGCTTTTTCTCGATCAGCGCCTTTGCGCCCTGAGCCAGCGCGTCTTCGGTCTGGCTGCGCACTTCGGCTGCGAAGCGCTTGTTGGCCATCGGCCCGATGGTGGTTTCCTCATCCAGCGGATTGCCGAGCTTGAGTTTGTTCACCCAGTCGACGGCCTTCTCGACAAAACTGTCGAAATGTTTCTCGGCAACATAGATGCGCTCGATGCCGCAGCAGCACTGTCCGGCATTGAACATTGCGCCGTCCATCAGCCCGTCAACGGCCCAGTCAATGTCGGCATCCTCCATCACATAGGCAGGATCCTTGCCGCCAAGTTCGAGCCCCAGTCCGGTGAAGGTGCCAGCCGCAGCGCGCTCGATTGCGCGTCCGCCGCCGACCGAGCCGGTGAAATTGATGAAATCGAACGAACGCTCGCCAATCAGTTTCTCCGTCCCTGCATGATCGAGAAAGAGGTTGACGAACAGCTCTTCTGGAACACCCGCTTCATGAAAGGCGCGCACGATGCGCTCACCCACGAGCAATGTCTGCGTGGCATGTTTGATGGCCACGGCATTGCCGGCGATAAGCGCTGGAACAACCGTGTTGATGGCGGTCATGTAGGGATAGTTCCAGGGCGCGATGACACCGACCAGCCCATGGGGAACGCGCTCGATACGGCGCGCGAAATCGTCGGAATCCTCCAGAACGATGGGTGCGAGGCCGCGCGCGGCAATCTCCGCCATATAGGAGGAGCGTTCGTTCATGCCGCCGAACTCGCCGCCATAGCGCACCGGGCGACCCATCATGTGGGCAAGCTCCGGCACCACCTCATCCTTCATCTCGTTGAGGCGGGCAATGCCGGCATTCACCAGCGCGATGCGCTCATCGAGCGGACGCGCGGCCCAGGCCCTTTGCGCCTGGCGGGCGCTGGCGAGAAGCCCGGCGGCCTTGTCGGGATCCATCACGGGGCGTTCGGCAAAGACCGAACCGTCGATGGGGGATATGCATTGCAGGGTTTTCGTCATGTCATGCTCTCTCAAAACCGCGCCTGACCTCCCAGTCGGTGATGCGGCGGTCATATTCGGATTGTTCCCAGCGGGCCGCATGGACATAGTGATCGACAACGTCGTCACCAAAGGCCGCACGCAGCATTTTCGAACCGTCGAGCGCGGTGGCGGCGTCGCGCAGGGTGTTGGGAATCTCTCGGACGCCCTCGCCTTCATACGCATCGCCGACAAAGGGCCGGCTCCAGCTCTCTCTTGTTCTCGATGCCATCAATACCTGCCGCGATCAGGGCCGCGAAGGCAAGATAGGGGTTTAGGTCGGCGCCGCCGACCCGACATTCCACGCGCACCGCTTTTGTATTCTCACCGCAGACGCGGTAGCCCGCCGTGCGGTTGTCGAACGACCAGATCGCCTTGGTTGGGGCGAAGGTGCCGGCCGCGAAGCGTTTGTAGGAATTGATGTAGGGCGCGAGGAAATAGGTGATTTCGCCGGCGTGGGTGAGCAGACCCGCCATATAGTGTTTCATCATGTCCGACATGCCGTGTTCGCCCGAAGGGTCGAAGAAGAGCGGCTTGCCGTCGAGTGTCCACAGCGACTGGTGAACATGCGAGGAACTGCCAGCGGCGTTGTCGTCCCACTTGGCCATGAAGCTTATGGCCCGGCCTGCTTTCCAGGCGATCTCCTTGCAGCCATTCTTCACGATGGCGTGCCGGTCTGCCATGGTCAGCGCATCGGTGTAGCGAACGTTGATTTCCGCCTGTCCGGCATCGGCCTCGCCCTTGGAGTTTTCCACCGGCACATCGGCGCTGTTGAGACCGTTGCGGATCGCCCGCATCACATCCTCCTCCTTGGAGGTCTGGAAGATGTGGTAATCCTCGTTGTAGGCACTGATGCGCTCCAGTCCGCGATAGCCTTTCGCCGCAGCTTCCTCGAAAGTGTCGCGGAACAGGAAGAACTCCAGCTCCGAGGCCATCATCGCCTTCATGCCCATGGCTTCCAGCCGGGCGACCTGCTTTTTCAGAATGGCGCGTGGCGAATGGGGCACGTCTTCATGCGTGTGGTGGTCGAGCACATCGCACAGCACCAGCGCCGTGCCCTCCAGCCAGGGAATGCGGCGCAAGGTCGAAAGATCGGGCTTCATCGTGTAGTCGCCATAGCCCGCTGCCCAGCTTGTCGCGCGGTAGCCCTCGACCGTGAACATTTCCATGTCGGTGGCGAGCAGATAGTTGCAGCTATGTGTTTCCTCGAACGCGCTTTCGAGGAAGAAATCCACGTGGAAACGCTTGCCCATCAGGCGCCCCTGCATGTCGACCAGCGCCACGAGCACCGTGTCGATCTCGCCGGCCTCAGCCGCTGCCTTGAGGCTTTCCAAAGTCAGTTTGCCCGCCATTCAATCCGTCCTGTCGGTGGTTTTTGGGTTTGGCCCCGGCTGTATCGCCGGGACCATGTTTGTTTTTGGGGTCACCCGTAGCGATAGGGCGGACCGGCTTTCTGCATCAGGGAGCGGTAGTCGCGCAGGATTTTCACAACACGCTCCTTGCGCCCGCCTTCGGCAGCGATCTCGTCCCAGAATTTTTCCGCCTCGGCTTCCACGGTCGCCCATTCGGCGTCGGGGATGGTGGTGAGCTCCATCTTGCCACCATTGACGCGCAGGTCCGCTTCACCCGCCCAATACCAGTGCAGGCGGTAGTAGTGCGAGGAGTCCATCGCCAGCCGGAAGAGCTGCTTCAAATGGTCCGGCACCTCGTTCCAGCGGTCGGAATTGGCAAAGAAGGAGCCAACCCAGGCACCGCAGATATTGTTGGTGAGCAGATAGGGCGTCACGTCGGCCCAGCCCACCGTGTAATCCTCGGTGATGCCCGACCAGGCGATGCCGTCGAGCTCGCCCGTCTGCACCGCCACTTCCACGTCTTCCCATGGAAGCGTTACGGGAACGACACCGAAACGGGAAAGGAACTTGCCGGCTGTCGGGAAGGTGAAGACGCGCTTGCCCTTCAGGTCTTCAAGGCTCTTGATGGGCTCCTTGGTGTTGAAGTGGCACGGGTCCCAGGAACCGGCCGAAAGCCATGTCACGCCTTCCACCTCGCCATAGGCCTCCTCCCAGATTTCGGCCAGCCCATGCTTGTAAAACAGCGCCTGAACATCAAGCGAGTAACGCGTGGCGAAGGGGAAATAGCCGCCGAAAACCGACACATCCACCGGCGCGGCCATGGAATCGTCGTCCGACTGGACTGCGTCGATCGTGCCGTTCTGCATGGCGCGGAACAATTCGCCCGTCGGCACCAGCTGGTCGGCATAGTAGAGCTCGATTTCCATCTCGCCATTGGCCGCCTTGTTGAAGGCGTCGATGGCCGGTTTGACCACATGCTCGGCAAGGGGCCGCTCCGGCATAGGTCTGCAGCCGCCAGCGGATCGGGCTTTGCGCATGAACATAGGGCGTTGCTAGGGCCGTGGTGCCGGCTGCAGCCGCCGATGCCATGCCCGCTTTCTTGAGAAAGTCGCGTCTGTTTTGCATCTTCGTTCACTCCTCTGGTTGTTGTCCCGGTCGTTGTTGCCGGGCATTGCCGCAGGCTTGTTCTGGTCGTCACCTCCTTGGTTGTTCGGCTTCAGCGTGCATAGACATGTTCAGGGAGCCATAGCGCGATCTGCGGGAACGCCATGACAATGATCAGCGCGAACACCATCACAGCCACGAACGGAATAATGGATCGGTAGATGTCTGAGAGCCTGATTTCCGGCGGCGCCATGGCCCGCATCAGGAAGAGGTTGTAGCCGAAAGGCGGGGTCATATAGGCGATCTGGCAGGTGATCGTGTAGAGCACGCCGTACCAGATCAAGTCGAAACCGAGCAGCTTGACGAGCGGCACATAGAGCGGGGCGACGATGACCAGCATCGCCGTGTCGTCCAGAAACATGCCCATGATGAGATAGGAAAGCTGCATCAGGATCAGCACTTCCCAGGGCGAGAGACCGAGCTGATCGAGGAAGAAACCCTCGATGGCCCTGACCGCACCCAGACCGTCGAACACTGCGCCGAAGCACAGTGCGGCCAGGATGATCCACATGAACATGCACGAGACCGAAAGCGTCTTGCGCACCGTGTCGTGGATCACCTTCAAGGTCAGGCGGCCGCGAATGGCGGCGGCGGCGGTTGCCGAGACGGCGCCGATGGCGGAGCTCTCGACAAGGCTGGTGACGCCCATCACGAAGAGCCCGGTCATCAGGAAAAAGATCATGAAGGGCAGAATGCCGGCTGACAGAAGCTTGAGCTTTTCCGACATCGAGATACGGCGTTCTTCGGCAGGAAGCACAGGCCCGAGGTTGGGCTGCAGCCAGCACCGCACCGCGATGTAGAGAATGAAGAGCCCGGCCATCAGCAGGCCCGGAAACACGCCGGCGAGCCAGAGTTGGCCGACCGGCTGGCGCGCGATCATGGCGTAAAGAACCAGCACCACGCTCGGCGGTACGAGAATGCCGAGAGAAGAACCGGCCTGAATGACGCCGGTCACCATGATCTTGTCGTAGCCGCGTCTAAGCAACTCGGGCAGGGCGATCGTCGCACCGATGGCCATGCCGGCGACGGAGAGGCCGTTCATGGCCGAGATGACGACCATGAGCGCGATCGTGCCGATGGCAAGTCCGCCACGCACCGGGCCGAACCAGACATGGAACATCTTGTAGAGGTCGTCGGCAATCCCTGATTCCGACAACATGTAGCCCATGTAGATGAAGAGCGGCAGCGTCAGCAGAGCGTACCATTTCATCAGCTTCATGGCGGCGGAGAAGGCAATCTCGGAGCCGCCCGTGCCCCACAGCAACAGCGCAAAGGCTACGGCGATGAAGCCGATCGCGCCAAACACGCGCTGCCCCGTCAAGAGCAGTCCCATCATGCCGGTGAACATGAGGATCGCGGTCAGTTCGTAGCTCACGACAGCTCCTCCCCGCGAACCCGCGCAACATCCTTGCAGAGCTGGGCGATCGCCTGAAGCAGCGTCAGCGCGATGCCGATGCACATGATGATCTTGATCGGGGCCATGTAGGGCGACCAGGCCGAATAGCTGGTCTCACCATATTTCAGCGCATAGGAGGTGGACGAAAAACCGCCATAGAGCAGAAGCGAGAGATAGAAGATCAGGAACAGAACGGTGATGGAATCGACAATCGCCTTCGTGCGCGGCGTCCAGCGTGCATAGATCAGGTCCATGCGCACGTGTGCGTCATTCTGCAATGCCCAGCCTCCGCCGACCATGTAGTAGGCAACCATGGCGAACTGTGCCATTTCCAGCGTCCAGAGCGGCGGGATGGCCACGGTCTTCATGATCGACGAATAGAGCAGGACGCCGATCATCAGGAAGATCATGTACATGACCACCAGACCGACATAGTGGTTGGTCCGGTCGATCAGGCGCACATAGCGCCTTATGACGTTCGGCATCGGCTCCGGTCTCCCATTCTCGCTCCCCGTGTTCCCACTATGTTTGTTTGCCGGTTCTCTTTCTTCAGGCTTGTTGTGAACCGGCTGCGTGTATGTCGAAGCGCTCCAGCGCTGCCTCGAGCAAGCGCGTGGTAAGCGCCGCCCATTCGTCCTGTCCCTTTTCGGTGTCGATCAGGTCGCTGCAATATTCGATCATGACGTTGAGCAGGCCGTTCTGGACCGCATGCAGGCGCAGCGTGTGGGTCACGCCGTCATCGGGCCCGTAGGGGTAGTTGCGCATCGCATTGGTGATGCCATGTTCTTCTGCTTGCTGCAGCATGGTGTCCGCCAGCCTGCGGTCGCGGTCATGCAGAAGACCGATCGCGCGATGCCGGGCAGCGCCGAAATAGACGCGCGTGTATGAATGGATGGTAACAATGACCGGCTGTCTGGATGGGCCGGTTCGCGCGGCTACCAGCGCCGCGAGCGCCTGGCGAAACGGTTCGTAGATTTCCGCGACACGCTGCTGGCGCGCTTCCCCCGAAAGATTGCGATTGCCGGGGATCGCGTGAATTTCACTCATCTCGGGAATGGCGTCCGGCGCCTCTGGCGGGCGGTTGCAATCATAGACCAGGCGCGAGAAGCGCTGATGGACCAGCGGTGCATCCAGCAGCTGTGAGATTTTCTGTGCCGTTGCAAGCGCGCCAATGTCCCAGGCGGCATGGCTTGTCAGTGTGTCCGGCTTCACACCGAGGTTCGAGAGCGAGGCAGGAATCGTGCGGGAGGCGTGCTCGCAAACCAGGATCACTGGCGAACGTCCGCCCGCGCGTTCGATCTGGACCGGTTCGCCTTCCGATGGATCTAGAAGCGCTCTGATCATGAAACCTCCACAAACCCGCCCACACCCGTGCAGCGGAACTGTAATAATGATTAGCATTGCCGGTATTTTGTCAATTGTGTAATTTCTATTACGGATCGGAATCGAGAGCTTCGGGGGAGACGCGTTTGGCAATCAGGGAGCAGGTTCACGAGGCACTCGCTCAGATGACCGATGCCGAGCGCAAGGTGGCGCATGCGTTTCTTGCCAACTATCCCAGCAGTGGCCTGTCCAGGGTTGCTGAATTCGCCGATCTCGCCGGGACGAGTGCGCCGACCGTTCTGCGTTTTGTCTCGCGGCTGGGTTATTCCGGGTATCCCGAGTTCCAGCGGGCCTTGCGCCTTGAGATACAGGCGGAGCTGCTTTCCCCGCTTGAAAAGGGAGACGGCTCTGCGGCGCGTAGTCTGGACGGTTCAGCGCTTGGTGCATATTTCGCGCGCGCCACCGCCAATATCCAGGCGACACTTGAGGCGATCCCCGAAAGCGAGTTCGAGGCGGCCTGCGCGTTGCTCTCCGATCCGAAGGTCGCTTGCTACACGCTGGGTGGGAGGTTCAGCGACGCCATTGCGCGCTACATGGCCTCGCATCTACGCATTGTGAGGCCCAATGTGCGCCGTTTCCAGGATCAGACTTCCACGTGGGACGATCAGTTGCTGGACGTGAAGGCGGGGGATGTGGTGGTTCTGTTCGACATTCGCCGCTACCAGCGCGACCTTGTGCATCTGAGCGAGCTTCTGTGCGAGCGCAAGGCGCGCATCGTGCTCATCACCGATGGCTGGCTTTCACCGATTTCACGTTATGCCAAGGTCGTGCTGCCCTGCGCCATCGATGCGGGACGCACCTGGGATTCAGGGGTGGTTCTGATGGCGCTGGTGGAGGCGATTGTCGACCGCGTGACACACGGTGACTGGGAGACCGCGCGTGAGCGCATACAGGCACTGGAGCATATTCACTGGAACAAGCCGACTGTCGCTGACTGAAGCGCACTCGCTTCCGCTATTCGTAGACTGCGGCGGCCGCATTCCTCAACCACTCCAGAGCGGCCCGGTAGGGGAAGGGGCCATGGCTGATGCGGGCCACACCCAGCTCTCCAAGTTTGGTTGCATCCGGCGCGGTCGGCATTGCCAGAATGTTGACGGGCAGGCTTGAGGCGGCGCAGAGGTCTTCAATAAGAGCTTCGTCCACCAGAGCGGGAACAAAGAATCCGCTGGCACCCGCATCGGCAAATGCCTTCGAACGCTCCTTTGCTTCGGCGAGCAGCGCAGCGTGCCGGCTCGGGTTGCTTTCCTTCAGAAAGAGATCCGTACGCGCATTGATGAAGAGCGCAATACCGCGCTTCTCCGCCATGGCGCGTATGGCGGCGATACGTTTCGCCTGATCGGCGATCGGGTGCAGGCCTTCTCCCCCGACGATCTGGTCCTCGAAATTGATGCCAACCGCACCTGCGTCCAGAACCTGCGCAACATTGTCTGCCGCACCCTGCGGGTCGGTGTCGTAAGCTCCTTCGAAATCAACCGAGAGAGGCAGGTCCACGGTCTCCACAATGCGCTCGATAACGCGCGCGAGGAGTGAGACCGGAATTTTCTCACCATCGTCATAGCCCTGGGCGGCAGCCACCGACCAACTTCCGGTGGCAAGAGCTTTCGCGCCAGCTTCTGCCACGGCTGCCGCCGAACCGGCATCCCAGATATTGTAGAGAACGAGCGGATTCTTCCTTGTGTGAAGGCCCTGGAAGAAGCGGGCTTTTTCTGACTGGCTCATGGCGGCACATCCATATCCGGGACACCACTGCCCCGGACCATTCCATGTTTGTAGCAGCAGCGCTTGCGCCACCGGACGGGGGCGTGTCGGCCAATGGCTCGAACACTCTTGCCCCGAGTGCAATCCGCGTTGACCGCTCAGCGGATGACCTTGCCTTGATCATCGAAGCGGAATACGCGAGGCGCTTCAAACTTCGCATGCAGCATGCTGTCGATCTCGAAGTTCTGCTCGCCGAACAGGCGCGCGCAGATCAGGCCGGCTTCGCCGCAGTCGAGATAGACATTGGTGTCCGCGCCCAGGTGCTCGATGTGCGAGACCCGGCCTTCGATGTCGCCTCCCGCTGGAACGATCGAGATGTGTTCCGGGCGGATGCCAATGGTCTTCGCGTCCTCGCGTCCCAGATGTGCCGCCTCGATGAAATTCATCTGCGGAGAGCCGATAAACCCGGCGACGAAGAGGTTTTCCGGATCGTTGTAGAGCTCCATCGGTGTGCCGATCTGCTCGATGCGACCGGCGTTCAGCACAACGATGCGATCCGCAAGCGTCATGGCTTCCGTCTGATCATGGGTGACATAGACCATCGTTGCCCCCAGCTCGCGGTGGAGGCGCGCAATCTCCAGCCGCGTGTTGACGCGCAACGCAGCATCGAGGTTGGAAAGCGGCTCATCGAAGAGAAACAGCTTGGGTTTGCGCACGACGGCCCGTCCGATGGCGACACGCTGGCGCTGCCCGCCCGAGAGTTCCGCCGGCCGCCGGTCCAGATAGGGTTCCAGCGACAGCATCTTTGATGCGAAATCCACCCGTTCGGCAATGTGTGCGGGAGGATGCTTCGCTTGTTTCAGCCCGAGACTCATATTGTCGCGCACGGTCAGGTGCGGGTATAGCGCGTAGGTCTGAAACACCATGGCGATGCCGCGTTTCGAGGGAGGTGTCGAGCTTACATCGGTGCCGTCGATCTCCACGCTTCCGCCGCTGGCGTCTTCGAGCCCCGCAATGATGCGCAGAAGAGTGGATTTGCCACAGCCCGACGGGCCGACGAAAATAACCAGTTCGCCGTCCTGAACGTCCAGATCGACGCCCTTGATGACGTTGACCTGACCGAACGACTTGGTGATGTTCTTGAGTGCGAGTGAGCCCACTATTTCGTCCTAGAGTTTGATTTCCTTGCCGCTTCGCACGCTTTCGTCGGCGGCGAGGCAGATGTTGAGAGATTGCACGGCATCGTTCATGTGCCGTGAAAGGTCGAGATCGTCGCGGATGGCTTTGAGAACGAAAGCCTGTTCTCGATCGCACAGTTCCTGATGGCCCGGCTCACCTTCCATGGAGAGGAGGGTGTCGTCATGGGCGAACCGGCCGTTGGCATCGGTTTCGGCCCTGTGGATTCGGATGCGCGAGGTTTGCGTGTGCGCGTCGATGTCATCAGATTTCGCGCCATCGTCCATGACGATGGAGACGCAGCCTTTCGGCGAGACGATGTCTTTCACGAAGAAGGCGGTTTCCGACATCATCGGCCCCCAGCCGGCCTCATACCAGCCGACCGAACCGTCTTCGAACATCACCTGGAAATGTCCGTAATTGTACATGTCCGGGGCGACTTCGTCTGAAAGCCGAACCCCCATGCCGCGCACCTTGACCGGCTTCGCATCGGTGATCTGGCACATCACGTCCACATAGTGCACACCGCAATCCACAATGGGTGGTGTCGTCTGCATGAGCTGCTTGTGCGTCATCCAGGTGGGGCCCGAGGATTGCTGGTTGAGATTGAGCCGGAAGACATAGGGCCCACCAAGCCCGCGTGCTTCCTCGATCAGCTTCACCCAGGAAGGGTGATGGCGAAGAATATAGCCCACCACGAGCTTGCGGTTGTGCGCTTTCGCCGTTTCCACGACGCGCCGCGCGTCGGCGACATTCGTTGCCAGCGGCTTTTCCACAAATACATGCGCGCCCGCTTCCATGGCCGTGAGGGCAAAGGGGGCATGGCTGTCCGAATAGGTGTTGATCGAGGCCAGATCCGGCTTGGTCTCGGCCAGCGCTTCCTCGAAGTCGGTCGAGTGCGGATAGCCCTTCAGCGCATCCGGAAGCTCCGGTTCCGAGCGGCTCACGAGTCCCACGATCTCGAAGCCGGGAATGGCGTGATAGGCGAGCGCATGGCTCATGCCCATATTGCCAAGTCCTGCGACCAACACCCGCACGGGTTTTTCCTGCGCACTCATTTCACTGCTCCCGATGTGATGCCGCGGATGAGCTGGCGCGAGAAGATCAGATAGAGGATCAGCACCGGCAGGATGGCGAGCGAGAGTGCCGCCAGAACGGCGTTCCAGTTGGTAACGAACTGCCCGATGAAGACCTGCGCGCCGAGCGTGATGGTTTTCGTGGACTCAGCGGGCGCGAGGATCAGCGGGAACCAGAGATCGTTCCAGATGGGGATCATGGTGAAGACCGCGACCGTCGCCATTGCCGGCCGCACCAGCGGTAGAACGAGGCGGAAGAAGATGCGGTACTCGCTGAGCCCGTCGATCCGTCCGGCGTTCTTCAGATCGTCGGAAACCTGTCGCATGAACTCCGAGAGGATGAAGACGGCAAGAGGCAACCCCTGTGCCGTATAGACCAGGATGAGCGAGGTCAGCGTGTTGACGAGGCCGGATGCCGCCATCATCTGAAGGATCGCCACAGTGCCGAGCCGGATCGGGATCATGATGCCGAGCGCCAGGTAAAGGCCCATCAGCGAGTTGCCCTTGAAGCGGTATTCGGCAAGCGCAAAGGCGGCCATGGCACCGAACAGCAGCACCATGAACAGCGACACGACGGTGACCACGAAGCTGTTTTGGAAATAAAGCAGGAAATCACCCTGTTTCAAAACCGTCTCGAAGCCGACCAGACTGAAGGTTTCCGCGTTGGGAAGCTCCAGCGGCGTACGGAAGATCGCCTTGCGCGACTTGAAGGCGTTGACCACGATGACGAACACGGGAAATAGAGCGATGATCGTGTAGGTCGCCAGCACCGCATGGGCGGCGATGGAACGGGCGGGGGAGTGCCTGGCTGTGCTCATGGGTCTCTCCCGATCAGAACTGGTAGCGGCGAAGCCGCGTCTGAATGCCGAACAGATAGATCGACACGCCGACAAGAATGATGGCGAACATGGCCGTGGCGATGGCCGCCCCGAGATTCGGATCACCAAGCTGGAGCTGGAAGCCGAAGAAGGTGCGGAACATGAAGGTACCGAGAATATCGGTTGAGAAGTCCGGCCCCGCGAGAGCGCCCTGTGTCGCGTAGATCAGGTCGAAGGCATTGAAATTGCCGACAAAGGTAAGGATCGAGATGATGCCTATCGCCGGCAGGATAAGCGGAAGCTTCACCTTCCAGAATTGAGACATGCCGGTGATGCCGTCGCATTCCGCCGCTTCCAGAAGCTCGTCGGGAATGGAAAGAAGAGCCGCGTAGATCAGCATCATAGGAATGCCGACGAATTGCCAGACCGAGATCAGTGCCAGTGTTGTCAGCGCATAGGCTTCCTTGCCAAGCCATGGCTGGAACAGGCTCTTGAGGCCCACAAGATCAAGCAGGTTGGGGGCCACGCCCCAGAGTGGGCTCAGGATAAGCTTCCAGGCAAAACCTGCAATCACGAATGAGAGAATCGTCGGAATGAAGATCGCCGTGCGGTAGAAAGAGCGCATTCTCAGCCTTGGGCTGGAAAGAAGGGCTGCCAGAAGAATGCCGATCGGGTTCTGCACGATCATGTGTACGATGAAGAACCAGGTGTTGTTCTTGAGCGCGTTCCAGAACTGGTCGGACCATTGCGGGTCACCGAAAAGGGCCCGGAAATTTTGCAGACCAACGAAAACCTGACTGTTTTCCACGTCACTGTACATGGCCAGTTTCAGGGTGCTGAAGAGCGGAATGATCATGATCGCCGTGTAAATCAAAACGGCGGGTGCCAGAAAAACGGCAATGTGCCAGCGTGGCGACTTCTTTGCGGCTTGAGCCATGGAATGTCTCTCTATGGTGCCGGGTCCGCGCATGTGGCGGACCCGGCCTGAGTTCAGAGCTGGAACCTACTGCTGAGGCTCATACCAGCCGGCCAGGCCATCCTGAAGCTGCTTTGCGCCGTCCTCTGGCGATTGCGCGCCACGCAGGACATTGGCCGAAACGTTCCACATCTCGTTCCAGAGATTGGGCGTGCCACGCGAAAGGATCTGGTGCGCGGGACGGATGGTCGAGTCGCAGTTTTCGCGCCAGGAGACAAATTCCTTGGCCAGCGGATCTTCCATCTCAACGGTCTCGTTGGAGAGGGAGAAGAAGCCCGGCAGGGAGTTGGCGTAGAGGGAGGCGAACTCGGCCGAACCCACCCAGTTCAGGAACGTGCGGGCAGCCTCGGGATGCTCCGTCTTGGCGTTCATGCCGATGCCGATATCCGTATGGTCGGAAATATAGCACTTGTCACCGGCATTCTGCACCGGAGGCGGGAACGCACCCAGCTTGAAGTCGGCCTGCTCGTTGAAGATGGAAATCTCCCAGGAGCCGGCAGGGAAGATTGCCGCACGACCGAGCGTGAAGAGGTTCTGGCTGTCCGGATAGGCCCTGCGCTTCGTAGCCGTCGCCCAGATAGGGCGCCCATGAAGCAAGCTGGCGGAAGGGTTCAACCCACTGCTCGTCCGTGAGCTTCTGTTCGCCGGCAATCAGCGCAAGACGGCCTTCCTCGCCCTTCCAGTAGTTCGGGCCAATATTGGTGTAGCCCATGGTTGCGGCTTCCCACTGGTCCTTGGCGCCCATGGCCATCGGAATATAGGTGCCGTCTTCCTTGATCTTTTCGAGTGCCGCGTAGAATTCCTCATTGGTCTTCGGTGGCTCGATGCCAAGTTCTTCAAAGGCGTCGGCATTATATATGAAGCCGTGGATGACGGATGCCATGGGCACGCAGAAGGTTGCCGAGCCATCGTCCGTGCTCCAGGCAGCCTTGGCCACGTCGGAGAAGTTCGACATGTTCTCGAGATCCTTCAGATCCGTCAGGTGGCCTTTTTCATAAAGGCTGAGCGAGGCGTCGAACGGACGGCAGGTAACAAGATCGCCGGCGGTGCCGGCATCGAGCTTGGAGTTGAGGACGGCATTGTATTCGGTCGGCGCGCTGGGTGCGAACTTCACCTTGATGCCGGGATGCTTGGCTTCGAAAGCAGGAATGAGCTTTTCCTGCCAGATGGTCAGGTCGTCATTGCGCCAGCTTTCAATGGTGAGTTCGGCATCCTGTGCCATAGCCGTGCCGGTTGCACCCAGCATGGTGGCCGCAAGCAGCGCCAGTCTGGTGGACTTGATCATGGTCTTCTCCCTGTTGTGCTTCGGGAACACGGCCCTGTCACCTGCGTTGCAGATCGAGACACGCCCCCAAAGCGCTTCTGAACTGTTCCAATGGAGGTCGTTCTGTCGGTAGCCGGCACAAGAGCCTGGCCGGCATTTCCGGTGGGATGCTGGTGCTTCGACACATTCTGCGTGTGCCTTTGGCCTGCTCTCTCCCGGAGCCCCTCTGTTCCTCCAATGTTGAAATAAAAGTCCAAAAAAATACCATTTGTCCAGAGGGGAATTGTCATTCTTTGTCGGCCGAAAATGGGCGATAGCCGATTTTACCATTTAAATTAATTGCTTGCCTCGAAATCAGATCCTGTCGATTTTTGTTGTTTCCTGAAGGTATCTTTTTGGTATTATTGCTTGGAGGAGGCGTCATGAGCGAATTTGTCATTGCCGTAGATGGTGGAGGGACAAGCTGTCGGGCCGCAGTGGCCGACCGTGCGGGAAATGTGCTCGGACGCGGCAAGCGGGGTTCTGCCAACATTTTCACCACGCAGGATGCCATCGGGCACAACATCATTGCCGCGGCAAGCGAAGCGCTTCAGGCTGCCGGGCTGTCCACCGAAGAGCTTCCACGACTGCCGGCCTATCTTGGGCTGGCCGGTATCAATGTCGGGCAGCGTCAAAAGGCGTTGGCCGAGGCGTTGCCCTTTGCGCAGACGGAGTTTGTTCACGATGGTCTGATCGCTCTTCAGGGCGCGATGGGCGACGATGACGGCGTCATGGCCATTCTGGGCACGGGCTCCGTCTATCTTTCGCGGAAGGGGAATGTCCTGCGTAGTGTTGGCGGCTGGGGATTTGCAATCGGCGACCAGGCCAGCGGCGCGGTGATCGGACGCACGCTTCTCCAGCAGGCCCTGCTGGCCCATGACGGGATCCATGAGCATACGCCCCTCAGTTGCGCAGTCATGGCCCGTTTCGATAACAGTCCCGAGGCCATGGTCGAGTTTGCTCAGCAGGGTGCACGTCCGGCGGATTTTGGCGCGTTTGCGCCCTTGATCTTCGAATATGATCGCCAGGATGATCCGCTCGCAGCGCGCATTTTGCGTGATGCAGTGCTCGACGTCTCCGAAGCACTGGATGCCATGATCTTTGAAGGGTGCGGGCGGCTCTGCCTGCTCGGTGGTCTGGCGCAGGAGTATTCGACGCGCCTGTCACCGCGCCATCGCCGTATTCTCAGGGAGCCGCTGGGCGATGCTCTCGGTGGAGCGGTTCAGCTTGCCCTGCGGGCGTTCCCGCCAGCCCCCCTTGTGGAGGGGCGACGATGAGCGTGCAGGACCTTTTCACCACAGAGCGTGTCGAGGCCATGGGGCCAGGACCGCTCTATCTTCGCCTGCGGCGGCTGCTCGAAGAGGCTATCCTCGGTGGTGTGCTTGGGGAAGGCGAAGCCCTGCCAACCGAGCGTGATATTGCCGAGCTGACGGCCCTCAGCCGTGTGACGGTGCGGCGGGCGGTGGACGATCTCGTGAAGCAGGGCCGGCTCATCCGACGTCACGGCTCGGGGACTTTTGTCGCGCCGTCCGTTTCGCGTGTCGAGCAATCGCTGTCACTGCTGACCTCGTTCACCGAAGACATGGCGCGGCGCGGTCTTACCGCCCGGTCGGAATGGCTGGAGCGTGTCGTCGTTGCGCCGTCTCCCGACGAGATGATGGTTCTGGGCCTTTCCATCGGAGACAAGGTCTCCCGACTCGAGCGTCTCCGCATTGCCGGCAACGTGCCAATGGCCATCGAAAAAGCGTCCATCATCGGCAGTTTCCTGCCCGATCCGGCGTCGGTCACGGATTCACTTTATGATGCGCTGGAGCAGCGCTCGGCAAGGCCGTGCCGTGCCACGCAGCGCATCGCGGCACGCAATGTCGACGAGCGCGAAGCCGGCCTTCTCAGGATCGCGCCGGGTGAGGCCGCTCTCTACATCGAACGCGTTTCCTATCTGCCCAATGGCAGGGTCATCGAGTTCACACGCTCCATCTACCGTGGCGACGCATATGATTTCGTTGCCGAACTGAAGATTCCCGAGCGCTGACACCCCACTACAACATCGGAACTTTATTCATGCCTTCATTTGCAATCGTCGACGCTCGCATCTTCGATGGAAACATCTGGTTGGACGACCATGCCCTCATCGTCGAGGGTGGACGCGTGTCAGCCATCGTGCCGAAGAGCGCGCTTGGAGCGGGGATTGAACGACGCGCTGCCGGTGGCGCACTGATCGTGCCCGGCTTCATCGACCTGCAGGTCAATGGCGGTGGTGGCGTCATGTTCGATGGCGATTGCGGGGTGGAAGGACTGCATAAAATGTGCAGCGCTCACGCGCGGTTCGGCACCACGGGGCTTTTGCCGACATTGATCACCGACACGCGGGAAGCGACAGCGGCATCCATCGCGTCCGGCATCGAGGCCGCGCGTTTGGGAATGCCGGGGTTCCTTGGGCTGCACCTCGAAGGCCCCCATCTCTCGCTTGCTCGCAAGGGCGCGCACGATCCGTCGCTCATCAGGCCCATGGACGATGATGACATCAAGGCTCTGGTCAGTGCGCGTGCCGAACTGCCGGCTCTCATGGTGACGCTGGCACCGGAAAACGTCACGACGGATCAGGTTCGTGTGTTGGTCGACGCCGGCATCAGGGTCAGTCTCGGACATACGGATACGACCTGCGAAACGGCACTCGCCTATGCGCAGGCGGGCGCTACGCTGGTCACGCATCTGTTCAATGCCATGAGCCCGCTTGCGCACCGCGAGCCCGGTGTCGTGGGGGCGGCTTTGGAGAGCGGAAACCTCTGGGCCGGCATCATCGCCGATGGCGTTCATGTCGATCCGGTTGCGATTGGAGCGGCCCTGCGTGGCAAGAGAGGCCCGGCGCGCATCTTCGCCGTCACCGACGCCATGTCGACAATCGGTACCGATCTCAAATCGTTCACCCTCAACGGTCGCACCATCGAACGACGGAACGGCCGGCTCACGCTGGCAGACGGCACACTGGCCGGTGCGGATATCGACATGATTGGTACACTATCCTACCTCCACGGAACGGTTCAGTTGCCGCTTGAAGAAGCCCTGCGCATGGTGGGGCTATACCCCGCACAGGCGATCGGCCTGGACGCGGCCAAGGGTTGGCTTGGTGCGGGCAGCGATGCCGACTTCGTCATTCTCGACAATGATTTGAACGTCGTCTCCACCTGGATCGGAGGGCAGGCCGTCCATCAGGCGCGCTGAGTACAAAGAGTTTCATTTTTCCTCTTGAAGCTCTAGTCACTAGAGATCCTATCCTTGCGTCACTGAGAGATTGCAGGGAGTCTTTATCGTGTCCTTGAAACAGGTTGAGAACGTCGCAAGCCACCATTCCTGGGTGGTGGGCGGCATGGACTGCGCAGGCTGCGCAAACAAGATCAGGACGGCGCTGGAGCGCCTTCCCGGCGTGACCGATGTGAGCGTTTCGGTGATGGCCGAATCGCTTGCGGTTTCGCTCGACGATGAAAAAACCTCCCGCGACCGGATTGAACGCACTGTCAGGAAACTCGGCTACTCGATCACTCCACGTGACGGCGGGGCGACTTGCGCGGCGGGCGGTGAGGGTGCCTGCTGTGCTTCCGGTGGCCAGAACGGCCCGGCACCACAGTTGGGGTCCGGCCCGCGGCATGCAACAGCCGCGTCCTCTCATGGAGCTGGCGACGCGAGCGTGCACTGGTACGGGACCGCGAAGGGCCGGCTTGTTATCCTGACGGGGCTGCTCCTTGTGGCTGCATGGGGGGCAGAGTTTCTTCTGCCCGGTGCGCTGGGCAGCTGGGCCTTCATCCTCGCCTGTCTGATCGGTGTCGCTCCCATTGCACGTCGTGCCTTTTCTGCTCTTGGCGCGGGCATGCCCTTCACCATCGAAATGCTGATGACTGTTGCCGCTGCGGGTGCGTTGTTCATCGGTGCCCAGGAAGAAGCAGCGCTGGTAGTCTTCCTCTTTGCCGTTGGCGAGGTGCTGGAGGGTGTGGCGGCAAATCGCGCCCGCGCCGGCATTCGTGCTCTTGGCGAACTCGTGCCCAAATCTGCGTTGCTTGAGGAGAACGGCACCACGCGCAAGGTCGAGGCGTCGCAGCTTTCCATCGGCCAGATCGTGGTTGTCCGACCGGGCGACAGGATTCCCGCCGATGGTGAAATCGTCGAGGGTATCGCCGGTATCGACGAGGCTCCGGTAACGGGCGAATCCGTTCCCCGAACGAAGGGGGAGGGCGAGGACGTCTTCGCCGGCTCGATCAGCACCGATGCCGTGATCAGGGTGCGCGTCACCAGAGCGGCCGAGAACAACACCATTGCGAGGATCATCCGGCTGGTCGAAGAGGCGCAGGAAGCGCGTGCTCCCACGGAACGCTTCATCGACCGGTTCAGCCGATATTACATGCCCGCGGTGGTCGGGCTGGCGCTTCTGGTTGCGGTCCTTCCTCCGCTTGTCGTCGGTGCGGCATGGGATGTCTGGGTGTACAGGGCGCTCGCATTGCTCCTGATCGGCTGCCCCTGCGCGCTGGTGATATCGGTTCCGGCCTCGATCGCATCGTCACTTTCGGCCGGTGCACGTCGTGGCCTGCTTCTCAAGGGCGGAGCAGTGATCGAAGCTGCGGCCAGAGCGGACATGGTCACATTCGACAAAACCGGTACGCTGACGGTCGGCCGTCCCGTGGTAACCGACATCTGGGCGAGGGAAGGTGATCGCTCCACCGTGCTTGCCCTGGCAGCCGGTGTCGAGGCCGGGTCCAGTCATCCACTGGCCGAAGCCGTGCTTGCGCACGCCGAAACGCAGGGCATTTCTTTCGAAACAGGGCGAGAGGCGCGTGTTATTCCCGGTCGCGGCGTCGAGGCGCGCATTGCCGGACAGACGGTGTTTGTCGGTTCGCCCCGACATGCGCAGGAAGAGGGTGTCCTCACGAAGGATGCCATCGATCGGATTGATGCTCTCGAGGCTGAAGGCAAGACAGTGGCGGTCGTGTCTGGCAGCGAGGGGCTTTCAGGCGTTGTCGCGTTTCGGGACGAGCCGCGTCAGGACGCTTCAGCCGCCATGCAGGAATTGAAGGCGCTTGGCGTGCGTGCGGTCATGCTGACGGGAGACAATGCCCGCACCGCTGCGGCGATCGCCGCGCATCTTTCCATGGAGTACCGCGCCGAACTTCTGCCAGATGACAAGGTATCGGCGATACGTGATCTGACAGCCCGGCATACGGTCATGATGGTGGGTGACGGCATCAACGATGCGCCGGCGCTCGCAATGGCCGATGTCGGGATCGCCATGGGATCGGGAACGGACGTGGCGCTTGAATCTGCCGATGGAGCGCTGCTGCGCAATCGCATTCTCGACGTGGCGGGAATGCTGCGCCTTGCACGCGCTACAATGGCCAATATCCATCAGAACATTGTAATTGCGCTCGGCCTCAAAGCGGTTTTTCTGGTGACGACCGTGCTCGGCGTGACGGGACTCTGGATCGCGATCCTGGCTGATACCGGTGCGACGGTTCTTGTGACGCTGAATGCGTTGCGGCTGCTTGGATTCCGTGTGGAGCGACGATCGTAGGGGGAGCCTTTCCCCACGCCCTCCATTGCTGGCCAGAAACTGGACCCGAATGCGCCGACCTGTTTGGTCGGCGTTTTTTTGGCCGTTGTTTATGTAGCGGATTACGTAAGAGTTAGCGTATAGGTTGTATTTCCCGAAGGGGCTTGCTGCTTTTCGTCTTCCAAAACATCGTATTGAAATATATGACGAATCTAGCTCTCCTGCTGAACTTGTTTATCGCTGGTTGCGTAGATATCCACATAATCCATTATAGGTTGTATATGTAATCCGAATCCGATATCGTGCAGAAGTTGTATTTAGCAGAGTGCGTCGGAATTCACCGGGGGTGCGTATTTTCAGCGGACATGTCTAGCGCCGCATTGATCAGTGTTCGGGCCGTGTTTTCCCGAACTGATGAGTAGGCGTCGCATGGGCAGCGTAAAAGCTGCCGATGCAGACCGATGCCGAGTGTATCGCGAAACTGCATTGCGCGAATGAACGCGCGGTGCGGACAGACGGCTTTTGCCGTTCGGTTGAAAGCGTTGCGTTTTGTGTGCCGCGTTCGCGGCAGCGTCCTTCGGGTCAGATTTCCCACCTCTTATAAAGCGAGGCGTAGAGCATATGGGCATGCACAAACAGGATGGACTATCATTTGCAACTTTGCGGGCCGCTGCGGCGGTCATCGACACACGCAGCCTGACCGGCGCAGCGCAGAAGCTTGGCATAAGCCAGCCAGCGGTCAGTATGCATCTCGGGCGGCTCGAAAGAGCAATTGGTACGCCCTTGATCAAAAAGCTGGGCAACCGGATCATCGTCAAGGAAGAGATCTCCAAGCTGGTCTGTCAGATACTCGATCTCGAGCGCCGTCTGCGCAGCGTTGGCTACGAGAAAAACGTTTCCAAGCTGAAGGTCGGCATCTGCACCTACACGGCTCCCCTGCTTCTCGGCGGGATGGGGCGGCTGGGCAAGATCAAGGAGACTGTGAGTTGGCGGATTGCCGATTCCAAGCGGCTGGAAGAGATGTATGATCTGGGGCAGGTCGACGCAGTCTTCCGCGCGCTCTATCCCAATGAAATCGGCCCGGATCTCGTCAGCGAATACACGATGCGCTGGATGGGGTCGCGGGAGCTTGCCGAACAGGCAAAGCGAAACAGTGGTGCGATACCGGTGGTGTTGACCAATCCGCTTTCTCCGCTGGGTATTGTTGTCCGGGAGTGGCTGCGTCAACGCTGCGTATCCTATGACGTGGTGGGCGAGGTTGATGATATCGCCAACGCCATGAGGCTTGTGGGCAACGGGGTTGCGGTGTCTCCATTGCCGGGATTTGTCTTTGATGGCAGTTCAGCCGCGATGGAGGACTGTGTTGAAGTGATACCTGGCGGCCTCGAAACCCGCTATGGCATGTTTTACGATGACAAGCGTTTCAACCTGCGGCTCGCCATGGACATTTTCGAGCTCCTTCAGGGTGAGTTGCATCGCCTGTCTCCCCCGCCAGTCTCCTACCAGGGGCACAGCCTGGCTCACCAATAGGTTCATCTTGGAACACGCCGCCGCGCAGCTTGCTGCGCGGCTTGGTCGTGCCTGAAAACTGTCGTCAAAATTTCACTCAGCCGCCGCTTTCCCGTCAGGTTCGGTGCGCAAGATTCCAAACCATGAGAAGAATGATTCATAACGCCCGTTCGGACGCGCAGACCGATGCGCAGATTGAGGCTCTCCTGTCGCCACAGGATGAGATTTCCATCGTTGATTCACTCTTTGCGATGTCCAGAGGACATGCGGCAACCGGAGCAGGCGATGTGCTTGCACGTGTGCTTGAGGCGCGCCTGCAGGCACGCCTCGCGCGCCGCATGCGCCAGACCATCGAAAAATCGCCTGATCAGTCAAACGACGTATCACGGAGTGCAGCATGACGTGCCTTTTTCGCTCGTTGATAGATGCTTCTTGCCGGGACGACAGTCTATTGCAGCGCGAGAAAGTCTTCGATCTCACGCGCGCCGGCCTGAAGCAAAGGCAGGATCGTCCTTTCCATCTCGGCGCAGGTGAAGCGCGCCGACTGGGTGGAGACATTGAGCGCAGCCACAATGTGCCCGCCCATGTCTCGGACCGGCACCGCAATCGAGCGCAGACCGAGCTCCAGTTCCTGGTCGACAATGGCATAGCCGCTCGCGCCGGCCATCGCCACGGCTTCGGCGAGTTCGGCCCGGTCCGTCAACGTTCTCTCGGTCTTGGCGCTGATCGACGCCTGCGCGAGAAAACGGGTGAGTTCGGCCGCGTCCAGGTCTGACAGCAGGACCCGGCCCATGGATGTGCAGAAGGCCGGCAGGCGCGTGCCCACATTGAGAGCCACCGAAACGATTCGTCGCCCGGCTACCCGGGCGACATAAACCACTTCTTCCCCTTCCAGAACGGCTGCGGAGCAGGATTCGCCGAGCGTTTCGGAGATCCGCCGCATGATGGGTTCGGCATAGCGCCAGAGAGTGGCTCCTCCCATCCATGTGCGTGCCAGTCCGAGCAGTCTTGCAGACAAAATGAACCGTCGGTCCTCCTGTCGCGCATAGCCGCTTGCCACCAGTGT
Organism: Nitratireductor sp. GISD-1A_MAKvit; assembly: GCF_040819555.1. GTDB lineage: Bacteria > Pseudomonadota > Alphaproteobacteria > Rhizobiales > Rhizobiaceae > Nitratireductor. Next base: position 1,230,448 of record NZ_CP161920.1, read on the forward strand.
GAGCAGCAGGCGTCGTGCCCCTGCGCGGGTCAATCCGGCTTCCTTCGCCACCTCCGTCAGCGTCATGCCATCCGGCGCGTCTGCGAGAATTTCGAGGACGCCAAGTCCCTTTTGCAGCGATCCAACGAGATCGCGCCCCTCTGCGGTGTTTGACACGATTTTATTCTCCATCTAGAAAGTATCGCATACAAAACTATTGTTCGCAATACGAACTTTTGAGGAAGGCCATGGCGCGTTTTGTTCCGCTGTCGCAGGCGGTCGCGGAGAATCTCGGCAATGGCGACAGTGTCGCTTTCGAGGGGTTCACGCATCTTATCCCCACTGCCGCTGCCCATGAGGCGATCCGCCAGGGTTTTAGCGATCTCACCCTGATCCGGATGACCCCCGATGTGGTTTATGACCAGATGATCGGCATGGGTCTGGCCCGCAAGCTGATCTTTTCCTATGCCGGCAATCCCGGTGTTGGTCTTCTGCGCCGGCTGCGCGACGCGGTGGAAAACGGCTTTCCGCACAAAATCGAGATCGAGGAACATTCGCACGCCGCCATGGCCAATGCTTACGAGGCAGGTGCAGCAGGGCTTCCCTGTGCGGTTTTCCGTGGCTATCGCGGTGCGGAGCTTGCCCGCGTGAACCCGAACATAAAATTCATCGAGTGCCCTTTCACGGGCGAGAGCCTGGCCGTCGTGCCGGCGCTCCGGCCCGATGTCACCTTCATTCACGCCCAGAAGGCGGACCGGAAGGGGAATGTGCTGGTTGAGGGCATTGTCGGCATTCAGAAAGAGGCGGTGCTGGCGGCGAAACGCGCTGTCGTGACCGTGGAAGAAATCGTCGACGACTTCTCCGACCTGCACCCCAATCTCACCATCCTGCCGCATTGGACGGTGACCGACATCGCCGTGGTGCCGGGCGGGGCGCATCCCTCCTACACGCATGGCTATTACGCGCGTGACAACGCCGAATATCTGAAATGGGACAAGATCGCCGCAGACCGCGACCTGTTCCGAGACTGGATGCAGAAGAATGTGCTTGATGCGTCGCCCGAGGATTTCGCAGGCCGCGTCGAGAAGCTGAGGGACGCAAAATGAGCAAGCCCGAATTCACCCCAAACGAGATGATGACGATTGCCGCCTCGCGCGCGCTGAAGAACGACGATGTGTGCTTCGTCGGCATCGGCGCGCCGTCCGCCGCATGCAACATTGCGCGCCTGACCCATGCGCCCGACATCACGCTTATCTATGAATCCGGCACCATCGGAACCGCGCCCGACGTGCTGCCGCTTTCCATCGGCGATGGTGAACTCTGCGACACCGCGCTAACCACCGTTCCGGTGACAGAAATGTTCCGCTACTGGCTGCAGGGCGGGCGCATCACCATCGGCTTTCTGGGCGCGGCCCAGATCGACAGATACGGCAACATCAACACCACCGTCATCGGTGACTATGGCAACCCGAAGACGCGGCTTCCAGGCGGCGGTGGCGCCCCCGAAATCGCCACCTCCTCGCAGGAAGTCTACATCACGCTCGCCCAGTCGAAGCGGGGCATGGTGGAGAAGATCGACTTCTACACCTCATTTGGTCACGGCGATGGCGGCGACCACCGGGAGAGCCTCGGCATTCGCACAAAGGGGCCGACTCTGCTCATCACCGATCTTGCGATCTGGAAGCCGGACCCGGTGACGAAGGAGTTCACCGTCGTGTCGCTGCATCCGGGTGTGACACGCGATCAGGTGCAGGAGACCTGCGGCTGGAGCGTGACGTTCGCGGACGGTGTGGAAGAGACACCGCCACCAACCGAACTGGAGCTTGCGACACTGCGCGACTTGAAAGCCCGTACTGAAGCGGCTCATAAGGGTGCATGATCTTTTTGGCCCGCGTGGCGCACGCGGCGACCGGGCGATGCCCGGCATTGATGGTTAGGAGACCTCACGCATGGCTGAAGCATTCATTTGTGATTACATCCGCACACCGATCGGCCGTTTTGGCGGCGCGCTGTCATCGGTCCGCGCAGACGATCTGGCGGCCCTGCCGATCAAGGCGCTGATGGAGCGCAATCCGAAGGTCGACTGGGCGGCGATCGACGATGTTTTCTATGGCTGTGCCAACCAGGCCGGTGAGGACAACCGCAATGTCGCGCGCATGGCCGTCCTTCTTGCCGGCCTGCCCATCGACGTGCCGGGCTCTACCGTAAACCGCCTTTGCGGCTCGGGCATGGACGCGATCACCATCGCCGCGCGCGCCATCAAGGCCGGCGAGGCCGACATCATGATCGCGGGCGGCGTGGAATCCATGAGCCGTGCGCCCTTTGTCATGCCGAAGGCAGAGACGGCCTTCTCCCGCAATGCCGAGATCTACGACACCACGATAGGCTGGCGCTTCGTCAACAGGGTGCTCAAGAAACAGTATGGCATCGATTCCATGCCGGAGACGGGTGAGAACGTGGCGGCGGATTTTTCCGTGAGCCGCGCCGATCAGGACGCCTTTGCCGTGCGCAGCCAGAACAAGGCTGTCGCAGCACAGGAGAACGGGCGTCTCGCAAAGGAAATCACCCCTGTCACCATTCCCCAGCGCAAGGGCGACCCGGTGGTGGTCGACAAGGACGAGCATCCGCGTCCGGGCACCACGGTTGAAAAGCTCGGCAAGCTGCCGACGCCTTTCCGCGAGGGCGGCAGCGTGACCGCCGGCAACGCCTCCGGCGTCAATGACGGTGCGGCGGCCCTCATCATCGCTTCGGAAGAAGCGGCAAAGAAATATGGTCTGACGCCGATTGCCCGCATTCTCGGCGGCGCGACGGCTGGCGTTCCGCCGCGCATCATGGGCATTGGCCCGGCACCGGCAACCAAGAAGCTTTGTGCGCGGCTTGGCCTGAAACCCTCCGATTTCGATGTGATCGAGCTGAACGAAGCCTTCGCCTCGCAGGGCATCGCCGTGCTGCGCGATCTTGGGATTGCAGAAGATGTGCCGCATGTGAACCCGAATGGCGGCGCGATCGCGCTTGGTCATCCGCTCGGCATGTCGGGCGCCCGCATTTCCGGCACGGCAGCACTAGAGCTGCAGGCCACCGGCGGCAAGCTTGCGCTCGCCACCATGTGCATCGGTGTCGGCCAGGGCATCGCGCTGGCGATGGAACGCGTTTAAGCGTCGGCAAACCACAGCCCTCATCCTGAGCCTGTCGAAGGGCGAGGGCGATATGACGTGCTCAGGTGGCGACGTCGGCGCGTGCCTTCACCTCGCCCTTCGACAAGCTCAGGATGAGGTGAAGGCAGGCAGATGTGGGGCGCTTGCCTTGTCTTGTCTTGCGTTGCCCGCCTTGGGTTGCGTTGCCGCGCTTTGCAATGCCGTGAGGTGCTTGTTTGTCTCTCCCAGATCATCAGCGCTCCCGCATTGCCTTGGGTTTTGCAGCGCTCAGAGCATCGTCTCTCTCAGCGGTTCAGAAACAGCCCTCATCCTGAGCTTGTCGAAGGGCGAGGGCGACATGACGGGCTCAGGTGGCGGTGTTGTGCGTGCCTTCGCCCCGTCCTTGAACAGGCTCAGGATGAGGTGAAGGCAGACAGCGGTAAGACGTGTTCAGGCGGCCAGCCGGAGCGCGCCCAGCCATCCCCGTCAGTTCAGCGGAATGTCGTTCTCCGCCTTGCTGTCCTGATAGCGCTCGGAAAGCGCGGCATAGGCTGCGGCCAGCTCTGTAATCCGCGCTTTTACCGCTTCCGCGTCAGCGTCGGGCAGTGCGGTTGCCAGAGCGGGCAGGGCGTAGCTTTTCCAGAAGGCGTTTTCGGCGTTGTAGCCGCCGGGCTCCAGCGTGAAGACCTCTTTCAAAATCTTCAGATCGTGCGGGATCGCGAAGGCGTCGCGCGAATCTTCGTGGCTGAACAGATAATAGAAATTGTCGAAACCGGTCCAGGTGATCGCCGAAAGACACAGCGAGCAGGGCTCGTGCGTGGACAGGAAAATGCAGTCCTTCGTGTCGGGTCGCGCATCCTTCGGCAGTTCGTAAAACCGCTTCAGCGTGTGCACCTCGCCATGCCAGAGCGGGTTTTCCAACTCGTTGTTGGTTTCGGCAAGCACCAGCGACAGATCGCTTTTCTTAAGGATCGCCGCGCCGAAAAGCTTGTTGCCATGGGCCACACCCTCGGCGGTCTTCGGCAGGATGTCCTGCTCGATCACATTGAGCAGCCGGTTGATGAGGTGAATGTCGGGAGCGGTCATGGGAGGGATGGCACCGTGATTTCAAAAGGGGTGGGGAAGTGAAACTCTTCGAGATTGTTGCCGTCGCCACCCCGGTCGACCACCATGAAATCCTGCGGTTCGCCGATGGGCGTCAGGACGCCATGCCATGTGCTGCGCGCATAGTTCACACCCTGCCCGGGATGCGTGATGAAGGCGCGGGGTTCGCCGGGTTTCCCGCCCTCATCCGGGCACACGATCACCAGAAAGGGGGCGGGCGAAAGCGGCATGAAGGCCTGGCTTCCAAGCGGGTGCCGCTCCACCATCGAAAGCTCGAGCGGCAGTGCATAGGGCGTGCCGCGAAAAATATTGATCAACACGCGGGCATTCTCGCCCGCCACCTCCACCGTCGCCAGATCGTGAAAGCGGCGGCACTTGTCGGCATTGATCAGGAAGCTTTCCGCGCCTTCGGTCTCGATCACGTCGCCGAAGGGCGCGAAGGCGGCGCGTGTCAGCATTTCGGCTTCGATCCGTTTCATCGCGCGAAGCTGCCGGCGAGTTTGGCGTGCCGGTTGACGTCTTTGTAGAGCAGGTAGCGGAACTTGCCCGGTCCGCCCGCATAGCAGGCCTGCGGACAGAAAGCGCGCAGCCACATGAAATCGCCGGCTTCTACCTCCACCCAGTCCTGGTTGAGCCGGTAGACGGCCTTGCCCTCCAGCACATAAAGACCGTGTTCCATGACATGCGTTTCGGCAAAGGGGATCACCGCGCCGGGCTCCAGCGTGACGATGGTCACATGCATGTCGTGGCGCAAATCCGCCGGGTCCACAAACCGCGTCGTCGCCCATTTCCCCTCCGTTCCCGGCATGGGGGAGGGGGCAATATCGGCTTCGTTCAGAAACAGCGGTTCAGGCATGTCGAGACCGTCGACGGGCTCATAGGCCTTGCGGATCCAGTGAAAGCGCGCGGGGGCATCGCCCCGGTTGTGGGCCGTCCAGCCGCTCGATGGCGGCAGATAGGCATATCCGCCGGGCGTCATGTTGTGCGTCTCGCCGGCAATCTCGACGGAGAGCTCGCCCTCGACCATGAAAAACACGCCTTCCGCACTTTCATCGAGCTCGGGCCCGGTCGCTGCCGCCGCCGGGCTCCACTTCCATGATGTATTGCGAAAAGGTCTCGGCAAAACCGGAAAGCGGCCGCGCGATGATCCAGCAGTGGGTTTTTTCCCAGAATGGCAGCAGGCTTGTGACAATGTCCTGCATGACGCCCTTCGGCATCAGCGCATAGGCATCCGTTAAAACCGCGCGGTCGGTCAGGAGCTGGGTCTGTGGCGGGTGCCCGCCATGCGGGGCGTAGTAGGTGCGGGCGCTCATCTTGATTGTCCTGTTTTTACGCGGGAAGGATGTCGTTGAGCCGCAACCGGGCAATCCGCTCCACCTGCCGGCAGGCGGTGGCGAATTCCTCGTCGCGGTTGTTTTCCAGCCGGGCCTCGAAGGCCTTCAGAATGCTGTCCTTGGTGTTGTCCTTGACGGCGATGATGAAGGGAAAGCCGAATTTCTGCGTATAGGCGGTGTTGAGTTCGGTGAAGCGCGCGCGCTCGCTGTCGGTCAGCGCATCGAGCCCGGCCGAAGCCTGCTCCTTGCTCGATTCCTCGGTCAGTCTCTTGGCCGCCGCCAGCTTCCCGGCAAGGTCGGGATGGGCTTTCAGAACGCCAAGCCGCTCGTCTTCGCTGGCTGAGCGGAACACCCGCGCCAGCGCATTGGCGAGCCCCGCCGCCGTGTCATGCGCGGGGCCGAGCTCCAACTTCACAGCGCGCTCGGCGATCCAGGGCGAATGTTCGTAAATGCTGCCGAACCGCTCGATGAATTCCGGTTCGCTTATGCGGCTCGGACGCAGGGCTGGCGCTTCATAAGGGTGCTTTTCGCGCCAGTGCCGGGCGATCTCGCCACGTGTCGCAAGCCACACATGGTCGTGGCTCTTCATATAGTCGATGAAGCGCTGAAGGGCAGCTGCGCGTCCCGGCCTGCCTGCGAGCCGGCAATGCAGGCCTATGCTCATCATGCCCGGCCTGCCTGAGGCCCCTTCGGCATAAAGCGTGTCGAACGCATCCTTCAGATAGCAGAAAAACTGATCGCCGGAATTGAAGCCCTGCGCGGTGGCAAAGCGCATGTCGTTTGCGTCCAGCGTGTAGGGGATGACCAGCTGTGGCCTTGTGCCATGGCCGTGGCCGTCATGGTCGATCCAGTAGGGCAGGTCGTCGTCATAGGTGTCGGAAATCCAGTCGAACCCGCCTTCCTCGATGGCCAGTTTCACCGAATTGACCGAGGTGCGCCCCAGGTAGAGACCTCTTGGCCGCTCGCCCACAACCTCCGTATGCAGGCGGATTGCTTCCAGAAGGTCGGCGCGTTCGCTTTCCTCCGTGTGTGCGCGGTAGTCGATCCATTTCAGCCCGTGTGAGGCGATTTCCCAGCCGGCCTCCTGCATCGCCGCCACCTGTCCCGGGCTGCGGGCAAGCGCGGATGCGACACCGAAAACGGTGACGGGGATATTGGCTGCCGTTAACATGCGGTGGAGCCGCCAGAAGCCGGCGCGTGCGCCATACTCATAGATCGATTCCATGTTCCAGTGGCGCATGCCGGGCCAGGGGGCCGCGCCCACCACTTCCGAAAGGAAGGCTTCCGAGGCCTCGTCGCCATGCAGAATGCAGTTTTCGCCGCCTTCCTCGTAGTTGACGACAAACTGCACGGCGATCCTCGCACCGCCGGGCCAGTCGGCATTGGGTGGGGTCTGGCCATAGCCGATCATGTTTCTGAGGTAACGGGTCATGCAATCTGTCCGAAATTCGCTATTGGCAAGGATAATAGATGAAATGAGGAAGGGACTTTCCTGAAAAATTTGAAAGAGTTTAGTTGTCGATCCTCCGCAGGGCCTCTTATGCTCGCAGCCGATTTGCCCCACAATCAACTATATATAGGGCAAGTGGCTTGAGCGAATTCAAAGGGAGGCCGCATGAGCAATGCGGGTGAGGGCCGTCTGACGACCCATGTGCTGGACACCGCCAGCGGAAAACCGGCGGGAGGGCTGGAGATCGCGCTTTATCGTCTGGAAGGCGAGGCGCGGGTTCATGTGAAAACCGTCACGACCAACAGCGATGGCCGTTGCGACGCGCCGCTGCTTGAAGGGGAGGCTTTTCGTACCGGCTTCTATGAGCTGGTGTTCGAGGCTGGCGCCTATCTGCGTGCGCAGGGCCTCGATCTGCCTGCCCCGGCCCTTTCTCGACCAGGTGCCGATCCGCTTCGGCATGGCTGAAACCGCGCATTACCATGTGCCACTTCTTGTCTCGCCCTATGGCTATTCCACCTACAGGGGAAGCTGATGGGCGCGCGTTCTGAAATCCGCTTCCTGCTAAACGGCACGCCGGTGACGCCAGCCGATGTGCGCCCTGACGAAACCCTTCTCGATTATCTGCGCCAGCGCCAGCGCCTGACAGGCACCAAGGAAGGCTGCGCGGAAGGCGATTGCGGCGCCTGCACCGTTCTTGTGGGGCGGCTGCGCAATGGCGAACTCGTTTATGAGAGCATCAATGCCTGCATCCGCTTTCTGGGTTCGCTCGATGCCTGTCACGTGGTGACTGTGGAGCATCTGAAGCGCGCCGATGGCAGCCTGCACCCGGTGCAGCAGGCGCTTGTCGACCATCACGGTTCGCAATGCGGTTTCTGTACGCCGGGCTTTGTCATGTCGCTCTATGCGCTCTGGATGCGCGAGCCGAAACCTTCCGAGAGAGCCGTCGAAAAGGCTCTGCAGGGCAATCTCTGCCGCTGTACGGGTTACGAACCCATTGTGCGCGCCGCTTTGTCGGTCTCCACCTATGGTGATGCGGTATCGGATCCGCTGGCCACGGAACGCGCTGCGGTCATCGCCGCGCTCAATCAGATGAAGGATGGGGCGAGGGTGGAGATCGGTTCCGGCAGGGACCGCCTGGTCATCCCGACCGATGTCGACGATTTCGCCACGATTCTCGAAAGCGAGCCCGACGCCACTGTCGTCGCCGGTGCCACGGATGTGGGGTTGTGGGTCACGAAGTTCATGCGTGAGATCGCGCCTGTGGTGTTCATTGGGGGGCTCGATGAATTGCGCGATATCCACGAAGAAAATGGCGCGATCCACATTGGCGCTGGCGTCAGCTATTCCGATGCATTCTCATTTCTGGCGAAACGCATTCCCGCGCTGGGCGCACTGATCGACCGCATTGGCGGCGAGCAGGTGCGCAATATGGGTACGATTGGCGGCAACATCGCCAATGGCTCGCCCATCGGCGACACGCCTCCTCCGCTGATCGCCCTTGGCGCAACCCTTACGCTGCGCAAGGGCAGCGCGCGCCGCACCATTCCGCTGGAAGATTTCTTCATCGACTATGGCAAACAGAATCGTGCGCCCGGCGAATTCGTCGAGGCGGTGCATGTGCCGGTGCCCGATGCGGCCTCCCGTTTCGCGGTGTGGAAAATTTCCAAGCGTCGGGATGAAGACATCACGGCGGTTCTCGGCGCGTTCGATCTCACGATCGCCGATGGCCGGGTTGAGGCCGCCCGCATCGCCTATGGCGGCATGGCTGCGACGCCGAAACGCGCAAAAGCTGTCGAGGCAGCGCTTGTCGGAAAGGCGTGGACTGAGGAAACGGTCGAGGCAGCACTTTCGGCCTATGAGAAAGATTTCCAGCCGATCAGCGACATGCGTGCCTCCGCCGATTATCGCATGATGGCGGCGAAGAACCTGCTGCGCCGCTTCTACGTTGAAAGCATGGGCAACCCGGCAAGCCTCTCCAGATATGAGGCGGCCTGATCATGACACGGCACGAAACGCTTGATCCCGGAAAGGCGAGGATCGCCGGCGGTGTCGCCAGTGATCAAAAACACGATTCCGCGCACAAGCATGTCAGCGGCGAAGCCGTCTATATCGACGACATGCCCGAACCGGCGGGCACGCTGCATGCCTGTCTCGGTCTTTCCGAGGTCGCGCATGGCACGATCACGAGCATGGACCTCTCGAAGGTGCGTGCTGCGCCCGGTGTGGTCGCCGTTCTGACGGCGGACGACATTCCCGGCGAAAACGACATCAGCCCCACCGGGTTGCACGACGAACCCATTTTTACGAACGAAAGGGTGCAGTTCTTCGGCCAGCCAATCTTTGCCGTGATTGCCAAAACGCGCGAAGCCGCCCGCCGTGCCTGCCGTCTTGCGAAGGTCGAGTATGCGGAAGAACCCGCGCTGATCGACATCGCCGACGCGGGCGCCGATGCCCGCCTCGTCACCGCACCGCTGAAGCTTGAACGCGGCGACAGTGCCGCGGCAATCGCCGCCGCGCCGCATTCCATCAAGGGGCAGATGCGGGTCGGCGGACAGGACCATTTCTACCTCGAAGGCCAGATCGCCTTTGCCATGCCGGGCGAGGATGGCGACGTCACCGTCTTTTCCTCCACTCAGCACCCGAGCGAAGTGCAGCACATGGTGGCGCACGCGCTGGGCGTTTCTTCCCACGCCGTCACCATCGAGGTGCGGCGCATGGGTGGCGGGTTCGGCGGCAAGGAGACACAGGCCAATCTGTTTGCCGTTGTCTCGGCGATCGCCGCAAAGAAGCTCAACCGTCCCGTCAAGTTGCGTCCCGACCGCGACGACGACATGACGGCGACCGGCAAGCGTCACGATTTCCTGATCGACTACGAGGTGGGCTTCGATGACGAGGGAAACATTCTCGGGGTCGACTTCACCTATGCCGCGCGCTGCGGCTATGCGGCCGACCTCTCCGGTGCGGTGACCGACCGGGCGCTCTTTCACTGCGACAACACCTATTTCTATCCCGCTGCCCGCGCAGTCTCGCGCCCGCTCTACACCAACACCGTGTCCAACACGGCGTTTCGCGGTTTCGGTGGGCCGCAGGGCATGGTGGGGGCGGAGCGCATCATCGATGAGGTGGCTTTCGCTCTGGGTAAAGACCCGCTCGAAATCCGCAGGAAAAATCTCTACGGCACGGACGACCGCAACGTCACGCCCTATCACCAGAGGGTGGAGGACAATGTCGCAGAACGGATCATCACGGAACTGGAGGAAAGCAGCGGTTATACCGCCCGCCGGCGAGAAATCGCTTCCTTCAATGCAAAAAGCCCGGTCATCAAGCGCGGTCTGGCGCTGACGCCGGTCAAGTTCGGCATCTCCTTCACCGCAACCCATTTCAACCAGGGCCGGCGCGTTGGTGCATGTCTATACGGATGGCTCCGTGCATCTCAACCATGGCGGCACCGAAATGGGTCAGGGGCTCTACACCAAGGTGGCGCAGGTGGTGGCCGAGGAATTCCAGATCGACATCGATCAGGTGAAGATCACCGCCACGACCACCGGCAAGGTGCCCAACACCTCCGCAACGGCGGCCTCGTCGGGGTCCGATCTGAACGGCATGGCCGCGCAGGATGCCGCCCGCCAGATCAAAAACCGGCTGATCGACTTTGCGTCCGAAGCCCATGATGTTCCGAAGGATCAGGTGGTGTTCCTGCCGGGCCGCGTGCGCATCGGCAATCAGGAGATTCCTTTCGCCGAGCTTATCCGCGAGGCCTACTTGGCTCGCATCCAGCTTTCGGCCGCCGGCTTTTACAAGACGCCGAAAATCCACTGGGACCGCGACAAGGGGCAGGGCCATCCCTTCTATTACTTCGCCTATGGCGCGGCCTGTGCCGAGGTGTCCGTCGACACGTTGACCGGCGAATATATGGTCGAGCGTGTCGATATTCTGCACGAGACGGGCCGTTCGCTGAACCGCGCCATCGACATCGGACAGATCGAGGGCGGTTTCATTCAGGGCATGGGCTGGCTGACGACCGAAGAACTCGTCTGGGATGGCAAGGGGCGCCTTCGAACCCATGCGCCGTCCACTTACAAGATTCCGCTCGCCTCCGACCGCCCGAAAGTGTTCAACGTGGCTTTGGCCGACTGGGCGGAAAACGCCGAACCGACGGTGCACCGTTCCAAGGCCGTGGGTGAGCCGCCCTTCATGCTCGCCATGTGTGTGCTGCACGCGCTGTCCGATGCGGTGGCGAGCGTTGCAGATCACAGGGTCTGCCCACGCCTCGACGCACCGGCCACGCCAGAGCGTGTGCTGATGGCGGTGGAGCGGGTCCGGGCGGAAGGGACGCGGTAGGGGCAGAACCCATTGAAATGGCCTCACAGATGAACCGTTCAACCTCCGGCCTCACGGCGTTTCTGGAAGCCTCACCCGCCACTGCGATCGTCGAAGTACGGGAGGCGAGAGGCTCTACCCCGCGTGAAGAGGGCGCGTGGATGCTGGTTTCGCCTGAAGCCATTTTCGGAACCATCGGTGGCGGCCAGCTGGAGTTTCTGGCGATCGCCAAGGCGCGTGAACTCATCTCGGACAATCTCGCAAACGGAAGCCTCGACATTCCGCTAGGCCCTGAAATCGGCCAGTGCTGCGGCGGGCACGTCGCTCTGGACATTCGCATTGCAGACCGTGTTGAGCGCAGCGCGCTCTTGAAACGTGCTGACGAAGAGGCGGCTTCATTTTCGCAGGTGATCCTCTTCGGCGGCGGCCATGTCGGCCATGCGCTGGCTTCAGCGCTCGCGCCTTTGCCTGTGCGTGTTCTGGTGGTCGAGACCCGCCAGGAGGCGCTGGAGGATTTCCCGGACAATGTAAAAACGCGCCTACTGGCCCTGCCGGAGGAGGCGGTGCGTGAAGCCCCGGCCGGAACGGCTTTCGTGGTTCTGACCCACGATCATGCGCTCGATTTCCTGCTGGTTGCCGAGGCGCTGTCACGCGATGACGCGGCCTATGTCGGCATGATCGGTTCCAAGACCAAGCGTGCCACTTTCAAGAGCTGGTATCTGAAAAACGGCGGTGACGAACACCGTTTCTCCAAGCTCGTCACACCCATCGGAGGCAATGCTGTTCAGGACAAACGTCCCGCCGTCATCGCAGCCATGGCGGCTGCGGAGATACTGACGGCTTTGCCGTCACAATGTTGACATTTGTGTGTACAAACTTACATGTTTGTTGAATGTAGATCGCGGGCTTTGACTGGGACAATGGCAATTGGCCGAAATGCGCAAAGCATGGTGTCTCAAAGGACGAGATCGAACATGCGCTTCTTCATGACCCGCTGATTGCGCCTGACCCCGTGCATTCCGGGCTCGAAGACCGCTACATCGTTATCGGACGGAACCAGCAGGGCCGTCCCATGTTCATCGGCGTGACTTTTCGCATGGTAGACGGGAAGCGTCTTACTCGTCCGATCACCGCGCGCTACATGCATGCCAGGGAGGTGAAACGCTATGAAACGCAGCGTTCCCAAGTTGAAAACCGATAAGGATGCGGAAAACTTCCTCGATCAGGATCTGTCAGATCTGGATTTTGAGGCATTCAAGCCAGCAGGGTTCGAGTTTGAGAACAAAGCGGCGAGGGTCAACATGCGCATGCCGCAAAGCCAGCTTGACGCGGTGAAGGCGGAAGCGAAGAAGCGTGGAGTACCCTATCAGCGGCTCATGCGCGAGCTTGTCCAGCGTGGCCTTGAAAGTCTGCGTGCAGGCTGACCGTTATTGCTCTGCCAGGGTCTCGCCGATCATCTTCTGGCAGCGGCTTGCCATGAAATCGACCAGAAGCCGCACTTTGGGATCCTGAAACTTCTTGTGCGGGTAGAGCGCGGCGAGCTTCACCGGCACGGGCGGTGTGTCGGGCAGAACCACCTTGAGCCTTCCATCGCGTAGAAATGGTTCGATCTCAAATCGGGGTTTGTTGACGATGCCGCGCCCGGCCAGTGCCCAGTCGGTGATGACGTCCCCATCGTCGGAATCGAACGGACCGCCAACCTCGAATTTCCGCGCACCCTCCGGCGTCTGCAACACCCAGAAATGTTCGCGCGCTCCGGGAAAGCGCAGCATCAGGCAGTCATGCCGGTCTTCGATCAGCGCTTCGGGCGTTGTCGGTTCGCCACGTCGCCTGAGATATTCGGGCGCTGCCGCCAGCACGCGCGCACAATCCATGATGCCGCGCATGCGAAAGGATGAATTCTCCAGAATGCCGAGCTTGAATGCCACGTCGATGCCCTCGCGCATCATGTCGACCTCATGGTCGGAAAGCCGAAGGCGAACCTCGATTTCGGGATATCTGTCGCGGAATTCGGGGATTCCGCTGGCGATCAGCCGCTTGCCGATACCAAGCGGCGCGGTGACGCGGATCGTGCCGCGCGGCTGGCCGGAAAGGTCGGCCACCGAAGCTTCGGCCTCCGCAACCGCTTCGAGCACCTTGCGCGCGCCTTCATAGAAAACGCGGCCCTGTTCCGTTGGTGTCAGCTGCCGGGTGGTGCGGTTGAAAAGGCGTACGCCCAGATGTTTTTCAAGCTCCTTTACCCGGTTCGAGGCAACGGCCGGCGAAAGCCGCATGTCGCGTCCCGCAGATGACAGATTGCCGAGCTCCACCACGCGGACAAAAACAGCGATATTGTCGAGATAGGCCATGCACTGCCCCCAGAGTTTTCGCGTGCATTATTTTCCAGATTTTTTTGAAAGTCATCGTGATCTTATCCGCTTTCCGTTTATATCGGGTTCCGTCACCCTGCGCCCGGTGGAGTTGAGGAAACTGGCATGAACGAATACGCGGTTTTGTGGGACTGGCTGTCTTTTGGCGTGCGCTGGCTGCATGTGGTCACGGCCATCGCCTGGATTGGCTCGTCCTTCTATTTCATCGCGCTGGATCTGGGGTTGGTGAAGCGGCCGGGTCTCCCCGAGGGGGTGCATGGCGAGGAATGGCAGGTCCATGGCGGCGGCTTCTACCACATCCAGAAATACATGGTGGCGCCGGCCTCCATGCCCGAGCATCTGACCTGGTTCAAATGGGAGTCCTACTCCACCTGGCTCTCCGGCTTCGCACTGCTCGCCATCGTCTATTATGCGGGTGCGGATCTCTATCTGATCGATCGCAACGTGCTTGATGTGCCGGCCTGGGGCGGCATTTTCATTTCCCTCGCCTCCATCGGCCTCGGCTGGCTGCTCTACGACCTCCTGTGCAAATCGCCGCTCGGCAAAAACGACACCACGCTGATGCTGGTGCTTTATGTGATCCTGGTGGTGATGGCGTGGGGCTATACGCAGCTTTTCACCGGCCGTGCGGCCTTTCTGCATCTGGGCGCGTTCACTGCGACGATCATGACCGCGAATGTCTTTCTGATCATCATCCCCAACCAGAAGATCGTGGTGGCCGATCTGAAGGCAGGACGCACACCCGACCCGAAACTTGGCCTGCAGGCCAAGCAGCGCTCGCTGCACAACAACTACCTGACGCTACCCGTCGTCTTCCTCATGCTGTCGAACCATTATCCGCTGGCCTTCGGCACAAAATTCAACTGGGTCATCGCATCGCTCATCTTCATCATCGGCGTGCTGATCCGCCACTATTTCAACACCGTGCACGCCCGCAAGGGCACCCCGCACTGGACGTGGGGGCTGGCCGGCGTTCTCTTCATCGTCATCATGTGGCTCTCCACCGTGCCGCAGGTTCTGACGGGCGAGACGAAACTGTCGGCGACCGGACAGACCTTTGTGTCGTCCGCGCATTTCCCGGCGGTGCGTGACACGGTGATGGGGCGTTGCGCCATGTGCCACGCGGCCGAACCGGGCTATGAGGGCGTTCCCTTCCCGCCGAAAAATGTTGTGCTCGAAACCGACGCCTCCATTGCCGAGCATGCACGCGAAATCTATCTGCAGGCAGGTCGCAGCCACGCCATGCCGCCCGGCAATGTTTCGGGCATCACGGAAGAGGAGCGGCGACTGATCGTTACCTGGTTCGAAGAGGCCCGCTAGCCTATGGCACAGAAACTCATTCGCGGACGGCTCCTGTCGTTCAAAGCCGAGCCGCGGAGCATCGACGATCATGAGGCCTGTCTCTTCGAAGAGGACGGCGCGGTTCTGGTCGAGAATGGCGTCATCCTCGCATCCGGCAGCTTTGCCCAGGTCGCAGCCGAAGCCGAAGCGGGGCACGCGGTTGTGGACCATCGCCCGCATCTCATCCTGCCGGGTTTCATCGATGCGCATGCACATTTCCCGCAGATGCAGGTGATTGCGAGCTATGGCGCCGAGCTTCTGGACTGGCTGAACAACTACACCTTCCCCGAAGAAATCAGGTTCTCCGACATCCAGCATGGCCGTCACATCGCCCGGCTGTTCTTCGATGAACTGGTGCGAAACGGCACGACCACGGTCGCCGCCTATTGCTCCGTGCACAGGGAAAGTGCGCAGGCGTTTTTCAGCGAGGCGCTGGCGCGCAATCTGTGCGTTGTGGGCGGCAAGGTGATGATGGACCGCAACGCGCCGGCAGCCCTCACCGACACGCCGCAATCGTCCTATGACGACACGAAGGCGCTGATCGGCGAATGGCACGGCAGGGGGCCGGCTCAACTATGCCGTCACGCCGCGTTTCGCCATCACCTCCAGCCCCGAGCAGATGGAGATGGCCGCAGCACTGATGCGCGAATTCCTCGACCTGCATATGCAGACGCATCTGTCTGAAAATCACGACGAGATCGCCTTCACGCTGGACCTTTATCCAGACGCGCCCGACTACACCGGCATCTACGAGCACTACGGCCTGCTTGGCCCCAAGGCGCTGCTCGGCCACTGCATTCATCTTTCCGAGCGCGAGGCGGATGTGCTGTCAGAGACGGGCTCCGTCGCCGTGTTCTGCCCCACGTCCAATCTCTTCCTCGGCTCTGGCCTGTTCGACTATCAGCGCTATCGCAGGCGCGAGAAGCCGCTGCGGCTCGCCTCCGCAACAGATGTGGGCGGCGGCACCAATTACTCCATGCTGCGCACCATGGATGAGGGCTACAAGGTCATCGCGCTCAATGGCGAGAAGCTGAACCCGCTCACCTCCTTCTGGCAGATCACGCGCGGCAATGCCGAGGCGCTGTCCCTTTCGGAGCGCGTGGGCACGCTGGAACCCGGTACGGACGCCGATATCGTGGTTCTGAACGCATGCGCAACGCCGGTCATGGCAC
Source organism: Nitratireductor sp. GISD-1A_MAKvit (assembly GCF_040819555.1). Taxonomy (GTDB): domain Bacteria; phylum Pseudomonadota; class Alphaproteobacteria; order Rhizobiales; family Rhizobiaceae; genus Nitratireductor. The sequence goes on from NZ_CP161920.1 coordinate 1,246,651, forward strand.
TGCGCATGGAACGTGTGGAAACATTGGCGGAGGAGCTTTTCGTGCTCCAGACGCTTGCCGACGACCGCGCCATCGTGGAAACCTATGTGGCAGGAGAGGCTGCCAAAAGCGCCTTGTAGATTCTCGGGGGTAAATTCAGGGGGCGCGTTTGACCGGCAGCATCGATCCGAAGGCGTTTTTCACAACACTGTTCGACGCTGCCGTCGCCGCCGCCAACCCGGCTGAAACCATTCGCGCATTCCTGCCGGAAAAGCCGAAGGGCCGCACCATCGTGGTCGGGGCTGGCAAGGGAGCTGCGCAGATGGCGGCGGCGCTCGAAGATGTCTGGGACGGGCCTCTGGAAGGCGTGGTTGTCACCCGTTATGGCTATGGCGCGCCAACCCGCATGATCGAGGTTCTGGAGGCGGCGCACCCGGTGCCGGATGAAGCCGGCCTTTCTGGCGCAAAGCGTCTCATGGACAGCGTGACCGGGCTCGGCCCGGATGATCTGGTGATCGCGCTTGTCTGCGGCGGCGGCTCGGCGCTGCTGCCCGCGCCCGCAGGCGCTCTCACGCTGGCCGACGAGATCGCTGTCAACGAGGCGCTTCTGGCGTCCGGCGCGCCGATCTCGGCGATGAACACGGTTCGCAAGCATATTTCCGCAATCAAGAGCGGCAGGCTTGCCCTTGCGGCCCATCCCGCGCGCGTCGTCTCGCTGATCGTTTCAGACGTTCCCGGCGACGAGCCTGCGCTTGTTTCATCCGGTCCGACCGTTCCCGATAGGGCAGGTCGCGCCGACGCACTCGCCGTTATCGAAGCCTATGGCGTGCACCTGCCCGATGCGGTGATGCGGCATCTCGCTTCGCCGGCGGCAGATGCGCCAGAGCCGGATGATCCACGTTTTTCAGGCCATGAGGTTCATGTCATCGCCTCGGCTGCCCGCTCGCTGGAGGCTGCTGCCGCTGCTGCCGAAGCGCAAGGTGTGCGAGCGATGATCCTGTCGGATGCGATCGAGGGCGAGGCACGCGAGGTGGGCGGTGTTCATGCGGCTGTCGCCCGCGAAGTGGCGTTGCGCGACCGCCCTTTCACAAAGCCGGTCGTTTTGCTCTCAGGTGGCGAAACCACCGTGACGCTTGGTCCGAACGCAGGGCGTGGTGGACGCAATTCGGAGTTTCTTCTGGCACTTGCGCTCGGCATTGAAAGCGTGCCGGGGATTTCGGCTTTCGCAGCCGATACCGACGGAATCGATGGCTCGGAAAACAATGCCGGTGCGTTTGCCGATCACGGCACCGTTGCGCGGCTGCGCGCTGCGGGCCACGACCCGAAGGCATTGCTTGCCGCCCATGACGCCTGGGCCGCGTTTGATGCTCTGGGCGATCTGTTCGTGCCGGGACCAACCGGCACGAATGTCAACGATCTGCGAGCGGTGCTGGTGCGGTAGCTATTACGCGCTTCTGCGCGGACGCTCTTCCGACTGGTACAGGGAAAGGACATGGCCGTCCGGATCGGCAAATTCGGCCGACCAGCCGCCGGGAGCATGGCTGACGGGCGTCACGATGGTCGCGCCTTTCTCGGCAAGGCCCTCCACAACGGTATCGATGCCGCCTTCGGCTAGATCAAACACCACAATGGGCGTGTTCCCGGGGCGCGACTCCATCTTGAAGAAGATGAGTTCGATATCGTTTTCGATGCTGGCAAGCAGCCAGTCGCCAGTCCCCTCGTCGCCTTCCATCCTCTGGACATTCAGCCCGATCACATCGCGGTAAAACGCTTCCGTGCGGTCTATGTCGTTGACGTAGTAGCAGATGGTGCCGATGCGGACGTTGGAAAGCATGTATGTCTCCTGATGTTACAGTTTTGGTTCTGCTTCCTGATTGCCGCAGGAACCCGGTTTGTGAGCTTCGGGATGAGAAAAACCTATCGCGAAGAGATTTCCGTCCGGATCGTGGCTTGCAAGGAATGCACTGTTGCGACCGGTCAGCGGAAGAAGGCTCTTCCGGATCGTTCCGAAGGCAAGCGTGCCCGCCAGCAGCTTTCCGGGAAGGGGAGCGGCATCGGGCGGGGCATTACGCCAACGCTGGCGCAGACCGGCGATGCGTTGACGCAGGCTTGCATCGGAAATGCGCAGAAGGTGCCGGATTTCGCTGCGTGTATGACCACCGAGAGCGAGGAGCGCGACAATTCTCTGGCTCCTTGGCAGGCTGGCGAGGAACGCCGTCGGGATTTCGCTGTCGTCTGAGGGAACGACAAACTGTGCGGCGTTCTCGCGTTTCGTCCGGCGATAGGCGGAACGCCGTTTCGTCGCTGCCACGTTCCGCATGACGCCCTGCAGCCAGGCGCGGCTCTCCACGCATGGCCGGTTGCCGGCAGTCAGCGCGGCGATCAGCGTTTCCTGCACCAGATCTTCCGCTTCGATCAGGTGCGATGCGTGGCGATGCGCCGTTTTCAGAAGATGGCGATAGGTCGCGGGGGTGAGTTCAAGCCGGGCAGGCCTCTCCTGCGCTGTGCGCTTGTTATTCACCGCTCGCTCCCCCATGCTTCCAGTCAGCTGAGAAAGCTACAGGACGCAATGCGCACTGCAAGCAAAGTCTGCCGCACAGGACGTGAAATTCAACCCGCGATGTCCACCACTCCGCTTTCACCGCTCTCCGAGCCAAAGGCAAGGCGGCGACCATCATCATCCCAGGCCATGGCGGTGATCGCGCCCTTGCCCTGCCGGCGCAGCAACACCTCTTTCTGGTCCGCGAAGCGCCCGGCCAGGATCATGCCGTCGCCATATCCTATTGCAGCGATCTCTTCCGTCGGATGGCAGCAAACCTGCGTCACCATCGTGTCGCCGCGTGTGCCAATCTCCAGAGGAGCTTTGCCCATCGGGCCGTCCTTGGCCTGGAAGGGCCAGACAATCGCGGCAGGCGCCCCGGACGTGGCGAGCCACTTGCCCTTTGCGCTCCACGAAAAGCTCTTCACCTTTCCCGGATAGCCGGCCATGCGCATGTGTTTGCCGTCGGCGAGTTTCCAGCCATGCAGAGCGTTTTCCTGCATGGTGGTGACAAGGAACTTCCCATCTGGCGAGAAGGTGATGCCCGTGTGCGCGCCCGCCCATTCCAGCTCCGTTGGGTTGCCATCGGTTGCCGGAAAATGCAGCGTCGCGCCATTGTAGCGGGCAACCGCAAGCCGCATTCCCTTCGGCGCAAAGGCTATGCCCTCTATCGAGCGCGGATGCTGGAATTCGCGCTGTTTGCCGTCGGCAAACCGTACATAGGCATTGCGTCCGACCGCGAAGCCGACCGCGCCCTGCGGGGCCGGCTGCAACGCTGGTCACCCATTTGCGGCCGATCTCGGCCAGCGTTTGTACCGTTCCATCTGTTGCAAGGGCACACACGCGGCCATCTTCACCACCCGTGATGAGACGGTCCTGACCGGCGTCGGGGCAGGCTGTCAGAAGCCCGTCATGAACCTCTGTCCATTCGTGGCCATTGTCGAGACGATGCACGACACCGTCGGCGAGCGCGAAATGCGGAATGTGGTTCAGCCACGCGGTGGCGATGCAATAGCTTTCAAGATCGAGCGGTGCGACTGTGGGCATGCGTCAGGCCTGGCAGGCTTCAAAAGTGCGTTGCAGGCGCTCGACATCGAGTTCCCTGCCAATGAAGACGAGCCGCGTTTCGCGTGTCTCATCGTCGCGCCAGGGGCGCTGATGGTCGCCTTCAACGATCATGTGCACGCCCTGTACCACGAAACGGTCCGGATCATCCGCAAAGGCGATGATGCCTTTGAGGCGCAGAATGTTGGGCCCGTCGATCTGCGTGGTCTTCTCCAGCCAGGGGAGAAACTTCTTCGGGTCCATCTCGCCCGCGCGCAGGGAAAGCGACTTCACGCCCGCATCATGAATGGGAGATGCTTCGCCGTGGTGGTGGCCGTGTCCGTGATGATCGTGGTCATGGTGATGATGATCGTGGTCGCAGTCGGGGCCGCACACATGGTCCGGATCGTCGTGGTCGAGGAAATGCGGATCATTGTCGAGCACGCGCTTCAGATCGAATGCGCCACGGTCCAGGATCTCGCTCAGCGAAACGCCGGCGCGCTCGGCGCGGTGAATGCGGGCCATAGGGTTGATCGCGCGGATCGTCGCTTCCACGGCGGCAAGTTCTTCCGGCGTCACGAGGTCGGTCTTGTTGACGATCACGACATCTGCGAAGGCGATCTGATCTTCGGCTTCGTTGGAATCCTTCAGGCGCAGCGGCAGGTGCTTGGCGTCGACCAGTGCCACCACGGCATCGAGCCGCGTCTTGGCGCGCACATCGTCGTCCATGAAGAAGGTCTGCGCCACGGGGGCGGGGTCGGCCAGTCCCGTGGTTTCCACCACGATGGCGTCAAACCGGCCCGAACGCCGGGTCAGACCCTCGACCACGCGCACCAGATCGCCGCGCACCGTGCAGCACACGCAGCCATTGTTCATTTCGTAGATTTCCTCGTCGGATTCCACGATCAGATCGTTGTCGATGCCGATCTCGCCAAACTCGTTGACGATCACCGCATAACGCTTGCCGTGGTCTTCCGTGAGGATACGGTTCAGTAGCGTGGTCTTGCCGGAGCCGAGATAGCCCGTCAGCACGGTTACGGGGATCTGGCTGGGCGTGGCCTGGCTGGCTGTGTCGTTCTGCGTGTCGGTCATCGTTGCTCGCATAACTTGAAAGGTTTCTCGACTATATAAGGTTCTGCATTGCCGATTGCACCGTCATGCCCCGAAATGGGCGAGATCGAACCGATCCACGTCTGCGAGGAAGTCGACGAACCCTGCGACGCTGTGATCGAGTATGCGCTTTCCGGCCTCCGCACTTGCTGCAGCCGCGTTGCCCACCACGCCCTCGGGAGAAAGGTCCCGCATCATCCAGCCGAAGGCATGCGGGCCGTAAGCCCGCAAATGAGTGAAATCGCGCTGAAATTCGGCCTGGGCAGAGTGAAAGTCCCGGGCTTTTTCCATGTTCACCAGGTCGGGACGCAAAGCAAGCATAACCGAGGTTTCGATGAAACCTCCATGAATGCCCAGAGCGCGTTCTTCCGCAGAGACGATGTCCGCCGGATAGCCGAATCGTGTCCAGCTGGTCGCAGCAGCCAGCATGCCGAATCGAACCCGCAATTCCGTTGTCACGATGGTCAGTAATGGCGAGTTTCCGCCATGGGCGTTCAATATCACCAGTTTTCGAAAGCCGGCATTGTATTGTGCCGCGCCGATGTCGATCCAGCGATGCGCCGCTTCGTCAAAGGCCAGCGATCTGGTCTTCGCAGAATCGGAATGCTCGATCGAATATCCGGTTTTCTCGACCGGAAGAGTTTTGATCAGAAGCCCGTCCGGAAGCGCCTTTTGCGCTGCTTCTACAATGCCTTGCGCGATGATCCAGTCGGTTTCCGCAGGCAGGTGAGGCCCGTGTTGTTCGGTTGCTCCAATCGGCAGAACGGCGATTGCTTTTGCTGGTGTCGACATATCGGCATGTCTCTTCATCATTTGCCCCGGAAGAAGCCGGGAAAACCAGCCAGCAAAGCTCTTATGCGAAAGTAGAGTATGCTTAATTGTTTAAACACGGTCAATCTCTGGTTGCAAAGAGCTCCATCAGAGCTATTTTGTGCGCGGGGCGTTCTATCTTATTGTTGAAGATGTCTAAAGGGGAGTTTTATGGCCAAAGCTGCAAGAGGCGCGACGATTGGGTTGTTGCAATCGGCCGCCCGGCTTTCACGCACCGCTCTGGCGGAGCGGCTTCTGGAACACGGACTATATGCCGGCCAGGACAAGATCATGCTGGCTTTATCGGTGGAAAATGGGCAGACGCCCAGCCAACTTGCCGCCTTATTGGGCGTAAGGCCGCCAACAATCACCAAGACAATTAATCGGCTTGCCAATCAGGGGTTTCTGGTAAAACGATTATCGGAAGAAGATGGACGTCGTGCATATGTTTTTTTAACCGAAGAAGGCGAGCAGGCCATTCGGTATATCGAGAAATCAGTCCGCAAGGCCGAGAAAACCGCCTTGAAGGGCTTTGACAAGAAAGAGCACAGGGTTCTGGTCCATCTGCTCTCCCGGGTCGAGGCCAACCTCAACGGGTCGAGTGTCATCGAGCTTGATGGTGACGAGAGCGTCGAAATACAGAACTGATCGCTCGTTTCCCCTTTTTCGGATTTCCCAAAACGCCACCTGTATTCATGAGCCAAAGCCTGCCCGTCGGCATGCCATGCGATTGACCTTCCCGCCGTCCCTGGCGTAATCAGTCTTAAACAGTTTAGGCTGGGTGGAGCCACAGGTACGCTCGTCGTGCTGGTGGGCGGACTGGCTTTTGGCGTCCGTTCCTCTGGAACGGAGGTTTTGTGCGATTGGGGGATACAGGCTGGCACAAAAAATCAAGCTTTCCACGATAGCTGAAGCACTTGGTGTTTCCACTGCTACCGTCTCGCTGGCGTTGCGCGACAGTCCACTTGTGGCTGATGCGACACGCCAGCGCATCAAGGAGCACGCGCGCGAGATCGGTTATATCTACAATCGGCGCGCTGCCAGTCTGCGGACTTCCCGCTCCGGCATTATCGGGGTCGTGGTGCACGACATCATGAACCCGTTTTTCGCCGAAATTCTGCGGTCGATCGAAAGCGAGCTTGATCGGTCGCGTCAGACGTTCCTCCTGTCGAACCATTACGACCAGCTGGAAAAACAGCGCACCTTCATCGACACGCTGCTACAGCTCGGAGCAGACGGGGTGATCATGTCACCGGCCATCGGCACGCCGCCACAGGATATCCGCCTTGTGGAGGAAAACGGTTTGCCCACGGTGCTGATCGCGCGCTCCGTGGAGGGGGCAAGGGTTCCGGTTTTTCGTGGAGACGATGCCTATGGAACGGGGCTTGCCACAAATCATCTCATATCGCTTGGCCATACCCGCATAGCGATGATCGGTGGTACGGATCAGACCTCGACCGGACGCGACCGGTATCAGGGCTACGTCGATGCGATGAAAAAAGCCGGGCTGGACATCAAGCCGCAATGGCGTTTCCCCGGCCCACGCACGAAACAGGCGGGGTTCGAAATTGCCGGTGCATTTCTGGCGCTCAAGGACAAGCCCACTGCCGCGGTGTGCTGGAACGACCTGGTTGCCATCGGTCTCATGAACGGCATTGCCCGCGCCGGGCTCGTGCCGGGTGTCGACATTTCGGTAACCGGCTATGACGATCTTGAGGAAGCGGCCATCGCCACTCCGGCGCTCACCACGGTCTGGAATGGCCAGAGGGATGTGGGGCGTCGGGCAGCGCGCGTGTTGCTTGACAGGTTGAATGGCGCTGAGGTCAACCCGGCGCAGGAACTGATCAAGCCTGAATTGCACGTGCGGCAGTCAACCAGCAAGCCTGTCGAGCGCTGACCGCATCCCGTTTTCGCCTTACGTTCGGTTCTTTTGGGGAGAGAAGAGCTTGTCTGATCTAAGCAGCATTGCCATCCTTGTGCCGGGGCGCCTTCATCCCCACGCGATTGAGCGCATCGAGGGGCGTTTCAAGCTCATCGTGATCGACCGGGCCGACCCCGCCCTTGTTACAGAAGAGATGGCCGGGAAAGTGCGGGGCATGGCTGCAATGACCGAAGTCGATGCGGCCTTTATCGATGCGTTTCCCAATCTCGAGATCATCGCCAATTTCGGGGTTGGGTATGATGCCGTGGACGCAGCCCATGCCGTAAGACGCGGTGTGATGGTGACCAACACGCCCGATGTCCTGACCGATGAAGTGGCTGACACAGCCGTCGGGCTTCTTCTCAACACGGTGCGCGAGCTTCCTCGTGCAGAACAGTGGTTGCGCGAAGGGCGCTGGGTGCGTGAAGGCGCGTATCCGTTTTCTCGCGCTTCGCTGCGCGGAAGAACGGTTGGAATCTTCGGAATGGGGCGAATCGGGCAGGCTATCGCCCAGCGTCTGGCTGCCTTCGGTCTGCCGATCTCCTACCACAATCGCCGGCCCGTCGAGAACTGTCCCTACGCCTATTTCGACACGCTTCAAGGGCTTGCTTCGGCTGTCGACACTCTCATCTGCGTCGCACCAGGTGGCGCGGCCACAAACAGGGCGATCAATGCCGAGGTGCTGGAGGCACTCGGTCCGGATGGCGTGTTTGTGAATATCGGCCGTGGCAGCACGGTGGACGAAGAGGCGCTTGTCAGCGCCCTGGAGAACGGCACCATTCTTGCTGCCGGTCTGGATGTATTCGCGAACGAGCCGCACGTGCCAGACGCTCTTCTCGACCTTCGGAACGTTTCGCTTCTTCCGCATGTAGGCTCTGCATCGGTCGCAACCCGGAAGGCAATGGCTGAGCTCGTGACAGACAATCTTATTGCGTGGTTTGCGCAGGCAAAAGCCATCACCCCGGTGCCGGAAGCAGCGCATCTTGAGCCCCGACTGCCAGCCAGCGACCGGTTGTGAAGAAAATTAACGCCTGAGTTGTAATTTTTAACGATTGCTTAACCACAGGTGTTTGAAGCTCCGGTTTTGAGGAGGAATCCTCGTGATAAAGGGAGACCGGGGTACGATGAAGCTGCTTGTGCCAGGTGCGCTCGCCTTGCTCCTTGTGGGAACGGTCGGGTATTTCCCGAACTTCCAGAAGGCTGAAGACACGGTGACACCCCCTGAGGCAAATCAATCGGAGCAGGACGTTTCCGGCGCAGAATTCATCCTGACGCGGATCGGTTCGGAGCACCTCTGCAAGGTGCGCCACGCGCCTGCAGACGAACGCGCGGAACTCACGCTGGGGCCCGACTGCACTCTCCTCGTTCCAGATCTCGCGGAAGCCCGGATTTGGGAAGAGAGGGCCGACGGCACGGTCGCCTTTGTTTCGCAGAGCGGGGAAACGATCATGGAGTTCTTCGCCGGTGACGGCCTGACTTATGAGTCCCTGAGGCCGAAAACGCCGATACTGAGCATGTACCGTCCCGACTGAGTTATTGCGCGGCGATCCCGGAGCGGTTTCGAGCCCTGGCATGGCTGCGCACCGCCTCTCCGAATGCCCTGAAGATACGCGCCGAGGCATCATCCGTCGCGGCCCAGTATTCGGGGTGCCACTGCACGCCGACAGCAAAACCGGGCGCATCCCGTACGGAAACCGCCTCCACCGTCCCGTCATCGGCTTTCGCCTCGATCTGGAGTTGGGGAGCAGGGCCGGTCCACACCCTGCCGGTGGACCGAGTTGACCTTGACCTCGCCGCTTTCGAACATGCGTGAAAGGCAACCCTCCGGAGCAATCTTCACGGTCTGGCGGATCGCGAAGCGGGCATCATGCCCCATGTTCTCTGGTCCGCGATGGTCAAAGGCACCTTCGCGTTCATGGATTTCCGTGGCCAGCGTGCCGCCAAGCGCGACATTCAGTTCCTGTATCCCGCGGCAGATTGCCAGAAGCGGCACTCCATTTTCGATGGCCTTGCGGATTAAAGGCAGTGTGGTGGCATCGCGTGCGTGGTCGTAGGGACCGTTTTCCTCGGTGGCTTCGCCACCATAAAGCTCGGGATAAACGTTTGATTTCGAGCCCGTGACAAGAACACCGTCCACCGTATCAAGAAGACCTTCCAGATCCAGCCGTTCGCCGAGGGCGGGAACGAGAACCGGCAGAACGCCGGCTGTATTCACCGCCGCATCCAGATAGGGCTGGGGGGTCGCGTGCCAGGTGTAATTCTCGAAATCCTTGGTATCCGTCGAAACGGCGATCAGTGGGGTGCGCATCCGGAAACCCGTAATTTGGCGGTCGTTGTTTCGGGTCAATGTAGACATTCTGCCGTCCATTCCAATGGGCAGATGGATGAATTCGTTGGGCCTTCGACATTGGTCGCAGATGGCGGCTGGGCGCTGGACTTGGGGCGCGCTGCATGCATTGATACCAATGGTTTGAACCACCCAGAAAAAAGAAATCACACGCGGGTGGCGAAGCTGGCAGGACGCCGGGAGTCAAGGGGACCCCGGCAAACGGCTCCAGAATGGGAGGAGAATAGATGGACCGCAGAACCTTCATGAAGAAGGCGGGTATGGCAGGAACAGGTGTCGTTGGCGCCTCCGCTCTCGCCACACCCGCGATCGCCCAGGCGCTGCCCAAGATCACCTGGCGTTGCACGTCTTCGTTTCCGAAGGCGCTGGACACGATCTATGGCGCCGCTGAAACCATGGCCGACCTCGTGAAAGGGGCCACTGACGGCAATTTCGAGATTCAGGTCTTTGCCGCTGGCGAAATCGTGCCCGGCCTGCAGGCGGCAGATGCCGCCGCCGCCGGCACTGTCGAGATGGCGCACACGGCCTCATATTACTACTGGGGCAAGGATCCCACCTACGCGTTGGGCACCGCCATTCCCTTCGGGCTGAACTACCGTCAGCAGAACGCCTGGTTCTATTACGGCGGTGGCAATGAGCTGATGAACGAGTTCTATCACACCCAGGGGCTTCATACGCTTCCCTGCGGCAATACCGGTGCACAGATGGGTGGCTGGTTCCGCAAGGAGATCAACACGGTTGAAGACCTCAAGGGTCTGAAGATGCGCATCGGGGGCATGGGTGGAAAGATCATCGAGAAGCTCGGTGTCGTCCCGCAGCAGATCGCCGGTGGTGACATCTATCCGGCTCTGGAGAAGGGCACGATCGACGCCACGGAGTGGGTTGGTCCTTATGACGATCAGAAGCTCGGTTTCAACAAGGTCGCCAAATATTATTACTATCCGGGCTGGTGGGAAGGCGGTCCTGTCTTGAACGCCATGTTCAACAAGGAGAAGTGGGACGAACTTCCGGCAGCCTACCAGTCTGTTCTGGATGCGGCCTGCCGCTCCGCCAATGCCGACATGATGGCAAGCTATGACTACAAGAACCCCGGCGCCTTACGCCAGCTCGTGGCCGATGGTGCACAGCTTCGCCCGTTCAGTCAGGAAGTCCTCGAAGCGTGCTACAACGCGGCGATGGAGACCTATGAAGAGATCAACGCTTCGAACCCCACATTCAAGAAGATTTACGAGAACCAGCAGGCCTTCAAGAAAGATGCCTATCTTTGGGCGCAGCTCTCCGAATACACGTTCGATACTTTCATGATGATCCAGCAGCGCGCCGGAAAACTCTGACCTTTCCTGGAGCGAACGCAAACAAAAACCCCGGAGCGCGGCTCCGGGGTTTTTTGTGTCAGTCGAAACTCGGTGGCTGGCTGAGGTCCGGTCCCGCAGGGGGCGGTTCTTCCCGGGGGGCATCCTCAGGGGGCCGCATCGGGCGTCGCTCCGAGTGGCGGCAGCCCACCGATGCCGGGCAATTGCAGACCGTTGTCCTGTTGTCCGCCGTCATCATTGCCGGGCGGCGAGCCAAAAGGAGAACTGCCAAGCCCGCCTGGCAGACCGAAACCGGGTGTGCCGTTGCCTTCATTGCCAAAGGACGGGATCGTGATCTCCATGTCGTCCGGATTGGCGGTGCTCTCCTGCTTGTAGTGCGTGACGAGACCTGGAAATGAAATCACGATGATGATCATCAGGAACTGGATGATGATGAAGGGGATCGCACCCTTGTAGATTTCAGTCGTCTTCACGGCAGGCAGAACGCGTCCGGAAATCTCGTCTTTCCATTCCTTCATTGGCGCAATGGAGCGTAGATAGAAAAGCGAAAATCCGAAGGGCGGTGTCAGGAATGAAGTCTGCAGATTGATGCCCAGTATGACACCGAACCAGATGAGATCGATGCCCAGCGTTTCGGCCGCTGGCACCAGAAGCGGAACCATGATGAATGCAATCTCGAAGAAATCGAGAAAACAGCCCAGAATGAAAACGATGACGGTCACCGTCAGAAGGAAGCCGATCTCCCCGCCGGGAAGCGCCAGTAGCAGCTCTTCGATCCATTCATTGCCGTTGATGCCGTAAAATGTCAGGCCGAAGACGCGTGCGCCGATCAGAATGAACATGACGAAGGCGGCGAGCTTCGTTGTGGCATCAAGTGCCTGTTTCAGGACGGAGAACGAAAGCCGGCGCTTGACCAGTGCCAGCACGAGCGCTCCTGTCGCGCCCATCGCCCCGCCTTCGGTCGGTGTGGCAATGCCAAGAAAAATCGTTCCGAGAACGAGGAAGATCAGCGCGAGAGGCGGTATCAGCACGATCACGACCTGTTCGGCAAGCCGCGACAGGATATTCAGTTTGAGGTGCCGATTTGCAAGACTGACGACCAGCGCGAAAACCGTTGCCGCGGTCGCTGCCCAGACCAGCCGGACCTCGTCGCGCATGTCCGCAAAGATCGTATGATAGGTGATGAAATAGAGCGCAACCGACGCGGCCATCAGCAAGGCCAGCGACGTGACGCCGCCACCAAGGGTGCGGGTCTCGGGCGGCAGCGCCGGAGCCCAGTCCGGTTTGACAATGGTCACGGCGAAGACGAGCAGGCAGTATGCTCCAATGATGATCAGGGCCGGCAGCAGAGCACCCACATACATGTCACCGACCGATCGTCCGAGCTGGTCGGCCATCACGATCAGCACGAGAGAGGGCGGCACGATCTGCGCGAGCGTGCCCGACGCAGCGATGGTGCCGGTCGCAAATCCGCGATTGTAGTTGTAGCGCATCATGATCGGCAGAGAGATGAGCCCCATCGCGATCACCGAAGCTGCAACCACACCGGTGGTCGCCGCCAGCAGGGCCCCCACGAGAACGGCCGCATAGGCAAGCCCGCCGCGCACTGGGCCGAAGAGCTGGCCGATCGTGTCGAGGAGATCCTCTGCCATCCGTGACCGCTCCAGGATCAGTCCCATGAAGGTGAAGAACGGGATGGCGAGCAGGGTGTCATTGTACATGATCCCGTAAATGCGTTCGGGGTGGGACTGCAGGAGCGGCCAGAAGAGCCGGATCTCGCTCGAAATATGCGAGAGTTCGACGCCGATCACGAAAAACAGCAGGCCGCCCGCCGCCAGGGTGAAGGCGACCGGGTAGCCGACAAGCAGCATTGCCATGACAGTGACGAACATGATGGGCGCGAGATTGTGCGCAATCAGGTCAATCATCGCGCTTCTCCTCCATCTCGATGGCAGCTTCGGCCGCCGGGTGCGTATCATGCTGCGGGGTCGGTTCGTCGATCAGGTTTTGCAGAACCGCGTAACGCTTGATGATCTCAGAGAAGGCCTGTGCCGTCAGAAGAATGAAGCCGGCCAGCACCATGAATTTGGCCGGCCAGATGGTGAGACCGCTGGCATTCGCCGAGATCTCGCCCGAAAGGAAGGACCGCTGGAACCAGGGCCAGCTCAGCCAGACGATCAATGAGACGAACGGCAGCAAAAATACGATGTGACAGAAAAGATCGATCCAGTCCCGGGTGCGTTTCGAGAACATGTTCGACACGATGTCGATGCGAATGTGCTCGTTGCGCTGCAGCGTGTAGGCGGAAGCCAGCATGAACACGGTCCCGTAGAGATACCATTGCAGCTCGAGCAGGCTGTTGGATGCCCGGGGGATCGGCAGAAAGGCCGGCAGGCCATCTCCCACGAAGCGAACGATTGCGTTGTATGCCGAAACAAGCACCGCAACGAGGATCAGCCAGGAGACCTGCTTTCCAATGAATTGATTGACAGCATCAATAAGGCGCGAAAGGCCAATGAGCCCCGCCATGCGTACCTCCCAGCAATGTGTTCCCCCCGGATCCTTTTTTGTGATTCTCGGGTCTTATGCTTTGTGTTGCATCTTCAGCCTGCCTTCAAGTGAGCCAATAGTCGACATTGGAACGGTCGGGCAGGGGCCGGCGCCAAAATGCGCTTCTCGCGTGGATTGTCGCCTAGACAGTTATGCTTGTGCGTGTATTGATAGATCTTAGCGGTGCCGTAGGTTGTTGACTATGGCGCTGTAGAAGAGTCGAAGAGGCCGTTCCGCGGCCCTTTTTTTCGCATGATGTTCTTTTGGGAGGTATTCATGGATCGTCGTTCTTTCCTCATGAAAGCGGGCCTGGCCGGTGCCGGGGCGGGTGCTACCGCGTTAGCCACGCCTGCGATCGCGCAGGGCAACCAGACCTGGCGCATGGTCACCACGTGGCCGAAGAATTTTCCGGGTCTGGGTGTTGGCGCCCAGCGGCTTGCAGATCGCATCACGGCAGCTTCGGACGGTCGGCTGACCGTGCAGGTCTATTCCGCGGGTGAACTCGTTCCGCCGCTGCAGTCGCTTGACGCCGTGATCGACGGTTCGGCCGAGATGAGCCACGGTGCGGCTTATTACTGGCAGAACAAGAGCCCGGCCCTGTCCTTCTTCACCGGTGTGCCCTACGGCATGACCTCGCGTGAAATGGCGGCTTGGGTCCGCTATATGGGCGGGCAGGAGATCTGGGACGAGATCTACGACCAGTTCGGCGTTCAGGGCTTCCTGTCCGGCGATACGGGCACGCAGGCCGGTGGCTGGTTCCGCGAGGAGCTGACGGGTCTCGATTCCGTAAAGGGACTGCGCTTCCGCACACCGGGCCTTGGTGGCCGGGTATGGGAGAAGCTTGGCGCCACGGTGACCAACATGGCTGCCGGCGAAATCTTCCAGGCGCTTCAGTCGGGCACGCTTGATGCGGCCGAGTTCGTCGGTCCCTACAACGACCTGGCGCTCGGTTTCTACCAGGTTGCCAAGAATTACTACTTCCCGAGCTTTGTGGAACCGGGACTGGCTACCGAGCTGGTGGTCAACAAGTCCAAGTATCAGGAGCTGTCCTCCGATCTGCAGGCGATCGTCAAGGATGTCTGTCAGGCGGAATATGATCAGGTGGCCTCGGATTTCTACGCCAATGACCCGCGTGCCCTGAAGACCCTCGTCGATGAGCACGGCGTCAATGTGCGCCAGTTCCCCGACGATATCGTCGAGGCTGGTGCGAAGGCCGCGGCCGAGATCCTCGGCGAGCTGCGAGATTCCGGTGACGCGCTGACGAAGAAGACGACCGAGAGCTTCATCGAGTCGCTCAACATCCTGCGCACCCGCACGGAAGGCACGGACGGTGCTTTCGTCGAGGCGCGCAAGAAATACTTCTCGATCTGATCTCGGTTGAGGTCGACGAAAAAGCCCGGCATCGCGCCGGGCTTTTTTGTTGCCTGTTGTGTTTCAGGTCCTAGCTGTAGATCGCTCTCGGCAGCCAGGTCGCGATCTCCGGAAACATGAACATGATCGCTATGGCCAGAAGCTGAAGCAGCACGAAGGGCAGAACCCCCTTGTAGATCATCGACGTCTTCACTGAATCCGGCGCGACCCCGCGCAGATAGAACAGCGCGAAGCCGAAAGGCGGTGTCAGGAAGCTTGTCTGAAGGTTCACGCCGACCAGTACGCCGAGCCAGACCGGGTCCACATCGAGCGCCAGCAGGATCGGTGCGGTGATCGGGATCACGATGAAGATGATCTCGAACGTGTCGAGGATGAAACCCAGCAGGAACATGATGAACATGACAACGGCCACTGCCGCCAGCGTGCCGCCCGGCAGGTTGGCGAGGAACTCATGCACCAGATCGTCGCCACCCATGAGACGGAAGACGATGGAAAAGACCGAAGCGCCGAACAGGATGATGAACACCATACAGGTGATGGAGGCGGTAGCGATCGCCGTTTCCCGCAGCACGGCAAAGGAGAGCCGCCAGCGCAAGGCCGCAAGCACCATGGCGCCGACGGCGCCCACGGAGGCGGCTTCCGTCGGCGTTGCAATGCCGCCGAGGATGGAGCCGAGAACAGCCATGATCAGCAGGAGCGGGGGCAAGAGCGCGACGGCGACCTCGCCCATCAATTCCTTCTTCTCTTCCGGCGGAACCGGTGTGGCCGGGCAGGAGGCTGGATCGAAAATCGCCTTTAGAAGCGTCCATCCGAGGTAAAGGCCGACCAAAAGCACACCGGGAAGAAGCGCGCCCGCAAAGAGGTCGCCAACCGATACGGGAACCGGGGCGAAATTGCCCTTCGCCATCTGAACCTGCGCGTTAATCCCCGACAGCATGTCGCCCATGAAGATGAGAACCGTGGAGGGCGGGATGATCTGGCCGAGCGTGCCGGAAGCGCAGATGACGCCGGTGGCAAGCTTCGGATCGTAATTCGCGCGCAGCATCGCCGGAAGCGAGATCAGGCCCATGGTCACGACGGTCGCACCCACCACGCCGGTGGATGCGGCCAGAAGCGCGCCGACGATGATGACCGACATGCCAAGCCCGCCGCGCAGATTGCCGAACAGCTTGCCCATGGTCAAAAGCAGTTGCTCGGCGATTTTGGAGCGCTCCAGCATCACGCCCATGAAGATGAAGAGCGGCACAGCCACCAGCACTTCATTGGTCATGTAGCCGATATAGCGGTTTGCCAGGCTGCCCAGGTTTGACGGGTCGAAAACGCCGAACCACATGCCGACAAGACCGAACATGAGCGACACGCCGGCCAGCGTGAAGGCGACGGGAAAACCCAGAAGAAGAAAGCCGATAATGCCGAAGAACATGAGCCCCGAAAGGAGCTCCCCAATCAGAACCGGATCCATCAGACGTTTGCCTCCGGCTGCTCTTCGTCATTGGTTTGGTATCTCAGTTTTACCGGCAGAAGGGCCTCATTGCCGCTGAGGACAAGGATCGAGCGCAGCGCCATGGCAATGCCTTGCAGGGCGAGCAGCACGGCAAAGCCGAGAATGAAGCCCTTGAGAATGAAGAGCCCCGGCATGCCACCGACATTGGCAGAAGCTTCACCCAGCCGCCAGGAGCGGCTGACGAAGCTCCATCCGTAATAGAACACGATCCAGGAGAACGGCAGCAGGAAAAGGACAACGCCGATCAGATCCACGACTGCCTTGCGTCGTGTGCTCGCCGGCCGGTAGAAAATGTCGACCCGCACATGGTCGTTTCGAAGAAGGGCAAAGCCGGCCACGGCGGTGAACATCGCTCCGTTCAGCCAGATATAGAGGTCCTGCATCCACACAAAGCTCGTCGAAAAGACGTAGCGCTGTACCACGACAGTGAAGCACACCAGCACGATGGCCAGTGAAAGCCATGAAAAAACATTGCCGACAAGGGCATTCAGACCGCTGATTAAGCGGACCAGAAAGGCGATTGCGCGCACGGTCAGTTCCCTCCACAGCTGGCGCACATCGCGAGTGGCGCGTGATGGTGTGCCATGAGACCCTCTTGCGTTTCCCCAATACGGGCGGAAGTTGTTCCCTGTCCTGCCCTTCAACCTGATAACCAGGCAGCGATTGATTAGCAGCTTTGTTTCTGGTGAAAAAGTAACCGGGCGAGAAAAGTCGCCTTTTTGCCTTTCGGGCCTAAATTATGAAGTGAATAGGCCCGACTGGCTGCTGCGCTCGGGGTGCAGGCAGGTATACTACGGTCAGATTCGTGCGCGGTTCATGTGGCTCGACTAATAAAGTGTCCCCGCAAATGCCGTGTTTTGTGTTGGCGTTGCTCATTCTTGTGGAGCCCGCAAATTCGTTTGACGGGATGCCGGGCGGATAGAAAACTATCCCTGCGGATACGCTTCCAACCGTATTTCGCGGAGGAGGAAAACATATATGACGCTTCACAACGTCACGCTCGACGACAAGTTCGATTTAGCCAGGGAGCGCATCTTCGTTTCCGGTGCACAGGCGATTGTCCGAATGCTTTTGATGCAGCGCGAGCGAGATCGACGTGCGGGGCTGAACACTGCCGGTTTTGTCTCCGGGTATCGCGGGTCGCCCATTGGCGGGCTCGATCTGCAGCTCTGGAAGGCGAAGAAGCAGCTCGAAGCGGCCAATGTCATCTTCCAGCCCGGCCTGAACGAGGAACTGGCGGCAACCGCCTGCTGGGGCTCGCAGCAGGCCGAGCTTCTGGGGGAAGGCAAATATGACGGTGTGTTCGGCGTCTGGTACGGCAAGGGCCCGGGCGTAGACCGTTCCGGCGACGTATTTCGCCACGCCAACCACGCTGGATCTTCAAAACATGGCGGTGTACTGGCGCTCATGGGCGATGACCACACAGCCGAATCCTCCACTGTGGCCAATGCCAGCGAATTCGCTTTCGTTGACGCGATGATCCCGATCCTGAATCCCGCCGGCGTTCAGGAACTTATCGATTATGGCCTCTATGGCTATGCGCTGTCACGCTTTGCTGGCACCTGGACCGCCATCAAATGCGTCAAGGACAACATTGAATCGACAGCCGCCGTGGATGTTTCGCTCGAACGGCTGAACATCGTCACGCCGGAATTCGACATGCCGCCGGGCGGTCTCAACATCCGCAACGAGATCAACATGCTGGGCCAGGAGGCGCGGCTCTACGATTACAAGCGCGCTGCGGCTGCCGCCTTCGTGCAGGCGAACGGGCTCAATCGCATCGTCTATTCGGGCGGGGCAAAGCCGAAGATCGGCATCGTCACACTCGGCAAGAGCTATCTCGACACGCGGCAGGCGCTGGACGATCTGGGCATTGATGAAGCGCGCGCCAACCAGCTTGGCATCCGCCTCTTCAAGGTGGCCTGCCCCTGGCCCTTCGACATCGAGCACATGCGCGATTTCGCGCGCGGTCTCGACATGGTCATCGTGGTGGAGGAGAAGCGTTCCCTGGTCGAGGTCCAGCTGAGGGAAAATCTCTACGGCACCGCCAATCAGCCGGAGATCATCGGCAAGGTGGATGAAAAGGGAAGCCGGCTTTTCGCTCCCACCGCAGCGCTCGACCCCAACGAGATCGCGATCGCCATAGGCGAACGGATTCTCCGCGTCATAGGCCCATCGGAAGAGATTTCCGCGCATGTTTCACGGCTGAGGCAGTTTCAGGCCATGCTCGCCGACACGCAGGACGTTTCCGGCCGCACGCCCTATTTCTGTTCCGGCTGTCCTCACAACACCTCCACCAATGTTCCCGAAGGCTCCATTGCCGGCGGCGGGATTGGCTGTCACTTCATGGCAACCTGGATGGACCGTTCAAACATCGGTTTCACTGCCATGGGCGGCGAGGGCGCACAGTTCATCGGTCAGGCTCCGTTCTCGAAACGCGAGCACTTTTTCCAGAATCTCGGTGATGGCACCTACAATCACTCCGGTTCCATGGCGATCCGGTTTGCCATCGCGTCGGGTGCAAACATCACCTACAAGATTCTCTACAACGACGCCGTTGCGATGACCGGCGGGCAGCCGCACGAAGGCGGTCTGACGGTTGACATGATCGCCGATCAGGTGCGCGCGGAGGGTGTGGAGCGCATTGCCGTTGTCAGCGACGAGCCGGAAAAATATGCCGGTGTCGTCAAGTTTCCTAAAGGAACCACCATCAGCCACCGCGATGATCTCGATCAGGTCCAGCGCGAACTGCGCGAGGTGAAGGGCGTCTCGGTTCTGCTTTACGATCAGACCTGTGCCGCAGAAAAGCGCCGCCGGCGCAAGCGCGGCACATTTCCCGATCCCGACAAACGGGTCGTGATCAATGAGCTTGTCTGCGAGGGATGCGGAGACTGCGGCGTCAAATCGAACTGCGTGTCCGTGCAGCCGCAGGAGACCGAGTTTGGCCGCAAGCGCCGCATCGACCAGTCCAGCTGCAACAAGGACTTTTCCTGCGTCAATGGTTTCTGCCCCTCCTTCGTCACCGTGCATGGGGCGAAGCTCAAAAAGGCCCGGGGCGTAAACGGGCAAAGCGATCCCCTGGAAGGGGTGCCGGAGCCGAAGCTTCACGACCTTTCGCGTGGCTGGTCTGCCGTGGTTGACGGGATCGGTGGCACCGGTGTCGTCACCATCGGCGCGATCGTTGGCATGGCTGCGCACCTGGAGGGCAAGGGTGCGGGCATCATCGACATGGCTGGCCTGGCGCAGAAGGGGGGTGCCGTCTTCACACATCTCCGGGTCGCCCCGACACCGGAAGACATCCACGCCATCCGCGTTTCCGCCGGAGAGGCCGACCTCATTCTGGGGTGTGATCTGGTGGTGTCTGGCACCCGCAACGTGCTTGCTGCAGCGCGTGCCGGCCACACCCTGTTCATGGCCAACATCGCGGAAGTCATGCCGGGAGATTTCGCCCGTTCCGCCGACTTCTCTCTCCCCACCGAGCGCCTCAAGAAGGCGATCCGTGAAGCGGGCCGGCGAGGACAGGGCGCACTTTTTCGATGCGACGCACACGGCCACCATCCTGTTCGGCAATTCGGTGGGCACCAACATGTTCATGCTCGGCATGGCCTATCAGCTCGGTGGTCTTCCGGTCTCGGCCGAGGCGATCGAAAAGGCGATCGAACTCAACGGCCAGGCCGTTTCCATGAATGTATCCGCATTCCGGTGGGGGCGCCGCGCCGCGCACGAGCCCGACCATGTGAACAGGCTGGTTGCCCGATCCTCAAACGAGGAAGCCGTTCACGCACTGTCGCAGTCCCTCGATGAGGTGATCGACCGGCGCCAGCGCTTTCTGGTGCAGTACCAGAATGAAGCCTATGCGCAGCGCTACAGCACCCGCATTGCCAGACTTCGCGCCGCAGAGGCCGAGGTTCTGCCTGGTTCTACTGCGGTCACGGAGGCAGCGGCCCGCGGTCTCTTCAAGCTGATGGCCATCAAGGATAAATATGAGGTTGCGAGGCTCTATTCCGACGGCTCCTTCAGGCGGCAGCTTGCAGCGGAGTTCGCCAGTTATGAAAAGCTTGAATTCCATCTGGCGCCGCCGATCCTCGGGCGCCGTGACGCTGCGGGAAACCCCAGAAAATCCAGTTTCGGTCCCTGGATGATGCCCCTGTTCGGCCTGCTCGCGCGCCTGCGTGGGCTCCGGGGCACTGTGTTCGATGTTTTCGGTTACAGTGAAGAGCGGCGGATGGAGCGGCAATTGCTTGCCGACTACGAAGCGGATCTGAATCTCATCGAAAAACACCTTTCACCCAAGCGCGTCAACGCCGCCCTTGCACTGGCTTCCCTACCTTCCATCATTCGCGGATATGGGCATATCAAGGAAGCGAACGCCTTGAAAGCAAAGGAAGAACGCCTCAGGCTCATCCGGCGCCTCGAAAATGGCGATGAAGAGGGGCCGGTGCTGAGAGCGGCGGAGTAGCCGGCTTTCGTCAACTTGTGGCGCAAGGGCTGAAATAAACGTTTGTTAAAGCTGTTTTGCCATAAGTTTGACCGTCAATCGGGCTCGTGCGGTGAAAAACAGCAAGAACAGCATACCGGAAGACGTCTATGTTGGGTACATCCGTTCCTTGTTTCAGGACGTGGGAGTGCTCCCCGTGGGCGCGGCCTGCTATGGGCTGATTGCGCTGCTTCTTTACTACAAGACCGGCCAGGCGGTTCATCTGGTTCTGGGGCCCGCAATGTTCGTGGCGGGCTTGTGGCGCTATTTCAGGATCATGCGGGTCGATCATTCCCTGATTTCCGACTACCCGTCAGCTCTGGCCTGGGAAGCCCGGTATCTGTGGTGGGGAAGCCTGCACGGGCTGGTGGTCGGAGCTTTCGGATTCTTCGCCATCGCTTGGTCGCAAGACGCTTTCAGCGAGCTTGCTGCGGTCTCGGCCATTCTCAGCGGAACGATCACGATTGCCGGTCGGAACTACGGTTCGCACAAGATGGTGTCCGTCCTGACGCTGACCATCGTTTTCCCGATGGCGCTCGGTCTGATGCTGAAGGGGGATTTCTATCACTTTGCGCTGGGTCTCTTCATCGTCCCCTTCATGTTCGTGGTCACAAGGATGGCGGACCTTGTCCGGACCGTTCTGTTTACCGCGATCAGCGAGGAAAAACGGTCCACCCGGCTGGCACAGCGCTTTGACCGCGCGCTGAACACGATGCATCACGGGCTCTTGATGCTCAACAATGAGGAACGGGTGGTGGTGAGCAACGCCCAGGCCGCCGAAATGCTGGGGTTCAGGTCGTCGGAACAGATGCTCGGTCGCACTCTGAAATCGCTGCTCATGCGTGGCGTTGCTGGCGGGCTCCTGTCACAGCATGATTACGCCTATGCGGAGGAGCAGCTTTCGAAAGCACTGCGAGAGGGGCGCAATCGCAAGGTTCTGCTGCGCATGACCAATGGCAGGCATTTCGAGTTTGCAGCCCGCGAGGGGCACGACGAGGTTGGTGTGCTGACTTTCGAGGAGGTGACCAGCCGCGTTGAAGCGGAAGAGAAAATTCGCTTCATGGCTAGGTACGACAGCCTTACCAGCCTGCCCAACCGTGCGTATTTCCACGAGAAGGTGACCGAGGCGATGGCCTCAGGAGATCAGGACCGCCTTTGTGGCCTCGCGGTTCTGGACCTTGATGATTTCAAGACGGTGAACGACACGCTGGGACACCCGGTGGGTGATGGCCTGATCTATGCTGTTGCCGAGAGGCTTGCAGAGTTCGAAAGCGCATCGGTTCGCATCAGCCGGTTCGGCGGTGATGAATTCATGATCTACTTCAACCATGTGGCCGACGAAACCGAGTTTTCGCGGCAGTTTGAAGAGATCTTTTCCTGTCTGTCCGGAGACGTGGATGTGGCAGGCCACGCCATGCGCATTCAGGCGAGTGGCGGTGCAGTCGTCGTGCCGGTGCGATCGAGCGATGTCGACGCGATGATCGTCAAGGCTGACCTTGCGCTGTACAAGGCCAAGGAGCTGGGCAAAAACACCTGGAGCCTGTTCGAAACCGAGATGGATGTCGCCTTCCGCAATCGTCAGATGATGAAGGGCCGATCTGCGCAGCGCGATCGAGGCACGCAACCTTCGGGTCGTCTATCAGCCCATCGTAGAGGCTGCCACCATGCGCATTTCCGGTTGCGAGGCACTGTGCCGGTGGGATCACCCGGAGCTGGGGCTCGTGTCCCCGTCCGTGTTCATTCCGTTAGCCGAAGAAATGGGGCTTATCTCAGAAATCAGTTCCATCGTACTGGAAGACGCCTGCCGCGAATGCGTGAAGTGGCCCGAGCACATCAGTGTTTCGGTAAACCTGTCGGCCAAGGATTTTCGTTCCAATGCAGTGATCGGGAAGGTGGAGCGCGCGCTGGAGAGAACAGGCCTTGCGCCTGGCCGTCTTGAGATCGAGGTCACCGAAACCGCGCTTTTGAACGACACCGAAGCAACGGTCAGCTATATCAATACACTGAAACAACTCGGCGTGCGCATCGCACTCGACGATTTCGGAACCGGCTATTCCTCACTCAGCTATATTCACACGCTGCCGCTCGACAAGATCAAGATAGATGGAAGCTTCGTGGCCAATCTCAGGGCAGGGGAGCGCTCCCTGCATCTGCTGCAGGGAGTGGTCGATCTCTCGCGCAAGCTGGGGCTCGACGTGACCGTCGAAGGTGTCGAGCGCTTCGATCAGCTCAGGCTGCTCGAAAGCTCCGTCAAGCCGGATCTTCTTCAGGGTTTTCTCTTCGGTTCGGCCTTGACGGCATCAGGCATCGAGACGATGGCCGACATGAAGCAGCCGGTACGGCCCGTCGAAGAAAGAATCCGAACCCAGCCCCTGATCTGATGAGAGTCCGCTTTCTGAAAAAGCAAGTGTGTTCCGTCGAAACCCTTTGTTAAGGTTAATAAAACCTAAACAATTTTGATACGAGTTTCAGCTTTACAATGTCCGGTATGCGACTACGCTTGTAGCGTACGAGAGGTTGTTTAAGTCGACAGGGGCATGCGGCAATGGTCATGAGTACCGGCCTGGTCGGACTGAAACCGGGGAGCGAGGGTTTCGTTCGTGAACCTTCAAGGAAATCGTCAAGCTTCATCGATGGCGTGATGGCGTTACTGGAGCGCACCGAATATCGTCGGTGCCAAACAGGCGAGGACCGGGAAGAAATCTTTCATCTGCGGTACCGTTCCTATCAGGCGCATGGATTTGTGCCCGAAACGGAAAAACAGATCGTCAAGGATGATCTCGACGATCTTCCCAACTGCTACAATTTCGCTGTCTATATTGACAAACGCCTCGTCAGCACGGTGCGGCTGCATCAGATCGACCGGGACAATCCGCTCGGACCGGTGACGAAAGGCTTTGGCGACATCATGTCCCCGCTGATCGAGCAGGGAGAAAGCTGCATCAACCCCAGCATGCTTGCTGCCGATCCCGATCTTGCGCGTGAATACCGCGCATTGCCATATGTTTCGTTGCGTCTGGTGATCGCCGCCTACGAGTATTTCCGCTCCACCTATTGCGCCTGCCTCATCCGGCAGGAGCACACCGCATTCTACCGCCGGATTTTTGGCGCGCGGCAAATGAGTCCGGAACGCGCCTATCCGCCAATCAGCATCCCGCTCATGCTGTTCGGTGGTGTCTGCGCAAGGGAGTTCGGGCCGATTGTCGAACGGTTTCCCTTCTTCCTGTCCACCCGTTCCGAGCAAAAGCTCCTGTTCGAGCGGTCCGTGACCGGCGACACCGCGCCGCTCACCATCCTACCCACGGCGAAATATCTGCGCCACGCCGCCTGAAAGCGCGCTCCCGGCATCACTTCTTGTCGCCCGTCTGCAGGCAGGTTATCGAATAACCATGAACACGAAACGGGATATCGCTGCCGAAGCCATCTGGGGTGCGGAACTCTCGGAGGATGAACTGGTCCGGGCGCGCCGCGGGCTGAGCGAGCGGAGCTATCCCAAGGGCAGCTACATCTGTCACCGTGGCGACCGGCTGGATTACTGGACCGGCGTCAGCGAGGGGTTGATCAAGATCAGCGCAATCTCCGCCTCGGGCAAGGCAATGACATTCGCGGGGGTGACGGATGGCGGCTGGTTCGGCGAGGGGTCGGTGCTCAAGAACGAACCCCGCCAATATGATGTCGTGGCCATTCGCGACACAAGGCTGGCGATGTTGTCGCGAAGCAGCTTTTTATGGCTGTTCGAAAACAGCCCCGGTTTCAACCGGTTTCTCGTTCGTCAGCTCAATGAACGCATGGGCCAGTTCATCGCCACCATCGAGTATGACCGCATTCTGGGGCCCACCGCTCGTGTCGCGCGCAATCTCTCATGGTTTTTCAATCCGGTCCTTTACCCCCGGGCGGGCAGCACGGTGGAGATCAGCCAGGAAGAGCTCGGTCTTCTGGCAGGTGTCTCGCGGCAGGTGGTGAACCGTGCGCTTCAGGCGCTCGAACATGAGGGGCTTTTAAAGGCGGAGCACGGACGTATCACTGTGGTGGATGCCAATGCGCTGAGCCGCTACGAGGTTTGATCATTCCAGCAGAAACGCTCAGACAAAAACCGCCGCTCCCTTGCATAGAAGGCAACAAGTAGCGCTCTCGGCAAGGCGGCAACTTACGTTAGACTTTGGTCTGAAAAGCGGTATTCCTGCTTCGGGAAGACAGCAGACTGCGCATAAACTTCCTCCACCATAAAGACAAACTGCGTCTCTGTCTGTCAAGGGGCGTGTTGAATGGTTGTGGGTTTCATGGAACCCTCAAACCAATCAGGAACCGGTTCGGGGAGGAACCGGGACAACAGCGGGTCCACCGCTGCCAGTGGGAGGAAGCGACTTGGCGCAATATGACGCGTCGAAGGATACGTTTGCCAAATATCTGCTCTGGAACGCCGAGCGGTTCCGCGACCGGCCGGCCATGCGTTTTAAGGACTATGGCATCTGGCAGAGCTGGACCTGGGCAGAGCAGCTTGAGGAAGTGCGGGCTTTTGCGCTTGGTCTCCAGTCGATCGGCCTCAAGCGCGGCGACAAGATTGCCGTCATCGGTTCTAACCGGCCAAGGCTTTACTGGACCTTTGCCGCGGTCCAGACGCTGGGTGCGGTTCCCGTGCCAGTCTATGCCGATTCCGTAGCCGAAGAGATGTCCTATGTGCTCAACCATGCCGAGGTCACTTTTGCCGTGGTTGAAGATCAGGAGCAGGTCGACAAGGTTCTGTCCATCTCCGACGAAGTGCCGCTTCTGACCGAGATCGTCTACGACGAGGAGCGCGGTCTAAGGGATTACGACCACACCCACCTCCATGCTTACGACAGCGTGCGCGAAGCCGGCCATCGCAGGCTTGCCGAGGAACCCGAGGCGAATGCGAACTGGTTGGCAGAGATCGAAAAGGGGCGCGGCTCCGATCTTTCGGTCATGCTCTACACCTCAGGCACGACTGGCCGGCCCAAGGGCGTCATGTTGTCCAACGACAATTTCGTCCGTTCCGCCATCAACGGCAACGCGTTCGACAATCTGACCGAAAACGAGACGATCATTGCCTATCTGCCTTTGGCCTGGGTCGGCGATCACCTGTTCTCCTACGCCCAGTCCTACACGGCGGGCTTTTGTGTTGCCTGCCCGGAAAGCCCCGAAACGGTGAACGAGGACCGCCGCGAGATCGCGCCGACCTATTTCTTCGCGCCGCCGCGCGTTTTCGAGGCCATGCTGACCTCGATCATGGTGCGCATGGAGGATGCCGGAAAAATCAAGAAGGCGATGTTCGATTATTTCCTCGCCCATGCCGCAAAGGTCGGCGAACGCATTCTGAATGGCGAAGAGGTCGGGCTCGTGGACCGGCTGAAATACGGGCTCGGCGAGTTCATGGTCTATGGCCCGCTGAAAAACCGAATGGGCTTTTCGAACATGCGGGTCGGCTATACGGCGGGCGAGGCCATCGGGCCGGAGCTTTTCTCCTTCTACCGCTCGCTGGGGCTGAACCTGAAACAGCTCTACGGCCAGACGGAAGCCACTGTCTACATCACCGCGCAGGAGGACGGAAAGATCCGTCCCGACACGGTGGGGCTGCCATCGCCGGAGGTAGAAATCCGCATCGCCGAGAGCGGCGAGGTGATGTATCGCTCGCCGGGTGTTTTCGTCGGTTACTATAAAAACGACGAGGCGACCCGCGAAACCAAGACTGACGATGGCTGGGTGCATACGGGTGACGCCGGGTTCTTCGACACGGACGGCCAGCTTAAGATCATCGATCGCGCCAAGGATGTCGGCAAGTTGTCAGATGGCGCTCTGTTTGCGCCGAAATACATCGAGAACACGCTGAAATTCTTCCCCGACATCCAGGAAGCGGTGGCGTTCGGCCATGGGCGCGAGTTCTGCGCGGCATTCATCAATATCGACCTGCAGGCGGTCGGCAACTGGGCCGAACGCAACAACATCGCCTATGCGTCCTATCAGGAATTGGCCGGGCATCCGCGCGTCTACGAAACCATCGCAGCCCATGTGAACGAGGCCAATCGCAGGCTCGCCCGCGAGCCGCTCATGGCAGCGTCGCAGATCAGGCGCTTCCTCGTTCTGCACAAGGAGCTGGACGCAGATGACGGCGAACTGACCCGCACTCAGAAGGTGCGCCGCAAGTTCATCGCCGAGCGCTATGGCGAGTTGATCGAGGCGCTTTACGATGGCTCGACAGAGAAGTTCGTGGAAACCCAGGTCACCTATGAGGACGGTCGCAAGGGCATCATCCGCGCGACGGTGAAGATCGTCGATGCCGAGGTCCATGCGGTTCCGGCCGAGAGCGCACGGGAGGCTGCCGAATGAATCCGCGTCCCGATCCCGCTCAACTCAACGCGCCCGATGATGGCATCGCCAGGGGCGGCGTGCTTCTCGATGTGAAAAACGTCTCGCTCGCCTTCGGCGGCGTCAAGGCGATCACCGACATTTCGCTCAACGTTCTGAAGGGCGAGATCCGCGCCATCATCGGTCCCAACGGTGCCGGCAAGACCTCCATGCTCAACGTCATCAACGGCTTCTACACGCCGCAGCAGGGCACAATCATCTTTCGCGGGCGCGAGCGCCGTTCGATGAAGCCGCATCAGGCGGTGGGGCAGGGCATCGCCCGCACCTTCCAGAACGTCGCTCTCTTCAAGGGCATGTCGACGCTCGACAACATCATGGCCGGACGCTCTGTCCGGATGAAGCGCAACATTGGCTGGCAGATGCTGTGGCATGGGCCGGCATTGCGCGAAGAGATCGAACACCGCGAGAAGGTCGAAGAGATCATCGATTTCCTCGAGATCCAGCACATTCGCCGCACCCCGGTGGGCAAGCTGCCCTATGGCCTGCAAAAGCGCGTCGAGCTTGGCCGCGCGCTTGCCATGGAGCCGACGCTTCTTCTCCTCGACGAACCCATGGCGGGCATGAACCTTGAGGAGAAGGAAGACATGAGCCGCTTCATCATTGACGTGAACCAGCAGCGCGGCACCACCATCGCGCTGATCGAGCACGATATGGGCGTGGTCATGGACCTGTCCGACCGCGTGGTGGTGCTCGATTACGGCAAGAAGATCGCCGACGGCTCGCCCGACGAGGTGAAGAACAATCAGGACGTGATCGACGCCTATCTGGGCGTGCCGCACTAGGTGGCGAGGGGAGGAACGCATGGAATTCTTGAACGATGTTCTTGTAAAGCCCTTCGCGGACATGGCCGCAGCGCCGGATTTCCTGCTTCAGGTGCTCTGGGAAGGGCTGGTCGGCGGGGTGCTCTATGCGCTGATCGCGCTTGGCTTCGTGCTGATCTACAAATCCTCGCGCATCTTCAACTTTGCGCAGGGCATCATGGTGGTGTTTGCCGCCCTCACACTGGTAGGCCTCTATGAAAAAGGCGTTCCCGCACTTCTTGCACTGCCGCTCACGCTGGGCGTGATGCTCATCTTGGCAATGACCATCGAGCGCGTGGTGCTGCGTCCGCTGGTCAATCAGCCCGACATCATCCTTTTCATGGCGACCATCGGCATCACCCTGTTCCTGATCGGTTTCGGCGAACTGATTTTTGGTGGCGAAAACAAGGTCATGATCACCGAGCAGCTCTTCATCCCCACCGGCAGCATCGTGTTCGAGCCGTTTGGTGGTTTCGTCTCCATTGAGGAGAAAGACCTCACGGCGGTTATCGGCGCCATGGTGCTCGTGGCGGCTCTTCTCGTCTTCCTCAACAAATCCAAGATCGGCCGCGCCATCCGGGCGCTTGGCGATGACCACCAGGCCGCGCTTTCGGTCGGCATTTCGCTCTCCACCATCTGGGTCATCGTCTGGTTCATCGCCGGCGTCATTGCGCTCGCGACGGGCATTGTCTGGGGCGCGCGCGCCGGTGTGTCGTTTGCGCTGGAGGTCATCGCATTCAAGGCGCTGCCGGTGCTCATGCTGGGCGGTCTGGAAAGCGTCATGGGCGCGATCATCGGCGGGCTGGCCATCGGCATTCTGGAAAAGCTCTTCGAGATCTACTGGGGCCAGCCGCTGCTTGGCGGCAACACCGAAGCCTGGTTCGCCTACATGCTGGCGCTGCTCGTGCTTCTCTTCCGCCCGCAGGGGCTGTTTGGCGAAAAAATCATCGAGCGGGTTTGAGATGATGGTTCGGATGATAACGCTGAATACCCCGATCACAGAAAGTGAAATGCGATACGCCGCTGCCGTCATCCCGGCCAACCGAAGGGAGAGCCGGGATCTATTCAGAGGCGCGGCCGATTTCCGCAGTAAGGTCTGGTGGAGCCAATCTGCGGTCAAACGGAAACCGGGCCGCGCTCCACGATGTTCTTCCAATGGGTCCCGGATAGCCCTTAGGGCTTCCGGGATGACGACCTGTGCACCGTGGGGTTCGCAAAGAGGGATGCCCCCTACCACCGCTCAAACAACCGGCCGCAGGAGATAGATCATGTTCTACCGCACAGCAGGCCAGTTCAAGACAAGTTATGAAGCCGATCACGCGCTGTTTCCGGTGCGGCAGGATGCCATACTGCTCGGCGTCGTTCTGGTCTTCGCCTTTGTCATCTTCCCGCTCACGGCGAGCGAATTCACCTTTCGCGCGCTTCTGATCCCGGTCCTCATCTATTCGCTGGCAGCGCTTGGCCTGAACATATTGACGGGCTATGCGGGGCAATTGTCGCTCGGCACCGGCGCGTTCATGGGCGTGGGCGCCTATGCCTGCTACAAGCTCGTCACCATCTTTCCCGAAATGAACATCGTCCTGGCCATTGCGCTGTCCGGCTTCTTGTCGGCGGCCATTGGCGTTCTGTTCGGCTTGCCGTCACTGCGCATCAAGGGTTTTTACCTCGCCATTGCCACGCTGGCCGCGCAGTTCTTCCTCGTCTGGCTGTTCCAGAAATGGGCGTGGCTCTACAACTACAACGCCTCCGGCGCGATCCAGGTGCCCAATATCGAGATGTTCGGCATCACTGTCGCCGGTCCGCGCGCCACGGCCATCACGCAATACTACTTCGTCCTGTGCGTGGTCTGCGTCATCACCTTCTTCGCCATAAACATCACGCGCGGGCGCATCGGTCGCATGTGGAAGGCGGTGCGCGACATGGATATCGCCGCAGAGCTTGTCGGCATCAATCTGATGCGCTCCAAGCTCATGGCGTTCTTTGTGTCATCCTATGTGGTGGGCATTGCCGGCGCGCTGTTCGTCTTTCTGTGGCGCGGGGCGGCAGAGGCGAACCTGTTCGACATTCCATTGTCCTTCCGCGTGCTGTTCATCGCGATTATTGGCGGGCTCGGCTCGATCCTTGGAAATTTCCTTGGCGCGATCCTCATCGTCGCCCTGCCGGTCATCATTGGCAGCGTGCCGCAGGCGTTCGGCATCCCGCTCGATTCCGCCATGGTCGAGCATTTGAACATCATGATCATCGGTGCCCTCATCATCGCTTTCCTGATCATCGAGCCGCATGGGCTCGCGCGCTTCTGGGCGATGATCCGCGAGAAATTCATTCTTTGGCCTTTCCCGCACTAGGCGGGCAAGGTGCGTGAGACGGGGAGTGTTCGCCCCTTCCTTTCGGAGAACGGAACAAGTGGAGGAGAGAGTATGAAGAAAATGCTCAGAAATGCGATCCTGTCGTCAGCGCTTCTTGCTGCCGCCAGCTTCGCCGTGCCTGCTGTCGCGCAGGACGAAAGCATCTACATTCCGAACCTGGCCTACCGCACCGGTCCCTTCGCGGCTACCGGCACACCGCTCATGAACGGACAGCGCGATTACATCACGCTGTTAAACGAGCGCGATGGCGGGCTGAACGGCGTCAAACTCGAATATGACGAGTGCGAGACCGGATACAACACCGAAAAAGGCGTCGAGTGCTACGAGAAAACCAAGGCGCGTGCCGTGGTCACGCAGCCCTGGTCGACCGGCATCACACTGCAGGTCCTGCCCAAGTCGAATGTCGACAAGATCCCGATCCTTGCTCCCGGCTATGGCTTCTCGCCCATGGCCGATGGCAAGGTGTTCCAGTGGGCCTACAATCCGCCGTCGTCCTATTGGGACGGCGCGTCGATGATCCTGAAGAACATTTCGGACGGCAATCTCGACAGTCTGAAAGACAAGAAAATCGCCTTCCTGCATCTCGATCATCCCTTCGGCAAGGAGCCGCTGCCCCTGCTCGAAGTCCTGGCGGAAAAACATGGCTTCAACCTGGTTCCGATCCCGGTCGGTTTGACGGAGATGCAGAACCAGTCTGCACAGTGGCTCCAGATCCGACGCGAGCGTCCCGATTTCGTTGTGATGTGGGGCTGGGGTGCGATGAACGCTGGCGCCATCACCGAAGCGGTGAAGACCAAATACCCGATGGACCAGTTCGTCGGTGTCTGGTGGTCCGGGCATGATGGCGATCTCAAGCTCGTTGGCGACCAGGGCAAGGGCTACCGTTCCATCTCCTGGAGCGTGCCCAATTCCGAGGCTCCGCTCATGGCCGACATCAGGAAATATGTCGTCGATGCCGGCAAGTCGCAGATCAACCAGGACGAAGGCGAGTTCGATTCCGTGTTCTATCAGCGCGGTCTCATGATCTCCGTCATTCTGGTCGAGGGCATCAAGGCCGCGCAGGAAGAGTTCGATGTGCGCAATCCAAGCCCGGAGCAGCTGCGCTGGGGGCTGGAAAACATCAATCTCGATGAGGCGCGGCTCAAGGAGCTCGGTGCCGAAGGCATGCTCGTCCCCTTCAGCACCTCATGCGCCGACCACACCGGCCATGGTGGCGGCTGGATGCTGCAATGGGACGGCGCCAAATTCGTCAAGGCGTCGGACCTGCTGACACCCGACCGTGCCGAGATCGAAAAACTGGAAGCTGAAAAGGCCAGGGAATACGCGGAAGCCAACGCGCCCTGGCCGGTCAATGAAGAGTGCAGCATGTAGGCACTTTTTACCATGGCTCCCCGCTGCGTGCGGGGAGCAATTTTCCAAGACATGGGAACCGACGGCATGACGACACCAGCGCCCGCGCCACAGGCCGATGAACAGATCCTCGAAGTCAACAATATCGAGGTCATCTACGATCACGTCATTCTGGTTTTGAAGGGTGTTTCCCTCTCGGTTCCGCGTGGTGGCATCACGGCGTTGCTTGGTGCGAACGGAGCCGGCAAGACCACAACGCTCAAGGCCATTTCCAACCTGCTCCATGCCGAGCGCGGCGAGGTGACCAAGGGTTCTATCCTGTTCGGTGGCGACGAGGTGCAGAACCTTTCACCTAACGATCTGGTGCGGCGCGGCTGCATCCAGGTCATGGAGGGGCGGCACTGTTTCGGCCATCTCTCGGTGGAGGACAATCTGCTGACGGGTGCTTTCACCCGGCGCGACGGGCAGGCGGCGATCCGCGAGGATCTGGATCTGGTCTACACCTATTTCCCCCGCCTGAAGGAGCGGCGCAGTTCACAGGCCGGCTACACTTCGGGTGGCGAACAGCAGATGACGGCGATCGGTCGGGCTTTGATGTCACGGCCCAGGATGATCCTGCTCGACGAGCCCTCCATGGGGCTGGCGCCGCAACTGGTCGAGGAGATCTTCGAGATCGTGAGGAAGCTCAACGAGGAACAGGGAGTGTCCTTCCTTCTGGCGGAACAGAACACCAATGTGGCGCTGCGCTATGCCAAGTATGGGTATATTCTGGAATCGGGCCGTGTCGTGCTCGATGGTGAGGCGAAGGCGCTGCGCGAGAACGAGGATGTGAAGGAATTCTATCTCGGGGTCGGTGGCGAGGGCCGGCGCTCCTTCCGAAACGTGAAACACTACAAGCGGCGCAAGCGCTGGCTCTCATGATTCATGTATTTTCGACCCGGTGCCGGAATTTTGGAACGCCTTTCCACATCGGAAGGACTGATTTTTCCACATTCCGTACCGATTTGATGAAAACGGTTCTCTTATCGCGCCTCAAACCGCATTGGATTGTTCATGCGGCAATCCTCCCATTGCCCTTCAGACATCTTTTCGCTATCTCCCAAGACCAATTCTAATCCCATGGGGTTTTGTGATGGCAGAGAATTTGCCGGCCGGACCGGCCGAAACGGGCGCGGAGATGGACTACGCCGAACACGAAAAGACCTATGATCTTTTCCTGGCCGTCATCAAATATTCGAGCGTCGTGATTGTCGCCATTCTGGTGGCGATGGCGTTTGGTTTCTTCACCTCCGCTGGTTTCTTCTCCAGCACCGTTCTCTTCATTCTGCTCTCGGTGATCGGCAGCTGGCTGCTGCGCTAGGAGCCATTGTTGCCGCGATGTGACGTGCGGAGCCGCTCCCTCGGCTCCGTGAAATGGGGGGTCGGTCCAACCGAAAGGATATGACGGTGGGACAAAGCATATTTGTGCCTAAAGAAATTGACGTAACGGAAGGTCGTGTCGCGGTCTCTCCCGAAACGGTCAAGCGATTTGTGGGTC
The DNA here is from genome assembly GCF_040819555.1 of Nitratireductor sp. GISD-1A_MAKvit. Taxonomy (GTDB): domain Bacteria; phylum Pseudomonadota; class Alphaproteobacteria; order Rhizobiales; family Rhizobiaceae; genus Nitratireductor. Next base: position 1,280,050 of record NZ_CP161920.1, read on the forward strand.
TCGGTTTCGACGTTATCGTCGAGAAAAACGCAGGCGAACGATCGCGCATTGTCGATAGCGAATTTGAAAAGGCCGGCGCAAAGATCGGCAAGGCGTCCGATGCCGGCAAGGCCGATGTCGTCCTGAAGCTGCGCCGCCCAACGCCGGCTGAGGTCAAGACCTACAAGAAGGGCGCGCTCGTCCTCGCCTCCATGGACCCATATGGCAATGAGGGTGACGTTGCCGCGATGGCATCAGCGGGTGTCACGGCGTTTGCCATGGAGTTCATGCCACGCATCACGCGTGCCCAGTCCATGGACGTTCTGTCCTCTCAGGCAAACCTTGCCGGCTACCGCGCCGTGATCGATGCCGCCGCCGAATATGATCGCGCGCTGCCGATGATGATGACCGCCGCCGGCACCGTGCCCGCCGCCAAGGTGTTCGTCATGGGTGCCGGCGTTGCCGGCCTTCAGGCCATCGCCACTGCGCGCCGTCTGGGTGCTGTCGTTACCGCCACCGACGTGCGTGCGGCTGCCGGCGAGCAGGTCCAGTCGCTCGGTGCGAAGTTCATCATGACCGATGCGCTGAAGGATGCCTCGGGCGATGGCGGTTATGCTCGCGAGCTGACCGACGAAGAGAAAAAGGCCCAGGCCGAACTCGTCGCCGAACACATCGCCAAGCAGGACATCGTCATCACCACGGCACTCATCCCGGGCCGGCCCCGCGCCGCGCCTTGTCAGTGCCGATATGGTCAAGTCCATGAAGCCTGGCTCCATCATCGTCGATCTGGCGGTGGAGCGCGGTGGCAATGTGGAAGGTGCGAAGGCCGGAGAGGTCGTCACCACGGCCAATGGCGTGAAGATCCTCGGCCATCTCAATGTGCCGGGTCGCGTGGCCGCATCCGCTTCGCTTCTGTACGCCAAAAACCTCTACACCTTCCTTGAGACCATGGTCGACAAGGAGAAGAAGGAGCTCGCCGTCGATATGGAAGACGAGCTGGTGAAGGCCACCATGCTCACCCATGACGGCAAGGTCGTGCATCCCAATTTCGTCGACACCGCAAAGCCTGCTGCCAAGGCCGCCGCGCCGAAAAAGGCGCCAGCCCGCAAGGCACCGGCGCGCAAGCCCGCAGCCAAAGCCGCTGCCGGCTCCGCCGCGGCGAAGAAAACGGCAGGAAAGCCGGCTGCTGCGTCCAGCGCTGCCGATAAGCCTGCCGCAACCAAATCGGGGGGAGAATCCTGATGGAACCAACCGCACTAGAAAAGGCGCTCGACCAGCTCGACAGCGCCGCGGCGAGCGTTCGCGCCGCCATTGAAAGCATGCAGGCGGCGGAAGTCGCCGATGCCGCCGGCGCACTTGCGCATGGCGCATCCGGTGGCGCGATCGACCCGTTCGTGTTCCGTTTCGCCATTTTCGTGCTGGCGATCTTCGTTGGCTATTATGTCGTCTGGTCGGTGACGCCGGCGCTGCACACGCCTCTTATGTCGGTCACCAACGCGATCTCGTCGGTGATTGTCGTTGGCGCGCTGCTTGCTGTGGGCATCTCCGCTTCCGGCCTTGCCACCGGCTTCGGCTTCATCGCGCTCATCCTGGCGTCGGTGAACATTTTTGGCGGCTTCCTCGTGACCAGCCGCATGCTTGCCATGTACAAAAAGAAGGACAAGTGACGTGAGCGCCAATCTTGCATCCTTCCTGTATCTCGTTTCCGGCATTCTCTTCATTCTCGCGCTGAGGGGCCTGTCGCATCCAACCACCAGCCGTCAGGGCAATGTCTACGGCATGGTCGGCATGGCCATCGCCATCGGCACCACGCTGCTCTACGCAACGCCGTCTTTCGGCGGGTTCGTTCTGATTGTTCTCGGCATCGCCATTGGCGGCGGCATCGGTGCGGTGATCGCAAAGCGCATCGCCATGACCGCCATGCCACAGCTCGTCGCCGCGTTCCACTCTCTGGTCGGCCTTGCCGCCGTCATGGTGGCTGCCGCCGCGCTCTACTCGCCTGAAAGCTTCGGAATTGGTGAAGTGGGTGCCATCCACGCACAGGCGCTGGTCGAAATGTCGCTCGGTGTCGCGATCGGCGCGATCACCTTCACCGGTTCCATCATCGCTTTTCTGAAGCTCGATGGCCGCATGTCCGGCAAGCCGATCATGCTGCCCATGCGCCATATGGTGAATGCGGGCCTTGCCATCGCTCTGGTTGTCATGATCGTGCTGCTCGTCACCACGCAGAGCACAACCATCTTCTGGCTGATCGTTGTAGCCTCGCTCGTTCTGGGCGTGCTCATCATCATCCCGATTGGCGGCGCAGACATGCCGGTTGTCGTGTCCATGCTCAATTCCTACTCGGGTTGGGCCGCAGCCGGCATCGGCTTCACGCTCGGCAATCTCGCGCTCATCATCACCGGCGCTCTGGTCGGCTCTTCCGGTGCGATCTTGTCCTACATCATGTGCAAGGGCATGAACCGCTCCTTCATTTCGGTCATTCTCGGCGGCTTCGGCGGCGAGACGGCGGCTGCTGCCGATGACGGGATCGACCGTACGGTCAAGCAGGGGTCGGCAGACGACGCCGCCTATCTGATGGCCAATGCGCAGAAGGTCATCATCGTGCCGGGCTACGGCATGGCCGTCGCCCAGGCCCAGCACGCTCTGCGTGAACTGGCCGACAAGCTGAAGGAAGCCGGTGTCGAGGTGAAATACGCCATCCACCCGGTCGCAGGCCGCATGCCCGGCCACATGAATGTGCTGCTTGCAGAGGCTCAGGTGCCGTATGATGAGGTGTTCGAGCTCGAAGACATCAACTCCGAGTTCGCGCAGGCAGACGTTGCCTATGTCATCGGTGCCAACGACGTGACCAACCCGGCAGCCCGCGACGACAAGTCCTCGCCGATCTACGGCATGCCCATCCTCGATGTGGACAAGGCGCGCACCTGCCTCTTCGTCAAGCGTTCGCTCGGCTCCGGCTATGCCGGCATCGACAACACACTGTTCTACAAGGACGGAACGATGATGCTGCTTGGCGACGCCAAGAAGATGACGGAAGACATCGTCAAGGCAATGGATCACTGAGACCAAGAAAAAAGCCCGGCACGAAGCCGGGCTTTTTGTTGCCGGGTGGGGCAGGGAATGGTCACTCGGCAGCAGAGGTCGAGCGCAGCTGAAACTCGCTCACGCCAAGCGCCACATTGATGCCTGTCTTGCCTTCGACGCTCACAGGCTGGAGCATCAGGCTCTGGCTGTCCTGCGTGACGAGGATGTTGGCGCCTGCGCCGAGGCCGGCAGCCACTTCCGCGCTCACGCCGGCATAATCGCCTTCAAGGGCGCCCGGCGCATAGGCGTCTGCCGTGGGAGCCATGACGAGCCACTGCATCTGCGTGGCATCCTTGACACCGACATCAAGGCCGAATTTGTTCACCACACCCACATAGGTTTCAGGTGGGCGGTTCTCATCGGCTGGCTCGAAGGAACAGGCCAGTTCCTGGGAGGAAGCGATCACGACGCCCGCGCCGCCTTCGATGACGCAGTCCAGAACACCCACTTCCACGCGCTCCTGTGCCAGTGCTGGCGTCGCTGCGGTGGCCATGAGTGCGGAAGCGAAAATGATTGCTTTTTTCATCTCTGGAACTCCTTTCGTGTCCGGGCTCACAACCCGTCACGGCAAGGAAGGTTCCAGATTAAATTGCGAGATTTTTCGTGACCGATTTATCGGGGCGAAAACGCTCGATCGTCAATAACGCGTTATAAATGCAGTTCTATCAGCTCTGCGTCCGCGCCAGGCCATCGCGTGCGGGCCCATATTCGGGATCAAGCTGGAGCGCGCGCGTGTAGGATCGGGAGGCTTTTGCATTGTCGCCCCGTTTTTCATAGACCAGAGCCTGATTGGCCCAGCTCTCGGCGAGGCTGTCGTCCAGTCGTATGGCCGTGTTGAAATCGGAGAAGGCGTTCTCGTCGTCACCCTGAGCCAGATAGGAAAGGCCGCGTCCGTTGTAGCCATAAGGAGCGTCCGGCGCGAGCGAGATGGCCTTGGCGAAATCCTCGATCGCATATTCGTGCTGCCCACTGGCCTGATAGAGCAGGCCACGGCGGTGGTAGGCGCGGGGGTCGGTGGTGTCGAGCCTGATGGCGCGCTCAAGGTCGGCCAGCGCGTCGCTTGAACGCCCGGAAAGTCGGTAGATCTCGGCACGTCCGATATAGGCGGTGTCATAGTTGGGGTCGAGCGAGATGGCCTTGTTGTAATCGGCCAGCGCCTTCTGGTTGTCACCCATATAGCGATGGATAAGCGCACGATTGGCATAGGTGTTTGGCGAGCGGGGATTGAGCGAGATCGCCTTGTCGAAGTCCTTCAGCGCATCTGCATAGCGTCCCGCACGTCCATAGGCCGCACCGCGCATGTTGTAGGCTTCCGGCTCATTGGGAGTCCGCTCGATCACTGCGCTAAGCGAGCTGATGTTCTCCACTGATCCCTGAGCGGTATCGATGCGGCTGAGATCGGTCGCGGGATTGACTGCCCCTGACTGGCAGGCGGCCAGCGGCAGAAGAGCCGCCAGTGCAAGGCCGGGCAGGAATGTGCGGGAGAGACTGAACGGAGGTGCGGAGAAATAGCTCATAGTCTCTAATGCCATAACCCGTGCGCCAAACCAAGCCATTGCCGTCCCCCTATGAATAACCCCGCAAATGCAAACGCGGCGCAGCTCCACAAGCTGCGCCGCGTTTGTCTAAAAACAGAAATCGTCGAAAGCTGGGCGCTATCAGCGCGCGCCGGGACGTCCGCCGACCAGCCCTTCGCGCTGGGCGCGCTTGCGCGCCAGCTTGCGGGCGCGGCGAACGGCTTCGGCCTTTTCGCGTGCACGCTTTTCCGACGGCTTTTCATAGTGCCCACGCATCTTCATCTCGCGGAAGATGCCTTCACGCTGCATTTTCTTCTTCAGCGCGCGAAGCGCCTGATCAACATTGTTGTCGCGGACGAGTACCTGCACGTGGGTTTCCTGTCAGAACGTTGGTCTTCGATTTTTCAACTGTGAATTCTGGTTTTTCTCTGCCCATGGGCAGAGGCTTCCGCAGCCATACTCTGCCACGAATAGCGGTGGCTCATAGCAGAGTGGTTTGTATATGTCGAGAAGTATCTTGTGATTTTTTCCTCGCCCTGCGCTTCTTTGCCGATGCCCGTTAACGTAGAAAAAAGAAAACAACACTACACAGGCGTGTTCTTTGCGCGCGGGGGTAACGACATGTCGAATGGTTCATCGAAAACCGGCATTGGCTTTCAGGCAAGCATGATGCGGGTCGGCTTCGGCATGATCGCTTTCCTACTGGTTGCCGGCGCTGCCGTCCATGGCGAACTTGCATACGGATACGGCCTGCTGCGCAAGGGAGAGCCCGATTTCACGCTCTTTGGCCGTGTCAGGATGGTGATTTCCTTTGTGGCGGCACTGTTGCTTTTCCAGGCGCTGAAGCCAGCCCTGCCTTCAAAGGGGCTCGGCCGGGAGGCGGGTGACCAGGCATTCCGGGCCATCGGCACCTCGTTGGTGTTTTTGCTGGCGGTGGCAGCCGCGGTCCACTTCGTTCCCACGGCATTGAACGATTATGCGCGCGAGATGCAGCCTCTGGGCATTGCCACGGAAGTATTGCTGATCGCGGCAGTTGCCGCCTTCCTTGTCGCTGCGTGGGGTGCGCGCGGGCTGCGCCGACCATCCCTGTTCGGAGTTTTTCCCCCCTTCTCGGTTTTGGCCTGTATGGCTGGTGTGGTGTTTCTCATCCTGATGGAGGAGATGTCCTGGGGGCAGCATTGGCTCGGCTGGGCGACGCCAGACCTGTTCAGCAGGAACATCCAGAACGAGACCAACATCCACAATTTCTATACCTATCAGTTCGAGGCGATGTATTACACGTGCGCGATCTTCTGTTTTGTGGTCCTGCCCTGGGCCTGGCCGCGCGGTGTCGGTGGCATTCTCGCCGGAGTGGAACCTTATGTTCCACCGCGCATCTTTGCTCTTTTCGGCCTGCCGGTTGCATCTCTCATGTTCGAATCATGGAACATTGTCCCCTATCAGGTCTGGTTCTTTCTGGGGCTGATGATCTGTCTGGATTTTGTCCGGCGGTTCAGATCGCTGCATCTGCGGGCCGCGGCGCTGGCTCTTGCCGCCGTTTATGTGTTCACCAAACTTGTGTTCATCATTCGTGGCGTGGACATGGTGGATGGTTACGAGCTGTCCGAGGTGCGCGAGTTTTATATAGCAGCCCTTTTCCTTGCCTATGGTGCACTCCTGGTCCGGCGTTTTCGCAATGCACCGGGATGAATGTCCGCCCCTGCCTGAGGTCGTTTTTCTTCTGCGCATGAGTTGACGCAAAACGGCAAGTGCCGTCGCAATCAGTGCAAGCCATTGCCTCGTATTTCGCTACTGCTAGGCTGTGTCCCAATGCGCCCGGCTGTGGCGCGCTGCCTGCATAGCGGAGAGGCTCATGCGCAAATATTCCGTCTTCGCCATCGCCCGCGAGGCCATGCGTGGCCACAAGGGCTGGCCGGAGCAGTGGTCCTCTCCCGAACCGAAGAAGAATTACGATGTCATCATCGTTGGTGCCGGCGGTCACGGGCTTGGAACGGCCTATTATCTCGCCCGGGAGCACGGCATCACCAATGTGGCCGTGCTGGAGAAGGGCTGGCTCGGCGGCGGAAACACCGGCCGCAACACCACCATTATCCGTTCGAACTATCTCTATGACGAGAGCGCAGGCATCTACGATCATTCCGTGAAGCTCTGGGACGGGCTTTCTCAGGATCTGAACTACAACGTCATGTATTCGCCGCGCGGCGTGATGATGCTGGCGCACAATGTGCACGATGTGCAGGTGTTCAAGCGCCATATCCACGCCAACCGGCTGAACGGTGTCGACAATGAATGGCTGACGCCCGAAGAGGCGAAGGCCTATTGCCCGCCGCTCAACATTTCGCGCGAGGCGCGCTATCCGGTCATGGGGGCTGCACTCCAGCGAAGGGGCGGCACGGCCCGCCACGATGCGGTCGCCTGGGGCTATGCGCGGGCGGCGGCCGCGCGCGGTGTCGACATCATCCAGAACTGCGAGGTCACCGGCATCAATCGCGGGCCGGATGGCTCCGTCACCGGTGTCGAGACCACGCGAGGCACCATCGGCGCGAAGAAGGTCGGTGTGGTGGCTGCCGGTCATTCCTCGGTGCTGATGCAGATGGCGGGTGTTCAGGTGCCGCTTGAATCCTACCCGCTTCAGGCGCTGGTGTCGGAGCCGGTCAAGCCGGTCTTTCCCTGCGTGGTCATGTCGAACACGGTCCATGCCTATATTTCCCAGTCCGACAAGGGGGAACTGGTCATCGGGGCGGGCACGGATCAATACACCTCCTATTCCCAGACCGGCGGGCTGCACATCATCCAGCACACGCTCGACGCCATCTGCGAGATGTTCCCGATCTTCACCCGCATGAAGATGCTGCGGTCATGGGGTGGCATTGTCGATGTCACGCCCGACCGCTCGCCCATTCTCGCGAAAACGCCGGTCAAGGGGCTTTACGTGAACTGCGGCTGGGGCACGGGGGGCTTCAAGGCGACACCGGGCTCGGCGCATGTCTTTGCCCACACCGTCGCGCGCGACGAGCCGCATCCCGTCAACGCACCCTTCACGCTGGAGCGGTTTCGCAACGGCCGGCTCATAGACGAGGCGGCAGCCGCCGCCGTGGCACACTAAACGCAAGGGGATCTCATGCTTCTCATTCACTGCCCCTATTGCGAGGAAGACCGGCCGGAACTCGAATTCCGGCATGCCGGCGAGGCGCATATCGCGCGGCCCGAAAACATGGCTGAACTGTCTGACGAGGAATTCGAGCGCTTCTTCTTCATTCGCTCCAATCCCAAGGGAATCGTTTATGAACGCTGGCGGCACATTCATGGCTGCGCCCGCTTCTTCAATGCCGCGCGGGACACGGTGTCGGACAAATTTCTCGTGACCTACAGGGCCGGCGAGCCCAAGCCTGATCTCGGCGGGGAGGGCAAGTGATGACCCAGCCCTTCCGCATCGCCACCGCTGGCCGGCTTGGCAGGGCCGATCCCGTTCATTTCACCTTTGACGGCAAGTCCTTCGAGGGGCTGCGCGGCGACACGCTTGCCTCAGCCCTTTTGGCCAATGGTGTTCACCTCGTTGGCCGTTCCTTCAAATATCACCGCCCGCGCGGCATCGTTTCCGCCGGTGCGGAAGAGCCCAATGCGCTGGTCGGCGTCCACCGGGATACGGCGCGCAGAACGCCCAATGTTCGAGCCACCGTTCAGGAAATCCATGAGGGGCTCGACGCTGTTTCACAAAACCGCTGGCCCTCGCTCTCCTTCGATGTCGGCGCGCTCAACGATCTGGCCGCGCCCTTCTTCTCTGCCGGTTTCTACTACAAGACCTTCATGTGGCCGAAGGCCGCCTGGGAGCGGGTCTACGAACCCTTCATCCGGCGTGCTGCCGGTCTCGGCGAGGCACCTGACCGGCCCGATCCGGACTGTTACGCAAACCGTTTCGCCCATTGCGACGTGCTGGTCATTGGCGGCGGTGCGGCCGGGCTTTCCGTAGCACTCGCTGCCGCCGATGCAGGCGCACGCGTCATTCTGGCCGACGAACAGGCGGAAACGGGCGGCGCGCTGCGCTATGAAACCGGCGCGACGATTGACGGTATGCCCGGCTGGGGCTGGGCGCTGGCCGTGACAGCGGAGCTTGCTGCGCGCAGCAATGTGCGGCTTCTCACCCGCACAACGGGTTTCGGCTATTACGCGCAGAACATGGTGGGCCTTGTCGAACGATTGACGGATCATCTCGCGAGCCCTGCCCCAGACCAGCCGCGCGAGCGGCTCTGGCAGGTGCGGGCAAGGCGCGTCGTGCTCGCCACCGGGGCCATCGAGCGGCACATGGTGTTTCCCGAAAACGACCGTCCGGGCATCATGCTTGCGTCCGCCGCCCGCACTTATCTCAACCATTATGGGGTATCGGTCGGGCGCAATGTGGCGGTTTACACGGCTGAAGACAGCGCATGGCACGCGGCCATCGATCTGAAACGGGCGGGCGTGGGTATTGCCACCATCGTCGATTGCCGGCCCGATCCGCAGGGGCCGCATGTGGAGGAGGCGCGCAGGCTTGGCATCGAATGCCTGGCGGGCCACGCCGTGACCGGAACGAGCGGGCGGCTTCGCATTTCTTCCATCGCGGTCCGTCCGGTTTCGGGCGGTGCGGAGCGCACGCTGGCCTGCGATGCGCTTCTGACCTCGTCCGGCTGGACGCCGGCCGTTCACCTCTTTTCGCAGTCGCGCGGCAAACTTGCCTTCGATGCGGAAACGCAGCGCTTCCTCCCCGGCCAGGCGGTGCAGGAACTGGTTTCTGTTGGCGCATGTGCGGGCAGCATCGACCTTGGCGAAACCGTCGCCGACGCCCTGAAGGCCGGGCACGAGGCCGCCAATGGTGCTGCCCGCAAGCTGCCAACGCTTTCTGCCAAAAGCAGCGAGTGCTGGTCCGGCGGCATGCTGGGTGCGGGCGAGGGGGCAGGGGCCGAAAGCACGGCCAAGGCCTTTGTCGATTTCCAGAACGATGTCACCGCGAAGGACATTCGTCAGGCGGTGCGCGAGGGCATGCGCTCCATCGAGCACGTCAAGCGCTTCACCACCACCGGCATGGCGACCGATCAGGGCAAGACGTCCAACATGCATGGTCTCGCCATCGCCGCCGAAATGCTTGGCAAACCCATTCCCGAAGTGGGGCTGACCACCTTCCGCGCGCCCTACACGCCCGTCACCTTCGGCGCGCTTGTCGGGCACGGCAGGGGGCGCCTGTTCGAGCCGGTGCGGCGCACGCCCATGCACGACTGGGCTGAAGCCCATGGTGCCGTGTTCGAGGATGTCGGCCAATGGAAGCGCGCCTGGTATTTTCCCAAAGCCGGCGAGAACATGCACGCCGCCGTCGCTCGCGAGTGCCGTACGGTGCGCCAGAGTGCCGGCATTTTCGACGCCACCACGCTCGGCAAGATCGAAATCGTCGGGCCGGACGCCGCGCGCTTCATGGAGCTGATGTACACGAACCCGTGGCAGAAGCTCGGCGTCGGGCGCTGCCGCTATGGTGTCATGCTGCGCGAGGACGGGTTCATCTATGATGACGGCGTGGTGGGGCGGCTTTCCGAAGACCGTTTCCACGTGACCACAACCACCGGCGGCGCGCCGCGTGTGCTCAATCACATGGAAGACTATCTCCAGACCGAGTTCCCGGATCTGAAGGTCTATCTGACCTCCACGTCCGAGCAATGGGCGGTCATCGCCGTTCAGGGACCGAAAAGCCGCGAGATCATCGCCCCGCTGGTGGAAGGGATCGACCTCTCAGACGATGCGATGCCGCATATGTCGGTGCGCGAGGGGATGATCTGCGGCGTTCCCACCAGGCTGTTCCGCATGTCGTTCACCGGCGAGCGCGGTTTCGAGATCAATGTGCCCGCCGACTATGGCCGCGCCGTGTGGGAGGCCGTCTGGGCGGAAGGCGAAAAGCATGGGGCCTGCGCCTATGGCACCGAAACCATGCATGTGCTCAGAGCCGAAAAGGGCTTCATAATTGTCGGGCAGGAGACGGATGGAACCGTCACGCCCCATGATGCGGGGCTTTCATGGGCCATCGGCAGGAAGAAGACGGATTTCGTCGGCATGCGCGGGCTGATGCGCCCGGATCTAACCGCCCCCGGCCGCAAGCAGCTCGTGGGCCTCAAGACGCGCGATCCGAACACGGTGCTGGAAGAAGGCGCACAGATCGTTGCCGATCCGGAAGCCCCGGTTCCCGTGCCCATGCTCGGCCATGTTACATCGTCCTACTGGTCGGAGAATTGCGGCCATTCCATCGCCTTGGCTCTCGTGGCGGGCGGCCATGAGCGCATGGGCGAAACCCTCTATGTGCCCATGCCCGACGGCGTGATCGAAGTGGAAGTCACCTCCACCGTCTTCTTCGATGAAAAGGGAGAGCGCACCCATGGCTGACCCGATTGCCCGCGCGAATGCGCTCGAAGGCCGCTTTCTCAATGCGGAAGGTCTGACATTGGTCAGGGCCGAGCCCGCCTCTCGTCTTTCTCTTCGCGCGCCGAATGCCGCGGTAAAACCCCTGTCGAAGGCGCTCGGGCTCGCTTTGCCCGAGCGCTCGAAAACCTCGACTTCTCAAGGCGGTCGCGCGGCACTCTGGCTTGGACCGGATGAATGGCTGATCATCGACGAAAACCGGGCGGATCTCGTCGGCATATGCGCTCCGGTCACGGCGTTTCATTCGGCCGTGGATGTATCGCATCGCAACACGGCAGTCCTGGTTTCGGGAGCGCGTGTCGAACCGGTCCTCAATGCCGGTTGCCCGCAGAACCTTTCTCCGGAAGCCTTTCCCGTCGGTGCCTGCTCGCGCACCGTTTTCGGCAAGGCCGAAATCGTTCTGTGGCGCACAGGCAGCAAGGCTTTCCGGGTGGAGTGCTGGCGCTCCTTCTCCGATTACGTCTTCATGCTTATGGAACAGGCCGCGCGCGATCGATAATCATTCGAGTGTGGAACCGGAACGGCTCTTTGGGCATTGATCCGAAAAAGGAAGATATCAATGCAGCCTGATCCCAAAAAGCCGAGTTCTGAATCCAAAAGCGAGAAGATCGAAAAAGAGGAAGCCCTGGAGGAAGGTCTCGAAGAGAGTTTCCCCGCCAGCGATCCGGTCTCCGTGACGCGCACCACCCGCACTGGCGCCCCTGGAGAATTTGCGAAAAAGCCGCAAAAGCATGATCCGGATGCCGAAGAACTCGAAGAGGAACTGGAGGAGGGGCTGGAGGACACGTTTCCAGCGAGTGACCCCGTCTCCGTGACCTCAACCACGCACACGGGGCGCCCGAAGAGAGGGCGTTAGACAGTCTCTTTGCCGCTCTGGCGGGCCGCCCCCCAGGTGGCGGCTGCTCCGAGGGCTGCAATCGGAACAAAACTGACAAACACCCAGATTGCCACTGGCTTCATGGTCTCGGTCGCGCCGCTCTCGGCAAAGCCGGCCATGTTGGCCACGATGCCGGCAAGGGCCGCGCCCAGTGCAAAGGCGATCTGCTGGGTTGTCGGCATCGCGGATGATGCACTGTCGCGTTCGGCTTCGGGGGCCGCCGCCACAACGCGGCGCATGAGAAATCCCCACACCATGCCGAAGCCCGCGCCCTGTGCAAAAGAAAGAACGACGACAGCCCAGACGGGCCCGCCTGCCATCACCGGGCCAAGCAGCGCAACCGCCAGAACGATCAGCAATGCACCGGCTTTCATCACGACCCGCTCCCCCGTCTCGCCCACGCCGGCGAACACGATCGCTGACGTGCTCCAGGCAATGGCTTCGGCAGCGATCACATAGCCCGCACCCAGTGCCGACAAGCCGTGGATGCGCTGGAGAAAGAACGGCCCGTAGACGGTGAGTGACATGGCGGCTGTGCCAAGTGACAGATTGGCGATGAAACCTGCCCCCACGAGCGTGTGGATATCGAATGCGCGCGTCGGGAACATCTTGCCGCTCAGGCGGCTGCAATCACGTTTCAGGAAGAGGAAAAACAATCCCGCTCCCGCCGCCACGAGCGGCAGCGAAATGCCGGGAGTCACATGGATGCCTGCCATGGCGACACAAAGCACCGCAAGAGACAGAAGCGCGAGTCTCCAGGCGGGAAACCGCTGTTCGGTCGCCACGGCTTCTTTGGTCGGGCGCAGGAACACCGGCACGAGAAGCGCCAGCAGAAGCGCCTGTATCGCAAAGGTCCAGAAGCCCCAGCGCCACAGGTCGAGATCCGCAAAAAAGCCACCGATCATCGGACCGCAGAATGCCGAAGCGCCCCAGATGGCCGACATCAGCGCTATCAGCCGGGGCCACATGTCCTTCGGAAAAAGGCGCTGGATCGCCACATAGGTCAGCGCCACCAGAAGGCCGCCGCCAACGCCCTGACCGAAACGCCCCAGCAGCATCACCGGCATGTTGGGCGCAAGCGCGCTGATCGCGCAGCCTGCCGTATAGATCAGCGCGGCGATCACGAAGGCGCGGCGCAGCCCCACCGCCGTGGCTGCAAGGGCCGCAGCCGCCGCCGAGATGATGGAGCCCAGCAGATAAAGTGACAGCGTCCAGCTCACCAGCCGGTCTCCGCCAATCTCTGCGACTGCAGCCGGCATTGCCGTGGCCACAAGCAGTGTGTCAGCGGCATGCAGCCAGATGCCGAGGCACAGCAGCGCGAACTGCCCCAGTTGCCCGGTTTTCAGAATTGCCGCCCAGCCGGCGTTGCCAAGCGGTCCCTCGGTCCTTGCATCTGCCATGATGTCCTCGCCTGTTCAGGGTCAGTCGGCTGAGCGTTCTTCGATGCGGTAGGCACAGCGTCGGGCGCCGGCAAGGATATGATCCGTACGCTCGACCCGGGTCTGTGGACCCAGCACGGTTTTGAAAACATTCAGTTCGGATCGGCAAAAGCCCTGGCAGACCGTTGCGGCGGCGCAAATCGGGCAATGGTTCTCGATCAGGAGAAAGGCGCCGTCTTCGAGTGGTTCGACTTCGGCCATATAGCCCTCTCGGGCGCGGATCCGGGCGAGGGCGACAACGCGCTCTGCAAGATCCGAGTGTTCCCGAACCGCATGTTTGTAGGAGGTCTGCATTGTTTGTTCACGCTCGCCGATCAGCCTGTCGAGCCCTTCCTCTCCGAACACCCGCCGGATCGAATTGATCAGTTCGAGTGTCAGGTCCGAATGGCTGTCGGGAAAACGGCCATGGCCCTTCGCGGTCAGACGCCAGACGCGTTCGGGGCGACCGGGCCCACGCACCTCCTCCTGGAACTGCACCAGGTCATGCCCTGCGAGCCGGGAAAGCTGCTTGCGCACCGCAACAGTCGAGATGTTGAGGCAGTGGGCGAGACGCTGGGCCGTCATCGCTCCTTTGGTTTTGAGCGCAAAGAGAACGCGATCATCCGCCGTTTCCGGCGTTGCCCTGGATTCAGCGGGTGCAGGCGACTTTGTCATGGGACTCTCCGATTGCAAATAAAATAACCTTTAGGTTTCTTAAATGTCAATCGTCTTGTCAGCCCCCTCAATGCATGGCATCCCTCCTGCCGTGGGGGCGCGGAACATGATTCTTCGCCGTGAACCAGATAGCTCGCTTGACAAACACCGTTCGCCCGAGCGGCGACGTTCTTCTTTCCGGCACTCAGCGCCATGCACTGCTGCAGCAGTACGGGACGTTTGCGCTTGCCTATTCGGTCGCGCATCAGCCGGGCCTGCATTATTTCGGCAGCGAGCATGGCGTGATTGCATATCGCATGGTGGGGCGCACAGCCTATGCGCTGGCTGATCCACTTGCGCCAAGAGAAGTCTGGCCCGCCATTCTGGATGCGTTTGTTGCTGAAAAAAAAGACGTGACCTTCTGGCAGGTTTCGAGACCGATGGCGGAGCTTCTTTCGTCGAAAGGGTTCTTCGTCAATGCGCTGGGCATCGAGAGCCTGATCGATCTCGAAACCTACAGTTTCGCCGGACCTTCCAGACGCAGTTTCCGGACCGCGAAGAACCGTTTTGCCCGCATGGGGTGTTGTGTTGCCGAAATTCCGGTGGCCTCGCTGCGGCAGGAGCAAGTCGAGGCGATTTCCCTCGGCTGGCGGCGCACCCGCACCACAAAACGCCGCGAACTTTCCTTTCTTGTGCGGCCCATCCTGTTGCGTGATGAACCCGATGTCCGAAAGTTCTTCATTCTGGATGAGAAAGACCAGCCGCTCGCCTTCGCCTTCTTCGATCCGCTTTACGAAGACGGGAAGCTGATCGGATACCTTTCGGCCACGCGCCGCTGGCTGCCCGACACCGATCCGCTGGCGGCTTACTTTCTTGTCCGTCATGCGGTGGAAACGTTTCAGGGCCGAAGGGGTGCCGAAGCTCTATCTCGGCCTCATGCCGTTTCACAGGATCGAGGATCAGGAGTTCGAGAAGGACTGGCTGACCCGCCGTGCGTTCCGGTTCATCTACACCAACCCCATTGCCCAGAAGCTTGTCTATCCGACGCAATCACTTGCAAGGCACAAGGAGAGCTATGGCGGGGGAGTGCGTGAGACCTGGTGTGCGATGAACACGAAGCCCTCCCTGCCGCGCCTGTTGAAGCTCGTGCGAGCCTGCGGCGTCGTTTGATGGAGCCGGCTTATACATCATTGACAAAGCCCCTTATGGCCCGCAGAACTTGAGCACCTGCCATCGATGCCATGCGAGTGATGCCTCATCACTCGATGCTTGTCAGCTTTTACCGTGAGTACCCGTTCCAGGGCATCGTCGCCCACGGCTGGAAACGGGAGTGCAGAGAGATTTTTCATGTTTGGTCGTTTTGTCATCAATCCGCCGGTGTTTTTTGGCGCAATCATCATCATCGTTCTGTTCCTGATGATCGGAATTGTCTTCCCGGACCGCGCCGGTTCCATGTTCTCTGCCTTGCAGAGCAACATTCTCGCCATGTTCGGCTGGCTCTACCTTCTCGCCGTCGGCATATTCCTGGCTGCGGTTCTTCTGTTTTCCATCGGTCGGTTTGGCCGGCTGAAACTGGGGCCGGACGATTCCGAGCCCGATTTCAAATACCATTCCTGGGTCGCCATGCTCTTTGCTGCCGGCATGGGCATCGGGTTGATGTTTTATGCGGTGGGCGAGCCGATGACGCATTTTCTTGCGCCACCGACCGCCGAGCCTGGCAGCATCGCTGCCATGCGCGAGGCCATGTCCGTCACGTTCTTTCACTGGGGCATTCATGCCTGGGCGATTTATGCGGTCGTCGGCCTGTCGCTTGCCTATTTCGGCTATCGCTACAATCTGCCGCTCACCATCCGGTCCGGTCTCTATCCGCTGTTGAAAGACCGTATCAACGGGCCCATCGGTCATGCCGTCGATATTTTCGCCATTGTCGGCACCATGTTCGGCATCGCGACCTCGCTGGGTCTTGGTGTGACCCAGATCAATGCCGGGCTCAACTACCTGCTGGGCGTGCCGATCGCGCCATGGGTGCAGGTCCCCCTCATTGTCGTCATCACCGCCTTTGCCACCATTTCGGTGGTGACAGGGCTCGACAAGGGCGTGCGCATCCTCTCCGAAACCAATCTGGTCGTGGCGGTCCTGCTGATGATCTTCGTTCTGATGGTCGGACCCACGGCGACGTTGTTTCGCGATTTCGTGCAGAATATCGGGCTCTATCTGGATACGATCGTGCTGCGTACGTTCAATATCTATGCCTATGAGCCAACCCCGTGGATCGATGGCTGGACGTTGTTCTATTGGGCCTGGTGGATATCGTGGTCGCCTTTTGTCGGCATGTTCATCGCGCGCATTTCGCGCGGTCGAACCGTTCGCGAATTCGTGACGGCGGTTCTCTTTATTCCGGCAGGATTCACCTTTTTCTGGATGACGGTTTTCGGCAACACGGCCATCTTTGTCGATACCGGCATTGCAGCCGGCGAGCTGGGGGCGGAAGTGGCGCGGGACGTTTCTGTCGGCCTCTTCCAGTTCTTCACCTATCTTCCCCTGACCGGTCTGACCTCTGCTCTTGCCGTGGCGCTTGTGGCGATCTTCTTCGTCACCTCGTCGGATTCGGGTTCGCTGGTCATCGACACGATTGCAGCCGGTGGCGAGACCGAAACCTCGGCGCTTCAGCGTGTTTTCTGGTGCGCAATGGAAGGGATCGTTGCAGCCGGGCTACTGCTTGCAGGCGGCCTTGGCGCGCTGCAGTCGGCAACCATCGCCAGTGCCTTGCCCTTCACATTCGTCATGCTTGCGCTGGTGTGGGCGCTTTATGTCGGCATGCGGGCCGATCTCGCCCAGCGCGAGGCCCATGATGCCGTGCCGCAGGTCGGCCCCGCCTTTCCGGCCTCGGGGCTTACCTGGCAACGCCGTCTCGCGCTCATGCTGCATGCACCGAGCGAGAAGGAGGTTCTCTCCTTCATTCGAAAGGACGTGAAACCAGCGCTGGAACAGGTGGCGCAGGAGTTGACGCAGCGGGGCCGCGAAGCATTCGTCGAAGAAGAGGAGACCGGTGCGATTGCGCTGACGTCGCCCGCCGACGACATGCGCAATTTCGTTTACGGTGTGGTGCCCACCTCGCAGAAACTGCCGGCGTTCTCGGCCTTCGATGCCGCTCGGTCAGGCGTGCGGTACGAGGCCCGCACCCAGTTTTCCAGCGGCAGCAAGGGATATGACATCATGGGCATGACACGTGACCAGATCATCCATGACGTTCTGATCCAGTATGAACGCTATTTGCTGCTGATCCAGTCGACGGCTTCCGAGCTTGTTTCGGCTGCCCCCGAACACGACGTGCAGGTTCAGAAGGAAGAATAGGCAATGAGCGAGGGCGGGCGAGGTTGGGCGCGGTGTTGCCGCGCCCGCTTCCTTCAGTCTTCGCGGGCGCGATCCGGCATGGCCAGTGTCAGCCAATGTGCGGTCAGGGCCGGCTTGATCGAATTCTCGATCTCCACCGTGACGTCGTAATTCACCTCGGCAATGCCCGAGGGGCGCAGCTTGATCGCGGCAAGCACGAAGCGGGCGCGAATGCGTGCGCCGCAGCGTATCGGTGCGAGAAAGCGGATCCGTTCAAAGCCGAAATTCACGCCCATCGCAGACCCTTCAAGGCGCGGCACGGCCTCAAACACCATTGTCGAAAGAAGCGAAAGCGAAAGGAAACCGTGTGCGATGGTGCCGCCATAGGGGGTTTCGCGTGCGGCACGTTCGGGATCTGTGTGAATGAACTGATGATCGTCGGTTGCAGCGGCAAACTGGTCGATCATTTCCTGCGTGACAACGCGCCAGTTGGACAGGCCAACCTCCTGTCCCACCAGTTTTTCGGCTGCTTCAATGCTGATCGTCCCGGTCGTCAACGGGGCACTCCGTGGCTGTTGAACTGGCTGCGCCTGGCCGGTTTTCCGCCCGCGCGCCGCGCACAGATACCGTTTTGTCACGCGCTTGTCACCCGCCTGCAGATGCGCGGTTTGCAAGCTGTCAGCCCTTCAGCCTCGTTGCCTGGTCCAGCTCGCGTTCCAGCCGTGCTTCCTCTTCCACCTTCGGCGTGATGAAACGGCCGAGCACGAGATAGGCCACGGGTGTGAGGAACAGCGTGGAGAGTGTCGAAAGTCCGAGCCCGCCCACGATCACCCAGCCGAGCGCGACACGGGCTTCCGCTCCCGCTCCGCTTGCCAGAACCAGAGGAACGCCGCCCACAATCGTGCAGATCATCGTCATGGCCACCGGGCGAAGCCTGATCAGCGAAGCTTCTTCGATGGCCTCCCGCACGCCAAGGCCCCGGTCGCGAAGCTGATTGGCGAACTCGACGATCAGGATGCCGTTCTTGGCCATGATGCCAACCAGAAGCACGAGGCCGATCTGGCTGTAGACGTTGAGGCTGGTGCCCGTCAGAAGCATGGCGAACACCGCGCAGGCGAGCCCGAGCGGGACCGTGGCCATGATGATCAGGGCACTGACAAAGCTTTCGAACTGGGCTGCCAGAACCAGAAGAATGATCACCAGCGCAAAGCCGAAAATGATCTGCATCGAATTGGCGGTCTCGCCAAGGGCGGCAGCTTCGCCAAGCGGCACCAGCCGCATGCCCGGCTCCAGCAGTGGTGCGGCGATCTCCTGCGCGCGCTGATAGGCTTCGCCAAGCGCCACGCCCGGCGCCAGCGCTGCGTTGACACCGACCGAGCGCAGCTGGTCCTCGCGTGACAGCGATGGTGGTACGGCCTGTTCCTTCAGCGTGGCGATGACGGAGAGTGGCACAAAGCGCCCGTCGCCTGCCTTGATATATATGTTCTCGAGGTCGGTGGGGTCGTTGACCGGATTTGTGGTCGAGACGAGTTTCACATCCACGCTGCGATCGCCGATGAAAACCGCGCCGATCCGACGTCCGTCCAGCATCGCCTGGATCGTGTTGCCCAGCCCGTCGATCTCGATACCCAGATCGAAGGCGCGATCACGGTCGATGGCGATGGAAAGCTGGGGCTGCGTCGTGTCGGAGGAAAGCCGCGCCTGACGGAAGCTTTGATCCTCGCCCATGGCTTCGACGATCTTCTCCGCCGTTTCTGCCAGCCTGCCGTAATTGCTGCCGGCAATGGCGAAGCTCAGTCCGTTGCCGGCGCCGCGAATGCCCAGACTGTTTGGCTGGAAGACGAAGGCGCGCACACCCGGTTCGTTGCGAACGCGTGCCGATATGTCGGCGACGATCTCCTGCTGGCTCCTTTCGCGATTTTCCCAGTCGGCCAGCCGCAATACGAGAAAGCCGCTGTTGGACGAACCACGCCCGGCGATGGAGAAGGTGCTGACCACCTCACCGCTTTCCCGAAGAGGCGCGATCAGGGCCTCGATGCGGCGCATGCGCTCGGCAAAATAGTCGAGGCTCACGCCTTGTGGGGCCGAGATGCGCATGAACGCCATGGAGCGGTCTTCGTTCGGAGTGATTTCCGATTTGATGAGGCCGAAAGCGCCATAGGCGGCTGCGGCAAACAGTACGGAAACCAGGATCACCACGGCCGGTGCGTTGAGACAGGCCTGCAGGCAGCGCCGATAGAGCGCGGACAGGCCCCGCCCCACACGTGCCCCCAGACCCGAGGATTCCCGTGTTTCGCCCTCTGGGTGCGAAACCAGCATGCGCGAGGCCAGCATGGGGCACAGCGACAGCGCCACGATGGAAGACAGAAACACCGCAATGGCCAGCACAAAGCCGAATTCCTTGAACAGGCCACCGGCCTGACCGGGCAGGAAGGAGATCGGCACGAAAACCGCAATCAGCGTGGCCGTCGTTGCCAGCACCGCGAAAAACACTTCCTGCGTGCCCAGCACCGCGGCCGCCCGTGCCCCCATGCCTTCATTGCGGCGACGCACGATGTTCTCCAGAACCACGATGGCGTCGTCCACCACGAGCCCGGTTGCCAGCACCAGTGCCAGAAGCGTGAGTATGTTGATGGAGAACCCGGTCAGGTAGATTGCCGCCAGCGTGCCGATCAGGGCGACGGGTATGGCGAGCCCGGGGATGATCGTTGCGCGGAAATCGCGCAGAAAGATGAAAATCACCAGAAGAACAACGGTCACAGCGATCAGAAGGGCGATCTCCACCTCGTGAATCGCACCATTGATGAACGTCGCATCATCGCTCGTCACTTCGATGTCCACACCATCGGGAAGTATGGCGCGCACCTCTTCGACAGCCTTGCGCACGCCGGTGGAAATCTCCAGCGTGTTGGATTGCGCCTGCCGCACGATGCCAATGCCAATCCCGGTGCGGCCATTGGCGCGCAGCTGGCTTTCGCCCAGGTCACCGCCGAGCGTCACCGTTGCGACTTCGCCCAGCCGGACGTAATCCTTCAGATAGATCGCCTCGAACTCCTGCGGGGTCGAGATGGCCGCCGTGGCACGCACGGTCAGGTCCTGGGTGGAATTGCTCAGAGAGCCGGCAGGAGTATCAAACGCAACGGTGGCAAGCGCTCGTGAAACATCGGCCACCGTCAGACCCATGCTGGAGAGTTTGGTCTGGTCGATGTCGATGCGGAAGATCTCGGTCCGGTCACCATAAACCTGAACGTCCGCAACGCCGGGAACCGCGGAAAATGCATCGACGACTTCATCTTCCACAAGCGTCGTCAGCTCCTGCACCGGCATGCTGACAGAGGTAAGCGCGATGCGCATGACAGCCTGAGCGTCATTGTCGGATTTGATGATGCGGGGTGCATCGGCATCGTCCGGCAGACTGTTCTGGATCCGCCCAACGGCATCGCGCAGGTCCGAGGCAGCGGTGTCCAGATTGACATTGTCGCTGAATTCGATCGTCACCCGGCTGCGGCCATAAGACGAGTTCGACGAAATGGCCACCACGCCCGAAACCCGGGCCACCGCGCCCTCGATGGCAGCGGTCACCTCGCGGTCCATCGTCTCGGCGGCAGCGCCTGAAAAATTTGTCGAGACGGTGATGACCGGGCGATCCACGTCGGGCAGTTCGCGCACTTCGATGCCGAAGAGGGCGGCGAGGCCGGCCACGGCTATCAGCGTGTTGAAAACGAAAGCGAGAACGGGCCGGCGGACAAAGAGTGCGGTGATGCCGGTCTGTGCGTTGTGCAGCGCTTCCTTCACGTGGCGGCCCCTTCTGCGTCGGCAAGCTTTGCCTTTGCCGGGCTGCCTGCCGTTTCGACCGGAGCGCCCTCGCGCACGTTGTGAATGCCCTGGGTAACCACGAGGTCATTTTCGCCAAACTCGGCATCCACGAGAACGCTGTCGGCGTTTCGCTGCACGATGCGCACCGGCTTTTGCCGCGCCTTGCCGTTTTCCACCGTCCATACGAATGGACCGTCCGAGCTCCACTGGATCGCCAGCGGGTCGATGGCGGGATAGGTTTCGCCCGGGAAACGCAAGGCGATGGTAAAGGCCATGCCAGCGCGCAGCCGGTCGTCGGGATTGTCGATGCGTCCCTCGATCCGCAGCGTGCGGCTTTCCGGATCGATACGGTTGTCGACGGCGCTGATCTCGCCCTCATGAACCGAAGATGAGCGTGCCACGGAGGTGGCTGTCAGAGGTGTTCCGATGTCGATCAGGTCGGCGTAACGTTCGGGAATCCAGAAATCCACGAGGATCTGCGACCGGTCGTCTATGCTGGCGATCTCCGTGCTGCTCGTCACGTAGCTGCCCGCCGAGATCGGCAGGATTCCCACTGTGCCATCAATGGGCGCGGTGATGGAGCGGCGTGCGAGCGCAAGCTCGGCTTCGCGTTTTGCAAGTTCCGCATTGCGCAGCGCAAGTTCGGCTTCGGTCTGCTGCACCACGCTCACCGTGTTCGAGCTGCGCAATGCCTTGATGCGGTCGAGCGTTGCCTGGGCGTCGTCAAGCGCGATTACGGCGCGGTCGAGGGCAATCTCTTCGGATTCCGAATCCAGTTTCGCGATGAGATCGCCAGCCTTCACCTCGGCGCCTGAGGCAACTGCGATTTCAACCAGCGTGCCGGCGGTGAGTGGATTGACAATCACGGACCGCCGCGCCCGGCCGGTCCCGATGGCGGAAAGGCGATCGTTGATCGTCGCATAGGCAATGGGAGCCGTGACCACCGGGCCCGGTGTGCCCCCGCCTCGACCACCCCGCCGGAGGGGTTGTGCGCCGGGGCTGCCCTCAGAGGTGGCGCTGGCGGAGACAAGTCCCGCACGTGCCAGAACATCCTGTGCACCCGGATAGAATAGGAACCATGCAAGTGCTGCGGAAAAGAGAATGATGAGGCAGGCAAATGCCTGTTTCCAGATAGACATGCACACTCCGGCGATGGGGTCTTGGTCGGTCTCGGCTATGAAGGCGGGGCTCGACAGCCGGTAAACCGGTCGCTTCAGGCCGGGGTCTTTATGCCAGCTTCCGGGGGGCTTTTCACCTTTTATAGTATTAAATTATCGTAAGGATACGCGGTCGCTGACGCCCATTCAGGGCGGGAGTGCCGTGTGCTCAGGTCACTTTGGCTCGCCTGCGGAAAACGTCCTGATCCCACAATTTTCCGCGCATCACGCGCTCGAGAGTTTCGGCCGCAGCGGCGATATCCGCGTGTCTGAGATAAAGCGGTGTCATGCCGAACCGCAGAATGTCGGGCGCGCGGAAATCGCCGATGACACCATTCGCGATGAGGGCCTGCATGATCGCATAGCCTTCGGGGTGGCGGAATGAGACCTGGCTGCCGCGGCTGGCATGATCGCGTGGCGTTGCCAGTTCGAGCTCGGGGCAGCGCTTTTCCACCTCGTCGATAAAGCGGTCGCAAAGCTGCTGCGATTTCTCGCGAACGAGCTTCATGTCGACACCATCAAA
This sequence comes from Nitratireductor sp. GISD-1A_MAKvit, assembly GCF_040819555.1. Taxonomy (GTDB): domain Bacteria; phylum Pseudomonadota; class Alphaproteobacteria; order Rhizobiales; family Rhizobiaceae; genus Nitratireductor. The sequence continues at coordinate 1,302,846 of NZ_CP161920.1, forward strand.
GGCATCCAGCGCCCTGTCGAGTGCGGAGAGCGAGAGGATCGGTGGCGTGCCCACGAGCATGCGCCCGATGCCCTCGGCCGGTGCATAGGTCTGCGCGAATTCAAAGGGGGCCTGATGGCCCATCCAGCCGGAGAGCGCCGGCGAGACCTGCGCTTGATGTCGCTCGGCAACGTAGAGGAAAGCAGGCGCACCCGGACCGCCATTGAGATATTTGTAACCGCATCCCACCGCGAAGTCGGCACCGGCTGCGTCGAGATGAACCGGGAAGGCACCCGCGGAGTGGGCAAGATCCCAGATGGCAAGCGCGCCCTGATCGTGGACGTGCTGCGTCATGTCCGCCATGTCGTAGCGCCGTCCGGTGCGGTAGTCGACCTCCGTCAGAAGAACGGCGGCAACGTTCTCGTCGATGGCTTCTTTCATGCTGTCCGCATCGGCGAGTTTGAGCTCATACCCCTGTCCGAGCAGGCGTGAGAGCCCGTCAGCCACATAAAGATCGGTCGGGAAATTGCTCCGATCCGAGAGGATGACACGGCGTTCGGGGCGCAGCGACAGCGCCGCCGACAGCACCTTGAAAACATTGATCGTGGTGGAATCGCCCACCGCGACACTGTCTGGCGTGGCGCCAACCAATCGCGCAATTTTGCCGGCCACACGCGCGGGAAGGTCAATCCAGCCCGCATCGTTCCATCCGCGCACAAGGCTTTCGCCCCACTGGCGTTCCACCACACTCTGCATGTGCGCGCTCAATCCGACCGGGAGAACGCCAAGGCTGTTGCCGTCCAGGTAGATCACGTTCTCCGGCAGCTGAAAGCGCAAACGGAACTGTGCGAGCGGGTCCAGCCGGTCGCATTCGGCTGCACTGGGCATCGTGTTGCTGTTCTGCGTTTTTACCCGTTCGGTCATGTTTCACTGTCCCGCTGCATCAACTAATTATATATAATACCATCGATTATATGGAGTTTTTGGGTGACACAATGCTTGAGGGCGAGATTCGGGGCGGCGAGGGGGCCATCGCCATGCTGCGGCACGACATCGTCACCGGGGTTCTGACACCGGGCGCGCCGCTTCGCCTCATGGCGCTGTCGAAGCGTTATGGTGTCGGCTACACGCCATTGCGGGAGGCATTGTCGCGGCTGGAGGAGGCAGGCCTTGTCACGCTTGTTCCCAATCGTGGATATCGGGTTGCGCCGGTCTCCCTTGCCGAACTGGAAGATCTCGAGCAGGCCCGGGCGGTGGTTGAGACCGCGCTTCTTGAAGACGCGATCCGCCATGGCGGTCTGGGCTGGGAGAGTGCCATTGTTGCGGCGCATCACCGGCTCGCGCGTGCGTCAGAAGCGCTGGACGGCGGCATCAGGGCCTACATCGTATGGATGGATGCGCATGATGTCTTCCACGCGGCTCTTCTGGCGGCTGCACGATCAGGCTGGCTGAAGTCCTTTCAGCGGCAGATCTCCGAGCAGGTGCGCCGGCATCACCATGCGCTTCTCTTCGCTCCGGGCGGTGGAGAGGCCCGTCCACTCGTTCATGATGCGGCCACCCGAGATGTTCTTGAACAGGCGCTTTCCATCAAGAATCACACGCGGCTGATGGAGGGCCGCGCTCGCGCGCGACACGGAAAGCGCAGTCGCACAGCTGCGTGCCCATGTGCGGTTCACACGCGCAGTCCACGCTTCAGCCTCGGCTGCCGGCCAGCCATAGCTGGGGCCATCGGTCACTGAGTGGCAGAGCATCCTGCCCGGTATTTTGGGGGAAGAACGAACCACGAAAGAAAGAGGGACTTCAGTGGTTTGTGGATGGTGGGCGTGACTGGGATTGAACCAGTGACCCCTACGATGTCAACGTAGTGCTCTCCCGCTGACGTCGCATTCGCTCCTCGTGAAAGACTGAATGAATTCAACTGCATACGCAGTCTACGGTCTTTCTTAGCTACACGCAACCCTCATCCGGAAACGCCAGAATCTGTGACCCGCTGTGACCAGAGTGTGACCGACAGTTCCGCATATCGAACGAAATATATACATGGACGCATTCCACCCTCGTGCTCACGGAAGCCGTAATCAATTCCAATTCTTGGCAATCGTTAAGCTTTAAGCCAACGGAAGATGCCTGCATTTATCAAGTCTCGTGTGGGGGGGGGGGCGAGTGCCACCCCCGGTGTGTACGATGTCGTTTATAGCCCCGACATAAATTGGATTTTCAGGGACTGTTCACCTTTAAAGAGAGGAAATGTTTACGCATTTGACGCGCACACATGAATAGTTCATGGCCAGTACGAACTCCCTAGCGAAAAGCCAGCAACTGACTCGCAGCCAGCGAACTTTGCGTGTTTGACGCCGTTTGGTAGCAGAACTGCGGATAGGTGATTGCAGTCGGCGCCGGATTCAATAATCCAGCTTGCCCCCGCAGAATTCTCCTTTCTGCAATGCTGTTCACCGCTATCGTCATTCATGGTGCAGTATAGCGACGTGCCTCTCGAAATGTTATCGCCGACACGAAACCCATAACTGTCAGTAAAGGCAGTTCCATATACCTCGATAAGGCTGATGGTTGTGCCGTTTGAATCTATGAAAATTCCGCCATCGTTGAGCGTAATGTAGTAACAGATAGAGCAGTCTTCACCCTCAGTCCGAATAATGTTGGCGTCAACGTCGCCGAGAAAGCGGTCCAGATTACTGCGCGCAAATGTTCCCCCCAGTTCGATAGACCGGCTAACATCGTCAGTTGCATAGATGCCATTGTCGCGAACCAGCCACGTTGGAGATGCTTCGACTTTAGAGCTGCCATTTCTGCAATCAGAAGCAAAGGTAAACGTTTCTACAAGGCGCTCTACAATAGGATCGAAGGATTTAAGGTCGACTCTATCATATTCAAGGCGGAATTGAGCGGCCTGATTATCACAAAGAGGGATGGCTCGTTGATAAAAAACTCGATTGTCCTTGCTGCCCGACCAGCTAGCCCAATGGTCTGTTCTTCGGTTGTAGCTAATCCTCCATTCCTGCTGCTCGGATGATGCAATGCGAGATTCAATTTCAGTTCTAAAGTCACCTGTAATGATATGATGGCCCCACACTGAAAGTTCTGCGTTTCCTTCCAGTGATCTTGATATTCCGCCATCACCGTTTGCGGGTTCGATCACTTCGGAAAATCTTGGAGGGATTTCGATCTGATAGCCAAAGCGCTGATTGTAATAGGTAGTCCAGCCAATAATCGATTGTGAATACTCGTCGCCGTTTGTAGCGGCTATTGAGTTATTATCGCGGCAATCTTTGAGGTTGTAGATGTTGGGGGGGAAGATGGGCGAACGGTTCTCGGCTGGCACAGCTTCTGCCCACTCAGCTTTAAGGCCGTAGGGCCACATAGCCTGCCCAAATGATGCTAGAATGACCCATTCCGGCACATTGTCTTTATCGTCGTCAATGGTTTCAAGAACGACACCTATTGGACCGGTATCTGGCGCGTCAGTTCCACGGTCGACAAGCAAGTAACAAATCGACGCGCCATTCGAGCATGTGATCTCTCCTTCAGCGACCCAGAGGTGTCTTGTCTCCTGCAGGCCCCTCTATAACAACTGCGCTTCCGTAACTTAGACCATGGCTGCCGGAGATTTGATATCGTGTACCATCTCGCTCTGCGATCCATGAGGCATTCTTGGTTTCACATTGTGCGTAGGAAAGTGCGACATGAGTAATCAAAAATAATGGTGCCAATCCGAACTGTCGCATTCCCACACTCCTTTGAGATTGTTTGCACAGATGTCGCATTGTATCGCTCAATGTTCTTCGAGATTCTGCTTTTATTCAGCGATCTTAGCAATAGGGGCGATTCTGAAGGAAGACCTCGATATTGGATTGGTGTTGGAGGTGTTTGGTGATCTTCTAAGTCGCGAACCGTGCTTCAGATCTCTTGAATCGTATGAAGTATGAAGGCGACCAGGCGAGGTGACGCATTATTTCGGAAACTATCCAATATTCTAGGGAGTGTATTCGTAAATAAGCGAGTCCCCGATAACTTCTTTCGGCGGAATCTGCTAAAACGATCAATTAACCGCGGATGCGGGCATTGCGGACGGGTAAGAGTTCGTTGCATCACCCCAGCGAATTTTTTCAGGCAAATTGTACAGAATGGATGCAATGACTGGTAAAGCCAACAATATCGCTGATCCGGAAGGTTATCAGCTTGACCTCTTCTAAGCAGGTGACGGCTGAATCTACTGGATTGAAGCCGCCTAAATGCGGCATAGTGAAGCCCGCGAAGCACAATATGAAGCGCTGATTGTATGAGATTCTCAGAGATTTTTGGAATTGGCCTAGAGCAACCACAGCTAGATTTTGTGGATATTGAGCCTGAACGGGATACACCGCTGTTTATTGATCCTTTTGCGATCTCCCTGAAGGGGGATGCTTGGTCCGAAATTTGCCATCAGCACATTACTCATTTCTTTCAGACCGCGCTCGATCATATCCGTGCTGGACGCGACCTACAGGCTCGACAGATGCTGAATGGACTAAGCGAGCCAAATGAAACTTGCTTAGGTATGTCGCAGGGCGCTCCGGCTGGCCGCGGTGTCGGCGGTAGGCAGGCATTTGATCTATACGAAAGCCTTGCTGCATCCCAGGCGGCTCAGAACGGCCTTCTAGAAGAGCTTGCAGAATGTGACCTTTTCATTCCTGGAATCGGAAGCGACAAGATTTCCGATATCACCACTAACATCATTCGTCGTCCGCTGATCGAGTACACACAGCAGCAATGCGCGCTGCATGGCATCCGCCTCAATGGAGATTTTCCATCTGGGCGCTTTTGGGATATGGATTCTGGTGCATGGCGGCAGGAGTATGTTCGACTGCCAGTTGTCGCCCAGCAACGGCTAATATTGGTTCCTAAGTACACGGTGCGGCGGAAAATGGCCTTAGATTCTCAGGAATTCTATTCGCACCATATCCTGAATTTCATTCAGGAAGATGAATTTTCCCGTCAATCCCCACTAGTCAGAATTCTTGCAAGTGGTGAGCGGCGACCTCCCACTAAGAAGGCCCTCAAAGAGCGTTTCCCATTCTCAAAGGACTTTGTGGCGCGCTTCTCTGAACAACACCCTAAAGTGTTGGAGGGTTACAAGCAGTTCTATGCGGAGATTGAAGGGGCTCGCGGGCCGCTAAAGCATCAAGACTTTGACGATGAATTTGATGAGGCTGTCTTTGCTCGCGCGTTGGCAGCAGCTTTGCCGACGATCCCCCCTGGAAACGCTGCGGCGGATCGCTATCACACATTCATTATGGGGACGCTCGAATTCATCTTCTGGCCGAACCTGATTTATCCGAAGAAGGAGCATGAAGTCCACGAGGGTCGGAAGCGCATCGATTTGACTTACACAAATGCAGCTCAGGACGGGTTCTTCTGGCGAGCACACACGGCGCATAACATTGCATCGCGGCTAATAATGGTTGAATGCAAGAACTACAGTAAGGATCCCGCTAACCCAGAAGTTGACCAGTTGTCCGGACGCTTCGGCGCTAACAGAGGTCAGCTTGGCATGCTACTCTACCGCACGGTCGATGATTACGACCGGTTATGCGCGCGGTGTCGCGACACAGCACAAGATGGGCGGGGGTACATGATCGCCTTAGGTGATGCGCAGTTGATCGAGTTCTTGGGTTTGATTTCAGATGGCCAGCGAGCGGCCATCGATGCTCGCTTACAAACTGCCTTCAACCACCTGATCGACTAAATCGGAGAAAAGCAGTCGTTCACGTATTACGCTGCATTCGACGCATTGGTCACTGAGCGCTAAGTTTGAAATGAAAGAGTCTTTCTGGGTTGTTTTTGACCTGCGGGGAGAGGGGCATTCAACTTCTGTACTTATGCAGTCTTGGTGGAGAAGCCCTCGTCCGGGAGGGCTTTCCATTCGTCTAATCGTTACCAATCAATTCTATGCCGTTGCTGTTTCGGCTTTGCAGGAGCTGTACACTCCCACGACACACTTGCTTGCTCGGATTGTTCGTCAAAAAGTGCATTTGTCGATGGTAAGACTGAGCCTGACGGTAGTTTACGATCTCCGACTACCAATTCGGCTTCACGACCTTGACCGGGGTTGTTGTTGCGGAGATATCCGTCTTCAATCGCTTGCTTGGCTGTCCGGCTGATTACGGATTGGTCTCTGTCTAAATGCTCGGCAAGCTTGCTATGGCTGAGAACGCCATTATGCCTTGTATCCGTCAGTGTCTCTACTGCTTCCACGAGTTTGCGTACCGTTGCGGGTACTGTTTTCGCTAGTCCTTCCGATAGCGCGACATTCACGAGGTTGCGAACGAGCGTGTAATCATCTTCGTTCGCGACGACCGCTCCGTCTTCATTCCTTGCTCTATGTTTGGAATGAATGAGTGCGGATGCTTCAATGAGTGAGAGCACCTGAGGAAAGTCCCGTTTAATTTTGTCATGCGTCAACGGGAGTCGTTTCGCGATGTTGGCAGCGAACGGGATAGAGACATTCTTCGATCCATTTTTGATCGATCGGTAAAGCTCAAACCACGGAGCCAAATCCGGATTGTATTTCTTCTTGGAATTACCCTCGGCTTGCGCAAGCAATGCAGCCATAATCTGATCCGGGGATTCATGCATATTCACCGACAGCATGCGATTTTCATCTTCGGGATGAATATTTGTCGCGGTGGTCGTCATGATGAGTCCACATGGACCTTCAAGAGTGGGGAGTTCGGATCCTTCCAGTCCTTTATCGGTACTTTGGACGGTTGCGTATCTCACCTGACCTTCACTCAATAACTGGCGAATTAGGGTTCTTCCAGACCCATTAGCCATACCCGCAGCTTCACCGATGATTAGATGTTTGTGCTTTAGATCAACGTCTAGGTAGACGAGGGCCTTTTCACTCATTCCTTCGAACTCCTCATAGGCTTCCGTTGGAACGAATTGCTTTCCCATTCGAAGACTGAAGGACTTTCCGGCTCCTGATGGCCCTTTAATCAAAAGGGAAACCGGCCTTTCCAGCAAACTGGTAATCAAAGTCAGGTAGACTAGCTTAGGAATGTCCGTCGGACCAGCAAATCCTTGTTTCTCGATTTCATTTGACATCACTGATAAAATATCATTGTTAAATTCTATTTTATTATTCATATTACTCCTTTTTATATTAAAGATATTATCCTCCTCTCGTGCGAGAGAATCGCCTGAATTGACAATTTAAAGGATTTGTAGAAATGATTTTTCGTTAAATTTAACCACAGCTACACTATATAGTAGCATATAATTCGGAATTTGTCAAGTGTTTATGATAATTTAAATATGCTATGCTGGTCGCCTACGGAAATATCTGCATTTATGCATAAGTGTTTTTGCTGATTTTCTTTACGCGTTGATGCGGCGTAGCTTGGTTCTGATAGAGGTGTGGTTCGCGTGAGCATATCTGAAGAGCATTCGCATATCCTTGTGACCGGATATGGAAGCAACCTCGGGTGTCGTCAGTCCAAATTCGAAAAGGCGCGAAATCGCTTCATGGCGTAGGTCGTGAAAATGAAGGTCGGTTATTCCGGCGCTTTTCGTGGTTCTGTCCCATATCTGTCTGAGTGCCACTGCGGTAACGGGGAAGACATTCTCTTCGCAGCGTTTCAGTTTACCAAGGATTGTGGCTGCTCTCTCTGTTAGTGGGATTATGCGTGAGAATCCGTTCTTAGATTCCGGTATCAAAATAGAGCGCCTGTCCATATCGACATCGTCCCATCGCATCGCGAGGATTTCTCCTCTCCGCATGGCTGTCTCAAGGGCAAAGCTGATGATCGGGGATAGGTAATTGCTACGTCGTTGATTGGCTGCTGCAATCAGTCTTTCATATTCGCCGGCTCTTAGGCGTCTTTCTCGTCTTCTGTCTGTGCCGTTTATCTTTAGTCGTTTCAGAGGGTTCTCTTTGAGGGGGAGCCCCCAGTTCGTCTTGGCGACTTCAAACATATTGCTGATCGGAGAAAGCTGGCGTTTCAGCGATGTCGGTCTGATCTCTGCGAGGCGCTTGTCCCTGTAGGCGACAAAGTCGGCGGTGGTGATCTCTGAAACTGGGCGATTGTTTATCGGCTGTTTTAGAAACGAATTCAGAATCACAGTTTCGATCTCAGCACCTCTCTTGGTGGGGACAATTTCATCCCGGTAACGACGGATAAGGTCGCCTAGCGTGAGTGAATCGAGAACCTTGGTGTCGACCGGCAGGTCTTTTCTGTCCGCAAGCGTCTCCATATGACGCGACCATTCCTTGGCATCCTTCAGATTTCTGAAGCACCTTGAAACCGGTGGAAAGCCCTTACGGCGAATCTGCACTTGGTATTTGTCGTTCCGCTTGCGTATCGACGCCATAACCGTCCTCGCTGTGACCAGAGTGTGACCGACAGCAAATCCAGACAGTTTTCTGAGAACGAACGAACCACGAAAGAAAGAGGGAGTTCAGTGGTTTGTGGATGGTGGGCGTGACTGGGATTGAACCAGTGACCCCTACGATGTCAACGTAGTGCTCTCCCGCTGAGCTACACGCCCATCCGACGCCGCGCATAGATCACAAAATCCGGGCTGGCGTCAATAGGTAGTTCGGGTGTTTTTACAGCAATTATGGAGATGGCAGCGCGCGCCATCCCGGGCGCCTTGAAAACAGGGCTCAAGCGGCCTGAAGAAGTTTTTCCACCTCGTTCACCAGATCGCGCAGATGGAAGGGTTTGGAGAGCACCTTCGCGTCCTGCGGCGCATTGGAATCAGGGTTCAGCGCCACCGCCGCAAAGCCGGTGATGAACATGACCTTGAGATCGGGGTCGATCTCGGTGGCTCGCCGCGCAAGCTCGATCCCGTCCATCTCCGGCATCACGATGTCGGTAAGAAGGAGAGAGAAGGGCTCTTCGCGAAGCCGGTCGTAAGCGCCCGCGCCATTGTCGAAGTCCACGACTTCATAGCCTGCCCGTTCAAGCGCCTTCACAAGAAAGCGCCGCATGTCATTGTCGTCTTCCGCCAGGAGAATCCGTGCCATTGTGCCGTCCGAATAGTGCAAGAGCGGTCGTCCCGCAAACCGCCCGCAAACCGCTTGTGTGTTCCAGCTATATGATTCTCGCATGGTAAATATCAAGTGAATCCTGCTGGTCCAGCCTGTGGACCGGCTGGACAGGTGCCCGGCGGAATGGCAGGTTTCGTAAACAGGCCAGATCGCCGGAGGCGCAAAACACCCATGACCGCCGAAGCGGATTTTGAGCAGATCCCTGCATTCGAGGTGCGTTCTCCCGCATCGCAGACCATGCCCTTTGTTTTCAATTCTCCGCATAGTGGACGACACTATCCACCGCGCTTTCTGGAAATGAGCAGGCTCGATGCCATCACGATAAGACGTTCGGAAGACTGTTATGTGGATGAGCTTTTTTCCGGCGTGATCACCGGTGGTGCACCGCTCCTGGCCGCCAATTTTCCGCGTGCCTATCTCGACGTGAACCGTGAGCCGTGGGAACTCGACCCCCGCATGTTTTCACAGCCCGTTCCACCCTACGCCAATATCCGCTCACCGCGTGTGGCAGGTGGGCTTGGCACCGTTCCCAAACTGGTGGGCGAAGGACTCGACATCTATCAGGGGCGGCTGCCGCTCGGTGAGGCGATTTCGCGGATCGAGACCATCTATCATCCCTATCACGAGCGCCTCAAACGCCTGTTGATCGACACGCACGCAGCGTTCGGCCACGGCATTCTGATCGATTGTCATTCCATGCCCGCCGGCGTGCGCTCGGGCGATGGCGCTTTGCGGCCGGATTTCATTGTCGGCGACCGGTTCGGCGTTTCGGCTGCGCCAGGACTCACGCAATGCGCGATCGATCTCCTGTCGGCCCAAGGCTATTGCGTGGCGCACAACAAGCCCTATGCCGGCGGGTTCATCACCGAGCATTACGGGCGCCCCGCCCAGGGGCTGCATGCCCTGCAGATCGAGATCAACCGCAGCCTCTACATGAATGAGAAGACGTTTGAGAAAACGCCGGGCTTTTATGCGTTGATGAATGATCTGACGGAATTTTCCCGCGCGTTGATGTCTGCCGCTAGCCGGTATTTCACGGCCTTCTCTCTGGCGGCGGAATGATGATGTCCATGCTGCGCTGCATATAAAATCGGCAGGCGACCAATAAAAAAAGACCGCATTGCGTTGGCAATACGGCCAAAAGTCTAGGGAGGAAACGCCCCAAAGGGGCATTCGGCAGCCAGGCTGCCTGCATGCAGATTATGCTGCAGTGCACAATTGTCAAGAACTTCCTGTGCTGGACCATTGCAAAGCCATACGATCACGGCAAAAATCATCACCCCACTGGTTTTCTCACCCTCAGATTCAGGAGTTCTCCATGACTGTGTCGCCGGCCTTGATGCGCCGCATAGCCGAGGCAGCCGCAGCCCAGACCCTGCCGCGCTTCCGGCAGCCGGTTCTTGTCGACAACAAGCTTGCCTCGGGTTTTGATCCGGTGACGGAGGCCGACCGCGAGGCCGAACGTGCGATCCGCGCCCTGATTGGCGAGACCTATCCCGGGCACGGCATCCTGGGCGAGGAGTTCGGTCTGGAAGGCGAGGAAAACGATCATCGCTGGATCATCGACCCGATCGACGGCACGCGTGCCTTCATTTCCGGACTTCCGCTCTGGGGCACGCTGGTGGGCCTCACCGTTTCGGGGCGGGCAACGGCCGGGATGATGTCGCAACCCTTCACCGGCGAGCTTTTCTACACGGTGGGCGAGGGCGCCCATTATGAGGGGCCGGGCGGTGCGCGTCAGCTGCGCACGCGCGAGACGACAGAGCTCGCGGGTGCCACGCTTTGCACCACCACGCCGGCGCTGTTCGATCCGCCTCGCCGGGCCTCGTATGACAGGGTGGAGAAGGCGGTGTGCCTCGCCCGCTACGGCACCGACTGCTATGCCTACGCCATGCTCGCGGCTGGACAGATCGATCTCGTCGTGGAAACCGCGCTCCAGCCCTACGACATCGTTGCGCTTGTGCCGATCATCGAGCAGGCGGGTGGCGTCGTCACCACATGGGCTGGCGGGCGCCCGGAAGAGGGTGGAGACATCATCGCAGCCGCCACGCCCCAACTGCATGAGAAGGCAATGGCGCTCCTGCGGTGAGCCGCGTCAATACTCCGGATTTTCCGTCTCGCCGACAAAGGCGTAAAATGCAGCCAGCGCCTGCTCGCGATACTGGTCCGCCTCCTGCAGAAGTTCATGGCGCGCTCCATCAATCGTGAGAAGCGATCCTGATCGCAACTGCCGTGCATAGCGATCGATCACCGCGTTGGAGACCACCCGGTCCGCGCCGGCTGCGATTATGAGCGAGGGGGTGTGAAGGCCCGCCATATAGTCCGGGTCGCTCACCTTCTCCATGGCGTCGAACATGGCGCGCGTCCACGCAACGGTGGGTCCGTTGATTGCAAGTCCGGGCCAGGCGCTTACCGTGGCGCGGTTTCTTTCAAACCGTTCCTTGTCGGAGCTCAGCGCGGCGGGAGAGAACTCGGGCGTTTTCACACGGTTGCGGCGCCCCGGCATGTACATCCGCCCAAGCCCGAATGCGTAGAGGAACTGCGCGAGACGTCGAACCCATCGTGCCGTGAAAGGGGAGGTGGGCAGGCCCAGAAGCGGGGCGCACAGCACCATGCGGCGCACACGGTTGACAAGGCCCGGGGCGGCCCTGAAGCGCGATCAGCACTCCGGTGGAATGCGCAAGCACGTAATAGGGGCCACGGCAGTCGGGCAGCACCACCTGGTCGAACAGCGCATCCAGATCGCGCACATAGTCGTCGAAACTCACCACATAGCCCCGGTTGGCATCCGCGATCAGCCGATCGGAACCACCCTGGCCACGCCAGTCGAGTATTGCGGTCCCGTATCCGCGCTCGGCCAGGTCGTTGGCGGTCTCGAAATATTTCTCGATATACTCGTTGCGCCCCGGCAGAAGCACGACAGTGCCCCGCTTCGTTTCACCACGCCCTGGAACGCGCGCAAAGCGAATGCGGACATCGTCATCCGTTCTGAGAAAACCCGGTACGATGCCTTCGGGGGCAGGGTTCTCCGGAACGGTGATGAGCAAATCATCCATGCAGGATCAACGGCCTCAAAACTGTTTTTGAAGGGTGGCGGAAGAGCGCATTCAGGCAGATTGATAGAGGCGGCAGGGCTGAAAGGCAAGAAATCGAACGGTTTTCGGCGCGTTGCCCCGTGGCAGGGCATTTTGCGAATGAATGCCGGAAGCGACGTCATGCCGCTTCCGGCGTTCCGCACCGGTGGAAGGGACGTTACTTCCGGTGCTTTTCCCCCGCCGGCAACCCCGGCTGCCAACGAAGTGATGCGACCATAACGAAGACACTGTGAACGCATTCCGAGTACGCTGTTCATCTGCCGTTCATCTTGGTGTTGCGTGCTCTTGAAGCGGATTTTTGATGTCCCCATATATTCCATGCGGCCGCCAGAATGGGGCCGCTGGCCAGTCGGAAACGCCCATTCGCGGGTTTCGGAGAATGGCCATAACGCAATGTTGCTCAACAGGAGAACAGACCATGCGTCACGTTGATTTTTCGCCTCTCTATCGTTCCACCGTCGGGTTTGACCGGCTTTTCTCTATGCTCGACACGCTTGGGCAGCCGGACAACGGCCAGACCTATCCGCCCTACAATATCGAGCGCACCGGTGAGGACGCCTACCGCATCTCGATGGCGGTTGCCGGGTTCGGCGAAGAGGACATTTCCATCGAGGCACACCGCAATGTGCTCACCGTCAAGGGCGAGAAAAACGCCGAGGAGAAGGGTGAGACCGAGCTGCTATACCGCGGCATTGCCTCGCGCAGCTTCGAGCGCCGCTTTCAGCTCGCCGATCATGTCGAGGTGAGCGGTGCCAATCTCGAAAACGGCCTCCTGCACATCGACCTCACGCGCAACATTCCCGAGGAGATGAAGCCGCGCCGCATCCCCATCGCTTCGGTCAAGGATGCAAAAGAGATCGAGGCCAAGGCTCACTAAGCCAGGCAGATGCCTTTTTGAAGTCCGGGCGGCGCCTTCATGGCGCCGCTTTCTGCTTCATGAGGGGGCCGCGGTCCGGTGGCGCGAGAGCAGCGCGTCGAGCGAGATCACGCCCGCCCCCCGGATCACCAGATAGAGAAGCAGGAAAACCCAGAGCGTTCTCTGGTCCCAGATCAGCCCGTCCGAAAACCGGTCAAACCAGGCTCCCGCAGTTTCCGGTCCCACCTTGTGGACGGCAATGTCCACATAAGACTGCACAAGAACGAACCCGATCATGCCCAGAGCGGCGATGCGGGTGAACAGGCCGATCACGATCAGGAGCGGCAGGATGAACTCGGAATATGTCCCCATCCACACAATGATGCCCCACGGGATGAAGGAAACTGCGGAGACGTCCCCGCCTGCCGCTTCCACCGCAGGAAGCGCAATCTGGTAATAGGCTCCATCGGTCACGTTGAAAAAACCGAAAACGCCGTCACCCACCTTGGTGCGTGCTGAATTCAGAAAGTAGAAATAGAGCACGGCAAAAAACGAGAAGCGGGCAGCAAGGCCGAGAAACCAGCCGTCAAGCAGGCGCTCCACGGTCGAAAATACGCGCGCGTGCAGCGCATTGATTGTCTGAAACACGGGCCTCAGTCCTTTTCGTCATGGTCGTTGCTGGTACGGCAACCCGCAAAAGCGCCGCTTTCAATGGTCAAGGCGATTGCAGCCTGAAGATCGAATTCCGGCTCTGCTTCAAGCGAGAGGCCGGCGGCCTTCTGCAGTGGCGTTCCCCGGCCGAGTGCCTCAACAAAGAGAAACTGACCGTGGTCGACCTTCCGCACCTGCACGTCCAGGGCAGGCCGCGTTACAAGGACCGCCTCTGCCGCGCCGGCGTCGATGCGCTTGGGCATCGGCCCGTCCCGATGGGCCGTGAATATCGTGTGGACCGCGTAGCTGGACGAGACCAGCCGCGTTGCGGGATGTGGCGTGAAGATCAAGGTGGCGAGAGCCTCTGGCGGCAACGCAGCCAGATCGGTTGGGGCAAGCGGTGCATGGTCGGCCGCGTGATAGGCATCCAGCCAGGCGCGCTCCAGCCGGGCAACATCCGGCAGGTATTCCAGATGGCGGATTGGTGCGTAGCCGGCGAGAAACTGGTCAAACTCCTGACCATATTCGAAAACGAGCCGCGACCGCGGTGGATGCGCGCGCACGAAGTCTCGCGCGATCATGCGAAAATTCTCAAACCCCAGGATTTGCACCACCGTGGGAAATATCTCGGTCAGCGCCGTGACGAGACTGTGGGTCACGTTGTTGCGATAAACGTTGAAGCGCTTCTGCGCAGCCTTGCCACGAGGGCCGGACACGCCCTGCGGTGTGGCGCCCTCGGGGTTCAGCAGCACGGAGCCGAACGCATCATCATAGGCAGTGGCGCTGCCTTCAGCGGTCATGTCAGGAATGCAGCGCATGAGGCTTCACGCTTTTGCGGCGGCCGCGATGTCGGTCGAGAATGCGGTCTGCGGCAATGGCCTCCGAGCGAAGGATTGGCCAGTCGGGAACATCCGAGTCCCATTCGACAAGCGTGTCGATCGGCCCACATTGCCCGATGACCATTTCGTAGAGGCTCCATACCGGATCGGCGACCGGCCGGTCATGGCTGTCAATGAGGAGCGGTGCGCCCTCGTCGTCTTCCTGTTCGTCGTGACCCGCAAGGTGAATTTCACCCACATGTTCCAAAGGAAAATCGGCCAGGTAGTCGGTGGCGCTAAAACCGTGATTGGTGGCCGAGACAAACACATTGTTGATGTCGAGCAGCAGGCCGCAGCCCGTGCGCTTCACGATTTCACGCAGGAAGTCGGTTTCCTTCCAGCTCGATTCCGAAAAAAGAACATAGGTGGAGGGGTTTTCAAGCAGCATTGGTCTGTCGATGGCTTCCTGCACCTGATCGATATGTTCGCACACGCGTGCCAGTGTGTCGTCCGTGTAGGGCAATGGCAGCAGATCGTTGAAAAACACGTCGTCATGGGTCGACCAGGCAAGGTGTTCGGACACCTTGAAGGGCTCATAGCGTTCGACAAGGTTTGCAAAACGGGAAAGATGTTCCGGGTCGAGCGGCTCAAGGCCGCCGATTGACATGCAGACACCATGTAGCGAGACGGGGAGCAGCTTGCGGATTTCCGTCAGTGCGGCATGGGGCGCACCACCCGCGCCCATGTAGTTTTCAGCGTGGATCTCAAGAAAGCCGATGGAAAATGGCTCCGCGGCAATGGCATCGAAATGCTGCGCCTTGAAGCTCGCACCGGACCTGCCGGCAGGATCGAATACCGGAAAGCGCCCCTGACTTGCGGAGTGAACTGCGAATGCGCGTGTCATCAGGCGCCTCCCGATATGCGTCAATGAGAAAAGGCTGGCCGATCAGGACGGCAGATCGCGATCGAGCGGCTCAAGCGAACCCATGCGGTCGCCGGGAAGCTCCATCGTCGTGCACGTGCCTGCATCCACATAGGTCCAGGCGTTGCCCTGATAGTCGACCTTGGATGTGCCGGCACAGGTGGTTCCGGGCCCGGCAGCACAATCGTTCTTGCCAGCCATGGAAACACCATAGCATTTTTCTTTTTCCTGGGCCTGCGCAGCCGTCGTCGTGGCCATGGTTCCCGCCGACAGCGCGGCAGCAACTGTGCCGGCAATATAGGCGGCGGTAAGTGCGGTTTTCGTGGACATGAACTGATCTCCTCTCGAGGTGTTGACGAAGCGGGATCTCCGCTCCGCCACAAACCGTTTTTTCAGAGGGACGGTTCACTTGGAAATCAAGCGCGCGCGAGCCGGCATCACATGGGCGTGATGGGCTGTTTACCGCGCACGTCTCTGGCTTGGCGCCCCCAAGGCCCTGCGCGAAGCGTTCGACCTCGGAGCGTTCGGTGGCAAAGCTCGTCACAAAGCGATGAAGAACCTCGCCCGCCCGGACCTCGCTGGCAAAGGAAAGTGGCGGTTTCCAAGGATGGAACTTGGCGCCTTCGTTCTGCAGCGCCTGGGCCTTTTCCAGCGTCATCAGTGCAAACACCTCGTTCGCCTGCGGCTCCCAGGCAAGGCGCACGTCTTCGGCGGTACCGATTGCGGAGGCGAGTTCCCTGGCCATCGCGTTGGCGTGTCGCGCGGTCTTGAGCCACAAATCGTCCCTGAAATAGGCTTCGAACTGCGCAGCGATGAAGCGCGACTTGGAAAAAAGCTGCGCGGCCCGTTTGCGTAGGAAATGCATCTGCCCGACCTTTTCAGGATCAAGCACTACGATGGCCTCTGCACACCAGCAGCCATTCTTGGTGCCGCCGAAAGAGACAATGTCGACACCGCGTTTCCACGTCATCTCTGCTGGCGTGGTGTCGAGCGCTACAAGCGCGTTGGCAAAGCGTGCGCCATCCAGATGCAACGGAATGCCGGCCTCGCGGCAGATGCCGGCGATCTTTTCGATATCATCGAGAGAATAAAGTGTGCCGATCTCCGTGGCCTGCGTCAGGGAGGCGGCCATGGGTTGTCCCGAATGCACGAACTCAGCCGGATGTTCGCGGACTGCCGCGTCGAGCGCGTTCGGATCCATGCGTCCCAGGCGGCCTGCAACACCCTTCAGGCGCGCGCCTCCGGTCAGATGTTCCGGTGCGCCGCCCTCATCTTCGACGGCATGGGCTTCCGTATGGCAAAAGGCCACCCCGCCCGGCTTCGCAGCCCAGGCAAGCGACAGGCTGTTGGCAGCGGTGCCGGTACCGACAAAGAAAACCGCAACCTCGCGCTCGAAAATATCGCAGAAGATTCGCTCGACCTGCCTGTCCAGATCGCCGGTACCGTAGGCCGATGCGTAGCCGCCTGCATTGTTTGTGAGCGCTTCTGCGATTTGCGGATGGGCGCCGGCCCAGTTGTCTGAGGCGAAATTCATGCAGTCGTTCTCTCTTTTGACCTTAAAATAAGCAGTGGCGGCGCGACTTTGCGCGCTTCACCCCTCTGTATCAAGCCCCGAAGCTGAGATGTTGCGGTCATTCTTTGGCTTGGCAGGAAGATCTGCGGTCGTGGCGGATAATTTCGACAATACTTGCAGCGTCGGAATTTTATTGCGCTTTTTGCGCAAAAAATTTGCATTTCCGTCTTGTCTGGTGTTGGTATTTCTGGCATTTCAGCGAATAGGACAGCAATCCTGTCTTATTGCGCGAAGATCATGTTACGACGCATTGCAAAGGCCTCCCCGGGTCGTGGTAATGTGGGACTGATCGGCGCGATCACGGCGGTCCGGCGATGGCCGGAGCAAAATCGACAGGCAGGGATGCCCCGCCCAACAACAAGAAAATGCGCCGGAGCGAACCGGTAGCGTTCCTCCGGCTTCTAAATGGAAATGCCGTGCATACACCCCGGATGGCCGCAAGGGCAGCCCGGCGACTGAACGACCGCTCAGGGAGGCGAGGCTCTGGGCACCAATTATGAGGATTTGCGATGACGGAAATGACGCCATCTGTTTCGACTGAGTTCGAACCTGCCGCCGAGGCCGGAGCGGCCACCGTCAAACGCACAGGAAAGCCCGACACGCCGGGCCTGCCTTCAGCGCAGGGGTTGTACGATCCGCGCAATGAGCATGACGCCTGTGGTGTCGGCTTTGTCGCGCACATGAAGGGCAAGCGCTCGCACAGCATCGTTCAGGACGGGCTTGCGATGCTTGAAAACCTCACCCATCGCGGTGCCGTTGGTGCCGATCCGCTGGTGGGCGATGGTGCGGGCATGCTCATGCAGATCCCCGACCGGTTCTATCGTGAAGAGTGGGCCGAACGCGGCGTCGAGCTTCCCGAGCCCGGCCATTATGGTGTCGGTCATTTCTTCATGCCGCGCGATGGCGCGCTGCGCGAGAAGATCGACACGATCATCGCCGATGTGGTGCGCTCGGAAGGTCAGGAGCTGATCGGCTTCCGCGATGTGCCGGTCGACAATTCCTGCCTTTCCAAGGCGCCCGAAATCGTTGCCTCCGAGCCGGTCCACCAGCAGATTTTCATCGCGCGCGGCGCGGGCATCGAGAATGAAGAGGATTTCGAGCGCAGGCTTTATATCCTGCGCAAGGTGATTTCGGGCCGTGTGCGCGAGGAGCTGGAAGGCGGCACGCACGGTTTCTACACCGTCTCCCTGTCGGCACGCACAATCGTCTACAAGGGCATGTTCCTCGCCTATCAGCTCGGTGCCTACTACAAGGATCTGAAGGATCCGCGCTTCGAGACGGCGCTGGCGCTGGTTCACCAGCGCTTTTCCACCAACACCTTCCCCTCTTGGGAGCTGGCGCATCCCTATCGCATGGTCGCCCACAATGGCGAGATCAACACCGTGCGCGGCAACGTCAACTGGATGGCTGCGCGCCAGGCTTCGGTGGATTCGGAGCTGTTCGGCAACGACATTTCCAAGCTCTGGCCGATTTCCTATGAAGGCCAGTCCGACACGGCCTGTTTCGACAACGCGCTCGAATTCCTGTTCCAGGGCGGTTATTCGCTCGTTCATTCCATGATGATGCTGATCCCGGAAGCATGGGCCGGCAATCGCCTGATGAGCGACGAGCGCAAGGCGTTTTACGAATACCACGCCGCTCTGATGGAGCCGTGGGACGGCCCCGCCGCCGTGGCCTTCACCGATGGCATCCAGATCGGCGCGACGCTCGACCGCAACGGCCTGCGCCCGGCGCGCTACATCGTCACCGATGACGACCGCGTCATCATGGCATCGGAGGCCGGTGCGCTTGTGGTGCCGGAAGACAAGGTCGTCAGCAAATGGCGTCTCCAGCCCGGACGCATGCTTCTGATCGACATGGAAGAAGGCCGCATCATCTCTGACGAAGAGGTGAAGGCGAAGATTGCCACCAGGCATCCTTTCCAGAAGTGGCTCGACAACACCCAGCTCATCCTTGAAGACCTGAAGCCGGTGGAGCCGCGCGCCCTGCGCAAGGATGTTTCCCCGCTCGATCTGCAGCAGGCTTTCGGCTACACGCAGGAAGACACGAAGATGCTGATGGCGCCCATGGCCACGACCGGTCAGGAGGGCATCGGCTCCATGGGCACCGACACGCCGATTTCGGCCATGTCCGACAAGCCCAAGCTGCTCTACACCTATTTCAAGCAGAACTTTGCGCAGGTCACCAACCCGCCGATCGATCCGATCCGCGAAGAGCTGGTGATGAGCCTTGTTTCCTTCATCGGCCCGCGTCCCAACATTTTCGATCTGGTCGGCTCCTCGCGCCGCAAGCGGCTTGAGGTGCGCCAGCCCATCCTCACCAATGGCGATCTGGAAAAGATCCGCTCCATCGGCCACACCGAGGACCGGTTCGACACCAAGACCATCGACGTCACCTATGCCTCGGGCGAGGGGGCAGCGGGCATGCGCGGCGCGCTCGAGCGCGTGTGTGATCGCGCCGAGGCCGCCGTTGCCGGCGGCTACAACATCATCATCCTGTCCGACCGTCAGATCGGCCCGGACCGCATCGCCATCCCGATGCTGCTCGCCACCGCCGCCGTCCACCATCATTTGATCCGCAAGGGTCTGCGCACGGCGGTCGGCCTCGTGGTCGAATCCGGCGAGCCGCGCGAGGTGCATCATTTCTGCTGCCTCGCAGGCTACGGCGCCGAGGCGATAAACCCCTATCTCGCCTTCGACACGCTGCTTGCCATGCACAAGGCCGGCGAGTTCCCGCCGGAGGTGGACCCGCAGGAGGTCGTCCAGCGCTACATCAAGGCCATCGGCAAGGGCATTCTGAAGGTCATGTCCAAGATGGGCATTTCCACCTATCAGTCCTATTGCGGTGCGCAGATTTTCGATGCGGTCGGGCTCGAAAGCGATTTCATCGAGCAGTACTTCACCAACACCGCCACCACGATCGAAGGTGTCGGGCTGGAAGAGATCGCTGCCGAGACGGCAGGTCGCCACACATCCGCGTTCGGTCCCGACCCGGTGCTGAAAAACGCGCTCGAAGTTGGCGGCGAATACAATTACCGCATGCGCGGCGAAGCCCACATCTGGTCGCCCGATGCCGTCGCCTCTCTTCAGCATGCCGTTCGCGGCAAGTCCTGGGAGACCTATCGCGACTTCGCAAAAATGGTCGACGGGCAGGCGGCCGACGCCAAGTCCATTCGTGGGCTCTTCGCGGTCCGCACGGCCAGGGACACGGGCCGCAAGCCTGTTTCGCTCAACGAGGTCGAGCCGGCGTCCGAAATCGTCAAGCGCTTCTCCACCGGTGCCATGTCGTTTGGCTCCATCAGCCGCGAGGCGCACACCACGCTGGCGCGCGCCATGAATGCGCTCGGCGGCAAATCCAACACGGGTGAGGGCGGCGAGGAGCCCGACCGCTACATGCCCATGCCCGATGGTTCGGTGAACCCCGAGCGTTCCGCCATCAAGCAGATCGCCAGTGGCCGCTTCGGCGTCACCACGGAATATCTCGTCAATTCCGACATGATGCAGATCAAGGTGGCGCAGGGCGCAAAGCCCGGCGAGGGCGGTCAGCTTCCCGGCCACAAGGTCGATGCCACCATCGCCAAGGTGCGCCATTCCACGCCGGGCGTCGGCCTCATCTCGCCGCCGCCGCACCACGACATCTACTCGATCGAGGATCTGGCGCAGCTCATCTACGATCTGAAAAACGTCAATCCGGATGCGGACGTTTCCGTCAAGCTCGTCTCCGAGGTTGGCGTGGGCACGGTTGCCGCTGGCGTTGCCAAAGCGCGCGCCGATCACATCACCATTTCGGGCTATGATGGCGGCACGGGCGCTTCCCCGCTCACCTCCATCAAGCATGCAGGCAGCCCGTGGGAAATGGGCCTTGCCGAAACGCACCAGACCCTGGTGCTGAACGGTCTGCGCTCGCGTGTCGCGCTACAGGTCGATGGCGGGCTGAAGACCGGTCGCGATGTCATCATCGGCGCGCTTCTCGGTGCCGACGAATATGGCTTCTCCACCGCTCCGCTCATTGCTGCTGGCTGCATCATGATGCGCAAGTGTCACCTCAACACCTGCCCCGTCGGCGTCGCCACGCAGGACCCGGTGCTGCGCAAGCGCTTCAAGGGCACGCCCGAGCATGTGATCAACTACTTCTTCTACGTCGCGGAGGAGGTGCGCCAGTATCTGGCGGAAATGGGCTACACGAAGCTCGACAATATTATCGGCCAGTCGGATCTGCTCGAGAAAAATGCGATGATCGAGCACTGGAAGGCGCGTGGTCTTGATTTCACGAAGGTCTTCTACAAGCCCGATGCGCCGCGCGAGGCGCTGCGCTGGACGGAACGTCAGGTGCATCCGATCGACGACATCCTCGACCGCAAGCTGATCGAGGCGGCAAAGCCCGCGCTTGAAAACCGCGAAAAGGTGTCGCTCGATTTCCCGATCTGCAACACCGACCGGTCGGCCGGTGCGATGCTGTCGGGTGCGGTGGCCAAGCGCTACGGCCAGAAGGGTTTGAAGGACAACACGATCGATGTGCGCCTCACGGGCACGGCGGGTCAGTCCTTTGGCGCGTTCCTGGCGCGTGGTGTCACCTTCACGCTGCATGGCGATGCCAACGACTATGTCGGCAAGGGACTTTCGGGCGGGCGCATCGTCATTCGTCCGACAGACGATTCAAAGATTGTCGCGGAAGACTCCATCATCGTCGGCAACACGGTGCTCTACGGAGCCACCGAGGGCGAGTGCTATTTCCGGGGCGTTGCCGGTGAGCGTTTTGCGGTTCGTAATTCGGGCGCCGTCGCGGTGGTTGAAGGCGTTGGCGACCATGGCTGTGAATATATGACCGGCGGCGTTGTCGTCGTGCTTGGTCAGACGGGCCGCAACTTCGCTGCCGGCATGTCGGGCGGCGTTGCCTATGTGCTGGATGAGGCCGGCGACTTTGCCGAGCGCTGCAACATGGCGATGGTTGAGCTTGAGCCGGTGCCGGAAGAAGACGACATCCTCGAAAAGCTGCACCACCATGGCGGCGATCTCATGCACAAGGGGCGCGTCGACGTTTCCGGCGACATGACCCGGCACGATGAGGAGCGTCTGGCGCAGCTCATTGCCAATCACCTCCACCACACGGGCTCCGAGCGGGCGCGCACCATTCTGGAGAACTGGGCCGATTATCGGCCAAAGTTCCGCAAGGTGATGCCGGTCGAATACCGCCGGGCGCTGGAGGAGATGGAGCGTATGAAACTGGGGCTGGCGGCTGAATAGCCGTTCGCTCAGAGATGGCCACCGCTGCAATGTCTGGTGTGCCATCTCTCTGTTTTCCCGCATTCGTGCGGATTTCAGGTCAGACCACCTGACCGCATGAAGCGATAGAATTACGAGGTTTGCTCGATGGGTAAGGTTACAGGTTTTCTCGAAATCGACCGGCAGGTCCACAAGTATCAGCCGGCATCCGATCGCATTCGCCATTTCCGCGAATTCACGCTGCCCATGTCGGACAAGGAAGTCGAGAAACAGGCCGCGCGCTGCATGGATTGCGGCATTCCCTATTGTCATGGGCCAACAGGCTGCCCGGTTCACAACCAGATCCCGGACTGGAATGATCTCGTCTACAATGGCGACTGGGAAGAGGCGATCCGCAACCTGCATTCCACCAATAATTTCCCCGAATGGACTGGGCGCATCTGTCCTGCACCCTGCGAGGAAGCCTGCACGCTCAATCTCGAGGACATTCCCGTCGCCATCAAGACGGTGGAGCAGGCCATTGCCGACAAGGCCTATGAGTCAGGGTATGTGCGGCCCTATCCGCCCGAGCACAAGACCGGCAAGACCGTGGCCATCATTGGCTCCGGTCCGGCAGGTATGGCGGCGGCCCAGCAGCTCGGCCGCGCAGGCCATCAGGTTCATGTCTACGAGCGCGAGAGCAAGCCGGGCGGCCTGATGCGCTATGGCATCCCCGATTTCAAGATCGAGAAGCATTATATCGACCGCCGGGTCGAGCAGATGCAGGGCGAGGGCGTTACCTTCCATTGCGGCGTGAATGTCGGTGTCGACAAGCCGGTTGAGGACCTGCTTTCCGAATATGATGCCGTTCTTTACTGCGGCGGTTCGGAGCGTCCGCGCCCGGCCGGCATTCCCGGTGCCGATCTTGAAGGCGTGCACGACGCAATGCCCTATCTCGTTCAGCAGAACCGGCGTGTGGGCGGCGAGGACATCCAGTCCGTTGCCTGGGCGGCGGATCCCATTCTGGCCGCTGGCAAGCATGTGGTGGTCGTCGGTGGCGGCGATACCGCGTCCGACTGCGTGGGCACGTCATTTCGTCAGGGCGCGGTGCGTGTCACCCAGCTGGACATTCGTCCACGCCCGCCGGAAAAGGAAGACAAGCTTGCCGTGTGGCCCTACTGGGCGACCAAGATGCGCACCTCCTCTTCACAGGCCGAAGGTGCGGAGCGCGAATTTCAGGTCGCAACGCTCGAATTCATCGGCGAGGATGGCGTTCTGACCGGCGTGAAGTGCTGCCAGGTGGATGAGAAGCGCAAGCCCATTGCCGGCACGGAATTTGTGATCCGCGCCGACCTCGCCTTCATTGCCATCGGCTTCTCTGGCCCGGCGGAGACGGGTGTTCTGTCGGAGTTCGGGGAGCGACTGAAAACCGATGTCGACCGCCGCAACTCGGTCAATGTCAATGCCAATGACCGCGACTACAAGACCACCGTCGATCGGCTTTTTGCCGCAGGCGATGTCCGCCGTGGACAGTCGCTGGTTGTCTGGGCGATCCGCGAAGGGCGTCAGGCGGCACGGGCGATTGACGAATTCCTCATGGGAAGTTCCGTCCTGCCGCGCTGAGTGTTCTCAGCGCATATTAAAATTAGGGCGTCGCCTGGGCCGGAGGGCTGGGCGACGTTTTGTTTTTCGGAGTTGCGTCTGTGCGCAGGGAGAAATTGTCTGCACGACCGGGTGGTGCGCTGAGGCCGGGCCCTTCCCCTTCAAGCTCCTGCCGTGCGATGGGCTTGACCTCCGCTCCCATCAATTCTCTGCCGCCATCCAGTGCGGGGTCGGAAAGAGAAATTGGAATGGTCCTGTTGACGGGTTCAGGGTTCTCAGGATGAAGAACCAGTTTTGGAAGGTTTTCCATGCCCAGTTCACCGATATCGGGTGAGACTGCCTCACCCAGAAGCTTGTTTAGCGGTTTCTCCACGTAGAAGGCCACTTTCCGTTTGCCGGCCCGGGTGAGATTGATCCCGTCGCTGCCGCGCAGGCGCACCGGCTGACCGTTCATGTCAGGACCCGTGGAGATAAAACCGCCATTTTCGTCCACGAAACCGTCCCAGATATCCACGAATTCGCCGCCGATGGACTCTACGGTCGATTTGTAGATGTCGTTGAACGCCAACATGTCGGAAGACATTCTGGGTGATTTGAAGGAGGGGAGGCCGGTCCAGATCACAGGGACGTCATTCTTCCGAATGGCTGAAGCGAAGGTTTCAACGCGTTGCGTGTATTCCCTCACCCAGGCTTCCGTCCGGGAGGATTCGCGACGCCCGTTGACCACGAGCTGCTGGCGGTCGTTCGAACCGATCATCACCACAACCACTGTGGGTGAGACCTCTTCGATGATGCCCGCGATCTGGCCGTTCCAGTCGTAGTAGTCGTCTCGAACGAAACCCGAAGATCCGTTGCTTCGGTTGACGATGCGAACACCGGGCGATTCCGCGTAGGCACTGCTCAGACCCTCGGCTAGGCCGCCTGCCAGAAAGTCACCCACCACAAGGACGACGCGGGCATTCTCCAGCTTTTCTGCTTCGGGCGGTGGTGGGGGAGGCTGCCTCGCGGGAGAGCGATCCCGAGAGCGCCGCTTGATTGTTTTTCTTTCGCGGGGAGCGGAGCGTTTTTTGACCGCGGGGCGTTCGGGCTGGCGTTGGCGCAGGCCTCCACCGAAAAGAAGATCGAACAGCCCCTGCTGTCGACGGCGATCGTCCTGCGCGGACGCGGAAGAGATGAAAGCCGTATTGGCCGGCAGCACCAGAGCGAACGCAACAATGGCAAGCGCAATGCGCCTGCCATTGTTGCCGGATATGATCGCCCGTATGAGCTTCATGCCTTCCGTCCGCTGATTTCAGTTAATTTCCTCGCAGGCGACGAAGCACTTCCTTGCCGGGGTGGCCGTCCTGCTTCAAGCCACTGCGCGCCTGGAACGCACGTATGGCAGCGCGCGAACCCGAACCGATCTTGCCATCAATTGGCCCGTCATAATAGCCCAGAGCCCCCAGGCGCTTCTGCAGTTCTTCCGTCTCCTGATAACTCAGCCGCTCGAAAGGCCGGTTCCAGTCGCGTACCAGTCCTCCATAGCCGGCGATTTCATCGGCAAGGAGCCCGACGGCCAGTGCGTATTTGTCGGAGTTGTTGTAGCGCTTGATGACCTGAAAATTCTTGGTGACAAGAAAGACCGGTCCTTCGCGCCCATCGGGCACTTTCAACTCGGCGCTGTCGCCGGGACGCGGAAAGGGTTTTCCATTGGCGCGGACAACCCCGATGGATTGCCAGCGGCTCAGCGCCATCTTGCCACCGGGGAATTTGCGGCCGCCGGGCAGGGCTGCGGTCTCGTAGCCCCAGGTTTCCCCCGTGCGCCATCCGTTGCGGCGCAGCAGATTCGCCGCCGTTGCCAGTGCATCGGGGATTGAGGACCAGATGTCACGGCGTCCGTCGCCATCCATGTCGACCGCATAGGCCTGATAGCTTGTGGGAATGAACTGGGTGTGGCCCATCGCTCCGGCCCAGGAACCGGTAAGGTGGCCGACATCGATGTCGCCGCTCTGGAGAATCTTCAATGCCGCAATGAGCTGTTGGCGTGCGAATTTCGCGCGTCGCTTGTCGGCATAGGCGAGCGTGGCGAGCGAACGCGGAACGCTACGCATGATGCGGTCGTTTTTGAGCACTTCTCCATAGCCCGATTCGATCGACCAGATGGCGAGCAAAACGTAGCGGCTGACACCGAATTGAGCCTCGATCCGATCGAGCCAGGGCTTCCACTGGCGGGCGAGCTGGCGGCCGCGCTGGATCGCGTCTTCCTGCACGCGATTGTCAAAATATTCCCAGGGCTCTGCGCGGAACTCGGGCTGGTAGCGTGCTTTCTCAAGCACTTCGGGATCTGGCGCGGTAATGCCGCGGAAGGCTCGGTCATAGGCGGCCCCCGACACGCCATTCTTGACCGCTACTGCGCGGAATTGCTGGATCCAGCGCTGAAACCCTGCATCTGCACTGGCAGGCTGCAGGGAAAACATAAAGGCAACCAAAAGAGAGGCGACCAAAGTCGCGACGCGCTTTTGGGGGGGCAAGCGGAACAACATCACGATCTCCGTTACAGGTAGTCCGACCTATTCATCGCAGGTCCCGGTTAGAAAAACGTTTACCATGCTGTTAATCTCTATCGAGAGGTTCCGTCACGATTTACGCGTATTCATTCAGGAAACATCAATCCGGCGTTGATATGGAAGCGCCTTGTTCCATCCCAGTAATGTTCCGAGGGGCAATTTCTCATGACGAAACTTCGCAAAGCGGTATTTCCGGTCGCCGGTCTTGGAACCCGGTTCCTGCCGGCAACCAAGGCGGTGCCGAAGGAAATGCTGACGGTCGTCGACAAACCGGTGATTCAGTACGTGGTCGACGAGGCACGCGAAGCCGGTATCGAGCATTTCATCTTCGTAACCGGACGCAACAAGGCAGTCATCGAGGATCACTTCGACATCCAGGTCGAATTGTACGACACACTGGAGCGGAGAGGCAAGAATGAGGTGCTGGAGCGTCTGCATGGCATGCAGCCGGCACCGGGACAGACCAGTTTCACCCGTCAGCAGGAGCCACTCGGTCTCGGCCATGCGGTGTGGTGTGCGCGTGAGCTGGTCGGCAATGAACCCTTTGCTCTTCTTCTTCCCGACATGATCATGCAGGCGCCGAAGGGCTGTCTGACACAGATGGTGGAGCTGTTCGAGAAGACGGGCGGCAATGTGGTTTCGGTCGAAGAGTGCGAGCCTTCCCAGACCCATAAATACGGTATCGTCGGGCGCGGCGCCGATGTCGCCGGTGGTTTTGAGATCAATGGGATGGTGGAGAAACCCAGGCCCGAGGAAGCACCGTCGAACTTTTACATCAATGGTCGCTACATTCTTCAGCCGGCGATTTTCGATCTGCTTGCAAATCAGGAGCGGGGGGCCGGCGGTGAGATCCAGCTCACCGATTCAATGCTGACGCTGATGGGGCAGCAGCCCTTCCACGGGTATCATTTTACCGGTCGAACGTTCGATTGCGGATCACCAGAGGGGTTCGTCGAGGCCAACCTCGCCTTTGCCCTCGAACGACCGGAGCTGCGCAAGCATGTGCTGCAGGCGTTAGCCAGTTCAGACCGAAGCTGAAATTCTGGAAAACGGCGTCGTTTCAACCGAAATGGCGCCGTTATCCGGTGTTTTCGAGAATTCGCAGCGAAATTTCCGAAAACGTGATTCAGCGCTGCATTCTGATGCCCAGAAAGACGCTCGTGGCATCATATTCCCGGTCAGGACGGCTGCTTGTGCGCTTTTCGTAACGCGTTCTGCCGGTCAGTCCCAGCGTCCGGTTCAGCCACCAGGTCATGCCGGCCTCGCCATTCATCGTCAGATCGTGTTCCCCGCTCATATAGTCGCGCCAGGAAAGGCCAATGGCGGCCTCGGCTGTGAGATTGGCCCTTACCTGTCGTTCAAGCCGCAGGGTTCCCGCATAAAGGATGGATCCGCTGTCGCCCGCATCTGTTGTGCCCTCGATGCTGGTTGAACCGTCGAGGCGCACATTTGTGCCACGTTGTGGTGACCAGTTGAGCGAGGCTGCGAGAGCAAGCCCGGAAACGGCGTCGAGCAGGTCGTCGTCGATGTCTTCGGCGATCCAGCCAACGGAGACCTCACCCGAAAGTTTCTCTTCGATGTCCACCATCAGGCCAGCACGTGCAGCAAGGCGGTTGGCAGAGCGCTCATAGCCTGCGCTGTCCTGCTTCTCGTCGTAGAAGCGCCGGCCAATTTCGCCTTCTATGAAAGGCGTGAGCGCTGGCGAAATTGCGTAACCGGTACGCAGACGCAGGGTCGCAAGGGTGGAGTTGCGCTCCTCCTGGGAAAGGGTGCTGCCATTCACAAGTGTTGCGTCGCCATAGTGTTGGCGTGAGACAGAGCCTGTTGCACTCAGGCGTAGCCTGCCCAGATCCTTTGACAGCCCGAGGCTGCCATCAATGGCATGGCGCACTGGGCGGTCTGCGACATTAGCGATGATAACGGGAGATGAGGCGGCCTCGGGGCTTATCGAATAGCCAAGGCTCGCGAGTGCCGTATAGTCATCGGACAGGTCCAGGCGCAAGGCCCCATCGACGCCACCTTCAAGATCATCCGTCTCCTCGCCCGAAACCGATTTGCGCCAGGTGCCGTATGCTTCCAGCGTTGCGGCGTGCCGGGCCCAGTCGGAGGTCGCGTTCAGCCGGAGCGTGGATTCAGAGATCATTGCTTCGCCGCCGCCGGCACTGGAACTGGCGTTGGAGGTCCATGTCATGCCCTGTTCCAGCGTGGGTGATACGATGAACGTGCCAAACCGCAGGCCGACAGGAGCGTGGGTTTTTTCATCGGATGTCTGGAAATCACCTTCCACCGCGCCGGTGCGCGGGTTGAGCGCCGCTGCGCGTTCTGACCGGTCGAAAAGGTCTCCAGGCTCTTCCTCTTGGATTCCACCTGTCGTCAGCCCATCTGACGCACCGGGCTCATCAGGCGAGGACGGGCTATTCCGCATTTCGCGGGCACGTTCGCGCGCAACAGCGGTGGACGGAGAACGGGAAGAGGCGCGCGAAGCTCCGCTGCTTTCCGCCTGGTCCGTTTCGCTGCCTCTCTGCGTCACGGGTTCATAGCGTGGAACCGGCAGTCCTGCTTCCGCTTCTGCTACTGCTACTGCGGTGTCGTCAGCGCCGCTCTCGCGTTCCACCGAGCCCGTGATGTCCTCTTCAGAGACCAGGCCCCGCAATCCAAGCGTGTCCTGAGCAGATGCAGCCCCGCAGACCAAAAGGGAAAGACACAGACCCAGTGCGGCAGACCCGCGCCAGTAACGGACTTGACCACCGACTATGATACCGGGACGAGGCATACGATTCCAGACTACCGAGACGCGCCATTGACAAACTTAGTGAAACGTAAAGCTCTATGGTTAACGGAAGGTTGAACACCGGTTCGGTGTCGATCTTCGTGTATGCACACCGTAGTCTGGACAAACTCGATGGACAGTCGGTGGCCGAGGCGGTAATGGCAGTGCCATGCTGAAGGATACTTCCATGAACATCGACCGCAAAAGCGTAGTTGCTTCTGCCGTTCGCACACTCGAGACGGAACGTGCCGGCCTCAAGGAACTGGCAGAAGCCCTCGACAATGGCCTTGCCGAACCTTTCGCGGAGGCCGTGCGCATCATCTCCGGGATCAGGGGCCGACTGATCGTGACAGGTGTCGGAAAGAGCGGCCATATCGGCTCCAAGATCGCAGCAACGCTTGCATCCACGGGGACGCCGGCGTTCTTCGTGCATCCGGCAGAAGCCAATCACGGCGATCTCGGGATGATCGGCAATGACGACGTGATTCTGGCCATGTCATGGTCTGGCGAAACCTCCGAATTGCACGGCATTGTTGCCTATGCGCGGCGCTTTGCCATACCGCTGATCGCCATCACTGCGGGGGCCTCTTCAGCTCTTGCGAAGGAAGCGACGGTCGTTCTCGGATTGCCGCGTGCGCCCGAAGCCTGCCCACATGGGCTCGCGCCCACCACATCGACGGTTCTGCAACTGGTCATCGGCGATGCTCTGGCCGTGGCCTTGCTTGAAGCGCGTGGCTTCACGGCTGATCATTTCCGCACCTTCCATCCCGGCGGTCAGCTTGGTGCCAAGCTGACCCAGGTGCGCCAGATCATGCATTCGGGAAGCGAACTGCCGCTTGCCAGAAGTGGCGCTCTGATGCGCGAAGCCATCCTGGAAATGACCCAGAAGGGGTTCGGCTGTGTCGGGATTACCGACGCGGACGGTGCGTTGACCGGGATCATCACCGATGGTGACTTGCGCCGCCACATCGATAGCGAGCTGCTTTCCATGACGGTGGATCAGGTAATGACCCGCGATCCCAAAACGATCGGGCCGGATACGCTGGCGGAAAGCGCCTTGCAGATCGTGAATTCGTCGGCCATCACCACATTGATGGTGGTCGAAGACGGTAAACCCTGCGGCGTCGTGCACCTCCACGACCTGCTACGGATCGGTGCTGCCTGAATGCAAGCCGACTGCTGATGCGGGCCGGCCTGATCTGTCAGGCTGGCCAGTTTGTCAGATCGCCTCGACACGCAGGGTGCCAGTGTCGACCGACACGACCCTGACCCGGGTTCCTGCCGGTAGTTCGGGGCCGGCGACACGCCACAATGTATCGTCAAGGCGGATGCGGCCGAAACCGTTTTCGATTGCTTCTTCGAGCGTCGCGGTTCGTCCGATGAGCTGTTCGGTACGCCGATTAAGAAGCGGCTGGTCTGTCTCTTCGTCGCGGCGGGCGTCCATGAGGCGCTTTCCCGC
Organism: Nitratireductor sp. GISD-1A_MAKvit; assembly: GCF_040819555.1. Classification (GTDB taxonomy): domain Bacteria; phylum Pseudomonadota; class Alphaproteobacteria; order Rhizobiales; family Rhizobiaceae; genus Nitratireductor. The sequence continues at coordinate 1,333,370 of NZ_CP161920.1, forward strand.
ATAGGCCGAGATCAGAGACAGCGCCAGAAACACCAGGACCTGAACCTGCCAGCTCCATGCCGCAAGGTCCCATAACTGCAGTGAAAGCGCGCCGGTCAGGATTGCGGCAATCCCGATCCAGAGGAGAAAGACGCCGGGCACGAGGATTTCGGCTGCAAGCAGCACAAAGCCGAGCAGCATCCAGTTCCAGGGACCGAGTTCCGCGACGACATGCTCGATCATGATGCTACTCCTGCGACGACCCGGTGCGGGGCGGGCGAGCCGATGAAACCCGTTTCGAAGAAGCCTGTGGCGCTCCGCCTTCATTGAAGAGTTCGCGCGCGATCGAGCCAATGCCGCCGAGAGAGCCGATGAGCGAGGACGCCTCGAATGGCATGAGGACAATCTTGTTGTTGTTGGAGGAGCCGATGGTGGCCAGCGCTTCGGTGTATTTTTGCGCGACGAAATAGTTCACGGCCTGAACGTCGCCAGCGGCGATGGCTTCTGAGACGACCTGGGTGGCGCGGGCTTCCGCTTCGGCAGCGCGCTCGCGCGCTTCTGCGTCGCGGAAGGCGGCTTCCTTGCGCCCTTCGGCTTCCAGAATTTCTGCCTGCTTCAGGCCCTCGGCCTCAAGGATCTGCGCGCGCTTGTTGCGCTCGGCCATCATCTGGCGCGCCATCGATTCCACAAGGTTGGCTGGCGGGTTGATGTCCTTGATCTCGACACGCGTCATCTTGATGCCCCATGGGCTGGCTGCGTCATCGACGATGCGCAGAAGCTTCTCGTTGATCGCATCGCGGTTGGACAGGAGTTCATCGAGGTCCATGGAGCCCATGACGGAGCGAATGTTTGTCATGGTCAGATTGAGGATCGCATTCTCAAGTCCCGAAACCTGATAGGCGGCCTCAGCGGCGGTAAGCACCTGATAGAAAGCGACACCATCTACCGCGACGATGGCATTGTCGCGGGTGATGACTTCCTGTGTCGGGACGTCGAGCACCTGCTCCATCATGTTCATCTTCGCGCCAACGCGGTCGATGAAGGGGACGATGAGATTGAGCCCGGGAGTCAGCGTCTTCGTATAGCGACCAAAGCGCTCCACCGTGTAGTTGAAACCCTGAGGAACCGTCTTGATGCCTGCAAAAAGCAGCAGGACAACGAGGACGACCAGGGCTGGGATGAGAATGTCAAAACCGGAGAAGGGCATTATCGGCTCCTGAAACAGCCCCGGAGGGGCTTGCATTGAATCGCGAGACGCACTGTAGGGTTGTGCCTCACATTGTGAAGACATTAATTGCAGGCAGGCTCCGTTTACGGACGCTGCGGCTCATGTATCGCAGAGAATGTGACGCGTGGATGGCAAGGTTGGGTTTACACCCAGCCGGCAAGCTCGCGGCGCACCATTGTCTCGATGACCGCCATGCCTTCTTCGGTATCGTTGAGACAGGGAATGTGGGTGAAATTCCTGCCGCCGGCCTCATGAAAGATCTCTCCGGCTTCTCCCGCGATCTCTTCAAGCGTTTCCAGACAGTCGGACACGAAGCCCGGATTGAACACGGCGATGGATTGGACGCCTTCCTTTGCGAGCTTTTCGACGGTCTTGTCGGTGTAGGGCTGGAGCCATTCCTCCGGTCCGAAGCGAGACTGAAAGCAGGTCATGAGTTTCTTCTCGTCCCAGCCGAGGCGCTCGCGCAGGAGGCGTGTCGTTTTCTGGCAGTGGCAGTGATAGGGATCGCCACGCCTGAAGTAGCTTTGGGGGATGCCATGATAGGAGGCGATGACAACTTCCGGCTCGAAATCGACGCTTTCAAGGTGTTTTTCAATGGAGCGGGCCAGCGCCTCGATATAGACGGGCTCATCCTGATAGGAGGGCACGGTGCGGATGGCCGGCTGGAAACGCATCTTCATGAGCGCTTCGAAGAACTTGTCATTCACCGTCGCCGTGGTGGTGGCGGAATATTGCGGGTAGAGCGGGAACATGACGATCCGGTCGCAGCCGCGTTCCATCAGGCTTTTGGTCACCGTTTCGATGGAGGGCTGGCCATAGCGCATGGCCCAGTCGACAATCACATGCTCGTGCCCGGACAGCGCCTCGGCAAGTTTTTCGCCCTGGGAGCGGGTAAAGGTGCGCAGTGGCGATTCATTGCGGTCGTTGTTCCAGATTTCCGCGTAAGCTGCGCCGGACTTCTTTGGGCGCGTGTTGAGAACGATCCCGTGGAGGATTGGATACCAGATCGCTTTCGGCCACTCGATAACGCGAGGATCTGACAGGAATTCCTTCAGATATCGCCGCATCGGCGCGTAGTCGGTTCCGTCTGGCGTGCCGAGGTTCACAAGTAGAACGCCTACCTTGCCAACGCGGACAGGTGGGTGCTCTGCGGGCAGCGGGCCGATGGCCTTCGCCGCCTTGGGGTCGATTTTGGTGGGGAGATTCATGCTTTGGCTCCGATCATGCAGGGGAAGCTAGCGAAGCCGGGCCGCTTTTCAATGGAGCGTGTGGCCGCAGGGGCGAAAAAAAGAGCCCCGCCGGGTGGCGAGGCTCCGGGAAGCTCTGGAAGCGACCGCTCAGTTTGCCGGTGGCAGGTTAAGTTCCATGCCGACGTCGATCCGGTTGGGATTGATCTGCGGGTTGGCTTTCGCGATGGCCTGCCATTTCGCCGGGTCGCCATAATGTGTGCGGGCGATCTCCCAAAGCGTGTCACCGCGTGCAACGGTGTGGGTTTTCTTCTCGCCTTCCATGGCTTCGCCGGCCTCTTTCGCGGTATTGTCGGCGGTTTCGGTCATCTTCTCCATGGCTTCGCCGGCTTCTTCAACAGCCTCTTCCGCCACTTCCTTCGCGCCTTCAGTCATGCTCTCGACTGCTTCGCCTGCCTTTTCAACGGTCTCTTCAACCGCTTTTGGTGCCTCGCTGACAATCGTTTTCGACATCTCTGGCAGGTCAGGGGTTGTGGCCTCGGTCTCCGCTCCTGCAACGTTCGCATCGATTTTCGTGATGCGGCCGTCAATGGCTGGCGTATAGGGGCTGTTTTCGGCCAGATAATCGGCAAGAACCTGTTCAAGCCCCGGGCCGTAATCATAGGCGTTTTCGGCGTTCTCTGCGAAGAGCCGGTAGCCATCGCCGCCATTGCGCATGAAATTGTTGGAGGCAACTGTATAGGTCGCATCCGGGTCAATCGCTTTCCAGCCGTCGCCGTCCTTTACCTCGACGGACTTGATGCGGCCTTCACCGGGCGCGACGGACGGATCGAAGCTGTAACGCAGGCCGGACACCTGAGGGAAACGGCCGGCACCTTCCTCGATCTGGCTGACGCCGCTTTCCAGCGAAGCGACGACGTCTGCTCCTTTTAACTGGAAGGTGGCAAGCGTGTTCTGGAATGGCAGGACACCGAGCACTTCACCCATGGTGACTTCGCCCGCGTCGATGGAGGCGCGCAGGGCCGCCGCCATTGGTGATGGCGAACTGGACACCCTGATCGCTTGCGCGCGCGACCATGGCATCGGTCACGAGATTGCCCATCTCGCATTCGCCGGCGCGGCAGGTTTCGCGGCTGCCGTCGACTGCGGCTGACGTTTCAGCCACGATCTTGTTTTTCAGTTCCTCGATGGGGCCGGCCAGTTCCTTGACGCGGGCGACGACCGCCTCGTCCTTGGCAACGGAAGCGTCGATCAGCTTGACGTCGCCAGTGGCGGCGGTGACGACGCCGTCATCGTTGAAGGTGAGCTTCAGTTCGCCGAGATATTTGGAATAGGACGCGGCCTGTACCACGGGTACCTGATGGCCGTCGGGATTGTCGACCATGGTCGGGTAGGGGCCTTCGGCACCTTCGATCGTGTTGGACAGGAGCGTGTTTGAGTGGCCACCGACGACCACGTCTACGCCGGGGATCTTCGCAATGGCCTCGAGGTCGCGCGGGTAGCCCACATGGGTGAGCGCGATGACCTTGTTCGCGCCTTCGGCGGTGGCCGCCTCGACGGCTGCGGTGATGCCCGCCACATCTTCAATGATCGAGACGTTTTCGCCAGGCGAGGAAAGCTCGGCGGTATCGTTGGCAACAGCACCGACGATGGCGATCTTCTCGCCGCCCACATCGAGCAGCAGATACTCCTTCACCCGGTCACCCAACGCGGAGGCTTCCTTTGCCTTGACGTTGGAGCCAAGCACGGGGAATTCGGCCTTGTCGAGGAAGGTGGCCAGACCGTCCTCGCCATCGTCGAATTCGTGGTTACCGACCACCATGGCGTCGGTTTTCATCAGGTTGAGGAACTCGGCTTCGGCCGCACCCTTGTAGGTGGTGTAGAACAGCGAGCCCTGAAAATTGTCGCCGGCATTGAGAAACAGGACGTTTTCGCCTTCAAGCGCCTTGCGGGACTCGGCGACGGCCGTGACGAGGCGGGCAGCGCCGCCGAAGCACTTGCCCTCGGCATCGTCTTCCGGTGAGCAGGTGGAATCGTATTTGTTGATCGGCTCGATGCGACTGTGCCAGTCGTTCATGTGGAGAATGTTGAGCGTGTAATCGGCAAAGGCCGCGCCGGCGCTCAGCGTCAGTGCCGATGCGGTGAGCGATGCAATGGCGAGGCGTTTTCTGAAGATCGATCTGTTCATGGTGACTTCTCCCGAATGGCTCTTTGCGGTCTCTACCGCCGCATTATGACGCCCTGTTAAAGGATCCCGGTTGGCATGTTTTCATCGGGCCGAATGGGATGCAAGAGAAAGTTGCGCGGGTGAAGGGGGGGAGACCGCTCAGGTGGGGAGTGGACCAAGTCTCGCCATCTCGACAGACACGGCCTTGAGCAACGCGTAGACGCGCGCGCCGGGTTGGAGCGAGAGTTGATCTGCCGACTTTGCGGTGATGCGTGCGAGCAGTCTCTGCCTGCCGAGGGCCAGCGCCACCATGGCAAAGGCACCGTCGTGGCGGATTTCCTCGACCATTGCGGGAAGCTGGTTGCGGATCGACAGCCCGTCATGGGGCGCATTGGCGATGGCGACCTCGCCCGCCCGCACGCGCAGCCGCACGGTCATGCCGGGCGCGAAGCCGTTTCCGGTCAGTTCGATGCGGTCGTCACCAAGCGCGATGACAGCGGTGTGATAGGCGGAGTCGACATCCATGATGTGGCCTTCGAGGATGACGCCCGCCTCGTCGGGATCGCTGCCGGCGGCAAGGCCAAGGCGGGCAAGGATGGCGGCGGCGGGGCCGCTGTCGGAAACGCGTCCGTTTTCGATCAGCACGACCGTGTCGGCCAGACGCGCGACCTCGGAGGTTTCGTGGCTCACATAGAGGATGGGTATGCCGGCCTCGGTGCGGATCGTTTCCAGATAGGGCAGGATCTCGTTGCGCCGCGCCTTGTCGAGAGAGGACAGCGGCTCATCCATGAGAAGCAGAGCAGGGGCGGCAAGCAGCGCCCGGCCGATGGCGACGCGCTGGCGCTCACCGCCTGAAAGCGTGGCGGGTGCAGCGTCGAGACGGTCTTCAAGGCCAAGGAGGGCCACCACTTCATCGAAGGCGCGGGATGCCGGACGGCGGCCTGCCCAGCGGGCATAGGTCAAGTTTCTGCGCACCGACAGGTGCGGGAAGAGGCGCGCATCCTGAAAGATGAAGCCGATACCACGTTTTTCCGGCGGGAGGTTCGTGCCCGTGGCCGAATCGAACAGCGTGCGCCCGCCAGCCACAATGCGCCCCGACTGCGGGCGGGCCGTGCCGGCTATCATCTTGAGCAGGGTCGATTTGCCTGCGCCGGAAGGCCCGAAGAGCGCCGTGACGCCTGCGCCGGCCTGAAAGGCGGTTTCGATTTCAAAACTGCCGGCGCGGCCCTTTATATCGACGTATAGGGCGGTCATGCGCGTCCTCCGGCGGTGAGCCTGCGAGCGAGATATTCGGACGCGACGATGGCGGCGAGCGCCAGCGCGACAGCGATTGCGATCAGGCGGAGGGCGGCGGCATCGCCCGATGGCGATTGCAGCAGCGCATAGATGGCGAGCGACAGGGTCTGCGTTTCGCCGGGAATGTTTGAGACGAAGGTGATCGTCGCCCCGAATTCGCCAAGCGCTTTGGCGAAGCCCAGCACGGCGCCGGCAATGACGCCGGGAAGGGCGAGCGGCAGGGTGACGGTGAAGAATACGGTGAGACGCGATGCGCCGAGCGTGCGCGCGGCCTCGCCAAAGCCCCGGTCCATGGCTTCAAGCGACAGGCGGATGGGCCGCACGAGGAGCGGAAACGCCATGACGCCGGCGGCGAGTGCTGCACCAGTCCAGCGGAAGGCGAAGCTGATGCCGAAGAGGTTTTCAAAGAGCTGGCCAAGCGGCCCTTTGGAGCCGAACAGGATCAACAGGCCGTAGCCGGTGACGACCGGTGGCAGCACGAGCGGCAGGGTGACCAGCGCCTGAACGATGCCCTTGCCGGGAAACTCCTTGCGGGCCAGAAGCCAGGCCACCGCAAAGGCCGGAACGAGCGCGCAGAGGATGGCGATGAACGCCACCCTCGCGGACAGGAGTATGATCGAAAGTTCGGTCTCGCCCATGTCGGAAGTCTATTCCGTAGCTTCGGAAAAACCGAGATCGGTGAAGATCGTGCGGCCGGCCTCGCTTTTCAGGAAGGCGAGGAAGGCTTCTGCGCTTTCGGCTCCGTCCTTCGTGGCGGCGGCCGGGTAGAGGATCGGCGCGTGGCTTTTTGCCGGGAAGACATAGGCGCGCACCAGATCGCCGGCGGCCTTCTGGTCCGATCCGTAGACGATGGCGGCTTTCACCTCGCCACGGCTGGCAAGTTCCAGCGCCACGCGGACGTTTTCACCGAACACGGCGTTCTTCTCGACGTCTTTCCAGAGATCGAGCTTTTCGAGCGCGGTGCGGGCATATTTGCCGGCGGGCACATGGCTGGGATCACCCATGGCGAAGCGTTCATTGAGCAGGGTGTCAGGGCTTTCCATCGGCTCCGTGCCTTCGGCGGCGGCGATGACGAGATTGTTGCCGGCGATGATGGTCTCGCTTTCGGTGCGGACCAGATCGCGCTCGACCAGATAGGCCATCCAGTCGGTGTTTGCGGAGATGTAGACATCCGCAGGTGCGCCGGCCTCGATCTGGCGGGCGAGAACGGAGCTGGAGGCAAAGGAGACGACCACTTCGTCGCCGCCAGCCGCCTGATATTCGCCTGCGGCGCGCTCGATGGCGTCCTTCATGCTGGCGGCGGCGAAGACGGTGAGCTTTTCGGCGACGGCTGCGGTGGAAAGAGACGTGACAAGGGCGAGGCTAACAAAAGCACGTTTTAACATGGAACCACCATAAATCATTGGCGCGGACGGATGTCGCGCGCCGGTCAACGGGAATGCATGGTGGTCAGGTCTGGACATCCGCGCCCCGGATGCCGCCCGAACCTTGGGACAGAGGCAGCCATCACGCGCTGCCCGAACCGGATATTAGGAGGGGGGTGGCCGTGGGGTCAAGGGAGGATGGGATGACGATCAGCTTGGTGACGTGGGGTATTTCGGGAAAGCAGGCGCATGCCCCTGATCCTCACCTTCTCCCCGTTTGCGGGGAGAAGGGGGCTCGACGTTGTGGAGCGGTCAGGCGGTCGCTTCAGAGACGGTTGCCTCGATGTGGTCGACAAGCGGGTCGGGCAGGCGCAGGCGACCGGCAAGCATGTCGAGATAGCCGCGCTCGGCGCGGGTCTTCGGCTCGATGGTGAGGCGCGACGCCGTGTAGAGCTCGATTTTCTGAGCGTCGGTCTGTGCGGCCTCGACCAGCGCATCGAGATCGACGGGGCGCTCCAGCTCGCGCAAGAGAAAGGCTTCCGCTTCGCCGTCTATGCCCGCCAGTTTGAGCTTGTCAGCAATCTTGCCGCGTTCGGCTTCATCGATATGGCCATCGGCGCGGGCCGCGGCGATCATGGCCCGCACGAGCGCAAGCGCGAACTCGCCTTCGCCCTGCGGAGCCTGCGCCGGGTTGAAGCTCGTGTCCTCCGGCGGAGGAAGAAGCTCGCCTTCCTTTGCGGCCGCAGCGGGCTCCTTGCCCGACTGGTAGTTCTGATAAGCCTTGTAGGCGAGGCCGGCCACGGCGGCGATGCCGCCGAGCTTGAGCGCGCTGCCGGTGACGGAGCGGCCCGTGCTGGTGCCGAGCAGAACGGCGGCGATGGCGCCGGTTGCAAGCGGATTGTCCTTGGCAAGCTGAACGGCCTGACCCGCCTTGTCACGCACGGTTCCCTGCGTTCCGGGTACTTGCGAGCCCAATAGATCGTTCAGCAGCTTCTTTGGATCGAACATCCGCATCTCCTCGTTTCGCGCCTTTTGCGCTCTTTGACTGGCGAAAAGGTAGGAACGCATTCATGGCATTGCAATGACACTTGCACGCTGGCGCAGCAATTCAGGTGTTCAGCCGAACGGTTCGGCCGGAGCCTTGCCGCCCGAAAGGCCGGTCATGACGGCGGGGCGCGTGCCTTTTTTGTGGTCCGCCGTCTCGAATTGCAGGGCCTCGATCACGCCGTCTCGGGGAAATCGCTGAAGAACCTCTGCAAGGTTTGCGGGCGCGATGCGCCTGCGGCCTGCACCGAACAGGTCGCAGACCGCACCGCGTGAGACGAGATGCGCCTCGGCCCCATGAGCGCGGGCGGACACCCATCCATTGAGATGAAGCGCGATGGCGTCGCCGACTTTCTGCGCAACCGGCCCATGCCCCCTGGCATGAAGATGGTCGCGGACCCTTTCACCACCACTGAGCGCGAAACAGCGCGAACACAGATGGGGTTCGTGACCGTCGGTCAGGCCGATGTCGTGCAGGATGGCGGCGGCGAAGAAAAGCGATGGATCGTAGGTCAGTCGCTCATGCGACGCGATGAGCACGCCAAAAAGATAGGTGCGCCAACTGTGAAACAGCAGCGCATCGTCATGGGTTTCGCTGGCCAGTTGAAGTGCATCCTCGACCAGGGCGGTCTTTCCCGGCAGTAGCGCATCGAGCTCCAGCGGCGCGGGCGAGAGCAGGCCAAGGCGGTGGCGGAGAGCGTCGATCGCCGCGCGCACCTGCACAAAGGCAAGGTTGCCGACGAGGCGGATCTTCTCGCTTCGCTTCAGCTCTCCGGCGGTTCCTTGGCCCCATTCGAGTGTGCCCATGGGGGCTTTTCGGTGTCTTATCCGTTCGGTCATTGTGACGTGCCTTGATATTTGTACTGTTTCGCATAAAAATGCACGAAGATGATTTTTATGCAAGATGGTACAAAATGATTTCACGCCGTGGACGTCCACCGGCCTATGACCGCGAAGCGGCGCTGATAGCCATTGCGGAAACCTTTCGCCTGCGTGGCTATGCGGCGGCCTCGCTGGACGAGATCGCGCGCGAGGCGGGCATGAACCGGCCGAGCCTTTTCGCCGCATTCGGCAACAAGAAGGCCATGTATCTGGCTGCGCTTGAAGACTATCGCCGACGCATGAAGGAGGCGGTTTCGCCCGCGCTGGAGAGTGAAGGGGCGCTTGCGGATGCGCTGACGCGCTTCTTCGATGCGGTGATCGGGTTTTACCGCGAAGGGGCGGCGCCGGGCTGTCTCGTTTTCTGCACGGCGACGGCGGAAGCGCCGGCTGATGAGGAGATCGCCGCCATTCTGGCGGACACGATCAGCGGGATCGAAGCGCAGCTTACGGCGCGGATTGCGCGGGAAGCACCTGAAGGCGAAACGGCGGGACTTGCGCATTTGATGGTGTCGCTTCTGATCGGCATAGCCGTTCAGGCGCGGGCGGGCGCAGACGAGGCGGCGCTGAAGCGCTTTGCGCGCGCCGGTGTGGGCGCGGCATTGCGTCAGTCTGTGTGATGGTGCTTTGACATTCCGCGCATCCGGTGGCACTGGCTCCAGCCCGATTTTGAAAAGCAAGGCATTCACGTGACCGACGTCGTTTCCCACACCCTGACCCTTCCCGATGGACGCAGCCTCGGCTGGCATGAATGGGGTGCGCCCGCAGGCCGCGTCGTGATTTTTTGCTCCGGCGCCGGCATGGCAGGCGCGATCCCGTTTGGCGGCGCGGCGGCAGAGCGGCTTGGCCTGCGCATTGTTGCGGTGGACCGGGCGGGGCTTGGCGCGTCTGACGCGGACCCGGACAAAAGCTTTCAGCGCTGGAGCGCGGATGTGGCGGCGTTGCTGGCGTATCTCGGTGGAGATAGTGCGCTGGCCATGGGCTTTTCGCAGGGCGCGCCTTTTGCGCTGGCGCTGGCGGATGCCGGGGTGGTGAAGGCCGTGGCGCTGGTTTCAGGCCAGGATGAGCTTTCTGCGCCGGCGGTTTTTGCGCAATTGCCAGAGCCTGTTGCCGATATGGTGCAGCTTGCAAAGGACGATCCGGCGCGTCTGGAGGCGGACATTGCAGCCTTCGCGACCGCCGACTGGCTGTGGCAGATGATCGAGACGATGAGCGGGCCGCAGGACCGCGCCTATTATGCAGACGAGACGTTTGCGCCGCTCTATCGTGCAGCGCTGGCCGACGGGTTTCGGCAGGGGGCTGCGGGATATGCCCGTGACACGCGGCTTGCCATGGAGCCCTGGCCGTTCCGGGTCGAGGAGATTGCCTGTCCGGTGGCGTTGTGGTTCGGCCTTGCCGATACGAGCCCGGTGCACTCGCCGGACTTCGGCGCGACTCTGCATGGCCGTTTCGTCAACAGCACGCTGCGCCGGCTCGAAGGCGAGGGTAGCGCCATTCTGTGGAGCCATGCGGACGCGATCCTCGAGGATCTAGCTGCGGCAGCTTGAACCCAGAGTATCCGTGTTGGTCAGGGCTTTTCTGACGGCGTGCTGATTGGGAAGCTCTGGCCGCGCTTCTTGGCCAGTTCCACCTGACGCTGGCGCTCGGCATAGCGGGCGCGGTCTGCCTCGGTGCGGGTTTCGGCGCAATGAGGGCAGGAAATGCCTTCCTGAAACAGTGGAGAGGCACGCTCCTCCGGCGTCAGCGGATGCCGGCAGGCGCGACAAAGCGTGGCGTCGCCCTCTTCCAGACCGTGGCGGACCGAGACACGCTCGTCGAACACGAAGCACTCCCCCTCCCACAGGCTCTCTTCGGGCGGAACCTCTTCCAGATATTTCAGAATGCCGCCCTTGAGGTGATAGACGTCATCGACGCCGATCAGCTTCATGTAGGATGTGGCTTTCTCACAGCGAATGCCGCCGGTGCAGAACATGGCGACCTTGCGGCCCTTGAGGCGGTTGAGGTTGCGTTCGGCCCAGGCGGGAAAGTCGCGGAAGGTTTCCGTTTCCGGGTCCACCGCACGCGAGAACGTGCCGATGGCGGTCTCATAGGCGTTGCGGGTGTCGACGACCAGCGTGTCGGGATCGGCTATCAGCGTGTTCCAGTCGGCCGGCTCCACATAGGTGCCAACCTGATTGACGGGATCGACCTCGGGCACGCCCATGGTGACGATCTCCTTCTTCAGCCGCACCTTCATGCGGTGGAAGGGCATTTCGGAGGCAGTGCTGTATTTGACCTCGATCCCCATGAGGGCAGGGATCGTTTCCAGATGGGCGATCAGCGCTTTGATGGCTTCGGGCTTGCCGGCCACGGTGCCGTTGATGCCCTCGGCGGCCAGAAGAAGCGTGCCGCGAATACCGTTCTTCTCGCAAAAAGCAGCGAGCTTCGGTCGCAGGGCCTCACAATCTGGCAGAGCAGCGAAACGATAGAGCGCGGCGACGCGGAACGTCTGGTCTGGCGAGGATGAATTCATGCGCGGTCTCCTACGCTTCTCGCGATCGGCTTGCAAGAAGAAGCCGCGTTTACGCTGTCTAGAGCAAGACATGAACAGATTGCCAGGGTTGTTTCTTAAGATATTAATCCCCGCATGGTTGTGTCGGGCGATACTGATGAAAACATTTATGGGAGAAATCAATGTTTTCAAAATCAGTGGTCGAGGAAGTCTCCAGGATGGCGAAAGCGGTGGCGATTGATCCGGCGCTGCTTCTCGCGGTGGCGCAGGTGGAGAGTGGAGGCAGGGCCCATGCTCTGGTGCGGGGGAGGCTGGAGCCGATCATACGGTTCGAGGGCCACTATTTCGACCGCCGGCTTTCGGGAACAAAACTCAAGAGGGCGCGCGCTGCTGGCCTGTCTTCGCGAAGGGCGGGGGGCGTGGCCAATCCGCGGAATCAGGCGGAACGATGGGCTCTGGTCGAACGTGCCGCAGGCATCGACCGACAGGCTGCTTATGAATCGGTTTCCTGGGGGGTGGGGCAGGTGATGGGGGCCCACTGGAGCTGGCTTGGCTTTGCCGATGTGGAAGCGCTTGTGGCCGAGGCAAGAGCCGGCATTTCCGGCCAGGTGCGTCTCATGCTGCGCTATATCGAAAAAGCCGGATTGAAACAGGCGTTGACCGCGCGTGACTGGTCGCGATTTGCACATGGCTACAATGGTCCGGCGTATCGGCGAAACCAGTATGCACAGAAGCTCGCACGTGCATATCGCACCTATGCCAATGCGAGGTCAGTGCATTCCGATACCACAACGGTGCTGCGGGAAGGCATGCGCGGAGAGGCCGTGGAGGCTCTGCAGCGGATGCTACGCGCTGCCGGCTACGCCGTGAGCGTTGATGGCGTGTTTGGCAGCCAAACCGATGCGGTTTTAAGGCGCTTTCAGGCACAAGCCGGTCTGCTGGTTGATGGTGTGGCCGGGCCAGAGACCTGCCATGCCCTCAAACGGGCCATGCCGTTTGGCATGTTGCGCGTGTATCTGGGAAGCTTGTGGTTGCGCATCTGGCGGGGTTTGCGTGCAGGCTTTTGACGTTTGTGGCTTGCCTGTTTGAGGGGAAACGTGTTCATGGAGCGCAAAATGGTTGAGCTGAACCGTTTTAATTTGCGGTTTTGCCAGGATCGGACGTGTTTTGAGGAGACGAGTGCACATGAACGCTGCCATGCAGAAAAAGAATGATGTCCTGCTGGGGATCCTGCAAGGTCAGCCGGTCATCCCCGTTCTCAGGATCGAGCGGCTGGCGGATGCGGTGCCGCTGGCCAGGGCATTGGTCAATGGCGGGCTGCCGGCCATCGAAATCACGCTGCGCACGCCGGATGCCATTGATGCGATCCGCCTGGTTTGCGAGGAGGTGCCGGAGGCCATTGTTGGTGCTGGCACCATTCTGACCGCAAAGGATTTTTCCTACGCTGTGGCTGCGGGCGCGCGGTTCATCGTGAGTCCCGGCATCACGCAGGAGCTTCTCGACGCGGCCTCCATGTCGGACGTGCCGTTTCTGCCAGGCGCAGCAACGCCGAGCGAGGTGATGGCGGCGCGCGAGGAGGGATACAGTCTCCTGAAATTCTTCCCCGCCGAGCAATCGGGTGGCGCTTCGTTCCTGAAAGCGCTGTCGTCGCCTTTGGCCTCGATCCGTTTCTGCCCTACCGGTGGTGTCTCTCCGAAGAATGTGAACGACTATCTTTCGCTGCCGAACGTGATCTGCGTGGGAGGCTCCTGGGTGGCGCCCGACAAGGCAATCGACGCCGGAGACTGGTCGGCGATCGAGGCGCTGGCGAAGGAGGCGAGTGGGCTCAAAGCCTGACGCGAAAACGACCTGAACGCTGGGCAAATAAAAAGCGGGGCCGGGCCCCGCTTTTTTGTTTGCTGCCGCTGTCGGTCAATTGGTCCGGAAACGGGCCATAGAGATGAAATTGACCGCCTTCCCGCTGAAACGCGTTGCATCGGCAACCGTGATGTTCTGCTGGAAGCCGGTGGTGTAGACGGCTTCGGGCGCACGGACGAACTCGCTGTCGAATGCGGGTGGCTGGGTTGGGTTGGCCGCTTCCGTCAGCATCGAATTCTGGCTGAGTGCACGGGAGGGGGTGCGCTCGGTGGCCGCTACCACGACTGGCCGGGCAGAGCGGTCGATATCGCCCGGGCCGGGCTTGGCTGATTTTCGTGTGCTGCGCGTCCGGAGCTCACGCTGTGTCGGTGCTGTCTCGTCAGCGCGGGCGAGAAGGGCCTGGCGCGGCGAGGCTGAAACTGGCTGGCCGCGTGTCTGGCTGGTGTCTGCCTCCTGCAGATCGGCGGTGACCACCGGTTCTGCGGTGGGGCGAGGCTGGGGAACCGCGGCGAGCGTGAACTCGTCTGCGACGGCCCGCGACGGGCGGTTTGACGGTACCGGCAGATATGCAGCGGTTGTGATCGGCTGACGTTCCTCTTCAGCGTCGGCCAGAACTCCGGCAATCGCTTCAGGGGCGTCTGTCTGGGCCGAGGCGAGCTGAACCAGCGCCTCGTCGGAGACGGCCTCGGGCGTGTAGTCGGGACGACGTGTGGGGATTGGGATGTTCGCCGCCACGAGAACTGGGGCTGCCGTTTCGTCCTGCGGGGCTGCCTCGATTACGGGAGCTTCCTCTACAGGCTTGACCTCAAAGGGCAGCGGCTGACCGACCGGAACGTCAGGACGGGGCGCGGACCTGGGCGTTGGCACGTTGCGCTGAGGCAGTGCGGCAAGGATTGTACCCGGTGTTTCAGCCTGTGGTGCAGGGGCTGCCGCCGGGGGAGTGGGAACGCGGGCGGCCGGCTGACGCGCGGCCACGGCGGTGGATGTGGTCTCGGCGTTATCCTCTTCCTCGTCTGCGCCGCCACCGAAAAGGGCGGCGAGAAGGCCGCGGCCCTTGCGGGTGTTTTCGCTGCCACTGTCGCGCGCAACCTGAATGGTGCTGCCTCTGCGCTTGCGCGCTTCATAAGAGGCCAGGGCCTGCTTGTAGCCTGGAAGCGGTTTGCCATCGGTCGGCACGTGAAGCGTGTTGCCATTGGGGAAGACGGCGAGAAGCTGCTTGCGGCTCATGCGGGGCCAGTGGCGAACGCCGCCAACATCGATGTGGATGAAAGGGGAGCCGGAGCGCGGATAATAGCCAACACCACCGGACTGGAACTTGAGCGCGGCATTGCGAAGCTTGGATAGCTTTACGCCGGGAATGTAGAAATCGATCGCCTTGCCCAGCATGTGCTGGCTCTTCTTGGCAACACCCTTCGAACGGCTGCGCAACATGGCATTCGTCTTGGGGGAACGGTAGGCGGAGACCACGTGGATATAATCGCGCGCACCAGAGGCCCGATAAACCTCCCAGAGGAGATCAAGCACTTGCGGGTCCATGTTGGTCGGCTCATTCTGCCGCCAGTCACGGAGGAAACGGTTGACCTGTTTGAGACCACTCTGGATATAGCGCCCGTTGCGCTTGTAGGTGATCTCGGCGCGCTCCTTGGTGTGGATGAAGTAGAGCTTCAGTGTTCGCGTTTCAGCATGAGCGGCTGGCGCGACGGCAAGGAGTGCGCCAACTGCGAGCATCAATCCGGCGATCAGTCTCACGCTTGCGAGCGGAGCGCGGCGCCATCCATGAACGTGAACGTCGTTTTGTCTCAAGATCCGTGGCCTTACAGGCTTGTGTTTTGTCCCCCGAGCACACGGCCCGGACTATGCTTCCCACCTTACGATTATTCGATTTAATGGTTAATTCCATCTTATTAAATAACAAATGCGCAAAGAGCGTGGCGATATCGTGGCAAAGCGCGACAACGAACCGCAGGGTAAACGGGAGGTTAAGAGTATGACTGTGGCTGTCGCGCATCAGTGTTTCTTCAGCCGGATCGGCCGGATGCTTCGAGCCCGAGTTCCTTGAGTTTGCGATACAGTGTTGAACGTCCTATCCCGAGGCGACGGGCGGTTTCGCTCATCTGTCCGTTGTGGTGATCAAGAGCGAAGCGGATGACCTCTCTCTCGATGTCTTCAAGGGAACGGACGTTGCCCAGGCTGTCCAGCACGGTGATATTGCCCGGTCGGTTCGCCGCGATTTGCCGGTCTTCGCGCTCTGCTTGAAACGAAACCTCACTCTGCGTGGCTGTGACGGCAGTGTCACTGGTCGCTTCATAGGGGTCGATGCCCTCAACCTGAGCCTGGATCTGCGGAAAGTCGGCGACACTCAGCACGGCCGTTTCGCAGAGCACAGTGGCCCGGAAAACCGCGTTCTCCAACTGCCGGATGTTGCCCGGCCAGTCGTAGTTTTCCAGCAGTGCCAGAGCGGAGCGTGAAATACCCGTCACAGGGGAAGAGGCGTTGTCCGCAAACCGGGCAATGAAGGTCTGCACCAGAAGCGGTATATCTTCCTTTCGCTGGCGCAGGGGTGGGATCATTATGGGAAAGACGTTCAGACGATAAAACAGGTCTTCACGAAACTTCCCTTCCTTCACGCGTTCGAGAAGGTTCTGGTTGGTGGCGGAGACAAGCCGGATATCGACCTTGCGGGTGCCTCGGCCACCGACCGCGTCGACTTCTCCCTCCTGCACCGCGCGCAAAAGCTTTACCTGCACATCCAGAGGCAGATCTCCGATCTCATCCAGAAACAGGGTTCCGGTGTCGGCTTCAATAAATTTGCCGGCGCGTTTCTCCGTGGCTCCCGTGAAGGCCCCTTTCTCATGGCCGAAAAGGATGCTTTCAACCAGCGTGTCGGGAATTGCACCGCAATTCACGGTGACAAATGGTTTGCGGCGACGTGTGCTTTCATTCTGGATTGCGCGGGCAATCAGCTCCTTGCCGACGCCGGATTCACCCTCGATCAGGACTGGAATGTCACTGGCGGCTGCCTTTTGTGCCAATTGCAGAACCCGCGCCATTGCGGGGTTGTTCGTGGGAAGCGTATCGAATGATGCTCCTGCAGTGGGTTTTTCTGTTTTGCGCTGGCGCGTTTCCATCGCGCTGACCCTGAGCGCATTCGTGATGGCGGAGCTTAGACGGGCTGGAGCTGCGGGCTTGACCACGAAGTCGAAAGCGCCGGCGCGCATGGCTTCGACAGCGGTGTCGATGCTGCCCCGGGAGGTTTGCACGATGACCGGTGTCTGGTTGTCCACTTCCCTCAGGCGGGCAAGCACTTCCAATCCCCCCATGCCGGGCATGATGAGATCGAGGATGATCGTACGCGGTTTCTCTTCCGCCTGTTCCAGAACGCGCAGCGCTTCCCGGCCGTTCTCAGCAAGAAGCGGCATATGCCCAAGCCTTTCCACCGCAGCCTGAAGCAGGCGGCGCTGAACCGGGTCATCTTCGACTATGAGAACGGCTTCGGACATGTCGCATTTATGCAATGGCGTTACGATATCTTGCGGGGTTTCTTCGCACGGGCTGGATCAAAATGGCATAGGCTTCTAAACAAGGGTTCAAGAATCCCGGTGAACGAAACCTTTCGCCCCATGAAGAAACAGCCGAATTCGGTTGAACGAGGATTATATGGCCAAGAACACAGGCAGGGTCGTGCACCTTGCTGCCACCGATGCCGCGAATGTGGCGGAAAAGGCGGTTTCGGACCTTAGCAATCTGCCAGAATGGGATCTGTCTGACCTCTATCCCGCGATCGACTCTCCCGAGCTCAAGCGTGATCTGGATCGTGCGGCGGCTGAAGCCGCAGGGTTCGAGGCCGCGTGGAAGGGTAAGCTGGCGGACGAAGCGGCCCGGGGAGCACAGGGGCGGCTGGGCGAAGCCGTTGAAGCCTATGAATCAATCGAAGAGCTCATGGGCCGCATCGTCTCCTTTGCGGGTCTTCTTTACGCTGGCGACACATCGGATCCCCGGCACGCAAAACTTTACGGGGATGTGCAGGAAAAACTGACAGATGCGAGCGCGCATCTCATCTTCTTCACGCTTGAACTCAACAAGATTGACGACGATGCGATCGAGGCTGCGCTCAAGGCCGATGCCAAGCTTGCGCACTACAGGTCGTGGGTTCTCGATATCCGGCGTGACAAACCCTATGAGCTTGAAGACCGTGTCGAACAGCTTTTCCATGAAAAGTCGGTAACCGGACGTGGTGCCTGGAACAGGCTCTTCGATGAGACGATGACCAGCCTGCGCTTTGCCGTGGACGGAGAGGAACTGGCCCTGGAGCAGACACTCAATCTGTTGCAGGATGTTGACGGCAACAAGCGCCGCAGGGCCGCTGAAGCGCTGGCAGACACGTTTTCGAAGAATCTGCGAACGTTTACTCTCATCACCAACACGCTGGCCAAGGACAAGGAAATCTCTGACCGCTGGCGTGGTTTCGAAGATATTGCCGACTCCCGCCATCTGGCAAATCGGGTGGAGCGTCCGGTGGTCGATGCGCTGGCAGAAGCGGTGCGCACGGCGTATCCGAAGCTTTCACACCGGTATTACGCCATGAAGGCCAAATGGCTTGGCATGGACGCGCTGAACCACTGGGATCGGAATGCCCCGCTGCCCGAGACACCACAGGCGGTGATCGGCTGGGAAGAAGCGAAAAAGACGGTGCTCGACGCCTATCAGGCGTTTGATCCGCGAATGGCGGAAATCGCTGCTCGCTTCTTTGATCTCAACTGGATCGACGCGCCGGTGCGTCCGGGCAAATCTCCCGGGGCATTTGCCCACCCGACAGTGCCGTCTGCGCATCCCTATCTGCTTCTAAACTATCTGGGAAAGCCGCGAGACGTGATGACGCTGGCGCATGAAATGGGCCATGGCATCCATCAGGTTCTGGCTGGAAAACAGGGAGCGCTGATGGCTCCGACGCCACTGACACTGGCCGAAACGGCTTCCGTGTTTGGAGAGATGCTCACGTTCCGCTCCCTGCTTGATCGCACGACTGAAAAGCGCGAGCGCAAGGCCATGCTGGCACAGAAGGTGGAGGACATGCTCAACACCGTCGTGCGCCAGATCGCATTTTATGAATTCGAGCGCAGGGTGCATGCGAAACGCCGCAGCGACGGTGAACTGACCTCGGACCAGATCGGTGAGCTGTGGCTTGAGGCGCAAAAGGAATGCCTCGGACCGTCCGTGAAGCTGCGTGAGGGATATGAGACCTTCTGGGCCTACGTTCCTCACTTCATTCACTCGCCATTCTATGTCTACGCCTACGCCTTCGGCGACTGTCTGGTGAACTCGCTCTTTGCCGTGTATCAGCAGGCTCCGGAAGGGTTTCAGGAAAAGTATTTTGCCATGCTTGAGGCGGGTGGCACGAAATATCATGCGGAGCTGCTTGCACCCTTTGGACTTGACGCCAGCGATCCGGATTTCTGGAGCAAGGGGCTTTCGGTTATCGAAGGGCTGATAGACGAGCTCGAAACGCTCGACGGCTAGGCCGGGTTGTCGAAGCAAATGCCCGCTGACAATTGCGGCAAGGTTCTGATCCGCGACGACAGTGTGGGGCGGGAACTGTATTTTTCCAGCCCGCATGATCTTCTGGTCGCGTGGGATGCCAAGACGTTTGACGTCGCGCTCGACCGGGCCGAAAAGGCCCGGCGCGACGGATTCTGGCTTGCCGGGTATATGGCCTACGAGGCCGGGTACCTTCTGGAACCCAAACTGAAACCGCTTCTGCCTGAAGGGCGTCGTGGTCCGCTCTGGTGTTTCGGCGTTTTCGATCCGCCGGAAGATCGCCCGGTTGGAAGGGCGGCTGTCGCCGACGCTGCGCTTTTCGATGCCAAACCCAAATGGAGTGGTGCGGACTACGAGCGTCGTTTCAGGCAACTTCACGGACATCTGCGCGCGGGCGACTGCTATCAGGCGAATTTGACATTTCCCATAGAAGCGCGATGGCGGGGGGACAAGGCTGCGCTGTTCGATGCGCTCGGTGCGCGGCAGCCAGTGCGATATGGAGCGCTGGTGGATCTTGGCTGGCCGGTGATCGTATCCCGTTCGCCGGAGCTTTTCTTTCAGATCTCGCGCGATGGATGGATCGAGACCCTGCCGATGAAGGGAACGGCTCCACGTGGTGCGACCCCGCAGGAGGACGCGGCGCAAAAAGCGTTTCTGAGAAACGATCCAAAAAATCAGGCGGAGAACCGCATGATCGTTGATCTGCTGCGCAACGACATCTCCCGTATCAGCGAGGTGGGAACCCTGGAGGTGCCGGAGCTTTTCCATGTGGAAACCTACCCCACCGTTCACCAGATGGTGAGCCGGGTGCGCGCCAGGCTCAGACCCCAAACGGAGCTGCGCGAGATCCTTGCGGCACTGTTTCCCTGTGGTTCGATTACGGGGGCGCCCAAAATCCGGGCGATGGAGATACTGCATGCGCTGGAGGATGCGCCACGCGAAGCCTATTGCGGGGCGATCGGTTGGGCTGCACCCGATGGCACGATGCGCTTTAACGTGGCCATCCGCACGGTTTCGCTCTTTGACGATGGCGCTGCGGTTTACAATGTGGGCGGCGGGGTCGTGTTCGATTCCACAGCCGATGGCGAGTATGAGGAAGCGCTTCTCAAGGCACGCTTCGCGATGATCGAAAAGGGGGATTTGTGATGTTTATCGTTTCGCTGCGCTATGTGGTGCCGGTGGAGCAGGTCGAGCCGCATATGGAAGGGCATATGGCGTGGCTCGATGAGAACTATGAAAAGGGCATGTTTGTCGCTTCAGGGCGCAAGGTGCCGCGCACAGGGGGCATCATACTGGCCCGCGGCGACCGTTCGGAGCTGGAAGCCTGTGTGGCGCAGGATCCGTTTGTGATCAATGGTGTGGCTGAAGCAGAGATCACCGAATGTGCCGTTTCGCGAACCGCGCCGGGGCTCGATCGGCTGATGGAATAGCATCTCCTGATGAACCAGAATGGCATTTGCGCTTTATTGTGACAGGCTTCTGTGTTTTGGAAGCTTAACCGTTCTGTTTATGAGAGGCGCGCAATGGCTGACAGGAAATGGCCCGTTCATGGTGAAATCACCGGCCCGATCGTGATGATCGGCTTCGGCTCTATCGGGCGCGGTACACTGCCGCTGATCGAGCGCCATTTCAGTTTCGACAGGTCGCGCATGGTCGTGGTGGATCCCAACGATGCGGATCGCAGGCTGCTGGACGAGCGCGGCATCCGCTTTGTGCAGGCGCACGTTACCAGGGAAAACTACAAGGAACTCCTCAAGCCGCTCCTGACGGAGGGCGAGGGGCAGGGCTTCTGCGTAAACCTGTCGGTCGACACGTCGTCACTCGACCTGATGAAACTGTGTCGCAAGCTCGGTGTGCTCTACATCGACACGGTGGTTGAACCGTGGCTCGGCTTCTATTTCGATGACAAGGCCGACAATGCCTCGCGCACAAACTATGCGCTGCGCGAAACCGTGCGCCGGGAAAAAGCGAAGAACCCCGGAGGCACCACTGCAGTTTCCACCTGTGGTGCAAATCCGGGCATGGTGTCGTGGTTCGTGAAACAGGGGCTGGTCAATCTCGCCACCGATCTGGGGATCGACTTCAAGGAGCCGGGCGTGAATGACCGCGACGGCTGGGCGAAGCTCATGAAGAAATGCGGCGTGAAGGGAATTCACATCGCCGAGCGCGATACGCAGCGTGCCAAAACGCCCAAACCGATGAACGTGTTCTGGAACACATGGTCTGTGGAAGGGTTCATCGCCGAGGGGCTGCAGCCAGCCGAACTGGGCTGGGGTACCCATGAGAAATGGAAACCGAAGAACGCGCGCAAGCAGAAGAAGGGCAACAAGGCCGCGATTTTTCTGGAGCAGCCCGGCGCAAACACGCGGGTGCGCAGCTGGTGCCCCACGCCGGGGCCGCAATATGGCTATCTCGTCACCCACAATGAATCGATCTCCATCGCCGATTTCTTCACCGTGCGGGACAAGAAGGACGAGGTGGTCTACCGGCCCACATGTCATTATGCCTACCACCCCTGCAATGATGCCGTGCTTTCGCTGCACGAGATGTTCGGCGCCGAGGGCAGGCCACAGCCCCAACAGCATGTTCTCGACGAGAACGAGCTTGTCGACGGTATGGATGAACTCGGCGTTCTGCTCTACGGGCACAAGAAGAACGCTTACTGGTTTGGCTCCCAGCTGACGCTTGAAGAGGCCCGGCAGCTCGCGCCCTATCAAAACGCCACCGGCCTGCAGGTGACCTCTGCGGTGCTTGCCGGCATGGTGTGGGCTCTGGAGAATCCGGAAGCTGGTATCGTGGAGGCCGATGAGATCGATTATCGCCGTTGCCTTGAGGTGCAACTGCCCTATCTGGGGCCTGTGAAAGGATATTATACGGACTGGACGCCGCTCGAAGGACGGCCGGGGCTTTTTCCAGAAGACATTGATGAAAAGGACCCGTGGCAGTTCCGCAACATCCTCGTGCGCTGAGCGGGAAGGTGCGCGCAGCGCTTGCAATAACGGTAAAATCGGGCAATTGAAATGCCCATTGCCCGGCTCTGCCGAGAGGTGGGTGTGATCTCAAGACGGCGCACAGCCTGCCGGGCGCGGCGTGCGACAGGAGGCCAGGACCATGAAGAAAAGCAAAACACTGACGCTTGCGGCATTGATGTCTGCACTGGCGGTGGCAGGCTGCCAGACCGGCATGTCCGGTGGTGGCGGGCGCGTCGCGGCACAGACGGGCGTTGAAGGCCAATGGATGGGCAATGACGGTGTCGCTGTTTCGACATTGCAGGGCGGACGCTTCAGCTCTCGTTCGGTCGACACCGGTGAAGTGCTGACCGAAGGCTCATACACCCACCGTGACTCGAGCACGATCGAGCTGTCCTTCTATTCCCTGAAAAGCCAGCGGCAGACGGCAGCGACATGTCTGCTTGCATCGCGCAGTCAGATGAATTGCACGCTGGCCAATGGAACGAATTTCGTTCTCAACCGGACGGGCGGCACGGCCTGATCGGGTTTCAGGGTGAGGTCGCGTGGATCATGACCTTGGTCGGCCTTGCCCGGTGGGGGCGATTGTTGCGATAACATGGTGACAACCCTTTGGGAGGAGCCATGTCACCGCATTTCGACGCGCTGGAAATCCGTGACCCGGCGGAGCGCGAACGGGATCTGTTCTCGGCGCTTCCCGGTTTTTTGAGCAATGCGGTTGGCAGGGCCGAGGGGCTGGCGGCCTGGCTTTCGGGGCATGATTTATCGAAGATCGTCGATCGGAGTGCGCTTACGCGACTGCCTGTTCTGCGCAAGGCGGACCTTTTGGAAAAACAGAAGGCGCATCCCCCCTTTGGCGGTTTTGTCGACCCGGATGCACTGGAGGGGGCCCGGGTTTTCATGTCGCCAGGGCCGCTTTGGGAAATACAGGGGGCAGGTGCTGATCCGTGGCAGGCCGCACGTGCCTTCTTCGCAGCCGGCGTGCGGCCTGGCGCGCGGGTCCACAACGCATTCGCCTATCACATGACACCAGGTGGTTTCGTGCTCGATAGCGGGGCGCGGGCGCTTGGGTGCAGCGTTTTTCCGGCCGGGACCGGCAACACGGATCTGCAGGTGGAGGCGGCAGAGGCTTTTCGACCCGATGTTTACGCTGGAACCCCGGATTTCCTCAAAATCATGTTCGAACGGGCGGAGCGGGATGGCAGGGATCTGTCGTCGTTTCGGATCGGCCTCGTTTCGGGTGGGGCGCTTTTCCCATCCATGCGCGAGGAGTACCGGGCAAGGGGGGTGGCCGTGCTGCAGTGCTATGCGAGCGCGGAATTTGGCGTGATCGCCTATGAAACGACTGGGCGGGATGGCGCACCGCTGCCCGGAATGGTGGTGAATGAAAACCTGATTGTCGAGATTGTCCGCCCAGGCACCGATGACCCGGTGCCGGACGGAGAGGTGGGCGAGGTGGTGGTAACCTCGCTCAATCCGGCCTATCCATTGGTGCGGCTGGGAACGGGTGATCTGTCTGCCATTGTGCCGGGCACGAGCCCCTGCGGACGAACCAACATGCGCATCCGGGGCTGGATGGGGCGCGCAGACCAGCGCACGAAGGTGAAGGGCATGTTTGTCGACCCCGGACAGATTGCCGAGCTGACCCGCCGGCATGTGGAAATCGAGCGTGCCCGGCTGGTGGTGAGCCGGGAGGGGGCGAGCGACACCATGGTTCTTCACGTGGAGCCGTTCTCAGGAACCACACCCGATCTCGCCACCATCGAGGCGAGCCTTCGCGAGTTGACCAAGGTGGGAGGCCGGGTAGCTCTCGCAGAGACGGGAAGCCTGCCGCGCGACGGCAAGGTGATCGCCGATGAGCGTGACTATTCAGACTAAAGCATAATGTACAATGGGCAGGCGAGGTCCGCGTCTTGCTTGCTTTCGCTCCTCCCGTGTCACAGGATGCAATCGCAATGATCGCGGCCAGCAGGATTGCTCCTGCCCGGTGGCAAAAGAAAAAAGCGGTGACAGGCCGCAGGCGTTGGTCTGCAGAGATCTGCGGACCGAGAACAGAGTGGAGGAGACCTCATGCGACTTCTTATGGGCGCCGTCTCGGCGCTATCTCTCGTCATGTTCGCAGGTCAGGCGCAAGCCAATTGCGACGATGGCGAAATGGTCATCAAGTTCAGCCATGTGGTTGCCGAAAAAGGACACCCGAAGGGTGATGCGGCGACGCTTCTTGCCGAACGTGTGAACGACGAGATGAATGGCACCGCATGCATGGAGGTCTTTCCCAATTCGACACTCTATGACGATGACAAGGTGATGGAGGCGCTCCTTCTGGGTGACGTGCAGCTGGCGGCGCCCTCGCTCGCGAAGTTCGAAGCCTACACGCTCAAATACCGCTTGTTTGATCTTCCTTTCCTGTTTCCCACGCTTGATGCGGTGAACAAGTTCACCTCTTCAGATGATGGTCAGGGTCTGCTGACCGTGATGGAAGATGAAGGCTATACCGGTCTGGGTTTCTGGTCTTCCGGTCTCAAGCAGTTTTCTGCCGGGAAGCCGCTTCTGGAGCCGAAAGACGCCGAAGGGCTGAAATTTCGCGTGCAGACATCGGACGTGGCCGTGGCCATGATCGAAGCCATGGGAGCTTCGGCTCAGAAACTCGCCTTCAAGGAAGTTTACGGGGCACTGCAGACAGGTGTTGTGGATGGTCAGGAAAACAGCTGGTGCAACATCTACACCCAGAAGTTCTTTGAGGTGCAGGATGGTATCAGTCAGACCAACCACCAGCTTCTGGCCTATCTTCTCGTGACATCGACCGAGTGGCTGCAAGGGCTGGATCCAGCCGTGCGGGACCAGTTCGTTTCCATCGTGAAGGATGTGACCGAGAAAGCAAACGCTGCGGTTGCCGACAAGGAAGCCAATTGCCGGCAGAACATCCTGGATGCCGAGGGCACGATCCGGGAATTGACACCGGAACAGCGTGCGGTCTGGCTTGAAACCATGAAACCGGTCTGGGCCAAGTTTGAGAATGACATTGGCAAGGAACTGATCGAGGCTGCTGCGTCCAGCGGTTCCTGACCACGACTTTAATCCCGGCGCGGCGGCTCCCCTCGTCGTGCCAGCAGGGCCGTCCGCTGAATGCGGGCGGTCTTGTGGCAGGTTTCTTCTCCGGGAGAAAATCCAATGGTGCTATTGTGGCCCGCGATGGGGCTGGTTGTTCTCGTGGCTGTTCTGTTTCTTCTGGAGCGGCGTTTTCCCGAAGCCGTGGGGCGGTTTGAAGAGAATGTTCTTGCCATTCTCTTGGCTGCAATCACATTCGTTTCCTTCACGCAGGTCGTTGCGCGTTATGGCTTCAACAGCGGCTGGGGTGGCGCGCTTGAGTTTACGCGGATCCTGTTTGCCTGGATGATTCTGTTCGGCATGAGTTATGGCGTGAAGCACGGCATTCATCTGGGGGTCGATGCTTTCATACGACAGCTGCCCTCGCGGCTCTTCAAGGGTGTGGCGATTTTCGGTGCGGTCTATGTGTTCCTCTATGCCTTCATTCTCCTTTACGCTGGCTGGCTGGCGCTCGTCGGTGCCGATGTTTCGACAAACTGGCGCCAGACCGGCGCGATCGGATACTGGAAATTCATGTTCGACCGGGGCACCGGGCTCGACGATCTGCGCTATCCCCTTTGGATGCAGGAGGCATTCGGCCCTGCAGGATCGCGTGCAGCGCTGGGTGGCTTATCTCATGCTGCCCGTCGGACTGGCGCTTCTCGCCTTCCGCGCCGTGCAGGGCGTGGCGGGCATTGTGCGGGGTGAACGCGATCTGATCATTGCAGGCCATGAGGCGGAGGACCTGGTGGCTGAAAACAAAGATGCATTGAAGGAGTAAGGACGATGGAACCCGCCATTCTCTTCATCCTCGTCCTGTTCCTTCTCTTCATGGGCGTGCCCGTGGCGGTTTCGCTGGGGCTCTCATCGCTCATCATCATCGCGTTCTTTTCCAGCGATTCCATATCGTCGGTGGCGTTGCAGCTCTTTACCGCGTCGCAGAACTATACCCTGCTCGCCATCCCGTTTTTCGTACTTGCGTCCGCGTTCATGTCGACAGGTGGCGTGGCCCGTCGCATCATCCGTTTCGCCATTGCATCGGTGGGGCATTTCCGCGGGGGTCTTGCCATGGCCTCCGTGCTCGCCTGCATGATGTTTGCTGCGCTTTCGGGCTCGTCGCCCGCCACGGTGGTTGCGATTGGCACCATCGCCATCGCGGGCATGCGTCAGGTGGGCTATTCCAAGGACTTCGCTGCCGGCATCATCGCCAATGCCGGCACGCTGGGCATTCTGATCCCGCCGTCCATCGTGATGGTCGTCTACTCGGCGGCGACCGATGTTTCGGTCGGGCGCATGTTTCTGGCCGGGGTGGTGCCGGGAGTGGTCGCCGGACTTATGTTGATGGTCGCCATTTATGTGATGGCACGCGTGCGCAACCTGCCGGCAGAGGAGTGGAAGGGCTTCCACGAGATTATCGCTGGTGGGAAGGAGGCCGGTTGGGGGCTGTTTCTGATCGTCATCATTCTTGGCGGTATCTATGGCGGTGTCTTCACGCCCACCGAGGCGGCTGCCGTCGCTGCCGTGTATTCCTTTGTCGTGGCTGTTTTCGTCTATCGTGACATGGGGCCGATGAAGGGCGAGCACTGGGTGCGTGATGATGACGGACCTGACGCGCGCATCGGTTTCTCCGCGACCGTTTACGCGCTCGCCTTCTTCTTTGTCTGGATGATCCTGACCTTCTTTCTGACTGCGGACTGGGAGGGGGTGACACTGCAGGGACGTACGCTGACAGGGCTTGTTCTTTCGCTGGTGGCGATGGTTGTCTATGTGCTTTGGCGCGGCAATACAGCGGGCGGAAGGGGGCTCACCGCGCTCCTCGCTGCCAGCCTGCCAATCTGGCGGCGCAATCTCAGCCTGATGGGGCGGAATTTTCTGCGTGCCTTTTTCAACGGGGAAACCCGCAAGGTGACGGTGGAGGCTGCGCGCACCACGGTCATGCTTATGTTCATCATCGTCAACGCATTGCTGTTTGCCCATGTCCTCACGGCTGAGCGCATACCCCAGGCGATAACCGGCCTGATGGTTGACGCGGGCTTTACCTGGTTCACCTTTCTCATTGCCGTGAACCTGCTTCTTCTTCTTGGCGGTCAGTTCATGGAGCCCTCCGGGCTGCTACTGATCGTTGCACCGGTCGTGTTTCCCATCGCAATGGAGCTTGGGGTCGATCCGGTGCATCTCGGCATCATCATGGTGGTGAATATGGAGATCGGTATGATCACTCCACCGATCGGCCTCAACCTGTTCGTCACGAGCGGCATTACGGGGATGAGCCTGATCCAGGTGGTGCGTGCGGCCGCACCCTTTGTGCTGGTGCTGTTTATCTTCCTGATACTCGTGACCTATGTACCGGCTATGTCAACATGGCTGCCCTATAGCCTTATGGGGCCTGAAATCGTCACAAGATAAATCGGTTTTGATCGTTTCCGTTAAGTAAACGTTAACGATTTGAAGACTAGGATTTCGAGTGTCGGATCGGCTTTCCTCCTCCCAAGCACGGTTCGAAACGGGGCGGCCGACCAGTGGCCGCCCCGTCCGCTTTCCCCTCATCAGATCACCGAGCGTTTTCAAGGATCACAGGCGTGGTGCAGCCCTGGAGCGGAAGTGGTTCTGTCCATATGCGCTCTGATATGCTTTCCCATCAGGCGGAAAACTGTGGGAGCAACCCGTCGTGAATATCGATCTTTCCAACTGGACTCCACGGCCTCGTCCCACACGCGAGGTGCTGGAGGGACGCTTCGTGCGGCTGGAGCCGCTGGACCCTGAAAAGCATGGCGATGGGCTTTATGCGGTATCGGCCGTTCCAGATGCTGCTCAGCGCTTTCGCTGGCTGGGGGAGCATCCACCTGCAGATCGCGCACAGTTCCAGGACTGGCTTGCCGGGGTGGCGGCGAAGGCCGATCCGTTTTTTCACGTGGTGCTCGATCAGAGGACGGATGTTGTTGGAGGCAGGCAGGCGCTGATGCGGATCGATCAGGCGAACGGCGTGATCGAGATTGGGAGCATCTATTGGGGGCCCGGACTTTCGCGCAATCGGGGGGCAACCGAAGCATTTTATCTCGCGGCCTGCCATGTTTTCGAGCGTTTGGGGTATCGACGCCTCGAATGGAAGTGCAACGCTGCCAATGAGCCATCGCGAAAGGCCGCAAAGCGGTTCGGCTTCGCCTTTGAGGGGCTGTTCCGGCAACACATGGTGGTGAAGGGGGAAAACCGGGATACCGCCTGGTTTGCGATGCTCGACCATGAGTGGCCGTATCTGAAACGTGCATTTGCCGCATGGCTTGATCCAGCCAACTTCGATAAAGAAGGACGCCAGAAGCAGCGTTTGGAGGAATTGCGGAGGTAATGGTGAGCTCCGGGTAACTCAGCTGCATCCGGTCCAAGCAACGGATCCGACAACGCTTCGGGTCGGAACTATGCAATCTTCCAGAAGGGCGTGAAACGTGTCGGACAATCGCAAGGCGGCCCTCGCAGCCGCGATCATCCTCATTGGTTTCGGTGTCGTGGCATTTCTCATGCCGCATCTCATGCTTGCCATTGGCGCGTATTCGCCCTGGGCTGCGGGCTTTTTTGCTGCGCTGTTCGTACTGGCCTTTTTCGGTGTCTTCTGGCTACGGGCCCGCGCGCAGAAAAGGCGGGACTGATCCTTTTCGGGGCTGAACTTCAGCCTCAGGCGGTGAGGCTTGCCGCCAGAAGTGCAAGACCCAGAAGCATGACGAGTGTAGCGCCTCCGACCTCAATGGCGGTGTGAACGTGATTTGACATGTGGCCTCCGCCGGAGATTGCCACGGCCCAGTTTTTCGCCGTGACGGCGAGTGTTGCTAGCACCGAAACGGTGATGGCGGTGCCGATGGACATGGCAATGACCGACAGAACACCACCCACCCACAGGCTGTTCAAGAATGCGAAAGTGAGCACAATGAGCGCCCCTGAACACGGGCGAATGCCAACTGCGGCGATGGCCGTTGCCGCCGTTTTCCAGTCGAAGCGATCCCCCGTAAGCAGGGTGGGATCTGGCGCATGAGAATGGCCACAGGAGGGGCAAACCTCTGCGTGGCCGTGATCATGTTGGTGGTGGCGGCCGTGGTCGTTACTGTGGTGTTGTGTGTGATCGCAGGATTTTGCCGCAGAGAGGCTGTGAACCGGCAATGCCGTGGTTTCGGTGCTGCCGCGGAGCAACACTGAAAGCTTTCGCCATAGGAGCCAGGCGCCGAACAGGGCAACAAGTCCGAAGCTGGCGGTTTCCAGAAAGCGTGCGGTGTCTGTCATCGATATGGAAGTGCCGCGAAGCGCCAGAAAGACGACGCTCATCACCACAATGGCCGTCAGCCCCTGCAGAAGGGCGGAAGCGAAGGAAAGGACGACGCCGCGGCGCAGCGCGACCTCGTTGGCCAGCATGTAGGAGGAGATGACAGCCTTGCCGTGGCCGGGGCCTGCGGCGTGAAAGACGCCATAGGCAAAAGACAGCCCGATGAGGATCCAGAGATTGCTGCCATCATCGCGCATGGCCTTCAGCGCTCCGGTCAGCGTGCGGTAGAATGCCTGCTGCTGGGTGTTGATCCATTGCAGCGTTCCGGCGAAGGGACCGGTGGGAGTGATGGCCGGCTCTGCGGCGCCGATGCCAAGTGAACTCTGCGCCAGAGCGGCGCTGGCTGTCAGAACCGTCAGCACCGTGGCGGCGATGGCGACGCGGCGGAATGGAACCATGGGTCAGCTGTCCTTACTGCAGGTGATCTCCAGCCGGGTTGCAAAGATTTTGCTCATGTCGTTGCCCACGGGGTCGTCGAAGAAGGCTTCGGTCAGCGTCTGCTGGTTCTGGGCGAGCGCTTCGTCGGGATCGGGACGCACCACGGCTTTCGAGCAACCGGCCGGCAGGTCATTGACGGTCATGTAGCTGTCTTCGATAAAATCGATGGCTGTGTAGAAAGTGGGGTCGTAGACACCGAGCGAAACCGTGCTGCCGAGGGCGAGCGGTTTTTCGGGCTTCGATTCGAACAGAATGATGAGCTGGTTGTCGACGAAATCGGCGATGAGGCGCTCCGGCGCCTCCATGGCAACATCCTTGCCGCCCTGAGTGACCATCTGGAAGTAGTTGAAATCGGCAAGCGAGGTGTGGACCACGCCTGCAACGTCTTCGAGCTCCTCCTGATTGAGGGCAAGGTCCTGATTTTTGTCGAACTCCACCAGAACGGTGCTTGAGAACAGGTCGTCGAAACGCCAGA
Source organism: Nitratireductor sp. GISD-1A_MAKvit (assembly GCF_040819555.1). Classification (GTDB taxonomy): domain Bacteria; phylum Pseudomonadota; class Alphaproteobacteria; order Rhizobiales; family Rhizobiaceae; genus Nitratireductor. Next base: position 1,363,672 of record NZ_CP161920.1, read on the forward strand.
CATGATGCAGTGATTTGATGTTGCCCTTCCCGTCGACATTCACGTCGAGCCTTGCTTCGGCGAAAACGTGGGGGTGCGCGAGAGCTGGAACTGAAAAGGCGATGGCGAAAAACGCCATGCCGGTTTTCAGCAAGGACTTATGGCAAATCGGCATGTGAAACATCTGCTCCCGTCTGGACTCCGCTTGTTGTACACGAACTCGGCGGAAATTGGACGACCTGTCAGGCGCCTGGATAATTTTCCTTCAGCCAGCGTGCCAGAAAATCCACGAAGGCGCGAACCTTTGCCGGCAGGTAGCGCCGATGCGGGTAGATCGCATAGATGCCGGCGCCGTTGGCGGCATTGTCCTGAAGCAGGGGCACCAGACCGCCGGTCCTGATCTCCGGATCGGCAATGAAGTCGGGCAAAATGGCGAAGCCGAGCCCGGAAAGGGCGGCTGCGCGGGCAGCCATGGGGCTGTTGACCTCGATCCGGCCTGTCACCGGAACATTGACGATCTCGCCATCCCCGTCGCGAAAGGGCCAGTTCTGCCGGTATCGGCTGTTGGTGTCCACGATGCAGGGCAGTTGGCTCAGTTCCAGCGGCGAGGAAGGCTCTCCATGGAGCGCGAGCAGCTCGGGGGAAGCGCAAAGGACAACACGAAAGGGCGCGAGGCGTCGGGCGATGAGTGAAGAATCGGAAAGTTTCGTGACGCGGATCGCGACATCGAAGCCTTCTTCGACCAGATCGACAAATCGATCGTCCAGATTGATTTCGAGGGTGATGTCGGGATAGGCCTTGGCAAAATCGATCAGCGACTGGCCGACGGGAGCATCTGCGAAGGTGCGTGGCGCGGAGAGCCTGATGCGGCCACGCACATCGCCGGACGAATCGCGTACCGCTTCGGCGAGATCTTCGACATCTCGCAGGAGTTCCACCGCGCGGGCGTAATAGGTGTGGCCGGCTTCTGTCAGGGACAATTGTCTGGTCGTGCGGTTCAAAAGAAGCGCACCCAGTTCGTCTTCAAGTTCGCGCACGTATTTCGAAAGGAGGGCCTTCGACTTGCCGACCTTGCGTGCAGCGGCCGAAAAGCCTTCCGCTTCCACCACGTCGACAAAGGCGCGCATGCGGCTGAGAGTGTCCAAGGGCGTGTCCTTCAGGTTCTTGAGAGAATGTCTGTGGCCATGCGAATGAGCTGGCGATCACTGCCGGCAGGACCGAGAAGCGAGATGCCGAAGGGGGCTTCGTGCACCTTTCCGAGCGGTATGGTGATCTGCGGCCAGCCCAGCAGGCCGGCGAGGGATGTCAGGCTGAGTGCCAGGCTGCGGAACCGGTCGAGTTCGTCTTCCGATGCTCCCTTGAGCGGCGCCGCCGTGGGCTGGGTGGGCATGATCAACACCATATCGTCTTCGAAAAGCGCTTTGAATTCCTGCTGGAAAACGTGGCGTTGGGCGCGCGCTTCCGCCACGACTTCGGGTGTGATGCGACTGCCATATTCAAACCGTTCTCTCACTCCCGGTCCGAGATGTGGTCTATTTGTGCGGATGAAGGATCCGTGGCTTTGCCACGCTTCGAATGACTGAATGGTGCGAAAGCAGGAAAACAGACCCTCAATTGTACCAGGCAGTGCGAGAAATGCTGCTTCCCTGCCGAAATGGCGCAGCGTCTGCTGCAGCATGGATGCGTAGGCTGCCTGCTCTGCTTCCCCGAAAAGGAGCGCTTCGAGCGCGCCGATTCTGACGGGTTTGGTCAGAGGTGTCTCGTGCGTGTCTTCACCAAGAAGAACGTCACCCACGCGCGCATACAAGGCCGCGTCGCGCGCGAACCATCCAAACGTGTCGAAAGAGGGGGCAAGCGGCATGGCCCCCTCCAGGGAAATGCGTCCATGTGTGGTGCGCAGGCCGATCAGCCCGCAATAGGAGGCGGGTGCACGAATGGAGCCGTTGGTGTCGGATCCGGCGGCAATGTCGACGAGCCCTCCGGCGACCGCGGCCGCAGAGCCCGACGATGAGCCGCCTGTAAAGCGCTGCGGGGCCGCGCGATTGACTGGTGCCGGAAAGTGGACGTTCTGCCCGATCATCGAGAACGCGAGTTCATCGGTCTGCGTTTTGCCGACGAAATGTGCGCCAGCGTCAATCAGACGCTGTATCACGGGCGCAGTGCTTCCAGCGTTCGGAAACGCCGCCTCCCGATCAGGGTTGCCGCCACCGGTGGGGTAACCCTGAATGTCGAAGATGTCTTTGACCCCGAGCGTGAGGCGATTGAGAGGCCCTTTCCCGGGGGTGGCGAGGGGATCACCAGCATAATCAAGGAAGGCGTTCAGCGTATCGCGCGTCGTTGTCATTCATTTTTCCGCTTGTTCTGGCGCAGAAGGTCGGTATTCGAAGACTTTTTTTCAAGCACTGAAAAAATATCGTTGATTGTGACAGTGGATGCCACTATATCCGCGCTGCCCAAAGTCGCACGTGCCTGTGGGTGTCCGCCGGACCTCGAAAATGGCGAGGAAACCGGTACGGTACCTGGACTTAACCACTCCAGTCGGTCTTACGGCCAACCGCTAGACCGAGGACATCTTGAAGCAACGACGGTGCGGGCCTTTCTGGTGTCTGCCGGCTGTCCAAAAGCCGGGGTTACTGAAGAGGCACACCTTCATTGCCGGCAGTGCGGTTGGGGTCTCCCATCCAAAGCTGAGGCAGACAAAGCGCAGGTTCGCCGAAAGGCGGAAATGCCGTGTAGCGCGTTCTCGCATGACCTGGTTCCGGTGCTCTCCACCTGCCGGCCCCAGTGTGTGCATGCCGCGTCCTTTGTCCACCGCGGATGCCTGAGGGCATTCGCAGCTACGAAGCTTCGGTAATGCGGCCAGGAAGGCCGTAATTGGAGAGACTGATGGCCACACAGCGCATTCTTGACTTTCTCGCCACCCGCCGTCCCGATGGTCCCTGCCTCGTCGTCGACCTGGATGTGGTGCATGACAATTACTGCGCCTTCGAAAAGGCGCTGCCCGATTCCAAGATCTACTACGCCGTCAAGGCCAATCCGGCGCCGGAAATCCTGCGTCTGCTCGCCCAGCTGGGCTCGAGCTTCGACACCGCTTCGGTGGCCGAGATAGAGATGGCGCTGAATGCAGGTGCGACGCCCGACCGCATCTCCTATGGCAACACGATCAAGAAGGAGCGCGACATTGCGCGCGCCTATGAGCTTGGCATTCGTCTTTTCGCCGTGGACTGCGAAGAAGAGGTGGACAAGATCGCGCGTGTGGCCCCCGGATCGCGCGTGTTCTGCCGCGTTCTGACGGATGGCGCTGGCGCTGAATGGCCGCTGTCGCGCAAGTTCGGCTGCGTGCCGGCTATGGCCGTGGATGTTCTGCGCCATGCACGCAAGCTTGGCCTCGACCCCTATGGGGTTTCCTTTCATGTCGGTTCGCAGCAGACGGATCTTGATGCATGGGACCGTGCGCTGGAAGACGCCCGTGGCGTGTTTGGCGCACTGGCGGATGAAGGCATCGTGCTTCGCATGGTCAATATGGGCGGTGGCTTTCCGACACGGTACCTGCGCGACGTCCCGGCGGCACAGGGCCCTATGGTCAGGCAATCTTCTCAGCGCTGCGCAAGCATTTCGGCAATCGTATTCCCGAGACCATCATCGAGCCGGGGCGAGGCATGGTGGGCAATGCGGGTGTCATCAAATCGGAAGTCGTTCTGATTTCCAAGAAAGCCGATAATGACAATGTGCGCTGGGTCTACCTTGATATTGGCAAGTTTGGCGGTCTGGCAGAGACGATGGACGAAGCGATCCGCTATCCCCTGGTCACGCCACATGATGGCGGGGAGACAGCTCCTTGCGTTCTGGCCGGTCCCACGTGCGACTCTGCCGATGTGATGTATGAAAAGACCCCTTATCCGTTGCCGCTTTCACTGACAATTGGCGACGAAGTGCTGATCGAGGGCACAGGAGCCTACACCACGACCTATGCTTCCGTGGCCTTCAACGGGTTCGAGCCGCTTCGCTCCTATGTGATCTGAGACGGGAAGGGCCAATGCCCGCCACTTCATTGCGGGTCGGTGTTGCATTGTCGATTACGGGTTTCAGGGATACCGGCCATGAACGGGTCTGTGGTTGGCGGGGCAGTCGCTCCGGTCTACTTTATTCGTTGTGAAGTCACGCAGGATGAAGGTGAGCGCGAAGCGCTGCTCGATCGCGTCATGGGGCCAAAGCGCAGGCTGAAGTCGTCCGAGACCCTGCGGCGCGAGCGGTTGCCAGCGCAAGGGCTTGCATTCGCTGCAGTTGACGCAACCGGAGGCCTGGTAGGCTCGGTACGGCTTTGGAACGTCCGTGCGCAGGGGGGTGGAGCGGGGATGCTGCTTCTTGGGCCACTTGCCGTTGAGAGGACGGTTGCCGGACGGGGTGTCGGGACATCGCTTGTGCGCCATGCCCTTTTGGAGGCGCAGCGGCTGGGACATGGTGCGGTTTTGCTGGTGGGCGACCCTGCCTATTACCAACGCTTCGGTTTCAGCGCCCTGCTGACGGGCAAACTGGCAATGCCGGGGCCATACGAGAGGGATCGGCTGCTCGCGCTGGAGCTTGTTCCGGGCTGGTTGAAAGACGCTTCGGGCATCCTGCAGCCGTGTGGCCGACCGATCGTCGCAGAAGATGCGGCACCAAGTCTCGTCGCCTGAAAAATGACGGATCGCCTTTGAATGAAAGCGATCCGTTCCATGTTTTCGGGTCTCCCAGAATCTTGGGAGACCGGGCGCTCTTTTTAAAGGACCTGGCTAAGCTGCATGGCGACTGACATGTCTCCGTCGACCTTGAGTTTCCCCTGCATGAATGCAGCGGTCGGATCCAGATCGCCGGCGATCATTGCTTCAAGATCCTCTTTTGCCAAGCTGATCACGCAATCAGCTTTGGCATCGCTCGTGGAAACGCTGTTCCCATCCACCACGATGACGCCATCGCTGCCGCAATCAAACTTCACGGAACTGCCAAAGCTGGAATCTGCGACCCGGGCTTTTACCTTCTCGGCGATAGCGTCCATACTCATGCGTATTCTCCCTGACCCATATTTGTGAAGCGATCACAAGCGTCGCTCAGCACGTGGGCACTTTCGGCCCGATAGGCAGACAGTAGACCTGTATTGACGTATACGTCAAATTGTTTGTTGATTTCATCCCCGGGGAAGCGTTGCGCGTTTCTTGCCCACGAGAAGACGGTCCAGCAAGGCAATTAGCGTGTCCCGGTTCTCCTCACCGCCAAGCCGCTCAATAATGCGTTTCTCATGCTGGGCCCAGAGCTTTGAAACCTCTTCGATGAACTCCAATCCCTTTGATGTGAGATGAAGGGAATGAGAGCGACGGTCGATGTCGCCTTTGCGTCGCTCGGCCAGCCCACGCGATTCCAGGCAATCCATCAATGCAACGAAGTTTGCGCGCTTGATGCCAAGCTGTTCGGCCACTTCTGTCTGCTTTTGCCCCGGATTTGAGGCAATGAGGGAAAGCACTGCAAATTCGGCCGGTCTCAGCTTCACGCAGGCAAACGATTTTTGAAAATCCTGAAACACGGTAAGCTGTGCGCGGCGCAACTTGTAACCGATGGCGGTCGCCAGAGGTGGTAAGCAGGATGTGTGAGGAGGCGTATCGAAAACCTCCAGGTAATCATTCTCATTGGGCGGCGGTGAAATATCGGCCCTGGTTTGCGTCATCGTCACTGTAAATCTCCAAAATATACTCTTTTCGTCCGCAGAAGCGGCGATCAAACAGTGCTCCGCCGCTCGACCTAAAACAATCGAACTCAATGCAGTGGCGAAGAACTGTTTGCATGCGTTTTATGTATAAGGCAACGCCTTATGCCCATATTAGCAAATCGATTTTGGACAGGAATGAGGCACGGAAAAACAAAAGTGCATAATTCGTGCATTTTTTTGAGTTTTGATTTATATATATAACACTTATTCTAAATGTTATTGCAGGCTTGCAATTTTACATTTGATATAGAATGATGGTTTTTTATATATGTTTTATTTGAATGATTTTGACCGGACTTCACTGGCGCAATATCGCTTGAAACTGGCGTAACCAGATCCCGCCCAGTTCACGGTCGCGGTAAACCGATAGCCGGTGTTTCCCGAGCCAGGGTCAGGACCATTTTAACAGGTCCGGTCCTAGTGTTCGCGGCTTTCGCTGTTCGACGCTGCTTTCTGGGCCCCGTCCGGACCCAGGCGGCTACGTGCGGTCTGATCCCGGATTTCGGATTTGGAGAGATAATCCGCCTGCTCGATGAAGACTTCGTGGATGAGTTTTTCGCCGACGCGTTCATTGATGCTGTTTTGAAGCCCTTCTCGAAAGGCCGCTACGTCGAATGTCATATCACTTGAATAATCGATCGTGGGATTGGCGTAGAGGTAGGAATAGATTTCATCGACCAGCATCGTTTCCACGGGGATGCTGAGAGTTTTCAGTTTTTTTGAATCGATGGAGTAGGAAAGTCGCGTGAGGAAATACCCGTCAACGGCACCAGCCTTGATGAGGGGCACCGAGATGACGTCTGTACTGACATAGTCCAGACCGCCGAAGAAGGCGGGTGGGGGCTCGGCACTGTTCCGGGCTTGCGAGAACTGGAACGCGTAAAGCATCGTTCCGACCGAGACCGCACAGATCCACAGGGCGGCCAGGACGAATTTGATCATGCTGGCGCTGCCTGTCCGAACGCGTTTTCAGAATAGGTTCCGTCGGTCTGCGCACTTTCGATCGCGCTTTGCACCAGCTCCGCAACATCATTGACGGCGCTCATATGGGCGCGAATGGTGGCTTCGTTTTCGGCGAGCTTGTCGCGAAGACGAAGGAGGGCGTCGCGATGGGCGCTGGCCAGACCGGCTTCGTTGGCCCCCTTCAGTGCCCGTGTCAGTTCATAAAGATGACGGCTTTTGCGCGCGTTGGAAGCTTTGAGATCGAAATCGGGATCAGTGCGAATTGCCTGTGTTTCGGCTTCAATGGTTTCCTCGATGCGGCGCATGATAGCAAGTGCGCTGGCTCCGCCGTGCTGGTTCATGGAGAATGCAGCCTTCTGCGAGGAGGGTGCGGAAGTCATTTCATACATACTGTCGATCCGTTTGTTGCGCTTCAGCTGTCAGTTTCATCGCGGTTTGTGGCAGGGTGTGCTCCAAGCGTTCTGGCCGTGTGCCGCTCGATTTCCTCGACCATGGCCGTGGACATGAGCGTCCGCCGGCCTGCCTCTTCCTGTTCCGGTGTGGAGGAGACCGCACCAACGGGAACCCGCTTTTCGTTCTCCACGGTATAGTCACGAAGGACATTTCGGGCGATGCCAATCCCGCCTTTCTCAGCGAGTGTCTCGCTCAACTGCTGTGCGAGCATGGAGCGCCACATCTCGCCGGCAAGGCCTTCGCCATAAACGGCCGATGTCTCTTCGGGCAGAAGCGACTGCATGAAGTTCTGCAGAACCATTGCCTCGAATTTCTTCTCCACTTCAGATGGCGGGTTGGCGTCCGATCGCGAGACACCTGCGGATTGATGATCGATCACTGTCGAGAAGTTCGCGGCTGTATCCGACCTTGCTGCCAACCGCTCCCTGGCGGCGGCAGCCTTTGCCGGATCGGCGGCGCGCGCAACGTTCAAAACAATGTCGCCGGGAGGCGATATCGCCACGGCGTCCTCCATCGCTGATCTTCGTTATTGCCATAATCCCAAAACAAGCTTGTGGCAGGCTTAAGTCTCGTTTTTCGAACTGCGTTCGATGAACTCCAGTCGTTCCCTGTCCGCGTCATTGCGTTCGGCGAGTTCTGATGCTTCGCGATAGGCGCGGGTCAGCGCGTCGCCGCGTGCATCTGCTTCCAGCACGTTTCGCGCCTCATGGCGTGCTCTTTCGCTGCTGGCCCGGCTGCGTTCGAGCGCATTGGATGCCCGCCTGTGATAAAGCTCAGGGAAAAGCTCGCTCATCAACGTGCCGTCATCCAGAGTCTCGCCGATCGATTTCGCTTCATTTTCGGCTGCGGCAGCCGCGGCAAGATGCGCCGCATGCTGGGCCTGATGAAAGTTTTTTAGGCGCTGCATCACCAGAACCAGTTTCTGCAGTCGTTTTTGCCGGGGAGTGGCCATGGTCTGCTCCTGATCCTATCGTCCGTCGAAAATCGGGAAAAACCCGTCGCCAAACAGGCTGAGCAGCGAGGGTATGGCGAAGTACAGAAGGATGATGGCACCAGCGATCACGAAGGGGAGCGAGATGAAGTAGATCGGTATCTGCGGTGTCAGCTTGTTTATGAAACCGATGGCCAGATTGACCAGAATGCCGTAGGCGAGAAAGGGGCTGCCCAGCCGGATCATGACGAAAAAGGCATCAGAGAGTGTGTCGGTTATGTCGGCGAGTGCTGCCTGCGGGTCGAACAGGCTTTGGATGGGTGCCAGTTCATAGGAGATGACAAGCGCGCGGATGATCTGGTGGTGAAAGTCCAGAATGAAAAGCAGCATCAGTGCCGAAAGCGAAATGAGCGCGGTGAGGGGAGGCTGGGCCTCGGCTTCTTCGATGGCGGTGCCCCCGGCGGCCATGCCGAAGCCGGAGAACATAGCCATCGCCGTTGCGATGAACTGCAGTGAAAGCACATAAAGACGGGCAATCAGACCGATCAGCCCACCGATCGCAAGTTCAGACGCAATGAGCAGGAAAAGCGGTCCGGGTTCTGTAGAGACGTGGGGCGTGATCTGATCCCAGAGATGGGCGAGCATTGCGAGGGTTGCAGCAACCGCTGCAAACAGACGCACCTGCATCGGAACCCGCACGCTGGAGAGGCCAGGCATGAAGAGAAAACACCCTCCTATGCGACAGAACGCCAGGAATGCAGCAAGAAGCGGGGTCTCCAACATGTTAGTTGGCTGCCGCCGCGCCGTACCGATGGACAGGCGGGCAGGCTTTCACCAAGCGGGACAGGGCGTGTTTCATGAAATTGAACCAAGCACCGAAAGCTCGACGCCCTTGGCCATTTCTACATGGCTGAGCACCGGAAGGGTCGGGAACAGCCGCTCGATGATCATGCGAACATAGGGGCGTGCTTCCGGTGCAGTGACAAGCACGAAGCGTTCACCGGCATCGAGATGTTTGCGAATGGAGGCGCTTGCTTCCTGGCCGAATTCTTCCAGCTGGCGTGGGTCGATGTCGAACTCGCGGATCTCGCCTTTTGCATCGCGCTTGAGCGCCTGGTGGAAGGCGAGGTCCCAGCGTCCGCCAAGGCGTAGAACCTTCAGCGTGTTGCCTTCCGTGAGATCGCCGCAGATCTGCTGTGCCATCCGGATTCGAACATGCTCTACGATCTGCTCCGTGCGACGGATGTGGGGCGCGATCTCGGCAATGGCCTCGATAATGAGGTGAAGATTGCGGATCGAGACCCGTTCCGCCAGAAGCAGTTTGAGCACCGCCTGCAGCCCCGGATAGGTGATATGTGAGGAGCAGATCTCATCGGCGAGCTTGCGGTATTCGGGGTCGAGGCGTTCGATCAGGGCTTTCATGTCCTTGTAGGACAGGAGCTGTGGGAGATTGTTGCGGATGACTTCACTGAGATGCGTGAGAAGCACCGACATGTTGTCGGCAAAGGCGTAGCGATCGCGTTTCAGGTCGTCGGCGAACATTTCAGGTACGGAATAGGCCCGCATGCCGAACGCCGGTTCCTTCACTTCTTCTCCGGGCATGTCCGGCACCCGGTTGTTGCCGACCAGCACCAGAAGCTCGCCAACGCGCATCTGGTATTCCGTCACCACGGTGCCATGGATTTTGATGCGATAGTTCTTGGGCGGAATGGAGTAGTCGTCCGTCAGGCGCACTTCAGGAACCACGAAGCCGTACTGTGCAGCGAACTTCTTGCGCATTTTGCTCATGCGGTAAGCCAGTTCCTGGTGCGACGCGAGAAGACGTGTGGAAAGCTGCTTACCGATCAGCAGTTCGATCTCGGCGGTCTTCAGCGAGGATTTGACGGAATTGCGCTCTTCCTCTTCCTGGGAGAGTTCTTCCTGCCGCTGTGCCTCGTTGGCCTGCTCCAGTCGTTGACGGGCACGGCGCGGCAGTGCGTAGCCGATGCCGGCCATGATGCCGGCGAGGGCGAGGAAGGGGACGAGGGGTAGCCCGGGGACGAGGCCCAGAACTGTCAGCAGCATTGCCGCGACGAAGAGTGCGCGGGGATAGGCGCTGAGCTGGCCGAATACGGCCTGATCGGCCGATCCCCGTGTGCCGCCCTTGGAAACGAGGAGGCCGGCCGCCAGCGAAACGATCAGGGCTGGAATCTGCGAAACGAGGCCATCGCCCACCGACAGTTTGGTGAAGACGTCGGCAGCCTCACCAACGCTCATGTCATGGCGGGCATAACCGATGGCAATGCCGCCCACAATGTTGATGGCGGTGATGATGAGGCCGGCAATTGCATCACCCCGCACGAATTTCGAAGCGCCATCCATGGCACCGAAAAACGAACTTTCCTCTTCGAGCTCCGCACGACGGCGCTGGGCTTCCTTGTCGTCGATCGTTCCGGCCGAGAGATCTGCATCGATGGACATCTGCTTGCCGGGGATTGCGTCGAGCGTGAAGCGGGCGCCGACTTCGGCAATGCGTGTGGACCCCTTGGTGATCACAACGAAATTCACCACGACGAGAATGAGGAACACAATGAGGCCGATCACGAAGTCGCCGCTCATGACCATCCGTGAGAAACCGCCGATCACATAGCCGGCGGCATTCGCCCCCTCGTGCCCTTCGGAGAGTATGACGCGGGTTGTGGCGATGTTGAGCGACAGGCGCAGCATGGTCGCGATCAACAGGATGGTCGGAAAGGATGAGAAATCGAGTGGTCTCTGAATCCAAAGCGCAACCATTAGAATGAGAACGGACAAAGCGATCGAGAACGCCAGACCGACGTCGATGAGGAATGGTGGCACCGGAAGGAATAGAACTGCCAGGATGACGACAATACCGATGGCAAAGCCGACATCGCGACCGTGCTTTCGTGTCTCTGCGCCTGTTATTGTTTCGCTCAACGCCATGCCGGATTCCCACTCGCTTCAAGGCGCATTCACGCCTGTCGGCTGAAGCTAGCGTTTCAAACTTGCGTGAAAGAGGAGCGGTGCGCGCGCGGCGCTTTAGAAACCGCCTTCAATACGCTGAAATATGACGTTGCTGAATCCCGAGATCTGTGAGGCGACGAAAGGTGCGGAAAACGCTACGGCCACCAGAATGGCGACGATCTTCGGCACGAAGGTGAGGGTGATTTCCTGCACCTGCGTGAGGGCCTGAACGAGGGCAATACCGACACCCACCACCATTGCGACGATGACGGCGGGGCTGGAGGCCACCAGAACGGTCCAGATGGCGTACTGGACGATATCGAGAGCGTCAGCTTCGTTCATCGCCTAGCGAATGACCACGCCGGGGCCCACGGCGATCTTGTCTCCGCTTTCAAGAATGGCCATCACGCCATCGCTGTAGAGGCGCACCTCCGCAACCTTGCCAGACAGGTCGCCGTTTGCCGATGTGATTTCGCGCCCGACCAGACTGCCCGCCTGGGCAAGGGCTGAGGCCTGAAGGATCTGGTCCAGTTTGGCGTTGGCCTGCACTGATTGTTCCACCTGTGAGAAGGTGGCCAGCTGCGCCACGTAATCGGTGGATTCCATGGGGCTGGTCGGATCCTGGTTTTTCATTTCGGCCACCAGCAGGCGAAGAAATGCCTGATAATCGACGGTCTGGGGCGCAGACGTTTGCTGCGTGCCATTCTGGTAGGCCTGGGATGTGCCCGATGCTGCTTCGACGTTCATGCCTGTTCTCCCGCCATCTCGGCAATCGGCGCTTCTCTCGCCGTTTTCGTGTTTTGCGCCATGATCTCGTCTTCTGCAGGATAGAGCGCCCTTATTTCCTTCAACGCGTCATAAACCTGCCCGTTGGCGACCAGTTCCTCCACATGCTTCAATCCGGCGCGGATACGCTCGTTGGTAAAGCTGACGAGCAGCTTCGGAAGCAGCTGATTGAAGAGTTTCCGGGCGTCGTCGGCACTGTCCGGCGTGATGAGCATGATCTGAACGGTGAAATAGAGCTGACGCAGAGGGGTGCATGCCTGTTCGGCCTGAAGGACATGGTTCTCCAGGAGAAACTGAACATTGTTCAGGAACTCAAGCGTGACCTTGCGGTCCGTTTTTATGACAGCACCGTTCACATAGACTTTTTCATTGGCCTTCAGGGATATTTTTAAGGTGCTCATTGCTGGATGCCGTCACGGATGATCTGCGACACTTCAATGAGGCCGTCGAGGTTTTTTGAGCGTCCCTGGCGGACCTCTTCTCCTTCTCTTAACAGCCATAAGCCGATGGAGATCAAATTCGCCCGGAGTTCCTTGGGCATTTCGTTGTCAGGATTGCCCAGATCGTCGATGAACGTGGTCCACACTCTCACCATGAAATGAATTGCTTCGACAGCTTCTTGTGACTCTGAACCCTTGTCGCGCGCGGCCTCGAGCAGTTCGATGGAACGGCTCAGAACCTGTTCTTCCCGGTCCCGGGCATCGGCGAGCGAGTCTGTTTGAACTTCGCTGTAGGAAAACTGGTACATGTTCTTCCCGATCGTGTTATTCCGGCTGTCGATTATCGAAGATAATTCAACAGGCTAAGTTGCTGGAGGCGCGCCGTCAGCGCATATGATGCATCAAGCTGCGCTCTCAGATCGTTCACGCGCGTTGCGGCTTCGTAAGGGTCTATTCCCTCGCTGTCCTTGATGAGGGTTTTCAGAAGATCCACCTGCGTAGAAATGCGTTCGCTGGCATCTGAAACGCGGTTTTCGACAATGCCGGTCTTTGCCTGGGCGCTGGCGATCTCGGCAATGGCTTCGCCGACAAGGATCAGAGATTTTTCGTACAGAGTGCTGCGTGCCTCGTCTCCCAGCGGACCGCTCAGCAGATCCGAGATGGTGGCGGCTGCCATGGCCAGCTTGCGAACTCCGCTCTCGTTCGCGGTCAGAGACGTTTCGGCAGTCTCGTTCATCGCGATCCGGCTTGTGATCTTCTGATCAGACGCGCTCGACCAGTTGGTGTTCCACCCGGCGCCGACAAACTGGGGTTCGACATAATTGTCGAGAAAGTCCTCCATGTCGGCAGCGCTGATGGATGCGGCAGCGGGATCGGACTGTGTGAAGCCAAACTTTGCCACAAAGGCAGCATCGAAGGCTGCCTTGGCCGGCGAGCCGGCCGCCAGGTAATCGTCGAGTGGCTTCACATCGGTGTTGATTCCGGCAAACAGGTATTCGCCATTCAGATTGGTGTTGATCACACCGGTGAGGGTTTTCAGAACGCGCTCGGCCTCGGCACGGGAAACGTCTACCTGATCGATATCGGACCGGGCTGCGGTGAGCGATGCGAGCAGGCTCTGGCCCATGTCTCCGATCTGCGTCATCGCATCCTGTGTCGCCGAAAGCCGGCTCGATGCAAGCACGTTGGCGTCGATCAACCCTTTCAGCCGATCGATGTTTCGATCCATGGAGAGGTTTCTGCCAGCGTGAACACCAAGAGCGATGCCGACATCCGCATGGCGACCGGTCTGTGATTCCTTCAGGCCCTCGGCAAGCTCCGCCTGCATGCGCATCGTCTGGTAGCGCAACGTCTGGGACATGGCCAGCGAGGAGACGAAGGAGGTTTTCATGTGCGGTCTCCCTATCGGGTTGCCTGCATCAGAGCGTTGAGCATCTCGTCGACGACGGCGATCAATCGCGCGGAGGCTTCATAGGCGTTTTCCAGGTCGAGAAGCAGGGCCATCTCATTGTCGATGTTGACCCCCGTTGCGTTCGAGAGTGCGGTTGCCGAACGTACGGCCAGTGCTTCCTTGCCCTCAGCTCCACTTGCGGCCTGTTTTCGGGTGGCTTCCAGCCAGCCGACGGCATCGAACGAGAATGCCGTGACGCTGCGGTTGGGATCGAGACCGGTCAGAGGATCAAACGTCGTCGGCTCGTCAAGCCTGTTGGAGTAGGCTAACAGCAGGTCCGAGTACGAAGCGGCACCGGTTGTGTTGTGCAGATAGGCAGCTCCGTTTGCACCGCCATCACGCAGCAGGTTGGGGTCACCACCGGCGTCTTTGTCGAATGCTGCATTGACACGGATCGCGCCTGCAAGCCCGTCTATCAGTGTTCCGGCGGGCGGTATCCCAGGCCCACCTGCCCAGTTGAACAGGCCCGCCATCGCGGGTTGCGTGCCGCTTGGATCTGTCTCGGCGAAGGCTGTGATCAGACCGCGCGCGACTTCGTCGAGCTGGCGCTGCATCTGAAGAGCGGTGTCGTCGCGCAGCTGCAATCTGGCTGCAATGGAGCCTTTTGCGCTGGTGTTGCCGCCGTTCCCGGGCACGAGTGGCACGCCGTCAACATAAACTGAGTTTCCTACCGTTCCAGGACCGTAGGCCGTGTTGGGAGTGAAGGTGACCGGGCGCGGGACCGTTTCAAACAGCGTGGCTCCATCGGCGGTGACGATGACCATGTCGTTGCCGGGGCGAATGGTGCTGGAGATCGAAACGTATTCCGAAACCTTCTTCAGCAGTGCGTCACGGCGGTCGAGTGCGTCGGAGACATCTCTACCCGAGCGAGTGCCGTTGACGATTTCGGTGTTTACCGTCTCGAACTCATCCAGCAGGAAGTTGAGATCGTCGACGGCGGCCAGGATCTCCCGATCGGCATCCGCGCGAAAATTCTGGATTGCGCCTGCGCCGTCATTGAGCGAGCGCACGACCTGTTGTGCGGCCAGAACCGCACTCTGTGCCAGAGTGGAGTTTGATGGTGTGGAGGCGTAGAGCTGCAACGCCTCCTGAAGTTTGCCTATGGCTGTGGCCGGCGCGTTGGCGTTATCTACACCGTTGATCTGCAGCTGCATCATGTCGAGCCCGCCGGACATGGTTTTCTGTCCCTGCCAGGCGGAGATGGCGACCAGGTTCTGCCGGAACAGCACCTCATCAGCAGCGCGTCTGATCTGCACGACACGGGCACCGGGCACCATGCTGGTGAGAAGGGCGCTGCGGTGAGCGTAGTCTGGATTGCTTGATTCCGTCACATTGCGTGAAACAACGGAGGTCTGGCGCGAGGTATTGAAAAGTGCCGTTTGTGCGATACTCAGTGCGGACGTCAGAGACATTTACTTTTTTCCACTTCCCCGTTCCAGAATTCGAGCCTAGCGTTTCAGGTTGACCAGGAGTTCCATCAACTCCGAGCCTGTCTGGAATGACTTGGAGTTCGCGGTGTAATTCCGCTGTGCCTCGATCATGTCGGTGAGTTCGGTGGCGATATCGACGTTGGACCGCTCAACGGCACCGGGCGTGACCTTTCCAAGACCGCCACTCCCCGAGAATCCGAGCTGAACCCCGCCTGAATCCGCGCTCTCCGAAAAGACGTTGCCGGTGATCACCTGCAACTGGTCGGGGCTTTGCACATTGGCGAGCGGAATGCGGTAGAGCGCGCGGCGTGAACCGTCTGCATATTGCGCAAAGACCGTGCCGTCCTCGGAGATTTCAACGCTGTCGATGGCGTAAGGAGCGCTGCCATCCACCTGTCCTGTCACCGAGAACCCCGTATCCAGCTGGGTCATGTCGGACAGGTCGATCGTCAACGTGTCGCCACCGGGTACCGTTAATGAAATATCGGTCGGGCTGCCGCCCGCGAGTTTGCCATTGGTGGGGTCGAATGTGAGGTTGGTTGTTGCAAGCGCGGGGTTCGCGTAGGGGAACGAGGTGTTCGGAGCTGCGTCGGCACGGTCATAAACGGCCACTTCCCATGTGTCAGGGCCGGTTTTTGTCATGTAGACGTCGAGGAGCTGCTTGCCGCCGAGATTGTCGTAGGCGACGAGGGAGGATTTGTGCGTGTATTCGGCGGTGGCTGCGTTGGCGGATGGCAGGTCCGCCGCTGCAACCACATCTGCTCCGGCGGGAAGGTTGGCCGTGAGCGTGCCGTTGCGTGACGGGGTTGCGACCAGCTCCGACTGTGCGATGGTGACAGCTTCAAGGCCGGCATAGCCGTTCGCGGTGACCGCCGGGACACCATTGGCATAGCTGTAGCCCATGAGTTTGTAACCGGCAGCGTTCACCAATTCGCCAGAAGCGTTGGGTATGAATGAGCCGGCGCGGGTCAGGAACGGCTGGCCATTGGTCCCTTCGACCACGAAGAATCCGTTGCCTTCGATTGCCAGGTCGGTTCCCGATGTCGTGTATTGCAGCGGTCCGGATTTGGAGATCTCGTATCGGATCGACGTGGTGACGCCGCCCGAATTGTAAGACCCGCCCGAAGAAGGCAGGACGAGCGAGGAAAATTCCGCCTTCGCGCGCTTGTAACCATTTGTACTGGAATTTGCGATGTTGTCGGCAACGGTGGACAACCGGTTGGATTGTGCCGCCATGCCGGAAACACCAGTACGCATCATGCCATAAAGGCCCATCGGAAGTCTCCTCGTATCCTACGCCGATTGCAAGCAGGGTAGAAGATGTGACTTGCGTGAAACTGGTGGTGGAGCATGCCGAACAAAAAAGGGCGGATTATCCATCCGCCAGTCGGTAGCCCAGGTAGCGCTTGGAATCGATTGGATCGGATCCCAGCTTCTCGCGCAGTTTCTTGCGCAGTTTGCTGATGTGGCTTTCGACGACATTTTCTTCCACATCCTCGTCGAATATGCCGTAAATCGCGTTGAATATCTGGGTTTTGGTAACGCGCCGCGTGGGATTGCTCGCGAGGTATTCCAGGATGCGTCGTTCGCGGCGCGGGAGGGGAAGTGGCTTTCCCTCGATTTCCGGATCGCGTCCGTCGAAGTAAATGCGCATGGTGCCGATTTGCGTGTAGGTCGCGGGCTCCTGCTGGGCGCGCCGGCGTATCGCCGTAATGCGTGCCAGGATTTCGCGGATATGCACGGGTTTGCGCACCACATCGTCGACACCCCATTCGAACATGCGCAGAGTGTCGTCGAGAGAATTGCGTTCGCTCAGCGCGATGAGAGGTGCGGTGGAGCGTTCACGAATGCGTTGGGCGCGAATGTCGCCCTGCTTGCACTGGCCAAGCAGAAAGGCGCTCACGGCCTTCAGCTCTTCATCAGCGACGCTTTCCACCCATTCCCCGAATTCGTCGGGGGCGAAGCCCGCGCTGGCAATGCCCTCCCGATTGAATAGTGAATGATACCCATCCGTTACCAATTCACGTTCGTCTATAACGACAATCACCGGCCCGCCCTCCGAATCAATTTCCATGACAAGTGGTAACTGGTCGAGCGAATCACGCACAACTATAAATTCTCAGGAGTCAATATTGGGGAGTCCCGTGGTTCGCCGGAAATTGATGTGCTCTTGATGTCGAATTCAATCAAGAGTTGCAGAACTTTTTCGCTTCGGTGGTCCAGGATCCGAAGCCTGTGGCAACCATGTTTGCGATCACACGGCAGACATAGCGCTTCTGAGCGGGGTCGTTGTCAGGCCCGGCGTGGTAGCGTGCCACAGCCATGGACCACGACCCGTGCCGCTTCTTGAGTCGTACAAGAAAACGTGCGGCGTAATCAACGTTCCGGCGAGGGTCGAGCATGGAGCTCAAATTCGGGAATTGATCGCGATGGTAGTGATGATTGATCTGCATGCAGCCAAGATCGATCAGTTTCTTGCCCTGTGCGCGCGCCTCTTCGAAGCTGCGCAGAGCTTCACCAGCGCTGCGGGCGAAGACGGCCTTGCCTTCGATGTTCAGTGCATAGGGCTGAAGACTCCCCTTCACACCGGTCTCGGTGAGGCCGACTGCGTACAAAATACCGGCGGGGACCTGATAGCGGTCTGCAGCACGGAGAATTTCGCTCTCGCAAGCGTTTGTCGCTGCATGGGCGCCCGTGGTGAGGGCGATGAGGCTAAATATAAATGCCGCTTTGCGCCACATCACCGCTTTCCTGTGCCGCTTTGCCGTTGCGCCCTGACTGTTCGCGGCTGGATTTTTCATTGCCCCTGTCGTGTGACCGACTGCCCTCGCTTTGTCCTTCGTGAAGCGACTGGAAACCGCCGTCGCGGCTGTTGCCGCCCGACGCGGTATTGCTTTGTGCACCGTGAGACGATTGCTGCACGGTGACACGATCGATGTCGTAGCCGAGTGAACGTAGCGCCTTGACGATGGAATCGCTGTCACTGCCCAGTCGGTGCCGGGCCTCGGCATTCTCCACCTGAAGGTCGACGGTCAACTGGTCGGCAACAATGCGAAGCCGGGCCGTGACCATGCCCAGTTCGGCTGGGTGCAACTGAATTTTCAGCGTCTGCACCATGCGACCTGCTTCGCCCTGCTGCGGGATGTTCAGGGCGGAAGCCTCGCCAGATGTCATGCGTGGGGTGGCCAATGGCTGCTCGCTTGCCGGTGAAGGTGTGGGGGCGCGCTGGATTGAAATCACGCGGATCTCGGGTTGCTGCTGTGGCTGCGCCTGCTGTTGTTGCTGGGAATTCTCGCGCAGCAGCCCGTCGGTTCCTATGCGCTGCACCGCCTCTGCTCCTGTCGACCGGACAGGCTGTGTCGCCTTCGAGTCAGTCCCGGACTGCGGGGGGCGTTCGCCGGCAACACCTTGCTCTTTGCCCTGGGGTGCCGGTTGCTGGAGGACAGGGCGATCAGATGCAACGCGCGCGCCAGTCTGCCGGTCCGCTGCCGGGGGGATTGTCGAATGAGGAGACTGCGCGTTTTCATGACGGGGCGATACGGATGCTTCGTCGCCCGTTGGCACAGCGTCCCCTGCCGTGCTGTTGGGTTGCAGTGTCGCAGCTCGACCGGAGATGGGGGCGAGGCTATCTGCGTCGCCATCGGAAGCAGGCGTGTTTGCGGCGGCAGGATCAAGGAGTTCCGCTCCCTCTACGGGAGCGATGGCTTCTTCCTCGATTTTCAGATCGGGCCGTGCTTCCGCGCTCGCAGAAGGCAGTTCTTCTGAACCGACTTCGTGCAATTCCGATTGTGCATTCAGCCTTTGCGGCAGTGTCCATCGAAAAAGATAAGAGCCCGGCTCTCGGGTCTTTTCGGCGTTCGTCTGCTCATGCGGGTTGTTTTCATCACCGCGCAATGCCTCCTGAAATCCGGCTGCGTCGGTTGGGCTGTCGGCCTGCTTCCGAGAATTGCTCTCAAGTGGGTTCGCAGTCGCTGGCATCCCGCGACCGATAGCGGGGTTCATTGGACATTTTCCTTCTCAAGCAACGCGTCGATATCCCTTAGCTTGCTGCGCATTTCCTGCAGATAAGAGTCCGCCGCGTCATCAGGGAATGAAAGACCGGGTGTGGCCTGCGGAATTTCTGAATTCGAAACCTGATCCGCGGCCGTGCTTTCTGCCGGCTCGGGGAGCGCGGGATCGGGTATGCCTGCATCGTCTTCCAGCCGGGGTTCTGGGAGCGCCGCCGTATGCCGGGGTTCATCGAGAACAGCTTCAGCAACCGCTCTGGCGGCATCGAGCAGTTCCCGGTCTGCATCGGAAAGGCGATTGCGATCGATCCCCTTGAGCGCCTGAAGCACGTCATCGACATTGTCAGAGCTGACCGACGCCATGCTTGCATAGAGCACTGCGCGCGGGTCTTCTTCCTTGCCAAACGACATCGCCTTTTGCGAGGCGAACGCTATAAGTCGATCATAGCCTTCAATAGCGCTTTTTCGGGCAAGGCGGAGGTAGACGATGCGTGCCTGTTCATCCGACATCTGAGCCGTGACTTCGTCGACCATGGACAGATCCACGGTGTCGTGCAGTTCCACCACGGCGGCAACGAAAGTGTCGACGAACTGGGTGGCGTAGGGTGAGCTGAGAAAGCGTCGAACATATTGCTCCGCTGCGCGCGTGAGCCTTTGCGTGTCTTTCATGGTGGCAGCCAGTGGAATGCTCCGGCGCAGGGCTGCTTCTTCGATCAGGGTTCCCGGGCTCAAAAGCCGGGCTTCATCGAGCATTCTCGTGGCAAAATACGGATTTTCCCGGGCGGTCACCGTAGCGGTGACGAGGGCGACGGGAGCCCCGACTTCCGGCGGAAGCGATTTGGGATCGATCTCCCGAAGAATCGCTCGCGCACCATTATAGTCCCCAAACGTATAGCTTATGATGGCCTCACCCAGCCTTGTTTGCGTCTCGTCGAGCTGCAGCCGGGAAAAAAGGACCTGCAATGTTCTGGGATTGCCGCCGCTCAAACCGTAGATGAGCAGGGCCTGAAGATTTCGCGGATCGGAAAAGTCCTCGGGCTGCGCCTTCACGATGCGCCCATCGATGATGCTCAGGAGCTTTTGCTGCATCGGCAGCGCCGCGTGATCGCCATTTGCGATCTGATCCTGCAACCGCTGCAGGGAACGGACCATCTGGTAGGGTTGCATTGGGGCGGCGCAGACGGGGCCCCCGGTGCCGAGAAACATGCCGGCGAGAAGGACACTGGCAAGCTTCAGCGCTGCTTTCATTGCGGCACTTCCAGAAAGATTTCGATGCGACGGTTCGCGCTGGCGTAAGGGTCTTCCGGCACTTTGAGCTTGCGGTCTGCAAAGCCGGCAACCTGTTCGATGCGCATTTCATTAAGGCCCCCGCGCACCAGCATGTAATAGGCGGCCTGGGCGCGCGCGGTGGAAAGACGCCAGTTGTCATAGGTGTCGCTGCGGAAGGGGCGCCCATCGGTATGACCGCGCACGCTCACATTTCCTGGCTGCTCGGCAAGCGTCTGCCCGATCTTGTCCATGGCAAGAACGAGTTCACGTTGCGGCACCGCCGATCCCACCGGAAACATTCCGTCTTCCAGATCGTCGGAAATGGAAACGAGGACGCCGTCATTCGTTCCCACCACCGCGATGGAACTTTCCAGCGGTGTGCCTTCAAACCTTGCTTCGAGCTTCTCCCTGATCTCTTCAGCCAGCTGCTGACTGCGCTCTTCGCGCAACTGCTCAGGTGAGGGAGGGGGTGTGCCGTCCTGCGGATCCGTGTCCGTTACTTCAGCGGCGGCGGTTTTGTTTGGCAGCGGCTCGGGCTCTTCGATGGGAGCAAGGGGCTCGGCATCGGCAATTGGCTCCAGAGCGATGGCTCGGCCTTCACTTTCGCCGGCCGCTTCCCGGGAAACCATGGGGGGCGTGTGAGACCCATTGGAGGAGACATCAACATCGCTGCCGGCCGGGTTGTCGCGCGCGTCGTCCGGATCGCCCTGCACACCGATCTGCGGACGGGCAACCTGCTGCGACCAGAAATCGGGAGCAAATGGATCGCGGTAGGACTCTCCACCCGAGGCCCCCGAGGAAGGGCCGGCATCCCGCGCCCCGCCTTCGCCCCTGCTGGAAATGTTTTGCATCGTATCGGTATCGGCAGCGATTTCTGCCAGAACCGCATAGGGATCTGAAAACAGGTTTTCATCGGAATGCTTCTGCAGGTCGGACTGCCCGACCGCGCTTTCGAAGCTCATGGGGCCGGATGTCTGATCCTGATTTTGTGAAGGTGCGCCGGGAGCGTCGACCTCGACATCATCCGGTGCCGTGTCGACAGGGTCGCCCTCCACGTCTTCCAGCCCCTTGCTGCTTGTGTTCCTGTCAATGAGCTTGACCGGATTGAAGTAGCTGGCAAGTGCGGTTTTGGTGTCTTCGTCCGTGGCGTTGATCAGCCACATAACCAGGAAAAAGCACATCATTGCGGTCATGAAATCCGCAAAAGCGATCTTCCATGCACCGCCGTGATGGCCCTCGTCCTCGTCGCCACCGCCCCGGCGGACGATGATGATCTCCGGCGCGCGTTCTTCGCTTTCGGCCACACTCATGAGATCAACCCTGCCAATGTATCCGACCACTCCGTCAGACGTGTTTCGAAGAGTTCCTCGCCAATTGAAATGCTGAGATCGAAGCTGTCGGTTTCGGCAAAGTCGACCTGGTTGGCGCGTTCTCCGAGCCCCGTTTTCAACGCGTCCCACAACGCCGGGGAACCACTGACACGGATGCGTAAGGATTCTCGATCTTCGAGGGCGGCGTGCAGCACGCGCTCAAGCTCTGCGATAGAACGCTTTTGCAGATCGCTTGTCAGAACGGTGCCCAGCATTCTGGCCGTGGCTCGAGTTGCGAGGTCCACCACCTGTGTTTCCAGCTCGGCAAATCGGTTGTTGATGGTCTGGCCTGCCGCTTCAGCAAGCTGGGCGCGCACAGATGCCAGTTCTTCCTGGTGGCGCTGCCGCTCCTGTTCCAGTTCATGAGCGTGCTGCTGTGCGAGCCGGTCGGCAATGGCAGCTTCCGCTGCAGCTATCCTGTCGTCAGCCTGTGTCTGGAGCTGAGGAACGATATCAGGCTCCGGAGGCGTGGCACCGGTGTCTGCGAGCGGATCGAACCGTTGCGCAGGCTGTTCGTGCTCCGGTACCCTCGGCAGGGGACTGCCGAAGTCCGGCAAAACGTCGAGTAGCGAGAGTGCAGGAGGCATCAGCCAGCCTCCGCCTCGGCGCTTGCCCACTTACGCAAAATCTGTGCGGTGCGCTCTTCGTTTAGGTCCACCATGCGTGCCAGCCGCTCCTGCGGAGCAGGACGAATCTTGAGGCGGTGAGTTCCGTAGGTTTCGTCTTCTTCGAATTCCGGATCTTCATGTGCGCCATTCATGAGCTGTGCCTGCTCTTCACCGAGGTTCGGCAGGGAACGCTGCGCATCGCCGTCTGTGGCATCCTGGGCGATCATCGGACGCATCAGGCTGGTGCCCAGTGGCTTGAGGCCAAACCATGTGACAAGGAAGGCGACGAGGATGAATGCGGCCGCATTGATGAGGGTTCCGGTGTGTTGACCTATCGCATCGAAGATGCCGGGCTCAGGCATCGGCGTTCCATCAAGTCCGTCAATGAATTCAACTGCAGACACATTGATGATGTCGCCACGTGTGTCGTTGAACCCGGTGGCAGAAGCGACCACTGTCTGGATTTCCGCCACACGCTCGTTCACCTGATCCGGCGTCGCATTCGGTCCGAGAATCTCCATGATGCGGGCCTGGTTCACCACGACGGCGATAGAGATTTTTTCGACACTGTACCCATTGCTGGTGGTTGCTATGCGCTTCGTGTTGAGTTCGTAGTTGGTGGTTTCTTCCCGCCGTTCGCTTTCTTCGGAAGATTTCGGGCCGGCAGTTGCTCCGGTGTCGTCCTCGGGGAGGTTCTGTGCCACGGAAGTGGGTTGGATTGCGGTCTCGCGGTTGGCGCTGTCGCTGGAGCGGACCACTTGGACGGAGCGTTCCACACGAGAGTCAGGATCGTAGATGACTTCCTCGATCTGGCGTGCGTCGGTGTTGACATCGGCCTTCACGCTTGCACGGAAATTGTCCGGTCCGAGATAGGGAGACAGAGCGCGGCGAATGTTCTGTTCGATCTGGTTCTCGACGGTCCGCTCCACACTGATGGACCTCTGTGCCGTGCTGTTTGCCGGGTCGTCGCCTGCAACAAGAAGCGTTCCGGTTGAATCGAGAATGGTCACTTTTTCCGGGTCCAGACCCGGGACCGCGGCAGCAACCAGGTATCGGATGGAAGAGGCGGCATTCGTGGCATCCAGGGTTGATGCACGGATCACGACCGAAGCGGATGGCTGGCGTTCCTCCGTTCGGAAGGACCCGCGTTCTTGCATGACGATGTGAACCCGCGCTGCCTTGATGCCCGCCAGCGACTGGATGGTCCGGGCGATTTCGCCTTCAAGCGCACGAACGCGCGTGACCTGCTGCATGAAGGTGGTCAGCCCGAGGGAGCCGACATTGTCAAACAGCTCATACCCCGCGTTGGTGCTGCTGGGCAGCCCTTTTTCTGCCAGGAGCATGCGGGGCCTGTGCGGTTTTGCCGGCGGGCACAAGAACCGCAGTTCCATCCGAAATCACGTCGAAGCCGATACCTGCTTCTCCAAGTACCAGTCCGATCTGGTTTACATCCGAACGTTCGAGCCCGACATACAGTGTTTCATAGGCGGGCCGGTTGAGATAGGCGGCGCCCGCCACGATGACGGCCATGACCAGCGCGAGCGTTCCGCCCAGGAGCGCGAGGCGACGGGCCCCGAGGCTTTTCAGGTTATCAAAAACGGTCTGAATCTGCTCAGGCAACGCCCACTGCTCCCATACGAATTCTGAGAGGGAGACTAGAGCTTGAAGCTTGTGCGAAAATGAAATGGAGCCCGGTCAGGGCTCCATAGGCAGAAATGCGGGACCAGCGGGGAAGACGCTTACTGGAACAGCGCCAGTATGCTCTGCGCGTTCTGGTTGGCGATGGTAAGAGCCTGAATGCCGAGTTGCTGCTGGACCTGCAGGGCCTGCAACCGCGTCGATTCCTCGTTCATGTCTGCATCGACGAGCTGACCAACACCGCGCTCGATCGAATCCATGAGGTTGGACACGAAGTCTTTCTGCAAATCGAGGCGGGTTTTTGCAGCGCCGAGATCTGCGGCTGCATTGGACATGCTGGAGAGAGCTGTCTCCACATCTGTCAGATAACCGTCGATATCCGCATCGGTGCCATTGGTGACGATGTCGATGAGCATGATGTCGTCGGCCAGACCGCCGGGAAGGCCACCTGCGGCGAACAGTTTCACACTGGCGATGTCGATCTGGATTGTTCCGACCGAGACCGTGCCGCCGGCGGAACGGTTGTATGAAGAGACAACCTCCATATTGCCGGTATCGTCCGTTGCCAGAACATTGGTGCCTGCATAGCTTGCGCCGGTGGCTGCGCTCTTGATGTGGTCAAGCAGGATGCTGATCTCGGCCTGGATCTTGCCCTGGTTTTCGGCACTTGCGCCGCGTGCTGTTACCAGTTTGGACTTGATGGAATCGACCGCTTCCAAAACATTGTTCATAGCGGTGTAGGAGGTATCGATCTTGCCGGCGCCGAGACCGAGTGCGTCCTGTACTGCGGATAATGCCTTGTTGTCGGAGCGCATGGTGGTGGCGATGGACCAGTAGGCCGCATTGTCACTGGCTTCGGCGACCCGGTATCCGGTTGAGATCCGCCCCTGAACCACGTCCATGGACTTGTTTGTCGCTTTCAGGCTCTGCAGTGCCACCATTGCAGATGTGTTGGTCATGATGCTGGCCACGTGATCACCCCTTTGTTCAGCCGCCCGGCGACGTCACGCGTTGGTGCCGGGTATGGTTAACAATAGGTAGACGCACATGGTTAACAGGAAATTAATGTTCATTAACTGATATGGGCAGGAATAAAAAACGGGCCGCTCGAGGGGAGCGGCCCGTTCTCAATTAGGGTTTCGGCGCCGAAACGCCAGAACCAGTCTCTTAGCGGAACAGCGACAGAATGTTCTGCGAGTTGGAGTTGGCGATCGACAGAGCCTGAACGCCCAGCTGCTGCTGAACCTGCAGGGCCGAAAGACGGGCCGACTCTTCATTCATGTCTGCATCGACCAGCTGGCCAACACCGCGCTCGATGGCGTCGGAAAGCTTGCCAACGAAGTCTTTCTGAAGGTCGACGCGGGACTTTGCAGCACCAAGCTCGGCTGCCTGGTCGGCGAGGGCAGCAAGAGCCGTCTCGACGGTACCAAGTGCAGTGTCGATGGCGGTGTCTGCAACCTGGCCGCTCGAAGCGTCGAACAGTGCCGTTGCCACAACGTCTTTTGCAGTGCCGTTTGCCGCGGTGGCATCAAGCACCAGAACGTCGGCGCCTGTCAGCGTGATCTCGTCGATGGAGACCGTCGTGCCGGCACGGTTGTAGGAAGCGACGATGTTCACATCGGCGTTGTCCTGGATGATGTTGGAGCCGGCATAGTTGGAGTTGCTGACAACCGACGTGATGTGAGCCTGGAGCGCATTGATTTCGCCCTGGATCTTCTGCTGGTCTTCCTGCGAAGCACCGCGTGCCGTGACAAGCTTCTGCTTGATCTTGTCGACGGTGTCGATGACTTCGTTGATACCCGTGTAGGCCGTGTCGACCTTGCCGGCGCCGAGACCCAGAGCATCCTGAACGCTGGACAGGGCCTTGTTATCGGACTTCATCGAAGTCGCGATGGACCAGTAAGCTGCGTTGTCGGAAGCTTCGCCCACGCGCAGGCCCGTCGAGATGCGGGACTGGGTGGTAGCCATGTTCTTGGAGATGGTGTTGAGGGTCTGCAGCGCCGTCATTGCCGACGCGTTGGTCATAAGACTTGCCATGGGATAAACGCCCCTGAAATACAAATACACACGAGGGACATACCGGGCTTACCGGTATGACGGGAGCGGCATCATGCCCTTGATCCAGTTGGAAGATCTGCCCGCCATGCTTGAAGGCATTTATCGCGGGTAAATCCTACCAAATGGATAATGGAAGCGATGAAATCGAGCTGCGCCGATTAATTTTCCACATGCGTGAACGCGGCGCGGTGAAATGCGTCTATCGGCATCGAACCTGCGTGTCCGCGGAGGTCAAACGAACGAGCGGACAAGACTGCCGACGAGCAGGTTCCAGCCATCGATCAACACGAAAAACAGGATCTTGAAGGGCAGGGATACCACGGTCGGTGGAAGCATCATCATGCCCATGGACATGGTGATCGTGGCCACGATCAGATCAATGACAAGGAAGGGCAGGACGATGAGAAAGCCGATTTCGAAGCCACGCCTGATTTCCGAAATCATGAAGGCGGGAACGAGCACGCGCAGATCGGCAGTTTCAACGGTGACATCTATGTCGATGTTGCCACGTTCGGCTGCGAGATCTGCAAACAGGGCGAAGTCCCGTTCGCGCACATTGTTGACCATGAAGCCGCGAAAGGGTTCGGCGATGCGCTGTACGGCATCCTGCTCGCTGATCTCGTTGTTCATCAGCGGGCGAATGCCATCGGCCCAGGCACGGTCGAAAGTCGGGGCCATGACATAAAATGTCATGAACAGGGACAGGCTTATCAGAATGAGATTTGCCGGTGTGGTCGGCAATCCCATGCCGGCCCGCAGGATTGAAAACGCGATCACGAAGCGGGTGAAGCTCGTCACCATGATCAAGATGCCTGGCGCCACCGACAGAACCGTCAAGAGGCCGAAGATCTGGATAATGGTTCCGATGGTCGAACCATCCGCGCCGGTCAATGCACCGAGATCGAGGGTCTGGGCTGCCGCCGCCGATGGCAGGAGGCTGGCCACAAAGGCAAGGGTAAGACGTCTCATTCGAACAACAGAGCCCTGAACAGGATCTGCTTCACCGCGCCTTCGCTGCGAATGCTGGCGCGCTCTTCAAGATCGGAACGGAGATGCTGAAAGCCGCTTGCCGTTTCCACCTGGCGCAGTTTGACTGTGCGCAGATAGGCGAAAAGATCCTGGTGCACGGCTTCGGCGACAAGCGGATCGGGATCTCCTTCAAAGACCAGTGCCATCTCCGCACGGACCCAAACTTCGCTTGGCTCCGCCAGATTGGTTGTGATCGGCTCTATTGGATAAACACCGGTGGGAGCGGTTGGCCCATCTTCGGCTTCTTCACCGCCCTTTGTAGCGGTCTCTGCCGTCGATGTCTCCTCCTTGTCGCTGGCAGTCCGACTTTCCAGATAACTGCCGGCAAACCAGGCGGCGCCGCCTGCAAGCGCCGACATGACGAGAAGAATCGCCAGCTGGACCGCGAGCGAAGGGCCCTTGTTTTCAGTTGGCTGTTGTTCGAGCAGCGCCATGTCTTTTGGAACTCCGAAACGGATTAGAAGGGCAAGACCTGATCAAGGAACTGCTGGCCGTAGGGTGGTTGCTGGACTTCGCTGATCCGCCCACGCCCGCCATACGAAATGCGTGCCTCGGCGATGCGCTCGTAGGAAACCATGTTCTCCGGGTCTATGTCGCTTGGCCGCACAATGCCTTCGATCGTGAGGATCCGGAGCTCAGCATTGACGCGCACTTCCTGTGTGCCACGAATGCGCAGATTGCCATTGGAGAGCACCTGCGTGACAACGGCCGCCACCAGCAGACGAATGTTTTCCGAACGCTCGGTCTGTCCGCCGCCGGTTGTGGAGGTGCCTGAGCCGATCTTGCCTTCGGCAGCGGCCGAAGAGCCAGCGCCACCAATGCCGTAGGATCCGGAAAGGCCGAGACTGCGCGATGCATCGCGCGATCGCTCCGACTCGTTCTTGAAGCGAGCCTTGTCGTTGATCGAAATCTCGACCGTGAGGATGTCGCCGACATTCAGCGCACGTGCATCGGTGAAGAGCCGGCTCTGCTTGTCATCCCACAAGGAATAGCGGGTGAGCGTCGGTGCCGGTCGTTTGGGATAATTGTACGCGGCCATCACCTCCGGGTCGATTGTGGCACCAACCTGGGTCATTGCCGGTTCCTTGCCGATCTGTTTGATCGACTGCGAGCAACCGGCAATAAAAATCAGCGGCAGGAGACACAGGGGCCGGAACGTCATGACGGGTCCTCCGGGCGGGCGGCACTGGCGATGATGGTTGTCAGTGTCGCTGCCGACTTGCTGTTCATTTCATTGAGAATGATGCCGGCCGTGCGGGGCTCAAGCTTCATGAGGATGGCGGCTGCAAGCTCGACGCGGACTTCTGCGAGGCGCTCGGCTGCCGCATCAGGCCGCATTGAGGAATAGATCTCCACAATGCCGCTCTCTGCCTGAGCCAGAAAAATGTTGCGGCGTTTCAACCAGGCTTCGTAGTCAGCGCGTTTTTGCTCAAGAGCGGCGACGCGTTCATCCACTTCTGTCTTGAGCTTCTCAAGCTCCATCGCCTGAAGCGCATAGCGGCGATCACGTGCGGCATCGGCGATATTGGCGCAGAAGCGCTCCACCTCGTCCGGCTTCATGCCTGACGGATTGTCGGCGGCCAGTGCATGGACCGGTGCAGTCTGTGTCGCGAAAACCAGTCCTGCAAAGACGGCTGCGGTGAGTTTTTTCAGTCGGATACTGCAAGACATGTTTTGCACCTATTGCAGCACGAGTTCGGCCTGCAGCGCGCCGGCGGACTTGATGCCCTGAAGGATCGCGATGATGCCATCGGGTTTCACGCCCAGCCGGTTAAGACCGGAGACCAGCGTTTGCAGGTTTGGTCCGTCCAGTAGCGCGACCTTGGCGTCGGGCTGGTCGGCCTCGATTTCGGTAAACGGTTCGACGGCGGTTTCGCCACGCGAGAATGGCTCGGGCTGCACCACCCGAGGGGTTTCGGTGATGCGTACGGTGAGGGCGCCATGACTGATGGCCACGCGGGAAATGCGGACATCATTGCCGATCACCACCGTGCCGGTGCGCTCGTCGACGACGACGCGCGCCGGAGCATCCGACTCGACCATGAGGTTCTCGATCTCGGCATAAAAGCGGGCGTAGGATATGCCCTTGGGGCGGCGAATGCGAATGGTCCTCGCATCCTCTTCCCGTGCAAGCTGGGCGCCAAAGCGCGAACCCGTATAGGTGTTGATCGCGTCTGTTACCCGCACAGCGGTCGAGAAGTCGGCGTTGCGCAGCTGCAGGATCAGTGTGGCGCTGTCGGACATGGAAGCTTCGATCTTGCGCTCGATGATCGCGCCATTCGGCACCCGCCCGGACGTGGGCACGCCCTGGGTTAGTGTCTCCGCCTGCCCCTGGGCAGTGAACCCGGAAACGACAACCGAACCCTGCGCCACCGCATATATTTCACCGTCTGCTGCACGCAGCGGTGTCATGACCAGCGTCCCCCCGGCGAGAGAGGTGGCATCACCGAGTGAAGACACGTTGACGTCGATCCGTGCGCCCGATTGAACAAAGGGTGGAAGATTGGCGGTAACGATGACGGCAGCCACATTCTTTGCTCGGGCGCGTCCTCCCTCGGTCGCGATGCCGAGATTTTCCAGCATGGCACGCATCGATTGCTCGGTGAAGGGGGAGTTGCGCAGGCTGTCGCCGCTGCCCTGAAGGCCGATCACCAGACCGTAGCCGACCAGCTGGTTGTCGCGCGCGGCCTGAAGCATGGCGATGTCCTTGATGCGCGAAGCGGCGCCGGCCGGTAGAGCCAGCACAACGCTCATCAGGATCGTAACCAGAAAACGCATAATCATATGTCACCGACCCGAACGGTACCGTCTGCGAGCACGATACCCATGAAGGTTCGACCGCTTTCGGTATTGCGCAACCGGATCATGTCTCCGGCTGCTCCTGCCTGAAGCGGTACGGCTCGAAGCGAGATGGTCAGCGCGCCCTCGGCGAAGGTCACGGTCACGGGGCTGCCCGTTTCGACCAGATGAGCCTCGCGCACATAGCTGATCGGGATCAGCCGGCCAGGGAGCAGGGTGCGTCGGGCAACCTTGCCATCTATGTCTTCAAGCATGCGAGCGATTGCCGTGTTGCCTCGAGGAGGACGGCGCAGAAGGATTTCATCGAGCGCATCCACGGAGATTGTCTCGCCGGGATAGATGACACGCGTGGACACAACCGCCTGTTCCTGAGCCAAGGCGCTGACCCCGGCCGCCACTATGCTGGCCAGAGCGAGAAAAAGCGCGGGGATCGGGTTGTGCCTTTTCATTTTTGCTTACCGAATCGACTGGGTGACGGTTGCGGCCATCTCGTCGGCCGCGCGAATGACCTTCGAATTCATTTCGTAGGCGCGCTGTGCTGAAATGAGCTCGGTGATTTCTTTCACAGGATCCACGTTGGAGCCTTCAAGATATCCCTGTTCGATGACCGCAAAACCGGGATCGCCGGGCACGCCCTGAATGGCTGCACCCGAGGCAGGCGTTTCTCGGAAGAGATTGTCGCCGATGGGATCGAGGCCGGCCTCGTTGGCGAAATTGGCCAGAGTGAGCTGACCGAGATCCTGGAGGTCTGCCTGGCCATCAATTCGAGCGAACACCTGACCGGTCTTGTTGATGACGATCTCGACCGCATCCTCGGGGACGACGATGGCGGGAGTGACGTTGTACCCCTGCGTGGTGACAAGCTGGCCGGTGGCGTTGGCGTTGAAGGAGCCGGCCCGCGTGTACAAAGGCTCCCCATCGGTGCCCTCGATCTCAAACCAGCCCTTGCCGACCAGCGCGACGTCGAGCTTGTTGCCGGTGCTGTTCATCGGTCCCTGAATGTGAAGGTTCCGGACGGCAGCCGCTTTCACACCCAACCCCACATTGGCGCCTTCAGGCACGATCGCCTGATTTGCACGACTGGGCACCCCCTGCATGCGTTCGGTCTGATAAAGCAGATCCGAAAATTCGGCTCGGGCACGCTTGAAGCCGGTCGTGTTGATGTTTGCGATATTGTTGGCGATGACTTCCAGGTTGAGCTGCTGGGCGCTCATGCCGGTGGCGGCGATCGACAGGGCTTTCATGATCTATGCTCCTCAGATGGCCATGCGGCTGATGTCGAGATAGGCGGTGACGAGTTTGTCGCGCACGGCGATTGCCGCCTGCAGTGCCTGTTCGGCGCTCATCACCGCATCCACGACCTCACGGGTTTCCGCCTCGCCCTGGAGTGCCTTCAGTGAGACACTTTCGGCGTGATTGAGCTTTGCAACGGTGCTGGCTGCCGCTTCACCCAAAAGGGCGCTAAAGGCTTCGCCGGTCTCAGAGGTCGTTGTCTGACCGGCCGGCTGAAGACCGCTGGTTCCGTTAAGTGCCGAAGGAGCGATGCTTCCGACAGGAGGGATCATGATTGGCTCCGCATTAAGTCGATGGTCATGGAAATCAGTTCGCGAGCCTGTTTGATGACCTGCAGGTTCGCTTCGTATCCGCGGTTGGCTTCACGCATGTCGGCCATCTCGATCAGAACGTTGACGTTTGGCATCTTGACATAGCCGCGTTCATCGGCGGCTTCGTGACCGGGGTTGAATTCGAGGGTGAATTCGGTGGGATCGCGTGCGACCGAGCCAACTTCAACGACACTGCCACCAATGCTGCGGTCGAGCTCGGCCACGAAACTGATTGTCTTGCGGCGATAAGGATCTCCGCCGGGAATTTCGCTGGTCGATTTGGCGTTTGCCAGATTTTCCGACACAACCTGCATGCGCTCTGATTGCGCCTGCAGGCCGGAAGCGGCGACTTTCAAGGATGCTGAAAGCGGATCCACGGATTAACCTCTCGACGTGTTCATGAGCATGCGGTGGAAGGCCTTGACGATGGCCGTGTTGAGTTCGAACGCGCGACGAACTTCGCTGGCATTGGCGAGTTCATCTTCAATCTTCACCGTGTTTTCTGAAGGCAGGACAGCCGGGTCTTCGGTGCTTCCCACAGAGAAAGAGGCGTTGGTCGCGCCGAATTTCAAATGATTGGGGTTGGTGCTTTTCAGCGCGACGCGGCTGCCATTGAGCACATTCTCGAAGGGTTCAACTTCGAGTGCCTTGTAGCCGGCCGTGTTGATGTTGGCGACGTTGCTGGCAACTGTCGTTTGACGTACGGAAAGCCACTTTGCCTGGTGCGTGGCGAGATCGAACAGGTTGACGGGCTGCATCGGGCAGGTCTCTCGGTCTATGCGAACATGTCTGCCGTAATCTATGCAACCAGTCTTGTGCGGGCCTTACGTCCCGTCGACGCCTGACGCAATCCGGATCACTAACTCACGCGAGGTGACGATCTCCCACGTGTCGCCACTTCTGCGGATATGCGAAACGCGGCTTCCGTCCGGGAGGCGCGATCCACGCCGAACCATCCAGTAGCCGTCATCGTCCTCGATCATGGCGCGACCGCCAATGACATGGACGAGGCGGAAGCCCGCTTCATCCCCGGGAAACGGCTGATCTTCGATCGCTTCGGTGGTTGATTGGGCAACTGTGCCGGTTGGGGTGTAGTCGATCTGTGGCATGGCGATGATCTGCGTGGGGATGCGCCTGCCGATCAGGTCCGGTAGAGCTTCGGCGGGTGGGCCTTCGGGTGTGGGTCGACCGGCAAACGACATTGGCCGAACGCCGAACTGCTCCTGATTGAAGAAAATGTACCACGGGAACATCGCACATATGGCGGCGAGCCCGACACCACCGAGCATGATCATCCAGTCGCTGCGGCTACCACTCGGTTTCGGCGTTGTTTTTGGCGTTTTCAGCCGTCGCGGCAGAAAGCCGGATTTCCGGTGCGCGCGGACCTCGGGGGCGGGCACGGGTGCCTCACTTGTCTCGCTCGGGCGCCCGTCCGGCAATTCCAGGCTCGCCAGTTTCAGCGTCATTGTGTCGGCTCTCCGGCTTTCAGTTTCATCGCCAGATCGGTGAAGGGATCGATTGAACGGGGATCGCCCGGTGTCTGGCTGAGGGCTTCGTAGATAAGCGGGATCTGTCGGACAGCCTGATCGAGCTCGGCATCGTGACCGGGCTGATAGGCGCCGAGAAGACGGATGTCACGAGTATCCTCGTAGCGTGCGATCATCGCGCGCAGGCGTGTGACCAGTCTTTTTTCATCGGCATTCCAGGCCCGGTCGGCAAGACGTGAAATGGAAGCAAGCGGATTGACGGGCGGGAAACGCCCCT
Source organism: Nitratireductor sp. GISD-1A_MAKvit (assembly GCF_040819555.1). Classification (GTDB taxonomy): domain Bacteria; phylum Pseudomonadota; class Alphaproteobacteria; order Rhizobiales; family Rhizobiaceae; genus Nitratireductor. Next base: position 1,396,954 of record NZ_CP161920.1, read on the forward strand.
GTTCAGCAATTGCGCGATCAAGCACCACGTGACCGTCGAGGATCCCGCGTACCGCGTCTGCCACGGGATCGTTGTGGTCGTCACCATCGATCAATACAGAGAGGATTGCAGTGATGGAGCCGCGTCCCGTTTCACCTGGACCGGCGCGCTCAAGCAGGCGAGGCAACTCTGTGAAGACCGAAGCGGGATAGCCGCGTGCGACTGGAGGTTCACCTGCGCCGATGGCAACTTCGCGCAGTGCATGTGCAAAGCGCGTGATGGAATCGACGATAAGAAGCACCCTGTCACCGCGATCACGGAAATACTCTGCAATGTTCATTGCCGTGTCGGGAGCCCGACGGCGCATCATCGCGCTTTCATCGCTTGTCGCCACCACCGCCACGGATTTTGCCATACCTTGCGGTCCGATCGTGTCTTCGAGGAACTCGCGCACCTCGCGCCCGCGCTCGCCCACCAGGGCGATGACCACGGTGTCGAATGCGTCGGCGTTTGCCAGCATGGATAGTAAAGTTGACTTGCCAACACCGGAGCCGGCGAACACACCCATACGCTGGCCGTGGCAAAGCGGCGTGAAGATATCGATCACACGCACACCCGTGCGGAAGGCCTCAGAAACCCGCTGGCGTTGCATGGCAGGGGGCGTTGTCGGAGCGGGCCCGTCAACTGCCGGCCCGGTGATCGGTGCTGGTTTTGCATCGGCGGGTCGACCGAGTGCATCCACGACGCGCCCCTTCCAGGACAGGCCGGGTGAAAGGTTGAGTGGTCCCCGGTTGAACACGGCTTCACCGAGCCCGACCTGTTCGGTCTGTTCATAAGGCGCCACCAGAACTCCGTCGCGCGAGACGCGCACGATTTCCCCGGCTCCGGCAGAGTTTCCATGGCTGGTGCGCCGGGAAACCAGATCGCCAAGTCTCGCAGTTCGGGAAAGGCCACGAACGCTGTAGTGGGTTGGTGAAACGTCGCTCACGCGCCCACCATGGCTAACAAGGAAACGCTCGTCGCCGGCAAAGCGGCCATAGGCCTGTTCCAGTGCAGTGAGCACTGTTTCCTTGTGCGGGACTTCTTCGGTGGTTCCGTTCACGAGACTACTCATGCACCAAGCAGTTTGATGGCGTCTTTCAACGCGGAATCGCTGTCGCTCATCAGCGCAGATACATGTTCAAATGTGCGTTGCACCTCAATGAGGTTCATCATTTCAAGAACAGGGTTGACGTTTGCCTCCTCGACAAATCCCTGTGCGACGCCGGCATCTGGCTGGTCTATGACCGGCTGAGGGTTGTCGGTGAGGAAGCCGGAATTGCCGTATCGCACATAGTCTTGCGACGGGGCGAACGCGTACAGCCCTATTGCGCCAACCAGCTGACCGTTCTGGCGCAGTGTCCCGTCCGCGCTCGCTTCGGGCGGCCCGGCGAGCGGATCCAGAAGGAGAGGCGCGCCGCCCGCATCCAGAACGGGGTGTCCGTCTATGCTGACGAGCTCACCGGTCTCGCGCATGGTGAAACGACCATCTCTCGTCACAACGGTGCCGGCGGGTGTTTCCAGCGCAAACCATGCATCCCCCTGAACAGCGAAATCGAACGGGTTCTTCGTTTCTCGCAGGCCACCTGCGTGGGTCACCACATTGGGAGTGCCGGGCGCGGCGAAGGAAACCGAATCGGGACCGTCGCCATTCACCATGTCGCGGAAGTTGACCGACGTGGCACGAAAGCCGACCGTACCGGCATTGGCGACGTTGTCGGCAAGCGTTCCAAGCCGCTTTTCCAGAGCAACCTGGGAGGAGAGGGCGACGTAGAGTCCGGTTTGCATTGGGGTCTCTTACCTCTTTAACTGCGCAATCGTGAAAAGCATGTCGCTTGAAATTCCCAGTTCCGCTGGCTGGCTGAACAAAGCGGCAATGGTCGTCTGCTGCGAACCAGACGGGTTTTCGAGCTCCCACATGGTGGTGAACCGCTTCAGGAACTCTTCGAGTTTTTCCGGCTCCCGGAAATCCTCGATGTCCAGCCGCTCGCGGATCATCTCGACCTGTTTGTCGATGTCGGCCTGGGCGAGTGCCGGGGGAAAGCCAAGCGCAGTGCGAACAACTTGCGCAATGGCCTTGTCGGCCAGCAACTCATAATAGGAGACGAATTCGGGCGCCTTGCGCTGGAAATAGAGCGCCAGCCTCACGCCTTCGTTTTCCTTGCCGGCATCCTCTTCCAGCGTCTGGCGCATATAGCGTTCTACGGCCAGATTGTTCGCCACGTTATATGTGGTCGCGTCTTCACCGTAGCGTGCGAAATTGAAGGCTTCCGCGAGAGCCCTGTAGCGTTTGTCCTCGCTCAGATTTGCCGGGCTTTCGGGGTCGTCGATGCCGCCCTCCAGAACGGAACGAAGGAATTTGGTGTCGATCCCTTCTTCAATGTCGAATCCGTGTGCCAGAAGCGCAAATGTCAGCATTTCCTGATCGCCCATCAGGTCGTCTGCCGATTTGATGTCTGCGATCCTCGACAGGTAATTGTTGATGCTTTCGATCAGAACAGGGTCGTTGGGGGCGGTGCCATTCTGGATGGCTCTAGAGAGGAATTTGTCGACTGTCCCCTTCTGCGCGGGGTTGTAGTTGGTGGTGTCCGGCCCCCCGGCAGCAAAATTATAGGTGCGGGCAAACTCCACATAGCGCTTGTCGGTGAGCTTGTTCGCAAAACTCTCAGGATCGCTAATTCCTTCTTCCAGCACCTTCACCATGAACGCCTTGGCATAGGCCATGTCGTCCAGTCCGTGGGCTTTCATTGCGTAACGGAAGAGGCGGTCGTCGTTGACGAACTCTTCTATGGAGGTCACGCGCCCTATATTGGCCTGATAATACTCCGTTTCACGCTGCACCATGGGCTGCGACTGGATGCGCTCCAGCGAACGTGAAAGGTCGCGGTTTATGAGGTTGTAGCTCGTGAAGGTGTTTATCAAGGCGCAGCCTCCGCCATTTTTGGTTGCGTCACACTAATCCGCCTATCTTGCGCGAGGCTTTCGCTGAAGCGGGGCGGCATTCAAGCTCCACGCAAGGCACGCGGGTTAAACAGGACGAAAGGCCTGAAAAATGTGGCGGTGTAGATGGGAATTCTTGTTGGACTGGTGGTAACGCTTGGCTGCGTGATCGGCGGCTATATGGCGATGGGCGGGCATGTGGATGTGCTGGTCCAGCCCTGGGAAGTGGTGATCATCTGCGGTGCTGCATTCGGTACGTTTCTCGTCGCCAACCCGATGTCTACGGTGAAAGATGCGGGCAAAGCCTGCGTCGAGGCGTTCAAGGGGGCGGTTCCCAAGGAGACCGAGTATCTGGAAACGCTGGGAGTTCTTCACAGCCTCATGCGTGAACTACGCACCAAATCGCGTGGCGAGGTGGAAGCACATATCGACAATCCGGATGAATCCGCAATTTTTCAGTCCTACCCGACCATACTGAAGAACCGGGATCTCACGAATTTCATCTGCGACTATTGCCGGATCATCATCATCGGCAATGCGCGTCCCTTCGAGATCGAGGCTCTCATGGACGAGGAGATTCAGACGATCCGCCGCGACAAGCTGAAATCCTACAACGCGCTTGTTTCGGTAGCCGAGGGCCTGCCTGCGCTCGGCATTGTTGCCGCTGTTCTGGGTGTGATCAAGGCGATGGGAGCCATCAACGAATCTCCCGAGATCCTGGGTGGCCTGGTGGGCGCGGCTCTGGTTGGAACGTTTCTGGGCATTTTCATGTCCTATGCCGTTGTTGGCCCCATCGCCACGAAGGTGAAGATCGTGCGCGAAAAAAAGAACCGTCTCTATGTCATCGTGAAGCAGACGCTGCTTGCCTATATGAACGGCTCCCTGCCCCAGGTGGCACTGGAGTTCGGACGTAAGACGATCTCTGCTTATGACCGCCCGTCCATCGATGCCGTCGAGCAAAGCACAATGAATACCGGCGGTGCCGGGGACAAGCAGGCAGCATGATGAACGACCCTCAACGGAGTGGCTATCGATCATGGCACTGACCGACGATCCAGAACTGATGCGCGCGCTGGTCGTTGAGCGCCTGGTAGGGGCCACGGGTGACCCTCGCAAGGTTTCGGACGCTGCACGATCCTGTGCGATGCGGGCTCTGCCGCGCGTGATGGAAGACTTGGCGGAGAAGCTTCCAAGCCCCATTCTGGTGGAGCTGGTCGACGTCGAAATCGTGCGGCTGGCGGAACTCAAGCCTGAGGCTGAAAGCTGCGACGCGCTTGTGGTGATACCGGGTGAGGGGTCTGGCGATGCACTCACCATGCGGCTCAACCCGGCCGCCATTTCTCTGCTGGTCGGGGCGATGTTCGGCGGCAATCCCGAGCTTCCGACGGTCCCGATCGATCGCCCGCCATCCATTATCGAGCGCGATGTGACCGCGATCGTTTTCGAGCTCTTCGCCAAGGCGCTGAACGGCAAGGGCGCGCGTTCGCTCGGACTGCGCACCGAGACGCCGGCTGTTCTAGCAGGGCAGGATTTTCGTCGTTTCGTTGTGCGGGACGGCCCCGGCGTGCGGTTGCGGTTCTCGGTCGGTGGGGAGAAAACCGGTGGGATCCTGTCTGCATGGATGCCCCAGCGCCTGCTTCTGGAAACGCGAGAGATGGGTAGCGAAGACCAGCGCCACAAGAACGCCACGGCGGCCGACTGGCACAATCGATTCAGCGACGAGGTGCTGCGCTCGAAAGTGAGTTTGAAAGCATCGATACCATTGATGAAAATGGCGTTGGGGGAGCTGGCCTCCCTGCACGAGGGGCAGGTGATCGAATTTGGTGGAGGGGCGCAGCCGGAGGCGCGCCTGGCGGTACGAGACAAGACCGTGTTCACCTGTGATTTCGGAAAGGCCGGGCAGCAATACACCGTCCGGATCAAACAGCCATTCGACGCCCGCAAGGACGTTGTCGAAGGACTACTGGCGCAATGATGCGCCGGAAACGCGGTGAAGGAGTAGACCGATGACCAATGCCGAGCCCGAGCCGCGGGAAAACGGTGAGGAAGAGCTCAACAAGGCTATCGAGGAATTGAAGGACGTTCTTCACGAAGAGACGACGAGTGCGACGGCCAGCACGGCATCCTTTGAGAGCAACCCCGATCTCGTGATGGGTATTCCCGTTGAAGTGCAGATTGTTCTGGGCAGTGCAGAGATGCCCGTCTCACAGCTGATGGCGCTCAAGAAGGGGTCAACCGTGTCGTTGAACCGCCGCGTGGGTGAGCCGGTCGAGATTGTTGTCAACGGTAGACGTATTGCTCGTGGTGAGATTACTCTGGTCGAGGACGACCCGTCGCGCTTTGGGGTGAAACTAACCGAAATCGCGGGCAAGGCATCTGCCGAGTAATGTGCAGACTGGATTGCGAATGGAAAGGTCGGTCATGACAGAAGCTTTGGCTTTGACGCAGGCACAGAAGGCAGCGACCATTCTGGTCGCGATGGGGAAACCCTCTGCGGGACGCCTGTTGAAATTCTTCAAGCAGGATGAGCTGAAAGCGTTGATGGAGGGAGCGCGCCTTTTGCGCACGATCCCCCAGGCCGAACTGGAAAAGGTCGTCAACGAGTTTGAAGCCGAGTTCACCGAAGGGGCGGGGCTGCTGGATTCCGCAGACAGCATCGACTCGATACTGACCGAATCTCTTTCGGAAGAAGAGATGAATCTCCTCATGGGACGCAATGCACCAGCCGGAAACGACGCTGAAGAGGTCTGGACGGAACTCGAGAAGCTTGAGACCGGTGAGCTGATCGAGTTGATATCGGCAGAGCATCCTCAGGTGATAGCAGCCATTCTCAGTGGAATTGCCCCTTCGATTGCATCCAAGGTGCTAGTCAGTTTCGACAAGCCGCTGCGCACCACGGTCATCAGTCGTATTGCCGCGATGGGCGATATGCCTTCATCCGCAAAGAAACTGGTTGAGAGCCGCATGAGCGAACTGTTGCGCAGTATGCGTGCGGGCAAGGATTCCGCGGTCGGTCTTGCGCGCGTGGCATCGCTGCTGAACGAGCTGGACAAGCGCGAGGCAGATGAAGTCATCAGCGAGTTGGAGCGCACGGGCACGAGCGATGTAAAGGCAATTCGTTCTCAGCTATTCAGTTTCGAGGAGATCGTGCTTCTGGATCAGAAAGCGCGGGTTGCATTGTTCGACGGCCTTTCGAGCGAACTCGTGACGCTTGCGCTTCACAACGCACCGACCGAAACGGTCGAAGCGGTGCTTTCCGCGCTTGGCCAGCGCACTCGACGCATGATCGAGTCGGAGCTTGACGCCGGCGCGGACGATGTGAAGGACGCCGACATCCTTCAGGCTCGCAAACAGATCGCCGCGACGGCTGTCAAGCTGTCCCAGCAGGGCACGTTCGTTCTGCCGGGAATGGAGCAGCAAGAGGCGGCCTGACAGTTTCCCCAGTCGGTGCCCGTATTCAGCGCGACGCGTGGCCTGCATTTGCACCAGTAACGCAAGCGCATGAGTGGAGATCCTGATGGCGGAGGGTGCCGACAAGGAAAGCAAGACAGAAGAGGCGACCGAAAAGAAAATACGCGATTCCGTGGATAAGGGGCAATTGCCCTTCTCCAAGGAAGCGCCGGTCTTCGCTTCCTTTCTTGCCATTCTGGTGTTTGCGATCTTCTTTGCTCAAGAAAGCGCGGTCAGGCTCGGCAGCTTCCTGTCGACCTTTCTTGAGAGGGCGGATGGGTGGTCGCTTGAAACCCGGTCCGACGCGATTGCGATTTATCAGCTGGTATTTTTCGAGATCGCCAAGGTGATCGGCGTTTTGATGTCCCTGCTGGTGGCTGCGGGAATTTCGGCCTCCATTCTGCAAAACACTCCGCGTTTCGTTCTCGATAGAATCAAGCCGAAAATGTCACGCATCTCGCTAAAGGAAGGCTGGAGCCGCATATTTGGGGCCAAGGGGTTTGTCGAATTTGCCAAGTCGCTTGGCAAGATCATCGTAGCAGGCGGTTTTCTCATCCTTGCCATGCGTGAAGCCGAGACTCGTCTTCTTGCAGGCATGATCACGAATCCGGTCGAGTTCACATCGGTGATCCGTGACATTGCCGTGCAAAGCCTCGTGGTCGTCACGCTTGTCGTGGCGGTGATCGCCGTCGCAGACATTTTCTGGTCCAGGCATCAATGGCATGTCGATCTGCGCATGACGAAGCAGGAGGTGAAGGACGAGCACAAGCAGACCGAGGGCGACCCGATCGTAAAGGCACGGCTGCGTTCTCTGGCGCGAGATCGTGCCCGTCAACGCATGATGTCTGCGGTGCCTCAGGCAACTCTTGTCATTGCGAACCCGACCCATTTCGCAATTGCACTCAGGTATCACCGGGATGACGATGCCGCACCGGTCGTTGTCGCAAAGGGACAGGACCTGATTGCCCTCCGTATCCGGGAGATCGCAACCGAACATGGCATTCCCGTGTTCGAGGAGCCGGTGCTCGCGCGCTCCATGTACAAACAAGTTTCGATTGATAGTTTGATTCCATCACAGTTTTACAAGGCTGTCGCGGAGCTGATCCGCCGCATCTACAAAACTGGCGAAAGACCGTAGTCAGCAGGGAACCACCATGGACAAGCAGCCGCATTCGCCTGCTCGCGAGATCATCGTAGCCAACGCCATCCGGGCCGTGGCGAACGAGTTGCGCCTTATCGACGTGGCGGATTATATCGCCTTCATTCGACTGGAGAGTCTGGCGAGTGTGGCCGATATCGTGGAGTCGGCTGCTGAACTGTATTTCATGCCAGGCACGCTGCGTCTTGGCCATGGGTGCGATGCCCACGTCTCCTGGAGCGGCAGGCCACGCATTTCGCTTGATCTGGAATTGCGGCCGCGTGGCGTGACGATCTATTTCACGCTCGAACTCAGTGATGACAATGCGGCCGTGGAAGTGAACTATGTTGCCTTCGACGACCCCTCGGACGATCCGGAAGTGAACTCTGCCTATCTGGCACAAGCGCTTCGGGATTCACGGATCGTGCGCAGTGAGCGGCCACTGATAAACGGGTAGCTCCGATGGCTGGACCATGCAAAAAATGCGGGTTCGGTACTTTAGTCGATAAGCCCGGTGCGAAGGGCCTTTGCCACCGCATGAACGCGGTTTACTGCGTCAAGCTTCTGGGTGGTGTTTGCGAGGTATTGGTTGGCCGTGTGGACTGACAGGCCGAGCCTCTTGGCGATTTCTTCGCTGGTAAGACCGTTGGCCGTCAGCTTCAGACACTGAAGTTCACGATTTGAGATCGTCGGGCCATTACAGGTGATCGGAAATGGCTGGCATTCCATCATCTGGGCGAAGAGAGCGTGACATTGGCCATGGAGGTCAAGCAGCGTATTGCGCTCAAGGTGAATATCGCTGCCCAGGAAGATAATGACGCCTTGATGGCGCTGCTCGGTGGACAAGGGGAGGGCCAGCCCATTTTCATCGACCGGCGCTGAAATCATTTCCCAGTGCGTGTCGAGCTCCTTGTCCTTCAGTTCAATCCCCCAGACGAGGGGATGAAACGTGTCTGAAAGTTTCTCCGCAAAGCGTCTGGGTAATCGGTCCACTTCATCTTCATCGATGGACCTCCCCCGCCTGCTTCGATGACCGAGGCAAAAACCAAGTTTTGGCCTGTTGCGGCTGCTGATTGAATGCAACTGGAAGCTTTCTGCTCCAATTCCTTCGGTAAGATGTTGAAATTGCTGAGAAATTCCCGAAAGCGTCATTATTCCGTCGCTTTATATTAACCGATGGCGAATGGCTGTTGCGATGGCCATGGCGCGGTTTCTTGCGGCAAGCTTGTGAATTGCATGGGCAACATAGCTGTTCACCGTATTGGAAGACACGTTGATGATGAGTGAGACTTCATCAGCCGTCTTGCCTTCGGATGCCCAATAGAGACACTCACGCTCGCGTTCAGAAAGTGGTTCGCCAACCATCTCCGTTTTTGTTCGCAGTCCCGACAGAAGATGGCATAACCCGATCTGAAAACGAGAAAGCTCCATGGTATCGATCGTGCCGGCTTCCGCGCTCGAAATCAGCGCGATATAGCGCTTTTTTCCGGTGGGAAGCTTGAGCAGATACATCTCCTGGTGGTCGTGGTCACACAGGCAGGCAATCTCGTCACAGGCCAGAAGAGCGGTGAGAGCGAGAGGATGCCAGCCGTGCGGGGCAGAGCCGGGAAATGTGGAAACGGTGCTGTCGATGAGCCGCGTGATCGCCGCCATCCCGACATCTTCAATCGTGTCAAAGCTCCAGTTCGAAACGAGAATGTTGGCCAGGCCGGTTGCACCATCAGGGGCTGCCTCGGCGACGAGATAGGCCGCACTCCCGGCCGTATTACTGTAGTTGCGGGCAAAGGCGCTGAGATCACGGCGGCTGACCGATTTTTTGTGAAGGCCGTCCTGTCTCTGTTGTGTCTCAGCTTTCATTCGGTGTCACCGCGGATCTGCTTTTCTCTCGTCGTGCGCCAATAGTGCATACCGGTTACGCGATTGCACAAACGCATACTGTCGTTACGCTGTTACTGCTGCCGCCTGGATGTGAGCGACATATGAAGAGCCTGACCGAAAACGCATTCGCGCATGGTCTGATAGTTTCGCACTTGCCGCCTTGAGCAGGATCAACATCAAAAAGATGTCCGGCACGGGAAGAACAGTTCCCGAGCGAAAGTGTTTCTGGAGACCAGAGCGCGCTCAGTGAAAGATGGCCTCCATTTCATTTTCCAAATGGTTAGGTAAGCATTCGATTCGGGTCAAGAATTACTCAGATTGCTTTTGATGTTTCAAATACTCAAAAGTGAACGTCCGTTTTCTCCAAAAAGGTGCATTTTTTCAGGGCTTGCACCGATTTTCAGACGGTCTCCCCTGGCATGATGGCCAATCCCCGGGCACTTCACGATGATCGCTTCATCCACACCTTTCACATTCACGTAAACATTGGTCACTTCGCCAAGGCGCTCGACGAAGTGAACCTCGCCTTCAAAGAGGCTCTCATCGTCTTCACAAACGCGAAGGTCTTCCGGCCGCACGCCAAGATGGGCGGAGGTGCCGGTCAGGCCTTCCGGCGAGGGGATGGGGATCGTGGTCTGTCGGTCCGATAGGCTGACAACGGTCTGCCCACCCGCTTGCTCGATTCGGACGGGCAGGATGTTCATGGCCGGCGAGCCGATGAAGCGCGCGACAAACAGGTTCGCCGGTTTCTCGTATAATTCGATCGGCGCACCCACCTGTTCAATTCGGCCAGCCGAAAGCACCACGATCCTGTCGGCCAGCGTCATCGCTTCAACCTGATCGTGGGTTACATAGATCATTGTGGTTTCGGGCATGGAGCTTTTGAGCTTGGCGATCTCAATGCGGGTGGCAACCCGCAGAGCGGCGTCGAGATTGGATAGCGGTTCGTCAAACAGAAACACTCTGGGGTTGCGCACAATCGCGCGACCAATTGCAACGCGCTGGCGCTGGCCACCCGAAAGCGCTTTGGGCAGTCGGTCGAGATATGGTGTGAGCTGGAGAATTTCCGCAGCTGCCCGGACACGCCGTTCGATGTCCTCCTTCGGAGCTTTTGCGATCTTCATGCCGAAGGCCATGTTGTCGTAGACGGTCATATGCGGGTAAAGCGCATAAGACTGGAAAACCATCGCGATGCCGCGCTGCGACGGGGGGATGTCATTCACGCGCTGACCGCCGATGAACATGTCGCCGCCAGTGATGTTTTCAAGACCGGCGATCATGCGCAGCAGTGTGGATTTCCCGCAGCCCGAGGGGCCCACAAAGACGATGAATTCGCCGTCTTCAACCTTAAGATCTATGCCGTGGATGACCTTGGTCGCACCATAGCTTTTCTGAATGTTCTTCAGGTCGAGCGCTGTCATTTCTCCACTCTCCTGCTGCCGAACCAAGCCCCGTAGGGCGGTAGTTTCAGGATGCCGTTTTCAAGCACTCCGCTGGTCGGGGCGTCTTCCATGGCCACATAGGCATCAAGATCACGCGAATGTTCAACCGGATGGCCAGACATGTTGATGGCAACGAGGATCGCATGCTCGTTCATCGAACGCTCGAAGATCAGCAGGTCGGAGCCTGCCTCCTTAAAACTTATGGCACCCTTGGCGAAGACGGGATGTCGGGCGCGGAAGGCAAGTGTTTTGCGATAATGGGAGAGGAGGGAGGCTGACCGCTCCTGTGCGGACACCGCCAGATGCAGGTGCTCCGGTGGAACCGGCAGCCATGGTTTTGCGTCTGAGAACCCGCCATTGGCGCCGTCTTTTGACCAGACCATAGGTGTTCGGCAGCCATCCCGCCCCCGGAATGTCGGCCAGAACCGGATGCCATAGGGGTCCTGCAGGTCCTCGAAGTCGAGCACGGCTTCCGTGAGGCCGAGTTCTTCGCCCTGGTAGAGACAGACAGAGCCGCGCAGGGACAGAAGCAGCGTCGCCGTCATCTTGAGAAAGGCTTCGTGATCCTCCACCTGGTCGGCCCAGCGTGATGCGTGGCGCACGACGTCATGGTTGGAAAAGCTCCAGCATGACCACCCATCGGGGGCTTTTTCCTCAAACGCTTCGATCACCTCGCGAACCCGATGGGGCGTTGGCTTCTCCTGCGAGAGGAACTCGAAGGAGTAGCACATGTGTACCTTGTCGCCGCCGCTCGTATATTGGGCGACAATATCCAGTCCGCGTTGCGCGTCTCCCACTTCGCCAACAGCTGTGGTGCCGGGGTATTCATCGAGCAGGGAGCGAAAGCGCTTCAGGAACCGGAGGTTCTCCGGCTGGTTCTTGTCGTAGAGATGGTCCTGATAATTGTAAGGGTTGACCGCGGGGGCGATGGAAGCGTTGCGCTGCTCCCTTTCAAGCGGTGGGTTGTTTTCCAGCCCAGCTGAGTGAACGTAGAAATTGACCGTGTCGAGGCGGAAACCATCGACACCGCGCTCAAGCCAAAAGCGGACGGCATCAAGGAGTGCGTCCTGGACGCCGGGATTGTGGAAATTGAGATCGGGCTGGCTCGTAAGGAAATTGTGCAGGTAATACTGACAGCGGCCGGTGTCCCACTCCCACGCAGAGCCTCCGAAAATTGACAGCCAGTTGTTGGGCGGGCTGCCATCCGGCCTGGGATCGGCCCACACATACCAGTCGGCGCGCGGATTGGTGCGGCTCTGGCGGCTTTCGATGAACCAGGGGTGCTGATCCGAAGAGTGGGAAATGACCTGATCGATGATGACCTTGAGGCCCAGCCGGTGCGCCTCGGCGATCAGGGTATCGAAATCGGCCAGTGTGCCGAACATCGGATCGATTTTCCTGTAGTCGGAAACGTCATATCCGAAGTCGAGCATGGGCGATTTGAAAAAGGGCGATATCCAGATGGCATCGACGCCGAGGGAGGCGATGTAGGGCAGGCGCTGCGTGATGCCTTTGAGATCTCCGACTCCGTCTCCGTTGGAATCCTGAAAGGAGCGGGGGTAGATCTGATATATGACTGCGCCACGCCACCAGTCGGTGTCTATCCCGTTATGGCGGATGGCTCCGGGAGCAGGTTCGGTCGGAGCTTTGTGCAGAACATTCATGGGAGCGGTCAGCCTCCTTTGACGGACCCGGCCAGAAGGCCGCGGACCAGGTATCGTTGCAATGCGAAGAAAACGAGAATGGGCACCACGATGGCCACGAAGGCCGAGGCGGTGAGAATTTCCCAGTTCCCGCCGCGAGAGCCAAGCAGTTCTCGCAGGCGGCCTGTCAGGACCAGCTGATCTTCGTTGTTGCCGAGAAAGACGGTCGCCACGAGCAGGTCGTTCCAGACCCACAGGAACTGGAAGATCGCAAATGAGGCCAGTGCGGGAAAGGACAATGGCAGGATGATCTTGCGGAATATCTCGAAATCCGAGGCGCCATCGACCCGTGCACTCTCAATGATCTCGCGAGGCAGGCCGGACATGTAGTTGCGCAGGAGATAGATGGCGAGCGGCAGACCAAAGCCGGTATGGGCGAGCCAGATGCCTATGAACGATTTGCCGATGCCGACCGTGTTGTAGAGGCGCAGAAGCGGGATGAGCGACATCTGAAGCGGCACGACAAGCAGGCCAACGATGGCGGCGAGCAGGAGCACGCGGCCGGGGAATTTCATCCATGCAAGGGCATAGGCTGCATAGGCGGCGATGAGGATCGGGATGACGGTCGCCGGAATGGTCACGGTCATGGTGTTGATGAAACTTCTGCCGAGCCCCTCGGAAAACAGCACGTTTTCATAGTTTTCGGTGGTGAAGCGTGGTGGTTCGACGGAACTCACGAAGATGCGTTGTCCGCGACCGGGTTTGGGCTTTTGTGCATAGGCGATGGTATAGTCGCCATTGGATTCGACCGTGAGTGTGCCGCCTCCGCGCAATTCTGCGGTTTCACCGACCGAAAAGGCGGCAGGATTACGCGAGGAAATGCCGAAGCCAGTGACTTTTCCGGTATCGCCCTCGAATACATTTCCGGTGAGCACGTAGCGACTGTCTGCGAGCGTGGCGTTTTCCGGCGCCGCAGCACGTGTGACCATGTTGCGTTCAGATGAGGTAAGGGCAGTCCACCAGCCACTCAAGGCGAGCTGATCCTTGTCGCGAAGAGATGAAACGAGAATGCCGAAAGTGGGCAGGGTCCAAAGCGCGACGAGTAGCAGGACGGAAATGTTGACGGCCCAGGAGAGGGCAGGGCGTGAGCCGACGGGCGTGCTCATTTCAAGTCCTTCCGTGCTTCACGGACGTTCCAGATCATGATTGGCATGACCATGGTCATGATGACCAGCGCGATGGTGGAAGCGCGACCGAAATCGAGGCCGCGAAACATCCAGTCAAACATGTAGTTGGCCAGTACCTGGCTGCCCCACTGGCCGTTGGTCATGGCCAGGACGATATCGAACACTTTGAGGACCAGAATGGTGATTGTGGTCCAGACCACGGCTATGGTGCCCCAGATCTGGGGAATTTTGATCTTGTAGAATATCTGGAAGGGCGAGGCTCCGTCGATGATCGCGGCTTCAATGGTCTCCTCCGGGATACCGCGCAGCGCTGCCGAGAGGATCACCATGGCGAAGCCCGTCTGTATCCAGACGAGGATCACCATCAGGAAGAAATTGTTCCAGAACGGGATCGTGATCCACGCTTGTGGTTCGCCCCCGAAAAAGGTGACGATGGCGTTGAGAATGCCGATCTGGTCGGAGCCTTCGGCGCGGTAGTCATAGATGAATTTCCAGATCACGCTGGCGCCTACGAAGGAGATAGCCATGGGCATGAAAATCAGGCTTTTTGCGACATTGCCCCAGCCGATGCGATCAGTGAGGGTGGCGGCGATGAGGCCGAAAAAGGTCGCGGCAGCGGGCACCACGATCAGCCAGAGAATATTGTTGCGCATGCTTTCGCGGAAGGATGCATCCTGCGCCAGCCAGGCATAGTTGGCGCCCCCAACCCAGCTTTCTCCGCGCGGTCCGTAGAAGGACAGTATGATCGAGTTGATCACCGGGTAGACCAGATAGATCCCCAGAATTACGACGGCTGGTCCCAGGAACAGCCAGGGCCGGATGCTGCTTGCGGCATTGATGTTTTCGGCCACGCGACTGCCGCGTGGCGGATAGACCAGATCGAGCAATTTGTTGGTGCCCCAGAAATAACCGAAGCAGGCGGCCAGCCCAAGCGCCATGACCAGTACGGCCTGCACCAGTCCCATGTCGGGAAGGATGTGTTTGAACGCCGTAAAAGCAGTGGTCGCGCAGAGGACCGCGAAGCCGATGCCCACCAGCATGATGACCAGGGCGATTGCCAGATGCTGGAGAAATTTCAGTGGGGCGGTGAGGTTGGTTCTGTTTATGGACATGGCCTTATCTGCCTCACGGAGCGAATGTGCATTCCCTGGCCAGGGCTCCCGCCACCAGTGGTGCGGCGGGAACCTTGCAACGTGCTGGCTACTTTATCGCGTCCCATTCTTTCTGGATGTCGGCGGCGACGTCTTTGGCGGATTTGCCGCCCACATAGTCGATCATGCCTGTCCAGAACGCGCCTGCGCCGACCTTCCCCGGCATCAGGTCGGATCCGTCGAAGCGGAAGGTGGTGGCCTCTGCGAGGATTTCCCCCTGCTTTCTAAGCGCGTCATTGGCATAGGCTTCTGAACTTACGCCGGTGTACGGGGTGAGAAAGCCCGACTGAGCCATCCAGATTTCGTGAGCAATCGGCGTTTTCAGGAATTCGATGAAGGCGCGGGCCGCATCGGTGTCCCTGGTAATGCCGAAGACCGTGCCTGCACCGAGAACAGGCTTGCCAAGGTCCTTGCCCTCATAGGCGGGCATGTAGAAGAAGTCGGCATCAACACCCAGTTTCGTGCCTTCGGGGAAAAAGCTCGGGATGAAGGACGCCTGACGGTGCATGTAGCATTCTGCAGGCACTCCGAAGAGGCCCTTCGGGCTGTCTCGAAAATCGGTGGAGGCGACGCCTCCGGCGCCCCCGGCAACGAAATTGTCATTGCGGGCGAACCAGCCGAACTCCTCAATGGCACCGACGACGCGTTCATCGTCGAAGGAGATCTCGTTATTGACCCACTGGTCATAGATTTCAGGTGGCTGGGTACGCAGCATCATGTCTTCGACCCAGTCTGTTGCCGGCCAGCCGGTTGCGCCACCCGACCCAAGACCGATGCACCAGGGCGTCTCGCCGTTGGCGGCAATTTCCTCGGTCAGCGTTTTCAGCTCTTCCAACGTTTCAGGGACCTGGTAGCCGGCGTCCTCGAAGTTTTCAGGAACATACCAGACGAGTGATTTCAGGTCGGCCTTGTAGGGAAATGCGTAAAATGCCTTTGTACCATCCTTGCCATTGTAGGAGCCAAGATCGACCCAGGAACTGCCCGCGGCATAATTGTCTTTCATCCAGTCGGCCGTCTCATCGCCAAGCGGCGCGAGGTGCCCCTTTTCCGCAAGATTGGCGGCCAGCCCCGGTTGCGGAAAAATGGCAAGGTCGGGCGCGCTGCCGGCTTCCGTGTCGATGACGATCTGCTGTTCGAACGAATCGGAGCCTGAATAGTTCACCTCGGCGCCAGTCGCCTCTTCGAAATAGGCAAAGACCGATTCGAACAATTCCTGATCTGCCGAAAGCCATGGCCCGAAAATGCTCAGTTTCTGCCCCGTGAGGTCGTGGGCTGCCTTGAAGTCTTCAAAGCTCTGCCAGTTGAAGCGGGCGTCTTCCCCGGGCGTGAATTTCAGGTCGGCGGCGTGAACGGTGGTGCCGGCGAGCGAAAGGGCTAGCGCGCCGATGATCATGGGCGTTTTCATGGTTCCTCCACTGTGCGGCACGGGGCCGCTCCTCCTCAAGCACTGCGGGTTAAGCGTATTGAGAGAATTTCAGATTTCTTCAAAGCGCTTTGGAATTTTTGTAGCATCAGTCCGTGATCGCTGTGAGTCAAGGGGTAAGGGGAAATGGAGTGTTAGGTCCCATATTTTTTAACGGTTTTAGAGAGTTTTTAGATGTAGTACGATTTTAGCGCTCAGGGGGGCTTGATCTGACTCTGGTCCTGTGAGACCAATCTTTTTCAAAGCGCTTTGAATAAGGAAGACGCGTTGACATCCCGCAAGGCAATCAATTTGAAAATGCTCTCCGAGGCGCTGGGCCTGTCTCAGACCACGGTATCTAGGGCGCTGAACGGGTTTCCCGAAGTGGCAGAAAAAACACGGGCCCGGGTGATCGAGGCGGCGGAGCGCCTGAACTATCGCCCCAGCCCCAGTGCTGCAAGCCTTGCCACAGGCAAGTCGCGCATGATCGGCCATGTGGTCAGTCTGTCCGAGCATGACATGATCAACCCGCATTTCGCCGACTTCATTGCCGGTGCCGGCGAGGTTTATGGTCAAAATGGCTACGATGTTCTCCTGCGGCTTGCACCGCCCGAAGAGCAGGAGCGTATTTACCGCGATCTGGTGGACGACCAGCGTGTCGATGGGGTGGTGGTTCATGGGCCGCTGACCGGCGACAGTCGCATCGAGCTCCTAAACCGGCTTGGACTACCGTTCGTGGTGCACGGTCGCTGCGACAGGGAAGGGGCGGATTATTGCTGGATGGATGTCAACAACCGGCGGGCTTTCCACCGCGCAGCCCGTTTTCTGCTCGACCTGGGGCACCGGCGCATAGCGCTCATCAACGGGCTGGAAGGCATGAATTTCGCAGACCGTCGCCGGCAGGGTTATGAAGCGGCTCTGGAAGAGGCGGGGATAGGGCTCGATGAAAAGCTGGTTCACAGCGCCGACATGGTGGAGCCATATGGCTACTACGCAACGAGCGAATTGATGTCGCTCGCCAGTCCGCCCACCGCAATTCTGGTTTCCAGCGTGTTGCCGGCGATGGGAGCGGCGCGCGCGTTGTCAGATCTCGACCTGCGTGCGGGCGAAGACGTCTCGATCATCGCCTTTGACGACTGTCTTTCCTTTCTGCAGACCGGGTACGGAGGCAGGGTGCCGGACATTCCCTATTTCACGGCGGTACGCTCCTCCATCCGGGAGGCGGGCAAGCGTGTCGCCCAGATGTTGCTGGAGCGAATCAGCGACCCTGAAGGCCCATTGAAATGCGAACTCTGGGAGGCCGATTTCGTGATCGGCCGCACCACCGCACCGCCGCCTCGCCGCTGAAGGCGAATGAAACAGTCGGAACAACCAACCGGGAGCCCTCTCATGTCCGTTCACTACCGGCAGGCAATGGAGCTCGACTTGTCCCGTTCGGATTTTCCCGACGATTTCGTATTCGGGGCAGCCACGTCGAGCTATCAGATTGAAGGCAGCCGGTTTGGCGGCTGCGGCACGTCGCATTGGGATACCTTTGCAGCAACACCGGGCAACACCGTGCGCAGCGAAGGGGGCGCGCTTGCCTGCGATCACTATCACCGTTGGGAAAGTGATCTCGATCTTGTGCGTGATGCCGGCTTCGACTGCTACCGGTTTTCGACCTCCTGGTCGCGTGTTCTGCCGGAGGGGCGCGGGCCGGCCAACGCCGAAGGGCTCGATTTTTATGATCGTCTCGTCGATGGCATGCTTGCCCGTGGACTCAAACCCCATGCTACGCTCTACCACTGGGATCTGCCCGTGCCGCTGGCCGATCTCGGCGGTTGGCGAAACCGGGACATTGCGGGGTGGTTTGCCGATTACGCCGAAGTGGTGATGAAGCGCATCGGCGACCGTGTTGCAACGGCTGCCACGATCAACGAACCGTGGTGCGTGGCCTGGCTCAGCCATTTCATGGGCGAGCATGCACCGGGCATGCGCGACATTCGCGCCGCCGCACGCGCCATGCATCATGTGCTTTTGGCTCATGGGCGGGCGACGCAGGCAATGCGGGCGCTTGGAATGGACAATCTGGGGCTGGTCGCCAATTTCGAATACGCGCAGGCTGCCGATGACAGCGCCGCGGCAAAGGCCGCTGCACGCCTTTATGATGGAATCTATAATCGCTGGTTCCTCGGTGGGGTCTTCAAGCGAGCCTATCCGGAAGATGTTCTGGAGGGGCTAGGCCCTCACATGCCGGAAGATTTCGAGAACGATTTTGACATTATCGGAACGACGGTCGACTGGCTCGGCATCAACTATTATACACGCAAGCTGATAGCCTCTGACGGGTCCACTCAATTTCCGGCGCTGAAGGAGGTGGAGGGGCCACTCCCCAAGACACAGATGGGGTGGGAGATCTATCCGGAGGGACTGCACCACTTCATCACCTGGGTCCAGAAAAACTATACGGGTGAACTTCCCATCTATGTGACCGAGAATGGCATGGCATCACACGATGAGGCTGCAGGTGGAGCTGTTTACGACCCGGCGAGGATCGATTTCCTCAACCGTCACCTTCACGCGGTGCGACATGCAATTGCAGAAGGCGCACCCGTAAAGGGCTATATCGTGTGGTCGCTTCTCGACAATTACGAGTGGGCCTTTGGCTATGAAAAGCGCTTCGGCCTGGTGCATGTGGATTTTGAAACGCTGGAGCGCACGCCCAAGACCTCCTGGCATGCACTCCAGCGCGCGTTGAGACGCTGAAGCGAATTAGACGGAGCGCGTTGCGCCGCCGTCGATCCGTATCTTCGTTCCGGTGACGTAGGAGGCCCGCTCGGAGGCAAGGAAAACCGCCATGTTGGCAAATTCCTCAGGCTCGCCATAGCGTCCCATCGGGATGGTGCCGGCGGCAGCGGCGGAAACTTCTTCCACCGGTTTGCCGGAGCGGTCTGCTGCGGCGGTGTCCAGTTCGACCACGCGCTGGGTGTGAATGCGGCCCGGCATCAGTATGTTGACGGTTACCCCGTCCCGGGCGACTTCCGTGGCCAGTGTCTTCGACCATCCCACGATCGCAGAGCGGATGCCGTTGGAGAGTGCCAAAACCGGGATGGGCTGCTCCACGCCTGACGACGTCACGGTGAGGATGCGACCCCATTTGCGCTCGCGCATGGCGGGCAGAAGACGACCGGTCAGATGGAAGATGTTGGCAGCCATTGTCTCGAAATTCGAGATCCAGTCATCGCGTCTGGCATCGACTGCGGTGGAAGGAGGCGGGGCCGCCGGTGTTGTTCACGAGGATGTCGACGCCGCCATCGGCCAGGAGCTGCTCAGCGAGGTCATCAATGGCAGCCTGGTTCGACAGGTCGAGCCCGTAAGCCTCGACCGGACCGGCATCCGCCGGCAGTTCCCTGGCCCACGCTTCGATCCTGTCCTTGCTGCGTGCGGCTGCAATCACGGTCGCGCCTTCCTTCGCCAGCCCCTGGGCGATGGCGGCGCCAAGGCCACGACTTGCGCCAAGCACAAGGGCGCGCTTGTTTTTCAATCCTAGGTCCATCGACAAATTCCCGGGTTGTTGCACTGCATTCGCAGCGTGTTCAAAACACGCACGCAGTGATGAATGATGGGTTTTCTCACCTATGATGAGACCGTGCGATTGGGCACGATTCAGAACAGGATTGCAAGTCTCGAGGGGACGCTGTACAGCGATCCACCGCTCGACGCAGGGCCTTCAAATCTTGGTAACGGTCCGTCTCCGAATGTTACGACTTCTGCCGAAACTAAACCGCAATTGATGCGTTCAAAGCGCGTGGTTTCATCCTGAGTTTCATTGCATACGAGTTCCTTATATGGATCGACGATCTTTTCTTTTTTCCTGCCTCTCAGCAGCGCTGTTAGGCTCTTCAAGCCTGACCACGCATGCAACCCCAGCGCGATCCGAAGGTCTTGTTCCGCAAGGCCTTGAGCCGAAGCCTGAAGCACAGGCATTTTCGTTTGAAGCGCTCACGGAAGCGATGAAGACGAAGGCCTCCGAGCCTTTCTCGAAGGTTGAATATGAACTGCCCGAACAAATCGCAGGGCTGACCTATGACCAGCATCGGGCGATTCGATTTCGCCCCGACAACGCCTTGTGGCAGGGCGAGGCGCCGTTCGAATTGCAGGCCTTTCACATGGGCTGGCTCTTCAAGGAGCCGGTGCGTCTTTATTCCGTCGAGGATGAGCGGGCCGCTCCGATCATCTTTACCGGTCGCGATTTCGAGTATCGCAAGCCGCTTGATCCGGCGCGGTTTGAGGATCTGGTCATGGAGGGCGAGGCCGGTTTTCGTCTGCACTATCCGCTGAACGCGCCCGACGTGATGGACGAGCTCGTGTCCTTTCTCGGAGCGAGTTACTTTCGCGCTCTCGGCCGGGACACGCTCTATGGACTTTCTGCGCGGGGGCTGGCCATCGATACGGCCACCGCAGATGGGGAGGAATTCCCGCGTTTCACTGAATTTTACATCGAGAAACCGACCCGGAGAAGCAAGGAAGTCACCGTTTATGCCGCGCTCGACAGCGAAAGCGTGACCGGAGCTTACCGCTTTGTGATCACGCCCGGCCGCAACACGGTGATGACCGTTACCGCGCGTCTTTTTGCCCGGAAGAACATCGGCCGCCTCGGTGTTGCGCCGATGACCTCGATGTTCCTTTTTGCTGAAAACAACGACAGCGTCTTTGATGACTACCGCGGACAGGTGCATGACAGTGACGGGCTGAAAATCGTGCGCAAGAATGGCGATGAACTTTGGCGCAATCTGAACAATCCTTCCGAATTGGCGACATCGTTCTTTTCCGAGGAAAGCCCGCAGGCCTTTGGCCTTTATCAGCGTGACCGCAGCTTTGCACATTTTCAGGATGCCGGCGCTCACTACGAACGCCGGCCGTCGCTGCTGGTGGAACCGCTTGAAGAGTGGGGACGGGGCAACATCACGCTTGTCGAGATTCCCACCGATCTCGAGGTCAATGACAACATCGTCGCGTTCTGGGTTCCCGAGCGGAACGTGAAGGCTGGTGACGCCCTTGAGTTTAACTATCGCCTGACCTGGGGCGCCATCGAGGAATCCACCAGCCGGGTTGCACGTGTCATGGCGCTGCGAACCGGTGAGGGGGGTGTCTCGGGCGTGAAGAACGACGCCGGGCTCCGCAAGTTTGTCGTCGACTTCGATGGGGCGGTTCTTCGGAACCTTCCCGATGACTCGAACATTGAAGCGGTCGTGAACGTCAGTCGGGGCGAGATCGCGCATTCGGCGGTTTCGCGCATCGACGGCAATGGAATGTGGCGCCTTGTGATTGACCTGAAACCAGTCGGAGGAGGCCCCGGTCGAGATGAGTGGATACCTCAAGCTTGACGACAGGCGCCTTTCCGAAATCTGGAGTTATCAGTGGAGAGATACCGATGATGCACGATCTTGAGACCGGCGGCGAGCGTGTAACACTCGGTCGTCATGCCCTGCCTTCGGCCCCCATGGCCATGCCCGAACAGGTGCTTGAGCGGCGACGCAGCCGCCCGCCTCTCTTTTCTGTGCTGTTGAAGCGGCTGGCATGGAAATAGCCCTGTGAAGGCCAGTTCTCGGCGTGGGCGAACTTTGGTGGAAACGTTATGGTTAGCGTAAGGCGCGTTCTGTCGATCCTGTTCTGCCTTGTCATGGCCGGCCTGGTCTCTTCGCTTGCGGTTGGATATTTCTCCGCCGACGGTATTCAGTGGATCGATGCGATCCGGATCGTCCTGCTTGCAGCGAGCACGGCCTGGCTTGCATGGGGAGCAGCATATGCTTTCAACGGTCTTCTTGCTCCTCGTGCCAGACGCACAGACAGTTCAATAGAATTAGGTTCTTCAGTTGGACGAACAGCAGTTCTGGTGCCAGTCTATAACGAGGATCCGGTCAAGACGTTCTCGCATGTGGCCGCGATGATCGGCAGCCTTCACCAGACGGGTGTGGCGGGTTTATTCGACTTCGCAATACTTTCGGACACGCGTGATGAAGATGTCGCGCGGGAAGAAGAACGCTGGTTTCAGCGATTACAGCTCGAATGCGCGGCGCATACCCGGATCTTCTATCGGCGCCGGGAAAAGAACACGGGTAAGAAGGCGGGCAATGTCGCCGATTTCATCCGGACGTCCGGCGCGCTCTACGAGTATCTGATCGTGCTTGATGCCGACAGTCTCATGGAAGGCGCGACAATGGCCGAAATGGTGCGGCGCATGGATCGCGAGCCGGGGCTTGGCCTGCTTCAGACACTTCCAAAAATCGTGCACGCACGCTCCTTCTTCGGTCGCGCAATGCAGTTTTCCACCGGCTATTACTCCCCCGTCTACACGCGCGGCCTTGCAGCACTGCAAGGCGATGCGGGGCCATTCTGGGGTCACAACGCGATTGTGCGGACACGGGCATTTGCCCAAAGCTGCGGCCTGCCTGAGCTTTCCGGTGCGCCGCCCTTCGGCGGGCACATTCTGAGCCATGACTATGTGGAAGCCGCACTCCTGACACGCAATGGATGGACAGTGCGCGTGGATCCGGATCTGACAGGCTCCTATGAAGAAGGACCCGACAATGTGGTGGATTTCGCCAAGCGCGACCGCCGCTGGTGTCAAGGGAACCTTCAGCATGGGCGTGTCATGGTGGCTCCGGGGCTGAAGCTGTGGAGTCGTTTCGTCTTCCTCCAGAACATCATGGCCTATGTTTCATCGCCACTCTGGGCCCTGTTCATAATCGCCTCTATTGCCGCGCCCTCGCTGAAAGGTGTGCCTGACTATTTTCCAGAGCCGGGACTTTTTCCGGTTTTCCCCAGAGTGGAACAGGGGTTGGCTCTGACCCTGCTGGTCGGTGTGTTCGGGCTTCTCATCGGCCCCAAACTGCTGATTGTTCTTCGCAGAGCGATCAGTGGGGAGAATGAAGCATTTGGGGGCACCGGCCGTGCGCTTCTGAATACGCTGACGGAGATATTGTCGACCAGTCTGCTTGCGCCAATCATGTTAATGTATCAGTGCCGGGCGGTCGTCGAGGTGCTCCTTGGGTTAGATGGCGGGTGGCCAGCCACGGACAGGGAAGCCGGGTCCGTCAGTCTTTCCGAAGCCTGGACGGCAAGCTGGTGGATCAGTGCGACCGGGCTTGTTACGCTTGGGCTCGCGTTCAATTTTGCACCTGAATATGTGGGCTGGCTGTTGCTGGTGGCGGGGCCGCAGGTGCTGGCTCCCGTTATCATCCATTTGAGCTCGCGCAGTGCGCTACCTGCCCGAGAGGCAGGGTTGTTCGAGACCTCCGACGATCGCGCGCCTGCGCCCGTGGTGCTGCGGCAGGAGGCCATTCTCTCACTCTGGCGCGATACCGAAAAACAGGTGGTGACTCCTCCTTCAGAGTTAAAAGAGCAGACTCTTGAAACCGCTGATGCGGATTAGGGAGACAACGAGATGAACGCTCCCTTTATCCCCGCAAGCGCTGGCAGAGACCAGCGACTTGACGTGTTTCGCGGCCTCGCGCTGATCACGATCTTCATCAACCATGTTCCGGGCAATCTGTACGAGAACTTCACGTCACGCAATTTCGGTTTTTCCGACGCCGCAGAGGCGTTTGTTCTGATGTCCGGGATCGCGGTGGGGCTGGCCTATTCGCGCGGATTTCAAAGTGGTTCACTTCGCAGCGCATGCATGAAGATCTGGCGCCGCGCCGGCCTGCTTTACATTACGCACATTGTCACGTCTGTCATGGCAATCGGACTGGTTGCCGCTGGAGCATTGTATCTCGGCGTGTTCGAGATGCTGAGCCGCATCAATTTCGGTCCGCTTCTCACGAAGCCGCTGCAAACCATGGTGGGGCTGCCGCTTCTCGGTCATCAGCTCGGCTATTTCAACATTCTGCCGCTTTATGCGGCGCTGTTGATCATTTCCCCGTTGTACATCCTGGTTGGTTTGCGCAGCCCGCTCGCCCTCATCGGTCTGGCCATCGGCGTCTGGATGCTTGCGGGGATGTTCCGTATCAACCTGCCGAATTACCCCAATCCGGGTGGCTGGTTTTTCAACCCGGTTTCGTGGCAGCTCATCTTCGCAATTGGGATTGCGGGTGGGCTGTGCATGCTGGAGGGCCGCCGGCTCGTGCCCTACAGGGCTTGGTTTTTCTGGCTCTGCAGCGCGTTTTTGATCTTTTCCTATGTCTGGATCGCATTGCGGGCAGGAGCGTTGCCCGGTCGCAGAATGCTACCGTTTTTCATTGCCGGGTTTGACAAGACGTTTCTGTCATTGCCTCGCCTGCTGCATGCATTGGCGCTGGCCTATGTTTTGGTAAATCTGACTTTCATTTCACGCATGTTTCGCTGGCGGGTGTTTCGCCCTGTGGAGTTGATGGGGCAGAACGGTCTTGCCGTTTTCGCCACGGGTTCGGTGCTGGCCATTGCTTTGCAGATATTGCGTTTGCGGTTTGAACCAAACCTGCTCTCCGACGCATTCCTGCTCGTCGGCGGCCTGGCTATCCAGTATGGCGTTGCGCGCTTCCTCGCGTTGCAAAAATCGGAACGGAAGCCGGTAGGCAAAGCGGCCGGGAACGGCTTTATTGCAGCGCCTGTTGAGAAAGAGAAGCTGCGGGAAAGCGTTCTTTGAAAATCGCCCGGCGGTGATGCGCTGTCCCGCCGGGCGTTATTGGGCCTCCTAGGCGTTGTCGAGCCCCTCGACAATGCGCAGGAAGGCCAATTGCCCCGGATCGGCAAGCCCTTTGCTTTTTTCGCCGAACATACGTGCCCGGCCGAGCTTGTTGGGGCGAACGCGAAATGTGTCGACGGTCTGTGAGACGGCATTTTTTGCCGCTTGGACCATTGCGTGAGGCGGTGCCTCCTTTAGTGCGCCGGCCAGAGCATCGAGACTGTCGAGTACGGTCTTGTCACCAAGATTGCCCTTTCCGCGCGCCATCATGGCGTCGCGTGCGGCGGCGACGAGGCCGGATATTTCCTCCGGCTCGATACGGGATTTCCCCTTTTCAAGTTTCGCTGCTGCCATGAAACCCGTGGCAAGCAGCGTGCCATAGGAGGATGACGAGACGCGCTGAAAAGCCTTTGCGATTTCGAAGAGCGCCATGCCCACATCATCGGGAAGCTCTGCCGCAGCGGCCTCTTCGAACCCCTTGGAGACCGTGATGCCAAGGTCTCCGTCTCCGAGGGCGCCATCGGCGGCGCAAAGCTCCTCGCTCGCTGCAGCGGTATGGGACGCGATGCGTTTGAGAGCATCTGAAATCGCCTTGCTGTCGATCATTGTTTGCTCCTAGACGCGCCAGAAAGCGCATTCGGCCGGCGCCTTGAGCAGACCTTCCAGTTCATCGTCCAGCTTGATCATCGTGATCGTTGCGCCGGTCATTTCCATGGATGTCGCATAGCGGCCAACGAGCGGCATCACGATCTCGACGCCGAGCGCATCGAGCTTCTGCTTCGCGTGCCGATAGAGAATGTAGAGTTCTTCGGCCGGAGTTGCGCCCAGTGAGTTCACGAGAATGGAAATGCGGTCGCCCTTTGCCAGAGGCTGGTCGGCCATGAGGCGCTCCAGCATTTCTTCTGCAATCTCGTCGGCGGGCTTGATCGCATCGCGCCAGATGCCGGGCTCACCATGGATGCCCATGCCCATTTCCATTTCGGTCTCGCCGATCTCGAAGGTCGGCTTGCCCGCCTGCGGGATGGTGCAGGGCGTCAGTGCCATACCGATGGAGCGGCAGGCATCGGCGGTTTTCTGGGCGATGCGGGTGACTTCATCCAGATCGCCGCCGCGCTCGGCGGCAGCACCTGCGATCTTGAAAGCATAGACCATGCCGGCCACGCCGCGCCGCTTCTCGGCCTCTTCCTTCGGGGCCGAAACCACATCGTCGGTCAGAAGCACGGTGGTGGTGCGAATATCGTGCTCCATTTCGGCCATTTCGCCGGCCATGTCGAAATTCATGACATCGCCGCCATAATTGCCATAGAGGCGCAACACGCCGGCGCCGCCATCGGCCAGACGGATCGCCTCGGCCATCTGTTCGGCAGACGGGCTGGCGAAGACATCGCCAATGGCACAGGCATCGAGCAGGCCGGTGCCCACATAGCCGGTAAAGATGGGCAGATGGCCGGAGCCACCGCCGGTCACGATCCCGACCTTGCCTTTTTTCGCGCCTGCGGCCCGTGCGATGACGCGGCGCACGGGCTGAGCGTAGGTTTCAGGATGGGCTGCGACCATCCCCTCCAGCATTTCATCGACATAGTCGGCAGGGTTGTTCAGGATCTTTTTCATGGCTTGTCCTCCCAGGGAGTTGTCTTCAAACGGATGGTCACGCCTCCAGTGGGCGTTTCAGGCGCTGGCGGTGTTTCGCAAGACGGTCGATGACGATGGGCAGTCCGGTACCGACGATGATCAGACAGCCGATCACGAATTTCTGCCAGTAGGATGGAACGCCGGCCATCAGAAGCGTCGTGTTGATCATGGTGATGACGAAAACGCCAAGGAGCGTGCCGAGCACCGTGCCATGCCCGCCGGTGATGCGCGCACCGCCCAGGACCACA
Source organism: Nitratireductor sp. GISD-1A_MAKvit (assembly GCF_040819555.1). Classification (GTDB taxonomy): domain Bacteria; phylum Pseudomonadota; class Alphaproteobacteria; order Rhizobiales; family Rhizobiaceae; genus Nitratireductor. The sequence goes on from NZ_CP161920.1 coordinate 1,423,730, forward strand.
GCCGCGATGACGTTGAGTTCCATGCCAACCAGATCGAACGGATTGGCCATGCGCGAGAGCGTCACATGCGTCATGCCCGCCAGTCCGGCAATCGCACCTGCGATTACATAGATCAACACCTTGACCCGCTTGATACGGATCCCGATGCGCTGGGCCGCCTCTTCCGAACCGCCGATGGCATAGACCTTCCGACCGAAAACGGTGAAGTTCATGATAATGGCAAGGACGATGGTCACTGCCACCAGAACCAGAAAGGAGGCAGGCAGCGAAACCATCTGGCCAACGGTGTTCTCGATGCGAATGAGAATCGTGCGGGAAAAATTGATCACCTCACGCGGCACCGAGGTGATGTAGGTGGTGCCGAGGAAGGTGAGCAGCGCGCCGCGGAAAAAAGACAGCGTGCCCAGGGTGACAATCAGCGTGTTCAATCCAAGCCCACCGATCAACACCCCGTTGATCAGCCCGAGCCCCGCACCGATGATTGCGGCGATGACGAAATAGGCGATGATCGGCAGATCGAGGTCGATGCCGAGAACGATCTTCATTGTCGCATACATGGCAAAGGCGCCGATGGCGGTGTGCGAGACATCGATACCGCCGGAGGCGAGAACCATCATCACGCCAAGCGCGAAAATACCGGTCACAAGCCCGTTGCGAGCAAGGTCGATCAGCGTGGCAGGTGTGAAAAACGCCGGATTGATAAGGCCCAGAACGAGGGCGAAAAGGACCGCGACGAAGAACACGATGCCCTGTGACGTGGCAAAGATGCGGGCCAGCGCGTTCATGCCCGGTCCTCCCTGATGACTTCGTTGTAAAGTGTGTCTTCATCCACCGTCGCGGCGTCGAAGCCTGCAGTGATGCGTCCGCGCACCATCACCAGAATGCGGTCGGAGAGGGCGAGCGCTTCGGAAATGTCGTCGGTCACGACCATGACCGCCGTGCCGCTGCGGCTGAGTGAGACGAGCAATTCGTGGATTTCGCGTTTCGAGCCCACATCGACACCCACGGTGGGGCCGTTCAGGATCAGCAGGCGGGGATTGCGCTCCATCCAGCGGGCCAGAACGACACGCTGCTGATTGCCGCCCGAAAGTGTCGCCACGGCAGGCGTGACGTCGGGGGTCTTGATGCGCAGGTTTTTCACTGCATCACGGGCGCGCTGCATCAGGCCCTGTCGCGCTGACAATGCCAAGCTTTGTCGATTTCTCCAGACTTGAAACGGTGATGTTGTCGCCGATCGGCTGGTTCAGGAAGAGACCCTCCGTCAGCCGGTCTTCCGGCACATAGGCGATGCCCCGCTCGATGGCATCGTGCTGGCTTTTCAAAGTGACGGCATTGCCATCGATCTCGATGCGCCCGGCATCCGGCTGCATATAGCCGAACAGGGTCTGTGCCAGCTCGGTCCGGCCGGACCCCAGAAGGCCGACCACGGAGACGATTTCCCCTGGTCTCAGTTCCAGATCCACATCGACGAAATTGCCGCGGCGACCGAGGCCGCGGGCCGCGAGGAAGGGGCGCTGGAGAGGGCTCTCTTCGCGCGGCAGCCGCTGGCTATCCACCGATCGACCGGTCATGGCTTCCACAAGCCGCCCGGCATCGAACTCACCGATGGGCCCTTCCACCACAACGGCGCCGTCGCGCAGAACCGTCACCGTATCGCAGACGGCAAAAACCTCTTCGATCTTGTGGCTCACGAAAAGAAAGGAAACGCCTTCCTTCTTGAGCGCGGCGACGATGTCGAGCAGATGGGCCACCTCGCTGCGCGTGAGCGCGGTGGTCGGCTCATCCATCACGATGATGCGCGCCTCATTGGCCAGTGCCCGGGCAATGGCGACGAGCTGTTTCGAGGCAACCGGCAGAAGTTCAACCGGCGCATCGGGGTCGATCTCCACCTGCATGCGCTTCAGTGTGTCCATGGCCAGTTTGCGGCGGGCGCTGCGCCTGTGAATGACATCACCCGAAGTGACCGATGTGAGGAAACCGATATTCTCCCAGACGCTCAAATTGGGAAAGAGCGAAAAGTCCTGGTAGATGACCGAAAGGCCCGCCGTGATGGCCCCCATGGGATCGTTGCCCAATTGACGGCCATTCAGCCAGACCTGACCTGCATCCGCGCTCACCACGCCCGACAGGATCTTGATCAGTGTTGATTTTCCGGAGCCGTTTTCGCCGGCCAGACACCGCACCTCTCCGGTGCTGAGTTCGAGATTGACGTCCTCCAGCACGCGCACCGGGCCATAGGCCTTGCGGATGTCCTGCATTCGCAGAATGGGCGTGCTTCCGCTCGCTTCGTCGTTCATGGGAAATCTCTGTTGTTCAGGCAAGGCCGCCGGGCAGATGTGGCCCGGCGGCGGTTGGATCGAGAGGCGCGCAGACGATTGCTGGCCCTGACGACAGGGTTGCAATCGGGCTCCATGCGTCTCTCGCTTCCGGTCACGTCAACACGCCATGATCAGAAGTCGTAATCGCTCATGTTGTCGGTGGTGACATCGACCCAGGCCTGACCGTAGAGCACCTTGCCGTCGAGCTTGATGGCATTGTAGCCCTCGACGCCGAGGTCCATGCCGTCGGTGATTTCCTTGCCTTCAATGGCCATGGAAGCGACCTTGTTCATGGCGATGCCGGCCTTTGCCGGATCCCAGAAGGAGATCATGTTGATGGCACCGGTCTCCAGATAGGGACCTGCAACCGAAACAAGGCTTGTGCCGACGATCTTGACCTTACCGTCGAGCCCCGCTTCCTCTACCGCCAGAGCCGCGCCCACGACATCTTCACCGGCCGAGCCCTGAATGCCCTTCAGGTTCGGATAGGTGCGCAGAAGTTCCTTGGTCTTCTGGTATGCGGTCTGCTGCTGCTCGTTGCTCTCCAGCTTGTCGGTGACAAGCGTCATGTTCGGGTACTTTTCCTTCTGGTACTCGATTGCGGCGTCGACCCATTCATTGTGGGTCTTGGCCGTCAGGTGACCGACGAACACGGCATATTCGCCTTCGCCGCCCATGGCCTGTGCGAGCGCTTCCATCAGGTGACGACCGTAGGCCGCGTTGTCGAAGGCTTCGACGTCGTAGGTGATGTTTTCGAGGCTGGATGCTTCGTGGCCGACCACCTTGATGCCGGCGTCGAGTGCTTTGCCAAGCACGGGCTCAAGCGCCTCGGGAGAGTTCGGCACAACGGTGATTGCGTCGACCTTCTTGGCAATCAGATCCTCGATCATCTGGACCTGAAGTGCGGCATCGGCAGATGCCGGACCAACCTGGGTCGCGTCATGGCCGGTTTCGGCGGCATATTCCTTGACGCCTTCTTCCATGCGGTTGAACCAGGCAATGCCCGACAGTTTCACGACCGTAACGATTGAGTGCTTGGCGTCCTGGGCGTGGGTAACGGCGCCGGCCCCCGACGATCAGCGCGGCGCCAAGCGCCACTCCGGTGGTGAGTTTCCTTAAATTCAAAGCCATGTGACTCCTCCTCCTGGTCTTCTAACATGCCCCGGCAGCCGGACTGGCCACCTGTCAGGCTTCATCGGACGTCCGCTACTGGGCTCCCCTCATCAGATCGCTGTTGCGGGCGTACAATTCCTTGAACGTGCGATAGCGCACATCGTGGATGGCGCGGTTTTCCTCCTGCGGAGCAATGCTGCGTTCCATCGGGTTCCAGCGCCGGATGTCGTCGCTGCCTGCTGCGCCCACGGAGACGGCAGCGAGAAATGCATTTCCAAAGGCCGCGCCCACTGTGTTTGCGGCGACATCCTGTGTCTTGCCGCTGGCGTCGGAAATTGCCTCAGACCAGACGTCGTTCTTGGTTCCGCCACCGACAGCGGCGATGCGCTCGATTTTGGCGCCGGCCGCTTCGTAGGTCTCGATGATTGACGTCACGCCGTAGGCGATGCCTTCAAGAAAGCCGCGATAGACATCTGCCCGCGTGTGAGTGAGATCCAGCCCAAAGATCATCCCGCGCGCATGGGGGTCGTGGATAGGGGTACGTTCGCCGGAAAAATATGGAAGGACGACGATGCCGTTGGCGCCGACCGGCGCGTTCGCTGCCTCTTCAGCGAGCAGGCGCAGCGCATCTTCATCATCCAGCTCGCGGGCGAACTGTTCCTGAAACCAGCGGGTGAGCGTGCCGCTGGTCGAAGTGCCGGACATGCAGGCGTGCTGCCCCTCGAACAACCAAGGGGCATACCAGAGCCGACCGTCTTCGACACGGTGGTCCGTGACCAGAATGATGAACATGGTCGAGCCATACATCATCATCATTTCGCCGGTTCCCAGAACCCCGACACTGACGGCCTCGGCAGCAGCGTCGATGGTGCCTGCCGTAACCGGCGTACCGGGGGCAAGTCCGGTTTCCTTCGCCGCCTGTTCCGTAACATGGCCGGCAATCTCGGTGCTCCACAAAAGCTCCGGCAGCCGCTCCGGTTCGATGATGCGATCCGCATAGCGGTCGTTCCATCGATTGGTTCGGATATCGTAGAGCGGGCTGGAGGACGCCGCAGAATAGTGATCGATGACGAAACGTCCCGTCAGCCGGTGCACGAGGAAGGATGACGAGTTCATGACCTTGTGGGTGCGGGCGTAGATCTCCGGCCTGTTCTTCTTAAGCCAGAGAATCTTGGGGCCAACCGATTGCGAGGTGAGGCTGTTGCCGCATTCTGCAAGCAGCGTCTCCTCGCCGATCTCGGCGGTCAGTTCCTCAATCTCCTCGGAAGCGCGGGTGTCGACGCCATAGAGAACGGCGTTCATCAGCGGCTTGCCGTCTTCATCGACCGGCAGCATGCAGGGACCGATGCCGCTGGCCGCCACTGCCTTGATGTCATCGGGGGCAACACCGGCGGTAGCAATCAGTTCCTGGCTGATGGAACAGAATTCGCCCCACCAGTCTTTCTCGGCGTCATGTTCGGCCCAGCCGGGCTGTGGCACGATCATGTCGTGCCGTCGCTTCGCCGTGGCCAGAATGCGTCCCTCGCCGTCGGCCAGAACGCCCTTGGTCTCGAAGGTTCCGATATCGATGCCGAGATAGCAGCCCATCAGGTGTAGTCATCCCGGTTAAGGCTGAAATCGGCGTCGACCCGGCGGATCGCGGCGATCAGCAGTTTCGTGAGGGCTTCCAGGTCGCGAAGGTCGCACATTTCGAGCGAGGTGTGGGTGTAGCGGCAGGGGAAGCACATATCGATGCAGGCAACGCCTTCATTGACGAGCTGCACATACGAAGAGTCGGTCAGTGCACCGGTGTGGGCCGTGCGCTGAAGATTGATGCCCTCGGCGGCGGCGGTGTCTGAGAAGAGCTTCGGCAATGCCGGGTGCGGGATGGTGCCGTTCAGCGTGCCGCGCCCGTGGAACGAATAGAGGCTCATCGCCGGGCCATTGCCGAGCGCCACTTCACCGCGCTGGGTCATGTCCGGCGTGTCGGCATTGAGCGCCAGATCGAGCTGGATCGCGATGTCTGGATTGATCGCGCGGGCAGCGACCATTGCACCCTGAAGGTTGAACTCCTCAAGCACCGCGAAGACAAAATGCACCGTGGGGCGCGGGCCTTTTGCGGCGAGCGCGCGGGCAACCTCGACGATCACCGCGCAGCCTGCCCGGTCGTCAACCGAGGTGCCGATAAGGCGATTCTCGTTGAGTTCGATGACGCGCGGATCATAGACCACCGGCGTTCCGATCTCGATGCCCAGCGCCTTGACGCCTTCGGCGTCCTCCGCGCCAACATCTATGAACACTTCCTGATAGGGCGTGACCTTGTACTTCTCTTCCGGCGGCGTGGCATGATGGCTCTTGTTGGCAATCACGCCCTGCACATCGCGGCCTTCGCCGACACAGAACAGCACGGCCTGCGCGGGAAGGGCCTTCTCCGGAATGCCGCCCAGTCGTTCGATGCGCACAAGGCCATTGTCCTCGATCTTGCGCACCATGAAACCGAGCTGGTCGGTGTGGGCAAAAAGCATGACCGAAGGTGCACCCTCGTCACCTTCCAGCGTGGCGATCAGATTGCCCAGGCGATCCGTGCGGATGGACAGCGGCAGATCGGAGAGCTCTTTCTCGATGCGGCGACGGACGCGGTCTTCATGACCGGACAGACCCGGCGTCAGCATCAGGTTTTTGAGCAGGGAGCGGAGGCGCTCTTTCATGTTTGGTGAGCCTTTCGTTTGAAAAACGCCTTCACATCGAAGGAACCGAATGCCGCGCGATAAGACATGACAGCGATCAGAAGGCCGCCGAAAAACAGGTCGCGGGAGAAGGCGCTGAAGGAGAGGATGTTGAGCCCGCTGGAAATGAACTGCAGGCAGATCACCGCAAGGGCAACGCCGGTGACGGTGCCGAAGCCACCGGCAGGGCTTACGCCAGCAAGGATGTTGATGAGGATGACCAGCAGCAGATAGGAGCTGCCATAGTCCGCATTGGCCGAATTGACGCGTGCAAGGACCACCAGGCCTGCGAGCGCAGCTATGAAACCGGCAATGGCATAGATCTGGATAATCAGCCTTTTTCCCGGAACGCCAGCGAAATCGGCGGCAACCGGGTTGGCTCCGAAGAGGCGCAGGCGCATCCCAACCGGCGTGCGGCGCAGAAGGAAGGCAAGCCCTGAAGCGACGAGCGCAAACAGAACGAGCGGAAGCGGGAGAACGCCGCCGATCGTCCAGTTGCCGAATGCCGTATACCAGTCGGGTAATCCGGTGATGGCCGGTCCGCGTGTGATGATGATGCCGATGCCGGCGAAAAGCTGCATGCTGCCCAGTGTCGCGAGGATGGGCGGCAGGCGCAGATAGGCAACCAGAAAGCCGTTGAATGCGCCGCAGGCAAGGCCGACGGCGAGACCGGCGGGAATGGCGAGCCAGGCCACTTCCGGTCCGGCCTTCATGGTTACGGCCGCCACGATTGAGGCCAGATTGGCGACGGCGACGACCGAAAGGTCGATGCCGCCGGAAATCATTGTCGGAAGAACCGCGAGCGACAGAAGCCCGAACTCCGGGAACTGGAAGCCCATGGACTGAAGGTTTGACGATGACAGGAATGTCGGGCTGGCGATTGCGAGCGCAACGAATATTAGCGCCGTCAATATGCCCAGGCTCCTCAAATGTGAGCCTGTCGTGTCCTGTCTAGCGTCCATGGTCTTCCTCCCAGGTCTTTCTGATCAGCCGCCGCGGGCGGTCTTGACGATCTGCATGAACTCCTTGGCACGCTCCGGATCGACCGGATTCCAGGTGTTCCCATCGACCTTGAGTGAGGATCCGACGATGCAACCATCGGCGATTTTGAGGATGTCGGCCACTGTGTTGTGGCGTACGCCCGTATTGGCCAAAACCGGCGTGTCGGTGACCTTTTCCTTGACCGATTTGAGATCGGTCATCTCGGCGGCCTCGCCGGTGATGGCGCCCGAAACGAGGACGGCATCGGGGATGGAAGAGAACACGGCGGAGCGGGCGCGGTCGGCAAGCGGGCGCTTGTCCATGGAATCGGCGAATTCGGCGGACACGTTGTAGAGCATGACCAGATCGTCGCGCCCAAGACGGTTGCGGTAGCGCAGCGCCTCACCAGCATTTGGCGTCCACGGGCCCATATCGGAGGCGTAGGTGCCTGTGAAGATCTCACGGACGAAGGACGCGCCGGTTGCCGTTGCAAGTGCAACCGTGCTCATGGGATCCCACAGAACGTTCACGCCGAATGGCTTCTTGATCTCATTGCGCAACTGACCGACCACGAAAGCCATTGCGGCGGTGGAAGCGGTGTCGACCTGCAGCTCATAGGGGCGGTCATTCTCGTTGCCGAACATCACGGCGTCGACATCGGCTTCCTGCAGAGCGATGAGATCCCTGCGCGCTGCGGCCACGATGCCGTCAATGCCCGCATCCGCATCATAAAGGGGCGAGCCGGGCATCGGCAGAAGATGCACCATCGAGATGATGGGTTTCTTGTCGCCGAAGAGCTGCTTGAACTTTGACATTACTTGCCTTTCTTTCATGTTGTCGGCCGCGTCTGTCAGACGAGGGTTATGGCCGGTATCATTTCCCGATAGGAGGCGACCAGTTCCTGCCCGCCCCTGTCGGTGATGAGTTCGTCTATGGCGTCGAGCCCGCAGACTTCCGCGAATGCACGTTTGCCGAATTTGCTGTGATCGGTGATGGCCACGGTTCTTTTTGCGCGGGATATCGCCAGGCGCTTTGTCTCGGCCTCATCGAAGGTGGCTGTGGTGATGCCGTTTTCGTCCAGCGCATCGGCGGCCAGAAAACAGACATCAGCCTGTATGCTCTTCAGGGCATCCTTGGCCCAGTTTCCCACCACGCTGAAATAGCCATTGCGCACGCGCCCACCCACGATATGGACCTCGGTTGGGCCGATGGAGGCGGCTTCGGCGACCTTCAGGTCCATCGTGACGATCGTGACGCGACGTCCAGCCAGTGCCCTGCCGATGGCAAGTGCGGTCGTGCCCGAGTCCAGCAACACCACCTGACCATCTTTCAGGCTGTCGGCGGCCTTCTGGCCAATGCGCTGTTTCACGTTCTGAAAATGGCGCACCTTTTCGAGAAACAGTGGCTCGGTATCGCCCTGACCAGCGCCGCGCGCGACCACGCCGCCATGGGTGCGTGTGACAATGCCCGTCTGCTCCAGAACGGAGAGATCCCTTCGCACGGTGGGCAAGGAAATGTTGAGGAGTTCGGCCAGCTCGGCCGTGCCCACACGCTTGCGCTCGATGATCACGTCGATCATCTGCTGCTGGCGTTCCTGCGGAAAGCGGTGGCGTGTGTTTGACAAAATATCCTCCCTGCGATGATCGTTAATGATCGTTATGACGTGAGTCAATAACTATCGATCAAAATTCACAGCCAGCAGGTCCTTGCGCGCCGATTGCCAGAGCGGCGCGGCTGGTTCCTGGTGCGGGGGAGCCTTGCGGTTTCTGTCGTATCGCCATGTGTGAGTGGAAAAAAAACGGCATCACCGATGTTTGTCTTCTTGACAGAACGTCTCGCGTTCACGTTAATGAAAGCGCTTTCACTTTTTGAGGAGAGGGGGGACGTTGAATCAGCTCTGGGTTACGCTTGCGCCGCACTTGCCCTTCATGCTCGACGGGTTTCTGCTCACCGTTCTCGCCTGCACGCTGGCGATCATCGGGGCGGTCATCATCGGGGCATTGATGGCGTCGCTTCGCACATCCGGAAACCGGATCGTGCGCGGAGTTGCGTTCGCCTATAGCGATGTGTTCCGCAACACGCCGTTCATTGTTCAGCTCTTTTTCTTCTTCTATGGCCTGCCGGAAATCGGCATCTATATCGGCGCGTTCGAGACCGGGGTGATCGCCCTGTCGATCATCGGCGGCGCGTTTGTTTCCGATGTCATCCGCTCGGGCATTCTCGCGGTCGATCAGGGGGTGATCGAAGCGGCAAAGGTGAGTGGCCTCAGCCGCTGGACCATTTTCACCAAAATCGTTCTGCCGATTGCGCTGCGCACCTCCGTACGCCCGATGGGCTCGGTGCTGATCAACATGGTTCTGACCTCTTCGATCCTGTCGACGATCACGATCAATGAACTGACGGGAACCGCCAAGATCGTGGCTTCGACCACCTTCAAGCCTTTCGAGGTGTATCTCGTGCTGCTCGTTCTCTACGCCTCGCTCACCTATGCGCTGTCGCTGCTGATCAACACGGTTCACAGGCGGCTCAACCGGGCGATGGATGCGGGAGGCGTGGCATGAGGTATGCGGATTTCACGCCCTATGATCTGGTGCTGCTTGCGCAGGGTCTGGGCGTCACGGTGGGGCTCTTCACGCTCACCACGCTTGTCGGTCTGCTGATCGCGGCGCTCTTCACCCTGGTCGACTATTACCGCGTGCCGGTGCTGCGGCAGGTGATTGTGACGGTGAGCGAAGCTCTCAAGAACTCTCCGGTCCTGGTCCAGCTCTTTCTGGTCTTCTTCGGCCTGCCGGCCTTCTTTCACATCAACATGACGCCGTTTGTGGCGGCATCGCTTACCATCAGCCTGAACACGGCGGCGTTTGCATTCGTGATCTTCCGCTCTGGCATCGATGCGGTGGAGGCGGAGCAGGTGGCGGCGGCAAAGGTCTATGGGCATTCGCGCTGGCAGATCCTGCGCTTCGTGCTTCTGCCGCAGGCTGCCGCGTTCTCCATCGGGCCGCTGGTCGGGCTTCTGGTGAACCAGCTTCAGGTCACATCGCTGATCTCGGTCATCGGCGTGTTCGATCTCACCAAGATTGGCAACATTCTCAACCTGCGCACGCTTGAGCCATTCATCGTGTGGACCGTGGTGGGGCTCCTCTACTACGCGCTGGCCAAGCTTCTGGCGAGTGTGGGCGCGCGCATTGAAAAGCGGCTGCGCAGGTCGGTCGTCTGGGAAGGAATCTGACATGATTGTCATTGAAGACGTCGAAAAGCGCTTTGGCGAAACGACCGTCCTGAAACGCATCAACCTGACCATCCAGCCGGGCGAGGTGGTGACCATTCTGGGGTCGAGCGGCTCTGGCAAATCGACGCTGATCCGCTGCATCAACGGGCTGGAATCCCTGTCGGGTGGTCGCATCACCGTCGATGGCAATGATGTGTCGACCAAGACAGGTCTGGCGGCGGCGCGCCGCCGCTCGGCGACGGTGTTCCAGCTCTTCAATCTCTATCCGCACATGACGGCGCTGGAGAACATCACGCTGGCGCCGGTCAATGTGTTGAAAAAATCACGTGCCGAAGCAGAAAAACGGGCTGCCGAACTCCTGAAGCTTGTAGGGCTCGCCGATTTTGCTCAGGCCTATCCGCAGCGCCTTTCGGGCGGTCAGCGACAGCGTGTGGGCATCTGCCGCGCACTGGCAATGGACCCGAATTACCTGCTGCTCGACGAGGTGACGAGTGCGCTGGATCCGGAAATGACGGGTGAGGTGCTCGACATTCTGGCCGAGCTTGCCCGCGGTGGCACGACGATGCTTTTCGTGACCCACGAGGTTGAATTCGCGCGGCGCATCTCCACCCGCATCGTCTTTCTGGAAAAGGGCGAACTCATTGTCGACATGCCTACCGAACGTTTCTTTGCAGAGGATGGCGGCTTTGCCGTTCCGCGCATCCGCCAGTTCCTGACCAAGATGAAGAAAGACTGACGCGTGATACTTCTTGCCAATTGCGAAGCCGAAGCCGGGTTTTCTGAATCCATTACCGACCTGAAAAGCGGAAAATCTGCTGTCGATGCACTGGTGCGCGGCATCGGCTTTGTGGAGGCGGATCCGAAGGTGCGCAGCGTCGGCTATGGCGGCTGGCCCAACATGCTGGGCGTCATGGAATGCGACGCCGGCGTGATGGACGGAACGACCCGCGCCGTCGGCACGGTGGCGGCCGTGCCGGGCACGCTGCATGTGGCAGCGCTCGCCTGTGAGGTGATGCGCCGGCTGCCCCATGTGATGCTGACCGGAGAGGGAGCTCGCAGGTTTGCAGATGAAATCGGTTTCACGACTGACGACATGCTCTACCCGGACAGCAAGCGCGTCTGGTGGGAGAAGCTCGAAGGCCTCATGACCGAGGAACAGAAGAACGCTTTTCCCGACACGCCGCTGTCAGGCCTTCTGGGCGCGATCACCGACCCGGAACGGGTGCGCGACACGACCGTTTTCCTGGGCCAGGACCAGACCGGCGGGATCGCAACCGTCACCTCGACCTCGGGCTGGGCGTGGAAATATCCAGGCCGTGTGGGCGACAGCCCGATCCCCGGCGCAGGCTTTTACGCCGACAGCCGCTATGGCGCGGCGGCCTGCACGCATACCGGCGAGATGACCATGCGTTCGGCGACGGCGCACGCAATCGTGCATGGCATGAAATGCGGCCTGTCTCTCGATGATGCGATCCAGAGCGCCGCCGACGATCTGCTGGCGCTCGACACAGGATTCATCGGCGAAGTGGTGATCCATGCGCTCGACACGCACGGCAATCACCGTGTCGTCAATCTCCATGGCCAGGGCACCGTTGCCTACTGGTTCTGGGAGCCTTCCATGGCCGCTCCGGAAAAGCGGCAATCGCAACCGATCTAATCTGAAAAGGAGGAGTTCAATGAAATCTCTCGTGAAGAAGACCATCGTGGCGCTGGCGGCCTGTGCCGCGCTCGCCGGACCGGCGGCAGCCGGCATGCTGGATGACATCATCGAGCGCGGCAAGGTGCGCATCGGCGTGTCGCTGGGCGGTGAGCCCATCGGCTTCCGCGACGACAAGAACAATCCGGTCGGCTACGACGTCGATGTTGCCACCATGCTTGCCGAGAAGATTGGCGTGCCGGTGGAGTTCACCGATGTTTCGGGCGATGCGCGCGTTTCGATGCTGGTTTCCGGCCAGCTCGACATCGTGGTGGCAAACACCTCCGCAACTCTGGCGCGCGCCAAGGCGGTAAGTTTCTCGATCCCCTACAACCGTGCCGGACTGCGCGTCATTGCGCAGAAGGATGCTGGTATCAAGAGCCTTGCCGATCTCGATGGCAAGCGCGTCGTCGTGGGCCGCGGCACCACGGGCGAAGCGTTCCTGAAGCGCGAAGTGCCGGGTGCGGAGCTGGTTTACACGGACACGTTCTCGCCCGATGGCGTTCTGCTTCTGCGCCAGAAGCGCGTTGATGCCGGCATCGAGGATTCCTCCATGCTCGACTATCTGGCAGCACAGGAAGAAGGTCTGGTCACGGTGCCGGGTCTCTATTCCAACGACCCCATCGGCATTGCCGTTGCCAAGGGCGATCCGGATTTCGTGCGCTGGCTCGACATGTTCGTTTCGGACTACATCCAGTCCGGCGCCTATGAGGCGAATTACAAGAAGTGGTGGGGCGAGGACGCCAACCCGCCGGAGTTGAACCCGCTCTGGTAGACCAGATTGGCCCGCTGGCGGAATATCGCCGGCGGGCATTCTCATTGACCGTATGTCAGCGTGTCAGCCGGTGCTGCGCTCGACGAAACGGGTGCGCAGTTCATGCACTTCCGGATGGTCGCGATAGCCGGCAGGATCCTTTAGAAACATCGAAATTCCATGGATCAGATCTGCCTTGTCAAAGCCGATCGAGGATATGTCGAAGGCGTTGAAATTGGCGTTCACCACGGCATCGAACCCGTAGAGACGATAATCGCGCGGGGGCACAAGGTCGCGCGCCCTCAAGCCGTCCATCACGCCCATGGCCATGGCGTCAGAGGTGCAGAAAACGGCATCGGGAAGGCTGGTGCCTTCGATGCCGCCGGCAAGGGCAAGCCCCGACGCGTAAGAATAATCGCCCTGCAATTCAAGAACGAGTGCAAGGCCCGCCTCGGCACAGATGTCGCGATAGGCCTGGATGCGGGCCTGCTCGATGAGCGAGGTCTGTCGACCGGCGATCAGAGCGCCGGTTTTCGCTCCGCGTTCAATAGCGCGTGTCACGGCCTCGCGGATGCCCGCCGCCTCGTCGATCGTTATGTGGGCGGATTTGGCGTCGAAACGGCCGTTGAGCATCAGGACATTATCGCTGTGGAAAAGCGTGCGCACGCCCTCGGCATCCGCAAAGTCGGAAAAGACGAGCGCAGCGTGAACATGAAACGCCGCGCTGTTGCGCAGAAAATCCTCGATCTTCTCGGTGTTGCCGACACGAATGATAACAGCCTGTTTGCCGAGCGCCTGGATGGCTTCAAGCAGCGGGTCGAACAGATCGAGATCGGACAGATCCGTGATGTGGTTGACGATAACCGCGACCATGTCGAGCGAATTGGTGGCCAGGCCGCGCGCCAGTGGATTCTGGTTGTAGCCAAGCTCCGCGGCCGCCTTCAGGACGCGCTCCCGCTTCTCGCGCGAGACCGGGCGGCGTTCGGGCGAAAGCGCGCGGGACACAATCGCCGGCGCCACACCCGCCCGTTTGGCGACATCGGCAATCGTTGGCCGTTTGGGTCGCACGGGCTTGTCTTCGGGCATGGAATTTTCCGGTTGTATTGCAATGTTCGGGGCTTCGCGGCCTTATGCCATCAAACACGAAAGAATTGAAATGATATGTTGTTTTGACATCGGCGGGTCCAAGGCCGTCGTTGCCGACATGGGATCGGACAACAGGCCCGTCATCCGTGGCAGGCAGGCAACGCCGGCGCGCGACTACGACGCGTTCCGCGAGATGATCGGCGCAATGGCAGGGCCGGGCGATGCGCCAGTCGGTATTTCGATAGCGGCGGTCATCGACCCGTCTACGGGGCTCGCTCGCAGCGCCAACATCCCCTGCATTACCGGCCGAAATGTCGCAAGCGACCTGAGCGCAGATCTGGGGCGTCCGGTTCATGTCATGAATGATGCCAACGCCTTCGCTCTTGCCGAGGCGCAGATGGGGGCAGGCGTCGGGCATCGGCAGGTGCTTGCCGCGATCATCGGGACCGGGATCGGTGGTGCGGTGGTGCTTGATGGCCGGGTGATGACGGGTGCCACCGGCAATGCCGGCGAATGGGGCCATGGGCCAGCCAGCGCCATGCGCACCGGGACCATTCTCCCGGCTATCGAATGCGGCTGCGGTCAGGTCGGCTGTGTCGATACGCTGGGAGCGGCGCGTGGCATAGAGCGGCTTCACGACTACCTTCATGGCGTCGATGGTGACAGTTTTGGGATCCTGGCGGCATGGCGGTCCGGCGAGGAGAGGGCGACCCGAACGGTGGACGTGTTTCTTGACATTGTGGGCGGGGCTCTGGCCAACACCGTCAACCTGGTCGATCCCTCCATCATCCCGATCAGCGGGGGGCTGGCGCAGGATGAAACCCTGATGAGCGCACTCGATGTCGAAGTGCGTCAGCGCTGTCTCATCGAGCGCGGCGAACGTCTGCTTGTCCCGGTCAGGGGCGGGGCCGAAAAGGCGCTGGTGGGCGCTGCAATCTTTGCAAGAGAGGAACACAATGCGGGCAACGCTTGAAGTTTGCGTGGACACGCTTGAAGGCTTGATGGCCTGTGTCGAGGGCGGGGCGGACCGGATTGAACTCTGCTCGGCGCTGCCGCTTGGCGGACTGACGCCGTCACATGGTCTGATGCGGGCGGCGGCGGAATGCGGGGTCCCCGCCTACGCGATGATCCGGCCGCGTCAGGGCGATTTCTGTTTCAGCGAGCGTGAGATTGGCGTGATGCTGGACGATATCGCAGCGGCTCGAGAAGCGGGGCTCGCCGGTGTGGTTCTGGGTGCTGCATCGCCCCAGGGCACGCTCGATGAGGTGTCACTTGCGGCTCTTTGCGCAGCAAGTGATGGCATGGGGCGCACGCTGCATCGCGTTATCGATACGGTCGATGACCGGTTGGCGGCAGTCGAGACCGCGATTTCTCTCGGCTTTGAGCGAATTCTGACCTCGGGCGGGGCTTTGACGGTCATCGAGGGCGTCACAGAGCTTGGGCTGATGCAGCGACATGCCCGGGGCCGAATTGAAATCATGGCGGGGTCTGGCGTTTCGATGGACAATGTGGCGGATATTGCCAGAGCGACCGGGATCTGGTCGTTTCACGCGTCTTGCAGCGAAGCTCGCCAGACCGATTCTGCCCTTAGTGCGTTCGGTTTCACCACCCAGTTCGAGCGCAAGACCTCCGCGCAGCTTGTGCGCAGTTTGAAGATCGTGCTTGATGAGATCACCGTGCCAAGCTCTCGCATTGCGGATGCAGGGGCATGAAGCGGCGGGAGGCGCTGTACCGGTTGTTGGGCGCCCCTCAGCCGTTGGGGTGGGCGGGGACGTTTCCCGGCCACTGCCGATGAAGGTCATCAATCACGTAAACATGTGTGTGACGACGATCTCCGTCGGCATCCTGCAGGTGTGGATGGTCGGCGGGAAGATCGTCATGAACGTGTTCCAGTCCCCCGGGATCGCCGGATGGCCAGACTGCAAAGGCTAAGGCAATCGCCGCAGCAGCGAGGGAAGCGAGCAGGACGGCCGCTACGGGAAGACCGAGTGTCGCGCCGGCCCAGCCGGCAAGTGGATAGGCGATCAGCCAGCCGGCATGGGACAGTGCGAACTGAGCTGCAAACAGCGCCGGGCGATCTTCGGAGTTTGCAGAGCGTTTGAGAAGTCGTCCAGCCGGGGTCTGTGCCGTGGAAAAGCCTGCTCCAATCAAAAACCACAAGGGCAACAGCCAGCCATAACCTGGTAGCACCGACGCGCTCAGCGTACCGATTGTCAGAAGGGATGCTCCGGCGAGCATTGCACTGCGGTCGGAGACCTTCTCGAGCAGGCCCGGCAATGCAAGAGCCGCCGTCATCGAGCCAGCGCCGAACGCAGCCAGAGCGAATGCGGTCGCCCGGTTGTCGAGGCCAAAGACACCCTGAACGTAAACCACGGTGTTGACGATGACGAGTGCTCCCGCTGCAGACACGGCCAGGTTGATCGCGAGGAGGCCACGCAGTCGCGGGGTCGCGAGGTAGATGCGTATGCCTCGCGTGGTGCGCTCATAAAGCCCGCGACGGCGCGACGTTTTGGGGCTGTGGAGAACGACGCCTGAAACAAGGGCTGCTGAGACAAGAAACCCCAAAACTGTTCCTGCAAAGAGATTGTGGAATGCCATGAAGGCAAGCATCACGGTCGCCAGAACGGGGCTTGCGACACTTTCCAGATCATATGCCAGGCGGGAAAGGGAAAGCGCGCGGGTGTAGTCTTTTTCGACTGGCAGTATGTCGGGAATGGTGGCTTGAAAGATGGGGGTGAAGGCCGCGGATGCTGACTGCAGCACGAAGATCAGAAGGTAGATCTGCCAGACTTCCGTGACGAAGGGTAGAAACGCAGCAACACCCGCCCGAACCAGATCAAGCGCAACCAGAACGTTGCGGCGAGGCAGCTGGTCCGACAACGCGGATGCGATGGGGGCCACCCCGACATAGGCGAGCATTTTGATGGCGAGGGCCGTGCCAAGAACTGCGCCGGCGCTCTCCCCGGCCAGTTCGAAAGCCAGGAGACCAAGCGCGACGGTGGCAAGCCCGGTGCCGACCAAGGCGATGATCTGGGCCAGAAAAAGGTGCCGATAGGTGCGGTTTTTCAACAGCGAAAGCATCACAGATACTTCGCGATCTCTTTGAACTCATCCACGGACCGACGCTGCTGGCGGTCCAGAGGTCCTGAAACACCTTCAAGGCAGTGATCGAGATGATCGTGGATCAGGGTCCTCTTGGCCTGCGCTATCGCCTTCTCCACAGCGTGCAGCTGTTGCGCAATTTCGAGGCAGGGACGGCCTGACTCGATCATGTCCACCACGCCTCGCAAATGGCCTTCAGCGCGCTTCAGGCGTTTGACGATCTGCGGGTGAGATGCGTGATTGAGTTCGGTATCGTTCATGTCCTATACTATCCTCCTGCAGAGGATATAGCAATTCGTTGCTCTGCTGAACATGAATGCGATGCTGGCCCGACGTCGATCAGGCGTTGAAGATTTCGTCAACCTGTCATCAGCCGATGCAGGAGAAACTCAGAAGGTTGATTGCGTCTCCCCCATTTGAGGGACGGCATCCGGTTCGGGCCGATGTAACTGCGGGAGACTCATCGATGTTACGGATGGAGAACCCGCCAGATGATCCGGCAGTTTATACGCAAGGCGTCATTATTGATCCGCATGCTGTTCGCGGCGGTGCTGGTCGCTGCGATGTCGACGACAGGGGCAGGTGCGCAGAACGGTGTGCCTGACGAAACCACCGCACGAAGTGTGGTTCTGTCTCTTTACACGATCCACTCCATGATGGAGCAGCAGGGTGCCGGCCTCCAGACCGGAGGTCATGTCATGACGTCGTTCCGGGCGTTTCTTGCGCCCGAGCTGATCGACGAAATTTCCGGAGGTGAGGGCGGGTTTCGTCCTCTTGTCGGTGCCTCGGAGGGCAGCGTCGACGATTTTAAACTGCGGATGGCTGCAGATCAGCCCTCGGGACGGATCGTCATCGATGCAGAGGTGGAATCCGGCGGGCAGGTCCGGCAGATTTCATTTGCCCTTTCTCAAGCGAGCGGTCGCCCGCTGATCACGCAGATATGGGGAGACGGCTGGTCCTTTGGCAGTGGCAGCACTGGCGCAGCACAGCTCTCACCTGGCAATCCTTCGCAGACCTCGGGCAAGCAGGTAGGACGGGGGCAAGCGGGTTCAGACACGAGCGGCAGCGGTGATGGCGCCGGCGCAATCCTATCGCAGTCATTTCAGGACGACTTCGATGGTGACGCTCTGGGGCCGCGATGGGAGGTTATCGGGGAAGATCTCGAGAAATTTGTCGTCGAAGGCGGTGTCATCTACCAGATCGCCACGGGTGGTCAGGATGATTTTCGCAAGGAGAACAGCAAGAACATATTCCGGCTGAACGGGACCCCGGAAGGCGATTTCGATATGACTCTGAAGGGAGTTCTAGAAGCCAAAACGGGAAGAGAAGGGATCTGGCTCGGCCTGTACGAGGATTCGTCAAATTTTCTTGCTGCCAATCTGTATGTGAATACGAGCGGCTGTGGAAAATATCTCAGCCTCAGGATCGTGAACCGGCAGCTCCTTCAGGGTGCCGAAAAACCGTTGACGAGCGAGTTCGACGACAATCTTTTCGACAAGGGGCCCGTTCTCTCCAGCTACTGTGATGCAGGCAACCGTGAAATCGGTGACGTCATTCTGGAGCATCTCAGTAAATCCGGGTTTTCACTGACCCTGTCTCGGCGGGGGATACTCAGTTTCGCGCGAGTGGACCTCGACCTGCCCGCCTTCGGCGATTATCCCGGCGGACCGCTCACAGCCACCACGCACAGGGTTGCGCGCACCACCTATGCCGGAAAGCCCGCATTCATGCTGGGGCAGTTCCAGCGAGCGGGGAAGGGGGAGACGGTCGCCCAGTTTGATCATTTTTCGATTTCGGCACCGCGTGACTGATGGTGGGCATGATAATGGGGATTCCGGCAATGTTTCGTAGTTTAAGGCTCGTTGTTTTCTGTGTTGCTGCTGCACTGCAGACTGCAAGCAGCGGCAGCGCCAACGCGCAGGACGTCAATGCGGCAGTAGAAGTTGTAAGGCAGTTCATCGCCGCACACATGACCCATCTGGACACCATGCAGGGCCCCCTGCTCAACGATGCACGGGCCGCGGCTCCATATGTCGTCGATGCTCTTGCGGTGGATGGATTGCAGGGGAGGCTCGGTTTCGATCCGATCTACAACGCCCAGGACTTCGAGATCACGAATCTCCGCGTCTATGCCGATCCCAGAACACCGATCCTGCGCGGCGCAGCGCAGGTGCGTGTGACGCTCGATAATTTTGGTGCGCGGCAGGAGTTCGTCTATGCGCTCGTGCAGGTTGCGCCCGACAACGCCTGGCAGATCTCTGATATCTATTCCGTCAACAATGACTGGTCGCTGGCCAATATGGCCGCCGACCTTGGCATTGACCTCAGACGGCAGACGGGACCCGAAGTGACCCTCGACAGTGCGGGTATTCCCATCCCCTGTGCCTTCGCATGCGGAAATCCGACCGAGCCCGGTGCTCAGGAAAGCCAGGCGCCGATTGTTGTGCCCGAGCCGGTGGTCGTACCGGGGATGGAGGAAGGGGACCTGCCTGGCAATGGCATCAACCCCGACGGTCGCAATCTCCTTGTCATCCTCGATGCCTCAGGTTCGATGTGGGGACAGGTCGAGGGGGAGGCCAAGATCGCCACCGCACGTGAGGCCCTCACGGGGATCATGGGTGACCTCGATCCAGCCACGAATGTCGGTCTCATGGCGTATGGCCATCGGCGCAAGGGGGATTGCGGCGACACGGAGGTGCTCTATCCGGTTTCCAATTACGCGCCAGGCCAGCTCATTCCCGCAATTGAAGGGATTTCTCCGCTGGGCAAAACGCCCATTGCCGGTGCATTGAAACAGGCAGCGTCGGCGATGCCGGCATCCGGCCAGTCTTCCAGCGTGCTGTTGATTTCGGATGGGCTGGAGACCTGTGGTGGCGATCCATGTGCTGCGGCAGCCCGGTTGGCGGAAGCCGGGATCGATACGCGGGTCCATGTTGTCGGGTTTGACCTCAGCGCCCAGGAGCATGCCGCGCTACAGTGCATCGCTGAGAACGGCAATGGAACATACTATCCGGCAAACGATGCACGCAGCTTTGTGGCTGCTGTGAACGAGGCTGTTCGCGAAGCTGCGCACGCAACTCCAGCACCGGCGCCTCAGCCAGCCCCATCAAGCAATGCAGAGACGGTGTTCGAGGACACGTTTGACGGTCCGGTACTTCATCCCGACTGGCGCGTGGAAAACCCCGTTGAGGAGCTCATGGCGTTTACGCCGGAGGGACAACTGTTCCTGGCTGCATTGGGCAAAGAGCCACACTTCAGAAAGCCTGAAGCGACCAATCGCCTGATCCTTGACCGTCCCGTTCCCAAAGGGGATTTCGATTTCGTGGTCGATTTCAAGATCGACGTGCAGACCAAACGCGAGCTGATGATGCTTTCGCTTTTTGGCGCTGCGCACGAACAGATCGGAGCCTATGTATGGCTGGAACCGACTGGGTGCGGAACGCAGTTCAGGTTCTCGCTGATCAGGATATCCGGCACGGAAGACGATCCGCAGACGACTTCCTTTGACACGAACCTGCTTGATGGGCCATGGGCCGACAATATGTGCGGTGCTACCGGGCGGGCCCAGGGGGATGCCATTCTGAAGGCGCTGGGGCAGAACGGTGCACGCCTTGCTCTCAAGCGCCGTGGCAGGGAAATGACAGGATCCATTCAACTGCAGATGCCCGGGGGCGGTGAGACGCTTTCCTACACCACTGAAGCGATCTCGGTGCTCCGGCTGTCCGGTGCCCCCAGTCTGTTGGGTGGTCACGGGCATAAGGCGGTGCCCGGCGAAAGTCATTTTGAGATTGACCGCTTTGCAATCGAGGTTCCTCCACAATGAGCTTCTGTCGCTCGCTCACTTCTGTCGCAACGCCGGCGCTTCTGGTTGCAGTGTCAGTGCTGCCTGTCTGGGGACAAGCCACCATGAGCTTCACCGAGGAGGAAGCTGTCACCGAGCAGGATGCACTGGCCTGCGCGGCGGGGTTGGGGTGCGAGGGATTGGCCGTTTCGCAGGATGAAGCGCTGGTTCTGACGGGGCACAACAGGGCCGAAACAGCGCTTGAAGAATACCGAAACCAGTTTGGTGAACCGGATCTGAAACGAGAGAAAGAGGGCTCGAACCAGACACAGGCGGCCACCCCCAACAGGGGGCACATGTCGTTCACTGAGGATGAGGTCGGAGAAAACGCTGGCGGTATGTCGTTTGACGAAGAGGAGGTGAGGGGCAATCAGGAGGGGGCACCGACCGGAGACAGATTCACCAGTGCTGAAATTGCTTCTTTCACCCGGGAAGAGGACGAGCTGTGGGCATGTGCTGCGGCATTCGGCTGCAAAGGCGCTGCAGCGGACCTTACGCCTCATGAAGCGCTACATCTTCTGGGGCTGCCTCAATACTCGTATGAATGGCCTCTGGCCGCCTGTGCGGCCAACGCTTCTGGCGCCTGTGATGAAATGGGGCTGAGTATGGGGGACGCACTGCGTATCATGTCGCATCTCGCGAATCCCAACCGCTGAATGGCTGCAAAAGCGGCTTTGTCGGGCGAGACGCCAGAAGCCAGACCCTGCCTATCGGCCGGTCAGACGTTTCAGTTGATGCAGTTGTGAAGGCTGGTGGCCCCTGTCGGTGTTTTTGCTGCTAGCCGAGCCAACCTACCGGCCCCGACAGGATGCGGGAGGTTAATTCCGACTGCGTGTGGACGTTCATTTTCGAGTACGCCTTTTTGAGATGACCGCGCACGGTGCTCACCAGGATGCCCATGGTTTCCGCGGCCTCTTCGGGTGTTTTTCCCCCTGCGATCAGGAGTGCGATCTCGGCTTCCTTTCCGGTCAGGCCGTAGGCGAGCTCGACCAATGCAATACGCGCATCGGCTTCAAGCCCTTGCTCAAGGCTGGTGCGAAGCACGAGAACGGAGGCCGGTCCCTGACGTTGCAGGCTTGTCTGTTTCAGGGCGTCGGGGTGGAAGCGGAAGCCAACCGGGACGTCGTCATGGACAATCAGCGTTTCGGTGCTGCCTTTTCGGTTCGTCGGATCTGTCAGCTCTCCCGATAACAGATCTCGAGTGAGCTGGCTTACGATGCGTTCGTCACTGGCGGTGGGTGTGCGGTGCGGGAACAGCCGGGCGAGCGCTTCGAAGTAGGTCCGGTTGGAATGCAGCAACTCGCCTTCGCTGTCGAGAATCGCAACGCCGATGTGAAGGCGTTCGATGACCGATTGAAGCAGAACGCCAAGCGTGGCATTCATCATCACCTGTCGGTTGAGGTTGAATGAACGCTCCCAATGCGGCATCAGCGACAGGATGCGCCTGTCGAGCTCCGCTTCCGCCAGTTCTCCAGAACGCTCTGCTTCATAGATCATGCGGTAGATGATCTCGTTCCAGAGACTTTCATTGTCGATGGCGTTGTAGCACAGCTCGACCAGTTCACCCGGACCGAGTTCTGCAGACGCACCGAGACTGCTGGTCATTTCAAGGAGTTTCGAAGTCAGCTCGGCTACACCGATTTCATCGTGTCCCTCTTCGGGATGCCACTCCTCGCCAACCCACCGGGCAATCCGCTCTGCAATGCCGAAGCGTTTTTCTTCGAGGAACAGTGCCGAGCGCGCCCCTTCAACCCTGGCAGAGGCAATATCATCAAACCCGACGCGTTCGAGAAATCGTTCAACTGGCGGTAAAAAACCACCGTCTCGCAGCATCGCGTCCTCTCCGCCGAACAGGACCAGACAGCGTGTGCCCGGTACCACCGACGCATTCTTTGGCCATTTCCACGCAGAAAGCATGCCCGAGAAAATATTGTACCAATAGGCGGGTGTGGGGGTCGGCCAGCCCAGCGGGTCGCTGATCACCGCGTCGATCAGTGTACGGTCGGCACTCATGACGTCCGCAGGATGACGGCGTTCCTTCAGATGGGATCCGAGAAAGGCATAGAGATGATGGAGAGACTGTTCGTCAGGTGTGTCTGAAGAGCCCAGTTTGCACCGCGTCTGAGAGAATGTCTTGCCAAACATGGCGATGGCGCGCTGGTTTGGCGGTGGCGAAATCAGGACAATGTGGTGGGCGAGATCCGGCCAAGTCTTCAGCACTTCCAGGGTCAACAGAGCGGTGATGTTGGGCACCACGATCAGCCGGTGCTCCCAGGGGATGCCGGTGAAGCATTTTTCGTAGAACAGACGCATATCCGAGACCGCCCGCTGCCAGCCATTTTCGTAGTCAAGGTGGCCGAGCCAGTTGCGATGGTCAGTGGAATTTCCATGTCCACGCACATCGCCGGAATAGGCATTCCAGCCCAGTGCGTTGAAGGCCCTGGCGAGATCGGACAGCATGCCTGAGTGGGTCGGCTGGCTGTGTCCCAGGAAGACAGCCCCGTGGTTTTGCGCTGATCCCGAACCGGAATCCACCGTCCATTTGCGCAAAAGCAATGGCTGGTTGTCCATGCCAACTAGAAATTCGGCATGCATGTTCAATTCCCCCCAAGGCCAGTCATGCACCCAGTGCACTTGAAACAGCTTTGGGGTGTTTTACCAGTTTTTTTGTGAATTCGATCTGAACGGCACGAATGGCATTTTGGTCGTCCTGTATTGCGCATCAATGCGCCAAGGCGCGTGATGGCGCAACGATTCTCATCGCAACATGGTCGGCAGATGCGGTGAGCGAGTTGCTTTCAATTCGGGTTATTCGACGTAGTGCCTGATGGAAAGTTTCGCGGTTTCAAACTCTTCCAATACTTCAGGCAACAGCCGGTCGATGCCACCCTCGGAGGCGCTTTCGCCGACAAGTTGGTCCTGCGCCATGAAGAACAGAACGTCGTTTTCCACGATGAAGCCGACATTGTGAAACCGGGCGGCAAGCTCCAGCATCGTCGCCTGCGTTGCAGGAGTGAGGATCTGCAGGACCTGCAGGGTCACGTCGCTTTCGTCGTGTCTCCCAAGCGGGCGTCCTGAAATGTGAAATCTCTCGTTGAAGTCTATCGATTCCGTCTTGATGTCGCGATCAAGGGGGCCCTTGTGCAGGATGTTTTCGGGGCGAATGACCGCCCGGATACCGGTTTTTCTACTGATCTGGTATGCGCCGATCAGTGAAAAGAACTGGCCGTAGCCACCGCTGCCGCCATGTGCATCTCTGCGCAATTCGCGGGGGGCCGAGTGCAGTTTCCATCTGCATGGCGCCAAGTGCGATCCAAAGGGGCAGACCGTCCTTCCTGCTTGCGCCCCAGAACTCGCCATCCAGTCGCGCGCCCATATAAGCTCCGGTCTGAAGCCTGGTCAGTTCGGGTATGCGCGCCTCGATCTTTTCAAGGCGTGGCGGTTTTACACGTTGAGAGCGGCGCTCGTAGTTTCCGTTTGACCTGCGAATGGGCGTTCTTTCAATCTGCCATTGCAGAAAACGCCCGGTGTAGGACCATCCCCTGGCTTGTGCGATGCGGATGCGCCGGAGTGTTTGGCGACCGTCCTTGTTTTCCAGCATATCCACGAGAAAGATCGAAGCGAAGGCTATGGTGGTGAAGGTGACGGGGATGAAAGGAAAGCCGTCGCCGACCAGTCCGGCGATCATCGTCCATGCAAGTGTGAGCATCACTGCCGGGAGTGGCATCCGTTTCAGCCAGGCAGGCAGCACCAGCCCGGGATGGAAGCTGGTGGTGTCAGGCGCTTCGACTTCGATTTCGCCTTCGAAGGGATCCCAGTGACGTCTTCCGCTCAAGAGCCATTTTCCCGCAGATCGATTTCGGGCATGGCGCGTACGCGATCGGATTCCGCTGCTGCCAGAGCGAACGGTCTGGCGTGGATCAGCCCCATCGAACGGGCAATCCAGTTTGACGGGATGGCATCCAGAAGCGTGTTGTAGCGTTCGACATTCGCATTGTAGAGGCGCCGCGCCGCGCTGATCTGATCCTCGGTTTCCTCAAGCTGTTTTTGCAACTTGCGTATATTGGCCGTCGAGCTGATCTCGGGCGTGTCTTCCGAATACGCAAGGAAGGTACGCAGTGCCACCGAAAGCTCAGCCTCTGCCTTCTCGACTGTCTCGATATCGTTGCTGCGCGCATTCATTGCAGCCCGGCGCGCTTCCATTAGAACATCAAAGACACGATTTTCCTGCGCGATGGCTCCACGCACCGCCTCAACGAGGGCGGGAATCAGATCATGGCGCCGCCTCAATTGAACATCGATGCCCGACAGGCCGCTAGCCACGGCATTTTTCGCCGCTGCCAGGCGGTTCTGCAAATAAATGAATGCGAGTATTCCGGCCGCAATGATGAATATGGTCGTGATCATTCTGTGTGCCGCCTGCCGAAGATATCCTTTTGTTATGGGTGTTCAGTGCTACCGGGAGGGGAACAACCCTGCGTCCCCCAAATGAGGGGGGCTATGCGCCTTGAAAGCAAAAATCAGTTTCGTGTCCGCAAAAGTATAGCTGGCAAAGTGGCGCCCCCGAGTGATAACCAACCGGTATGTTCTTGACGGAAGACATATCCCAAGTCGGACCCGCAATATTCATCTTGTTCGCTCCGCTGGTTTATGCGCTTGTTCGCGCACGCCATTCCACCCGTGCGGATTTCATCTACAATTCCGGCCGCACCGGCTTGCTTGCCACTGTGTGCGGTATCGTGTGCGGCAATATAGGTGCCGGTACGTTTGTCGCGTTGCTGCTCTTTTCGGATGCGAGCCCGGTCCTGGGTGTCTCTTTGGCCTGTGCCTATGCACTCGGTCTTGTGATATGCGGGGCCATCGCGCCGGCAGTTCACCGAAAATCGAACGAGTATGGCGTTTACGGGCTGGTCGACCTCATTGTGGCAACGCACGATGTGCGCAGACCTTTGGCGATCTGGATCCCGATTGCGTTTGTTTTCCTGCTGCGCACGGCGGTCCAGTTGCTGGCACTCGCCGCGATACTGGCTGCCATCTTGCCGGTTTCCAACCTGTTTGCGCTTGCTCTGGCGAGCGCATTCACGGGACTTTACACCGCGATTGGCGGTTATCGTGTGGCCACGGAAACCGATGTCTTTCAGGCTGCGGTCATCCTTGTGGGCATTGTTGTGCTCACACTGGCGAATGTGGGAAGCGCACCGCACCTGGAGAACGTGTTCGATCTTGGGCCCTACAAGCTGCCTCTTCTCGTGGGAATATGGCTGTTCATCCCGGTAAGCGCCGTGCTGGCAATCGACAATTGGCAAAGAATGGCAAGTGCCCGTGCATCCTCGGTCGCACGCATGGCATTTCTTCTTGCCGCACCGTTGTGTCTTTTCTGTTACCTCGGCATCGTCTGGCTGGGTCTCAAGGGCCATGCGGGTGGCGAAGTCCTAACCGTTTTGCGCATGGCCATGCCGGTTGAATGGACGTGGCTCGCCGATGTCATGCTGATTGCGGTGCTGATGTCTACGATGGATACATTCGTCATGCCGCTCGTCACCAGTCTCGAGCGCACGCGTTACACACTGCGTCAACTTCGCTTCATCGTCCTGCTTTTATTCATCATTCTCAGCGTGGTCGCCTACGCTATGGGGCCGCTGCTGAACTCGATTATCGCTGCATTCAGTTCTCTGGTGGTTTTTCTGCCTTCTGTTCTGGCCGCTTTGCTATGGCGCAACCTCAGCGCTGCATCCGCAGTTTTTTCGCTGAATCTCGGCGTTGGCGTGAGTGTGGTTTTTGTCGGGATCGACCTGAACTATGCAGCCTTTACGGGTTTTGCAGTCGCTGCCATGGTTTATGGCGGGATCTGGTACTGGTTACGGCACGAGCGAACGTCGGCGAGGGGGAGCGACATTCGCCCCTGTGACATTGCTAGATGACGAGATCATGCGCGACAGATCAATCCGGCTGCGGCAGGCCCTGGCTCCGATCTTCCCCGACACGCAACAATGAAAACCCCTCTCCTGTGATTTCGATCTCGGGGCACGCCATGGGTTCGGGGCGCGTCTCGTCATAGAGGCACTCCTTGACCGTGTAGAGGATTTTCAGGTCTGCACAGCGCGTCTCGGTGTTTATCCCCGTGGTGACTCGGTCTTCGGCAATTCCCTCACTGTTCCAGCCGCTGAAGACCAGTTGCAGGGGCAGTTCCGTCGCTGTTTCGTCGCGGGCATCGACAAGACGGGTTTCGCCGTAAACGGCATGGAGCCCGGTCTCCTGCTTGTTGACCCTGGCTATGCGCTCAGGTCTGCAAACACCTGCTTCGGTCTCATGCGGGAGCAATACCAATTGGACCCCTTCTGGTGTGCCGGCGGAGGTGGAGTCGCCTTGTTGAAGCGCAAGGGCCGCAACTGCGGCTGCGATCGCCAGTGCGCCTACGATCGACGAGGCTAACAGGGGCCTGGAAACATGCATTGGTTTCTCCCGGGTCTAATGTGTGCGTTCAGAGAAGTTGCGGCAGAACGTGGCAAGCGGCCCAGCGGAACGCAGGATACGATGAACCAGGCGTCCTTCGTGCGAGAGGTGTGCGCATCCTTCCAGTTGTTCTGACGAGCTGGAACCTCAGGCATGGCTGGACTCGGAGAGGTTGAGAATCTCGATGATGTCGGTGATGCATTCGATTTCCGCAACAAGGCTACGAGCGCGCTCGGCTCCATCGCGAACCTCGTGAAATACGTTTCCTATCTCGAAACGGCGGGCATTGGCCCCAATGCGTATCGCCACCAGTAGCTGACTATCCGAGAATGCCAGCGCCACACCCTTTTTGTTATTGAAGCGTTCGGTAAGGTCCATGATACGTTCCATGAACCGGGGAGTGAGAAGGTAACGGGCTTCAAGCTGGTCGGTGGAATAAACTTCAAAGCGCCCCTCAAACTCCAGACTTTCAAGCGCAACACGCTGACCTTTCTGGCGCAGGCTTTCGATCGCGTTGCCGATCCAGCTGGTGTCTGCCACCACCGAGGTTTCCCCCTCAAATGCCTTTTCGAAGCTGAAGATCAGCATCAATGCACGCCATTTCGATTCCTTCTTCGAGAACTTCCCCTCACACAGCTCGAAATCGACGCCGTTCACATGCCCGCTGATGCGGTCTTCAAGTTTGGCGCTCTTGTAAAACGGCAGGAGCGAGGTGAAACGCCTGAGCGGGAAATCGAAGCTTCCAAGTGTGTAGTCCAGCCCCAGAAACGTGCAGACCTTTCCAACAAGAACCTTTTTGTAGCGGTCGCAGAGCCCCCGATAGGCCAGTCCGGCTCCCACCAGACAGCCGAAGCCGAGTGTGAAGGCGACAAGGGCCGAAAAACTCTCCGACTGACCGGCCAGGGCGAGGGCCGCAACAGTTCCCAGTCCGACCGCGCCCAGAGCTGCAAGGGTCAGAACCAGACGCATGCGCGTTTTTCGGTGCGATTCCAGGCGCGCCAACTCGGGTTCGATCTCTTCGGCGTAGTAGGTGTCGAAGTCCGGTTGGCGGATGAGGGACTCGGTAAACGGTTTCATGAGGTTCCCGGTAAGCGCGGATGTTGGAGCCAGGTGATTGGCGACCTGTGAGACAATGAGGGTTCCGTCCAACTTTGATGCAGCCAGCACCCTCCCGCCTCTACCAAATTGGAGAGGGGCTCAAACTGGATCTCCGCATATTGCAACAAGTTGCAACACAACTGCCAATGGGCGAAATTGACGGAATGAACAAAGAAACTGTCTCTTCCGGTCGCACGCTTGCACATCAACGCCAGGCGATAATTCTGAAACATGTGCGTGAGAAAGGCGTCGTTTCCATCGCTGAAATGGCTCGTCTATTTCAGGTTTCGCGCGAGACCATAAGGCGCGACCTGAAGGTACTTGCCGATGGCGACGCACTGAACCTGGTCCACGGAGGCGCAGCGCGTTTTGAAGACGAGGAGCCGGCACTTAGCTTCCGGCAGGGAGAGAATGCCGCTGGCAAGGCAGCCATCGGCACATTTGCCGCAAGTCTCGTGTCGGACGGCATGGTGGTTCTGCTCGACAGTGGCACCACGGCACTTGCCGTGGCAAATGGGCTGAAGGAGAGGCGTTCCCTCACCGTATTCACGCCGAGCCTGACCATAGCGCAGCTTCTGTGCCGACAACCCGAGATCCGCGTGCACATGCCTGGCGGTGAAATCGACCCGCGTGAAGAAGCCATCGGAGGCATTGATGCGCTGAGAGGCATATCGGCGTTGCGCGTGGATATGGCCTTTATCGGTGCTGGAAGCCTGACGACAGACGGTGCCGTCACCGATTTCACCCGCCTTGGCGCGGAAACGCGTTCGGCAATGATCGATATGGCGCAGAAAGCCTATTTCATCCTCGATTCGAGCAAATTCGGCAGGCTCACGCCAATGCGCATTCGAGACGCAGAGAGGGCTGCGGGCGTGATCGTCGACCGCAAACCCGATGCGCAGACCCTGCGCGCACTCAAGGAGCAGGGGCTTGATTTGATTGTCGCCTGACAGCGCAACACAATGCGCTTATGCGGCCCGCGCCTGGTCGAGAATGCTGCGATGTGGCGTTTTGTGGTTTTTTGTTTTGAAATTTGGCAAAACTTGGCGTAGCCTCTCTCCATATCCGGGAGAGAGGTTCCATCATGTCGCAGAAATTGCCCTCACACGCGCGTGTCGTCATCATTGGCGGTGGAATTGTTGGCTGTTCGGTTGCCTACCACCTGGCAAGGATGGGCTGGAGCGACGTGGTTCTGCTCGAGCAGGGACAGCTCAGCGGTGGCACGACATGGCATGCGGCCGGGCTTGTCGGGCAGTTGCGCAGTCATGCGAACATGACGGGACTGATCCGCTATTCGACCGAACTGTACAGTGAACTCGAAGCTGAAACGGGACTGGCCACCGGCTGGAAGCAATGCGGTTCGCTTTCGGTGGCGAGGACTCCCGAACGCATGACCGTGTTGAAGCGCACGGCCGCGGCCGCGCGTGCGCAAGGGGTGGACATTGAACTGGTCAGCGCGAGGGAGGCCGGCGAAATCTGGCCTGTCATGGCCACTGACGACATTGTCGGTGGCGTCTGGCTACCGGGCGATGGCAAGGCCAATCCTACCGACCTCACTCAATCGCTGGCGAAGGGCGCGCGACAGAAGGGTGTTCGCGTGGTCGAGCGAGTGCGCGTGACCGGCATCAGGACGCGCGATGGCGAAGCGAGAGGTGTTGAAACCGATCAGGGCGCCATCGAAGCAGAGATCGTGGTCAACTGTGCAGGGCAGTGGGCGCGGGGCGTTGGGCTCATGGCGGGTGTCACGGTGCCGCTGCATTCGGCCGAGCACATGTACATCGTCACTGGCCGGATCGATGCTGTACATCCGGATTTGCCCGTCCTGCGCGATCCCGATGGGTACATCTATTTCAAGGAGGAGGTCGGCGGCCTTGTTCTGGGGGGCTTCGAGCCGGAGGCCAAGCCCTGGGGCATGGACGGCATACCCGAGAATTTCGAGTTCGCGCTTCTGGAGGACGACTGGGACCAGTTCGAGATCCTCATGAACAATGGGCTGGTACGGGTGCCACAGCTTGCCGAGGCTGAAGTGAGACAGTTCTACAATGGGCCCGAGAGCTTCACGCCTGACAACAACTTCATTCTCGGTGAAGCGCCGGAGCTGAAAAATTTCTATGTGGGAGCAGGTTTCAACTCCATGGGCATCGCCAGCGCTGGCGGGGCGGGCCGGGCTTTGGCGGAATGGATCGTCAATGGCGCCCCGACCATGGATCTGTGGCCGGTCGACATACGACGCTTCGCGCCTTTCAACAACAATTCGCGCTGGCTGCATGATCGGGTCAAGGAGACACTTGGTCTTCACTATGCCATGCCATGGCCGAACCGCGAACTGGACACTGCGCGTCCTTTTCGGCGCTCGCCGCTCTATGACCGCTTGGCGGCCAAGGGGGCGTGTTTCGGCTCGAAGATGGGCTGGGAACGGGTGAACTGGTTCGCCCGTGAAGGTGAGGTTCCACAGACGGAGTACGCCTTCGGGCGTCAGAACTGGCACGACGCCGTGGGACGTGAAATGAAAGCTGCACGTGAGGCAGCGGTGTTGTTCGATCAGACATCCTTTGCAAAGCTTCTCATGCAGGGGCGCGATGCTTGCACGGTGCTCAACAGGATCTGCGCGGCCGAGATCGATGTGGAAATCGGCCGATCGGTCTATACCGGTCTGCTCAATGAGCGCGGCGGCTATGAGAGTGACCTTACCGTCATGCGGCTGGCACGTGACACGTTTCTGCTCGTTACAGGGTCGGCCCAGGCCGTACACGATGCCGACTGGATCCGCAGGAACACGCCCGAGAACGCCCATGCGATCCTGACCGATGTTACTTCGGCTCATGCGATTCTCTCGGTCATGGGGCCGCTGGCACGCGATGTTCTTGAACGCGTCACCTCGGCAGACCTGTCCAACGCGGCGTTCCCCTTTGCCACCGTGCGGGAAATCGATATCGGCTACGCCACGGTCTACGCCAACCGGATGAGCTATGTGGGTGAACTCGGGTGGGAACTGATCGTACCGACCGAATTTGCCGTTGGCGTCTATGAAACGCTCGAGGCCGCAGGGCGCGACCTCGGCATGATCGATGCCGGATATTATGCACTGGAGGCGCTGCGGCTGGAGAAGGGGTTCCGGGCCTGGAGCCGGGAACTCACCCCTGACATCAATCCCTATGAAGCGGGGCTCGGCTTTGCGGTGGCCCGCGACAAACCGGGCGGTTTCATCGGCAGTAAAGCGCTGGCCGCACATCGGGAAAAGGGCGTTCTGCCAAGGCGCATCGTACAGTTCACCCTCGATGACGGAGAAGCGGTCCTTTGGGGTGGCGAACTGATCCTGCGAGACGGCCAGCCTGTGGGCGAGGTACGTTCTGCCGCCTACGGTCACACACTGGGATGCTCGGTGGCTCTCGGCGTCGTCGAATACGAGGCCGGTGTGTCAAAGGAGTATCTGGAAAGCGGGAAATTCGAAATCGATCTTGCCGGCGAGCGGTTTGCTGCAAGGCCGCATCTGCGTCCGCCCTACGACCCCAAGTTCGAACGACCCAAGGCCGACCGCTCCGAGAAGCGTGATGAGCGTGCTGCCTGACCCCGCAGCCGGGATCAGGTCGTGCTTGTTTTTGCAAAACTGCGAGCGATGTTGAAAAAGGCCTCCACCAGTTTTCCGCCGCTGCGCTCGCGCAGACATATCAGCGCTTCATCCATTTCAAGGCCGGATGCCTTGATCGGGATGCGGACAAGGCGGGTGTCTTCACCGAACTCCGCGGCGGAAACGAACCCTATGCCGGCACCCGAGGCCACGATTTCGCGCACGGCTTCTCGACCTTCCGCCTCGATCGCTGGCGTAAGAGTTGCGCCGGCCCCGCTCGGCGGCCTCCTCAAGCTTGGTGCGGGTCTTTGATCCACGTTCGCGCATCACCAGCGGCAGTTCCGACAGTTCCTTGAACGAGAAAGAACTCTGTCCCGCCAGCGCATGATTGGCCGCAACGAAGGCGACGATCGGTGTCGAGTTGAGCTGGACGATTTGGAAATCGCGCCCGGTGGGAATCTCTCCCAGAACGCCTATATCGGCTTCATAGCTGTAAAGGCCGGAGATTACCGTTTCCGTGTTTCCGGCATGCAGCGATATGCGCACGCCCGGGTACTTGTTTCGGAAATGT
This sequence comes from Nitratireductor sp. GISD-1A_MAKvit, assembly GCF_040819555.1. GTDB lineage: Bacteria > Pseudomonadota > Alphaproteobacteria > Rhizobiales > Rhizobiaceae > Nitratireductor. The sequence continues at coordinate 1,456,245 of NZ_CP161920.1, forward strand.
GCCAGAATATGCAGCAGGTGATGGGCGGAATCGGCGATGATGCGCAAAGTCCCGGCCCTGAGGGCACGCGATTCCGATAGAAGCTCAAGGGCCTGCTGCTCGTTGTCGAAAAGTCGCCGGGTGATTTCCAGCAGCTTTTCGCCGGCCGGTGTGAGCACAACCTGCTTCTTGTGCCGGTTGAACAGAAGGACGTCATATTCCTCCTCAAGCTTGCGCACCTGATCGGAGATCGCAGGCTGTGTCAGGTAGAGTTCTTCGGCCGCACGTGAGAAGCCGCCGCAAACGGCGACATAGTGAAAGGCGCGGAGTTGGACATAGCGCATGAAGTTCGTGGAAGGTCCGGAATGTTGATAGGAAATTTCGATGCAACTATTAAAACTAACGATTTGAATTATGTTCTGTAAAGACGCTTTCTTGTGAGATTCGTGCTGAGTTAGGAGAGGTTCATGCATCCATTGATCGTTCTGCTTCATCTGGCAGCTGCGGTGATGCTCTTGCTTTGGGCCGTTCGCATGGTTCGAACGGGCGTGGAACGTGCTTACGGACGCGCTCTCAAGGATGCGCTGCGCAAGGCCAGAGGCGGGCATGCGCGCGCCGCTGTCGCCGGCACCGTTCTCGCTGTCGTCCTGCAGAGTTCGACGGCGGTCGGGATCCTGGCGGCGGGGTTTGCCGCAAGTGGCATACTCACCGTGTCGACCGGAATTGCGATCCTTCTGGGCGCCGACCTTGGTTCGGCGCTGGTGGTGCAGATCCTGTCTTTCGATCTTTCCTGGGCGATCCCGCTTCTCATGCTTGCCGGCGCAACGATGTTCCTCAAGTTCGAGCGGCGCGAGATCCGTCAGGGTGGGCGGATTCTATTGGGCATTGCCTTCATCCTGCTTTCGCTGACCATGATTGGGCAGTCGACCGCACCCTTGCGTGAAAGTGCCGTACTGCCTCAGATCATGGGCTATCTGCGAGATGACCCGATCACCGCTCTGGTGCTGGCGGCGCTTTTGACCTGGCTCATCCATTCCTCGGTGGCGGCCATTCTGCTTTTCTCGGCTTTTGCAGGGCAGGGAGTTTTGCCGGTCGAGGTCGCGCTTCCGATGGTTCTGGGGGCAAATATCGGTGGCGGGTTGATCGCCGTGTGGCTGACCCGCGGGCAGGGAGTGGAGGCAAGACGCATTCCGCTTGGCAATCTGCTTTTCCGCGCTGCGGCAGCGCTTGTTCTGTTGGCTGTGGTTGAACTGAGCCTTGTTCCCATCGACGCACTCGGAACCGATGAAACACGCCAGATCGTCAATTTTCACCTGGCGTTCAATGTTCTTCTGGTTCTGGTCTGCCTGCCATTTACGGGATTGATGGAGCGTCTTACGGTGCGTTTGATTGGCGATGGAACCAGAGAGGAAGAAGCGGGCGCACACATCACCCGCCCGGTGAGCGCTCTCGACGAAGCGGTAATCGACACGCCGCGCCTCGCGCTCGCCAGTGCGACGCGTGAACTGTTGCGCATGGGCGAGACGGTGGAGACCATGTTCCGCCCGGTAATGGAACTGCTCGATGATGGCGACAGCGAACAGGTGGCGCGCCTCGCCCGTCTGGACGAGGATGTCAATCGTGCACACACGGACATCAAGCTTTTCATTGCGCGGGTCAATCGGGGACGGTTGACGGCCGAGGAAGCGCAGCGCGGCATCGAACTGACCGATTTCGCCATCAATCTCGAGCATGTCGGTGACATTATCGCCAAGTCGCTCCTGCCGCTGGCGGAGAAGAAAGCGCGTCGCAGGTTGCAGTTCTCCGAGGAAGGGTTTGCCGAGATGACGCGTCTGCATGAAAGGGTGCGGACCAACATGCAACTTGCGTTGAACATTCTTGTGTCGGGCGATCTGGAGACGGCGCGCCAGTTGGTCGAGGAAAAGGAGCAGATGCGCCTTCTTGAGCGCGAAAGTCACAACCGTCACCTGAGACGATTGCAGTCGGGAATGATCGAGAGCATTGAGACAAGCGACATGCATCTGGAGGTCGTGCGCTCGCTGAAGGAGATCAACTCTCTTCTGGCGACGGCCGCCTACCCGATCCTGAGCGAAAGCGGAGAGCTGCTCGAAAGCCGGCTCGCCCAGCCCGCATAGGGAATCTGAAAGCGCTCTCTGCGCTATCGTTTTAACTTATATATGGATACAAAATAACGATTTTACATATATATTTGAGCGTGGATGATGCGGCCAGTGAAAGGCATTCCCACTGGAGGATTTCAGCATGTCATCGCCCGCTTCCAAAGCCGAGCTCGAGCCGTTTGCACCGCCTGCACTTGGTGAGCCCTATCTGCTGACCCCCGGGCCTCTGACAACGGCACTTTCCGTCAAGGAGGCCATGCTGCGCGACTGGGGATCCTGGGACGGTGACTTTCGCGCCATGACGGCCAGCCTGCGCAGCCAGCTTCTAGCGATTGCCGGGGACACTGACGGAGCGTTTGATTGTGTTCCGATCCAGGGCAGTGGCACCTTCGCAGTGGAGGCGATGCTGGCCAGCTTCCTGCCGCGGGATGGCAAGGCGCTGGTGCTTGCCAATGGCGCATATGGCCAGCGGGCCGCGCAAACGCTCAAATACCTTGGCCGCGACCATGTGGTGATCAACAAGGGCGACTACATGCCGCCACGCGGAGACGAGGTTGCGGCTGCCCTCGATGCGGATCCTGCGATCACTCATGTTCTGGTGATCCATTGCGAAACGAGCTCCGGCATTCTCAACCCGGTCGAGGAAATTTCCCGCGCGGTTTATGCGAAGGGGCGCAAGCTCCTGATCGATTCGATGAGCGCATTCGGCGCGCTCCCTCTTGATGTGAACGAGATTCGCTACGAGGCGATGGTATCCTCTGCCAACAAGTGCATTGAGGGGGTTCCGGGGTTCGGGTTCGTCATCGCCCGTAAGAACGAACTGGAGGCCGCTGAAGGGCGCAGCCACTCCATCAGCCTGGATGTGCACGCGCAGTGGGCTTACATGAACAAGACCGGTCAATGGCGGTTTACACCGCCCACCCATGTGGTGGCCGCATTTCTGGAGGCGCTGCGCCTTCATGCGCAGGAAGGTGGCGTTGCCGGTCGCGGCAGGCGTTACACCAACAATCGCGATGTCATGGTGGCGGGCATGCGCGAACTCGGTTTCGAGACGCTTTTGAAGGATCGCTGGCTTTCACCGATCATTGTCACCTTCTTCAATCCCGCCCATCCGAACTTCGACTTCAGCCGGTTCTACGAGCTGATGAAGGAAAAGGGCTTCATCATTTATCCCGGCAAGCTCACTGTCGTTGAAAGCTTCCGCGTCGGCTGCATCGGGCGGATGGATGCACATGTCATGCGCCGGGTCGTGCAGGCGGCTGGTGAATCGCTGCGCGAGATGGACGTGGACACCGCCGCTCCACCGGAAGCCGCGATCGCCGAACGCGCCAGGCTTGCCGCGTGAAATCGCGCCGAACCATATTGCAAGATCAAGGAAATCCCATGAACCAGATGTCCCGCGTCAACGTCACCGTCAACGACCGCGAATACCCCTGGCCCTCCGTGCCTGCCATCGCCATCTGTCTCGACGGTTGCGAACCGGCCCTACCTGGACGAGGCGATTGCGGCCGGGCTGATGCCCGCGCTGGAGCGGATCAAGGCAAGGGGAACGGTGCGGACCGCGCATTCGGTCATCCCCAGCTTTACCAACCCCAACAACATGTCGATTGCGACCGGGCGTCCGCCAGCGGTTCACGGCATTTGCGGCAATTATCTCTTTGAACCTGAAACAGGCAGGGAAGTGATGATGAATGATCCGCGTTTCCTGCGCGCGCCGACCATTTTTTCCGCTTTCTACGATGCCGGTGCCAAGGTCGCGGTCGTCACCGCCAAGGACAAGCTGCGCGCCTTGCTTGGAAAAGGGCTGAAGTTCGACGAGGATCGTGCCATCTGCTTTTCCTCGGAAAAGTCGGGTACCACGACGAAAAGCGAACACGGCATAGACAATGCATCCGCCTGGCTCGGAATGCCGGTGCCGGAGGTCTATTCCGCAGATCTGTCCGAGTTCGTGTTCGCCGCGGGCGTGAAGCTTCTCAAGGAGTTCCGGCCCGACGTCATGTATCTCACCACCACGGACTACGTGCAGCACAAATATGCGCCGGGCCACCCACAGGCCAACAGCTTTTACGAGATGTTCGACCGTTATCTCGCCGAGCTGGACGAGCTCGGTGCGGCGATCGTGGTGACGGCCGATCACGGCATGAAACCCAAACACCTCGAAGACGGTTCGCCCAGCGTTCTCTATGTCCAGGATCTGCTCGACGAATGGCTCGGCAAGGATGCCGCTCGCGTCATTCTGCCGATCACCGATCCCTACGTTGTCCATCACGGAGCGCTTGGTTCCTTTGCCACCGCATACTTGCCGGAAAACGTTGACAGGGCCGATGTGATTGCGCGCCTCTCCGCGGTTGAAGGGCTCGACGTGGTGATCGACCGCGAGGCGGCATGCGAGCGTTTCGAACTTCCCGCCGACCGGATAGGCGATCTCGTTCTCGTTTCGTCGGAGAACCTGACGATCGGAACCAGCGCCGACCGGCATGATCTCGCGGCGCTCAACGAGCCGCTGCGTTCACATGGCGGCCTGACGGAACAGGCGGTTCCCTTTATCGTCAACCGCGAACTGGGCGACCTGCCGAACGCGCCGGAACTGCGCAATTTCGACGCGTTCATGTTCGCCGTCACGGCTGCTGCACGCAGCTGACCTGACAGACAGTAGGCACGAGACGGGAGAACGGTGAAATGGGCAAACAGGAAACGCATGTGAGCGTGCGCCACGAACCGATGCGCATTGCCGGCCACAGGGTCGAGGCCGATGGCGTGGTCGAGGTTCACTACCCCTGGGACAACACGGTGATCGGGACGGTTCCGGCCGGCGATGCGCGCCATGCGCGTCAGGCCTTCGACATTGCGGCCTCATATACGCCAAAGCTGACGCGCTATGAACGTCAGCGCATTCTCCTGAATGCGGCCGAACTGCTGGTTGCGCGCAAGGAGGAGATTTCCGACCTCATCACTCTTGAGCTCGGTATCTCCAAGGCCGATTCCTATTACGAGGTGGGTCGCGCCTTCGATGTTTTCACCCTGGCCGGCCAGATGTGCATTCACGACGATGGTGAAATCTTCTCCTGCGATCTGACCCCGCACGGCAAGGCGCGCAAAATTTTTACGACACGTGAGCCGCTGACTGCGATTTCGGCCATCACGCCGTTCAACCACCCGCTCAACATGGTTGCGCACAAGCTTGCGCCGGCAATCGCGACCAACAACTGCGTTGTGGTGAAGCCGACGGAGCTGACCCCGATGACAGCACTGGTTCTGGCAGATGTTCTTTACGAAGCGGGGCTTCCGCCGGAGATGTTATCGGTTGTCACGGGATGGCCCGCCGACATCGGCGAGGAGATGATCGTCAATCCGAACATCGATCTCATCACCTTCACCGGCGGTGTGCCCGTCGGAAAGATGATCGCGTCGAAGGCGGGTTACAAGCGACAGGTGCTGGAGCTGGGAGGCAACGATCCGCTGATCGTGCTGAACGATCTTTCGGATGACGACCTGGTCAAGGCGGCGGAGCTCGCCGTCATGGGCGCCACCAAGAATTCCGGCCAGCGCTGCACTGCGGTAAAGCGCATCCTTTGTCAGGAAAGTGTGGCGGACCGGTTCGTTCCGCTGGTGCTGGAGCGAGCGAAGAAGCTTCGTTTTGGCGATCCGATGTCACCAGACACCGAGCTGGGAACAGTGGTGCATGAAAAGGCAGCGGCCCTGTTTGAGGAACGCGTTCACAAGGCCGCCGAAGAAGGGGCCGAGGTGCTCTACAATCCTGGCCGCAGGGGCGCGCTTCTGCCCCCGATCGTGATCGACCATGTGCGTCATGGTTCGGAACTGGTGATGGAGGAGACCTTCGGTCCCATTGTACCGATCATTCGCGCTCCCGACGACGACGACGCGCTGATCGCGCTTTCAAACTCGACGGCGTTTGGGCTGTCTTCCGGCGTCTGCACGAACGATTTCCGGCGCATGCAAAAATACATCACCGGACTGAAGGTCGGCACGGTCAACATCTGGGAAGTGCCGGGCTATCGCATCGAGATGTCGCCGTTCGGGGGCATCAAGGATTCCGGAAACGGCTATAAGGAGGGGGTGATCGAGGCGATGAAGAGCTTCACCAACGTAAAGACCTTCTCTCTGCCCTGGCAGGGGTGAGACCTTGAGCAAGGCGCCAATTGTACACACGGAGGGCGAGTCCAATACATCGCCCATGCGCAGGGTTTTTGCGCAGAGCCGAAATGATGGATCAACGCAGGAATTGCTCGACCGCGACGGTCGGGCTTTTCTTCATCAAAGCCTTTCAAGCCCGTGTGTCTCCACCATTGCCAAGGCCGAAGGCATCTGGATCGAGGACACCGCCGGCCGTCGTTATATGGATTTCCACGGCAACAGTGTTCATCACATCGGCTATGGTCATCCCCGCGTGGTCGCTGCCATAAAGGACCAACTCGACACGCTTTCCTTTTCACCGCGCCGGTTCACCAATGACGTCTCGGTGAGGCTGGCCGAGGCACTTTCCGGGCTTGCCCCGGGTGATCTTTCCAAGGTTCTTTTCACCACCGGTGGCTCCGATGCCATCGAGGTGGCGCTCAAGGTGGCCCGTGCTGCAACCGGCCGTTTCAAGACGGTCAGTTTCTGGGACGCCTTTCACGGTGCCGGATTCGGAGCTGCCAGCGTTGGCGGCGAATCAACGTTCCGTTCACATATCGCCGGTCCCCTGATGACCGGCACTGAACATGTCGCTCCCTTTCATTGCTATCGTTGTGCTTATGGCCACGCAGGGCCGCAAAGCTGTGGGATGGCCTGCGCTTCGATGATCGACTACGTGCTGGGAAAGGAAGGCGATGTCGCTGCCGTGATCGGTGAACCGATGCGGGCAACGCCCGTGCCGCCGCCGCCGGGCTTCTGGAAACAGGTGCGTGCGGCGTGTGACCGCCATGGCGCGCTCCTCATTCTTGACGAGATACCCACGGGGCTCGGCAAAACGGGTACGTTCTTTTCGTGCGAGCAGGATGATGTGGTTCCCGACATCGTCGTATTGGGAAAGGCACTTGGCGGTGGCATTCTGCCGATAGCGGCAGCGGTGGCGCGCGCCGATCTCGATGTCGCTGGAGATTTCGCCATCGGTCATTACACGCATGAGAAAAACCCGGTCACGGCGCGTGCGGCACTTGAAACCATCGCCGTCATCCGTGAGGAGGGTCTGGCCGAGCGCGCCGCGCGTCTTGGCGAGAAGGCGATGAACCGGCTCAGAGACTTTGCCGAGCGCAGCCCCCATGTGGGAGACGTGCGTGGGCGCGGCCTGATATTTGGTCTCGAACTTGTGGAGGATCGCGACACGTGCGCTCCGGCGCACGCGCTTGCCGAACGCGTCTACTATCGCTGTCTGGAGGCCGGTCTCAGCTTCAAGATCAGTGCCGGGAATGTCTTGACCCTTTCGCCGCCCATGGTGATTGCGGAAGAGGATCTGGATCGTGCGCTATCAATCGTGGAGGAGGCTGTTCTTGAAGCCTGACACCGCTTGAGCTCGACGGCCTTCTCGCTGGTTCTGATTGCCGCGCTTCTGCATGCGGGCTGGAACGCGATGGTCAAGGCCACTGGTGACAGGGCTGTCGTTCTGGCTGCCGTTTCCTGCGTACACGCGCTTTTCGGCCTCGTTCTCGTGCTCTTCGCCGACCCGCCGGCTCCGGCCAGTTGGCCGTCGATCTTTGCCTCGACGGTCATTCATTATGGCTACTACATTCTACTTTTTCAGGCCTATCGGCTGGGCGACCTTTCACAGGTCTATCCCATTTCGCGTGGTCTTGCCCCGGCAATCGTCGCTCTCGGGGCATTGGTGTTTCTGGGCGAAAACCTCACGCCCCTGGGCTGGATCGGGCTTGGTGCGGTCTCTGTCGGCATCGGATTTCTGGCCTGGCAGCGTGGCGCCCCGCAGGCCAGCAGGAGAGCGGTGGCCGTTGCAGTCATTCTGGGACTGTGCATTGCCTCCTACTCCTTTGCCGATGGCGTTGGCATCCGCCTGTCGCAAAGTCCGCTTGGCTATATGGGCTGGCTTTTTCTATTCGAGTTTCCGGTCCCGTTCTTCGTTGCACTTTCCCGGATGCGTGCGCGAAAGCGCATTGACCTGGGCACCATCGGGGTTGGTCTTTTCGGCGGCGTTTTCGCTGTCACTGCCTATGGTTTGGCCCTCTATGCCAAGAGCATTGCTCCGCTGGGGGCCGTATCGGCCGTGCGGGAATCCAGTGTGATCTTTGCCGCACTCATTGGTTTGTTTCTCTTCGGTGAACGCCCCATTATGGGGAGAATTGTTTCAGCCGCCATGGTGGCAGCCGGTGTGATTGCGCTGGCCCGCGCTGGTTAGCTGTATAAGTTTTTCTGGTCATATCATAAGATAAATAGATTTTACTTATTCATCCATGGTTCTCACTATCACACCCGGACGAGGCGCATTCGGATAACTGCAGCGCTCGCTGCAGGCTTGGGCCTCCCCCAAAAGAAACGCAACAATGCGCAACAAATGGGAGTACCAGCATGAACTTCACCAAGAGTTCCTTAGCGATCGCGGCTTTTGCCAGCGTGCTTTCGGCCGGCGTGGCCAGCGCGCAGACAGAATTGACGGTTTACACCTCCTTCGAGGCTGTCGATCTGGAGCGCTATCGAGAGACCTTCGAAAAGGCCAACCCTGATATCAAGATCAACTGGGTGCGTGACTCCACAGGAGTAATGACAGCGAAACTTCTGGCGGAGAAAAACAACCCGCAGGCCGATGTGGTCTGGGGTGTTGCGGCGACTTCGCTACTGATGCTCAAATCCGAAGACATGCTGGAGCCTTATGCGCCCAAGGGTGTCGAGAAGCTCGACCCGAAATTCGTAGACAAGGACAACCCGCCGAGCTGGGTGGCGATGGACGCCTATGTGGCGGCGCTCTGCTACAACACGGTCGAAGCTGAAAAGCTTGGTCTTACGCCTCCGAAAAGCTGGAAGGATCTGACAAAACCTGAATACAAGGGTCACGTGATCATGCCGAACCCGAGTTCCTCGGGCACCGGCTTTCTCGACGTTTCCGCCTGGCTCCAGATGTTTGGCGAGGAAGAAGCGTGGGCCTTCATGGACGGGTTGCATGAAAACATCGCCCGCTACACGCATTCCGGTTCCAAGCCCTGCAAGCTTGCCGCCTCGGGCGAGACCGTGATTGGCGTCTCCTTCGAGTTCCCCGGTGCGCAGGCCAAGGAAAAGGGCGCGCCGATCGACATCATCTTCCCTGAAGAGGGCTCGGGCTGGGAGGCCGAGGCAGGTGCTATCATTGCTGGAACACCGAAGCTTGAAGCCGCCCAGAAACTGCTCGACTGGGCGATCTCCAGGGAAGCCAACGAGATGTACAATGTGGGCTATGCGGTGGTTGCCTATCCAGGCGTTGCCAAGCCGGTGAAACATCTTCCCGATGATATTCCCTCAAAGATGATCGAGAATGATTTCGAATGGGCGGCAAACAACCGCCTGCGCATCCTGGAAGAGTGGACCAAGCGCTACGATTCCAAATCCGAACCCAAGGAATGAGGCTGCTGCCTTCATTTTGCTATGGCGCCGCCACCGGCGGCGCCACCTCCATCACAGAAAGTCCCGGGACGGTTCGGATGAGACATGAAACAGTAAAAAGGGAAGTGGAAGCACCGGCGCAGAAGGGGGCTTCTGGCGAGCCGGCCGCGTCTGACGCCGCCTATCTGCGGATCGACAATTTATGGAAAGCCTTCGGTGACTTTCTGGCGCTGAAAGATGTGTCTCTGCAGATCGGCAAGGGAGAATTCATCTGCTTTCTCGGGCCTTCCGGTTGCGGCAAGACCACGCTTCTGCGGGCGATAGCCGGGCTCGACCCTCAGTCTCGCGGCACAATCCATCAGGGCGGCCGTGACATCTCATGCCTGCCTGCTTCCAGGCGGGATTACGGCATCGTCTTTCAGTCCTATGCGCTTTTTCCCAACCTGACCGTGGAGCGCAACATCGCCTTCGGTCTGGAAAATGCGAAGGTGCCGCGTGCGGAGATCCGGTCCCGTGTCGCCGAGCTCCTCAGGCTGGTAGGCCTGCCGGATCAGGCGCAGAAATACCCCGCCCAGCTTTCCGGCGGTCAACAGCAGCGTATCGCCCTCGCGCGCGCCATCGCCATCTCCCCGGGTCTACTTTTGCTGGACGAGCCGCTCTCGGCTCTTGATGCCAAGGTGCGTATCCATCTGCGTCATGAGATCAAGGAATTGCAGCGCAAACTTGGTGTCACTACCGTCATGGTAACGCATGATCAGGAAGAAGCCCTTTCGATGGCGGATCGTATTGTCGTCATGAATCACGGGGTCATTGAGCAGGTCGGATCCCCGCAGGAGATCTACCGCGACCCGGCAAGCCTGTTCGTCGCCGACTTCATTGGCGAAACCAACAAGTTTCCGGCTGAAAACAGGGGTGGGACGGTGCGGCTGGGCTCGCGTGAGCTCAGTATTGCCCAGGGAGATTTCAGCGAGGGGCAGAAACTCACCGTGGCAATCCGACCGGAAGACATCCTCCCGCAGGGGACGGGCGAGGCCAGCAAGTCTCTCAATCGGCTCGCCGTGGTGATTGACGACATGGAGTTTCTTGGCGCGTTCTGGCGCACGCATCTGTGTGGCGGCGATCTTGGCGAAGAGACGCTGATCGCAAATTTCTCGATGAACGCGGTCCGCCGGCTCAACCTCGAACGGGGCACCGCACTGACCATCGAGATTCCGGTCGAGCGTGTGCTCGCATTTTCGCGGGAGGCGTAAATGTCAATAAATGCATCGGCTCTCCCGGCCGGGCGGCCCGTAAAGCTCGGGCTGGATCGGGATGGACTCATCAAGCGCCTCTTCATGGCGGTCATCGCGCTTTATTTGATCGTCACGCTTGCGTTGCCGCTTTACGCAATGATGTCGAAATCCTTTTCGACTTTCAGTTTCGAGCTGGACCGCTATGCGTTTCAGGTCAGTGACGGGCAGGGGAACTGGAGCGTGCCGGTTACGGCAGCCGAGCTCAATGAGAAGCTTGATGTGGTTTCTCAGCAGGAGCTCGCCTCCACCTCCGATGGTCGTCTTGCTGCCACGCAGTTCTTTCCGGATTTCAGTTTCCGTAGCCCGGTCAGATATCGCATCCGTGGCACGGTCGAGCACGCGCCCTATCTGGTGGGGCTTGAGTATCATAATTCGCGCGAGTGGCAGGAGTTCGATTCCAACACTTTCCGGCGGATCAATCTGCGTCCGGTGCGCTCCATCGGCGTGCAGAACTATGTCGCGTATTTCTCGACCCCTTCACTTGTCGGCTCGATCAGGAATTCGCTGTTCATTGCCAGTATCAGCACGGTTCTGACTGTTGGCCTGGCCTTTGGCTTCGCCTATGCGATGAACCGCAGCTGCATGCCTTTCAAGGGCGCTTTTCGGCTGATTGCGCTGATGCCCATTCTCGTACCCTCCCTTCTGCCGGGAATTGCGCTCATCTATCTTTTCGGCAATCAGGGCATGCTGAAATCGTTGATGATGGGGCATTCGATCTACGGACCGATTGGCATCATCGTCGGGTCGGTGTTCTTCACATTTCCGCATGCGCTCATCATCATCTCGACCGCCCTCAATATCTCCGATCAGCGCCAATACGAGGCTGCAGAGGCACTTCGCACCAGCAAATGGCGCACGTTCTGGACGGTCACTGTTCCGGGCGCGCGGTATGGTCTCATCTCGGCGGTGTTCGTAACCTTCACCCTGGTGATCACCGATTTCGGCCTGCCGAAAGTCATTGGCGGCCAGTACAATGTGCTTGCGGTTGATATCTACAAACAGGTGATCGGCCAGCAGAATTTCGAGATGGGAGCGGTCGTTTCCGTGATCCTCCTGGTGCCGGCGGTGTTCGCTTATGTGGTCGACAGGCTCGTACAGAAGAAGCAGGTGGCGCTGCTAACCGCACGCTCCGTGCCCTACAGCCCAAAACCCAAACGCGGTTTTGACATGGCCTGTCTTGCCTGGTGCGGTTTGATTGCCACCTTTATCGTGGGGATCATCGCCACCTGCCAGTTCGCTGCGCTTGTGAAATTCTGGCCGTATGACCTCAGTCTCGGCCTCGGCAATTACGCCTTCAACCGAATGGATGGTGGCGGCTGGTCGGCCTACACCAACTCGATCCAGCTCGGTCTTCTGACCGCAATCGTAGGCACGGTGGTGATCTTCATCGGCGCCTATATGGTGGAGAAAGTGCAAGGATTTGCCGCCGGTCGCGCGCTGTTCCAGTTCCTGGCCATGCTGCCCATGGCCGTTCCGGGCATGGTTCTTGGCCTCGCATACATCTTTTTCTTCAACAATCCGTCCAACCCGCTCCATTTCATCTATGGAACGATGATCATTCTGGTGATCTCCACCGTGACGCATTTCTACACGGTCGGGCACCTCACGGCGGTTACGGCGCTGAAGCAGATCGACGGCGAGTTCGAGCCAGTGGCCACCTCCCTGCGTCAGCCATTCTACCGGCTGTTTTCGCGGGTTACAGTACCGGTCTGTCTGCCGGCTATTCTCGACATCTCGATCTATTTGTTCGTCAACGCGATGACGACGGTCTCGGCGGTGGTGTTCCTGTATTCAACCGAAACGAACCTGGCTTCCGTCGCGGTGCTGAACATGGATGATGCCGGGGATATCGCACCTGCGGCGGCAATGGGCATGATGATCTTCTACACAAATGCCGGCGCGCGCCTTCTCCATGCATTGGCCTCGCGCTCCCTTCTGTCGCGAACGCAGGTCTGGCGCAAGGCTTAGCAATTTATGGGGATGCGGGATCGTTCCCGCACCCCCGGCCGTCCCGCTTCAGACCAGGAAGGCACGATGCTCGGGTTTGTCGAAGAACGCGATACCCTTCCGCCATGTCATAGTGAATTTGCACCATGAGCCGGGTTTCTGCCTCCGCTAGACCGGTTATCGAGGTGGATTACTGTTGGCAGGTGTTGGGGCGAAGAGGAAAGTGGTTGTACGACCGGTCAACTCGTCAAAAGAACGGGAAAACTCACGATGGAGGTTTCGATGGAAATCGGCCGAAGTCGTGGTCCGGCTGTAGTTTCTGTCGGACTTGCCACGCTGCGTCTCCCGTGGGTTTCGTATTGCCTGTTCTGTACAGGTCGCCATTTGATCCGGTTGGGGGAGGTCATTTCCAAACGTCCCGCGAGACGCGACTGGACGATCCTCAACGGTGTGCGGACAGCGCATTTGTCGGGAGTGGATATCCTGAATGGTCGTTCCTCCACCATTTCCCGCACTGTTTACATGGGAGCAATCCATGTCTCATGATGTTCTGGCACCACAAGAGACAGTTGATCAATCGTTCCGGGGGAGAGGGATTTGGAAGATCGGCTCAAGACCCTGACCCTGCTGGCCTACGGAGCGGCGCTGGACGACAGGAAATGGGGCTTGTTTCTAAAGGCCTGTTCTGACCTGGCTGGCGGTGGTGTCCGCACCTGCCTGTTTGGATACGATATGCATGCCCGGATCGAGCTGGGCGCGCGCCAGTTCGGATATGATCCTGCATTCGAGCAATCCTACGTCGATTATTATTCCGAGAAAGACTTCTTCGCCGCCCGGCTGATGGAACACACGGCCGGACAGCTCGTGGCATATGAGGATATATGGAGCGAGATGAGCCTTCGTGGCAGCGAATTCTATAATGAATGGGTGCGACCACAGGAAGATATCACCGGCGGGTGCTCGGTCTTGCTGTTCAAGCAGGAAAAGAGGCTGTTCGCGTTCAGTGGCAGTATTCGTTCACGGGACTCAGACCGGCTCGAAACGCCCTGGCAGCGGATCGTTACGCAACTGACGCCTCATCTGCAGCAGGCGTTTGAGATGGCCCGGGTTCTGGCAAGCGCAGAACTGGAAAAACGGGCATTGGTCAATGTCCAGAATCCCGCAGCAGCCGGCTGCATTGTTCTGACGCGAAATCGGCGGATTGTCTTTGCCAATGCAAATGCCGAAGCGATGCTCTCGTCGGGAACGGTCATCCGCAGCGATTTTCGTCAGCGGCTGCTGTTTCAGGATGCGGGGTGTGAGGGCAGGTTTGCCCATGCCCTTGCTGGCGGTGCGCTCGAAAAGCCGCAAACCATCCGCATTCTGGATCGTGCCGGTGGGCCGGCCACTGTTTGTCGCATTGCTCCCATAGGGTCAGATGATATTGGCCACAGACCATCAGGCATACTGTTCGGTCGGGAAGAGCCGCGCTATCTCTTGACCATCGCGCGTGACCAGCAGGTGGTCGATATTGCAGCGCGAGTGCGCGACAGTTTTGGTCTGACGCCGCATGAAACACAGGTGGTTCTCCAGCTTTCCTCGGGACTCTCGGCACGGGAGATCGCAGACATTCGCGGCACGAGCGTTTACACGGTGAGAAATCAGATCCACAGTGCGATGAGCAAGATGAACGCCCACCGACAGTCCGAGGTCGTTCGCGTCGTCGAAGCAATGCGCAATCCGCTGTTACCTTGAGCGCCATTGCCGGGCTGAGGGGCATCGATTCCCTCTATCCTGGCATTTTCATCCAAAGACCCGACTGACAGCGCGCGTCCGTCCATGATCCGACGCACGTCGTCATGGCTTGTTCGGGATGGTCGCAGCAGAGCAAGGGTGCCCTCTGCCACGCTGGCGGATCGAAAGCGACGAGTCCGATTTTCCCGGCCAACCGCAGTCATCTCACACGAATATTGAACGCTGCACAGGGCCTGATTGACGAAAGGAGAATCCTTCGGATATATGTGATCATAAATTTGCGCAAAAATATGAGAACATCGTGTCCGTTCCGTCCCAACCACTGGTTTCCCGTTCCTCCCTGCGGCCAATTGATCTTGCCGGCGCGCCCGTGCGGATGGTGTGCAATCGCACTGGCCTCGCTGCATCTTGCGGGGTGAGCAGCTTTTCCCACGCATCCAAACCCCGCGCTGACAGAATATTGGACATGGGCCGGTGCGCGGCACGCAGCCCCGATCTCCAGGATTGTCAGGTTGGGCGACTTCAAGCCACCAGGCTCGTCGGGCGACGGGCATGGAGGTGTTCGTGAGACAGGATGCTGAAACGATGGCCGCGCACAAGGGAAGGGCGGATCATGAGGCTGACCCGCGCTTCGCCTATGCCTGGACCCTGGCGCCTTCCGGCAGGCCGGACCGGCCGCTACTGATCGCGGTTCACGGCAGCGATCGTGAATATCTGCCTACACGCGATGCCTTCGACCGCCTGGCCATGCTCCAAGATATGCACGTGCTGGCGCCGCTTTTTCCCGCCGATGTAACGCGCGCCGGTTATGGCGACGGCTACAAATTTCTTCGTGAACCGGGCATCGACTATGTTGCGCTTCTGGAGTCCATGGTTGCGACCTTCAGGGCACGCTTTGGGCTGGGGGGGCATAAAACCTTCCTGTTCGGGTTTTCTGGCGGTGCACAGTTTGCGCAGCGTTATGCGCTGGTTGCGGCGTCCAGGCTCTCCGGCGCGGTTTTCGCTGCGCCGGGTGGCGTGACGCTGCTCGACACCGAACTGCCGTGGTGGCCCGGTGTGGGCGATATCGAAAAAGCGATTGGGCGACCGCTCGACAGGAATGGTTTGGCGAAGCTGCCGATCCACCTCATCATCGGTGAAAACGACAGCGATCAGGGGCTGGTGGAACGCGGCCCGGAACATCCAGACTACTCACCGTATTCCAACATCGCCGGTGCCAACCGTCATCAACGCATCGAAGCCTTGAAGGCAAGCCTTGAGATATCGGGGCTGCAGCCGGGTTTCGAGCGTCTTCGTGGTGTTGGGCATGAGCTTGGCCCGTTGGCCGAGGCTGCATCCAGAACCATTCAAAATTGGCTTTGAACACATACCAAAAAGGGGAAACTTCCATGCTTCGCAAACTGCTTTTGTCCGCCGCTGTTTTGACACTTCCAGCAGGCGTGCCGGCTGCGCACGCTTTGCCTGACCACTATCCGGCGGACTACTCCGACCTGATCGAACAGGCGAAGGAAGAAGGCTCGCTGCTCATCTATTCCAATATGGGGCCGGAAAACTGGGAACCTCTGATCGAGGCTTTCAATCAGCACTATCCCGACATCAAGGTAGAGACACTCGACCTCGGGCCGGGTGAGGTTTTCACGCGCTACCGCGCCGAGACGGGCACCGGGGTGGCGACAGCCGACATTCTAGCGGCGGGCACGATCGGCGACTGGATTCAAGCTGCCAATGATGGTCTCGTCGTTGATTACAAGTCGCCCGAAGCGCGGTTCCTGCCGGAGTGGAGTCTGCCGATGCCGGGTGTCTACACCTTCTCTGCAGACCCCATGATCCTGATGTACAACAAGGTGCTGGTTCCGGAAGAATTGCGCACGGCTTCGATGGAAGAATTCTTCGCCAACATCACAGCACATCCGGATGTCTTTAAGGGCAAGATCGGTACCTATGACGGTCAGTTTGCATTCGGCGAGTCCATCAATTTTGCATTCGTCCGGCACCATGGCGACAAGGCCTGGGAGTGGTTTGATGCAATCGGTCCCTCGACGCGCCCCGGTGGTGGCACGGGCGGAATGATCGAGAAGACGGTAAGCGGTGAAAACACTGCATCCTACTTCGCGTCCGGGCCGGTTCTGTTTCCACGGCTGGAACAGGGCATCGGGCAGATCATCGACTGGAAGTTCCCCTCTGACGGGACACCGGTTTTCCTGCGTGGTGTCGGAGTAACCGAAAAAGCTCCACACCCGGCAGCGGCGCGGCTCATGCTCGACTTCATCCTCTCGGAAGAAGGGCAATATGCGGTGGCGGAAGGCAAGCTCACGGCCTATCGCCCCGGCGTTAAGCCTGAGGGTGAAACGTCCTATTCGCTTGATGAGGTGATCGAGGAGATCGGCGGTGAGGACAAGATGATCCTTATCGACTACGACCCCGATATGCTGACAGAGCATGAATCCTTCATCGCGCGCTGGGCCAAGGCCTTCGGCATGTAGTCAGTCAAAGCGGCGGTCGGCTTCGCATGTCGGCCGCCGCATGGCGAAAGAGAAATCCAGATCATGAACACGCAAACCGCCGAAACCACGCTTGCGCCACCGCACGCCGGCCCGGCATTGCTGCCCCTCAGCCGGTCGCGCATGGCGCAATGGCTCATCTTCATCATCACGGCGGTGCTTGTGCTTGCACCCGCTCTGCCGATCCTGCTGCAGGTGTTTGTCGGCGGTCCTCTCTATGAGCGGGAGTGGGATTTCACATTCGCCAATATCGGACGGCTTCTCGGCAATGAGGCGATAGGCGAAATTGCCCTGACAACGCTCGTCTTTGCAGGCCTGACGACCGTCATCGCGCAGGTGCTTGGTGTGGCAGCGGCGCTTCTGTTCGGGCGCACCGACATGCCCGGCCGTCGGGTGATGGGCGACATGATGATGTGGCCGCTCTATCTCTCGCACCTGATCATGGTCGTGGGCTGGCTCATCGTTTATGGGCCTTCCGGCTTCCTCACACAGGCCGTCGCGCGGATATTTGGCGAGGCGCCCTGGAACCTCTACTCTATACCGGGCATGGCTCTCGTTGCCGGTGTTTCTCAGGCGCCCCTGGCCTATCTTTACTGCCTCTACGGCGTGGTACGTTCAATCGACCCGACGTTGGAAAGCGCGGCGCGCACCTGTGGCGCAGGACCGCTGACCGTGATGCGGCGCGTGACCTTGCCGTTGATGCTGCCGGCCATTGTCACGTCAAGCGCGCTCAATATCGTGATCGCCGTGGAAATGCTCTCGATCCCGCTTTTTCTGGGCAGGCCTGCGCGGATCGATACCCTGTCATCCTATCTTTATCTGGAGGGGATCGGCGCGTCCAATCCGCAGCATGGCATGGTGGCCGCTTCGGCCATGGTCCTTGTAGTGCTTGTCGGGGCGACCCTGGCATTGCAGCGATTGCTTCTGTCGAAGGGGCATCGCTATGAAACCGTAAAGGGCAAGGGCACACGGCCTGCTCCACTGCAGCTTGGCGCACTCAAATGGCCATTGTTCACGCTCGCCGTGCTTTACATGGTTTTCGTTGTCCTCGTGCCGATCCTGGGGCTGGTCCTGCGGGCGTTCACCAGTTATCTGACACCGCTCATCCCGATCTGGCAGGTACTGACGCTGCAGAACTTCAAGGACGTCTTCCAGACGGATGCCTATATGCGCGCACTCTGGAACACGGTGGTCATCGCGCTTGCCGCGGCCGGTCTCGGAACGCTTCTGACGGCACTGATCGCCCTCGTCATCCAACGTTCCAGCTTCCCGTTCCGACGCACACTGGAAGCACTGGCCTATTCGCCCCGCATGGTCCCCGGGCTGATCACGGGCCTGGGCGTCTTTTATGCCGCGATTGTCTTTGCACCCTTTGGTTGGCTGCGTGACAGCATCTGGATCCTTGTCGTGGCGTATATCATGGCAACCATTCCGCTTGGTCTCGGCGCGGTCCAGCCGTCGGTCGTGCAGATCGGTGCTGATCTGGACAAGGCCGCCCGCACGATCGGTGCCGACTGGATAACCAGCATGCGACGTATCCTTCTACCGCTGATGAAGCCGGCGCTTCTGGGGTGTTTTGTCCTGCTCTTCGTCGTGCATCTGAAATCCTATGTAGTGGCCATTTTCCTCATGGCACCGGGCCTGGAGATCATGGGTGTGACAATGCTCGGTCTCTGGGAAAATGGAGCCGCGGGCGTGACTGCCGCCTTCGCCACCCTGCAGATCGTGATGATCGCGATATTGCTGATCGCCGCCCGTCTCGTTTTTGGAGTCAAGCTCTATGAATAAGCTCATTCTGCAAAATCTCACCAAGAGCTACGGCGACGTTCACGCCGTCAACGACATTTCGCTGTCGGTAGAGCAGGGTGAGTTTCTCACGCTTCTGGGACCGAGCGGCTGCGGAAAGTCGACCACGCTTTCGGCGATCGCCGGTCTCGACCGCCCCACCTCGGGGGCCATCCGGTTTGGCGACCATGTGCTGTTCGATGAAGCCACCGGCCAGTTTGCCCCGCCTGAAAAGCGTGGCTTCGGCGTCGTGTTCCAGTCCTATGCGCTCTGGCCGCACCTGACGGTTGAGCGCAATGTCTCAATGCCTCTGGAATTGCGCAAGGTGAGCCGCGCCGAGCGAAGGCGGCGGGTAGATGAAGCACTAGAACTGGTGGGGCTCTCAGGCTTCGGCAAGCGCTATCCCGGTGAGTTGTCGGGCGGTCAGCAACAGCGTGTTGCGCTGGCGCGGGCCGTGGTGTTCCGCCCGCCGCTGCTTCTGCTCGACGAGCCGCTCTCCAACCTTGATGCACAGCTTCGCCAGAGTGCCAGGGTCTGGCTCAAGGAAATTCAGCGCGAGCTTGGCCTGACCGCGATCTACGTGACCCACGATCAGGAGGAAGCGCTGGCCATGAGCGACCGCATTGCCGTCATGCGGTCGGGGAGAATCGTGCAGTTGGGAACGCCGCAGGAAATCTACGAACGTCCGCAGCATCCTTTCGCGGCAACCTTCATCGGTAGCGCCAATCTCATCGAAGGCATTGTCGAGCAAAGTGCGCGCAGGGGCGAAACGATCGTCACCCGCGTGCGGCTGGCCGATGGCCAGTATCTCGATGGTCAAAGTATCGTTCCAATGACTGCGGGAGCAAAGGCCAGGCTGGCGGTGCGCGGAGAGCGAATGCGCGTTGCGGAGAAAAATGGTGCGAACACGCTGGATGCGGGTTTCACCACCGCGAGCTACCTGGGCAACCATTATGAGCAGAAGCTTACTCTGGCGGGCCAGGAAATCCGGATGCTGGTGGACGCGCCACAACCTGAAAGGGCGGGGAAAATTCACATTGCGGAGAGCGATGCCCTTGTCTTTTCGGCAGAGTAGTGGGAACCCTCGAGAGGTTTGGGGAATGCAGCGATGAGCAAAAGGGAGATCAAAAGCGGGCTCGCAGAGCGTTTGCGCGCCGATATCGCCGCTGGTTTCTATCGACCGGGCGAATGGCTGCGGCTCGTCGATCTGGAAGAGCGCTACGGGGTGGGGCGGTTTGATGTGCGTCAGGCGCTTGCCCAGCTCGCTACAGGCCATATGGTCAGCCACGTGCCCAACCGCGGCTACCGTGTGGCTCAGACGGATCGCAACCAGCGTGACGAACTGACGAACACTCGCCTTCTCCTCGAAGTTCCAGCGGCGGAGCTTGTTCTGGAGCAGGCGACCGCAGAGGACGTGGAACGCATTGAAGGGGCTGCGCGGGCTTTCGATGAAGCACTCGGCACTGTTTCTTATCCTGAAGCCCAGAAGTTGAACCACGCGTTCCACCATGCATTCTACGCCTGCTGTGGCAACCGCACCCTGATCGACCTGATCCATGAACTGCGGGAGCGCAACCTGCCGGGTGAATGGAACCTCTGGGCAATGCCAGCCAAGGCGCGATCGAGCAGCCTCGATCATCTGGAAATGGTGGAGGCGCTGAAAACGCGTGATCGCGAACGCATGGCTGCGGTTGTGTCCCGCCATCTGACACGTTGGCGTGAAGAGACCCCGGGCAAAGGCTGACACTGGTCCCCACACGTCCATCCGACACGCTTCCCTGCTATTTCTTACAGATTGAAAGGCTGCATGCAGCGGTGAAGGCTCTGTTCAGATCCCAGAGGAGTATTCATATGCCTGCAGTTGATTTGGTTGAAGGTTACGCCCCCTTTCGTGAACACAGGACCTGGTATCGGGTCATGGGAGATCTCACATCCGCGAAGGTCCCGCTCGTCGTTGTCCACGGTGGCCCGGGGTGCACGCATGATTATCTGGAGAGCATCTCGGATATTGCAGCGACAGGCCGCGCTATTGTCTTCTACGATCAGATCGGAAACGGACGCTCGACGCATTTGCCCGAGGCCGGCTGCGACTTCTGGACCGTCGACCTGTTTCTTGATGAACTCGACAACCTCCTCGACCATCTGGGCATTCGCGGACGCTACAACCTTCTTGGTCAGTCCTGGGGTGGTATGCTTGGTTCTGAACATGCCGTTCGCCAGCCCAAAGGGTTGAACGGTATCATCATCGCCAATTCCCCCAGTTCCATGAAAGCCTGGGTTGAGGGCTGCCTGGAACTGCGCACGAAACTGCCGCAGGAAACGCAGGATGTGCTTGCGCGCCACGAGGCGGATGGCAGCTACGATCACCCTGATTATCAGGCAGCATCGCAGGTTTTTTACGAACGCCATGTCTGTCGCCTCCAGCCCATGCCGGATTTCGTAAAGCGCACCTTCGACTGGATCGATCGCGATCCGACGGTCTACCACACGATGAACGGCCCCACGGAATTTCATGTGGTCGGCACGCTGAAGGACTGGACCGTCGTAGAGCGGCTACACCGGGTTCAGGCTCCCACGCTGGTGATATCGGGGGCTCATGACGAGGCCTCACCTAAAACGGTGCGCGAATTTGCCGAGCGTATCGAAGGGGCTGTCTGGGAGGTCTTCGAGGAGTCGAGTCACATGCCGCATGTCGAAGAGCGTGGTGCATATATGGCAGTCGTCGCCGATTTTCTGGCACGACTGGATTGAGAGGGAGGGGACCGATGTCCAGGCTTCGCGTTGCTGCGATCCAGTTGAATACAACGGGTGATGTGAACGACAACAATGTGCAGATCGAGAAACTGGTGCGGCAGGCGGCCGGCGAGGGAGCGACCTTCATCAGCCTGCCGGAGGCAGCCAACATTCTCCTGCGCGACAATCTGCGATATCCGTCGGTCTGCCTTCCGGAAGATGAGGACACCACGCTTGCGCTTTGTCGCTCTTTGGCAGCCGAGTTTGAAATATGGATCCACGCCGGCTCGCTTCTGGTTCGTCATGAGAACGGCCAACGCGTCTGGAACCGCGCCTATCTCATTGCCCCATCGGGTGATGTTGCAGCGACCTATGACAAGCTGCACACATTCGATGTGAAGCTGGGTGGTGGCGCCGATTTTCAGGAATCCGCAGCCGTTGCTCCGGGGGAGGGCGGCGCCGTTGTTGTCGATATGGGCGATTTCCGTCTCGGCCTGTCGATCTGCTACGATATTCGCTTTTCCTATCTGTTCGATGCGCTCGCTGGCGCAGGTGCCAATGTGATGATGATCCCAGCCTCCTTCTCCACGGCAACAGGACCAATGCACTGGGAGCCACTCCTCAAGGCTCGTGCGATCGAAACCGGTTCATACGTGATTGCTGCGGCACAATGCGGCGAACGCGAAGGCGTGCGGGTTCACGGCCAATCCCGGATCATCTCCCCATTCGGAGAGGTGCTTGCGGCAGGAGGCGACGAACCATGCATCCTCAGGGCAGACATCGACAGTTCGTTGATTGAAACCACCCGCCACAGGCTGCCTACCCGGCTTCAGAGACGCGAGATCGGAACGCCCCGTATCGTTCCGGTCCATCCGTAGAATGGGGAAGGGATTTGTTGAAATCGGACTTGCCACCGGAAAATCAGGGCCTTAGCCTTCCAGCATGCAGGCTTGGGGATGTCTGAAAGTTTCGAATAGATCCGGGTGATGAACAGTAAGCCGACAACGCAATCCACTTCCGAACTGGACCGCAAAGTCGACCGGGCAGCCCGCTCGGTGGCCAGGTTCGGCATGCAGGCGCTGATCTACGATTTTTCACCAGTGCCGTTCACGCCGGAGGGTGAGCTGATCACTCCCACCCTTCTTGCGTCCCGAAACGTTCCCGGCGAGATGGCGAGACTTTGGTGCAATGACGGCTTCTACCAGCTCGACCCGGTGCAGAAGATTGCGCTCACCCGTGCGCGCCCTGTTTATTGGTCTTATCACTGCGACGAGTCTTCGGAGTTGAGCCAATTCGGCGACATTCCTGCAGAGGTCGCCGGGTTTTTGCGTCAACACAAGCTGGCGCGCGGTATCACGGTGGCCGTTCGCGGCGGGACGCGCGGTCTTGCGACGGTGACCGGCATCTGGAACGAACGGCCGCCCGAGCGGCGGCTCGACAATGAACTGGCGGCAGCCTTCTCCCTGATGGCGCAGGAGCTGCAGGACGAGATCATGGCTTCGATCAGCGATGAAGCGATGATGACAACTGCCGTACGCCTGACGCCACGCGAGATGGAATGTCTGCGTCTGTGTGCCGAAGGCAGGCCCGACAAGCAGGTGGCTCATGTGCTCGGTCGGTCGCTTTCCACCGTCATCATGCACATGCAGTCGGCCATGAAGAAGCTCGGCGCCCGCAATCGGGCCCAGACGCTGGCGCGAGCGGCCCACTATGGCCTGCTCGATCCGGTGCCCTCCTTCCGATCCAACCTGTAAGTTCTTCCAGCTAGGCGGTCTCCCGCTCCCTTCCTAGGCTCCAGAAAGGAGAACAATGAGGAGGGTGGCTTTGGGACGACGCTTCTGGCTCAAGCGTTTCTTGCGAACACTGATCACGCTATGGGCGGTGGTCACGTTCACATTCGTCGTTCTGCGCACGTCGGGCGATCCGGTTGTGGCTCTGCTCAGTCCCGATGCCCTGCCGGCCGAGATCGAACAGTTTCGTCAGAAATGGAAACTCGACCGTTCCCTCTTCGAGCAATATCTCACCTATATGCTCAATCTTCTTTCCGGAGATTTCGGGCACTCCTATCAGGACGGGCGCGCCGTGACGGCGATTATCGCCGAGCGCCTGCCGAACACATTGCAACTTGGAGCCGTGGCCTATCTCTGGGCGCTTGCAATCGGCATTCCCGCTGGCATCCTTGCCGCGCTCAAACGCGACAGTCTGCTTGACCGTGGTGTTATGACCTTCGCCGTGGTCGGTTTTGCGCTGCCGAACTATTTCCTCGGCATTTTGATGATCCTGCTTTTCTCGTTTTATCTGCGCTGGCTGCCAAGCGCGGGTGCTGGCAGCGCGCTTCATCTCATCATGCCCGGTCTCACGCTGGGGTTCTACGTTGCGGGAACACTGGCGCGTTTCACCCGCTCGGCCATGCTGGAAGTTCTGGAGCGCCCCTATATGCGCACGATCCGCGCAAAGGGCGCGCCCTTTCTCTACGGTGTGCTGCGGCACGCGCTACCCAATGCCGCCATTCCGATCGTCACCATCCTTGGCCTCAATCTTGGCGCGCTGGTGGGAGGCACGGTGGTCGTGGAAGCGGTTTTCGGCTGGCCGGGCATCGGGCGCCTTTTGGTGCAGACGGTTGCTTCGCGTGATCTGGCAGTGGTGCAGGGGCTGGTTCTGATGATGGCCACCTTCATGGTTCTCGCCAACCTCTTGGCCGATCTTACCTATTCCCTGATTGATCCGCGAATTCGAGTGAGCAAATGATGCGCCATGTTTCAACGATTGTCTGGCTCTCGATTGCGACACTGATCTGCGCGCTGCTGTTCGCACTGTTTGGCGGCTTGCTTTCCGACTATGCCGCAAGTCAGCAAAACCTGCTTGCACGCATGCGGCCGCCGCTGCTCTTCGGAGGCGATTTCGAGTTTCCGCTGGGCACGGACAGGCTCGGGAGAGACCTGGTCGCACGGATGGCCGAGGGATTGCGCATATCCCTTCTCATCGCGCTTCTGGGCTCGGTTCTTGGAGCGCTTTTCGGCTGCACGCTGGGCTTCGTCGCGGCGCATTTCCGCGGCTGGGTCGAAGAGACGATCATGATGATCGTGGACATTCAGGCATCCCTGCCATTCATCCTGATTGCCCTGACACTGCTTGCGTTTTTCGGAAATTCGTTCGGGCTTCTGATCCTGCTCATGGCGATGTTCGGCTGGGATTCTTATGCCCGCCTGTCGCGCGGCGTGGTCCTGTCAGCGAAGAGCCAGCCCTGGGCGGAAGCCGTCCGCACGCTCGGCGTGCCGCCTCTCGCCCTTTACCTGCGGCACGTGCTGCCCAATGTGGCTGGCATTCTCATTGTCCAGCTCACGCTGAACTTTCCGCAAATCATCCTGCTCGAAAGCGCGCTCAGCTTTCTTGGTCTCGGCATTCAGCCACCCATGACCAGCCTTGGCCAGATCATGGGGGACGGGCGGGACTACCTGTCCACCTCCTGGTGGATATCGGTGCTGCCGGGCCTGACGATTTTCCTCGTTTCTCTGGCGATGTGCGTGCTTGGAGACTGGCTGCGCGATCGTCTCGATCCGGCGCTGCAACGCGTGCGGCAATAACACAGAACCAATGGGAGAACCGACATGAACAGACGTGAATTCGGAAAGCTGATCGCCGGCACCAGCCTTATGGCGGGTATGATGCCCGGCCTTGCCCTTGCATCGGGAACGACGGAGCTGAACGTTGCCGTTGAGGCGCTCTGGCACAACATCGCACCCATCAACGGAATATCGAACGCCTCTATCCGCATCTTCCCGAACATCTATGACCGGCTTGTCGAGATCGACTATCTCAACGACCCGTCGGGCCAGACACTGATACCGCGCCTTGCGACTGGCTGGGAACGCGACGGGAAGGTCTGGACGATCACGTTGCGTGAGGGCGTGAAGTTCCACAATGGCGAGACGATGACAGCCGAGGATGTTGCCTTCACGCTTTCTGCCGAGCGGCTGTGGGGTGAAGAGCCCTATGAACCGCGCGGTCGCACCTACACCGCCGGTTTTGTGCGGGTCGAGGCGACCGGACCGCTGACTGTCGAGATCGAAACGGCGGATGAGGACATCAACATTCCCGGCAAGCTTTCAGGCTTCATCGGTTATGTGGTTCCCAAAGCCTATTACCTTGAAAAGGGCGTCGATGGTTTCGGTCAGGCACCAGTAGGGACCGGTCCCTACAGGGTGGTGAACTATCGTGGCAACGAGGCGGCACGGCTGGAAGCGTTTGCCGATCACTGGGATGGTGCGCCGCCGGTGGAGCGACTGAACTTTCTGCTCGTTCCCGAATATGCCGGGCGTCTTGCCGGGCTTGCGACCGGCGAGTTCGACATCATCGCATCCATTCCGATCGATCAGGAAAACCAGATCGAGACGATGGAAGGCGCCAACCTGATCCGCAAGCAGGTGAACAACTACACTGCGGTGCTCTTCAACACCCGCAATGATCCTGAAGGCAATCCGCTGCAGAATCAGGATCTGCGCTATGCAATGATCCAGGCAATCGACATGGATGCCATCGTTCAGGCGCTCTTTGGTGGGAACACTTTCTTTCCCGCCGTGCCATTCAATTTTCCCGAATATGGTGATTTCTACGATCCCTCCGCGAAGCCGCGCCTGCCATACGATCTGGAGGCGGCGCGGGCGTTGGTTGCGAAGTCCGGTTATAAGGGTGAAAAGCTCATCTGGCACATCACCCGTGGATTCTGGACAAACTACGATGCAGCCGCCGAGATCATGGTGGAGATGTGGCGGGAGGCCGGGATCAATGTAGAGGCGCAGTTCCTCGATAACTTCCAGCTTGCCTATGAACGGCCCTTCCATATGCTCGCGGTTTCCGGTGGAACCAGCTTCATTCCCGGCGATCCGTATCAGCCGCTCTGGCTCGACTGGAGCCCGACCGGCGTCATCTCGTCTGCTTCCTGGAAGACGTGGGATCCAACGGAACGGTTCGTCGAGATCGGCACGGCCTATGCCAAATCCACCGACCCGGAAGAGCGAAAGGCGCTCTTCCTCCAGCTCTCCGAAGAATGGCAGCGCGTTACGCCAGGGCAGTACATGTGGAAGTCGCTGGCCAACTGGGCCGTTCGGGACGGTATTTCCTTCGTTCCGGTGCCCGAGTTCGAGATGCGGCTGCATTCCGGCTACCTGAATCTCTGACGCACTATTTTCCCCGGGCCGTCCGGAGAGGGAAGGGCCGGGGACCTCGCGCGTCTCTGAAATGTCCGGCATTTGAGGAAACATCATGGCTCGATCCGCCCCACTGCTTTCCGTCGAGAATCTATCGATTGCATTGCCAGGCGTCGCCGACCGCACGCATGCCGTCGCTGATGTTTCCTTCTCCGTCGCCCCGGGGGAGATACTGTGTATCGTTGGGGAATCCGGTTCCGGTAAATCCGTCATGTCGCTTGCCATCATGGGGCTTCTTTCGCGCGGTCTTGCGGTGGAAGGTGGCAGGATTCTGTTCGAAGGGCGGGACCTGTTGACCATGCCGCCGAAGGCGCGGCGGGATCTGGCCGGCCGGCGCATCGCCATGGTGTTTCAGGAGCCGATTGCATCGCTCAACCCGTTCTATCGGGTTGGTGAGCAGGTCGCCGAAGTGTTTCGCTTGCACACCGACATGCCCAAGCGTGAGATCCGTGAACGCGTTCTCGAACTCTTTGGCGAGGTTCTGCTGCCGGAACCGGAAGCGATCTATGAGCGCTATCCGCATCAGCTTTCCGGCGGACAGTGCCAGCGCGTCATGATCGCGATGGCTCTGGCGCTGGAGCCTGCGGTGCTGATAGCCGATGAACCCACCACGGCACTGGATGTGACGACGCAGGCGCAGATACTGGATCTAATCCGCGATCTGCGCGCGCGTCACGGCACCGCCATCGTGTTCATCACTCACGATTTTGGTGTCGTCGAAGAGATCGCCGACCGGGTTGCCGTCATGCAGTCGGGATGCCTTGTGGAAGAGGGCACCAGAGCGCACATCATGGAAGCGCCGGAGCACCCCTACACGCGCGCTCTGCTTGCAGCGGTTCCAAAGCTCGCTCCGCGCGTGGTGGAATCCAACAATGCGCCCCCTTTCCTCGTTGCGAAGGGGTTGCAAAAGAGGTGGCCCGAGCGCGACATCCCAGCGCTCGACGACGTTTCACTTTCCATCCGTCCGGGCGAAACGGTCGGACTGGTGGGCGAGTCCGGTTCCGGCAAATCGACGCTGGCGCGCGCGATCATCCGCCTTGGCACGGTTGACGGTGGCAGCATCAAACTGAACGGCGAAGACCTGGTCAACAAGGAAGGTGCACCCCTGCGCTCTCTTCGCCGGCATGTTCAGATGGTGTTCCAGGACCCGTATTCCGCACTCGACCCGCGCCAGAAGATCGGTTCGGCACTGACCGAGGGGCCGATAGGCTATGGTCTGTCGCGCGGGGAAGCCTACGAGCGGGTGCGCGATCTGATCGCGGCGGTTGGGCTGCAGCCTTCGGCGCTGCACCGCTTTCCGCACGAATTTTCCGGAGGACAGCGCCAGCGCATCTGCATCGCGCGCGCCCTTGCGCTGCGTCCCGACCTGCTCATAGCCGACGAGGCGCTTTCTGCGCTCGATGTTACTATGCAGGCGCAGGTTCTGGACCTTCTGGGTAAAATGCAGGAGCGCTTTGGGTTCGCGATGCTGTTCATAACGCATGATTTGCGCATAGCGAGCTCTCTGTGTGACCGGATATGCGTCATGCAGCGCGGCCGCATCATTGAGGAAGCAGAACCGCGTACTCTCTTTGCGCAGTCGCAGCAGGCTTACACGCGAGCACTTTTGCAGGCGATACCTGGCGGGAGTCGCGAGAGCTGGTGACGCACCACTCCTGAGGGCTTCATTTCCAGGGCACTGCCGATGATATGGCCGTGCCAGGTTCAGGACGCACCGGCCCTGCCACTTTTTGCTTCAGCCAAATAGATGACTGGTAATCGATGTCCGGCATCGCAAGACTTGTCCTTCGGCAGTGAAAGGGCGATCCGCCTTGCTGCCGGTTGCTCTGATTTCTTTAGGGGCAGCATCATTTGGTATGAGTTTCTGCGGTGGGGTCGTCATGCTGAAGATACTTCCTGCATCCATAATCGCACTTGTCGTCGCACTTCCGTTGCCGGCAGTCGCTGTTGATCTGAATGACCTCTCCAGAGGACTGAATACGTTCTCCGAACTTGAGAGAGCGCTTCGTCGGTATCAGTCTCCCCCTGCTCAAGGCTCGCGGCAGGAGGCACCAGCTGCACGCATCGTGCAGCGCTCTTCCCTTAGGCGGGATGTGCGCGAGGTGCAGTCCCTGCTTGCCCAGCTTGGTTATGATCCCGGGCCTGTCGATGGATTGATGGGAAGACGTACCCGCGATGCAATCATCGCGTTCGAGCGTGATACCGGTCTTGCGACGAGGGGAGAGGTAAACAGCAATCTGCTCCGTCTTCTGCGCGATGTTGCTGCGGGTCACACCGGAACTCAGGCCGTGGCAAACGAACATAGGCCGAGCTTCGACTGTGCAAAAGCGTCAAGCAGAGTTGAACATGCCATATGCGGCAACGCGGACCTGGCGGAACTCGACCGTGCCGTTGCCAGGCATTACGCCGCAGCGCTGGAAGGGCTCGATGCAGGCGGCAGAGCGCGCCTTCAGGCCGAGCAGCGCGCTTGGATGGCGCAGCGCGATCGTTGCGGCAGTGATGTCATGTGTCTGGTACGCTCACTCGGCAAGCGGTCACAGGAACTGGTGGTGATTGCTGGCAATGGGCGTGGTGCTGTTGCCCAAAAGGCGGTTGCGCAGCAGGGTTCACCGGACGCGCCGCCCGATGTTGGCCCGGTCGCCGATGAACGGATCATCGTCCTTGCTGCCGGCCCTGGGGGAAGCCTTTCTCGAGAACTGCTTGGCAAGGAGAGCATTCAGCGGCAACGGGACTATCTGGTGTCCATGGTGGCTGCGGAGACCATCGGGACCGAGCATGAGCAGATTTTCGTAAATCACCAGACGTTGTCGGAATCTGAAGTTCGCGCGGCGGCGACCGCTGCCGGCCTTGCGGATACGGGCAGGCTCGAAGCCTACATATCCAAGGGTATGATCAGCAGGATACAGGATGTCGATAACGGCTATCTGACCTTCGATTACAATCAGTTCGAAGTCGCCCGCTTCAAATCTGCGCTGCGGGAGAAGGCATTGGCCGCCATTGCGCGTGATCGCCGCTCCTCACCACAGCGTCTGCTGCTGGTTTGCGGTCTGCGTGTTGGCGAGTATGATTTTGAAAAGCAGCGTTTTCCATTCGGTGAAAAAGAACTCGATACCTGTTTTGCGGGTGAGCAGAGCCCGGCGCGTGAGTTTTCCGGCTACCGGGCGCGTATTCCGGTGCGCACGAACATGAGGCCTGAAGGATTCTCGGTCGACCCGGCGACCGCCGAAGCGTTGATCAACCGGCTTGGACAGGCGCGATTCGCACTTGCGATCCCCGCGATTGTCGAGAGCCGGATCTCTCGTGACCGACATGGACGGCCTGAATTTGTCTTTGATGCGCGGCCTTCAGGTGCACTTGAGCTGCGATCGGGGCAGAATCTCGCAGAAGTCCTTTACCGCTATCCTGATGCTGCGTTGCGCGACATGACCGACACACCTGAGGCGCGCAGCCTGTCAGATTTCGGGCGGCCATGGTGGCTTGATACGCAGGAAGAAATTGCTCTGATAGCAGACAGGGCAGATACGGTTTCCATTGATGCGCTCGACGCCGATGGTCTGTTTGACGTGGAAACCGGGCTGACATTTTCCTTCCGCGTCAGATATGATGAAGCGCTGGCAGAGGGAAACCGCAATCTGGCTGCGTTTGCGAAGCCACAGAGCGACCGGGCTTTGCGGGACGTTGCTCAAGCCCTTCAGCTTCCCGTGGAAAATCTTTTGGTGACACCATTGCCGGTGGTTGGCCGCAATGGTCAGTTCGGTGCGGCCATGCTTGTGTTTCCACAAGACAGCGCTGGTTACATGGTCTCGCAGGAACTGCCCGCCCATGCAGAGCAGAACGGGGGCTGGCCATTTGCGGCAGTGGAAATGGCCGTGACCGCCGAAAAGCGCGTCACCTTGCCTGACGGACAACAAAGGCTCTTGCTCGCCGGGCATCCGGAGCGACTGGTTGTTCGCCGTGCGTTACGCGAGACAAGATGGCAGGATGCCCCTGAAATTGGCGCTGCGACGTTCCCAAGGGCTGGGCCTCGCGAATTTGAAGAGGTCCGCCTCGCCTGGAAGTCGGACCTGCTTTCGGTCGGTGCGAAACTTGCGGGTTGGGACACGGAAGACCTTTTTCGTGAGCAGCTGGAAAGCAGCTCTTATGCGCGCGACGACACGTTTGCCAAACGTGAAGCGGCTGCAGAGCTGGTCGCCGGCCTTGCTGCGCGCAGTGGCGAGCCCAGCGTGCACTGGCTAAAGGCGTATGTTCGCTTTGAACCCTACGATTTCGACCGAGAAGGCTGGCTGGTTCGCCCCGGATTTGAATTCAGCCCTGAAGCCGGCGAGGCAGACAATGCGCTGAACGTTTCCTTGCTCTCGGGTGAAACGCCTCAAGGCGTCATGGCTGATCAAGGCATGTTTGTGTCCATGCCTCCACAAGAGGCGCAGACATTTCAGCAAAGCAGTAAGAGCTTCCCGGTATTCGACGGGCTGCTGGCGCTTGGGATCACGGAAGTGGACCTGTCTTCTGCCCGTGCTTTCTCGATGGGCATGACGCTGCGATATCAGCCGGTGGAGATGTTGCTGTTTGATGCCGGGGAGGCGCAGACGGTCATCAATCCTCGATCGGTCCGCTTGCGGCATACATTCAAGGCTCCGCCAGTCGCCGCCAAAGGCCCTGATGCGGTGGCCGATGGCGCTCCCCCCGTGGGGCAGGCTGGGGAGTTTGCCGTGCTTGGTGTTTCTCTTGGTGCCGGATTTGAAGCGTCGGTGGAAAAGATTGCTCAACAGATCGGGGCAGAAAGGCGGCTCTTCGCACGCACTGCAGACAGGCAGGATGCCCTGCAGAACGAGCAGCCGATCAACGATTGGGATGCCTATCACAACGGGATCCTGCTGGAATCTGTAAAACGTCAGGAAATGGTCGCGCTCTACCACGAGCCTCCCACCCTTTCCGATGCCGTCACGGCTATCGTTCGTACGAGACTTTTCGGACCCGGCCAGGGACCGGTATGGGGACAATTGCGTGACCAGCTCCTGCAGACCTACGGGCAGATCGATGTGGAGATGCTGCAGGAACTGGAAAGGACGGGTTCCGTCTCTGTCTGGGCCGAGCCTGCTGTTTTGCCGGGTGCGCGGGCGAGACCCGTTGATAGCGCTGCGGCGGCGTGCAAACGCAGTCTGAATGCGATCGCGAGAAGCTCTTCGACACAGTTTCGCTTGAGTCTCAAAGCGCGGGAAGCAGGCAATTTGCGACCGGCTGACGCCCGGGCCACATGGGTGGATGAACACGGGCGGTCCACGGTTCCCGCAATTGCATCAACCTATTCTCTGCCGCAGCTTTTTGGGGGGCGCCAAGACTGTCCCGAATTTGAAGTCATGGTGCTTGGTGTCAAGCTCGGCGAGGACGGAAAGGTCGTTCACTTCCGGCAGGCCGTATCTGCCCCCGCACGCATGGCGCAGATTGAGGAGGAGCGGAAGGAGGCCACCATGAGCGATGCGGGCAGCAGCGATTTTGATCTTTGAGGATTTTCGGCCAACCGGTCATCTGACGGCAGGCCCGCCCGGGTGGGTTCCTCAGCGAATTCAACGAGGAACGGCCACACGAAGCCCTCAGTATGAAAACGCCCGCCCAGCTCAACACGCCTGCTTCAAGAACCTATCAGGGGTTGCCGGATGTGGAATACCCCTTTCACGACAAGGACATCCTCGTCACCGCATGCGGCCGCGTATGCATGGCAAGAAAGAAGATAAACGTCTCAACCGTCATGGCCGGTCAGAGGCCTGCAACCAAGGAGGTGGACGATGGCATTTGGCTGATCAGCTTCATGCACTATGATCTGGGATATATCGACCTGGAACAGAGAACATTGCAAACAATCGACAACCCGTTCGGCTCGAGATTGTCACCCATGGCTTAGGTACAAACTGTTACCTATGTCTCCGGGCCGTACACGGGGATTGATGGTAGCGGAGGACCGTGCTGGTCAATTCTCACACACCTGAGGATATCCTTCACGTTGGTCGCAGCCGCCTGAAAAATATAGTCAATTCGGGCTCGGAGGCGGTGGATTGGTGCAATCAGTTGCATGCAACCAATTTCGCCGTTGCCCTTTCACTACGACGGCTGCTTGCCGCGAATGAACTCGTTTGCCCAGATGTCTGCGCGGTCGTAGTACTCCACCCTCAGTTCAACGGCGGCATGATGTTCCTTATCGAGGTGGCTCAAGAAGACGATCACTGCGAACGTAAGGTGCTGCACAATCTCCTCGATCATCGCTTTGAGACGACCTTCGTCTGGGAAAGGTCCGATCTTGGTCATCATATCCGGGGAGATCAGAACGAAACTTTCGGGCGAGGCATGTGTCCCATACGTGCAGAATGTTTGATAAGTGGGCTTCCTATTCAGAGGTGCCTTTCCTATCCGTTTCTCGATGTCCTCTAATCGCATCCGCACTTGGAACGGAGAGAATTTGCTGGAGCGTTCGGCTTCCGATGCCCTCGTCCATTCGGAAATTGTCGAAGCGTCTCGCTCAAATAAATCGAGCAGAAGCGTCACTTCCAAGAGGTCGCGAACCAGCGATAGGCATTGGTTATAATAGCCCATTCGAGCCAATCGCAGAGCGGCGGCGCCCGAGTTGAAACATCTGGCTGCAAGACGAAGAACTATTAGTTCATCCGTTGAGCGGTGGTCGTAAGTTCGCAGCGCTCTGTCCAGACAATCCAAGCTCGCGTTTATCATCGCCACATGCTTTTGGAGTGCCAACGAAGAGAGAATGATCTCGTCATGGCGCTGTTCAATGGCGGTCTCATCGACCAGATATAGGCTTGAACGATTGCGTTGCCCGCCGCTCATTTTTACCCCTCTGTCCAACGGTCGCATTCTAATCTGCTTCTTCTTTGGCCACCCACCCTTATTATTCCGCGCCTCCTTGAGTGCCTCTTAGGGATCCTCCCTTGCCGCTTCAATCGCTAGGGCGCAGACAAAGGCATCTAATTGCTAGTCGAAGAGCTTCCGTGCCCATGCGCTCGTCGGAGAGGGAGGCTTCTTCGCCATTG
The DNA here is from genome assembly GCF_040819555.1 of Nitratireductor sp. GISD-1A_MAKvit. Lineage (GTDB taxonomy): Bacteria > Pseudomonadota > Alphaproteobacteria > Rhizobiales > Rhizobiaceae > Nitratireductor. The sequence continues at coordinate 1,490,101 of NZ_CP161920.1, forward strand.
CGTGAAAGTTCGAATTGAACGTGTATAGACGCCCATATCATACATGGCTCCGACCGATGTGAGCGAACAAAATGTTCGTATGCAGCAGTTCGGAAATAATCTGAGACGTCGGGCGAAAGAGCTTGGCCTGACGGACGCGGAGGTCGCGAGGCGCGTTGGCAGCAGCGAGCGGCGTTACGGCTTCTATGTGACGGGCGACAGGGAGTCTGACTTGGCAACGCTCTTGCGAATTGCCAACGTCCTCCAAGTCGATGCCGACCGCTTGTTGCGTCCCTGGGATGAGGCTGAACCATCAAAGGCAGACAGGCTGATAGCGCAGATACAATCCTCTGCCGCTGCGTTGCCAGGGGACCGCTTTCAACTGCTGGCGGACGTTGCTGCCACTTTCGCCGCTCACGACGCAAAGTCTGGGGCTATGGCAGCGGGTTCTAAACGCGAAAAAAAAGTCTATGAAAACAGCTGGTTAGCTGTTCTGATGGTAGCGCGCAGAATGAAGTTTTAAGACTATTTGTGCAGTAAAATCAACCGCTTAACACATGGACTGGTAGCGGAGGAGGGATTCGAACCCCCGACACAAGGATTATGATTCCTCTGCTCTAACCGACTGAGCTACTCCGCCGACCGGAGGCTGCGTGCGCGGCAAATCTACCGGCGGCCTCAAGAAGTCGCGCGGATATAAGGTGGACATGTCTGCCATGTCAAGCGGGCCCTCGCGTTTCTTTGGGAATTTGTCCTGGCACGCGATTTCCCCTAAGAAACAATCGAGTTTACAAGGGCAGGGTTGAGTCGCCGGTGCGGCCTCTGTATCTGTTTTCAGCGCCAGGATTTCAGGCGAAGGATTTGATGAAAACGCGTATTGCCGTACTTGGATGTGGTTACTGGGGCTCGAACCACATTCGCACGCTCCGATCTCTCGGTGTGCTTGCCGCCGTCTCCGATGCCAATGAGGCGCGGGCGGAAGGCTTTGCCAGCGAGCATGGGTGCGAAGCAATTTCTCCCGAGGCACTCTTCGAACACGAAGACATTGATGCCGTTGTTCTTGCTCTGCCGCCACAGTTTCACGCAGAATATGCCATGCGGGCCATGCGCGCCGGCAAGGATGTGCTGGTGGAAAAGCCCATCGCGCTCACTGTCGAGGATGCCGAGCGGGCCGTCTCCGTTGCGTCGGAGACCGAACGTATCATCATGGTGGGGCACGTTTTGCGCTACCACCCGGCTTTTGAAAAGCTGAAGCAGCTCATCGACCAGGGTGACCTTGGGGATATCCGCTATATCCACTCGCACAGGCTGGGGCTTGGCAAGTTTCACACGGAAAACGACGCCCTGTGGGATCTGGCGCCTCACGATCTTTCAATGATCCTTGCGCTTACCGGCGTGGCTCCTGAGGAAGTGCGGGGCGAGGGGGCGGCGCTGCTCGATCACCTGAGCGATTTCGCGCATCTGCACATGCGGTTCCCCGGCGGTCTGCGCAGCCACCTCTTCACATCGCGCCTCAACCCATATCGGGAACGGCGCCTGACCGTGGTCGGAGACAAGGCGATGACCGTGTTTGACGATGTCGAGCCGTGGGAGCGCAAGCTGGCCGTCTATCGTCATGCGGTCTGGCAGGACAGTGGCCACTGGGCATTCACCGCCAACGAACCGACCTATGTATCGGTGGAGGAAGGCATGCCGCTTACCCGGGAACTCCAGCACTTCATTCACTGTATCGAGACCCGAAGCGAGCCCCGCACGACCGGTGAAGAGGCAATCGAGGTTTTGCGCATCCTTACGGCTGGCTCCGTCACACACGGATAGAGGCCTGCGCCATCGGGTGCCAGTCTTTCCACGTTATTGCCGGTTGGGATCGGAAACAGCCGGGGCGGGCTGGCTGGCCGCGACACGTGGGGGCGCGTCAGCACAGTCGCCCGCTACGCGGTGTTTGCAAGACGGGACAATTGTTCCTCTGCTTCGACGCCGCGCTCCGAGCGTTCGATAAAGCCGCCGCCAAACACGCGTGCCTTGTTGCCTTCGTCGGAATAAAGAACGCAGGGCCTGCCCGGGGGCGATGCCCGCTTCTCCTTCCACAAGCTCCACCCATGTGTTGCCGTCTTCATGATGCAGAACAGCCGGGCGGGGCGGACGCGTCGAGCGAACTTTCGCATAAACTTCCATCCCGTCACGGGGCAGGTCGGTCAGCGGTTCGTCTCCAAGCCAGTTCACCTGACGAAGAAAAACCTTGCGTGTCTCCAGCGCTTCGCGCGGGCCCACGACCACACGCGCGTTGTCGGCGTCGAGATGAACGACATAAAGCGGTTCGCCCGTCGCCACGCCAATGCCGCGGCGCTGGCCAATCGTGTAGTGCATCACGCCGTCATGACGGCCCAGTCGCCGCCCGTCCAGATGCATGATCTCACCGGGTGTGGCTGCTTCCGGTCTCAGTTTGCTGATGATGTCGGAATATTTGCCGCGCGGCACGAAGCAGATGTCCTGGCTGTCCTGTTTCGTTGCGACGCTCAGACCCATCTCCTCTGCGATGGCGCGCACCTCCGGCTTGGAAAGGCCGCCAAGCGGAAAGCGCAGATAATCGATCTGTTCCTGGGTTGTGGCAAACAGGAAATAGCTCTGGTCCCGGTCCGCATCTACCGGGCGCATCAGCGCGCGGTGTGCGCCATTGGCGCGGCTGCGGATATAGTGCCCCGTTGCCAGTGCATCGGCGCCAAGCTCTCTGGCGGTTTCCAGAAGATCCGCAAACTTTACTGTCTGATTGCAGGAGACGCACGGGATGGGGGTTTCTCCGGCCACGTAGCTCTGGGCAAACGGGTCGATCACCGCTTCGCGGAAACGCTTTTCATAATTCAGCACATAGTGCGGGATGCCGAGTGTCTCCGAAACACGCCGTGCATCGTCGATATCCTGGCCGGCACAGCATGATCCGGGGCGATGTGTCGCCTCGCCATGGTCGTAGAGCTGAAGCGTCACGCCCACGACATCATAGCCTTCTTTCGCCAGAATGCCGGCAACAACGGAGGAATCCACGCCGCCGGACATCGCAACCACGATTCGGCAGTCCTGCGGGCGTCCGGGCAGGTCTAGGCTGTTCATTCGTCTGATCTTCTTTGCTTTTGCGTCGCAGGCTACATGCCAATGCGGCGAATATAGGTCAAGGATCGGGCAATCGCCAGCAAGAAGGTTAATTCGGTGCGCTCGGCTCAGAGCCTTGGTTTCGCTGGCGTTGCGGCTTCGATGGTTGCAGTTTGAACTAAAATCGCCCGAAATCCCTAACGCCGGATTCATGTCCGTTACCGTATGATTACCATGTGTTTAGGCAAATTTTAAAGCCGGCGCATTAGCTTGTTCGACGGGTCTTGAGTTCAGGTAGAGAGTACTATGACCGAAATGGTTCGACCGCGCGTAAAATACGTTATCGGCCCGGATGGCAGCCCGCTCACTGTTGCGGATCTTCCACCGACCAATACGCGCCGGTGGGTGATACGCCGAAAGGCGGAAGTCGTTGCCGCTGTCCGCGGCGGGCTATTGAGCCTTGAGGAGGCTTGTCAGCGTTATCGTCTGACGGTGGAGGAGTTCCTCTCATGGCAAGCCTCTATCGATGATCATGGCTTGGCGGGGTTGCGTACAACGCGTATCCAGCAATATCGGCATTGAACTGTTTCCGGCGCTCATCTTACTTTCAGGAAGGAGAGGGGCGGAAGCGTTCAGCAACAAGACCAAAAAGGGCCGGCGCATTTGCCGGCCTTTTTTCATACGCTTAGTAGGATTGCGCCAATCGCGAAAATAAATGGCAGGAACAATGCCCTGCCACAAAAAAAACCGGTCGTTGGTGGTAATTCGCGATGCAGCGATCGATCTCAGCCAGTCATGGCGCGCGACGCAGCTGCATCCTGACGCCCGCGCCCGTCACGATTTTCGAGGGCCTCCGCCTTCGCGAGCTCGGCCTCGGCTTCGCTCAGTTCCGCTTCGGCGGCCTTTCGCTGCTCGGTGAGTTCAATCTGTGACGTGCGCAGATTGTCCCGGCGCAGGCGTGCCGCCTTGGCGAAAGTCGGATAAGCAAAGTGATTGAGGTCGGTAATCCCGGCCTTGGTCTCTTCGGATGTGATCTGGGCATCGAGCTCGGCCGCCATGCGGTCGAATTCGGCGATCATCGAATCCAACTGCGCCATACGGCGGCGCTTCTCATTGACCTGAAACTGCTTCAGTCGAACCAGGTTTTCACGTGGCTTCATACTCGATACTCCCACAATACGCTCACACCAGCGCCCGTTGGCAGCTGTCTGACCCCGTCAACGCTGGGGCAGTTCCCGACGATACCCGGACTTAGGAAACAAATTCCTAAGATTCGGCTTCCTCGGTAACCATTCGTTTACGGGCATCGTTAATCATAAGGATGATGGCTTAAGGCACAGTAAAGATTATGCGTGAGAAACCCGTAATTCGATTGATCGGAGAGTCATTTAGCGCAAATTGCTAAAGCGATTCGATCTGAACAGGAGAGGATTTTTCAGCATTGGAATCAAAGTGGTGCCTTCAAAAGCTGAAAAGAGATTCTGGCGCTTGCCAGACCGAATTAGATTTTGTTAACCATTAACTGGCAGCCTTCGGATCAGGCAATTAATGCTTCGGTGCCGGGTACCTGCCAGGCCGGGTCGGCGGCGAAAAGGGGATAAAGATGCGCGTTCTGCTGATTGAAGACGACAGTGCCACGGCACAGAGCATTGAACTGATGCTCAAGTCGGAGAGCTTCAATGTCTACACGACGGACCTCGGTGAAGAGGGCGTCGATCTCGGCAAGCTCTATGACTACGATATTATCCTGCTCGATCTTAACCTGCCGGATATGTCGGGTTACGAAGTGTTGCGGACGCTGCGTCTCTCGAAGGTCAAGACGCCAATCCTCATTCTCTCCGGCATGGCTGGCATTGAGGACAAGGTGCGTGGCCTTGGCTTCGGCGCAGATGATTACATGACCAAGCCCTTCCACAAGGATGAACTTGTTGCTCGCATTCATGCGATCGTGCGCCGTTCGAAGGGGCATGCACAATCGGTCATCACCACCGGCGACCTGATCGTGAACCTGGATGCCAAAACGGTGGAAGTTGCGGGCCAGCGAGTGCATCTCACCGGCAAGGAGTACCAGATGCTGGAGCTCCTTTCCCTCCGCAAGGGTACGACATTGACCAAGGAAATGTTCCTCAATCATCTATATGGCGGCATGGATGAGCCGGAACTGAAGATTATCGATGTCTTCATCTGCAAGTTGCGCAAGAAGCTCGATGCAGCCTCGGGTGGTCAGAACTTCATCGAAACGGTCTGGGGGCGCGGGTATGTTCTGCGCGAGCCCGAGGAGATCCGTGAGAGCGCGTGATCCGCTCACGCGCTTCCAACGTCTACGGCGAACCCGGCCAGCAGGCCGGGTTTTTTGTTTCTGCTGTTGTGATTTGTCGCAGGAGCTCAGGCCGCAGTCTGCAATTCGCGGAACTGTTCCAGAAGCTGGGTTCTCGTGAAGGGTTTGAGCATGTAACCCTGCGCACCGGCGCGTTTGGCCCGCATGATTGCACCCAGATCAAGTTCGACCAGGCACAGAAGAATATGCGGTTTGAAATCGGCGGGCATTGCCATGAGACGGCGAATGAGCTCGCTTGGCTCCATATCGGGCAGTGAGCTGTCGACTATGATGATGTCGGCCATCTCGTGCGCCGAAAGGTCGAGCGCTTCCTCTCCGCTGGCAGCCTCGGTGACCATCATCTCGGCGCTGGTCAGTATCCGCTTGGCCACTTTCCGGATGACACTTGAGTCATCGACAATGAGACAGCGAGCCATACTCCGGATCCTTTCGAACGATGCCGCTTCTGGTGACAGACGAGAAGCAGGAACTATACAGGTAGGCTGGTAAAGCTGCCGCAAACACTTATGGTTAACGGATCATTTTCTTGCGGTGAGGATAATCTCGTCTGCCGTGGCGCGAATGTTGACACTCATCCCTGTCTCCTTCGCCAGAAGCAGGGTGTAGTAGAACTGAACGCTGTGTGCGTCGATTGGCTCGTCAGGCTTGTTGCCTGAATGCAGTTCGAGAAATTTCGGCGGCACGCGCAGCATCGGCCCTTCCGCCTTGATCGTGAAAACGGGGCTGGTTTCAAGCTCCTCGAGCCCGACACGCAGCTTTCCACCGCGGGGAATGGCGGCGTTGGCAACGAGAAGCAGGTTCAGCAGGAGCTTCACCTGATTCTTGGGCAGGAGCGCACGGCCACCCTGCCATTCAAGATCCGGTTTTTCGTTCTTGATGAACGCCATCGCCACCGTGTGTGCATCACCGGTATCGATCTGCATGCCTGCGGAACCGGCAGCTCCAAATGCGATCCGGGCGAACTGGAGCCGAGCCGAGGCGTTGACCGCACTGGCCCGGATCAGGCTCATGGCGTCCTCGTCCGCACCACCTTCGTCGAGCAGTTCAAGGCCATTGTTGATGGCGCCTACCGGAGAAATGATGTCGTGGCAAACGCGGCTGCACAGAAGAGCTGCCAGATCGGGTGCGCTCAGCGAGAAAAGTTCGGACATGGGCATCTGTCCTCCGGACGTTGTTGCCAATCGGCCGTTTCCGCATTCCGTGACCGCGGCTCGGGCCTGTTTGCTTGAATGTCTATGACGACGAAGGTCCCATTCCCCAACCGAATCAGATCATGGAACACACCACTTCTGGTTACACAGAGCTGCGAAAACCGGCAACAGTTGGGCCGAGACCGGAACGGTTCGCAGCGGCGGGACCGTGCTTCAAAACACTCCGGTGCCATGTTTCATGTTGAGGTTAACAGTTGGAAAAGATTCAATGCCTATTTTGAAGCATTCGGGTGCGATGCGGGACGAAAGAGGGGCGAGCTGAAAAAGCCACTCATGAATGGAGAAAGAACGATGCCTGCAAGGCTTTATGACTGGGCGCGGCTTATCCATGCCGGGCTATTGGCTCTCGCGATTGGCTTCGGCGCTCTGGCCTTTATGGTCAATACGGCCCGAGCCAACAACGGCTACACGGCGCAGGAGATCATTGAAGCCGGACACGGGTTTTTCGGCTCCACGACCGGCGGGCTGGCCACCGTTGTCGAGAAGGTCTTTTCGAATTACGGTTTGCCCAATGGTTACGTGCTCGGCCAGGAAGGCTCCGGCGCCTTTATTGGTGGGCTGACCTACGGAGAAGGCACGCTTTACACGAAGAATGCCGGAGATCACAAAGTCTACTGGCAAGGACCTTCGATCGGCTGGGACTATGGAGGTACCGGCTCGCGTGTGATGATTCTCGTTTATAACCTGAATGCCGTGAATGACCTGTATCGGCGTTTTGGGGGTGTGGCGGGATCGGCCTACCTCGTCGCCGGACTGGGCTTTAACGCGCTGACCAATGACAACATGATCCTGGTTCCCATACGAACCGGTGTCGGGGCACGCCTTGGTGTGAATCTTGGTTATCTAAAGCTCACGCCGAGCCCCACCTGGAACCCGTTCTGATTTCCCCAGCTAAGCGGACTGTCGCCCGTGTCGTGCCGGTACACTCTTTGTGTATCAGCTTGACGCGGGCGCAAATATACGGGACCCAAGAGGACCAAGTCCGATACAGGGTTTCCTTGTAGAAACGGGTTCCACGCGGTGATCAAGACTGTACTGCTTTTCTTTCTGGGGTTCTTCGTCGCTGGGTTTGTGGCCTTGCTTCTCGCGCCGCTTGTGTGGCGACGTGCGGTTCGTCTTACGACCAGGCGTATCGAGGCCAGCATGCCCCTTTCCACCAACGAGCTGGAGGCGGAGAAGGATCGTTTGCGCGCCGAGCATGCAATGGCGACCCGTCGGCTGGAAATGCGTGTCGACACGCTGAACCGCAAGTCTTCGTCGCAGCTGATCGAACTTTCCCGCGTGACAGATGAAGCCCGCCAGCTTGCCGAAGAGCGCGACAGGCAGGACGCGACCATAACCCGGCTGCAGGGTGAAATTGCCAGACAGCGTGAAATTCTGGCGGAAAACACCTCCGAAATTGCAGAGTTGAGGGCGCGACTGGAGGAAGCGCTGGGAGAGCTGGGTGAACGAAACGCTGCCCTGGGCGAACTCAGCGACCAGTTTGAGGAGGAGCGGCTCCGTTCCAGCAGCAGGCAGATCGAGCTGGCTTCGCGCGAAACCGAGTTGCACAAGCTGGAAGATGAACTGGCTGCGGCGCGCCGTGATCGCAAGGAGGCCATTCGTGCCGCACGGGAAGCTGACACTGCACGCAAGGAAGCCCTTGCCGGGCTGAAAGTGGCGGAGAAGCGATACGCTGATCTCCAGAAGAAGCTGGAGAGCCAGATGAGGCTGCTTTACGAGCACGAGGAAAAACTCAGGCGCAAGGAGAGCGAACTCGGACGGCTACGGAAAGATGCGGAGGCTGCAAGTGCGGCCAGCCTTTCCAGGCAAGGGGCGCAGCGCCTGAAGAAACTGGAGGATGAATGCGTCCGGTTGCGTCGCGAGCTTGCCGACAAGTCGGTTCAATTGCGTTCTGTCATTGGAAGTGAGGGCGATATGAGTGTGGCTTCGGCACAGGGGCAGGAAGCCGAGCGCGAGAAACTGCAGTCGCGCATCGCACGATTGATGCAGGAGAACAAGAAACTCCGGGCAGCACTGCCCCGGAAGAAGCCGAACAATGGTGGGGCGAAGGAAAAAACGCAGGCGGACGATGCTCTGCGTGAGGAAATTCACTCCCTCGCTGCCGAAGTTGTCAATCTCACCGCCGCACTCGAAGGGGAGGGGTCTTCGATCAACTCCCTGCTCGCTGCCGGGGGAGAAGATGGCGGCGGAGAACGGCCCCTGAGCCTTGCGGAACGCATCCGGGCTCTGCGCGATCAGGCCACGCAATGATCTGATCGCTAGGCCACGGGCTGCCACAGCCTGTGCAGGGCAATTGCCGAAGCGGCCGCAACGTTCAGACTGTCGAAATCAGGCATCATCGCGATACGAGCGGTCGGCAGGCGTTCCATGACGTCACTTGAAAGTCCATGTCCCTCGCTTCCCAAAAGCAGCGCCTGGCGTGGCGCGCGTTTGATCCCGGCAATGTCAATAGAGCCACTGGGACTGAGCGCGAGAATGGAAAAATCTTGTGAAATCAACGCGTCGGCAAGATCCTGTGTGGTGGCAAATCGGGCGAAGGGCACTTTGAGCGCCGCGCCGACCGAAACCCTGATCGCCTTGCGGTAAAGCGGGTCGCAGCAATCATCCGTCAGCAGGATCGCAGCGGCTCCGAACGATGCCGCATTGCGAAAAATGGATCCCATATTGTCGTGGTTGGAAATGCCCGACAGCGCGACGACCAGAGCTTGCCGGGGAAGAGTGCGAAGGAGGTCGCCGCCCGTGGTCCCGGGCCTCCTGCCAATGGCGAGAATGCCGCGATGGATTTCGAAACCGGCGATCTGATCCATAACCGCGCCACTAGCAATGTAGACCGGCACATCCTCGGGAATGCGTTCGATGACATCACCGAGACCGTTCACACGGTTGTCGCGCAGGAACACGCTTTCGGCAGAAAACCGGCTGGTGGAAAACAGGACATTGAGAACCACTCGCCCCTCGGCCACGAACCGCCCCTGGCGCCCCACCAGATCGCGTTCACGGATGTTTCGGTAGGACGCGATACGCGGATCCTCGGCGTCTTCGATGCGGATCAGTTGACGCTTCATGCAGAAAGTCCAGCGCGGGCTTCCCTCGCCATTGCCACAAGCGTGGCGCGCATCTGTGATGCATTGGCAAGAGGCTTGGAGAAAAACACGCGGCGGGTTTCGTCACCCAGGGCCAGGTCCAACCCGTCCGGGTCAATCCCGGTGATCCGCCATTTGCCGGCCGGCGCTCCCGTGAAATGTCGGGCATAGTTTTCGACCGCGTCGGCGTGGTCGCTGTTCATGTGTTCTATTGCACCGGCTTCCGCTTCAGCCAGTTCGGCAAGTGCGGCCCCGGTGCTGAGAAGGTCAGCGCGGGCGAGCCTGTAGGCTCGCGCAAAGCCGCCGTTCAAAAGTGCGGCTTCCGGCTCCAGGCGGTAGATCGAAAAATCAGGAAAGTCGAAATAGAGTCTCGCCTTGGGATGGCGGGACAGATAGCGGCGCTTTGCGTGTGCATAGGCATCACCATCTTTTTCGATAAGACATGCTACGGCTTTCACGGAAAGGCGCGGATGTGCCAGCGGGTCGCCCTTGCCGGGTTCGCCGATCAGCAGCGAGCAGCGCGGGTCGGCTTCCAGCCCTTTGGTATGGGCAGACAGGCCTGAGACCAGTATGAGCGGCGCGCCATCGAGGTCGGTCGCGGTCGCAACGCGGGTCGCGAAGGGTGCACCATCATCGGGATCGATTGTCGCCAACGCACCAAAGCGTGCAGTGCGCAACAGCGTCTTCGCGAGGCGAATGGCGTCCGCATCCGTTTCGAGAATGACGTCCTTTGATTTTCCTTTGCTCATCGATGCCTCAATCCGTTGAAGCATCTCCTTCGCCGATCAGGCTTGCGGCTGCAAGCGGCGACGGTGGATTTTCCCGTTGCCTGGCTATTTCGGCGCCATGCGGATCGCGCCATCAAGGCGGATCGTCTCGCCGTTCAGCATCTGGTTCTCGACGATGTGGCAGGCAAGTGCTGCATATTCGGAAGGTTCGCCAAGGCGCGGCGGGAAGGGCACCTGCTGACCGAGCGAAGCCTGTGCATCCTCCGGCAGGCCCGCCATCATCGGCGTCTTGAAGATGCCCGGCGCAATGGTGCAGACCCGAATGCCGGAGCGTGAAAGATCGCGCGCGATGGGCAATGTCATGCCCACCACACCGCCCTTCGACGCGGAATAGGCAACCTGGCCGACCTGGCCGTCGAAGGCAGCCACCGAGGCGGTGTTGACGACAACCCCGCGCTCGCCCCCCTCAAGCGGTTCGAGCTCCTGTGCCTGGGCCGCAAACAGACGGATCATGTTGAACGTTCCCAGGAGGTTGATCTCGATCACCTTGCGATAAAGGTCGAGAGGGTGCGGTCCATCCTTGCCGACAGTCTTCATCGCGATGGCGATGCCGGCGCAGTTCACCAATATGCGGGGCGCGCCAAGCTTTTCGGTTGCTTCACCCAGGGCCGCCAGCCCGTCGGCTTCGCTTGTGACATCGCATCTGACCGCGATACCGCCGATATCGGCGGCCACCGCTTCGGCCCTCTCCATGCCGACATCCGCAATGGCGATCTTTGCGCCTTTGTCGGCGAGCGCACGCGCGGTCGCTTCCCCAAGGCCCGAGCCGCCGCCCGTGACGAGCGCTACGATACCGGATGGGTTCATGAGACAGCCTCCCTCGATTTATCTTCAAGACAGTAACGAGGGAGGGCGGGCTGGAAAAGCGGCATCTGCGCAATGCCGCTGTGTGTGGAGATGCTCAGCGCCGGATAATGGCGCCCAGCACGTCGCGGATGCCAATCGCCCCGACAAAACGTGAGGCCTCGTCAAACAGCGCCACCGGCGCCGTCTGGGATTGCTGCATGGCCCGCATCACGGTGCGCAGTGGTGTGCCCGCTGTTGCCCAGAAGACCTTGGGCCTGTCTTCCGGCAGGTCCTCGATGTTGTCGCAGGAGACCCATATGGCGGGTTTGCCGTTGCGCTCGGCGTCGATGACCAGCATGTTTTCATCGAACCGGAACCGCGTGGTCCGCCGCCGGTCGAGCCAGAGCCAGCCTTCGCCGGCCGCTTCAAGGTCGCGCACGTCACGCATCACGTTCCACGCCGTCAGCACCGAGAGCGGGTTCACATTGGAAATGAAATCCCGCACATAGTCGTTTTCGGGTGCCAGAACGATGTCTTCCGGCGTGCCCGTCTGCACGATCCGTCCGCCTTCCATGATGGAGATGCGGTTGCCGATCTTGAGCGCTTCCTCAAGATCGTGGCTCACGAACAGGATGGTTTTCTTCAGGCGCTCCTGAAGTTCGAGCAGCTCGTCCTGCAGCTTGGTGCGGATGAGCGGATCGAGCGCGGAGAAGGGCTCGTCCATGAGCAGGATCGGCGCTTCCGTGGCAAAGGCACGCGCAAGGCCTACGCGCTGCTGCATCCCACCGGAAAGCTCATGCGCATATTTGTCGGCCCAGTCGGTCAGATGCACCAGCTCGAGCTGCGCCATCACGCGTTCCTTGCGCTCATTTGCGGGGACACCGGCCAGCTCCAGCCCGAAACCGACATTCTCCGCCACCGTGCGCCAGGGCAAAAGGGCGAATTGCTGGAAGACCATCGCCACGCATTCGCGGCGGATCTTGCGCAGTTCGGCTTGCGAGCAGTTCACCACATCGGCCTGCCACTCGCCATCATGAACGACGACATTGCCGCGGGCCACGGTGTTCAGTCGGTTCACCGCTCGCAGCAATGTGGACTTGCCCGATCCCGAAAGCCCCATCAACACGGAGATCTCGCCGCGTTCGACGGTAAGATCGCAGCCGGCGCAGCCGAGCACCGCGCCGGTTTCGGCAAGGATTTCCTCGCGGTTCCTGCCCGCATCCACGAGCGGAAGTGCCTCTGCCTTCTGCCGATCCGTGCCAAAAAGGATGTCGACCTTGTTGAAATCGATGGCCACGCTCATTTGTCGCTCCCCCGCTCGATGCGCGCGATGCGGTCAAGAATGATCGCCAGAACGACGATGGCGAGGCCAGCTTCAAGCCCGAGGGGGATGTTGACCGAATTGAGCGCGCGCACAACCGGCTTGCCGAGCCCGTCTGCGCCGATCAGCGCGGCGATGACGACCATGGAAAGTGAGAGCATGATGCACTGGGTGAGACCTGCCATGATGGAGGGGAGGGCGGCCGGCAGTTCCACCTTCCACAAAAGCTGGCGTTTGGTGGCGCCAAAGGCATGTCCGGCCTCGATCATGGGCTGCGGAACGGAGGTGATGCCGAGATAGGTGAGCCGGATCGGCGCCGGTGAAGCGAAGATCACGGTCACGATCAGACCGGGCGCGGCGCCGAGACCGAACAGGATGAGGACCGGTATCAGATAAACGAAGGTCGGCAGCGTCTGCATCAGATCGAGAACCGGTCGCAGAAACTGATAGACGCGTGGATTATGGGCTGCCCAGATGCCAACGGGGACGCCAATCGCCATGGACACGGCGGCTGCGGCCACCACAAGGACCAGCGTCTCGACCGTTTCTTCCCATAAACCCTGATTGATGATGAAAAGCAGGCCAAGCGCGACCGCGACAGAAAGTTTCCAGGAGCGTTGCAGGAGATAGGCGAGTGCTGCAATGGCCAGCACCAGAACGATGGCGGGAACGGCCAGCAGTATATCCACCATACCGTCCAGAACATCGGCCAGAACATCTGCCAGCGTGTCGAACAGCCAGGCAAAATTGGTGGTCAGGAAGTCGAAGAAGTCTCGGCCCCACCGGCCGATGGGAATTTTCCAGTCAGCAATCCATTCTGAAAGAGGGTCCATGAGCCCGGGGAGTTCCTTTTCTGGGATTTCTTCTTATGCGTTGTGCGTGCCGTCGGTGCGGCGGACTTTCGGCCTGCGGGCCGAAAGTGAGACGTCGCGGAGTGCCTGCCCCGGCACCCCGCATCGTCATGGCGTTTACATGCCCAGATGCGCCTTCACGGCGTCGAGGCCAGGCTCACCCTCAAATGTGGTGACACCTTCGAGCCATGGGCCGAGCGCGTCCGGATTGGCCTTGAGCCATTCTTCAGCCGCCTTTTGTGGCTCAGCGCCGTCGTCAAGGATCTTGCCCATGATCTCGTTTTCCATCTGAAGCGAGAAGACCATGTTCTTCAGAAGCTTGCCAAGATTCGGGCACTCTTCGGAAAGACCCGCGCGCGTGTTGGTATGCACTGTCGCCCCGCCATAGTTGGGGCCGAACACGTCGTCACCGCCTTCAAGATAGGCCATTTCGATATTGGCGTTCATCGGGTGCGGTTCCCAGCCGAGGAACACCACGTGCTCCTTCGATCCCACAGCGCGGCGCACCTGCGAAAGCATGCCGGCTTCCGAGCTTTCCACCACTTCGAAATCCTTGAGGCCGAACGTGTCATTCTCGATCATGTCGAGGATCAGACGGTTGCCATCATTGCCGGGCTCGATGCCGTAGATCTTGCCGTCCAGCTCGTCGGAAAACTTGGCGATATCCGCAAAGCTCTTCAGGCCCGCATCATAGGTGTATTGTGGAACGGCCAGCGTGTATTTCGCGCCCTCCAGGTTGGTGACCACGGTTTCTACCGTGCCATCCTCGCGATAAGGCGCGATGTCGGCCTCCATGGTCGGCATCCAGTTGCCGAGGAAGACGTCCACGTCATTGTTCTTGAGCGAGGCGTAGGTCACCGGCACCGAAAGCACCTGTGTTTCGGGTTCGTATCCGAGGCCCTCCAGCACCACCGAGGCAGTGGCCGTGGTTGCAGTGATGTCGGTCCAGCCGACGTCCGAGAAGGTTACGGACTGGCAGGAATCGGCCTCTGCGGCCCATGCAGCGCCCGATGCGAGGCTTGCGGCGAGCGCTAGGACCAGGGACGATTTTCGGCGCGGTAACATTGACGGCTCTCCTCTGTGGTTGTGTTCGGCAGAGCGCGGGTCTTAACCGGCTTTGCACATTATTTCAAAGGCAAGCACCAATTCAGGGTCGCTGCAAGCACAAACAGGTGTCTGTTTGCGTCATGCATGGCGTCGTATGCGACGGTATTTGGTGGAAGAATGCCGGTGTGGCGTTTTCTAACGGCCGCTGGTGGTGTTTAAGAGCGCGAACGATACAGGCAGCGCAATGGCAAAGCTCTATTTCCACTATGCGACGATGAATGCGGGCAAGTCGACCATGCTCCTGCAGGCATCCTACAATTACCGTGAGCGCGGGATGAACACGATGCTGTTTGTCGCTGGCCACTACCGCAAGGAAGATGGCGGCTACATCTCTTCACGCATCGGGCTCGACAGCAATGCGGAAATGTTCCGCGACGGTGACGATCTTTTCGCGCGCATCGCCGAGCACCACGATCACACGACGGTGCATTGCGTGTTTGTCGACGAGGCGCAGTTTCTCGAAGAAGAGCAGGTCTGGCAGCTTGCCCGGGTGGCCGACAGGCTTGGCATTCCGGTCATGTGCTACGGGCTGAGGACCGATTTTCAGGGCAATCTCTTCACCGGATCACAGGCGCTTCTGGCATTGGCCGACGAACTGCGCGAGGTGCGCACGATCTGCCGCTGCGGCCGCAAGGCCACCATGGTGGTTCGTCTAGGACCGGATGGCAAGGTTGCCAGGAAGGGCGAACAGGTTGCGATCGGCAAGGATGTTTATGTCTCGCTGTGCCGAAAGCACTGGGAAGAAGAGATGGGGCGCTGGAAGGCGGAAGATCTCGTGGGCTTTGCCGGCAGCGCTGCAGAGTAGCGCCCGTTCAGACGACGCCCAGCATGCGGATCAACGCGTAACTCACCATTCCCAGAACGGTCAGCGACAGAAGGGCTGCAAGGATCACGCGAACACCGCTCTTCATCACGCTTCTGATGTCCACCGTCAGGCCAAGCGCGGCCATGGCGATGATCGTCAGAAAGCCGGATGTCTCTTGCATGAGGGGTAGCGCCGGGGCCGGGATGAGGTCTGCCGAACGCAGCCCCATCATCGCAAGAAAGCCAATGATGAACCAGGGCACCATTTCGAAAAAGCCAAGCTTGACGCCGGCTTTGCGCCCATGGGTCAGACCCAGAAGGAAGATCACCGGCCCGAGCATCAGCACACGCACCAGTTTGACCAGCGTGCCCACCTGAATGCCGATCGGGGCCGGCTGGGGCGGCGGCAGCCAGCACCTGCGGCACCGCATAGACCGTGAGGCCGGCAAGCACGCCCGATTGCACCGCGCTCATGCCGATGGCGGCATATATGACGGGCAGTAATAGCACGACGAGGATGCTCAGGAATGCGGTGAAGGAGAGGGATGCGGCCACTTCCGAGGCTTCGGCACGGATCACGGGTGCTGCGGCTGCAATCGCCGAGTTTCCGCAGATGGAGTTGCCGCAGGCGACCAGCGTTGCAAGGCCGCGCGAAAGGCCCAGCGCCCTGCCGATCACATAGCCTGTAACAAGCGAAAGAACCACCACGCCGACGATGCCGCCCACCAGCCCAGCACCCGCATCACCAAGGGCTGCGAGGCTGATCGAGGCACCGAGCAAAACGATCGCCACCTCCAGCACGGCCTTGGCGCAGAAATCGATACCGGGGCGGAAGGCAGGGCTCAACCGGGCAACGGAGCTTATGGCCGTACCGAAAAGGATGGCAAGCACCAGTCCTTCAAGCCACGCTTCGCCGAAATAGACCTGTTCCGCCCATGCGGTCAGCAGCGCCGCCCCCGCGACGAAGAGGGAAAGAAAAACGCCGGGAAGAAGCTGGAGCGGGTGGCGAAGTGCGGACATGAATGCGACCTGATGCGATGAACGCATCCTTGGTCGCATGAGCATTTATCGACTTCTATCGAATAGTCTGACATATATCATTCGTCGAAATCGAATAATGTCATGACTTTTGAGCAATTGCTGATTTTCGTGGCCGTCGCCGAGCGGGAGCACCTGACCCAGGCCGCTGCCGCTGTCGGGCGCACGCCCTCTGCCGTCAGTGCATCGATCAAGGCGCTGGAGAGCTATTATGGCGTCGAGCTTTTCCATCGCGTTGGCCGTCGCATCGAGTTGACGCGTGTGGGCAAGGTCTTCCTTGGCGAAGCGCAGGCAACGCTTGCCCGCGTCCGTTCGGCCGAAACCATGCTGTCCGAGCTTGGCGGACTGCGGCGCGGCACGCTTAATGTCCATGCGAGCCAGACGGTGGCCAGCTACTGGTTGCCGCCGGTGCTCATGCGGTTTCACAAGCTGTATCCGGGAATCTCACTGAAACTTACCGTAGGCAACACACGCATGGTCGCCGATGCGATGCTGGAAGGCGTGGCCGATCTTGGGCTGGTCGAAGGCAGGGTGGATGAACCGGCGCTCACCGTGCGCCGGGTGGACCGGGATGTGATGGCCGTGGTGATCGCGCCAACGCATCCATGGGCCGAGGGTGTGCCCCTTTCACCGCAAGACCTCGTCGCAGGAACATCGTGGATCGTGCGGGAGGAAGGCTCCGGCACACGTGCTGCCTTCGAGACCACGCTGGCCGAGATGGGCGTCGATCCGGGCGGGCTCAATCTGGTCATGGAGTTCCCCTCCAATGAGGCGGTGCTTTCTGCCGTGCGGGAGAGCGACTGTGCTGCCGCCATCTCCATGTCGGCCGCGGGTCCACTGGTGGAGCGCGGTCTTCTGAAAGTCGCGAACATCGATCTTGGCGCACGCGATTTCAGCCTCCTTCGCCACAGGGAGCGCAGGCAGAGTGGGGCTGCCACAGCCCTTGAGGAATTGTGCGTTGAGGCGGGTAACGTCTTTCAATCGTCAATCGACCCACATATATTTCCGCAACCCTGACCTTTGCGGAGCGTAACAAAATGGCCACCTTGCAGAATTTCGACACGGAGATCGCGAAGACCCGTGAGGTGGTCGACGAGATGCGCTCGAAGCTCGAGCAGTCGGGCACCGTGCTCGACAAGCTTGCGCGCACCGACGAAAAGATCGGCCAGGCCGATTTCGACATCGAGAATGCCCGCATTCAGGACGTGCTCACCCAGCAGAAGGTGATGGAGACAAACATCGCCGACCTGATCATCGGTCTCGAAGATGCCACCAATGTCTTCGGCTCCGAGTTCGAAAGCATGAAGAGCTACACTGGCTGGGAGAACTTCATCGGCATCTTCTCCAAGCAGAAAAAGCAGCGCATGCGCACAGAGCGTGTCCGCAACATGTCACTTGCAGGCAATCTGCAGGAACTGCTTGCCAAATCGGACACGATCACTGGGATTCTCCAGGATCAGAAACAGGTTCTGCAGGAGCGCTACCAGACTTCCGAGGCAAGTCTTGCCAAGGTGATCGAACGGCGCAAGTCCACCATGGAGACGCTGGAGGCCACGCAGAAGCGCATCGAGGAACTGAACCCGCTGCTGCTCGACATCGAAAACCGCATTGCCGCTTCCACGAGCCAGAAGGACCGGGCGAAGCTCGAGGGGGAGCGCTCCAAGCTTGCCACCGAATACAATGAGGCGCAGGCAAAGGAGCAGGAGCTGCTCGCCGAAAGCCAGACGCTTGAGCGCTACACCTCCATGTTCCAGACTTTTGTGGATTCGCTCAACAATCAGATCGCGGCCCAGTCGACGCTGATCAACAAGCTCACCATCGATACCGAGCAGCGCATCGTTCTTTACAAGGCGCTCGAAGATTCTTTGAAGACCGCCGCCCAGCAGGATGTGGCTCACCGCATCAACACGCTTGGGTCGCAGGTCGACAACACGGCCGAGGAAACCATGGCCGGCATCGGCGCTGCCGCGCAGCGCCACATTGGCGATCTGCTCGAACTGCACGAGAAGAACATGGTCACCACCGCCGACATCCAGCGCCGCAAGAAGCTCGCCGACGATGCCTTCGCCCGCCGTTTCGAAGACGTGATGAAAAAACACGACGCCGCGAACTACGTTCGGGCGTGACGAGATACGGTGCGCGGACCTTCAATGCTGACCCTCGCCCCTCACCCTTACCCTCTCCCCGCTCGCGGGGAGAGGGGGGCGTTTACGTTGCGGCCATCCTCCTTCTCCCCGCATGCGGGGAGAAGGTGCCGGCAGGCGGATGAGGGGCGGGCGCCAAGGTCCCAGAACAGGTTTTTTGCATGAGTACCGCTCCTGACGCCGCAGCGCGTTATTTCGATGCCATCGCCGCCGCGCTCGAGGGGCTCGGCGTCTATTTCGGCGACCGCTCCGCATCGCCTTTCCAGTCGCACGGTCTCGTGGCAGAGGTCGTCTCACCCTATATCGGCCGATTGGAGCGCTCCTTCGAGTGCTGGCAGAACCGTCTCGGTTTCATGGAAAAATTCCGCATCCAGCGTGCCGAGAGCGGCTATCCGGTCTTCCAGAGCGTGCTTGAACTGGAAAACGACCGGCGTCAGGCCGAGAAGCGTCTTGCCGGCATCTCCGGGCCGGACGAACTGCGCGCCGAGATGGTCGATTTCATCCTGCGTCACCGGGAATTTCCGGCTGACCTCCAGCGCTCCATGGCCGAGCGCCTCTACCTGGAACAGCTGAAGGCGGGCAACGTGTTTTCCCCCTTCATTTTGCCGGAAACGGTGCGCGTTTCGGTGAATCCGAAGACGAAACGACCGTATTATCTGGTGCATTGGGGCGCTTTTGACGGAAGTTCGAGCCTGCCCATGGTCTATATGGCGGCGGTCGAGGATTCCTCGCCTTCCATGATCAAGGCGCTCGTTTCCGAAGGCGGCAAGCTCAACGAGGATGTGGAGATCGGCCTGCCGGTGGGCGGCCTGCTCAATCCGGAACTTGCGCATCAGTTCGACGATTTTGCGGAAAAGAACTCCGCCTATTCCCTGTCGCCGGCCACCATTGCCGGCAATCTCGACAAGGATTTCGACCACCTCCACCCCAAGCAATTGCGCCGGGTGGTTCTGGGGCCGTTTTATACGGCCGGCATCACCGAGAACAACTCGACGGTCTCGGAAGTGCTGGGCAAGGTGCGCCGGCAGGAGAATGCATGGCTTCTCACCTGGACGGTACAGGAGGTCTATTCAAAGACCGAGCGCCCGGCGCGCAAGGGGCTGTGGTCCAGCCAGCCGGCGCGCGAAGAGTTCTTCATCGACACCGACGATCTGGACGCTGCCCGCATGGGCGTGAGCGCCTATGAACAGCACGCGCTCGTGCCGCACGAAGCCTATCAGGCGCTCTATGCCGCGGGCGAGGCACAGAAGATTTTCGATGGCTACGACGTGCACGTCATTTCAGGTGGGCGGGTCATCACCGACGTATAGGACATTCCATGGACACCGGCCTGACGACCATCGACGAGAAGGACATCGAGAAGCACCGGGCGACGGCGCAGAGCCTTGTGACGCGCTTTGTGGTGCTTCAGGCCGATGACGGCCGCTCCGGCACCGAGCTTGCCGGCACCGGGCGGCGTTTCGTGTCGACCGTTTCCACCGGCGCGCTGCGCCGGACGCGTGAGGTGGAGGTTGCAAATACCATCGCCGCCATCCGGCAAGGCGATCCGATGCTCTCCATTCCGCAGCACACGCTTCTTTTCCGCGCCCGTCGCGGTGTGGCGGTGGCGCTCGCGGTGGCCGATGTCTTTGCGCGGTCAACCGAGCTTGAAAGCCTTCAGGAACGCAACGCCCGCAGCCCGCTGGAAGGCGCGCCGGCGCAGTCCTATCACGCGCTTCTGCAGGCTTCTGCCTATGTCGCCGCCTTCACGCTATCCTCCTATCTCCTGCAGATGCTCGATGCAGACAGCGAGCCGGTGAACGACACGGATGAACCGGATTTCCAGTTCGATACACCGCAGGATGCGCTCAAAAGCGTTCTTGCCGCGCTTGATGGTGCGATCGCGGGTGCTGCCGATGATATGACGATGACGGCGCGCGCCCGCGCGCTTGCCCGTGTCGCCATCGAGGGGCTTTTGCAACGGCGCAGCCGTTTCACCGGTCTCGGTGTGTTCGAAGACACGCATATGCGGCTTGAGGCCGACGATTTTACGCTGGACGGGTTCGACGTCGCACCGGGCAGCCGGCGCAAGCCGCTCGTCATGACGTTCAAGAAGCCCAACGAAATCATCGGCAATCACATCGCCAAATATCAGGCCATGAAGCTTGCCAAGATGCTGATGGCCTATGATTTCGAGCGCCAGCTCAACCCCTTCGTGGAGCTTGGCGGGTTTCTCTTCACCTTCATCGGCGATGGCGCGCCGGGCACCGGCAAGACCATCCTCATCCAGATGACCGCCGGGCTTTTGAACGATTATTGCCAGGTGGCGGGCGTGCCGTTTCATTACGAGAATTTCGGCGTCGACCAGATTTCCTCCTATCAGGGCAAGTCGGGCCAGAACTGCAAGCAGTTCGTTGAAAATGTGCTGAGCCCGCGCGCCATCGGCTTCGGCACAATCGACGACATCGACCAGGTGGCGGCCAAGCGCTCCGACGACCGGGCGTCTGCCGGCCAGCAGGAGGTGACGGGCGTTCTGATGGAGAGTTTTGCGGGTACGGGCACCGTGGTGCGCGGCAATTGCTCCTTCGGCATGTTCTCCAACTATCCGGAAAATGTGGACGATGCGCTGCGCCAGCGGGCCGGCGCGCGCTGGCTTGTCGACGGGCCGCAGACCTTTGAGGATTATGTCGACATCTTCGTGCTTCTGGCTGGCAAGAACCATTCGATCCCGCTTGGCGAGCACGAGCCTTTCGCAACACAGGAGATCAGGCGCGCGGTTGAAACCGCCTATGAGGCGCATTCCAGGCCGCAGGAAGAAGGACTTGCGAAGGTCTATGAGCGCTTCCTGAACGATCGCGGCGAGCCGAAGACGCTGACGGATATCGGCGCCTATCTGCACGAGATCAAGCTGGCGGAGCCGCGCTTCACCGGCCGCGCGATCAAAAACATCACCGACGCCATCAAGATGCGCGCCATGGATATCGAGCTTCCCGACGAATGGTTCGAGACGCCCGATACCTTCATGCGCCAGAGCTATGATGAGAAGAAGGCGATGATCGCCGAGCTGCGCCGGCCATTCACGATGGATATGGTGATGCAGGAGATCAACCGCTACGCGGATTCGGAGTTCCGCTATTCGGACCGGTCCGACGATGCGGCGGTTTCCACCATCATCCGCGACCAGCGCCTGCGCGAACGCGCACTGCGCGAGATCGAGGACATGAAGGCGAGGGGTGTTTGGGGAGGTTGAGTGAGCGTCCTTCTCCCCGCCTGCGGGGAGAAGGTGCCGGAAGGCGGATGAGGGGCGAGCGCATGCGCAATGCGAAGCTAGAGCAGACCGAAAGCGCGCGCTCCCTGCGTCGCGCCGAAAACGACGCGGAAGAAGCCCTGTGGTCGGAACTGCGAAATCGTCGGTTGAATGGTTTCAAATTTGTACGGCAACTGCCAGTGGGGCCGTATTTTGCTGATTTCGCCTGTAGGGAGAAGCACCTTGTGGTCGAAGTCGATGGCAGTCAGCATGCTGAAAACACTGCGGATCGGCGTCGCGACAGCTATATGAACGAGAAGGGTTGGTCTGTGCTGCGTTTCTGGAACGTCGATATTCTGAAAGAGCGGGGACAGGTTCTTGAAACGATTCTGGCTGTTCTGGAGGGACGGCTTTCGTCGTCGGTCGTCTCAGCTGACATGCGGTTTTCTCCCGCTGAGGGTCGGAAATGGTAAGGGGAATGTTTTTTCAAACTGCCGCACGCCACTCATCCCCCTGCCGGGACCTTCTCCCCGTAAGGACGGGGAGAAGGAGGATGGCCGCAACGCTTACGCCCTTCTCTTCACATGTGCCGGGTGAGGAGTGACGCCATGAATCTCCTCCGCGAAAACGACCTCATCTTCGGCCGCCTCCTCAAGATCGAAGAACCGCATCTGATCGCGCGTTACAACAGGGCGCTGGCCGCATTCGGCGTGCCGCAGACGAAACTCGCCTCCTTCGAGATCGACCGCACCGGCTTCTCACCGCAGATTGCCGAGGAACTGGACGACGCGCAATATCTCGATCCCAATGGCGTCAATCGCCGCTTCATCATCCTGACCCCGGCGCAGATCGAATTGCCCGTGGTTCACACGGCCTTCTCCAACACCTCGCAGCTCGTCTACGAATTCATGATGGCCAATGCGCGCGCCATCAATGCCATCACCATCAAGGATGTGGTCTATGGCGAGATCGAGGAGCAGGTGAACCACGTGCGCGATATTGAGGATCTGCTCTCCATCGCGCAGGTGGAATTCAAGGTTCTCTCTGCCGAGGATCTGCTTGGCAAGGCCGCGGAGCTTGGCCGGCTTGCCGACCGCGTGAAGCATGAGCCCGACGCCTGGCGCGATGATGAACTGCTCAACCGCATGGTCGCACTGGCGCGCGAGACGGGCGATATTCGCGAAAACAGCCTCGTGCCCGAGCAGGTCGTGTTCCGGCATGATGCCTATTGGACGAGCCATTTCGGCGGCGTCTATGTCTTCACCGATCCGGACACGACCACGGTGATCGCCGATCCGGCGACGCCCGGTTTCCGTCGCTCGCGGCCCTGGCAGGTGAGCTATCTGTCGAAGGACGATCCGGCGCGCATCTTCCGCTTTCTGGCCGAGACTGGCCGCATCCAGCTGCCGCGCGCCTCGTGGATCGAACGCTCAAACTATCTTGCCCATCGCGGCGAAATGGTGCTGCTCGATCTGATCCGGCGCGAGGCGCCGGAAACGGATTTTTCGGCCGTCGATCCGGTCTGGCTGCAGACCTGGACGCACCGCAATGCGAAACTGGTTGCCGGCGAGGGGAGTGTGCCGCTGCTCAACGCCGCCGTGCGCGAAATCAGCCAGACGGGGACGCTCAAGATCGAGGAGATCCCGGCGCGTGAACGCTTTCTCGTCATCCGGGCAGACCCGGCGCATAAGGATGCCTGGCTCACCAACCGACTGATCTCCGATTTCGTGCCGTCCGATTTCATTGCCCGCTATGTTTTCAACAAGCAGGGCTTTTACCGTGACTACGAAACCTGGCCTGATGCCTGGCGCGCGTATGTTGTGGCGCGGCTCAAAACCGCATATCTGATGGACAAACCGGCGCTGCGGAAGCGTCTTTATGGTCTGGAGTCCTGATTCAAGACCAAAACCGCCTGAGGGAGGCGCTTCGTGCTCGATCCGATTGTTGATTTCTTCACCCGCGTCTTTCACTGGATCGGTCGCGGTATCGGGCTGGTGATTGCCTGGATCCTCTGGCCATTCATGGCGGCCGGCCGCTGGTATACGCGGCGCGGCTGGATCATCCGGGGTTCCGTCGGTCTTGTGTTGCTCGCAATCGTTGGCTTCTACGGTTATTTCTTCTGGCAGACGCAGGTCTGGACCGGCTTCAATCCCGATTATGTCGACGAATACAATCTTGACGCGCGCGGCGTTTCCGCCGGTGAGCAGACAGCCGCCACACAGGGCGGCGAGACGCGGACCTGTGGGCGTTCAGCGATTGTTGACCTGACAGCCGACCTGACCGATTTCAACGTCAATGACAATGCATGGATTTCCTCCATGCTGCTTTACAAGCTCGGCTTCTTCTTCGTGCTCGACTGGGACGACACGCCGTTTTTCGACAACAAGGCATCGTTCCAGCGCGGCATCAACCAGGCCATCCGCCGCAGCGCCATCGAACTCGTTGATGCCCTTGGCCGTGTGCGCGGCACATCGCAGATCGACCGCGATCTGCAGAATGCGCGCGGCGCGCTCACCTTCGACGAGGAAACCTGGTATTTCGGTCTGAGCCCCTTTGGCCCCAAGACACCGACGCCAAGCTTCTATCGCTCCGCCACCCGCGATCTGCGCAGCTTCAATGATCGGCTTGAGAGCTGTGAGGCAGTGTTCGATGCGCGCGCCGACAATCTGATCCAGTATCTCGACCGCATTGCGAGCGATCTCGGCTCCACTTCCGACCTGCTGCGCCAGCGTTCGGAAAACTACAATTCCGGCTGGTTCGACACACGTGCGGATGACCGCTTCTGGTTCGCCTATGGTCAGCTCTACGCATACTACGGCCTTCTGAAGGCGGCAGGTGCCGATTTCGAGGATGTCATCAAGCAGCGGTCTCTGGGTTCGCTTTGGGACACGACGGAAGAGCAGTTCCGTGCCGCTCTCCAGGTGCAGCCCTTTATCATTTCCAATGGTCGTGAGGATGGCTGGATCATGCCCACGCATCTTGCCACCATGGGGTTCTACATCCTTCGGGTGCGCTCCAACCTGGTGGAGTTGCGTCTTGTTCTGGACAGGTAGACCATTTTGCCTGAGCGGTGGGCCCCTGCGCCCGCCGGTTCCGCGCCGCATCGGCGCGGAGGCATAATTCCTGTCGCATTTCACGCATTGTCCGCCTCTTTTGCGATGGTGGAGATTTTCAATTCGCGGCTTTATGCCTATCGGCACAAATTGCATGCCATCGGGAGAGGGAAACAGTGTCATGGTCGAAGTGAAATCCGACATCGAAATCGCGCGGGCGGCGAAGAAGAAGCCCATTCAGGAGATCGGCGCGCGGCTCGACATTCCCAGTGAACACCTTCTTCCATACGGCCATGACAAGGCGAAGGTTTCGGCCGAGTTCATTGCCGAGACCCGCAACAACGAGGACGGCAAGCTGATCCTCGTCACGGCGATCAACCCGACACCGGCCGGCGAAGGCAAGACCACCACCACCGTCGGTCTCGGGGACGGGCTGAACCGCATCGGCAAGAAGGCGGCGATCTGCATTCGCGAGGCGTCGCTTGGTCCATGCTTTGGCGTCAAGGGCGGAGCGGCAGGCGGTGGCTACGCCCAGGTTGTGCCGATGGAGGACATGAACCTCCATTTCACCGGTGATTTTCATGCCATCACTTCGGCCCACAATCTGCTTTCGGCGCTGATCGACAACCACATCTACTGGGGCAATGCCCAGGAGATCGACATTCGCCGCGTCGCATGGCGGCGCGTGATGGACATGAACGACCGGGCACTGCGCGAGATCGTCTGCTCGCTGGGCGGCGTTGCCAACGGTTTTCCGCGCGAGGCCGGTTTCGACATCACGGTGGCGTCCGAGGTCATGGCCATTCTGTGCCTTTCGACTGATCTAAAAGACCTCGAAAAGCGTCTCGGCGATATCATCATTGGATATCGCCGCGACAAGAGCCCGGTCTTTGCCCGTGACATCAAGGCCGATGGCGCAATGACCGTTCTCCTAAAGGACGCGCTCCAGCCCAATCTCGTGCAGACGCTGGAAAACAATCCCGCCTTCGTGCATGGCGGCCCCTTCGCCAACATCGCCCATGGCTGCAACTCGGTGATGGCCACTTCCACGGCGCTGAAGATCGCCGACTATGTGGTGACGGAGGCTGGGTTCGGTGCCGATCTCGGTGCGGAAAAGTTCTTCGACATCAAGTGCCGCAAGGCGGGTCTCAAGCCGGCCGCTGCCGTGATCGTGGCGACCATACGCGCGCTGAAGATGAACGGTGGCGTGAAGAAGGAAGATCTGGGCGCCGAGGATGTCGAGGCAGTCAGGGCCGGCTGTGTCAATCTCGGGCGTCACATCGAGAATGTGAAGCAGTTCGGTGTGCCGGCCATCGTGGCGATCAACCATTTCCACACCGACACCGATGCCGAAATCGAGGCGGTTAAGGCCTATGTTGCCGAGCAGGGCGAGGAGGCGGTTTTGTGTCGCCATTGGGCGCAAGGTTCGGCCGGCATCGAGGAACTTGCGCACAAGGTGGTGGCGCTGGCCGAAAGCGGTGCGTCCCAGTTTGCGCCGCTTTATCCCGACGACATGCCGCTTTTCGACAAGATCGATACGGTGGTGAAGCGGATCTACCGGGGCGCGGAGGCCATTGCCGACAAGACGGTCCGCAACCAGCTGAAACAGTGGGAAGAGCAGGGGTATGGCCATTTGCCGGTCTGCATGGCCAAGACCCAGTACTCCTTCTCCACAGATCCCAATTTGCGCGGCGCGCCGACCGGGCATGTGGTCCCGGTCCGCGAGGTGCGGCTTTCCGCCGGCGCCGGGTTCGTCGTGGCGATTTGCGGCGAGATCATGACCATGCCGGGCCTTCCGCGCGTGCCGTCATCCGAACGCATATTCCTCAATGATGACGGGCAGATCGAAGGGCTTTCCTGACAGGGCCAGCGCCAATGGGGGCGGGCTTCAGGCCCGCCCTTTTTGTTGATCGAGCCCATGGGACGCTCTTTCGGTGGCGGCGGTCAAACAGGAGCTGCTGCATGGACTTTGCATTGAGGCATGATGCCGGAGCGCATGGGATCAGGCAGCGCTAGGGCCAGGGTCGTCGTCTCCCCCCGGCATGTGCCCTGCAGTTGGAGACCGCGCGGAATGGTCTGCATCATGGACGAGGCGCAAAGCGGGTCGTTTTGCGCTTTGCCCTTTCCGGCGCGCAGCCTCGGGCTGGTAAAGCACGTCTTCAAGAATGATCCGTTCAGGAGCTGCCTCGTCGTTGCTTGGCAGGGCAATTGCTTCGCCTGCGCTCAAACCCAAAAGCGCAAGACCGCGCAGCGTTGTCACAGGCAGCGTCAAACCGACGAAGCCATGAAGCTCGTCATGGCTGACGATACGCGTCTGTGGTTCTTCATCGCCGATGCGAAAGCGCACGCGGCTGTTCAGCGTGGTCACGTGCGCGGGCACGTCCTCGCGAAAAATGACAACTGCTCCGTCGATCTTGGCGCGCAATAGCGCGGCATAGGCGTCGCTAAATCTGTGCCTGCGCTCCTGCAGGAATTCGAGAATGGTGAAGTCCTTGGTTGTGAGGATGCACCCCTGTCCGGTCCACATGGCGATCTCCTGCGCAGTCGTTCCCTTGTCGGGTGACCGCAAACGAACAAATCCGCACGGCCGTGTCTGGCTGTGCAGCTTGAAACTGGCTGTCGGGAGGCCCCCTGCGCTCAACGTGCTGGCGCAGGGGTTACGCTCCCGTCAGGAGATGTCCTGTGAAAAGAAGGGATCCGGACAAGGTTTGTGGCTCAGGCGGTTTCTTCTGGCTGCGAAACGCGAACCACGGTCAGCTTGTGGGTCTGTCCGTTGCGCGCCGTCCAGTTGATCGACTGGCCTTCCTTGAGGCCAATCAGAGCCGTGCCGACCGGCGTGGTGATGGAAATGCGCCCCTGTTCGATGTCCGCGTCGCCCGGATAGACGAGCGTGACTGTTTTTTCCTGCCCTTCATCGGCCGTGTAAACAACAGTCGACCCCATGCGGACAATGGTTGCCGCAAGGGTGCCATCGCGCACGATACGCGCCCGGTCAAGTTCGGCAAACATGGTTTCCGAAGCTTCGGGGTTGCGATCCTCCAGTGCTTCCGCGAGGCCGGTAAGGCGCTGATGGTCGGTCTCGGAAATCGTTATGCTCGGCTTGCGCCCTGTCTTCTGCTGCATTGGTTGTTCCACGCGAATTTTCCGGCCGCACCCAGAGTGCGAACCGACAGGCTTCGACTGATGTTAAGGCTCTTTGTTGATGCGCCTGGAGTTTTGTTTCGTCTATCGACTTGGTCTCAATGACCGAATGACGAAAACGCACCCCTCGGTTCGGAGGCGCACGGCACCGAACCGGGGGTCAATATCCCGCGATGGGACATACCCGGAAAAGAACGCAGATGTGCTTTCGGTTCGTGCTCATGAATTTAACGTGGTGTGTGGACGTAGCGATGTCAAGGTGGTTTCGGTAAATGTCGCAAGACTTACACGCCAGGTGCTTCTGGCGGGAGGGTCGTGTTCACGCAGGTTCCCTTGCAACGATGCGGCCAGGGTGCCATCTCTTCTCACAGCTTGTGCGCGCCGCCATCGCATTGCGGCGCATCGTTGTTTTCTTCAGAAACGGATCGTTCATGTCAAACCAGAATGTCAGTTTTCCAAGACGCGTCCTGCAACGCCGCAAGGCGCTTGCACCTGCCGTTCTCTTGCTGGTTCTGACATTTGGCTCTTTTGTATTCCTCACCATTGCCGATGAGGTGGCGGAAGGCGAAATCGCAGCGTTTGACCGAGGCGTCCTGCTTTCGATGCGCAACGCGTCAGATGTATCCGATCCGCTAGGCCCCCCATGGCTGGAGGAGGCGGCGCTCGAAATCACGGCCATTGGCGGTTATCCGGTGATCGTACTCTCCCTGTTGATCGTGACGGGGCTTCTGATCGTTGTACGGCGTTATGGGGCAGCCCTTTATTCCGTGCTTTCGGTGGGGTCCGGTGCGCTGGTCTCATACACGCTGAAAAACCACTACGATCGCCCGAGACCTGATCTGGTCGAGCATCTCGATGTGATCCACACGGCAAGCTTCCCAAGCGGTCACGCGACGGTCACCACCGTGGCTTATCTCACGCTTGCTGCGCTTGTTGTCCGTTTCTTTCCGGCCTGGCGGGTCAGGCTCTATGTTCTCGCCGTGGCGGTCTTCGTTTCTTTCATTGTCGGTATAAGCCGGATCTATCTGGGCGTTCACTGGCCGAGCGATGTTTTCGCCGGCTGGGCACTGGGGGTGGCGTGGGCGAGTTTCGCCTGGCTTTGCGCCAGTCTCCTTGCCCTTTATCGAGGCAAGAGGCTTGAGGACAGGGCTGGAAAGCGGTTGCGCGAAACGCCGGTCGAGGCTATGGAACGAATATGAAAATGATTTCTTGCGCAAAACTCTGGTGGTGGGTCCGTTAACAGCGGCCAACCGTGCAGTGCGCGCGCAGGAAAAGACCATGGCCGCAGGTGAGAACCGGGCGGCTTTTTTTGTGTGCTTCCCGGCAATGCCTGAAAAAGGAGCATATGATGAGCCTGGAAGTTCTGGAAAACGGTGCCGAGCGGTTCGAAACCGCAGGTGATGTCACAATCACGCGGACCCGTTTCGAAACCGCCTATGAAGGCGCCATTGATGCCTACATAGACGCTCTCGACGAGCGCCGCGGGGCGGTGTTTTCCTCCAATTACGAGTACCCGGGCCGCTACACCCGCTGGGATACCGCGATTATCGATCCGCCAATGGTGATCTCGGCGCGTGGTCGGGAGATGAAGATCGAGGCGCTGAACGATCGCGGAAAGGCTCTTCTCCAGATCGTCGCCGACCCCATAACCAGTCTCGCGGCGGTTGCGGTGAACGCGCGGGACGACACGCAGATTTCGCTGACCGTGTCAAAGCCCGAACGGGTTTTCTCCGAGGAAGAGCGCTCCCGTGCTCCCTCCGTGTTCACCGTTCTGCGGGCCATCACCGATCTTTTCCATACCGGGCACGATGCAAATCTGGGGCTTTACGGTGCGTTCGGTTACGATCTTGCGTTTCAGTTCGACCCGATCGAACAGAGCCTGGAACGCCCGGAAAGCCAGCGTGATCTCGTGCTCTACCTGCCAGATGAAATCCTTGTCGTCGATCACCATGCGGCCAAGGCCTGGCACGACCGCTACGACTATGCAGGTAACGGCGTATCGACGGAAGGTCTGTCATGCGACGGCGCGCGCAATGCGTTCCGGCCTGCCGACCACGTGCCGCCACGCGGCGATCATGAACCTGGCGAGTATGCCCGTCTGGTCGAAAAGGCGAAGCAGAGCTTCCACCGGGGCGACCTTTTCGAGGTGGTGCCGGGGCAGATGTTCATGGAACGGGCCGAGCGTCGCCCATCGCAGATTTCGCGCCGCCTGAAGGAGATCAACCCGTCTCCATATTCCTTCTTCATCAATCTGGGTGAGCAGGAATATCTCGTCGGGGCTTCGCCGGAAATGTTCGTGCGGGTGAATGGCCGGCGTGTCGAGACATGTCCTATCTCGGGCACCATCAAACGCGGCGACGATGCCATTGCCGATGCCGAACAGATCATCAAGCTCCTGAATTCCAAGAAGGACGAATCCGAGCTCACCATGTGTTCGGATGTCGACCGCAACGACAAAAGCCGGGTGTGTGAGCCGGGCTCGGTACGGGTAATCGGGCGCCGCCAGATCGAGATGTATTCGCGTCTCATTCACACGGTAGACCATATCGAAGGCCGGTTGCGCGAGGGGATGGACGCCTATGATGCCTTCCTTAGCCATGCCTGGGCCGTGACGGTCACCGGGGCGCCGAAACTGTGGGCCATGCGGTTCATCGAGGAAAACGAAAAGAGCCCGCGCGCCTGGTATGGTGGAGCCATCGGGATGGTTCATTTCAATGGCGACATGAACACTGGTCTCACATTGCGCACCATTCGCATCAAGGACGGTGTGGCGGAGGTGCGGGCAGGGGCGACGCTTCTGTTCGATTCCGACCCGCAGGAAGAAGAGGCTGAAACGGAACTCAAGGCGTCGGCCATGCTGTCGGCCATCCGGGGTGCTGGGACATCAGACATGGAAGATGAAAAGCGTGCGTGCGCCCCTGTCGGCGAAGGTGTGAAGATCCTGCTTGTGGATCACGAAGATTCCTTCGTTCACACACTCGCCAATTACTTCCGACAGACGGGCGCAGAGGTGGTGACCGTGCGCGCTCCCGTAGAAAACGAAGTGTTTGAAAGGGTTGCGCCGGATCTCGTCGTCCTGTCGCCGGGCCCCGGCCGGCCGGAAGATTTCGACTGCAGGACCACAATCGCAAAATGCCGGGATCGCGGTTTGCCGATCTTTGGTGTCTGTCTTGGTCTGCAGGCTCTGGTGGAAGCCTATGGCGGAGAGCTTCGTCAGCTTGCGGAGCCCATGCATGGCAAGCCTTCGCGCATCCGTGTTGGAGGAAACAGCCTCGTTTTCTCCGGCCTCCCCCCCGAGGTAACGGTGGGTCGCTATCATTCCATCTTTGCCGATCCAGCGCGCCTGCCTTCCACCTTCACCGTCACAGCGGAGACCGAAGACGGGGTGATCATGGGCATCGAACATGAGGATGAGCCGGTTGCTGCGGTGCAATTCCATCCCGAATCGATCATGACCCTTGGACAGAATGCCGGCATGCGCATGATCGAGAACGTGGTGGCGAGACTGCCGCGCAAAGCGCGTGAGAAAGCAGCCTGACAGATCTGGCCAGTCAGGTTTCCGACAGGCCAGTCGGGGAAAAGGGGAGAGGGATCACCATGCCATCAAACGGCAAGCTCCAGCGCATCGCGATGTGGTCCATCCTCGTTGCGCTGGGCATTTTTGCGCTCAAGCTTGCCGCATGGTGGCTCACCGATTCCGTGGCGCTCTTTTCCGATGCGATGGAATCGGTGGTCAATGTCGTGGCATCGTGCGTGGCCTGGTATGCTTTGCGCATTGCCCACACGCCGGCAGACGACAACCATCCGTTCGGCCATCACAAGGCAGAATATTTCTCAGCCGTTCTGGAAGGCGTTCTGATTGTCGTTGCTGCATTGCTGATCATCCGGGAAGCGGGGATTGCTCTTTTCGAGCCGCGTCCGCTTGAAACTCCCTTCGTCGGATTGCTTATCAACGGGCTTGCCGCCGTCGGCAACGGCATTTGGGCGTGGCTTCTGGTGTCGACCGGGCGCAGGGCGCGATCTCCGGCCATGATCGCCGATGGCAGGCATTTGTGGACCGATGTCGTCACCTCGGCAGGCGTGATTGGCGGCCTGGTGCTTGCCGTAGCAACCGGATGGAACTGGCTGGACCCGCTGATGGCGCTGATCGTTGCCGTAAACATTCTCTGGCATGGCTGGCATCTCGTGGGAGAGTCGGTGCAGGGGCTGATGGATGTTTCGGTCGAGCCTGAAGAACTGAAAAAGATCGAACGTGTGATCGCCGACAATGATGCAGGCGCTCTTGAATTTCACGATCTCAAGACCCGTGAAGCGGGCAGGGCCCGCTTTATCGAATTTCATCTGGTCGTGCCGTCGGACATGACGGTCGAGGCTGCACACCGCATCTGCGACCGTATCGAAGGGGCACTTGAGAAAAACCAGCCCGGCGCGGAAGTCACCATTCACGTGGAACCTGAACACAAGGCAAAATTCTGCTGATCAGGAGCTGCGGATGCCCTTCTCCAGAACATCGGGATAGGTTTTCACGATATCCTGAATCTCGTCACTGTAGTCATCCATCTCCTGGATCCTGCGAATTTCTATGGTTTCGTTCGGTGATCCGGGGCAGCGCTTTGCCCATTCTATGGCGTCTTCCAGTGTCGGCACATCGATGATCCAGTAGCCGCCAAGCACCTCCTTGGCCTCGATGAAAGGGCCGTCGATGACCACGGGTTCGCCGCTGGCGAAGGACACCCGTGCCCCGGCAGAGGGCGGGTGCAGGCCCTCGAGCGCCACCAGAACCCCGGCAGCGCGCAATTGCTCATTATAGGCCATCATTTTTTCGACGGCGTCAGCCGGCAGATCAAGCTCCGGCCCGGCCGATTCAAACCCCTTCGGTATCATCAGCATCATATAGCGCATGGGATGCTCCTCATTGTTTCCATTGCCGTTCTCAGGACGAACGAGGGAGTGAAGATCCGACAGGCGGCGCAAAACAAAAAATGCAGGAAGCTCGGTCCGTCAGCCCACGAGCTTCTCCACTTGCTCAGGCAAGGCCAGTCCGCATCAGGCGGCCTTGCGTTCGGCGAGCTGCCGGTCGAGGCGGGCATATCCCTGTTCCATTCCGTCGGACATGGGCGATTTCAGTATGGTGTCGCGCGCCTGGCTGGATGTACAACGCAACACCATTTCCATCCGTGTCGTCCCGCCCTCCTCCACGAAAGTGGTGGTTATCTCGGTGCCGCCATCGGTCCAGTCTTCATCAAACATTTCCTGATGAACGATGCGTCTGGGCGCATCGACTTCCAGATATGTTGCAGTCATTCCCATGTCGGCGCCGCTTTGTGTGTTGCGCCACACATACCGACCCTTGCCACCGGCGCGAAGATCGATCTCGCAAATGGGCAGGGTCCAGTTTTCCGGACCTGTCATCCAGCGTTTGATCAGTTCTGGCCGCGTATGGGCCTCAAATACCATTTGCCGCGGTGCGTTGAAGCGGCGGGTTATGACAAGCTCCCTGTCACCTCGTGCGGTGATGGTCAGGGTTTGGGGCTGTGACATTCGGGTTCCTTTCGGCATTGGATGTAAAAAGGAAGCGACCGGATCAACCTGAGCCGGCCGGCGGGTCGTTTACGGATTTCAGGGTTTCAAGGAGCGCGTCGAGCTTTGCATAGCGCGTTTCCAGGAATTTGCGGTACTGGTCCAGCCAGTCGATGGCCTCGCCCAGCGCCTTCGCTTCCAGTTTGCAGGGGCGTTTCTGCGCATCGCGACGGCGCGAGACGAGTCCCGCCTTTTCCAGAACCTTGATATGTTTGGAAATGGCAGGCTGGCTCAAGGCAAACGGTTCGGCCAATTGCGTTACGGTTGCCTCGCCAACACAAAGGCGGGCAAGTATGGCCCGCCGTGTCGGATCGGCCAGGGCCGCAAATGTCGCATCCAGCTGCTTGTTCTGCATGATGTTTCCCTTAATTTCCAGTTGGATATATATCCAATTGGGAATATAAAGTCAATCCACGCTGCGGCAAGGGAACATTCCCATGCGCGGTACGATCCTGTATGCCATCGGTACAGCAGTCAGGACGCTTGTTGATGGACACCACGCCGCAGACTTCTTCGAATGGACCTCTCACGCGTCTTGCTTTCCCCTTTCAATGGTTGTTTCTCGTGGGCCTTACCCTTGGGCTTGCAGGCGTCATGCTGGTTGGCGCGTTGCCTGCAGCGCTTCTGATCGGCCCGATGCTTGCGGCAGTTGCCACGGGTGCGCTCGGTTCGAGCATTCGCGTGCCCATGGCGGCCTTTGCCGCCGCTCAGACATTCGTCGGGCTGTTGATTGGCGGCTCGCTGGAGCCGGCCATCCTTGCATCCTTCGGTGATATCTGGCCGATTCTCCTGCTTGCTGTATTGGCGACGGTCGCTGCAAGCAGCGTGTTGGGGTTTCTCGTAAGCCGCTGGAAAATCCTGCCCGGAACGACGGCGGTCTGGGGCTCGGCACCAGGAGCGGCCACGGCAATGGTGCTGATGGCCGGTGCATTCGGGGCAGATGCACGGCTGGTGGCTTTCATGCAGTATCTTCGGGTGATCTTTGTCACGGTGGCGGCAGCGGCGATCGCTCGTCTGTGGGTCGACACATCCGGTGTCGACGCGCCGGAAACGGACTGGTTTCCTGCGCTTGACCAGACAGCTTTTGCCATCACTGTGGCCACGGCGCTCGCCGGTGCCCTGTTCGGCCGTGCTGCGCGTTTGCCGGCGCCTTATTTCCTCGGGGGGCTGCTTGCCGGGGCAGCGGTACACCTGGGCGGCGGTGTGACACTGGAGCTGCCGCCTTGGCTGATGGGCACCGCCTATATGATCGTGGGCTGGACCATCGGCCTGAAGTTTGACCGGTCGCTTTTGCGTACCGCGCTCAGGGCCTTGCCCCAGGTGGTCGTCTCGATTGTCGCGCTGATGGCGTTTTGCGGTGCACTCGCCTGGTTTCTGCATGTGGAATGGGGCATCGACCCGCTCACCGCCTATCTGGCGACCAGCCCCGGCGGCATGGATTCGGTCGCCATCATCGCCGCTGCGGCCTCTCAGGATGTGAACCTCTCCTTCGTCATGGCAGTGCAGATGGCCCGGTTTCTTTTCGTGCTACTGGCTGGCCCGCCCATCAGTCGGATGGTGGCGCGCTGGGCTGGCGGTTAGGCCCTACCCGACATGTCTCAGGCCGCGCCAATAGCCCGATAGGCTCCTTTCCAGAAATCCACGTATGTCTGGGGTGGTTCGGGTGATGCCATCATGCTCTGGCTGAGAAAGATGCCGACCAACCCGTTTTGCGGGTCGGTATAGGCGGTGGTGCCGAAACCGCCATTCCAGCCAAAGTTGCCCGGCGTCAGCCAGGGGCGTGTTCTGCGTAGGCCTACAGACATCCCTAGCCCCCAGCCTGCACCCCCTTCATCCATGAACATGGTCGCGTGCGGAGCCATTTTCTGAGCAGGCGTCAGCTGATCGCGCGTCATCTCGGCCACGGTCTCGGCCTTTAGATAACGCCTGCCGCCGAGCGTTCCGCCATACAGCATCATGCAGCAGAAGCTGGCGTAGTCATCCAACGTCGACACCATGCCGCCGGCGCCGGAATCCATGGGTGGCGTGCTGGTAAAGTCCACGCCCTGTTCTGACCCGAAGGCGATGAGTTCCCTTCCTCCATTGGCGAAGTCCGGGCCATATTGCTTCGGCAGCCGGTCCTGCTTCTTGACGGAAACGTGGAAACCCGTGTCCTTCATGCCAAGCGGAGCGAACAGGCGCTCCTCCATGACAGTGCCGAGCCTTTGTCCTGTTGCGCGTTCGATCAGGATGCCGGCAACATCGAACCCATTGTTGTAGAAGAAGGCTTCGCCGGGCTGTGCCGCAAGCGGCAGGGCGCCAAGCTTCTTCATGTACGCGTCTGAAGGCATTTTCGGAAGCACCCAACTGGGAGCGATGCCGGCTTCGCGCATGGCTTTCTGGATCGGATACGCCTCGGGAAACACCATGATCGCTCCAAGCCCGAAGGTCATGGTCAAAAGCTGCCGCAGTGTCACGGACCTGTTTGCCGGAACGGTTTCGTCAAGCGGGCCATCAAGACTTTTCAGAACCCTTCGATCTGCCAGCTCCGGCAGCAGGTCATCGACGGAACCATCGAGCGTCAGCACGCCGTCCTCCACCAGCATCATCGCCACTGCAGCGGTCACCGGTTTGGTCAGAGAGGCCACCCGGAAGATCGTGTCGCGCGCCATGGGAGCCCCTTCACCATTCAGCGCAAATGTGCCTGCAGTGCCGACGTGCTCCACTGCATCGTGACGGAGCAGCCATGTTGCCCCGGCCATGCGGCCTTCGGCGACGTGCGCTTCCATCGTGTTTTTCAGCATTTCAAGTGCATTTGCGGATAGCTGGTTCATGGCGACCGCTCTATTGCCGATGAGGGAAGGAAAGGCGAGCGCCGCAACACCGGTCAGCAGCCCTCGACGGGAAAGGGAGGGTGGGGTCACCTGGTTGTTTCCCTTAATATTCGTCATGCAGGCGCCACCATTGATAGGGAGGAGTCTGCGGAGTGCCGTGGGGCGCATCCTCCCAACTTTCCTGACGCCCCAGTGGTGTCAGATCGAGGAGTGTCCAGTTGCTTCCGAGCGCCTCGACACCGCGCCCGCTGGTGAAATAGGTGTGAAACACGGTGTCGTCTTCGCGGACGAAGACGTTCAGCCCGAATCCGCCGGTAACGCCGAAATCCTCGTTGAAGGTCGTGCCCTCAACAGAATACCAGCGCTGTGGCCAGCCCATGCGCCTGCGAAAGGTCTCGATCTCGCCAATGGGAGCATTGGAGACCAGCGCCAGCGTTGTGTCACGTGCGTTCAGATGGGCGGCGTGGCCGAGATTGTCCACGAACATGCAGCAGCCAGCGCAAGGCGAAGGATCCGCCGGCCTGAGCATGTGGTGATAAACGATCAACTGGCGGCGCCCCTCGAACAGATCGTTGAGTGCCAGCGTTTCCTCCGGGCTTTTGAAGGCATAGTTCTTTTTGACACGAACCCATGGCAGACGACGCCGCTCGGCCGCGAGGGCATCATGGGCGCGGGTGAGTGCCTTTTCTTTTTCGAGCAGCGCTGCGCGGGCTTTCTGCCAGTCTTCCCGGGATGCGGTCTCTGGGGCGGTCATTGCGGTTTCCTCCTCGCTCGCCTGCACGTTCGAGTGCGATATCGTGCTCGCGGACAGGGATAAGACGCGGTCGGGTTCCTCCGATCCGACATGTGGCGGCAGAAAAAGTCGGGGCGATTTTACTGCCGGTCTGCCGTTCCCTGTCGACATTCAAATACCGGTTCAGTTTTGCAACTGGTTGTGAATGAGTCAACCCAGTGGCATCCTGCAATTGGATTCTGGAGAAGTAGATTGAACGAGACCCGAAAGATCGCCGCTCCGCACCGTTCGGCCTGCCCCATCAACCTCACGCTTGAGGTGCTGGGCGACAAATGGAGCCTTATCGTGGTGCGGGACATGATGTTCGGCGACCGTCGCCATTTCCGCGATCTTCTGATCAATTCCGAGGAGGGGATCGCCTCCAACATCCTCGCTGACAGGCTCCGCAGGCTTCTGGCGGAGGGGGTCATTTCGAAGGCGGACGATCCGAGCCACAAGCAGAAGTCGATCTACAGCCTGACAGAAATGGGCATCGAGCTGGTTCCGGTCTTTGCCATGATCGGCGCGTGGGGAAGCAAATGGTTGCCGGTGAGCGAGGAGCTATCGGTTCGCGCAAGACTATTGGAGGAAGGCGGGCCGGCCCTCTGGGAGGCGTTCATGGAGGAATTGCGGGAAACGCATCTCGCATCTGTCACGAGTACGGGCACCAAGGCCGCCGGCGTGCGTGCGCGTCTGCAGGAGGCCTACGAGGCAGTTGTGGCCGGCTCATCGCGGGACGGACTTGCCAGCCGCGACGGGGTCGTTTAATGAAATCTGCATGATGACGCGCAAGACAGAGTCCAGTTCCGCTCGTGCCGCCTTTTCCGGCGCGACCGTGCGCGCGCTAGCTTCCAGCCTTCTTCTTCTTGGCCTTATCGGCGATCGCCGGGTCCGTTGAAGGAGCGCCCGGCGATCGATGTCGCCGGTCGGCGGATGCTCTTTCTCCAAAACTTCACTTTGCTGTTGACAGGCCCGCCGCGCGGAGCGCACGCAACCGGGGCCGGGAGAAAATGGAATGGACGCGCATAACAAGATGACTGACATGGCAGAAAACCGAGTAGAGGGTAAATCGACCGCTCAGGGGCGTAAGGGAATGCCGGACGCTTCGATCAAGTATCAGCCCTATCCGCAGGTCGACATTTCCGACAGGACATGGCCCGCAAAACGTATCGAGAAGGCGCCGATCTGGTGTTCGGTCGATCTGCGCGACGGCAACCAGGCTCTGGTCGATCCCATGGGGCATGAGCGCAAGGCACGCATGTTCAGGCTGTTGCTCGACATGGGGTTCAAGGAGATCGAAATCGGATTTCCGTCGGCATCGCAGACGGATTTCGATTTCGCGCGCTGGTGCATTGAGGAAGCCGGCGTGCCTGACGATGTTTCGCTCCAGGTTCTGGTGCAGTGCCGTCCCGAACTGATCACGCGAACCTTTGAAGCGCTGGAAGGCGCCAACCGTCCGATCGTTCATTTCTACAACTCCACCAGCGAACTGCAGCGCCGCGTCGTGTTCGGCAGGGATGTTGCCGGGATAAGGCAAATCGCCACCGACGCCGCCAAAATGGTCATGGATATGGCCGCAAAGGCCGGCGGCGACTACCGTTTTGAATATTCTCCCGAAAGCTTCACCGGGACCGAGCTCGATGTGGCGCTCGACATCTGCAACGCAGTGATCGAAATCATCAAGCCCACCCCGGACAACAAGCTCATCATCAATCTGCCGTCGACCGTCGAAATGTCGACGCCGAATATCTATGCCGACCAGATCGAATGGATGTGCCGCAATCTCGATCAGCGCGAAAACCTGATCATTTCCCTGCATCCGCACAATGACCGCGGGACGGGTATCGCAGCAACCGAGCTGGGGTTGATGGCAGGCGCCGACCGTGTCGAGGGAACCCTCTTCGGCAATGGAGAGCGCACCGGCAATGTCGATGTCGTCACGCTCGCGCTCAACATGTACACGCAGGGGCTGGATCCGCAGCTGGACTGCACCGATATCAACCGCATGAAGGATGTTTACGAGCACTGCAACCAGCTCGTCATTCCCGAGCGGCATCCCTATGTCGGCGAGCTGGTCTACACCGCATTCTCCGGCTCTCATCAGGACGCCATCAACAAGGGCATGAAGGCCATAAAAACGGCCAACAAGCCTCTGTGGGAAGTTCCCTATCTGCCGATCGATCCGCAGGATGTGGGGCGTTCCTACGAGGCTATCATCCGCATCAACTCACAGTCGGGCAAGGGTGGTATCGCCTATGTGATGCAGGCCGATTACGGCCTCAACCTGCCGCGCAACCTGCAGGTGGAGTTCCGCGAAGACATTCAGGACATTACCGACCGCGAGGGCAGGGAGTTACCGGCAAAGCAGATCTATGATCGCTTCATGGAGCTGTATGTCGACCAGCCTGATGCACGTATCAAATTCGTCGACCACCAGACGTTCCCCGACACAAACGTGAAGGGGCAGCGTGTCATCGAGGCGACGATCATGGACGGAGGCAAACAGACCCTGATCAAGGGTGTGGGAACCGGTCCGGTGGACGGATTCATCGACGCGCTCTCCAAGCATCTGGGCATCGACATGTCTGTCGTGGATTACTCCGAGCACTCCATGCACAGGGGGTCCAATGCGGCGGCCATCTGCTACATGGAAGTCGAGCATCCAGGCGGCAAGCTGTTCGGCGCTGGCGTCAACACGAATATCGTGACGGCGTCGCTGGAAGCGGTGGTCTCTGCCGCAAACCGGATCGTGGGTTGAGCGGCGCGCTTTACGCAGATGACACCGGCGAGGGCGACAGCGCCCTCGTTCTTCTGCATGGCTTTGCCGGCAGCCATCGGGTCTGGAACAGCGTGCGAAAAAGGCTCCCCAACGGCCTGCGCATCGTTGCATATGACCTGCCAGGCCATGGCCGCTCAGTGGATCTGCCGGGGGCTGGCAGGGCAAAGGCCACGGCACAGGCAATCATTGACGATCTTGCAATTCGTGGCATCGCGCGCACCCATATGGCCGGCCATTCCTTCGGCGGGGCGGTTGCCGTGCTTGTTGCACATTTCGCGCCGCAGACCGTTTCTTCACTTGCATTGCTCGCACCGGGGGGAATGGGGCCGGAGATCGCTGGCGACCTGATGATGGCGCGCGCGTTTGCTGGCACCAATGCCGAAATCGCCGCCGCCATGCACGGCATGTTCGGCCCCCAGGGCAACACGCCAGCCGTCAGCGAGGCAGAGGCCACTGCCCTCAACACCATACCTGGCCAGCGCGAGAAGCTCATCGAAATTGCACAGACAATCGTTCGCGACGGCCGACAGGGAGCCTTCCCGCGCAGCATGCTGGAGGCACTTTCGGTCCCCGTACACATCGCGTGGGGAGCGGAGGATGTTGTGCTCCCGCCGCATCAGGCGATGAACGCTCCCGGCACTTTCATCCTGCATATGCTGGAAGGGTGTGGGCACATGCTACCGGAAGAAAAACCGGATGACGTGGCGCGCATCATCATGGAGAGCATGGGCGTCGTGTGATGCCGGCCCCCACCCGTTTCATCAGCTTTCTCGTAAATTTGCCTTGTTTACCCCGCTTTTGAATGCGGAACAAAACGTGATGATTTTCTGTTTTAGCCATGTTAACGATGGGTTAACGCTAGTTTTCAGGAGTCCCGCCCATGAGTGAGGCTGGTCAGTCCGCCGTTTCGGGTACCAATGTGCGCAGTCTTTCAGACGCGATGCGCGAGATGAAGAACGCGGCTGCCGACAGGGCGGATGTGGTTGTAGAGATGCGCGAGGCGAGCCGCACGCGGCTCGAGCTGCTGGCTCAGGAACTGCAGCCGGTCTTTGACGATGTGCCGGCAGACGATCCGTCGTTCGATTTTGCCATTTCTTCAGGCGAGCAGCCGAGGCTGTGGATCGACGCCGTGGCCCATGTGACGATGGGGCGGGACCGCCGAACCTATCGTTTTCTGCGTGACACGCGCCTTGGAAGGGTGGTGCTGGCAGAAAGCACCGATCTTGCGCCGGTGGCCGATCAGGTCACCCGGTACATTGCAGAACGGATGGTCGAGCGCCAGCGCGCCGTGGAGGGGGACGTCGAGACGCTACCGCGTGGCGACACCCCGGAGGAAGCGGCAGTGTCCGATATCTCGGGAAAGAGCGCATGGCGCAGCTTTCTCGGTGGGCTCGGTCTGGTGCTTCTGGGCGGCGTTGTCGGTGTCGCGACGGTGGCAATCGCCATGTGGGATCGCTTTCCCGAGCTGAACGGACTCTTATCCGGATACTGAGAAAAATACGGTTTCGTTCCGCTGAAATCATTACCGATCGGGGCGTTTTCCCTGCGCGGATCAATCGTTTTGTTCCTCTCCGCTAAGCATCGCCCCCGACACTTCACCGATTGTGCCGTTTCCATCGGTCAGCCCGCGTCGCGAAAAACGAATGTTCCATGCGCCCGGAGCACCGTCGATTTCGAACAGGTTGTAATGGGCAGGCGGCTTGGCACTGCCATGGGACTGGCCGGCAGCGGCAACCCCCACCACGGGCACCGTTTGTCCATTCCTACCGTCGATGCGGTGCACTGTGGGTTTGTGCGTATGCCCATGCAATATGAGCTCCGCGCCATGTCTGCGGATCAGTTTCTGAAACCTCCCGATACCGTAAAGCCGCTTGGCTGCGTGGGTTGCACCGCGCACGGGTGGATGATGGATCATCACCACCCGAAACAGACCGGCCTCATGGGTGGCATCGAGGATTTTTGCCAGCCGTTTGGCCTGCGCCTTTGAAAAATGCCCGCTCGCCAGAAAGGGGGCAGTGGCGCGTGCCGAGGAAACACCGATAATGGCGATCCTGTCGCGCACGCGCAGATAGGGAAAGCCGCCCTTGCCTTCTGGCGGTTTGCCATCATCTCCGGTCATGTAGCCCGACCAAGCACGGGCGCACCGCGCCAGCGCACCCGGCACATAGGCGTCGTGATTGCCCGGCACGACCGAAACCTTGTCCGCCGGCCCCAGACTTTCCAGCCAAAGCCGCGCCATCTCGATCTCCTTGTCGAGGGCAAGGTTGACGAGATCACCGGTGAGCGCAATGTGATCAGGCTCTGCCGCCAGCATGTCGTCGGTGATACGGTCGATCAGCCCGTGGTCGAGATTGAGCCTGCGGTTGCGCCGCCAGTTGATGTATCCGGTGATGCGCTTGGAAGCGAGTTCACGATAGCTTATGGCGGGGAGGGGCCCCAGATGAATGTCGGAAAAATGCGCAAGGCGAAACATGCTCCCGTGTGTAGAACACACCAAACGCCCTGACCACCCCACAGGATGCAGCTTATGAACGCACCCTCTCCACAACCCCCGCCGCGGGCTCTCGGCACACGGCTTTTTCATTTCTGGCTGCGCCTGAGCCGCCCCATGACACTGGGCATGCGTGGCGTTGTGTATGACCAGGAAAACCACGCGGTGTTTCTGGTGCGCCATACCTATGTGAAGGGATGGCATTTCCCAGGCGGCGGTGTTGAGCCGGGTGAGAGCACACAGGCCGCGCTCTCACGCGAGTTGGCCGAAGAGGGCAATATCGAAATTCTCGAACGGCCGGTGCTGAAGTCATTCCATTTCAATCGCATGGCCAGCAATCGCGACCATGTGGCGGTCTATCTGATCAGGCGTTTTCGACAGACGCACCCGCATGTTCCCGACCGTGAGATTGCCGAGGCGCGCTTCTTTCCGCTCGACGCCTTGCCCGTTGATACCAGCGACGGCACGCGTCGTCGTATTGCAGAGATATTTGAGCACGCGCCCGTCTCCGACGAGTGGTAGCGCGGGTCGAAACGAGTGATGATGCACTCTTCCGTGCCCGCGGTTCCTCAGGCTGCCTTCGCCAGCCTGCCCCGATCGTGCGGCCCGTTTAGATCGAGCTCCGGCCCCAATGGCACGACGCCGGTCGGATTGATGGTGCCGTGGCTGCCATAATAGTGCGCCTTGATGTGCCGCATATCCACGGTCTCGGCCACGCCCGGCACCTGGTAAAGTTCGCGCAGATAATTCGACAGATGCGGATAGTCGGCGATGCGGCGCAGATTGCACTTGAAATGGCCGACATAGACCGGATCGAACCGCACCAGCGTGGTGAAGAGCCGCCAGTCGGCTTCGCTCAGCTGGTCACCGGCAAGGTAGCGCTGGTGCGAAAGTCGCTCTTCCACGGTATCAAGAGCGCCGAAGAGTGCTTTGAACGCTTCTTCATAGGCGTCCTGAGTTGTCGCAAAGCCTGCCTTGTATACACCGTTGTTGATGTTGTCGTAGACAAGACCGTTGATGCTGTCGATCTCACCGCGCAGATCCTCGGGATAAAGGTCCAAACTTGCATCGCCCCATTCATCGAAC
The DNA here is from genome assembly GCF_040819555.1 of Nitratireductor sp. GISD-1A_MAKvit. Taxonomy (GTDB): domain Bacteria; phylum Pseudomonadota; class Alphaproteobacteria; order Rhizobiales; family Rhizobiaceae; genus Nitratireductor. The sequence continues at coordinate 1,533,579 of NZ_CP161920.1, forward strand.
GCTTCGTTCAGCATGCGGATGATTTCAGCTGACTCGTTCGAAACGATGGTTTCGGTTTTCCTGTCCCAGAGCACCGGAACGGTCACGCGACCGGAATATTTCGGATCAGCCTTGGTGTAGATCTGGTGCAGGAAGTCGAAACCATGAAGATCATCGCCCGTGGCACCGTCCTCCTTGAGGAACGTCCAGCCGTTCTCGCCCATGAAGTGATGGACGACCGAAACCGAGATCACGTCCTCAAGCTTCTTCAGCTTGCGGAAGATTAGCGTGCGGTGCGCCCAGGGGCAGGCTAACGAGACGTAGAGATGATAGCGCCCGGGCTCCGCCTTGAAGCCGCGCTTGCGGCCTTCTGCGGGCGCGCCGTCCCTTGTCACGAAATCCCTGAACTGCGACCTGGACCGCTCGAAGCGGCCGCCTGTCTTTGACGTGTCATACCACTTGTCGTGCCAGACACCTTCTACGAGCAGACCCATTCAAAACTCCTTTGTTTCGCCGGATGTAGGGCATCAACCGAGAAAACCCAACCGTTCGGAGCGTAAACGCTGCGTCAACAATTTGGGTTCTGCGGCAAAGTTGCGGTGGACGAGGCGGAAAAATGCTGGTAGATCGCCGTGCGTCCAGAGGACGCACAAAGGACGATCTAAACTATTGATGGAGCATCGGAATAATCCGAAAACCGGCTTCCACTTTTCGGTCCGATGCTCTAGGAAAGTCCATTCAGCGAGGAAAATGCACGACGATGATCCGGTTTCTGGTGGAGCGACGACGAAAGGACTGAAGGCCCCTGGCATGGGGCAGGCGCGCCTGCGGCCGCCTCCACCTTTCGAGACCACCGGAACAATTGATCATGTCTTCTGCCGACATACACTACCTGCCGGAAGATCCGGCCCACGACGCTGAAATCGAACTCATCAACGAAGAAGCTTTTGGCCCGGGTCGGTTTGCACGCGCTGCCTACAAGATCCGAGAGGGCGGTCCGCACGATCCCGCACTGTCCTTTGTGGCCGTGCACCAGGGCCACGTCATCGCTTCGGTGCGCATGACATGGATTGCTGCCGGTGAGGGGCGTGGCCTGTTGCTCGGTCCACTCGCCGTGAGGCCGGCTTACAAGAGCATCGGCATCGGCCGCAAGCTTGTCTCGATTGCAGTCGAGGCAGCACGCAATGCCGGCGCGGGCTCCGTCGTTCTCGTCGGAGATGCTCCTTACTATGGCCCGCTTGGTTTTCAGAAGATTCCCCACGGCCAGCTTTCCATGCCACGCCCTGTCGATGCCGAACGGCTGCTGGCTGCGGAATTGCAGGAAGGGGCAGTGAGCACGTTATCGGGAGAGGTGACGCACGCGGCGATGGCAAATTAGAATGGACTTATTAAAGACTATATTGTAAATTTCTTTGGTGATTACTCTATGTTTATTTTGATATATTTTATTTATATGAGGATAATATATGCGTATTGCTATATTTGTTTTTTCCGCCTCGATTGCCTTGTCTGGTTGCGTCACTCCTGACGCACAGCGCCCGGAGCCGCGCGGGCCCGGCGCCCTGTCAGGGGAAGCCACCCCGCCGCCCTATGTCAAAGGGGGAAAACCCGGGAAAAGGCGCATTTGCGAAACACGCAACAGTGCCGGAGAGCCGGTGACATACACCTGCTGACAGCAGGAGGGCGCGCAGGCGTTCAGCGCCCCTCACGGTACCACATAGCCCCAAAGGCGAAGAGCAGCAGTGCGAGCGCCAGAAGGCCGGTAAAGACCGGCACTCGGCGCACCGCTTTCAAAATGCTGTCGTCGGTGGTCCTGAACCCGATCCAGTCATTGCCGGAGGCGCTGCCGGTGCGGCGCACGGGAACGATGTTGGGCAGGTCTCCATCGGCAATCCTTTGCACTGACCCGCCCGTCGCATCGGCGGCTGGCGCAAGCTTGTCTTCCGTTGAAACCATGTCCCCGAACTCCGGTGCATTGACCGGCCCGACATGGGCAAGCGTCGTCAGCTCGCCATTGGCAATGCTGAAAATGCCAATTTCACTGGTTTCCAGGCTCGTCGAGAAACGGCCAGCCCCCGCAGGACCGAGCTCGGCGGTGAGCGCATTGCCCGAGGGCGTGGTGATTTCGGCGGGCGGAACACTGTCTTCCATTGTCTGGCGGGTGATTTCGAGCCGTGTTCCGCGACCGGCCGCCGAGAGGCGCTCTTCCTCGAGTTCCGGCTCTTTCATCAGCCAGTGGGCAATACGGCGATAGAGCGCGACATGCGGGCCGCCACCCTCGAACCCTCGCGCCCACAACCAGCCCTGATCCGACAGGAACATGCCGACGCGGCCCTCGCCCTTGCGGTTCAGAATGAGTAGTGGCTGTTCGTTGGCACCCTGCATCACCACCTGGCCATCCGGCCGGTCGATGCCGATAAGGCGGAACCAGCGGCTCCACGCCGGCGGCTCGGATGCCGCCCCTTCAAGCCCGCGCGTGACCGGATGGCGTTCGCCGGTTTCGGTCAGGCGCGGATAAAAACCCTGTTCCAGCACATCGCCTGTCGGCAGACCGGGAAGGGCGGCGATCAGCGGAGTGCGGGCGATGGACTGGTTGCCGGCGAATTCGGGCCCGGCCGCAATCAGCAGCGCGCCGCCATTTTCCACATATTCGGCGATATAGTCATAATAAAGGATCGGCAGCACATCGCGGTGCTGGTAGCGGTCGAAGATGATCAGGTCGAAATCGTCGATCTTCTCCACGAAGAGTTCACGTGTGGGAAAGGCAATCAGCGAGAGCTCGTTGATGGGCGTTCCATCTTGCTTCTCCGGCGGGCGCAGAATGGTGAAGTGAACGAGATCCACCGAGGCATCGGATTTCAAAAGGTTGCGCCAGGTGCGCTCGCCCGAATGCGGTTCGCCTGAAACCAGCAGAACACGCAGGTTTTCGCGGATGCCGTCGACCAGCGCGACCGCGCGGTTGTTCACATCCGTCAGTTCGCCCTCGACCGGGTCGATCGCCAGTTCGATGATGTTGCGGCCGGCATTCGGCACGTCGATTTCGAGCAGTGTCTCGCGACCGATCATCGCCTCTTCGATGAAGAGTTCTTCGCCATTGATGATCACGCGCACATCCACCGGCCCGCGCTGGTCGCCGGTGGCAATCACGCGATAGGTCATCTCCAGCGGTTTTCCGACAATGCCGAACCGCGGCGCGCGTTCGAAGCGGATGCGGCGGTCCATCTCGTCGGCCTCGCCGGTAATCAGGCCATGGATCGGCGCGCCGATTGCTGCCGCATTTTCGGGGATGTCATGCACCTGGCCGTCAGTGATCAGCACTGCGCCGCCCACGCGGGAGGGCGGCACGTCGCGCAGGGCGCCGTCAAGTGCCTCGAAAAGATGCGTCTGTGCATTCTCGCTGGCCGAGGAAGTGCGGCCGGTGCGCACCACGCGGGTTTCAAATTGCTTGAAGCGGGCAAGCCGTGCTTCCAGTTCGGCGGCGGCTTCGTCTGTCGTTTCGCTGCGGCCGTCGATCGTTGTCTGGCTCTGGCTTTCGTCGACCACAACGGCCACCACGCTTTTGAGCGGTTCGCGCTCTTCATCGAGGAGAACGGGATTGGCCAATGCGGCGCCGATTGCTGCCAGCGCAGCGAGCCTCAGCCAGGCGCCGCGCTGTCGCGTCCACAGGCCTGCAAGTGCCAACAATGCAACCGGGACGAGCAGCATTGCCAGCACAGGCCAGGAGAAAAACGGTTCGAAGCTGAGTGACCAGTTCATGCTACTGTCCCAACCGTTCCAGAAGGACCGGTATATGGACCTGATCCGATTTGTAATTTCCCGTGAGCATGTACATCATGATGTTCACCCCGGCACGATAGGCATAAAGGCGCTGCAGCGGGTCGTTTGGCACGGTCGGTAAAAGTGGCTCGCCACTGGCGTCCATCGCCCAGGCGCCGGCAAGGTCGTTGCCGGTGATCATGATCGGGGTCACGCCGTCGCCCACCCGAACGGGCCGGTCGGTGCGGATCGCGGAGTCGAGCGAAGCTTCCACCCAGAGCGGGCTGCCGCGATAGCGGCCGGGAAACTCCGGCAGGATGAAAAAGGATTTTGTCAGCACATGATCTTCGGGCACCGGTTCCAGCGGCGGCACGTTGAGGCCGGAAAGGATATCGCGCAGGCGCTGCGTGGCGGGTGTCACGGCATCCGAGCCGAACCCGCTTGAATACTGATCGCGTGTGTCGAATAGGACCGTTCCCCCAGACTGCATGTAGGCGTCCATGCGGGCGATCGCCTCTTCGCTCGGCATCGGTGCGTCGGGGTCAATGGGCCAGTAGATCAGGGGGTAGAAGGAAAGCTCGTCGGTGACGATATCGACACCCGCAGGCTCCCCGGGCTCCAGCGCCGTCTTGGCTGCAAGGAACCTCGACAATCCGCGAAGACCGGCGCGGCTCGTTGCATCGAGCGAGGAAAGCCCGGTGATCACATATGCGATGCGCGTCTGCGAAATCGCCTCGATCGCCTCTGTTTCGCCGGTGCGTTCATCCTGCGCACGGGCTGCCTCCGGTGACATGATGGCAAGCGTCAGGCCCATGGCCAATAGGGTGGCCGCACCCGTTGCCAGTTGCGGTCTGCGGCGCAGCCGCCCCCCGAGCCAGAGAACAGCCAGCGTATCGAGCGCAAGCAGTGCGAGGGCGGCAGCAAAGAGTGGCCCTTTCAATGGCATCTGCTCGTCGAGGCCGTAAGAGATCGTCGTCATCGGGGCAGGAGCCTCAGGCCGGTCAATCGGGGAGAGCTCGACATCAGGGGCGAGCAGATTGTGTGCCACAACACCTTCTTCGCTGCCATAGAGGCCGGGAGGATGTTTCAGCGTGACGGCGCTTGTGCCTGCGGTGAGCGGCTCGGCTTCTCCCGACGGTGGCACGAGGCGCCCTTGCGCCGAAATCAGTCGATAGGGCGCAAGCGCCCGCCCGCCGTCAGCGCTCGCATTGTCGAGGGCACCCTGATTGCGTGAGAGCTGAACGATCCGGCGCAACATTTCCACGAAGCTGCCGGAGATCGGCAGGTTCGACCACGTGGCCTCCGGCGTTACGTGAAAGAGAACGATCTGGCCTTCGCCGCGCGAGACGCCGGTCACCAGAGGCGTCCCGTCGGCCAGATTGGCCCAGCTCCGCTCCACGATATCGGGCGAGGGTTCGGCCAGAACCTGACGGTTCACCGTCACGTCGCGCGGCGGTGCCAGGTCGGAAAAGGGGCCATTGTCCGGGAACTCTGCTACCGGCTGTGGTTCCGTCCAGGAGAGCGCGCCGCCGAGCGAACGTTCGCCCAGCCTGAGACGAACGGGCAGAAGATCCTCGTCATTGTCGGCTGCCGCCAGCCTGGGGCCGGCAAAACGCACCAGCGTGCCACCGCCATTCACCCAGTCGATCAGTGCCTGTCGTGGGCCAGCCGGTAATGTGCCGACATCCGCCATGATGATCACTGCCGGATTCTGTTCCAAAAGTTCCGGCAATGCTTCCGTCAGTTCTGCGGTCGACGGCTCCATGAGATCCGCAAAGGGCGCGAGCGCGCGCTCGATATAATAGAGAGGCGAAAGCAGTGGTTGCGCCTGATCCCCTTCGCTCTGCGAAATCAGCCCGATGCGCCGGCGCTTGCTGTTTTCGTCCAGAACCCGCAGCCCTGCGGCCTGATTCTGACCCTCGATCTCCACGGAAACAAAATCGTTCCGCAGTTCGAAGGGCAGGCGCATGGTGCCGACGGCCCGGTCTTCTCCCGCGCCGAAGGTAATGGTGGTTTCGGCGATGCGTCGGCCCCTCTCGTCACTCGCATAGGCTACGGCCTGACGCGGGGCCGGTGTCGTTCGCTGCGCGTGTCGCCGTGATCTCGAAGGCTTCGGCCGTATTCTGCGTATCCGTGGCCGCCAGCAGGCCGAGGCGCTCAGGCTGGGCCCACATGATTTGAGCCGGCCCACCGGAGAACAGCTCGGCAAAGGCTGCTTCGTCCCCATTCATGGCCAGCCCGTCGGTGAGTACAGCGATTGTGGCGCCCGCAAATTCCTCAAGCGCTCCAGCCACCCGGCCATAAATGGCCGGCCGGTTGCCCGGCACGGGTCGCGGCTGCGCGGCGTTCAGTCGTTCCAGCGCTGCATTCGCATCGAACGGGCCGATTTCCTGGTTCTGCTCTTCAGCCGTCAGCGCCAGCACCACGGGCTGTTCATTGGCGCGGGCATCCTGGATGAGGCGCGCCGCCGTGGCCACGCGTTCATCCCACTCGGGTGCCGCAGCCCAGCCATTGTCGAGCACGATGGCGAGTGCATCACCATCGCCCGTCGCCTTTTCTCGCGGGTTCAGCACCGGGTCGGCCAGCGCCAGAATCACCAGTGCGGCCAAAAACAGCCTCAGCAGCGTCAGCCACCACGGGCTCTTGTGCGGTGTTTCCTCGCGTTTTGCCACCCGCGCCAGAATTTTCAGTGGCGGAAAGGTCTCCGTCTGGGGCCGTGGCGGGGTCAGACGCAGAAGCCACCAGATCACTGGCAGGGCGATCAGGCCCCAAAGCAGGAATGGCTGCGCAAACGAGAGTGAAAGCCAGCTCACAAGCCTCCCTCCATGCCAAAGCCGGCATCGGTGCTCATGGCATTGTGCACGGCGACCAGCGCCTGCGCTGCGGGCTTGTCCGTGTGGTGCACCGTGTAGCTCCAGCCAAGCCGTTTGCACCAGAAAGCCAGTTCCTCACGGCGGGCGAGATAAAGCCGTCGGTAATCTTCGGCCAGTGTTTCGGCACGGCCTGCCGTCAGCTTTTCGCCCGTTTCAGGATCGGAAAATTCGGTGCGACCGGTGTAGGGAAAACTCTCTTCGGCCGGATCGGCCACCTCGACCAGATGGGCGCGTGCGCCGCGGCTCGCCAACTGGTCGAGCCAGGCGATGGTTTCTTCCACCGGATCGAGAAAGTCGCTCATCAGCACCACATCGGAGAAACGGCGGATCTGCATGAGATCGGGCCGGGCCGGCAGGTCTGGGGTATGCATGAGCTGGGCCGCCAGCCGCTCGGCGCCATTGCGGGCTGAAAACGGGTCGGTCACGCCTGGCCATGCGATCCGCTCGCCGCTTCGCGACAGGAGTTCTGCCAGCGCAAAGGTCAGCACCAGCGCCCGCGCTTCCTTGGGTGTTGGCGCCAGCGAGGATTTGTAGAGCATGGAGGGCGACGGGTCGGCCCAGAGCCAAACCGTATGGGCCGCCTCCCATTCGCGGTCCCGCACATAAAGATGGTCGTCGCGCGCGGAGCGCCGCCAGTCGATGCGCGAGATCGCTTCGCCGTCCACATAGGGTCGGAACTGCCAGAAATTTTCACCGATCCCGCGTTTGCGGCGTCCGTGCCAGCCGGCGATCACATTGTTGGCAACGCGCTTTGCATCCACGAGCAGGTCGGGCATCAGCGCGGCCCGTGCGCGCGCGCGAACCAGCGCATCGCTCGATGCGACCGGTGCGGAAACGTCGCCGATCTTCGCCATCAGGGTCCTATCCGGAGCGCGGGGTCCATCAGTCGATCGCCTTCACGAGCCGCCGGATCACGTCGCGCACGGTCATGCCTTCCGCCCGTGCCGCGAAGGTCAATGCCATTCGGTGCTGGAGCACCGGCTCGGCCAGTGCCCGCACATCGTCCACTGAAGGCGCGAGCCTGCCGTCATAAAGCGCCCGGGCACGGGCACAGAGTGTCAGGGCCTGGCTGGCGCGCGGGCCGGGCCCCCACGCCACGTGGCGGTCCGTATCGGGGTTTCCGACACCCGGTCTTGCAGTGCGCACCAGCTGAAGGATGGCATCGACCACGCTTTCGGGAACGGGCATGCGGCGGATCAGCATCTGGATTTCCTTCAGCCGCTCCGGCGAAAGCGCGTTTTTTGCCTCCGCTTCATCGGTGCCTGTTGTTTCGAGAAGGATGCGCCGCTCCGCGTCGAGTTCGGGATAGAGAATGTCCACCTGCATCAGAAAGCGATCGAGCTGTGCTTCGGGCAGGGGATAGGTGCCTTCCTGCTCCAGCGGGTTCTGTGTCGCGAGCACATGGAAGGGTGCGGGAAGGTCATGCCGGTGGCCGGCCACCGTCACGTGATATTCCTGCATCGACTGGAGGAGTGCGGATTGGGTGCGGGGGCTCGCACGGTTGATTTCGTCGGCCATCAGAAGCTGTGAGAAGATCGGACCGGGCAGAAAACGGAAGGAGCGCTTGCCCTTCTCGTCCTGCTCCATCACTTCCGAACCCAGAATGTCGGAGGGCATCAGGTCCGGCGTGAACTGGATGCGCCGTGCATCGAGGCCGAGCACCACGCCCAATGTCTCCACCAGCTTTGTCTTTGCAAGTCCGGGCACACCGACAAGCAGTGCGTGTCCACCGGCGAGGATCGCCACAAGCGTGCGTTCCACCACCGCTTCCTGCCCGAAGATCACCTGCCCGACGCCATCGCGCACCTTGGCGATGTCCGCCAGTGCACGCTCGGCAGCAGCGACCATTTCCTTGTCGCTCATGGTTTCTTTGCCGGGGACTTCGTTTTTGGAAACAATGCTCATGCCGTCTCGATCCTCATTGAAAGCCCCGCGCGACCAAAGGGCAGCAGGAACGGATCACACCGGCACGTGTCTGGAGCGAATCGTGCCTTCACGTCCCTTTGGCAAATTTAAAACACTCAACAAGGCTGACAAGCGAAACAACAGTGACTATTTCGTGACCATGAACAAGAAAACGAGCAAAAGCACGTCGAGCCTTGCCGGAGCCGCGGACACCGCCAGCCTGGAGGCCATGATCGCGCGCGCCGCCCGTTCGGGCAAGGGCGCGCCGCCGGTGGAGCGCTGGAATCCCGCGTTTTGCGGCGATCTCGATATGGAGATCCGCGCCGATGGCACCTGGTTCTACATGGGAACACCGATCGGGCGCCCGGCGCTGGTTCAGCTTTTCTCTTCCGTTCTGCGCAAGGATGAGGATGGCAAAACCTATCTCGTAACTCCGGTGGAAAAAGTGGGGATCCGCGTTGAAGATGCCCCGTTCCTTGCTGTGGAAATGGCTGTGACCGGAAAGGGAGAGGCGCAGGCACTCACCTTTCGCACCAATGTCGGCGACTTGGTCGAAGCCAGTCCCCAGCACGAGTTGCGCTTTGTGGATCAGCCGGAAACCGGCGGATTGAAGCCTTATCTGCATGTGCGCGGGCGGCTCGAGGCTCTGGTGGCGCGCTCGGTCATGTATGATCTGGTGGAGGCCGGAGAGGAGATCGAGATCGATGGACGCTTGATGTTTGCCATCCGTTCGCGCGGGGCGGTGTTTCCCGTCATGCCCGTTGCCGAGTTGCACAGGCTGTCGCAATGACCATGGTGGGCGCCTCCAGAACCCTTTATTCAGCCGACGAGTTTCGCCGTCGCGCGGCGCGTCAGCAGGGGCCCGCAGGCGCGGAAGATTACGGCGATCACAGCCTCAACCCGGATCTGCGTGAAATGATCGTGCGGCCCGGCCTGCGCGATGCGGCGGTACTTGTTCCAGTGGTCGACCATGCGGATGGCGCGTCGGTCATCCTCACCCAGCGCACGAAGGCGCTGCGCAATCACTCCGGCCAGATAGCCTTTCCCGGGGGGCGTATCGATCCAGAGGATGCTTCACCGGAAGCCGCCGCCCTGCGCGAGGCGGATGAAGAGATCGGTCTTCTTCCCGATGCGGTCGATGTGGTCGGACGCATGCCCGATTATTCCACCGGCAGCGGATACCGGATCGCACCGGTTCTGGGCATTGTTCAACCGGGCTTTGATTTGCGCATCAACCCCGACGAGGTGGATGCCGCTTTCGAGGTGCCGCTGGCCTTCCTGATGGATCCAGCCAATCATCGACGCGAGAGCCGTCTCTGGCAGGAGAAGGAGCGGTTCTATTACACCATGCCCTTCGGCGAGCGCTTCATCTGGGGGGTGACGGCGGGCATCATTCGCACTCTTTACGAAAGACTTTATGCTTGATGAACAAGCGCTTGATTTCAGATTCACATTGGCTTGCAGACGAGAAGCTGCAGACACTGCTTGCCGCACTGTCCACGGACGGAGATGAGGCGCGGGTCGTGGGCGGCGCGGTGCGCAACACGCTCCTGCAGCAGCCCGTCACAGACATCGACATCGCCACCACCACGGAACCGGCAGAGACGGTGCGCCGCGCGCGCCGGGCCGGGTTCCGCACTGCTCCCACTGGCATCGACCATGGCACGGTCACGGTCATCGCCAATGGCCGCGCCTATGAGGTCACCACGCTGCGTGCGGATGTGGAAACCGATGGACGCCATGCGAGTGTCACCTTCGGGCGGGACTGGCGCAGCGATGCTGAGCGGCGCGATTTCACGATCAATGCGCTTTATGCCCGCGCGGATGGCGAGATTATCGATCTTGTGGGCGGCCTGAAGGATCTCGAAAGCCAGACCCTGCGCTTCATCGGTGATGCCAATACACGGATCACTGAAGATTATCTGCGGATCCTGCGGTTTTTCCGCTTCTTTGCCTGGTATGGGCGAGGCCGCCCCGATGCAGCGGGGCTCAAGGCCTGTGCACGCCACCGTGACGGGCTGGAGCGGCTGTCCGCCGAACGGGTGTGGGCCGAATTGAAAAAACTCCTGTCTGCATCAGATCCCTCACGCGCGCTCCTGTGGATGCGCCAGACAGGCGTCCTGACGAAAATCCTGCCGGAATCGGAAAAATGGGGCATCGACACGATTGGTCCGCTTGTGGATGCGGAGCAGACACTTGACTGGCAGCCCGACCCGCTTCTGCGGCTGGCCGCGATCATTCCGCCCCATGCGCCGCGCATCGCGGAGCTCGGCAAACGACTGCGTCTTTCCAACGTTGAAAGAACGGCTTTGGAGGAGTGGGCTGCCGCGCCGCTCCCGGCGGCGGATCTGAGTGAAGAGGGATTCAGGAAAACTGCCTACAGGGCTGATGCAAAAGGTCTTTCATGGCGTCTCAGACTGGCGCTGGTCAGTGCGCGCGCGCGCGCATCGGAGGATGATGCGGCACTGATGGAGGCCGCCGGCTATACCCGTCTGATGAAGCTCGCCGATGCATGGCAAAAGCCGTCATTCCCGGTCAACGGAAACGATCTGGCAAAACTGGGCCTGGAAAAGGGGAAGGCGGTCGGAGAAGTTCTGACCAGTCTGGAGGAGGAATGGATCGCTTCGGATTTCTCACTGAAACGCGACGCGCTTCTGGAGCGCGCCGCGGCAATGATCTCGTCCGCCGGCTGAGAGAGCCGGCGGGGCCACGTTGTCAGGCAGCGTTGCGGGATTCGGTGATGCGTGAGCGGATGGCTTCCACCATGCTTTCGCGGATCACGGTTTCACCATGCGCCTCGCGCATGTGCTCGGCTGCCCGGCGGATGACCTCCGCCTCTTCCTCATGGCGGGTATGCCAGTCGCAGCCTGGAACGAGCGAGCCGCAATGAAACTCCTTCATGAGACTGTCCTCCTGTTCTCGGTTTACGCGTGGCATGAATTATAACATGGAATGCGGCAAGAGGTTGCCGGATACGAAAAGCGTTCTAGGCAAGCGGACGCTGCGCTTGCGGCTCATGTTCACTCCGCCAGCATCTGCGCGATTTCGCTTTTCAGCCACGCCTTGAACGCGCGCACCTTGTTGGGCTCGGGGCGGTTTTTGGAGGTGATCAGCCAGTAGCTGAAGCGTGTTTTCGCGCGCTCGCGAAAGGGAGCCACAAGCTGGCCACCACGCAATGCATCATGTGCAAGCGTGTGCCACGCAAGCATCACGCCCTGACCGGCGATCGCTGCATCGAGGCAAAGTGAGGCGTCGGTAAATGTGTCCCCCTCCGCAAGGTCCCGTTCGTCCAGGCCAAGCGGTTTCAGCCACACATCCCATTCGATATTGGAATTGGCATCGCGAATGATGGGCGCGGTCAGAACGTCTTCGGGCGTTTCCAAAGCCTTGGCAATCGAAGGGGCGCAGACGGGAAACACCTCCTGCGGCAGAAGATATTCTGCCCGCACATCCGCCCAGTTTCCTTCCCCCACACGGATGGCCAGATCGATATCCGTGCTGTCGGGATGAGCAAGGTCGATGGCTGCCTCAAGGCGCAGTTTGGTCTCAGGATGCGCCCTCGCATAACGTGCAAGTCTGGGCACCAGCCACTTGGAAGCGAACACCGGGGCCACCGATATTGTCAGCACCGAATCCGAGTCGTGCCGCGTCATGGCGACCGCCGAATCGAGGGTCTGAAACCCTGTGCCGAGCCGCTCGATAAATTGACGCCCTAGCGCTGTCGGGCGAATGCCGCGTCCCGTCCGTTCAAAAATCGCCGCGCCGAGTTGCGCCTCGGTCTTGAGCACCTGCTGACTGACGGCGCCAACGGAAACACCCAGTTCTTCTGCGGCAGCGCCCAGCGAGCCGCCGCGGCCGACCGCTTCCACGGCTCGCAATCCGTTCAGATGAACCCTTGGCAGATGTTTCATATAGCTTTTCTATAACGATCCCCAGGCAAACTCCATTGAAATTAGCCCAACGTGCACTGATTGTAGATCTTTGAAGCCTCTTTCCGAAGGAAAGGGAATGAGATGATAGAGTTTTTCTTTATAAAATTTAAGGCTTTCAGAGCGCGCTATCATGCGGCTCGGACAGCACTGGAGGAAGCCGAATGGCGGCACGATCCGCTCACGCATCCGGCGCTGCGTGTGATGTCGATGCAGCAGCTGGCCGACCTGCCACTGCGTGATCCGGGGCGCGAAAACAGCGGCATCGCGGCCCGGTTTCCCGCCTCGGCGCCGGTTCGTTTCGGCGCTACTCGGCCGCCATCCTCCCGCCAAGAAAACCGCCGGACTGGCGCTTCCAGAGCTGGGCGTAAAGCCCGTCCCGTTCAACCAGCGCCGCATGGGAGCCTTCCTCCACAATGCGCCCCCGATCCAGCACGATGATCCGGTCGAGTGCTGCAATGGTGGAGAGGCGATGCGCAACGGCGATCACCGTCTTGTTCTCCATCAGACGCTCGAGATTTTCCTGGATCACGGCTTCGATCTCTGAATCGAGCGCAGAGGTTGCCTCGTCGAGAATGAGGATCGGGGCGTTCTTGAGCATCATGCGCGCAATGGCGATGCGCTGGCGCTGGCCTCCCGAAAGCTTGACGCCGCGCTCGCCCACCACCGCGTCATAGCCGGTGCGGCCCCTTCGGGTCCGACACGTCGAGGATGAACTCGTGAGCCGAGGCACGTCTCGCCGCGGCAATGATGTCCTCTTCGCTGGCCTTGCCCCGGCCATAGGCAATGTTTTCGCGGATCGAGCGATGCATGAGCATCGGCTCCTGGCTCACCACGCCGAACTGGCTGCGCAGCGATGTCTGGGTCACCCGGGTTATGTCCTGACCATCAACCAGGATCTTCCCGTGCTCGGCCTCGAAAAGCCTCAGCATCAGGTTTATGATCGTGGTCTTGCCGGCCCCCGAAGGTCCGACCAGCGCGACCCGCTCGCCCGGCTTGATGTGGAGGTCAAGCCCCTCGATGATACCGCTTTCCTTGCCATAATTGAACGTGACGTTGTCGAAGCGGATGTCGCCTTTCGCACGCGCCATGTCCGCTGCATCTTCTGCGTCGCGGATGGCTGGCTCCACCGAAACCACGGTGGTGGAATCCTGCACGGTCGCGTAATTGCGGATCAGCCCGTTGATGTTGAACATCATCCAGCCCGACATCTGGTTGAGTCGGAAGACAAGCCCCATCGCGGCCGCGATCTCGCCGGTGGTAATGGCGCTGTCCAGCCAGCGTGATACGGCAAGAACGAAGATTGCGGCCATCATGAAACCGTTGACGATGGCAACCGTGACGCGCACCCGGGTGATGGCGCGCGTCAGTTTTTGCACCGCACTCAGGAAATGCGCCATGCCCTCGCGCACATAGGAATGCTCACGCTGGCCGCTGTCGAACAGCTTGACCGCGAGGATGTTTGTAAAAGCGTCGACCATGCGCCCGTTGAGGATCGAGCGCTGGTCGGCAGTGCGGCGTCCTGCACGCCGCAGTGGGGGCAGCAGGTAGCGTGCGATCGCCACATAGGTCACAAGCCAAAGCAGGACCACCAGCCCCATGAGCGGGTCGAGCACGGTCAGGATGGAGGCAGCCAGCACCACGAAGGTGAGGAAGCTCCACATGGTCTGCAGCACATTGATGATGAAATCGCCCGTGGCCTCGCCACCCTGCAGAATCTTGGTCGCGATGCGGCCTGCAAAGTCGTTCTGGTAGAACTCGTAGGGCTGCTCGATCACCCGTCGAAATGCCTGCCAGCGCACACGCTGGTAAAAGGCGGGTGCGATCACCTGTTCTTCAAGGATCGTGTTGCCGATGATCACCACAGCGCGGATCACGAGAAGAAGCGCAAGGAAGCCTGCAAGCTTCTCCCAATGGTTGGCAAGCAGTGTCTGTGGCGAAGACGAGTCCAGAAGATCGATCAGCCAGCCAAGCGCCCAGTAGAGCCCGGCATCGACGGCGCCCATCAGGCCACCGGCGATCAGAAGCAGCACAAAGGGCCATTTCGCCTGCCTCGCAAAAAACAGGATGAACTCATGCGCCTTGACCGGCAGCACGGAACGCCCGGTGTCGCCAAAGGGATCGATAACCCCTTCGACGCTGCGCCACCAGCTTTCGGACCTGGGCGGTTCCTTGCTTTTCTCGTCTACGCTCATTCCGCCGCCTCGCTTGATTCCAGATCGAGAAATCCACCGGACTGGCGCTGCCACAGGCTTGCATAGAGGCCGCCGGCGGCCACCAGTTCCTCATGCGTGCCTTCTTCGACGATGCGGCCCTTGTCCATGACGACAAGGCGGTCCATCGCAGCGATGGTTGAAAGCCGGTGCGCAATGGCAATCACCGTCTTGCCCTCCATAAGGCGGTAGAGGTTTTCCTGAATGGCCGCCTCCACCTCGGAATCAAGTGCCGATGTCGCCTCATCGAGAATGAGGATTGGGGCACCTTTCAGCATGACGCGGGCGATGGCAATGCGCTGACGCTGGCCCCCGGAGAGTTTCACACCCCGCTCGCCCACATGGGCGTCGAACCCCTTTCGGCCTTTCGGGTCGGTCAAGCCGTCGATGAATCCCATCGCTTCGGCACGGCGTGCCGCCTCCAGCATCATTTCTTCGGTTGCGTCGGGACGGCCATAGAGAATGTTGTCACGCACGGAACGATGCAGCAGGGAGGTGTCCTGCGTCACCATTCCGATCTCGGCCCGCAGCGAATCCTGCGTAACCGTCGCGATGTCCTGCCCATCGATCAGGATGCGTCCGCGCTCCAGGTCATAAAAGCGCAGCAGCAGGTTGACGAGTGTGGATTTGCCGGCACCTGAACGCCCCACCAGACCAACTTTCTCGCCAGGTTTTACCGATAGCGAGAGATCCTCGATCACACCGCCCTTCTTGCCGTAGTGAAAGCCGATGTTTTCGAATTCGATCCGACCCTCCGGTACGGCAAGCGCTTTCGCGCCGGGCCTGTCGTCCACGGTTCTGGGCATCGAAATCGAACCGATACCATCCTGAACCGTGCCGACATTCTCGAACAGGGCCGTCAGCTCCCACATGATCCACTGCGACATGTTCCAGAGCCTGAGTACCAGCCCGATGGCGACCGCTACGGCGCCAACCGATATCTCGCCTCCGATCCAAAGCGTGATCGAGAGATAGCCCACGGCGACAAGGCAGGCCGAGTTCAGGAGATAGAGCAGCCCGTAAAGGCCGGTGACATAGCGGAACTGGGTGTAGACCGTCTGCAGAAAGCCGTTCATCCCTTCCCGTGCGAAGCCGGCTTCACGCTGCGCGTGCGAGAACAGCTTCACCGTCTGGATGTTTGTGTAACTGTCCACCACACGCCCGGTCATGATCGAGCGTGCATCGGCCTGCTTCTGCGCCACCTTGCCAAGACGCGGGATGAAATAGACCATCAGTGCAAGGTATCCGCCGAGCCAGAAAATGATCGGCAGAGACAGGCGCCAGTCGGCGGAGGCGGTCAGGAACAGGATTCCGACAAAGTAGATCACGACGTAGTTGAACACGTCGAAGGTCTTCACCACGCACTCGCGCACCGCCAGCGCGGTCTGCATCAGTTTGGTGGCGATGCGGCCGGCGAATTCATCCTGATAGAAACTCATGGACTGCTTCAGCAGGTAGCGATGCACCTGCCAGCGGATTCTCATCGGATAATTGCCCATCAGGATCTGATGGTTGTTGAGTCCGGTAAGCAGGATCAGCCCAGGCAGGATCACAAGAATGAATCCCGCCATGGCGATGAGCTTTAGCCCTTCTTCGTCCAGGAATGTGGCCCGGTCGCGATTCGACAGCCAGTCGACGATGTCGCCCAGAAAGGCGAACATCCAGACCTCCGCGATTGCGATGGCCGCCACAAGAAATGTTCCCAGCAGGACATAGGGCCATGCCCCCTTCGTGAAATGAATGCAGAAGGCGAAGAATGTGCGGGGCGGCTCCTGCGGCTCCTCGTGCGGAAAAGGCTCAAGCCTTTGTTCAAACCATTGAAACATCGTCTCAGGCGTCTTTCATTCTGGACACCGCGAACGTGAGTTGTTGATTCACGTTCGCGGGATGGTGGTCTGTGTTTAAGAAGCTTTTCCGCGGGCGGCAGCTGGCGGAAAAGCGATGCTTGCCGGTTGCTCGGCTATCTGTGGCCCTTGCGCGGTACGGATACCGCCGGGACGTTCGTTCGCGTTGTGCCCGGCCCCGTCAAGGGACCCGTACTCAGCGGAGGGGGGTGCCCGCTACTGCCCGTTGAAAGGGGTTTATCATGTGGCGGGACCGCGGGCTTGCCGAGTGCGGCCCTGAATGCTCCTGAAAGGGAGGCGACAGGAGCGATGTTGTTTCCGCGCCTGAGTGCGCAGATGGCCGGATCGGTTTTCGCGAGACTGTTCTTGTGGGGCGCGATGTCCCCTTTGTGAATGCGTGCAGTCATGATGCAAATCCATTGTGTCAACCGGATGAAACGGTCGGCGGATTCGCTCGCGCGCTGCTTTGACTGTGGTGAAAAAGCGAAAGAACGAAACCCGCCGTCAGGCCTTGTGCGTTTCCGTGATCCACGGGCGCAGGCCGGCGAAGGAGATAAACATCGTGATGTCCATTGCCGCCTCCAGCGGTTTTCGTTGAAAGGAGCTGATTTATAACCGCAGCGGCCGTGTTTGGCCAGTGCCTTTGTGTGTGGAATGCCCATCACAGGTTGTGGGGAGGCCGGCAGGCCTCCTGCTCTGCGATGGGCCAGGGGAGGCGGAGGAATATCTTTGAAGCCGTGAGAAAACCAGTCACTGGAACAGTCTCCACAGCCTGGCCCACCCCTCCTGGCGCTCACCTGTCGGCAATCTCTTGTCCACGTCGGACAACTGGTCGCGATGGCCCCGCATTGTTCCGGGACAGCGCGGCCATTGTCGTGGCGCCGATCGTCAGCGCCCACGCCTCCAGCCTGTGACGCGTCGCTGTCGGAAGTCAGAAGAAGCGTTCCGAACCGTGTCCGCCGTCAGGCCTTCCGGCCGATGGTGCGGAGCCAGATGATGCAACGTCGAGGCGTGGTCATGCTTGTCTCAAGCGGTTCGCGTTGAAGATGGTGGAGTTACGCTCACGGTTGCATAACCCGCCATCTCTTCATGTCCCATTTTGTTTTCCTCTGAAACAGTGTAACCGGAATGCAACAGCCAGCCATGTCGAGAGACACAGCAAATTGCGTATCGCGCTCTACCAGCCTGACATTCCCGGAAACACCGGGGCCATACTCCGCCTCGCCGCGTGCCTCGGATTCACGGTCGACCTGATCGAGCCGGCCGGTTTCGACCTGTCGGACCGCAATCTCAAACGGGCGGGAATGGACTATATCGAGCGGGCTGCGCTCATTCGTCATTCATCCTGGGAGGTGTTCGAGCGCTGGCGGAAGGGCGAGGGGCGCCGCCTCCTTCTTTTCACCACCAGGGCAGAAGCGCGCTACACGGAATTTGGTTATTCGAAAGGCGACATCCTGCTTTTCGGACGGGAAACCGTCGGCGTCCCGGACAATGTGCATCATGCCGCGGATGCGCGTCTTGTCATTCCGATGCAGCAGGGCGCCCGAAGCCTCAACCTCGCCATGAGTGCAGCCATCGCTGCCGGCGAGGCGCTGAGACAGCTGGGATAGCCCGCACCGTGCGCCGTTTTCGACCGGCGTCACATGCCTTGCTGCATTCGCGGAAAGACTTGCTTCATTCGCAGAAGAAATGTCCAGACGTTTTCGAGCCCTTTCAGTCGGGCTCGATGAAACAGGGCATTCGTGCGCCCTAATCCGCCGTTGGTAATCGGCGCATGGTGAACTCGATCACATCGCCGGGCCGCTCGCACCAGCTCTCGATTTCCGTCCAGTAGGCCTGTTTGGGCCAGCGTTCCAGCCATTCTCTGGCTTTTTCGCGCGCCTGAGCGCGGGGCAGGGCAAAACTCTCCCGCAAAAAACCATCGCGGGGCAGGCGGCCCGTCCTTGCACGATGTTTGTCGAGACTGCGCTTCAGCCCCTCCAGAGGTGGTTTTGCGGGCACACGCACGAAAGAACTCCTTGACCCGATGGATAAGAAGATTAGGCAACGCAAGTGAAAATTGCGAGTCATTTGTAGGACTGTCCGCCTGTCGCGCCATCGCGTAGGATCGGGCGAGAGGAACGAAGATGGAAAGACCAGAACTCCCAGCCGGCCTGCCGGACGATATCGAGGACAAGAAAGCGAACGCGCGTGCCTGGTTTGAGGAACTGCGTGACCGGCTCTGCGCGACCTTCGAGAACATCGAGGATGAGTTGACCGGGCCACTGTCGTCGCGAACCCCCGGCCGTTTTGAACGCACACCATGGGAGCGTGACGGCGGCGAGGGTGGCGGCGGCGTCATGTCGGTCATGCATGGCAGGGTGTTCGAGAAGGTGGGGGTCCATGTTTCCACCGTTTTTGGCGAGTTTTCGCCCGAGTTCCGAAAGCAGATACCCGGCGCGGAGGAGGATCCGCGCTTCTGGGCGTCCGGCATCTCGCTGATTGCCCATCCGCAAAACCCGCATGTACCTGCCGTTCACATGAACACCCGCATGGTGGTCACCACCAGCCAGTGGTTTGGGGGCGGGGCCGATCTGACGCCGGTGCTGGATCGTCGACGCACGCAGGAAGACCTGGATACGGAAGCCTTTCACAAGGCCATGCGTTTTGTCTGCGATCGCCATGCGGCCATCGTTGACTATGAGAAATACAAGACCTGGTGCGATGAGTATTTCTATCTGCCGCATCGCGACGAGCCACGCGGCATTGGCGGCATCTTCTATGACTGGCTGCACTCGCCGGAAGAGAAAGGCGGCTGGCAGGCCGACTTCGATTTCACGCGCGATGTGGGGCGGGCCTTCACGGTCGTCTATCCGCATCTGGTGCGCAAGAACTTCAACACCAACTGGACCGAAGCCGACCGCGAGGAGCAACTGGTGCGGCGCGGCCGCTATGTGGAGTTCAACCTGCTTTACGACCGGGGGACGATCTTCGGTCTCAAGACCGGTGGCAATGTCAATTCCATCCTGTCCAGCCTTCCGCCCGAGGTGAAGTGGCCGTAGGCGTGCGGCGTGCCGTCTTCAGGGGCGCATGGTTGCCAGCCTCCTGTTCCGTGCTCCAGGTTGAACATGATTGTAAGTCGCGGCACGATATTCGGTAGACGTTCCGATTGTCGAGCGAGACAGAAGCGGTTGCTGCCATGTTAAAGCTCCCTGCCTCCGCAACCGGCCTCGTGGCCCACCCCGTCAGCGGTGACACCGTGCTGCATACCGAGATCGTGGCCGAACAGGGCCCTCGTCGCTCGGCCATGCCGGACGCCGGGCGGAAGTGGCGCTCAAGCGCCTTGCAGAAATTGATGCCAAAGGCGGGCAGGAGGCTCGGCGCTGCCTCCATCTGGCGGCCGATGCGGTGCACCACTACTTTATCCAGCGTGAACTTTGCGGTCTGCGCAGGCATGACGATGTGATTGCCGATCTTGCCATACCCCCAAGGGTTCTGGCGCGCCTCGGCGCGCGCTGAGCGCGGGATTTTCTGTCCGTGGCCTCGTGAAAGACCGGCTCTGGCCGGTTTGCAACCGTTGCGGGAGGTGCCACGGGCGTGCCAGCATTGGCAAAGCGGAAGAGCGCGTCATGGAAAACACCTACGGCACCCTCGCTTCATGGGTCTACCACCTCGACAAGCCCATCGGTCGCTCCTTTGGCGATATCGAGTTTTACCGTGAGCGCCTTTCGGGCTGTCGCGAACCGGTCCTCGAGCCTGCCGCGGGCAATGGGCGCGTTCTCATCCCGCTTTTGGAAGCAGGGATCGATATACGCGGCTTCGATGCTTCTGAAGACATGGTTGCCCATTGCCGCCGCGAGTGCGAGGCGCGCGGCCTGCCGTCACCCGTCGACATAGCCCGCTTTGACAGTTTCGAATACGGCACGCGCTTCGGTGCCATCATAATCCCCACCGGTTCTTTTCAGTTGATAACCGAGCCCGTGCAGGCACTGGCGGTGCTGAAACGCTTTCTGGATGCACTTTTGCCCGGCGGCCGGCTGATCCTCGACCTCGATGCGCTGGCGTGTCTCGGCGAAACAGTCACTCCGGCCCGTCAGTGGCGCACGGGTGAGGACATCCTCACACTGGTGGAAAGTCGCGTCGAGACCAGTTTTCAGCGTCAGACAACACTCTCGCAGCTTCGCTATGAGCATTGGCGTGCAGGGCGCCTTCTGGCCAGCGAACTGCAGTTTTTCCACCTGCGTCTGTGGGGGCTTCTGGAATTCGAACTGGCCCTGCGCTCCGTTGGTTTCGGCAAGGTCCGCGTTTTTGGCGACTACCGTGCAGATGATGCAGCCGAGGAAGGCGCGTCCATCTTCACCGTCGAGGCGGTCGCACCGGGTTGATCGTGGTGCAGAACGGGAACAGGGCATCCGTATTGAAAAACAGGACTTTTTAAGTCATCTTTATTCGCTGTATATTTCCTTGCGACAATCTGCCCTGCAGGGCCGCCCGCGTCTGGACAAGTTCATGCGCGGCGCATAGAAACCATCGAAAAATGCCGGGGGTAGAACCGGGCAAGCCATGTCGCATGCAGGGATTGCTTGGGTTCAAAGTGCAATGAGGCGTCCCGACCGGCCGACTCAAGGTGAAAGGATCGCAGTCCCGTGAGCGCTACCGATTCGACCGAACATACAAGGCGTGATTTTCTTTACGTCGCCACAGGCGTTGCCGGTGCCGTCGGTGCGGCTGGTGTGGCATGGCCGTTCATCGACCAGATGCGGCCCGATGCCTCCACCCGCGCTCTGGCCTCAATCCAGGTCGACGTCTCCGGCGTTGAACCTGGCATGTCGCTGACCGTCAAATGGCGCGGCCGTCCTGTGTTCATCCGCAACCGTACGGAAAAGGAAGTCGAGGAGGCGCGGGCTGTCGCACTGGAGGATCTGAAGGATCCCGTGGCGCGCAACGCCAACATCGCCGGGGATGCGCCCGCCACCGACCTCGACCGTTCTGCCGGCGAGGGCAAGGAAAACTGGCTGGTGATGGTCGGTGTCTGCACCCATCTTGGCTGCGTTCCGCTTGGTCAGGCAGGTGATTTCGGCGGCTGGTTCTGCCCATGCCATGGCTCGCACTACGATACTGCCGGCCGTATCCGCAAAGGCCCGGCACCGACGAACCTCGAGGTTCCGACGTTTGAATTTGTGTCCGACACCGTCATTCAGGTCGGCTAAGGCTCGGCGAGAGGGGATTTTCTATGAGCGCTGGACATTCGACCTATACGCCCAAGAGCGGCCTTGGCCGCTGGATGGATGCGCGTTTGCCGCTTCCGCGTCTGGTCTATGATTCTTTCGTGGCCTATCCCGTGCCACGCAATCTCAACTACGCCTACACGTTCGGTGGCATCCTGTCGCTGATGCTGGTGGCGCAGATCGTGACCGGCATCGTGCTGGCCATGCATTACGCGGCCAACACCGAGGTTGCCTTCACGTCGGTTGAAAAGATCATGCGCGACGTCAACTCCGGTTGGCTGATCCGCTATCTGCACTCCAATGGCGCGTCGATGTTCTTCATCGCCGTCTATGTGCATATTTTCCGCGGTCTCTACTACGGTTCCTACAAGGCGCCCCGTGAGATGCTCTGGATTCTGGGCTGCATCATCTACCTCTTGATGATGGCAACCGCCTTCATGGGGTATGTGCTTCCGTGGGGCCAGATGAGCTTCTGGGGAGCGACGGTCATCACCGGCTTCTTCACCGCCATACCTTTGGTGGGTGAGTGGATCCAGCAGCTTCTGCTCGGCGGCTTCGCGGTCGACAATCCGACGCTGAACCGCTTCTTCTCACTGCACTACCTGCTGCCCTTCATGATCGCTGGCGTCGTTGTGCTCCACGTCTGGGCACTGCATGTCACCGGTCAGACAAACCCGACCGGCATCGAAGTGAAGCAGAAGACCGACACCGTGGCCTTCACGCCCTATGCGACCGTCAAGGACGCCTTCGCAATGGTCGTGTTCCTGGCCCTGTTCGCCTATTTCGTCTTCTACATCCCCAACTACCTTGGTCACGCCGACAACTACATCGAGGCTGACGCGCTGAAGACGCCGGCGCACATCGTTCCCGAATGGTACTTCCTGCCGTTCTACGCGATCCTGCGTGCCATCACCTTCAACATCGGGCCGATCGACTCCAAGCTCGGTGGCGTTCTGGCCATGTTCGGAGCCATTGCCGTGCTCTTCGTCGTGCCATGGCTCGATACGTCCAAGGTTCGTTCCGCAGTCTACCGTCCGTGGTTCAAGCTGTTCTTCTGGCTCTTCGTCGTCAATGCCATCTTCCTTGGCTGGCTCGGCTCGCGTCCGGCAGAAGGCATCTATGTGGCGATGGCCCAGGGGGCGACGCTCTACTACTTCGCCTTCTTCATCGTCATCATGCCGGTTCTCGGTCTGGTCGAGACGCCCCGCCGTCTGCCCAATTCCATCACGGAAGCGGTGCTGGAGAAGAAGTCCGCCGGTGCGCCGGCCACCGAACAGGCAAAGGGCTGAGCGAGAGAATGCGCAAAGGGATTTTCGCAATGAAAAGCATCCTCAACGGATTGGCCGCGCTCGGCTTCGGTCTGGCGGCCGCCACGACCGCTGCCAGTGCCGCCGAGTATCCGATCAAGAAGCCTGTTGAGCAGGACTGGTCGTTTGCCGGCCCCTTCGGCACCTATGACAAGGGGCAGCTGCAGCGTGGCTTCAAGGTCTATCGCGAGGTCTGTGCGGCCTGTCACTCCCTGAATCTGGTTGCGTTCCGCAATCTCGAGGATCTCGGCTACTCCGACGCCCAGGTGCGTGCGATTGCCGCTGAATACGAGGTGGAGGACGGCCCGGATGATTCCGGTGACATGTTCATGCGCGCGGCAAAGCCGTCCGATCGGTTCCCGTCGCCGTTTGCCAACCCACAGCAGGCGGCAGCCTCCAACAATGGCGCGGTTCCGCCGGACTTCTCGCTGATTGCGAAGGCACGCGCGGTAGAGCGTGGTTTCCCGACCTTCGTCTTCGACATCTTCACGCAGTATGCCGAAGCTGGTCCGGACTACATTCATGCGCTTCTGACAGGGTACGAGGAAGATTCCCACGGACACGACGTTCCGGAAGGGACCTATTACAACCCCTACTTCATCTCGTCGGCTTCGCTGGCGATGGCGCCGCCGCTGTCGGACGGGATCGTGTCCTATGATGATGGTGCGCCCGAAACGGTGGACCAGTATTCCCGTGACGTGTCGGCATTTCTGATGTGGGCTGCGGAGCCGCATCTGGAAGCGCGCAAATCAACGGGTTTCGTTGTGATGATCTTCCTGGTTCTGTTTGGTGGCCTTGTCTATCTCACCAAACGCAAGATCTGGTCGGACGTCCATTAAGGCGCCGACCACAGGGAAATTTCGAAGGGCGCCGCGAGCGCCCTTTTCTTTTGCGCCGTAACACGGCAAAAGACAGGAGAACCGGGGCAGGGCACATGGCAGCATCTCAGACACTTCAAGACACGCTTCTTTCCGCGATCCGTACCATCCCCGACTATCCAAAGCCGGGCATATTGTTTCGCGACATCACGACGCTTCTTGGCAATGCGCGGGCATTTCGCCGCGCAGTGGATGAACTTGTCCATCCCTATGCCGGTTCGAAGGTCGACAGGGTTGCGGGTATCGAGGCGCGCGGCTTCATTCTGGGGGGAGCAATTGCACACCAGCTTTCCTCCGGCTTTGTTCCGATCCGCAAGAAAGGAAAACTGCCGCACGATACGGTGCGCGTCGCCTACAGCCTCGAATACGGCATCGATGAGATGGAGATGCACACGGATGCGGTTGCGCCCGGCCAGAAGGTGATCCTGGTGGACGATCTAATCGCCACGGGCGGCACGGCAGAAGCAGCGGTAAAGCTGCTCGGCCAAATGGGGGCCGAAATCGTTGCGGCCTGCTTTGTCATAGATCTACCGGATCTCGGTGGACGGAAAAAACTTGAAACGCTTGGTGTTAATGTACATACTCTGATCTCATTTGAAGATCATTGATATTATTGTGTTTTTATATTTATAATTATTTGATCTTTGTAAGTGTTTTTATGTATAAATTTTTAAACAGGTGTATTTTTGTTTCGTTTAACTTCGGGGGCTGCCGTGGCAGCCCTTTTTGTCGTTTTCTATGCATTTCATAATCAGGCTTTCGCGCAGAGTGCCAACTCGGCGCGTGACATAATTCGCGGTGATTGGGAAACCCAGATGGGCTGGTGGCTGGGGACGGTCAACGCGCACCGGGCCTATGACGCCGGCTTTACCGGCAAGGGTGTCAATATCGGCATTCTCGACAGTGGTTTGCAACACCGGCATCGTGAGTTTCGCGGACGTTTGAGCGGCTATTCGCTCGACGTGGATTCCGGGGGGGCGGTGACGGGCGATACTGTGGGCAAGAATGGTCATGGAACAGGTGTCGCTGCGGTTGCGGTGGCAAACCGTGATCAGTTTGGAATGCATGGTGTCGCCTATGATGCACTTGTCACGCCCATCGATGACGGCGAGATATCGGGGCCTGGACGAAGCCCTTGTGCAAGCCTATGCGTATCTGGCTGCCGTCGGTGGAGAGATCATGAACTTGTCCAGCGGTGTGGGTATTCCAACCGCGCACCTCACGCAGGGCGAGGCCGACGTCATAACCGAAGACATGCTGGCGGCTGCGCGACGCGGTGTCGATGATGGAATTTTGACGGTGGTGTCTGCAGGCAACGACCGACATTCCGAACCGGACTTTATATCCGGTATGCCCTATTTTTATCCCGAGCTCGAACGTGGCTGGCTCGCCGTTGTCGCATCCCGTTCCGATGATCAGCTGGCGTCATACTCACAGGATTGCGGTGTCGCGGCAAACTGGTGCATCGCTGCGCCGGGTGGAGACAGGGGGGCTGCTGATGGCAGCTTCAAGGAAGAGTACTTTCTTCTGCCCAGTGCCTCCGGCGGTTACTATCTCGCGGCAGGCACATCCTTCTCCGCGCCGCTGGTTGCGGGCGCGCTCGCCGTCACGCGTGAGATCTTTCCCGATGCCCCGATTGGTGATGTTCGCAAATTGCTTCTGAGGACGGCTGTCGATGCAGGAGCGCCAGGCGTCGATCCCGTTTTCGGCTGGGGCAGGCTCGATCTCGGCAATGTGGTCGACACCATTTCGCCCTCCGGTCGCTCAATCTTTGCAGGCGCGGCGCAGACAAGACTGCTTTCTATCGAGCAGGTCTCAGGACTACCCTTCCGGCCACGCTCTCGCTCATCGCGCATAAGGGCAATGTGGGCGGCGGGAAATTTTGCACGAGCCCGGTCCGATGCCGGGAGCTCCGGAAAGACCCGTTCGCAAAGCCGTGCCCTTGCAGCCGGTCTCGATCTTCTCGATCAACAGGGGCTGACCGCCGGAATTGGCCTTGCCCTTGCACGTGGCACCACGCGCGAAACGGGCACCGCAAATACCGCACGCAACGATGGCCTGTTTGGCTTGGGCTATGCCGGCTGGTCAAGCGGACGATGGTACGCCAGGGGCGCCACCGGGGCCGGATATCTGAGACAGAAACACACGCGGCGGTCCATCCCGGGGCTGTCGGGGACAGTCATGGAATTCGAGAATCATCAAGCCGGGTCCCGCACGAATGGGCTCGGTATATTCACCCGTCTTGAAGCCGGTCGCAGTTTTGAAACAGAGCTCGCGCAGATTTCCCTGTTCGGACGTTTCTCGGCGAGCAGCCAGAAATTGAAGGGGTTTCAAGAGAGCGATGTTGATGTTCTCGCCTACACGGTCAAGCGCGCAGGCCTGACCACGGCCACGGCTGGCCCTGGGCTGCGTCTGTCGGGTTCTTTCGCCAGCGGCGGGTGGACATTCACCCCTGAGGTCGAAATCTCCTATGCACGGGTTCTGGGAGACCGGGCACCTGCGGTGGATGCGGCTCTTCTCGAACGGCCAATGGAGGCGCGTACTGGTGACATGGGACGCGATGTATTGGGCCTCGGTGCCAATCTCTCATTCAGCAATGCGCGGACCGGCCCTTACCGCCAGGCTTGGCTACAAGGGGGCGTACCGCCGCAATGCAAGGCAGGGCAGCGTTCAGTTCAGCCTGTCTCTGGCCTTCTGAGGCACCGGCAAGGTGGATGCCGGAGACTGCCGGCGCGCTTGCGTGCCGGCGACCTTGCGGTGTCAGGGCGCCTTGACCAGCACGGCATTTGTCAGTGTCATGATTGCTTCACCTTGGGCGTTGAGAGCTGCTGCGTTCAGCGAAGCGACCACCCAGCCGGGGCGTGAGGTGAGGGGACGATACCCGGTCATTTCGCGGGTGAATGTCAGGGTCTCGTCGGCAAAGGCGGGTTTTCGCCATTTCAGATCGGAATAGCCCGGAGATGGTCCGAATTCCGGTGCCGGGCCTTCCCCTGTCCACTGATACAGAGCGTCGGGGTTTTGGGGACGAACATTGTAGCGCATCCACAGCGCTGCTGTGTGCCAT
Organism: Nitratireductor sp. GISD-1A_MAKvit; assembly: GCF_040819555.1. Lineage (GTDB taxonomy): Bacteria > Pseudomonadota > Alphaproteobacteria > Rhizobiales > Rhizobiaceae > Nitratireductor. The sequence goes on from NZ_CP161920.1 coordinate 1,560,534, forward strand.
CCCGAAGCGCAAAGGCGTCCGAACACCGAGTTCTTCGCGGCCTCCTCATCGAGGTGAAAGGGCTGCGGATCGTAGGCGCGCGCAAATGTCTTGATCTCATCGGCGGTGAGATGATGGCTGGCGAGTGTGACCGTGCGGCCCAGGCGAAGAAACTCGTCAAGCGTCATGATTGCGTTCCCTGCTCGCGTAGACGGAACATGATCGGGTTTTCTGTTTCAAGCACCGTCTCGCCTCTTTGATTGGCGAGGACGTGGCGGAACTCCACAAGACCGATCTGGGGACGAGAGCGAAGGCGCCGGGCTGTCAGAACCGTGCTGCTGCCGCTCAGGACGTCGCCTTCCAGGACCGGGCGTTTCCATCTGTTCGACGTTATGCCCGGCGATCCCTGCGAGGTAGAGTTGGCAAGCCAGGAATCATACATCATGCGCATCATCATCGCGCAGCTGTGCCAGCCGGAAGCCGCGAGCCCCCCAAGCAGGCTGGTCGCACCGGCCTCCGCGTCCAGATGCATGGGCTGCGGATCGAACTGTTCGGCGAAGGCGACAATCTCTTCAGCCGTGACGGTCTTTGGACCAAGTGGAAACGAGAGGCCCGGCGTGAAATCCTCGAAGGCCAGCCGGGCCGCAGCGGTTTTGGAAAAGTCGTTCATTCTTGAACTGATATTCGCATTGATCCCGCTTCGCAAGCGGATCGCCCGCCCTATGGTTCAGGTGTTGAACTTGAACAGCATCACGTCGCCATCCGCCACCACATATTCCTTGCCTTCGTCACGCGCCTTGCCTGCATCGCGCGCGGCCACTTCACCGCCGAGCGTGACGAAATCATCGTAGGCGATGGTCTGTGCGCGGATGAAGCCGCGCTCGAAGTCGGTGTGGATCACGCCCGCTGCCTGTGGCGCCTTGGCGCCTTTCTGAACAGTCCAGGCGCGCGTCTCCTTCGGGCCGGAGGTGAAGAAGGTGATGAGGTCGAGCAGTTCGTAGCCAGCACGGATCAGCCGATCGAGACCGGGCTCTTCCAGTCCCATGGCCTCCAGATATTCGACCGCCTCCTCATCGGAAAGCTGCGCCACCTCCGCTTCGATGGCAGCCGAAATCACCACCGTTCCTGCGCCCTGGGCCTTCGCCATCTCCTCAACGCGTTTGCTCTGCGCATTGCCTTCAGCTGCATCCCCTTCGGCCACGTTGCACACATAGAGTACCGGTTTGGACGTCAGCAGGTTGAGGCCGCGCAGAATCTTCAGATCCTCCGCAGCGATGCCGTCCAGAAGCATGCGCACGGGCTTGCCGTCCTGAAGCAGCGCCAGCGCCTGCTCCATCATCGGCAGAAGCGTCTGGGCTTCCTTGTCCTTTCCGGTTGCACGCTTCTGCATCTGCAAGGTGCGGCGTTCGAGGCTCTCCAGATCGGCAAGCATCAGCTCGGTCTCGACGGTCTCGGCATCGGCCACCGGGTCGATGCGGCCCTCCACATGGGTGATGTCGTCATCCTCGAAGCAGCGCAGCACATGCACGATCGCATCCACTTCGCGGATGTTGGCCAGGAACTGGTTTCCCAGCCCTTCGCCCTTGGAGGCGCCGCGCACGAGGCCGGCAATGTCCACAAAGGAAATGCGGGTCGGGATGACCTCCTTGGAGCCCGTCACGCCGGCAATCTTCTTCAGGCGCGGGTCCGGCACCGCCACTTCGCCCGTATTGGGCTCGATGGTGCAGAACGGATAGTTCGCGGCCTGCGCCGCAGCGGTCTTTGTGAGCGCGTTGAAGAGCGTCGATTTTCCCACATTGGGCAGACCGACGATGCCGCATTTGAAACCCATTTCCTATTCCTTCTGGCCGAGGAGTTTTTTGAGCATGGCCGCCATCGGGCCATCTTCGGGGAGAGGGGCGGAAGGGCCCTTCTGCCGCGCCTGACGAATGTGGCTTTGTTGTTTGGCGGGTTTGCCACCCCGCTTTTGCACCGGCTCAGGAGCCGTACCCTTAACCGCGAGGCTGACACGGTTCATGAAACCCGCTTCGTCACCTTCGGCGAGCATGGCGATGTTGTCTGCCGCCGCGTCCAGCAACGGTTCGAGCCATTCCTGATCCGCTTTGGCAAAATCCCCCAGCACGTGCGCGTTCACACGCGCCTTGTCGCCGGGGTGGCCGATGCCGATGCGCACACGGCGGTAGTCCTTGCCGCAATGGGCGTCGATCGACTTGATCCCGTTATGACCGCCCGATCCGCCACCGGTCTTGATGCGCAGTTTGCCGGGGGCGAGGTCCAGTTCGTCATAGAATACGATCAGATCCTCAAGGTCGATCTTGTAGAAGCGCATGGCTTCACCGATCGCCTGGCCGGAGAGGTTCATGAAGGTCTGCGGTTTCATCAGCAGAACCTTCTCGCCGCCGATGCGCCCCTCGGCCACCAGCGCGTTGAATTTCTTCGACCAGGACGAAAAACTATGGCGGCGCGCAATCGCGTCCGCCGCCATAAAACCGACATTGTGCCGGTGCCGTTCGTATTGCTGGCCGGGATTGCCGAGCCCTGCAATAAGCAGCATGAGGTTTCGCAGGAAAGGGGAGGATTACTCCTCGCCCTCGCCCTCCTTCTCTTCGCCGTCGGCTTCGCCTTCACCCTCTTGAGCCTCGGACTCTTCGGACTTGAGACCGGCCGGGGCTGCAATGGTTGCAATCGTGAAGTCACGGTCGGTGATGGTCGGCTCGACGCCCTCGGGCAGCTTGACAGCGGAAATATGGGCGGAATCGCCGATTTCCATGCCGTCCAGATCAACCTCGATGAAATCGGGGATCGCGGTTGCCGGGCAGGTGAACTCGACCTCGTGGCGCACAACGTTGAGAACGCCGCCGCGCTTGATGCCGGGGGCGGTTTCTTCGTTGATGAAGTGAACCGGAACGTTCACGGTCACGACCGTGCCCTTGCCGATGCGCAGGAAGTCCACATGCATGACGAAATCGCGGACGGGATCAAGCTGATAGTCCTTCGGGAGGACCTTGATCTTCTTGCCGTCGACGTCGATCGTGGCAATCGTGGTCAGAAAGCCGCCGCCGAAAATCTGCATGGACACTTCCTTGTAGGGAAGCGTGATGGAAAGCGGGGCATCCTTGTCACCGTAAATAACGGCGGGAACCTTGCCGTTGCGCCGAATAGCCCGGGCGGACCCCTTACCGACCCGTTCGCGCGCCTCGGCCTTCAGCTCGTAGCTCTGATGGCTCATGGCCTATCCTTTCATGTTTTGGAGCGCTTCCGGAAACACCGGAAACGTGAAAGCCGTTCGAATGAAAAACAGACGGTGCGGGCAGCACTGCCTGAGAAGCCTGGTGGATCAAACGGACTTCCGCCCGCGCTGCCTCCAAGGGTGTCTACGCGGACGGCGGGTCTATAGCCGATGCAGGGGTGCTGCGCAAGGGCGCAAGCCCTTTCAGGCCATGGTCGCCGGCTGGATCGGCTGTGGTTGGTGCCCGCTCGTCCCGCCCTCGGCGTTGCGGGCGTCATACGCGGTGCGTGCAGCCTCCATCCGGTCGGCATTGTCGAGCGCGAACTGTTTTAAAGCCGAAAGCGGTTCGGCAAGCTCGTGGCCAAAGGGTGTCAGTCGGTATTCAACACTGGGTGGAACGGTGGGGTACACCGTCCTTTCCAGAAAACCGTCACGTTCCAGAGCCCTTAAGGAACTGGTCAGAACCTTCTGTGAAATACCGTGCACCCGCCGCTTCAGAGCGTTGAAACGCAGTGGTTCTTCATGAAGCCGCTCGATTATCAGCGATGTCCACTTGTCTCCAATCAGCGAAAGAACCTCACTGATCGGGCGGCAGCTTTCCGAAATATGGCCGTGGCGCGGTTTCATAAAGGTGCCTTCTTGTTTCCCGGTTTCGCCTCTCAGATATAGGTCTGGTTACCAAAGGATACCACCGGGAATTTTAACCCGGATGGACAGAGGAAATATGCATGAAAAACATTCTGGTTCTCGTCGGTTCCAATCGAAAAGACTCGATCAACCGCAAATTCGCACAAGCGCTGGAAAAACTGGCGGAAGGGCGCCTCGAATTCGAGTATTTCGATCTGGCAACACTCCCGATGTACAATGACGACGAGGCTTTGGATTATCCGGCTTCCGCCCGACATCTGAAAGACCGTGTGGCTGCGGCCGATGGGGTCCTGTTCGTCACGCCGGAGCACAACCGTTCCATTCCCGCAGTTCTCAAGAACGCCATCGATTGGGGCTCCCGCCCATGGGGGGAGAACAGCTGGACAGGAAAACCGACCGCGATTGTCGGAGCCAGCCCGGGTGCCATGGGAGCAATCGCGGCACAGATCCATCTGCGCTCGATCATGGTCAGCCTCGGAGCCTTCCTCATGACCAGTCCGGAAGTCTATCTACAGATGAAACCGGGCCTGTTCGATGAGAACAACGATATTCCCAACGAAGACACACGGGCCTTCTTGACAGGTTTTGTCGACAGCCTGGCGGCGTGGGTCGGAGTTGCGCAGGAACGTGCCGCAGCGTGAGTGAAAAGCCCCGCAAAAAAGGAAAGCCGGCACGCGGGGCCGGCTTTCTCTTGTCTGGAAACCTGTTCTTCTCAGTCGAACAGGCTTGAAACCGATTCTTCGGTCGCCGTACGCGAAATCGCCTCGCCAATAAGATCAGCGATGGTAATGGTGCGAATGTTTTCGGCCGCTTCCACCGCAGAACTCGGCTGGATGGAGTCGGTGATCACAAGTTCCTTCAGGCGTGAGCCGCTGATGCGCGCTGCCGCGCCGCCCGAAAGCACGCCATGCGTGATATAGGCGGTGACGCTGGTTGCGCCGTTTTTGAGCAGCGCGTCGGCCGCGTTGCACAGCGTGCCGCCCGAATCGACAATGTCGTCGATCAGCAGGCAGTCCTTGCCGCTCACGTCGCCGATGACATTCATCACTTCGGATTCACCTGGCCGGTCCCGGCGCTTGTCGACGATGGCAAGCGGAGCGTCGATGCGTTTGGCCAGCGAGCGGGCGCGTACCACGCCGCCGACATCCGGCGAAACAACCATCACGTTGGAGAGTGTGTAGTTCGCTTTCACGTCGCGCGCCATCACTGGCACCGCGAAAAGGTTGTCGGTCGGGATGTCGAAGAAGCCCTGGATCTGACCTGCATGAAGATCCAGTGTCAGAACCCGGTCGGCACCTGCCTGGGTGATGAGGTTCGCCACCAGCTTTGCCGAGATCGGGGTGCGGCCGGATGTTCGCCGGTCCTGCCGTGCATAGCCGAAATAGGGCAGCACGGCGGTAATGCGCCGGGCCGAGGACCGCCGGAAGGCATCGATCATGATGAGAAGTTCCATCAGGTGATCGTTGGCCGGGTAGGCAGTCGACTGCAGAACGAAAACGTCCTCGCCGCGCACATTTTCCTGGATTTCGACGAAAATCTCCTGATCCGCAAACCGACGCACGGTGGCTTTGCCAAGAGAAATGTTGAGATAGCGGGAAACGGCTTCTGCCAAAACCCGGTTGGAATTGCCCGCAAAGAGCTTCATGGAATGTCCTCGGAGAACGCCTTGACGCTTGACCGCGCTTTTAACGGGGTGAGACTGTATTGCAAGCGCCTGAGGAAAGAATCACGGCGAAATCTCAAAAAATCAGCCCTGCCGCTGTGCCAGCCATGTGGACAGCTGGCTGATCGTGGAATCCGCGACCGCTTCCATGGTTGCATTCGTAACCGATGACCAGCCGTCGCCCTGTCCTCCAGGGGCTGCCTGCTGACCCTGAATACGGTGTAGCCGATTGCCCGACGGATCGAGCACGTCCCATACGTAGATCACGGTCGTCTTTCCGCCGTCGGCTATGGCCGAGAAATAGCCCTTCATCACCATGGAGGGGTTGCCGCTTTCCGGAACGATCGAGATCCCGCTCTGGCGGGCACGGGCTTCCAGGCGTCTGGAGAGCGCCGGTACGGCTTCAGTCGTCGCGCCGACCACCGGCGCGAACTGCACGCGATCGCCGGTGGTGACGGCCTGAAGCGGTGCAGCCGTCGTCTGGTTTGTGGTGTCGGTCTGCAGCGCAAGCGCGTTTTCCATGGGGGGCGCGGTCTGAACCTGCGCTCCCGCGGACGGTCCGGCAGCTGTCGGGCCGGAATCAAGATCGAGCATGGACCCCGTATTGCAGCCGGCCAGAGCGGCCGTGCTCAACACCAGAATGCCCGCCATGGCGCGCTTCGTGATAATACCGCAGTCCCCCTGCATGCTTTCAAAACTGTGCGGCATATTGCCTTCACCGCGTGATAAGGTCCAGCCCGTAGCGTGAGAGTGGTTCGGGAGCACTCTCTGTCGTGAGATAGGTGCGGCCGAGACACATGGCGCTGCCCGTGTCGGAATCCATGATGATCATGTGCGCGAACAGCGTCATGCCAGGAGCAATGGGCTCTGCATTGCCGGCATAAAACATCTGTGGATCCATCCAGGATGGCGAGAACCGGGCGCCCAGCGAATAGCCGCAGGCATTCAGCCGGTGCCTGGTCAGACCATGGCTTTCCATCACCCGCGCATGGGCATCGAACACATCGCCGAACGTGTTCCCCGGCGTCATCGCTTTCTGCACGGCGGTCAGCGCATCACGCGCGGCTTCGAAGAGTTCCTGATGCCGTTTGGAGACCTTGCCTGTCAGCACTGTCTGCATCATGGCCGCGTGGTAGTGGTGATAGACACCTGCCCATTCGAGCGTGATCTGGTCATTCTTGTTGAGTTTGCGCCGACCCGCCTTGTAGCGGCACAGAAGGGCGTCCTCGCCCGAACCGATGACGAATTCATTGGCCGGGTAGTCGCCACCGCCGGCCAGCACTGCACCCTGCATGGCCGCAAGGATCGCAGCCTCGTCGCCGCCCTGCTTGATCAGCGGCAGCGCCGCGTCCAGTGCCTCATCCCCGAGCTTTGCGGCGCGCTTCACCTTCTTGATTTCCGCATCGCTCTTGAACAGCCGCAGGCGGCTGACAAGATCGGAGGCGTCCTCGATCTTGCCGAAGGTCTGCAACTGTTCGTCGAGCAGACGTGTGTTGCGTCCCGTCAGTCCATGCGTGTCGTATTCGACACCGATCCGGGCGCCGAGCAGGTCGAGTTCGTTCAGGAGATTGCGCAGGTCGACGGCGGGGTTGGCGTCGTGCCTGTCCGTCCACAGGACAATGTTTTCGATGGTGGAGGTGTGGCGCGCCTGACGCAGATCGGCCGAGCGTGTCAAAAGCACCATCGAACCGTCGGCCTTCACGACAAGGCACTGGAAGAAGCAGAAGCCGAACGTGTCGTAGCCGGTGAGCCAGTACATGCTTTCCTGTGCGAAAAGCAGCATGGCGTCGAGCTTGCGTTCCGCCATCTCGATGACGAGCCGATCGCGCCGGGCATCGAATTCCGACTGTTCAAAATGCAGCGCCATCAAATGTCCTCCAAGACAATCGCTGAAATCTGGCGTCCGTAGTCCCCTTCACCGCGGTGCGTGGCGCGGCGATAGGAGTAGAAATGCTCTTCGTCTTCATAGGTGCAGTGGCCTGTCTGTGCGGCATTGACACCGGCTGCCGTCAGTCGCGCCACCGTATAGCCATTGAGGTCGAACAGCGCGTGCCCCGCTCTGGTCGATGGGAGAAACCAGTCCCGGTTTGCCGGGTTGTGGTTGACGAAACGCTCCACGAACTCCGGCCCGACCTCGTAGTTTTTCTGGCTGATTGAGGGGCCCAGAACGGCGGTGATGTTTTCCCGCGCCGCGCCCAGCAGTTCCATGGCCGCGATGGTGTTCTCCAGAATGCCGGTCAGCGCCCCTTTCCAGCCGGCATGGGCGGCAGCGATCACGCGTGCCTGGCCATCCGCAAACAAAACGGGGCCGCAATCTGCGGCAAGTGCGCCAAGCGCCAGCCCCGGCCGGCTGGTCACCAGTGCATCAGCCTCGGGCCGATCGCCTGCAAAGGGTTCATCGACGATGATCGCATGGGGGGAGTGCACCTGATGGACGGTCAGGAGGTGATCGGTGTCAACGCCCAGCCACTCGGCCACGCGCCTTCTGTTCTCGGTCACCGTCTCGCGGTCGTCGCCCGAGCCATAACCCACATTGAGCCCTTCATAGAGCCCCGTCGAAACGCCGCCCGTGCGGGTGAAGAAACCATGCTTCACACCTTTCTCCCGCTCACGGTCCAGGAGCGGGGACCGCAGGGGTTCCGGCCTCGTCGTGTCAAGCATGCGGCGCCTTTTCAGATGTTCTCTAGCGGCGGGATGGTGGGGCAGGCGCGAAATCAAGTCAATGCGGCGAAACGAATGGCGCAACCGTCACTGTGGATGGCGTCACGGCCAGCACCTTGAACAGCGTTCCCATCTGGTCTGGACCTGCCAACCGCTCCACATCCCGGCGGATGGCCTGCTGCTCCGTGGCGTTCTTATCCGCACCCAGACGGCCGGCACGCTCCAGAAGCCCGAGGCCGAGCAAAAATTCGCCCTGGGTCATCAGCGCGGTTGAAAGCCCTTCCTGCCGTGCGGCGCGCGCCAAGGCGGAGAAATCCACATGCGCCGTCAGGTCGGCCTTGCCCGGTTCCAGCAACGCATCCTGGTATGCATGCCCACGCATGGCCTGCAGCGTGTCGCCGGGTGCAGGGGTCGCATAGCCATAGTCGATGAAGAGCCCCGCGCCCCCCTGTCTGCCGATGCGTTCGGCGATGCGGGCCATCAGGCCATTGCGTGCCGGTGCGAGTTCTACGACCGCACCTTCGGGCGCGTTCTCTGCTCCCGGAGGCAGCAGCGCGGGGTCTGCAGAACCGGCTCCCGCCATGAAGGCGAACTTCCCGTTGCCGTCGAGGCCAACCACGCGTTCGCGCCAGCTTGTACCGGTCTTCACATATTGCCGGATGGGGATGGCGTCGAAAAGCTCATTGCCGATGATGAAAAGCGGACCTTCGGGCAGCGCCACCATATCGTCGATCCATGTCGCTTCCCCGTCGGAGAGGTCAAGCGTCCTGCGTTGCACGTCGCTCAGCCGCGGGCTCGCCTCGATCATGAACAGCCGAACCTGTTTTCTGAACGCTGGGTCGATCTTTGTCCAGGTTCTGAGCATGTCCTTCATGAGCGTGCCGCGTCCGGGACCGATCTCTGCAACAACGGGCATTTGCGGCGCACCGCTCGCCTTCCATGCGGTGTAGAGCCAGACCGCACACAATTCGCCGAACATCTGGCTGATTTCCGGAGCCGTCGTGAAATCGCCCTCGGCACCGAAGGGCTCGCGTGTCGTGTAGTATCCCTCTTCCGGATCGAACAGACAAAGCGACATGTAGTCGGCGATGCTCATTGGGCCCGCCGTTTCAATCTGCGCCCTGATGCGATCCCTGAGCGTTTTCATGAAGCTGCGGTCCGCGCTCTGAACATGGCCCACACGCCAGCAAGCACCATCGGCAGGGAAAGCACCATGCCCATGGTCAGCCACCCGCCTGCCAGATAACCGATATGCGCATCAGGCTCGCGGAAAAACTCCACCACGATCCGCGACAGCCCATAGCCACACACAAAGGCGCCAGCCACGAAGCCCGGCATCTTCAACTTCAGCCCCCTATGGGTCAAAAGGCGCAGCACGATGAAAAGCACCAGCCCCTCCAGCGCTGCTTCATAAAGCTGGCTCGGATGGCGCGGTTCAGGGCCGCCATTGGGAAAGACAAAGGCCCACGGCACGTCGCTCACCCGCCCCCAAAGCTCCGAATTCACGAAATTGGCCACGCGCACCAGGCCAAGGCCGATCGGCACCACGGCAGAAACCGTGTCGAACAGGCTCCACGCGCTGATGCCGCGTCTCCTTGCGAAGAAAAGCATGGCGAGTGTCACGCCTAAAAGCCCGCCGTGAAACGACATGCCGCCTTCCCACACCGCAAAGATGTCGAACGGGTTCGTGAGATAGCGCGGCAGGTCGTAGAAAAGGATATAGCCGATCCGTCCGCCGGCGACGATGCCGATCGCGGCCCAAAGCACGAAGTCGTCGAGATCCGTGATCGTCAGCGCCGGTTTTCCCCCGGCCCAGAGCCGCTCGTTTGATAACAGTCGGCGCGCATACCACCAGCCAAGAAGAATGCCGACCACATAGCCAAGCCCGTACCAGTGGATGGCAAGCGGTCCCAGCTGCAACGCCACGGGATCGATGGCGGGAAAGGGCAGCGCGGCCAGGGGCATCATCAGGTAATCGGTCAATCGGGCCTCCCGGCGCGTGAAACTCGTTCGCGGCAGGTATTGCCAAGCATGGAGGCAAGGTCAAGGCGGGTTTGCCTTGCATTCGCGGGCAGCGCCCACTAGGTCAATGGTTCAATCTGGGAAACGAGCCATGACCAACGGAAGCAACCGAATCTTCGACGAGTTCGCCAAGCTGATGACCGATGCCGCAGGTGCCGCGCAGGGCGTGCGCCGCGAGGTGGAGACGGCCTTTCAGGCCCAGGCCGAACGCATTCTCAACTCGATGGACGTCCCTCAGCGCGAAGAGTTCGAAATGGTGCGTGAAATGGCGTTGAAAGCGCGTGAGGAAAACGCCGCCTTGACCGCCCGCATCGAGGCGCTGGAAGCCGAGCTTGCCGCTGCCGGGGGCTCAAAAGCGGCAAAATCTGATTCGAAACCGGCGCCATCCACCCGCGCAAAAAAATAATTTTTTATTACCGTCGCCTGTGTATGGCGTCGAAAAATCCTTGTCGGAGAGTCGCTTACGCCGCGCCGCCCCGAGCCGCGCGGCGTTTCTATCCACACACACACCGGCCTTTCGGCAAAAAAGGTCTGGTCACGCGACTCTGCATCAATACACTGAATTTACAGCGTGATTCGTAACTGGTCATGCAGTCGGGCAGGGGCGGGCCCGCATTAGTTCCATGCGTTGTCGTTGTCGCTCCACTTTGTGTTTCAGGTTTGAAACGTCTTGCGGAATAGCAGTTCCGCCGTGGATTTCTTGCGGGGTGTCGCGGCACCTCCAGATACGGGAAAGCAGATTAATGAGCCTTCTTGAACTCGACATGGTCCGTGACGCGCATCCCGTGGATGTGATCGAGCATGTCGCGAACACCAATGACTGGAGCTTCGAGCGCAATGGCGACGACGAGATCGCCATTGCCGTGGCCGGCACATGGACGGATTACAACGTGTCCTTCTCCTGGATGGAGGAGTTCGAGGCACTTCATGTGGCCTGTGCCTTTGATCTGAAGGTACCCGCCAAGCGGACTCTGGAAGTCATGCGGCTCCTTTCGCTCATCAATGAGCAGATGCTGTTTGGTCATTTCGACCTCTGGGAGCGGGAAAATGTCGTCATGTTCCGTCAGGCGCTCGTTCTGTCGGGCGGAGTGGAGCCAACGGGCCAGCAGGTCGAGACCATGCTTAACAGCGCGCTTGAGGCGTGCGAGTGCTACTATCAGGCGTTCCAGTACGTTATCTGGTCGGGCAGCACCGCGCAGGACGCGCTCAACAGCGTTCTCTTCGAGACGCACGGCAACGCATAGGCTGACGGGGGCAGGGCATGTCATCGAACCGGGAGCCGGAGATTTCCTTCGATGATTTTCTGAAGGTGGATATCCGCATCGGCACCGTGGTCGAGGCAGAGCCCTATCCCGAAGCCCGCAAGCCTGCCATCAAGCTGAAGATCGATTTCGGCCCTGAAATCGGCATCAAAAAATCATCGGCACAGATCACGGCCCATTACACACCTGAGGCGCTGGTTGGGCGCCAGGTGGTGGCCGTTGTCAATTTCCCCCCGCGCCAGATCGGCAAGTTCATGTCGGAGGTCCTGGTCATGGGCTTTTCCGACGAGAACGGCGCGATCGTCCTGGCCGGCTCCGACAGGAAAGTCCCCAATGGCAGCCGCCTCCACTGAGGTGGGACGCCCGGTCAGCGTGGCGTAAAGCGCTCCTTCGTTCCTTTGATGGTTTCGCTGCTCTTGCCGGTGGAGCCTTGCTTTCCCGCAACACCATCTGTCTGAAAAGAAAAGGCCGCATGGATGTCTCCATCCATACGGCCTGCGGTGATGCGACAGGTTGGCTTGATCGCCCGTCAGACGACTTCTTCGTCGCGCTGGTTAACGAAGATCAGGACACCGACAATTGCCATGTAGAACTTGAAGGCCGCATCCTGGCCGTTCCACGTATCGGACTGCCACATCAGGAACCATTCGCCGCCGACAACCATGAAACCGAAGAACCAGACGAGAAATCCGACCGTTGCGCCGGCAATCATGAGTTTCTTGGAGGCCTGGAATTCGGCTGCCGATGCGCTGCGCGCGCCAAGCATCTTGAGGCCGCCAAGAAGCAGAAGGATGAAGGTCAGCCCCTCTCCGGCAATGATGCCCCAGTATCCGGCGTGCCAGAGCGCCGGTGTGGTGATGGCGCGATACATGGCCGAGTTGCCGGGGAATGTCGTATCCATGCTGAACACATGCTGCACGAACGCAAAGTTCGATCCGTAGTCCGTGATGTTGTTGAACGTGACCATGAATGCAAAGGCCGCCAGGGCCAGCGTCATGATGATTTTTGCATAGCGTGAGGTCATTGCCTGTACCCTCCGATGTTCGACCGGGCAAACCCATTCGCCTGTGGCCCGGACGCGACTCAATGTGTTAGACGAATGGAAAGGGTGCAATCCTTTCCGTGCAGCAGGTCAAGTCTTATGCCGTTAATCGGCAAATGTTTTTTTGAGATGGAACAGGTTTTTTGAAGACTGCGATAGAATTGACCGCTTCGGCGCGACGAAAACTTGAAGAACATGCGGCTGCCTGGCCTGCTGACCTGTGCCTGCGTGAATGGGTGCAAAAGGGAGACCTGGTCGAATTTGCGGGCAACAGAGGCACGATGGTTTTTATCGTGCGCAGCCGGCGCATCCGTATTGAGGCGAATGGCAGTCAGGTCCTGATCTTCGAGCTCGATCATCCGCCACGCCCGGCTGTTCGATAAGGCAGTCCCTCCCGCCCTTTCAGAAGGCCCGGAGCCGACTAGGAGGGGATGCGGATGACTGCGCGCAGACCGCCCAGCGGACTGTCGTCGAGCGTGACGTCGCCGCCATGGCTGCGGGCAATGTCCCGGGCGATGGACAAGCCAAGCCCCGTGCCGCTTTCATCCTGATTGCGCGCTTCGTCCAGCCGCACAAAGGGTTTGAACACGTCTTCCCTCATCTCATGGGGTATGCCGGGACCGTCGTCGTCCACGGTGATGGTGAGTGTGCCGCTGATGTTGTGGGCGCTGATTCTGACGTTCGAAGCGTAACGGAAGGCATTGCCTATGACATTGGTCAGCAACCGGCTGAAGGCGTTGGGGCGAACGTGCAGAAGCGTTTCGCCGCTCGTCTTCACCTCCAGTTCGCACGCGCGCAGTCTTGCTTCCTCCCGGGTTCTTTCGAAGAAGGCGGTCAGGTCGAATTCTCCGGGATCCTCGGCAGCTTCGCCGCGCGCGAAGGAGAGATAGCCCTCCAGCATCGAGCGCATGTCTTCGATATCCTGGTTCAGGGCCTCGATGTCTTCCTTGCTTCCGGCGATGGCCAGTTGCAGTTTGAAGCGGGTCAGAATGGTGCGCAGATCGTGGCTGACACCGGTGAGCATCGCCGTCCGCTGCTCGATCTGCCGTTCGATCCGCTCGCGCATCAGCACGAAGGCGCTGCCGGCGCGCCGCACTTCCTCCGCACCGCGCGGCCGGAAATCGCTCGGCGTGGGCCGTCCCTTACCGAAACTGTCGGCCGCTGCGGCGAGTTGAAGGATGGGGCGAATCTGGTTGCGCAGAAATGCCACCGCAATGGCAATCAGGACCAGCGATGTACCCACCATCCACAGCAGGAATATGTGCGTGTTGGATGCATAGGCCTGGCTGCGTCTGGCAAAGACCCGCAGAACCTGATCCTCGAGCTGGATGCGGATCTCGACGATGTTCGAATTGCCAACCGTATCGAGCCAGAACGGGCGGTTGATCTGCCGTGTGATCTCGTCGCCGAGCGTCTGATCCAGAATGGAGAAAAACGGTTTTGGGCCGGGCGGAGGCAGGGGGTCGGGCGGCAGAAGATCGATTCTGAGCGCAAGCCGCTCCTGGGCAATGCGAATCACCTGCGAATAGCCGTTATCGTCGGGATAGGTCTCGATCATGTCGATGATCGCGGAAATGTCACGCGTGACCGCCTGGCTCAGCCGCTGGGTGACGGTCTGCCAGTGCCGTTCCATGAAGACAAAGGCGATGACGGACTGCAAGAGAAGCATTGGAGCGATCACGATGATCAGCGAGCGCGCATAGAGGCGCTTTGGCATATAGCGTGAAACGATACGCCAGAACCGACGCCACGGCCTGCGCATCGCGCCGAAGGCCTGCTTGAAGCGCGTCAGTGACGTGATTTTCTGTTCCGGGTTGACTTGCAAATCTGTCGTTTGCCCAAAAAAGGCACCTGCTTGCGAACTGTGATCCGGCACGATCCTATGCACTGGATACGCAAGAGGAAACAGCTTTTCCACCCGTCACGTGTTTCTGCCACGCAATGGCTGGCCATGACGGTCTGCAGATACTCAGTCAGTCAGCGATCTGAGGGCTATTCCACGCTCAGGCGGTAGCCAATGCCGCGCACGGTCTGAAGATAGACCGGGTTGGAGGGATCGCGCTCGATCTTGCGCCGGAGGCGGTTGATCTGCACATCGATCGTGCGTTCTCCCACTTCCGACTCTTCCCCCACGAGTTCATGCCGCGGCACGGTTTCGCCAGCCCGTTCGGCAAAGATCACCATGATGTCGCGCTCCCGGTCGGTCAGCTTCACGAGCTTGCCGCTATGCTTCAGTTCGCGTTTGGGGATCTGGAAGGCGTAGGGGCCAAACACCACCTGTTCCACCTTGGGGGGCGATTGCGGGGCGCTGCGGCGGAGAATGCTGTTGATGCGAAGAAGCAGTTCACGTGGGTCGAAGGGTTTGGGCAGATAATCATCGGCACCCGCCTCCAGCCCCGAGACGCGGCTGTCGGTCTCCGACAGTGCGGTCAGCATCAGGATGGGGGTGTCCTTTTCCTCGCGCAGCGACCGGGTCAGCGTAACGCCGTCTTCGCCCGGCATCATGACATCGAGCACCACCAGGTCGAAGTCGAGTCCCACGAGTTTCCGGCGCGCTTCGGCGGCGTTTCCCGCGATTGTGACGCGGAAGCCGTTTTCGCGCAGAAAGCGCTTGAGCAGGCTGCGGATGCGCGTGTCGTCGTCCACTACCAGCAAATGCGGGGCATCGTCGCTGAGAACCGGGGCGTCCATTTCCAGATTGCCGGTTTCGCTCATCGTGAAGGTCTCCTGAACTGGTGAACCATATCGTGCCGTACTATCTGGAGCGGCCCGGTTGGCAGCTTGTCCATCTGGGCGCGCAACTCCGGATTGACCATTGCGCGCAGAAAACGTTCCACGGCGGCAGCGTCACCCGGATTGGCTTCTTCAAGTGCCGCACGGATGCGGCGGGACTGTGGCAGCGCCAGCTCCAGCGCCAGGGTGCGCCCCTTCCCGGTCGGATAGAGCTCGCGCTGTCGGCGGTCCCGCGGGCCGGGGATCTGGACGATGTAGCCATCGTCGATAAGCTGTTTGAGCACGCGGGCGAGGCTCTGCTTGGTGATCCGGAGAACCTCCAGCAGTTCCGCAACCGTCAACCCCGGGAGCCGGTTGACGAAGTGCAGGACCCGGTGGTGCGCGCGTCCAAACCCGTATTCATCGAGAATGGCGTCCGGGTCTGCCGTGAAATCCCGATAGGCGAAGAACAGATGCTCGATGATGGCAAAATCCACGCCGTCGTCCAGCGTCAGAGGCGTTTTGATCGGGGCGGCGTCGCTCGTGTTCATGGGCTGCTTGGGGTCGTTTCCGTTTGAGGTCGAAGAAAATATGTCAGTCTTATTGACATATTTTCAGGCCATGGTAATTTTCGATAATGTTTTCGTCCTGGTGCGAACGAATTGATATCCTGAAGGTCGATTTTCGGAACATCCTTCAAATTTCTTTCGGTAGCGCTTAGGCTGAAACGGGAGCAGGCGTCGTCCACGGGACGGTATTTCGGTTTGCCCGGTTCCAGAAAAACGGACCGGTAGGAGAGGTTACATGGCAGCGGTTCCTTTTGATCAGCTCGAGGGCTTTATCTGGCTCAATGGTGAATTCGTCAAATGGGCGGACGCCAAAATTCACGTACTGAGCCACGGTTTGCACTATGCAAGCGCCGTTTTCGAGGGCGAGCGGGCCTATGGCGGCGAGATCTTCAAGCTTACCGAGCACACCGAGCGTCTGCACGAATCGGCACGTATTCTTGGTTTCACCATTCCCTGGTCTGTCGAAGAGATCGACGATGCATGCCGTGAGCTTCTGGCGCGACAGGGCTATGCCGATGCCTATGTCCGGCCGATCGCCTGGCGTGGAAGCGAGATGATGGGCGTCTCGGCCCAGTCCAACCGTATCAATCTTGCCATCGCCATCTGGCAGTGGCCCAGCTATTTCGACCCCGAGCAGCGCCTGAAGGGGATCCGCCTCGATATGGCGGAGTATCGCCGGCCGGATCCGCGCACGGCGCCCTCCAGATCCAAGGCCGCCGGTCTCTACATGATCTGCACGCTGTCCAAACATGCTGCCGAGGCAAAGGGCTATGCGGATGCCCTGATGCTCGACTGGCGCGGTCAGGTCGCCGAGGCAACCGGTGCCAACGTCTTCTTCGTCAAGGATGGTGTTCTCCACACACCGCTTCCCGACTGTTTTCTTGATGGAATCACGAGGCGTACGGTGATTGAACTCGCGCGCCGCCGCGGCATCGAAGTGGTCGAACGTGCGATCATGCCCGAGGAAATGGAAAATTTCGAACAGTGCTTTCTGTGCGGCACGGCAGCCGAGGTCACACCGGTCTCCGAGATCGGTCCCTATCGCTTCGAAGTGGGGGAAATCACGCGCTCGCTCATGAATGACTATGCCAATGAGGTTCGCCCCGAACTGCGTGTGGCTGCCCAGTAACAGGGTGCATCCCACGGTTGTTCGCGGCCAATATTCACAGCCTGCTGTTTGACATGAGAGCAATTCGCGTTTTCATGGGGCGCCGGTCCTTGTAGGCCGGCTCTACAAGAGGGACCGGATATGGAAGCTCTCCTTCCAATTGTCGTACAGGCGGTAACAGGTGTTCTTGGTGGCGAGGCCATTGGCTCCGTCGTCAAAAAGGCCGCAATGGGCCATGGGGTCAAGATCCTGACAGGCATTATCGGCGGTGTCGGCGGTGGTGCACTTCTGTCGGGCATGGGCGGCGATGCCAGCGCGCTGAGTGGCCTGCTTGGAGATGCCGTGGGCGGAGCCGTCGGTGGCGGTGTGCTCACAGGCGTTGTCGGCGCTGTTATGGGCGCGATGAACAAGAGCTGAGTTTCAGCAAATTCCGGAGCGGGCGTCTGGCGGAAGACGCCCGCTTCGCATTTTCGCGATATGTTCGTGAACGCAGACAGGTGGCGTGCTTTGAGCAATCTTCGGGCCGGCGTCATTCCCGTGACGCCATTTCAGCAAAACTGCACGATCCTCTTCGACCAGGAAGAGAAGCGGGGCGTCGTTGTCGATCCGGGTGGCGAGGTGGACCGCATCAGGGCGGCGATCGCCGACAATGAGATCGCGGTGGAGGCAATCTGGCTCACCCACGGCCATATCGACCACGCCGGCGGGGCGATGGAGCTCAAGGAAGCGTTGGGCGTACCACTTCTCGGACCCCACGAAGACGACCGTGATCTGCTCGAAAACCTCGAAAATCAGGCGCGTATGTTCGGCCTCGATCAGGCCGTGCTGAACGTAACGCCGGACCGGTTCCTGACCGAAGGCGAAACCGTGTCCTTCGCCGGCCATGTTTTCGAGGTGTTGCATTGTCCGGGCCATGCGCCGGGTCATGTGGTGTTCTTCAATCGCGAAGCCCGCTTTGCGCATGTTGGTGACGTGCTTTTCAGCGGATCGGTGGGGCGCACGGACCTGCCGGGTGGGGATCACGATGCATTGATCCGCTCCATCAGGGAAAAGCTGCTGCCTCTCGGCGATGATGTCGGGTTTCTGTGTGGGCATGGCCCCGGCGGACGTTTTGGCGATGAGAGGCGCACAAATCCGTTCCTGAAGTGATCGTCTCCGATGGCGCCCGCCATTCTTCGCCTTCGCAAGCCTGTGTATGCGTGAAATCCTGAATTGACTCCCGCTCTCAGACTCAACTAATGGTAGATTGTTACGCGAAACAGGCGAAATGTTGTGCGCTTTGTCTGCGTTCCTGGCAGTCAGTTGGTTTGTGAAGTACCGGCCACGCGTTTCTTGCCTGTGCCGCGTGTGAGGACCGGTCCTGTTTCATTGTCAGTCTGGGGCCTGTTTGCCAGCCCCGTCAAATTTTCATGAAGAAAGGCCGGGCACTGCCCGGCCTATTTCATGTTCGGCGTGTTGCCAGCTAGCGTGGCTGGCAGAAATGACGCTGACCGTCGTAGCCCATGAATGTTCCCGTCCGCCCGTCGAAACTGCGGTAGCGGTTGGCGCAGTATCGGAACCATTCGCGGGACCAGGGTTCCATCGTTGCCCGATACCGGACCGGCTGTTCGCGATAAGCCGGGCGCGCCGGATACCGGTCGTGGTACACCGGACGCGTGGGATATTCGGGCCGATAGTGGCGCGGGTAGGGAGGGTCGATATACACACGCTCGTCACCGCGCTGCGATTCCGAGAGCAGACCGCCCACAATGGCCCCGGCCGCGAGACCGAGAACGCCCGCGGCGATCATGTCGGAATTGTCAACGCGCCGGTGCCTGTGGCCGGCATCGGCAGTCGAGATTGCTCCGAGCGTGGTTGCAGCAATGGCGAGCGAAAGTACGCCCGTTCTCAGGAAGCTTTTCATGGCAAACCTCTTCACTGTTCAGACCGCGGTGTTGGGGGAAGGCGCGGTTTTCGCAGCCCTTTTAGCGAGCCGCAGCTGAATGGCAGCTGAATGACCGGCCATGCCTCGCGTGGTGAAGCGGAGGAGCCGGATTGCGGTTTCAGGCGGGAAGCGGTTTGAGGCGAGTAGCTGTCCGGCCCGGGAGGGCATTGGCCGCAAGCGGCAATGAGGTCGATGTCTCCAGGCTGGCAGCACGCAAGATCGCCTCCGCTCCAGCCTTACGATGGAGCGGAGCGAATTTGAGCGCCGGATGCTGCCCATCAGGCATTTCCGGCACGGTTCCTGTTCGACAAAGCCTCATCCTAAGGGGCTGCTCGCCCGAACATCCAGGTGGGGCTGATAACCTGCCGAACTGCGGGCCTGCCCGTTGGGGCAGGCCGATATGGGCGCGTCACCGGGCGCCGCATGACGGATTCAGATCACTCGATTTCCAGATTGACGGCCTTCGGGCCTTTGCCACGCTTGTCCGGCTCGGTCTCGAATTTGACTTTCTGCCCGTCCTCTAGGCCCGTCAGGCCGGAAGCCTGAACGGCTGAAATGTGAACAAACACGTCCTTCTCGCCATCGTCCGGGGTGATGAACCCGTAA
Organism: Nitratireductor sp. GISD-1A_MAKvit; assembly: GCF_040819555.1. Taxonomy (GTDB): domain Bacteria; phylum Pseudomonadota; class Alphaproteobacteria; order Rhizobiales; family Rhizobiaceae; genus Nitratireductor. The sequence goes on from NZ_CP161920.1 coordinate 1,579,959, forward strand.
CCCTTGGCCTGGTTGAAGAACTTGACGGTACCACTCTGCGACATAGGAAGGAGTCCTTTCTCCCTTTATGCTGGTTTCGGCGGGCCAACCTCTTGACGGGTTTTCGCCCATGGCGTCATCGGTCGTTTACTGGGGGAGAAGAAACAGTCAGCATCGCGCCAGTATGGGGAGGGGCGGTGGTTGTGTGCTGCTGCCATTGCAAACACCTCTCCCTCTTGAAACAGTGCGACGTCCGGAATGAGGGAAACCCTCAGTCGGGGCATGCTATTCCAGTCTCCGGGCCGGCAAATGCCCGAATGGCAGGGAGCTTCCCCGATTTTTTTGAGCGTATCAAGATATAGTTTTATGAAGAATGCGAATTGAACCGGTATGTTTGAATGCAATTCCTGCGGGCAAACAAAAAAGCGCGGCGTTCGCACGCCGCGCTCTAAACTGGCTTGGTGGCGTCTGCCGCTCAGATTGCGCTGAGGTTGACTGCCTTGGGGCCTTTACCCATCCTGTCGGGCTCGACCTCGAATGAAACCTGCTGACCATCGTTGAGGGTGGTCATGCCCGAGCGCTCGACCGCCGAGATGTGAACGAAGACGTCCTTCGAGCCATCCTCCGGGGTGATGAAGCCGAAGCCCTTGCTGGAATTGAAGAATTTAACGGTGCCGGTCTGGGCCATGGGGAAACTCCTTTTCCCTTGGATAAGTCGCGCCTGCGCAACGTGCACAGGTTAGCGGTGGTTCGAGAGTTTGAAGAAAATCGGGGAAAGGGGCCGTCCAAATCATAAAGCGTCCAGTCTCCGGGTCTGCAATCACCCGAGCGCGGAGAATCTATTGCACGAATGAGAAAAGCCTACAAGTCTATCAAACGTAGCCTTTTTGCTATCTTTACGCCGCCGTGCTGCGGCCGGTTTCGCATCTGTGGGATGAGCCGATTGCAGGATGGGTGTGTCTTCGGCCTGCCTGTCACAGGCGGCCGGTCGCTGTCCTGGTGAACGTGTTCTTGTCATCACACTGGCGGAGTTTCAGGGCAGGGCCTTCGTCCTTCGCCCGTCACCTCGGACGTTTATCGGCGACCGTTGCGCAGCATCAGCGAACTCTGGCCGGAACGCTTGATGGCCGTGGTGGATCCTCAGCATCCCCAAGTCTGCTTTCGGTGTAGGCGTTGTCGGCAATGCGGGTGCACAGGGATTGCCACTCGCAACCAAGACACGCCTGTCGGGTCTTGCCTTCGGCAAAGGCGGAGCGCATTCGGGTGATGAGCTTTCGGTCCGGGTGCAGAAGGCGGCCCGTCTCGACTGACAGGTCCAGCCAGCGAGAAAGCGCGGTTGCCGCGCGCGCATCCCGTTTTTTCACGCGGGCTTCCAGGCAGTGGGGCTGTGGCTGTTCGTTCAGGAGCGGACGACATATGTCGTCGGGTCCTTCAACCACAAGCAGGCTCTCGCCTGCGTTGAGGCGCGAGACGATCCTGTCGAAATTTGCCGTGAAGGCGGGGCTGTAGCCCCGCCCGACATAAGTGAGCATGCACAGAAGGTGATGCGCACGCAGTCGAACCGTCATTTCGGATCGCTGCGCTTTGCAAGCCGCGAGAGCGCTACCAGAGAGGCCGCTCCCAGTGCGGATTTGAGAATGGCTCCGACGATAAAGGGGGCAACCCCAAGCAGGAATGCTTTTTCCGTGCCGATCATGCCGGCAAGCCAGATGCCGCCCATGGCAAGGCACAGTCCGTTTGCCGCGAGCATGGAGCCGAAGGCGAGAAGCGGGCGCTGGGCGTTCCATCCGCGATCAGCCAGAAGGCCGACAAGGCAGGCCATGAGCGGGAAGGACGCGAGGTAGCCACCGGTCGGACCGGCGAAGTGCGCAAGGCCTCCGGCTCCGCCGGCCAGAACCGGCAGGCCCATCATGGCCTCGCCCAGCCATGCAAGGACAGTCAACGTCCCGAGCCGCGCCCCATAGAGCGCACCGATCATGGCGATTGCGAAAGTCTGCATGGTCACCGGGACAGGCACCATGGGCACTTCAATGCGCGAGGAGAGCGCCAGAGCCAGTGTGCCAATCACCACTGCGCCGACCCTGAAGGCAAGCGACTTCTGGTCAAGCTGCAGGACGCCTGCAGTGGCGATCAGGCCGGGGTTTTGCAGGGAGACAGAACCTTGTGACATTTCGCACCTTTTAAATTATAGATAATTTTTTATATTGATCTATTATTGAACCCATATTCGCCTGGCTTTGGCAAGAGGGTGTGTGAAAACTCTCCCTGTCCATCAGCTACAGAACGCATGAACGTGGCAGCGTCGGGAAGGCGCGCGAAGCTTTTGGGGCCGTAACCGCCCGGTCTGGACACGAAGATCCCGTGGCGGATCAGCCCTCGATCACAAAGGCCTTGCGCTGTTTGCCGGATGCCGTTTCGACCGGCTTGTGTCCGATCCATTGCACATGCCGGGCCAGAACGGCACATGCCGCGTCAGTCTCTCCCCGCCGCAGGTGTTCGAGGATCGTACGATGATCGCGATCCGTGCGCGTTTCCCAGTTGGAGCGCCATGCAGAGAACAGAAAGCGTGCGCTCGCTGCATGCAGATCGTCAATGGCGGCAAGCAGGCGGGGCATGCCGCACGGGGCCGCGAGAAGCCGGTGGAAGCGGCGGTTTGCCGCTTCCCATGCCATCACGTCCCGAGCCTGATCGCCCTCCAGGGTCGCCTCTTCAGCCGCCGCGAGGATGGCCGGGGTGAGATGTTGTGCCGCGTTCCGCAGGGCCAGCACTTCCAGTGCCGCGCGCATCTCCGCCACTTCCCGCACCTGGTTGAGGTCGAAGGCCGCCACACGCACCCCGCGGCGTGGTTCATTCTTCGCCAGCCCCTGCGCTTCCAGCAGGCGGAATGCCTCGCGCACCGGCACATGGCTTGCCCCGAATTCCTCGGCGATATGATCCTGCCGCAACCGCGCGCCCGGTTCGAGTTTGCCCGAAACGATGCGGTCGGCCAGCGTGCGGGCAATTTGGGCGGCTTTGGTCTCTTTGCGTGCGTTCATAATTATAGATAATTTGGTTTGTGATCTTTTGTCGAGTGCCGTCCGGCGGTTCTTTTGAGCGGGGCGTGCGGAATTGCGGTGCTTGACGGTTTTCTTATATGGGATATTTTCTCAAATATGGAATCTGGATCGCATGGACCCTCAAGCGTTGATCGAGGTATTGCCGAGCGTCTCCGCACACTTCGTCAGGAGCGCGGTTGGACTCTGGAAGACCTTGCCAGTCGCAGCGGTGTGAGCAGGGCGACCCTTTCGCGACTTGAAAACGCCGAGGTTAGCGCCACTGCCAACGTTCTGGGGAGGCTGTGTCAGGTCTACGGCATAACGCTTTCACGCTTGATGCATATGGTGGAAGATGACTTCCCGCCATTGGTGCCGCACTCCGCCCAGACGGTGTGGGAAGATGCGAAGTCCGGATTTACCCGCCGGGTCGTTTCACCTCCGGCCCGCGCGCTGGCCGGTGAGGCGATGGAGGGGGTGCTGAGCCCCGGGGCACAGATCACCTATGAAGGGCCGCCGCGTGCAGGGCTGGAACACCACCTTGTTTTGCTGGAGGGTGGCTTGCATATCACGGTCGACGGCGCCCCCCACAGGCTCCATCCCGGCGACTGCCTTCGCTATCAGCTTCGCGGCTCCAGCCGGTTTCAGGCTGATGCGACAGCGGGCGCGCGTTATCTCCTTTTCACGGTGTGACCATGCAGAGCGCCGCAACACTTTCCATAGAACGTGTCGATGCAATCGAAACGCAGCGTCTCCTGCCGGAGCTGGCGGAGCTGCTTTGCGCCTGCGTCCATGGCGGGGCGAGCATTGGTTTCGTATTGCCGTTTGGCATGGAGGAGGCCGCGCATTTCTGGCAGGAGAAAATTCTTCCGGCGGTCGGAGCAGGCGGGCGCCTTCTCCTTGTGGCCCGGCAGGGCGGCAGGATTGCGGGATCCGTTCAGCTTGTCGTCGACACCCCGGCCAATCAGCCACATCGGGCGGAAGTCTCCAAGCTGCTGGTCAATCCTGCTCTTCGCCGGCAGGGGATTGGTCGCGCGCTGATGGAGGCGCTCGAAGCCGAGGCGCGCAGCCTCGGCCGTAGCCTCATCACGCTCGACACCCGAACCGGCGACAGCGCCGAGCCGCTTTATGCGGCGCTCGGCTTTTCCATTGCCGGCATCATTCCCGATTATTGCCGCGATCCGCTTCTCGACCGTCTCGATGCCACCACGGTCATGTACAAGCGGCTCGATGATTTTCGGGCGCGCTGATCCCGCTCAGCTTTCAAATGCTGCAGCCGCAAGGCGTTCCACATGGGTGCGCAGATCGGCCGGCCAACTGCCTATTCTGCGCCGGAAGCTCTGTTCGTCCCCGGCGTAGAGCGCGCGTGCCGCGTCTTCATATCCCGGCTGGTCGCCCAGCATCGCCATCATGAAAGTGTCGGTCGCGGTTTTGGCCCTGCGGGTCTTGTCATGCGGAGCGTTTGCCGCGCGGGCGGCGTCGACCAGCTTTCGCAGTGCCGCCGAAGCACCGCCCGGCTGCGCGTTCAGCCAGTCCCACTGGCGTGGCAGCAGCGTCACCTCTCGCGCCACCACGCCCAGTCGGGGGCGACCGGGCGCGCGCTTTGCTTGCACGTCCTCCTCCTTCTTCGGAGTCAGCCTCGCCGCCACATCCCTGTCACTGCCGGCAAGGTTGAAATCGATCTGCCTGCCCGACTGATCGTCGAAGATCAGCACATCCGCGCCGGGGTGTTCTTCAAGAAGTGCCTTGGCAGCCAATGCGACCTCGACGGCGCTGCCGCGGGCCAGAAGTCTCTTGCCATGAAAGGCGGTGAAACTGGACATTGGGGAGGCTCCATTGAAAAATGCATTTTTACCCGGGTATAATAAATCTGTCAATATACCCGGGTAAAATGCCGTAAGAGTCGGGAGTGCGTATGAAAGAACTTCTGCTGTTGCGTCATGCGAAGTCGAGCTGGGATGACCCGGAGCTGAGCGATGTCGAACGCCCCCTGGCGCCGCGCGGACGACCGCCTTGTCGGCTTCATCTCGCTGCTCGGCAACCAGGTCGGTGGCCTGTTTCTCGATCCGGCGTTTCACGGGCGCGGTCTCGGGCGGGCGCTAATGGACGATGCGGTGGCCCGCATGGGCAGCTCGAACTCGACGTGTTCGTGAAAAACGATCTCGGCCGGCGATTCTATGCGCGCTATGGCTTCGTCCCGGTCAAGGAGCGCATCGACAAACCCACGGGTGAGCCGGTTCTGCATCTGCGCTACCCGGCCTGACACGAGAGGAAAGGGCGTATCCTGACACCCTCCTGTCAGGAACTGTCCGGGGTGACGCATTCACTTTGCGTCGCCCCTTTCCATTTTGTGTTCGCGGTTCCATATTCGCCTCATGGCCAGATCACCCGACAAGAAGAATGGCGGCTTCGCCGAAGCCCCCCAGCCCGCGCTTTCGGGCACGCCGCTTTCCGGTTCCCCCTCCGGTTCTATCGCCGACTGGGCCGATGAAATCGCCCAGCAAGCCGAAAAGCCTGCAAAGCCGAAGAAGCCGAAGAAACCCGCCGGGCGCTCCGGCTCCGCCTCAAAGACCGCGCGTGGCACCTCCATGGGTGGTGCGGCCTCGGCAAAGGAGCGCGCGGCAGCCGGTCTCATGCCCGTTGCCGGTCTCGACGTCACGCTGGAAGAGGCCGAGGGGCTTTCTTCCTCCGGCGTCACCGCCACGGTCGCAGCACTCTCGAGGCTGATCGAGGGTGGCGATCCGAACCTTCAGTCCACATGGACACCGCACCGCCCCGCGCGGCCGGAAAAGTCCGAAGGCGGCATTCCGTTCCGGATGGCGACCGAGTTCAAACCGTCGGGCGATCAGCCCACGGCCATTGCCGATCTCGTCGCCGGCCTCAAGGGTTCCCCCTCCGTGGCAGGGCAAGCGAGCCTTGCGAGCGCCAGCCCGCGAACGGACGCAGCGCCGGATGGCGATGCGGAAAGTACGCAAATACTTCCCGAAAGGACGCAAGTCCTTTTGGGCGTCACCGGCTCGGGCAAGACCTTCACCATGGCCAAGGTGATCGAGGAGACCCAGCGCCCCGCCATCATCCTCGCGCCAAACAAGACGCTGGCCGCCCAGCTCTATGGCGAGTTCAAATCCTTCTTCCCGGACAATGCGGTCGAGTATTTCGTTTCCTATTACGACTACTACCAGCCGGAGGCTTACGTTCCGCGGTCCGATACCTTCATCGAGAAGGAGTCCTCCATCAACGAGCAGATCGACCGCATGCGCCACTCGGCCACGCGCGCCCTGCTCGAGCGCGATGACGTCATCATCGTCGCCTCCGTCTCCTGCATCTACGGTATCGGTTCGGTCGAGACCTACACGGCCATGACCTTCCAGATGCAGATCGGCGACCGGCTCGACCAGCGCCAGCTTCTGGCCGATCTCGTGGCCCAGCAATACAAGCGCCAGGACATCAATTTCGTGCGCGGCTCCTTCCGCGTGCGCGGCGACACGATCGAGATCTTCCCCGCCCACCTGGAAGACCGAGCCTGGCGCATCTCGCTCTTCGGCGACGAGATCGAGAGCATCACCGAGTTCGACCCGCTCACCGGCAAGAAGACGGGCGATCTGCAATCGGTCAAGATTTACGCCAATTCGCACTATGTCACCCCGCGCCCCACGCTCAACCAGGCGATCAAGGGCATCACTGCCGAGCTGAAACAGCGCCTTGCCGAGCTGGAGCGCGCCGGTCGCCTGCTGGAAGCTCAGCGCCTCGAACAGCGCACCCGCTTCGATCTCGAAATGCTGGAGGCCACCGGTTCCTGCGCAGGCATCGAGAACTATTCGCGCTATCTGACCGGCCGCGCGCCGGGCGAGCCGCCGCCCACCCTGTTCGAGTACATTCCCGACAATGCCATCGTCTTCGTCGACGAGAGCCACGTCACCATTCCGCAGATCGGCGGCATGTATCGCGGCGACTTCCGCCGCAAGGCGACGCTCGCCGAATATGGCTTCCGCCTGCCTTCCTGCATGGACAACCGTCCGCTCCGCTTTGAGGAATGGGACGCCATGCGCCCGTCCACCATCGCCGTCTCCGCCACGCCCGGCAACTGGGAGATGGAGGCCGCCGGCGGCGTCTTTGCCGAACAGGTCATCCGCCCCACCGGCCTCATCGACCCGCCCGTCGAGGTGCGCCCCGCAAAGACCCAGGTCGACGACGTGCTGGGCGAAATCCGCGAGACCGCAGCCAAGGGTTATCGCACCCTCGTCACCGTGCTCACCAAGCGCATGGCCGAGGACCTCACCGAATATCTGCACGAGCAGGGCATCCGCGTGCGCTACATGCACTCCGACATCGACACGCTGGAGCGCATCGAGATCATCCGCGATCTGCGCCTTGGCGCCTTCGACGTGCTTATCGGCATCAACCTCCTGCGCGAGGGCCTCGACATTCCCGAATGCGGCCTTGTCGCCATTCTCGATGCCGACAAGGAAGGCTTTCTGCGCTCGGAAACCTCGCTCATCCAGACCATCGGCCGCGCCGCGCGCAATGTCGATGGCCGCGTCATGCTCTATGCCGACCGCATCACCGGTTCCATGGAGCGCGCCATGGAAGAGACCAGTCGCCGCCGCGAAAAGCAGCTTGCCTACAATGCCGAGCACGGCATCACGCCGGCCTCCATCAAGAAGAACATCGCCGACATTCTCGATTCCGTCTATGAGCGCGATCATGTCCGCGCCGACATTGGCGGCGCCGGGGGCAGGGGCGACGACCTCAACAATCTCGTCGGCAACAATCTCGCCGCCCATCTCGAACATCTGGAAAAGGCCATGCGCGACGCTGCCGCCGATCTCGACTTCGAGGAGGCCGCCCGCCTGCGCGACGAGATCAAGCGTCTGAAGGAAACCGAGCTCGCCATCCTCGATGATCCGCTGGCCCGCGACGCCGGCGTGGAGAACACGCAAAAATCCCGCCGTGACAGGGCACGCAGCCGCAAGGGGCAGGGCGGGCAGGCCAAGGGCGCGGGCGCACCGTCAGCCTCTCATGGTGAGCCTGTCGAGCCACGCGGGGCGGGCCGCGATGGTTCCATCTCATCGCTCTTCCACAAGCCTGATCTCGACGAGATGGGCACCTCCGGCGCGCACGCCGTGCCTGCCGGCAAGAGCCTTTTCCGCAAGAACGATCTGGACGAGATGACGGTCGGCCGCACCGAAAAGCCGGTGCGCAAACCGGTTCCGCAGAAACCGGAAGACGACCCCAAACCGGTGAAACGCCACCGGCCCGGCATCGGCTCCTACGAAGACCCGGCGGACGAACGCCGCGCGAAGCGCCGGCCGGGGAAGACGGGCAGGCCGGGGCGGTGATGAGGCGGCAGCGCCAAGTTCCTGCGCTTGATCTGCGTTCCTAACGAGTTTGACTGATATATAAAGGCGTATTAGGTATTGTATCCGTATTGTTTAAGTCGTTCTCGCGCGCGATCGAGTTGTGATGTTGTAAATAGGTGATGCCAACGTTGATTGGAGACGATTAGAGCTTCCACAGTTAAATCTAGTCGACCTCTTTCATACAAGTGTGTGTAGCCCTCTGAAACCGATTGTGTGTCTAAAAGATATTTCGCTGTTCCTAATCCACGCCTTTCATATAGCATGCGAAGGTATATAGTGGCATTATATCTGACCGCCGATTTTGCACGTAAGTAAATTTCGTACATTGCGCGTTCAAAGTCAGCTGGACCCTCGGTCATTGATATGTTCTCGTATATAATAAAATTACCAAATATAAATACTTGTAATATTATAGGTGTTGCTTTTCATTAGGCCGATATCCGCACGATCGGGCAATTCGTCCAAGTATACCTCTTGTAATGATGTCTAGTTGAGAGTTTTCACTGTAGTCCGCTGGTGCTACGAATTCAACGCGGCCGTCCGATATCAGGCGATGTATTTTCGAAAGGTCATTGTCGCCGCGCGATGGATCATAAACGGCTATAGAATTCCCTCCTTTGTAAGTAAGCATTTTCATGGTTGGGATATCAGTGTCGCCATCCCCAAAGAAAATCATACGATCAAAAGGTATGGGGCGCTCGTTTTCGGGTTTGAAGCTGTTAATTGAAATGTTATCCCAATTGTTTTCTATTCCTTTGTTGATTCGGAATAAATATTGAGTTTTTGTTGTGTAGTTTATTCCGACGCCGGGCCATGAAGCCTCTTCGTTTATATATATAAACTTTGATGCATATATTTTTTTGAATTTTTCTCTAATCTTACAGCCGTCGATCATTTCACTAATGCCAGAGGATACGATGTAATGCTCTATGCACAGGTTCCTCTCTTGACCAAAGGTGTTAATCCGATCAAACCAGCTTCCATCTGCTAGGCCGGGGAACAAAGGAGCATCTTCTCCATGTTTGCGTAGTGCCTCTTTTGTAATGGGTTTTTTGAGTGATGCTGCCTTCCTCAGCATCATGTGCATATAAACCAACACCTCATCGGCATCATGCTCGCGCGTCTGTTGTTTCACCTCGTCCCAGAATTCTGTTCTTTCCATACCAATGTCAGGAATGAAGCTTCGCTCTTGAAGATTTCCGTGAGCGAGTGTTCCATCGAAGTCATAGATGAGCGCGGTACGTTGTGGACTTGGTGAATCAATATCCATCGAAACGCAATCCTCATAGGTTGAATATCTTTTGTTATGAAATTTGAAGTTGTTTTATGTGTCAAGTTTTTTTTAATACTTAGAAAAAGTTAGGGGCCTTCTGCAGTTTAGAAATAACAATCCCTGAGCAATTTTGTTGAGGCCTTTTCGATTGTCACCTCACTCCCGATCCCGCTCGAACCGCGCTTTCACAGGAAATGACGGTAGCCACTTTTCACGCCGCGAAACCCACAGCTCATAACCCGGCACAAGCTGGTCCGGCGCGTCCAGCCTCCGAGATGCACTTCGATCTCGTCGCCGGTGCGGTCAAAGACCGATGAACCGCAGCGTGGGCAAAAATGGCGACCCTGATAGGCGCGTGTCTCACCGGTGACGCGCACCGCCTCAGACGCGAAAACCGCCGCCGCATAGAACAGCGCGCCATGGTGCTTGCGGCAATCGAGACAATGGCAAATGCCCACGCGGTCAGGGCTTCCCTCAGCTTGGATCCGCACCGCGCCGCACAGGCATCCTCCCGCAAACCGCGCCATTGCCGGTTTCCTTTCCTCTCGTTGGTCACGCGCACTCTGCCGCCAGAGAGGCACGGCAGCAAGGTGCAGGTGCTGCGGGGATAAACCGCCGCCCTTCAAGGCGAAACGCAATTTTTCTCACCCGCGCCCGTCACCCCCGCAACGGCATGGATCCTATGGTCAAGCCATAGGATGACGAGAGCGTTGAAGTGCTCATCCCATTCACTATTCACCATTTACCATTCACTCCTTTTCCCCCACCCCCAAAACCTCCACTACACTTCCAGCCATCGCCCCTGTCGGGAACCGGGTCCGGAGCCGGGGATCAGGAGGGGCGACGGCAGCCTCCCCCTCGGGTTCGGTGACCCGGGGCCTGTGAGGGCCCGCGAAAGGCCGGCGGCCGGCATCATGTCGGTTGCGGAAAAGCCGCTAGGGCGACGTTTGCCCGAGTGACCGGTCGGCAGTCGGGACAGCGGCCGGCGGGGCGCGCTTTTCGCGCCACTTCAATCCCAACAGAGAGGCACGAAAAACGCGCCCCGTTTCCCGAATGATCCAGACCCCGGCGGCACCCCCGCGCGGCAACGATGGAGCCTGCCCAAAATGCCCGCACGCCCCGCCCTCTGCAGAATGCGCACCAGCGCCAAACGTCCCCTTCTCCCCGCGAGCGGGGAGAAGGTGAGGATGAGGGGCGAGCGCCATCAATGGCAAGGGAACCCGCACATGTGGAGAAGTTCGCCAGTCGTCGCCAGCCCCTCATCCCCCTGCCGGGACCTTCTCCCCGCAGGCGGGGAGAAGGAGGCCGTCATCCCGGGCCTCGCTCATGTTCCGTCTGCAGAATGCGCACCAGCATCAAACGCCCCCTTCTCCCCGCGAGCGGGGAGAAGGTGAGGATGAGGGGCGGGCGCCATCAATGGCAAGGGAACCCGCACATGCGGAGAAGTTCGCCAGTCGCCGCCAGCCCCTCATCCCCCCAACCGGGACCTTCTCCCGGCTCGCGGGGAGAAGGAGGCTGTCGGAAGCCGGAGGCTATCCGGGACCCATTGGCACAGCGCGAGCGTACGGCAGGACAACAGAAATCCGCACTGCCCTTTTCTCAAGCCGTCAACGCAAAAATCACGGAGACCCTACATGTCACGCAAAACCGGAAAACCGCAGGCGCAGACCGAGGCCAATGCGAAACTTTTCGAGATCGTCCGCGACCTTGCGAAGATCCGCGATACGCAGCTCGATGAGAAGGGCATCAAGCCACCTTTTCCCTTTTGCCCGCCCGAATGGCCCTGTGAGGAAATGCAGGTGGCGTTTCGATATCTCGCGGGACAGGCCGAGAGACCGCAGCACTGTTCAAACCGGCGGTGTCGGCGCACAGGCGTGTGTCAGGCAGGGGTGGATGCGCCGCTCGAGGCAGACTGTTTTGCGCACTGGAGCGATGGCGACGTCTCGCGCCTCCATGCTGCCTGGCTGGGTGTCGTTCTGTGCTGGATGTATGATGCGGAGCGGTATGAGCATTTCATGGCGATGGCGCTGTGTGAGCCGACGCAAGGCTTTCAGGAGACCAGGAAAAAACCTGCACGAACAGGTGTCTGACAGCGATGTGCCAGCAGGTCATTCGCCATCGCAGGCTCTCGGATCCGGACGAAGGTGCCTCTAGGCTTCGAGCCGTGTGGCACTGTCCAGCCCTGCCTGAACCAGGTTCAGCGGCAGGCGTCGTCCGCTTGTCCAGGAGCGCATCACATGCCCGGCAACCCGTTCGCGCGATGTGCTGTCGCTTCGCTTTATTCCAAGTTCGCTGCAGACAGCTTCAATGGCGTTTTCCATCGCCGTCATTTCATCTGCGTCGAAAATGCCGGCGCTACTGTGCGGTACTCGTGACTTGGCCATGGTCCGGCCCTCCTATGCCCTGCGCTCTCGCAGTCGGCGTGTGCTTACTCCCGTTCCCCGGTCCACCCGCGATACTCCACCCTATACGGTAACAGGTTTATTTCCCGTGTCCATTATGGCGAATCTATGTTGCATGCATGCGACGGGGTCGAAGAAAACATACGAGGGACGCGTGAACCTTTCCTTTCCTTCCTGCGACAGACCTGTATCGGGCGGCAGCACAGCCGGCCAATATCTGCAAAGGAGGATGATGAAATGTCCCTGAAACGCACCATCGCCACCGGCCTTGTGGCCGTCACTCTCGCAGCAACGGCGTTTTCTTCCCTTACCCTGGAAAGCCGCGCAGGCAGCCTGTCTCCGGGGGAGGCGGCGGCGATCGCGGGGATCGGCGGCCTGATCGTTGGGGGGCTCATCGCGGATTCCCGCGCCCGGTATTATGGGCCCGCACCGGTTTACGGTCGCGCGTCGGCCTGGGATCGCCATGTGGCCCGCTGCTATGCGCGCTATCGTTCCTATGACGAATACAGCGACACCTATCTCGGTTATGATGGCTATCGCCATCGCTGTCGCCTGTGAGCTGTTCACGCCATGGTGGCAGCCGGTTACCGGATTTGACCACATTGTTGTCGCAACAACGGAAAACCGGGCGGGTCGTGATCGTGGCCCGTCCGGATTTTGTCAGGTTTGCAGCAGCAGACGAACAAGCCAGGGCAGGTATTGCGCGGTGCGCGGCATTCAGATGTCGCGGAGCGTGCAAATACGGCAGGGGTTTGATGAGTGGGGTGTTTTCGATGGTCATTCTGTTTGATTTGAGATTGTTCCTGTTTCCAACCACCTTTTCTCCGTCGGCTCGGTTCCCGGCCCCATCTCTGAACACGGGAGCTGAGCAGGCATGAAATCAGCAAAGGAGTATTCTCCATGAAGAAGATTCTCGCAGTCCTCGCCGCCACCGGTTTTCTGACGCTCTCGGCCTATGCAGCCGAGGTTCAGGGAACTGTGGCATCCATCGATGTGGCCACCAGAACCATCGCTCTCGACGACGGTACGGTTTATACGGCCGGCGAGGCGGTCGATCTTGCCAGCGTTGCCGCCGGTGCCTCGGTCACGTTGACAATAGACGACACGACCAATGAGGTGACCTCCGTCGAAGCGCAAATGTAACCCTGCCCGGCGTCCCCCGGACCGGAGGCCGGTCTCCATTGGAGGCCGGCTTCTTCGCGCGATTTGTTCTTTCGGAACAAACTGTCATAAAACAATGCTAAGGGGTTTTCGAGAAGGGAATCGGACCGGTTCCCTTGCCTGATGCATTGATGACCGGAGGCGGAATTTCATGAAGATTGCAGTTCTTGGCGGTGATGGATTCGTCGGCTGGCCGACCTCGCTTCACCTGTCCGCACGCGGACACGAGGTCCACATCGTCGACAACCTGTCCCGGCGGTGGATCGATACAGAGCTCGGTGTTCAGTCGCTGACACCCATGGACTCCATTCAGGAGCGCACCCGCATCTGGCATCAGGAGACGGGCCGGCGCATCCACTTCCACCTTATCGATCTGGCGCGCGATTACGATGTGCTGAAGTCCTGGCTTGCCGAGCACAGGCCCGATGCCATCGTGCATTTTGCCGAGCAGCGTGCGGCGCCCTATTCAATGAAGAGCGACCGCCACAAGAACTACACGGTCAACAACAACGTCAACGCCACGCACAATCTGCTCAATGCGATGACGGAGATCGGCCTTGATGCGCATCTGGTGCATCTGGGCACGATGGGCGTTTACGGATATTCCTCCGTCGGTGCTGCAATCCCGGAAGGCTATCTCCCGGTTGGCATCGAAACATTGTCGGGAGAGACGGCGTCGCAGGAAATCCTCTACCCGACCAATCCGGGCTCCATCTACCACATGACGAAGTCGCTGGATCAGCTCCTGTTCCAGTTTTACGCCAAGAATGACGGCGTGCGTATCACCGACCTGCATCAGGGCATCGTGTGGGGCACGCACACGGAAGAGACGAAGCTGCACGCCCAGCTTATCAACCGCTTCGACTATGATGGTGACTATGGGACGGTGCTCAACCGCTTCCTGATCCAGGCGGCGATCGGTTATCCGCTGACCGTGCACGGCACGGGTGGCCAGACGCGCGCCTTCATCCACATTCAGGATTCCGTGCGCTGCGTGGAGATCGCCTTGAACAATCCGCCGAAGCGGGGTGACCGTGTGGAAATCTTCAACCAGATGACCGAGACGCATCGTGTGCGCGATCTGGCCGAGCTCATCGCCCGCATGACGGGTGCAAAGGTCGCCTATCTGCCGAACCCGCGCAAGGAAGCGGCCGAGAATGATCTGGTGGTCAGAAACGATAAGTTCCTGTCGCTCGGTCTCAATCCCATCACGCTGGAGGAGGGGCTTCTGGCCGAGGTCGTGGATGTGGCGAAAAAGTTCGATTACCGCGTCGATCGTTCCCGCATTCCTGCAGTTTCCGCCTGGACCAAGGATATCGAGCCCACCATCGAGCGCGATCCGGAAGGCAAGCGCCTCAAAAGCGTTGGCTGAGCGACGGCATCGATGTCGAAACATGCCTATGTGACGCTTGTCACCAATGACGACTATGCGATGGGCGCGCTGGCTCTGGTGCGCTCACTGCGGCTGACGGAAACCGATGCCGATATCGTCGTGATGCACACTGGTGGAGCGCCTGAAAAAGCGCTGCAGCCGCTCGCTGCGCTTGGCGCACGGCTTGTGCCGGCAGAGCTGTTGCCCACTTCCAACGCCTTCAACGAGCGGCATCAGCGGGCGCGGCTTCACGCGAATGCACCCTTCACCAAGGGCAACAAGCCGAGCTTTCACACCCCGCTCGACAATTTTGCCAAGCTCAGACTGTGGCAGCTTACCGCATATGAGCGAATCGTGTTCATCGATGCGGATGCCGTGGTGGTGCGCAACATCGACCGATTGTTCGGCTATCCGGAGTTCTCCGCCGCGCCCAATGTCTATGAGAGCCTTGCGGATTTTCATCGGCTGAACTCAGGCGTGTTTGTAGCAAAGCCTTGTGAAGCGACATTTGCCGCCATGCTTGCGCGGCTTGATCAGCCCGAAGCGTTCTGGCGGCGGACCGATCAGACATTCCTCCAGACCTGTTTTCTTGAGTGGCACGGGCTGCCGGTATTCTTCAACATGCTGCAATATGTGTGGTTCAATCTCCCCGAATTGTGGGACTGGAAATCGGTTTCGGTGGTTCACTATCAATATGAAAAACCCTGGGAGCGGGATCACCCGAAAGCCACGGAGCTGCGGCCCCTGATCGATCTTTGGCACGCCTTCCATTCGGGTGAGAATATCCCCGATATCGAAACGCTGGCGAATCCCACGCCATGACCACGCCCCACAGCATTGTGTCTGGCGGGACTGGTCTCGTCGGCCGTTTCATCGTGGAGGCATTGCTCACTGCCGGCCACCGGGTAACAGTGCTTGGGCGCAAGGCGCCGCCGGACGGCTTTTTTTCAGAGCCGGTCGCATTTGCGCCGATGAAGCTGGACCCCATATCGGTTTCAACGGGGCTGTTCGAGGGGGCGGATTTTTTCATACATGCCGCATTTGATCACCTGCCGGGAAAATATCGGGGTGGCGAAGGCGATGACGCGGAAGGCTTCCGAAGGCGCAACCTTGATGGAAGCATTGCCCTGTTCCAGGCCGCGCGGACTGCAGGCGTATCGCGCGTGGTGTTTCTTTCTTCTCGCGCGGTCTATGGTCCGTGCCCGCCGGGAATGATGCTGGATGAAAGCGATGTCTGTCGGCCCGACACGCTCTACGGAGAAGTCAAGCTTGCAGCCGAAGATGCGCTCACCAAGCTCTCAGGCGACGGATTTCACGGGGTGAGCCTTCGCGTTACGGGGGTCTACGGTCCGGCAGGTGAAGGGCGGCTACACAAATGGGCGGGGCTCTTCGAGGACTTCCTTTCGGGCCGGGAGATCGCTCCGCGCGTGGCGACCGAGGTGCACGGTCAAGATGTCGGGACGGCGGTGCGGCTTGTGCTGGAACAGTCGGCGGTACGAGTTTCTGGAAAGGTCTTCAACGTGTCTGATCTTGTTCTCGACCGACGCGATATCCTTGCGCTGGTGGCGCGGTCCACGGGAAGTGGCAATACCCTGCCCGATGCGGGCGATGCATCCATGGTGAATGCGATGAGCACGAAGCGCCTGCATGCACTGGGGTGGTCGCCCGGCGGCATGCCACTGCTTGAAAAGACCGTGCCCGACCTTCTTGCCAGACCCTGATGGTCGCCCGGCGCCAGCGTGTGTTTCTTGACCCCTTACTGACTTCCGGCTACCCCGCGACCACAACAAACCGAGGACCCCTGTCATGAATGCACCGGAAAAACCCACGGGCGACCTGACACTGCGCACACAGGCAATGCCCGGCGATGCCAATGCTGCGGGCGACATTTTCGGTGGTTGGGTCATGGCACAGATGGACCTTGCAAGCGGTATTCGCGCCGCTGAACGCGCGCATGGCCGTGTTGTGACCGCAGGTGTGAAGGAAATGGCTTTCGCCAAACCCATGAAGGTGGGAGATACGCTGTGCATCTACACGCACATCGAAAGTGTGGGCCGCACCTCGATCCGGTTGAAGGTTGAGGCATGGGCGCAGCGCTACCTGTCACCGGTCATGGAAATGGTAACACACGCGGACTTCGTGATGGTTGCACTTGACGCCACCGGCAGGCCGACGCCGGTGCCACCTGAAGATTGAAGATCAGGCTTCGCTTGCCTGCTCAATTTTCGTTGCCAGGACGCGATCGATGCGGCGATTGTCCAGATCCATGATCTCGAAACGCCATCCCATAGCGTCGGTGCTCTCTCCGGTTTTGGGAAGGTGGGAAAACTCGTTGAGAAGAAAACCGGCCAGCGTGGTGTAGCTGCGGTCGGCAGGAAGCTCAAAGCCCAGATGGTCCGCCATCTCGTCAGCCGGCATCGTACCTGGCAGGAGCCACGAACCATCCGCGCGTTCGACTATGTCAAGCTCGCCTTCCTCGGCGTCGGCGCGGAAGAGACCCGCAATTGATTCCAGAATGTCCGAAGGCGTCACGATGCCTTCGAAATGTCCATGCTCGTCATGCACCAGCGCCATGGGCATGTCGGCTTCGCGGAGGATCGACAAAACATCCAGCGCATCCGCCATATCGTGCACGACCGGTGCCGGGTGCACGTGTGAACGGATGTTCAGAGGTTCCCCGACAAGATCGGAGGCAAGGAGATCGCGCAGTTTCACCACGCCCACGATCTCGTCTATCGAGCCTTCGCCGGCCGGGAGAAGGGAGTGCCCTGATTTTCTGATGACCTCGGCAAGCATGGTTTCATCCGAAGTAAGATCGAGCCAGTCAATCTCCCCGCGGGGGGTCATAATGGCGCGTGCCTTGCGATCGGCGAGCCGCATGACGCCGGCGATCATGCGGCGTTCATCGGATTCGATGGTGCCACTGGTTTCGGCCTCCGCAATGAGTGTGCGGATTTCCTCATCGGTGACGCGCTGGCTCGATTCCGCGCTTTGACCAAGCAGCGCCAGCACCAATCGGCCAGACACGTCGAGAAGCCAAACCAGAGGAAGCGTGATGCGCGACAGAAGCCCCATGACGGGCGCCACCTTGATGGCAATGCCTTCTGCATTCTTGAGGGCAATCTGCTTGGGAACAAGCTCGCCGATAATCAGGGACACATAGGTGATGAGCGCCACGACGAGGCCAACGCCAAGTGGATTGGCCAGGCTTTCGGAAAGCCCCTGTGCAATGAGGAAATCTGAAAGGCGGGTGCCAAGGGTCGCTCCCGAAAAAGCACCGGACAGAACGCCAACCAGCGTGATGCCGATCTGAACCGTGGAAAGGAAGCGTCCGGGGTCGGCAGAAAGGGCGAGCGCGCGGGCGGCACCGCGCTGGCCCTTCTCGGCACGCGACTTCAGCCGGGCAGGCCGCGCGGAAACGACAGCGAGCTCGGACATGGCCATGAAGCCATTGAAGACGATAAGAGCGAAGAGAATTGCGATTTCGACGATGAGCATGGCTGCTGTTTAGCATCCCGTGGTGAAGGGGGCGAGCCTATTGTCTGTATAGTCTGGGCAGTTCTGTTTTTATTTGCACGCCCGGTAACCGTTGCGCCGGCCCTTCAGATCGAAATGAAAATGATCGCGGTGATCATAGTTGTAACCCGGGCCCAGAACGGTGGTGAAGTAATCGCACCCTTCGGCACGGACGCTGTTCAGCAAGCCGCGCTCTCGGAAGGCGAAGAACCCCGGTTTGCGAACGTCAATCTCACGGCCGTTTTTCAACTCGATGCTCATGACATCGAGTGCATTGCCCTTGGAATGTTCGGAGGCAACGCTGGTGCCGGCAATGCGACGGCACGAATAGCTGGATCCCTGGCGGATCTTGCCGATGCCGGTGAAATACCGTTTGCGCGCAGCCGGTGCCAATTCCTTCTTTGTCCAGCGGGCAAAGGTTTCGGCCATCTGGCAGTTGAGCGTGGCTGCCGGAGACATGGCTATGTTGCCAGAGAGACCGCTGACCTTGACTGGCCAGTCAATCCGGCAGGCGCCGCCATCATTGATCGGTTCCAGATCCTGGTACTTGACCCCGAGTCTTTTCAGGCGCCGGCGGCAGGCAATTTCTTCCGGTGGCATGGCCCGGGTCGAACTCTCCCTGCGCGGCAGGGTGACACGGGGATAGGACACCATCATGGGGTTGGAAGGAACCAGCGCCTGAAGGCCCTGCGCTTTCACCGGAGCGGGGGGCTGGTTCCGGTCGACTTCGAGAACGGGCGCAGCGGCCAGGGGAATTGCGGATGTGCTCACACCGATATCGACCGAGGGACGCGGTGACATCACATCGCTGACGGAACAGGCGGAAAGGGCAAGGAGCGACGCAGCAGCCAATGCAAACCGCGAACATCCGGGCGCGCGAAGCGCTGTTGCAACAGATTTGCGAACGCGGATATCCGCCATGTAAACGCCCCCCATCGATACTGCGGAACGGCGCATCTTTTCATGGAAACGATGTACCGCTCTTTCGTCCGGTGCCTGCCGGCTGCACGACCGTCAGGTGGTTTCACCCGAACTGCACCAAGTCCCACCCTTTCGGGCAGGATCAATCGTAACGCGACGAGGTAAAGGAAAGGTCAGCGATGGCATTCAGACCTGTGGCAGCTTTGTGGCGAGCCAGATTCCAGGGGCGTATCATCTGCAATAGGTGTAGTCGTTTCGACGTTTTCTGAGATCGAGATGGAAGTGATCTGCATGATCCTCGTCGGAGCCCGGCCCCAATACGGTCTTGAAGGGACCGCAGGCCGCGGCACGGAAGGCGTCGAGGAATTTTGCGCTGTTGCTTTTGGGGTCGCTTTTTTCGGTCACGGTGAGCTTCGTGCCGTCTGCAAGAATAAAGGCGCCGATATCCAATGCGTTGCCAAAAGCGTGCTCAGAGAGTTTTCCGCTCGAATGACGGGTGCGACAAACATAGGCGGACGCGTGTTCCACGGCGCGAATTGGCTGACCAAGGTGCTTTTGCGCGAGCTCTGGTACCTGCTCGGTGAAAAATCGGGCAAGCGTGAGCGCTGTGGGACAGTTGAGTTTCGCTTCACGTGTCAGGGGAATCTCGCTGGCCATGTGGTCGACTACCACTGGATACGGTAGATGGCAGCCTATCGAGTCCGTGGCAGGTGGACCTTCCTCGTGAAAAACACCCAGGTCGGCAAGTTTTTTCCGACAGGCGACCTCGTCTTCAGGAAGGTCGTCGGGCCTGGTCGCCTCCGGGGGCTGCGTCTGGTCCGTTTCCCCCTCGATGTCCGGCCGGGACGCGGGGATCGGTACGACAACTGAGAGTTCCCGTCTCTGCGGCGTTCCGCGCGCGGCAGGAACCGGGCCGGTTCGGGGCAGAGATATGTCCGGCCGGGAGCTGCCTTCGGCTGCACTGCTGTCGCTTATCGACAACGGAAAACACACAATCAGCGCAGCAATGGCGCTGGTGACCGGGGAGACTGGGATTGAAACATGAATCATGTCGCAATCCTTGTCTCATGGCTTGTTGATCCTGAAATAAGCCGGGTCTTCCCACGTCTCAAGACGTTCCCAGGGCATCCAGGCCTTCGTCGAGCCAGTCCCCCAGCATAGGCATTCCGAGCAGATAGGTCGCGATGCGGTTTGCCCCGAACTCCCTCGCGTCTTCCACGGCAACAGTCCACTCTTTCAGCTCGAAATCTCCCCGCCCGACCCAGGCGAGGGCTATCAATTCTGCCTTTTCGTCCACATTGAGATCGCTGATCAGCTCGCGAAATTCCTCCTCCGTGAGATCTTCTTCTTCCTCTTCCACAAGTCCGTCATGTTGATGCCGGTCACCTGCCTCGCCGTCGATCTCGACCTCGTGTTCGTGCCCGCCATCATAATCGGATTTCATCGCCGCGCTGATTGCACGCGCTTTCAGTGCCAGAAGACGCACGGTCTCTGGGTCGATCGAAAGATCCCATTCTCGGTCGGCAGGCTTCTGCATGAGAACATCCTCCGGAAACTCTGGACATGATAGCCTAAAGGCGCGGGAACGCACGTTCTACCTTGCCGCTCTCCCGCCAAAGCGTGCAAACGGGATCAGGCCGTTCTGTCTGATCGAGTTCGCATTGCCGGGATTATTTCAACAGCGAGAATTGCGGTAAAGATCAATCCGCACCCGGCCAGCCCCAGAGGCGGCAGGCGTTCACCCAGAAAGATTGCACCGAACGCGGCTGCGAAAACGGCTTCCGTTGAGAGGAAAATCGCCGCCTGGGGCGCTGTTGTGTAACGCTGACCGATAACCTGAAGCGTGAATGCGATGCCGCCGGAAAAGATACCGGCATAGAGAATCTCGGGCAGCGCTTTGCCTATCGCCGCTGGTGTTATGGGTTCGATCATCGCGGCAATCGCAAGCGCCACGATTGCCGTCACTCCAAATTGTGTGACCGAAAGGGTGACCGGCCGCCCCGTATGGCTGGCGCTGCGACCGATCATGATCACCTGCAGTGCCCAGAACAAGGCGCACAGTATCGTCAGCCAGTCACCCGGCCTGAGTGCGACGCTGCCTGCGCCGGATAGAAGCCATATGCCTGTCAGCGCGCAAAGGGCGGCGGGCCACACCACACCATGGGGCCATTGCCGGAAAAGAAGCACGGCGAGAAACGGCACGATGACCACGTAGAGACCGGTCAGAAAACCGGAATTCGTGACGGTGGTGGTCAGGAGCCCTACCTGTTGCGAGGCCATCCCCGCAAAGAGTAGAAGGCCGATGATGACGAAGTTTCGCCTGTCGCGTTGTGGCAGCGCTGCAGTGCTGCGCCGTGTTTCCCAGATCGCGAAGGGCAACATCGAAAGACAGGCGATGCCGAAACGAAGACCTATGAACAGAAACGGTCCGATGGCGTCCATTGCGGTAGACTGGGCGACGAAACCCATGCCCCACATTGCGCCAGCAAGAAGCAAAAGCAGATTGGCCTGAAACCGTGTCATCCGTGCATCCGAAGCGAAGAGGAAGCGCACCTCTTAAGGATGACGAACCTGCCGCACAAGGGCCGCACCGCATCACTCAATGGGCCAGGCGGCTTCGTTTGCGGTCAATCAGCACGGTGAATGCGGATGAGTTCACCCCTTCGCTTGTCCGTCAGCAGCCAGAGCGCTCCGTCCGGTGCAACACTGACATCCCGAATACGCCCGAAAGCGCCGCGAAACAGGCGCTCTTCTCCCGTAATGGTGCCGTTTTCGTCACGCTTGAGCCTCGAAACGAGATGATATTTTAACGCGGCAACCAGCAGATCTCCATCCCATTCCGGAAACATTGCACCCTGGTAGACGGCAGCGCCGGACGGCGCAATGGAGGGATCCCAGTAGAATTCCGGTTGCTCATAACCTGGTGCCTCGGTTCCCAGACCGATCTTGGTGCCACTGTAGTTGACGCCATAGGAGATGACGGGCCAACCATAATTCTTGCCGGCCTCTGGCCGATTCACCTCGTCGCCACCGCGCGCACCGTGTTCCACGGTCCAGATCGACTGAGTGACCGGGTCATAGAGGGCCCCCTGAGGGTTTCGATGGCCGATGGACCAGATCTCTGGGGCAGCCTTTGTGTCATCAGCGAACGGGTTGTCCTGCGGCACGCTCCCGTCCGGATTTATCCTGAGAACCGAGCCGGCGTGATCCGCCCGATCCTGCGCGCGTTCACTCTGCCCGCGGTCGCCGATTGTGAAAAACAGCGTTCCATCCGGATGAAACACGAGGCGTGAGCCAAAATGCTGACCGGCGCCGGATTTCCCGTTCATGGAGAAAATGGTGGATACGCCATCGAGCCGCGGCTTTTTGCCATCCCGGATCAGTCTGGCTCTCGCAATTGCCGTTCCCGCTCCATCCGGTCCCGGTTGCGAATAGGAGAAGAACACCGCTCCGGTTTCTTCGAAATCCGGTGCCACGGCAACGTCCAGAAGCCCGCCCTGTCCGAAAACCGCTATATCTGGCAATCCGGAAATGGGGTCGGAAAGCGTGTCTTCGCTGAACAGACGCAATTGTCCGGATCGCTCTGTAATCAGGGCACTGCCGTCGGGCAGGAAATCCAGTCCCCAGGGGTTTTCGAGGCCGCGGGCCAGCGTTTCAGCCCGAACAGTGACAAGCTCGGTGGTGAAGGTTTTGGCACCGGCCATCACGGGCCCGGCGAGCAGTCCCGCTGCAAGAACGGTGAGAAAAACTGGGCGTTTCATGATGGTCTCTCCCTGTGTGCCGACCTTTCAGGAGATAGGCGGCGAGCCACAAACAACAATAATGTTCATGCGCTTGCGGTAGCAACAACTTCCGCCAGGGCAAAAATTTGCGTGAAAATCGCCATGAGCTTGCTATATTGGGGCAGGTCATACGAAACGGTTCCGTTGGCATGCAGCTTTCGGACCGTTTCTTTTTATGTCTGCACCGGTGGCAGGGTGGCACTTCGCGCGAAGGGCGGAGGGCTTTCCTGCTTTTATGTCTGGAAGGTGAATGAAATGAACAAGGTCCCGATGACACCGGCCGGAGCCGCCGCGTTGAAGAAAGAGCTTGGCTGGCGCCAGCAGGAAGAGCGGCCACGCATCATTGAGGCGATCGCCGAGGCGCGAGCCCATGGCGACCTTTCGGAAAACGCCGAGTATCACGCCGCCAAGGAAGCACAGAGCCTCAATGAGGGGCGCATAGGCGAGCTGGAGGATCTGATCGCCCGCGCCGAGGTGATTGATGTCTCGAAACTTTCCGG
This sequence comes from Nitratireductor sp. GISD-1A_MAKvit, assembly GCF_040819555.1. Lineage (GTDB taxonomy): Bacteria > Pseudomonadota > Alphaproteobacteria > Rhizobiales > Rhizobiaceae > Nitratireductor. Next base: position 1,603,257 of record NZ_CP161920.1, read on the forward strand.
CGACACCGTCAAGTTCGGAGCGACGGTGGTGCTGGTAGACGAAGACACCGAGGAAGAGAAAACCTATCAGATCGTCGGGGACCAGGAAGCCGATGTTAAGGCAGGGCGCATTTCCATCTCCTCGCCGATCGCGCGTGCGCTTATCGGAAAGGCCGTGGGTGATTCGATCGAGGTGAACGCTCCGGGCGGTGCGCGGGGCTATGAAGTGGTCGAAGTCCGCTACGGCTGAGCTGTCACCCATGATGCCCGAACGCGCAGGTGGTCACCGGCTCTCCGTCCGAGAGGTGGAGGTGGTGGCCCCGAACTTCAAGAAGCGGCTTTCGGGGGTGACGAGCACGATCGTTCAGCTGGTGCCGAGGCAGGCAGGCAGCCTGCGGATTGCAACGCTGGGGCCCGGTTTGCCCCGCGAGCTTCCCGCACTGCGCTGGTGGCAGGTGCCGGGGCTTCTCCTGAAGCCTAAGAGCCGCCCCTTTCGCATCTGGCATGCCAGGCGCAATCCAGAGATGCTGGCCGGCCTCGTGTTGCGAAGCGTGTTTCGGGCGCCGTTGCGGATTGTGTTCACTTCGGCATCACAACGCGAGCATACGCCGTGGACCCGCTTTCTCATTCGCAGGATGGACCGCGTCATAGCGACCAGCCGGAAGACAGCGCGCTATCTGCGCGTTCCAAACAGGGTGGTGATGCACGGGATTGATACCGTGCGTTTTTCACCGCCTGAGAGTTCGGCAGCCGGTGCGTCGGCGGTGGGCTTTCCTCCAGAGCAGCACTATGTGGGTTGTTTCGGACGGATCAGGCATCAGAAGGGAACGGATCTGTTTGTCGATGCGATGATCAGGCTGCTTCCCGACAGACCAAACTGGTCGGCGATCATCGCCGGTCAGGCCACCCAGCCGCACGCGGCATTTGAGGCAGAGCTCAAGGAAAAACTGCGCGCTGCCGGTCTTGCGGAGCGGGTTCATTTCGTGGGGACGAGGCAGGACATACCGAAATGGTACCGGGCCCTTTCACTCTTCATCGCGCCACAGCGGTGGGAGGGGTTCGGACTCACACCTCTTGAGGCAATGGCGACGGCAGTCCCCGTTGTTGCGACGAATGTGGGAGCTTTCGGGGAAATTCTGGATGGCAGCAAAGCTGGCGCGCTCGTTCCGGTCGATGACATCGAGGCCCTCATATCGGCGGCTGCACGCTACATGGATGATGATATCCTGCGCCAAGCGGCAGCCAGTGCGGCACTTGCCCACGCGCGGTCGCATTTTCCCCTCGAAGGTGAGGCAAGAGCGCTGAACGCGATTTACGAGGAACTTTGGCAAGAGGCCGCCCGGTGAAAATTGAAGGGTTTATCGTTCATCTGCAGCGGGCAAAGGCACGCCGGGTGCAGGTTGAACATCTCCTTGCGGCCACGCCGGTCAAGACCCGCGTTCTGGATGCTGTGGACGGGCAGGCTATCGCCAATGAAGAGCTTGCCAGATACGCGGGCAAGGCGTTGCATGAGCCCGCTTATCCCTTTGTGTTGCGCAAGTCCGAGATCGCCTGTTTTCTTTCGCATCGGAAGGCATGGCGCATGATCGTGGAGGAGGGGCTCGATGCGGGACTGATCATCGAAGACGATGTGGCGCTCGATGCGGCGCTTTTTCCACGCTGCCTGGAAATGGCGGAACGAGCCTGCAAGGGAAAAGCATATGTGCAGTTCCGCATAAGCCGGATTCGTGGCAACTTTCGCGATGTGCTACGTGACGATGAAATCAGACTTGTTGCCCCCGATGTGACGCAGCTTGGCACTGTGGCGCAGCTTGTAACACGCGAAGCGGCCGCGCACCTGCTTGACCTGACCGAACGTTTTGACAGGCCGGTGGACACATTTTTGCAAATGCGGTGGGTGACGGGCATCGTGCCACAATGTGTTGTACCGTCGGGCGTTAGCGACCAGTCGTCGGAAATCGGAGGGAGTACGATCAGTGCTTCCGGCAAAACCGAGAGTTCCGCGGGTGAGCGCCTGAAGCGCGAATGGAACCGTTTCGTATACAGACGCCAGGTGCGAAAAAGATCGCGCGACCACCTCCAGGCGGGAATGGAGCGCTTTTGAGAACGCTTGTCATCAACCTCGAAAGGGAGACCGACCGGCTTGCGCATATGCGCAGGGTGTTTGGTGAACAGGGGCTTGATTTCGAGGTCGTGAAGGCCGTGGACGCGACACAGCTTTCCCAGCGGGAGCTTGAGGCCGGGCGTTCGGGAGAGCCCCGGTTTTACGAACTTGGCGCTGGAGAGATTGCCTGCTTCCTGTCTCACCGGAAATGCTGGGAGATCGCCGCCAAACACAGGGATGCTTATACGATTATCTGCGAAGACGATATTTTCCTTGGGGAGAATGCATCTGCGGTGTTTGGAAATGCGGACTGGGTCCCGACAGGCACCGCACTGGTTCGCATCGAGGCCTGTCGCCCCAAAAGCCTGATCGGAAACCGGCCGGTGGCCCAGGTTGGAGGCCGGCAATTGTTTCCTTTGTTCAAGGCTTTTGCGGGGGCAGGGGCGTATGTCATCAGTCGTGAAATCGCGACTGAATTCCTGGAGGATACGAAGGTCTTTGGTGACCCGGTTGATCAGTTTCTCTTCAATCCCGAACGTATCGAAGGCCGAGGACTGAAGTTTCTACAACTAAACCCCGCAGTGGCAATTCAGGAGTATTTTTTGAAACCGGAAGAACACCGTGAGCTTGGAAGTGCTCTGCGCTCAGAGCGGCGAGGCAAGCGGCGGTCGGGCGTTGCAAAGCTGACACGGGAAGCGCTTCGCCCATTCCAGCAGTTTTCTTCGTTTGTGTCTGGCGTTTACAATCTCCATTTTTCAGATCGTCACTGGGTGCGCGTTCCTTTTCTTTGAGCCGGTCGGATATGCGCGGCGCTTTCTGTTGTCCGCCTTCCGTGCTCATTGCAATTTTTGCTCCGGGTTGAGCAGAGAAGCCATGCGGGCCTGATCTGCGCCATTGATGTGTAGCGCAAAGCGCATGCAACTCTTGACATAATCATTCCGTTCTTTCCTGCTTTGCTTTCGCTCTGCATAGGTTTCCCTGTGACTTCACGCTGAGACCGGATGCCGAAAAAGATGCAAATCTTCGTGATGAACCTTGATCGGGCGCCGGAGCGCCTGGAAGAAATGTGTCACCGTTTCTCGCAGGCCGGGCTCTCGTTCGAGCGGGTGCCGGCAGTCGACGGCAACGCGCTTACGCCGGAAGAGATCGATCGCGTGCTTGCGGGAGTGGGGCGCTGGGGACGGTTGACGCCGGGCGAAATCGGCTGCTTCCTCAGTCACCGCCGGTGCTGGAGCGCACTTCTGGAATCCGGCGAGCGGTTTGGTGCGATCTTTGAAGACGACATTGTCCTTGGCAGGAATTCGGCTGCGGTTCTGGCCGAGGATGGGTGGCTCCCGGATGATGCGGAGATCGTGAAACTCGAAACAACTTCCTCGCGAGTGTATCTCGACAGGTCAGGGGCCGGCATGGTCGACGACCGGCAACTGTACCGATTGCGCTCCTCCCACTATTGTGCGGCAGGTTACATCGTATCCCGTGATTGCGCGACGCGGCTTCTGGCTGCAAGCGAAACGTTCCATGAGGCACTGGACGATTTTCTCTTCAGCGTTCTGTCTCCCGTGTTTCAGAATACCCGCATTTATCAACTGACACCCGCTGTTTGTGCTCAGAAGTGGCACGCCTCGGGTGGCGGAAACGCGCAGGATCCCAACACAAGTATCGAAGGAAGGGAGAGCAAACAGCGATGCACCTTGCCGCTGGTGGAACGGTTGCGCGAGGTATGCGTCAAGGAAGGCATGAGCGCTCAAAACAAGCTGCTGGTCCTTTGGGGGCGCCGGCAGAGACTGCCTGTGGAGTTCCGATAGGGGAGACGAGAAGGTGAAACGGTCGAGTCACACTGACATTTCTGCGCACTGGAGTGGACGCATATTCACTTTCTGGCTCGGCCCGGCCGATCTCTCGCCTCGCCGCCTTGAGAGCCTGCAATCCCTCGTCAACTCACAATGCGCCATACATCTGGTGACAAAAGAAACGCTGGAGAGTTTTGCTTCGGCCGAGCGGCCATTTCACGAAGCTTTCCAGTATCTTTCTGCAGTCCATCAGTCGGATTATCTGCGGGCGTATTTCATGCATCATTTCGGCGGCGGGTATACGGATGTCAAACGCTGTGATGCATCGTGGAGACCGGCCTTTGAGGCCATGGAGAGCCGAGAGACACTGGCAGCAGGATATCGCGAAGTGCCGGGCGGGCTGGCGCGTTTCCATCGATCGAAAATCGGTGGCCAGGGGTTTTTCCTGAGCAGGCCTGCCAGCACGCTGGAGCTGGCATTGCGGTACCGCTGGACCAGAATTAATCGTCGCCGCCTGATCGGAAACGGGGCCTTCATTTTCAGGCCGGGAACAGAGATGACCCGCCGCTGGCTGGAACTCGTGGAGCAGAGGCTTGATCTCCTGCTGCCGCGCCTGAGACAACACCCCGCCCGCTATCCGCGAGAGGTTCCTGCTGTGGATTTCGGCACCGGACCCTCGCAGTATCCGGTGCCTTGGAGCTTCCTCCTGGGAGACATACTGGCGCCGCTTTCATTGCAGTATCACCGGCGTATCCTGCAGCTCGTGCCGGCGCCGGATTTCACAGACTACAGGTGAGATTCCCCGGGTCGGAGCGCCCCTCGCTGTTTGATCGACCCCTCACTGTTTGATCGAGACGAGGCCCTCATCCTTGACCTGCCGTATGGTCAAAGCCGTGCGGACCGTATCCACACCGCGCGCTGACGTGAGTTCCTCGATCACAAATGTCTGGAAGGTGGTAAGGTCGCTCGCCACGCAATGCAGCATGAAATCAGAATCACCCGACACCATCCAAGCGCGGCGCACGATGGGCCAGTGCTGTGTCTGCTCTGCGAAAGCTTTCAGTTCTGCCTCGGACTGATGGTGAAGTCCGACAAGGCAGAACGCCACGACGTCGAGGCCGAGAGCGGGTGAGTTGAGAAGGGCGCGATAGCCTTTGATGATGCCGGCCTCTTCAAGACGCTTGACGCGCCGCAGGCAGGGCGGGGCAGAAATACCCACGCGCCGCGATAACTCCACATTGGTCATTTTGCCGTCAGCCTGAAGCTCGCGCAGAATTTTCCAGTCGATTGCATCAAGATCAGCCTGTAGCGGCATGTTGCTTCCCATATCTGTTGAACTGCGCGAGAATCCCTTGCGCATGCGCGCTGAAATTTAGGGCAAGCTTCATTCCAAGCCAAGCGGCCTTCAAATGCACGGTTCACTATCCACCGTGTATGGTGTTTTCTGGTGGCGCGACATTCGGTAACTGTTGGAAACCCATTCCTCGTCTTGCACAACGGGGTGGTCAATACTTAGATCGTATTACCGAGTTTAGCGGCTGGTCGCCTGGCAGGCACCATCCGGAATGCGTGTCGCGGCCTCTAGGTTGGGAACGACGCGTTTTGAGCCAGAATGCCCGTAGTTCACGCCTATCGTGCCATCGGGATCACGAGCGAAAGGATTCAAGTCCAATGTCACGTCGTCACGCGCCCGTCCTCATCATCGGCTCGGGCCCAGCCGGGTACACGGCAGCGATCTATGCAGCCCGGGCAATGCTCAAGCCTCTTCTGGTTGCTGGCCTCGAACAGGGCGGACAGCTGATGATCACGACCGAGGTCGAGAACTATCCGGGTTTTGCCGATCCGGTCCAGGGCCCCTGGCTGATGGAGCAGATGCGCGGACAGGCGGAAAATGTTGGCGCAGAAATCGCCAATGACCTGATCGTGGATGTCGATCTGTCGTCGCGCCCCTTTGTTTTGAAGGGCGATTCCGGCACGGAATACACCTGTGATGCGCTGATCATTGCCACTGGCGCCAAGGCGAAGTGGCTCGGCCTGCCTTCCGAGCAGACCTTTATGGGGTTTGGCGTATCGGCCTGTGCTACCTGTGACGGGTTTTTCTACCGTGGCAAGGATGTTGCGGTTGTGGGCGGCGGCAACACGGCCGTCGAGGAGGCGCTTTACCTGTCCAATCTCGCCAAGTCGGTGACGCTGATCCATCGCCGCGACGAACTGCGGTCGGAGCGCATTTTGCAGGAGCGCCTGATGGCGAAGGAGAATGTGACCATCATGTGGGACACGGTGGTGGAAGAGATTACCGGTATGCCGGCCAAACCGCCCATGCCGGCGTCGGCTTCGGGCGTGCGTGTCAAGAACGTTCACTCAGGTGCAGTTTCTGAGCTGGCAGTCGATGGCGTTTTCGTGGCGATCGGTCATGCACCTGCCGTTGAGCTGTTTGAAGGCAAACTGAAACAGAAGCCCAATGGGTACCTGTGGACGCAGCCTGGCACAACGCAAACGGACGTTCCCGGCGTGTTTGCGGCCGGTGATGTGGCCGACGACATCTATCGTCAGGCTGTCACAGCAGCCGGCCTTGGCTGCATGGCCGCGCTTGAGGCGGAGAAATATCTGGCGGCGATGGAAACAAAACAGGAAGCTGCCGAATAAACGGGAATGCTGCAGCCACTGGGGCAGACGGTAGCGGGCATGTGCATGCGAGCGCCTGAAAGAGGAGAACGAGGCGTTGGACTGGGACAAACTCAGGGTTTTTCATGCCGCCGCAGAGGCAGGCTCATTTACGCACGCCGCTGAAACGCTGCACCTCTCGCAGTCGGCAATTTCACGTCAGGTGAGCGCACTCGAGCTGGAAGTCGGTGTGCCGCTCTTCCACCGCCATGCGCGCGGCCTGGTGCTGACCGAACAGGGCGAGATGCTCTACCGCACGGCACACGACGTGTTGATGCAGCTCGAAAGCGTGCGTGTGCGCCTGACCGAGGCCAAGGACCGCCCCTCGGGTCTCCTCAAGGTTTCGACTACGGTGGGTCTCGGCACGGGTTGGCTCACCGAAAGGCTGCCGGAGTTCATCGAGCTCTATCCCGATATCGAATTGCAGCTCATTCTCGACAACGAGGAACTGGACCTGACAATGCGGCAGGCAGACTGCGCGATCCGCATGCGCCAGCCGCAGCAGCCGGACCTCATCCAGCGCAAGCTGTTTACGGTGCATTTCCATCTGTTTGCGTCGCCTTCCTATGTCAACAAACACGGGAAGCCTTCATCGATTGCGGATCTGGACAATCATCGCATCGTGACCTTCGGCGAGGCGGTGCCACCACATCTGAGTGATATGAACTGGCTGGAGACGGCGGGGCGGCCCGAGGGGCAGAAGCGCCAGACTGCGCTGCAGATCAACAACATCCTGTCGATCAAGCTTGCCGTTCAGCGCGGTGCCGGCATAGCCATGCTGCCCGATTATGTGGTGGGCAAGAGCAACGACCTGGTGCAATTGTTGCCGGAAACCGCTGTCCCTTCATTCGACACGTATTTTTGCTATCCGAACGTGATGAAAAACCAGGCAAAGCTCCACGCTTTTCGGGATTTCCTTATTTCCAAATCACGACATTGGGCATTTTGACGCAGTATTTCCCAAGAAAAACGGGTCGTTATGCAAATTTGCATGGGTGAATTGCAAAAACACGTGGTTGTTATTTAGGCGCTTATTGCCCATATGAGAAGCACTCCCGGGGGCGTTCTCCTCCCATTTGCCCCCGCGAGTGTTCCCCTCTGGAGGTTTCGCCTATATGGCACTTCCAATGACTAAGCCGGATCTACGTGATCCGGCTCTTTTTTTGTCTTCAGTTTATCAGGCTGCCTTTCCGCGTCCGTTCATGGCAGCGTCTGCCAGACGCCCCGTGAGTTCCGCCATACGGTCAAAACCCGCGCGATAGCTGGACACGCCGGCTGTTGCCGACCGCAGTTCGATGATGAGGTCGCCAGTCTCGGACGCTGGTATTGTCGCTTCCACCACATCCCAGCCACGCCAGCCCTCTCGCGCATCGAAACCGAGGATCTGCCCGCGTCGCTGGGAAAGTATGGCCGTGACGCGAGCGGTCGCATCGGAGGGCGTGAAGACCTCGATCCGGAGAATGGGCTCGAGGAGGACGGGGGAGCATTCTGCCAGCCCTTCCTTCATCGCCAGGCGTCCGGCCAGCTGGAAGGCCATATCGGAGGAGTCCACGGAATGGTAGGAACCGTCGGAAAGGTTGACAGCAAGGTCGATCACGGGAAAACTGAGTGGTCCCGATCTCAGCGCATCATGCACACCGGTTTCCACGGATGGGATATACTGCTTCGGCACAACCCCGCCCGTTATCGTGTCTGTGAATTCAAAGCCCGCTCCCCTCGGCAGGGGACGGATTTCGAGAACAACGTCGCCGAATTGCCCGTGCCCGCCCGACTGTTTCTTGTGCCGACCGCGCTTGGTGGTGCTTTTGCGGATGGTTTCGCGGTAGGGGATGGCCGGTGCGTCCGTATCTATGGGAATCTGGTATTTTCCCTCCAGCCTTTCGCGCGTGACCCGCAGGTGCATTTCACCCTGGCCGCCCAGCACCATTTCACCGGTTTCCTGTCTCTGGTCGAGGCTGAGCGACGGATCCTCTTCCAAAAGCTTTTGCAGGGCGAGAGAGAGTTTGGCTTCGTCCCTGCGTTCCTTCGGATGGACCGCGACCGAATAGACCGGTTGCGGCCTCTTGAGCGGAACCAGGGGTGTGGGGGCGCTCTTGCCGGTGGTCAGTGTGTCACCCGTTTGCACGCCTTCGAGCTTTCCCAGGGCAACCGTTTCGCCCGCCTCTGCCTTCGAGACCTTTTTCTGCTCGCGGCCGAGCAATGTGTAGAGACCGGACGCCTTGTCGATGGCATTTTCGCTGCGCAGTTCCGTTCCGTCCGTGAGAGTGCCGCAAAGAAGCCGGGAGACTGAAAGCTTGCCGCCATGGGGTGTGTGGACCGTTTTCATGACGTGGAGAACCGTCTCTCCATTGTCCTGCAGGGCAAGACGCTCGCGCGTGGCCTCGACATCCGGGGCATCATGCCGGATTGCCTTTAGGAGCCTTAGAATGCCGTTGCCTTTTTCGGCCGATCCTATGAGGACAGGGGTGACGATACCTTCACGCAGGTCAGCCGCCAGATCGTCGAAGATTGCATCGCGCGGTGGCTCGATCTCTTCCAGCAATTGTTCCATCAGCTGGTCGTCATGGTCGGCCAGTGTTTCCAGCATGGAAAAACGTGCTTCGATCTCTCGAGCCTTGTCGTCGCCGGAAATAGGAGCGATCTCGCTGCTGGCATGTTCACGATAGACATAGGCCCGCTCGAGCGCCAGATCGATCGAGCCGATGACGATTCCGTCTTTGCGAAGTGGGATCTGCCGCAGCAGCAATGGCGTTTCGCTGGTGGGCTGCAGCAATTTCAGAATGTCGCGCACGCCCATCGTGGCCTGTTCGATCCTGTTGAGGAAGATCATGCGCGGGATCCCCAGCTCATCCAGTCGGTGCAATGTGAGTTGCAGCGCGGCGGTCTTTTTTTCGTCGGGCTCGGTCACGACGATGGCCATATCGGCAGCGGCGAGAATGGCCTCGGCTTCGTGAGCGAACTCGATGGAGCCGGGACAATCGATCAGAGTGATGCTTTCACCGAGAAAGCTGGTCGTGGCGACGTTGGCTTCCACGCTCATTTGATGCGATTTGGCCTCTGGGGAGTGGTCTCCAACGGTTCCAGCGCCGGTGTCTGCCTGCTTTGGAATGGCGTCGGTGCGCTCCAGAATGGCTTCAAGCAGGGTTGTCTTGCCACATGCAAACGGACCGACAATGGCAATGCATTTCGGTCCGCGGCTTCTCTCTCCCGAGCGATGTCCCATGTCTGGCGGCCTCCTCTCACGCGTTCACGTCACACGTCTCATGAGCGGCGGCCGGCCTTGCGGCCGTCGCGCGGTGCTGGCACATACGTGGTTGAGCGGTACTTCAGTCGTTCCCGCGGTGTCCGTTTGCAGCAATTGTTTGCCGACGCCAGCATCCACCTTGGAATATCGTCACACGGCTTTGGGTTTTGAGCAAGGGCTCAGCCGACCAGTGCCAGTTCACGCTTTTTCGTTTCCGCAGTGGTCCGGGCACTTGGCAACTCCGGCTGCGGAGCACCGAGAAGATAACCCTGGAAATTGTTGCACCCGGCAGAGCGTGCCAGCTCGAACTCCTCTTCGGTCTCGATCCCTTCCGCCACGATCGTAAGACCCTGAATGCGGGCGATCTGGGTGAGGGCTGAAACGAAAACCTGAGCGATGCGGTCGTTTCCAAGGTTGCGGATATAGCTGCGGTCGATCTTGATACCGTCGATGGGCAGCGTCTTGATGTAGTTGAAGCCGCAATGGCCGGTTCCGAAATCGTCCAGTGCGATGTGAAAGCCCATCTCCCTAAGCCGCTCGATGCGTGCAATGATTTCGGGTGATGCCGCTGTGGCCACGGTTTCCGTGATTTCCAGAATGAAACGGCTGGCCCTGACGCCGGTTTCTTTCAGCACACGCTCAAACGTGTAAACCAAGCCCTCACGCTTAAGCTGTTCGCCAGACACATTGATGCTGATGCGCCCGCTTGCAAAGCGTTCGATATCAAGACAGGCGCGTCGGAAAACCCATTCCCCGACCATGTCAATGAGGCTTGAGCGTTCCGCGACAGGGATGAAGTCGGCCGGCGAAATCATTCCACGTACAGGATGACGCCAGCGCACCAGTCCTTCCACACCCACGATGTTGGTGTCGGCATCGGTAAGAGGCTGGTAGTGGAGCTCCAGCTCGTTGAGATAAATCGCTGCGCGCAATTCACGCTCAAGGAAACGGCGCTGACGTTTTTCCGACAGCATGTCGGGATCGAATACGGTGATGCGACCTCGCCCCGCGCCCTTGCTCTCGTAAAGGGCGAGGTCGGCAAGGAGGGGCAGTTCCCTGGGACTGCTGGCATGTTGCGGAGCTATGGCAATGCCAATGGAGGCGCCGAGTGGGATCTGGTGGCCCTCATAAACTCGCCCGTCCTGAAGCATTGCGAGCAGCTTTTGTGCGCGTGTCCGGCATCTGTCGAGATCGTTGCCATGCATCATTATGGCGAATTCATCTCCGCCGAGCCGCCCGATGGTGCAATCGGGAAAACAGTGCTTTGCGCATGCCACCAGGTGGGCAAGAGCTTCATCGCCGAACTGGTGTCCGAAGCCGTCGTTGAGCTGTTTGAAGTGATCAAGATCCACCAGCAACAGCATGATGCGGCGCGGTTTTGATAACGTGCCGATATTCTTGCTGAGCTCATCGAGGAAACGTCCACGAATGAGAGCGCCGGTAAGGAGGTCGGTTTCGGTCAGGCGTGTGCGTTCTTCTTCCATGCGGACAGCATTTCGGAGATGGTCCGTAACCGTGCGCCTGAGATATTCGAGCAATACCAGCCCGCAGACGCTGAGTGTCAGGCAACCGAACAGAAGCCATCCCATGGCTCCGCTTTCACCGGATTGCAGGAAATACGCTGCCGCGGCGAGTGCTGCCGAAGCGACCAGTAGCGTCTGAACGCCGATATAAACCCGACCGCCGTTGTGGCGTACGGTGGAGAGGATGCTCATTGCCCCCAACGTCCCCGGTTCTGTTGGAACCGGAGAAGACGACAGGAAACTTTAAGAGCGCGTTAACACTATTGCGCTGCGGAAAAAAAGTTTCGCGGCGCAACAGTGCTGGCGCGTCAGGTGCCGCTATGTCAGCGAAGCGGTAAAGCGCTGGATGCGATTGCAGGCTTCTTCAAGCAACTCTTCGGAAGTGGCATAGGAAATGCGGAAGTTCGGGCCAAGCCCAAAAGCGGAGCCGTGTACCACGGCGACGCCTTCCGCTTCGAGGAGCTCGGAAACAAAGTCCTCGTCTGACTTGATGACCTTGCCGGAAGGTGCGGTTTTGCCGATCAATTCCGCGCAGGACGGATAGACGTAGAATGCGCCTTCCGGAACGGGGCAGTTGATGCCCTTTGCCTGGTTCAGCATCGAAACCACCAGGTCGCGGCGGCCCTGAAAGATGCCCTTGTTTCTGGCCACGAAATCCTGCGGTCCGTTCAAGGCCTCCACGGCTGCCCATTGGGCGATGCTGCAGGCCCCGGAGGTCTGCTGCCCCTGGATCATGTCCATGGCCTTGATGAGTTCGATCGGACCGGCAGCGTACCCGATACGCCATCCCGTCATCGCATAGGCTTTAGACACGCCATTCATCGTCAAGGTGCGCTCATAGAGCTTCGGTTCCACCTCGGCGATGGTGTGGAATTTGAAATCGCCATAGGTGAGGTGTTCATACATGTCGTCGGTAAGCACCCATACATTCGGATGTGCGAGCAGAACTTCGGCGAGCGCTTTCAGCTCCTGCTCCGTGTAGGCCGCGCCCGAGGGGTTGGAAGGCGAGTTCATGATCAGCCATTTGGTTTTGGGCGTGATCGCCTTTTCCAAAGCGTCTGCGGTGAGCTTGAAGCCGTTTTCTATGCTCGTTTCGGCAGCAACCGGCGTTCCGCCACAGATTGATACCATTTCGGGATAGCTGACCCAGTATGGGCTAGGGATCACGACTTCGTCCCCGGCATTCAGGGTTGCCATCATGGCGTTGAAAAGGACCTGCTTGCCGCCGGTCGCCACGATGGTCTGCTTCCAGTCATAGTCGAGATTGTTCTCGCGCTTGAACTTGGCTGCGATTGCTTCACGCAAGGGCTGGATGCCGGACACTGGCGTGTATTTCGTTTCGCCGCGACTGATGGCCTCGATCGCCGCCTTCTTCACATTGTCAGGCGTATCGAAATCCGGCTCGCCCGCGCCAAGACCGATCACATCGCGGCCCTGGGATTTCAGTTCGCGCGCTTTCTGAGAGACCGCAATTGTTGCGGATGGTTTTACGCGTGAAAGGGCGTCGGCGAGGAAAGCCATGTTGGAGGTCTCCGGTTCCAGTGAGATTTAGGCTGAGCTTCAGCGTGAACCTTCATGTCCGATCGTGGGAAAAATCGCAAGCGGTCACGCATTCTGCGGCATTAAACCAGACGTTAACCGCGAATAAAGGCGTGACTGCCACTTTGGTTTCGAAAAATGTCGACACTTAAGGAAGCGGAGCATGCCGCGTAGCATCGGCCTGGCCCACATCGCCCGCCAGAATGACGGGACCGCAGTGGGCGTCTGGGGTGGCTATACTCTCAAAACCGCCTTTCAGCCGATCTTCACGTTTCGGGAAGGCCGTCTTCTGGCAAGTGCATATGAAGGTCTGATCCGTCCCTTTCGCGATCAGGAGCCGGTTGGGCCGGGGGCGTTTTTCGGTAGTATCCCGCAAACCGACCGCTTTCAGGTGGAAGCGCTCGCCAGGACGCTGCACCTGTTGAACGCGGGAGCCAGTCTGAGCGCTTCAGTATCGATCTTCATCAATTTCGATCCATCCCACTTTGTGGATGCCGCGTCAGCCGCGCAGGCCCTGCGAGATGTCCAGGACGTTCTCAAGGAAGCCGGCATTGGTGCAGAACGCGTGGTCTGTGAGATCACCGAACAGGAAACCGGCTCCCATGAGACGCTTGTCGGGTTCGTCAGGGCGCTGAAAGGATATGGGCATCGCGTGGCGGTGGATGATTATGGTGCCGACAGTTCAGACCTGCAACGCATTGAGGCGCTCGGGCCCGACATCGTGAAATTCGACGGTGCCTGGACCAGTCGTCTTCTGGCTTCCGGTCCGGGTGTAGCTCTCCTGACCGATATGGTTCGCGCATTTGGAGAGAAGGGCATCCGAACCGTTTTCGAAGGAATTGAGACCGGAGAGCAGCTGGAGCTGGCTGAGCGCTGCGGGGTTACGATGGTACAGGGATTTGCGCTGGCGCGGCCACAACTGGCTCCGGGGGCGTTCAAGGAGTTTGAGCAGGCTCGTGAGCAGGAGCGCAGGAGGATCATCACGAACACGGCCGATCGTCTGCAGGAGCGCAAGTCAGCGGAAACCACGGCAACCACCGCACGCAACCAGAGCGGACGCACCTTCGGTCGCCGTGGGCGTTGAGCCATGGTGCGAAAAGTCGTTTCCGTCCCTCGAGAGCGAGCGATCCATGCCGATGAAATCGGATTGGAGACTGCAAAATTTGGTGCTTATCGGCTAAAGTCTCTCTTCCAGCCGATTTTTCGGATTGGAGCAACAGACCTTGTGCCGGAAGCTGCGGACGCGATGGTTCTACCTCTTCTGGAATATGAGCCGGTTGGTCTTGAGGGGGTATTTTCCACGCTGGAGCCGCACATGCGCGGCGAGCTGAATTCACTATGCAATCTCATGCACATCGGGAATCACCACCATCTGGGAAGTGGTGACCTCCCGCTCCATATGTCATTTGAACCCGCATTGCAGTCCGGTTCCAGGGGAGTGGAAAACCTCGCGCTGATGTTTGCACGATCCGCCCAGACCGGAATGGCGTTGCCGTCCCTGGTGTGCTCTCTCTCCTGTGGGGGGGAGTCCGGCCATCCGGTATCGAACGAAGTGGTTGAGACCATGAGGCTTGGTGGTGTGCGCATTGCAGTCGCGGAATTCGGGCCATCCAGTTCCATGCTAGAAACGATCGACCGAATTCAGCCCGATATTGTAAAGTTCGACGCGAGGTGGTTCCAACGCGTTGCGAAGTCCATCCCGGCGTTGCGTTTGATGCGCCAGTTGGTTGAAGGGCTGAAACGGGCCGGGGCGGAAGTCATGGTTACGGGGCTGGAGAGCCGGGCCCAGCTTCTGGCGGCAATGTCTGTTGGGGCCGATCTTGTTCACGGAGATGTTCTGGCCAGACCGCAACAGGCAGGTCTTTCGTTCGACATGCGGCCATTGGAGATCAGGCGAATTTTTCGCGATCCCCGGAAGGTTGTCATTTCTCTGAAATAGGCGCGGTGCCGGCAGCACGCAGGCGCTCTGGCATGTTCAGAGCCCGAACATTTCGGGCTCTGACTGAGGAGGAAACTTCACCGTGTCAGGGACGCGATTTTCCGTGACTGAATGGAATCAGAGATCGGGGGCAGTTTCCGGGCCGTCGTCCTGGTTCTCACGATATGCGGCTGCAACCGATGAGAAACCCGCGCTGCCGTTTGGATCATTGCCGAACAGTGCAAGTTTTTCTGCGGTTTCAGGTTTCGCAATTTTCATGACCATTGAGGCAAACTGCTCGTTCTTCTGAACTTCCAGTGCAGCTTTGCGTGCCCAGGCCTCGATCTTGAGGGGATCGTCGGTTGTTTCGGTATCGATCCGGCCCTGATTGACCTGTTGGTGACCGGAAACCGCTCCGTGACCATTGGCACCGGAGGGGGGCTGCGCATCACCGGGAGACGTGTTGTCGGGAGGCGAACCCGTCTGCCCTGAACCGTTGCCGGTCCCCGGTGTTTGCCCGCCGCCCTGGGGAGGCGGTTCGGAAGGATCCGCCGGAGAAGAAGGCTCGTCCTTTCTTCCGGGGAACAACGGCAGTATATCTCTGCCGATTGGAGGCAGATTAATAAGGTTTCCAAGCACCACGGTCATCCTCTTCTTATGCGAGTTAGAATTGCACGATTGGTTGTGCTGAATTAAAACTGCTACCAGAGAGGGATTTTGAAACGGTGTGGGGAACCGTGAAAATTTGAAGCAAATTTGCGTCCGGCAGATCCTTTGTCAGGCGGCTGCGCGGTTTTGGCCGTCGCTTTGGCCGTCCGCCTTTGGCTCTTCGGGCCCTTTCGCTGATGCCGCCATTTTCCTGACTACGCGCAGGACCGCGTTGAGAAGATCAACATCGACATAGTAGATTTTGGAGAGTTCCGGCGCAATTTCATCGGGCTGGATGCCCTTCACAAGAAGGGCCTTTACCTGGGCGACCATTGCCTTCGGATCGGTAAGGCGGGTCTTGAAGTTCGGATCGGCAGGGCTGTTCATCTAATTCTCGCCGGTTGAGACATCACTGACGCATGGAACTCAACGCTGAACAGAAATACCGCCCAGAAATGGACCGATTGGCGGCAAGATTGTGGCTGTCCCCGATATCCCGAATACAACCAGAATCGGTACGATTATGCTCTACTTGGATTTGTGCGCAAGCGCTTCGTTTCAACCGAATCTAAAATGGAAATGAGGCTTGTGCGGGATCGGTCAGGGGAGGGCGCGCCCTTTCGAGAGCGAGCATTCGCCGTTTCATCCTCACGCCACCATCTGCGGAGAAACCACCGATTCTGCCGCCTGCAGCGAGAACCCGGTGGCAGGGTATGATGAGGGGCACAGGATTCCGTCCCATGGCCGCCCCGGTCTCGCGGGCGGCTGTAGGGAAACCGACACTTTTGCATAGATCGCCATATGTCGTCGTTTCGCCATACCCGAGCCTTCGCATCGCGGTGTAAAGCGTCCGGTGAAACGGAGGAGTCCCGGTAAAATCGAGCGGGACGTTTGAGAAGTCCTCGAGTTCACCGTGGAAATAGCGCTGGATGGAAGCGATCAGGGCCACCACCTGATGCGGTGGCGATAAAACCGGCCCATGTAAGTTGGTTGCAAGCTGCTCTTCTACATGCTGGGCGGATTTTGAAGGCAGGACAAGCCGGGAAAGACCATTCTCGCCCCACACCACACCGCAGAACCCGAAAGCGGTTTCGAATATGTGACGGCCGGTGGGATGCATTGCTGTTTCAATTGCTCCTACCCTGAAAAGCTATCATGGAAACAGCCTGGTACGAAGTGTGATCGCACACCTTACTGACATGGCATTGTCACCGGATTGGTTGCGGTTTAGAAGCGCGATGGCTTGGGGGGCGTTGTTGAAGGAGCATGTTTTGCCGTTGATCTCCCGGACTTTCGCCGCCCTGTTTGTTCTTGCGTTGCCGTTGGCATCCGGGTGTAGAACGACCGAAACGGATGTTCAGGCACGGTCTGGCCTTTCCGAGAATGGCGAGGATGCGGACATTGTCGCCAACAGCCTTGTTGCGGAGCAGGATGCGCAGATCGACAGTGGGCCCATTTCAGCAGAGGCCTTTGCGGGGCAGCGCCCTCCTTCTGCAGCACTGACAGCTCTGGAGACCGGTGCGCCTGTGCGATCGGTGGCGCCGCGCAGCGCAGAACTGGATGCGCTGATTTCGCAATATGCCCGCTTCTATGACGTGCCCGTTCAACTTGTGCGCCGTGTTGTCAAACGCGAAAGCAATTTCAATCCGGCAGCTCGCAACCGCATCTATTGGGGCTTGATGCAGATTCGACACGACACCGCGCAGACCATGGGCTATCGCGGCCCTGCTTCGGGACTTCTGGATGCCGAGACCAATCTCAAATACGCGGTCAAGTATCTCAGGGGCGCCTATATCACGGCGGAAGGCAATGAAGATCGGGCGGTGCGGCTTTATGCGCGCGGCTATTATTACGACGCCAAGCGGAAAGGCCTGTTGAAGCAGACAGGCCCTTCGCAACTGACACCGGGCTTGGCACGAAGGCGCGGGGAAAACTGCCCTGAACTGCGTCGCATTCCAACCGCACCGGCCTTCAGGGCGAATCCGGATATGGCATGTGATTGGTTGGCAGGCTCGGTGTCGTTCCCGGGGTGCAGGGAGATGAACGGAAGGGCCATAGATGGTGCAGGGCCATCGGAGCGTTCTGAACCGTCAATGCCGTCGGTCCCTTGTAAATCTGCCGCTGATGTTCGTGAGGATTAGCGTGGTTTTTGCTGCGGGAAATGGAGCGCGCCCGAGAAGGGGCGCGCTCTGCTTCATGAAATTGTGCAACTCGCTTTTCCCGAATGGGAACAAAGTCGAAACCCTGATCCTGATACTGGAAAAGGAGACAGTCGGGGCCTTCAGCGCAACCGCTGTAGTGCGCAAGATTAGGCGGCAGTTCGTAAAACGAGCCAACCGGATACTCCGTGCGCTTGCCGTCGACCTTGATGTAAAACGTACCCTTGAGCACCACCGCCTGCACGGATCGCCTGTGATAATGGTACGGGGTGTCCTTGCCACCTGGGTACACGACGAAGGCCTCATAGGGGCCGTCGCCTGCCAGCTCGCCACGGACATCGGCATATCTGATGCCGCCCGAACCCGGGATCTGGATCCACTGGAGTTTGGAGACGGGGACAGAAACAACTTTCTTCTTGAGCGGTATCAGATCCGTGCATGCTGACAACACAGGCAACACGACAGCAAGAGAAAGGGCAATTCTTGAAAACGGGGTCATCTGAAAAAGTCCTGGGTGCTGAAAACGTTCATGGGGCCGAAAAACGGCTCCGTACTCGTGCCCCGATGGCTTGTGCCAATGGGGCGAATTCGCTGGTTTTGAAGAACTCGTGACACTGAGGTCGCGATGCGTTCTGCAATTGATTTCGAGCATGGCTTGTTTATGTGTTTACTTTCTTGCCGGCCCTGATTTCTCCACGCGAAGCCGGGCTGGTTTTGCATTGGTGGATTGTCAATTCCAGAATTCGCAATTATGAATATTGTTCTAAATCATCAGTTTGTTGGATGTTTTCTCTTATTCAAGCTGTGCCTTTTTCTGGGCAACCAACGGTTGGTACCCACCTCGTTGAGGTGGTCTCAGTTATCTGTTTATTCGTTTATTAATTCTGTTTACTTATGTGAT
This sequence comes from Nitratireductor sp. GISD-1A_MAKvit, assembly GCF_040819555.1. Classification (GTDB taxonomy): domain Bacteria; phylum Pseudomonadota; class Alphaproteobacteria; order Rhizobiales; family Rhizobiaceae; genus Nitratireductor. Next base: position 1,621,726 of record NZ_CP161920.1, read on the forward strand.
TCCAGTCGAATTGTATCGATCTGGTCGTCTGATGGTCGCAGGACGCAATAATTGGGATGGCCTTGATCAGGGAGAGATAAAACGGCGCTGGCCAGTGGCGCCTGAACACGGGCGCTGCCGTGGACGCTCATCGAGCCACCGGAGCCACGCAATGTCGGGAAAACGCAGCGCAAAAAAATGCGGCCGCCAGTCAGGGAACCGGCGGCCGCGCAGTCTGAACGGATTGGTCAGAGAAAGTAGCTTTGTAGCGGCCGCACTTCCAGGCTTCCAGCTTTCAATGCGAGTATCGCTTCCGCGACCGCTTCGGCCCCCTGCCATGGTGGTGTAGTAGGGCACTTTCTGCATCAGTGTGGCGCGGCGCAGCGATTTGGAGTCCGACATGGCCTTCTGGCCGTCCGTTGAGTTGAAGACGAGCTGGACCTGACGGTTGCGGATGGCGTCCTCAATGTGTGGTCGACCTTCCAGAACCTTGTTGATCTTCTCCGCCTCGATGCCGTTTTCGCGCAGGAAGCGGGCCGTGCCCCCGGTGGCCAGAACATGCCAGCCCGCATCGGCGAGCCGCTTGACCGCCGGCAGGACGCGGGCCTTGTCGTCGTCGCGCACCGACACGAACAGAGTGCCTTCGCGCGGCAGGTCGACGCCGGCACCAAGCTGTGCCTTGGCAAAGGCGAGCGCGTAGTCGGTGTCGAGACCCATCACCTCGCCGGTGGATTTCATCTCGGGTCCAAGCAGCGTGTCGACGCCCGGGAAACGGGCGAAGGGGAAGACGGCTTCCTTGACCGCAATATGGCCGAGGTCGCGCGCATTGGGCATAGTTCCGTAATGGGCAAACGCGTTTTCCAGTGTCTCGCCCGACATGATGCGTGCGGCGATCTTGGCGATCGGGCGCCCGATGGTCTTGGCCACGAAGGGTACGGTGCGCGAGGCGCGCGGATTGACCTCAAGAACGTAAATTTCACCGTTCTTGACAGCGTATTGCACGTTCATCAGGCCGCCGACCTTGAGGGCCCCGGCAAGGGCCGCCGTCTGGCGTTCCAGCTCTGCGACGAGTTCCGCATCCAGCGAATGAACCGGCAGCGAACAGGCTGAATCGCCCGAATGGATACCGGCTTCCTCGATGTGCTCCATGATGCCGGATACATAGGTCTGGCTGCCATCGGACAGACAGTCCACATCCACTTCGACCGCTTCGGTCAGGTAGGTGTCGAAGAGGAGCGGGTTCTTGGACAGAAGCGTGTTGATCTGGCCGGTCTTGTCGGCCGGATATTTCTGGCGGATCTCCTCGGGAACGAGGCCCGGCACCGTGTCGAGCAGATAGGTCTGCAGCATTGTCTCGTTGTGGATAATCTGCATGGCGCGGCCACCCAGCACATAGGACGGACGCACGACCAGCGGAAAGCCCAGTTCAGAAGCCACGACCCGTGCCTGCTCGACGGAGTATGCAATGCCGTTTTTCGGCTGTTTCAGGCCGAGTTTGATCAGAAGCTTCTGGAAACGATCGCGGTCTTCGGCCAGGTCGATCATGTCGGGCGCGGTGCCGAGGATCGGGATGCCGGCTTTTTCCAGCGCGTCGGCGAGTTTGAGCGGCGTCTGCCCGCCAAACTGAACGATCACGCCATGCAGCGTGCCGGCGGCCTGTTCGGCGCGCAGGATTTCCAGAACGTCCTCGGGCGTCAGCGGCTCGAAATAGAGGCGGTCGGAGGTGTCGTAGTCGGTGGATACGGTCTCAGGATTGCAGTTGACCATGATCGACTCGTAGCCGGCGTCGGCCAGCGCGAAGGCGGCGTGACAGCAGCAATAGTCGAACTCGATGCCCTGGCCGATGCGGTTGGGGCCGCCGCCGAGGATCACCACCTTCTTGCGGTCCGAGACGCGGGCTTCATCCGCTACTTCTCCCGCGAAGGGAAGCTCATAGGTCGAGTACATGTAGGCGGTGGGGGCTGCGAACTCCGCCGCACAGGTGTCAATGCGTTTGTAAACGGGACGGACGCCAAGGGAATGGCGCTTCTTCTGAATCTCTTCCGTCTCTTTCTTCGTGAGCGAAGCAAGGCGCGCATCGGAGAAGCCCATCGACTTCAGCAGACGCAGGTTTTCCGCATCTTCCGGCAGGCCATGCTCGCGCACACGCTCCTCCATGGCAAGGATCGCGGCGATCTGCTCCAGGAACCACGGGTCGATGCGGCACATCGCATGGACGTCTTCGAGGCTTGTCCCAAGGCGGATCGCCTCGGCCACCATGCGCAGGCGGTCGGGCGTGGGCGTGCCGAGTGCGGCGCGAATGGCGTTCTTGTTTTCCGACGGATCGCCTTCCGGATCGTAGCCAGGGATCTCGATTTCATCGAGGCCGGTCAGACCCGTCTCCAGACCGCGCAGTGCCTTCTGGAACGATTCTGCAAAGGTACGGCCGATGGCCATGACCTCACCGACCGACTTCATGGCCGTGGACAGAACCGGCTTGGAACCCGGGAACTTCTCGAACGCGAAGCGGGGGATCTTCGTGACCACATAGTCGATGGACGGTTCGAACGAGGCGGGGGTTGCACCGCCGGTAATGTCGTTTTCCAGTTCGTCCAGCGTGTAACCGACCGCAAGTTTGGCCGCGACCTTGGCAATGGGGAAGCCCGTTGCCTTGGAGGCGAGGGCAGAGGAGCGCGACACGCGCGGGTTCATCTCGATCACGACGAGGCGGCCGGTCTCCGGATTGACGGCGAACTGCACGTTGGAGCCGCCCGTTTCAACCCCGATCTCGCGCAGCACCGCAATCGATGCGTTGCGCATGATCTGATATTCCTTGTCGGTCAGCGTGAGGGCAGGAGCGACCGTGATGGAATCGCCCGTGTGCACGCCCATCGGGTCCACGTTTTCGATGGAACAGATGATGATGCAGTTGTCCGCGCGGTCGCGAACCACTTCCATCTCGTATTCCTTCCAGCCGAGCACGGATTCCTCGATCAGGACTTCCGTTGTCGGGGAGGCGTCGAGACCGGAAGAGACGATCTCGAAGAACTCTTCACGATTGTATGCGATGCCCCCGCCGGTGCCGCCGAGGGTGAAGGAGGGACGGATGATGGCGGGCAGGCCGACAAAGTCGAGCGCCTGGGCGGCCACGCCCATGGCGTGGTTCATGTAGCGCTGCTTGCGATCACTCTCGCCGAGGTTCCATTCGTTTTCGAGATCATCCAGCGCCTTGTCGAGCGCCTCGCCGGACAGCTTCTCTTTCAGTTCCCGGCGCTTTGTCTCGTGCTTCTGACGGTCCGCGTTCTTGACGTCGGAGGCGTTTGCGAGCATCGAGCGCGGTGTTTCAAGCCCGATCTTCGCCATGGCCTCGCGGAACAGTGAGCGGTCTTCGGCCTTGTCGATGGCGTCTGGCTGGGCGCCGATCATCTCGACATTGTAGCGCTCCAGAACGCCCATCCGGCGCAGGCTGAGCGCCGTGTTGAGTGCCGTCTGGCCGCCCATGGTGGGCAGCAGCGCGTCGGGGCGTTCCTTGGCAATGATCTTGGCGACCACTTCAGGCGTGATCGGTTCGATATAAGTGGCGTCTGCAAGCTCCGGGTCGGTCATGATCGTGGCCGGGTTGGAGTTCACCAGGATGACGCGATAGCCTTCTTCTCGCAGCGCTTTCACGGCCTGGGTGCCGGAATAGTCGAACTCGCAGGCCTGTCCGATGACGATGGGGCCGGCCCCGATGATCAGGATCGACTTGATGTCGGTGCGTTTTGGCATGGAAGATCACTCGCGCGTGTGAGCCGACGCCGCACGGGCGTATGCCGCGCGCAGGCCGGGCAAAAATTGTCGGGCTAGGCGCGCCTTATAGGCAATGGACGGGCCTTACGGAACCCCGAAAATGACGATTTCAACGGTCTACTCCAAAGAGCGGCTCCTTGACGGCTTGCATTCGTTCGGCCCGGTGGGGAGAGAAACAATCTCTAGCGTTGTTGTGTATAAGCCGATAACTAGAGTTCACTGGAAGTAATCGGGAACTGCATCTATGCGCTGGAAAGGCCGCCGCCAAAGCAAGAACATTGAAGATCGCCGTGGACGTTCGGGGGGCGGCAGCTCCTTTCCTGGGGGATTTGGCAGGTCCGGTAGCCGTGTAAGGCTTCCGATGGGCGGAAGCAGGCGTGCCGGAGGCGGGCTTTCGGGTATCGTCGTTCTGGTGGTCTTGTTCTTCGCTTTGCGTGCCTGTGGCATCGATCCGCTGGAGATGCTGGCTGGTGACCCGGGTGACGGCGGGCCCACGACGGTGCAGCGAACGGAGTCAAGCGGTGCAAGTGACGAGATGAAGCAGTTCGTCAGCGTGGTGCTTGCCGAAACCGAAGACACCTGGAACGGGATTTTCAGGTCTCAGGGACTCGAATACCGGGAACCTTCGATGGTGCTTTTCACCGATTCGGTGCGTTCGGCCTGTGGATTTGCTTCTTCCGCGTCCGGCCCGTTTTACTGTCCCGGGGATGAGAAGGTGTATCTCGACCTCGGCTTTTTCGATCAGCTTGCGCGTCGGTTCGAGGCTTCTGGCGATTTTGCCCAGGCATATGTCGTGGCGCATGAGGTAGGGCATCACGTGCAGAATGTGACCGGCATTCTGCCTCGTTTCAACCAGATGCGCCAACGGATGAGCCAGGCCGAGGCCAATGCGATGTCGGTCCGGGTGGAGTTGCAGGCTGATTGCTTCGCCGGTATCTGGGCCCACTACACTGCCCAGAAGGGGCTCCTCGAAGAAGGAGATATCGAGGAAGCTCTCAATGCCGCCAATCAGATTGGTGATGATACGCTTCAGCGTCGCAGTCGCGGATATGTGGTTCCGGAGAGTTTCAATCATGGCACGTCGCAGCAGCGGCGCACATGGTTTGCGCGGGGGCTCAAAAGCGGACGGCTGGCTGATTGCGATACGTTCAACGATCCGATCTAGCTCGATACCGGCTGTTCTGCTGGCAGCCAGGAGGTGGATCCGAACATGTTTGGACTGGGACGAATTCTCGGCATTGCCGTGGCGGTGCTCAGCGGCCTGGTAACGTCGCAGGCCCCAGAGTTCGCGCAGCAATATCGCCAGCGTCTGAACGGTGCTCTCGATGAGTTGACGCGTGTTGTTGAAGCGTTCGATGCGGATGCGGCGGCGAATGATCTTTCGCGGGAGCAGGCGTTTTTTGCTTATGAGCGGACGGGCGATGCGTTCTTTCAGGATCGTGTCAACTCGGTGAGGAAGGCCATCGGCCGCCTGGAAGATCTGGAGCGACAATCTCTTGCTTTCGACGCTTCGCCGCCGGTTTTGCGGCCAGTGGTTGTGGTTCGATCTCCAGACCCTTCAACCCTGCAAGGGGCGCTGGAGGATTATGAGCCGGCTGTTCCGTTGACGCCCGCTGGCTGGCTCTGGGCGGGGGCCGGCCCTCTGTTTGGCTTCTCCCTGTTATGGCTGATCAGGTTCTTTTTTCGCCCACAAGACCGGTATTCAACCCGTAATTTTCGCATGTAAAATTGCAACCGCGCGTTTAACGTGATTTTAAAAGCCTGAAACTACTTTGCCGCCAACGAATAATTTTGGGTGGGCAAATGGTTTCTCTGCTTAAGCGCGTTTTGCGCCAAGGAACACGTCTGTGCAAAGACTTCGGCACTGACAGAGCCGGCAATTTTGCGTTGATGACGATCCCCGCACTCTTTGTGATTGCTAGCGGTGCGGGCTTCGCGGTCGACTACAGCAATCTGAGCCGCGTCCGTGCCGGGCTTCAAAACAGCCTCGATAGTGCTGCTCTGGCCGTGGCCCAGAAGGGCAAGAAGATCTCCAATTCCGAGGCACAGGAAATTGCGCGGGAGTATCTCGCGGGCAATTTGCCGATGGAGTTCAAGTCACTGGTGGTGACGCGGGAAGATCAATCGGTAACGGTCTCTGCCGATGTGGACGTGGATCTCTACTTCGGTCATTTTTTTGGCAAGGACAAGATGGCCGTTGGCGCGGTTTCCAAGGCTGATGTCGCGCTCATCTCCTATGAGATCGCACTGGTTCTCGACACGACCGGCTCCATGCGTGGTCGCAAGCTCCGGGACATGAAGAAAGCCGTCAAGAATCTCATCGACAACATTTCCGATCAGGTGAACGATCCCGAACGGCTACGGTTTGCGCTTGTACCGTTTTCCGCATTCGTCAATGTCGGCCCGCAATATGCGCCCAAGTTCGACAAAAAGGGGAAAATGATCGAGGGGACGGGAGCGGCCCTGGCTCGATCTGGAAGGCGCCAGCGAGATACCCCAGCTTGAGCTTAAAACCGGCATTAGCCGTTTCCAAGCCTACCACAATCTTGGGTATGAATGGAAAGGCTGTGTGGAAACCCGCATGCGCGATGGCAATGCTCGCCATGACGTGGCCGATACAGCAGTGGATCCCAATGATCCGGCAACACTTTTTGTGCCGTCCTTTGCGATCGATGAACCGCGCTACTACAGCAACAATTACATCAATTCGAGTGTGAATCCCTGGGACACCGGGCCTCTGGCGACCAAGGCGAAGCTTGAAAAATACGGCTTCGACCTGCTCGGTGGTGTTTTGGATAAGCTTGGTCTGGATTTTCGCACGGGTGGCTATGGTCCGAACTACATGTGCGATTCAGAACCGCTGACGCCTCTGACCAATGATTATAGGCTGCTGAAAAGGAAGGTGAACGACTTCGAGGCCAAGGGCAACACCAACGTCACGGAAGGGGTAGCCTGGGGCGCGCGGGTTCTTTCCCAGCAGGAGCCCTTTGCTGGTGGCGACCCCGAAAACGGACTGATCAAGATCATGGTGGTTCTAACCGATGGTGCCAACACATTCGGTGTCATGGGAAACCGACTTCGCTCCCGTTATTCGAGCTATGGCTACATGATCGATGGCCGGCTTGATGGCGAAGTGAATGCAAGCGGCAGCAAATCAACGCGTCTCATGAACAACAAGACGCTCGAGGCGTGCAATTTCGCCAAGGAAAGCGGTGTCGACATCTATACCATCCGGCTTGAGGTGCGCGACACGGGGACCGGCAGCATGATGCGGTCGTGTGCCAGCCGACCGGATCAGTATTTCGACACGCCTTCGAGCCGGCAATTGAAGGACGTGTTCGAGAAGATCGGTGAACAGATCGTCCGGTTGCGTCTCTCGACCTGACGGCGAAGCGCACGAAAATTGAGAAGGGCGGCCCTGGAGCCGCCCTTGCTGTATTTATTCCGTCAATGCCGGCTCGCCCTGCCGTTCGCGAATGAGGTTTGCAAACCGGCGAAACAGATAGTGGGAATCCTGCGGTCCGGGCGAGGCTTCGGGATGATGCTGAACCGAAAACACTGGACGTCCGGTGATCGCAAGACCGCAATTGCTGCCGTCGAAGAGCGAGACATGCGTCTCCTCCACGCCTTCGGGCAGCGTGTCTCCATCCACGGCGAAACCATGGTTCATTGAAACGATCTCCACCTTGCCGGTGGTGAAGTCCTTTACCGGGTGGTTGGCTCCGTGATGCCCCTGATGCATTTTCACCGTCTTCGCGCCGAGGGCGAGTGCCAGCATCTGATGACCCAGGCAAATTCCGAACATGGGAATTTCCGATTCCAGAAGTTCGCGGATCATCGGTACCGCATATTCGGCAGTTGCTGCCGGGTCCCCCGGACCGTTCGAAAGGAAAATCCCATCGGGTTTCAGGGCCAGAATGTCAGCGGCGCAAGTTTTTGCCGGTACGATTGTGACTTTGGCTCCAAGTCCAGAAAGCAGCCGAAGGATGTTGCGTTTGGCACCATAATCAACGGCCACAATGTGGTGTTTCGGGGCCTCCTGTGCTCCGTACCCCTCATCCCAGACCCAGGGTGTCTCGTCCCAGCTCTGTGTCTGGCCCGAGGTGACCTCTTTCGCCAGATCGAGATTGACAAGGCCCGGCCATTCGCGCGCTCTGGCCCTGAGCGCTTCGATATCGAAATCTCCATCCGGCTGGTGGGCAATGATGGCATTGGCGGCACCCTTCTCTCTGAGGCGTGCGGTAAGGGCGCGCGTGTCCACACCACTGATGCCGACAAGGCCGCGCCGCTTCAGCCAGGCGTCGAGATGGTTACCGGAACGATAATTTGATGGGTTCGTGATTTCGGCACGCAGAACCGCTCCGACCGCACCGGCCCCTTGCCGCGGGATGAAGATCTTCGATGTCTTCGTCATTGGCGCCTACATTGCCGATATGTGGAAAGGTGAAGGTGATGATCTGTCCCGCATAGGAGGGGTCTGTGAGGATTTCCTGATACCCGGTCAGGGCAGTGTTGAAGCAGAGCTCGCCCACCGCTTCACCGCTGGCACCCAGGCCCTTGCCCTCTATCACGGTGCCGTCAGCCAGCACTATCAGGGCTGTGGGCCGGCTCGTGCTCCAGGGAGCAGTGTTGGTTGCCATGGGAATTCTCCACCATTCGTGTTCACGGACGCGGTCGCAGCCAGATGGCCAGCGTGCGGTTTGGGTGCCTATAACATGATCTGCGAGCAGACCGGTTCTCACTTTTCGCGGCCAAACGCAAGAGGGTTGCGAGGTGAGGGGCTTGAAAGAACCTCCCGCATGGGCCATATCCGCCCCCGAAGTGAGCTGGGCCAAGGCCGGAAATGATTAGCATAATCCAGTTGAAGCCGGTTTGTCTGCGCAGATCGTGGACAGGAGGCAGGGCCTTCGATTGGGTCAGTCGATGGCGTAAAATAATTATATCAATGTTTACAATGGCTTATTGTGGCATTGGTACTTGCTTCGCGGATTGACCGAGGCTATGTTCACACCAGCGACGGAAAACAGGTGTTATGATGCGCGACAAGCTCGCCAAGGCGTTGAACGACGCCATGAAACAGAAAGACAAGCGCCGGCTTTCAACGCTGCGACTGGTTCAGACTGCGATCAAGGACCGTGACATTGCCAATCGTGGTGCTGGCAAGGATCCTGTGAGCGATGATGAAATCCTTCAGATTCTTTCCAAGATGGCAAAGCAGCGTCAGGAATCGGCAAAAGCCTTTGAAGAGGGCAATCGTCTTGAACTTGCCGAGCAGGAGCGTGAGGAAATCGAGATCATAACCGAATTCCTTCCAAAACCGCTTGGTGAGGACGATCTCAAGCAGGCCTGTGCCCAGGTGGTACACGAAGTTGGTGCTGACGGATTGCGCGACATGGGGCGGTGCATGAACGTTTTGAAGGAAAAGTTCCCCGGCCGCATGGATTTTGGCAAGGCGAGCGGCATCGTCAAAGGCATGCTGCGTTAACGCCGGCTGCGGACGCGAACGTTAACGGGCGGCCACGAGCCGCCCTTGTTTTTTCTGGACAGTGCGGACCGGCAGCGAACCGATCACGTGGTTCAGGCTGCGCTCACGCCCGAAGCGCTGTCGCCCGATGCTCCGCCTTGATCGAACTCTTCCAGTGAGCTCGGGCGACCGAGATAGTAGCCCTGACCGATCTGGCAAAGCTCCCTGGCCAGAAAGCTCATCTCTCCGGAGGTCTCCACGCCTTCGGCCAGCACGGGCAGTCCAAGGCCGCGTCCGATGCCCAGAACGGCGCGTACAATGGTGGCTGCCTGTTCGTTGGTATCCACCTGGCGGATGAAGCTACCGTCGATCTTGATCTTGTCGAACGGGAACGCCCGCAGATTGGAAAGGGATGAATAGCCGGTTCCGAAATCATCCATGGCCACGCGAATGCCCAGCGATTTCAGCTGCCGCAGTGCTGTGAGCGCCCTGTGCATGTCTCGCACCAGCGCGGTCTCGGTGATCTCGATCTCGAGGCGGCTTGGTGAGAGGCCGGTTTCCAGAAGAATCCGATGCACGGATTGCGGGAAGTGCACGCTATGCAGTTGTACGGCAGAGACGTTCACGGCGACCATCAGATCGTTGTCCCACCCGGCTGCTGCCTCACAGGCGGTTCGCAGCACCCATTCTCCGATCGAGACGATGGCACCGCTCTCCTCCGCTACCGGGATGAAAATGGCGGGAGAAACATTGCCGCGTTCGGGATGTTGCCAGCGCAACAGCGCTTCATAACCAATGAGTTCTCCGTTATCGAGCTTCTTCTGGGGCTGGTAGACCAGGTGGAATTCCTTCCTAGAGACCGCGTGGCGCAGTTCGTGCTCCATGGTCCTGCGGGATCTGGCTTCCTTCCCCATGGCATCTTCGTAGAACCGATAGGTGTCCCGGCCTTCGGATTTCGCGCGATAGAGTGCCGTATCCGCGTGATTGATCAGCGTTTCCTGGTCCTTCGCATCTTCCGGGTAGACGGCGATGCCGATGCTGGTCGACATCAGGCCTTCGCTGGCGGCGGTTTCGTTTTCGGTGCGGAAGGCTTCCAGTATTTTTTCTGCAAGTTCAGCCGCTTCGTCAGGATCGCTCAGTCCGGGAGCGATGATGGCGAACTCGTCGCCGCCAAGGCGGGCAAGCATCTGGTTCTCGCCAAGAACACGGCCCGCGTTTTCGGCAACCTTTTGTAACATGGCGTCGCCCGCTGCATGGCCAAACAGGTCATTCACCTCTTTGAAGCGGTCGAGATCCAGGCACAGCAGGGCGATGGACCTGTCTTCGGGAAGGACCTCCATTTCCTCTTGCAGACGGGCTGTAAAACTGCGGCGGTTCGGAAGACCGGTGAGCGTGTCGTGCATGGCCAGACGGCGGATATCGGCTTCGGCTTTCTTCCGTTCGCGCAGGTCTCTGACGGCGATAACGGTGTGGGGCTTGCCGAGATAATCGATCACCCGGGACAGGAGTTCTACCGGGTAGCTGGAGCCGTCTGCATGCTGGAGTGTCGTTTCCCAGACGGGTTCGTCTCCGATGGTCCGGTTTTTTCCGATGGAACCGAAAATCGAGGGATATTCAATGCCGGCAAGTTCTTCGACGGATCGTCCACATAATTTTGCCAGACTCTGGTTGGCAGCAACGATAACCGTGTCGTCGCACACGAGAAGCCCTTCCAGTGCCGCGTTGGCAAGGCCGCGCATCCGGCGCTCTTCCATATTGGCGCGCCGTTTGTCCCGGATGTCGACCCAAAGGGCCAGAGCCGTGAGCGCGAATATCATGAACGCGGCAAGCGTGACGGCGCCGGCCAGCCAGGCAGAGGGGACCGAAAACTGGGAGATCTCGATTGCCGGATCCGGGACGATGGAAACAGCCCCCATTGCGGTGAAGTGCATCGAGCATATTGCCAGTGTCAGTGTCAGGCTTGCAGCGATGTTTCGGACTTCCGAGCTGCGCACCAGAGCGATCCGGATTGCCAATGCTCCAAGGGCCACGCCGGAGATCAGCGAAGCAGCGACAAGCCCCATGTCCCATTCGAGGCGGCCCCTGTACTTCGAAAGCCATCATGCCCGTAAAATGCATGACAGCGATTCCCGCACCAAGGACCGCACCACCGACAAGAGAATGCTCCAGCGAACGCCGGCTGGTAGCGACGGCCATTCCGATGCCGCTGAGCAGCATTGAAAGCACAAGCGAGGCGGTCGTCAACGGGACGTCATAGGCGGTGGGAAGGGAGGGGGAGAAGGCCAGCATGGCCACAAAATGGGTAGCCCAGACACCGAATCCGAAACAGATCGCCGCCACCGTGATCCATAAGAGCCTAGTCTGTCCCGAGGTCTTGCGCAGGTGACGCAGCAATATGACGGCTGCGAATGATGCCAGTGCACCGAGGCCGCCAGCCAGGAGAACCAGCTTCAAATCGTGTTCATTGACGATGCAGTTGTAGACCGTAAGCACGCTGGTTCGTCCATCCCTGAGAGTTTGACGTGTGAAAGGCTTGGTTGCCGGGCTGAATGCCAGCAGGGTGAACGGGTTAGCACTGCTGTCTTGAACAATCGGTTAAGTTGTATTCCGAAACGGTTTGTTCCGGCTGGGCTGTGAATACCGGTAAGAAGCGTTGCCCGGGGTCGCGATTGTTGTGGTTCATGCTTATATGAGGGGGCAGGGCAGGAACAAAAATGCGCTTTCCAAACTCCTTTCTGGACGAACTTCGCGACCGCGTGCCGATTTCGCAGGTCATCGGAGCACGCGTGACCTTTGATCGTCGCAAGACGAATGCGTCGCGGGGCGACTATTGGGCCTGTTGTCCGTTTCATGGTGAGAACACCCCGAGTTTTCACTGTGAAGACCGCAAGGGACGCTACCATTGTTTCGGCTGCGGCGTTTCGGGAGATCACTTCCGTTTTCTCTCCGAGCTTGATGGTATCAGTTTTCCAGAAGCGGTGGAGCGCGTGGCTGACATGGCGGGTGTGCCCATGCCTCAGCGCGATCCGCAGGCAGAGCGCCGAGAGCAGCAGCGTGCAACCCTTTCCGAAGTCATGGAGATGGCAGCTGATTTTTTTCAGGGCATGCTACAGCAGCAGAACGGGGCAGAGGCACGCGCCTATCTGCGGGGGCGGGGCCTGTCCAGTGCGACACAGCAGGCCTTTCGGATCGGCTACGCGCCCTCGAGCCGTAACGCACTGAAGGAATACCTCGCCGGCAAGGGGGTGAGCAAAGAACAGATCGAGGCTTGCGGACTCGTGGTTCACGGTCCCGATATTCCAGTTTCTTATGACCGCTTCCGCGACCGTATCATGTTCCCGATCGAGGATGCCCGGGGGCGGGTGATCGCGTTCGGCGGGCGTGCCATGTCGAAGGATATTCCCGCAAAATACCTGAACTCACCCGATACCGAGCTCTTTCACAAGGGCACCGTGCTCTACAATCTGGCGCGGGCACGGCGATCTGCGGCCAAGGGCGAGACGGTGATTGCGGTCGAAGGCTACATGGACGTGATCGGGCTCGCGCAGGCGGGTTTCGAAAATGCCGTTGCTCCACTGGGTACGGCGCTGACGGAAAACCAGCTTGACCTGCTCTGGCGCATGTCGGGCGAGCCCGTACTGTGCTTTGATGGTGACGAGGCCGGGTTGCGCGCAGCGTGGCGCGCAGCCGATCTGGCTCTGCCGCTGGTTCAACCTGGGCGGAGCCTGCGCTTTGCGCTATTGCCGGAAGGAAAGGACCCGGACGATCTCGTGCGGGAGGAGGGGGCCGGATGCCTTTGCTGCCGTTCTGAACGGAGCGCGCCCTCTGGCCGACATGCTGTGGATGCGGGAAACCTCTGGCAAGGTTTTTGACACACCGGAACGTCGCGCGGAACTGGAGCGCAACCTGCAGGCACTGACTTCGAGGATCGGCGACGAAAATCTCAAGCGGCATTACAGCCAGGACATGCGGGAGCGTGCGCGTGCATTCTTCGGTAACAGTCAAGCCCAGCGAGGGGGGCAGCGGGGCTTCCGTGATGGCAGCAATGCCGGTGGTCGCGGGCGGGCTGCGGCCGGACGGCCGGGCGGCGCCTCAGGGCGGCTCGCCGTTTCCGAAAGTCTTGCGCGTTCGGCAATGGTGCGCAGTGCCAAGCCGGCGATGCCGCTGCGGGAAGCAGCCCTGCTTGTGTCACTGGTCAACCATCCGTCGCTGATTGATGAGTACTTTGACGCAGTAGATCAGATGCTGCTGGCAAGTGCGGAACTTGGACGGCTGCGCATGGCGATCCTCGACGCAGTTGCGCACAATCCCACCCATGATCGTGAGCTTCTCCTGAAGAAAATCGACGCTGACGGGCTTTTCCCTGTCTGGCAGCAGGCGGAAGCGCGGGTCAAGTCTGCCTATCTCTGGACGGCGCTCGAAAACGCGGCGCTTGATGATGCGCGGGAAGCCTTTGCGCAGACGCTCTACTTGCACAGGCGCGCAGGCTCTCTACATAAAGAGCTGAAAGCGGCCGAACTGGCACTGGCCAATGAATGGAACGAAGAGGATGCACGGCACCTGGTCGAGATTCAGGCGGAGCTGAGCAATCTCCAGGCAACCGAGGCGCTCATTGAGGGTTTCGGCATTCTATCGGGGCGTGCGAATCGCTCTTGAACGCAAAACGCAATCACCGGGGAGCGTGACGGGCCAAAATGCGAAAAAGGCATCAGAATCTTTGATTGATTCGTTTTTTTGCCACGAATTGCGCTGCTTTGGCTTGACGTTGCCCAGGAATGCGGGAATCAGGTTCGATTCGAAGAATGGCTCTGTTTCCGGTATAGAGCGGACGGTCAGGCAGTAGCAGAATACCGAAATTGGACGCGACAGGGAGTCCACCTAGAATTCAGGGTTAATCCGGCATTAACGCGGCGAGAGCTAGACCACGAATCAGGTTGCGATATGCCGCGACGGACAGCCGTTGCAGCGGCGGCGACGGGGTGGCATTGAACCCCGCTCGGTTGGAGAAGGCAAAGCATGGCGACAAAAGAGAAGGAAGAGGTCGAAACCGAACGCGAGGGCTCTGACGGCCCGTTGCTCGACCTTTCCGACGACGCAGTCAAGAAGATGATCAAGGCCGCCAAGAAGCGCGGCTATGTAACGATGGACGAGCTCAATGCCGTCCTTCCTTCTGGCGAAGTCAGTTCGGAGCAGATTGAAGACACCATGGCGATGCTCTCGGATATGGGCATCAATGTGGTCGAAGAAGATGAAGTTGCCGAGGAAAGCGATTCCAGCGAGAGCGAGGAAGGCGGTGAGCTGACCACGCAGGCGGGAACTGCGGTTGCGACCACGACCAAGAAGGAGCCGACGGACCGTACGGACGATCCCGTGCGCATGTATCTGCGCGAAATGGGCTCGGTGGAACTTTTGTCGCGCGAAGGCGAAATCGCCATTGCGAAGCGCATTGAGGCTGGCCGCGAGACGATGATCGCCGGGCTTTGCGAGAGCCCGCTGACCTTCCAGGCCCTGATCATCTGGCGCGATGAGCTGAACGAAGGCAAGATCCTTCTACGCGAGATCATCGATCTCGAAGCGACCTATGCCGGCCCTGAAGCAAAGCAGGCACCGGTCGTTCAGCGGACGGACGAGGAAACCAAGCCGGCGGAGGAAAAGCCCAAACGTTCGCGCGGTGACGATGTCACCGATGTGGGCGGCGAGGGGCAGACCGAAGACGACGACGATGATGACGATGAGGATGAGGCCAATCTGTCGCTGGCTGCGATGGAAGCCGAACTCAAGCCCGGCGTCATGGAAACGCTCGACTTCATTGCCGACACCTACAAGAAGCTGCGCAAGCTGCAGGATCAGAAGGTGGAATCGAGCCTGGCCGATGCCGACACGCTGTCGACGAGCCAGGAGCGCCGCTACAAGCAGTTGAAGGGTGAATTGATCACCTCGGTGAAGTCGCTTTCCCTCAACAATGCCCGTATCGAAACCCTGGTCGAGCAGCTTTACGACATCAACAAGCGTCTCGTGAAGAACGAGGGTCGTCTGTTGCGCCTGGCAGAAAGCTATGGCGTGAAGCGTGAGTCTTTCCTCAAGGAGTATCAGGGCTCCGAACTCGACACCAACTGGACCGAGCGCGTTGCGACGCTCTCCGGCAAGGGGTGGAAGGAGTTCTCGAAGAACGAGGCAAAGGCGATCGAGAACCTGCGTGCCGAGATCCAGAATCTTGCGCAGGAGACGGCGATTTCCATCGGCGAGTTCCGTCGCATCGTGAACCAGGTACAGAAGGGCGAGCGAGAAGCGGCCATTGCCAAGAAGGAGATGGTCGAGGCCAATCTGCGTCTCGTGATCTCGATTGCCAAGAAATACACGAACCGCGGTCTCCAGTTTCTCGATCTGATTCAGGAGGGCAACATCGGCCTGATGAAGGCGGTGGACAAGTTCGAGTATCGGCGTGGTTACAAGTTCTCCACCTACGCGACCTGGTGGATCCGGCAGGCGATCACGCGTTCGATTGCCGATCAGGCCCGCACGATCCGTATCCCGGTCCACATGATCGAGACGATCAACAAGATCGTGAGGACATCGCGCCAGATGCTGCATGAGATTGGACGGGAGCCGACGCCGGAAGAACTGGCAGAGAAGCTCGCCATGCCGCTGGAAAAGGTTCGCAAGGTTCTGAAAATCGCCAAGGAGCCGATCTCGCTCGAGACGCCCGTGGGCGACGAGGAGGATTCGCATCTTGGCGACTTCATCGAAGACAAGGGCGCAGTTCTTCCCATCGATGCCGCCATTCAGGCGAATCTGCGTGAAACCACGACGCGCGTTCTCGCATCGCTGACTCCGCGCGAAGAGCGTGTGCTGCGCATGCGTTTCGGTATCGGCATGAACACCGATCACACGCTGGAGGAAGTGGGGCAGCAGTTCTCCGTCACACGTGAACGCATCCGCCAGATCGAGGCGAAGGCACTGCGCAAGCTCAAACATCCGAGCCGGTCGCGCAAGCTGCGTTCGTTCCTCGACAGCTAGGCGCTTCGAGGGTGCTGAATTGATGAGCCGGGCCTTGAGCCCGGCTCTTTCTTTTTGCGCTGGCTTTGCATCTGATATCTGGCTGTATCTCTGGAGTGGGGTGCCTGTTTCGCTTGCCGGCATAGAGGGGTACAACGCCAGAGGATCGATATCTAACGGGAGAAAGTCCATGTCATTTTTGAAGCGTCTCTTCGGCGGCGGAACCGGGCAATCCACCACGGGAGGAGACAGGGCCTGTGGGCGAGGCCGTTGAGCACAAGGGGTACTCGATCCAGCCGACACCTTTTTCAGCCGACGGGCAGTTTCAGACCTGTGCGGTGATCACGAAGGAGGTGGATGGCGTCGTGAAGGAGCATCGTCTGGTTCGTGCAGACCGCTTTCCGAGTGCCGACCTTGCCGCAGATCAGGCCATCCGCAAGGGACGGCAGGTGATCGACGAACAGGGTGATCGAATTTTCGACTGAACCCGACCGCACCCCCGCGCCAGGATGGCGGTGGCGTGACTGGACCGGAAGCGATGCTTCGATCAAACTGTCGACGGGGGGATCCTGTTTGGAGAGGTTAACATTTTGACGCTTGCCGCATCTCTTTTCCCGATCCTTTGCTGGGGTTTTTATTCGATATTTGCGAGCTGGCTTGAAAGACGCCGGCCGTCACTCTCCATCATCATGGGTGCCCAGCGCCATCGCTGGGTGCGCAATGCGGTGCGCCGTGAAACGCCGATGGATGCAATTCTTTCAGGCAATCTGATGGGGGCCGTGTCGTTTTTTGCGTCGACCACCGTTCTCATCATCCTGGCCGTGATTGCGGTATTCGGTCAGGTTGGCGCGGTGGTGGACGCCGTGTCTGTCATGCAGCCGGGACTTGATCTTTCGGCAGCGGTTGTGGAGCGGCACCTTGTGCTTTTCCTCGTTATGTTCGTGATGGCATTTCTGTCCTTCACGCTCTCTCTTCGGCAGTTCAATCACTTTTGCATCATGCTTGGGGCTGCCGATGACAGGGGTGAAAGCGATCCCGAAGAAATCTACATCATGGCTGCTCTCAACACGATCGCGGCGCGTAACTTCAATCAGGGTATTCGTGCCTATTATTTCGCGCTCGGGATGATTGCCTGGTTCGTGTCGATCTGGGCAGCGATTGTTGTCAGTCTGATCATCTTTGCCTCGATCCTTTACCGGGAATTCTTTTCAGCGGCACGGGAACTGGTCGCAGGGCTGAAGGTGGAGGTGCCCGATCCAGCAAGGCGGACCGCCAGCGGAACGAAAACGCAAAGGCCATAGGTCTCCACGCTATCGGGTCACCGACAGGCCCACGATCAGAGCCGCAAGGCCTGCTTCATAGGCATCCTTGTCTGCGCCGGAATCAACCGCAAGCGCAGCGCGGTCGAACGCCGCGCCCAGCAGACCTGTCAGAGCGTCCAGCGGCAGAACCCGGATCTGCTTCATTTCCATCGCGGCTTTCAGCCCTTCCCTCAGGGTTCTGTTGCCATGACAGTTATCGATTTCGTCCATGCGGCTTCTGCCAAGAACAGCCGGCCCGTCGAGCAGCAAAAGGCGTGTGCGCCCGGGCGCTTGCATGGCTTCGAGATATGCCTTTCCACCTTCGATCAAAGCTGCGCTGGCTGTTGGGGAGGTGACGGTGTGCCGTTCGATCTCTTCGGCCACGCTACCCGCTTCCCGTTCAACGACGGCCGCAAACAGTGCCTGTTTGTCTGTGAAGTGATGATAGAGCGCTCCGCGTGTCACACCGGCCTCTCGAGCAATATCAGGCGTCCCAGTTTCCGCGTAGGACTTTTCAACGAACAGACGCCGTGCTGCCTCGATAAGCTTGTCGCGCGTTTCTTCACTTCTTACGCGGTTGGAGCGGCGGTTTGAACTATGTTGCATACATGCAGCCTGTATGTTAATTAATGATACATGCAGTCTGTATGTTTATCCGGCCCAGCGGTCAATGCAAGCATTCGATCCAATATGACGGATAAGCAGCGGCTTGGAAGCAAAACGCCAGAAGGGAGGAATCCTGATGAACGTCACCGGCTATTATCCGGTCATCATGACGGAAAAGGTCGCCGAAACGGCTGCGTTTTACTGCGCGCATTTCGGGTTTCGGCCTGCATTCGAAGCGGATTGGTATGTCCACCTGAGTTCGTCTGACGATCCTCACGTCAGCCTTGCCATATTGGATGGACAGCATCCCACGGTGCCCGAAGGCGGCCGGGGCAGCGCTTCAGGCGTGATCCTGAATTTCGAGGTCGAGGATGTGGATGCGGAGTATGATCGGCTGAGGGGGGAGGGGCTTCCCGTCCTGCTGGACCTGCGCGACGAGGTGTTTGGGCAACGTCATTTCATCACCGCTGATCCGAACGGTGTTTTGATTGATGTTATCAAGCCCATCCCGCCATCCGCGGAATTTGCCGCTCAATACGCACCGGACGCGATCCCTCAATAGAAATGCTCTAACAAAAACGGAAGCCGCGGTGCACATGCACTGGCGGCTACCGTTTGCTCGCGCTCAGGCGCCGACGATTTCCACGACTTCGATGTCGAAAATCAGGTCATGTCCTGCGAGGGGATGGTTGGCATCGACCCTGATCTCCTCATCGGTCACACCCACCACGCTGAGAGGAATCTGGTTGCCGTCCGGGGTGGTGGCCTGCAGATTGGCGCCCACTTTCACGTCCAGCTCCGGGGGCAGTGCCGAGCGGGGAACAACCTGAACCTGATTTTCATCACGCGCGCCATAGGCTTCGTCGGCTGCGATTGTCAGCGTGCCGGTGTCGCCCTGCTTCATGCCCTGAATCTGCCGGTCGAGACCGGGAATGATCTGACCGCTTCCAACCTTGAACTCGAGTGGCTCGCGTCCGGCCGAGGAATCAAACTGCGTGCCGTCGGCCAGCTTGCCGGTATAATGAATGCGCACGACATCGCCGCTTTTGACCTGGCTCATGTCTGTCTCTCAATCGTTTCTGTGTGAGAAGATGTTGACGCGGCATAGCGCTCTGCGTCGGCGGACAGGGGCCTGGCAACGCCCTTCGACCCCTTGCCGATACAGGTTAGTGCGTGGCGGGTACCCCTGTAAAGCGAATGAAGCAAACGGCGGGGGATGTTTTTTTAACCCCGACCGTTCTTGGCAGCGCAGAATGGCCCAGCCGGGGGCGTTCCGGGCCGGGGCTATGCACCGCAGAAGCCGGCGGACGAGGCTGTTATTTTCCGACGATGGCCCAGGTTACGCCAAACGGATCCTGGACTTGACCGTAGCGCTCGCCCCAGAACATCCGTTCGAGCGGCAATTTGACCTGCATGCCGGCGCCGACAGCGCGTGCCCACCAACCGTCGACATCTTCGACACTGAGGGTCAGTGTGTATCCGGCATGTCCCTGCAATGACTGGCCGTATTCGGGATAGGCATCGCACAGCATGAGCGAGCCGCCGTGAAGGTAGAGATGGATGTGCATGGTACGGCCGCTCTCGTCTTCCGGCTGGCGGAAGACCTCTTCGGCACCAAAGGCTTCGGTGTAGAACTCAGCCGCCTTCGAGGCGCCGCTGACCATAAGGTAAGGAACCACGCCCCCCAGGACTTTGGGTGTTTCCTGATGATCTGCAATCGTTTGCGCTTCAGACATGTTTTCTCCTGCTGACACCATCTCGTTGACGGGCCCATTATCGGGACGTGTCATCAGGACGAATGACGGCCTTTCCTTCCGACATCTGGCGGTAATTTTTTTGATCCTGGTGGGTACGCGTTTTCGTCGCCAGACGGTCAAGGTGCTGGCGAATATGTGCTGCCTCCATCGGCGTGCGGGCGAGGGCGATGGCGCGATCGAATGCCTTTCGCGCCTCTTCCGCATGTCCGATCTCGCTCAGATATGCGCCGCGTACGCCATGGAAGTAGAAATAGCCGGACAGGCGATCCGCCAGCGGCGTGATGATTTGCAGCGCGGCTTCAGGGCCCCGGATTTTGGATACGGCCACGGACCGGTTGAGCGTGATGACGGGAGAAGGAGTTTGATGTTCCAGCAACTGGTAAAGCAGGTCGATCTCTTCCCAATCGGTCTTCTCGGGCGTGGAGGCGCGGATATGCACTGCGGCAATCGCTGCCTGGATCTGGTAGGGGCCCGGATGACCGTGCCGCAACGCCTTGTCCACAAGCGCAAGGCCTTCCTCGATTGCGTTGCGGTTCCACAGGTTCCGGTCCTGATCTTCGAGAAGAACGACATTCCCCTCGGCGTCTGTGCGTGCGGGGCTGCGCGCGTGCTGCAGGAGCATGAGAGCCAGAAGCCCCATTATTTCAGGCTCGGAAGGAAACAGCCGTAGCAGCAGGCGACCAAGCCGGACAGCCTCGTCGCACAGGGGCGCACGTACGATCTCTTCGCCGCTGGAGGCCGAATAGCCCTCGTTGAAAATCAGATAGATCATCGCGGCAACAGAGCCGAGCCGCTTCGAACGTTCGGCTGCGTCGGGTGGAGCAAACGGGACGCTGGCCTCACCCACCCGGCGCTTGGCGCGCGTGATGCGTTGCTCCATGGCTCTTTCGCCGATCAGAAAGGCGCTGGCGATTTCGCCTACGCTTAACCCGGAGACGATGCGCAATGCGAGCGCCACCTGTTGGGTTGCGGGCAGCTCCGGGTGGCAACACACGAACATCAGCCGCAGGATATCGTCGCGGTAATGTGCTCCGTCCAGCCGCTCGGCCATATTGGCTTCGGCGTCATCAAGGTTTGAAATTCTGTCTTCAGGCGGCAGGACCGTGTTGCGGCTGTCGCGCCTTAACGTATCGAGTGCTGCATTACGCCCGACGAAGATCAGCCAGGCGGTTGGATCGCGGGGCGGACCCTTTACGGGCCAGGTTTTCAAGGCTCGGAGGCAGGCTTCCTGAAATGCTTCCTCGGCGCGGTCCAGGTCGCGGAAATAGCGCAGAAGGGCACCCATGGCCTGCGGGCGGGCACCTGTGAGCGTATTCTCGACCCAGGCCAGCTCAGTCATTTCTTCAACTCCTGCATAGCCGGCAGGGTGCCTTTCTCGAAGATCTGTACCGGACGAATTTCAAAAGTAACGCTCTCGCCTTCCTTCATGCGTTTGGCAAAGTCGACCACTTCTTCCAGATTTTCGCAATCGACCACGTAAAATCCGAGCAATTGCTCCTTTGTTTCGGCGAAGGGGCCGTCGAGCACCACTTGCTCCATGCCTGAAGTGCGGATCGTGGTTGCAACTGAGGTGGGCATGAGGCGGATGGCCGGGGCCCATGCGGTTTGTATCCACAAGCTCCTGTTGCACGCGCCGACGCTTGGCGAGCACGGCATCATCTTCCTCCCGCGACCAAGACATGACCAGATCTTCATTGTGGTAGCAGAGAATTGTGTAGAGCATGCTGGTTCCTTTCCTGTTTGAATGACGGGCAAGGATGTTGCATGTCGACAGGCGTCGTCGAGAAAATTTTGGTGCGGATGGCGCAAAGCCATCCACCGGAATATTGTCTGAAAAACTTCCTACGGGCGCTCAATCCTGATAGCTGAAAGCCGCGTCACCAAACGAGAGCCAGCCATGTTCGCCAACACATTCCCCGACCGCGCCCTGATTGCCGAGACCGTGGCCAAGATGCTGATCGAGATCAAAGCGGTCCATTTTCGCGCCGACGAGCCCTATACCTTCACCTCCGGATTGAAGAGCCCGGTCTATATCGATTGCCGAAAGCTCATCTCCTATCCGCGCATTCGTTCGGCAATCATGGACTTCGCGGCATCAGTTGTGCTTCGCGATGCAGGCTTCGAGAAATTCGATGCCGTGGCTGGCGGAGAGACGGCAGGCATTCCGTTTGCCGCCTGGCTGTCCGACAAGCTCGGTCTGCCGATGCTGTATGTTCGCAAGAAGCCCAAGGGTTTCGGTCGCGACGCACAGATCGAAGGCGACCTTACCGAAGGAGCCCGGCTTCTACTGGTGGAGGATCTGACCACCGATGGCGGCAGCAAGTTGAAATTTGCCGAGGCCGTGCGCAAGGCCGGGGCGGAAGTGACGGATACCTTCGCGGTGTTCTACTATGGCATTTTCCCCGATACGCCAAAGCGCCTGGAGGATGCTGGCATGCGTCTTCACTATCTGACGACCTGGTGGGATGTTCTGCAGGTTGCGCGCGCCGAACGGCTGTTTGACGAGAAAACCCTTGATGAGGTGGAAAAATTCCTCAATCGACCTTTGGAATGGTCGGCTGCCAATGGCGGCATTTCAGAGCTTGGAGAAAAGGCCGGCTAATCTGAGAGTGGAGCTTCTGGTCGCCTCGGTGACCATCGGAAAGAAGAAGCGACGGTTCGCCCGGGCGGAACCGTCGCTTCTTTTTTGCGGATTTCAAAAGCCCGGCCGGAGGAGGGAGCATCCGGCCGGGCTCCTTTCGCCCGCCCGACCAAGCGGGCATGGGGCAAAAAGCTGCTACACCGTTAGTTAGCGCTGGCGATCGGTGCGACAAGCGGGGTGATGCGTCGCAGGGCGACGCGCCGGTTCTCACGCTCGCGTTTCTGGGTATCGATTTTCAGATACCGCTCACCATACCCCTGGGTGACGAGATTTTCCGGCGGGATACCGAAGACGTCTGTCAGGGCACGGGCGACGGATTCTGCGCGTCGGTCCGACAGCGCGAGATTGGCGAGGTCCGAGCCCACGGCATCCGTATGTCCCTCGATGAGGAAGGTTTCAGCCGGGTTTTGCTCCAGCATACGCTCGATCGCCGTGGCAATCGCCTCCAGCTCATCGATTTCGCTTTCGCCGATATTTGCCGAACCGAAGGCGAATTCGATCGTATCCAAATCGATCCGGCGGACCATATCCCGCACGCGGGCCGAACGCTTGACCTCTTCAAGTGAATACATGCGCTGCACCCGTTCGACAGGGGGCTTGCCGAGGAAGGTGTAATAGCGATCGGGGTCCTCCACGCGTTCTGCTTCGAGGATGTAGTCGCTCACCGGTATGCTCAGCCTTAGCGGGGGCAGGTCACGGGCCGGATCGTGCCAGCGATCAACCGTTTCCAGACGCTCTTCGGGCACGAAGACAAGCACCTGTTCGCGGCCCTCCGGAGCGACGCGAACCCGGCGGATAACGTCACCATATCGGTTTCGAACGGTTATCAGGCGTACTCCATCGGGGCGCGTGATGACCTCGCGCACACGCCCGCGCGGCAGTTCCTCGTAATAGACATCGTCTCCCTCGCGAATGAGGCGATCGCTGTCGGGGCTTTCGACAAAGATCTGATTGTCGATCTGGACGATCGTGCGGTTGTCGTTGAATTCACGCACCACCTCGGCATCCTCGCGGCGCTGGCGCAGGTCACGCCTGCGCTCGCGGCGGTCCTCACGCGTCGCGCCCATTTCAATCCGCTCACCCTGTTCTTCGATGAGGTTTCGAATTTCTTTGCGTAGCGTTTCGGGGTCCACAACGTCGACCTGAGCTTCGGCGTCGTCTTCCGGAACCGGGTCCGGAACAGTGGCTTCTTCCGTCGCGGCAGCCGGATCTGCCGGTTGATCGGTGCCTTTCGGTGAGGTTGGTGCTGCAGCATCCACCTCTGGTCCTTTCTGGCTATCGAGAACAGGCGCGGCGTTTTCGGGAAGAGTTTCCGTCTCCGCGGCTTCCTCATCTGCTTCGCCGACGGCGTCGTTCACAGGGGAAGCGGCAGCGGGAGTTTCGGGGGTCGGTTCCTCCTGCTCACCGGTATCGACCGGCTTGCCTCCGGCCTGGTTCGGGGTCGCAGATTCACTTCTCTCACCTGTTGCGGTGGATGCATCTTCATCCGGGGCTGCTGCATCTGTTTCATCTTCCGCCGGGCTGGGAGCCTGCTCTTCTTCCGGGAGCGCCTCATCCGCTGCTTCCGTCTGTTCGGGCGGTTGCTGCGGGGCAGGGGCGCTTTCGGGCAGCACTTCTTCCGCCGGAGCGTTTTCATCTTCGGAGGAAGGTATCGGTTCGGCAGTGGGCTGCTCTGCGTCAGGCGTGGGCTTTGTCGGCGCGGTCCCTGCTTCGGGTACGGTTTCAATTTCAGGTTCGGGTTGCGCAGGAGGCTCTTCTGCCGGAACCTCTGTTTCGGGCGTCTGCGTGCTGTCGGGCGTGTCGTCCGCCCGGCCGCGCGCTTTGCCACGTCCTTTCTCGCTGGCGGGTGCACCCGTTTTTTCGCTCTGGCGTTCGCGCTCGCGTTTCTTCAGAAGGGCGCGCCAGGCTTCTTCCGACATGCCCTCGGGCTTTTCGGCCTGCGCCAGCATCACGCCGGCGTTGGGCTGGATTGCCTGGGCGTTCTGTACTGCCAGCGGAGCGGCGGCAATGAGCAATCCGAGTGCGGTTGTGGTCATGATTCGCTGTCGCGTCGTCATTTGTTCTCTCCTGTTTGCACGCGTCCCATCGCCGCCTAAACCGCTTCGTTGGAATTCGGTTCCCCAGCTTGCGCGATTGAAACCAAAACGTGCGGAAACGTGGCGCCGAAGTGTCGCGAGTGCGGCAAAAACACGGGAGGCGCCAGCGCTTGACGCGCGATGCATGACGGTCCAAAGCTCGCATATGACGACGAAGGAATTCTGGAAAACCAAGACGCTTGCGGAGCTGAGCGACCGGCAATGGGAGGCTTTGTGCGACGGCTGTGGCAAATGCTGTCTTGCCAAGCTTGAGGATGAAGAAACCGGCGAGATATACTGGACAAGTGTGGGGTGTAGGCTCTTCAACGGCGAAACGTGCCGATGCAGCGACTATGAGAACCGGCTGAAACGCGTTCCGGACTGCGTGCGCCTGACGCCGGAAAATGTCGCTACCATCCCGTGGCTGCCAAGCACCTGTGGCTATCGGCTTGTGGCAGAGGGCAAGGATCTGCCGTGGTGGCATCCCCTCGTTTCAGGTGATCCTGACACAGTTCACGAGGCAGGAATTTCCATCCGCGGGCGCGTAGAGGCAAGCGAAGATGAACTGGTGGATGCAGAAGACTACTTCTCCTTCATTTTCGATGAGGAACCATAGGGCAATTGTCCGAACTGGACCGTGGGCTGATCAGCAGGGAGCAAAGCATGGCGAATGACGAGACGCGCGCTTTGGTGCAATCCTATCTGGAAGCGCTCAATGCAAGGGATATGGATGCCGCGCTGGCGCTGGTGGGCGAGGATGTGGCACATGATCCGTTTGAGGGAGAGCGCGAGATAGGCCGCGAAAAACTGCGCTGGCGCCTGGGGCGGGAAGCGCTTCATTTCGATCAAAGTTTCTCGGACATTGTCGTGATGGTCGCGTCGGGAGGAGGCCGTGCCGCGGCCGAATTCACGGTTCGGGGTGTCTATCACAAAAGCGCCGAGAACCTTCCATCGGCGGAAGGACAGAGCTACGCCCTTTCCGGTGGGATGTTTTTCGAGATCGACGAGGGCAGGATCACGCGGATCAGCGAGCACCGAAACCACTTGCAGTGGCGCGCCGCGCTGGGGTGAACGGGCTGAACGACGGATGAACGGTGTGTTCGCAGACCGTTCAGGGCTGTTTTGACATTGTGCTCTCCATGCCGGGCCCGGAACGGTTCGGATTGGCATTCAGACCAGATCAGGAGAGCAAAATGTTTCACACACTCAAGATCGCGACGCTTTCAGCGATGATCGGGCTCGGCACGCTGGCTGCCGCTCCCACCGCTGCCCAGGCAGACAGCCTCTATTTCGGCTTTGGTATCGGCGGCCCTTCGGGCGGATACGTCTACGGCAATAGCGGCCGGTCCTACCGTTCCGAGCGCCCGCGCCGGCATTACCGCACCTGCACTGCGCGCCAGGCGGTGCGCAAGGCGAAGCGGTTTGGTCTGCGCCGGGCACGTGTCGTGCGTGCAAACCGCAACATCATTCGCGTGGTTGGGCGCACTCATTGGGGGCGCGAGCACATCGTTTTTGCACGTGCGCCACGCTGTCCGGTCATTCGCTGATTCTTGCAGCCGGACGGCCGCGAACAGAAAAGCCGCCGGCTGATGCCGGCGGCTTGCTTCTCACGGCGGCCGATAAAGGTTCTACCGGTTGATCTCGAAGGTTACGTTGACCTGCACCTGGTAGCTGTTTTCACCCGCTTCCACCGGCACCGCTTCTGCGGTGGCCTGCATGCGAATGGCCCTGCCGGCATATGGCATTGGGGGCTGCTGCTGCACCTGCTCTGACATTTCGACAATATCCCCCAGCTTTACCCCCGCTGCCTCCGCCAGCGTTTTGGCCTTGTCCATGGCGTTCTGAACCGCACGCTTGCGAGCCTCGGTCAGCGTTTCCGATGGGCCTGAGTTGGTGAAGCTCAGTCCTCCACCTTGATTGACCCCAAGCGTAACGGATCTATCAAGAATTGCACCGACCCGGTCGAGTTCCCGGATGCGAACCGTCAGTCTGTTGCCGACCTCATATCCAATGATGCGTGGTGTCTTCTCGTCGTTCTTTTCGTTCGGATAAACATAGCGGGGGCTGATCGAAAGACCGCCCGTCTGCAGATCGCGCGGTTCGATGCCGTCTTTCTTCATGGCTTCGATGACGGCCGCCATTGCTTCATTGTTCGCATCGAGCGCCTCCCGTGCTGTCTCCCCTTCGCGGACGACGGCAATTGTGAGGATGGCCATATCTGGGGTGACGACAGCTTCTCCCTCACCGGTCACGACTATTCTCGCGCTGGCTTCACTGGCGCAGGCGGGCGCAGCGCCGAAAAGGGCGGCAGCCAGCATGGGGGCAGCGATAGCGGTAGGGAGGATGGATCTGTGCATGAAAAGCTCCTTTTGCGATGTCCCGCCGGTGTACCTATTCGGGGATTGTGTATCGATTGCGGCAACATGACTTGTGCAGCAGTGAAAAAGCAATTAATCCAACCTGCGCTGGGCCTGTAGCTCAATTGGTCAGAGCCGGCGGCTCATAACCGCTTGGTTGGGGGTTCGAGTCCCTCCGGGCCCACCAGTGATTTCTCAATTATCGCTCATTGGTTGAGTTTTTCCCCTAAATCTCGAACTGCCTCATTCGGTGTTCGTTTCATCCGAAGTGCTAACTACTGGCATTTTTCTTGACCTATTTTTTGAAGGTTATTCTGCTCATTTTTTCTGTTCTTTGCTTCGTGCCTGAAGCAAAGGCTCAAATTGGTGTCGGGTTCAATGATAATTACATAAGGACTTATGTCCTCGGAGAGGATCTTGGGCAGAGGGAATTGGTTCGTTGCCCAGAAGGTCAAATGCCGAGTGGTGCAGCCCATCGTGACAAATTTAGGCGATATGTTGGAGATGTAATGGAGGGAATGACAGGATATATTGGAATTTATTGCAGTAAAGTAAAAATTAGAAATGATAGAGTTATAGAGATAACGCGAATTTCAGAGGGTAGGGATCCGGATATTGATGGGAGAAGGTATGATAATCTTCATAGCTTTGACAATAGGTTGATATGCGAAGGAACGCAAATATTTGCGAAGTTGACAGCGCACATTAGAAGTACTGTTCCTGGAAAGTATTGGCCGTCGACTACTCGTACTTTGTGCGATCCAATTGACCTTATGAGTGAATTTGGCGATTGGTTGATGAGTTCACGAGTACCTGGATTCCTAAGTAGCCTGGGAATTCAAGAATCCAACGCTCGACATATGATCGCCGAGGCAGGCTGCTCTGGTCGAGGGGAATATACAATGGCTTTTGCGCCGCAATATGGTGAGCATGGTTATGAGGGTCTTGTTGGATTCTGTGCGGACATTCAGCAAGCACGCCACTCCGCTGCTTTGATTTTCTCCAACTTTGGCTGGGACAAGACCCTGGGGACTACGGGCTGGCGTATCGACCTGACCAGAAACGGTGTGCTGCTGGAAAGCGATGATGGATTGTCAGGCGAGAACAAAAAGCCATATTTGTCGCTTGAGGAGAATCATGAAACGGTTTTTCTGGGAGAACATGAGGAGTTTGTGTGGCCCAATACTGGATATGGCGCCCGTATCTCGAACCGCCCTGCAGGAATTCCTGATAAAAGCTTTTTACTGGATGGTGATTGTCTCGAGGGGCGCGAACTCAAGCAAAAGGAAGACAAAAGCTGCAGTCTGACGGTTACGGGTCTTCCCGATTTGTCGGTCTCCCTCGTCACGCCGTCCGAACCCTACCAGGGTGTTGGCGAGACCCAGAACATCACAGTTTTGGCAACAAATCTTGGTGCCGGAGCGGTATTTCGGAATGACGAGTATGCGCTGAAAGTGACGGTCCCGACCGGCTGGACCGCTCAAACAGTGGATGGATGCGCGGTATCCGGACAGGTTGTCACCTGTGCAATCGACAGTTCAGTTGCAGCATCAAGTTCACATGGATCCTCGGGTGGACAGGTTGAATTTACAATACCCCTGACCGTGAATTTGGAAAGCTCTTCGGGTACCTACTCCATCAACGCTTCGCTTGATCGTTCGGCCCCTGCTGATGACGACAATCCTGCAAACGACGACTATGAGACCGAGAACGACCAGGCAACAAGCACCATAAAACTCCAGAAGCGGCCGTCGTTGACAGTCAGAAAAACCACGTTCGATGATGTTGGCTCTTTCACCATCACCGGCAACAATGGCTGGGAAGAGGAGACAATAACCACCACCGAACCTGGCGTTGCCGTGCGCGGAAGAACGCAGATCCTTTCGGAAGCGAACGTTGAAACGACTATCACGGAAACATTGCCGCCCAACTGGGTGCTTCACGATGTGATTTGCCTCAGCATGGGAGAAGGCGGGACTGTCAGTTTCAATGAGAACTCGTTCACGCTTTCCGCCAAAGCCGTAGCCGCTGATACCGATATTCAGTGCTCCTTCGTGAATCACAAGATCGTTTTGACGACCTCCAAAGCCTCCAGCATTGGGGATGGTGTCGGCGTTCAGGCTGGCGACAAAATCACCTACACGCTCAAGACCACGGTAAAAGGCGGTACGACGCAGGAAAAATTAAGCCTTACGGACACGCTGGGTGATGGGCTCGAATTCGACGGCATTGTAGATGCAGGACCGTTTCAAACCGATGTTTCCAAAGCGCCAGAACTCTCCTTCACGCTACCGGCCGGCGCGGCAGTCGGCACGCATAGCATAACGTACAGAGCCACCGTGCTTGCAGATGCGTCTGGGCCCGTTTCGAACAGTGCGACTGCGGATATCGGGGAATGCAACCCGTGTAAGACTTCGAATCCTCTGATTGAGATCAAGTCATCGAAATCCTCGGATGTTGGAAATGGGGTTGCCGTCCAGGCTGGCGACATTATCACCTACACGCTGACGGCCGTAATCGCCAATGGCTCCCTGTCGCGGGATCTGCAGTTGAAGGATACTCTGGGTGAGGGGCTCGATTTCGACAAAGTGGTGGAGCCTGGCCCGTTTGTCGCCAACACTTCGCTCGCACCTGTTCTTTCCTTCACGCTACCGGCGGGGACAGGTGCTGGCACATACCATGTGAAATATACGGCAAGGGTTCGCGATAATGCTGCCGGAAGCGTTTCAAACCGCGCGCGGGCGGACGCGGGCGAATGCGATCCCTGCATGATGTCGAATCCATTGATCACGCTCAAAACGTCCAAAGTCTCTGATGTTGGAGACACAGCAGGCGTTCAGGCAGGTGACACAATTACCTACACACTGTCAGCTGAGGTGAGTGGGGGCACGACGTCGCGTGTGCTGGTATTGACGGATACGCTGGGTGCTGGGCTGGATTTTGGCAGCGTGGTGGATGCTGGCGCGTTCGAGGCCGATACTTCCGGTGCTCCGGTTCTTTCTTTCAGTTTGCCTGCAGGGACGGAGGCCGGCACCTACCCTGTGACTTATACGGCAACGGTGCGCCCGGATGCCTCGGGAAGCGTTTCCAACACCGCCACCTCTGAGTTGGGGGAGTGCGACCCCTGCACGACGTCGAGCCCGCTTGTGGTGCTGAAATCCTCGAAAAGCTCGGATGTGGGCGATGGTTCGAATGTCAATCCCGGAGACACGATCACGTACACCCTGACAACCAAAGTCAGCGGCGGTGCAACCACGCAGGAACTGCTCGTGGAAGACATGCTGGGGGCCGGGCTCGCCTTCGGGCGTGTTGTCGATCCCGGACCATTCCTTGTGGATGCCTCCGATCTCCCAACCGTTGCGTTCCGATTGCCCAAGGATACTTCGCCGGGCACTTACAGTGCGAGCTACACTGCTTCAGTGGCTGAAGATGCATCCGGAGCGCTGCTGAATGTGGTGCGCGTTGACAGTGGAACATGCAGTCCCTGCTCGACGCAGCATTATGTGTCCGGCGACGTGTCAATATCCAAATCGCTCGTGCATGAAACCGGCGCCATAAAGGGAAATGCGGAACCTGGCGAAAGACTGACTTTCGAAATCGAACTCAGCAATGCGGGGAGTGAAGTCGACGATTTTTCCCTGCTCGACCAGCTTGATGTCAACATGCGATTTGTGGGGGCGAGCGACGGAGGCCGACATGCCGATGGTCGCATCACCTGGTCTGGCCTTACGGTGCCGGGCCGCAAGGACGGTGTGGATGGAACAAAGACAGTGACCGTGGAGGTTGACGTTGCGGATTCGATTTCTGGTGGTGCAGAGAGCATCGCGAACCTTGTAAAGCACCCCGGAGCCGGCGATCCGGATTGCCCTTCGGCCCAGTGTGTGGTGTTGCCGACGCGCTTCTCTGAATTTCGAATGACGATGTCGGGGGAATATATCGATCTGGATGGCAATGGCATTGCGACGCCCGGTGATGTGATCCGATATCACTATCAGGTCGTCAACAACGGGACGTTCGACCTTCACGACGTTACCATCGAAAATGATGGTCCGACGTTCAACGGAAGCAGGGCCGGGCGAGTTATCCCGCCTGTTTCTCCGGCAGCGACGTCGATCAAGGCTGGTGACACTGCTGAGTTTGTCGTTTCGTATGTTCTTACCCAAACGGATATTGACAACGCTTCCGGTCAGATCGGAGCTGTCGTAAATTCGGCGACTGCGACGGGTATAAATGAGGAGAGCCCTGGTGAGCCGCAAAGGCTTCATTCCAACCGT
This sequence comes from Nitratireductor sp. GISD-1A_MAKvit, assembly GCF_040819555.1. Taxonomy (GTDB): domain Bacteria; phylum Pseudomonadota; class Alphaproteobacteria; order Rhizobiales; family Rhizobiaceae; genus Nitratireductor. Next base: position 1,652,944 of record NZ_CP161920.1, read on the forward strand.
GAACTGATTGAACTCACCATTCCAGCAGGTGCCGGACGCCTTGCACTCAGCAAGATCGCAGATCCGCCGTTCATTCGTCCTGGCGAACCCGCTTCCTTCATCATCCGCCTGGCAAACAACAACGACGCTGCGATAAAGCACCTTCAAATAACGGATGTGCTACCGGTCGGTTTCCGCTTTGTGTCGGGATCCGCATGGGTTGACGGTGTCCCAGTCAGGCCGATCATCGATGGACGGTCCATTCATTTCAAGGACCTGTCAGTAGGGCGCGGGACGGTCCTCGAAATAAGACTGACTGCAAATGCACTGGCATCGGCTGCTCTGGGAGAGCATGTGAACTCGGCATTCCTGCTGGACAGAACCGGAAAACGATTGCCACCTGCCGCCAGTGCACAAATTCGTCTTTCCAAGGCACCGACTTTCAGCTGCGGAGACATTATTGGCCGCGTGTTCGATGATCGCAACCGGAATGGTTATCCTGATGCCGGAGAACGGGGCTTGCCTGGCGTGCGCCTCGCCAGTGTTGAGGGGCAACTGGTCATCACCGACAAGTCAGGAGGCTTCCACATAGCCTGTGCTGCGATGCCTGCCGAGCGGCGGGGAATGAGCTTCGTGGTGAAACTCGACGAAAGAACGCTGCCAACCGGTTATGCATTGACGACGGAACGGTCGAGAGTTGTCAGGCTCACATCGGGAAAGACGACGAAGATCAACTTCGGCGCTTCAATCTCGAGGGTCGTCGATCTCGAACTCGAGGATGCGGCTTTTGAGCCGGGCACACATGTTCTAAGGCGAAACTGGCTCAGGCGGCTCGATCAATTGATCTCGTTGCTGGAGAAAGAACCCTCTCTACTGCGAATTCGCTACATCGGAGGTACTGGTCGCAGGGGAGAAGCTGCAAGGCGCATCGACAGTGTGCAGAGCTTGATACTCCAGCGCTGGCGATCGCGCGGCAATCGTCAAAGGCTGAAGGTCAAAACGCAGGTGCTTCTGCAAGACGTCGAACCGGAACGGCGTATACAGCCGGAGGCCGAAGGTTTCCGTTAACCCGCAGTCGCTTGAAGCACGGTGTGCACCCTGAACGAAAAAGCCCGCCGGGGCATGCCGGCGGGCTGTGAGTTTGTTGCATCCAGCTACTGGAGCTGGTTGCTCCTGTCGCGCGGCCGCAGGATCTGCGGATTGATGCGCAGCGGGCGATCAAGCTGTTGCCGGGGCACCCGGTTGACCGGCGGTGTCACGCGGATCTGCCGGCAGTTCGGATATTTTCCCGTTGTGCCCTGCGGGCAGCGACGCTGCACGACCGGGCGGCAGTTCGGGAACGTTCCCGTTGTGCCGCGTGGGCAGCGGGGCCGCACGATGGGCGCGCAGTTGGGATAGCGACCCGTCGTTCCCGGCGGGCACTGACGCTGCACCTCCGGCTTGCGGCAGGCTCCGGCCACCAGACGCGTTCCGCGCGGACAGACGCAGCGTCCGTCCTGGGTGCGGATCATGCCCGGAAGCAGGCGGCACTGCTGGCGGATCGGCCGGCAGTTGGGCGGCGTTCCCGTCGTGCCACGTGGGCATTCGCGCTGGACCTGCGGCTTGACGCAGCGACCGTTGCGAAGCCGTGTTCCACGCGGGCAGATGCAGCGACCGTCGCGCGTGCGGATCTGGCCCGGCAGGAGCCGGCATTGGGGCCGGGGATCGGCTTGTGGCTGGGGCTGGGGCCGTGGGTTTGACTGCGGCTTCGGATCGGGCTCACGCGGCGGTGTTGGCCGGGGCGTGGGCAGCGGAACCGGAGCGGTCTGCGTGCCGACGCACTGGCCATTGCGGAAGGTGGTGCCTTCCGGACAGACACAGCGCCCGGCATTGTTGAGAACGAGACCCGGCGAACACTGCTGGTCTTCTTCCTCATCCGCCAGAACCGTGAAGTCGTGGCAGTCATAGGCGCGGCCATCTCCAGCACCATCTGGCGCACCGGAGAGGGAGGGCGCGGTGCGCACATCCGCTTCACGGTCGATCACGGCAGCACAGTTTCGACCGTTCGCACCATTGCCCACCTCGTTGGCGAGGCCACCATCTTCCGGCAACTCGACAACAACCTCATGCGTGCGGCTTTCGCCACTTGCAAGGGTGAGGTCGGCTTCGCAGGCGAAGGGAAGCTCGGTCGGTTCGGGCGAACAGCCGAAGGGCGGGTTCACCGAAACGATCCGGGCCGGTACGCCGCCAAAGCCTTCGACCCGAAGCGCATCGCCGATGCGAACCTGACCGGAGATCGATGACGGACCTTCGTTGCGGATGGTGATCTGGAACGTGCAGGGCTGGCCAAGGAGGCACTCGGCATCGCCGGTCTTTTCGACCGAGATCTGCGTGCCGCCCTGAGCACAGGCCTCGCCGATGGGATAGACGATGTCGTCTCCCGGAGCCGGGCCGAAGGAACCGCGTGCGCAGTTCTCGAACCGCTCATTGGGCGAGACATTGACCGTCACATCGAAGTGCCGCGCGGTTCCGGGCGTCATGACGGCGCCGGGAATCTCGCAGGTGAGACTGGCCGCAGGCACCGCGCCGCAAGACCATTCCGGACCGTCAGGTGTGACAGTCTGGATATCGACCGGTGCACCGCTGCCGATAATCTCGGCCGCGTCATTGACGCGAACCGGGCCGACCGGTGCTGCCGTTCCGGCATTGCTGACCGTGATGCGGCAGGCCACACCTTCGGCGAGCGACACGGAAGGTTCGCAGGTCTTCTGGATGCGCATTTGCGGCTGGCCGCCCGGAATGCCCGGTATGGTCGCCGTCGCACAGACCTCGTTGTTGGCGAGATTGGTTTCGCCATCAAGCGCGGTCACTTTCGCGCAATTCTCGACTTCGTTCGTCGGATAGTCTTCGACGATTGTGGTCACGAGAATGTCGGTCATTGCGCCTGGCACAAGGTTCAGGCCCGGATGATCGCACTGGAACGTGTTGCCGGCGAGCGGCGCGCACGACCAGGGTGGAGAGGGGCTGAACGATGCCGAAGCGACATCGCCGGCCGGGAACGTGTCCACGAAGCTGACGGGGCCGTTGATCGGCGTGGCACCGGCATTGATGATGGTGACGACATAGGTGCAAAGACCGTCGGGCGTGCAGACCGAAGGTTCTGCGCGCTTGCGCACGGCGATGTCCGGAATATCGTTCTCCGGCGGCGTGCAGGCCGGATCGCTCGGCAGGCAGATCGCGATTGTTGCGCAGGCCTTGTCGTTGGTCGGATCACCGAACGGATCCTTGCCGCTGGCCGTGTAGTCATATTCGGCGCAGTTGCGGATCGCGCTCCAGCTCCATGCCGGTCCCGGCTGGAAGCCGAGTTTCAGCTCCACGAATTCGCCCGGGTTGAGCGTCGTTTCGGGGTGCTCGCACGATATGGGGCTTGCCATGGGAACGCAGGTCCACGGAGCGTTGGGTCCCGAGACCACGGCCGCGTTGCCGGGCGTCGTCACCTCATCCAGCACGATCTTGCCGGTGTAAGGTGCGTCACCCGCGTTCGAGACGCGAATGGTGAAATCGCACGAACCGTCGATCTCGCATTCGGCCTCATCGGCGCGCTTCTCAACCTTGATATCCGGCTCGCCTTCATCGTCGGGCGGGCATTCGAGGTCTTCGGGGATTTCAATGTTGACCACCTGTGAACAGCACAGACCGATGCCCTCGGCCGGACCCGCATAGGTCTCGATGCCGGTGACGATCAGATGCACCGTATCGCCGGGCAGTGCGCCGGTGATTTCCCATTCCAGCGTGCCGCCGCCGGCCGGAACGGGCTGGCTCGGCGGATCGATGGTGATGCCGGGTGTGGTCGAGGTGACGGTGACGACATTGCCTGCCATCTCCGGGCCGACATCCATGCGATAGATATAGGCACCGCCGCCGGGAAGGCAGTCCACCTCACCGGTCTCGACCGAGAAACAGGCCTCTTCCGGCCCGTCGCCGGGTGGGGGAGGAGGCGGTGGCGGATCGCAGTCCGTCACGTCGATCGTGATGGTCGTCGGATCGCCAGTCTGCCAGTCGCCATCGTCCGGCAGGGCCGGGTCGTGCGAGGGAATGGTGGCAACAAGCCCGCCGGTTGCCGTGCGGATCACGGCCACATTTGCCTGATTGTCGACATTGGTTGCGGCGGGGAACGCCGCCTGGTCGATCTTTGCCTTGATGGTGATGTCGATGGCGCGCTCGGTCAGGCTGCCGTCGCCGTCGAGATCGGCGGCGGAAAGGTGGAAGTCCGACTGGGTGAGCGTATCATCGAGAGTGGCGGTCGTGCTGATCACATGGGGTGGAACGGCTCCACCGCCCAGACCGATCATGTCGCCGCTGAAACTGGCGTCGACAATCGACAGATTGGCGGGAAGCTGGTCGGTCAGTTCCAGGGTCACGCTGGTCAGAAATGCGTCGAGCCCCGGATGGGCGATCATGTCGGGCGTGCCGCGTACGCCGAAGCGCAGGCGGTATTCCACATAATCGCAATCGAGCTGTCTCCCGCGCTTTTCTAGGAAAGGCGTCAGATCGGGCTCGGTTTCAGGTTCCAGTGGTTCAAGCTCAATACGAGGGCCGTCAACGTCGCCGGGTGTTTCGAGAACCTCAAGGTCCTCGATTGTCCGGTCTTGTGCCCTGGCCTGATCGATGCCGGCAAGCGGTATGAGCGCGGTGGAGAGCGCCATGCCCGCCACCAGCAGCCAGCGCGTCGTGCGCGCTTTTTCTGCAAGGGGTTTCATGATCGTCTCCATGACATTGTTGACCGTGATCCGGTCGGTGGGAAATGTGAACATGATCATCTCTCCCTCCCTCACGGCGCACAGGATTCAAGCGGCGTTTCAAGCGGCAACGTCACCTTGCAACAGGGGAAGTAGCCACCCGCCTCGGCGTCGGACTGCTTATAGAAGCACAGGCCGAGATCGACGGTTTCACCGGGAATGTGGCCATTGATGCCGAGAGTGAAGGGCGTGGCCAGACCGGGAACCGTCTGTTTGGACGGGGAAACGCCGACGCCGGGTGTAAGCGATTTCGCGGAAAGCGAATCGCCACCGATACCGGCGCGGTCATGGATGTAGAGATCGGCTTCAAGCCCCGCGGGCGTACAGAAATACGCTGCCGTCTCCAGCTCGATACAGGGCGGGAGATCGTTGGGCGGCGGGAAGCCGGGCGGCCAGCCGGGGACGGGAATGTCGCCCGGATAGGGGATAGGCTCGTAATAGCCTGCGCGGCCCTCGCAGGGTCGCCAGACCTCCACGTCGCCGACATGCCCCTTGACCTCAGGGTCTTCGAAGAACCCGTCATAATCGGCAAACCACGAGCCGAAAGGCGGTTCGTTTTTTGGCCGCACGAGCGTGCTTCTCGTAAGCTGTACGCCATGAACGGCAAGCGGCCCGCCTTCGATGAGCCTATCTTCAAGGGCAGGGTTGTCGCGCAGCCTGTCGCCGGTTTTGACCAGCGTGGCGGCGCAGGCATCGTGGTTGAAGAAGCCTTCGGCGTCATAGCCATATTGCAGATCGATGCCGCCGGCTCCCTGTCGGTATGGTTCTGGAAAACCGACTGTATATTCCTGAGGTGCCGGCACCCAGATGCTTTCGGTTTCGGGATCGTCGGGGCTCTCGCGCCAGTAGCGCAGCACCGATGCCTCACCGCTGTCGGCGAAGCTTGAGTAGTCATAGCGGTTTTCGACCTCGCCCCGCTGGGCGAGATACATGAAGCCGCGTGTGTCGAAGGCGATGTCGGTGACCGGAAGCTCTTCTTCCGCCTCCACCGTAAGCTCCCAGCGCGGGTCGCCGGCGAAGGTGCCGTCGCGGGCGATGCCCACGGACCAGATTTCCGCTTCATCACCGACCGCGTAGTAGAGGCGTCCGCCGTGCATGGCGAGGCCATAGACGCGGCGCTCTTCCTGCGTGTAGCCCCAGCTTTTGGGCTCTTCCGCGTCGAAAGCAGCACCCTGAATGTCCATCACCGCGCCATCATCGCCCACGGGATCGAGCCCGCGTGCCGGTCGGCCCCGCCACGCCGTGATCGAACGTGTCGATGAGATTGCCGTCGATGTCGATGCGGTGAATGAGGCCGCTGTCGAGATCAGACGCGAAGAATTGGCGATGCGACCGGTCAAAGGCGATGTTGCCGATGCCGGGGCCGCTGTTCGTGTCGATATCGGCAAACAGGGTCACGGCACCGGTGATGCCGTCGATCTTCCAGATCGAACCGGGGCCGCCGCCATTCTTCTCGCCGAACTGACCGTCCATGAAGCGTGCACCAGCTTCGCCACGGCGCTGCCGTTCGGTCCGCCCGTCTTCGTCCGCGTCTTCCGTAACGATCTGGAGACCATGCATGGACGTGGCGGCGGCATAGAGGTTTGGCACGATGGCCGTGGTCTCTTCGCGTCTGCCGTCATCATAGGCGAGGCCGAACACCTGACCGATTTCAGACGCTGCGACTTCAAAGGGCGGTGGCGTGAAGACCACCTGTCCGCTGGGTGGTGCGCCGAGCCAGGTTATGTCGAAGATGCGCAGCGAGGCGCGCTCGGTGTCGATGAAGGTTTCGTCCACCGGGTCCACGCCGGGCAGGAGCCCCTCTTCAAAACCGGGAATGAGCGTGCCGGGAAAGCCGGTCACGGCCATGAAACCCGGCTGGATGATCGCGTTTTCCTGCGCGTTCGCGGGTGCTGAACTGGATAAGCCCGCCATGATTGCGAGCGCTATGGCGGTGGTGCTTTCAAGAATACGTCTGGCGATTGTGCCAGGACGATCATGTGCGTTTCCGTCGCACCGTGCCGGGAACTGCCGGTTATGCCCCATGCCTTGCCTCCCGAAGCCGTTTCGGAAGGTTGCCGGATGGGCATTCTTGATGAGCCCTGTTCTCCTTGTTCCGGTGTATCCCCCCGAAGCGAGGTTCATTTCAACCCCGTCGCGGGAGAGCCTACGCCTCGGCTTACGCAAGGTCAATAAAGCCGCCCCGGCCATGGGCCGCAGCGGCTTGGACGACCATTTGCAGTCGATATGCCGTGTCATCAGAACACTCCTTTCCGGGTGCGCACCATGCGTACCCTTAAGGGTTTGTCTGACGAGGCTGTGAAAAGGTTCACGCCAATGAGCGCGGGACGCCGAATGCGGGAGTCAATTCCGTTTCCACCCAACACCAAAATGGATTAGCTTTTCAGAGACTGGGGGAAGCGATGAACCAAAATGTCCCGCCGCGCGACACATTGTCGAAGGGCAGGTCATGAGCGGAGTGGATCAGAAATCTGATGCCGAGCTCGTGGCGAGAACGGCGCGCGGCGACAGGGCGGCGCTCCGGCTCTTGTTCATGCGGCATCACGCTCGGGTCTTCCGTTTTGTGATGCGCCAGACAGGATCGGAAACCATGGCAGACGAGATTGCGAATGAAGTGTTTCTGGAGGTGTGGCGCCAGGCGTCGCGCTTCGAGGCACGCTCGCAGGTCTCCACCTGGCTGCTTGGTATCGCACGCTTCAAGGCGCTCTCTGCCCTGCGCAAGCGCCGGGAAAGCGCGCTGGACGAAGGGCAGGCAGAGGCGATTGAAGACAGCGCAGACACGCCCGAGGTTGCAACGATGAAGGATGACAAGGCGGCGGCGTTGCGCTCATTTGTCAATGCGCTGTCGGAGGAACATCGCACCGTGGTGGACCTCGCCTATTATCACGGCAAGTCGGTGACCGAGATCGGCGAGATCCTTTCCGTTCCGGTCGCCACCGTCAAAACCAGAATGTTTTACGCCCGCAAGAAGCTCGGAGAAGCATTGCAGGCGGCCGGATATGATCGAGGCTGGCCATGAGCGAGAACGCACAATCAAACCGCCGCGACCGGCTGGAGGCGCTGCTGCCGTTCTTCCTGAACGGAACGCTTTCGGGCGCGGAACTGCGCGAGGTCGAGGAGTGGCTCGCATCCGATCCGCAGGCAATGGCCTCGCTGGCCGAGGCAGAGGGCGAGTATTCGGCCACGCTTGCCGACAATGAGGCGATCCATCCGCCAGACGATGCATTGACCCGTTTCTCAAGAGCACTGGCCGAAGAGGCGGGGGCCGAGAAAAACGCAAAACCCTCTCTGCGTGAGAGGCTGGCGGGCTTTTTGCCTTCGCTGCCCGTGCAGGCTGCGTGGGTGGCCGCAGGGCTTGCGCTCGCCATTCTCGTGGGCCAGACGGTCTGGCTCAATCTTACGCAGACGGAGCAATACTCGGTCGCCGGTGCGGATCGCGAGGATGCACCCTTCGCCTTCGTGACTTTTGCGGCGGATGCTTCCATGGCCGATGTCTCGGCATTGCTGGAGAAAAGCGGGGCCGAGATCGCCGCCGGACCGCTGCCGGGCGGGCTCTACCGCGTTCTTGTTCCTGCCGAAACGGCAGAGCAATATGAGGCAATTGTTGCTGCGCTCGAAAAGGCTGAATTCGTGGAAACCGTTGTGACCGGACGCAGACCCGGCGATGACTAGGCTCGTTTCACGCATCCTGGCGGGTATCGCCATCACAGCCCAACTGGCAATGACAGCGCATGCCCAGACCTCCGCTCCAGCCGAGGCGGCGGACGGTGAAACGCAGGCGCGCGCAGCTTCTGGCGAACGGCACGTGGTTTATCTGCCACCGATGCTTTCAGAGCTTTTTGGACCGGGGACGGGCAGGGCTGCCCCGGCGCAACCCGCGACGTCCGTGGATGCGCCCTCTACCGATGGCGATGTTTCTGACGACAGCGCTGGCCCATCCGCACCGCCTCCCACGACGGCGGGGGCAGGGGCGCTTGCCAGGGCCTGTCGCACCGCAACGTGCCATCTCCGGGGGTTTCGTGCCGGACGAGGTGCTCGTCACTCTTGACGGAGACGAGGATGTGGCTGCCGCCGTGGCCGCGCAGTTCGGTCTGGAACTGCGCTCGGCCCGTGGGTCGGCCCTGCTTGGGCGTACCATTGCCCGGCTCGGCATACCCGATGGGCGTCCGGTGGCGTTCGTGCTTGCACAGCTTGAGGGCGACGGCCGGCTGGCAGATCGTGTTCCGAACCACGTGTTTCAGCTTCAGCAGGCCGCCGGCGTCGTGAACTACGCCTTCGAGCGGATTGCGCTCGATGCGGGATCGGTGAGCGGTGAGAATGTGAGCGTGGCCGTTATCGACACGGCGCTGGACGTTGCGCACCCGGCCCTTGCCGGTCGCATAGAGAGCATGTTTGACGCGCTTCCCGACATGGCGGTGAAGGACCGCGCGCATGGCACCTCTATTTCCGGGCTGATTGCTGGCGATGGGCCGTTTCGCGGCATGGCGCCCGGCGTGCGGCTCCTCCATGCACGGGCTTTCGAGGGTGGTATCTCCAGCACGAATGTGCTTCTGGCCGCGCTCGACTGGGCGGTGGAAGAGGGCGCGCAGATCGTGAATATGAGCTTTGTCGGGCCGGAGAACCCGCTTTTCTCTTCGGCCTGCCGGAATGCGATGGCGCGCGGTGTCGTGCTTGTTGCTGCGGCTGGCAATAACGGACCGGGCGCGCCTTTCGGCTATCCTGCGGCCTATGATGGCGTGATCGCCGTGACGGCTACGGATGTGCACGACCGGGTGATGAAAAAGGCCAATCGTGGGCGCTATATCGATCTTTCGGCGCCGGGCGTGAATGTGGTGGCCCCCATTCCCGGCGGCATGGATGTGGTCACGGGCACGTCTTTTGCAGCGGCAATCGTCTCTGGAGCGATTGCCAATCTGATCCATGCGGGCAAGGACGCTGAACCGGAGGTGCTTTCGCAGCTGTTGCGAACCACGGCGGTGGACCTTGGCGATCCGGGCCGTGACGAGGATTTCGGTGATGGACTTCTCAATGCCGGGGCAGCGATGGAAAAACGCGTGGCTGATTAACCGGGCGAGGACATGTCCGTAAGCCCGACCGGTGCGATGATCAGGCCGTTTTCGTCACGGGCGCAGTGGGCGGTCACACCGTAGATCCTTGCCAAATTCTCCTGTGACAGCACGGTTTCGGGTTTACCGAACGCTGCTAGCTTCCCTTCGTTCAGAAGGATGACCTCATCGCACCAGCGGGCAGCGAGCGTCAGATCGTGGAGCGAGACCAGAACGGTGCGGCCTTCGGCAGCGAGCCGTTTCAGCGACTGCATCAGCATGATCTGGTGTGCGGCATCGAGGCCGGAGGCCGGTTCATCGGCGATGAGGAGCGGTGTCTCCTGCGCGATTGCACGCGCCATCAGAATGCGGGCCTGCTCGCCGCCCGACAGCTCGGTGGCGACCCGGTGGGCAAGCGGCGCGACATCGGCCATCGCCATGGCACGCTCGACTGCGGCATCATCCTCTGCATCCGCGCGCTGGCCGAAGGCACGCCACGGCAGACGGCCGAGCGCCACGAGATCGCGCACGGTAAGACGCCAGCCTATGGTGCGCTGCTGCGGCAGATAGGCGATGAGGCGGGCGCGATCGGCAGGGCCGATGACCGCAAGATTGTGTTCGCCGAGCTGCATGGCGCCTTCGGCGGCGACGTGCCCGTTGAGCGCACGCATGAGCGTGGATTTGCCGGCGCCATTCGGCCCCAGAAGCCCGATTACCTGGCCGGGCTCGATGTCGAAATCGATGTCATCGAGCACCTGCCTCCTGCCAAGTTTCACGCTGAGATTTTTGACGCGCAGATCCATCAAAGCATCTCCCGGCGGGCGCGGACAACGAGCCACAGGAAGAACGGCGCGCCGATCAGCGCTGTCAGAACCCCGACATTGAGCTCGCCGGCCGGCAACACGATCCGAGCGGCGATGTCTGCGGCGAGGAGTAGTGCGGCGCCGCCGAGGCCTGCAGGCAATAGGAGGCTGCTTGGCATTCGGCTGGTCAGCGGGCGGATGAGATGCGGAACCACGAGGCCAATGAATCCGATCGTGCCGGCGACCGCCGTTGCTGCGCCAACGGAGAGTGCCACACCGGCGACGATCAGGAAGCGCGCGCGGCCCATGTGAATGCCGAGGCTGGAGGCTGCTTCCTCGCCCAGCGAGAGCGCATCGATGGCGCGGGCCGACAGTGCGATCAGGAGCCAGCCAGCCGCCATGAGTGGCAGGGCGAGCGCCACATGGTCCATGGAGCGGTCTTTCAGAGACCCCAGCAGCCAGAAGATGATCTCATAGGCGGCGAAAGGGTTGGGCGACAGGTTTAGAACCAGTGAGGTGAGCGCGGCCGCGAGACTGGAGAGCGCAACGCCTGCAAGAATGAGTGTGAGTGTGGAGCCCTGGCGCGCGGCAATGGCAAGCAGGATGAGCACGGCAAGAAGTGCGCCGAGCAGCGCTCCGGCAGGCAGGGCATAGAGCGAGCTTCCGGCAAGGCCTGAGTAAAACACCACCACCGCGCCGAGGGCTGCCATGGAGGAGACGCCGATCACGCCGGGCTCGGCCAGCGGATTTCGCAGAAACCCCTGTAGTACGGCACCGGAAAGCCCGAGCGATATGCCAATGGCAAGACCAAGGAGGGCGCGTGGCAGGCGGATTTCACGCATGATGATGGTTGCCGCCTCGCCACCGCCGGCAAAAAGGCCGGATATGCTGTTTTCGACCCCCAGGTCGGCCGGACCGACCAGCAGCGACACGGCGAACAGCACGAAGGCGAGGGCCGCAAGCGAAATGGAAAGCTTCATTGTGTGGTGCTCCCCGGACAGGGGGCGATTTCGGCTCGGAGCGTTGCCAGCGCCCGCACGGCTTCAATCACCGAGGGCGTGCCGCAGGACAGTGAGCCCTCCGGTACAAAGGCGCCGATCCGTGTGTTCGGGAGGGCGGAAATGGCTGGATGGCGTGGCACATATTCCCCAAGTGTCGGCGCTTTTTGAGGCGTGCTGATGCTGATGACGTCCGGTCGAGCGGCAATCACCTGCTCCAGCGGAAAAGGAGCAACGCCAATGATACCCAGTTCGGCGGCAAGATTGGCAAACCCGGCAGCCCGCATCACGGAATCGGCCAGTGTGCCGCGGCCCGAGGCGATGCCGTTCTGATCGTAGGCGATCATGGTGGGGCGTCTGTCACACTGGCTTGCGGCAATCGCCTCGAGTTCTTTGGTGAAACTGTCAGCAACGGTTTCCGCTCTCTCTTCCTGCCCGAGGAGTGCTCCCATGCGCAGAATTTCATCGGGAATGGTTTCAAGCGTCTGTGCGAAGGAGAATTCCTCGACATGAAAACCCAGGCGTTTCAGCAGGGCGGTCGTGTTGTGGAGCGAGTAGGTGCCGGTGACCACCAGGTCTGGCTTTTCCAGAAACACCTCTTCGGCGAGCCCGCGATTGACCGGGTAGCTGTGGGCTTTCTCATGCAGCATGGAGAGGCTGGGTTCACGCGCGAGGAAGGAAACGGAGACAAGCTGCTCCGGTTCGGCCAGCGTCATGGCGAGTTGATCGGTACAAAGATTGAGCGACATGACACGTTTTGGCGCGGCTGAAACCGGCGCGACAAGCAGCGCGCCGGCCAGAAGAACGAGGCCGGAAAGGCGGGGAAGGCGTTTCCGGCGCTGCAGCATCAGGGCGCGAACTTTGCGCGGAAGCCGGCGAAGACGCCGAAGCCGGGTGTGCCGTAGCCTTCCACGACCTCATAATTCTGATCGAGCAGGTTTTCGCCACGCAGATAAAGCTCCGTGTTCTCGTTCGGCTTGTAGGCAATTTTCGCGTTTACAAGGACGTGGTCATCAAGCTTCGAGCGGGGGCTGTCGACATAGCCGTCGACCGTATCGAGAGCGATTTTCGCTGTGGCTCCGATTTCCCAGCGCTCGGCCGGGCGGACTGTCGCTCCAAGAGCGATGTCATGTTTAGGGATGCGCACTTCGCGCAGACCATCCGTCTGGGTCGCCTTCGTGTAGGTGTACGCGCCACGCAGGTCCAGCCAGTCGGTTGCCGCATAGGAAAACGACGCCTCCACACCGCGCGTTTTGACCACGCCATCGGTCTGGATGTTCTGATAGGTCACGGGATCGTATCCGATATGATCCTCGACATCGATCATGAAGAAGGTGAGATTGGTGACAAGCCTGTCATCCTGAAAGCGCTGTTCAACGCCGATATCGAAGCCAAGGCTTGTTTCCGGCTTCAGGTCGATGTTGCCATAGACAGGCGCATAAAGCTCATAAAGGCTCGGCGCGCGATATCCCGTTCCGACCGAGGCGTGGAAACGTGTTCCGGTGCTGGCAAGTTCATAGGATCCTGTGGCGCGCCAGGAGGTGTGCCCGCCGAAGGTGCCGTGTTCGTCATGGCGCAGGCCCGCTGTCAGTGTCAAAGCGTCAAACGGGCTGTAGATCGCCTCGATCCAGCCGCCGCCCATAGAGACGCTTTTATCAACACTTGCGGTGGTTGCTGCCTGGCGCTCCCAGTCCGCGCCGAAATTGACCGTGAGTTCGGGAGAAACGTCAAGCGAGCCCAGATAGTCGAATTTGTAGCGCAGTCCGTCGAAGGTTGAGGTGGTACCGAAGCCGCTGGTGCTTTCACGGGCGGTGTCGGATATCTGTGCCGATACCGTGTTGTTCAATTGACCGTCAAACATTGAGAATTCCGCGCCGATGCGCCCGGCCGCCTGCCGAAACTTTCCGTTAGCGGGGGTGTCGGCGATGGGATAACCATCATCGGTCTGCGTTGAACCATTCAACAGAAGCCCACTGGCGAAAACGGCAAGATCGTCGCTGATCTCGTATCGCCCGCCGAGGGTCGCGGTCAGATTGGTGTATCCGTCGTCCTCAACGCCTGAGGACGCCATCGAGAACCCATCGGTGGTGAAGCCAGACAAAGAAAGGCCAAATTCGCCACGGTCGAAACCGCCCGTCAGCGTGTAGTTGCCAAAGCCCGTTTTGCGCGACCCGCCTTCGACGTGAATGCCGTGCTCAATGCCCTGCGGAATACCGCCAAGTGTCGAAAGATTGACCACGCCGGCAATTGCATCGGAGCCATAGAGCGTGCTCTGCGAGCCTTTCAGAACTTCGATCCGCCCAATGCCGCCGGAGAGAAGATGACCATAGGCGGGCTGAACGTTGGGCCCCGACACCTCGGAAATGTCGATGCCCTCGAAGAGGGTCTTTACATATTGCCCACGCAGGCCGCGCATTATCAGGGTCGTGGTGTTGCCTGGCCCGCCATTGGGGGAGAGATAGAGGCCCGGAAGCTGGTTGAGATAATCCTGCACGAGAGGCAGAGACTGTTCCTCGATATTTTTTCGCTCGATGACATGCACGGAAGAGCCCACTTTCGCAGCCTCGATAGGGGTGCGGTTGGGGGTGATAACCAGGGTCTCGAGCGCGAAATCCTGAGCCTGGGCCGTTTCTGCGCTTATACCCAGAATCAGCACGGATGCGCCAAGCAGTTGAAAGGCTCTGTGGTGTTTGGAACGCATGCATATCCTCCAGCGTGATCGATTATTCAGTTTGGCTGGAGAGCGACGGCTGTCTGACTTTTGTCCCCCCGCCAGCGATGACAATCGCCACCACTGCGAGAACCACAGCCCCGGAAGCATCCCGCATCCGGACGGTGACGGCCCAAGGCAGGTTTCCTGGCTCACGCTTCATCGGCTGCCTCGCCTTCCCGGGTATTGCACCCAGTGGCGTTCGAGGAGCCTCAGCGCTCACAGTTGCGGGAGCAGCCACGGCTTGGGCCATTTCGGTATGACCTTTCCGTGTTCCCTTTTCCCCGGACGATGAACACCGGCCGGAGCACCTCAAGCGAACCCGGATCGCTTAGCAAGTGGTTATGAAAGCGTCAATTGGCCCGGGTGTTTAGGAAACGGACCGGCTGGCAGCGGCGGCGCAGGCTCTGCCAGATCCGTGAAGTGCTTCTTGTTGTAAAATCGGCTTTTCGTATAGTTTTTACGGCAGTGCTGTCGCAAATCCGTCATTGCGATTGTCGAATAAGTAGCAGAATTTGCTTTCCGAACCCTGTGGATTTTTGACATCGGGGGCGGGATAAGAAATGCTAATCGGGAACCGAAAACGGTAGATAATGGGAGTGCGTCGATGACGTTTTTCAAGAGCAATGGCAAGAAGGTGCCATCCCGCGTCGCTGAAATGGCGAACGAGGCGAGGGCCGGCAGGATGGACCGACGAGAGTTTCTTGCGCTCGCAAGCGCGCTTGGCGCATCGACGGCTGCCGCTTATGGCATGCTCGGCTTGACTGCGCCGGGGCAGGCGATGGCGCAGGAGCCCAAGAAGGGTGGAACGCTGCGTGTTGCGATGTTCATCAAGGACCCGAAGGACCCGCGAACGGCCGACTGGTCAGAGATTGCCAACGCGATGCGCCAGACACTTGAGCCGCTGGTGAAGTACACTCGCGACTTCACTTTCGAGGGCAAGCTCCTGGAGAGCTGGGAGGTCAATGAGGATGCGACCGAATACATCCTGCATGTGCGCCCCGGTGTTACCTGGAACAATGGCGATGCCTTTACTGCCGATGATGTGATCTACAACTTCAATCGCTGGTGTGATCAGACGGTTGAGGGCAACTCCATGCCGGCACGCATGGCTTCGCTTATCGATCCTGAGACCAAACAGGCGCGCGAGGGCGCGATCGAGAAGGTCGACGACATGACGGTGAAGCTGAATTTGTCGGCGCCCGATATTTCGATTATTCCCGGCATGTCGGATTATCCGGCCCTGATCGTTCATCCGAGCTTCGATGAAACGGGGCGCGATTTTGTTGCCAACCCGATCGGCACCGGCCCCCTTCGAACTGGTGTCCTATGAGGTGGGCAATCGCGTGGAGTTGAAGAAGCGCGAAGACGGCAAATGGTGGGGTGGCGAGGCCTATCTCGACGGCATCGAGTTCATCGATTACGGCACGGATCCGTCCGCGACCGTCAGCGCCTTCGAGTCCGGAGAAATCCATACCAACTACGAAACAACTGCTGATTTCGTGGACATCCTGGATTCACTCGGGCTGGTTAAATCCGAGGTCACCACCGCCACGACGATCGTGGCGCGCACCAATGTCGACAACAAACCCTATGATGACGAGAAGGTTCGTCGGGCTCTGCAGCGTGCAGTCGACAACCAGACGGTTCTGGCGCTCGGCTATAACAATGCCGGCGAAGTGGCAGAAAACCACCATGTCTGCCCGATCCATCCCGAATATGCCGAGCTGCCGAAGCTGGAACGCAATCTGGACGAAGCCAAGGCGCTCATGGAAGAAGCCGGCCAGATGGATTTCGAGCACGAGCTCATCACCGTGGATGAGGACTGGCACAAGAACACGGGCGACGCCATCGCCGCCCAGTTGCGCGAGGCCGGCTTCAAGGTGAAGCGCACGGTCCTTCCCGGCTCCACCTTCTGGAACGACTGGACGAAGTATCCCTTCTCCATGACCAACTGGAACATGCGTCCGCTGGGCATCCAGGTGGTGGCGCTCGCCTACCGTACAGGCGAGGCGTGGAACGAATCCGCTTATTCCAACGCGGAGCTCGACGAGCTGATCGAGGAAGCGCTCGCCATCCCCAATCCTGACAACCGCCGCAAGGTGATGAAGAAGATCGAGGAAATCCTTCAGGGATCCGGCATCATTCTTCAGCCTTATTGGCGCAAGCTATACAACCACTCGGTGGAGGCCGTGAAAAACCACGGTATGCACCAGACTTTCGAGATCGATCTCGAAAAGGTCTGGCTCGACGAGGGGTAAGACGGGACCATAAGTGGGGGCCAAAAGGCCCCCATTTGCGCAGGCAATCAATAACAACCTCCGCCAACGGAGGAAGGGGAAACCGTGCTTGGGTTTATCGTGAGACGTCTGGGCGTCATGGCATTGACGATGCTGTGTCTGACTCTTGTCGTTTTCTTTCTTGTCAATCTGGAACCGAACCTTAAAAAGCTCGCAATCAGCCAGCTTGACATGCGTTCTTCGGCTGAGGAACTGGAAAGCTGGCTGCAGAAGAATGGCTATCGCCAGAACTTCTTCCTGCGCTATGGGCAGTGGCTCGGTGTTGTGCAAAAGCAGCCCAATATCGACCCTGAAACGGGTGTGTCTTCGCCACGGTTTTCCTATTGCGATGAACCGGCAGAACCCTATTACGGTGGTATTCTGCAGGGGGATTTCGGCTGTTCGACCAAGTTCAAGGTGCCTGTTGCCGAAAAGCTCTTTCCGGCCCTTGGCGCTACCGGCATCCTGATGTTCTGGGTCATGGTGGTTATGGTTCCCGTCGCACTTTTGATCGGGGTTCTGGCGGGCATGCGGGAGGGAACGCGAACGGATCGAACGCTCTCTGTTGCTTCGATCGCGACCACGGCAACGCCGGAATATGTGTCGGGCGTGATCTTTGCGGTGATCTTCGCTTCATGGCTTGGATGGCTCAATGGCTCGGCTGCAACGGCCACCCGTCAGGGCATCTCCTTCTACAATTTCACCCTCCCGGTGATGACGATGGCGATTTACGGCATCGGCTATATCGCGCGCATGACACGGGCCTCGATGGTTGAGGTCATGACGCAGCAATATATCCGCACCGCCCGTCTCAAGGGGCTGGGCTTCCGGGCCGTGGTGATCAATCATGCGTTGCGCAACGCGCTGATTGCGCCCTTCACGGTCATCATGCTGCAGTTTCCCTGGCTTTTGACCGGCGTCGTGATCGTGGAAGTGATGTTCCGCTATCAGGGCTTTGGTTTCACGCTGGTGGAGGCGGCAAGCAACAACGACATCGATCTGCTGTTAGGCTGTTCGCTGGTATCGGTTTTCGTGGTGCTGTCCACGCAACTGATTTCCGATGTGGGTTATGCCTATCTCAACCCGCGCATTCGCGTGCAATAGGGAGGACGCGCGATGCAGGTAGAAACCCTTGGCATTTTGGGCATCATCTTTGGCGTATTTGCACGCTTCTGGCCGGTGTGGATCGCGCTGGCCATCATCCTTTTCTTCAGCCTTCGTTTTCGCGAGCGTCTTGGTCTCTATGGGCAGCTCTTCGAGACGGGCGTCGGCGTTGCCGGTGTGATGATCTGCTTCTTCTGGCTTTTCACGGCGATCTTCGCCGGAACGGTGGCGCCGTTCGATCCGCTGGCGCAGTTTCCGATCATGAAGAATGTTCTGCCTGGCGGGATTGAGCCGGAAAGCGGACAGGCCTTTCTGTTCGGCGGCGACCGGCTGGCGCGTGACGTGTTCTCGCGCATGGTCTATGGCAGCCAGATCGTTCTGATCATTGCGCCTGCGGCAACGCTTTTTGCGCTGATGGTGGGTACCACGCTCGGTTTGCCGGCGGGCTATTATGGCGGGCGGATCGACAGTTTCCTCTCGTTCCTTGCCAATCTGGTCCTCGCCTTTCCGGTCATTCTGCTCTTCTATCTTCTGGTGACGCCAGGCATCCGCGAAACACCCATTCCGCAATGGATGGCCGGTGTGTTCTTCATCTTCCCGATCGTGTTCTTCGTGACGCTTTTCTGGACGCGCTACAGAAGCCGCCCGCGGCTTCTGGCGATCCAGCTTGCGCTGACATTGCTCATCGGTGGCTGGGCCTATCTGGGCCTGGTGTTCGATGCCGATCCGCTCGGCATCATCTCGATCAGTTCCAACCAGCTCAACATTTTCGTGGCGGTTGTCTTCGCCTCGGCGCCGGGCGTGTTTCGCATCGTTCGCGGGCTGGTGATGGACATCAAGACACGGGACTATGTGGCGGCGGCCCAGACGCGTGGCGAAACGCCCTGGTACATCATGCTGTGGGAAGTGCTGCCCAATGCGCGCGGCCCGCTTATTGTCGATGTGTGCCTTCGCATTGGCTACACGACCATCCTTCTTGGAACGCTCGGCTATTTCGGCCTCGGCCTTGCGCCTGAAAGCCCGGACTGGGGCACGGGCATCAAGGAATCGAGCCGTCTGCTCAGGGCCTATGTTCACCCGGCGCTGCCGCCCGTTTTCGCCCTGATGTCTTTCGTGCTCGGGCTGAACCTGCTTGCCGATGCGCTGCGTGAGCAGTCACTGAAGGATTGAGATGAACACTGAGAGCGACGCCATGAACGAAGCCATCAGCATCACACGCGGCCACAAAAGCGGCGAGCCGATCCTGGAGATTGAAAACCTTTCCATCTCCTTCTTCACGCGCGCCGGCGAAATCCCGGCGGTGATGGATTTTTCCTGCGAGGTCATGCCCGGCGAGGCGATGGGCATTGTGGGGGAATCGGGCTGCGGCAAGTCGACCGTTTCACTCGGCATCATGCGCGATCTTTCCAATGTCGGGCAGATCGTCGGCGGACGCATCAGGTTCAAGGGCCGCGACATGGCGGAGATGAGCGAGGAGGAGCTTCGCCAGATCCGCGGCAACGAGATCGCCATGATCTATCAGGAGCCGATGGCGAGCCTCAACCCGGCCATGAAGATCGGCCAGCAGCTCATGGAAGTGCCGCTCATCCACGACAAAGTCTCGAGGGACGAGGCGTGGCGCCGGGCGCTGGAGATGGTCGAGGCGGTGCGGCTGCCTGATCCTGAACGCATGATGCGGTCTTATCCCCACCAGCTTTCGGGCGGACAGCAGCAGCGCATCGTGATCGCCATGGCGCTTCTGTCGAAGCCGGCACTGCTTCTGCTCGACGAGCCCACGACAGCGCTCGACGTGACGGTGGAGGCGGGCATCGTCGAACTGGTTAAGGGGCTGGGCAAGAAATACGGCACGTCGATGATCTTCGTGTCGCACAATCTCGGTCTTATCCTGGAGACCTGCGACCGTGTAACCGTAATGTATTCAGGCGAGGCGGTGGAGATGGGCCGCGTCGAAGACGTGTTCGACCGGATGCGCCATCCCTATACGCAGGGGCTCTTCCGCTCCATTCCGCTGCCGGGTGCCGACAAGAATGAGAGGCCCCTGATTGCCATCCCCGGCCAGTTGCCGCTGCCGCATGAGCGCCCGAAGGGCTGCAATTTCGGCCCGCGCTGCCAGCATTTCAAGGAAGGTCTCTGCGATGCCGGAGAGGTGCCCATGCTGCCGGTCGAAGGGCATGAGCGGCACCAT
Source organism: Nitratireductor sp. GISD-1A_MAKvit (assembly GCF_040819555.1). Lineage (GTDB taxonomy): Bacteria > Pseudomonadota > Alphaproteobacteria > Rhizobiales > Rhizobiaceae > Nitratireductor. Next base: position 1,672,825 of record NZ_CP161920.1, read on the forward strand.
TCCCGCTGCCTGCGTTTTGATGAGATCGACTGGAATGCGCTGCCGGAAGGCGCGCTGGAAGACAAGGAACCGATCGCACCCGGCAAGCCGATGCTGCGCATCGAAAATCTGAAGAAATATTATCACGTGGCTGCCAACAGCATTTTCGGCGGCGGTGACACCAAGACCGTCAAGGCCAATGAGCAGATCAGCTTCGAGGCGCGAGAATCCGAAACGGTGGCGATAGTGGGCGAATCCGGCTGCGGAAAATCGACTCTCGCCAAGGTGCTTCTCGGGCTGGAAACGGCAACGGATGGCGAAGTGGTGCTCGAAAACGAGCCCATTCAGTCTACGCCTGTCGAAGACCGGGATACAGGCACAGTGGCCGGTATCCAGATGGTGTTTCAAAACCCGTTCGATACACTCAATCCCAGCCATTCGGTTGGTTCGCAGATCGTGCGCACGCTGGAAAAATTCAACATTGGCAACACGCTGGCCGACCGAAAGCAGCGCATGCTGGAACTGCTTGATCTCGTAAAACTGCCACGCGCCTTTGCAGATCGCATGCCGCGCCAGCTATCGGGCGGGCAGAAGCAGCGCATCGGCGTTGCCCGCGCCTTCGCCGGCAATGCCAAGGTGGTGGTGGCGGATGAGCCCGTCTCCGCGCTCGATGTTTCCGTGCAGGCGGCGGTGACCGAACTGTTGATGGACATTCAGCGCAAGAACAAGACCACCATGCTGTTCATCAGCCACGATCTGTCCGTGGTGCGCTATCTGGCCGACCGGGTTGTGGTCATGTATCTCGGCCATATCGTGGAGCAGGGGACGACCGATCAGATCTTCGCGCCGCCCTATCACCCCTATACGGAAGCGCTCCTTTCGGCGATCCCGATTGCCGATACGTCTGTCCGCAAGAAGCATATCGTGCTTGAAGGCGACATTCCCTCGGCCATGAACCCGCCATCCGGCTGTCCGTTCCAGACGCGATGCCGTTACAAGGACCAGGTGCCAGGCGGCAAATGCGAGCGCGAGGTGCCGCCGCTGAAGGATCTGGGCGAGGGACATTTCAGCCTTTGCTGGCTGGGTGACGAAACGTTGAAATCCATGGAACCGGTGATCAGTTTCGATGCGCCGCGGAAAACCGCCAAACCCGCGCGCCGGCAGGGGAAGGCGAAGGCGGCCAGTCAGAAACCGAAGGCAAAGGGCGAAATCCGGCCGATAGCCGGGGGGCGAAAACCCGTCAGGGCTTCCGCGGCGGGCCTGTCGGCGGTGCCGGGCTCTTCCTCGCCGAAACGGGTACAGGCCGAAGCGGGGGCAGGGCGTCAGGCCACATCCACCCGCGTGAAGCCGGCAACTGCAAAGACGGCGAAAGACGCGCGACCCGCCCGCATCCGCAAGCCCGCAAAACCCGATGATCTGAAGCTGATTTCCGGTGTGGGGCCGAAGCTGGAGGCGCGGCTCAATGATCTCGGTATCTACACCTTTGCGCAGATCGCAGCCTGGAAAAAGGCCGAGCGCGACTGGGTGGACGACCATCTGAGGTTCAAAGGCCGCATCGAGCGTGATGACTGGGTGAAACAGGCCAAGGCGCTCGCCAAGGGCGGTGTCGAGGAATACGTCCGGGTTTTCGGCAAGAAGCCACGCTGAAGGTTCATACCGCCAATTTTACGCGATCTTTTCTGGATGTTCCCCGGATTTTGCAGCACGTTGCTGCGGTCTGTGGGTCCACCAAGGAGAATCGCATGCCCTCTCGGTTTGTTCGCTTGCTGTCGCTGCTTTGCGTCACCATTGGCCTGTCGGGTGCCTTTGTGACCTCTTCCCAAGCACAAGGAAGCGTGCAGGCCGTCGCAACAGCCGATCTCAATATGCGCAGCGGGCCCGGAGTTCGGTACCGCGTGGTGTTTACGATCCCACGTGGCGGGCGTGTCTCGACGTTGCGCTGCACCGACCGCTATAGATGGTGTGAGGTGGGATTTGCCAGGCGTAAGGGCTGGGTCTCTGCGCGCTACCTGCGCGATAGCCGCCCGCGTTACCGAGATCGCCCGATTTCGGATATCGGCGCGGTCATCGGGCTGGAAATCTTTCGCTTCGTGCTGCGCGAAATCGAGCAGCGCGATCGGGAGAACGACTTCGAGTCCATTGGAGGAGCTGGGGGAGACCGGCGCCCGACACCTCGAAATGTCTGTTTTTACGACCGCCCGAGTTTCAAGGGGCGACGCTTTTGCGCGGGAATCGGGAAGCAGGCTCATGTTCTGATGCGCGGCTGGCGCGGGCGTGTCGCTTCAATTCGTGTAGGAAAGCGCACCTCAGTCGAGATCTGTTCGCGTCCGGGGTATGGTGGCCGGTGTTCACTTGTGACGCGCAACCTGACGTATCTCCGGCGGGGTGATGCAGTCACGTCGTTTCGTGTGCTCCGTCGCCAGCGGGGCGATGTCACCGATTTCGAGACATCACGCCGAGCGTGCTTCTTCGAGCATACAGGCTTTCGCGGTGCCGGCATCTGTTTCGATGCAGGAGACGGAGCGGTGCGCCTGCCGCGTGAGTGGAACAACCGCATCTCGTCCGTGCGTCTTGAAGGAGGCGTCGAGGCGCGTGTTTGCGAGAGAAGCAATTTCAACGGATGGTGCGAAACCATTCGGCGAGACCTGCCTCGTCTGCGCGACTACTACAATGACGAGATCAGTTCTCTGGAAGTCTACTGAGGATTTCCAGCGCTGATCTGCTGTCTGCTCGCTCCCGAACATGCCTATATGCGGTGCGAAACACATCGAATGAAATATGACGTTCGTAATCATGTTTTATTTCAACGGGTTGCGCTTCGCTGCTAAATTTGACCGATTGATAAAAAATTGAAACTGCGTTAGCCTTTTCCCAATAATAAAAGGGGAATACGGAATGGCTGATGGTCTCTATGCGGACGGCATCGCCGCCGGCCGCCTTTCCGGTGAGGAGTACGACAGGAACTTCTCCGACCTGCATCCACCGCTCGACCGCCATGAGGCGGCCGTGGAGGCGGATCGCTGTTACTTCTGTTTCGATGCGCCATGCATGACGGCGTGTCCGACATCTATCGACATACCCATGTTCATCCGCCAGATCGCCACGGACAATCCGCTGGGGTCTGCAAAAACGATCTTCGACCAGAACATTCTTGGTGGCATGTGCGCCCGCGTCTGCCCGACGGAGACGCTGTGCGAAGAAGCCTGCGTGCGCGAGGAGGCAGAGGGCAAGCCGGTGCAGATCGGTCGTCTGCAGCGCTATGCCACCGATGCGGCGATGGCGGCCGGCGCACAGTTTTATGAGCGTGCGGCATCGACGGGCAAACGCGTTGCCATCGTCGGAGCAGGGCCGGCGGGGCTTGCGTGTGCGCATCGTCTGGCCGTTCATGGTCATGACGTCACCATTTTCGAGGCAAGACCGAAGCCCGGTGGGCTCAACGAATTCGGCATTGCCGCCTACAAGACACCGGACGGGTTTGCCCAGGCCGAGGTGGATTATGTGATGGCGATTGGCGGTATCACGCTTGAGGAAGGCAAGGCGCTCGGGCGCGACTTTTCGCTCGGTGATCTCAGCCGGGATTTCGACGCTGTGTTCCTCGGCATGGGGCTCGCCGGTGTCAACGCGCTCGGTGCGGAGGGTGAAGATGTTGAAGGCGTGGAGAGTGCTGTGGACTACATCGCGCATCTGCGTCAGGCACAGGATCTCGCCAGCATGCCGGTCGGTCGCCGTGTCGTCGTGATCGGCGGCGGGATGACGGCTATCGATGCTGCCGTACAGGCGAGGCTTCTGGGCGCCGAGGAGGTCACGATCTGCTATCGTCGCGGCCAGGAGCACATGAACGCCTCGGAGTTCGAGCAGGATCTGGCCGCTTCCAAAGGTGTTGTCATCCGGCACTGGCTCCAGCCCCGGCGCATTCTTGCCGACAAGGGCAGGGTCACCGGAATCGAGCTCGAATACACGGCGCTGAAGGGCGCAAAGCTCTCTGGCACCGGCGAGACCCTCACCCTGCGCGCCGACCAGGTTTTCAAGGCCATCGGACAGTCTTTCGAGGCCGGGGTCCTGAACGGCTCCGGCACATCGATTGCGCTTGAAGGACGTCGCATCAAGGTGGATGAGGAAGGGCGTACCTCCATGCAAAAGGTCTGGGCCGGGGGCGACTGTATCGCCGGCGGCGATGATCTCACCGTTTCGGCGGTCGCGCAGGGGCGTGACGCAGCCGAGAGCATCCACCGTGCATTGGCCGGCTGAGGAGCAAGAAACCCATGGCAGACATTCGCAGCAATTTCGTTGGTATCAAGTCTCCCAATCCGTTCTGGCTTGCTTCCGCACCGCCCACCGACAAGGCCTATAATGTCGAACGCGCCTTCAAGGCGGGCTGGGGTGGTGTTGTCTGGAAGACGCTGGGCGAGGAGGGGCCACCGGTCGTCAATGTCAACGGGCCGCGCTATGGCGCGATCTGGGGCGCTGATCGCCGGCTGCTGGGCCTCAACAACATCGAGCTCATCACCGACCGCGATCTTTATCTGAACCTGCGCGAAATCAAGCAGGTGAAGAAGAACTGGCCCGATCGTGCGCTGATCGTTTCGCTTATGGTGCCCTGTGAGGAAGACGCATGGAAAGCCATTCTCCCGCTGGTGGAAGAAACGGAAGCTGATGGCATCGAGCTCAATTTCGGCTGCCCCCACGGCATGAGCGAGCGTGGCATGGGTGCTGCCGTGGGGCAGGTGCCTGAATATGTCGAGATGGTGGTGCGCTGGTGCAAGCAATATACGCGCATGCCAGTCATCACCAAGCTGACGCCCAACATCACTGATGTGCGCCAGCCGGCACGGGCTGCCCAGGCGGGTGGTACCGATGCGGTGTCGCTGATCAACACGATCAATTCGATCACGGCGGTGGACCTCGACAGTTTTGCACCGGAGCCGACTATTGACGGCAAGGGCTCTCACGGTGGTTATTGCGGCCCTGCGGTTAAACCAATCGCGCTCAACATGGTGGCTGAGATCGCGCGCGATGCCGAGACTGCCGGCCTGCCGATTTCCGGCATTGGCGGGGTCACCACATGGCGCGATGCGGCCGAGTTCCTCGCGCTGGGTGCCGGCACCGTTCAGGTCTGCACCGCCGCCATGACCTATGGCTTCAAGATCGTCGAGGAGATGATCGAAGGGCTTGAAAACTGGATGGATGTCAAGGGCCATTCCACGCTCGATGACGTGATCGGCCGGGCAACGCCCAATGTGACGGACTGGCAGTATCTCAATTTGAACTATGTCACCAAAGCACGGATCGATCAGGACAAGTGTATCAAGTGCGGACGGTGCCACATCGCCTGCGAGGACACATCCCATCAGGCGATCACCGCCATGGTGGATGGCAAGCGCCATTTCGAGGTGATCGAGGAGGAATGCGTCGGCTGCAATTTATGCGTCAATGTCTGCCCGGTGGAAGGCTGCATAGACATGGTGCCGCTGGCCGCCGGTGCTCTCGACAAGCGCACGGGTGAAAAGGTTCAGCCCGTCTATGCCAATTGGACAACGCACCCCAACAATCCTTCCAGACTGGCTGCGGAATAACCGGAGCGTAGGGCGGCATTTGCCCGCCTTACGCTTCGTCGGGATGCCCCTTTCGCGTTGATTGCACTGCGCTGCGGCATTGGCGTGAAGGAATTCGATATTCCTGTCAGGAGATGTCACGAGCGATAAATCCTGTATTGTAGATGATAAATATCGACGATATATATTATCCACAATATGGAGACAGGAATGAAACTCAGTGACGGTGTCGAGGCGGCGATCCATTGCGCCACTCTGCTTGCGCAGCTGGAAGAGGGGCGGACAATGCCCGCCGGTGCGCTGGCCGAGTATCACGGGCTTTCGCAAAGCTATCTCCTGAAACATCTCAAGCAGCTCACAGCCGCGGGGATACTGCAATCTGTACCGGGGCCGCATGGGGGATACCGCCTGGCACGCTCTGCCGATGCGGTGACACTGCTTGATGTGGTGCTGGCCATCGAGGGGCCGAAGCCCGCCTTTCGCTGTGCGGAAATTCGTCAACGCGGGCCGGGGGCTCTGGAGCCACAGGCCTATGCAAAGCCGTGTGGGATCAACAGTGCCATGTTGCGAGCCGAACAGGCCCTGGCGGGCCGAGCTTCGCAAGACGCGGCTTTCCGATGTGATTTCCGATTATGAGGCGAGCGCGGATCCCCGTTCGCTCGCCTTTGGGTGCGCCTTTGTAGAGCGCCACCAGCGCCCTCAGAGCTGAACAATTGTTACAATAAGAGGAACTTCCAATGCAGGAACGACTGAACTACGCAAAGGCAGCGCCGAAGCTGATAGGGGCGGTGCTGAACCTCAAAAAGGCGATCGACGATTCCGGGCTTGATCGAGGGCTGATCCACCTCGTCAATCTCCGCGCCTCGCAGATCAACGGGTGCAGTTACTGCGTTGACATGCACACGCGCGAAGCAAGGCGGGATGGCGAGAGCGAACAGCGTGTGCACCTGGTGTCTGCGTGGCGTGAATCTCCACTCTACACCGACCGTGAGCGTGCGGCCCTTGCATGGACCGAGCGTCTGACGAAGATTTCCGACGGACCGGTTGAGGATGGGCTCTACCAGGAGATGCTGCAGCATTTTACCGAGGAGGAACTGGTGCAGCTTTCCGTTCTGGTTGGCCTCATCAATGTATGGAACCGGATTGCCATTCCGTTCCGCTCGATTCACCCGATCATCGAAGATGATGCTCTTGCCTTAGCCTGAAAAGACTGAGCCAAAGGACGTGTTTTTGCCAGACAGCCCGGAAATCGGTTTCGATTTGCGGGCTGTTCTTTTAGGGTCAAAGCATGTTTGGGGGGATATGTTGGCTGAGAGCTTGCAAGCAAGAACGGCGCGGCGGGATGCGCATCGCACGAGTGCGACGGGCCTGCAGAAGAAGCAGGGGCATCTGGCCATGCTTGCCTTCGCAACACTGGTGGCAGGCTCCTTCTCGCTGGGCTCTCTTGCTGCGCCGCATATTGGTCCGGTGGCGCTCAATGCCGCCCGCTTTCTTATCAGCATTGTCTTTATGGCGCTGATGGTACGCCTGGTCTTACGACAGCCACTACCGTTCCCCAAAGCCCCATGGCGCTTTCTGGTGCTGGGTGGGCTGATGGCGTTCTATTTCGTCACCATGTTCATGGCGCTTGGCATGACAAGCCCGGTGTCAACCGGTGCCGTGTTCACGCTCATGCCGCTGCTCAGCGCGTTTTTTGGATTTGTCATTTTGCGGCAGGTGCCGCGCGGGCTTGTCATTCCAAGCCTCATTCTTGCAGGGCTGGGGTCAGTCTGGGTCATTTTCGACGGGGATCTGGAGGCCATGCGTCGTTTCGATCTGGGCGAGGGGGAAATGATCTTTTTCGCCGGAGTGGTCGCGCACGCCGCCTATGCTTCTCTGGTGCGGCTCTACAATCGCGGCGAACCTGTCTTTGCCTTTACCTTCTGGACGCTGCTCGCGACCGGCATACTGATCGGCCTTTACGGGGTAAGTGAAATCGCCGCGACAGACTGGTCCGCCTTACCATCCATCACCTGGATCGCGATCTTCTATCTTGCGATTTTCACAACGGCGGGTACGTTTTTCCTGCTCCAGTTCGCCGCTCTCAGGCTGCCGGCCTCCAAGGTGCTGGCCTACAATTACCTTACCCCGACACTGATCATTCTGTTCGAAGGGCTGCTCGGCCATGGCTGGGCGAGCCTCTCCGTGGTGGCAGGTGCCGTCCTCACGATCCTTGGCCTGGTGATCCTGGCACTTTCGCCTGAAGGATGAGGTCAATCGCCAAAACGACGATGGAATGTGCCTGCATCCACGAGTGGCGGCAGATTGGCCTGGTCGAGCCAGCTTTCGCTTTGAGGCAGCAGGAGTTGATAAAGATCGCGTACCAGAAGCCGCGCCTCTTCGCCCGGCCAGTCCTGTGGCAAGAGAGCCATTGGCAGGCCCGGATCGCGCAAGACGATGCGCCGCCAGTCGTGGATAAGCAGGGTGCGCGCGGCCATGGCGTCGATCGGGGTTGGAAGAGGGCGAAGGGCAAGGCTTCTGGCGAGCGGCGTGTACTCCGCAATCAGCTCACGATAGGCGCTGGCGATCTCGTCGGAGAGCCACAGGGTTCGCACCATTTCGGGGTGCTCGGCGCTTGTACCGTGGATCACAAGCATATCGCTCAGAGGCGGTTCGCTGTCCTCCTGTTTGAGTGTGCGTGGCAGAAGGTGGACGCTGTCGGCTATTCTCAGAAAGCCCTGATCCTTTAGCAGATCGTCCCGGGCTCTCCCATTGCTGCCAGGTGGGGCAATGGCGACAGTCCACGAACCGTCCCAGTCAGGCGGGCCGGCAGCATAGATGCGGCGTGTGGCCTGGTCAAAAGCATGCTGACCGTGCCTGTCGAGAGAAAAGAAGGAGTTTCGCCCACGTCTTTCGCGCACCACCCAGCCATCGCTGGCAAGCCGCGACATGGCGGTTCGCAGCGCACCTGCCTCGATGCCGAGATGCGCCATCACATTCTGCAGGCTGGATAGTGGCGCTTCGCCGCCGCGCGGGACGATCGCATCGCCAAAAAGTGTGATGACCAGCGACCAGACCCGGACGCGCCCGCGCTGATGCAGGCGATCGATCAGTCCGGCAAGGGCTGTTTCGGCTGGTTCGGTCGGCACATCCATTCGATTCAAATGCCATGGGAACGCGGGACGGGCAAGTCCGTCAGTCGAGCTGGGAGACGCCGCTCACAAGCAGATGAGTCGCGAGCCTTGCATAGTCCTGCCTCGAGATGCCGCGATCCTCGCGAAACCACATGTAGAACCAGTTGAGCATGCCGAAAAGGCTCATGGTGACCGGTTTCAAAAGCGGCCTGTTGTCAAAGGCCGCGGGATTAACCTGACGCACCGCCTCGGCGAAGATCGCCACCAATTGCCGCTCCAGCGCCTTCAGCTGTTCCTGTTGTGCCTCGGGGAGAAGCTGGAGGCCGGCAAGCTGAACGCGGTGCTCGTTGTCGGCGTCGCGATAGGCCTCGAGCAGGGCCATCACCAGCCGTTCGAGCCGTGCATGGGGCTCGGCCCCCGGATCATTCGCCTCTTCCACCGCCTCCACCAGTTCCTGAAGATGCGTTTCGATGATGTCGAAGAGCAGCGCTTCCTTGGAGGCGTAGTAATGGTAGAGGAGCGCCTTGGAGACCCCCAGTTCGGTCGCTAGCTGGTTCATCGAGGCGCGGTCATAGCCGTCACGTGCGAAAATGCGCGCAGCGCCATGCAGCATGGCATCGCGCTTGTCGTCATAGTCCTTGGCGCGGGTGCGGGCCATTAGAATCCCTTGAAACGTGGATGTGTCGGAATGACCGGCAAAGTCACTGTTTTGCTCGTTTGTCAATAATCCGCACGGCCTTGCCCTGGCTGCGGGCCACGCTGCCGGGATCGGCCGCGTGGACACGCACCGTCACGCCGACCACATCCTTGATGCGATCGCCGAGCTGGCGACAGGCGGCAAGGCGAACATCCTCTTCTGCTTCAAGCGAGGCCATCTCCACATGGATCGTCATCGCGTCCATGCGGCCTTCCTGCGTGAGCTCGATCTGGAAATGCGGTGCGAGACCGTCGATCGTGAGGATCTGTTCCTCGATCTGGGTAGGGAACACGTTCACCCCACGAAGGATCATCATGTCGTCGGAGCGTCCGGTGATCTTTTCCATGCGGCGCATGGAGCGCGCCGTACCCGGCAGCAGTCGTGTCAGATCGCGGGTGCGGTAGCGCACGATGGGGAAGGCCTCCTTGGTGAGCGAGGTGAACACGAGTTCGCCCATTTCGCCGTCCGGCAGCACTTCGCCCGTCTCGGGATTGATGATTTCAGGGTAGAAGTGGTCTTCCCAGATGTGCAGCCCGTCCTTGGTCTCCACGCATTCATTGGCCACGCCCGGGCCCATGACCTCGGACAGGCCGTAAATGTCGACGGCATGCATGTCGAATGCGTCTTCGATTTCGGCGCGCATGGCGTTGGTCCACGGCTCGGCGCCAAAAATTCCCACCTGCAGCGGGCTCTTGCGCGGGTCCAGCCCCTGTGCCCGGTATTCATCCAAGATCGAGAGCATGTAGGAGGGCGTGACCATAATGGTCTGCGCCTGAAAATCCTCGATCAGGGTGACCTGGCGTGCCGTCATGCCACCGGAGGCCGGCACAACCGTTGCGCCCAGTCGTTCCGCGCCATAATGCGCGCCAAGCCCGCCGGTGAATAACCCGTATCCATAGGCCACATGCACGACATCGCCGGGTCGTGTGCCAGATGCGCGGATCGAGCGCGCCATGACTTCCGCCCAGGTGTCGATGTCCTTTTCCGTATAGCCCACCACGGTCGGTTTGCCGGTGGTTCCGGACGAAGCATGAATGCGCACCACCTTTTCGCGCGGCACGGCGAACATGCCGAAGGGATAATTGTCTCGCAGGTCCGTTTTGACGGTGAAGGGGAATTTCGAGAGATCGGATAGCTCTTTCAGATCGTCGGGGTGAACCCCGGCAGCGTCAAAGCTCTTCCTGTAGTGCGGCACATTCTCATAGGCATGGTTCAACGACCATTTGAGGCGCACGAGCTGCAGAGCCCGGATTTCATCGCGTGAGGCGATCTCGATGGGATCCAGCTCTTCTTTTCTTGGCGTCAGATCTTTCATGTCTCTCTCCCGAACCTCTCAGGGCCTCCACCGAAAAATGCGTTCCGCTGATCACGCGGGAATTGCCACGAAATTCCGCGATCAGCCTGCCGTTCTGATTTTCAACCCGCACATCATAAATCCCGGAACGGCCGAACCGCGCAACCTCCCGAGCGACCGCCTTGAGCCGGTCGCCGAGCGCGCCGGGCGCCACGAAAGTAATGGAATTGTGTTGTGCGACAGCGATCTGGTTGTAGGAGTTGCAGGCAAAGGCAAAGGCCGAATCCGCCAGCGTGAAGATGTAGCCGCCATGGCAGATGTCGTGACCGTTGGTGTGGTGTTTCTCCACCGTCATGGAAAGGGTGGCGCTGCCCGGGCCCACTGCATCGAGGCTGCATCCCAGCCATTTGGACGCATCGTCGCGCGCCCACATCGCCTGTGCGCTGCGCTCTGCGATCTCCTGTGGAGACAGTTGCATTTGTGACATTTAGGCTCCTCCCGAGGCCGTCATTGCAATCAGACTTGCATAAACCGACCGGTCGGTCAATAATACTGTTGTAAGGAGGCGGCGGCGCCGCTTCCGGGAGGAGAGCATGACGAAAACGGCGCAAGACTTTGCGAAGCAAAGCCGGAAACTGGCGAAAGAGTTCGAATTGACGGCGCTGCCCGCGAGCTTCGTGGATGATCCGTTTCCGGTCTATCACGCGCTTCTGGAGCATGCGCCTTTGAAGCGCTTTGCCGACGGCTCCGTGATGCTGTCGCGCTATGCCGATCTTGATCGCGTGTATCGAGACACAAAAACCTTTTCATCCGACAAGAAGGCCGAGTTCCTGCCGAAATTCGGAGACACGCCGCTTTACGAGCATCACACGACAAGCCTCGTCTTCAACGATCCGCCGCTACACACGCGGGTGCGCAAGATCATGATGGGCGCGCTTACGCCGCGCGCGCTGGCAGCGCTCGAGCCGGGCCTGATCACGCTGGTCGACGGCCTGCTTGAGCGTATGGAAGAGAAGGGCGAAGTCGATCTCATTGAGGATTTCGCCGCCGCGATCCCGGTCGAGGTGATTGGAAATCTGTTCGATATTCCCCATGAGGAGCGCGAGCCGCTGCGTGACTGGTCGCTCGCCATTCTTGGTGCTCTGGAACCGGTTCTCACCGACGAACAGCTTAAATGGGGCAACACCTCCGTCACCGATTTCAAGGCGTTCCTGAAGGACATCGCCGATGACCGGCGCCGCAATCCCGGTGATCCGGCGACAGACGTCCTGACACGTCTCATCAATGGCAATGAGGGCGAAGAGCTCTCCGAAGTGGAGCTTCTGCAGAACTGCATCTTCATCCTCAACGCCGGGCACGAGACGACCACGAACCTGATTGGCAACGCCCTTTACGAGCTGTTGCAGTGGCCTGAGGAGAAGGCGCGGCTTGAAGCCGACCCGGACCTGATCGCGACGGCCGTCGATGAGTTCCTGCGCTTCCAGAGCCCCAACCAGCTTGGCAACCGCATGGCTGTCGAGCCGGTGGAGTTCCATGGCGAAACCGTGGAGCCTGGCACACCGATCCATCTATGCATTGGTGCGGCCAATCGCGACCCGCGTCAATTCGCCGATCCGGATCGGCTTGATGTGGGGCGCAGGCCCAACAGGCATCTGGCCTTTGCCGGTGGTCCTCATCTGTGCGCGGGCTTCTCGCTTGCACGCATGGAAGGACGCATCGGCATTTCGCATTTTCTCAAACGTTTCCCCGACTACCGGATGACGGGCGAGTCGGAACGCACCGGACGTGTGCGCTTTCGCGGCTTCTCCCGGCTGCCGGCGCGGGTGCGCTGATCAATAAAGGAGTTTTCCATGAGCGTGATGCGGCTTGAAAGCTATGCGGCAGGGGCGTGGGTTGCGCCCTCGGGCGATCTCAAACCCCTGCGGAGTGCGGTCACTGGCGATGTCGTTGCCGAGCTTGGTTCGCAGAAGATGGATTTCGCCCGCATGGCCGATCATGCCCGCCAGGTGGGCGGGCCGGCGCTGCGCGCGATGACGTTCCACGACCGGGCCTTCGCCATCAAGGCGCTGGCGCAGTATCTGAACGACCGCCGCGACGCGCTCTACGAGCTTTCCTATGAGACCGGCGCGACCAAGCCCGACTCGATGATCGACATCGATGGCGGCATCGGTACGCTGTTCGTCTACTCCTCCAAGGCGAGGCGCGAGCTGCCCGACGATCAGGTCTATGTGGATGGCGCGCTGGAGCAGCTTTCACGCTCCGGAAACTTCGTCGGCCAGCATGTGGCGACCCCGCTTCAGGGCGTGGCCGTTCACATCAATGCCTTCAACTTCCCCGTCTGGGGCATGCTGGAAAAGCTTGCGCCGACACTGATTGCCGGCGTTCCGGCCATCGTCAAGCCGGCCTCCGCCACCGCGTGGCTTGCCGAGGCCTGTTTTCGCATGATCGTGGAATCGGGCCTCTTTCCGGAAGGCGCGGTGCAGTTCATCGCCGGCTCCACCGGAGACCTGCTCGACCGTCTGACCGGACAGGACGTGGTGTCCTTCACCGGTTCGGCTTCCACCGCATCCATGCTTCGCGCCAATCCGAAGATCATCGGCAACTCCGTGCGCTTCGTGGCCGAGCAGGATTCGCTCAATGCCTCGGTGCTTGGGCCGGATGCAGCGCCCGGAACGCCTGAATTCGATGCCTTCATCAAGGAAGTGCACCGCGAGATGACGGCCAAGGCCGGCCAGAAATGCACCGCCGTGCGCCGTATTTTCGTGCCCGACGCGCACCGCGACGCGGTTACCGACGCGCTCATCGCCCGGCTTGAGAAGACCGTGGTCGGCAATCCGCGCAGCGAAGGCGTGCGGATGGGCGCGCTCGCAAGCCTCGCCCAGCGCGACGATGTTCTTGAGAAGGCGGGCATTCTCGCCACCGAGGCACGCCGTGTCTTTGGCGATCCGGATGCCTTTTCGGTCACCGATGCCGATGCCGCCGCGGGTGCATTTGTGCCGCCCATGCTGTTTTCCTGCGACGATCCCGATGGCGCTCAGAAGCTGCATTCGGTCGAGGCGTTTGGTCCTGTGTCCACCATCATGCCCTACCGCGATCTCGGCCATGCGCTGAAACTCGCCAATCGCGGCGAGGGCTCGCTCGTCGCCTCGGTCTTCACGCATGATCCGGCGGTTGCCCGTCAGGCGGTGCTGGAGGCGGGCGCATTCCACGGCCGGCTCTATTTCGCCAACCGCGACACCGGCAAGGAGGCAACCGGCCACGGATCGCCGCTGCCGCACATGGTGCATGGCGGTCCCGGTCGCGCCGGCGGCGGTGAAGAGCTTGGCGGGGTGCGTGGCGTGATGCACTACATGCAGCGCACCGCGATCCAGGCGAGTCCCGACCTGATCGCCGGCATCACCAATCGCTATGTGGCGGGCGCCTCGACCGAAGAGAAAGAGCCGCACCCCTTCCGCCTGACCTTTGGCGAACTGGAGCCGGGCCGTACGCTCTGGGCCGGCCCACGCGAGGTGACGCTGGCGGACATCGAGCATTTTGCCGAGTTCACCGGCGATACGTTCTACGCGCATATGGACGAGAAGGCGGCTGCCGCCAATCCGTTCTTCCCCGGCCGCGTCGCCCATGGCTATCTCATCCTGTCCTTTGCGGCAGGCATGTTCGTTGAGCCGGCGCCGGGCCCGGTTCTCGCCAATTACGGCCTCGACAATCTGCGCTTCATGAAGCCGGTTTCGCCCGGCGACACGCTGAAAGTGCGCCTCACGGTCAAGCAGAAGACGCGCCGCAAGGACGAGTATGGTGAGGTGCGCTGGGATGTCGGCGTTTACAATCAGGAAGGCGAGCAGGTTGCCGCCTACGAGCTCCTGACAATGAACGCCCTGTAGCTCCTGTAGCGGTTTGGCATTTGGACGGCACGGCGCTGCCCCTCAACCTTGCCCTCTCCCCGCGTGTGGGGGGGGGGAGAGGGCAAGGTTGAGGGGCGAGCGCCCCGCTAAACGCTCCTGGCCCTGAACGTCAGCCCGTCCACCAGGTCCGCTGCCTTGAGCAGTGCTGCACCCGTTGCGACAATCATCTGCGGCAGAAGCATCCATTCCAGCGTCCATGCCGCACCCGAGCGTTCGTTTTCATGCACCAGCGCCTGATGCATTCCGCTCACAAGCGCCCCGTTGAAGCGCGCAAGCGTCACCAGCGCTTCGGCGGCGACCGGGTTTTTCTTGTGCGGCATGGCGGAAGAGCCGCCGCCGGTCGCCAGTTCGACCTCGCCAATTTCACTCTGTGCCGCCAGAGCAATGTCCTGCCCCATCTTGCCGAGACTTCCGCTGATGAGCGATAGGACGGAGGCAAGGGCGACAATCCCGTCACGCTCACTGTGACGCGGGTGTTCGGGCAGAGCGAGCTCAAGTCTTGCAGCAAGCCGGCCCGCAACAGCCTCGCCCTTGTGGCCAAGCCTGTCGAGTGTCCCTGCTGCTCCGCCGAAATGCAGCACCGCAATCTCGTCCCGAACGGCAGCCAGCTTTTTCGTATGACGCATGAGCGGTCCGCTCCACGAGCGGATCTTGCGGGCAGCCGGGACGGGGATGGCAGCCTGCATGCGCGTGTGCGCCATGACGTCGATCTGACCGTCGCGTTCTTCCAGAGCTTCGAGGGACTGGAGGAGCCCGTCCAGCCTTCGCTCGAGAATTTCAATCGCTTCACGGGCACGGAGAGCAAAGCCGGTGTCGATCACATCCTGGCTTGTTGCACCGAAATGCAGGTGCGGACGCGTCGTTTCGGATAGGGTGGCCCGGATCTGCGATACAAGGGAGGGGATCACGACCCCGTCTTGGTTGATGCCCGCCTTCAATGCCCTGATCTCGGGGCTGAAGGTATCGAGCGAAGTGGCGATTTCTCTTGCGGCCTCGCGCGGGATGACATTTTCGTCCGCTCCCGCAAGAGCAAGCTCCGCCTCAAAATGCAGCATAGCCTCGATTTCCGCCTGCGCCGAAAAGAGCGCCGCCAATTCCTCATCGCCGAGGAGCCCGGAGAGTATGGGGTGGTCGAAGGCGGAGATGGTCATGGGTTTCTCGTGCCTGATTGACGCTCGAAGAATCGATTATGGCCGATCATATGTCGAAAAACACTGTTTCCCGTTCACCCTGGAGATGGATGTCGAAGAGATAATGCGCGCCTTCCTTCCGTGCGATCAGGGTCTCGACCCTGTTCTGATGTTCGAGGCGCGTCAGCACCGGGTCTTCGGCGTTGGCCGCTTCCTCGTCACCGAAGTAAAGGCGTGTCGCCAGCCCCAGATTGATGCCGCGGGCGACAATCCAGAGGCTGATATGCGGGGCCATCAGTCGCCCGTCGGGAAAGGGGACGCGGCCGGGCTTGATGGTCTCGATTGCGATCTCGCCGGTGTCCATGTCGGATGGAAAACGTCCCCATCCATTAAAATTCGGGTCGGCTTTGCCTCGTGTTTCGGAAGGTGAATTGTAGAGACCATCGGCATCCGCCTGCCATGTTTCCACCAAAGCGTCCCTGAGCGCCAATCCCGTTCCATCGAAAATACGCATCTTGACGGTGATGCGTTCGCCCCGCGCTTTCGCATCCACCGGCCCGGAACCCAGATCATGAGGGTAGACGCCCGCGATGCCACCGAAATTCGGCGTCAGGCCGATATGCACATAGGGGCCTGCGGTCTGCGAAGCAGTTTCCTTCAGGCGCCCGAGTTCCTGAGGCATCAATTTCCCTCCATGCGATTTTCGAACATGGTCGAACGCCGACCGCGCAGCACGATATTGAATTTGTAGGCGCGCGCGTCCATCGGCACCGCTGCCTCCATGTCCAGCGCGGCGATCAGACCCTCCACGGCCTGACGGTCCGGTATGGTGGTTACGATCGGGCAGCGCCAGATCATCGGGTCACCCTCGAAATACATCTGTGTGATCAGACGCTGGACGAAACCATCGCCGAAAACGGAAAAATGGATGTGCGCGGGGCGCCAGTCATTGATGCCGTTTGGCCAGGGGTATGCGCCGGGCATGATCGTGCGGAAAAAATAATTTCCGTTTGTATCGGTGATGGTGCGTCCGCAACCGCCGAAATTCGGATCGAGCGGTGCCAGATAACCGTCCTTTTTGTGCCGGTATCGCCCGCCGGCATTGGCTTGCCAGAACTCGACCAGCACGTTGGGCACGGGCCGGGCATTCTCGTCGAGCACCTGTCCGTAGACGATGATCCGCGAGCCGATGGCGCTTTCGCCGGGGGCGGCGAAGTTTACTGTCAGATCATTGTCCAGCGCGCCGAGAATGTCGTGTCCGAAGACGGGCCCCGTCACCTCCGAAAGCGTGTGCGGGAAGGAGACCGGTGCCCTCCGCGGCGAGCGGGCAACGGATGTCTTGTAAAGCGGGGTCAGGGCAGGCGGATGCCAGCCGCGGTCCCGCTGGAAGAAGCATTCTGCATTGTGCTGTTCGTTCTTCATGCCTTACCCTCGTCCATCTGCGCAAGTGTCTGCTTGACGATCTTGATCGCGTGATTGGCCGCCGGCACGCCGGCATAGATGGCGACGTGGAGCATGGCTTCGCGCAGGTCCTCGGCGCTGGCACCCGTGTTGGCGGTGGCGCGCACATGCAGGGCAAGTTCCTCGTCCTGTCCGAGCGCCGCCAGAAGCGCGATGGTCACCATGGAGCGTTCGCGTTTGCTCCACTCACCGCGCGACCAGACATGGCCCCAGGCCGCTTCGGTGATGAGATCCTGAAAGGGGTCGTCGAAGGCTGTCCTGCGCGCTTCGGCCCCCGTCCACCCAGGCATCGCCCAGAACGCTGCGCCGGGTTTCCATCCCCTGCCGATGGCGCTCGCTTTTTTCTTTGTCGGACATGGTTTTCTCCCTTGGTCCTCAGAACGGCAGGCCCACATAGTTCTCAGCCAGCATTGTCAATGCGGCTCGCGATTGGAAAAGATAGTCGAGTTCCGCGTGCTGTATCCTTTGCCCGAATGTACCCTGCTCGGGAAACCGATGCAGCGTACTCGTCATCCACCAGGAGAAGCGCTCCGCTTTCCAGACGCGGGCCAATGCCCTGTTGGAGTAGTCGTTCAAGCCGGCAGAGGATTTTTCGAGATAAAATTCCTGAAGCGCATCAAAGAGATAGCGAACGTCGCTCGCAGCGAGATTCAAGCCCTTCGCGCCGGTGGGCGGAACGATGTGGGCGGCATCGCCGGCGAGGAACAGTCGGCCAAAGCGCATCGGTTCAGCCACGAAGGAGCGCAGGGGAGCGATGGATTTTTCGATCGAGGGGCCGGTGATCATAGCTTCGGCCGTGCGCCCCGGCAGGCGGTTTCGTATCTCATCCCAGAAGCGCTCGTCGGACCAGTCCTCCACCCGCTCCTCAGCGCCGACCTGAACGTAGTAGCGGCTGCGCGTCTTTGAGCGCATGGAGCAGAGCGCGAAGCCACGCGGATGATTGGCGTAGATCAGTTCCTCGCCCACCGGTGGTACATCGGCAATGATGCCCAGCCAGCCAAAGGGGTAGATCCGCTCGAAGGTTTCGATGGCGGCTTCCGGTACCGATTTGCGAGAAACGCCATGGAAGCCATCGCAACCGGCAACGAAATCGCAATCGATGCGATGGGTCTTTCCATCTTTCTCATAGGTCACAAAGGGACGTTCGCCGTCGAAATCATGCGGCTGGACGTTTTCAGCTTCATAGATGGAGACAGCGTTTGACGCCTCCCGTCCGTCCATCAGATCGTGGGTGACTTCGGTCTGCCCGTAAACAAGCACGCGCTTGCCACCGGTGAGGTCGTGCAGGTCGACACGGTGGCGGCGATTGTCGAAGGCGAGGTCAAACCCGTCATGCGGCAGACCTTCGCGGCGCATGCGCTGTCCGACGCCCGCTTCGTCCAGCATCGCGGCGGTGCCTTCCTCCAGCACCCCGGCACGAATGCGTGACAGAACGTGCGCTTTCGATGCCCGCTCCAGAACGACATTGTCGATGCCCGCATTGGTCAGAAGCTGCCCGAGCAGCAGGCCTGCCGGGCCCGAGCCGATGATCACGACCTGAGTTCGCACGCTGATTGTTCCTCCCTCAGTGAGACAGAGTGAAAACTCCCGTGCGCTTCGACAATGGACATTCGCCGCAAAGAATTGCACTTTTCGATCATCCTTCGAGGAGGGGGTGATGCGCTCCAGGATACCGAATTTCCGACTTTATGAAGAAAAATCAGATGAATCGTCTGATTTCTGGCTTCATTGCGAAGCCCTTTCTGCGCGAAGCGGGCTGCACAATTGGGAGATTGATGTGCATCGCCACAATGCGCTTTTCCAGATTTTCTGGATGGCCGAAGGGGCAGGGGAGCTCATCGGCGACGGAATTGCGGAAACGCCGTTTTCCGCGCCCTGTGGGCTCTTCATTCCTCCGGGGGCTGCGCATGGGTTTCGCTTTGCCCGCGGCTCTGAAGGCATTGTCGCGACGGTTCTTGCCGATCGACTGGCCCTGCCAGGCGGGAGCGACCGAGCCTTGGCCGAGTTTCTGTCGCACACACGCATCGTGACGCTCGACCGTGCCGTTGCTGGCGAGAGTGAATGCCTTCACCGTCTGTTTCATCGTTTGCTTGAGGAAAACGGCAGGCACGGCGGTGTCGGCCGGGATCTGATGCTTGATGTACACGTCATCGAGATATTGGTTCGGCTGGCAAGGGTGAGGGTGCGCTCGTCCACGCAGGAATTGCAGAAACGGGGCACCACGGACAGCCGAAGGGGGCAGGCACTGGAAACGCTGATGGCTGCACATTTCCGCGAGCACCGCCCGGTCGCGTTTTATGCCGATAAACTGGGTGTATCGGTCGCTCACCTCAATCGCATAGCGCGGCAGGAGGCGGGGGCGAGCGTTTCGCAGTTGCTGGCGCGCCGCCTTATCGATGCGGCGCGCCGTGACCTGATCTTCACCCCTACCCCGATCAAGGCCATAGCCTATTCTCTGGGGTTTCAGGATCCGGCCTATTTCAACCGTTTCTTCCGTCGGCAGTCCGGCACCACCCCCGGGGCCTATCGCGAGGTGGAACGGCGCAGGCTTACGGCCTGACTCCAGTCTTCACATCGCCTTTTTGGAAACCTCATGGGTGAAGGCTCCCTCTGGCTCCTTCGTGATCACGGGGTCGGATCCGCCCTGCAGCAGCGTCTCCACGGTCTGCTGGTAGGCGGCCTCATCCAGCGTGGCATCTTCACCCAGAAGCTTGGCGATTTCGCCCATCATGCGCGTCTGGTGTTTTTCGGTCTGGGCACCGGTCGCGTCATTGTCGAGCACGATCATCGCTGCCTCTTCCGGGTTGTCCTTCGCCCACATCCACCCCTTCATCGAGGCTTTAACGAAGCGCGCCATCTTATCCACAAATTCTGGGTCC
Organism: Nitratireductor sp. GISD-1A_MAKvit; assembly: GCF_040819555.1. GTDB lineage: Bacteria > Pseudomonadota > Alphaproteobacteria > Rhizobiales > Rhizobiaceae > Nitratireductor. The sequence continues at coordinate 1,692,832 of NZ_CP161920.1, forward strand.
TGAAGCCTGTCTTCCAGCACATAGAGCCCGTCTTCCAGCGTGGCCACGCCTTCGTCGGTGTAGTTGAACACCACGATGTCGTCTTCGCTCAGTCCGGCATCGATTACCTGCCAGTATTCATTGTAGGTCATGGCGGTGATGCAGTCGGCCTGCTTCTGCAAAAGCGGGTCGACATTGAAACCGATCTTCTGAATGGTCACTCCATCTTCGGAGCCATCGCGCGGCAGGTCGAGCTTCGAGAGCCAGCTATAGAGCGGATACTCATTGCCGAAGAACCAGGTGCCGAGCGTCTTGCCCTTGAAGTCTTCCGGTTTTTCGATGCCGGTCTCCCTGCGGCAGACCATGGTGAGGCCCGAGCGTGCGAAGGGCTGGGCGATGTTCACCACGGGAACGCCTTTCTCGCGTGCGGCCAGCGCTGAGGGGAGCCAGTCCACCATCACATCCGCGCCGCCGCCGGCCAGCACCTGCACTGGCGCAATGTCGGGGCCGCCGGGCTTGATCTCGACGTTAAGGTCTTCTTCTTCATAGAAGCCCTGATCCTTGGCGACATAGTATCCCGCGAATTGCGCCTGCGTCACCCATTTCAGCTGCAGGGTCACATCGTCTGCGGCCATTGACTGCGAGGCGGTGAGCATAAGCGCACCGGATAAAAGGCCTTTCACTGCGTGTTTCATTTTCGCTTCCCTCTTTGATTGGGCCGCCGTTCTCCACGCGGCCGGTTATCCACTCCTCATGGATGGATGCCAGAAGGTGACGGCGCGTTCCAGAAGCGCCACCGCACCGTAAAAAAGTGAGCCAGCCAAAGCGGCAATCGCGATTTCGGCCCACACCATGTCAATGTTCATACGCCCCACCTCGGTGGAGATGCGGAAACCCATACCCACAATGGGGGTGCCGAAGAATTCGGCGACGATGGCACCGATCAGCGCCAGCGTTGAGTTGATCTTCAGCGCATTGAAGATAAAGGGTGCTGCCGCTGGAAGCCGCAGTTTGAACAGTGTCTGCCAGTATGAGGATGCATAGGTGCGCATGAGATCGCGGTCGATGGCGGAAGACGCTGAAAGCCCCTCGACCGTGTTCACCAGCATGGGAAAGAAGGTCATGATGATCACGACCGCCGCCTTGGAGGGCCAGTCAAAGCCGAACCACATGACCATGATCGGCGCGACGCCGATGATCGGCAGTGCGGAGACAAAATTGCCCAAGGGCAAAAGGCCGCGCTGCAGGAAGGGCGAGCGATCGATGGCGATGGCCGTCAGGAACCCCGTGCCACAACCAATCGCATAGCCGATCAGCACGGCCTTAAGGAAGGTCTGCTGGAAATCGGCCCACAGGGTTGGCAGGGACGATGTGATGCGCGCCCAGATGGCGCTCGGTGGTGTCAGGAGCACGGGCGATATGTTGAAGCCGTGCACCAGCCCTTCCCAGACCACCAGTAGCGTTATGCCGAAAATGGCTGGGATCAGAAGGCCGAGCGCGCGCCTTGCCTGTGGCGAGCGTGGGTTCAGCCGCGCGAGCCATTCGTTCAGGGTCCATGCGGCAGCCCAGAAAAGAAGCGCTCCGGTGAGGGCCCAGTTCATGGCTTTTCTCCCATGCGCGCCATCACCATGCGCTGGCCGACGCCCACGAGCCCGACCAGCACGGCAGCTAGGGCTGCGGCCATGAAGAGAGCCGACCAGATCTGCACTGTCTGGCCGTAATAGGAGCCGGCCAGAAGCCGCGCGCCGAGGCCGGAAACCGCACCTGTCGGCAGTTCGCCGACGATTGCCCCCACAAGGCTGATTGCCACGGCCACCTTCATTGAGGTGAAAAGATAGGGGAGGGCGGCTGGCCATCGCAGTTTCCAGAAGGTCTGTGCGCCGCTCGCATTGTAGGTCCGCATCAGGTCGAGTTGAAAGGCTTCCGGGCTGCGGAAACCCTTCACCATGCCCACGACCACGGGAAAGAAGGAGAGATAGGTGGAGATCAGCGCCTTTGGCAGAAGGCCTGACAGGGCCGATGGCGTTCAGCACCACGATGATCATCGGCGCGACCGCGAGGATCGGGATCGTCTGACTGGCAATGACCCAGGGCATGACGGATTTGTCCATTGCCCGATTGTGCACGATACCAACGGCCAAAAACACGCCGAGCGCGGTGCCGATCACGAAGCCGAGCAGGGTGGAGGAAAGGGTGATCCAGGCGTGATAGAACAGGTTGCGCTTGGAGGTGAGACGCGTTCCGACCGTGGTTTTCCAGATTTCCGCCACCACCTGATGCGGCGAGGGCAGCACCGGCCGCTCCTGGGCCATCGTATCGCGCACGAGATCGGCGGCTGTCCATTCCGTCCCCGCCCGTTCATAGGCGTCCATCTGCCAAGGCGCGTTCAGGTAGACGGTGAACGCATACCAGATCAGGATTATGACCCCGAGCACGATCAGGATCGGTAGTGTCTTGCCTTCCGCCGCGCGTCGGAAGACGGGCGTTTTGGTGCGGGTCGGGGCTGTGTCCGTCGCCGCCGTCATGGTGTCACCATTGGGGCGGCGTGCTCGCCCCTCATCCTCACCTTCTCCCCGCAGGCGGGGAGAAGGGGGCATAGACGGTGCCGCTTCGTCCTTCTCCCCGTGCGCGGGGAGAAGGTGCCGGCAGGCGGATGAGGGGCAGCGCTGGCAGTGGACATTTTCCTAGTCATCGCCATGCCCCGCTCTCAGCCCATCGCGCACCCGGTGTGCAATCTCCAGAAACTCCGGGCTTTCCCGAATGTCGAGCGGTCGATCCTTCGGCAGCGGCGAAACGATCACGTCCGTCACGCGGCCGGGCCGCGGCGACATGACGATGATGCGCGTCGAAAGATAAACCGCTTCCGGTATCGAGTGGGTCACGAAGCCGATGGTCTTGCCGGTGCGCGCCCACAGATCGAGCAATTGCTCGTTCAGATGGTCACGCACGATCTCATCGAGCGCGCCGAACGGTTCGTCCATGAGAAGAAGGTCGGCGTCAAACGCGAGCGCCCGCGCTATCGAGGCGCGCTGCTGCATGCCGCCCGAGAGCTGCCATGGGAACTTCTTCTCAAAGCCGGCAAGGTTCACCAGGTCGAGCGTGCGGTGCACACGCTCTTTCTGCTCCGCCTTCGAATAACCCATGATCTCCAGCGGCAGGGCGACATTTTGCTCGATGGTGCGCCAGGGAAAGAGCCCCGCCGCCTGAAACACATAGCCATAGGCCCGGTTGCGACGCGCCTCTTCCGGCGTCATGCCGTTGACGAGGATTTCGCCGGAGGTGGGCTGTTCCAGATCGGCGATCACACGCAGAAATGTGGTCTTGCCGCAGCCCGAAGGGCCAATGAAGGAAACGAACTCACCCTTGTTGATGGTCAGGTCCACATCGGCGAGTGCCCGCACCGGTCCGTCATTGGTCTCGAAGGTGAGGCCGAGCCCGCGGGCTTCCACGACGGGCTGGCTGGTTTGAGGGGAAGACGCTTCCTGGCTGATTGCTGGGTTGGCGTTCAATGGATGTGTCTCCCTTATACGCCGCTCGCCGGAATGCCCGTCCGCTCTACCTTGCGCGGCGCGGTCACTTCCTTCCATTGCGAAAGCGCCCGGTTCACCGCCATATGCGGCTTGCGCGCGACGAATTTCCCGTGGCCGGGTTTCGGCTTCACCGCGCCATCTTCGACCACAATTTCGCCGCGTGACAGAACCGTCTTCGGCAGGCCCTTCACCTCGATGCCCTCGAACACATTGTAGTCGATGGCCGATTGCTGGCTTTTGGCTGAAATCGTCTTTTCCGCTTCCGGATCCCAGATCACGATGTCCGCATCCGCGCCTTCGACGATGGCGCCTTTCTGCGGATACATGTTCAGGATCTTGGCGATGTTGGTGGAGGTGACGGCGACGAATTCGTTCATCGTCAACCGGCCCGTATTGACGCCATGGGTCCAAAGAACCGGCATGCGGTCCTCGAGCCCGCCTGTGCCATTGGGGATTTTTGTGAAATCGTCCACGCCATAGCGTTTCTGGTCCGTGGTGAAGGCGCAATGGTCGGTGGCAACCACCTGCAACGAGCCTGCCTGCAGCCCCGCCCAGAGTGAATCCTGATGTTGCTTGTTGCGGAAGGGCGGGCTCATCACGCGGCGCGCCGCGTGGTCCCAGTCGGCATTGGCGTATTCGCTTTCATCCAGCACCAGATGTTGGATCAGCGGTTCGCCGTAAACGCGCATGCCTTTTTGCCTGGCCCGGCGGATCGCTTCGTGGCTCTGCTCGCAGGAGGTGTGCACCACATAAAGCGGCGTGCCTGCCATGTCGGCGATCATGATGGCGCGGTTTGTGGCCTCGCCCTCAACCTCGGGCGGGCGCGAATAGGCATGCGCTTCGGGCCCATTGTTGCCTTCCTCCAGAAGCTTTGCCTGAAGCTGTGCGACCACATCCCCGTTTTCGGCGTGCACAAGCGGCAGGGCGCCAAGCTCGGCGCAGCGCTGGAACGACGAATACATCTCGTCATCGTCCACCATCAGCGCGCCCTTGTAGGCCATGAAATGCTTGAAGGAGGTGATGCCCTTTTCCACCACCTGCGGCATCTCGTTGAACACCTGCTCGCCCCACCAGGTGATCGCCATGTGGAAGGAGTAGTCGCAGGTCGCCCGGGTCGACTTGTTGTCCCACATCTGGATGGCTTCCAGCAGGGACTGGCCGGGCGAGGGCAGGCAGAAATCCACCACCATTGTGGTGCCGCCGGAAACGGCAGCGCGTGTTCCACTTTCGAAATCGTCGGTGGAATAGGTGCCCATGAAGGGCATTTCCAGATGGGTGTGTGGGTCGATCCCGCCCGGCATCACATAGCAGCCCGTGGCGTCGATCTCGTGATCGCCATTGAGATCGTGACCTATCGCCACGATCCTGTCGTGCTGTACGAGAATATCTGCCTTCCACGTCCGGTCAGCCGTGACGATGGTTCCGTTTCTGATGACCTTGGACATGAGTTTCCCCTCTTGTTTTGTTGTCCACGGTGGAATTGCGGGATCGTCAGATCATTCGACGATCTCCGCCGTTTCCACCACGGCATGGAACAGGACGTCCGCTCCGGCCTGCGCCCACTCCTTCGTGATCTCTTCCGCCTCATTGTGCGAAAGCCCGTCGACGCAGGGGCACATCACCATGGCGGTCGGCGCCACCTGATTGATCCAGCAGGCGTCGTGACCGGCGCCCGAAACGATGTCGCGATGCGAATAGCCAAGCCGTTCGGCGGCGTCGCGGATCGCCTTCACGCAGCCTTCGTCGAAGGTGACCGGGGCGAAATGGCCGACCGGCTCGATTTCGAACTTGATGTCGAGCGCGTCGCAGATGGTCTCGATGCCGGCTTCGATCTTCGCCCGCATCCTGTTCAGCGTCTTCTCGTCGGGCGAGCGGATGTCCACCGTGAACACCGTCTTGCCGGGAATGACATTGCGAGAATTGGGGTAGACCTCCACATGGCCGATGGCGCCCACGGCGCTGGGCTGATGGTCCATCGCCACTTCGTGCACCAGCTCCGTCACCCGCGCCATGCCCAGCCCGGCATTGCGGCGCTTGGGCATCGGTGTCGAGCCGGTGTGGCTCTCCTTGCCGGTCAGCGTCACCTGCAGCCACCACAGGCCCTGCCCATGGGTGACGACGCCGATATCGATGAACTCATCCTCAAGGATCGGCCCCTGCTCGATATGCAGTTCGAAGAAGGCTTTCATCTTTCGCTGGCCAACGGGCTCGTCGCCCTTCCAGCCAATACGTTCCAGCTCGTCGCCGAAGCGCTTGCCTTCCGCATCCGTGCGCTCATAGGCCCAGTCGCGCTCATGGACGCCGGCAAACACGCCTGATGCCAGCATGGCAGGCGCAAAGCGCGTGCCTTCCTCATTGGTCCAGTTGGTCACCACGATGGGGTGTCTGGTCTTGATGCCCAGATCGTTCATCGAGCGGATGATTTCGAGCCCGCCCAGAACGCCGAGCACGCCGTCATATTTTCCGCCGGTTGGCTGGGTGTCGAGGTGGGAGCCCACATAGACGGGCAGGGCGTCCGGGTCGGTGCCTGCGCGGGTGGCAAACATGGTGCCCATCTCGTCCACGCCCATTTCGAGCCCGGCTTCCTCGCACCATTTCTGAAAGAGTTTTCGGCCTTCGCTGTCTTCGTCGGTCAGTGTCTGGCGGTTGTTGCCGCCGGCCACACCGGGCCCGATCTTCGCCATTTCCATGAGTGAATCCCAGAGGCGGTCGGCGTTGATCTTCAGGTTCTCGCCCGGTGCGGCCATATTGCGTATTCCCTTATTTCAATTCGACTTCGACGAACGACATCGGTTTGTCGCCGCCATTGATAACATTGTGCTCCACACCCTCGTTGCGGCGGTAGGAGACACCTGCTTCAAGGTTGTTGTGTACGGTCTCGCCGCCCGGCATTTCCAGATGGAAGGCGCAGGGCGTGAGCGTGGTGATCACATAGTCCATGCCGTGCCGGTGCCAGCCGGTCTCCGCGCCCGGCGCGAAGTCCCAGCGGGTCACGCGCACGCGCTCGTCGTCGATCAGCACTTCATGGGTGGCTTTCTCGCGTTCCGCGGACATCTCAGTCGATCATCCTCAAAACATCGCGCAGATTGTCGATCAGCTCGTCGATCTGGCCTTTGGAGATGATCAGCGGCGGTGAAAGCGCGATGATGTCGCCCGTGGTGCGGATCAGGAAGCCGCGCTCATAGGCCTTGAGGAAGGCCGAGAAGGCGCGTTTGGTCGGTTCGCCGGGAATGCTCTCCAGCTCCACCGCGCCGACAAGGCCGATGTTGCGGATGTCGATCACATGCGGTTCGCCCTTGAGTGAGTGCAGCGCGTCTTCCCAGTGGTCGGCAAGCTCCGAGGCGCGGGTTAGCAGCCCCTCTTCCTGATAGGTGTCGAGCGTCGCCAGACCCGCGGCACAGGCGATCGGATTGCCCGAATAGGTGTAGCCGTGGAAGAACTCGATGAGGTGTTCCGGCCCGTTCATGAAGGCGTCGTGGATTTCCTTCTTCACGAAAACCGCGCCCATCGGGATGACGCCGTTTGTGATGCCCTTGGCGGTGGTCATGATGTCCGGCACGACGCCGAAATAATCCGCCGCAAACGGTGCGCCGAGGCGGCCGAAACCGGTGATGACTTCGTCGAAGATCAGCAAAATGCCGTGCTTGTCGCAGATTTCGCGCAGACGCTTCAGATAACCTTTCGGCGGGATCAGCACGCCCGTGGATCCAGCCACCGGCTCGACGATCACCGCCGCCACCGTGGATGCGTCGTGCAGGGTGACGATGCGCTCCAGCTCATCGGCCAGATCGCCGCCATGCTCGGGCTCGCCGCGCGTGAACGCGTTTTCGCCGGGCAGATGCGTGTGCGGCATGTGGTCGACGCCCGTCAAAAGCGTGCCGAACATCTTGCGGTTGGCGACGATGCCGCCGACCGAGATGCCGCCGAAATTGACGCCGTGATACCCGCGCTCGCGGCCGATCAGCCGGAAGCGGGAGCCATCGCCCCTGGCGCGGTGATAGGCAAGCGCGATCTTGAGTGCCGTTTCGACGCTCTCCGACCCGGAATTGGTGAAGAACACGTGGTCCATCCCCTCCGGCGCCATGGCGGCCAGCCGGTTGGCAAATTCGAATGCGATGGGATGGCCCATCTGGAAGGCGGGTGCATAGTCGAGCTCAGCCGCCTGCTGCTGGATGGCCTCGGTGATCTTCGGCCGGCAGTGGCCGGCATTCACGCACCATAAGCCTGCCGTGCCATCCATGATCTTGCGGCCATCCTCGGCCGTGAAATGCATGTCCTTGGCGGCGACGAGCATGCGCGGCGTTTCCTTGAACTGCCGGTTCGCGGTGAACGGCATCCAGAACGCAGACAGATCGTTCGGCCTCTTGTTGAGCCTGTCGAGCATGACCAAGCTTCCCCTGATTGTTGTTTCGCTCGGCTTGTCCCGGTCAATGCTTGGTGCTTTGCGCGAAGATATGCTACGCAATTTTTGACCGTTTGGACAAACGTTAACACCGCCATGTTGGCGGTCAAGGGGATAGTAGGGGAAATGTCCTTGCGCTGGCGCATTCCACAGTGGACTAATCGGCTGGACCAGCTTGGCCTTGCGCTATGTGCTGGCCATGCCCGCCGTGCGGGCGAGGCCGCCTGATGGACAAGCCCGCCGCCCGCCCCAAACGCACCCGCATCCAGCGCGAAAAGCGCGAACTGATCGGCGAGGCCGCGCTGGAGGTTTTTTCACAGCACGGGTTTCGCGGCTCGACCATTGACCAGATCGCCGACGCGGCCGGCATGTCCAAGCCCAATCTCCTCTATTATTTCAAGAACAAGGAGGAGATTTTTGCGACTTTGATTCACCGTCTTATGGAGACCTGGCTCGCCCCCCTGCGCGAAATGGATGCGACGGGTGATCCGCACACGGAAATCCGCTCCTATATTCGCCGCAAGATCGAGATGGCGCGTGATTTCCCGCGCGAGAGCCGGCTGTTCGCCAATGAGATTCTGCAGGGCGCGCCGCGTATCCTGCCTTTGCTTGAAGGCGAATTGAAGGAACTGGTGGACGAGAAAGCCGCGGTCATTGCCATCTGGATGCGTGAGGGACGCCTGAAAAAGAGCGATCCCTACCACTTCATCTTCGCCATCTGGGCGACCACCCAGCACTATGCCGATTTCGACGTGCAGGTGCGCGCGGTGTTGGGCGAAAACCGCGGTGGCGAGGGCCGTTTCGAGGATGCCGCGCGGTTTCTGGAGGGGCTGTTTCTGGCCTGAGAAACGGCGCTTATCGAGACGGTTCGTCATGAGGATGCGATAGGGCTGGCCCCGTCCGGGGATAAACCCGCGCTCCTGCCCGCAATCCTGATCTTTTTTCTTTGCCCAGGCATATGACCAAGCATCTGAATTGTCTTTGGAACGCGCATCGTTCCCCGGATCACATCAAGAAAAGGATAGGAGTTTAATCCTCGCCACCCGCAGTGGCCTGATCATAACCCCGTTGAACGAGGCGGGGTCAGATGGTCAGCGATGGCGACGAGCGAGAACTTGCCAGGGATTTTGCGGCACTGCGCGCGGGCCTATGCCGAAGGCGCGTTTCTGATACGGGCGTGGCATTTGCAGGCCTTGCTGGAGGCGCGGGCGAACTTCAATCCCGCTCAGCCGCGTGTTCCGCGTGGTTACCGCTACGGCGGGCGGTGGACTGGGCCGGGTGGCGACTGGGGCGGACCTGCACACGACGATGGCCGTGCGAGAATTGTGGCCGTCAGCGGCGACCCGGACGAGCCGAAGATCCCCCACAAGAGGCCAGCGCGGGCGCGTGAGCGCAATCGGATCGGTCGTGCTGCGGCCCGGTATCTGCGGACGCTTCCGCTTTGGCAGCGGGTTCGCTTTCTCGCGCGGGTCGGCTGGCTGGCGAACGAAGCCGGGCACACGATCCGATCCTACTCCGACGAGCCGCGCGCGCTGGAGGAACTTAAGGAACGTGCGACTGTACCGAGACCGGGCTATGATATACACCATATAGTTGAGAAAACGCCGGCATATCGCGACGGATTTTCGCGGGAAATGATCGAGAGCCCGCAGAATAAGGTCCTGGTTCCGCGGTACAAGCATTGGGAGATCACGGCCTGGTATGCAACGAAAGATGAGAGATTTGGAGGCCTTTCACCTCGAGAGTATCTTCGCAGTGAGTCCTGGCAAAAGCGCGTTGAGATAGGGTTGTTTGCACTGCGATATCATGGAGTTTTGAGATGATGGTGAAGAAAGGGAAAGCGGTTCCGGTTGACGCCACAGTGCAAGAATTCATCGATCTCAGCCTGACACAGCATGAGGCAGTGCTTTATCTAGAAACGCGGCCCTACAATCGCGCCTATGAGAAAATCCGCAAACTAGTTGACAAGCTCAGGTTGTCCCCCGGTGATCAGCGTCATGTTCTGGTCGATCTGTTCGACCATCCAAACCCTCAAGTGCGATTGAACGCAGCCAAATATGCTCATCCTCTTTTCCCTGAGGAGTCCATTCAAGTCGTTCAATCCATCATTGATGCCAAAAAATACCCGCAGGAAGCGCATGCCAGGAGCGCGCTTGATTATCTGATGTTCGGGCCATTACCCGAGAATGATGGTTGTCCAGCGTTGTTGACGTAGGACGTCGCTCCTGGACCCACGGCAATCCATCCGCGAGAGCGCGGTGGATAGTGAGATTGCAGAAGCAGGTTTCAATCCGCACCAACCCCGTGTTCCGCGTGGTTCCCGCTACGGCGGGCGGTGGACTGGGGCCGGGTGGCGACTGGGGCGGACCTGCACACGACGATGGCCGTGCGAGAATTGTGGCCGTCAGCGGCGACCCGGACGAGCCGAAGATCCCCCACAAGAGGGCTGCGCGGGCGCGTGAGCGCAATCGGATCGGCCGTGCTTTGACGCAGTATCTACGGTCGCTTCCCCACTCGCGGCAAGCTGACATCATAGAACGGGTCGGTTGGCTCGCGAATGAAGTCGGACACACGATCCGCTCCTACTTCGATGAGCCGCGCTCATTGGAGGAGCTAAGAGAACGTGCGACAGCACCGAGACCGGGTTATGATATACACCATATAGTTGAAAAGACGCCGGCATATCGCGACGGATTTTCGCGGGAGATGATCGAGAGCCCCGACAACAAGGTGCTGGTTCCACGGTACAAGCATTGGGAGATTACGGCATGGTACGCCAAAAGAACTGGCAAGTTCGGTGGCCTCTCTCCTCGAGAGGCTCTCCGTAATGCCACTTGGCGCAGGCGGGTAGAGATAGGACTGTCGGCATTGAGGGAACATGGAGTTTTGAGATGACGGTGAAGAAGAGAAGTGAGCTCTCCGTCGATCAGATTATCCGGCGGTTTATCGACCTCAGCCTGACGCAGCATGAGGCTGTGCTATATCTCGAAACACGGCCCTACAATCGCGCTTATCTTAAGATTAAAGGTTTGGCGGAAGAACTGGAAGCACGCCCCGGTGATCAGCGGCATGTTCTGGTCGATCTTTTCGACCATCCAAACCCGCAAGTGCGTTTGAACGCAGCCACATATGCCCATCCCCTTTTCCCAGATCCGGCCATTAAGGTGGTTCAATCCATCATCGATGCCAAAAGACATCCACAGGAAGCGGATGCCAGAACCGTGCTTGACTACTTGATCAATGGACCTCTTGAACCGGAATGATGGAGTTGTTGCGAAGATGACATCTCGACATCATACCGAAACCCAGGCCCGTTCATTGAACATGCTGGATGGGTTGGACGCTTGGATAGGTCTGCTGCCAAATCCAATGATTTGGGAGGATTCTTGTTTCAGCAACTTCTTCGAGGGCTTCAGGGCGCGGGCGGGTAGAGGCCGGCCTTTTGCGTTGCAACGGCTTGGAACTTTCAAATGATGACGAGACGCAAGAATAACGCTCCCGTCGACGAGATGCTGCAACGCTTCATCGAACTGAGCCTGACGCAGCATGAGGCGCTGCTATATCTTGAGGCCCGGCCTTACAACCGGGCTTATATGAAAATCAAAAAGCTGGTTGAAGAACTGGAAGCGCGCCCCGGTGATTAGCGTCATGCGCTGATCGAACTGTTTGATCACGATAATCCTCAAGTGCGGCTGAACGCCGCCAAACATGCCCACCCTCTTTATCCGGATAAGGCCATTCAGATTGTTCAATCCATCATTGATGCCAGGGCGCTTCCGCAGGAAGTATATGCCAAGGATGTACTTTCATTTCTGATGTATGGACCACGGTTTGGGCGAAGGTAGAAAGCCGCCGGGAGGAACGCGAATTGATGGGGCGATATGCACTGAGAAAGTTTGGAGTGCTTAAATGAAGTCCAAAGCCGCTCGTCTTGCAAACCAGTCAGACGACAGTCTCATTGCGCGTGCCGCTGAAATTGGCGTGGACCAGGATCATGCGCTGTTGGGAAATGAAATTTCCCGTTTTAACAAGCTCTTCGACGAACTGATGTCGATTAAGAATGAACTACGCACGCGGCCAGGAGATCGGCGGCGGCTGTTCATGGAACTCTATGAACATCGAAACATGCAGGTGCGTCTGAATTCCGCCAAGGCGACCCTCGCCGTCGCGCCGCAGGAGGCGCGGGCGCTGCTGGAGTGGATCGCGGCATCGAAGCATAATCCGCAGGCTGGTGATGCCGGGATGTGCCTCTGGGCGCTCGATGAAGGGATCTTCGTTCCGGACTGAGTTTCAGCAAACCCAGTGGGGGCAGCGCTCGGCTTGGATCAGTAGAGAAAAAGCGCCACCCTGGTCACAAAAAGGATTCCTCACATGCGGTCAGCGCTCAGGGCGAAAGCCATCGCGATCTGCGAAGAGAAAATCGCGAAGAAGGGTGAGGGCGTCGGGCTCTCTTTCTACGCCTTCTTCGCCAACAAGAATGACGATCCCGAGCTTCTCATGGAAGCGGCGGAATGGTGGATCAGGACGCACGCGCTCGACCATTTCGAAAAGGCGGTGAAGATCCGGGACATGATCCGGTCTGGCAAATAGCCAACGGTCTTTCAAAGCGGTTCGTCTGGCCGGCGCATTCCATTCGCGCCTGTCAGTCCCCATATTGGTGGCATCCGATTTTGAACCGTTCGAGACAGGCCATGCGTTTTTCCCTCCCGACCCTTGCCGCTTCACTCATCGCATCCGTTTTCATCGCAGCACCCGCATCCGCCGAGCAGGTGGGCGAAATCGGTGTCGACTGGCTCGGCAACGACATCATCATCGAGGCCGTGCACGACCCCAAGGTCGAGGGCGTGACCTGTCACGTCACCTATTTCGACCGCGGCGTGATCGACCGGTTGCAGAAGGGCAACTGGTTCGAGGATCCGTCCAACTCCTCCATCTCATGCCGGCAGACCGGTCCCATCGTCATTGGTGACATCGACCTTGGCGAAGATGGCGAGGAAGTGTTCAAGCAGCGCCAGTCGCTGATCTGGAAGTCGGTCGTCGTCAAGCGTATTTATGACGAGAAGAATGACACGCTGATCTATCTTTCCCACGCCCGCCAGGTGCAGGACGGTTCGGCCAAGATGGCGATCTCGACCGTGCCGCTCTACGGCACCGATGCGCGTTGGGAGAAAGAAGACTAGGGCGCGTGCGGCCTGCGGTCAGGTCGCCTCAGGCGCTGTCTGGGGCATTGTGAACACGAAGGACGTTTCCTTCTCGTCGCTTTCGACCTCCAGCTTGCCCTTGTGGGCGCGGGCGATCTCTGAAGCGATGAACAGTCCGAGCCCAAGCCCTTTCTGATGCGCCCGCACCTCGGCACGAGAAAACGGCTGGAAGAGCCTGACACGCACGTCAGGAGGTATGGGCCCGCCGGCATTGGTCACGCGGATCGTGAGAACGCTGTTGCTGCAGGTGGAGACGACCCGTACGGCTTCGCCTTCGGTGCCATGGTCGATGGCGTTGCCAACGAGATTGGAGACCAACTGCCCAATGCGCCCTTCATCACAGTCAATCGGCTCGGGGAGGGCGACCTGTGTTTCGACCCGGGCGCCTTCGCGGCCGGCGACGATCTCGTCCACCACCTGCTGAATGACAGGACCGAGTTCCACCGTTTTCATCTCCACCGCCATGCCCTTGCCAAGGCGGGCGGCGGCGAGGTCAAGCATGTCGTCGATGAGACTGCTCATGCGCGCGATGCTGGAGCGCATGAGATCGACCACTTTCTCCCGCTTTTCCGGGTCGGGGTCGCGGGTCAGAATCTCGGCGCCGCTGCGTATCGAGGCAAGCGGGTTGCGAAGGTCATGACCAAGTACGGCGACAAACTGCTCGCGCAGCTTGGCCGTCTGCTTTTCGTACCAGAGCCCCTGTTCCAGTTTGATGCGCTTCTGCACCGCATTTTCAATACGTTCCTCCAGCGATGCGTTGAGTGTGGCGAGTTCCTCACGTGCCTTTTCGGCTGCGCGGCGCGCCTCCAGCAACTCCCGTTCATACTGCCGCCTTTGCCGGGCCCGAAACAGGGCGACGCGCACGGAGAGGGGAGTGCCTGCCGTGTCGCGAACTTCTCGCGCATTCGCAAGCACCGGCAGTGTGGTGCCGGAGGCGTCGGAGAGGTCGAGCGCCACTTCGTCGAAAAATCCCTGCATGCGCAGAAGCGGCGCGAAGTGGGTCTCGTAGAATATGCGGCCGGGGGCACTCAGTATTTCATGGAAGGCCTTGCCTGCGAGTTCCTCTTTCGAATAGCCGAGCCAGTCCACCAGGGTCTGATTGGCGCGCAGAATGCGACCATTGGGGTGCAGGGATACGTATGCGCAGGGAGCGTTTTCAAACAGCTCCTCCGCATCATCGGCTGCGTTCTTGTAGACCACGTTCACAGAAAATCTCTCATCGCTCTGATCACCTCGTCGGGTGCGCTCAGATTGGGACAGTGTCCATAGGCATCGAGCAGGGCCAGCCGCGCATCGGGGAGGCGTTCTTCCACGTATTTCCCCACCTGTTGACCCGCGATCACGTCCTCCTTGCATTGCAGCACGAGACAGGATGTCTGAACCGAAGCCAGATCAGCCCGGTTGTCGGACAGGAAAGTCGCGCGCGCGAACGCGCGGGCGATGTCCGGATCGGTGCGGCAGAAGCTGTTCTCCAGCTCTTCCGACAGTTCGGGGCGATCCGCATTTCCCATGATCAGGGGCGCCATCTGAGCCGACCAGCCCATATGGTTCTCGTCCAGGAACTCCAGGAGCTCTTCCAGTTGCTCACGTGAAAACCCGCCCTGATAATCCCCGTCATTGAGATAGCAGGGGGAAGGGCAGACCAGGACGAGCTTTTCAAAATGTCGGGGCGACTTGATGGCCGCCAGCGCGCCGATCATGGCACTCACCGAGTGGCCGACAAAAATCCCGTTCTCGACATCCACGGCTTCGCAGATCTCCACCACGTCATCCGCGTAACCTTCCAGCGTGGCGTATTTCTTCTGATCATAGGCAACAAGATCAGAGCGGCCCCGCACCGACATGGTCGAACAGGATAACCTTGTGGTCGCGCTCGAATTCCGGTGCAACGAAACGCCACATGTTCTGATCGCACCCAAAACCATGAGCGAAGATCATCGCCTTCTGGCCTTCGCCGCTGACATTGATGTTGTTGCGTTTGATGATCGACATTCAGAACTGACCCATTGTTATCAGGGTGGACCTGCCGCCGCTGGCCAGCCACAGGAGAAATTGTCTGCTGTCGGTGGTGGGGTGCCTCCCTCTATGCATGCTAAGCCATATTTATCGGGCGCGGAAGCCGGTTGTGGTTTTTTGTGTTTCCGTTGCGGAAGGCTGAATGACCCATCGGTTCACGTGCGCTGCCGGCCAAATGAAGGGCTTCATTTTATTCGAGATAGGCATAGGCCCCGGTCGCGGAGAAGGCGAGCCGCGTCTCTCCTTCAGCGCGCATTTCCACCCGCACATAGGCCATGCGCCTGCCATTCGACAGAACCTCGACGCGGATCATCACCGGACCGGGTTTCAAAGGTCGGATGAAATGGGTGGTCATATCCACGGTGGTGCAGGTACGGAAGCGGCCATTGGCGGCGGAGAGCGCTGCCACGGCGCAGGTGTCGGCGGCGGAAGCCGTTGCCTGCCCGCAGATCACCCCGCCCACATGCACCAGATCGGCATTTTCCGGAAGGCGGAAATCGACCCCCGTCTTGTCTGCCGATAGCGCTTCGATCGCCAGTGCTTTGATCCACGGCGCGAAGACCGATTGTAGCGTTTCCCTTGCTGCGTCCAGTGCCTGTTCCGCGTCGAACTGAGCGTTCATGTCACTCCGGTCTCCAAAAATGCGTTACGAAATATTGCCATTATTAGTATTTTTTGTTACATATTTAAAGGCAGACTGACGCTCCGCCCTGAGCCGCGCGTGAGCATGGAGGACAAGCGATGTATAGCCAAGGGCTTATCGGCGCGAAGACCGATACCAGGGAAGACGAGGCCTTTCTCGCCGCCTTTCAGGCGCGGATCGATGCCGAAGAAAAGATCGAACCGAACGATCCGATGCCGGAGGGCTATCGCAAGACGCTGGTCCGCCAGATCGGCCAGCACGCGCATTCGGAGATCGTCGGCATGCTGCCGGAAGGCAACTGGATCACGCGCGCGCCGTCGCTGCGCCGCAAGGCGGCTTTGCTTGCCAAGGTGCAGGATGAGGGCGGCCACGGGCTTTATCTCTATTCCGCCGCCGAGACGCTGGGCGTTTCGCGCGAGGAGATGACCGAGGAACTTCTCAGCGGCAAAGCCAAATATTCCTCCATCTTCAACTATCCGACGCAGACCTGGGCCGACATCGGCGCCATTGGCTGGCTGGTGGATGGCGCCGCCATCATGAACCAGATCCCGCTCTGCCGGTGCTCCTACGGTCCCTACGCGCGCGCCATGATCCGCGTGTGCAAGGAAGAGAGTTTTCACCAGCGTCAGGGCTACGAGATCATGATGACGCTGGCGCGCGGCACGCCCGAGCAGAAGGAAATGGCGCAGGATGCGCTGAACCGCTGGTGGTGGCCCTCGCTCATGATGTTCGGCCCCTCCGATAGCGACAGCCAGCACAGCGACCAGTCCATGAAATGGAAGATCAAGCGCTTCACCAATGACGAGCTCAGGCAGAAATTCGTCGATGCGACGGTGCCGCAGGGCGAGTTCATCGGCCTGACCTTCCCCGATCCGGACCTGAAATGGAACGAAGAGAAGGGCGGGTACGATTTCGGCGCCATCGACTGGGATGAGTTCTGGCGGGTGGTGAAGGGGCATGGCCCCATGAACCGCGACCGCATCGAGGCCCGGCGGAAAGCCTGGGACGAGGGCGCATGGGTGCGCGAGGCGGCACTCGCGCATGCGGAAAAACGGAAAGCCCGCCGCGAGGCGGCGAAAATGGCGGCGGAGTGAGCGACATGACGAAAAACCTGATCCCCCTTTGGGAAGTTTTCATCCGCCCGCGCAACGGGCTGGCGCACAAGCATTGCGGTTCGGTGCATGCCGCCGATGAGGTGATGGCGCTTCAGGGCCGCGCGCGATGTCTATACGCGCCGGGGTGAGGGCACCTCCATCTGGGTCGTGCCATCCGCCGCGATCACGGCCTCGGACCCGGAGAACAAGGACGAGAACTTCGAGCCGTCTCTCTCCAAGGTCTACCGTCACCCGACCTTCTACGACATTCCCGAAGATGTGGGGCATATGTGATGGCTGGCACTGCTACCATCTCCCGTGAGGCGCTGACGGCGTTTTTGCTGCGGCTTGCCGACGATCATTTGGTTCTCGGCCACCGGCTTTCGGAGTGGTGCGGCCATGCGCCCATGCTGGAAGAAGATCTCGCCATGCCCAACATGGCGCTCGATCTCATCGGCCAGGCGCGCGCGCTCTACCAGTGTGCCGGCGAGGTTGAGGGTAAGGGCCGCGATGAGGATCAGTTGGCCTATATGCGCCGCGAGCGTGA
This sequence comes from Nitratireductor sp. GISD-1A_MAKvit, assembly GCF_040819555.1. Taxonomy (GTDB): domain Bacteria; phylum Pseudomonadota; class Alphaproteobacteria; order Rhizobiales; family Rhizobiaceae; genus Nitratireductor. The sequence continues at coordinate 1,710,244 of NZ_CP161920.1, forward strand.
GTATGTGAATTGCCTGATGGCCGAGCGCCAGAACGGGGATTTTGCGCACACCATGCTGCGCCAGTTCTATTTCGCAGCCTTCATGCAGCCGCTCTGGCGGACCATGATGTCGTCCACTGACGAGCGTCTTGCCGGCATTGCCGCAAAGGCCGAGAAGGAAGTCGCCTATCACATCCGGCACGCCGGCGAATGGGTGGTGCGCCTTGGCGATGGCACGGAGGAAAGCACCCGCCGCATGAAGGCCGCGGTCGAGGCGCTCGCGCCCTATGTGGACGAACTGTTCGAGAGCGACGATGTCACCCGCGCCGTGGCCGGGGCCGGCATCGCGCCCGACCCGTCCACGCTGCGGCCTGCCTTCGACGCCATTGTCGGCCCGGTCTTTGCCGAGGCGGGGCTCGACTGGGTAGAAACGCCCTATGGCCAGACCGGCGGCCGTCAGGGCCGTCATGGCGAGGCGCTGGGCTTCCTGCTTGCCGAGCTTCAATATATGCAGCGCACCTATCCGGGGATGACGTGGTGATGGGCGACACGGTGGTGACGGCCTTTCCTTCGGGCCACCTTCCTCCCGCGGGCGGGAATAAGGAAGAGCGCGCCTATCGTGCCGCCGCCGCCGTGGTCGATCCGGAAATCCCCGCCGTCACCATTGCCGATCTCGGCATACTGCGCGGCGTCGAGATGGATGGGGATGTCGCCGTCGCCCGCGTCACACCCACCTATACGGGTTGTCCGGCGGTCCTCGCCATCGAGCTCGCGGTGGAGACGGCCCTGCGTGAGGCGGGCTTCAAACCGCGCGTGGAGCGTGTCATTTCGCCCGCCTGGACGACGGACTGGATCACGGCGCAGGGGCGCGAAAAGCTGCGCGCCTATGGCATTGCGCCCCCGGCGAACGCGTCCAATTCCATCCGCGCCCTGTTCGGCGAGACGGAGGTGGCGTGTCCGCGCTGCGGCTCGCTTGAGACTGCGCGGATTTCCGAATTCGGCTCCACGGCCTGCAAGGCGCTTTACCGCTGCCAGAGCTGCCACGAGCCTTTCGACTATTTCAAATGTATCTGACAGACCCCAGACCGAGGTGACCATGGCCCCGCGTTTTCACGATCTGAAAGTGGCCTCCATCGAGCGCCAGACTCCCGACGCCGTGGCGATCGCCTTCGAGATCCCGGCCGATCAGGCCAAGGCCTTCGCCTTCACCCCCGGCCAGTATCTGACGCTCGCGACCGACATTGACGGCAAGGAAGCCCGACGCTCCTATTCCATCTGTTCGGCCCCCGGCGATCCCTATTTGCGCGTCGGTGTGAAGAAAGTGGCCGATGGCCGCTTCTCCACCTTCGTCAACGATGTGCTTTCGGTTGGCGACACGATCCGCGTGATGCCGCCGCAGGGGCGCTTTACCGCGTTGAAGGGCGAGCGCCACGATTACCTTCTGTTTGCCGCCGGCTCCGGCATCACGCCGATGCTGTCCATTGCCCGCACGGTTCTCGCCCATGAGCCCGACAGCACCATCACGCTGGTCTATGGCAACCGCTCCACCGAGACGATCATGTTCCTTGAGGACCTGAACGATCTCAAGGACCGTTACATGGACCGCTTCACTCTGATCCACCTCCTGTCGCGCGAAACGCAGGATGTGGAGCTTCTGAACGGTCGTATCGATGCAGAGCGTGTTGGCGAGCTGGCTGCTGGTGGTCTCATCGAGCCCGCCGCCATGGATGGCGTGTTTCTTTGCGGCCCCGGCGAGATGATTGACGCGGTCTCCGGCGCTCTTGAGGCCATGGGGGTCGAGCGCGACCGTATCCGCTTCGAGCGTTTCACGCCTTCCGGTGAAGCGCCGGCGCCCCGCAAGGCGTCGAAGGCCGCACGCGAGGCGGTTCAGGAGGGTGTTGCGGTCGAAGTCGTGGTCGATGGCGTGCGCCGCAGCTTTTCCATGCAGGATGCCGATGGCACGGTGCTCGACGCTGCCCACAAGGCCGGCATCGAACTGCCTTACTCCTGCGCCGGCGGCATGTGCTGCACCTGCCGCTGCCGCGTGGTGGAGGGTGAATCGGAAATGGCCGTGAATTTTTCGCTCGAACCCTGGGAAGTGGAAGCCGGCTTTACACTCGCCTGCCAGACCCGTCCCACGGCGAAGAAACTGGTTCTCGATTTCGACGCTGCCTGATCAGCGAGACCGTCAACGGCGCATTCCTTCTCCCCGCAAGCGGGGAGAAGGTCCCGGCAGGGCAAGCGCCTGCTCTTATCGATTTGCAACACCACTCGCTTCGTCAGGTAAAGGCGTTGTAATCCCAAGCGGTATTCGATTGAATGCCGTTGCAGGCTTTGGGAGGGCACAATGGGTGCAGAAGATCTGGTCCGTCATATGACAGCGGCGCTTGCTGACCATCATGCGATGCGCGGCCTCTTTCTAGGCGGCAGTTTCGGCAGTGGTGAGGCCGATGCCTTCAGCGATCTCGATTTCATCCTTCTGGCTGATCCTTCCTCGCACGACGAACTTGAAGGTGCGTGGTGCAAAGCGGTTGAAGCTTATGCGCCGGTCGTTTTCTGGAACCGTCGCTCTGGTAACGGTATCCTGCTCTTGAACGCGATAACGGAGCGTTGGGTGCGTTGCGATGTGTACTTGACCAGGCCTTCTGATTTTGCGCGCAGGGCCAGAAATCAGGTGCGCCCCATTATTGATCGCGATGGTGCTTATGAGAGCCTGCCGCAGGCGCTGCCCCTACGCGCGCCTGATCCGCAACGCGTCTCCTATCTGGTCAACGAGTTCATCCGCGTTCTCGGGTTGATGCATGTCGGGCTGGGGCGCGGCGAGTATTTTCTACTCGCCGGCAAGGGGTTGGGGCATTTGCGCGATCTTCTTACAAGTCTTCTTCTGGAAAAGGTGACAGTGCCGGATCGCGGCGGTGCGCTGCATTTGAGCAGGCTTCTGCCTGCGGAGGAATTGCAGATGCTGAATGCCTTGCCTTTTCCACCCCCGCAGCGTGAAGCGGTGATAGAGGCACATCTTGCGTTCGCTCGCGCATTCTTTCCTAGGGCACGCAGCCTTGTGGAGGAGTTGGGGCTCGAATGGCCGGAAGCATTCGAGGCTGCAACCCGGAACTTTCTGCTTGAAGCAGTGGGCACAGGCTGGGATTTACGCTGGTAGCTGTTGCCTGGCGTGCTGTTTAAAGGCGCAGAGGGCGTCATTCTGAGGCTCTTGTATCTCCGTCAGGACGAGCATCCCTCTGCCGTTTCTTCTGCTGAGCTGAAGCCACACGCTGCCATGGCCGCTGGTCAACTAGGTAGCGCCATCCGGGCGTGAACGGCCCGGCATTCAACCAATCTCAGCGCTTCTCGCGAATATCCGTGAGCGTCTTTGCCGGCGTAATGGCTTCCGGGTCGAGCTTGATCTCGATCAGCGCCGGTTTCCCATTCGTTTTCGCGCGCTCGAATGCTGCGGCAAACTCTTCCGTTTTCTCCACGGTTTCGCCATGGCCGCCATAGGCGCGGGCAAGGGCTGCGAAATCAGGGTTGTTGATCGAGGTGCCGGAAACGCGACCGGGATAATCACGCTCCTGATGCATGCGGATGGTTCCGTAGATACCGTTGTTCACCACCACCACGATGATTGGCAGGTTTTCCTGTACGGCAGTGGCAAACTCCTGGCCGTTCATCATGAAGCAGCCATCGCCGGCAAAGGCGAGCACGGGCCGCTCTGGGAACAGTGCCTTGGCGGCCACCGCGGCCGGCGTGCCATAGCCCATTGAGCCCGAAGTCGGCGCGCCCTGCGTAGCAAAGCGGCGGAAGCGGTGAAAGCGGTGCACCCAGGTGGCGTAATTGCCGGCGCCATTGGTGAAGATCGCATCTTCGGGCAGAACGCTTTCCAGATACTCCATGATCGGACCCATCTGCACCGCGCCGGGGCCGGTCTTCGGCGGGGTCGACCAGTCGAGATAGGCCTGATGCAGGCGCTCGGTCTCTTCTGCCCATGGCGCGTCACCCGGCGTGAGCGCGGCAAACGCTTCGGCGAAGGCTGCCGACGATGCGTTGATGGCAAGCTTGGGGCGGTAGACACGGCCAAGCTCATTGGCGTCGGCGTGCACATGCACCAGTTTCTGGTCGGGATAGGGGCTGTTCATGAGCGTGTAATCGGACGAGGGCATCTCGCTGAACCGACCGCCGACAAGCAACACCAGGTCGGCCTCCTTGATCGCGGCTGCGAGCTTCGGGTTTGGGCCGATGCCCACATCGCCGGCATAGGAGGGATGCAGATGGTCGAACAGCATCTGCCGGCGGAACGAGCAGCCAACGGGCAGGGCCCAGGCTTCCGCCGCCTTCTGGAAATTTGCCACGGCCTTCTCGTTCCAGCGCGAACCGCCAAGAATGACGAAGGGCCGCTTGGCGTCTTTCAGGAGAGCGGCAAGCTCTTCCATCTCGGCGTTGCCCGGTCGCGTCTCCACTGGGGTGTAGGGCAAAGCCGCCGGCGCATCCGCCACGCTGGTCAGCATGTCTTCGGGAAGCGAAATCACCACCGGGCCGGGGCGGCCGGAGGTGGCGACCGAAAAGGCGCGCGTCAGGATTTCGGGGATCCGCGCCGCATCGTCGATCTCGGTCGCCCATTTGGCGATGGGGCCGAAAAAGGCGCGGTAATCCACCTCCTGAAACGCCTCGCGTTCACGCGCGTGGCTCGCCACCTGACCGATGAACAGGATCATCGGTGTGGAATCCTGCATGGCGATGTGTATGCCGGGCGAGGCGTTGGTCGCACCGGGGCCGCGTGTCACGAAGCAGATGCCGGGCTGGCCGCTCAGCCGTCCGTGGCAGTCCGCCATCATCGCCGCGCCGCCTTCCTGGCGGCAGACGATATTGCGGATCTTCGAATCGTGAAGCGCGTCGAGCACCGCCAGATAGCTTTCTCCCGGCACGCTGAAAATGCGGTCGACGCCGTTCGCTTCGAGGCTGTCGACAATGAGCTGGCCGCCGGTCTTCATTCGCTGTCTTCTCCGATTTCGCGCAGGATCTCTGCCGTGTGTTCGCCAAGCCTCGGGCTTGGCCGCTCAAAGGCGAGCGGTGTCTGTGAAAGGTTTATGGGGGAGCGTACCGAGGGCAGCGCCGTGCCGTGACCGTCGTCGAGGGAAAGCTGCATGCCGCGCGCCTTCACCTGCGGGTCGTCGAACATTTCCTCGATCGTGTTGATCGGGCTTGCCGGCACCGCATTGGCGTCGCATTTGCCCAGAAGGTCCGCTTTTTCCCAGTTCGCCAGTGTGGAGACGATACGTTCGCGCAACGCTGCGCGGTTTGCTACGCGCGCCGGGTTGGTTGCAAAGCGTTCGTCTTCGGGCAGGTCGTCAAGGCCGACGATCTTGCAGAAGCGCTGGAACTGACCGTCATTGCCCACGGCAAGGATGATGTGCCCGTCCTTCACCGGCAGCACCTCATAGGGCGCGATGTTCATATGCGCGTTGCCCATCTGCACCGGGCTGTTGCCGGAAATCAGGAAGTTCATGTTCTGGTTGGCGAGAACCGCCACCTGGCTGTCGAGCAGCGCCATGTCGATGTGCTGGCCTTCGCCGGTCGCCTCCGCGTGGCGCAGCGCTGCCTGAATGGCGATCACCGAGTAGAGCCCGGTGAAGATGTCGCTCACCGCCACGCCCACCTTCTGCGGCTCGCCGCCCGGTGCGCCGGTGATGGACATCAGGCCCGACATGCCCTGAATGATGAAATCGTAGCCCGCGCGTGGCGCATAGGGGCCGGTCTGGCCAAAGCCTGTGATGGAGCAATAGATGAGGCGCGGGTTGATGGCCTTCAGGCTTTCATAGTCGAGCCCGTATTTTTTGAGGCCACCCAGCTTGAAATTCTCGATCAGAACGTCGGCGGTGGCGATCAGCTTTTTCAGCTTCTCCGCCTCTTCCGGCTGCGAGAAGTCGAGCGCGATGGAGCGCTTGCCCCGGTTGCACGAATGGTAATAGGCAGCGGAGAGGTTCTCGCCGTCACCACCTTCCACGAAGGGCGGTCCCCATTTGCGGGTGTCGTCGCCGCCATTGGGGTTTTCGACCTTGATGACATCGGCGCCCAGATCGGCCAGCACCTGGCCCGCCCAGGGACCGGCCAGAATGCGCGCCAGTTCGATGACGCGAACGCCCTTCAGGGGTGGCTTGTTCATGATCGCCCGCAGCCCTCCAAAACTTGTGCCATTTTGAGGTAGCAAACGGTGGAGCCTGCTTCCAGATGCGCAGACCGCATTATTTTGGCATTAATTGATGAGTTTTCCGGCCCAGCGGACGAAATCTTCCATGGCCTTTTCTCGGTCGGTTTCGTTGAGGGATTCGTGTCGGAAACCGTCGTAGATCCTTGTTTCCAGATTCGAAAAGCCGTTTTCGCGCAGGCGGTTTTCGAGCTTGCGCACGATCTTTCCGCCTTTGGTGGACGGGTCTTCGCTGCCGCCGACAAGCATGATGGGCAATGTCTTGCGGGCCGCCTCCAGCGTCGCGCTATCGGCTGCCTTCAGACTGAGGTCGAAGAGTGCTGTCCAGATGCCGATGGACGCTTCCCAGCCGGAGAGGGGGTCTGCGATATATTTGTCCACTTCGCACTGATCCCGCGACAGCCAGTCGGCATCGGTGCGCCGGTCGGGAAAGGCACGCGCCCAGGCAGCGAAGGTGAGTTTCGGCAAAAGCCGCGAGGGAACGTCCGAGCCCAGGCGAAAACGCTCCCATGCAAGCACGGCCTTGCCGGTAAGCGCCTCCGCCCGTGTCGCCAGTGGCGCATTCCAGATTGCCGCACCCGCAAGGCGGTGGCCGTTGCGTAGCGCGTAGTTGAGCGCGATCATGCCGCCCATGGAGTGGCCGAAAATGATGATTGGAAGACCGGTATGCTCCTTGGTGATGTGTCTGTGCACGGCCTCCACATCCTTCAGAAGCGTTCCGGCCGTCGCTTTCGGACCGATATGGCCGAGCGGTGCTCCCGGTGCTCTGGTCTTGCCATGGCCGCGATGGTCATGCGCGTAAACGTGGAACCCGTTTTCGGACAGAAATTCTGCGAACCGGGCGTATCGGGCCGCATGTTCTGCCACGCCATGGTTGATCTGCACGGCAGCCCGCGCCTTACTGCTCGCCCGGCGCGACAACAGGTGCAGATCGGATCCGGTTGGCGTTGTCAGGCGGGTTTCAGCATCGAAGCCCATCTTCCCTCCTTGCGGCGGATTGCCCCGTCGCTTCGTTTGGCCTACATACGCTGCGCAACAGGTTCCCCCAATTCGAGTGAGACGGAGCGCGACGAGCCACATGGCACGCCAATTCATTTACCACATGTCCGGCCTCAGCAAGGCCTATGGCTCCAAGAAGGTTCTGGAGAACGTTCATCTGTCCTTCTACCCCGATGCCAAGATCGGCATTCTCGGTCCCAACGGCGCGGGTAAATCGACCGTTCTGAGGATCATGGCCGGCCTCGACAAGGAATTCACCGGCGAAGCCTGGCTCGCCGAAGGTGCCACCTGCGGTTACCTTCCCCAGGAGCCGCAGCTCGATCCGGCCCTCGACGTCATGGGCAATGTGATGGAGGGTGTGGCCGCCAAAAAGGCGATCCTCGACCGCTACAACGAACTCATGATGAACTACTCCGACGAAACAGCGGAAGAGGCATCCGAGCTACAGGACAAGATCGACAGCCAGAACCTCTGGGATCTGGAAAGTCAGGTCGAAATGGCGATGGAGGCGCTGCGCTGCCCGCCGGGTGATGCGTCCATCGATCATCTTTCGGGCGGTGAAAAGCGCCGCGTGGCGCTGTGCCAGCTTCTTCTGCGCCAGCCCGATCTCCTGCTCCTCGACGAGCCGACCAACCATCTGGATGCCGAGACGACGGCATGGCTTGAAAAGCACCTGCGCGAATATCCCGGCGCCGTGCTGATCATCACCCACGACCGCTACTTCCTCGACAATGTCACCGGCTGGATTCTCGAGCTCGACCGTGGTCGGGGCATCCCCTACGAGGGCAATTACACCGCCTATCTGGAAGCCAAGGCCAAGCGCATGCAGCAGGAGGGCCGCGAGGAAGCCGCCCGCGAGAAGGCGCTGGCGCGCGAGCGCGAGTGGATGGCCGCCAGCCCCAAGGCCCGTCAGGCCAAGTCCAAGGCCCGTATCCGCGCCTATGACGAACTGGTGCAGTCGGCCGCCGACCGTCGACCCGGCGACGCGCAGATCATCATTCCCGCCGGCGAGCGGCTCGGCAATGTTGTCATCGAGGCCGAAGGGCTTACCAAGGGCTATGGCGACCGCCTTCTGATCGACAATCTCGAGTTCAAGCTGCCGCCCGGCGGCATTGTCGGCGTCATCGGTGCCAACGGTGCTGGTAAGACCACGCTCTTCCGCATGATCACCGGTCAGGAGAAGCCGGACGCCGGCGAAATCCGTGTCGGCGAAACCGTCAAGCTCGGCTATGTCGACCAGAGCCGCGATTCGCTCGATCCCGACAAGACGGTCTGGGAAGAGATTTCCGGCGGCAATGACATCATCAAGCTTGGCGCCCACGAGGTGAACAGCCGCGCCTATTGCTCGTCCTTCAACTTCAAGGGCGGCGACCAGCAGCAAAAGGTCGGATCGCTCTCCGGTGGTCAGCGCAACCGCGTTCACATGGCCAAGCTGCTCAAGGAAGGCGGCAACGTTCTGCTGCTCGACGAACCGACCAACGACCTTGACACCGAGACGCTGGCAGCGCTCGAAGATGCGCTGGAAAGCTTCGCCGGCTGCGCCGTTATCATCTCGCATGACCGCATGTTCCTCGACCGCCTGGCCACGCACATCCTCGCCTTCGAAGGCGACAGCCACGTGGAATGGTTCGAGGGCAATTTTGAGGATTACGAGCAGGACAAGATCCGCCGCCTCGGCCCTGACAGCGTCAATCCGAAGCGCGTGACCTACAAGCGCCTGACGCGGTAGACAGGCGAGACTTGGTCAGTAGAATATGCGTGAGGGGGCTTCGGCCCCTTCATCTTTTTGACATTTAGACTCTGTTTGAGTGAATCAGTGAAAATCGGATCGTGAACGTCCGCAAGCGTGTTTCCAGGACACCATGGCGGTTGATCGGAAATCCGCCCCAGAAGGCAAACACAGGCACGGACCATGTTGCGCACCGGCGAGACAGAAGCTTCAGATTTTGCACCGCACCATTCGAACGCCATGACGCGCGTCTGCGTTGGCGGGGTTGGCGTGGAAATCCCCGAAGAATCGATCTCGAATGAAGAGTTGGTCGAAAGCTTCAATGCCTGGGTCGACACGGAGAACCCGCAGCGCGAGGCGAGAGGACTGCCGCCTCTGGCAAAGTCCGACGCGGATTTCATCGAGAATGCCTCCGGCATCAAGCGTCGTCATGTCTATGAGCGCGAGGGCATTCTTGATCCTGCCCGTATGGCGCCCAACATTCCCGCCCGGGCTGATGACGAGCTTTCCGTCATGGCCGAGTTTGGCGTTGCCGCAGCGCGCAAGGCGCTCGCCCATGCCGGTGTCGAGGCGCGCGATGTCGATCTCGTCATCTGTGCGTCCGCCCATCATCAGCGGCCCTATCCGGCCATCGCCATCGAAATCCAGAAAGCGCTGGGGACGAGCGGTGCGGGCTTCGACCTTGGGCTTGGCTGCTCCTCGGCGCTCGCCGGCCTGCATGTGGCCACCAATCTCGTGCGCTCCGGTGCACATCGCCGTGTGCTTGTCGTCACGCCGGAACTCATCACCGCGCATCTGAATTTCCGCGACCGGCAGACCCATTTCATCTTCGGTGACGCCTCGGTGGCCGTCCTCATCGAGGCGCTGGGCGCGAGCGAAGAGCGCCCCGGTCGTTTCGAGATCGTCGACACGCGCAGCTGGACCCAGTTTTCCAACAACATCCGTACGAATTTCGGCTTCATGAGCCGCCTGGCACAGGACGATCCGTCCTATCTCGCCATGGAAGGCAATCTCATCAAGCAGAATGGCAACAAGGTCTTCAAGGATGTGACCGTTGCCGGCCACAAGTTCATTGTCGACTTTCTGGCAGAGCACGGCCACACGCCCCACACGATGCGTCGCTTCTGGCTGCATCAGGCCAATGCGCGTATGAACGCCATGATCCTCAAGCTGGCCTTCGGCGGCGAGGTGGGACAGGACCGCGCGCCAACCGTGCTCGACCGGCTGGGAAATACGGCAGCCGCTGGAGCCATCATCGCGCTGGAAGAGACGCACCGGGACATGCAACCCGGCGAGCATGGGCTGCTTTGCGCGTTCGGTGCGGGTTATTCCATCGGCGGTGCACTGCTCAGGATGATGTAGCGCTCTGCCGCATTAATCCTGCCGGGCTTCCAGCCCGTCCTCTTCTTCCGGATCGAGCAGACGTGTAGCGCGCCAGCGCGTCAGAACCGTGTTGATGTCGTCGACGATGAAATGCCGCGCCGCGTCCCGGTCGTAGCCGTCTTCGAGCATCTGATCATAATCCGTATGCTCATGTCGTATATGGGTGATCGTGGCGAGCCACACCGCGATGGCTGGCGGCAGGGTGCGCAGCTTGCGGTCACTGGCCTTATCGCGGATCGCCTCGGCATCGGCCATGGGCGCCCAGGGAATCAGAAGCGTCAACGCCTTGTCGACCGATTTGCGCCGTCCGGTGGAGGCCCGCTTCATTCCTGAAACCCTTGTTTTGTGTGGATGCTGCGCGTTTTGGTGCGTTGTGCACACTGGACCGTGTCATCTTGCCAAGCAAGTCGAAACGATATAAACATATCTTTATATCTATTGGGAGAAGCGCATGCTCATGCGTCCGGCAATTCAACTCGACCAGATGGTCGACACGTTGAAAGCGGCGGCAGAAACCAGCCGCCTGCGCATCCTTGTGCTTTTGTCGCAGGGGGACCTGACGGTGACCGACCTGACCGAAATCCTCGGTCAGTCGCAGCCGCGTGTTTCCCGCCATCTCAAGCTTCTTCTGGAAGCCCAGCTCATTGTTCGCTATCAGGAAGGGTCCTGGGCCTATTTCCGTCTCTCCGATGCCGAGGCAGCGCGCGAGTTTGTCGACGGTGTGGTTGGCAGGCTGGATCAGGCTGATCCGGTCATCGAGCGCGATCTGGAGCGCCTCGGCGCCATCAAGCGCCGCCGTGAAGAGCGGGCGGCGGAGTATTTTTCACAAAATGCGGCCAGTTGGGACCAGATTCGCTCACTCCACGTGCCCGACAAGGCGGTCGAGGAAGAGCTTTTGCAACTGATCGGCGCGCGGCCGTTTCAGTCCATGGTCGATCTTGGCACTGGCACGGGGCGGATGCTGGAGCTTTTTGCGCCTCTCTATCAACGCGCCGTCGGGATCGACCTCTCGCGTGAGATGCTGGCGGTCGCCCGCTCCAATCTCGACCGCGCCGGCATTGGCCATGCGCAGGTTCGGCTTGGCGATATTTCCGCCCCGCAGCTCGAGCGAGATGCCCATGATCTGGTGACCATCCATCAGGTCCTGCACTATATCGACCGGCCAGGCATTGCCATACGCGAAGCCGCCCGGCTCTTACGGCCGGGTGGGCGGCTGGTGATCGTTGATTTCGCGCCGCATGAGCATGAGTTCCTGCGTGAAGAGCATGCTCATATGCGTCTTGGACTGGCCGATGGCCAGATTGCCGAATGGCTCGAAGAGGCCGAGCTCGACCTCACCGAAACACTTGAATTTGCGCCGCAGGGTGAGGCTGGAAAAGGCCTTACGGTCAAGCTCTGGCTTGCCCGCGACCGGCGCATGCAGATTGCTGACGGCGCAGTGCCGTCATTTGCTCAAAAGGAGACGGCTTGATGCCGCAACAGCGTTTTTCCCGCCAGCCCGATGCGGCCGGCAAGCTCCGTGTGTCGTTCGAGTTCTTCCCACCGAAGACGGATGCCATGGAGGCGCGTCTGTGGGAGACGGTGAAACGGCTTGAGCCGCTTTCCCCGTCCTTCGTCTCCGTCACCTATGGTGCCGGCGGCTCCACACGCGAGCGTACGGCGCGCACGGTAAGGCGCATTCTGGAGGAAACGCGGCTCACGCCGGCTGCGCACATGACCTGCGTGGATGCATCGCGTGAAGATGTCGACCAGGTGGTGGGCGAGTTCGTGGATATGGGCGTTAAGCGCTTTGTGGCCCTGCGCGGCGATCCGAGTGCCGGTGTCGGTGCTGCCTATCGGCCTCATCCCAACGGCTATGCCAATGGCGCCGAGCTGGTCGGTGCGATGAAACGTCAGGGCGATTTCGACATTTCCGTTTCCGCCTATCCCGAGAAACATCCGGAGAGCCCGGACTTTGCGACCGATATCGACATGCTGAAGCGCAAGGTCGACAATGGTGCCACGCGCGCCATCACGCAGTTCTTCTTCGACAACGATCTTTATGAGCGCTATGTCGAGCGCGCGCGTCGTGCCGGCATTTACATCCCGATTGTTCCAGGTGTCCTGCCGATACACAATTTCAAGCAGGTCGCCAATTTTGCGGGGCGTTGCGGCGCAAGCATCCCTGCTTGGCTTGCTGAACGGTTCGCCGGGCTGGAAGACGAGCCACAGATTCACGCGCTTGTGGCTTCGGCCGTCGCTGCCGAACAGGTGCTCGACCTCATGGAACGCGGCATTGACGATTTTCATTTCTACACAATGAACCGGGCCGATCTAGTCTACGCGGTCTGCCACATGATCGGCATTCGGCCGCATACCGGCACGAAGGTGGAGCAACCTGCCGCCGCATGAAATCCTGCTGCTGTATGAAAATAAGGGCCGGAACGACCGGCCCTTTTCGTATGGTATTAACAAATTCCGGATCCGCTGCCTTTGAGGTGGCTGTTCCGGTTATGCGTTTACGGCAAAACGCCCATTACCAGGGCGCCGATGAACACGAATGCCGCACAAATCATCAGTGCATTCACAGGCCGTGTCAGTCCCATGGCATAGCCTCCTCTGCTAATTTATGGGTCGGATTCTATGGATGGACCGGCATCCGGCAAGCGGATTTTATGCTGCGCTGCGGCAAGTTTGTGAAAAAAACCACCTTTCAATGCCGCGTGCGTTTGAATTCATTGGGCATTCGGGCCGATTCACTTTGTGTTAACGGATGCGCGCAAGAACCCGCCCGTCGATGATGAGCAGTCCGGTGGCGATCAGCACCATTCCTCCGATTTCGAAGAAAGCCAGTCGTTCACCCAGAAGAAGACTTCCCAGAAGGATGGCGCTTACGGGATTGAGAAAGGTAACGAGCGATGCATTGGTAGCGCCAGCGTTTGCCAGCACCCGGAAATAGATCAGATAGGCAAACGCCGTTGACAGAACGGCAAGTCCGATGACCGCGGCCCAGATGTTATCGGAAAAGCTGAACAGGTTTTCCGGTCCGTAGAGTGTGAGCACCAGCGGAATCATGATGATGGTGGAGGCGGTGAGCTGCCCCGTGGCGACGACGGTTGGGGGAACGCCGCGAAAGCGACGCCCATGGATGAAGGCGAGACCATAGGAGATGGCCCCTCCGATCATGGCGAGCTTCGCCCAGAGTGGGCCGCCCAGCCCGTTGAGGAGACCCGGGCCGATCATCACGCCCGTGCCTGCAATGCCGAATGCGATGCCGGTCAGCTTCACCGGGGTTAGTTTTTCATCGGTGGTGAGCATGTTGGCGAGGATCGCGGTCCAGAATGGCGTCGTGGCGTTCAGCACTGAAGCAAGCCCCGCACCCACCTTGGTCTGGCCCATGAATATCAGTGAAAAGGGAATGACGTTGTTCAGGAGGGCCAGCACGAAAAAACTGCCGGCGAGCGGCAAGGCAATGCGAAAAGACGGTCCGCGAACGGCAAGGAATGCCTGAAGGACAAGCGCGGCAATCGACACGCGAAACATGACCAGCATGAGCGGCGGCATTTCGCTGACCGCGACACGGGCGAAGAAGTAAGAGCCGCCCCACACAGCGCCAAGCAGCAGGAGAAGCCCCCAGTTCCGGGCAGACATCTGAGGCGCGTTTGTCTGGGCGGGTGCCTGTGCGGTCATTGCGGGACTCTCAATTCGGGATCGTTCATGTGTCCAGCGCATTAATTAATGAGGAGGGGAGCGCCCACCCGAAACCTGCCCGGCTGCAATTTCCGCCGCGAACGTCCGGGTGGAGCGTTTACATGAACGGCAAATCCACTACGCTTCCCTTCCGTCCTTTGCGTTCATCCGAACCAGGAGCTGCCCATGCAGATTTTTGAGACCGCCCGAGACGCTGCCCTCAAGCTACGTCCCGATGATCCGGTCTACTGCTTCCGGCCCGAAGTGTTGAAAGCCGATGCACGCGATTTCATGGGGCAGTTTCCCGGCAAGACAGCCTATGCGGTGAAAACCAATGGTGAGAAGCTCGTTTTAAAAACGCTGGCCGAGGCCGGTGTCGAAGCCTTTGATGTGGCGTCTCCGGCAGAGTTCGCAGCCGTACGCTCCGTCGCACCCAACGCCGAGATGCTTTACATGCATCCGGTCAAGGCGCAGTCGGACATTCGGCTCGCACTTGAGGAATATGGCATCCGCGTCATCGTGGTTGATCACGAGGATGAGGTGACGAAACTGATCCGCGTGGTTCGGGCGCTCGACATCGACCCCGGTTCACTCACCGTTTTCGTGCGCATTCAGACCAAGGGCCATGCGGCCTACGAATTGTCGAAGAAATTCGGCGCGGGTCCCGCGCAGGCGGTCGAGCTTTTGCGCCGACTGGACCGGCACGGCTATAAGCTCGGCCTGTGTTTCCATGTGGGGTCTCAGATCCAGGATCCGGACACCTATGAGCGTGCGCTTGCCTCGGCAGACTGGGTGCGGGGCAGGGCAGGCGTCGAGCTTGCCGCGCTCGACGTGGGAGGCGGTTTCCCGGCGGAGTATGGCCACGATCCCAACCGCAAGAAGCCCGAGATGCCAAGCCTTGACGAGATCATGGCGCGGCTGCGGGCCGATATCGTGGAGTGGGGTTTTGACGATATGCCGCTCGTGGCGGAGCCCGGCCGCGTCATCGTCGCGCGCGCCTTTTCGCTGATCGTGCGCGTTCTCCTGCGCAAGGGCCGCCGGCTCTACATCAATGACGGGATCTGGGCCTCGCTCTCCGATTCATGGACAGGAAAGATCACCCTCCCGGCCCGTTTCATACCCGATCCCGCGATCCGCAATCGCAATGGCGATCCTGAAAAGCTGGTGCCGTTCAAGGTTTGCGGGGCGACCTGCGATTCCGTGGATATCCTCTCGCGGCCTTTCTGGTTGCCGGAAACGGTGGATACCGGCGACTGGATCGAGATCGGCCATATTGGCGCCTATTCCCTGTCGCTAAGAACCCGCTTCAACGGGTTTTATCCCGATACGTTCGTCGAGGTGAAAACACCTTTTGATGCGGGCTCCGCACCGGAAGGCTTTGCCAGCCTCGAAACCATGGCGGACTGATCGGCAGCAAAAGGGAAGGAAACCTGACCTTGGAAGCGGAAGCACATGCCTTTCCATTGACGGAGGTCGCCTTTGTCCTCCTGGTGGCCATTGCGCTCGGGCTCGGCCTGATGCGCCTCAAACAGCCGCCACTGGTGGGGTTCATTCTGGCCGGCGTTCTCATGGGGCCAACCGGTTTTGGCCTGATCGGCAATTCCGAAAGTGTCACCGCGCTTGCCGAGATGGGCGTCTTGATGCTGCTCTTCTTCATTGGCATGGAGCTCTCGCTCAGAGCCTTCATCATGAGCCTCAGACCTGCTGTGCTCGTGGCCTTTGGGCAGCTTTCGGTGGCGCTGGCCATCGGTCTTTCGATCGCGTGGATGGCCGGGACAGGCGTGGCCGAAGGGATCATCTTCGGCTTCATCATCGGCATTTCCAGCACGGTCGTCGCCATGAAAATGCTCGACGACATGGATGAACTGCGCGGCGATGCAGGGCGCATCGCCATAGCGGTTCTCATCGCACAGGATATCGCCGTTGTGCCGATGCTCATCATCGTCTCCGCGCTGGGTGGCGCGGATACCAGCCTCGTTGCCATCGCTGCAAAAGTGGCACTGGCGGTCGGTTTTCTCGGCTGGCTCCTGTGGTGGCTTGGGCGGCGCGGCAAGCTGCGCGTACCCTTTGCCGATGCGATTGCCGACAATGTCGAAATCCTGGCGCTTGGCGCGCTGGGTGTCTGTTTCGGTGTGGCGGCTCTCTCGGGTTTTCTCGGTCTTTCGCCCGCCTATGGTGCTTTCGTTGCCGGCATTCTGGTGGGCAATTCCAACCTGCGCGCGCGCATCATTCCCGTGATCGAGCCGATCCAGAGCATCCTCGTCGTGATCTTCTTCCTGTCCATCGGTCTGTTGTTCGATTTGAGCTATATCTGGAACAATCTCTGGATGGTGCTGGGAGCCGCGCTCCTCGTCATCGCGGCCAAGACGCTGCTCAACGTTTTTCTGCTGCGTGCCACCGGGCATGACCGCAACACGGCGCTGATTGGCGGTCTTTCCATGGCGCAGATCGGCGAGTTTTCCTTCGTCCTGGCGGCGGCCGGCCTGTCGGCGGGCGCGCTGGGGCAGGACAGCTATCGTCTCGCGATCGCCGTCACCGCAATCTCGCTTCTGTTCTCGCCTGCCTGGATGTCGGTCATGCGCCGCATCGAAGATGTCGCAGCCAAGGGCTTTTCCTCCTATCGCGAGGCGCTTTCAGAAGCCTATGCCGATGAGATCGGGAATGTCGGTGAGGGGCTCTGGTGGGTGCGTGCCCGTTATCGCGCAGGCCGTATGATCCTGCGCAAATGGCGCGCCCGCCGTGCGCTTGAAAGGGCAACGAAGGCTGCTCGGAAGAAAGAGGAAAAGACGGAAAAGGAAGCCGCCGAGGCGACGGCCGCAGCCGAAATGGCGGAAGAAAAACCCCGGCGAGCTGGTGAAGAAGCGGCTGCCGGGGCGTCTGGAGCAAGAGCCTAAAGGTTGGAAAACAGCGTCGGTGTCGGCCATCCGTCGGCAGGCAGGCCAAGGCGCAGTTGTTCCTGGCGAACGGCCTCGCGCGTGCCGGCACCCAGTATGCCGTCGACCCCGCCCACATCATGACCCCGCTGTTCAAGCTTGCGCTGCAATTGCTTCATCGTTTCGGGCGCAAGCCCCTGCTCGGGAGATCGCACATCGAAACGCGGTGCGCCATCGAGACGCGTGGCCAGATGCGCGGCCGTGAGTGTGTAGATCAGAGATTTGTTCCATTCCAGATAGATGTCGTAATTGTCGTAGACCAGAAAAGCCGGGCCCTTGTGCCCCATCGGAAGCACCAGGCCTGTTGGCATCCTGTCGGAAGGTAGCGGGCTGCCATCACGACGTGTCACACCCATTGCCGCCCATTCCGAGCGTGGCAGCTTGTTGACACGGCCAGTTTTTTCCCACGCCATCTGGGCCGGAACACGAACTTCTTCCATCCAGGGTTCGCCGGGTTTCCAGTCCAGAGACTGGAGGTTTTTTGCAGCCGTCAGAATGGCATCGGGCGAACTCCCCTTCAGATCCACCCTGCCATCGCCGTCCCCGTCCACACCCTTGGTTAGGTAGTCGGAAGGCAGCATTTGCATCTGGCCGATTTCTCCCGCCCAGGCACCGGTAACACTGGCAGGCACCCAGCCCTGATCGATGAGCCTTAGAAGGGCGATCAGCTGCGGGCGAAAGAGTTCTGGCCGTCGGCAGTCATGCGCCAGCGTGGTAAGGGCATTGAGCGTGGAAAAATCACCCTGCACGGCACCAAAATCCGTCTCCAGCGCCCAGAAGGATGCGATCACCGGGCCCGGAATACCAAACTCGTTTTCTGCCCTCTTGAACGTGCTTGAATATTTCTGGAGGTTGGCTGCACCGTTTTTCAGCCGGTAGCTGTTGATCATTCGATTGGCGAATTCAGCAAAGGTCTGGTTGAAGACACCCTGCGCGCGGTCCCGTTGCAGAACCTTCTTGTCGATACCGGCGCGGTCCAGCGCAGAAAGTCCGCCTTCGCCGATGCCAGCGGCCGCCGCTTCCCGCCGCACACCATCACGCCAGGCTTTGAAGTCGCCGCCGCACTTCTGCGCTGCGGCGGTTCCGGTTAGGCTCAGGGCAAATAGCACTCCGAGCGCGATGGATTTTCTGCGCATGTGTCAGCTCCTTGTTTGGAGGGCGAAAAGGTCTGTTCGGTGATCAGCTGGCATTGGCCCTGAGCCAGTTTTGCCAGGCCCTGTTGTTTCCGTTGAACACGTTGATGTCGGCCTTTCCCTCGATCCCCGGGATCACTCCCGTGCCCGTATATTGCCAGAAGACCCATGGATGGTTCGAATATTTGTCATCAGGATGGCCGGCCACCGAGCGCAGCCAGAAGGGATAGCCCTTGAAGCTGCTCAGATTATTGTCATCGAAGAAGTCGATCGAGGTGTAGATGATGGGCCGCTTGCCATAATGCTGCTCTACCGCGTTGAGAAAAATCCGCATCTGTTCGCGCACTTTTTCAGCCGGCGGGCGAAGGGTGCAGGTGGGCGAAAAGGGTGTCCACTCCATGTCCAGAACGGGCGGTAGCGCGGAAGGATCCCGGGGTACATTCTTGATGAACCAGCGCGCCTGTTCGATGGCCGGGCGGCAGTGATAGAAGAAATGATAGGCTCCACGCGGAACACCCGCGGCCTTTGCTGCGCGCCAGTTGCGCGCAAAATACTCGTCCACCATGTCACCGCCTTCGGTGGCCTTGATGAAAGCGAAGGAGATATTGTTGCTGGCAACTTTCTTCCAGTCGATATCGGCCTGATATTTGGCCACATCCGTCCCGTGCACCGCATAATGCCAGGGTGCACCGCCTTCCCATTCGTGCGGATCGGAGTCGGCGAAGCGCACCACCCGGCCACTGTTTGTCGCGGCAGGCTGCACCGTAGGAGCAACGTCGGAAAAATCGTAGTTGACGGTTGAGCAGCCGGCGAGCAAGGCGAATAGACTGGCGATCATCAATCGACGCATGATGAGCTGGGCTCCTCAGGGTGCGAATCATATGAGTGAGGCATTGTCAGTAGAAATAGGCGAACTTGTCGGCCCAGTCACCACGGGATGAGCCGTGCGGCCGTTACGAGTGAGAGGGAGCAGGTCAGAATGCGCACCGGTTTCAGGCTCTTATTATTATCGTTTTCGCTTATACTTATCGCGGCCACCGCTGGAGCAGCGTTCTGGCTTTACGTCGCACCACCAGCCCTCACTCGTGTCGGCTCCAACTACGCGGCCAAGATCATCTGTTCCAATGTGTTTGTCGCCGGGCGCGACGCACAGACGGTACTTGAGCGTGATGTGCAGGCCCCCGGACATCCGCTTCTGAAACTCATGCGCTTCCGTGTGGATCCGACCGACGCAACCGTCCACACCGGCCTCTTCGGTGTCTTTGGCAACGGGCTTGCCGTCTATCGGGGGACGACCGGCTGCGCCGTAGTGCCCGATGGTGATGTGAAAGCTGCGCTCGGCATCCGTTTTCAGGGAGTTGAACCCGCTCCAAGGAGCATGGATTTGTGGCCGGATGGGGTTAGGATCGACGTTGACAACTATCCCTTGGTGGCCGAGTTGCTCGATGATCCCGCCCTCACCGGCCCTGGCATGCGCGCCGTTGTCGTCGTGCGGGATGGCCGCATCATCGGGGAACGCTTCGGAGAGGATGTGGCTCACTACGACCAGCCCCTTATCGGCTGGTCGCTGACCAAGACCGTCACTGCAGCTCTCATTGGTACCCGGGTCAAGGCTGGCCGATTATCCGTCGAAGACAGCAACCTCTTCCCCGAATGGGCGAATGATGAACGCTCCAGGATCACCGTCGCCGATCTTCTTGGAATGGAGAGTGGTCTCTACTTCAACGAGGATTACGGCGATGTGAGCGATGTCACGCGCATGCTCTATCTGGAGACGGACATGCCGGCGTTTGTAGCCGGGCAGCCGCTGGAAGCGCCCAGGGGCGAGGTTTTCAACTATTCGAGTGGCACCAGCGTCCTCCTGTCGCGTGTGTGGCAGGACACGTTCAAGGCGCCGCAGGATGCGCTGGTCTGGCCCTATGACGCCCTGTTCGGTCCGCTAGGCATGGATAGCGCGGTCTTCGAAACAGATACGCGCGGCACCTATGTCGGTTCCTCTAACCTCTATGCGTCTGCGCGCGACTGGGCGAAGTTCGGTCAGCTTCTCCTTCAGGACGGGGTGTGGAAGGATGAACGCATTCTGCCGGAAGGGTGGGTGCGGTGGATGCGTACCCCTACAAAAGCTTCCGGAGGTGAGTATGGCCGTCATGTCTGGTTGCACGGCCCCCGCGCCAACACGCCGCGCGGCGTTCCGGAAGACGAGGGGTTCGACCTGCCAGCCGATGCATTCTGGATGCTCGGTCATGACGGTCAGACCATCACGGTCATCCCGTCTTTGCGCATGGTGGTGGTGCGCATGGGCCTCACGCCCTCGCGCCTCGGCTACAAGCCGCAGGCGCTGATCGAGGCTCTGGCGAAATTACCGGGGAAGATGGAATAGGGTGGAGTGGTGCGTGGTTCGACAAGCTCACCATCAGGGACGTGGAGCTTCGCGGTGAAGATCGGTTCCCCCCCTTGCTCACGAGTCGCACAGCCAATCACCTCCCTCATGGTGAGCTTGTCGAACCACGCACCACGTTACTGCAACAGTATCTCGTCTGCTGCGGGCAGTTCCACAATCGCCTGCACGGCGTAACCGCGAAAAGACGAATCGAAACGCAGGCTTGCGCCCCGTTTCTCGCATTCCGATTCCAGCGCTTCACGCAGTGAATCACGCGGCGTCACGTGGAAGGCCGCAAGCCAGCGCCGCAGTCCTGCGCGAAACCAGCCCGGCAGCCGCTCCTGCCGGCCGAAATCCACAATGTGCAGCGAGCCGCCGGGCGCGACGCAGTCGAGCCCGGCTGCAATGGTCTCGCGCCATGGCGGGATCATCGACAGCGAATAGGAGATGAAAACCCGCTCGAAGCGGGCCTGTCCGAACAACGCCTCGGCATCGAAGGACGATGCATCGCCTTTGGCCAGTCGGGCATCGATCCCCTCGCGCTCCATGCGCCGCCGTGCCGTGGCAAGCATCGCCTGCGAGATGTCGAGGCCGAAGAGCCGTGCTTTCCGATAATGTTGCGAAACAAGCGCCAGGTTGCGCCCGGTGCCGCAGCCGAGTTCCAGCACCGCGCCGCCTTCCGGCACCTTGAGATCGCGGATGAGGCTGTCGCGCCCAAGCAGATAATATTTGCGCGTCAAATCGTAGATATGGCGCTGGCGGCGATAGACGCCGTCCATCAGGCCTGCATGCGCGGCAGTCTGCGGCATGACCATACTCAGCCGGCTTTAACGTAAAGGTGGAACCCGCCATAGATTGCCGAGCGGTCATTGGCCAGGAGCTCACGCGAGCGGACCTTCTCATAGCGCCAGTGGTTCAGGATATTGTCGTTCACGCGGCCCGGCAAAAGGCTCGGCGCTGCGGCGGTGCGGAAGATGACGCGCGCGCCAGGTGCTGCCGTGCGGGTGATCTCGCTCCACAGCGCGTTGAGCTGATCGTCGTTCATCCAGTCCTGCGCGTCGAGCAGAACGTAGCGGTCCACGCTCTGTGCCGGCTTTTTGCCGAGCACATCCATCAGGTTCGCGTGGTGCACCGTCACATTGTCCACCGCAGCGCGGATCGTTTCGAAGTTCCTGCGCTCCAGATAGGCGGGCAGGGTTGCCTCGCCCTGCGCGGGATAATGGCGGGCGAAGGCCTGCCAGGCGAAATAGTTTTCCTTGAGCGGAAAATGGCAGGCGAGCTTTTCCAAACGGCTCGACAGCACGTCCGCCATGGTGCCGTCACCCGCCGTGATGAGCGAGTCATACTGTGCTGGCGGGATCCCGAGACCAAACAGCGATGCCTTGCGCGAGGTGGCCCAGCGCACAAGCGCACGGTCGAACAGCGGGCGTAACTGCTCGTCAAAGAAGATGCGCTGATCGCGGAGCGAGCGCGACTTCATGATGTCGGCCGGGTTCACGCCATAGAACTTTGCGACGGTGTGACCGGCGGCGATGAAGAAGCCGAGCAGGCCCTTGCGGTAGAAATTGCGCGTGAAGGCGTTGATGCGCGGGCGGCCAAGCGGCCCGCGCTTTTCCCAGTGTCGCCGGGACTGGGCATCCAGCGCTGGCGCAATGAAGCGGCGATAGGCTTCGCTGTTGGAGCGCTGGTTGGTCGCGCCGAAAAAACGCAGCAGATCGCCATGAGCAGGCAGTGTCTTGAACGCAGTGAGCTTCAACCGGTTGAGCGCCACATGGGCGGCGTTCAGGTCCACGGCGTCGATCTTCGCCGGCTGGCGGGTGAGATAGGCCAGCACATTGCAGCCGCCCGACGCGATGGTGACGATGCGATGGCTCTCATCGAGTTCCATCGCCGCGATGTCCACATCGGGGTCTTCCCAGATCTGCGGGTAGACGAGGCCCGAGAAAAGGAGGGCGAAGAGGCGTTCGGAAAGGCCTGCGCGCGTGGTGGCCCTGTTCTGATAGACCGCCTTGCCGAGATGGCGGCGGGTGGAAAGGCCGGTGCCGGCTGAAAGATCTGTCATGGGTCTCTTCCCTCAATCTTTTGTTGAGGGGCTACTGCGCTTCCATGACAGGCGCGTGAACGCTGAATGACCGAGTGTGACGGGGCTGTTAAAGGCGGGGAATATTCCCCGCCCGCAGTGCCGAGCGCTCTACGCCCTGCCGAACCCACCGGCGGTGGGCGTGGTGACGATCACCGCTTCACCGGCCTCGATCACCGTCTGGTCGCAGCCCTTGAGCGTTTCGACAAGACCGTCCTTGCGGCGCACCTCGGTCTTGCCCATTTCGCCGTTTCCGCCGCCCTCCACGCCGCGTGGCGGCAGGGTGCGGTGGGAAGAGAGAATGGCGCATTCCATGGTTTCGAGGAAGCGGATGGTGCGGCGCGTGCCGTCGCCAGCATTCCACTTGCCCTTGCCGCCGGAACCCTCGCGGATGTGGAAGTCCTCAAGCAGAACCGGGAAACGCAGTTCGAGGATTTCAGGGTCCGTCAGGCGTGAATTGGTCATGTGGACATGAACGCCCGACGCACCGTCAAAACCGCGCCCGTCATTCATGTGGCCAGCCGGCGAGCCGGAGCAGATGGTCTCATAATACTGATACGCGTCGTTGCCGAAGGTCAGGTTGTTCATCGTGCCCTGGCTGTTGGCGATCGCCTTCATAGCGCCGAACAGCGCGTTGGTGACGTGCTGGGACGTCTCCACATTGCCGGCCACCACTGCCGCCGGATAGGAGGGGCGCAGCATGCAGCCTTCGGGGATCACGATGTTGATTGGCCGCAGGCAGCCCGCATTCATCGGGATCTGTCCTTCCACCATGACGCGGAAGGCATAGAGCACGGCAGCACGGGTCACCGGTTCGGGCGCGTTGAAATTGTTCTTCTGAACGTTTGACGTGCCGGTGAAGTCGACGGTCGCCTCGCGCTTCTCGCGGTCGACGGTGATCTTCACCTTGATCACCTGGCCCGTGTCGGTCGGATATTCATATTCCGATGCGTCCGGCAGGCGTTCGAGCACGCGGCGCACGGCTTCCGCCGCATTGTCCTGCACATGGCCCATATAGGCCTGCACCACGTCCAGACCGAACTGGTCGATCATCTTGCGCAGTTCCGCCACGCCCTTTTCGTTGGCGGCAATCTGCGCCTTCAGATCGGCGATGTTCTGGTGCGGGTTGCGTGCGGGGTAGGGGTGGTCGGTCAGAAGCGTGTGCAGTTCCTCTTCGCGGAACCTGCCGCCTTCGACGAGGCAGAAATTGTCGAACAGCACGCCTTCCTCATCCACCGTGGTCGCCAGCGGTGTCATGGAGCCGGGTGCTGTGCCGCCGACATCGGCATGGTGGCCGCGCGAGGCGGTGTAGAACAGAATGTTCTCGCCGTGATCGTCAAACACGGGCGTGACGACCGTGATGTCGGGCAGATGCGTGCCGCCATTGTAAGGCGCGTTCAGCGCGAACACGTCGCCGGGGCGGATATTGCCCTTGTTCAGGCGGATGACGGTTCCCACCGAGCGGTCCATGGAGCCCAGATGCACCGGCATGTGCGGGGCGTTTGCCACCAGCGCGCCGTTCTGGTCGAAAACCGCGCAGGAGAAGTCGAGCCGCTCCTTGATGTTCACCGAATAGGCGGTGTTCTGCAGCGTCACGCCCATCTGCTCGGCGATCGACATGAACAGATTGTTGAAGACCTCCAGCATTACCGGATCGGCCTCGGTGCCGAGGGCTGCCATGCGGGCCTTCTTTTCCACGCGCCGCATCAGGATGTGGTCGAGCGCGGTGATCTCGGCCTGCCAGCCGGGCTCCACGACAACCGTCTGGTTGGCCTCGATGATGAGGGCAGGGCCGTTGATTTTCGCACCGCGCGAAAGCGTTTCGCGCCGGTAGATGCCGGCATCGTGCCATGCACCGTCACAGAAGATCGCGCGCTTTTCGCCGGGGGCGGGCATGGCGTCGCTGGTTGCCTGCTCCTGCTCAACGGGGCGGCCATCCCCGGCGTCAAGTCCCTCGACGCTGACGGCTTCCACCACCATCGGCTTGTCGTCATAAACGAAGCCGAACTGCGCCTTGTGCGCTGCCTCGAAGGCGGCCCCTGGCGGCCTCAAGCGATCCGTCAAAGGCAATGGGCAGTGTCGTGTCGGTGCCCTCATAGCGGATTTCGAGCTTGGTGGCCCAGGCGATCTTGTCGCCGGTAATGCCCTGATCGGCAAGCTCTTCGCGCACCTCTTCGCGCAGCGAGCCCGAAAGCGCTTCGATGGCGTCCAGCGAGCTTTCCGAAAAGGCTTTCATCAGCGCCTGCTGGCGCGAGGCGAACACGGTCGCAAGCCCGATGCCATAGGCCGACAGCAGGCCCGACATGGGATGGATGAGCACCGCTTCCATGCCAAGCGCGTCGGCTACGAGGCAGGCATGCTGGCCGCCCGCGCCGCCGAAGCAGTTGAGGAGATAGCCCGTCACGTCATAGCCGCGCTGCACGGAAATCTTCTTCACCGCATTGGCCATGTTTTCCACGGCAATGGTGACAAAACCTTCAGCCACCGCCTCGGGTGGGCGTCCGTCGCCGAGCTTTTCAGCCAGCTCGGTGAAACGCGCGCGCACGGCGTCCACGTCGAGTGGCTCGTTCTGCGCGGGGCCGAAAATGGCGGGGAAGAAGTCGGGCTGCAATTTGCCCAGCATCACGTTTGCGTCGGTCACGGCCAGCGGCCCGCCACGACGATAGCAGGCGGGGCCGGGGTTTGCGCCGGCCGAATCCGGACCGACCTTCAGCCGGTTGTCCTCAAAATGCAGCACCGAGCCGCCACCGGCGGCCACGGTGTGAATGCGCATCATCGGCGCGCGAATGCGCACGCCTGCCACTTCCGTGTCGAAGGCGCGTTCATATTCTCCATCATAATGGGCGACATCCGTAGAGGTACCGCCCATGTCGAAGCCGATCACCTTGTCGAAGCCGGCAAGCCGCGCGGTCTCCACCATGCCGACCACGCCGCCGGCGGGGCCGGAAAGAATCGCGTCCTTGCCCTGGAATTTGTCGGCTGCCGTCAGGCCGCCCGACGACATCATGAATTTGAGTCCCGGGCCTTCGCCGTTCTCGTCGACGCCCAGTTCGGCGGCCACGCGGCTCACATAGCGTGACAGGATCGGCGACAGATAGGCATCCACAACCGTTGTGTCGCCACGCCCCACCAGCTTGATGAGCGGCGAGGTCTCGTGGCTGACGGAGACCTGCGAGAAACCGGAGTCGCGGCAAAGGCTTGCAGCGGCTTTCTCATGTTCCGGGAATTTCCAGGCATGCATGAAAACGATGGCGACCGCGTCGATGCCGTCAGACCTGGCCGCCTCGATCTCGCCTTTCACGGCGTCGAGATCGAGTTGCGTTTCCACCGTGCCATCGACCCTGCGGCGTTCCGGCACCTCGATCACGCGCTCATAGAGCTGTTCGGGAAGGAGGATTTCCTTGGCGAAGATGTCGGGCCGCGCCTGATAGGCGATTTTCAGCGCATCCCGAAAGCCTCTGGTGATGAGAAGCGCCACGCGATCGCCCTTGCGCTCCAGAAGAGCGTTGGTGGCAACCGTCGTGCCCATTTTCACATCGCCGATCAGATGCGAGGGCATGGGCTCGCCCTTCTTGACGCCCAGATGATCGCGAATGCCCTGTATGCCGGCATCGGCATAGGCCTCCGGATTTTCAGAAAGCAGCTTGCGGGCATGGAGCCCGCCATGGGGGTCGCGGCCGATGACGTCGGTGAATGTGCCGCCGCGGTCGATCCAGAAATCCCATTTCCCTGCTGTCATCATCACTTCCTTCGCATTATCCTTGCCAAGAGGAGAACCATGTCTCGGATAAAACGTCAATAATTTATTGACATATTATCTGAGTGTGCAACGCTGATCATATTGCAATAAGAATGGCGGGAAACGCCTCCTTTGCGTCACACAATGGGAGACTTGATATGCATCATTCCACGAAATTCGCTCTGGCTGCCGCTGCGCTTGCCTTTGCAACTACGGCATCTACTGCGGCATCTGCCCAGACCAGGTGGGACATGCCGGTGCCTTATGGCGACACCAATTTCCACACGCAGAACATCGTCCAGTTCGCCGAGGATGTGAAAGCCGCCACCGATGGCGGGCTGGAAATCACCGTTCATTCGAGCGGGTCGCTCTTCAAACACCCCGACATCAAGAATGCCGTGCGTCAGGGGCTGGCCCAGATCGGCGAGGTTCTGGGGTCTCGTCTTTCCAATGAAGACCCAATCTACGAGGTGGATTCCATCCCTTTCCTGGCCACCAGCTACGATGACGCGAAGAAACTCTATGACGCGTCGAAGGACCAGCTTGCCGCAAAGCTTCAGGAGCAGGGGCTTCAGCTGCTGTTCTCCGTGCCATGGCCTCCGCAGGGGCTGTACTCCAAGAAAGAGATTTCTACGGTCGACGATCTCAAGGGGCTTAAGATGCGCGCCTACAATGCTGCCACGGAGCGGCTAGCCCAGCTTGCCGGTGCATTGCCGACACAGGTCGAGGTGCCGGATCTGCCAACAGCCTTCGCCACCGGCCGAGTCGAGGCCATGATCACCTCGCCATCAACCGGTGCAAACACCAAGGTGTGGGATTTCCTCTCGCATTACTCGGACACGCAGGCCCTGGCTCCCGCGCAATATGGTTTTCGTGAACAAGGCCGCGTTCGATGCACTGCCCGAAGACCAGAAGGCTGCCGTTCTCGAGGCCGCAGCCACTGCCGAGAAGCGGGGCTGGGAGGCTTCCGTCAAGGAAACCGAGGACAAGACGAATATTCTGAAGGAGAATGGCATCACCGTCACCATGCCGAGCGCCGAGCTCAAGGAAGGGCTGGCCGCTATTGGTGAAGAAATGTCCTCCGAGTGGGCGGAAAAGGCCGGCGATCAGGGCAAGGCCGTGCTCGAGGCCTACAGGAACTGACCGCTTTGACCGCATCTGTGGGCGACCGGATAGCCGGTGGTCCACACTGCGTCCCCTGCGTGGCCAGAAAGAGACCGTCGGAGCGGAGACGACGACAATGAGAAAAATTCTGAACCGGCTTTATGGCACAGCCGAGTGGCTGGCCATGGCTGCGCTGTGTGCAATTGCAATTCTGGTGTTCGCCCAGGTCATGGGGCGCGTGGTCGATACCCTGCTTGGTCTGCTCGGACTGCCGCCCTATGGCTTTCTTGTGCCGTCGCTGGCCGAGATTGCCGGGTTTCTTCTGGTGGGAGCATCGTTCATGGCCCTTGCCGGCTCGCTGCGTGGCGGGGCCCAGATCCGCGTCACTCTGGGACTTACGGCCATGCCCGGGAGCATGCGCCGGGTTGCGGAAATTTTCGTTCTGGTCCTCGCTGCCGCGCTCTCCGGCTTCTTCTTCCACTACGCGGCAAAGCTGGCGCTCGACAGTTTCCGCTTCAACGAATTCTCTTATGGCATCATTGCGATACCGCTCTGGATTCCGCAGGCGGTCATGGCTCTCGGGATCGGCATTTTCACACTCGTCCTGCTGGACGATCTCTTCGCGGCTCTCGCCGGAAGGTCTCCGTCGTATCTGACGCGTGAAAACGGCGCGGCGGAGGAGGTGTGATGGACCTTCTCACCATTTCCCTGACGCTCGGCGGCCTGCTCCTCGTTTTGCTCGCCGCTGGCCTTTGGGTCGCCCTGGCGCTCATGATCGCCGGTCTTGCTGCCATCTTTATCATGGTCCCAGTGCCGCCCGGCGCCGTGATGGCCACTACGGTCTGGGGTTCCATCAACTCCTGGGACCTTGCCGCTCTGCCGATGTTTGTCTGGATGGGAGAGATCCTGTTCAGAACACGGCTCGCGGAAGACATGTTTGCGGGGCTGGCACCGTGGATGCGGCGTCTTCCCGGCCGGCTTCTGCATGTCAACATTCTGGGCTGCGCCATCTTTGCCGCCGTCTCCGGTTCGTCTGCCGCCACCACGGCCACCATCGGACGCATGTCTCTGCCCGAACTCGAAAAGCGTGGCTATGACGAGCGCATGGCTATCGGCTCGCTTGCAGGCTCCGGCACGCTCGGCTTGCTGATACCACCCTCGATCATCCTTATTGTTTACGGAGCAGCCACGGAGCAGTCCATCGCGCGGCTGTTCATGGCCGGGGTGGTTCCGGGCATGATGCTGGCAGCGCTTTTCATGGGCTATACGGCGGTCTGGTCGCTGATCAACGGTCGGCGCATGCCCGAGCCCGATGCGCGTGTTCCCTATCTGCAACGCATCTGGCAGACGCGTCGCCTGTTTCCAATCCTCGCGCTCATCGTTGGCGTTATCGGTTCGATTTATGGTGGCTTTGCTTCTCCAACGGAGGCAGCCGTCGTGGGGGTGGTTCTCTCGCTTGCACTGTCGTGGTTCACCGGCACGCTCAGTCGTGCGACATTTGCCGATGCCCTGCGCAACGCCTCACGCACCTCCTGCATGATCGTGCTCATTCTGGCTGGCGCATCGGTTTTGACGGTGGCCATGGGGTATACGGGCATTCCACGGGCGCTGGCGCAGTTCATTGCGGAGCAGGGCTATTCACCCTACGCACTGCTCGCTGCGCTGACGCTGTTCTTCGTCGTTCTCGGCTGTTTTCTGGACGGCATTTCCATTGTCGTGCTGACGGCCTCCGTCATTTTGCCCATGGTCGAGGCGGCGGGGCTCGACATCATCTGGTTCGGCATCTATCTCGTCATCGTGGTCGAGATGAGTCAGATCACGCCGCCGGTGGGTTTCAACCTGTTCGTCATTCAGGGACTGACCGGCCAAAACATTCTCAAGGTCGCCGGCATGACTCTGCCGTTCTTCCTCATGATGATCGTCGCTGTTGTATTGATCGTCCTGTTTCCGCAACTGGCGCTGTGGCTGCCGCAAAACATGCTCGCGAGGTAATGATGTCGAACGCCGAAAGGAAAGTCGGACCGGTTGTCTCCGCCGCCCATCTGGCTGCAGGCGCCATGCCGGCATTATCGGAGATCGAATTTGCGATGACCGTGATGAGCCATTCCTTCGAGCGCTGGATGGTGCGTTGCATGGCGGCAGCAGGCGTTCCGGGACTTCAGCCCACCGCCGTGCAGATCCTGCATGCGGTCAATCACAGAAACCGGGAGAAGACCCTTTCGGAACTGTGCATGATGTTCAACATCGAGGATGTGCACGTGGCCTCCTATGCGATCAAAAAACTGGCCGCTCTCGGTCTCGTCAAGACCGGTCGCAGGGGCAAGGAAAAGACGGTCAAGGCCACCGCGGAAGGTGCAGCAGCCTGTGATCGTTATCATGAAGTCCGCGAGGCACTGCTTGTTGCCAGCACCAAGCGGCTCAAGCTCGATGAAGACGCGCTTTCTGGCATCGCTGCCGTCATGCACGCACTTTCCGGCCAATACGATCAGGCCGCCCGCAGTGCCACCAGCCTTTAGGGCTTCCCCATATTCCCATAACGTTACGGTTGGTCACTCAACGTGACGAAACTCCAGGCCGGTGCGTGCATTCTACAGATGCGAGTGCGGCAACGCGCTTTGGAGATGCGCTTTTGTATGGAGAGTGGATATGAAGAAGTTTCTAGCTGCCACCGTTTCGGGACTGGCCCTTCTCGGCCTCGCCGCCTGCAGCGAAGGCGACAACACGACCACCCAGAGCATTGAGCCTGAACAGCAGGATGCAACCCCGATGGATCCGCCGGCCGCCGCTCCGGAGGTCGAGCCGGTGCCGGATCAGAACACGACCAGCCAGTAAGTTCCTGCGCATGTCAGCTCGCGAATAGAGCGCCTGACAATACCGACCGGATGGTGCGAAGGTGCCATCCGGTTTTGCTTGCGCCAAACTGCGCCTCGAAATCTTCTGCGTTTGCAGTTACAAAAACGCATGACGTTTTGGGACCGAATTACAGATTTCATCACCAGCGCGCCCGGCAATGTACTGTCGGCGATGGTCGAGGCCATTCGCACGGTGTTCGAGGGCGATCCGCAGTTGCGCCGGCGTGTCGCATTTTCGGTCGCAATCATCGCTCTCTCGGCCAAGATGGCCAAGGCAGATGGCGTTGTCACGCAGGACGAGGTGCAGGCGTTTCACGAGATTTTCTCGGTCCCGCGCGATGAGCAGGCCAATGTCGCACGGCTCTACGGCCTTGCGCAGCAGGACGTTGCAGGCTTTGAAGCCTATGCGCATCAGATGGCAAATCTCTGCGGCTATGGCGGGCCCAATTGCATGGTTCTTGAAGATATTCTCGACGCGCTCTTCCATATCGCAAAGGCCGATGGCGTGATCCACGAACGGGAAACGGCGTTTCTTCAGCGTGTTGCAGAGATTTTCGATATTGGTGAAGATCATTTCGAACAGATCCTGTCGCGGCATGCGATCAGGGGCGATGGAAATCCCTATCTCGTGCTCGGAGTGCAGCAGGGGGCTCCATTCGTCGAAATCAAGCGCCAATACCGTCGACTGGTTGCCGAGAACCATCCCGACAAGCTGATTGCGCGTGGGGTGCCTGAAGAATTTCTGGCCATTGCCAACACCCGTCTTGCGGCTATCAATGCTGCGTATGAGAGCATCGAGAAAGCGCAGGTGCGTGCTTGAGCGTGGATACTGTGAAGCCTGCCTCGTTTGAACCCGATTTCAAAGGAGCGGAGGTCTGTCCTTCGCCGAATTTCGGCGAACGCCGAGATGGGTGTGTTCCCGATGCGCTCATTCTGCACTACACGGGAATGGAAACGGGGCAGGGCGCACAGGACTGGCTTTGCGCGCCGGAGAGTGAAGTTTCAAGCCACTATCTCGTCCATGAAGACGGGCGGATCGTGCAGATGGTCCGCGAAGCTGACCGCGCATGGCATGCAGGCCGGGGGAGCTGGCAGGGGCGCGACGATGTGAATTCCTGGTCCATCGGCATCGAGATCGCCAATCCCGGCCACGCACAGGGGCTGCCAGACTTTCCCGACATCCAGATAGAAGCGGTGCTTCAACTCGGTCGCGACATCTGTCGCCGCCATGCCATCCCTGCCTGCCGTGTTCTTGGCCATTCGGACATCGCGCCAGGTCGCAAGGTTGACCCCGGCGAAAACTTTCCCTGGCAGCGTCTGGCTGCTGCGGGACTGGGCCATTTTGTGGCAACCGGTCCCGTTCAAGGGGGGCGCTGCCTTGTTCCGGGGGCGGATGGGCCGGCGGTGCCGGCCCTGCAGAGATTGCTTGCCCGATTCGGATATGGGGTGGCTGTTTCGGGAGTTTACGACAAATCCACACAAACAGTCGTGCGGGAATTCCAGCGCCATTTCAGACCTTTAGAGGTTACTGGCGTGGCTGACACGGAGACATGCGAAACTTTGCGCAAATTGTTGTATAATTTATCTGTGATTGATTCTTCTCCCTGACGGTCACTCACTCCCAAGACTGGCGCAAAATTACATCAATTCACATTTATTGAATTGAAGCGCCTTTTTTGTCTCCCTTTTGCCTGCAAAACACCGACCCGTGTTGAGGTCGTGGGACCAGGTCCCGGCCTCGTGAAAAACAAAACCTGCCGCGCCCGATGGCTGCGGCACAGATTTACGGGTCGAAATGAACATCAAAATCTTCCTCGCGGCAGCGATCGCTGTCAGCGCCGCAACGTCGTTGTCTTTTGCTTCGGAAAAGACAGGCACGGGCTCGCTCGCTGCCGCCAGCGCTTCGCAGAAGAGCGCGGCGAAAGCAAAGAATGGCAAAGAGGCGCCCAACCTCCTTCTTACAATCATTCGCGGCGGAAAAGGTTCCCAGGCAGGCAAGGTCGACAAGACCACCACTGCCTCGATCAAGCCGGACAAGAAGGCTGCTGCCCCCAAAGGCAAGAAGGCCGCCGTCAAGTCCACCGTGCGCAAGAAGGGCAAGGGCGGAACCTATCATACCATCATTGCCCAGTACGCTTCGGCTTATGGCGTACCGGTTTCGCTGGCCAATGCGGTGGTTCGGGTGGAGAGCAATTTCCGCGCAAATGCACGGGGTGCGGCTGGTGAAATCGGCCTCATGCAGATCAAGCCGGCGACGGCGCGCATGATGGGTTATCGCGGTTCGACCAAGGGGCTCTACAATCCCGATACCAACATCAAATACGGGATGAAGTACCTGGCCAAGGCGCACAAGCTTGGTGGTGGCACGACCTGCGGTACGATTCTCAAATACAATGCCGGCCATGGCGCAAAGCGCATGAATCCGATTTCTTCGCGCTATTGCTCCAAGGTGAAGCGTATTCTCGGGCAATAGGTCCGGAAATACGGGGTTTCGTGCGCAATTCCATGTGTTTTGAGTTGCGTTTTTGCGCGCGAAACCCTTTATACGACCTGCCAGTCGGTCGGACGGCCGCGCGGACGGGAGCCGAAAGGCTGTTTGCGAGGAAAGTCCGGGCTCCATGGAAAAACGGTGCCGGATAACATCCGGCGGGGGTGACCCCAGGGACAGTGCCACAGAAAGCAGACCGCCCCGCCTGTTTTTCGGTTCTTTTTCAGGCTCTTGCCGGGAACCGAAATGCTGGCGGGGTCAGGGTGAAAGGGTGGGGTAAGAGCCCACCGCGTCGACGGTAACGGAGACGGCATGGTAAACCCCACCGGGAGCAAGACCGAATAGGAATGGCGCGAGGGGCGACCCTCAGGGCATTTTCCGGCCCAGCCGTTCGGGTAGGTTGCTTGAGGCCGATGGTAACATCGGTCCCAGAGGAATGGCCGTCACGTTGCATCGTTTTCGGGCGATGCAGCCATACAGAACCCGGCTTACAGACCGACTGGCGCATTTTTCCGAATTTTGCAGGTTTTGCCGGAATTCGATGGATTTCGGCGTCGTTTCGCAGAATTCCCGACCATTTCAGGTCGTTTTCAAAGCGGTGTCGATCGCCTCCCAGAGTGTCTCTGTCGGCTCGCATCCGACCGACAGTCGAACGAAACCTTCTGCCACATCGTCACCCCATCGCGCGCGTCTCTCGGCAGAGGTGTGAACGCTTCCGAACGAGGTGGTTGCCTCGATGAGCGGGCAGGTGTCGATGAAGCGCTCCGCCTTTTCTTTCGAAGCGAGTGTCAGCCCGATGAGCGAACCGGAACGGAGCATCTGTGTTTTGGCCAGAGCATGCGAGGGGTCATCCTTGAGGCCGGGATAGCGCACCGACTGGACCATCGGATGATCTGCAAGGCGAGATGCGATGATCTCGGCGGAAGAACACATGCGGTCAAAACGCACTTCCAGCGTTTCAAGACCGCGCAGCACCAGCCATGCTTCGAACGGGCCGGGGATGACGCCGGCCAGCTTGCGCCATTCACGGATCGTTTCGATCATTTTTGCGTTGCGGCTGGCGACATGGCCGAAAAGCACGTCCGAATGTCCGTTCGGTGCCTTTGTATCGGAGGCGAGCACGATGTCGATGCCCAGATCCAGCGGGCGCTGGCCATAGGGGGTCATGGTGGTATTGTCGGCGACGGTGATCGCTCCTTCGGACCGGGCAGCCTTTGCGACCGCCTCGATGTCACAGACATCGAGACCGGGATTGGACGGGGTCTCCACAAGCACCATGCCATATCCGGAAAAACCGCCATCGAGGAATGTCGCGGTCGGTCTCGTGTCGTAGCCGATGCCAAGCCGGGTCAGGTGTTTTTCGAGCAGGACACGCGGCGTGTAGTAGCCATCGGAGGGAATGAGCACGCGATCACCGCTCGAAAGAAGGGCGAGCAGCACCGACGAAATGGCGGCCATGCCGGATGGGAAGACGAGCGCTTCCGCCTCTTCGAGATGGGCGAGGGCAGCCTCCACCGCTTCCCAGGTGGGACTGTCGAAACGGCCATACTGCCGGGCACCGGCAGGATCTCCAGGCAAGTGGAAAACGGAACTCATGACAATGGGTGTCGAAAGCGGGTCGCCCCTGGAAAGCTTCGCGGAGTGAAGGTGCGAAAGGCTTGCCGCGCG
Source organism: Nitratireductor sp. GISD-1A_MAKvit (assembly GCF_040819555.1). Classification (GTDB taxonomy): domain Bacteria; phylum Pseudomonadota; class Alphaproteobacteria; order Rhizobiales; family Rhizobiaceae; genus Nitratireductor. The sequence goes on from NZ_CP161920.1 coordinate 1,744,576, forward strand.
GGCGTTCTGGCTGTCGGTCATGATGTTTCTCGTGGACGTTTCGGAATTCTGGCGGCCGGTCGGCCCGGCCCCTTACTAACCTTTTGTTAGCCTTAATGCACGATAAATGACGGTGGCCCGATGCCTGTCAAAAATGCCTGTCATGGGGGTCGAAGTGAAGCTTAATCCCGTTGACGCCCATATCGGCCCATGGTACCCCATAAAACAAATCAGCGTTTCGTTGCAGTTGGAGTACGGGTCCCCTTCATGTCGGCCTTTTTTGCAGGGCGGCGTGGCAGGTGGGATTCACCCTTGCAGAGGGGCGGGCAAATGTTCGGAGAGCCGCATCTGATCGCGGCTGAAGAGATGCAAAGGGGCACGGGCCTGTTGGCCGCGACGCGTCATGGACCGGTTTCTGTCGAATGCAGTCAACAAGATCGACTCCAAGGGTCGGGTCTCCGTGCCGGCGCATTTCCGCTCCGTCGTTCAAAAACGTGGTTTTACCGAACTCTATGCGCTTCGGGCGCTCGACATTCCGGCGATGGATGTGGGCGGTCTCGATTTGCTCGACCGCTACGAGGAGCGGATCGCGCAGGAGGACCCGTTTCTGCAGACGGCGGACGACATGTCCTTTTTCGTTCATGGCGACGGTGCGTTTCTGAAACTCGACCAGGATGGGCGCATCACCGTGACGGATTTCATTCGCGAGCACACGGGCATCACGAAGGATGTGGCCTTCGTGGGCCGAGGGCTCTTTTTTCAGATCTGGGAGCCGGAGCGGCTGAAGGCCCATGGGCAGGCAGTGCGCGAACGGCTTCTGAAGCTCCGGCAGGCGGCCACATCGGCCCGAACTGCCGGTCAGTCGGAATGATGGCGGGCCCCGGCGGCGAAAGCCCGGTCGGTGGCGGACCGGCCCGCCACATTCCGGTTCTTTTGCGTGAAGTTCTCAACGCTCTTCAGCCTCTTGATGGTGCGCATTTCATCGACGGCACTTTTGGTGCCGGCGGTTACACGCGTGCGCTTCTGGAGAGCGGTGCCAATGTCACCGCGATAGATCGCGATCCTACTGCAATATCTGCCGGACAGGAGCTGGTTGAGACATGGAAGGGTTCTCTCAATCTGGTTGAGAACCGTTTCTCCCGGCTTGATGAAGTTGTCGACGATCAGGTCGATGGTGTGGTGCTCGACATCGGTGTCTCGTCCATGCAGATCGATCAGGCGGTGCGGGGCTTCTCCTTCCAGAAGGATGGGCCACTCGACATGCGCATGGAGCGCACGGGGCTGAGCGCTGCCGATGTGATCAACACCATGAAGGCGGGCGATCTGGCGCGGATCTTCGGCATTTTGGGCGAGGAGCGTCAGGCAGGGCGTATCGCGCGGGGGCTGGAGAGGCTTCGCTCCGAAAAGCCGTTCGAGACAACGCTGGATCTGGCGCACGCCGTGGAGAAGATCGTCGGTCGCCGCCCGCAGGAGAAAATTCATCCGGCAACCCGCGTCTTTCAGGGCCTGCGCATCTACGTCAATGACGAACTGGGCGAGCTGGCGCGTGCGCTCTTCGCCGCCGAGCGGGTGCTGAAGCCGGGCGGCCGCCTCGTCGTGGTGACGTTCCACTCGCTGGAGGACAGGATCGTCAAGCGGTTCATGGTCGAGCGCGCTGGCGGGCAGGGCGGATCACGTCATCTGCCCGAGGTGCACGGCGCAGCACCAACATTCCGGAAACCGGCAAAGCCTGTTGCACCTTCGTCCGAAGAGACGGAGCGGAATCCGAGAGCGCGTTCGGCGCGGCTCAGGCTCGCTGTGCGCACTGAGGCGCCAGCCGGAGAGGTTGATTTCGACATTGTCGGTCTGTCGCGGTTCCCGCGGCCGACGCGTGCAGGTGAGAGGTAGGGGCAAGGATGTTTCGCACGAGCGATATTGTGCTGATCACGGTCATGCTGGCGGCGGCAGCATTTACCTACAAGACCAAGCATGACGCCGAAGCCAAATATGAAGAACTGCGCAAGATCGAGCGGCAGGCCGAACTGGAAGAGGATTCAATCGACATCCTCAAGGCGGACTGGAGCCTTTTGACACAGCCTGCGCGACTGCAGCAACTGGCCGAGACATACAAGGATGAACTCGGGCTTGAGCCCGTGGAAGCGCCGCGCATCGCCGAGTTTTTCGACCTTCCGCAGAAAACCCTGACCATTGAAGGGCTCGTCAACGACATGGCCGATGCCGGCACGGAGCCCGACCAGACGACAACCGGGGCGGTGCAGCCATGACTGGTGCAGGTGACTTGATGGGCGGGGTGGCCACCAGCGCCGTGCGCCGGGGCGCGGCGACCATCGTGATGGATGGCGCCGGCAAGACCCGGGGCGGGCGGGCCCAGAACCGTGTCGTGATGGCAATGGCGGTGATCTTCGGCATCTATGCGGCGATCGGCGGTCGCCTCGTGCATCTGGCCATGCAGGAGGAGCCAGAGGCGAGCCTGCCTGTGGCGCGGGTGACAGCCTCGCGACCCGACCTCGTGGACCGAAATGGGGAGGTTCTGGCGACGGACATCAAGACGGCGTCACTCTTTGCAGAACCCCGCCGCATCGTGGACATCGATGAAGCGATCGAGAAACTCTCCACCGTTCTGCCGGATCTCAACTATCAGCAGACCTATCGCAGGCTGGACAGCGATGCGGGATTTGTGTGGCTGCGCCGCCAGCTCTCGCCGCGCCAGCAGGCCGATATTCTGGCGCTTGGCGTGCCCGGTCTCGGCTTCCGTACCGAAAAGCGCCGGTTTTATCCCGGTGGTCCGACGGCTTCGCATATTCTCGGCCTCGTGAACATCGACAACAAGGGCATTGCCGGTATCGAGAAGTTCGTGGACGACCAGGGGCTGGCGGACCTGCAGGCCACGGGCCTGGCGGTCGAAGGGCATCTGGAGCCGGTCCGGCTGTCGGTCGATCTGCGCGTTCAGCACATTATCCGCGACGAACTCGTACAGGCCATGGAGCGCTACAAGGCGATTGCGGCTGGCGCTGTGGTGCTGAAGGCCGATACGGGCGAAGTGGTGGGCATGGCGTCGGTGCCCGACTATGACCCGAACAACCCGGTCAACGCGCTGGACAAGGACCGGCTCAACCGGATGTCTGCCGGCGTGTTCGAGATGGGCTCCACCTTCAAGCTCTTCACCACGGCAATGGCGCTCGATTCCGGTCTGGTGAGCATTAATGACAGTTTCGACGCGACGCGCCCGATCCGGATCGGCGGGTTCACGATCAACGATTTTCACGGCAAGCGCCGGGTGCTGAGCGTTCCCGAAATCTTCATCTATTCTTCCAATATCGGCACTGCCAAGATGGCGGATGTGGTGGGAATCGACGGGCACAGGGCGTTTCTTGACAAGATTGGCCTGCTTGGCCGCATGTCCACGGAGCTGCCCGAAATCGCGCACCCGACCGAACCCAAGGAATGGAAGAAGATCAACTCGATCACCATTTCCTACGGGCACGGCGTGGCCACGACCCCCCTTCAGACCGCGATGGCGGCGGCTGCGATGCTGAATGGCGGCAAGCTTATCCCACCGACCTTTCTGCCGCGCTCGGAAGCGGAAGCCAACGAAATCGCGACGCAGGTGATCTCTGAGAAAACCAGCGCGCAAATGCGCTATCTCTTCCGTCTGAACTCGGAAAAGGGGTCTGGCCGGCGCGCCGAGGTCGAGGGCTACTACGTTGGTGGAAAGACCGGTACGGCTGAGAAGGTGGTCAATGGCCGCTATTCGAGCAGCGTGCGTTTCAACGCCTTCATCGCGGGGTTTCCGGTCGACGATCCCGAATATGTGGTGCTTGTCTTCATCGACGAACCGAAGCCTGAACGCGAAGGAATTGGCGCCACGGCCGGCCTGAACGCAGCACCGATGGTGCGCAACATCATTCGCCGTTCCGCACCTTTGCTTGGCGTGAAGCCTGAATTCGGTCAAGAAAGTGATGCTTTGCTGATTTCACAGCAGTGAGTCGGCAACGCGCCGAAAGGACGAAACAGGAATGAGAGCACCGGGGCCACATGAAGTTCAGTGAATTTGCGGACATTCTTCCTCAACAGGGACACATGCCGGCGGATGCGGATGTTCCGGGGATATCAGCGGATTCGCGAAAAGTTGGAGCCGGTGAACTCTTTTTTGCCCTGGCCGGAGCCAAGGCAAATGGCGCGGCATTTGCCGAGGAAGCCGCCCGCAAGGGCGCTATTGCCATCGTGACTGCACCGGGCGCCCTTTCCGCTGATCCGGGAATACCGGTGATCGAAACGGACGATCCCCGACATGCGCTGGCGCTGTGCGCTGCGCGGATGTTTTCGCGCCAGCCGGAAACCATGGTTGCAGTCACCGGCACAAGCGGCAAGACCTCTGTCGCCTCGTTCACCCGCCAGATCTGGGAGCACGCCGGATTGCCGGCGGCCAGCATCGGCACCACCGGCGTGGTGGCGCCTGGGCGAGACGAGTATGGCGAGCTGACCACACCCGACCCGATTGCGCTGCATCGCCTGCTCGACGAACTGGCGGGAGACGGGGTGAGCCATGCCTCCATGGAGGCTTCAAGCCATGGTCTCGACCAGCGCCGTCTCGACGGGGTGCGGCTATCGGCTGCCGGCTTCACCAATCTCGGCCGCGATCACATGGATTATCATCCCACGGTCGAGGACTATCACAGGGCGAAGCTGCGCCTCTTCGACACGCTGTTGCCCAAAGGCGCGCCGGCGGTCATCTTCGCTGACGATGAATGGTCCGATCCGACCGTTGCGGCTGCGAAGGCGGCTGGGCTGGATGTGCGAACCGTGGGGCGCAGGGGAGCGTTTCTGACGTTGAAGCGGGTCGAACATGAGCGCCATCGCCAGCGGGCCGAAGTGGACGTGGACGGGATCATTTTCGAGATCGACCTGCCGCTTGCGGGCGATTTTCAGGTGGCCAATGCGCTGGTTGCGGCGGGCCTGGCGATCAGCACCGGTACCTCCGAGGAAAACGTTTTTGCCGCGCTGGAACAGCTCAAGGGCGCTTCCGGGCGTCTGGAACTGGTTGGCACGGCGGCGAATGGCGCTCAGGTCTATGTCGACTATGCGCACAAGCCCGACGGGCTGGAGAAGGTGTTGCAGTCGGTGCGGCCCTTTACCACCGGTCGTGTGATCGTCGTTTTCGGCTGTGGCGGTGACCGCGACACCGGCAAACGGCCCATCATGGGCGAGATCGCCGCGCGGCTGGCCGATGTGGCGATTGTGACGGATGACAATCCGCGCTCGGAAGACCCCGCATCAATCCGCGCGGCCATCATGGCGGCGGCACCGGGTGCGCGTGAGATCGGCGACCGGCATGAAGCGATCCGCGCTGCTGTCGCGATGCTTGAAGAGGGCGATACGCTGATCGTTGCCGGCAAGGGGCATGAAACAGGACAGGAAATCGCCGGCGAAAAGCATCATTTCTCCGATCATGAGGAAGTGCGTGCCGCACTCGCGGAGCGGGACGGATGAGCGTGCTGTGGACACAGGAGGCGCTGGTGCAGGCGACGGGCGGCAGGCCGCTTGGTCAGCCGGCACCTGCGATTACGGGAATTTCCATCGATACGCGGACGCTTCAGCCGGGCGACGCGTTCTTTGCCATTGAGGGCGAGCGGTTCGACGGGCACGACTTCGCCACCGCAGCCATGGCCGCCGGCGCATCGGTGCTTGTTGTATCGGAAGCGAAATTGCCCGCTCTTGGCCGGCTGGCCGTGCCGATGGTGGTGGTGCCCGATGTGCTTGAGGCGCTGAACGATCTGGGGCGTGCCGCGCGGCTTAGAACCCCTGCAAAGGTGGTGGCCGTGACCGGATCGGTGGGCAAGACGACGACCAAGAACATGATGCGCCAGGCATTTTCTGCCTGCGGCAGTGTCCATGCCGCGGATCGCTCGTTCAACAACCACTGGGGCGTGCCGCTGACGCTGGCGCGCATGCCGGCGGACTGCGATTATGCGATCTTCGAGATCGGCATGAACCACCCGGATGAAATTCGACCGCTGGTGAAGATGGTGCGCCCGCACGTCGCGGTGGTGACGCTGGTGGCGGCGGCACATCTGGGCTTTTTCAAGAATGTCGATGAAATTGCCCGCGCCAAGGGAGAGATTTTCGAAGGCGTGGTCAAGGGCGGGGCAGCGCTTGTCAATCGCGATGACAAACGCTGGAAGCTGCTTGCGGCGATTGCCGACGAGGCCGGGGTGAAGACGATTGCCGGCTTTGGCGAGAATGCGCGCGCCGACATCAGGCTCATGCATGCCGAATGCGGGGCGCGTTCATCCACATTTGCCGTGAAGATCGATGGCGAGGAGCTGGAAGTGCGCCTCGGTGCCCCGGGGCGGCACATGGTGCAGAACGCTCTGGCGACGCTGGGCGCGGTGCATCTGGCGCGTGCTGATGTGCAGAAGGCGGCAATGGCGCTTGGCTCTTTCGGCTCCGAAGCCGGACGCGGCGCGCAGCATCGGCTGATGCTGGAGGGTGGTGCATTCACGCTGATCGATGAAAGTTTCAATGCCAATCCGGCCTCGATGGCGGCGGCCTTCGATCTGCTCAGGCGCACGGATGTTGGAGAAGGTGGGCGGCGCATTGCCGTTCTTGGCGACATGGCCGAGCTTGGAAAGCACGCGGAAGCGCTGCATGCGGGGCTTGCCGAAATGGTGACGGAAGCGGGCACGGATCTTGTTTTTCTTGCCGGGACCGAGATGAAGGCGCTGGCTGCGGCCCTGCCGGAGGGGCTGCCGGTGGAACATCGCGATGCGACGGAGGATCTGCGCGATCTCGTGGTGAATGCGGTGAAGCCCGGCGACGCCGTGATGATCAAATCTTCGAAGAGCATCGGCTTCAACAAACTGGTCGACGCCTTTTTAAACACTTATGCGGGCGCGGCGACGGGGGACTGATCCATGCTCATGATGCTCGTTGAACTGGCCGATGAAGTTTCGGTCTTCAACGTATTCCGTTACATCACCTTTCGCACCGGTGGAGCGCTGATCACCTCGGCGCTGATCGTGTTTCTGTTCGGGCCGATGATCATCGCCTCGCTCAGGGTGCGGCAGGGCAAGGGACAGCCGATCCGCGCTGACGGGCCGCAGACCCATTTCAAGAAGGGCCGGTACGCCGACCATGGGCGGGCTCATGATGCTGTCGGGCATTCTGGGCTCGTGCGCGCTGTGGGCGAACCTTTCCAGCGTTTATGTCTGGGTTGTGTTGATGGTGACGGTGAGTTTCGGCGCCATCGGCTTTTATGACGACTATCTGAAGGTAACGAAACAGTCGCATCTGGGCTTTTCGGGCAAGGCGCGGCTGTCGGCGGAGTTCCTGATCGCGGGGCTTGCTGCCTGGACCATCATGCAGGCGGGGCAGGCGCCGTTTTCCTCGTCGCTAACCTTTCCCTTCTTCAAGGATTTTCTGCTCAATCTGGGAATTTTCTTCATTCCGTTCGCGGCCTTCGTGATCGTGGGGGCGGGCAATGCGGTGAACCTGACGGACGGGCTCGACGGGCTTGCGACCGTGCCGGTGATGGTGGCGGCGGCGTCATTCGGGGTGATCGCCTATCTCTCGGGCAACGCCATTTTCGCCAACTATCTGCAGATCCATTTCGTGCCGGGCACGGGTGAGCTGGCGGTGATCCTGGGTGCGGTGATCGGCGCGGGGCTCGGCTTCCTGTGGTTCAACGCGCCGCCGGCGGCGATCTTCATGGGCGACACCGGCTCGCTGGCGCTGGGCGGCCTGATCGGTTCCGTGGCCGTGGCGACCAAGCACGAGATCGTGCTCGCCATTATCGGCGGTCTGTTCGTGGTGGAGATCCTTTCGGTGATCATCCAGGTGGCGGTGTTCAAGCTGACCGGCAAGCGCGTGTTTCTGATGGCGCCGATACACCATCATTTCGAGAAGCTTGGCTGGACGGAAAGCCAGGTGGTGATCCGTTTCTGGATCATCGCGGTGCTGTTGGCGCTCATCGGGCTTTCGACCCTCAAGCTGCGCTAGGCGAAACGCATGATCCCGGCCTCGGTTTTCAAGGACAGGTCCATCGCTCTTTTCGGGCTCGGCGGCTCGGGCATCGCCACGGCGCATGCGCTCATGGCCGGGGGCGCGCGGGTAACGGCGTTCGACGACAATCCCGACAGTGTGGCGCGGGCGGCGGGTGAGGGCGTGCCGACACAAAACCTGCGGAAGATAGACTGGGGAAAGCTGGATGCCTTCGTGCTTTCGCCGGGCGTGCCGCTGACGCATCCGCGCCCGCACTGGAGCGTGGACCTGGCGCGGGCAGCAGGTGTGGAGATCATCGGAGACGTGGAGCTCTTTGCACGCGAGCGTCGGTCGCATGCGCCCGATGCCCCCTTCATCGCCATTACGGGCACCAACGGAAAATCGACGACGACGGCGCTAATCGCCCATGTCTTGAAGAGTGCGGGGCGCGATACGCAGATGGGCGGCAATATCGGCCGCGCCGTGATGACGCTGGACGCGCCGAAAGCGGGGCGGCATTTCGTGGTGGAGTGTTCATCCTACCAGATCGATCTGGCGCCGACGCTCGATCCATCTATCGGCATCTTGCTCAATCTGTCGCCGGATCACCTGGATCGCCACGGCTCCTTCGAGAATTATGCCGGCATCAAGGAACGGCTGGTGGCCAAGAGCGGGCTGGCGATTGTCGGTGTCGACGATCCCGATTGCCGGCACATTGCCGACCGGCTGGAGAGGGCTGGACGGAGAGTGCAGCGCATCTCGGCGACGTCATCGCTCTCGGATGGTTTTTATCCCGAGGGTACAAATCTGATGCGCGCGTTGGGTGGCGTTTCCGAAAGGCTTGCCACGCTCGAAGGGATTGGCTCGCTGAGGGGGGCGCACAATGCGCAGAATGCGCTTGCCGCACTCGCAGCCTGTCTCGACTGCGGCCTTTCGGACCGGGAGATCCAGGCCGGCTTCAACAGCTTTCCGGGCCTTGCTCACCGCATGGAACAGGTGGCGCGCAGGGGACGGGTGCTCTTCGTCAACGATTCCAAGGCGACCAATGCCGATGCGGCCGAGCGGGCGCTCGCCAGTTTTGAGCGGATCTACTGGATTGCCGGTGGCCTGCCCAAGGAGGGCGGCATAGAGAGCCTGAAGCCGCTCTTTCCGCGGATCTCAAAAGCCTATCTGGTGGGAGAGGCCGCACCTTCTTTCGCTGCCACCATCGGGGAGGCGACGGCATTCGAGATTTCGGGTACCATAGACAAGGCCGTCGAGCATGCGGCGCGCGATGCCGAAAGCGATCCCGCGCCAGAAGCGGTGGTTCTGTTTTCGCCGGCCTGTGCGAGTTTCGATCAGTTCAGAAATTTCGAGGTGCGTGGCGATGCCTTTCGCGAAGCGGTGCGCTCGCTTGCCGGCACCGAGATGATGGGGAGCATGTGACATGGTGAGCCGCACGGACCGAAGTGCCGTTGCCAACTGGTGGTGGACCATCGACCGCTGGTTTCTCGGCGCGTTTCTTCTGCTTATGGGGCTGGGCGTTGTTCTTTCCTTTGCTGCCAGCCCGGCTGTGGCGGAGCGCATCGGTCTGTCGAGCTTTCACTTTGTGACCCGACAGCTCATCTACATGGTGCCGGCGGTGGCCGTGATGATCGGCGTCTCGTTCCTCAGTCCGCGGCTGGTGCGGCGTCTCGCCCTCGTGATGCTGGTGGGCGCGCTCGCACTGATGGTGCTGACGCTGTTTGCCGGCATGGAGGTCAAGGGATCGCGTCGCTGGCTGCATATTTTCGGCATATCCGTTCAGCCATCGGAGTATCTCAAACCTGCCTTCGTCGTCATTTGCGCTTGGCTATTCCATGAACATGCGCGTCAGCCTGAAATTCCCGGCAATCTGTTTGCGATGCTTCTGCTTGGACTTGTCATCGCACTTCTTGTCGCGCAGCCCGACCTTGGCCAGACGATGCTGGTTCTGGGCACATGGGGAGCGATGTTCTTCATTGCGGGCATGCCCTGGCTGTGGATCGCCGTTCTCGGCCTTTTTGGGGCGGGTGGCGCTTTCATGGCCTATACGGTCTTTCCGCACGTGGCCGATCGCATTGATCGCTTCTTGACGGGAGAAGGCGATACCTATCAGGTGGACATGAGCATTGAAGCGATCACCCGCGGAGGCTGGTTCGGGCGAGGACCGGGCGAGGGGACCGTGAAGCGGATTCTTCCCGACAGTCACACCGATTTCGTGTTCGCGGTGGCGGGGGAGGAATTCGGCATCATTCTATGTCTGATCCTTCTTGGCCTGTTTGCCTTCGTGGTGCTGCGGGGACTGTCCAAGGCGCGTCGCGAAGACGACGATTTCACGCGTTACGCGGTGAGCGGTCTGGTGATCCTGTTCGGCTTCCAGTCCATCATCAACATGGGCGTGAATGTGCGCATGCTCCCTGCAAAGGGCATGACACTGCCCTTCATTTCCTATGGTGGCTCGTCGCTGATCGCGATTGCCATTGCCATGGGCTTCGTTCTGGCGCTGACCCGTCGAAAACCTGAAAAACGGCGCCCGGTCGCCTATCCTTCAGGGCGCGAAGCCGTTACGGGGTAAACATGACCAAAGGCACTGTACTTCTTGCCGCCGGTGGCACCGGCGGGCACCTCTTTCCGGCCGAAGCCCTTTCTCACGCATTGCGCGTACGCGGGTGGCAGGTGCACCTGGCAACCGACAGGCGGGCGGCGCGTTTTGCGAGTGCCTTCTCCGAGACGGATACTCACATTGTCGAAAGCGCGACATTCGGATCGAAAAACCCGATCGCGCTGCTGAAATCGGCCTGGACAATCTGGCGGGGCGTGAAACAGGCTTCGGTGCTTTTGCAGCGCCTGAAACCGGCTGCGGTTGTGGGGTTTGGCGGATATCCGACCCTGCCTCCGCTTTATGCCGCCTCGCGCCGCGGGATCCCCGCGCTTTTGCATGAACAGAATGCCGTCATGGGGCGCGCCAACCGGGCACTTGCAGGCCGGGTGCAGGCCATCGCCGGAGGCTTTTTGCCGGACGAGGGGCCTCTGGCCGACAAGATCGTTGCGACGGGCAATCCTGTGCGGCCGGCCGTTGTCGAAGCCGCAGGACAGCCCTATCGCAAAGCCGGCGCGCGCGAACCCTTCCGACTGCTCGTCTTCGGTGGAAGCCAGGGAGCGCAGTTTTTTTCTGAGGCACTTCCTCAGGCAATTGCCGGGCTCTCCGACGAACTGCGCGGTCGTCTCGTGGTGACCCAACAGGCAAGGCCCGAGGATGAGGCCAAGGTGCGCGCCGCTTATGCCGCGCTGGGGGTTGAAGCGGAGATTGCAACCTTCTTCACCGACATGGCGCGGCGGATTGCCGAAAGCCATCTGGTGATCTCGCGTTCGGGTGCATCGACCGTTTCGGAGATTGCCGCGATTGGTCGGCCTGCCTTTCTGGTGCCTTACCCGCACGCACTCGATCACGATCAGGCCGCAAATGCGGCCGCGCTCGAACGAGCAGGTGGGGCGGAGCTCCATGCCCAGTCGACGCTTTCCGTCGAGCGGCTCGTGGAGCTGATCGAGGGTGCCATGTGTGACCCCGAACGTCTTGCAGGGATGGCGGAAGCAGCACGCGGTGTCGGCAGGCCCGATGCGGCGGAGTTGCTTGCAGACCTGGTTGAGGCTATTGCCTCCGGCCAATCCGCAAAAACAGTGAAAGAAGGAAGCCACGCATGAAAATGCCGCAGACGATCGGAACCGTGCATTTCGTCGGCATCGGCGGCATCGGCATGAGTGGCATCGCCGAGGCGCTGCATACGCTGGGCTACAAGGTGCAGGGTTCGGACCAGGCGGAAAACGCCAATGTGGTGCGCCTGCGCGAGAAGGGCATCGAGGTTTTCGTCGGACACGCGGCAAACAATCTGGGTGAGGCTGAAGTCATCGTCGTTTCCACGGCTATTCGCAAGGACAATCCCGAGCTCGTGGCCGCGCGCGAAAAGCATCTGCCCATCGTGCGCCGTGCAGAAATGCTGGCCGAACTGATGCGGTTTCGCCAGGCGGTTTCCATTGGCGGCACGCATGGCAAGACCACCACCACATCCATGGTGGCGGCGCTGTTCGATGCGGGCGGGTTCGATCCGACAGTCATCAATGGCGGTATCATCAATGCCTATGGCACCAATGCCCGGATGGGCGATGGCGACTGGATGGTGGTGGAAGCCGATGAAAGCGATGGCAGCTTTCTCAAGCTTCCTTCCGAGATCGCAGTGATCACCAATATCGACCCCGAGCATCTCGATCACTATGGCGATTTCGACAAGTTGCGCGCTGCGTTTCGCCAGTTTGTCGAGAATGTACCGTTCTACGGTTTTGCGGCAATGTGCATCGATCATGCCGAGGTTCAGGCGCTGGTTAGCCGTATCGAGGACCGCCGGGTTGTCACCTATGGCGAAAATCCGCAGGCGGATGTTCGGTTTGCCAATCACCGGATGGATGGGCCGGTTTCGGTGTTCGACGTTGTTTTCCGCGACCGCAAGACGGGCGGGGAGGAAAGGCTGGATGGGCTGCGTCTTCCCATGCCGGGCAAGCACAATGTGTCGAACGCGACGGCGGCGATTGCCGTGGCTCATGAACTGGGCATCGATCATGACGCAATCCGCGCGGGCCCTCGCTGGGTTCGGCGGCGTGAAGCGTCGCTTCACGTTGACGGGCACGTGGAACGGTGTGAGCGTCTTCGATGATTACGGGCATCACCCGGTGGAGATAAGGGCGGTTCTGAAGGCCGCACGCGAAGCCTGCGGGGGACGGATTCTCGCCATTGCACAACCGCACCGCTATTCACGCCTGCACGACCTCTACGACGATTTCGCAGCATGCTTCAATGAGGCGGACAAGGTATTGATCGCCCCGGTTTATGCCGCGGGTGAAGAGCCGATCGAAGGGGTTTCGTCTGAGGCGCTGGTGTCGCGCATCCGCGCCGCCGGCCACCGCGATGTCGCCCATATCGAGGGACCGGAAGCGGTGGGGCCGATTGTGCGGGGGTGGGCGCAGGAAGGCGACTTCATCGTCTATCTGGGCGCCGGCAACATCACACAATGGGCTTATGCGCTTCCCGACGAGCTGGGGGCGGAGGGATGAGCGGGGCGGCTCTGCTTGATCGTCTTGGCGACCGTCTCTCGGGTCTCAGGGGACGTCTGACCCCGGACGCGGGCATGGACAAGATCACCTGGTTTCGCGCGGGCGGCCCGGCTGATGCGCTTTTCCAGCCTGCCGATGAAGAGGATCTGGCCGCTTTTCTGCAGGCGGTACCGGAAGACATTCCCGTTACGATGGTGGGGATCGGCTCCAATCTGCTCGTGCGCGAGGGGGGCATTCGCGGTTTTGTGGTGCGGCTTTCGGCCAAGGGGTTTGGGCAGGCGGAGGCAATTTCGGACACGCGCATTCGCGCCGGTGCGGCCATTCCCGACAAGCGCCTTGCCGCAACCGCCCTTGAAGCCGGTATTGGCGGTTTTCACTTTTATCACGGCATACCCGGCGGGCTGGGTGGCGCGCTGCGCATGAATGCGGGCGCCAATGGCGTGGAAACCCAGGATCGGGTTGTCGAGGTGCGCGCACTCGACCGCAAGGGTGAACTTCACGTGTTCTCGAATGCGGATATGGGATACGCCTATCGGCACTCATCGGTGCCGGGCGATTTGATCTTCACGTCGGCGGTGATGGAAGGCTACGCGGAAGATCGCGAGACAATCCGCAAAGAGATGGATGCCGTGCAGCATCATCGCGAGACGGTGCAGCCGGTGCGCGAAAAGACGGGGGGGTCGACCTTCAAGAATCCGCCCGGCACCTCGGCCTGGAAAGAGGTCGACAAGGCGGGTTGTCGCGGACTGACCATCGGCGGAGCGCAGATGTCTCCGATGCACTGCAATTTCATGATCAACACCGGCACGGCAAGCGGCTACGATCTCGAATATCTGGGCGAGACCGTCCGTGCCAGGGTTCTTGAGCATTCCGGAATTCGCCTGGAATGGGAGATCAAACGTATCGGTGCGTTCCGAAAGGGGCGTGAGATCGACCCGTTGCTGGGGCAGATGCTCTGAAGCAGGCGTTGCCTTTCGACCGGACGGGACAGCGGCAGTCTGAATGTTTTGGGGGAAGGGGGGACCCTTCTGTCAAGTTGCGCGCCTGTGTGGTTTGCGTTCACGAAGTGTAAAATTTTCAGAAAATTGAATCCCGGGGAATCTCAGGCTCTTGCCTTGGAATCAAAGCTCTGATTCTTTGGGGCATAAGTAATCACTGATTTGAGTCGCGGCGTTCGGGTCGGGGGCTTTCCTTTGCAGGGAGGTCTTATTCGGCCAATGCAGCATATTGCCCGAAATTCCGGGCAGCCGGACAAGGGGGTCGCCGGGAAATGAAGAGAAAGCACGTTGCCGTCCTGATGGGAGGTTTTTCTTCCGAGCGGCCTGTCAGTCTTTCTTCCGGCGCAGCCTGCGCGGATGCTCTCGAAGTCGAGGGTTATGCCGTCACGCGGGTGGATGTGGGGCGCGATGTTGCGCGGGTTCTCTCGGAGCTCAACCCGGATGTTGCGTTCAATGCACTCCATGGCCCCTTTGGCGAGGATGGCGCAATTCAGGGGATTCTGGAATATCTCGATATTCCCTACACGCATTCAGGCGTGCTCGCCTCGGCGCTTGCCATGGACAAGCAGCTTGCCAAGATCATTGCGCAGTCGCATGGAATTCCGGTGGCCGAGGCGCTGGTGGTGAACCGGTTCGAGCTTGGTGGCGAGCATCCCATGGAGCCGCCCTACGTTGTGAAGCCGGTCAATGAGGGGTCGAGTTTCGGTGTGGTGATCGTGGCCGAGGGGCAGGGCGCGCCGCCGCAGATCATCGGTTCGCCCGAATGGCAGTATGGCGAACGTGTCATGGTGGAGCGCTACATTGCCGGGCGCGAATTCACCTGCACGGTGATGGGGGATCGTGCGCTTGGGATTGCGGAGATCATCCCGGTTGGTCATGCCTTCTACGATTATGACTCAAAATATGTTCCAGGCGGCTCAAAACACGAATGCCCGGCAAAAATTTCACCAAATATTTACCAAAAAATAGAGACACTGGCGCTTAAGGCACACAAGGCAATCGGCTGTCGGGGCGTTTCCCGGTCCGACTTCCGTTTTGACGATAGCAAGTCCGGAGATGGGGAGCTTGTCTGGTTGGAGGTGAACACGCAGCCCGGCATGACGCCGACCTCCCTGGTGCCCGAGATCGCCGCTGCGGCGGGAATTGGTTTTGGTGAATTGTTGAGTTGGATTGTGGAGGACGCCTCGTGTTCTCGCTGACGTCATCTGAGGCCGGGTCATACCGGAGCCTGGCACGCAGACGCGGCGACGTCGTGCTGCCGCGCTGGTTGCGCCGGCCGGCCCGGTTTATGCATCGCGTCAATGCAGGCGAGGTGGAAGCGCCGCGCTATGGCGCAAGCATCGCGACAGCGGTTCTGCTGTGCGCGACGGCCGTGTATGGCACGATTGCCGGTGGGCATCTGCCGCAGGTGGCGCAGAGTGTGAGCGCCCGCACGGGGCTTGCGATTGCACAGGTCAACGTGGTTGGAAACGAGGAAACCTCCGAGATCGATGTGCTCCAGGAAGTGGGACTGAATGGCTGGACGGCCCTCGTGGGGTTCAATGCGGAAGAGGCGCGGCAGCGTCTTTCGGATCTGCCCTGGGTCGAGGGCGTGGCCGTGAAGAAGGTTTATCCCGCCACGCTTGAGGTTGACATTGTCGAGAAGAAGCCGTTTGCGATCTGGCAGCAGGGCAACAGGCTCTCGCTGATCGAGAAGGACGGGTCGGTGATTGCGCCCTTCGATGGAGCGCGGCATGCGGATCTGCCGATGGTGATCGGCGTCGGTGCGCGCGAGGCGGGGCCCGAGTTCATTGCAAAGGTTGCGCGTCATCCCTCGATTGCCGATGCCGTGCGCGCCTATATCCGCATCGGCGACCGGCGCTGGGATCTGCGGTTGAAGAATGGTGTGACGATCAAGCTGCCCGAGCACAGCGAGGAGCTGACGCTGGCGACGCTGGCGGCTCTTGATCGCAAGAACGGACTGCTTTCGCGCGACATCACCTCGGTGGACATGCGCCTTCCCGACCGCATGGCGATCGGGCTTTCGCAAGAGGCGGCCAAGGCACATCAGGAAAAGATGCGGGAGCGCTACAAGGCGCGGATCGCGGGCGGGGCACAGATATGAGCTGGCTGTCCGATTCCAAGAAAAGCTCTGCGCGCCGCTCGGGCATCATCACCGTTCTGGATGTCGGATCGAGCAAGGTCTGCTGCATCATCGCCAGGCTGATGCCTGCCGAGGAGGGCCGGGCGCTGCGTCATCGAACGCACCGGGTGAAGGTGATCGGCATCGGTCACCAGCAGTCGCAGGGTGTCAAATCGGGCGTGATCATCGATCTGGACCGGGCGGAAGAAGCGATCCGGCTGGCGGTCGATGCGGCCGAGCGTATGGCAGGTCTCACGGTGGACTCGCTGCTCGTGAACGTTTCTGCCGGGCGGCTGGGAAGCGAGACGGTTTCGGCTTCGATCAGCCTTGGCGGGCATGAGGTTACGGCCTCCGACATCAATAGGGTTCTTGCAGCGGGCGCACGCGAAGGGCTGGAGAGCCAGCGCGAAGTGGTTCACTCGCTGGCGACGGGGTTCAGCCTTGACGCGGAACGGGGCGTTCGTGATCCGCGCGGGATGGTCGGCGCGGAACTGGGCGTCGACATGCATATCCTGACCGCGGATGCGGCGCCGTTACGCAATCTGGAACTGTGCATCAACCGTTCGCATCTTTCCGTCGAGCGCATGGTGGCCACGCCCTATGCAAGCGGTCTGGCCGCGCTGGTGGATGATGAGGCGCAGATGGGAGCTGCCTGCATCGACATGGGTGGCGGCACGACCACGATTTCCGTGTTCGCAGAGGGCAAGTTCGTGTGGGCCGATGCTTTGCCTGTTGGCGGAAACCACGTGACGATGGACCTGGTGCGGGGGCTTTCGGCCAGGGTGGAAGATGCCGAACGGCTCAAGGTGATGCATGGATCCGCGCTCATGTCTTCGAGCGACGATCGGGATATCGTGTCGATCCAGCCGATGGGAGCGGACCCTTCCGAGCAGCCTGTTCAGGTGCCGCGTGCGGTGATGACGCGGATCATACGTGCGCGCATCGAAGAGACGCTGGAGATGGCACGCGACAAGCTCAACCGCTCCGGCTATGGCGGCCTTGTCGGGCGCCGCGTGGTTCTGACCGGTGGTGCAAGCCAGCTTGTGGGGCTGCCCGAGGCGACCCGCAGACTTTTTGGCCGCAATGTGCGGCTGGGACGCCCGCTGGGGGTGGCGGGTCTGCCCGAGGCGGCCAAGGGGGCGGCATTCTCCGCCTCCGTGGGGCTGTTGATTTATCCGCAGGTAGCGGAATTCGAAAACCGTGGCCGCAGCGGCAAGAGCGGCATATTCACCCGCGCGACCGGCACTGGTGGCCGGTTTCAGCGCGTCAGCCAGTGGCTGAGAAGCAACTTCTAGCGGGGGCGCGCCCCGAATGACAACCGCGGCGGCGAGGCGGCGGCAAAGGCGGAAAGGACGAGGACAATGACTATCAATCTGCAGAAGCCGGATATTACCGAGCTGAAGCCACGCATCACCGTGTTCGGTGTCGGGGGCGGGGGCGGCAACGCCGTCAACAACATGATCAATGCCGGCCTGCGTGGCGTCGAGTTCGTCGTCGCCAACACGGATGCCCAGGCATTGACGCAGTCCAAGGCGGAGCAGCTGATCCAGCTCGGTGCCGCCGTGACCGAAGGACTGGGTGCCGGTTCGCAGCCGGAAGTTGGCAAGGCCGCCGCCGAAGAATGCATCGACGAACTGGTCGAGCACCTGTCCTCCACCCATATGTGCTTCGTCACAGCCGGCATGGGCGGCGGCACCGGAACGGGTGCTGCACCCGTCGTTGCGCGCGCGGCGCGTGAAAAGGGAATCCTGACCGTCGGTGTTGTCACCAAGCCGTTCCATTTCGAAGGCCAGCGCCGCATGAAAACTGCGGAAGCCGGTATCGAGGAGCTGCAGAAATGCGTTGACACGCTGATCGTCATTCCCAACCAGAACCTCTTCCGCATCGCCAACGACAAGACCACTTTTGCCGACGCGTTCGCCATGGCCGATCAGGTGCTGTATTCGGGCGTCGCATGCATCACCGATCTGATGGTCAAGGAAGGCCTGATCAATCTTGACTTCGCCGACGTTCGTTCGGTGATGCGCGAGATGGGCAAGGCCATGATGGGCACGGGCGAGGCTTCGGGCGAGGGCCGTGCGATGGCCGCTGCCGAAGCTGCTATTGCCAATCCTCTGCTCGATGAAAGCTCCATGAAGGGCGCTCGTGGTCTTCTCATCTCGATCACCGGTGGACGTGACCTCACCCTGTTTGAGGTGGACGAGGCCGCGACCCGCATCCGTGAGGAAGTGGACCCGGATGCCAACATCATCCTGGGCGCGACCTTCGATGAGGATCTCGAGGGTGTGATCCGTGTTTCGGTGGTTGCCACCGGCATTGACAAGTCCGCAGCCGAAATCTCTTCTCCGGCAACCGCAACGCGGCCGATCCAGCAGGCACGCCCGGTCGAGGCCCCGAGGCCTGCGGCCACGATTGCCAGCACGAAGCCGCAGGTGGCCGCCCAGGCCGACCCGGTGGCCGATGCGATTCGTCAGGCTGAGCGTCCTGCGCCCGAAACTGCACCCGCGCCGGCCCCGGCAGCAGCAACCGCTGCCCGCCCGTCCGTGAACAATGGTGGTTTCCAGCCTCAGAGTTCACTTTTCCGTGGTGCCCAGCCGGTGCAGCCCGCCCCGAAGGCACCCGCTGCGAAGCCGGTTCAGCAGATGCAGTCCGAACCTGCGCCCGCACCGGCCGCTCAGTCTGCGCAGCCTGAAATGCCATTCAGCCGCGAGGAAGAGCCACAGCCCGTCGCCGCACCTCGCATGCCTCGTGTGGAAGATTTTCCACCGGTGGTGAAGGCAGAGATGGAAGCCAAGACCCAGGAGCATGAAGACCGTGGGCCGATGGGGCTTATCAAGCGCCTGACGCATGGGCTTTCACGCCGTGAGGGAGAGCAGGGCCATATCGAGCAGCCGCGCGAGCCGAAGCTGCGCCAGGCTCCGGCCCCGCAGCCACGCCGCGCGCCGGAGAATGAGGGGCAGCTTTATGCACCGCGCCAGGGCCGACTGGACGAGCATGGACGACTGACGACGCAAACGCGAAATGTGCAGGAAGACGACCACCTGGAGATTCCCGCGTTCCTTCGCCGGCAAGCAAACTAGGCGTTACAAAATGTAACGAAACGAAATAAGGGGGATGCGACGCATCCCCCTTTTTCTTAAAAAATAGTAAACAATTCAATCTGTTATGCAGGGCTCGCAAATTTCTTATGGCGTAACATCAAGTAAGAAAGCGTGATTTGGACTCTGTATCCGGCAACATTATCTTTCGTCCAGTTACAGGTGGGGTGTGGGACGCATTTTGGGGGTGCTGTCCTGAAACTCAGGAACCGCTGGCACCGATTGTGTGCAGGCTGAGAATGCTTACGGGGACCATTTTGCTCGAATATCAGACGACTCTCAAATCGCGCTGCTCCCTGTCGGGTATCGGTGTTCACAGCGGAAAGCCCGTCTCCATTCACTTTTCTCCGGCGGAACCGGACACTGGCATCGTTTTTCAGAGAATCGATGACGAGGGCACGGGGCGTGTGATTCGCGCGCTTGCTTCCGAAGTCTGTCAGACCGACCTGTGTACCGCTCTCGGTGACGTGAACGGAGAGTTCGTCGCAACCGTCGAACATCTGATGGCTGCACTTCTTGCCGTTGGTATCGACAACATCGCCATCGAGATTGATGGCAGCGAGGTTCCCGTTCTTGATGGCAGCGCCATCGGCTTCATGGACGCGTTTGAACAGGCGGGCATCGAAACGCTTGCGGTTAAGCGGCGCTATATCCGTGTCGTAAAGCCTGTCAGGGTCGACAATGGCGGCTCCTGGGCAGAGTTCAGGCCTTATGACGGCACCCGTTTCGAGGTGGAGATCGATTTCGAGACGCCGGCAATCGGGCGTCAGGCGCTTGAACTGGATCTGAACGCAGCGAATTTCCGCAAGGATGTGGCGCGTGCGCGCACGTTCGGGTTCATCAAGGACGTGGAGCGTCTTTGGGCTGCGGGTTATGCGCTCGGTTCTTCGCTCGAGAATTCGGTCGTGATCGGTGATGACCATCAGGTCATCAACATGGAAGGTCTTCGGTATCCCGACGAGTTCGTCCGGCACAAGATGCTCGATGCGGTGGGAGATCTGGCGCTTGCGGGCGCTCGCTTCATCGGCTGTTTCAGGTCGTATCGCGGTGGACACCGGCTCAACGCTGCTGCGCTTCGCCATCTTCTGACCGACCGCTCTGCTTACGAGATCGTGGAAACGACACGGAGAGAGCAGGGGCGCCGTGCCGAGATGGTTGCCGTAAGCGCTCCGGTTTATGCTCCCTGGACGCTCTAAAAAGCTCTGCGCTCCCGCGTAGGCACAGGAACTGCCGCTTCACGCGCCACAAAATTGTACGATTGGCAGGCAATAGCGTTGCCGCGTAGCGGTCATATGCTCTATGACTGCGTTCCGATATCGATTTCTGTTCTGCGAGAGGCGTAATGCATTCAACCTTTGTTGCCGGCATGACCAGAACTGGCAGGGGCCGCTCTGACGACGGCTTCCGTGCTGGGCATTTCGCTCTTTCTCGTTGCCTGTAATGCGGAGAAGGATCTGGATCTTTCCACCTATGTGGAGCAGACCGATTCTGCCGATGTGCTTTACAATCAGGCGCTGGCCAATCTGAACGCCGGGCGTCTGAAGGAAGCCAGCGCCAAATTTGAAGCAATCGACAGGCAGCATCCCTATTCGGAATTCGCCCGCAAGGCGATGGTGATGAACACCTTCGCCAACTACCGGCAGGGCAAGTATGACGAGGCGATCAATAGCGGAAAACGCTATGTCGCGCTCTATCCGACCAGCGAAGATGCGGCCTATGCGCAGTATCTGGTGGGCATGAGCTATTTCCGCCAGATCCGCGATGTGACCCAGGATCAGCGCGAAGCGCGCCGCACGCTGGAAGCGATGGAAGAGGTCGTGCAGCGCTGGCCCGATTCGGAATATGTCGATGACGCTCAGACCAAGATCCGCTTTGCCCGCGACCAGCTCGCTGGCAAGGAGATGCAGATTGGCCGGTATTATCTTGAGCGGCGTGAGTATGTGGCGGCCGTGCGTCGTTTTCGCGGTGTCGTGGAGACCTACCCCAACACGCGCCACGTGGAAGAAGCGCTGGCACGCCTGACCGAATCCTACTTTGCCATGGGACTTGTTTCGGAAGCACAGACGGCGGCTGCCGTTCTGGGGCACAATTTCCCCGACAGCGACTGGTACAAGGATTCCTATGCCCTGTTGCAGTCTGGCGGACTGGAACCGCGTGAGAATCGCGGTTCGTGGATCTCCAAGGCTGGAGCTGCGATTCTGGGCGGCTGATCCGGCCATGCTGTCTCATCTGTCGATCCGCGATATCGTCCTGATTGAACGCCTCGACATGGATTTCTCCGGGGGGCTCTCGGTGCTCACCGGTGAAACCGGTGCGGGCAAATCCATTCTTCTCGATTCGCTTTCGCTTGCGCTCGGCGGGCGCGGCGACGCCTCTCTGGTGCGCCACGGCGCGGATCAGGGACAGGTGATTGCCGTTTTCGACCTGCCGGCCTCGCATCCCGTTCGCGCCGTTCTTGCGGAAAACGCGATCGATGATGAGGGGGATATCATTCTGCGCCGTGTGCAAAGCGCGGACGGACGCACGAGAGTGTTCATCAATGACCAGCCCTCCAGCGTGGCGCTGATGCGCCAGGTGGGGCGGCAGCTCGTGGAAATCCACGGACAGCATGACGAGCGGGCACTGGTGGATGCGGGTATCCATCGTGAACTGCTCGATGCATTCGGAGGCCATGGCGAGGCGGTGGCGCGGGTGCGCATGGCCTGGCGCGACCTGCGCAAATGCGAACAGGACCTTGCGCGCCACAGGGCGCGTGTGGAAGCGGCGGCGCGCGAGGCCGATTTTCTGAGGGCCTCCGTGGAGGAGCTTTCCAAGCTCGATCCGCGTCCGGAAGAGGAAGCGGCGCTGGCCGAAGAGCGCGCCGGAATGATGCGCGCGGAAAAGATCGCCAGCGACATTTCCGACGCACAGGAAGTGCTTTCCGGCCACGCCTCGCCGGTTTCGCAGCTATCGAGCCTTCTGCGCCGGCTGCAGCGCAAGGCACAGGACGCACCGGGCCTGCTTGACGGCATTATCGAGCCGCTCGATTCTGCGCTGCTTTCGCTCGATGCCGCGCAATCGGCTGTGGACGAGGCCATGCGGGCAACGGAGTTTGACCCGCAGCGGCTTGAAGACACGGAGGAACGCCTGTTCGCGCTGCGTGCCGTGGCCCGCAAGCACAATGTGCAGGTGGACGATCTGGCGGAGCTGTGTGCCCGCATGGTGGGAGATCTGGATGAACTGGACGCCGGCGAAGAACGCCTGGCGGCGCTGGAGCAGGAAGCGAAGGCTGCGGTTCAGACCTACGATGCCGTGGCGGCGGAGCTCTCGCAATTGCGTCGTGAGACAGGTGCGGCACTGAGCAGGGCGGTGATGGCGGAGCTTCCGGCGCTGAAGCTCGAGCGTGCGGAGTTCATCGTCGAGATCGCCACTGAGGCCGATGACCGGGGCGAGGAAGGCATCGATCATGTGGCGTTCTGGGTGCGCACCAACCCCGGAACACGGGCCGGGCCGATGATGAAAGTGGCCTCCGGTGGCGAGCTTTCGCGGTTTCTGCTCGCGCTCAAGGTGGTTCTGGCCGATCGTGGTTCGGCGCCGACGCTCGTGTTTGACGAGATCGACACGGGCGTGGGCGGTGCGGTCGCGGATGCCATCGGACAGCGGCTTTCGCGGCTTTCCGAGCGCATTCAGGTGCTTTCCGTCACCCATGCCCCGCAGGTCGCCGCGCGGGCGCGCACCCACTATCTGATCGCCAAGAGCGGCGACACGGACCGGGTTGCGACCGGTGTGTCTGTGATGGACACAAAAGCGCGGCAGGAAGAGATTGCCCGCATGCTGGCGGGAGCCACCGTGACGGACGAGGCGCGTGCGGCTGCCCAGCGTCTGCTGCAGGGCAGCATGGCGGCTTCCTGAGCGAACCTGTTCACGGCCTGACGGGTGGCCTTGTCAGCAGGGATGATCCACGTAAAAAGACGGCTGCCAAAACCGCGCGCGGATCGATTACACTGCGCTCCCGTTCACATCCGGATGGATTGTCATGCCCAAAGCCAAGCAAGCCGTTGACACATTGACGGAGGCGCAAGCCAGGGAAGAGCTGGAGAAGCTCGCCCGAGAGATCGAAGAGCATGACAGGCACTATCACGGTGAAGACGCGCCGACGATCTCGGATGCCGAGTATGATGCTTTGCGGCGGCGCAATCTGGCCATCGAGCAGCGCTTTCCAGAACTCGTTCGGGAGGATTCGCCCTCGCGCAGGGTGGGGGCGCCCATTTCGGAGAAGTTCGAAAAGGTGCGGCACAGGGTGCCGATGCTTTCGCTCGACAATGCGTTTTCCGACGAAGATGTGGTCGATTTTGTCGGGCGTATTCGCCGCTATCTGAAGCTTGATGCCGATGCGCCGGTGGCGATGACCGCCGAGCCGAAGATCGACGGTCTTTCGCTTTCGCTGCGTTATGAGAACGGACGGCTCGTTTCGGCTGCCACCCGTGGCGACGGGCAGGAGGGGGAGAATGTCACCGCCAATGCGCGCGCGGTAACGGACATTCCCAATGTGCTCGATGGCGATCCGCCGGAGGTGATCGAGGTGCGCGGTGAGGTCTATATGACCCATGCCGACTTCTTTGCGCTTAACAAAAGGCAGGAGGAGGCTGGCAAGCCGACCTATGTGAACCCCCGGAACACGGCGGCGGGCTCGCTGCGCCAGCTCGATTCCTCCGTGACGGCGGCGCGGCCGCTCAAATTCTTCGCCTATGCGTGGGGGGAGGTCTCCGACATGCCGTCCGACACACAGACGGGCATGGTGGCCGCTCTGGAGAGGTATGGCTTTCGGGTCAATGATCTGATGAAGCGCTGCGAGAGCGCCGAAGCGCTTCTGGCACAATATCGCCTGATCGAGGAAAAGCGGGCGACGCTGCCCTATGACATTGACGGCGTGGTTTACAAGGTGGACGATCTGGCCTTGCAGCAGCGGCTGGGCTTTGTGTCGCGCAGCCCGCGCTGGGCGATTGCCCACAAGTTTCCCGCCGAAAAGGCGACAACCATACTGAACGGGATCGACATTCAGGTGGGCCGCACCGGCGCGCTGACGCCGGTTGCGCGGCTGGAGCCGGTGACCGTCGGCGGGGTGGTGGTGACCAATGCGACACTCCACAATGCCGAGGAGATCGAGCGGCTGGGCGTTATGATCGGCGACACGGTGACGGTGCAGCGCGCCGGCGACGTGATCCCGCAGATCCTTGGCGTGATCCAGGAAAAGCGGCCGGCCGATGCGCAGGCTTTCGCGTTTCCGACCGTCTGCCCGTGCGAACTGAAAACCCCGGTGGTGCGTGAGGGGATCGGCTCGGGCGCGGAGGGTGTGGTGCGTCGCTGTTCGGGTGAATTTGCCTGCCCGTTCCAGCGCGTCGAGCATTTGCGGCACTTCGTTTCGCGGCGCGCCTTCGACATTGACGGGCTGGGCGAGAAGCAGATCGAGTTTTTCTTCAACGATGCTGATCTGCCGGTGAAGGCGCCGGGCGACATTTTCACGCTTGCAAGGCGCGATGCAGACAATCTGAAGAAGCTGAAGGACAAGGAAGGCTGGGGGGCGACATCGGCCGCCAACCTGTTCGAAGCGATCGAGGCGCGGCGTTCAATCGCGCTGGAGCGGGTGATCTACGCGCTCGGCATCCGCCATGTGGGCGAACAGACGGCCAAGACGCTGGCGCGGGCCTATGGCTCGTGGCAGGAATTTCACGACGCGGTGCTGGCTGTGGCCGATGGTGATGCGCAGGCGCGCGAGGAAATGGATGCGCTCGACGATATCGGCGATGCGGTGATCGATTCGCTGGCGCATTATTTCGGCGAGGAACACAACCGCGAACTGGTCGAGGCGCTGGCAGGCGAAATCGATGTGCAGGAGGCCGAACGGCCAGCGATGGATTCGCCCGTTGCCGGCAAGACCATCGTGTTCACCGGCGCGCTGGAGCGCATGTCGCGCGATGAAGCCAAGGCCATGGCCGAGCGGCTGGGCGCGAAGGTTGCGGGATCGGTTTCCAAAAAGACGGATCTGGTGGTGGCCGGCCCCGGGGCTGGATCGAAACTCAAGAAAGCTGCGGATCTGGGCATCGAGGTGATCGACGAGGATGCCTGGTTCGATCGGGTGGGCGGCTAGCCCAAGCTCTTCATCTCCGTTGATGCGTGGCTCAATGGAATTGGAATGACTGGTCAGTCTTGTTGACCTAAACTGCGGTCCTCTGGAGGAACCATGACAGCCGACATTGCCAAGGACAGCGCGCGCCCGCGCGATTTTGCGCAAGGGGTGCGCGACAGCGTGCCCGTGGTGGTCGCGGCGATGCCGTTCGGGCTTTTGTTTGGCGCGCTTGCGGTTGAGAACGATTTCTCGGTTTTCGAAGCCGTGCTGATGAGCGCCACGATCTTCGCCGGTGCAAGCCAGATGGTCGGGATCGAGCTGTTTGGCCAGAAAGTGGCTCCGTGGCTGATTGTTCTCTCGATCCTTGCCGTGAATTTTCGCCATGTTCTTTATTCCGCAACCACGGGGCGGCGAATCGCGCATTGGGGGCCCGTCCAGCGGTTGCTCGGCTTCTTCATGCTGGTCGACCCGATGTTTGCAGAGGCAGAACGACGGGGCGAGACCCATGGAACCGTCTCCTTCGGCTGGTATATGGGGGCGGCGCTTCCGCTCTATGTGTGCTGGGTGGCCGAAGCCTGGCTTGGTGCGCTGTTCGGCAATCTTCTGCCCGATCCACAGGCTCTGGGGATCGACTTTCTCCTGCCGATCTATTTTCTCGGGCTGGTGATGAGTTTCCGCAAGCGCTCCTTCTGGCTGCCGGTCGTTCTGATGAGTGCGGTGGTCTCGATGATTGCCTACCGCACGGTCGGCTCGCCCTGGCACGTCTCCATCGGTGCCATTGCCGGAGTTGCACTGGCCGCCGTCATGGCGCCGGATGCGCGCAAAGGCAGGAAAACGCCATGAGCACAACGGTCTGGATCATTCTTGCAGGAGCGCTCCTGACGTTTATGACCCGCATTGGCGGTCATATGGTTCTGTCGCGTTTCGAGCGTATTCATCCGCGTGTCGAAGCCGGGCTGAACGCTGTTCCGGCTGCGGTTTTGACCACGCTGGTGGCACCGGCGGCAATGAATGGGGGGATACCCGAGATCGCGGCGCTGGCGACCGGTGTGATCGTGTCATTTGTTGCGGGCGGCATGATGCCCATGTTCCTGACCTCGGCGGCGGTGCTCATTCTGCTCCGCCACCTTCTTGGTCAGTAGAGAGCGATTACGGCAGCGGGGCCGTGGCCTCCTCCAGCCATGCGCGCGTTTCGCCGTCGAGCTGCGGGGCGAGGGTTTCGCGAACCCGTGCATGATAGGCATCGATCCAGCTGCGCTCTTCCGGTGAAAGCAGATCAGCATCGATCAGCCGGCGGTCGAACGGACAAAGCGTCAGCGTTTCGAAACCGTGCATCTCGATGTCGCCGCCGGGAATCGCGCTCTCCGGCTCCACGACGATCAGGTTTTCAAGCCGGATGCCGTAGCTGCCGGGCTTGTAGTAACCGGGCTCGTTGGAAAGAATCATGCCGGCTTCGAGAACCTGCGTACCGGTGCGGGCGATGCGCTGCGGACCTTCATGTACCGCGAGATAGGATCCGACGCCGTGACCTGTGCCATGGGCGTAGTCGAGGCCGGCCTGCCACAGGGCATGGCGTGCGAACGGGTCCAGATCCATTCCACGCGTGCCTTTGGGAAAGCGCATTGTGGAGAGCGCGATGAGCCCTTTCAGAACCCGCGTATACCGATCCCGCATGTCGTTATTGGCGCGGCCGATGATGATGGTTCGGGTGATGTCCGTGGTGCCATCGTCATACTGTGCACCCGAATCGACCAGATAGAGCTCGTTCGCCCGAAGCATGCGGTTGGTTCTGGTGGTGACGCGGTAGTGGATGATCGCACCATTGGGGCCTGCACCCGAAATCGTGTCGAAGGAGATGTCGCGAAGCGGCATCTGCAGGCTCTCACCGGTCTCTGAACGGCATGCTTCAAGCTTCTGCACCGCGCTGATCTCGTCGACCGTGCCAGGCTCCTGCCGGTCGAGCCATGCGAGGAAACGGGCCATGGCCACGCCGTCCCGGCGATGGGCGGAACGGGCACCTTCCAGCTCGGTGGGGTTCTTGATCGCGCGCGGAAGCCTTGCCGGATCGTCGAGGTCGGTGGTGCGTCCGCCTGCCTCCTTCACGACCAGCCGCAGTTTCTCGGCAGCGAGCGACGCATCAAGGCCGATTGCCCC
The DNA here is from genome assembly GCF_040819555.1 of Nitratireductor sp. GISD-1A_MAKvit. Taxonomy (GTDB): domain Bacteria; phylum Pseudomonadota; class Alphaproteobacteria; order Rhizobiales; family Rhizobiaceae; genus Nitratireductor. The sequence goes on from NZ_CP161920.1 coordinate 1,772,116, forward strand.
TGAGGTTCCGGCCCATGCGGACAGCTCGGTCTCCAGTGATGAAGGCGCTTTCAGATCGGCGAGCTGCGTCAGATAGGCCTCGGTTTCGCGGTCGAGCTTGCGCCTGTCGAGGAAAAGCGCCGGACGCCCCGTTGCGGGGACCAGAGCGAAACCAAGCGCCAGCGGCGTGTGAGGAACATCCTGACCGCGAATGTTGAACGCCCATGCAATCGATGAGGGGTCGGTGAGGACCGTGCAATCCGCGCCCGCCTCGCTGATGGTTTTTGCCATGCGCTCGAGCTTGCTGGTGGCCAATTCTCCCGCCCGGTCTTTTGGATGGATTCGGGCCTGCGCCAGTGGCGGGGAGGGGCGGTCCTCCCAAATGCTGTCGATCATGTTTTCGGCCACCGGAACCAGCTCGATACCGCGCGCCTCTGCCTTGCCACGCAGGGCACGCAGCTCGGCAATGGTGTGCAGCCATGGGTCGAATCCTATGCGGCTGCCCTCCCGGGCGTTTTCGGCGATCCATTGACGCGGCGGGTTGTCGATCAGGCTTTCAACGGTAAAGACCGACGGATCGGTCTGTTCTGCGGCCTGAAGCGTGTAGCGACCATCGACAAAGAGGACCGCGCGATCGTTCAGGATGAGAGCTGCGCCGGCCGAACCCGTGAAGCCCGTGAGCCATGCCAGCCGCTCGGAGGAAGGGGCGACATATTCGCCCTGATGCTCGTCTGCCCGGGGGACGAGATAGCCGTCGAGACCTGATTTCGCCATTGCATCGCGAAGCTTGCCGACGCGGGCGATGCCCTGGCTGGGGTCGGCGGTGACGTCGAAAGATTGAAACATGGAGCCTTGCCGCTTGGTCTGAAAATATCGGCCGAACCTATCGCATGGGGAGGAAAAGCGGAACGGGTCCAAACACAGGGAATGCTTATATCGCGCTGCACAATTACTTTGCTGCAATGCAAAATGAGATGGTAGCCATGCGCAATCGACGCTGGTTGAACGGGCTTTGCAGGCCTATCTTAAGGCCCATGAACAACGGTTTTTCCGTTGCAAGGATTTAAGGAGAAATCAGATGGCCCATAAGCGTGGCTTTTTCCGCGGCGCATTCGACGCGCTGATTGAAGCTCGTCAGAAGCAGGTCCGGAGCTATGTCAACGGTGCGCTTCTGATGCTGGATGACGAAACCCTGCGTGCGCACGGCTACAACCGTGATGAACTCAAGCGCAGCCGCAGCGTGTCTCACATGTTCTGATCCGCCAGGATGAGCGTTCGATCCAAACCCCGGGAACCTGTTGGCTCTCGGGTGTTTGTTTGTCCGACCCCAGCGCACTCAGCGTTTCAGGTGAATTGTGACCCAGCCTTCACGTGCCTGGGTGCGCACATGGCGGAAACCCTGACCGCCATAGGCGGCGACGACAGCTCGTCGCTGCCGTTCGAGAATGCCCGAGAGGACGAGGGAACCGCCCGATGTGAGATGACGCGCCATGTCTGGTGCCAATGCCATGAGCGGGCGGGCGAGGATGTTGGCAACGATCAGATCGAACGGTTTCTTGCGCGCAAAGATGTTGTGATGAAAGCCGGGCGCCGTGTGCGTTTCGACAAGGCTGGGCACGCCGTTGAGGCGGACATTCGCGCGGGCGACGCCCGTTGCAACCGGGTCGATATCGGTTGCCAGAACGGGGATCCGGGCGGCTTTTGCGACGGCTATGGCCAGCACCGCGCTGCCTGTTCCAAGATCCAGCGCATTGCGTGGCCGTTCGCTTTTGAGAATGTCGACCAGCGCATTGAGGCAGCCGGCGGTCGTGCCGTGATGGCCGGTGCCGAATGCAAGACCCGCATCGATTTCTATTGCGATGTCGCCGATGCGCTGAAGCTGCCGGTCATGACTGCCATGGACCAGAAACCGACCGACGCGTACCGGGCGAAGCCCTTCCAGTGAATGGCTGACCCAGTCCATATCGGGGACCACTTCCCGTTCAACCGGTGGCAGGGATACGATGTCTTGCAGGCTTTCCAGTATCCGTTTTTCCAGCCCGTCGACATTGTCTTCGGCGTAGATCGATATCTGGAAGATGCCACTGTCTTCCTCCGGCTCGAAAATGCTGATGGGAAGTCCGTCATCTTCAAAATGTGTGTCGAGAACCGAGAATATCGTTTCGGCCTGCTCGCGCGGTGCGGTCAAGAATAGTCGTGTCTGGCCCATTTGGTTCCGGTTCAGGTTTCGTTTGCCAGACGTTTGAGCTTGGCAATGGCGGTTTCACGATTTTCTTCATAGGCGATCGTTCCGAAAAAGTCGCCATCGCCATCAAGCAACAGGATCGATGCCGTGTGATCCATCGTGTAGTCGCCATCCTCCAGATCCACCTTGCGCACATAGATGGAATAGCCCTTGGCCATGGCGGCCACCTTTTCGGGGGCCCCGGTAATGCCTGTAATGCGATCGGAGAAGTTCGACAGGTAGGTTTTCATCACCTCGGGGGTGTCGCGCTCGGGATCTACGGAGACGAAATAGGGCTCGATCTCGGCCGCTTCCTCACCGAGTTCCTCAAGATATGCCTCCAGTTCGAAAAGGGTGGTGGGGCACACTTCGGGGCAGTGGGTGAAGCCGAAGAACACCACTGTGGGGCCGCCTTTGAAGGCTGCTTCGGTGATCGTGTTTCCATCCTGATCGACCAGTTCGAAGGGCACGCCGAAGGCCTTGCCGGAATTCTGCTGCTGATACCACTGGAAAGTGAGGAGGGCCGACGCCAGCGGCCATAACGGCCAGGATGCCGATGAGAATGGAGCGCATCATGAAAATTCACCTGAAATTCTTTTTGCGGAAAAGTTGCTTACAGACACCATGCCAGTCCGGACTGTGCCAGCGCCAGAAAGATCCCGCTTCCGTGTTGCAGCCACATGGAAAACGCAACGCCCGTCGCGGCTGCCAGTATGAGCGTTGCCGCAAAAACTGCGACCCATGGAACTGTTTGCCGTGAGCGGTGGTGTTGCATGCCTCATATTAAGCGAATGAAACCGGCGGACGCAAAGTTTCATCTTGTCGCAAGCACGCCGCGGAACGGAGAAACACTCCCGCCGTCCGGAGACGACGGGAGGTTTCTGGGTGGAGGTCTTACGATGCTGGCAGGGAAACGCGTTCAAGGCCAGGGCTACCGAAAGGGGGAAGCAAACACTTTTGCCCGTGTTTCGATTTCTCCTGTTCCCGAACCAGCACTGCACCATAGCTCATGATTCCTTTGAGATGTGTTGATGCGATTTTCAATCACAGGAGGAAACCGGTTGTGGTGCCGGCCAGGCTCGTCAGCAGTGTCTGCAAGACATGAGAAATGCAATTCCGATCCGGATCAGGCGATTTCGCTTCGGGCAACCATCACTTGTATTTCCCGGTGTTGAGAACTGTCTTTGATCTGCTGGCCAGCAATACTACAGAGGCGGACATTGTTTGATGTATACAAGTGCCCCGCGCACTTGACTTAGCGGCAGCTTATGGAGAGATATGTGCCCAGCTATCCTGTCTCTTGCGGGAGGCTAAGGTTCCGGGGCGGATCTGATGATCAAGGACATCGACAAACTAAAGCAGCAGCTTACCGAGCTTTCCGAGGCGGTGAACAAGTTCGAGTCGGAAGCCGTGCAGCTGCGCGTGGTCGAGCTCGTTCTTGGGCGGCCGGAAACGCCCGTGAACGGTTTTTCCGAAGGTGGTGTGAGCGAGTTCATTGCCGGTCCGGGCATGATGCAGATCGTGCGCAACGCCTCTCGTCCCGGGCGCCGCAAGACAACCACTGATAGCGCAAGAGGCGCGGTTGCCGCGCTGAACGAATTGCTTGAAAGCGATTTTTTCGACGAGCCGCGGACCATTGGCGACATCGTTGCGCGCTGTCAGGAAACGTTTGGAACACGCTACAAGTCGAACGCCTTTTCCGGGCCATTGTCTCGCCATGCGCGCACCGGGGTTCTGACCCGTGAGAAGAATGCCGAGGGAAAATTCGTCTATGTAAAGCCGGAGGCTTCCGCGGCCTGAGACGGAGAGGCCGTTCTGCTCTGCCTCAGACCCGCTCCACAAACCCGTCGAGAACGCGCTTCTGGCCGGCCTTATCGAAATTGATGGTGAGTTTGTTGCCCTCAATGGCCGCCACATTGCCATTGCCGAACTTGATATGGAACACGCGATCGCCGACCTTGAAGGCGGACGGCGTGTCGGACACCGATTTGGCGACAAGCTCGCCCTCGATCACGCGACCCTTGACCGAACCGCGCCCGGCGCCATAGCCCGAATCCGCTTCGCCATAGCCGATGCGTTCCACCTGATGGCCGGAGCGGCTGCCCCAGTTGCGGGACGTTGCCTCGGTGCGGTTCTTCTGGGCGCGCTGCCAGCCGGGCGTGGCGTAGCTGTTTGAGAACGCGGCCTGATCGTCAAAGCGGGATTTGCCATAGGGGTTTGGCCGGCCTGGCTGGCCAGCGGAATAGCCACCATAGCTGCTGCTTTCCTCGGCCACATCCACATGAGCCTCGGGAAGCTCATCGAGAAAGCGGGACGGAATGGTGGATTGCCACAGGCCATGAATGCGCCGGTTGGAGGCGAACCAGATGTGCAGGTTGAGCTTGGCGCGGGTGAGGCCGACATAGGCGAGGCGCCGCTCTTCTTCCAGGCCGGAGCGGCCGCCCTCATCGAGCGCCCGCTGGTGAGGGAAGAGGCCTTCCTCCCAGCCGGGCAGGAACACGGTGGGGAATTCGAGCCCCTTGGCGGAATGGAGCGTCATGAGGCTGACGGCATCGAGTTCCTCGTCGCGCTCGGCATCCATGACAAGAGCAACATGTTCGAGGAAGCCGCGCAGACTGTCGTAATCCTCCATGGAACGGATCAGCTCCTTGAGGTTTTCGAGCCTGCCGGGCGCTTCGGCGGAGCGGTCGTTCTTCCACATGTCGGTGTAGCCCGACTCCTCGAGGATGATCTCGGCGAGCTCGGTATGCGGCGTGCGGTCGAGCATGCCCTGCCAGCGCTCGATGTTTTCAACGAGCGTGCGCAGCGAGGCGCGCGGCTTGGGCTTCATCTCCTCGGTGCCGACGAGGTCGCGCGCGGCCTGCAGGAGCGTTGCCTCGCGCATGCGCGAGACATCGTGGATCTGGCGGACGCTGGCCTCGCCCAGCCCGCGCTTCGGCGTGTTGACGATGCGCTCGAAGGCGAGATCGTCGGCCGCCTGCGCGACGATGCGGAAATAGGCCATGGCATCGCGGATTTCCATGCGCTCATAGAAGCGCGGGCCGCCGATGACGCGGTAGTTGAGGCCGAGCGTGACGAAGCGGTCTTCGAATTCGCGCATCTGGAAGGAGGCGCGCACCAGAATGGCGATGTCGTTGAGCGCGTGGCCCTTGGACTGGAGCGCCTCGATCTCCTCGCCGACGGCGCGGGCTTCCTCCTCTGAATCCCACGAGGCATGGACCTTCACCTTGGGATCGTCGGGATCGGACTGTTCTGTGAAAAGCGTTTTGCCCAGACGCCCTTCATTGTTGGCAATAAGGTGTGAGGCAGCGCCCAGAATATGCGCGGTGGAGCGGTAGTTGCGCTCCAGCCGGATAACGGCGGCGCCGGGAAAATCCTTCTCGAAGCGCAGGATGTTGTCGACCTCGGCACCGCGCCAGCCATAGATCGACTGGTCGTCGTCGCCAACACAGCAGATGTTGACGGGTTCCGTGCTTTTGGGGCGCTGGGCGAGCAGCCTGAGCCACATATATTGCGCGGTGTTGGTGTCCTGATACTCGTCGACGAGGATGTATCTGAACCGGCGGTGATAGTCTGCAAGCACATCGGGGTGATCACGCAAAATGCGGATCGGATGGCACAGGAGGTCGCCGAAATCGACGGCGTTGAGCGTCTTCAGGCGGTTCTGATAGGCGGCGTAAAGCTCGCGGCCCTTGCCATTTGCGAAGGCGCGGGCGTCACCCTCGGGAATTTCCTTCGGCGCGAGCCCCTTGTTCTTCCAGCCATCGACCATCTGGGCGAACTGGCGCGGTGGCCAGCGCTTGTCGTCCAGCCCCTCGGCCTGGATGATCTGCTTCATGAGGCGGATCTGATCGTCGGTGTCGAGAATGGTGAAGGAGCTTTTCAGCCCCGCAAGCTCTGCATGCTTGCGCAGGATCTTCACACCGATGGAGTGGAACGTGCCGAGCCATGGCATGCCTTCGATCGCTTCACCGACCAGCGTGCCGATGCGCACCTTCATCTCGCGCGCGGCCTTGTTGGTGAAGGTGACGGCGAGAATCTGCGAGGGATAGGCACGGCCAGAGGCCAGGATATGCGCGATGCGCGTGGTCAGAACCCGGGTCTTTCCGGTGCCGGCACCCGCAAGTACCAGGACGGGCCCCTCGGTCGTCTCCACGGCGAGCCGCTGCTCGGGATTGAGCGCGTCGAGGTAGCGCGTGTCCGGGCCGCCCGAACGCGCCGCCATGGCGCGCGCGGCGATGCCTGACGGCTTTTGCGCAGCCTGTGGGGGCGGGGCGGGGTCGTCTTCGTCGAAGAACGGAATATCGTCAGGAAAGCCGGACATCGGACCTGCATAGGGTGATTCGGGGGGCAAAGCCCAAGGATGTTTTCCATTTGTACCGGTTTGTCGCCCATGAACCAAGATGCTGACAGCCGGCAAATCCATCTGCAGTGGTCATCAGTGCTCGCTCTCGCAGAGGGAATGATCGGCCAGCGCTCTCAGAACATGGCAATCGCAGACCGTGCCACTGTCGCAGCTGTCGACAATGCGCTGCAGTTCCTGTTCGAGCCGTTGCAGGCGTGCGATGCGCTGGCGCACTTCGCCGAGATGCTCGCGGGCGATGGTGTCTGCTGTTTCACACGGTTTTTCGGGGTGCCCGCTCAGGTCGATCAGCGAGCGGATGGCATCGATGCCCAGCCCCAGTTCACGCGCGTGGCGAATGAAGGCGAGGCGTTCCATGGCCTGTTTACCGTAGCGGCGCTGATTGCCCGACGAGCGTTCCGGCGGGTCTATCAGGCCGGTTTCCTCGTAATAGCGGATCGTGGGCACCTTTACGCCCACGCGTTTCGAGAGTTCGCCGATGGACCACATGGAGGAGGCTCCTTCAAAATCTACGGTGTATATAGAGATTGCCGGGAGCCATGAAAGGGGCGCAGAGTCAGGATGTTCGCTCAATATGTTCCGTGCGGCGAGGGGTCATATTCCAGAAACAGGCGCTTCTGGCGCGCGGTGCGAACGATTGCGCGAACATAAACCAGCTCTATCGGGATGGGCCGGCGATTTCGTTCCAGCCAGTAAAGCTCGTCTTCGATCGATTTCAGCGCACGCCAAAAGTCGTAATCGGAGATCTCGTGCGTGTGCGCGAGACTTTCCGAGAGGGCTTTGGCTTCCTCATTCAACACCGGGATTCCCGCCACCTACGAATCGAGCTTCATGGGTGTGGATGGTCCGTCCTGGCTGGTGGCGCTTCAAGCCGCCGGCATGGTTAAACTTGTGCAAACATCCTGCGAGTGGCGTTATGGTTAACGAAAAATTGCGCAGGTGTTAATTCTCTAACTGTCTCTTTGTGAACGATTATCTGTGCTCTTCCTCGCTCATGTCCACGAGGGCGCGGTTGAAAAAGCGCAGGGCCCGGACATGGCTCGCAAAGGCGATGACCTTTGTCGGGTCCTTGAGATCAACGACCGGCAAACGGTCGTGCCCGCCCTTGTCGAATGCGCGCAGCGCTGCCTCCAGCGTGTCGGTGGGCTTCAGCGAGGGGGCGCCGGTCTCCGGGTCGTAGGCAACGGGCTCGGCCTCCTCATCCAGCGGCTCCATGAAGTCCATGACACGAATGACATGGCCGAGTGTCTTGTGCGGCCCTTCCACCAGAAAAAGCCCGCGCATTTCCAGCTGCCACTGGAACCATGAATGGCCGTGAATGGTCTGGGTGATGCCATGGGCGACGGCAACGGTCAGAAGAAGCGCAATAGAGAGTTCGTAGCCGCCGGTGAGTTCGAAGACGATGACGGTGGTGGAAATGGGGGCGCCAAGGACTGCGCCTGCGACCGCTCCCATGCCGAGAATGGCGTAAAGCCCCTCGCTGGAAGCCATGGTTGGAAATACGGCGGCGGCGATGATGCCGAATGCGCCGCCTGTGAGTGCCCCCAGAAACAGGGCCGGTGAAAAGATGCCTCCGCCGAAACGCATGGCAAGGGTGATGGAGGTGGCAGCCGTTTTCACGACGATCAGTGCCAGCATGGTGATGAGCGGAAGCCGGTTCCAAAGAGCCATGTCCGTGACTTCGTAACCCACGCCAAGCACCTGCGGAAAGACGACGGCGATGGCGCCGACAAGAATGCCGCCCACCAGCGGTCGGGTCCACAGCGGGATCTTTATTCCCCGGGCGGCGTAATCCGACACGAAGAGCGAAAACTGAAACAGGATCGCCACGATGGCGGCGGTAACACCCAGAAGCGCAAAGGCGGGAAACTCCCAGAATGACGTGATCTGGTGGGTGGGGACCAGAAATGCCGCAGCGCTGCCGAACCACAGCCGTGAGGCCACAGCCCCTGCCGCCGAGGCGATGACGATGGGCACGAAGGAGCGCATGGCATAGTGACCGAGGATGACTTCATGCGCGAAGAGAACGCCGGCGATCGGGGCGTTGAAGGATGCGGAGATGGCGCTGGCGACACCGGCTCCCAGAAGGGTGCGGCGGCACCATTCGGGCAGATTTGCGCGCCAGGCAATTGCCGTTGCCAGAACGGCGCCCAGATGGACCACCGGGCCCTCGCGCCCTGCACTTGCGCCGGAACCGAGCGACAGGGCGGTGACGAATGCGGAGAGCAGGCCCTCACGAAACCGCAACTTGCGACCGGACAGTGCACGCGCCTCGATCACATCGGCCACCGCACCTGTGCGCCGGGCTTCCAGCCGGGTGAGCAAAATGCCGACGAGAAGACCGCCCAAAACGGGGCCGGCCATGATCCAGTACCATGGCAGCGCAAGTGCAGCCGTGAAAACGAGCTCTGAGCTGGTGCCAAGCCAGAAGAGTTGGAAAAATCCGATCAGCTCGCGGAAAGCGATGGCAGCGACGGCCACGCCAAGGCCGAGAAACAGGGACAGAAGCCAGACCAGTGGCAGTCTTGCCTCAAGAAACGCGGTGACATTGGGCTCGATCCAGGTTCGCAGAATCCGAGGCAGGCGCTGTATCAGTCTGAGGAGGGACATTCCCGACCCTAACGCTTCCGACGCCGGATGGCGATGGAACGGCCGGCGCGCTCGGGCCGCTGGAGTGTTTCATGCCGTGTTCGCATCGCCTGAATGCGTTCGAGGACGTCGGCGGGGAACGGGGCGACCCTGGGACCGGCCATGTCGATGTGAAGGGTGATCGCTTCGCATGTGGCCGCCAGCCAGCCCTCGTCGGCATGGCGCAGTTCCTGATAGGAATGCAGGCGCTTTTCATCATGGTCGAGGAGCTGATAGCTGCCACGAACCCTGTCTCCCAGATGAAGCTCGCGCACGTAGCACAGGTGGATTTCCGCGGTGTAGGTGGTGAGCCTTCTTTCGGCCGCGTAGCGCTCGCCCATGCCGAAGCCTTCCGACACTTCTTCATAAGCGCGGTCGAAAAGAACCGTATAATAGGCCATGTTCAGATGACCGTTGAAATCGATCCAGTCCTTCTGCAGTTCGAATACGCGCGAGATATGGGGAGCGTCTTCCGGCATTGGTCCTGTGTATCCCTGGCTTGTGTAATCTGTTCGACTTGCGGCAGATTCGGATAGAAGCGAAAACGGTTCGGTGCGGCAAGGGTTGGACCACCTGATAGGAGAATGTGAATGGCGCTGGCGGAACTGGAAAAGGTCGTGAAAAACGACGAGGGCATCGCGCGGGTTCTGGAAATTCTCCGGCAGCGATTTGGAGAACGCGTTCTCACCGGCCAATCGGTGCGCGAGCAGCATGCTCATTCAACCAGTTACATCCCGCCGCAACTGCCCGATGCCGTGTTTGCGCCCAACAACGCCGGGGAAGTGCAGGATGTGGTGCGCATGTGCGCCGAACACCGTGTGCCGGTCATACCGTTCGGGGCCGGGTCTTCTCTGGAGGGGCACGTCAACGCACCGGGCGGTGGAATTTCGCTCGACCTGATGAACATGAACCGCATTCTCTCGGTCAATGCGGAGGATCTGGACTGTACGGTCGAGCCGGGCGTGACGCGGGAGGATCTGAACCATCATCTGCGCGACACCGGCCTGTTTTTCCCGATCGATCCGGGGGCGAATGCGAGCCTCGGCGGCATGGCCTCGACGCGCGCTTCCGGCACCAATGCGGTGCGTTATGGCACCATGCGCGACAATGTGGTGAACCTGCAGGCGGTGATGCCAGACGGGCGGCTGATCACCACGGCGCGGCGTGCGCGCAAAACCTCGGCCGGCTACGACCTGACGCGCCTCCTGATCGGTGCGGAAGGAACGCTGGGCGTGATTACCGCGATGACGCTGAAGCTTTATGGCATACCCCAGGCGATTTCGGGTGGGGTATGCCCTTTTCCCGATGTGGAATCGGCCTGTCAGGCCGTGATCATGACGATCCAGATGGGCGTGCCGGTAGCCCGTATCGAATTCGTGAATGCGCTGGCGATGAAGGCGATCAACGCCTATTCCGACCTCAACTACCCAGAGAGCCCCTGCCTGTTCGTGGAATTTCACGGAAGCGATGCCGGCGTGAAGGAACAGGCCGAAACGTTCGGTGAGATTGCCGAGGAATTTGGTGGTGGCCCGTTTCAGTGGACCAGTGTTGCCGAGGAGCGCACCAGACTCTGGAAGGCCCGGCACAATGCCTACTGGGCCTGTGTGGCGCTGCGCCCTGGCACGCGCGGCCTTTCCACCGATGTCTGCGTGCCGATCTCGCGACTGGCCGAATGTATCGTGGAAACCGAGGCCGACATTGCAGAACATGGTTTGATGGCCACGGTGCTTGGCCATGTGGGGGATGGCAATTTCCACGTTCTGGTGTTGATGGACATGGAGGACCCCGGGGAGATCGAGCAGGCGGAGGCCTTTGTCGCACGGCTCAACCGGCGGGCACTCTCCATGGACGGGACCTGCACCGGCGAGCATGGCATCGGACAGGGGAAGATGCGGTTTCTCGAAGAGGAACTGGGCGACACCGTTGACGTGATGCGCGCGGTCAAGCAGGCGATCGACCCGCTCAACATCATGAACCCGGGCAAGATCGTTGCGACTAGGCGGACATAACGGAGGTTTGTGCGATGATCACGGGGCTGCCTCTTTAATGCCACTGAAAACGAACTAGTGTAACGCAGCATGCGTTGAACCTTGGAGAGTTGAAACTGGCCCGGCTGTTTGTATTCTTCGGTGGACTGGTTGTTCTGGCGCTGACTTCTGCGCTGGTCGCTCCCTATTTCATCGACTGGAATCATTACCGTTCCGCCTTCGAGCGCGAGGCTGGCCGTGTGCTTGGGCGTGAGGTTCGGGTGGAGGGCAGCGCACGGGCGCGGCTGCTGCCGTTTCCTTCGCTGACCTTTACCGATGTGGTGGTGGCGGGCGAAACGCCCGAGGCGCCCGGAATGACGGTTGACGAGTTCTCCATGCATGCCGAGCTTGCCCCCTTCCTGCGCGGAGAGGTGCTGATCTTCGACATGCAGCTGACCCGGCCCCCGGGCGCGGATCGCCATTTCGGCTGATGGCGGCATCGACTGGGCCGTGCGACCCTCGGGGCCGTTTGATCCCCGCCAGGTGACACTCGAGAGTGTCAGCGTGGTGGATGGGGAGGTGACGCTGGGCCATGCCGCCAGCGGGCGCGTACACACCATAACCGACATCGATGCCGAGCTTTCGGCCGCCAGCCTTGCAGGACCATGGCGCTTTGGCGGCACGCTGGCCTTCGACGAAATGCCGATGCGGGTCTCGGTTTCCACCGGTACGGCGGGCGATGACGGGCGCATGCGCCTGCGGGTGACGGCGGTGCCCGATGCGCTGCCGCTGAAACTTGCCGTCGATGGCCAGGCCCGGATGGCGGACGGAGCGGCCTATTTCGACGGAAATTTTGCACTCAACACCTATTCCGAAGAGGCGATGGCGAAACTGCGTGAGAACGCGGATCGTCCGCTTGCGTTGACTGGAGCTTCCGCCACCAATCGCATGAGTGGCTCTTTCATGCTGCGCCATGACCGGCTTGCGGTGGACGCCTTCCGGTTCGAGACAGGGCCGGCCGACGCGCCCTATCGGGCCGAGGGAAGGGCGAATCTCGCGCTGGGCAGCGAGCCGCGCTTTCTGATCGAGGCCGATGGTGCACAACTGCGCTTCGAGCCCGAGGACAGCGAGGCGGGCTCGATGGAGGGGCTGGATCTGGCCGGCCGCTTCGAAGCGTTTGCGTCTCTCATGCGCGCCCTTCCAGCGCCGTCCATACCCGGCGAGGTTTCGATCAGCCTGCCGGCCATCGTTGCCGGCGACACGACGATCCGCAACATCGATCTGCGCGCCGAACCGACCGATGGCGGCTGGTCCATAGGCTCGGTGGCGGCAACGCTGCCGGGAAGGACACGGTTTGAGGCGAAGGGGACGCTGCGCACGAGCGAAGCATTGTCGTTTGACGGGCACATGCTGCTTGCGATCGCGCAGCCATCGGGCTTTGCGGACTGGGTTTCGCGGGATGTGGATGATGCCGTCAGGCGGCTCTCCTCGGCAGGGTTCAGCGCTGACGTTTCGCTTTCGCGTGAGAGGCAGGCCTTTGAGGCGCTGGAGCTCGTTCTCGGCGGTGCGCGGTTTTACGGACGCATGGAACGGGCTTCTGCGACTGGCGCGCGACCAGCGCTCGACCTGGCGCTTGAGGGAGAGGCGCTAGACCTTGATGGCATGCGTGCCTTTGCCTCGCTGTTCGTGAATGATGCAGGGGTCAACAGGCTTTCGGGCCATGATGTGGACCTTGCTCTGAAGGCCGGCCCCGTTTCGGCATCCGGCCTGGAAGCCGAAACGGTGGACACCGCGCTGCGGCTTCGCGGTGGGGTTCTGGAAATCGACCGGCTGGCGCTGGGCGGATTTGCGGGGGCACAGCTTGGCGCCACCGGCCAGATCCGCGATTTTTCCACCACGCCAACCGGCAAGGTCGATGCGACGGTGGTTTCGACAGATCTTGCCGATCTGGTGCTCACGCTTGCCGGGCGTTTCCCCGAAAACGGGTTCCTTTCTGCAGCAGCCGATCGCGTGCGCTCCAATCCGGGGCTACTGGAAAATGCCGAACTCGACATTGTCGCCAGCGCCGCCGGCAGCGGGGATGAGAATGTCGGGCTGGCCGTGAGCGCGCAGGGCGAGGCGGGTGGAACAGGTTTCAGCCTTTCGCTTTCCGACCAGAGCCCACGCCAGTCGCCGCTTCAGGGCAATTTCAAACTTTCAATGGAATTGCACAACGATGACGCGGCAGTGCTTTATGGACTTGGCGGGCTGCCGTCGCTTCCGCTTGGTCTCGTTGGTGGAGCGACGCTCGAACTCTCCGCCGAAGGATCTCTGGCAGAGCGGATCGAGACCACGGTGAAGCTCGGAGGGGAGGGGCTTGATGCCTCTTTTGATGGGGCATTGCTGAATGTGCTGTCTGCTCCCTCTCTGGATGGTGCGGTGTCGGTGGTGAGCAACGACATCGAACCCTGGCTGGCGGTTGGTGGTGTGGTTCTGCCCGGGTTCGGGCTTGGATTGCCGGTCGAACTGGCCGCGGCGCTGGAATGGAGCGAGAAGGTCGTCGTGATGTCGGCGCTTGAGGGCTCGGTTGCCGGCAGCGACATTCGCGGCGATGTGAACATCGCGCTCGACCGTGGCAGGCCGCGGATCGACGGTGCTCTCAACATGACGCGCCTGGACCTTGCGCCCGCTGCCGAACTCGTGCTCGGGCCCGACGTTCTCTCGGGGGAGGAAAGCGGTGCCTGGCCGGAAGAACCTTTCAGCAGCAATGTCGATCTGCCGTTTTCGGCAGACCTCGACCTGCAGGCCGATTCGCTATGGGCGGGCTTCTTTGCAGCCGGGCAGGAGGCCAGCCTGAAGCTCAGGCTCAACGAAGAGGGGCTTTCGGTCTCCGATCTCAGGACGCGGGTCTTCGACGGGGCCCTGAACGGTTTTGCGACGCTCAGGAACAATGGTGGAACCGGCCTACTGACGGCGCAGATAGGCCTTGAGGCGGTGTCTGTAGAGACGCTTCTGCCCCAGGCGCGGCTTGCAGGCGATCTTTCGGCACGGGTGAGTGCCACGGCAAGCGGCAAGACGGTCAACGGCATGGCTTCGGCGCTGACCGGCTCCGGCTCTGCCCGTATCGGCGAACTTGTCATTTCCGGGCTCAATCCGGCGGCGCTGCCGAAAATCCTTGAACAGGCGGACGCGCTCGGCAATGAAATCGACACGGCAAGGACGGAGGCCTTCGCACCCTCGCTCCTCCGTGATGGCCGCTTTGTTGCGGGGGATACGGAATTTGCCTTCACCATTGCCGGCGGCGTGGCGCGCACACCTCCGATCCGCCTTGAAACCGACGAGGCAACGCTGACCACGACAGCGACCGCCGATTTTCAGAGGATGGAAATCGCGACGGATGGAACGCTGACATTCAAACCCGGTGTCGATGCGGTTGTCGGCGCGGAGCCGCGCGTCGAGGTGTCGGTGTCGGGGCCCATGGGCTTTGCGGGGTCTGAACTGTCTGTGGGGCCGCTTGCGCAGTATCTGACCCAGCGTGCACTTGAGCGCGAGCAGGTGCGGGTCGAGCGCATGCAGTCTGTTCTGCTCGAAAAGCAGCGGCTGCGCCGGGAAGCGCGGTATTTTGCAGCCCTTGTGGATGAGCGCGCGCGCGCGCTGGCGGAAAAGCAGAGACTTGAGCGCGAATTGCGCCAGAAGAAAGAGGAAGAAGAGGCTCGCAAACGCGCGAGGGAGGAAGCCGAAGCAAGGGCGAAGGCTGAGGCACGGCGGGCTGCGAAGGCCAGGGCCGAGGAAGAGGCGCGGCGGGCCGCTGAAAAACGGCGGCGCGAAAAGCGCAGCACACCATCTGCCGGAGCAGAGCGTGCGAACAGCCAAGCGCCGGTACGGCAGGAGGCACAGGAACCGGCTGAGGCACCCAACGGGGTCAATTCACCCGATGCGGTTTCAGAATTCTTTCGCTCAAAAAATCTGTCGCCGGAAAGACTTCGTGAGTTGCTGGGCAATGGTGACAGCGTGAACTGACGGGCTTGCCCGCGCGGAGCGTCAGCGCAAGTCGGTCAGGCGTGCTTTCAGATCGTGAAAAACGTGAAGGCGCAGTGCGGATGACAGATTGCTGTCGGCGCTACGCTTGGCATCCACTTCCGCTATCAGTGCGGCGAGGGAGATGTTTCTGCGCCTTGCGATGGTTCCCAGCTCTTCCAGAAAAGGCTCTTCGAGGGAAATGCTGGTGCGATGACCGCGAATGCTGACCGAACGTTTGGCGATCGTGTTCATTCAGGCAAAGTGTCGGATTCTGGGGAGAGACGGTGCGCTTCAAGCCGCATGAGTGCACGCGCACCGGCGCTTTTATGACGGGACCGTTCCTCAGTGGTAAGGCCGTAAAGAACACGGTTCTGTGCGGCTTTTTGCTCTTTTTCTTCCCGCTTGCGCTGCTTTCGGCGCTGTCGGAGATTGACGAGCTCGGCCATCGTTACTTTTTCCTGAACGCGTCCAGTGAGACGACCTCGGCCCCCTTGTTTTCCGTAGCAGGGGCTTCGTCTTCCGACGGAGTCTCGGCTTCCGCTTCGCTCTTTTCTTTTTTCGGCTTTCTGGTGGACTTCTTTCGGGGAGCCGGTTTGTCCGTGGCTTCTTCGTCTTCTGCCGGGTGGACTTCGGTGATCTCCGCACTCGGTGCAGCCTGTTCCGGCTTCACGTCGAATTCGAGTTCGAAATTCACGGAAGGGTCATAGAAGCCGCGCACGGCGGAAAACGGAACGTGGAGCATTTCGGGAACATCTGCAAAGGACAGCCCGACCTCGAAACCCGTTTCCGTGACCTTCAGGTCCCAGTATTGATACTGCAACACGATCGTCATCTGCTCGGGATAGCGTTCGCGCAGACGTGACGAGACACGCACACCCGGCGCGTGGGTCAGAAACGTGATGAAGAAATGATGCTCACCCGGCAGCCCCGTGCGTGCAACTTCGGCCAGCACTTTGCGCATTACGCCGCGCAATGCGTCCTGGGCGAGAATATCGTATCGGATGCGGTCTTCTGGCATTGGGCGAACCGGTTTGTGAATCTTCGACTTACCTCTAATCAAGGACCGTGCTCAGGTAAACCGGCAAATGGTGAGCTTTTGTCAGCTCATGGGCCGACAGCCACCCTTGCAGGCGTTGTGACACTTGCGGTCCGGTCTTTTTTACCATAGGCGCGCAGAAAGGTTCTGACCGCACAGGCTGCCGTTTCCCGCAAGCGCTCTTCGGAGATCTTTTCTCCGAACAGAACAGGCATCTGCAGATCCGCGTTGACCAGGGCAAGGAACTGGCGTCCTGCGATATCCGGGTCCGCGACATCAAGATACCCTGCATGGGCAAGACGGGCGAGGCGGGCCGCAAGTGCCGACCAGACCTTGCCTGGACCATCCGAACGCCAGGTCTCGAAAAGGTGCGGGTAACGCTCTCCCTCGTTCTGGATCAGCTTTCGCAAAAACTTTCCATCCAGATCGCACAGGCAATTTTTCGTGAGCCGGACCGCGAACTCGGTGAGGTCTTTTTCAAGATCATCCGGGCGATCGGGAAAGGTTGCAAGAACCTCGAAACTGCGCGCATTGCAGCGGTGGGTTATTTCGGCAACCACCGCGGCAAAGAGTCGATCCTTGTCGCCATGATGATTGTAGACGGTCTGCCGCGACACGCCGGCTTCCGCCGCGATCATGTCGATATTGGCGCCCGTATAACCTTCCCGGCAGAACACGCGCGCGCCAGCCTCCAGTATCGAGCGGCGCTTGGCTGCGTTGCCGCGTGTCGGGAATGTGTCAGGAGCATTCAAGATATTCATGAAAAATATATAAGCCTGATTGACTTTTTAGACAACAATGTCCAAAAAAATTGGCACCGAGAGCGGGAGGGGCGACCCTTTCGCCGATAGTTTTCACATTGCCTGTCGATTCTGGTTCCGGTTCTTCGTCTTTCTTCCGGGCGCCTTACCACGACTGTCAATTTTAGAGATTTGCATCATGAACACGAGATTCTTGCGCATCGCACTGGTGCTGGGTTTGCTGACGGCAGTCGGGCCATTCGCCATTGACATGTATCTACCCGCCCTGCCGACAATCGGGGGCCGATCTGAATGCGAGCACGGTCTCGGTACAGATGTCGCTGCTGGTATTTTTTCTGTCCATGGGGCTCGCGCAGATCATCGTGGGCCCGATTTCCGATATGGTCGGGCGGAAGACACCACTCTATGCCGGACTGTGCCTTTTCATCGTGGGCAGCATCGGGGCGGCTCTGGCAGCCAACATCGAGATGCTGATCGCTTTCCGGTTTTTGCAGGGGCTGGGCGCATCGGCGGGAATGGTTGTTCCGCGTGCGGTTGTGCGCGACATGCACACAGGCACCGAGGCAGCACGTCTGATGTCGCTGCTCATGCTGGTTTTCTCGATCTCTCCCATTCTGGCTCCGTTGACGGGCAGTGCGGTGATCGCGACGCTGGGCTGGAGAGCCGTGTTCTGGACAGTGACGGGAGCGGCGGTGCTTGCAATCGCGCTTCTCGCGACGGCGCTGAAAGAAACGCGACCCGCCAGTGCGCGGGAGGGCAGTTCGTTGCGCAGTGCGCTTGCGGGATACCGGTTTCTACTTGGTGACAGAAAGTTTCTTGGCCTGACCTTTATTGGCGGGTTCGGCATTTCGAGCTTTTTCGTTTATCTGTCGAGCTCATCCTTTGTGCTGATCGATCATTACGGTTTGTCGCCGACGCTTTACAGCGTGTTCTTTTCGATCAATGCGGTGGCATTTTTCACCATGTCCCAGCTCACCGGATATCTGACGGAACGCTATGGGCTGCGCCGTGTCGTGCGCGTCGCGGTCACCTGCTATGCGGCAACGATTGTTGCGATGTTCGCCGTCATGGCCTCGGGAATGCAGTCATTGTGGGTGCTGGCGTCGTTTCTTTTCGTGGGCTACGGCTTTCTCGGGCTGGTGATCCCGACCACATCCGTTCTCGCGATGGACGATCATGGCACGATTGCAGGTACTGCCTCGGCTCTTCTGGGCACGCTGCATTTTGCAACCGGTGCGCTTGCCATGGCGGTTTCCGGTCTTTTCTTCGATGGAACGCCTCTTCCCATGGTGGCGAGCATCGCCATTTGCGCGCTGATCGCGCTGGTGCTCACCCATCTGACGCTGGGGCGAAGCGGGGAAGCGGTTCAGCCTGCCCAATAGGCGGGCAAATCCGGCGGCGGGTGCCGTTTGGCCCTGCCTGCTGCGCTTCCAGTGTGTGAAAGGGAAAGTGGAGGCTTCTGTTGCCAGGTGCCTCCGGACCCCGCCTAAAGGTGCGAACCCTTAGGAGTTGAAGTGAAGCTGTCGCACTGCATTAAGCAGCGAGACGTGCCTCCGCATAGTTGTCGTTTGCAACTACTGAGTTGACCCGATAACGGTGGTATCATGCCGAGCGAAAGTCCGATCTTTACACCCTCGTCGATCCTGTTTCGCCCCCATCACAACGTGCCCGCTGGCTGATCGCCTTTCGGCAGTTTGTGGTGGAGGCGCCGGGCACTGCCCCCGGGTCCGAATGGCTTATTTCATCGGCAGTTTATCGCCATAGTCGGTCAAGCCGACGCAGCGAATATAGTGAGCCCGGCAGTGCATGGAAAGGGGCGTTTGTACGAAATTGCACCGGTTTCGGCATTGACTTGCCGCGAAGCTTTGCGGAATGTCGTTACTGGTGTGGGAAAGATTTTGACAAACGTTGGGGTTGCGCGGTCAGCCGGACATTGTCGAAGCGGCCCACGATCTGAAATGAGGGAAATATCATGGCCGATTATCTTGCGGATGTCCGCAAATACGATGCAACCGCCAGCGAGGATGTGGTCAACAAGATCGTGAAGCATCTTGGCATCGCGTTGCGCAACCGGGACTCCTCGCTGGTCTCGTGCAGTGATTCAAGCGAACTCGACCGCGTGCGTGAAAGCTGGTGCATGAAGAAGCTTGGCGAGACGGATGGCGCGAAATGCGACACCATCATCGAAAAGGTCTGTGAGACCATGTCGGGTGACAATTCCAAGAGCCGCGTGACTTTCTACTATCTCGTTGCCAAGCATCTTAGCAAACTCTCCAGTCTCTGAGCTGTAAACGACCTCCAGTCGTGACGCCCTCTTCGCATGAAGGGGGCGTTTTTCGTTTTGCAGGAAAATGTCGTGTGGAGCCTGCAGGGAATGCACAGGCGTGCACTTTCCGTGGTCGGGGACTGCTTTATGATGCGGTGAAAACGCAAGTGCGAATCGGACCATCATGCAGCAGTATCTCGATCTTCTCTCCCACGTTCTGGAAAATGGCGTTGATCGCGATGATCGAACCGGGACGGGAACGCGCGGCGTTTTCGGCTATCAGATGCGGTTTGATCTTGCCGCGGGCTTTCCTGTTCTCACCACCAAGAAGCTGCATCTCCGCTCAATCATCCATGAGCTTTTGTGGTTCCTGAAGGGGGACACGAACATCGCCTATCTCAAGGAAAACGGTGTTTCCATATGGGATGAATGGGCTGATGAGAATGGCGATCTGGGGCCGGTCTACGGGGCGCAGTGGCGCTCATGGCCGGCACCGGATGGGACGCAGATCGATCAGATTGCGAATCTTTTGAAGGGGCTGCGTGAAAATCCTCATTCGCGGCGGCATGTGGTTTCCGCCTGGAACCCGGCCGAGGTCGATTCGATGGCGCTGCCGCCCTGTCACTGTCTGTTTCAGTTCCACGTTGCCGAGGGGCGGCTCTCATGCCAGCTCTATCAGCGCTCTGCCGACATTTTTCTGGGCGTTCCCTTCAACATCGCTTCCTACGCGCTCATGACGATGATGGTGGCCCAGGTCGTGGGGCTGAAAGCGGGCGATTTCGTGCACACGCTCGGCGATGCGCATCTTTATTCAAATCATTTTGATCAGGCGCGCGAACAGTTGTCCCGCACTCCCAAACCGTTGCCGACAATGTGGATCAACCCCGATGTGACCGATCTGTTCGCCTTCCGGTTCGAGGATTTTCGTCTGGACGGCTATGTGGCGGATCCTTCCATCCGCGCACCGATCGCGGTTTGATGGGGGAGGGGGCAATGGCTGTCGAACTGGTTGTGGCGATGGACGAAAACCGTGTCATTGGACGCGAGGGTGATCTGCCCTGGCGCCTCTCCACGGACTTGAAGCGTTTCAAGGCAATCACGCTTGGCAAGCCTGTGATCATGGGGCGCAAGACATGGGAAAGCATTGGTCGTCCCTTGCCGGGGCGGCGCAACATCGTGGTGACGCGGCAGGCGGGGTACCGCGCGCAGGAGGCTGAATGCGCTTCCTCGCTTGAGGAGGCGCTTGCGCTTGTGGACGACGCCGGAGAAAAAAACGATATCGCCATCATCGGCGGTGGGCAGATCTATCGCGCGGCGATGGAGATGGCCGACCGGCTGCATGTGACGCATGTGCATGCGAAGACCGAAGGCGATACCGTGTTTCCCGAAATTCGTCCCGAAATCTGGGCCGAACAGGCGCGCGAAGAGGTGCCCGCGGGCGAAAAGGACGTTTACGCCACCACCTATGTGGTCTACGAACGACGCTGAGCAGGCGGGGCAAGGCCCGTTTGGCATGAAAGAGCGCTGAACGCGGCGGGCTGCCGCGTTGAAAGCGGATTTGCCGCTCCCTATAACAGACCGGATGGGAGAACCGGCCCTTCGTCGGTACCCGGATCGAGAAAAGGAACAAGAATGCCCTGGAACAATCAAAGTGGCGGAGGCGGCCCCTTGGGGCGGCGGCAATAACGGAGGCCCCTGGGATCAGGGGCCGCGTGGGCCGAGTGGACCGCAGGGTTCTCCACCCGATCTGGAAGAGATCATAAAGCGTGGCCAGGACCGGTTGAAGAGCGCGCTGCCCGGCGGCGGCGGGGTCAGCCCGGCGATGATCGGCCTCGTGCTGATCGCGCTTGTCGGCCTGTGGCTCTTCAAGTCCGTCTATACGGTTCAGCCGGACGAAGTGGCTGTTGAGCTGCGGTTCGGCAAGCCCAAGCCCGAGCTCTCCGAGCCTGGCCTGCACTTCCACTGGTGGCCGGTCGAGACGGTTGAAAAGGCGTCCATCGCCGAGCGTCTCGTCGATATCGGTGCGGTGCGCGGTGGAACATCCAGCGGGCTGATGCTTTCGGGGGATCAGAACATCGTCGACGTGAAGTTCTCGGTTGCCTATCAGGTTGCCGATCCTTCTGCCTATCTCTTCAACGTGGCAAGCCCGGACGAGACGCTGCGGCAGGTGGCGGAAAGCGCCATGCGCGAGGTCGTGGGCCGGCGCCCCGCACAGGACATTTTCCGTGACGACCGTCAGGGGATTGCCGACGATGTGCGGCAGACGATCCAGACCGCGCTGGACGAATATGGTACCGGTTTGACGGTGAATGCGCTTTCGATCGAGGACGCAGCACCGCCACGCGAGGTGGCCGATGCGTTTGACGAGGTTCAGCGCGCCGAACAGGACGAGGACCGTTTCGTCGAGGAAGCCAACCAGTACTCCAACCAGCAGCTCGGCCAGGCACGCGGTGAAGCAGCCCAGATCCGCGAAGAAGCGGCCGCCTACAAGAACCGTGTGGTTCAGGAGGCCGAGGGTGAGGCGCAGCGCTTCATCTCCGTCTATGACGAGTATGCCAAGGCTCCGGACGTTACGCGCAAGCGCCTCTTCCTGGAAACCATGGAAAACGTGCTGCGGGGCTCCAACAAGGTGATTGTGGAGCAGGGCAACGGGCAGGGTGTCGTGCCCTATCTGCCACTGCCCGAGCTTCGCCAGCAATCGCAGCAGCCGCGTGGAACCGCGGGAGGTAGTAACTGATGTCCAACCGTTTCCCAGTTTTCGTGATCATCGGTGCGGTTCTTCTGTTCCTGTTGTACTCGGCGATTTTCGTGGTGAATGAACGCCAGCAGGCGATTGTTCTTCGCTTTGGTGAGATCGTCGAAGTGAAGAGGGAGCCCGGACTTTACTTCAAGCTGCCGTTTGCCTTCCTGGAAGCGGACAATGTGCAGATCATCGAAGATCGTATCCTTCGTTTCGATCTGGATGATATCCGCGTGCAGGTTTCGGGCGGCAAGTTCTACGAGGTCGATGCCTTCATCGCCTACTCGATCAGCGATCCGCGTCGCTTCCGACAGACCGTTTCGGGCAGCATTGCGCTGGCAGAACAGCGCCTGCGCACCCGCCTCGATTCCGCTTTGCGCGGGGTCTATGGCCGGCGCGGCTTTGAGGCGGCGCTTTCGGAAGAACGTGCATCGATGATGCGTGAGGTTGCCGAAGAACTGCGGCCTGCGGCTGCTTCTCTGGGCCTTGAGATCGAGGATGTCCGTATTCGCAGGACCGATCTTACGGCGGAAGTTTCGCAACAGACCTATGACCGCATGAAGGCGGAGCGTCTGGCCGAGGCCGAGCGTTTGCGCGCACGCGGTCGTGAAGCGGCCGCCCGTATCCGGGCACGTGCCGACCGCGAGGTGGTGGAAATTCTGGCGGCAGCGCAGCGTGAATCGGAGATCCTGCGTGGTGAGGGCGAAGCAGAGCGCAACGCGATCTTTGCGGGAGCGTTTTCCCGCGATGAGGATTTCTTCGAGTTCTATCGCTCGATGAATGCCTATCAGCAGGCGCTGGAGCCGAGCGGCACGACCATGCTTCTCTCGCCGGATTCGGAGTTCTTCCGTTTCTTCAAGGATTCCAGTGGCGCGGGGCCCAGCTCCTCGCCACAGGGTGCGGCTGCCGGTCAGTGATCGGCGGTCTGCATGAATGACTTCATCGCCGCTCTGGGCCTTGTTCTCGTGATCGAGGGCCTGGTCTATGGCGGGATGCCGGGGCTGGCGAAACGGCTTGCCCTGCAAATGCTGGAGATCCCCGAGAGCGCGCTGCGCTTTGCCGGGATCACGGCCATGATCGCGGGCGTTTTCGTGGTCTGGCTTGCCAGAGGATGACGCGTATAGCGGCCCGCATGGAATTCACATGCGGGCCGTAAACGTGCCGCATTCGCGCCGGATCATGCATCCGTGAAGTGCCTGTTAATGGAATTTGACGACCATCCGGCTTACTGTTCCGCCCACGGGTCTTCCCAATGGAAGCCATCTGGAGAAACGCTGTTTATGATTCCGACCAAGATTTTACGCGCGGTGCGCGTGGCACCGGTGGCCGCCCTGATGGGTTTTTCCGGTCTCGCCGTCATGCCGGCGGTAACCGCCCAGCATGCACAGGCGCAGGGGCCGGCATCGGTTGCCGATCTGGCCGAGCGACTTGCCGGAGCGGTGGTGAACATTTCCACCTCCCGTTCGGCCGATGGTCCCTCGTCGGGGCGCGTGCCTCTCCCCAAACTTCCCGAGGGTTCTCCCCTGCAGGAGTTTTTCGACGACTTTTTCGATGATGAGCCGGAAGCGGAACGTGGTCCGCGCCAGGCGCAGTCGCTCGGATCGGGTTTCGTGATCGATGCGGATGAAGGCATCGTCGTGACCAACAACCACGTGATTTCGGGTGCTGACGAGATCGTTGTCAACTTCACCGACGGCGGAAAGCTCGATGCGGAACTGCTCGGGGTCGACACCAAGACGGACCTGGCCGTGCTCAAGGTGGATGCGAGCCAGCGGGACCTGCAGGAAGTGCCGTTTGGCGATTCCGACAGGATGCGCATCGGTGACTGGGTGATGGCCATCGGCAACCCGTTCGGGCTCGGCGGCACAGTGACTGTGGGCATTGTTTCGGCCCGCAACCGCGAGATCGGTTCAGGGCCCTATGACGATTTCATTCAGACCGATGCAGCGATCAACCGGGGCAATTCCGGGGGGCCTCTTTTCAACATGGATGGAGAGGTGATCGGCATCAACACCGCCATCATCTCACCGACGGGGGGCTCGATCGGCATCGGTTTTTCCATCCCCTCGGCGCTTGCCATCAAGGTGGTTGATCAGCTGCGCGAGTTTGGCGAAACCCGCCGCGGCTGGCTCGGTGTGCGCATTCAGGAAGTTACCGACGAAATTGCCGAAAGCCTTGGCATGGACAAGGCCATGGGCGCCATGGTGAGCGGCATCATTGAGGGCGGGCCGGTCGATGACGGCTCGATCCAGCCGGGCGATGTGATCGTGGAGTTTGACGGCAAGACGGTCACCAATGTTCGCGAGCTGCCGCGCATTGTCGCCGAGAGCGCCGTGGGCAAGGAAGTGGACGTCACGGTTGTTCGTCAGGGCGAGGAGCAGACCGTGCGCGTGACACTCGGTCGGCTCGAAGACAGTGAAAAGCTTGCTTCGGCAGAGATCCGGGACAGTGAAGCCAGCGACGATGGCGAAACGGTTTCTTCCGCAGTCGTTCTGGGAATGCACATGGCCGCGCTCGACGATGCGTTGCGCGAGAAATTCGAGATTTCGGCAGACGTGAACGGCGTCGTCATCACCAAGGTCGACGAGGGATCTGCTGCCAGCGGGAAGGGTGTCAACGCCGGCGACGTTATCGTGGAGATTGCCCAGGCAACCGTTTCAACGCCCAAGGAGGCGCTGGACCGACTTGAAGAGCTGAAAGGGCAGGGGCGTCGCAACGCCCTTCTGATGCTCGCGGCAAAGAACGGTGAGTTACGCTTCGTGACGCTTCGGATGGACTGACGTTCATCCCGCCGGAAGGAACAGGCAAGCCCGCAGCTCCCGGCTGCGGGCTTTTCTATTGGTGCCGTGACTGCCAGTCGGCTCTGGAGAGCCGGTAAAGCACATGGTGTTTCAGCCCGGCTTGGCTGTCTGGAACCGACGGATGATCGAAATCCCCATCCCGGTCCCGCGTCATGCCGATGCGGCGCATGACGGCGATCGATCGGTCATTTTCCGCCACCGCGAAAGAGACGATTTCCTCAAGGTTCAGGGTTTCGAAGCCAAACTCGAGCCAGGCGTCTGCTGCCTCCGTGACGTAGCCCTTGCCCCAAAACTCCGGTGCGAGCCTCCAGCCGATCTCAATCGCGCCATCGGGCAGGTTGGCAAGCCCCGTGACCCGGTGCAAGCCGACGAAGCCGATGAGCTCGCCCGTCTCCTTCACTTCCGCGGCGGCGAAGCCGAAGCCGTTTCGTGTGATGCCATCGCGGATGAAATCCATCAATTTGTCCGCTTCCTCGCGGTTGCGGCGAAAGGGGAAGAACTCCATGACCGTGTCATCGGAATTGATGCGATGGAATAGCGAACGGTCTTCGTCGCGCCAGTTGCGAAGCAGAAGACGCGCGGTTTCGATGATCGTCATGATACGAACTCCGTCTCCCGATACCCCTGAAGAAAGAGAAGAGCGGTCAGGTCACCATGGTCGATGCGGACACGCGCCTGCTCGGCGACGGCCGGTTTGGCATGCAGCGCGACACCAAGCCCCGCAAGCTCCAGCATATCGAGATCATTTGCCCCGTCGCCGACGGCAAGAACATCCTGATGCGTGATCCCATGCTCCTGAGCAAAACGATCGAGTGCGACGGCTTTGGCAGCACGGCCGAGAATGGGTTTCTCCACCTGTCCGGTGAGTTTTCCATCCGTCTCCAGCAGGCGATTGGCCTGTTGGGTCTGGAAGCCCAGCATCTGTGCGACGGGGACGGTGAACTGGACGAAGCCGCCTGAAACAAGGGCTGTAAAGGCGCCGGCTGCATTCATGGTTGCCACCAGGCTGCGCCCGCCCGAGGCGAGGGTTATGCGTTTCTCGATTACACTGCCAATGATGTCGAGCGGCAGTCCCTCCAGCAGGGCGACCCGCTCTTCCAGCGCAGGCTCAAAGGCGATTTCGCCATTCATTGCGCGCTGGGTGATGGCGGCGACGGCGTCTTTCAATCCGAGTTCGGCGGCCAGCTCATCGATGCATTCCTGGTCAATCATCGTGGAATCCATGTCCGCGATCAGCATCTTCTTGCGTCGATTGCCTGCTTCCTGCACGGCAAGATCGATTGGAAGTCCGGCAAGTGCACCCCGAAGAGCATCCTCTGCTTCGCGCGGATCGATCTCTCCTGGCAGGGCAATGTCGCAGGCCACGTCTTTACCGAGCCAGTCGATCTGGCTTGCATCCACGGCGTTCATGGCCATAGTCGCAACCGCTGGCGTGAGGGCGCGCTTTGCTGGATGCGAGACGAGGGTAGCGACAAGGGACATGGGCGTTTTCCGAGATGATGAGCGGCGGGCATGTTGAATGATGCGATTTTGATAGCGGGGCCGACGGCAAGCGGCAAGTCTGCACTGGCGGTAGACATTGCCCGGAAAACCGGCGGGGTTGTCATCAATGCGGACTCGATGCAGGTCTATGATGTTCTCTCGGTTCTCTCGGCCCGGCCCGGCCCGGACGATCTGAACAGGGTGCCGCATGCGCTCTACGGACATGTGCCGCCCTCCGTCGCCTATTCGACAGGCGCTTGGCTTGCCGATGTCGCGCAGCTTTGCACCAGTGGCTTCCTGCAGGAACGGCGCCCCATATTCGTGGGCGGGACGGGGCTTTATTTTCGCGCTCTTCTGGAAGGTATTGCAAAAACACCGGCGGTTCCTCCCAAGCTGCGCAGGCGCTGGCGCGAGCGGCTTGTCGCCGAAGGGCCCGAGGCATTGCATCGAATTCTCCAGGAGCGGGACCCGGAGGCGGCTGCCTCTATCGGCCAGACCGACGGACAGCGCATCACGCGTGCACTGGAGGTGCACGAGGCCAGTGGCCGACCACTGAGCGAATGGCAAAAGGAAAACACACCTCCACTCGTATCCAGCGCAACGAGTGTCAAAGTGGTTCTGGAGCCCGACCGGTCATTCGTTGTCGAGCGTATCGAACGACGTTTTGACCGGATGATCGCGCAGGGCGGGCTTGAAGAGGTTCGTGCGCTCCTCTCCCTGAAACTTGCGCCTGAGTTGCCGGCGATGAAAGCCATTGGCGTTCGCGAGCTGGCATCGTACCTGCAAGGTGAAATCCCGCTCGCGCAAGCGGTCGAGCAAGCCAAAACGGCCACGCGCCGCTACTCCAAGCGGCAAACCACCTGGTTTCGGCATCAACTGGACGACGGGTGGAAGCGGCTTGCCGTTACGCCTTCAGATGCGACGCAAGTTAGGCTTGTCGATCTTGTTGTAGATGCAACCAAAAATTGAAAATCCGGTATTTATCCTGTGCGAATTAACCTTGCGTAAGTGAGAGTGTGCGACAAGGTCGCGAGTGAATTTTTCGGGGCGAGCATGCGTTTCCACAAAGCGGAATCGGCTTTTTTTGTTTTCATTTCGCTTGTGCTGGGTGCCGGTGCTTTGCTCGGCTATGCCTATTGGCAGCTGCGTACCGGACTCACGGTTTTTCCAGCACCGCATGACCTCGCAAGCTTCATACAGATCCTCTTCATTACCGGTGTTCTTCTTGGGTCTGCGACGATTTTCGGGGTCTTTTTCATCTACCCCCTGATCCGCACCCAGGTTCGTGAAGAAGGCAAGTTGCGGGCCATGACCGAAACGCTGAGCGCGCGCTCGGAATCGCTGCAACACGCTGCTCTCACGGACAGTCTCACGGGAATGCAGAACCGCCGTTTTTTTGACGACGCGTTGCGCGAATATCTTCAGGAATTTCGACGCATCGACAAGCCGGTTGGCCTGATGGTGCTTGATCTCGACCATTTCAAACAGGTCAACGACACACATGGTCATGACGTGGGTGACGAGGTCTTGCGGGCCGTGGCGCGCTGTCTGAAAGACCTCACGCGCTATCACGATGTGGTGGCGCGGATGGGTGGCGAGGAGTTTGCCATCGTCGCGCCCAACATGAACAATGAATCGCTTGCCAAACTGGCGGAACGCATTCGCCGCTCCGTAAGCGGCCTCGTCATAGAGGCAGGCAACGTGAACATCAGGGTCACAATCAGTGTGGGCCTGTCCATATGGGATGGTCGCGAATCCGCCGAGGAATTCTATCGCCGGGCAGACAAGATGCTCTACGAGGCCAAGCGACTGGGACGAAACCGCGTCTGCGCCTGATCCGTCCACGACCATTCATGCCGACTGCGAACCATTTGCGCTGACACCGATGCGGCTGCATGGGCATCGGCGCCTTCAGTATTGATTGGCGATTTCATTCATCAATGGGAGTGCGGGTTGTACCCGGGCCGAGGGCTTGCGAAGTCTCAGCGTGTGCCGAAGCGGCTGCGTGGAGGCAGAACAGGCGCTCCATAGCGGCTGAATTCTTCCGCTTCCTGGCGCTCCTGCAGCAACTGGGTGTTCTCGCGCGCGCCTTTCGGCGTGTAGGCGCCGTAGGCTTTGTCGCCCACCTGTGAAGAGGCGGGGACAGGGGACCCGATATCGAGAGGAGAGGGCTCCTGCGCGGCGGTAAAGCGCCCGGTATCACGAAGCCGTTCGACGATGGCGGCGAGGTCCACCGATCTGTCCACATCCTGCGGGGTTTTCGGCCTGCTCCGGTCGCCCTGCTGCTGGCCGGGCAGCGCGTGGGAGGGCAGTGCCTCGAACTTCATGCGCATCGTCGTTGCGACGCCTTCACCGAAGGCGATGGCCTCCTGCCTGCCCATGGCCGACAGAAACGACAGCGTGGAGGCCGAAGAGTCCGCGATGGCCGAACGGATGATCGCCTGATCCTGATCATTGGCAAGCCGCATGGCAAAAACGGTCGAGCACTGGGACAGGACGGTGGGATCAAGCTCGCCGGGGCGCTGCGTGACCACACCGAGAAAACAGCCGTATTTTCGCCCTTCCTTGGCGATGCGTGCCAGCGCGTGCCGTGTCGGTGCGAAACCGAGACGCGGGTCGGCGGGCATGTAACGATGCGCTTCCTCGCACACGACGAGTAGATTGAGTTTGCCATCGCTCCAGAGAGCAAGGTCGAAGGCAAGCCGTGCCATGACGGAACAGACCGAATTGACCACCTCTGGCGGCATGCCGGCCATCTCGAAGCAGGTTACCGTTTTGCCGTTGGCGGGAATACGAAACAGCTTTCCGATTGTTTCGTGGATCGTGTCTTCGATGACACGGGCATTGAACATGAAGCGGTAGCGCGGGTCGTTGAGCGCTCCCTCTATGCGCGACTTCAGGCTGCGGTACAGCGGGCGCTCCGCTCGGGTTTCCAGTTGCCCGACACGTGCATCGATCTCCTTGATCACATCGGCCATGCGATAGGGGACCGGCGTGTCGGCGGTGAGTCCGTTGGCATCCTGAGACCGGCGCAGCGAGGATGCGCTGCTGGATGCTCGGTAATTGTGCTTGGCGTGGGGGATGAGATCCCGAAGCAACTCGACTTCCTCTGCCACGGGTTCGCGCCCGCGAAACAGGACCTCGACCAGCTCTTCCAGACGAAACAGCCAGAATGGAAGTTCAAGGGTCGAGGGGCCGACGCGCACGGCGTGTTCCGGCAGGGCGGAGGCGAACTCGTTGTGTGGATCAAGAATGAGAACACGCAGATCCGGGCGCGATGCGATGGTCTTGCGCAGCAGAAGTGAGACCGCTGACGATTTGCCCACGCCTGTGGTTCCAACCACTGCAAAATGGCGATTGAGCGTGTCGTCGACCGCAATGCAGGCGTCGATCGCTTCATCCTGGGACAGTTTTCCTATGACGGCCTGTTGCCTGCCGGCAAGATCGTAGACCGCCTGCAGGTCGCGCGAGCGAATGCGGTGAGCCGGCGCGCCGATATGGGGATACTCCGTAATGCCGCGGTCGAAGACCGGTTGCAGGCCGCGGTCTCGCACCTCGCCTACCAGCTCGACGGAAATGGCGATGGGGTTGGCTTCTCCATTGCGCCAGCGATGCTCCGGTCGCTCCACCGCATAGACAAGACCGACGGTGCGGGTGGCGCCAAGATTGATGGAGATCATCTTGCCGACGGTCCAGTAATTGGTCTGGCCGTTTTCGTCGACCTCGGTTTCTGCCGCGATGGTGGCGCGGGCACCGTCGCAATGCACCACATGGCCGAGCAGGCGGGTGCGCGGCTGGTCGGCTGCGCGCCTTTCCTGCGAAGTGGTTTCTCCCTGCGTTGTCCCGCGCTCCACAAACATTTTCTCACCCCATTTCCCTCATGGGGAGACTAGGGCAAGCGGGTTAAGGTGTCGTGAGAGGGTATGGTTGAGGTTGGGTTAACAGCGTGATGCGAGGTGCCGGCAACAACCCTGTTGACGAGGGGTTCCCGCAACCTTATTGTGCGCGACCATGATGACAGGAAATATTCTTATCGTAGGAAGGCGCATGGGCAAGGCGGCGTAGCCGTCTGGCGAAAGCTCCCATGCGCGAAACACAGGCTCCTCCGGGGGCCTTTTTTATTGGCCCGGTGTTTCCTTGGGAGCGCGGGGCGGCTAAACAAACTTCGCCGGTAGAGAGAACGGAAGACCAAGATGAACAAGGCAGTGTCGGAGCCAGCAGCGGATGCATCCGCCCATCGGGAAATGACGGGTGCGGAGATCGTCGTGCAGGCGCTCAGGGACAATGGGGTCGAGGATATTTTCGGATATCCGGGGGGCGCCGTCCTTCCCATTTATGACGAGCTCTTTCAGCAGGAAGACATCCGCCACGTTCTGGTGCGCCATGAACAGGGGGCGGGCCATGCGGCAGAAGGCTACGCACGCGCAACCGGCAAGGCCGGTGTGATGCTCGTGACCTCCGGTCCTGGCGCCACGAATGCCGTTACGCCGCTGCAGGACGCCCTGATGGATTCCATTCCGCTCGTTTGCATCAGCGGTCAGGTGCCGACGGCGCTGATCGGCTCCGACGCCTTTCAGGAGTGCGATACGGTTGGGATCACGCGCCCGTGCACGAAGCACAACTGGCTGGTGAAGGATGTCAACGAACTTGCATCGATCATTCACGAAGCCTTTCATGTGGCGACCACGGGGCGACCGGGGCCGGTGGTTGTCGACATCCCCAAGGACATCCAGTTCGCCAAGGGGAGCTACACCCCGCCCCAGACCGCACCGCGCACCAGCTATCACCCGCAGGAGCAGGGTGACATCAACCAGGTCAAGGCCGCGATCGAGCTGATGGCCCACGCGAAGAAGCCGGTCATCTATTCGGGCGGCGGCGTGATCAATGCGGGGCCGGAGGCAAGCCAACTCCTGCGCGAGCTGGTGGACCTCACGGGTTTCCCGATCACGTCTACGCTCATGGGGCTGGGCGCCTATCCCGCATCCGGTGACAAATGGCTGGGCATGCTGGGCATGCACGGCACCTATGAGGCCAACATGGCGATGCATGACTGTGATGTCATGCTTTGCATCGGCGCGCGCTTCGACGACCGCATCACCGGTCGGCTGGACGCTTTCTCGCCGAACTCGCGCAAGATCCATATCGATATCGATCCCTCTTCGATCAACAAGAACGTCCGTGTGGACGTGCCGATCATCGGCGATGCGGGGCGTATTCTGGAAGATCTGGTTCGGTTGTGGCGGGCGACGACCAAGGGCAACCGGGATGCGCTCAAGCCCTGGTGGACCCAGATCGACATCTGGCGGGCTCGGGACTCTCTCGCCTACAAGCCGAACAATGACGTGATCATGCCGCAATATGCGATCCAGCGTCTTTATGAACTGACAAAGGATCGGGATGTCTATGTGACGACCGAAGTCGGCCAGCACCAGATGTGGGCTGCGCAGCATTTCGGCTTTGAATCGCCCAATCACTGGATGACCTCGGGCGGCCTGGGCACGATGGGCTATGGCCTGCCGGCTGCCCTTGGCGTGCAGATCGCGCATCCCGACGCCCTGGTGATCGACATTGCCGGTGATGCATCGGTGCAGATGACCATTCAGGAAATGAGCGCGGCGGTGCAGCACAATGCGCCGATCAAGATCTTCATCCTCAACAACCAGTATATGGGGATGGTCCGCCAGTGGCAGCAGCTTCTGCATGGCAACCGGCTCTCCCATTCCTATACGGAAGCCATGCCAGATTTCGTGAAACTGGCTGAAGCCTATGGCTGTCACGGCATTCTGTGCGACAAGCCGGGTGAACTGGACGATGCGATCCGCGAGATGATCGAGATCGACAAGCCGGTGATCTTCGATTGCCGGGTGGCGGCACTGGCCAATTGCTTCCCGATGATCCCATCGGGCAAGGCGCACAATGAAATGCTGCTGCCCGACGAGGCGAGCGACGAGGCGGTCGCCACGGCCATCGACGAGAAGGGGCGGCAGTTGGTGTGACGGTATTGCGTTGCGTCTGCAAGGCGTAGCGCTTTGTTATCAGTCAGTTACACAATGGTTTTGCAAAAGAGATTCATGCAATGAATGCGCAGCTACAACCCACCGGCTCGGCTTACTTCATCACCAAGGAAACGGAGCTGGCGCAGACGCACACGCTGGCCGTTCTCGTTGACAACGAGCCGGGTGTGCTTGCCCGCGTGATCGGTCTCTTCTCCGGGCGCGGCTACAACATCGACAGTCTCACGGTGTCCGAGACCGAACACGAGCGGCACCTTTCCCGTATCACCATCGTTACCCGGGGCACGGCGCATGTGCTTGAGCAGATCAAGCATCAGCTCGAACGCATCGTGCCGGTTCATCGGGTGGTGGATCTTTCGGTGGTGGCCGATCAGCGTGGTCACGACCGCCCGATGGAGCGCGAGCTTGCGCTCGTCAAGGTTCGCGGGCAGGGGGATGACCGCGTGGAAGCGCTTCGACTTGCCGACGCGTTTCGCGCGCAGGTGATCGACGCCAATACGGAACACTTCATTTTCGAGATTACCGGACGTGTCTCGAAGATCGAGCAGTTCATTGCCATCATGAAGCCGCTTGGTCTTGTGGAAGTGTGCCGTACCGGCGTTGCCGCAATGAACCGCGGCCCCGAGAGCATGTAAGCGCGATCCGGATCGAGCCCCAGCCAGATGGGCCGGTAAGGCGGAATGCGTGCCTTGCCGGCCTTTTTTATGAATGAGGCTCACGATGAACATGGTCGCGGCGGAAGGGGAAGGTTGCGGTTAATCTTTTAGCCGGCTATATATACCGATTGGCGACGGAGTGGTCTGATGGCCAGGATCGACGAAGCCACGGTAAGCTGGCGTGTGTTTCTGTTCGTGTTTTCGGTTTGCGTGGCGTTTTTTGCCATTGGATGGGCTCGGAATGACGGCCCTGAAAAGAAGCCGCAACTGGAAGTGATCGGCGGAAATTTCTCGGTTGATAATGAAACATCACGTCTTCGCTACAACCTCGTGATCAAAAAGCGCCGCAAACTGCGCCATGGCATGATCATCGAAGCGGATTTCGAGGACCCGGCCGGCCATGGGTATTACGTCGTGCGCATGCGGACCCAGAGATGGCGCAGCCGCTACGTTCTGCGCTCGCCGCCCGTTTGCGGAGTGCGCGCGCGTAAGCGCTACCTGGTGATGCTTCGTCTTTTCAACGACAGGGGCGACCAGCAATTGTGGAGCGATGTGGTCTATGTCACCAGCCAACTGGGGGAGGACCTGCTGTCGCAGGTTCCGGTGACGACCCGACCCGGCCGCGACTTCACGCCCTACCAATAGAGCGATTGCGGCCTGTTCACGCGGTGCCGAATCTGCTTTCTGGATTCCCATGGAATTCTCCCCGCAACAGGATGCAGCGCTCAACGCGGTTGCGAGCTGGCTGAAGGCTGGCCAGAGCCAGGTTTTTCGCCTGTTCGGCCATGCCGGAACCGGCAAGACGACGCTGGCCCGGTATTTTGCCGAGCATGTGGATGGCGATGTGCAGTTCGCCGCCTTCACCGGCAAGGCCGCTCAGGTGCTGCGGTCGCGCGGCGCCACCAATGCGCGCACCATTCACTCCCTGATCTACCGCCCGCGAGGCGAAGAAGAGATCGAGGATGAGTTGACCGGACGGACATCGATTTCGCCGACCTTCTCGCTCAACCGGCAGAGCCCGATCGCCAAGGCGGCCATGGTCATCATCGACGAGTGCTCGATGGTGGACGAAGCGCTGGGGCGCGACCTACTGTCATTCGGAACGCCAATTCTGGTGCTGGGCGACCCCGGTCAGCTCCCTCCGATCTCCGGCGGCGGTTTTTTCACCGAGCATGAACCGGATCACCTGCTGACGGAAATTCATCGGCAGGCCAGGGACAATCCGATCATCCAGCTTGCGCTTGATGTGCGGGAAGGGCGGGACATCCCTTATGGCGACTTCGGAGCTGCGAAGGTCATATCCAAGGCGGAGGTCGATCGGGATCTTGTCCTGTCGGCCGATCAGGTGCTGGTTGGGACCAACCGGACACGCAGACGCTACAACCAGCGACTGCGCGAGCTGAAGGGGTTTGATGCAGGCTATCCGCAGGCTGGAGACAAGCTTGTGTGCCTGCGCAACGACCCGGCCAAAGGGCTTCTCAACGGGTCTTTGTGGAAGGTGATGACATCATCTCGTGAAACGGTGAAGCCGGGCATCAATCTGCTCGTGTCGCCCGAAGAAGACGATCCCGATCGCGGCGTTGCCAAGATCAAGCTTCTCAAGGCAGCGTTTGAGGACCCGACTGCGGAAATTCCCTGGCAGACGAAGAAGCGGTTCGACGATTTCGACTATGGATATGCGTTGACCGTTCACAAGGCCCAGGGCTCACAGTGGGACGAGGTGGTGCTTTTCGACGAAAGCTACGCTTTCCGCGATACGCGCCAGCGCTGGCTTTACACCGCGATCACGCGGGCATCTGAACGGCTGACCATCGTGCGATAGGCACCGACGGCGTGCTCAGTCGCTTATGATCGGCGTATCCGGATGAAACGCATGGGCGACGAAGGCAAAGGTCACGTCGTGAGCGACATCTTCGCCGTCGAGCATGACGCGTACAGTGCCCACATCACGGCCGGACGCGATCCTTGCGGTGTCGAGCGCCGAGGCGACCCCTTTCTCGTAGGTCACGGTGTAGCCTTCACTTCTGAAACCTTCGCGCCGCACTTTTTCAAGGCTCACCACTATCGGTTTGTCAGCGGTACGAATGACCACCACACGGGCCATGGGAGCGATGTTTTCGGGCATGTCGCCCGAATAGAGGAACGGCGCAGACGCGCTGTCGTATCCCGCATAGGGGTTGCGGCCGTAATCCCGGAAAGAGGGATCGGTGGGCACAAGAACCGCGCCCTGCGGGTGCTCCTTTGCATAGGTGGAAAATGACACGATGCGTGAGGGGATGAGCTTCAGCTTCTCTCCGGTCAGTTCCCCCGCAATTGCCGTGCCTGTGAACTGCTGCCACCAGCTCTCGGTCTGACGGTCATACATGACGAGGTCGGAGTTTCGGAGTTTGCCGGTGGTTCCGAATTCCAGCGTTTTGCCCGAAACCCTTCGGTCAAACACGATCGAGGCGTTGCAAAGGGGACAGTAGGTGACCGCGACGGGGGTTGCGCCGAACTCGTCGTTGACGATCTCGTGCCAGGTCAGAATCCTCAAAGGGTAGGCACGAACCGTGCCTTCAACGGTGAGCTGAATGACCGGCTCCTGACCGCCAAGCCCGGATATCGCGGATGCCGGGCGAAACTCCGGTCGGTCGATGGAAGGAATGCCGTCTCTTGGTGGCCCGCCGGAAAGGATTTCACTCGATTCCACCGACATTCTGGAGAAATCCGTCTTCCACCCCTCCCGTGCCCATTGCTCGGGATCGGCATGGGCGTGGGCTGTGGGGAGGGCGACAAGGAACAGGATGGCGATCAGACGGCGCGCGCGGATTTTCATTGTATCCACCTTTCCCATTCAGCGTTGCATCGAACCACCAGGGCCCGGCTGAGATGTGAGAACGCGGATCATGCGGTCCGATATGGACGACCCCGAACGCGGCCCTGAGGCAGCCTGATTTCAATGGAAATGGAACACACCTGTTCCTTCACGGACAAATCACCTTTGCGGGACCTCCTCTGAAAGCATGGGATTAGGCGGGTTTTGCATCCAGCCACTTCCAGGCGTCCTCCACCTTTTCATAGGGGAAGTGCTTCATTTCCATGGAGAAAAACGGTCGGAAAAAAGCAATGGTGGTGGCCATCCAGGACGGGCCGCCCGCCACGGCATATTTCCGGATGTGTTTCAAAGCATGGGTTTTGCCGACGATTGTCTGTTCCTTGAACGCGGCCCTGCCAGTCGAAGCCCTCATAATCGTGGATGATGACAAGCAGGTCGATCTTGTCGTGCACCTCATAGGCCCCTTCTAGCAGGCCGTAGAGATTTTCAACATCGGCGGCAGTGATGTGACCCACCACCTCGAATGCATAGGCGTCATCGCGACTTGTCTCGATGCGACGCACATTGGGGGGATTGTCGTTGATGGTCATGCTCAGCTCCTGGCGGCATTCTGGACTGCCTGCACGATCAACGCGATCTGGGCCTGTCCGTTCCCTTGCGAACGCGGTATGGAGCGATGGTAACTCATTGGGCGCAACAGAAAAGCAGGATATAAAATGCCGGCGAAACTCTCCGTCAATCTCAACGCCGTCGCCATGCTGCGCAATCGCCGGGACCTGCCCTGGCCGAGCGTGACGGGGCTTGGGCGCATCGCGCTGGAGACGGGGGCCAGCGGGCTGACCGTTCACCCCCGCCCGGACCAGCGCCATATCCGCTTTGCGGATCTGCCGGAAATCCGGGCGCTGCTGGATGATGACTTTCCTGACCGCGAATTCAACATCGAGGGGTTTCCCACCGAGGATTTTCTCGCCCTCGTGGAAGAACACCAGCCCGAACAGGTGACGCTTGTGCCCGACGATCCGGCACAGGCGACCTCGGACCATGGATGGGATTTTGCCGGGCAGGGTGATTTTCTCCGTCCCATAATCGCGCGGCTGAAGAAGAATGGGTTTCGCGTTTCGCTTTTTGCTGACCCGGACCCTGCGCAGGTGCCAGCTGCGGCCGAGCTCGGCGCGGACCGGATAGAGCTTTACACGGGGCCTTACGGCGCCTGCCACGATGATTCCGAAAAGGCCGCTATCGAACTGGAAATGCTTGGGAAAACGGCAGACATAGCCGCAGCCCACGGGCTTGGCATCAATGCCGGGCATGATCTGACGGTGGCGAACCTTCCCGCCCTTGCACGCCGTGTGCCCGCCCTTTGCGAAGTCTCCATCGGGCATGGCCTGACCGCTGACGCACTGGAACATGGCATGGTCGAAACCGTGCGCCGCTTCATGCGCGCCTGCGAGGGGTGACGCGTTCGCAGGTTTGCCTGAAAATGGTCACTGCAATGCCCCGAACGTTAATGCGGGCGGACAGGTTTTGTTAGGATTCCCTGTCTTATGCATGGAGCGGGTTTTGAGGTGTTTCCATGCGTATCATTGCAGCGACCGTGCTGCTGGCGCTGGCGTTGGCAGGCTGTGCCTCGACGCCGCGCAGCATCAACAATGTCTGTTCCGTCTTTGACCAGAAGCAGAGCTTTTTTGGCGGCTGGTATACCCATGCCAAGCGCGCCGAGCGCAAATATGGCGTGCCGGCGGAGGTGCTGATGGCCACCATCCGCATCGAATCCGGCTTTGACGCCGATGCGCGCCCGCCGCGCCGCAAGCTGCTTGGCTTCATCCCCTGGAAGCGGGCATCGAGCGCCTATGGGTATTCGCAGGCGCTGGACGGCACCTGGCTGCGCTACAAGCGCGAAACCGGCAATCTGTTGGCGCGGCGCACGCGCTTTGCCGATGCCGTGGACTTCGTCGGCTGGTACCACCAGACGAGTCATCGCACCAACGGGGTGGCGCTGAACGATGCCTACGGTCTTTATCTCAATTATTATGCGGGGCATGCGGGCTATCGGCGCGGCGTGTGGCGCAACAATTCCCATATGCAGAAAGCCGCACGCAAGGCGGCCGGAATGGCGAGCCGCTATGGCGAGCAGATGCGGCAGTGCGGGCGGTAGATCCGGCCAGACCCACATTCCTCACCTGTCTAGACGGTTCTTTTCGGATTGTTTGAAGGCCACTTTCACGAGCCCGTGAATTTGCGGCCGGAGGCGACTTGCAATCTGGCTCCCTGTGTGACAGAACCGTACCGTACGGTACGATTTGAACGGGGCCTGAAACCTGCGTGCGCCACATGCCTGAAATACAGGACGAATATACACCGCGCCAGCGCGCGGTACTGGACAAGGCGCTCGGTCTTCTGGTGGAGGGCGGTGAACGCGCGCTGACCACCGCAGGGCTGGCGCGGGCGGCCAATTGCTCCAAGGAAAGCCTCTACAAATGGTTTGGCGATCGCGACGGGCTTCTGGCCGCGATGATCGCGCATCAGGCGAGCAAGGTGCGCGCCCGGATAGACGGTGGCGAAAAGCTCGACCATGGCCGCTTTCGTGCGCATCTGGTGGATTTTGCCAATGATCTTCTGCAGGTTTTGAGCGGAGACGTTTCGCTGGCGCTCAACCGGCTGGCGATCGGACAGGCGAGCCGCGAGGGCAGCCGGCTGGGGGCGCTTCTGATCGAACGGGGGCGGCATGGCATCGACAAGCGCGCAGGCGCGCTTCTGGAAGCGGGCCGTCAGCGCGGTCTCATCGTCTATGGCGACCGTGACGCCGCCTATCACACACTTTACGGCCTGATCGTGCGCGATCTTCATGTGCGCATGCTTCTGGGCGAGGCCGGTGTGCGCCGGCCGGAGAACTACGCCGCGCTCGCCGAGGAGGCGGTGGAGCAGTTTTTCGTGCTCTTCGGGGCGCGAAAAGAAGAGACGACAGGCCGGGACAGGATCTAGGCAGTCGAAAACGGACAACAACAAGTTGGATCAGGAAAGGAACTGAGTATGCGGGTGTATTACGATCGCGATGCCGATCTCAATCTCATCAAGAGCAAGAAGGTCGCCATTATCGGCTATGGCAGCCAGGGCCGCGCGCACGCGCTGAACCTGAAGGATTCGGGCGCCAAGGATATCGCCGTTGCGCTGCGTCCGGGCTCTGCGACCGCCAAGAAGGTCGAGGCCGATGGCCTGAAGGTGATGTCGGTGGCGGAGGCGGCCGGTTGGGCCGACCTGATGATGATGGCCACGCCCGACGAGTTGCAGGCCGGCATCTACAATTCCGAGATCGCGCCGAACATCCGCGACGGTGCGGCCATTGCCTTTGCGCACGGCCTCAACGTGCATTTCGGCCTGATCGAGCCGAAGAAGACCGTCGACGTTCTGATGGTCGCGCCGAAGGGCCCGGGCCACACGGTGCGTGGCGAATACGAGAAGGGCGGCGGCGTGCCGTGCCTTGTCGCCGTTCATCAGGACGCTTCGGGCAATGCGCTGGATCTTGGCCTTTCCTATGCCTGCGGCGTGGGCGGTGGCCGTTCGGGCATCATCGAGACCACGTTCCGCGAAGAGTGCGAGACGGATCTCTTCGGCGAGCAGGTCGTTCTGTGCGGCGGTCTGGTCGAGCTCATCCGCGCCGGCTTCGAAACGCTGGTCGAGGGTGGCTACGCTCCAGAAATGGCCTATTTCGAGTGCCTGCACGAAGTGAAGCTGATCGTCGACCTCATCTATGAGGGCGGCATCGCCAACATGAACTACTCGATCTCCAACACGGCCGAGTGGGGCGAGTATGTGACCGGTCCGCGCATCATCACGGAAGAGACAAAGGCGGAGATGAAGCGCGTTCTGCACGACATCCAGTCGGGCCGTTTCACCACCGAGTGGATGCAGGAGTGGCACGCAGGGGCTGCCCGCTTCAAGGCGACGCGCCGCCTGAACGACGAGCATCCGATCGAGGAAGTTGGCGAGAAGCTGCGCGGCATGATGCCGTGGATCTCCAAGAACAAGCTGGTGGACAAGGAAAAGAACTGATCTTTTCCGAAGTCTCAGACAGAAGGCCGCGGCACCGCCTGCGGCCTTTTTCTTAACCGGTCCTTCATCTGCCTGTCCCACCATGAAACACGGAAGCTGGCACGGTTTTCGCTGCGAATGCTTCAGGGAAGGGCAGCTGCGAGGAGACGAGGATGATTTCGCAAGCGCAAAGACACTCACTTCCGGGCCGCCCGGTTTCCACCGAGCGGCGCCACGAGCCGCGCGATGCGGTGGCGCGGCGGGCGCGGCTTTTCTGGAACAATGGCGCATGCATGCTTCCTGGCATGGTGCGCGATCTGAGCGAAAGCGGCGCGCGCATCCGTTTCGGCGATATCTGTGCCGTGCCGGATGAATTTTATGTCGAGATCGAAGGCAGCGACCGCGTGCGCCCCGCCGCGATCCGCTGGCGAAGCCTGACGGAGATCGGCGTGGCATTCGGGTGAGGGGCCACTGGCGATAACCCTGGCAAAGCGGTCATTGAGGCCGCGACTGCAATCTGGCGGCAATCAATGCGCCTTCAATTCA
This sequence comes from Nitratireductor sp. GISD-1A_MAKvit, assembly GCF_040819555.1. Lineage (GTDB taxonomy): Bacteria > Pseudomonadota > Alphaproteobacteria > Rhizobiales > Rhizobiaceae > Nitratireductor. The sequence goes on from NZ_CP161920.1 coordinate 1,812,422, forward strand.
GCCATTCGCGATCTTAGAGCGAGTATCCGTAAGGCTGCCGTCCGTGGCACTCTGCGCCAAGTGATCAAATGGGCGGGAAGTGTGAATTCGCTGCGGCGTACGCAAACCACGCTCAATGTACTGATAGCGGACGTTCCATGGCAGCTTCCGCCAGTGGCATGGGTGGCGGACACTGTCTTGCAACCGTTGACTTACCACGTTGCAACCTTTGATGTCCCGTGCGAACATCCAGCTTATATCGTCTGGACATACTTGGAATACAATCATGCAGGTCAATGAACTAGAGTTTCAAAACTTAGCTCAAAATCTTTTGAAGCCCTACAAAAAGCGCTCAGCCACTGAATCAACGCAATTTCTGCGGTGGTTTCTTGAAAATATTTTTCGTACAGAAGTACAAGATGCAGATGACGCATGTGTCGACAATAAACAGGACAAAGGCGTTGACGGCATTCTCGTAAATGACACCTTGGAGGTCGTATACGTCTTCCAGGCCAAGGTACGTCAGAAGGCCGATTCCAAGGTAGGCGATACTGACCTCAAGGAGTTTTCTGGCACCCTCAAGCAGTTTGCGTCGGGTGCAACAGTTCAAGCTCTGCTGGACGGTCAAGCGAATGCGCAACTAAAGGCAGCGTTGCTCAGAGGGGGAGTAAAAGCGAAAATTGAAGCGGGCTACACTGTGGAGGGGGTATTCTGTTGCAATGCCGAGCTGAATAGCGACGGAAAGGCGTACGTCGCCTCAGCGCCTGAAATCTCTGTGTACGATGCAGCGCGTATTGCCGCAGAGTTTGTCGATTTGGATGCTTCGATTGGCATCAAAGACAAATTTGAGTTTGATACGTCCGATACTGAAGTGATCGAGTATCAGACTGCCGATGGCGTTTCGGCCCGCATATTTCTCGCCAATGCTCTGCAACTAACGCATATGAAGGGAATCGCCGATCAAACGTTGTTCAGCCAGAATGTGCGTCTGGCGCTCGGTAATACAAAGGTTAACAAGTCACTTGTGGCGAGTATTCGCGACAAGAGTGAGCACAAGAACTTTCCACTCTACCACAATGGCATAACAGTCCTGTGTAGTGCCATAGATGAAACCAAAGCGGAGCGTCTCGGTATCCAGGATTACGTCGTGGTAAACGGCGCCCAGAGCCTCACTTCACTACTCAGTTCAAAGGCAAGCATTACGGCTGACTTGCGGGTACTGGTGAAGGTTGTCGCCTTGGGTGACGATGCACAGTTGTCTGAAAAGATTACCCACAATAGCAACAACCAAAACGCGATCAAGGCTCGCGACCAGAAATCCAACAATCCGATACAACAGCGGCTAAAGAAAGAGGTAGCTGCACTCAAATACTCCAACTTTGTGCTTGAGGTGAAGCAGGGTGAGTTAAACCCTAAGAAGGAGGTACTTCGAAACGAAGATGCAGGGTTGGCATTACTGGCGATAGACCTTGGCGAGCCGTGGACATGCCACCAAAAGTACAAGGTCATGGACGAGTCACATGCAAAGATTTTCGGTAGGTCAGATGTTGCAGGCGCGAAACTCGTCTTTTGTCATCTGCTGGTAGAATCGATGCTCGGGGTATTGGATGGCTTCGATGATCCTGTGTTCGGCCACTACAACCTTACAAAGTTTTTTCTGGCACATGCGGTTAGCCAGATCGTACAGGGCGAAGATGCGGTGAAAGATGTTCTGACTGACCCAAGAAAACTGTTTGCCGAGGGTAAGATTGATGACTTTGTAAAGGTCTTCGCGGAGATTGCCTCCACTACCGTTGACGATCTCAACGCAGAAATTGGAGAGCTGATCGAAGAAGACAAATTTGACCACAAACGCGATCTCAAGAGCCCGACATGGTGTAAGACAATGACCGGAAAACTGGTTTCCGCGTACAAGAAGGACGTAAAAAGGAAACGAGTAGAGCCGATCGCTGACCTATTCTCCGGGTACATCTAGATTTGACTTGTTCCCTTCTGCGAGTAGGTGGCCGCCCCATCTAGCTGTTGCAAATCGCATAAGACTATCCAAGGATGGCCCTTGTCGGCATCTGGCAGCCAACCGTTTTTGCAGATTCAACGAATGGCGGCTTCGGCGAACTGCGTTGCAGCATCATATCGGCGGGTGAAGGTCGGCAATGGGCCGTAAGTCACAAAGCGGGTTATGGAGATCAGTGCCCGCTTTCCCCCAATTCTGCCTTCGGTCGCCACCCGATCACCTAGGTTTTTGAGCGGCGAGGGTCGTGCTTCTAATGGCGGCAAAAGCGTGCAAGCAGTCGCGGGGCACCCTTGGGACGCTTCTCGGCAGTGTCTGCGTCCGTCAGAAAACCCGCTGATCACCGCCGCGGTCGCACCAGCTCTTCCTCAATCCCACCCTTTCAGGCCCAAGAGCTTTTCTCCCAGCTCGGTGAGCTTCGCCGTCTTCGCGTTCTTCTTCTCCCATTCGCGCGGGTCGCCGGGGAAGGCGTCGCGTTTGGGGTGGTCGCGTTCGCGCCACAGGCGGATGCGTTCAAGGCGCTCTTCCTCGTTTTCGTATTCGGCCGGGTGCATGGAGATGTATTGCGCCATCCGCACGCGATCCTTCGAATGATTGGGCCGCACGCCATGCGCCAGAAGCGAGTTGAAGATCAGAAGGTCGCCGGCTTCCATATCGATATTGGTGATCTTGAAACCGGTCGTGTCGGGGTGCATCGGGTCGCGGTCTTCGGGCTGGGTCTTCACCCATTCGTCAAAATGCTCGAACAGCTCGGGAATGCACTGGAAACCACCGACATCGCCATCCTGCTTCTTCAGGCTCAAGACACCCTGAACACCGATGGGCAGGGGACGGAGCGATGTGTCGGCATCCCAGTGGATGAAGCCGTCGGGATTGCCGGGGTTTTTCTTCGGCACGTTCAGATTGGCGCGGTCGATGGTGACCCAGAGGTCTTCGCGGTCCCAGATGTCGACAAAGGCATCGTAGATGCGCTTTTCCATGCGATTGTCCCACAGATACTGGTGATTGTAGATCTCCAGCATGCCGGTGTTGTTGAGCTCCTTCATCTTGTGCTCGCGCCGCTGCGGGGCGTACCAGGTGGTCGGGTCGCTGGGGTCTTTCTCGTCAAACGCCCACAGCAGCTCGACGAGACGCTCGACATTCTCGCGGGGGGCGGCCTGGCGCACGATCACGTAGCCCTTCGTGACCCAGTGTTGCCAGTCGTCTTCAGAAAGCACGCGCAGCGGAAGTGTTTTCTCGATGTCCTTGAGCTGTGTGGCGACCTTGCTGGTCGAAGGGTGCGCATCGCGCTTGATGGCTGTGTCCTGCACGGTTTCCTCCCAGATATCCTGCATCACGGGAGCATCGGTCCATGGGACGGTCCGGGTCGAACCGTTGCGATGCTCCATCAACACCTTTGATCGTCTCTTGCGCGTTGAGGCCGCGCCGTGACGATCCGGCTTTCAGATTAGCGCCGCCAAGGGCGATGTGTTGTACTGAATTCGCCAGTTTTGATATTATTCTGGCGTGTTATAGACCGAGTGCGCCGTATGAGACCCTTTTTGGAGAAGCTGCCCGTCATTCCCGGTGCATCCTGGAGCCTTTTGAACCGGCGGCTGGATGAGGGCATTCCCTTTGAGTGGCATCACCATCCCGAATATGAGCTGACGCTGACACTGAACTCAAAGGGACAGCGCTTTATCGGCGATCATGTGGGGGAGTACGAGGACGGCGACCTCGTTCTGGTGGGGGCAAACCTGCCCCATACATGGGCTTCGCGCGCACGGCTGGACCCGACACTGCCTCATGTCGCGCTCGTCATGTGGTTTCGCCATGAATGGGCGCAGGCTCTTGGCGAAGGGTTTGCCGAGCTGCGGCCGATCGCCGGGCTGGTGGCACGGGGCCGGGGCAGGGCTCGCTTTTTCACGCGAGGTGGCGGCGCGCGCCCGGCCGATGATCGAGGCTCTGTTCGAAGCGGACCCGCCCGAGCGCTTTCTGGCATTGGTTCGCGTGCTTCTGGTGCTGGCGGCGGATGAGGCGGCGATGCCGCTGGCCGACACGGTTGCCGCCAGGGAGCTGGACCGCGCCGACCGCGAGCGCATCGACCGCGTGTTGCTGCATATTCACATGAACTATGCCGCCGGCATTTCCAATGGGGAGCTCGCGGAGATTGCCGCGCTCAGCCAATCTGGCCTGCATCGGCTTTTTTGCCGTCACATGCGCTGCAGCATTTCGGACTATGTGATGCGGCTGCGCATTGGTGAGGCCTGTGCACGGCTTTCGTCCGGCGACCAACCCATCGGTCACGTGGCCGAGGCGGTGGGGTATCACACGCTTGCCAACTTCAACCGCCAGTTCAAGGCGCTGCGTGGCATGACTCCCCGCGCTTATCGCGCACTCTTTCGCGGGTGATATCGATGGCTCTTCGTTGAGGGCTATGACTTTACCTGTGATAGGGGGAGCGACACCTCCTGCGTGGTCCATGATAGGGCTGGAACGTGTTGTCGCTTGCCCGGAACGATCGGTATTTCTTTCCGCACCAGGCCAGATGCGCTGCATTTTGCGCGTGGCGCGAATGCGCGCGGATCTGCGGGGCCTCATGCCGGGGTGAGAACTCGAAACGCAGGTTCAGGGAGCGCGTTCCGTAGCGCGGTCGCAGGTGGGGCCCCCGAGGGCCGTAAACATCATTGAAACCGTAAAAATGTCCGGCAAAGCGGCCATGGGGATCATGCCAGCGTGACCAGGAGGGGACGGAACGGTGGTGGTGCCAGCGTGGCTTGGTCTGGCAATGGTGCATGAAATGGCGGCGATGCGACTTGCCCAGTGTCAGTTGCATGCGCCCAGGGAAAAGGTGACGCATCGCGCGGCGGTCGCTCCATCCGTAGCGGTGACCGTCAATGCAGTATCGATCGAGCCTTTTCCACTGCGGATCTCCCGCCATTGCTTCCTGCGCCCCGATGAAACAGAGCAGAGGGATAAGAAGAATGATTGCAGAACGCATAATGCACAACTCCTGATGGAAGTTGCGAGGATACAGTTCTGATGGGGTATGGAAAGTTCAATTAACGTAATGGTTTAGCGGATTTTTTGCTAAAAGTGAATCAAGGTTTTGAAGGCGCGGCCGAACCGCGCCATCACGTCAAAACCCATGCACGGCCTATCGATAATTGGGTGACCGGCAGGCCTTGCGGGGCCCGTGATAGGGCTGGAACGTGTTGTCATAGGCGCGGTACGACCGATAGCGGTGATGACACCAGCGGACATGGGCGCGCGACAGCCTGACGGGCCGGCGATAGTAGGGTCTGACGGGCCGCGGCCGGGCATAATGGGGCTGGTAGAAATATGGTGCCGGGCGACCGAACTCAAAGTAAAAGCCCGCGCGAGGAGGGGGGCGGTGCCACTTGCGGTGCCCGTGATGCCGCCGCCATTTTCTGTGGCGCCGGTGATCCACCTGAACGAGTGGTTGCTCAGCCGAGATGCGCTCGAACGTGTTGGCTGCAGAGCGTCCAGCCAGTCCAGACGCATTGGCGTTTGCCGGCGTGCCGATCAGGGTGAAACCCAGCACAAGCGCCCCGGCACAGGCTATTTGGGTGAGAATTCGTTTCATCGTGGTCTCCTCATCTCAGACCCCCAACGTGCCCCTTCGTCCCTGAATTCCATTAAGGATCATCTTACCACAAACAATCACAGCCTCCATGAACGCGGCATGAATGCGCTTCTTGGCCGGGCATGGTGGTGGTGCGGGCTTGTTTTCCCGCACGGGCTGTTTAAACCTGATCTCATGTCCCTCCGGCTTGCCACCTTCAACGTTGAAAACCTGATGAACCGGTTCGATTTCTCCGGATTTCGAAACGATCTGCGCAGGGACCGGGCTCTTTCGCTCTATGAGATTGAGGACGAGGCACATTTTCGCGCACTCGAACAGGCGCGGGCCGTGGCACTGACAGACGATGCACGCCAGTTGACGGCGCTGGCGATTGCGGAAACCAGGGCCGACATACTGTGTCTGCAGGAAGTCGATAATCTGGCGGCGCTCAAGGCGTTTGAATATGGCTATCTCTTCAAGATGATCGGCAACGGATACCGCGAAAAACACTCCGCTTCGGGAAACGATGCGCGCGGTATCGACGTGGCGGTGATGATGCGGCCGGAAACCGCGCATGGCCAGCCGATCGAGTTCGTGCGCATGACCAGCCACGCCCATGTGACCTTTGCGGATTTCGACCTCTACAACCAGGCGCTGGCCGAGCTTGGTATCGAGCCGCAGGAGCGCATCTTTCGCCGCGATTGCCTGGAACTCGACATCAAGGTCGGGGGCCGCCCCCTGACGCTTTACGTGGTGCATTTCAAGGCGATGAGTCCGCCACGCAACGGGATGGATGGCCGCACGGCCTCCATGCCGGTGCGGATCGCGGAAGCCTCCGCCGTGCGGCGTATCATCGAGAACCGTTTTGGCGGAGCGGAGAGGGCGGCCGAAAAACGCTGGGTCATCTGCGGCGATCTGAATGACTATCGCGAACGTGTCGTGATTTCGGGCGAGGCTCATCTGGGCTATGGCTTCAAACCGGTCAGGGAAGTTCTTTCATGCGTCAACACGCTGACGGAAGGCGGGTTTTGCGAGAACCTCGTGGAGCGCCGGCCGGAACTGGATCGCTGGACGCTTTACCACACACGCGGGCCGGACGAGCGCCATCTGTGCCAGCTCGACTATCTCCTGGCATCCAGGGCGCTGGCTTCGCGAAATGCCCGTGCGATTCCCGATATCATTCGGGCGGGACAGCCCTGGCGGACCATTTTTCCACCGGGGCAGGACATGCCGAGGTACCCTCGTGTCGGCTGGGACCGGCCCAAGGCCTCCGACCACTGTCCGGTGGTGGCTGAACTGGATATCGTCTGATCATTCGTGCCGCAGGGCTTCGATCGGATCGAGACGTGCCCCACGAAGCGCCGGAAAAAGACCGAACAGGACGCCGATTGCGATCGAGATTGCCGTGATCATGGCAATGGAACCGAAACCGGGGACGAAAGCGACTTCCATGAGGGTGGTGACGCCCCATGCGATGGCAAGCCCCAGCGCGATGCCGATCAGGCCACCGAGAAGTGTCAGCACCGACGCTTCGGTGAGAAACTGGAGAAGAATGTCGCGCTGCCGCGCTCCGATTGCCATTCGGATACCGATCTCGCGCGTCCGCTCAGTCACGGAAACCAGCATGATGTTCATGATCCCGATACCGCCAACGAGAAGGCTGATACCGGCAATGGCGCTCAGGAAAGCGGTGACGTTTGCAATGACACCACTGGTCTGACGGATGAGCTCAGCCATATCCTCGATCTGGAAATCGTCGGCCCGGTCATGCGCAATGCGCCGGAGCTGGCGCAATGTATTTTTCATGCGGTCTTTCAGCGTTGCCGTATCGATGTGGCCCGGTGCCTTGACCAGGATCTGGTCGATCTGTGTGTTGCCGCTCAGCCGGGTCTGAAACAGACGCAGCGGGACGAGCACGACGGTGTCGAGCGAGCCTGTGAACGATGCCCCCTTTGCCGTCAGCTCGCCGACAATGGTGCAACCGACCGGGCCAACGCGGATGCGAGCGCCAATCGGGTTTTCATGCGCGAAGATGCGCTGGGCGACCGCACTGCCGATCACGCAGTTAGCGACGCCGTTTTCCAGCTCTTCGAAGGACGGGAGACGGCCACGCCTGAGCGACCAGTCGCGCATGTTGAAATAGCTGCCGCTAACGCCGGTCACCGTAGCGACAAGCCCCCTTGAACCATAGGAGGCGCGCTTCTGGCCTGTGGCCTCTGCGGCCACTGTTGCATCCACATGAAGCGCTTTTTGCAGGCTGCGAAAATGCTGGTTGAGCAGAGGGGCAGGTGGGCCTGCCTGCACCCTCGACGGGTCCGGCAGGGCGCCTGCGAACACAAAGATGATCTGGCCGCCCATGTGGGCCATCTCCGCGCGGATCTTTTCTTTTGCGCCATTGCCGATGGTCAGAAGCGCGATGACGGCCGCGACACCGATAATGACGCCCAGAAGCGTGAGGAGAGAGCGCATCTTGTTGCGGGCGATCGAAAGCAGCGCGATATGGGCAGATTGCAGAACGATCATGCGGCGGGCACCTGATTGCGGTCTTCGGCGATGCGACCATCGCGAAACACGATCTGGCGGCCTGCGAAGGCTGCAATGTCCGCTTCGTGAGTGACCATGACGATCGTTAGCCCCCGCTCACGGTTGAGGCGGGTGAGTATCGCCATGATTTCATGGCTGCGTTCCGTATCGAGATTGCCGGTCGGCTCGTCGGCAAGCAGCACGGCTGGTTCGGTGACCAGGGCACGCGCGATGGCCACACGCTGCTGCTGACCGCCCGAGAGCGCAGCGGGTGTGTGGTGCGCGCGTGACTGAAGGCCGACCTGCTGCAGCGCCTGCATTGCCAGTTCCTGGCGTGTGCGGGCTGGCACACCCCGGTAGATGAGGGGTAGCTCGACATTTTCCAGTGCCGTGGTGCGTGGAAGAAGATTGTAGCCCTGGAAGACGAAGCCGATGTGCCTGTTGCGCAGCTCCGCCCGCCCGGCAGCGGTGAGGCGACCCGCATCTTTTCCCATGATGTAATATCGGCCCCGGCTGGGGGTATCGAGCGAGCCAAGAATGTTCATGGCGGTCGACTTTCCGGATCCCGAAGGGCCGGTAACGGCAACGAAGGCGCCGTGAGGAATGGTAAAGCTAACATCCGCCAGTGCGTGGATGATGGTCTCACCCTCACCGAAGCAGCGCCATACATGTTCGAACGCCAGCAATGGCGTGGCTCCGGTTTGGCTCATGGCAAAGCACCGGCCCAGGCTTCGCCGGTGATCACGGCCTGACCTTCGCTGAGCCCCGACAGCACTTCGGCCTTCTCCCAGTTGCGCACGCCGAGCTCGACAGGCACGGGCACGGGAAGACCGTTCTCAAGCACATGAACCATGGGTTTGTCCGCGGACCCGCTCGCATCGGGTGCCGTGATACTGCCATCTGGCTCCTGCGGCCTGTAGCGCAGCGCGCTTACAGGAATGAGAAGCGCGCCTTCCGTTCTGTGGGTGTTGACCGTGAGGGATGCCGTCATCCCCGGACGAAGCCTGAGATCGGCATTGTGAACGTCGAGCCTCGCCTCATAGGTGACCAGTCCGTTCTCCTCGCTGTGGGCGAAGGAAACGTCGCGGATCTCGGCTTTGAAAGTGCGTTCGGGATAGGCATCAACCGTGAAACTGGCTTCCTGCCCCCGCGCGACCGTACCAATGTCGGCCTCGCTGATTTTCGCGATCAGCTCCATTCGCTCCAGATCTTCGGCAAGAATGAACAGAACGCCATCGTCCGATGACGCGAACACTGTGCGACCGGGTTCCGCGTTGCGCTCCAGAACGACACCGTTGATGGGGGAGCGGATGGTCGTGCGACCCAGGTCAAACCGTTTCAGCTTCAGCTCGACCTTCTTCACACCGAGATCTGCTCTGGCTGTGGCGACGCGGTTTCTTGCCCGCTCATGCTCGGCCTGCGCGTCTTCCAGCCGCTGCTGGCTGATGGCGTTGTTTTGCCTGAGCGCTCTCGCGCGCGCGAGTTTCTGTTCGGATTCCTTCAGATTGATCTCTGCATCCGAAAGACTGGCTTCGGCGACCTGAACGAGGGCTGCAGAACGATTGACAGCATATTGGAATACGGTTGAATCGAGCCGGGCAAGAATGTCGCCGCGCCGGATGCGCTGGTTCTGAAGAACCGGGACGGACTGAACGATGCCTTTCAGCGCGCTCGCGATCTCGATCTGCGTGCGTGGTCGCAGCACCGCCGTGGCGGATACCTGGACAACGAGGTCGCCGCGGGCAACGGGTTGGGAGACATAGGCTGCCGCAGCCTCTCCCGACCCTGTTGCGGAATAGAGCCAGACACCGGCAACCAGCGCGCCGGCAATTGACACCAGAAGCAGCCAGCGGCGTGACAGGAACGAACGCCTGCCCTCGGTGGTTGTGTCCATGGTTTGGCCAGGCGCGACAGACCGGGCTTTCTGCTTTGGAATTGTCATAAACTCTCGCTGTTTCCAGCGCCCCGTTGCTGTTGACGTGCTATGAGGAAAGTGGACAAAAAAAGGCAGACCTGATGCCTGTCGGGGGGATTTCACCGATCACAGGCACTTTTTGCGGGAGTTTTTATGTCAGGGAGAAACTATTATATTTACAACGTTTTTTCCGACAGGGCCCTGACCGGCAACCCGTTGGCTGTCGTGACCGATGCTGCCGGACTCGATGATGAGACGATGCAGAGGATTGCGGCAGAGTTCAATCTTTCCGAAACGGTCTTCATTCTGCCGCCAGAAAGGGACAGTCACACGGCGTATCTGCGAATATTTACGCCGCGCTTCGAATTGCCCTTTGCCGGGCACCCGACGGTGGGGGCTGCCGTGGCTCTGGCCGAGAGGGGCGGGGAGCAGGGAACGGGAACCGCGATCCTGATGCTGGAGGAGCGCATCGGTGCGGTGCGTTGCGTTGTCTCCGCGAGCACGGGCGCGACCTATGCGGAATTCGACCTTCCCAGACTGTCTCAGCCCGTTCCCTTTGCGGGCGAGCTGGAAGCGGTGGCTGCGGCATTGGGGGTGGGCTATCACGAGATCGGTTTCGAGAATCACACGATCAGCGCCTGGAGCGCCGGAGTTCCTTATGTCTGCATCCCCGTTGCCAATCTCGACGTTGCAGGCCGCGCACGGCTGGATGCCGCTCTCTGGCGTTCTCTGTTGCCGCAGGAGGATGGTGTCACGACGGCGCCCTATGTCTATTGCCGGGAGACCGTGAATCACGACCATGCATTTCATGCGCGGATGTTTGCTCCCGACAATGGCATTTCGGAGGACCCGGCCACGGGCTCCGCTGCGGCTGCCTTTTCCGGTGCGATCATGCATTTTGACCAGCTGGTGGATGGAGCCCATGGCGTCATGATCGAACAGGGTATCGAGATGGGTCGTCCTTCGAGCATTCGGCTGGAACTGGACGTTCGTCATGGTGCCATTGAAGCGGCCAGAATTGGCGGTCACGCGGTACGCATTGCGCAGGGCAGGCTGTTCATCTGAACATTTCGTGGCAAACTCGTTGCAGAGTGTCTTGCAAGCGCGCGAGAAACCGTTTAAGGAGCCGGTCATTCGGTTGACGGCGACGTTCTCGCCGCGCGGACTGGTCGGGTGATTAGCTCAGTTGGTAGAGCAGCTGACTCTTAATCAGCGGGTCACAGGTTCGAGCCCTGTATCACCCACCAAGACTTTTTCTTCACATTGTCTGTCGGTACGAGCGCCGGTTCGGTGTACCTAGCTATGCGTTCCGATGCTTCCGCTATGCATAACGGCCTTGGCTGAGGCATGGACGCCGGGACGCGTTTGACGGCATTATGGGCGTTCATTTGTTTCCATGAGCGAAGCTGGACAGGTTTGAACAGCACGAACGACACGGACATCAGTTTCGAGCGCCGCAGTGAAATGCTGGCGGTGCTGAAACGACGTGGGATTATCGAGGAGGCGGTGCTCGATGCCATGGCCGATGTGCCGCGCGAGCTTTTCGTGCCCGAGCATCTCACGGAGCTTGCCTATGAGGATGGTGCGCTGCCCATCGGCGACGGGCAGACCATATCGCAGCCCTATGTCGTCGCCCTGATGACGGAGGCAGCCGGTCTTGATCGGAACAGCCGGGTTCTGGAGGTGGGCACGGGATCGGGATACTCGACCGCCATTCTCTCCCGCATGGCCGGTCATGTTTTCTCGATCGAACGGCACGACGCTCTGGCGATTTCAGCGCGCAGGCGCCTGGCAGATGCCGGGTTTCTGGACAATGTGAGCATCACGGTCGGGGACGGTACGCTGGGTTCGCCTGAAGAGGCGCCGTTTGATGCCATCATCGTGACGGCGGCGGGGGCCGCGTGTGCCCGAGGCGCTGCGCGCGCAGTTGGCACCGGGCGGCCGGCTTATCATGCCCGTTGGTCCGTCTTCCGGTCCCCAGGAACTCAATTGCATAACCAGGGATGGGGAAGGGGATTTTCGGAACGAGACACTGGCGACTGTCTCCTTCGTTCCGCTGATCGGGGCCCAGGGCTGGCAGAAATAAAGCGCCGGGCAACGCAACGAAACGAAAATCAAAGCGCGGTTGGAACCTTTGCCCGACATGTGGGTTTATCGTGCAGGCGCGCCCCATAATCCCCCCCCCGACCCGACGAAGCGCGCCGGTTGCCGGCCAGTTTTCTGGCCGGCTTTCTTTTGGGACACTCAGTAGTCCTTCTCGAAGAATATTCCGAGACTTGAGTTGCCATCAGAGCCCACGGCGCCGCGCGCTTTCAGGTCGTCGGTTATGTCGAGATTGATTGTGCCGCGCGTCGTGCCTTTCGCCCCCGCTTCAACGCCCAGATAGATGTTCTCCTGGATATAGCGCCCGGCACGAACGGCTGCATTGCCTTCCGAGTCCGTCACCACATCCAGATCATCCAGTCCGGTGGCGTTGCGAAGCGAGCCCAGAAGAGAGGTGTTCGATCCTCCTGCAAGCTCTGCCGCTGCTGCGGCCAGCTGCGCGATCTGAACTGCCGATAGCTCGTCAATGCCGCGATTGAAGATGAGACGTGCCAGAACTTCGTCTTCGGGCAATTCCGGCTGCGAGGAAAAGGTGATGTCGAGATCGGAAACACGCCCCTGGACGTTGATGAACACGATGATGTCGTTTCCACGGGAGCGCGCAACGAAATCCAGGTGGGGGTCAAGATCACCCACCAGCGTCACCTCACCTTCGTCGAAGGTGATGCGCTGGCCGATGATGGAAAGGCGCCCGCGAATGAGTTTGAAGCCGCCGACGGGCTGAATATCGGTCACCGGACCAGTCAATTGCACGGAGCCGCCGAGTTCTGCATCGAGGCCGCGCCCGCGCACGAAGATGCGGGCCGGTGCCGTTACATTGACGTCGAGCCTTACCACGCTGGGGCGGGCGGAAGGCATCGGGGTGCCATCGTCGGCGCGGGCGCGTTCAAGCGTACGCTGGACAGCAGGCGGCGGGTTGATGTGTTCCACACTGATTTCCGCAGCGCCACCGCCAAGACTTTCGGGAACGATGATCTCGGCACGCTCAACATTGACCTGGCCTGCCAACAGGGGATCGCGGGTGAGGGGGCCTGTCATGGTGAGGGCGCCGTTGACCGTGGCCGTCACCATTTCGCCGTCGGTATGCCGGGCATTGTCGAGGCCGATGCGAAGATCGGCGGGGAAACCTGCCCGCGCATTGGTCGAGACCGTTCCGGCAAGAGATACGCGGCCGCCGGCGGCGAGCGCCGCAGAGCCTTCTGTGATCGAAATGCGATCACCATTGAGGGCCGCCGCCAGTCGGACATCGTCGATGCGCAGATTGGTGAGGGGATCGACGGCGGACGCCTTGGCTGTGGCAATCGTGCCGTTGATCACAGGGCTGGCAAGTGCTCCCGACACACGGACATTGGCCGAGGCGGTGCCTGACAGCTGTGTCCCCCTCTCGGCGAGGAAACGGTTGGCAACCGACAATGGTGCCGTGCCGGCCACATTGACGCCAAGGCCTGAACCGGTGAGCGGGATGGTGCCGCTCGCCTCGATGGCGAGCCCGGACGGGCCGTTTGCGCTGAGGCGGGTGAGCTGGACTTCATTGCCCGCAAAGCTGCCGTTGGCGGAAAGCTGCAGGGGGCCGAGGCCAGCGCCGGTGAGTGGAGCGGCGCGCAGACCCGTGGCCCGCATATCGAACTTTGCCCGTGGTGCCGCGAGACTGCCGGTGACGCGGGCCTCGCCGGTCAGCTGGCCGGCAAGATCCTGTCCGCGCACGACACGGTTGAGTGCAGACAGCGGGAAGGCGTTCAGTGCGACATCCAAGGAAAGCGCCCCGTTGTCGAAAGGGACCATGCCACGCGCGGTCGCGTTCAGCCCTTCGGGGCTGGACACGCTGGTGTCGATGTTGAGATGGTCGCCATTGCCCGTTCCGGTGGCGTCAATTGCCAAAGTGGTGATGCCAGCCTGTTTGAGAACCGGGGAGGTGATGCCTCTTCCCCTCAACTCGAGATTTGCCACGGGACTGTCGCGCGTGCCCTTGATCCGTGCATTGCCGTCAAGGATTCCGCCGAGACCGAGTTCGGGCTGGATGGTGTTGGCTATCGAGAGCGGCACCTGTTGCAGACCGACAGTGAGATCGAGGTCTTCTGCTACCTTGCCGCGGGCGGTGATCCGGCCGCCTGCAACATCGATCGTCAGCGGATCGAGTGTGAAAGCGCTGCCTTCCACCAGAAGGGACGCGGGTTCGAGGAGGCGTGCCTGAACGGAACCCTGATTGAGCCGGAGGCGATTGAGCAGGATGCGATAGCCCTGGCCCTCAGGAGCAAGCGCGCCCTGCGATTCCAGCCGGGTTCCCTGAGCGAGAAGCGCCGAACCTTCGAAATTCGTCGCATTGTCAGACTGACTGGCGGTGGCTTCAAGCCGCGTGATTTCGATGCCGCCAGCTCTGACATCGTCGGCTTGGATGGAGCCGATTGCCGAAGGCACGTTGAAAAGGTCTTGAACCGAGGCGGCAATCGTGGCCCTCGTAACCTGCGTCTCGTCGACCTCCAGATTGCGGATGGTCGCGTTGACCTCGGCCATCTGCCGCTCTTCGGCGTGTGATAGCAGGAGATCAGCATCCACACTGCCGCTCGCCTGTTGTAAAAAGAGTGCCGCGGCAGTGGAAATGTCTGCGGCATCGATCTCGATCCTGCCGTCGATCAGATTGCCGGGCACCTGCTGCTTGATCTCGCCGCTGGCGACTGCCCCCCCGGCGCGGAAGGCAAGTTCCGTCAGATGCCGCTGCTCGGGTGAAAGGAGTACCAGGCTGGATAGGTCGACACGCTCGCCGCCGAGGAAGGCGTCTGCGTTCAGTGCACCGGTCAGGACCTGATCTTCAAGCTGGCCGTCGAAACCGAACGTGGCTTCGCTGAGATCGCGGCCGGAGAGCCTGCCGCGCGGAGCATCGGCCTTGAAGGTCAGGTTAATGCGGCCTTCGCCACCATCCGCGCGACCTGTGGCGGTAATGCGCCCGGAAGCGCGGCTCGAAAGGAGCGCCATGTCCTCAAGGGCCGCGTCGAAGCGGAACCGGGCCTTTCCCGTCGCAAGCGTGCCGTCGGCCTGCATGCTGAACTGCTCGTTGGAGAGGGACAGATTGCGCGCGGTCAGTCCTTCGGGCCCCCGGGCCATCCCGCCATCGATGCGCGTGGTGCCGGCGAGAAGGTTTCCAGCAACTTCGTTCTCGATGCGCAGGTCGGTTGCCGTGCCATCGATGCCGAGGTCGAATGCGCCGCTGATGGGGCGCACCATGCCGCGCGCAACAAGGTCCACCGTGCCACCAAGATCCTGACCCGCGAGACCGGAAAATGGAGCGATGTCGGAAGCGCTGAACTTGATGTCGCCGTTGAAGGCCAGTTTTTCGAACGTTCCGCTGAGGGCGGCCTGGAGGCCATTGCCTGACATGCCGGCATGCTCGATCATCAGCGGATTGCCAGCCTGCCAGTCGCCGCGCGCCGCGATGCTCAACGCGTCGCCGAGCGCCTTGGCGATCCTCGCCTGTTTTGCGGTGATCTGCGAGAGGCCGCCATCGATCTCGAAACTGATGCGGCGGGTGAGCGGATCGTTGAGGTTGCGGGCAAGACCGCCCATTGTCAGGACCGTGCGCCCGGCCGCGAATTCGGCGGTCTGAAGACCGTCCATTTCGAACCGGCCGTTCCATCGCTCTGCACCTGCTTCGCCAAAGGTGATGTCGAGGCGGCCTGTCTTCAGCGATGTTTCACCGCCGGCGACGGGCAACAGCAAACGGTCGCCTTTCGGGTTGGCCACCGAGGCGGCCAGTGAAAGGGCGGTCAGGAAACTGTCGCTTCCGGTTTCGGCTGCAGCCTCGATGCGCATGGAGGCACTTGCGACCTGAAAGGTTTCCAGCAGCAGCCCGCCACCATCTTTCGAAACGCCACTGATGTTGATCCGGGTGCCTGCACCGAAGAAATCCTGGAACTGCTCCGGCACGAGGCGCCGGATGGAGCCGGCAAGGCGGGCGGAGAACCCCAGCCCTTCATCGCGGTCTCGAAACCGTGCGGTGCCACCAAAGGCCGGTACACCATCGGCTTCGAGAGCAAGCTTGACATCAAGCTCGCTGAGCGGGCCGCTGCCTGCGAGCGTGAGTTTGAGCGGTGGTCGGCCCTGGACGCCGAGCAGATTGGCAACCACGCCATCCGCCGGCTCGTCGAGCATGAGATCCAGGTCGAGGATTTCGGTTTCGTTGGAGAATGCGGCCTGGAGCGTAAAGTGACCGCCGGGGCCGTCGAGGCGCTGGACATCGAAACTGGTGTCGAGCACGCCGCCATCGATCCTGAGCGCTCCGGCAAGGGAGAGTTCGGCGGCAAGTCCGAAGACATCCTCTCCAAAGCTTGCCCGGGCGATCTCCAGTTGCGCCAGATTGACAGCGAGCGGCAGTTCGGGAACCTGGAAGGAATGCGCTTCCGGTGCGGGGAGACCCTTTTCCGGCAAGGGGCGGCGCGACACCTCGATGTTTTCGGCGGCAAGCTTTTGCACTTCGAGGCGCTGGCGCAGCAGCAGCGTGGAGCGACTCCAGTCGATCGATGCGTTTTCGATACGCAGCCAGATGCCTTCACGGTCTGCTATGGTGATCTCGCTGATCGTTGCCTGTGAGGAGAGTGCACCCGAGATGCCGGAAATGCGGATCTGCCGGTTCGGCGTGGAAAGCTGCTCCTCCAGAAGACGCGTGAAAAAGGAGCGCTCCTCGTCGGGTGTGCGTTCGCTGGGCGTATCCTGCGCCATGGCGGGCAGCAGAACGAACAGAAGGGTCAGAGCTGCTAGTATGCGGATCAAAACGCCTGTCCTATTCCAACGTAAAATGCGACGCCGGGGTCCCCGTCGCGCTTGTCCAGGGGAACGGCAACATCAAGGCGCACCGGGCCGAGCGGGGTGAGATAGCGGAGACCGGCACCAACGCCGATCCGCAGATCCCCCGAGAACTCCGGGAAGGATTCTGCGCCGACGGTGCCTGCGTCGACGAAGCCTACAACACCGATGGAATCGGTAACACGGGCGCGCAGTTCAGCCGACGCCTCCAGCAGCGAGCGGCCCTCCGGCGATGCCGTTGGGAGTCTCCACGCCGATGTTGCGATAGGCATAGCCACGTACCGACCCGCCGCCACCGGCAAAGAACAGCTTGTCTGGCGGTGTTTCGGCAATGGGCGCGCCAATCAGCGCACCGATCCTGGCACGGCCAGCCGCGACGAAACGGCCATCGCTGCCGAAATCGTAGTAGGCACGGCCTTCCAGAAGCATGCGGGCCGCAAGGTTGCGGTATTCCATCTCGTAGAAGGGTTCCAGCGAAAGCTCTGCAAACAGGCCTTCGGTAGCGTCTGCGGGATTGTCACGGCTGTCATAGGTGAGAGAGCCGCTGAGCCCGATGGTGGTAAAATTGCGGGTGCCGAAATCGTCGTCGAAGCGGGCGCGCCCGGCATTGGCGAACAGGCTGGCCGAAAGCTCTTCGCTGAATTCATGTCTGAAGCCGGCTTCTGCGCTGACAGCCGTGCGCGTGTAGCGCTCCAGCACTTCCCGATCACCGAAAATCGACGCCTGGAAATCGGTGTCCGGCGTGAAGACTCCGGGCTTGATGAAGGTTGCACCGACGCGGTAGGTCAGATCTTCCGGGCTGAAAGTGTTGCCGATGCCCGATACCTTTCCTTCGAAGCGCAGCCGTTCGGCCCGCCCAAACAGGTTGCGGTGCATCCAGTACGCTTCAACGCCGAGCCCGTCGAGCGTGGAATAGGTGCCGCCCACGCCGAAGCGGCGGGGCAGGCGCTCCTGCACGATCACCGCGAGCGGTAGCACCCCGTCGGCGCTGATCTCGTCAGCCTCCTCTATGCGGGCAGAGCGGAAGACATCCAGCTTGGAGAGGCGATTGCGGGCGCGCTCCAGATCGTCGGGATCATATTCACGGCCGGGCACAAGGCCGGTCTGTCGCGCGACGAACTCGGGGTCCATCCGTTCCGTGCCGCGCACGGTGACGGCGCCATAAGCAGCGCGTCGTCCAGGCTCCACTGTCAGGGTCGCATCCACCGTGTTCGTTTCATGCGCTGCGATAACGCGACGCTCGACGATTGCCGCTTTCGCATGGCCCTGATGACGCCATGCTTCCACGGCAAGGCGCCCGGCGCGCAGAATGGTTCCCGAACGGGCGATCTCGCCGGTCTGGAACCCCTCGCTGGTTGGATCGGCCACGCGGTCTTTTCGGCTGAGCGGTGGCGGCGTCTGATTGATGATGCGAGCCTGGCCGAAATGGAAAACGGAACCCGGGTCGACGGCGATGCGAACACTGGCCGGATTGGCAAAATCGGCATCGATGGGCAGCTCTGAGACTTCCGTGCCGTCGATGGTGATGCTGATCGATCCGCCATAGAGAGCGGAGCCATAAAGGGTGTTGAGAAGGCGGCGATAATCGCTTCGCGCCTTGACGATGAGGCCGGCTGCCCCCGATGCAGGTTTTTCCCGGTCAGTCCATAAGGAAGACGCGCCCTTGAGCTTTTTCTCGACGTCTTCGGCACCATAGGGCACCACGAATTCAACCGTGTAGGGCCAGGGTTCGCCGATCGTATCGGCGACCTCGTCGCTCTTGTCCCTGCCGAAGAGTTTCAAGCCGAACAGCTCGAATGCATTGACTGGCCCCGGCGACAGGACAAGCATGATCGCGAGCGCAAATGGCCCGAACAGTCGTCTGCTTGTCGACGGAATGCCGCCGGATCTACTCAAGACTTCGCCTCCCGCTCTTCGTCGAGTTTGCGCTATCGGAATTGCCGCGATGTTAACGCTCCTGGATGTTTCGTCGAAGCATCGCGGTTAAATCACAAATAAGCACATGCCGCCAATCCGGCATTGCGCGCAGCAGGAGCGATGCCTCTTAAAGCAGGTGTTATTGGGCATGAATCCGAATCGGACCCTAGTAAGCTTGGGAGCGACTTTCGTTTTCGGAAGAACGCACCCTGCAATTGCCGGTCCGGGTGCCGAGGCTCACGGACTTCCATGTGAGGAGAGGTGTGTCTGGTATGTCAGAAAGTCCCCGTGAGCCAAAGGTCAGTCAGGACGAAAACAGCGTCAGTTCACACTCTTCAGATCAGACCGACAGCTCCAGCCAGGAGGCAGAAGCCGCTGGACCGCAGATTCCAACGCCGAGCGTTCAGGGGCAGCAACCACGCTCTGAAAAGGCGCATAAAATGCGCAGCGCCAAGGGATCGGGCCGGCCGGTGTATGTGGTCGATGGCGCCCGAACCCCGTTTCTGAGAGCCCGTGGCAGACCCGGTCCATTCACCCCGGTGGAGCTGGCGGTGCAGTGCGGCCGCGCATTGCTGGCACGACAGCCTTTTCATCCCGGCATGGTCGACAACGTCATTCTGGGCTGTGTCAACGTTCTGCCCGGGGAGATGAACCCGGCGCGCGTCGCGGCTCTGCGGCTGGGCATGGGCGATGCAATGCCAGCCTACACGGTGCAGATCAACAGCGGATCAGGCATGCAGTCGATCGACACCGCGTTTCGCACCATTCAGACGGGGAAAGCCCAACTGGTTCTGGCGGGTGGGACGGAAGCCCCGTCGCACGTGCCGCCCGACTGGGCGAATGAGGGGGCGGTTGGGTTCGGTCGCTTGGGCACGGCAAGATACTTGTTTCAGAAGCTGTTCGCACTTCGTGGCCCCGACACGTCCCCAGCCTCTGGGACTGCACTCGACCACGGACTGGCCGATCCGGTAACCGGGCTGACCATGGGGCAGACGGCGGAGTTGGTGGGGCACCTTTTCCGTGTTTCTCGCGAGGCGGCAGATGCCTACGCGCTGGAAAGTCACAGCAGACTGGTCAAGGCGCAGAAAACAGGGTTGTTGAACGGCGAAATCGTTCCGATTCTGACACGCGACGGCACGGTCTATGATCATGATGATAGCGTTCGGGAAGAGAATTCGATGGAGCGGCTTGCCCGGTTGAAGCCGGTGTTCGAGCCGCCCTATGGGCGTGTCACGGCGGGGAACGCTTCGCAGATCAGCGATGGAGCATCATGGGTGGTGCTTGCTTCGGAAGCGGCGGTCAGAAAGCACAGGCTTATGCCCCTTGCCCGCATTGTGGACAGTCAGTGGTCGGCGCTCAACCCCTCCGTCATGGGCCTGGCCCCGACACTCTGCACCACCGAATTGCTTCAACGACAGGGGATGACGCGAAGCGATATTCATCTTTGGGAACTCAATGAGGCTTTTGCAGCCCAGGTTCTTGCCTGTCTGGCGGCGTGGGAAGACACGGGGTACTGCCGGGAGGTACTGGGTCTCGACCGCGCCTTCGGTCGGATCGAGCGCAACCGGCTGAACGTGGATGGAGGCGCGATCAGTCTTGGCCATCCGGTCGGCACCAGCGGCAACAGGATCGTGCTGCATCTGGTGAACGCAATGCGCAAGCGAGGGCAGAAGAGGGGCATCGCTGCGGAGTGCATCAGTGGTGGTCTTGGTGGAGCCATGCTTCTGGAGATGGTTCAATGACCGATCAGACAAACGCTGCCGATGAACATTTCAGCTTGCGCCGGATCGCCGATGGCACGGTCACAAGTCTCATTCGACAGACGGTGCACTGGAAACTGACCAAAGACAGGGACGGCATAGGCTGGCTCCTGCTCGACCGGGAGGGAGAAAGCACCAACACGTTGAATGACGCCGTGATGCTGGAGCTCGAAAGCCTGCTGGAAAAGGTTGAATCGCTGCACCTGAAAGCGCTTGTCATTCGATCTGCGAAACCAGCAGGGTTTGTCGCCGGTGCCGACATTCGAGATCTTATGGGCATGACGGAACCGCAGGCTCTGGAGGAGCGGGTAGGGCGGGCTCATGAGATTGTCGATCAGCTGGCGGCTCTGCCTTTCCCAACGATTGCAGTGGTTCACGGGCATTGTCTGGGAGGCGGCTTCGAACTGGCACTTGCGTGTTCCATGCGCATCGCCGTTGTCGGTGCCGAATTCGGCTTTCCCGAAGTAACGCTTGGGCTACACCCGGGAATGGGAGGAACTTTCCGCTTGCCCCTGCTTCTCAAACCGGAAGAGGCCATGAAAATGATGCTGACGGGCGGTTCGGTCGGCGCCGACAGGGCGAAAGAGCTTGGCCTCGTGGACGTGGTGGTTGTTGAGCGACATGTCGAAATGGCGGTGGCACAATTGCTGAAGCGCGGCATCAAGCGGCGAAGCGCGCCTTCCGGACTGAGCGGTCTGCCCGTGTTTCGCGGTACTGCAGCCCGCAGATTGCGTTCGATGCTCGCGGGACGGTCGAATGAAAAGCATCATCCCGCCCCCTTTCGGCTCGTTGACCTGTGGGAGCGGCAATCCGGCCGAAAAAGGGCTCTCATGCAACGGGAAGAGATCCGGTCATTTGTCAAGCTTGCAACGGGGGAGAATGCGCAGAACCTGATGCACGTCTTCGGACTTCGCGAGACGTTGAAGGCGCGGGCAAGTGGGGAAAGCGGGATCGAACACGTGCATGTCATAGGGGCGGGAGAAATGGGTGGGGACATTGCAGCCTGGTGCGCGGCACACGGGCTGCGCGTAACCGTGACCGACCTCGACCAGGATGTTCTCGCTACCATTGCACCGCGCGCGGAAAAGCTGTTTGACAGCTTGACGGTGACGGACATGGCGAAGCGCGATGCTCATGATCGGCTCATCCCGGATTTTGCCGGTGAGGGGGTTGCACAGGCGGATCTTGTCATCGAGGCCGTGACAGAGAAAGCCGACATCAAGCGCAAACTTCTGAAATCCATTGCCCCGCAGATGAAGAAGAAGGCCCTTTTGGCGACCAATACGTCGAGCGTGCCGCTTGATGTGCTTGCCGGGGCAGTTCCCTTTCCCGAAAGGTTCATCGGGCTGCATTTTTTCCATCCGCTTCCACGCATCGAACTGATTGAAGTGGTCACGAACGCCAAGACCTCGCGGCAGTCGAAGGAAAGAGCAGCCGCTTTCTGCGGTTCGATCAACCGTCTCCCAGCAATGGTCAAAAGCTCGCCCGGCTTCCTCGTCAACCGGGTTCTGGCACCTTATTTCGCCGAGGCCTTTCTGATGCTGGATGAGGGGATGCGGAAGGAAACCGTCGATGCGGCGGCCGAAACGTTCGGCATGCCCATAGGGCCGATCGAGCTTGCCGACAGAATTGGGCTGGATGTCTGTCTGGAGATTTCCCTGACGCTCAAGTCGGGTCTTGAAGAACCGCCACCCAAGGCTCCGAATTGGCTTTGGGAGATGGTTGAAGACGGCTGTACGGGCCAGAAGGCGGGGCGGGGCCTCTACGAATATGACCAGAACGGCACTCCGAGGAAGAGCCGGAAACGCCTTACACCGCATCCGGTGATGACCGACAGGCTTGTTCTACCGATGCTGAACGCATGCGTGGCCTGCCTGCGGGAGGGTGTTGTGGCCGATGAAGAGACCCTGGAGGGGGCGCTTGTTTTCGCGACGGGCTTTGCCCCTTTTCGCGGTGGTCCGTTGCGGTATGCGCGCGCGCGCGGGATCGCCGAGATCATGGTTGTGATGGAACGAATGCAGGAAAAGTACGGGGAGAGGTTTGCACCCAACCCCTACTGGGTCAAACTTCCTGCCCGTCAGGTTCCCTCTGGAACCTGAGCGCCGTTGCGGAATTCTCCCTTCACACGCAACGGAAGCGAGAAAGACCATGCCAGCAAAATCGAAAGCGCAACAGAAGGCTGCAGGTGCGGCTCTTGCCGCCAAACGCGGCGAGATGTCGAAATCGGAGCTTCAGGGCGCTTCCAAGGAAATGTATGACAGCATGAGCGAGAGCGAACTGAAGGAATTCGCGGAAACCGACCGCAAGGGCCTCCCTGCCAAGAAGGATTGAGGCGCACTGGAGCGCCTCTCCACTTCCTTCATCCAGCGCAAGCGCTCTGCTTTGCGCGCGCGAGCCTGTTTGTGATGAAACGCTGAAGGCGGGTGGCAGCCTCCCTGAGCGTCTCTTCATCCTGACACATGGAAATACGGATGTGGCCCCGGGCCGCGTCACCAAAACTGGCGCCGGGTAAGACGGCAACGTCTTCCTCCTTGAGCAGATCCCAGGCGAATGTCTCGCAATCCTGTTCGATGGCCCGAATGTCGAGCATCACGTACATGCCGCCTTCAGAACCGCGCACGATGATTTCGTTCAGCCCGCGCACGGCGTTTAGGAACACTTCGCGGCGGCGCGTATACAGTTCTGCAATCTCGCGCATCCCGAATGCATTTTCGGCAGCGGCAATGGCTGCATGCGAGGTGAAGTCCGGCAGGCCGTAGGTTGCGACCAGATTGAGATTGGTCATCACCGCAATCATGTCGGCCGGGCCGGTGAGCCACCCGACACGCCAGCCTGTCATGCCGTGGCTTTTCGACAGTGAATTTATGACGAGCGTGCGCTCCTTCATGCCGGGGAGAGCGCGGGGCGAAATGTGTTCCCTGTCGGAGCGAATGGTCCAGTAGACCTCGTCGGACAACAGCCAGAGATCACGCTGGCGGCAGATTTCAGCAATACGTTCGATCGTTGCGCGCGAATAGACTGCGCCGGTCGGATTGTTCGGCGAGTTGATCAGGATTGCGCGCGTGTCGGGTTCGAGCGCAGCTTCGATTTCCTCAAGGGATGGCTCGAAATCGTTTTCCGCATGGGTTTCGATTTCGGTATAACGCCCGCCTGCGGCACGCACCGTGCCGGGATAGGTGGCATAGTAGGGGGAAACGATGAGAGCATGCGCACCGGGATCGAGCACGCTCTGAAAAGCGGCATAAAGCGCGCCCTGACCACCGATGGTGACCATGATTTCGTCGGCGCTTGTTTCGGTTCCGGTGCAGTCTTCCGAGAGTTTTGCCAGGGCGGTTCGCAAGCGGGGGAGGCCGGGAAGCTGGGTGTAGTGATGGTGTCCGCCGCGCACGGCCTCCACGCAAGCGTCGACGGTGCCTTCGGGCGTGTCGAAATCGTGATCGCCGACCGAAAGCATGATGACTTCCTCGCCGGCCTGTTTGCGGGTCAGTGCGGCAAAATGTATTTCCCAACCGTTCTTGCCGGACGGAACGATGCCTGAGATGCGGGATGAAGGCTGTGGCATTGAGGGGCTCCAGGTGGGGGCTCGGTATTCGACTTGAAAAAAGCGGGTCCTTCGACTACGAGAACCGCGCATTGGACGCATATTTATCAGAGCGGCCATGTTGAGAACAGCGCAACCAAACAGCGCACCCGGTCCCGAACAGGGGCGGTTCGGATGTGAGGGGCAGGCCGCCGGTTCGCACCGCATTTGGCAGAGGGATGGCGGCATGTTGGCCCCTGAAAAGAAGAACGAACTGTCCGTTTCAGAGATTGTCGATGAGGCGATGCTTTCGCGCCGCTCGGTGCGCGCTTTCTTACCGCGGCCGGTCGACGATGACACTATCCGTGACATTCTTCGCGTTGCGGCGCGTGCGCCCTCTGGCACCAATATGCAGCCGTGGAAGGTCTATGTGGTTTCAGGTGAGCGCAAACAGGCGCTTTCCGATGCCATACTCTCATCCGGCGTGCGCCCGGAAAAGATAGAGTGGGACGAATACAAATATTATCCTGACAAGTTCTTCGAGCCCTATCTTTCGCGCCGCCGTGCGGTGGGGTTTGCGCTCTACAGTCTTTTGGGCATCGGCAGGCGCGAAGTGGAGCGCATGCGCGCACAGCACGATCGGAATTTTACGTTCTTCGACGCGCCGGTCGGGCTGATCTTCACCATTGACCGACGCCTGAACAAGGGATCCTGGATTGACCTGGGCATGTTCCTGCAGTCGGTGATGATTGCCGCGCGAGGACGTGACCTCCACACCTGCCCGCAGGCCGCTTTCGCACCCTATCACCGGCAGATACGCCCGATACTGGGCATTCCCGACGAGGAAATCGTGGTCTGCGGGATGGCGCTGGGCTATGAAGACGCTTCAAAACCCGAGAATGCGTTGCGCAGCGAACGTGTGCCGGTTGAAGAATTCGTCTCGTTTGTTCGTTGAACACTCGTCCATCCATTCATTGCTTACCAATTTGTAATTTCTCGGCAAGGTCGTCGTAATGTGCGAACGGCCAGTATCTTCTCGTTCCCTGCCGCAACCCCTCTGGCGGCGCCCCTTACGAGGAGAAAGACATGAAAAAGAAAATCCTTCTGACCGCGATGGCTGTGAGCCTGATTGCCGGTTCTGCCGCGATCGCTCAGGAGAGCTCATCCGATCAGACCGCCCCCCAGGCTGCCGCCGAAAAAATGAAGGGTGGCAAGAAGATGCGGAGCATTTCCCGTCTAGACAAGGACGGCGATGGCGCCATCTCCATTGAAGAATTCTCTGCAGTTCACATCGAGCGTTTGAAGACTGCCGATACCGACGGTGACGGCGTGTTGTCGGATGCCGAGCTGCAGGACATGGCAATGAAGCGCATGGCCGATCGCCGTGCCAGGCGCGCCGCACGGCGTCTCGACATCGACGGTGACGGCACCGTTACGAT
The DNA here is from genome assembly GCF_040819555.1 of Nitratireductor sp. GISD-1A_MAKvit. Lineage (GTDB taxonomy): Bacteria > Pseudomonadota > Alphaproteobacteria > Rhizobiales > Rhizobiaceae > Nitratireductor. Next base: position 1,837,948 of record NZ_CP161920.1, read on the forward strand.
CGCCGAGATCGAGCGCCAGCAGGAAAAACGCTTTGCGCTGATGGACGCCAATGACGATGGCAAGGTGGATCAGCGAGAAATGCGCCGTGGTTTCCGCCAGATGGCGGGGGAGCGTGGCGGACACCACGGAAAGAAAATGCATCACAAGCGTGATCACAAAGGTGGTCCGCGAGGTGACATGCGCCCGGGCAATCCACCGGCAGAAATGGCACCTGACGCCGACAAGGGGTGATGGAAACGCGCCGGGCGGTGCTGCTGCGCCAGCCCGGAGCTTCACGCCGGTTCGCCTGGGGCTCGGCGGCCGGCCGATAGGCCCGGTGTCGCCGCGCCGGGCCTATCTTATCGTGTAGCCCACATCTTCCGATGCTCGGCGAAGCGTTTTGGCGAAGGCGCGCGCGAATGACCGGAACACATAGAGTTCGAAGCGCTTTTCGCCGCGACGCTGGATCTGCACAGACAGGTCATGATGCGCAGTCGCCCGTCCTGCACGAAGCGGGAAGGCGGCAAGGCTGAAGTCCAGTGCGAATAGCTTGGCCAGAACCCACTCCACCTCAGCGCCATCGAGGCTCAACACGGTTCGTCCGTGGGAGAGATCGGTCACGGTGCCGGTTTCATCGGGGATGGAGGCCATGAGCTCGCCGGCAAGCGCTTCATCCGCAGCGCTCACCAGAAAGCGACCGGGACCGATATTGAAGGCGCAGCTGCCGTCACTGTTTGTCGCCCCGTATCCCGGCAATGCTGCAAGCCGGAGACGGCAGACGTTTGACAGTCTGGCTGCTAGCGCGTTCTCGTGGCCGGGCCATGCACGCGCCTCTACAATGGTGCCTTTCGATGCTTCCGAGATTGTAACGCCGACCCTGTCGGCGAAGTCTCCATAGGAGCCGGGGCGGAACTCGCTGCCCAGCGGCGATGCGCGCTCAACCATGCATGCGCTCCCCATCCGGATCGAAGAAATGGTGACTGACGATCTCCACCTGGCCAAAACGCTTGCGCAACGGGTCGGAGAGACAGGCGCGGGTCCCATGCCTTGTCTTACCGCCCTTCACGAGTGCCAGGCCGATATATTTTTGCAGCGCCGGTGAGTAACAATAGGCTGTGACATGCCCGATGCTTTCTCCCGGCTCGCCGGAGCTGCTGCGCTCCGTCAGATGGGCGCCACCCCCGAGCGCCTGGCCATCGAGCGAGACAATGCCCACAAGCCGAAGGCGGTTTTTGTCGATCAGGGCAGGGCGGTCCATCAGGCCCGAACCGATGAACGGCTTTTTCTTCGACAGCATCCGGTCGAGATAAAGGTCTCGCGCCGTGGTCCGCCCGTCGATCTCGGCACCTGTCACGTGCCCTTTCTCAATGCGCAGTGCGCCCAGCGCCTCCATGCCATAGGGCGTGATGTCAAAGGGTTCGCCCGCTTCCATCAGCGCTTCCCACACATGCAGCCCATGACCGGCGCCACAATAGACCTCATAGGCGCGTTCACCGGAAAAGGAGAGGCGGCAGATCATGACCGGGGCACTGTCGACTTGGCCATGCACGATGCCCATGAAGGGCAGCGTCTCGTTGTCGACTTTGGTTCCCGTCACGCAGCGCTCCAGCACAGCGCGGGCCTTGGGGCCGGCGATCGCGGCACCTGCCCATTGATCCGTGACCGAGGTGAGATGGACCCTGAGATCCGGCCAGAGAATGTCGAGGCAATATTCCAGATGCTGCATCACCGCGCCGGCATTGGCGGTGGTTGTGGTCATGAGATAATCGGTGTCACCGAGGCGCCACGTGGTGCCGTCATCGAAAACGATACCGTCTTCACGCAGCATCAGCCCATAGCGTGCCTTGCCGACTTTCAGCGTGGAGAAGGTGTTGGTGTAAACACGATCAAGGAAGGCGGCGGCATCGGGGCCCTTGACCGCGATCTTGCCCAGTGTGGAGACATCGACAATGCCCACGGAGCGGCGGACTGCGGCTGCTTCGCGGATATAGGCCTGCTCGACCGTTTCGCCGGCATTTGCGTAGACGAGCGGGCGGTGCCAGAGATCTGCCGGTGTCATCTTGGCGCCTTGCTCCACATGCCAGTCATGCATGGGGGTGAAGCGCTCGGGCTTCAGGTCGCCATGACGTTCTGCAGCCAGCGCGCCAATGGCCACTGGGGTAAAGGGCGGGCGAAACCGTGTGGTGCCGGCTTGCGGGATCGAGATCCCGCGGGCTTCGGCCATGATGGCGAGGCCCGGAACATTGGAGGTCTTGCCCTGGTCGGTCGCCATGCCGAGCGTCGTGTAACGCTTGAGGTGCTCGACGCTGACAAAGCCTTCGCGGTGGGCGAGCCGTACGTCGTCGGCGGTCACATCGTGCTGGAAATCGACAAAGGCCTTGCCCTTGGCCCGGATTTCAAGAACCGGCGCTGGTGCAGGATTGAGTGCATCGGGCACGATTTGCGGCAGTCTGGCGCGGGACGGGCGTTTGCCGGCAGATTTGCGGCCGGCATCGCGGCCGCTCGCAAGCGCGTCGGCCGTGCCGAATTTGCCAAGGAAAGCGCCGGCACCTGTCCAGCGTTGTGCTGGCTCGGGTGGCAGAAATGCCTGTTTTTCCTCATCCCAGACGGGCTGGGCGCCAGCCTGGCTTGCCAGGTGAAGAACCGGTTGCCAGCCACCGGAAACCGCGAGACTGTCGCATTCAATCGGCCTTGCTTCGCCCAAAAGCCTGCCTGTCCCGGAATCGAATCTCTGCACCAGTGCGCGTGACAGGGAACGAGCGCCCGTGGTGGCGACAATCGCGTGGCCGGTCAGTGGCTCCACACCGGCCTCGGTTGCAAGGGCCGTTGCGGCCTCACTGACCCGTTCCCGGACATCGACGATGGCAGCGACATGGCCGCCTGCGCGCCTGATTGCTGATGCAGCCTCATAGGCGCTGTCATTGTTGGTGAAAATGACGGTTCTGTTGCCGGGCAGGACGCCGAATTCCACAGCATAGCGGCGGGCGGCTCCAGCCAGCATGATGCCTGGACGGTCGTTGCCGGGAAAAACGATGGGGCGTTCGAGCGCGCCAGTTGCCAGCACGACCTCGCCGGTTCGGATTGTCCATTGGCGCTGGCGCGGATGACCTTTGGGAGTGCGCGGCAGGTGGTCATTGACCCGTTCGAGCGCTGTCAGCGTGTTGCCGTCATAATAGCCCCAGACGGAAGTACGCGTTAAAAGGCGTACATTCTCGAGAACGGCGAGCCGCTGCGTCAGTTCTGCCATCCATTCATGGGCCGGCTTTTCATCGATGGTTTCGCCAGACCAGCGTGCAAAGCCACCTGTCAGAGGCTCCTGTTCTGCGACAATCACCCGTTTCCCTGCCTTTGCCGCCGCTTCCGCCGCCATGAGACCGGCGACACCGGCACCAACCACCAGAACGTCGCAGAACGCATTCATCTGCTCGTAGCGTGATGGATCGGGCTCGTGGTCGGCCCGGCCAAGCCCGGCTGCGCGGCGGATGAAATGCTCGCACATCATCCAGAAGCGCGTTCCCTTCAGCGGGCCCAGCACCGGGCCCATGAAGGTCTTGTAGTAGAAACCCGCCCCCAGTAGGCGGCCGCCGAGCTGATTGACCGCTCCAATATCCCAGGCGAGAGAGGGAAAGCGGTTCTGGCTTTCGGCGCGCAGGCCGTCATGGATCTCGATCCGGGTAGCGGGGATGTTGGGTTCCCGCACGCCTTCGCGCAGCAGGGTCACGAGCGCGTTCGGTTCGTCTATCCCGGCACTGAACACGCCGCGAGGGCGGTGGTATTTGAAGGAGCGGCCCATGAGCGAAATGCCATTGGCAAGCAGGGCCGAGGCAAGCGTGTCGCCTGCATGCCCCGTCAGGCTTTCGCCGTCAAAGGTGAAACGGATGGTTCGGGTGCGGTTGATCAGTCCGCCGGTAGCAGCGCGGCGGGGGCTCATGCGCCATCTCCGTCATTGGTGCTTCCGGCGAAGCTGACGGCGTGAATTTCATGGGTCAGCGTGTCTCTCTCCACTACCAGATGCGCACGGCAACCGCCTGCGTGCTGCCAGAACTCGCGGTGCCGCCCGGCCGGGTTTGGCCGATTGTAGACATAGTCGAGCCAGGCCTTCGTGTCCGTGGAGGCGAGGTCAGGGCGGGTGCGTGTCGCATCTCCCTGATAGGAGAATTCTGCAAGGTCGCGGGGGCCGCAATGCGGGCAATCGATCAGCATGGCGTCTCCCTCAGTGCAGTTTGGGTGTCGGGCCGTTGCCCGTTTCATCGATCATCGCGCCGCGCTCGAAGCGGCTGAGCGTGAATGGTGCGTTGACGGGGTGAGGCTCATCCCTGGCGATCGTCCATGCAAAGGAGTAACCGGAGGCTGGCGTGGCCTTGAACCCGCCATAGCACCAGCCGCAGTTGAGATAGAGGCCGGGCAGGGGGCCTCTGGTTATGATCGGTGAACCATCCATGGACATGTCCATCACACCACCCCATGAGCGCAGAAGTCTCAGCCGCGCCACCGAGGGGAACATGGCGCAGATTTCGCTCGTCACGTCGTGCACGATGGGCATGTTGCCGCGCTGCGCGTAGGAATTGTAGAAATCGAGGCTGCCGCCAAAGACCAGCCCGCCCTTGTCGGACTGGGACATGTAGAGATGGCCCGCGCCGAACGTCACGACACAGTTCACGAATGGCTTGATGGCTTCTGAAACAAAGGCCTGAAGGACATGACTTTCGATGGGAAAACGCTCGATGCCGGCGCGCTGGAGCACACGGCCCGTGCTTCCCGCCACTGCCAGTGCCACTTTTTTGGCGCGGATGTCGCCCCGTGTGGTGGAAACGCCCGTGATCTGATCACCATCGCGCAGGAAGCCGGTAACCTCGCAATTTTCGATCAGGTCGACACCGCGCCGGTCGGCAGCGCGCGCATAACCCCAGGCGACCGCGTCATGCCGTGCGGTGCCAGCGCGCGGCTGGAACAGCCCGCCAACGATTGGAAAACGGGCCGAGGCGGAGGTGTCGAGGCCCGGAACCCTGTGTGCGATCTGTTGTGGTGAAAGCCATTCGGCATCGACACCGCCATGGCGCATCGCGTTTCCACGACGCATGAAGGCGTCTGCCTGGCCCGGGCTGTGGGCGAGGTTCAGGACGCCGCGCTGCGAGAACATCACATTGTAGTTGAGCTCATGGGAGAGGTTTTCCCATAGTTTCATCGAAAATTCGTAGAAACGGATGGATTCGGGCAAAAGATAGTTGGAGCGCACAATGGTGGTGTTGCGGCCTATATTGCCGGAGCCGAGCCAGCCCTTCTCCAGAACGGCGACGTTTGTGATGCCGTGTTCGGCTGCGAGATAATAGGCGGTTGCCAGCCCGTGCCCGCCACCGCCGATGACAATGACGTCGTAACCCGGCTTGGGATCGGGCTTGCGCCAGGCCGGTTTCCAGTCTCGATTGCCCGAGAAGGCATTTTTCAGAAGCGAAAGAGCTGAATATTCCGCCATGCGCCGCCATTCTTTTTTCCAGAACGAGACCGAAACCTATAGGACACCCCGAGCGCCGGAAGCAAATAAGGCGCCGCAGCTTTTCACAGACGCGACCTTTCATGGCTCTCGCGCTTGCTGCATGCCTGCCGCTCAGGCAATGTCTGCAGGCGGAAACCTTGTTCGAAAGCCCCTGATTCCTTGAGAAGACCGACAGAAATGTTGATGAACTTTCGCGCCCTGACAGTCTTTCTGTGCCTTGTTTTCCAGCTTGTTGCGGTGGTTCCTGCCGCCTCCCAGGGGGCTGAAAGCTTCCTGCAGAGCCAGCGCGAAAAGATATCCGAAATCGAAAGCACCGTAGGCCGGATGGAGAATGAGGTGGACGACCGTGCCACCGACGACGCGGAGCTTGTCCAGGTGCGGGTGGAGCTGGAGAAGCTGGCGCGTGAAATCTTCGATGCGAGCCTTGCGTTTCGGCCGCGCCTTTCAGAGATCAACACCCGGCTGGAACAGCTTGGCGAGCCGCGCAAGGATGGCGAACCTGCCGAACCGGTGGAGGTGACGCGCGAACGCACCCGGCTTCTGGATGAGAAGGCGCGTTTCAACGTCCTGATTGGCGATGCCGAGCGTTTGACGGTACGGATCAACGGCATTGTCGATGAGATTGCCGAACGCAGGCGCGATCTTTTCACGCAGACGCTCTCACGTCGTTATGACATCTCTTCCGCATTGAGCGCGGACGTTGCCGTCGAGTTCACACAGGAGGTGGCGCGGGTCTACAATCGCACGTCAGCCTGGCTCGTTTTCGTATTCAGGTACCGGCTGGAAGCGCTTCTGCTCGCCACGGCGCTGGCCACCATTGCTGCGTTGACGCTGTTTCTCGGCGGGCGAAGGCTTTTTGGGGACTTCATCGAACCTGACCCCACCGAAACGGATCCCACCTATCTCAGCCGGCTCTCGCTGGCGCTGTTCTCGACACTCGTTCCTTCGATGTCGATTGGCGTGTTTCTGGCATCAACATACTATTTTCTCGATTATTTCAGCCTGCTTCGCAGCGATATCGCTCCGCTGTTGTGGGCGCTGTTCTCCGTTATCATCCTGGTTTATTTCGTCTATCGTCTGGCACGCGCCATTCTTGCGCCGAGACGCCCCAACTGGCGCCTTTTGCCCGTTCGTTCGCAGGCCGCCCAGTGGCTGCTTTTGCTGGCCGTGTTTACTGCGGTTTCGACCGGTTTCGACTATTTCATGGACCAGGTTTATTCGCTGTTCGGTTCGCAGCTTTCGCTGACGGTGGCGACCAGTCTTGTGGCCACCGTGATCGTCGGGCTGCTCATCATTGCTATCGGCGGGGTGCGCCCGCTCGACGATGACGAGGGCAGGCCGAAGCAATGGCCGCTCAAATTTCGGTATCTTCTTTTTGTGCTGGGAGCGGCGATCATCGTCGCGGCAATGCTTGGCTATATCGGATTTGCGCGGTTCCTCTCGCAGCAGGCCGTGATCACGGGCGCGATTGTCTCGACAATGTATATCGGTTTTCTGGCGGCTGGCGCCATCACCTCGGAAGGTGCCTTTGCCAATTCCTGGCTGGCGCGAAAGCTGGAACGCTTCTCCGCATTCGACGAAACGGCGCTCGACCAGCTGGGGCTGATCACCGGCATGCTGATCAACGTCATCGTCGTTCTGATAGGGGTGCCGCTTATCCTGCTGCAATGGGGGTTTCGCGGTGCGGATCTGACGGCCTGGGGGTACCGGATCGCCGGTACGATTCAGGTCGGATCGCTGTCTTTTTCCATCGTCGGTATCCTCACCGGGCTTCTGGTTTTCATCATTGGGTATTTCGCGACCCGATGGCTCCAGAGCTGGCTGGATGGAAAAGTCATGGCGCGAAGCCGCATGGATTCGGGCGTGCGCAACTCCATCCGTACGGGCGTCGGCTATGTGGGCCTTGTGATCGCCGGCCTTATCGGCGTCTCGGCAGCCGGTATCAACCTTTCCAATCTGGCGCTGGTTGCCGGTGCACTTTCGCTGGGCATCGGTTTTGGCCTGCAGAACATCGTTTCGAATTTCGTTTCCGGCCTGATCCTGCTTGCCGAGCGTCCGTTCAAGGCGGGCGACTGGATCGTCGCGGGTGGAGTGTCGGGCACTGTCAAGAAGATTTCGGTGCGAGCGACCGAGATCGAGACCTTCCAGCGTCAGTCTGTCATTCTGCCGAATTCGGAGCTTATCAATGCTGCCGTCGGCAACTGGACACACCGCAACACGCTCGGGCGCATGGAGATCCCGATCGGGGTGGCCTATGGCTCGGATGTGCGCCGCGTCCATGAAATATTGCTGGAAATTGCCAGGGCGCATCCGTTGGTACTGAAAAACCCCGAACCTTTCGTGCTGTTTGCCGGATTTGGCGATTCTTCGCTCGATTTCGAGATACGCGTCTATCTTTCCGATATCCTCCTGCAACTGAACGTCCAGAACGACATCCGCTTTGCCATCGTGGATGCGTTCGAGAAGGAAGGGATCGAGATTCCGTTTCCGCAGCGCGACATTCATGTTCGTTCAGGGCTGCTTACGCCGCAGGGAGCCGGCACGGAGCCGGTCGATGAAGATATCCCTGATCAGGATGAAGCGGAGCAGGCGGACGGAGCGAAGAGGCGCCGCCGCCGCAGGGTTGACCCGGAGTAGCCGATTGCTCTTCCGACGCCGTTCAGTTGGCGTTCAGATTGAAATATCTATAAAGCTTTCAGAAAAGGCCGAGAGCCTCAACCGCTACAGGGGCGAGACAAACCGATGAAAACCATGAAGACATTCGTTCTTGCAGCCTTGATCCTGCCAGCCGCTGCGCATCCTGCTTTTACGGCCAGTGTCGTCAACCGGGACAGCGAACCCAGAACGCTCATCGTGACCGAGGGTGGTTCGCAAACCGAGGTGGTTGTGGGCGTTGGCGAGACGCTTGAATTCTGCTCCGCCGGATGTTTCGTGACAATGCCGAATGGCGACCGCGAGGTGCTGACCGGTTCGGAAACGGTTGAAATTTCCGAAGGGCGCGGTCGCGTCCGGTAACTTCCAGCTCTCCCACCGCCGGCTTGAGGCTGGCCTGAGGATTGCAAGAAATACCTTCGGCAAGCGATTGCCGAAGGTTTTTTGTTTGTGCCCGGCAGTAATCCGGCGAATTCCCTTAGGGAAACCTTAAGCCTGTTTCCGAAATCTTCTTGTGCAATCTCCCTGTATGTCTGGTGCTTCAGAATTTGGAAGCTCCTTTGGCGTAAGGCCGGTTGACGAACGATCTTGTTTTTGGGGGCTCTTATGGACGCGCGATCAGAACGCAATGCAGTGCCTTTGGCTGTCGATCTCGATGGCACGCTGATCGCGACCGATCTATTGTGGGAGAGCCTCTTCCTTTTGCTGCGCAGAAAGCCGCTGTGCCTCTTCCTTCTTCCCTTCTGGCTGGCGGGTGGAAAGGCTCGACTGAAATGCGAGATCGCCTCACGCATCGAACTTGACGCCGCAGGACTGCCTTATCGTCAGGATCTTCTGGCACAGCTTCGCAAGGACAGGGCGGAAGGACGGCGCATTGTGCTTGCGACGGCTTCGCCCAAGAAGTTCGCTGATGCGATTGCTGCGCATCTTGGGGTGTTCGATGAGGTGATTTCGACCGAACCGGGGCGAAACATGGCCTCCGGCATGAAGCGGGATGCCCTCGTGGCAGCCTATGGCGATGGTGGTTTTGACTATGCGGGAAACAGCCGTGCCGACGTGGCGGTCTTCGATGCGGCGCGCAGTGCCATGGTCGTCGCACCCGATCGTGCGGCTGCGCGCTGGCACGCAGCCAACGGGGGAGAGCTTCTGGAAGCGACGAAGCCCACCTTCAAGACCTATGTGAAAATGCTGAGGGTGCATCAATGGCTGAAAAACAGCCTGATCTTCGTGCCCATGATCCTCAGCCACGAGTATTTCAATGGAGAACTGCTGACGCTTGGAATACTTGCCTTCATTGCCTTCAGCACGGCAGCTTCGGCCATCTACATATTGAACGATTTCTTCGATCTAGGACTGGATCGCCGGCACCCGACGAAGAAAAACAGGCCGTTTGCGAGCGGCGTTCTTTCGATTCCGTTCGGGCTTTTCGCGATGATCGGCCTGTTGGCCATCAGCGCCGTGACAGCGCTCTTTCTGCCGCCGCTTTTCGGGCTCGTTCTTTTCGCCTATCTGATTGCAACCACCGCCTACTCCCTTTCGCTCAAGCGCATGCTTCTGATCGACGTTCTGACGCTGGCGGGGCTCTATACGCTGCGCATTCTCGCAGGTAGCGCTGCGACGACCATCGGGGTGTCGTTCTGGCTACTGGCGTTTTCGGTGTTCTTCTTCCTGTCCCTCGCCCTGGTCAAACGCTTTGTGGAGCTTCGTTCCACCGAACTGCCAGCGGGCGAACGGATCGCGGGGCGCGGCTATCGCACTGAAGACCAGGACGTGGTCGCTCAGGCCGGGATGGCCTCGGCCTTCTCTTCCGCGATGGTTCTGGCCCTGTATATCGAGAGCAGCGCGGTGCGTGAACTTTACGAAAAGCCATGGCTGATCTGGCCGTTGTGTCCGATCGTGCTCTACATCACGATCCGCATGTGGATCCTCGCCCGGCGTGATGAAATGCACGACGATCCGATCGTCTTCATCATCAGCGACTGGCGCAGCCAGCTTTTCGGACTCCTCGGTGCGGTGCTCCTCTTTTCGGCGGGGCTTTGATGCATGGCTGACTATTCGGCATTCGGGCTGGTCCGCAAAACCCGTGCGCAGGTTGTCGGTGCGCAGGACGCTGTCGAGCGTCTTCGCGCAGGGACGGGGCTGCCGTCGTCAATGCTGCCTTTTGGCAATGGGCGTTCCTATGGCGACACATGCCTGAACGATGAAGGCGTTCTGATCGACATGCGCTCCATGAACCGTGTGCTGGCATTCGATCCCGAGAGCGGACTGTTGACGGCCGAGGCCGGCCTCATGTTGTCGGATCTGATTGCTCATGTCGGGCCGAAGGGCTGGTTTCCCGCAGTGGTGCCTGGAACACGGTTCGTCACGCTGGGCGGAGCGATCGCCAATGACGTGCATGGCAAAAACCATCACCGGAGGGGTACTTTTGGCTGCCATGTGGTTTCCTTCACGCTGCTGCGCTCCGATGGCGAGACGCGCCGCTGCAGTGAAGAGGAGAATGCGGAACTGTTTCGCGCGACCATTGGCGGCATGGGCCTGACAGGCATGATTCTTGAGGCGACGGTCCGGTTGATGAAGGTCGCCTCCGTTGATGTGAACGAGCAGGTGCGTGGCTTTTCCGGGCTCGACGAATATTTCGATCTGGCTGAGGATGCCGATGCCGAAAACGAATACGCCGTGGCCTGGCTTGATCAGCTTGCTTCGGGCGCAGGCGCGGGCAGGGGGTTCCTGCTGACGGCGAACCATGCCGAAGACGGACCCGTATATGTTGCTCCGACCAGGCGCCGCCTCACGGTTCCGTTCAGGCCACCGGTCAATCTCCTCAATCGCTGGTCCCTGACGCTGTTCAATCGTGCGTTCGCGTGGAGCAAGGCGCGGACGCAGGGTGTTCGCCGGTCCTCGTTTGAAAGCTATTTCTTCCCGCTCGATGCGGTCGGTCACTGGAACAGGCTTTACGGTCCCCGTGGGCTGCTGCAGCACCAGTGCGTGGTGCCGTTCGAGGCAGCGCGCGAGACGATCCCGGCCATGCTTGCGGCAGCACGCGAGGCAGGACAGGCGTCGTTCCTCACGGTGCTGAAGCGCTTCGGCGATGTTGCCTCACCCGGCATTCTTTCGTTTCCGAGGCCCGGCTATACGCTGACGCTCGATTTTTCCAATTCAGGTGCGGCCACGCATGGACTGTTCGAGCGCCTCGACCGGATGACGGTGGAGGCCGGCGGTGCGGTTAATCCTTACAAGGATGCCCGTATGGGGGCGGCCCTTTTCGAAGCGTCCTTTCCATGCTGGCGCGATCTCGAAGCCAAGCGTGACCCGGCTTTCCTCTCAGACTTCTGGCGGCGCACCGCGCAGCAGCTTCCGGCCACGGCCGCAGGAGGGCGCGATGCCGCCGAATGAACGATCACGATCCGGCGACAAGCCGGTACTTCACGCAATGGATGCAATTTGTCTCAGGCGCTTCACCTTTTGTTTGCATGCTGGCGCTAGGACGGACAAGGGCGGGAAACGATGAAATACATACCCTTCATACTCTTTACGGTGATGACCAACGCTGCGGCGCAGCTCATGCTGAAACACGGCATGATGACGCTTGGCGAATTGAGCTTTGCCGGAGCCAATCCGATCCTGAAGATCCTTCAGATCGTCTTTAGTCCATGGGTGTTTGCAGGGCTGTGCGTTTTCGTCATTTCCATGGCCTCGCACCTCTACGTGCTTTCGAAGGTCGATCTGTCCTTCGCCTATCCGTTTTTGAGCCTTGCCTATGTGGCGGTCGCGGTGTTCGCCTATCTGCTCTTCAAGGAAGACCTGAACACCTATCGCATCGCCGGCATTGCGCTGATCTGCGTTGGCACAGCGCTGATCGCGCAGAGCGGCCGCGAGATGCCCGAAGAACAGGCAGCGCTCGGCAAAGACAAACCTCAGTCCGAAAGGTCGATGATTCAATGAGACATATCATTTTTGGCGGTGACGGCTTTGTCGGCCGTCATCTGGCACCCAAGCTCGTGGCCGATGGCGAAGAGGTGATCGTCGCCGACATCGTGAAGAGCGAGCTGCCGCATTATGGTCAGGTGGCGTTTGTCCATTGCGATGTGACCGACCCGGCCTCGATCGAGGCATTGGGGATGAAAGCCGACGACATGGTCTACAACCTGTCGGCCAAGATGCTGTCGCCGATCCAGGTGCGCGCCAAGCGGCATGATTTTTTCTATCCGGTGAACTATCACGGCACCGTCAACATCATCGAGGCGATGGACAAGGCGGGCGCGAAAAATCTCGTCCACTTTACCACCGACATGATCTACGGCCACACCGTCACCTATCCGATGACGGAGGATCACCCGGTTTCGCCGCTCGGCGAATATGGCCAGTCCAAGCTCGACACCGAAGTGCTGGCAGCCGAATGGCGCAAGCGCGGCATGAACATTTCGCTGTTCCGCCCGCGCCTCATCATCGGGCCGGGACGTCTGGGCATTCTGGAAAAGCTCTTCAAGCTGGTCGACATGAACCTGCCGGTGCCGATGATCGGTGCAGGCAAGAACCCCTATCAGTTCATCTCCGTGTTCGACTGCGCGGAAGCCGCGCGTCTTGCGTGGAAGGCGGGTGTGCCGAACGAAGCCTACAATCTCGGCTCGATCAACCCGCCGCCGGTGCGCAAGCTGCTTGGCGATCTGGTGAAGCATGCAGGCTCGAAATCGCTGCTTTTGCCCACGCCGGGCTGGGCCGTGAAGCGCACTCTGGATCTTCTGGACTGGATGAACATGCCACTCATGGATCCGGAGCAGTATCTGATCGCCGACGAGATGTGCGTGCTCGACGTTTCCAAGGGCGAGCGCGACCTCGGCTGGGTGCCGCAATACAATGACGGCGACATGCTGATCGCCGCCTATGACGAATATCGTGCCAAGAAATCCGGGCAGGCCGTTGGCGCCAGCCAGGTTCCGGCCGAATAGGGGAGGTCGCCATGACCGTCGTGACAAAGACTGAAACAGAAGGGGCAAGGCCCGTGATGGACGCACCTGACCTTGCACCCAAGGCAATCGTGAAGCCCGATCTTCTCACCGTGGAAGATGCCAAGGGATTGAGCGTGGAGAAGATGACCGACCTGTTCAAGGCGCATCTGAACCCCGGTCAGCTTCATTTCATGAAGCTGCTTGGCTTCCACAAGATCAAGATCGAGAGCGCGGAGGGAATGTATTACATCGACCAGAACGGTCGAAAGATCCTCGATTTCTTCGGCGGTTTCGGTTCGCTCGCCTTTGGCCACAATCATCCGCGCATTCTCGAGGCGCGCAAGAAATTCCAGGATGAGAAGCGCCACGAGATCGCCATCGCCTTCATGTCGCAATACGCGACGGCACTGGCGGCCAATCTGGCCGCCTGCTCGCCGGGCGAGCTCGACATGGTGTTTCTTGGCTCATCGGGCTCCGAGGCGATGGAATCGGCCATCAAGCTTGCCGAGCGCGCGGCCGGACCCAAACGTCCGAAGGTCGTCTATGCGGAAAATTCCTTCCATGGCAAGACCAAGGGCGTGCTCACCATCACAGATGGCAATCTCTACCGTGCCGAGTTCCGCCTGACGGACAACACGGTGCGTGTGCCTTTCGGCGATATCGACGCCATCGAAACGGCTTTCCGCACCGATCCGGAAATTGGCGCAATCGTTCTTGAAACGGTGCAGGGCGGCGGCGGCATCAACGAGGCGCCACGTGAATTCTGGCAGAAACTGCGCCAGCTCTGCGACCAGTATGGTGTGATCTGGGTGGCCGACGAGGTTCAGTGCGGCTATGGGCGCACGGGCCGGTTCTACGCGTTTGAACATTATGACGTGGTGCCGGACATTACCGCGCTCGCGAAGTCGCTGGGGGGCCGGCAAGGCGGCCATGGCGGCGATGATTGCCAAGCGTGAGATTTACATGAAGGCCTACGGCACGCCGAAGACGGCGATGATCCATGCCATGGCCACGTTTGGCGGCATCGGTGAGGCCTGTGCCACGGCCATCGAGGGCACCAATGTGCTCTATGACGAGGCGCTGATGGAGAATGCCGAAAGCACCGGGGCCTATCTGGTCGAGCGGCTCAACGCGCTGAAGGACAAGTATCCGCGCATCATCAAGGACATTCGCGGTCGTGGCTGCATGGTCGGGCTCGAATTCCACGATTTCTCGCAGACGCTGCCGGCGGTTCTGCGCCCGGTGGTGGGCGTGCTGGACGAGAAGCTGAAAGGCTCGCTCTCGGGCTTCGTGGGTGCTCTCCTTCTGCGAGACTACGATGTGCTGGTGGCCTTTACCGAGTACAACCGCAATGTCATCCGGCTTCTGCCGCCGCTCATCATGCAGAAGGAGCACGTGGACCAGCTGGTGGATTCGCTCGACGCGCTGCTTGGCCGCGGTGTCGTTTCCATCGTGAAGGATTTCGTCAAAAGCCAGGTGAAGTAAGCCCCTGCATCTGACAGGATGAGTCAGGGATGCCTTTCAAGGCTCTGAAAAGTTTAGGAATAGCGCCTCTCGCGCGACAACTGGCCGGGCTTGTCCCGGCCTTCTTTTTTGGCCTGCAATGACGCGGGCGGATGAAGGGCTTTGCCCGACGCCGATGCCTATTCGATCAGGTCTGCCATGCGCGGGCTCAGATAGGCGTCGAAGCACTCGCTCAGCACGATACGCTCGTGGTCCTGCATGGCAGGGGCGTAGATCTTCAGAAGATCCGCATTGGCCGTGGTGAGCGGGCAGGTGGGGTGAAGGATGAGATCCGTCTGTCGCACGGCTTCCAGAGCATCGGCGTCCGGCGGAGGGACGGCGCGTGTCGGATCTGCACCTATGGCCACATGAAGTGGCGCCTGACGGTCGAGAAGCCATGGAAAGGGATTGACGAAATTCAGGTTGAGGACGGTTTCGAACGTGATGCCCTGTTCGGACTCCAGTTCGCGGATGGCGTCGATGGCTCCGTCCATGGCCATGAGGTGAACGGCCTGAAAGTCGAACTCCGAATAGTACATATAGGCAGGCAGTTCCTGAATGCGGATGAAGTCGGCATAGGTTTCGCGGTGCCGGATATAGAAATCGAACATCTTTTCGGAACGTCGAAGGACCTCGGGGCGCATGTTGACGCGTCCCAGCGTTTTCAGATTGCGGTTGGGAAGCTCCACATTCTTGATCGCGCCGATATAGGTGCGGGCGGCGCGCTCCACCGTGTTGACCAGTGGGGGTAGTGCTGCGGCCGCGGCCAAGGCGACTGCGACCAGAAAGGCCGGGCTGCGTGCCGTTTCGGTTTTCCAGAGCCGGGTGAGGGCGGGAAGCATCGCAGGCCAAATGAAGATGAGTGCCTGGCTTCCGGTGTTCTGAGTTTCGAAGAAAATGCCGGCAATGAGCACCGCCATGATCCAGAGGGCCTCATGGTCAATGATGCTTGCGATGCCCGAGAGGCTCCGCGAGCGGAGTTTCTCAAAAAGGCGCGCGCGATCGTGGAAGAGCAGGGCGAACGCCAGAAGGCCTGCCGGAGCGACAATGCCGAATGTGTGGGACGCGGCCTGAAGGAAACGTGGCAGAAGGCTTCCCTCATTCATCACCACCAGTGCCAGAATATCGACGAAATAGTTGAGCGTGAAACCGCTTGCGGCTTCCAGGATACCAAGGATGCCGAGGAACAGAACGGCTGACGTGACAGCGGTTCGCAGGGTGACGCGGCCTGCTGCAAAGGCAAAGGCGCAAAGCAGACCGCCGGAAACGAAACCGGTAATCTTTGTGAGGAAAAGCCCGGTCATGCCGGCTACGATGGAGATGAGCAGGAGACGCTGGTCTCGCAGATAGACGAGAGCCACGGTGAGAACGTAGAGAAGCTGGCAGACCTGCCTGTTGTAGATGCCGAACCCGTCTGAGCCGGGGAAGGAATAGAACTCCCGGGTGTTGAAAGGCAGGATCGCGAAGACGAGAAATGGCAGGAGCAGTGCAAGCGCCGTCCTGCGTGATCTTTGATCCACCTGCCAGAGTGCCAGCGCCATCAGCGGGGCAGTGACGGCAAAGAGCGACCAGTGGACAAGAAGCAGCGGTTGCGCGTTTGCGAAGAGCTTTACGCCGCCGGCAAACATATAATAACCGAGCGGCCCCACCGGCGCGAAGAAATCCGTCGCCGGAACCTGACCGGAAAAGAGCCTGTTGGCGGCGTCGAAATAGATGAAAAGATCCCAGTACATGGGACCGATCGGCACGTTCAGGGGCAGGGCGAGAAACAGCATCATGACGAGCGCGGTGATGGCGAGAATTGAAACCGGGCCTGTCAGCCAGCCACGCCGCTTCGATGAACCTACGTGTTCGACCACCATTGTCATGTATGCCCCGCAAACAAACATCCTGAAGTTGCTGCCGGTTTTACCGGAGAGGCGGTGAAAAGAAGTTAATCGGACGGGCAAAGCGGGCGTTTTTCCGAGGGGCAGGCGCGTTCAACAGGTTCTGACCCGAATGACGCGCGCCGCTTCTGCGATGTCGCATTCAGGCAAAGCAGCCGTATCCCCTGCAGACTAGGATCGGTTTCGGTCACAGCTGTTGTCCAGCCTGCCTGCCTGGCCCGGCCGGAGAGCGATGCAGGGGAGTGAGAGCATGAAGGCGAATGCGCGGGCGGTTGTCATCGGCGGCGGTGTTGTGGGCGTGTCGACGCTCTATCACCTGGCCAAAAAAGGCTGGGCGGATGTGGTGCTGCTCGAGCGCAAGGAGCTGACATCCGGTTCCACCTGGCATGCCGCCGGCCTTCTGCCGCTGTTCAACATGAGCTATTCGGTCGGGCAGATTCACAAATACTCGGTGAAATTCTATCAGGAGCTGCAGGAGGAAACCGGTATGAATGTCGGCTTCACCCAGTGCTCCAACATTCGTCTTGCGCGCACGAAAGATCGCTGGGACGAGTACATGTATTATGCCGGTATCGCCGAAACCATCGGTATTCCGGTCAAAATCCTGACGCCCGAGCAGGTGAAGGAGATCTGGCCGCTTTGCGAGACCGATGGGCTGCTCGGCGCGATCCAGCATCCCGACGACGGCTATATCCAGCCGGCCGACCTGACACAGGCGCTGGCCAAGGGAGCGCGCGACCTCGGCGCCACCATCTATCGCAACACCGCCGTGACGGCGATTTCGCAGGGTGAGGATGGGTCCTGGACGGTGACCACCGACAAGGGCGAGATTGCCTGCGAGCACGTTATCTCATGCACCGGCAATTTCGCCCGCAGGACGGGCACCATGGTTGGGCTCGACGTGCCCGTGATCCCGGTAGAGCACCAGTACATCGTCACCGAACCGCACCCGGCAATCGTCGCACGAAGGAAGGAAGGCTTGCCGGAGATGGGGGTGCTGCGCGAAAGCGATTCCTCCTGGTACATGCGCGAGGAAAATGGCGGCCTTCTGCTTGGCCCTTACGAGCTGGGCGCACCCTGCTGCTATGTGGACGGCCCGACCGACGACAGCGAATACGAGCTGTTTCAGGAGGATCTGGAACGTCTCATGCCCTATGTGGAGACGGCGATCGAGCGTGTTCCGGCGTTCGGAGAAGTGGGGATCAAGAAGATCTACAATGGCGCAATCGCCTATACGCCCGACGGTTCGCCGATCATCGGCCCGGCGCCGGGACTGAAAAATTTCTGGCTCAATGAGGGGCATTCTTTCGGGGTTACGGCGGCTGGCGGTGCCGGCTGGCAGCTTGCCGAATGGATCGTCGAGGGCGAACCGTCAATCGACATGATGGGCGTCGACCCGCGCCGTTTCGGCCCCTATGCGACCGAGGGTTATCTGCGCGAGAAGAACGAGGAGGCCTATGCCAACGTCTTCACCGTGCACTATCCCGATGAGGAACGGTCCGCTGGGCGGCCCCTGAAGACCACGCCGAGCTATGAGCGCATGAAACGGCTGGGTGCCGTGTTCGGATCTGTCTATGGCTGGGAGCGGCCCAACTGGTTTGCGCCGGAAGGCTATCAGGTTCCGGAAGGTGAACCGGGGGGCGGGGCGGATGTGCTTTTGAAGCACAATCATGCGCCGGCGCTGGACGATGGCCGCGTGGTCGAGAAATGGTCGTTCCGCCGCTCCAACTATTTTGAGCATGTCGGCAACGAGGTGAAGAATGTTCACGAGAATGTGGGTCTTCTCGACATGTCGGCCTTTGCCAAGATCGAGGTTTCGGGACCGGGGGCAAGGGTTTGGCTCGACAGCATTTTTGCCAATCGCATACCGAAGAAACAGGGGCGTGTCGCGCTGTGCCATCTCTTGACGAAGAATGGCGGGGTTCGCTCGGAGTTCACGGTTTATGAATGGAAGCCAAGGCGGTTTTATCTGGTCTCGGCCGGCGCCTACGAGGCGCATGATCACGACGTTCTTTTAAAGCTTCTTCCCACTGACGGGTCGGTCATCCTGCGGCCGATCACGCAACAATATGGTGTGTTCGTTCTGGCTGGTCCAAGAAGCCGCGACGTGTTGCGCAGGCTCACCCGCGCGGACCTCGCCAACGCGGCGTTCCCCTGGCTTTCGGGGAAGGAGGTCTCCATCGGACGCGCCAATGCGCATGCGCTGCGTGTGAACTTCGTCGGTGAGCTTGGCTGGGAACTGCACCATCCGATCGAGCAGCAGAACCTGATCTTCGACCTCATCATGGAGGCGGGTGCGGAATTCGGCATCAAGCCCTTCGGCATTCGCGCCATGACGGCAATGGCAATCGAAAAGAGCTATCGCCTCATCCCGCGCGAACTCTCCATTGAATATACGGCCTGGGAAAGCGGGCTCGACCGGTTCGTCCATCCCGAGAAAGGGGATTTCATCGGCCGGGAGGCGCTACTCAGGCAGCGCGAAACGGGGTTAAACTGGACCTACGTCACGCTCGAGGTTGGCAGTATCATTGACGCCGATGCGCGGGGCAATGAGGCAATCTACCGGGCGGGCAAGCTTGTGGGGCGAGCCACCCATGGCGGCTATGGCTGGCGTGTTGGCAAAAGCCTGGCTCTGGCCATGGTCCGCCCCGAATTCGCTGCCGAAGGGACGGAGCTTGAGATCAGGATTTTGGGCGAGCTTCATCCGGCACGGGTTATCGGAGAAAGTCCGTTCGATCCGGAGAACACCGCGCTGCGCGCCGATGGCTGATGACTTCCGGCGTGTTTCGCGCCTCTTCAGATGGGCAAGACAGGGCGAATACGCCAAAATGCGGGATTTGTATGCGGCGGATCATGCGCTAGACTGAGCCATGCGCAGGTCATCAAAGGCTCGGCGAATTCGTAGAAGCTGCTTGAGTGCAGCTTTCGCCGGAATTTTGAGCGCTTTTCTAGCTCACCCACCGCCAGCGAAAGCCCAGGAAATCGTTGATGTCCAGCTCGTTCTGGCTGTCGATGTCTCGCTGTCCATGTCGGCGGGCGAACTGGAGATACAGCGCCGCGGATATGCAGAAGCCCTTGTTCACGATGAGGTCGTGAACGCGATTCTGAGCGGATTGCATGGAAAAATTGCCGTGACCTATTTTGAATGGGCAGGCCATTTTTCGCAGCGCGTGATCATTCCCTGGACCCGGATCGCTTCTGCCGATGACGCCCAGCGTGTGGCCGAGCAATTGTCGGCCACCCCTCCTGGCAGTGCGCGTCGGACTTCCATCTCGGGTGCGCTCGATTTTGCCGGTGATCTGCTGGCTGAAAGCGGGTTCCGGGGGCTGCGTCGTGTGGTGGATGTTTCCGGTGATGGTCCCAACAATCAGGGTGACCCGGTGGTGCCGGCACGGGACCGGCTGGTGGATATGGGCATCACCATCAACGGACTGCCCCTGATGACCAATGGCGGGCTGACCACCAGTTTCGACGTCAAGGATCTCGACACCTATTATCGGAACTGTGTGATCGGAGGGCCGGGCGCTTTTGTTGTCCCGGTCAATGAGTGGTCACAGTTTCCGCAAGCCATTCGGCGCAAACTGGTGCTGGAGCTGGCAGATGCGAAAAAGCACGAACCGAAGGTGGTGCTTGCCCAGTTTCATAGTGCCTACGACTGTCTTGTCGGTGAAAAGATGTGGCGGGATCGCTCCTGGATGTGGCGCGATCCCTGAGGGGTTCACAGCCGGGCTGCGAGCTCTTCGAGCTGCTCGGCACATTGGCCCCAGCCCTCGTGGAAGCCCATTTTTTCATGCGCTTGGCGATCCTCCGCGTTCCAGTGTCTTGCCCTGGCGATATAGCGTGTCTTGCCTTCGCCAGCGTCTTCGAGGGTGAGGATCATGGTCATGAATGGTTTTTGAGCGGGTTTCCATGCCTCGGTGAAGGCATCGGTTGTGACGATCTTCTCGTTCTCGATCACCTCAAGAAACACGCCCGGGTTGGGATACTCATTGCCATCGGGGTCTTTCATGACCACCAGACTGGAGCCACCCGGGCGCGCGTCCATTTCCACCTTCGAGATCGTCCAGGGTCTCGGCACGAACCATTGCTTGAGGAGCTCTGGCTCTGTCCAGGCGCGGAAGATCTTTTCGCGGGGCGCGGCGATGATGCGCGCCAGAACCAGTTCGTTTTCGGTAGACGGTGTGACGTCGATGGTCGTGGTCATTGTGGTGCTTTCCAGTGGTTGTTCGTGCTGCGAGGACGAATGGTGCGCCCTCTATCCGACATGGAGAGCGATTTATCGTCATGCGACGAGAAGCTGCTTGCGGTCGGCGCGCTCCTGCTGGGGCGAGCGGGCATAGAGCTCGCGGTAGCATTTGGAGAAATGCGACGCCGAGACGAAGCCGCAGGCGACGGCGACCTCGACGACAGGCAGAGACGACTGGATGAGCAGGTGACGGGCCCGGTCGAGCCGGATTTCCAGGTAGTAGCGGGCGGGGGAGCGCCCCATCTCCTGCCGGAAGAGCCGCTCGATCTGGCGCCGGGAGAGGCCGACGGTCTCGGCGATCTGGACCAGTGACAGAGGCTCGGCCAGATTCGCCTCCATGAGCTCGATGATGGACAGAACCTTGGAATTCTGCACCCCGAGTCGCGCCCTGAGCGGCAGGCGCTGACGGTCGGATGGGCTGCGAACCCGGTCTGTCAATAATTGCTCGCAGACGCGGTTGATGAGGGTGTCGTCGAAATCCTCTCCGATAAGCTTGAGCATCATGTCCATCGCTGCGGTGCCGCCGGCGCAGGTATAGATATTGTCTTCGGTCTCGAAGAGATCGGCGAACACATTGGCGCGCGGGTATTTCTCGGCGAAACCCGGCAGATTTTCCCAATGAATCGCACAGCGCCGATCCGTGAGCAGGCCGGCTCCTGCCAGAACATAGGCGGCCGTGCACAGCCCGCCGATAGCAACCCCACGGTTGTATTCCTCCCGCAGCCAGGCAGACACGGTCTTGTTGCTGTAATCCTCGATGTTCAGTCCACCGCAGACGATCACCATGGAGGGGCGCTCGTGCCCGGCCATTTTCTGCCGTTCCGTCGCGAGTGAGGAACTGACGGCAACTTCGACGCCATTCGAAGCGCGAACGGGGCTGCCTTCGTAACTCGCCAAACGCCAGGTGTAGGCCTCATAGCCAGCCATGCGGTTGGCTGTTCTCAACGGTTCCAGCGCCGCCGAAAACGCCATCATGGTGAAGTCGGGAATGAGGAAGAAAACGATCGACCGCTTGCAGACATTCTCATCCGACATGACGCCTCCCGATCACGCATGACACCTGCCTCCCGGTCATGCGACTGTCAAAGCGTCATCAGGAATTGCTGTTTCTGTCAATGTGCCACGAGCGTGTGAAAGTGGATTTCCACCTGCGCAAATGCATGCGGCCGCCAGCCATGACCGACCGATGGCCAGGCGCTTGTGTTCGAGCGCAAAGCCACGTCGGATCGGGAAGGGGGCAAAGCTTCAGTTAATCAGAAAACCAAGACGCGCGCCCGCCAGAGCGCCTGTCTCTCCAGGCATCGTCTTGCGGAGGCGTTGCCGTGCGAACACGGTATTCGGATTGGCGCTTTTCCGGCGGCGTAGAAAGCGAGCAAAAAGCTTCATTCTGCAGCTCCATGAACAGTTGATCGAAAGACAGTCGGCTCTCACCGAGCGCCTTTCCACGCGTGATGGAGTGGGGTCGCTCGTTCGATACCCGCAAGATAGTCGCGGATACGGCTTCATGAGATGGAAAATGCGAAGCGCTCGTTAGAAAAAGCGACATCTGACCAACTGAACGGGCAAAAAAAGACCCCGGCGACAATGAACCGGGGTCAGGCAGCGGTTTTTGCGGCTGCGTTTAAATGCGTGGCGATTTTTCTCATGGTAGCACGGTCATCCGTTGAGGGGCCCTGCCTTCTTGTTCTTCGGCCTGGTGCCGTATTTTGCATGATGCGTCATTGCGTCGAATTCAATCGCAAAATTGCGCATCGCCTTGAGAGCTCTGGTCAGCGATTTCATTGAACGCACTCCTGTCCCTGGGTTGAGTTTCAGAACCGCGATACGCTGCGGTTGTCCTGTCCGTCGGACTGAACACCGGTGTAGTGCGTGGGCCAGCCGATGTCTTTTCTGATCTCCGGTGGAAGCGTGCCGATCAGACGTTCGGTGCGCCTGCGGTTCAAGGCTGTGCGGTAGTGTCGAACATAGTGGTTCATTCGTGTGAAAACAGACATGGTCCTTCTCCTTGTCTGGCGCTTTCTGCCAGTTGTCATTGTTTGACAAGGTTGACTATGCCGGAATGTTGTTATTCAATCAAACGCAATCGAGTAATCATTTGGTTCAAAGATATTGAATGGAGAGCGCGATGAATGCCCCGGTTAACCATCCTGCCCCCTTACTGGAACCGGATGTTCTGCGAACCTTTGTGGCGATCGCGGAAACCGGAAGCTTCACCGCTGCAGCCAATGCAGTTTTTCGCACCCCCTCGGCGGTGTCGATGCAGATCAAGAAGCTGGAAGAGGTTTTGGGACGTTCGGTGTTTGACCGGGATGCCCGGTCCGTTTCGCTGACATCGGACGGAGAGTTATTATTAAGCTATGCACGCAGACTTCTGGCCTTGAACCGTGAAGCCATCTCGAAATTTGTCATGCCGGACATAAGTGGCATTGTGCGATTAGGATCGCCGGATGATTACGGCGAAAGAATTCTTCCCAGTGTCCTCAAACGTTTCTCCCAAAGCCATCCTTCCATCGCTGTCGATGTGGTGATTGACCAGAGTGTGAACCTGCGCAGGCGCATGGTGAACCGCAAACTGGATCTCACTCTTCTCACCTGCTCCGAAGGGGCGGCCGGAGACGACGTGCAGGTGGTGTTTACCGAGCCCATGGTGTGGGCGGGGGCGAAGGGGGGCTGCGCCCATCTTCGCGATCCTCTTCCTCTGTCTCTCTGGGAAGAAGGCTGCGCCTGGCGTGCCGGCGCGCTTCAGGCAATGGAGCGGGCAGGGCGCGATTACCGAATTGCCTTCATGAGTGCCCACACGGCTGGGCAGCGTGCCGCCATCCTCTCCGATCTGGCGGTCGCGCCTCTTCCAAAATCATTTCTGCGCGACGATCTCGTTGAGTTGGGGCCTGAGGACGGACTTCCCAAGCTTGGGAACTATCACATCGGCATGATGGTTACCCCCGATGCATCGGCACCAGTGAGAGCGGCCGCCGATCATATCCGTTCGACGTTTGAAACTCTTGGCGGGGACGACCAGAAATAACGAGTTGCTGCTTTCCCGCGGGAACAAACATGGGCCTTTGGCTATGACTGTGCAGGACAACCACGTGAAGATTGCCGGGATTGCATTGTCCAGCCCCGACAAGCGGCTGTTCCCCGGGGTGAAAGTCAGCAAGGAAGACCTCGCTTTCCACTACGAATGCGTGGCTTTCCGGATGCTTCCCGGTCTCAAAAAACGCCTCGTCAGCCTGGTTCGCTGTCCCGACGGTGTCGAAGAACCGTGTTTTTTCCAGCGCCATGGCGGAAAGGGCATGTCTGACGCCGTTGCGCGCCTGGCTGTGCGGGAGAAAAGCGGCGAAGAGGACGAGTATCTCCATATCGATGACCTGCCGGGTGTCATTGCCGCCGTTCAGTTGAGCACGCTCGAATTTCACATATGGGGCTCGCGCATCGACCGGCTCGATGCACCCGACCGGCTGGTTTTCGATCTCGACCCGGATGAGTCGCTGGATTTCACGGCCGTTCGGTCTGCCGCGTTTGTGGTACGCGAGCGGCTGAGTGATCTGGGCCTTGAGACAGTGCCACTGTTGACCGGAGGCAAGGGCATTCACGTCATTGCGCCGCTCGTACGCCGGCGCGACTGGCGGGATGTGAAGGATTTTGCGAGGGGTTTCGCAACGCGCCTTTCCCGTGAGGACCCCGCACGCTTTCTGGCCGAGGCGTCGAAAGAGAAGCGGGAAGGGCGGGTCTTCATCGACTGGCTGCGCAATGACCGCTCCGCTACGGCAATTGCGCCTTATTCGACGCGGGCCAAACCCGGTGCTCCCGTGGCGACACCGGTTTCGTGGTCCGAACTCGAAACTGTTCCAGCTGCCAATGTCTTCGGCCTGAAGGACATCCGGGAGAGGGTGAAGAAAACCGATCCGTGGGAGCAGAGCCGAACGTGGCGCCAGTCCGTCACGGCATCCATGCTGAACGCGGTGACCGAAGGCGGAGACTAAACCCGGCCGCGTCCTGCAGGTCGGTCTTCACGCCTGCGCCGGCGGGTGCGGTGCGGGTTGTCATCCGTGGAAGCGGCGTGTGAGCTGCGAGCGGGAAGTTTTACCCTTTGTGATAGCCGGGTGAACGGATCCACCTTGTTGGGCAGCGCCATCGCATGAATGAAATGCTCCTGAAATTTGGCTTCCAGTGCGGTCTCGATTTTCTCGATCCGGCGCACCGTGTCCTCGATCTCGCGGCGATATCCACGGTTCAGCAGGGCCATCCGCGCGCCAGTGCCGGCCGCGTTTCCCACGGCTGACACGTTTTCCAGATCGCAATCGGGAATGAGCCCCAGAACCATGGCATATTTGGGGTCGATGAAGGAGCCGAACGCGCCAGCAAAACGGATCGTGTCAACAGTGGTGACGCCCTGTTTCTCCATCAGGAGTCTGGTCCCGGCATAAAGGGCAGCCTTGGCGAGCTGGATCGCCCGGACATCGGCCTGTGTGACGGTGAGCCGCGGATGGCTCTCCTTCAGCACATAGGAGAAGGTGCGACCCTCGGCGACAATGCGCGGGTGGCTTTGCGCCAGCGCTCCATTGACCACCCCGTCCTCGGAGATGATGCCGCTCAGATACATCTCCGCGATCACCTCGATAATGCCGGAGCCGCAGATGCCGGTCACGCCGTTGTCACCCATGGCCTCGGCAAAGCCCGGCTCATCCGACCATTTTTCGCAACCGATCACACGATAGCGCGGTTCGAATGTTTCCCGATCGATGCGTACGCGTTCGATGGCGCCAGGAGCGGCGCGTTGTCCCGATGAGATTTCCGCACCCTCGAAGGCCGGGCCAGTCGGCGAGGAGGCGGCGACAAGGCGGGCGCGGTTGCCAAGCAGGATTTCCGCATTCGTGCCCACATCGACAATCAACATCATCTCATCCTGACGGTGAGGGCCTTCAGCCAGAGCCACCGCGGCTGCATCTGCCCCCACATGCCCGGCAATGCAGGGGAGGAGATAGGTGCGCGCACCGGGGTTGATGTCGAGCTCAAGGTCGCCGGCCCCAAGCTTCACCGCTCCCGAAACGGCCAGCGCGAAGGGAGCTCCGCCAAGCTCCGTCGGGTCTATGCCCAGAAACAGATGGTGCATGATGGGGTTGGCGACGAACACCGCGTCCAGGATGTCATGTCGTTCGACGCCGCCAATATCGGCCACCTTCTGTACCAGTTTCGAGATTTCCAGCCGCACGGCCCGTGTCATGGCTTCGCGCCCGTCTGGGTTCATCATCACGTAGGATACCCGGCTCATCAGGTCTTCGCCGAAGCGGATCTGCGGATTGGATGCGCCCGCAGAAGCCATCACGCGGCCCGACAAAAGCGACACGAGGTGCATGGCAATGGTCGTGGAGCCGATGTCGCAGGCCAGTCCGCAAGCCTCGTTCTTCAGGCGGGGCCACAGGGCCACGAGCCTTGGAATGTCATCTTCCTCATCCTGATGAATGGCGGCGGTGGCGGTCCATTGCCCCGCGCGCAGGATGCCCTGAACCTGGGGCAGAAGGTGCGCATCCACCTCGATGCGGTCAAAGCCCCAGTCCTTCTGGAGTGCGGCCTTGAGGCGGTCGAGATCGCCGAGCGGCCTGTGCATGTCGGGCTCTTCGACCTCGACATAGCAAAGGTTCATCGCCGGTTGTCGTTCGATGAGACGGGTGTCGGCATCCTTGCGCACCACCTGTGCGTTGATCACGGCATCCTGCGGCACGTCGATGACGAGATCGCCTTCGATCGTCGTGGAACAGGACAGGCGGCGGCCAGGAAGCATCGTGCGTTTCTGGGCATAGCGTTTTTCGCGCGCGCCGACGGGTGAGATGTGGTCCTTCAGGGAGGAGATCTTGTGCTTTGCGAAATGGCCTTCCTGCACTTCGATCTGGCAGCGGCCGCAAGTGGCACGCCCGCCGCACACGCTTTCCACATAGACGCCGAGTTGCCGGGCCGCATCGAGCACTGTCGTGCCTTTTGGAAAACGGCCGCGTTTGCCTGAAGGCATGAATAGGACGAGCGGGTCTCCGCTCATGGCAGTGGCCGCATGTCGTAGGCCTTCTTCATGTTCGCTGCGATCCTGCATGTCTGTGCAACCAATTCGCTTTCACTCCCGCGCCCGACGTGCCTCACGCCCGCCGCGTCTCCGTGCGCCGCTGCCGGCTGTAGCCGCTGCCGGTGCGGTTGTTCCCGCCGCTGCCGGCTGATGATCACGATAGGTCATGATCCAGTTGGAGCAGTTGGGGTCGGTGCCGTTCAGAACATTGGCAGCGCGCACCATTTCCATTTCCTGCGGACGGCAGGGGTTCATGATGGCGCTCGTCATGCCGGCGCCGATCACCATGGGAATGAAGCCGGCATTGATGCCGTGCCGATGCGGCAGACCAAAGGAAATGTTGGAAAGACCGCAGGTGGTGTTTACCTTCAACTCTTCGCGCAACCGCCGGAGAAGGCGGAATACCTGCTGGCCAGCCGTCCCCATCGCGCCGATCGGCATCACCAGCGGGTCGACCACGATATCGTGTGGGGGAATGCCGAAATCGGCAGCGCGCTGAACGATCTTCCTTGCGACTTCGAACCGCACGTCCGGGTCTTCTGAAATGCCGGTTTCGTCGTTGGAGATGGCCACGACCGGCACATCGTATTTTTTGACAAGCGGCAGGATCGCTTCCAGCTTTTCTTCTTCACCGGTGACGGAGTTCACCAGTGGGCGACCCTTTGCAGCCCTGAGCCCGGCTTCGATGGCGGCGGATACGGAGGAATCGATGGAGAGCGGTACGTCGACCAGATCCTGCACGATCTCCAGCGTCTGGACCAGAAGCCCGGGTTCGGTCGCGTTGGGATCGACCGCCGTCACACCGGCATTCACGTCCAGCATGGTGGCGCCGGCCGCCACCTGTGCGAGCGCGTCATGCGTCACCGTCTCGAAATTGCCCGCGACCATCTCTGCGGCCAGCTTCCTGCGTCCGGTCGGATTGATGCGCTCGCCGATGACGCAGAATGGCTGGTCAAAGCCGATAATGACTTCCCTTGTGGCAGAGGCGACGATGGTTCGGGTCATTCACTGTCCTCCTGGAAACATGAAACGGCGTTTGTGACGCTGATGGTGTTTTCAACTGGCTTCGCTGGCGTCCTTCACCATGTCCACCGGCGTCTCGGTGCTCGCGTCGTGCAAAATGTGTTCGAGCCGTTCGGCGATCAGCGCATCGTCGAGGCCGGGTTCACGCTTCCATGGCCTGCGACCCTTCAAAACGCCGGAATCGTGCACGATCTCGGCCACGAACTCTTCCTGTCGGTAGGCCATCACGTGAACCCCCGAAATGCCTGCGATCTCCTTCACCTCATTGATGATGTCGATGCACAGGCGCTTGCCTTCCTCTTTCTGGTTTCGCGCGCCCTCCAGCCGTTCGATCACCGGATCGGGAATGTGGATTCCGGGCACGTTGGAGCGGATCCAGCGGGCAGTTTTTGCTGAAGCCAGTGGACCGACGCCGACCAGAATGAAGCATTTCTTATCGAGCCCCAGGTCACGCACCCGGCTCATATATTGCTTCAGCATCGGTACATCGAAGCAATACTGGCTCTGCACGAATTGTGCTCCGGCCGAGATTTTTTTGGCAAGCCGCAGCGGACGGAAGTCGTATGGCGGGGCGAAGGGGTTGATTGCGGCACCAAGGAAAACGGCTGGCGGGGTGGCAAGTTTTCGCCCGGAAAGAAATCTTTCCTCGTCACGCATGGTGCGCACGGTTTCCAGAAGGGACATGCAGTCGAGATCAAAGACAGGCTTTGCTCCCGGCTGATCACCGGCCTGCACGCCGTCGCCTGTCAGGCACATGATGTTGCCCACGCCCATCGCAGCCGCTCCCAGAACATCGCCCTGAATGGCGATGCGGTTTCGGTCACGGCAGGCAATCTGCATGATTGTCGCGTACCCCATGCGCGTCAGCAGCGCGCAAATGCCCATGGAGGACATGTGGCAGTTCGCGCCGGATGCATCGACGGCATTGATGCCGTCGACCCAGCCGTCGAAAACGGCCGCACGCTCATAGACATCCTGGGCGTTGGCGCTGTCGGGCGGGTTAAGTTCCGCCGTCACCGCAAATTCACCGCGCCGCAGAACACGTTCCAGCCGACCACGCGAGGAATGGCCGGGCAGGGGATCCAACGGTAGCTCGACCCCCTTGGGATTTTCGTCGATCTGCGGCGGGCGTGTCGTCATGCCTTCGTTCTCCCGCCAGCTTCACGCCTGCGCGCTTCCTTGGCAGTGACCCGCAGCCAGGCCGAGCTTTCGCGCAGCGACTGATCGACTGGCTTTTGCACCTGAAGGATGTTGTCCCCGCCTCGCATGGCCTGGGCGCCTTCCCAGGGCCTTCACCCATACACAGGGCATGTCGGGTTCCACTTCGCAGTTTCCATCGGCGCGCACGCCGCCGCACGGACCGTTGCGCAATTGCTTGGGACAGTTCATGGGACAGGACATGCCGGTTGAAGACAGAATGCACTGGCCGCACATTCGGCAATCGAACATCAGTCCCTTCACGTGGCGTTCGACGAATTTCACCGGCTTTTCGGCGCGACCATAGCCAATGGCGTTCCATAGCGGGTGCAGCGCAAGAAACATGTTTGAAAAGCGCGCATAGGCCCATTCAAGCAGACGTGCATGGCGCACGGACCAGCGTCGCATTGTGTAACGTCGCTGCACGCGCCTCTGCGGGGAGACACTGGCGGGATGGTAGGCGAATACTTCGCGCGCGTTCTTGACCCGTGTCGCCTGTGTGATGCCGGTGCTGTGTTCGGGGCTAGCTGTCATCCTGGCCACCCGCCTTCACCAGCGCAATCAGGCGTTCTTTGTCATATTCGCTTTCGATCGCTTCCACTGCCCGGCTGGCTTCGGCCTCAAGGTCATTGCCGACAGGCACGGGCTTTCCGCGTCGCCAATCGGCGAGATAGGCATCCGTGTCCCGTGCGCCCACGCGCATGGCACACATGTCGATCGCTTCGGTGAAGCGCAGGGGCAGTTCTCGTTTGGCACTTTGACGCCCTTCCCGGACAATCACCTGAGCGGGGATGTCGCGCCAGTAAACAACGATGAGCTGTGCCATAAGCGCCTGCTCCTTCCTCGATTTTCAGAATTGCCGCATTGCCTCGCGCTCGCTTGCTGCGAGGCGACGCGCGACCATTCAAATGCGACGTGAAGGAACGAGTGGAGCCGCTCTCAGTGTATGACTGCACCGGCCATCATGCTGGCACCAACGACGACACCGGCAATGACCAGAAGCGAAAGAACCCCACAGGTGAGCGCGATGCCGAGCAGCAGACCGTCGCGCTCGGAAAGCGCCAGGCCAATCAGCACGCAAGAAAACGCGGGAAACCAGTTTCCAAGTGGTATGGGCAGGGTGACGGCAATGGAAAGAACAAATGCTGCCAGACCAATTATCCTGTCGGCATGATCGCGCGCGAATGGCCAGTAGCGGGGCTTGATCAGTCGTTCCAGCCAGATCAGGCGCGGAATGAGCTTTTGGCTCATGTGACGGAACTTGTCGGCGCCGATGGCCTTGTTCAGCAGAAATCTGGGCAGCCATACCGTGTGATTGCCCATGACCATCTGCAAGGCGACCAGCACGAGGGGCGGTCCGAGCACGAGTGTGCTGCCGGGCGGGAAGGGCAGAAGGTTCAGGCTGGCGAAAAACACCAGAAGGGTCGCGAAGCTGCGGTCACCGAGCGCCTGGCGAATTTCGCCTATCGTGACCCTGTCTTCCGCGTTTCTGGCCAGGTCGCGGAAAATGCGCGACAGGCGGCGCGGCGGCAGGTGAGCCGGCGGTGCGTTCAACACCGTATCCAAGTCCGTTCCCTCCGCCTTCATTTCATCCATCTCGCCGGTCGTTCGAATCTCGACCTCGGTGCTCTACAGTTTTGTCCGGATGCCGTTAAGCTTTCGTGACGGATGTCGCAAGCGTTCTGCGCGGATACAATTTCTAGCGGCCGCGCCGAAATTCCAGAATGTCGAGCAGGGATTCCCGTTCCGGTGCGGGAAATTCCATGCGCCAGCCATCTTCCCGATCACGAAACACATAGGCAACCTGATCGCTTTCCCGCCCGGCTCCATAGGCTGGTGGCTCTTCTCCGTTTACAAAAAAGCTTCCGAGATAAATGAGCCGGGACGCACCATCGGTGAAAAACCGCCCCCTGGTTTTCTGCGACCCGGTGAGCTTTTCAAGCATCCAGCCCGCTCCGTCGTCGCTGACCCTGCACCGGAACCAGTCATAGACAACAAGTGGTGCAAGGCCGCCAATCTTGATGGTGCGGCATTGCCAGTTGCCTGCAAGGTCGAAATCTTCAAAAGAAAGTTTCTGTCTTCGATCAATCGCATTGAGTTGGGAGACATCGGGTGGGGATCCTTTTTCCCGTGCCTGTTTGAAAGCTTCGGCCCGCATGCGCTGATAGGCATCAAGACGCGCGGCGTCCCGAAAGGTGATGTCGCGTAGCACCGTGTCTTTCTCGAACCCGGATCGCTCCATATCGAGTTTCTCTTGGACAATCGGCTCTGCGCCTGCCGGGAGAGCGAGCAGGAGGAAGGCCAGAAGCCGCGCGAATGCGGATGAGAAAAATGGGCGCATGAAAGTCTCCTGAGCCGGGATTCTGAAGAAGACGTCAGCGATGCGCTGTCAATGTAACCTTTTGATGGCCTGGGGCGAATTGTCAGGTGTCCTGTGCCGCCGCAAGGAGAGCCTTTCTCAGATCGCCATAACCGGTCTGTCTTTTCTCGTAGACCAGGCCGAGAAGTTTTGCTGCTTCCTGCGCCACGGTTTCGAGGCGAGGGTCATCGGTCTGTGCGAGATAGACGAGTTTCTCATAATTGCCGAAGAAGTCCTGGATCAGCTCGGGATGCCGATCGAGACCGAGCGGCTTCATGAAGAAGGCGTCGAATTGTCGGCACAGGAAATCGGTCATGTAGAATGAAAGCATGTCGTCTTCCGCCGTTTTTTCAAATGCGGCGAGCCCCTGATAGAAGGCGAAGCAGTGCGGTCCGTCGATGCGCGCCACAGCGTGTTTCTGGCAGATCCGGTCGAGCGCTCCGCCTGTGCCGCAATTCGCATACCCAACGAAGATGTTGCGATAGCCTTCCGACCTCGCTTTTGTGATCGCGCCATCCAGGGCGGGAGCGATGCGGTCGGGGCGATAATGAAACTCGGCCGGCAGACAGGTGAGCTCCAGATGATCCAATCCGTTCATCTCCCGCAGTGCCAGAATTTCCCGCGCTATCATTCCGCAGGCTATAACGAGAACTTTTTCGTGTTTCGCGCGTTCTTTCATCGCAATCATCCCGCTTTGACGGGCTGCCTAACCGAGAGGGAGTTGAACCATGTCACGTTCCGCAATCTGCCGACTGGCAGTGTCGATCATTGTCGCCGGATCCCTGGCCGGTTGTGCAAACACGATACGCGGTGTCGGCAAGGATGCAGCGAATGCCGTAGATGCCACACAAAGTGCCGGTCGCGATATCTCGCGCTCGACTTACTAGGGCTCGACCCCGGGGCGGGCTCGCGGTGGCCATTGCCGTTGATCCGCGCCCGCTCAGGCGCTGGCATTTACGTTGTGCTTGCGCCTGATCAGTTCCTTGGCTGTTTCCACGGTTATCGCCGCATCGCGGCAGTAGGCGTCCGCGCCAACCGCCAGGCCGAATTCCTCGTTGAGAGGCGCACCGCCGACGAGCACTATGTAGTTGTCGCGAATACCCTTTTCTTTCATCGTGTCGATGACGACTTTCATGTAGGGCATGGTGGTCGTTAAAAGGGCCGACATTCCCACTATATCTGGCTGGTGCTCCTCGATAGCGGCCAGATAGTTTTCAACGGGATTGTTGATGCCGATGTCGATCACGTCAAATCCGGCGCCTTCCATCATCATGCCAACGAGGTTCTTGCCGATGTCGTGAATGTCACCTTTTACGGTGCCGATCACCATCTTGCCCTGTTTCGGTGCCCCGGTCTCGGCCAGAAGCGGCCTCAGGATTGCCATCCCGGCTTTCATTGCATTCGCCGACAGCAGCACCTCGGGCACGAACAGGATTCCGTCGCGAAAGTCCTCGCCGACGATCCTCATGCCTTCCACCAGGGCCTCGGTGAGGACGCTGTAGGGTTTCCATCCCCGATCGAGCAGTATGTGCGTTGCTTCCTCAATCTCTTCTTTCAGTCCGTCGTAAAGGTCGTCATGCATCTGTTGAACGAGTTCATCGTCGGACAGTTCGGAGAGGATGATTTCATCGTCGGACATGCGTTGGCTCCTGCTCATCTGTGCGCGAAGTTCGATGCGTGACAACTACGAGCCGCGCAAGCGGCTGATGCAATAACCTCTACTGCACAGCATAAGGCCAGGAGTATGCAGCTGTTTGGCTGATTTGCGACCTGTGTAAGAGTTAAAGCGACGCGCCCAAATGGGGTATCAGTAGCATTTGGTTAACTGTGATAAATCGAAACTACAACCTTGAGTTACATTTTACTTTTTTATCTATCGCCTTATGGTAGTTTTTTCACAAGGGGCGAGTAACGCGTTCTAACAGGAGTTGTAAATGCGTAACCCCCTTATTGTATCCGCTGTTTTCGCGGCCGTAATTCTGCCTGGTCCTTCATTTGCAGGTAACGGGTCTGTGCCGTTCACCGCGAAAGTTGCAGCACTATGCGAAATTCTCGTTCAAAAGTCCGGTCAGATGGGCGTCACCCCTGACCTCGCAACCCTCAGTTCAGAGATCACACCCGGAAATCGTGGTATTGCCAGCGTAAGGGCCTCGACTGCTGGTTTCTCTATTACAGCGAATCCACCGAAAGCTTTCAATACCAGTCCTGCTGGTGGTGGTGATAGTGTGGAGTTCAGCACCCTTTACACTTTGACCGGTGCGACCAATACCACTGACCAGGCGGGTACAACGCCGACCAAAATGGATATCGGTATATCGCAGATGGAAGTTGGTCTGGTCGCCAAGAAGACCAGCGGCATCTACCTTCATGGCGATTATACAGCCGAAGTGGTCGTGCTCTGTGATAAAGGGTGAGACCATGAAGGCGATGTTTCTCGCAGCGCTAGCTGCCGTGGTAATCGCCTCTCCGGCATCGGGGCAGTCTATGTCCCCGATGTCGGGGGAAATACGGAGCTTTTCTGATCGGTTCGTCGTTCGCGTTCGCCCGCGCAATCCTTACCGTCACACCATTGAGGTGGCGGTACGAGTGTATGATGAACATTTCAGACCCGTGGCGGCCAGGGTCTCGCCCGCGACCATGAAGCTTGGTGCAGAACGCTCACGCAGCGTTCTGGTTTCTGTCGATTTCGGTGAAAGCAGAACGAAGCGCGTTCGGATCTGCACCGAGAGTGTTCCGTTCCCCAAGGGTAAAGCGAGTATAAAGGCGCTGATATGTGGACGTTTCATAGCCTACCGCATCAATTAATACTGGGAGCTTGCATTCTTCTGGTTGGCGGCTCTGTCGCGAACGGTCAGGATCGCCTCTACAGTGTCAACCAGAGTCAGAACGGTCTGTCGTTGCCCGGTGTGTCGCGGCCCCAGCGGCTTTGATGAAGTTCGAGCAGCTGATGGCACGACTTGCCGCGTTTCCATGTCGAGTTCAGGAGCTTATCTGGATTCGGGTGTCATCGGGAATGCTGCAAATACGCTGGCTGCCTACGGGCGGCTTGTCGTGCCGCTCGGGCAGCGTCCGAAGCGTCTGGACTGTGACCGTCTCTATCAACTTGAACTACAGAGGCTGGAGCTTGAAGTGCGCCTCATGCAGCAAGGGCTCGATCCGCGTCTGCAGTTGGGTGATTCAGACGCTCTCACCGACGAGGCAACGTGGACCATGGAAGGCAGGCGCTAATCGCGCCTGCCTATACCATAAGTGTTACATTTGAAATCTCAATAAATATTGACGATTTGCTGGTTGGAGTCTAGTAAACAATCCTCGATTCAACGGGGGTTTGTTTTGAAGTATATTTATTCTTTCATATTTATTGCTATAGCAATATTTCCTTCTTTCTCTTCGGTGGGTGACATACCTTTTCGCGCTCGCGTAAACGAGAGTTGTACGATTGAGGTCACAGGCGAAGGGTCCATGGTTCGGGATGGCCTGATGGCGCTCGACAGCGCGGTGCCGGGCGGGCGTCCGGGAACTGCGGTGGTCTATACCACTGGTCAGGGCTTTCAGGTCTCGCTGAAAGCCCCGAGTGCCTTTTCAACCTCTCCGGGTGGCGCCGGTCCCATCACTTTCTGGACGAAATACCGAATTGCGGGTGCTACAACGGGCTCGGAAATCCCTGGAAAGATGAAAACGCTTCTGCGGGCCGGTGCCAACCAGCTCAGCGTGGATCTGCGCGCGATGACGGATCATGTGGTCTTCGGGCAGGGTGATTATGAGGCCTATGTCACCCTGACGTGCGAGTGATCGCGATGTTCAGGCTCTTCTGTTTCCTGTTTTCAGCGGTGTTTCTGCCCCTTGCGCAGAGCCACGCCCAGTCCATGTCACCCATGCGTGGTGAGATAAGAAGTGTTTCGGACAGCTTTGCTGTCCGGGTCTATCCAAGCAATCCCTACAGACATCGCATCAATCTGGCTGTTCGTGTGTATGACGCGGAGTTCAGGTCGATTGATGCACGGGTAACGCCTGCCAAAATCGCGCTTGGTGCCGGGGCTACTCGCCCGGTGCTGGTCCTGGTGGGGTTTGAGGGAAAACGTGAAAGACGCGTGCGCATTTGCGCAGAAAGCATCCCGGTTTCAGGGAAAAGCCTCGGAATGAAGGTTCAGATATGCGGAAAATTCATTGCCCGTCGCTTATGATGGGCGGGTTCATCTTTGCTTTTTTGGTACACGCAGGCGCTGCATACGCCTCGGACAGGGGCCATGTCATCAACCAGAACCAGGCAGGCATTTCACTTCCCGGTGTTTCCTCGCCCAGTGGTTTTGACGAGGTGCGCGCCGCTGATGGCACGACCTGTCGTGCATCCATGTCCAACGGGGGCAGCTTTATCGATGCAGGTGTGATCGGCAATGGCGTGCACGACGACCGGGCATCGCTTTCGACCTACGGTCGATTGGTTATTCCGCTGGGGCGCCAGCCAAAACGGCTTGATTGCGACCGTCTCTACCAGCTTGAGCTTCGTCGCCTGCAGCTTGAGGTGAAGCTGCTGGAGCAGGGGCTCGCCGCAAAGCCGGGGGAAACCGTGCCTGGCGGGGCGGGAGCTGTTGACTGGACCGAGAGCGGCGGCTGGACCGACGTGGGCCGCCAGTAGGCATCGAGGTTCATTTTTTCCGTCGGCTCAAGGTCACTTGCGACACCATGTGCCGCTGGCGGAACGGAGGTTGTGTCCGTACGCGCTAGTGTCGGGGCATGTCTTGTCTGACGAGCCTGGTGTGGAGCTTTTGCGATGACGGCAACCATGGACGATGAACCGCAGGATCGGACGCGCAGGGGGCGGATGGGGCGTGGTGAACGTGGCGGCGCTGCCGCCCGCAGAGCTGCGCGGACGAGTGCCGGTCCCGGCCCGCAACTGACCTATATTCGCCGGTCACTCAAACCGTTCGAGGTTCTCGACGAGGAGGCGCTGGCTCTCATCGAGGCGAATGCAGACACTGTTCTGGAAGAAACGGGTATCGAGTTTCGTGATGACGCGGAAGCGCTTTCCCTCTGGAAGGAGGCGGGCGCGGATGTGCAGGGCGACAGGGTTCATTTCCCAAGAGGACTATGTCGCAGGCTGCTGCAAACGGCGCCCTCGGTTTTCACGCAGCATGCACGCAATTCCGAACGTTCGGTGGAAATCGGCGGCAACGCGACGGTTTTTGCGCCCGTCTACGGTCCCCCGTTCGTGCGCGACCTGGATGGCGCGCGCCGGTATGCGACGATTGAGGATTTCCGGAATTTTGTCAAACTCGCTTATTTGGCGCCGTCCATCCACCACTCGGGCGGGACGGTTTGCGAGCCCGTTGATGTTCCCGTCAACAAACGCCATCTCGATATGGTGTTTTCGCATATGCGCTATTCCGACAAGCCCTTCATGGGGTCTGTCACCGCGCCTGATCGTGCCGAGGATACGGTTGCGATGGCCAGGATCCTGTTCGGCGAAGAGTTCGTGGACCAGAACACGGTGGTCATCAATCTGATCAATGCCAATTCACCCATGGTTTTCGACGAGACCATGCTTGGAGCGGCAAAGATCTACGCGCGGGCCAATCAGGCCTGCATTGTTACGCCGTTCATCCTTGCGGGGGCGATGAGCCCGGTGACGGTGATCGGCACCCTGACGCAGGTTCTGGCCGAGGTGATGGCCGGAGCGGCATTCACGCAATTGGTGCGTCCGGGCGCGCCTGTCGTGTTTGGCACCTTCGCCTCATCGATCTCCATGCAGTCGGGCGCACCGACTTTTGGAACGCCTGAACCGTCCCTCGTATCCTACGGGGGCCGCGCAGCTCGCGCGGCGTCTGGGGCTTCCCTTCCGCACCGGTGGATCCCTGACGGGGTCGAAGATTCCGGATGCACAGGCCGCATATGAGAGTGCCAATACGCTCAATTCGACGGTTCTCTCCGGCACCAACTTCGTGCTCCACGGCGCAGGCTGGCTGGAAGGGGGGCTGGTGTCATCCTATGAGAAGTTCATGATGGACATCGATCAGCTGGGCATGCAGCAACGCATTTGCGAACCGCTCGATCTGTCGGAGAATGGTCAGGCCATGGATGCGATCCGTGAGGTGGGGCCGGGAAGCCATTATCTCGGCTGTGCTCACACCCAGGCGAATTTTCAGACTGCGTTTTACCGCTCGTCCATCGCCGACAACAATTCCTATGAGCAATGGTCGGCGGAAGGAGAGAAGACTTCGGCGCAGAGAGCCAACGAACTCGCAAGGCGCTGGCTTGAAACCTATCAGGCCCCTGCTCTCGATCCGGGTATTGAAGAGGGGTTGCTGGATTTCATGGCGAAGCGGAAGGAATCGATGCCCGATGCTTTCACCTGAGGTCAGCCCGAAGGGAAGGCCTTGAGCGAGCGACCGTCCTTTGTTTCCAGCACCAGTGCGCCCTGAGAGGTGAGCGTGTAATGTTCGATCTGTGGCAAGATGGACAGGAACCTGTGTTCCTGGAACATCAAAGCTTCCGCACATGCCATTTTGCTGGACATAGCCTGACCGATGGATAGTCGTCCGTTTTCGGCGGTCCAGTTCGCAAAATAGCGATTGCAGGAAGCATGGCCAGTCAGCCGACCATCGTCGGAGAATGTGAGAGTGACGCGGGACGCATCGATGATACCGCCGCCATCGATGTCTTCAACCACCCATTCAACGTTTCTGATCTGATCAAGAACGGGCTGCCCTGTCGCCATGGTTGCGAAGAAAGGGCTTTTGGCCAGAGCGAGAAAGACGTACGAGGCGGGACGACCGGGGTACATGAACAACTCCATATTGCGCTTGCCGGCCTTGGCCGACCGTGTTTGCAATTGTCTGTCATGGGATTGTGGCCCCATTTCGGGTAAGCCAGGCAGGCCAGCGAGCGCTTGCGTGTCGCATCAGGCCGAATATGATGGCGCAGACGGCGCGTTCGCGTCGGATTTCAATATTCGGAGAGTTTCCATGGAAAAGCGCCGTCTTGGACGCAGCGATCTTCTTGTTTCGCAGATCTGCCTTGGCACGATGACATTCGGCGAACAGAACACTGAAGCGGAAGGCCATGAACAGATGGATTTCGCGGCAGAGCGCGGCGTGAACTTTCTGGATATGGCCGAACTCTATCCGATCCCTCCAAAGCCCGACACGCAGGGGCGCACTGAGGAATATGTCGGGACCTGGATGAAGGCGCGCAAGAACCGGGACCGGATCATCGTTGCGTCAAAGGTGGTGGGGCGTACGGCGAATGAATGGTTTCGCGGTGACCGGCCCTCCAAACTCGTGCGTGCCGACATCATGGATGCGATCGACAAGTCCCTCAGCCGCTTGCAGACCGACTATATCGATCTCTATCAGATCCACTGGCCCGACCGGAAAATACCCTTTGGCTCGAACCCCACACGGGTGACAGTGCCCGCTGAGCCCCTGGCAGACGAGACGCCAATTGCAGAGACGCTGGCCGTGTTTGACGATCTGGTCAAGGCTGGAAAGATCCGTCATTTCGGCCTTTCCAACGAAAGCTCCTGGGGGGTAATGCGTTACATTGCGGAGGCTGACCGGGGCGTTGGCCCGCGCGTGGTCTCGTTGCAGAATGCTTACAATCTTCTCAATCGGACATTCGAGGTGAACCTGGCTGAAACCTGCCAGAGAGAAGAGGTGGGCCTGTTGGCCTATTCGCCGCTGGGGCAGGGGTACCTCACGGGCAAATATGACAATGGTGCAATGCCCGAAGGTTCGAGGAAGGTGTTGTTCGATCGCCTTCAGCGCTATGAGAAACCCGGCGGTCCGGAGGCTGCCATGGCCTATAATGCCATGGCGCGCCGTTTCGGACTAACACCTGCCAAGTTTGCTCAGGCCTTTGTCAATTCGCGTCCATTCATGACATCGAACATCATTGGTGCGACCTCGATGGCGCAGCTTGAAGAGGCGCTGGATGCACTGGAGGTGACCTGGACCGATGAGATGCAGGAAGCGGTGGACGACCTGCACCAGAAGATCGGAAATCCCAGTTTCTGAGCAGGACCTGCTCAGACCGTGCCGGGCTGCGGCTGACCGCTGCCCAGCACCACCATGCGTGCTCCGCGTGGAACGCGTTTGTACAGATCGATGATGTCGTGATTGAGGAGGCGGATACAGCCCGAGGACACTGATCTGCCGATCGACCAAGGTTCGGTTGTCCCGTGAATGCGGTAGAGCGTGTCCTTGCCGTTCTTGTAGAGGTAGAGCGCGCGGGCGCCCAGTGGGTTTGCAAGGCCACCCAGCATGCCCACGGCGAGCGGGCGATACCGCTCGGGTTCACGCTCTATCATGGCAAGGGTTGGCGCCCAGTTCGGCCATTCGGCCTTGCGACCGATCACGCCATCGCCCTGATACTCCAGTCCTGCCTTTGCCACGCCAATGCCGTAGCGCATTGCCTTGCCGCTCTCCATGACCAGATAGAGAAATCGGTTCTCGGGGTCCACGACGATCGTTCCGACCGGCTGACTCGTCGGATAATCGACCATTTGGCGCAGGTATTTTCGGTCCATTTTGGTCACGTCCACCGCGGGGATGACGATGCCGTTGTCCTCAATCTCGCTATACATGTCCTGATAGTAGGAGAGCATGGGGCCGGGCACATCTGCCGTGGGAATGTTGCTGCGGGGCGCGGTGACAGAGCACGCCGCCGTGAACATGGGCAGGAGCATGAGCAGGAACAGCCGTGCTGCACGTGCCGTGGCACAGGTGGGATGCGTGTGAGACAAGGAACTCTCCTTATGAATGCCTGTGGTTCGCCGTGAGGATAATCAGCGACACGGTTTGGAAGGTGATGCGTCGCCGCGGCGGCTCACCAAGCGCTTTCCCACGAATTGTGGCAAAGTTCGGCAAAGGAACGCCATGCCGAGTGAATTATTCAGACAAGGCGACACTCCTGTCGACGGCTGAGACATTTTTCACACACTGGCAGGTGGTCGGCCAGGGTGGCACGAGGGGATGCGCAGGCGCGCGGCGCATCGTGATGGCGTGGTTAACAGGATGATTCAAACTTTATTGGTAAGTTTACCGTAGTGTTACGTATTCGGCCGGTGAATGGGCGCCGGCTCTCCCAGTTCCTCGAACTCATGCAGATCGTCTATGCGTATCCCTGCGTTCCTTCGACCTGTCGTTTTTTCACTCGCTTTGGCTGGCTGCACGGGTGGCCCCAGCATCGAAACAGCACTCAAGGTTGATCCGCCTTCGCCGGAAATCACAAGCTCCATTGTCCGACCGGATGTCGGTGTGCCGGAAGGGGCCGTGGAAAAGGCCGAAACCAGGCATCTCAGTGACGCCGGAATGACCGCGATTGCGGAAAGTGACCGCGTGTCCGCCCCGGCGTTCGAGCAGGTGGCGATGGTTGCGCCACCCAAGCCGACCCTACGTCCCAAAAGCTCCTCGACCGGCAAGGTCTATCGCAGCCGGTTCGGTGATGCGCATCCGATCAATTTCGGCAAGGTGACACCAAAACATCATGCGGTGCACGGCGTTGACGTTTCGCGCTGGCAGGGTGACATCGACTGGGTGAAGCTGCGCTCGCGCGGCGCGAATTTCGCCTATATCAAGGCGACGGACGGTGTCGATCACCTTGATCCGATGTTCAAGAAAAACTGGAACGGAGCCGCAAAGGCGGGCATTCGCCGCGGGGCATACCACTTCTTTTTCTGGTGCCGGAAGGCATCCGATCAGGCCGAGTGGTTCATTCGCAATGTGCCCAAGGTGAAGGGCGCGCTGCCGCCGGTTCTGGATGTGGAGTGGAACCACCAGTCGAGCTGCAAGTGGAAACCGTCGCGCGCGGAAGTTCTGGAGAAGATGCAGGTCTTCCTCGACCGGCTGGAGCGCCATTATGGCCAACGTCCCATCATCTACACCGCACCGGATTTCTACAAAGACAATCTGAAGGGGGCGTTCCCGAACCATCCCTTCTGGCTGCGTGCCGTGGCCGAGCATCCCTCGAAGGTTTATCCGGGCCGTGACTGGGTGTTCTGGCAGTATTCGGGATCGGGCCTGAGCCAGGGCGTGAACGGGAAGATTGATCTCAACGTTTTCCACGGCGACGAGAGCGCCTGGTGGCGCTGGGTGGGGAAAGTGGCGGGCTGAAAGCCACGCACGAGGGGTTTTCGGGGGCGCGTTCTGCGCCCCTTTTTTGTTAGCCGCGGGCTTCGGCAATGGCGGCGACGATGGCCTGACGCGGCATCGCGCCATAGTGCATTTTCGTGTTGAAGAGGAAGGGCCGGCGTGCCGTTGAAGCCGAACGCATTGGCCTGATCCATGTTGCGGGAGAGAATCCCTTCAATGCGTTGGCGGTCTTTCTTGAAGTTTGCCATGAGTTGTTCCGGATCGTGACCCGCGTTGGCGATCGTTTGGTCGACTTCTTCCCTGGTCAGTCGGGCGGGCGTGGCCATTAGGGCGTTGTGAATCGCTTCATAGTCCGGGCCGGCGGCGAGAACGAGGCGTGCCGCATGGACGGACGGAGCGCCGAAAATCGGCCAGTCCTTCATCACCAGCCGCACATTGCCGTCTTCACGCAC
This sequence comes from Nitratireductor sp. GISD-1A_MAKvit, assembly GCF_040819555.1. Classification (GTDB taxonomy): domain Bacteria; phylum Pseudomonadota; class Alphaproteobacteria; order Rhizobiales; family Rhizobiaceae; genus Nitratireductor. Next base: position 1,879,829 of record NZ_CP161920.1, read on the forward strand.
CACGTCGAGCAGGTCCGGGTGGCCGCGTTTGCAATAGGGGCACTGGTAATCGAAGAACTCGGCGATGGTGACGTCGCCATCCGGATTGCCGATGACCGGGATCTCGGGATCGAACAGAACCTCTTCGACGGTCGGGTAAAGCTGGGCGCGGGCCGGACCGGCGGCGGTGACGAGCGTCGCTGCGCCGGCGACGAGCAGGGTACGGCGGTTCATCATGGCCTTGTGTCTCCTGATGGGCTGATGCTGGTTTTGAGGTCCTCGATCTTTTCGACGAGCACCTCGCGTGAGATTTCGCCCAGATGTGCGTGTTGCAGGACGCCGTCGGCGTCGATGAACAGCGTGGCGGGCAGTCCGGGTGCGCTGTAGAAGCGCGACAGATCGCTGAACTGGTCGACAAGTATCGTGTCGAGCGAGAGGCCGGAGGCGGCGAGATAGCGCTGGATGGCGGTGCGGCCTTCGCCCTGATTGGCGAAGACGAAGGTGACGCCGTCCGTCGAGGCGGCGATGTCGGCCATCATGGGCATTTCACGCCGGCAGGGCGGGCACCACGTCGCCCACAGATTGACCACCTGCGGCGTGCCCTTGTGCTCTTCGAGGCGGTAGCCATTGCCCTCCAGCGTTTCAAACGCCTGATCCGGGACGGCGAGCGGGTCGGTGCCGCCGGTGAGCTGCCATGTCGTGTTCCAGACGATGAGGGAGAGGGCGAGCGGCAGGACCGCCCAGAGGCGCTGGCGGCCTGTGGGCAGCATGACAAGCAGGCTGACGATAACGGCGGCCGCGCCTGTTGGCCAGTAGAAGCCGCCCTGCCAGAGCGCAAAAATGCGCAGCGGGTCGGGCGCGAAACTTTCCAAGTTGATGAGCACATGACCGAGGCGCGCGCCGATGATGCCGCCGAGAAACGCCCACCAGGACCAGGCATTGAAGCGTTCGTCCACCCTGCGCGCCATGATGCCGGTGACGATGAGGAAGGCAAAGATGGCGAGCACGACCGCGAAGCGGTCTGCCGCAAGGACGAGCGGCCCGAGAGAAACGGCGTTCATGATCAGAGCGCCTCTGCGGTTTTGGCCGAGCCGATCAGTTTTTTCACCGAAATGGAGCCAATGAGGCGGGTGCCGGCAACTTCGCGGCCTGCGGCGTTGAAGAAGAGCATGGTGGGAGGGCCTGCCACTTCAAGGGCTTTCATGAGGGCACCGTTCTCGTCGTTGAAATCCGACAGGTCGGCCTTGATGAGCTGGAAACCGTCGAGACTGTTGATGACGCCGGTATCCGGCAGGACGGAGCGCTCGATGACGCGGCAGGTGACGCACCAGTCGGCGGTGAAATAGACGAGGGTGGGCGCGCCGCCGGCGCTGGCGAGCTGCGCCTTGAGCTCGGGAATCGAGCCGGTTTGTCCAAAAACGAGTTCGCGAGCGGGGGCGGATGCCTCGCTGCGCTCTGCGATCCGGGCCAGCGGCTTGAGCGGATCGGTACCGCCGGACGCGGCTCCCAGCATCAGGATGATGCCGTAGATGAGCGACAGCGCGCCAACCGAGCGGATGGCGGCGAGCGGCGTCGTCTCGGTGATCTTTGCGCTGAAGGCAAAGCTTGCGATGGCGATGAGAAGGGCGGACCAGAGCGCGAGATCGAGGCCGGCAGGCAAAAGCGGCGTTGCCGTCCATATGGCGGTGGCCAGGAAGCCGAAGCCGAACACGCGCTTGACGCTTTCCATCCATGCGCCGGCGCGCGGCAGGGCCTTGCCGCCAAGCGTGCCCATGATGATGAGCGGAATGCCCTTGCCGATGCCAAGGGCGAAAAGCGCTGCCGCCCCCAAAGCCACATCCGCGGTTTGGGCGATGTAGAGGAGTGCGCCGGCAAGCGGAACGGTGACGCAGGGGCCGACGATGAGGGCGGACGAGAAGCCGAGAATGGCGGCGGAGCGGCGTGAGCCGCCAACGCCGCCCGTGCGGTTTGCCACCCAGCTTGTCCATGCGGTGGGCAATTGCAGCTCGAACAGGCCGAACATGGACAGCGCGAGAATGGCAAAGAGCGCAGACAGGATGCCAATCGTGACGGGCGACTGCAGAACGAGCTGTAGGTTCTGACCGGACCAGCCGGCGGCAGCGCCCAAAAGCGCGAAGGCCGAGGCCAGCGCGATCACATAGATCGAGGACAGCTCGAAGCCGCGCCATGCGGTGAGACGGTCTCCTTCGCGCGCCAGCGCGCCGGCCATGATCGGGTACATGGGAAAGACGCAAGGGGTGAAGGCGAGAAGCAGGCCAAAAAGCGGGAAGCTGACGAGAACGAGAAAAACACCGCCACGGCCAAGCAGCGACTGGATGAGCCCGTCATCTTCGGCAAGTGCGAAACCGGTGTCTTCGCTGGCGGCGGGTGCCGTTGCGGCAGGCGCCTCTTCCGTGACCCATTCCACGGGCGCTGTGGCCTGCGGCGGCTGCGGCTTGATGACGGCAAGCGTAAGGGCGTTTACCCGCCGGGTTTCGGGTGCGTAGCAGATACCGCCGTCCTGACAGCCCTGAAATGTGATGTCGAATGTGCCGAAGACCTGTTGGGAAAGACGCGCGCTCGCCTCGTCGTAATAGACTTCGGAGAGGCCGAATGTGGGGTCGTCCTTGCGGATGCCGGGGCCGGTTTCGAGCGGCAGTTCCGCGCCGTCCTGCGACGCGCCGATGTGATCGCGATAGAGGTAATAGCCTTCGGCGATCTGCCAGTTGAGGGCCAGCGTGCCGTCTTGCGTGCGTTTTACCGCAAGCGAGAAGGCATCTTCGACGGGCAGTGGTCTGGAGCTCTGGGCCATCGCGGTTTCGGGGGCAGGCATGAGGCTGACAAAAAGGAAAGCCGCAAGTGCGAGCAGGATTTTCTTCATTCGTTCACTTCGGATGGTGTTGTCGTGCGTCCGGTTCATATGACTGTTGCCTGCAGTGTACGTATCAACTTAAGGCAGCCTTAAGGTGAGTGTTGTCTTGGCGGCTGGAACAACAGCAAGGAGTTTTCAGCATGGCGCATTCTCGTGCAGCCACGGGCAGTGATGTGTGTGGTGCCGATCTGCCGGATGAGGGATTGATTGACGCAACGGCCATGCCGCGGCGGGGCTTTCTGGCCGGGCTCGGCGCGCTGGCAGTGTCGGGATGCGTGGCGACGCCGCAGCGCCCTGCACCAAAGGTGGTTGAGCCGCCCAAGCCCAGGCGCGTTGTTCCGCCGATGTATTACGCGATGCCGAATGAGCGCTTTCCGATACCCGAAGTCGATATCAGACATCTGGATGAGCGCTGGTGGCGAAAGGATGTCAGCTATCCGACGAGTGAGCGGAAGGGAACGCTGATCGTGGATACACCGAACAGATATCTCTACCACGTCACCGGACCTAATCGGGCGACGCGCTATGGCATCGGCGTTGGACGAGACGGCTTCTCCTGGGCGGGCCGTGCAATCATGGCCTATCGGCGCGAGTGGCCGCGCTGGACGCCGCCAAACGAGATGGTGGCGCGGCGGCCGGAGCTGGAGCCCTACAGCATCGCCAATGGCGGCATGCCCCCCGGTCTGCGCAATCCGCTCGGGGCACGTGCGCTCTACATACATCTCAACGGCAAGGACACGCTTTACCGCATTCATGGCACGCCGGAGCCGTGGAGCATCGGCAAGGCGGTTTCATCCGGCTGTATCCGCCTGATCAACCAGGATGTGATTCACCTGCACGATCATGTCAGGGATGGCAGCCCTATTGTCGTCATACCCGATCCGAAGATGCAGCATCTTCTGGTGACCTGACGGTTGGTTCCTTACCGGTGCGAGCGAGGCGAGCGATGCGACTTTTGGTGGTTGAAGACGATCCGCTGCTTCTGGACGGGCTGACGGTGGGGCTGGGTCTTGCCGGCTTTGCGGTCGATGCCGTGGCCAGTTGCGAGGATGCCTTTGCAGCGCTCGACACCCAGTCTTATGACGGCGTCGTGCTCGACCTGATGCTGCCGGATGGTTCGGGTCTGGACGTGCTTTCGAGCCTGCGTGGCCGGGGCGATGCGACGCCGGTTCTGCTGTTGACGGCACGGGATCAGATCCCAGACCGTATTGCCGGACTGGATGCTGGTGCGGACGACTATGTGGGGAAGCCGTTTGACCTCGATGAACTGGCAGCACGCGTGCGCGCCGCGGTCAGGCGGGGCAAGGGCCGCCCCAGCGCCACGCTCGCCTGGGCTGGCGTGACGCTCGACCCGGCGAGCCAGACGGTTGCACGAAACGGGGAGCTGGTGAACCTCACGCGGCGTGAATTCGCGCTTCTGGCGGCCCTTATGGAGCGCCCGGCAAGCATCCTTTCCAAACCGGCTCTCGAAGAAACCATCTATGGCTGGCAGGAAGAGGTTGAGAGCAACGCCGTGGAGGTGCACATCCATAAACTTCGCTCCAAGCTGGGAGCCGGCTTCATCCGCACCGTGCGCGGGGTGGGGTATCGGCTCACGGAGGCAAAAGCATGCGATCCATCCGACTGAGGCTGATCATGATCCTGATGGGATCGACGGGGCTTGTCTGGCTGCTTGCCGTTGGCTGGATCTATCTCAGCACCCAGGCCGAAGTGGAAAGGGTTCTCGACGCACGGCTGATGGAAGCAGCGCGAATGGTCAATTCGCTTCTTTCCGACCATCGAATTGAAGTGGGGCTGGAGGAAGGAGCGGCGCGCCATGTGGTTGGGGAGTTCGAGCAAACTCATCGCCCCTATGAGCGCCAGCTCTCATGCCAGATCTGGTCACTGGAGGGGAGCCTTGTGGGGCGCTCTGAAAACGCCCCCCAGACCCGCCTGACCGAGATAGGAACCGGGTTTTCAGAGACCGCGGTGGATGGCGAGCGATGGCGCGTCTTCACCGTGGAAAATCAGTCACTCGGCGTGCGCGTGATGGTGGGGGACAGCCTCCGGATCCGAGAAACCCTTGTGAGCGACGTGATCAAGGGACTGGTGGTGCCGGCACTCCTGATCCTGCCGTTTCTGGCGGGCGTCATCCTTGTTTCCGTGGGACGGGGGCTCTCGCCTCTCAACGATATGGCGGACACGTTGTCGAAACGTGCGGCAAACGATCTGCGCCCGCTGCAGGCCGACAATCTGCCGAAGGAGATTGCGCCAGCGGTGAATGCACTGAACGGGCTCTTTAAACGGGTGGAAGATGTGCGCGACCGCGAACGCAGTTTTACCGCCTTTGCCGCCCATGAGTTGAAGACACCGCTGGCTGGCGTGAAAACGCAGGCGCAGATCGCGCTGGCGAGCGAGGACCCGGCGCTGCATGCCAATGCGCTGCAGCAGATCACCATGGGCGTGGATCGAACGAGCCGGCTTGTGAAGCAGCTTCTCGACCTGACCGCCCTTGAGACAAACGACAGTGAGCCTATCCTGCAAACCGTGAGCGTGCGTGCGCTCATGCGCAGTGTGATGGCGGAGCTTCCGTTGGCGCGGGGAGAGACACGACTGAACGTGGAGGCGGATGGCGAGGACGCACACGAGGTTCATGTCGAGCCGCACTTCCTCTCGCTAGCGTTGCGCAACCTCATTGAAAATGCGCTCAATCATGCACCGGAAACCTCGGGCGTGGTGTGTCGGGTGGAAGAGGTGGCAGACAGCGTGCGCTTCCTGGTGGAGGATCGCGGTCCGGGTATTCCCGAGGCGGAGCTTTCACAGGTGGTGGAGAAGTTTGTGCGCGGGCGGAACCGCTCTGCATCCGGCAGCGGGCTGGGGCTTGCCATTGCGCAGGCAGCGATGGTGCGCATGGGCGGAACGCTGACGCTCGAAAACCGCGAGGAAGGCGGTTTGCGCGCCATTCTGACCGTGCGAAAGGCGGAGACGATGGCTTGATTTCCCGACGCGGTTTTCTGGTTGGCGCTTCGGGTGCGCTGGCGGTTGCGCCGCTGGCCGCACGCGCCGCGCCCAGCCTGGATGACATGGTGCGCGACCCGGCGCTCCATGTTCTGGGCAACCCGGCAGGAGACGTGACGATTGCCGAGTTCTTCGATTATCTCTGCCCTTCCTGCAAGGCAATCCATCATGAGCTGAAGGAGATTGTGCGGTCTGACGGCAATCTGCGGCTGGTGATGAAGGACTGGCCGATCAATGGTGATATGGCCTGGTATGCCTCGCGCATGGTGCATGCTTCCGCTGCCCTTGGTGCCTATGAAGCAGCGCATAATGCGGTGATGGCCATGAAGAACGGCCTGACGCATGGCGGAGTGGATGCCGCGCTCACCAATGTGGGGGCGGACGCCGGAGCCGTACGCGACATGCTGGATCTGCATGTTGAAGCGATAGATGGCCTGATTGCCCGCAACGAGAAGCATGCGAAGGCGTTGAAGCTTGCCGGAACGCCTGCTTTCCTGATCGGGAGACGGCTTTATCGGCGGCCTCTCACCCCAGACGAGATCGTGGCAGCGGTGGCGCTGGCGCGCTCCGAGAAATAGGGCGCCTCCCGGGCGCATCTCTGCTATTCAGGCATGGTTTCTTGACTGCCGGGGAGGGTGAGATGGTTGAAGCTGCGGGATTTCCTGATGGAGGCGTGTTTGTCGGGCGGGTCTGGAACCCGAATGTGGCAGGGCCGGCCCTCTGTGTGCTGCAGGACGGGCTGCTGATCGACATTACCTCTCGCGAAGCGCCAACCATGCGTGACCTTCTGGAGATGGATGACCCGGCGGGTTATGCGCGCCAATGCGCCAAAAACGGGAGCCTGTTTGGCGCGTTTGAGGTGATCGCGGCAGAAAGGGCCGATGGGACAACAGGCGGAGCCAGCCCCTGCCTGCTCGCGCCCAACGATCTGCAGGCGGTAAAGGCATGCGGCGTGACATTTGCGCGCTCGATGATCGAACGCGTCATCGAGGAGCGCGCTGCCGGAGACCCGTCGAAGGCTGCGGCAATCCGTGAGCGCTGCCAGGCGATCATCGGCGACAGTCTGCGGGACCTGAAGGCAGGCTCGGAAAAGGCTGAAGCCGTGAAGCGTGCACTGATCGCCGAGGGCGTGTGGTCACAATATCTCGAAGTGGGCATCGGGCCGGATGCGGAGGTTTTCACCAAGGCACAGCCCATGTCCTCGGTTGGCCACGGCGCTGAGGTCGGGCTACATCCGGTTTCCAGCTGGAACAACCCGGAGCCCGAGATCGTGCTGGCGGTGGACAGTCTGGGCCGGGTCAAGGGCGCGACGCTGGGCAATGACGTCAATCTGCGCGATGTGGAGGGGCGTTCCGCACTGCTTCTGGGCAAAGCCAAGGACAACAACGCCTCCTGCGCCATCGGCCCGTTCATCCGTCTGTTCGACGAGGGGTATGGCATGGATGACGTGCGGGCGGCCGAGCTCGATCTTCTCGTGACAGGCGAAGATGGTTTCGTGCTCGAAGGCAAGAGCTCCATGGCTGAAATCAGCCGGGATCCGCTCGATCTGGTCGCCCAGACCTGCGGGCGGCATCACCAGTATCCCGACGGGTTCATGCTGTTTCTGGGGACACTCTTCGCGCCGATACAGGACCGCGACGTGCCGGGCGAGGGGTTCACGCACAAGGTGGGCGATCGGGTGACGATTTCGAGCCCGGGGCTGGGGGCGTTGACCAACACGGTGCGGCTTTCGACCGATTGCCCGCCCTGGACCTTTGGCACAGCCGCACTGATGCGCAATCTGGCGGGGCGGGGGCTTCTTGGGTGACAGGCGCTACGCAGGGCTGATCACGAGCACCAGGACTCCTTGAAACCGCGCCAGCGATGCGCGAGACCCTCGGCGATGAGCTGGTCGCCGATGGGCTTGCCGTTGCGATAAAGCGTTCTGAGTTTTCTTCCGTAAACATCACGATCGCGCAGGCTCGTGCGGCGGAGCTCAAAGGGGCCCGAATTGACCAGTTGCTGAAAACGGCGCTGTGCGCGGCGGGCCAGTTTCGCTTCCTGAGCGCATTGGGGAGAGAACAGCTCTGGCGTGTTGAAGCCGGTCGCCCTGATTTTCTCGCCATTGATGTAAAGCGTGTCGCCATCAACGATGCAATTGATGCGCTTGCCGCTTCCACACACCGAGAAATAGCGGAGAATATGTGGCTGGCTCTGCGATTGGGGAGCGCTGAAGAGGCCTGAGATCCTGTCCGTGGGGATGATGGAATAGTGTGCCGCCGCCCAGCCGGCAATGAGAGCGAGCGTAATCAACCCGAAACCGTCCTTGAGCACCTGAAACGGGCGCGAGGAACGGCCTTTGTGCCGGCTTGTGCGTTTTGCGGCCGCGTGCCACGGAGTGTTGCTTCTGCCTGCTCTTGTGGAAAATTGCATTATGCGCGCCATAGCCTGCTCCCTGGCGACAGTGGATCAGGCTGGGTTGAATATGAGGTTTTGGTGGGAGCGCGAATTTTATGAAAGTTTTTGAGTTCGGTGCGGGGAATACCGATTGCAGTGCACGAACCCAAACGATTCAGCATGGAAGAAGCATGGGCACCAAAAAGCCCGCACCGGTTTGGTGCGGGCTCTCTGGATTTCCTGTTGCCGAGTGGATTCAGCTGCAGCCGCTCGTTGCGCCGCAGGTGTCGCATTTTTCGCAGGTGCCGTTTCTCACCATGGTGAAGTTCTGGCATTCCGAGCACATATTGCCGGTGTAACCCTGCATGATCGCCTGCTGGCGGCGGTGGGTTTCCACCTTCTTGGCGTCGGCAGCCTCTTCCGCGGCAGCTTCGGTGAAGACATCGTTGATGTCACCTTCCTGCACCACGTCTTCGGCCAGTTCCTTGGCGCGCTCCTCATAGTCGCGGCGGAAGGCGGTGGCTTCTTCCTGTAGGCCGGCAACGGCCGGCTTCAGCGCGTGCACCGTAGCCCCGGACGAGACCGCACGCACCGTGCTGCCTGACGAGCCCTTTGGCTCGCCGGACTTGCCGGAGACGACCTTGAGCGGTGCGCCACGGGTCAGGCCCTTGGAATAGGGCAGGGCCTTGCCTTCATTGATGCCGCGGCCAAGCGCCGTGTTGGTGAAGTCGGACGTGTCGACATGGGCAAGGTCCGAACGGTCGAGATAGGAGACCGCCAGCTCACGGAACACATAGTCGAGGATCGACGTGGCGTTCTTGATGGCGTCATTGCCCATGACCATGCCGGCCGGCTCGAATTTGGTGAAGGTGAAGGCCTCCACATATTCCTCCAGCGGCACGCCATATTGCAGGCCGAGCGAGATGGCGATGGCGAAATTGTTCATCATGGCGCGGAAGGCGGCACCTTCCTTGTGCATGTCGATGAAGATCTCACCGAGGCGGCCATCGTCGAATTCGCCGGTGCGCAGGTAGACCTTGTGTCCGCCAATCACCGCTTTCTGGGTGTAGCCCTTGCGGCGGTTGGGCAGTTTTTCGCGCTCGCGCACCACCTTTTCGACAATGCGCTCGACGATTTTTTCGGAGACCTCCGCGACCTGGGCGGCGGTGGGGGCTGCCACCAGCTCTTCCACCAGATCGTCGGCCTCTTCCTCGTCGTCCGACAGGAGCGAGGAATTGAGCGGCTGCGAGAGCTTGGAGCCGTCGCGATAGAGCGCATTGGCCTTGAGCGCCAGTTTCCAGGAAAGCAGATAGGCTTCCTTGCAGTCCTCGACCGTTGCCTCGTTGGGCATGTTGATGGTCTTGGAGATGGCGCCCGAGATGAAGGGCTGGGCAGCCGCCATCATGCGGATGTGGCTTTCCACCGACAGATAGCGCTTGCCGACCTTGCCGCAGGGATTGGCGCAATCGAAGACGGGCAGGTGCTCGTCCTTGAGGTGCGGCGCGCCTTCCAGCGTCATGGCTCCGCAGATATGGATATTGGCTGCCTCGATTTCCTTCTTGGAGAAGCCGAGCTCCGGCAGGATCTCGAAGGAGAAATCGTCGAGCTGTTCGTCGGTGAAGCCGAGGGTTTCCTTGCAGAAATCCTCGCCCAGCGTCCATTTGTTGAAGGCGAACTTGATGTCGAACGCGCTCTTGAGCGCCGTATTCAGCGTCTCGATCTTTTCGTCCGTGAAGCCCTTGGCCCTGAGCGTCGTCGGGTTGATGCCCGGCGCCTGGTTCAGATTGCCATGGCCGACCGCGTAAGCCTCGATCTCGGCGATCTGGCTTTCAGAATAGCCGAGCGTGCGCAGCGCTTCGGGCACGGCGCGGTTGATGATCTTGAAGTAGCCGCCACCGGCCAGCTTCTTGAACTTCACCAGTGCAAAGTCGGGCTCGATGCCGGTCGTGTCACAGTCCATGACAAGGCCGATCGTGCCGGTGGGCGCGATGACGGTGGCCTGCGCGTTGCGATAGCCGTGCTTTTCGCCGAGTTCGAGCGCGCGGTCCCATGCGGCGCGGGCATGCTCGATCAGGTCATCATGGGGGCAGTCCTCGGCGACAAGAGGCACCGGGTTCACCGCCAGCTTCTCATAGCCCTCGCTTTCGCCATGGGCCGCGCGGCGGTGGTTGCGCATGACGCGCAGCATGTTTTCCGCATTGCGCTCATAATCGGCGAAGGGGCCAAGCTCGCCGGCCATTTCTGCCGACGTCGCATAGGCAACGCCGGTCATGATCGCCGTGAGTGCGCCGCAGATGGCGCGACCTTCAGGCGAATCATAGGGAATGCCAGAGGTCATCAGGAGGCCGCCAATATTGGCGTAGCCGAGACCAAGTGTGCGGTATTCGTAGGAAAGCTTGGCAATCTCCTTGGACGGGAACTGGGCCATCATCACGGAGATTTCCAGCACCATGGTCCACAGGCGCACCGTATGCTCATAGGCTGCAATGTCGATGGAGCCGTCCTTGTTGCGGTACTGCAAAAGGTTCATCGAAGCGAGATTGCAGGCCGTGTCGTCCAGGAACATGTATTCCGAGCACGGGTTCGAGGCACGGATCGGACCTGCCGCCGGCGAGGTGTGCCAGTCATTCATGGTGGTGTTGTAGTGGAGGCCCGGATCGGCAGAAGCCCATGCGGCATAGCCGATCTTCTCCCACAGATCGCGGGCTTTCACGGTCTTGGCGACCTTGCCGTCGATGCGGTTGATCAGGTTCCACTCGCCATCAGCCTCGACGGCGCGCAGAAAGTCGTCCTTCAAGGAGACGGAATTGTTGGAGTTCTGGCCGGAGACGGTGAGATAGGCTTCCGAATCCCAATCCGTGTCATAGGTGCGGAAATCGAGATCGGTGTAGCCCTGCCGCGCGAACTGGATGACGCGCTGGATGTAGTTTTCCGGCACGGCATTGCGCTTGGCGGCCTTGATTTCGCGCTTCAGCGCCGGGTTCTTCGACGGATCGAAGCAATCATCATTGGCGCCTTCGCAATTGATGCAGGCCTTCATGATGGCGTCGAGATGCTTCTTGGCGATCTTGGAGCCGGTGACGAGGGCAGCAACCTTCTGCTCCTCCTTCACCTTCCAGTCGATGTAGCCTTCGATATCAGGGTGATCGACATCGACCACCACCATCTTGGCGGCGCGGCGCGTCGTGCCGCCCGACTTGATGGCGCCGGCAGCGCGGTCGCCGATTTTCAGGAAGGACATGAGGCCGGAGGACTTGCCGCCACCCGACAGCTTTTCACCTTCACCGCGCAGATGCGAAAAGTTGGAGCCGGTGCCCGAACCATATTTGAACAGGCGTGCCTCGCGGACCCACAGGTCCATGATGCCGCCTTCATTGACGAGATCGTCGCCCACGGACTGGATGAAGCAGGCATGCGGCTGGGGATGCTCGTAGGAGGATTTGGATTTGGTCAGCTTGCCGGTGAAGGGATCGACATAATAGTGGCCCTGACCGGGGCCATCGATGCCATAGGCCCAGTGCAGGGCCGGTGTTGAACCATTGCGGGGAATTGGGCGCAACGCGCTGGGTGGCGAGCATGTAGCAAAGCTCGTCCATGAAGGCCTGGGCGTCGTTTTCGCTGTCGAAATAGCCGCCCTTCCAGCCCCAATAGGTCCAGGTGCCGGCGAGGCGGTTGAAGACCTGCGCGGCGCTGGTCTCGGAGCCATAGCGCTCATCCTCGGGCAGGTCCTTCAGAGCTTCCTCGTCCGCCACCGAACGCCAAAGGAAGGAGGGGACGTCGTTCTCTTCCACTTTTTTCAGGCGCGCGGGAACGCCCGCCTTGCGGAAATATTTCTGGGCCAGGATGTCGCTGGCGACCTGGGAGAACTGCGCCGGAACGTCGATATTCTCCAGCCGGAAGACGATGGAGCCATCCGGGTTCTTGATTTCACTCGTGGCCTTGCGGAAGGAAATTTCCGCATATGGGCTCTGGCCCTGCTTTGTGAACCGGCGTTCGATGCGCATTTTGTCCTCTTCGCCCCTAATCCAAATATAGTGTCTGCGACGGTGAATGCCTCATCACATTTTTCACCGCGCAGACGCTGTGTCCGCCGACTGCCGCCCGCCTGAGCGGACAGCTCTCCTATACTGAAGGTTGGCGCCTTAGCGTGGACCGTGAAACGGCCTTCGCAAGGTCATTGTCCCGCGTTAACGAGACCGCCCCCAACCTGACGCACTTGCAACGATACCGTCACAGAACATTCACACTATATGGTGCGCAGAATATCCGTAAACACTAAATGTAGTATTAACAGCTTCTTTATGCCAGTTGACACGGCGCGCCCCACTCGCGTTTCCGCTGGCGCACAGGGGCGCCAATCCACCCGAAGAGCACTCGGGGCGGATCTCGGAAACTCAGTACAAAATCGGAAAATCGACCAGCTTGCCGCCGACCAATCGCACCCTACGAACGCAGGTGCATTACCCATAAAAGGCGACTCGTCTGCTGACGTCAAGGAGTCGGTAAAGGATCGATTGTGACCGCAACATGTTGTGGGTCGAGCGTGTGAATAATGGGGAACGCGCCGAGACAAGGTTGCGGTTTTGGAAACCCACCGTTTTCGGCATCGACAATCCGTGACCTGCCTGCTGGCGAACCGGTTTGTCTGAGGCTGGAGCCTGCGCGAACCGAGGGTTGGTTCAGGAAATGAGATCCAGGATAAGGAAAATGCCCCCTGAAAGCACGGCCGCGGCAGGCACGGTGGTGACCCATGCAGCCACGATGGTGCGAACATGGGCACGACGGACCAGCTTGCGGCGGGCGATCTCCTCGCGGGACGTTTTTTGCAGCTCCAGATCGATATCGTCGCCCTCACCGGAGCCATTGTCTGCCTTGAGGCGCACGCCTTTGCGCTCGAGATAGGCGCGCCGGCGCCTGGAATGCGCCGTGTACCATTCACGGAAGAATCCGACGCCGAAAATCGCACCCACGGCAGTGTGGGTGGAACTGATTGGCAGCCCCAGGCCGGAGGCGATGATCACGGTGATGGCAGCCGACAGGGCAACACAGAAGGCGCGCATAGGATTGAGCTTGGTGATCTGCTCTCCGACCATGCGAATGAGCTTCGGGCCAAACAGCACCAGTCCGATCGAGATGCCGGCAGCTCCGATCACCATCACCCAGAGAGGAATCGCAACGGTGGTGTTGACCGCACTTTCGTTGACCGTGGCGACGATCGCCGCCAGGGGGCCGACCGCATTGGCAACATCATTTGCACCATGAGCAAACGAAAGCAGCGCGGCGGAGATCACCAAAGGCACCTTGAAGAGGCGGCGCAATGACTGGTTGCGGTTTTCCAGACCCTCTGACTGTGCATGCACGAACAGGTGGGCGAGGAACCATGTGACCACGAAGAATGCGGCACCAATCAGCGCGGCGCCGGAACCGCTGACGTCGAACACCTTCTTCAGGCCCTTGAGTGTCAGGTAGCTCGCGAAGGCTCCCGCCATGATGGCAATTAGGAGCGGCAGCCAGCGTCGCGCCGCTGCAATCTTGTCATCCTGATAGATGATGGCTGTCTTGATGAATGCGAGAAACAGAGCAGCGATGATGCCGCCCACCACCGGAGAGACGACCCAGCTTGCCGCGATCTGCGACATGGTGGTCCAGTCCACGGAAGCAAACCCGGCGGCCGCGATGCCTGCGCCCATGACGCCGCCCACGACCGAATGTGTGGTGGAGACCGGTGCGCCGATCCAGGTGGCCAGATTGATCCAGAGTGCGGATGAAATCAGGGCCGCCATCATGGCGCGCACGAATGCTTCGGGTGTTCCCACTGCGGCCGGGTCTATGATGCCCTTGGAGATGGTGTCCACCACATCGCCACCGGCAATGAGAGCGCCGGCGCTTTCGAAAACCGCAGCGATCAGCAGCGCACCGCCCAGCGTCATGGCTTTTGCGCCTACGGCAGGCCCAACATTGTTGGCGACATCGTTTGCACCGATGTTGAGCGCCATGTAGGCACCGATCGCTGCTGCGGCCACGATAATGACGGCCCGTGGCTCGCCGATCGTGTAGGTGGCGGCAAAAACGGCGACGAGAGCGAGAAAGAGCAGACCGAGGCCTGGGGCGATCAGGCCGCGTGCAACGGTCGACGTGGCCTGTTCGACATGAACCAGCTTGTCGAGGTCCTTGTCGAGTGTCTGCTTGCGTGGGGTTGTTGGCGTGCCGCTCATGCGATTTCCATCTCGGGCCGTGCTCCACCATAGTCCAGTGAAGGCATGCGGAAAAGAACTCCGCCACGGGTTAGGAAACTAACCCGCTCACGGCAAGTATGGACAACGAAAAAGGCCGTTCAGGCAGCGATTTTCCGTGGATTGTGAGCAAATTCAATCAGGAGTTCGCCGAGGTCGGGCTCATTCACTGCCGCTGCAGCTTCCTGTGGGGAAAACCATTGACGCGTGCGCTGCTTGCGCTCGGGCCACTTGCGAAGCTCTTCTGTGACCTCAAGTGGTACCACGGCGACCTCGCAGGGCCATTCAACGCCTGTTCCGTCGGTCTTGTGATAGTAGAAGCGACCGATTTCGTCGTCTGAGGGAATGCCGCTGATGCCTGCTTCCTCGCGAGCTTCGCGCATGGCGGCCTTTGCAAGCGTTTCGGCGCCCTCCGGCCAGCCCTTCGGCAAAACCCAACGCCCTGTTCCGCGGCTCGTGATCAGCATGATCTGTATCGCGTTTCCACTTCCCGCAATGCGCCACGGCAGGGCCGCAGCCTGAACCTGGCGGGGGTTCCCGCCGAACAGACGCCGGACCGTTTCGGTCAGCCGCAAACGAGTGCCGTAGGTGAAAATCGTACTTCTCCTCTTTCAGGCAGAGATACCTGAACCAATGCTGTTGTTCGAGTAACTGTTTTACGCTGTATCATGCGCGCGGCGGCGTCAAAGTTCCGCGTCAGCTTTCCGGTTCGAATCACGAAATGCGAAAAGCTCAAACGCACAGATAATCGATTCACACCAAAAATCAAGGTCTTGGCGCAATGATCGTGCGTGTTTGAAGCGCTGTGACGCCGGTAACAGCGGACCTGGAGGAGAGGATGAAGAGGCGGTTAGCCGCGTTGGTCCTCGGCAATCGGTTTCTGATATGAAAAGCCAAGGTCCCAGGGGAAATAGATCCAGGTATCCTGCGATACCTCCGTGACGAATGTATCGACCAGCGGCCGGCCTTTCGGCTTGGCATAAACCGTTGCGAAATGTGCTTTCGGCATCATGGCGCGCACGATGGCGGCGGTTTTTCCGGTGTCGGTCAGGTCGTCCACGATGAGGACATTTTCACCGTCCTCCTTCAGGAGTTCGGGATTGATTTCCTTCAAGACCTTGAGCTCGCCCTGTTCGGTGTAGTCGTGATAGGAGGCCACGCACACGGTCTCGATCAGCCGGATGCCAAGTTCGCGGGAAATGACTGCAGCGGGAACCAGCCCGCCGCGTGTGATGCAGACAATGGCTTTCCACTGCCCATTGGCGCCGGCCAGCCGCCAGGCGAGGGCGCGGGCGTCGCGGTGAAACTGATCCCAGGAAACGGGAAATGCTTTTTCGGGAAGAGACATCGGCATCGCACTCCATGGGCGCATCACGGCGACAGGTTGGAATGCGCGGTGAATTAGCCGGAAAGGCATGCCGAGCGCAAGCCCGGCATGCGGCCGGGCTGAATTTTCACCCGCTCATCATTGCCGGGCCGGATTTGAGCTCAATGCGCCATGAAGGTCGGAACAGTCATGGTCTGCAGAATGGTGCGTGTGGCTCCGCCGAAGACGAATTCGCGCAGCCTGGAGCGACCGAACGCGCCCATGACCAGAAGATCGGCACCCGTGTCGGAAACGCGGTTTTCGAGAATTTCACCATGTGAAACGCCTCCGGACTTTTCGACCTTGACCGTCACGTCGATATCGTGACGTGCGAGTGCTGCGGCGATCGCGGTGCCTGCCATGGATGCATCGCGGCGCGGCGTGTCCTGCGGATCAATGCAGAACACCTCGACGCTGTCTGCCTCCTTCATGAAGGGCAGGGCGTCGAATGCCGCACGCGCCGCCTGGCGGCTGCCGTTCCAGGCAAGCAAAACCTTCTTGAACTCGGCTTCCTGTGACTTGAAGATGTATGGGACAAAGAGGACGGGGCGACCGGTCTCGAAAAGCAGGGCCTCGACATTGGCTTCCATTGTGCCCTTGGCGTCGGGGTCTGTCTGCTGAGCGATCACAAGATCGGCGCTGCGGGCGCTTTCGATTCCGGACACGGCAGAGTCTCCCGAAACGCTGTCGAACCCGCGCCATTCATTGCCCACTTGCTCGATTCTTGTGCGTTCGTCGAACAGCTTGCGGATGACCTTGTGGCGACGCTGTGTTTCGTCCTGCATGTCGATGCTCAGATCCACCACGGGCCCGCCCATGGGAGAGGCCATGACCATCGGCAGGGCTTCGGCATGCAATCCGATGAGATGGCTCTCATGTCGGGTGGCAAGCGGCAGGGCGAGGTCGAGAACGCGCGGTGCGTCGGCTTCGCTTTGCAGAATGGCGAGAATGGTCTGGTAGCTCATGTCAGCCTCCCTGGAGCTGTGATGCAGTGCCTTGTCTCAATCTAACGCATCGAGCGGCTGAAAGTTTTGCGACAGATCAACCTTTTGCCTCCTGCCTATCAGGAATGGCGTCCAGCATGGTGTGCGTTGCCTTCAATGCCTCCGCAAGCGCTGTTCTGGAGCGCGAGCGGATGACAATTTCGGTCCAGAATGACCCGTCCTGGTATTTCGGATAGGACCCGATGATCGTTTCGGGGTGAGCGGCCTGAACCGCCCCTAGCGGACCGCCGATGGCGCCTTCGGGATGAGGCGAGGGAATCGTTTCCGAGAGGAGCTTCGCGCCTGTCTTCAACGTCGGAACCACATTGTCGAGCATTGCCTGGAAAATCGCGGGCACGCCTGCCATGACGTAGACGTTTTCGACACGAAAACCGGGGGCGACTGAAATCGGGTTGTCGATGTGTTCCGCCCCCTGGGGCATTCGGGCCATGCGTTTGCGGGCCTCGGAGAATTCTGTTCCACGACGTGCATAGTGCTCCTTGAGCAACGTGAGCGCCTTGTCGTCGTATACACAGGGGCGACCGAAGGCACGGGCGATGGCATCTGCCGTGATGTCATCATGGGTCGGCCCGATGCCGCCGGTGGTGAAGACATAGGTGTTGCGTGCACGAAGAGCATTCACCGCCTCGACAATGGCACTCTCGTCGTCGGAAACGACGCGCACTTCCTTCAGGTCTACACCGACTGCCGTCAACATGTCGGCCAGGTGACCGATGTTCCTGTCTTTTGTGCGCCCCGACAGGATTTCGTCGCCGATGACCACCATCGCGGCCGTTACAAGATCGCTCATTTCGCCTGGTTCCCTGTTGCAGAGGGGAGCAATAGACCTGCGTCAGGCCAAGGGCAATGGGTGCCAAAGGGTGAACAGTGTGTCGGGTTTTATCCGGTTTCCGGTGAACCTTTCGCGGACTAGATGCGTATAGATCGCAATGCTGCGGCAGGCGAACGAAACGGAACTCTGATTGAAACGGAGCAGATCATGACCAAGATACTGGTTCTTTATTATTCCAGCTGGGGGCACATGGAGGCCATGGCCAGAGCCGCCGCTGACGGGGCGCGGGCTGCGGGTGCGGACGTGACGATCAAGCGCGTGCCGGAACTGGTGCCGGAAGGCGTGGCCAGAGATGCGGGATACAAGCTCGATCAGGATGCACCGGTGGCGAAGCCGCTGGAGCTGGCCGATTATGACGGTTTCATATTTGGCGTTTCGACGCGTTTTGGCATGATGGCTTCCCAGATCAAGAACTTTCTCGACCAGACCGGCCCGCTCTGGGCGGAAGGAAAGCTGGTCGACAAACCGGCGACCGTGATGTCATCAACCGCGACGCAGCACGGCGGTGCGGAAATGGCTCTCGCCTCGACGCAGCTTGCACTGCAACACCATGGCATGCTGATCGTGCCGCTCTCCTATGCCTACCAGGATCAAATGGGCAACGATGTCGTGCGCGGCGGTGCTCCCTACGGAATGACGACCACCACGAATGGTGATGGTTCGCGAATGCCCTCGCAACAGGAGCTCGACGGTGCGACGTTCCAGGGCAGGCGTCTGGCGGAGATCACGGCGCGGCTCGCTGCCTGAAAGTGACGCCGGGAACCCTGACTCGAGAAGGCTGTGGTCTCCTCGGGGCGGGGGCGCGCGCTGACTTGCACTTATGCACCGGCGCGCTCTTTTATGCCGCTGAACATGCGTATTCTTTGAAGAACATGCGTAGCCCGCTTGATCAGGCCGGTTTCTACCGCTAGTCGTTGTTTTTGTGCGGACGTGGCGAAACTGGTAGACGCAAGGGACTTAAAATCCCTCGATCCTAGATCGTGCGGGTTCGATTCCCGCCGTCCGCACCAGAAGGCTTTCCGGGCGGTCTGCCGTTTGCGGTGATTTTCCGATTTCAGCGATGCGAGGCAATGACACCGAGAAAGGCGTCGCCGTACCGGTCTAGCTTGGCTTCGCCGATCCCGGAGATGCCGGCCATGGCGGTGCGGGAAGCGGGGCGGGTGGCCGCCATCTCGATCAGCGTGCGGTCGTGGAAAATGACATAGGGGGGCAGATTCTGCTCGCGGGCGATTTCTATGCGCTTTTCGCGCAGCGCCTTGAACAGTTCGGCATCTCCCGGCGCCAGCGCGCTGGCTGCCTCGCCGCCCGGAGCGCGCCTTGCTTTGCCCCTGGCCAACGGTCGGGGAGCGCGCAGCATCAGTTTTGGCTTCTCCCGCAGAAATTGCGCTCCGCGCTGTGAAATCGAGAGCCCGCCATGGCCGTTGAAGTCGACATCGACAAGGCCATGGGCGACCATCTGGCGCAACACCGAGCGCCAGGTGCGCTGGTCATGTTCCTTGCCTATGCCGTAGGTGGAGATGGTGTCGTGGCCGAAACGGGCGATGCGTTCGTCTTCGGCACCAAGCAGCACCGAAACGATATAGGCCTGTCCAAAGCGTTCGCCCGTGCGATAGATGCAGGACAGTGCTTTCTGCACGGCAATCGAGCCATCGAAACGTTCCGGCGGACTGGCGCAGGTGTCGCAGTTTCCGCATGGTTCGCAATGGTCGCCGAAATAGTTGAGCAGGACCTGGCGCCGACACTGCGCGGTTTCGGCGAGCCCCAGCAGGGCGTCAAGCTTCTGCATTTCCATGCGCTTGCGCGGGTCGGATGCTTCTGATTCCTCGATGAACCTGCGACGCAGCGCGATGTCATCGAAGCCGTAAAGCATGAGGGCCTCCGAGGGCAGGCCGTCGCGGCCGGCGCGGCCTGTTTCCTGATAGTAGGCCTCGATGCTGCCCGGCAGGTCGAGATGGGCGACAAAGCGGACATCCGGCTTGTCGATGCCCATGCCAAAGGCGATGGTGGCGACCATGATGATTGCCTCTTCGCGCTGGAAACGGGTCTGATTGGCTTCACGGAGTTCGCGGTCCATGCCGGCGTGATAGGCGAGGGCATTGTATCCCTTCGACTGTAGCCAGGCTGCGGTTTCATCGGTCTTGCGCTTGGAGAGACAATAGATGATGCCACTTTCATCCCTATGCTTCTCCAGAAAAAGCGTGAGTTGCCTGCGCGGATTGTCTTTTTCCTCGATGGCATAACGGATGTTGGGCCGGTCAAAACCGGCGATGAAACTGTCGCGTTCATCGATATCGAGATGGGCGATGATCTCGGCGCGGGTCGGAGCGTCGGCCGTGGCAGTCAGTGCCATGCGCGGCGTGCCGGGAAACTCTTCGACAACGGCGTCGAGCTGGCGATAGTGGGGCCGGAAATCATGGCCCCATTGTGAGAGACAATGCGCTTCGTCAATGGCAATGAGTGAAAGCCTGACCTGCTTCAGCCGGTTCAGAACAGCGGGACGCAGCAGGGTCTCAGGAGAAACGTAAAGGATGTCGAGCGAACCGTCGCCCATGGCGCGCCAGATGGCCTGGCGGGCTTCCTGCGGCAGATTCGAATTGAGTGCGGCAGCGCGTATGCCGGCCTGTTTCAGCGCGGCGACCTGATCCGCCATGAGCGCGATGAGTGGCGAAATGATAAGGCCAAGGCCCGGGCGGACGAGCGCGGGTATCTGGTAGCAGAGTGACTTGCCGCCGCCCGTAGGCATGAGGACAAAGGCATTGTTGCCGGCGATGACGTGAGCGACGATCTCGGCCTGGCGACCGCGGAAGGCCTCGTATCCATAGACGGTTTTGAGAATATGGGTTGGATCTGCGGTCACGGTGAGCCTGTCAGGAGAATCGAATGATTCTTATCTCATAACAGGTTTGGACCTGTACTGCAGAGCAGGCCACAAGGCCTGTTGCGGAAGCGTTCGACAGTGAAATCTGAAACAAGTACGCCTCGAGCGGCGCAAGCGCGGTCGCCCGGCACTTCAAGTGCCGGGAAAGGCCGGGCTCAGGCGTTGCTGCCGCCGTCGACGGCGAGGGACGCGCCGGTGACATACCCCCCGCCGGGGCCGGCGAGATAGGCGACCATTGCCGCGATCTCATCGGGTGCGCCATAGCGCCCGAGCGAACTCAGCGCACGGCTGTTGTCGGCGTTTGGGCCGTCGGAGGGATTCATGTCGGTGTCGGTGGGGCCGGGGTCGACAACATTAACGGTGATCCCGCGTGGGCCGACGTCGCGCGCAAGCCCCTTCGTGAAGCCGATCAATGCCGATTTGCTCATCGAGTAGAGCGTGACGCCAGCAAAGGGAACACGCGTGGCGAAGCATGAGCCAATGGATATGATGCGCCCGCCGTTGCCCATATGGGAAAGGGCCGCCTGTGAGGCAACGAAAACCCCTTTTACATGAATATCCAGAGTGTGGTCGATTTCGGCGATGGTGACTTCTTCCGGTGGGCCGTAGGGGAAGATGCCTGCGTTGTTCACAAGGATGTCGAGACCTCCGAACGTTTTGGCAGCGGAGTTGACTGCTGCGGTGATCGCGCGCGGATCGGCGCTGTCGGCTTTTATTGCGAGCCCGCGGCTCCCCACGCTTTCGATCTCCTTGACGACATCTTCAGCTTTAGGCGCGTTTGCCGCGTAGGTGATGGCGACGTTGGCCCCGCGCGCGGCAAGCTGTCTTGCGATGGCGGCGCCGATCCCCCGGCTTCCGCCGGTGACGAGGGCTGCTTTGCCCTGAAGCTCCTGCGTGGTTTCAGTCTCGAACATATATCGCTCCATATTTTTTGTACCGAACGTTATAAAAATACGCAGGCTTGAGAAATCGGGTCAAGCAAATTATTTACGGTTTGGTACAAAAGGTATTCGTGATGGCAGGACGCGGCAGGCCAAGAGCTTTCGACAGGAATGAAGCCCTGCATCGGGCGATGCGGGTGTTCTGGTCGTGTGGCTATGAGGGCGCTTCAATGAACGAACTCGCCGAGGCCATGGGCATCAACAAACCGAGCCTCTACGCAGCTTTTGGCTGTAAGGAGACGCTTTTTCGCGAGGCAATCGGGCTTTATGAGCGTGAAGAGGGCGCGCCCGTCAGTGAAGCGCTCGAAAACGGTCGGACGGCGAGGGTTTCCATTGAGGCGGCCCTTCGTGTCAACGCCCGAAGCTACGCAAATCCCGAGAACCCACGCGGATGCATGGTGGTCATTTCGGCTCTTGCAGGAGCGCCGGAGAACAGTCCGGTCTGTCGTTTTCTGGCCGAAAACCGGCGCGGCAATGAAGACGGATTCCGCCGCCGGGTAGAGCGTGGAATCGTCGATGGAGACGTGCCCGAAACTGCGAATCCGGGCAGGATTGCCGCCTTCTATGCAACCGTGATGCACGGGCTTTCGATCCGGGCGCGGGATGGTGCAAGTGCTGAGGAACTTGAGCGCGTGGTGGACAGTGCGATTGCCGCCTGGGACGCTATTGCCGGATAGAAACTGCACCCTCGAAGGCATGATCTGATCGTTTTAGCAGAGGGCTGGCGCGAGGCGCACGGGTTTGCCAAACTGTGTGCTTCACAGGAGGAACCTCATGCCCGACACCCAGCCCGTGCCATCCAGCGATCTCAAACCCTGGCAGGCGGTTGCGCCGCTTCTGGTGGATGTGGCGATGGGACGCCAGCCGGCAGATCTGGTGGTGCGTAACGGACGCTGGGTTAATGTGCACTCAGGGGAGGTGATCCCGGCCACAGATATTGCCATCGTCGCAGGGCGCTTTGCCTATTGCGGGCCGGATGCGAGCCACGCGATTGGCGAAAAGACCCGGGTGGTCGATGCCATGGGGCGCTATCTGGTGCCAGGGCTGTGTGATGCGCACATGCATGTGGAAAGCGGGATGGTCACGGTGACGGAATTCTGCCGCGCCGTCATCCCGCACGGTACGACTTCCATGTTTGTTGACCCACATGAGATCGCCAATGTTCTGGGGCTTGGTGGCGTGCGGCTGATGCATGACGAAGCCATGGCGCAGGCGATCAATGTGTTCGTGCAGATGCCATCCTGTGTGCCTTCTGCCCCGGGACTTGAAAACGCCGGCGCAGCACTTTCGGTTGAAGATGTGGCCGAGGCCATGGGGTGGCCCAACATTATCGGACTGGGGGAAGTGATGAATTTTCCCGGCGTTGCGGCCAATGACGCCACCATGACCGGGGCGATCGCTGCAACCGTCGCAGCCGGCAAGACCGTTGGCGGACACTATGCTTCGCCGGATCTCGGGTTGCCGTTCCACGGCTATGTGGCTGGCGGGCCGCAGGACGATCATGAGGGGACACGCCCCGAAGATGCGATTGCGCGGGTAAGGCAGGGGATGAAGGCCATGCTGCGGCTGGGATCTGCCTGGTATGATGTTGCAAGCCAGATCAAGGCGGTGACGGAGCAGGGGCTTGATCCGCGCAATTTCATCCTGTGCACCGATGACAGTCATTCCGGAACGCTGGTCGATGATGGTCACATGGACCGTGTGGTGCGTCATGCCATTGCCCAGGGGCTGAAACCCGTGACTGCGATCCAGATGGCCACGATCAATACGGCGGAGCATTTTGGGCTCGAACGTGAGCTGGGCTCGATTGCTCCTGGCAGGCGGGCCGATTTCCTGATCGTTTCCGAACTCGCGGCACTCGCCATCGACGAAGTGTTTGCGCGGGGTGTAAGGCTGGCGCGGAGGGGAAAACTGGAAGCAGACATCCCCGCCCACGACTATCCCGAAAGCGCAAAGAACACGGTTCGGCTGGGCAAGACGCTGTCAACTGACGACTTCGATATCTTCGCGCCCGATGGCGCTAGCCATGTGCGGGCGCGGGTGATCGGGGTGATCGAGAATCAGGCGCCCACGCGGGCGCTGGAAGTGGAGCTTGGCGTGGAGGATGGCATTGTCGCCATGGACCGCCGCAACGATGTCTGCCAGATCGCGCTGGTGGAGCGACATCGCGGGACCGGCAGGGTGACGAATGGGTTCGTTTCGGGCTTCGGTTACATGGAAGACTGTGCCCTGGCCTCAACGGTTGCGCATGATTCCCATCACATGATCGTTGTCGGGACCAACAAGAAAGACATGGCCCAGGCCGCCAACCGGCTGGGCGAGGTCGGCGGCGGTGTGGTGCTTTTCTCCAAGGGGCGGGAGCTTGCTCTCGTGGAGATGCCGATTGCCGGCCTCATGTCGGATCAACGAGCGGAAGTCGTGGCGCAGAAGGCTGCCAAACTGACAGACGCCATGCGCGCGATGGGCTGCGCGCTGAACAATGCCTTTATGCAGCACTCGCTTCTGGCTCTGGTCGTGATCCCCGAACTGCGGATCTCCGATACGGGCATCATCGACGTGAGCAATTTCCGCAAGGTCGATCTGCTTATCTGAGTGACGTTGATCAGGGCTGACCGCTCTGGCCAACCGCCAGATCGATGACCGTCAGTGGGGTGGTGATGACGATGTCGGCCGCCGTGCCGAATGTCTGTCCGAGGCCACGAACCAGATTTTCGATCTGCCCCCTGACGACATCGTCATCTCTTTCGTTCAATTCTCCCTCGGCGGAAAGACGTTCTCCAAGGAGACGTACGAGGATCGGGTTTTCGGCAAATTTCGTGTGGTTCAGCCAGTCGCCGGAGGACACTTCCGTCACATCGATGACTGTTACGCCGAGGCTCGTGAGGTCTTTTGCGTCGCGATAGTCGCCGAGGCGCGGCTGGTTGCCCGCGATGAAGCCGGACAGGGACAACGCTCGATCATTGCGGGATGTGAGAATGGCAAACGGGCGCTCCGGCACGCCATAGCGGCGCATCTGTCCCTTGAAAACGTCGATGTCGATGTCCGGAGAGGCAAGGACGACGTCCGCCAGCCGGCCGTCAAGGTCTCGGTCACCGGCAATGGCAAGCTGGCGCAGCGCCTCCATCGTCACCCAGCTTCCCATGGAGTGCGCAACCACGTCGATGCGCCGGGCGCCGGCCCGGGCGAGCGTGCGGAGCGTTTCCTCAAGCGCGTCGCGGGCCGAGGTCGCGCTGTTCTGGTCGTAGACGTAGTCTATCGTGCGACCGGCAGAGGGCCAGGAAAAGAGGATCGGCGTCCCGGCATATTCCGAATCGTGAAAGATCTGCGCGGCTCGATAGACGGCTGCATCGAAGCCGGTGTTGTATCCGTGGATGAAAATGAGCGCGCGCCCGTTATGGGCTGCGATATCGTCTCTGAGCGCATTTTCAAAATCGCTATTGCCCGGGTAGAGAATGGCTTTGCGGGCAGCGAAATAGCGGGCCGGATCGGCCACCCTGGGGTTCGGGGCCAGCTCCATCATGCCGGTTTCGTGAACAGCGGGAACCGTGATCTCCACTTTTGCGAACGCGGGTGCGGGTGCGCGACCACCGGCGAAGATCTCACCCGGCCTGTCCGTCTTCATGCGGTTGGTGGCAATGAAAATGCCATGCGTGCCAGCAATCTGCTCCGCGCGGGCAGGAGCGATCGTCTCGGCGATCAACCGGGAAGGGTGCGGGTTCGCACAGCCGGCGAGCATGAGGGCCAGAAACAGAACGAGCAGTTGCTTGAAACTCTGGAGTTGCATTCGACAAGGGGCCTGTTCGTGCTTTCCGGTCCAACATTCCACGGTCTGGTCAACGTTTGTGAGGAACAAGACTCTGATTGAGACCCTATCTCTCCCAGAAAACCGGCGTGAAAATGACGAGAACCGCCAGAATTTCAAGCCTGCCCATCAACATGGCGAAGGCGATGATCCATTTGGCAAGGTCTGGAACGGGGGCAAAGCTGCCGGCCGGCCCCACCACCTGGCCAAGGCCCGGACCGACATTGGTAAGCCCGGTCAAGGCGGCCGAAATGGCCGTGACGAAATCGAGGCCGGTGGCAGCCAGAAGCAGGATGATCACTGCCCAGATGACCAGAAAGGCCGACATGAAGAGCACGACGGCCCGTTGCAGGTCGTCATCGACCGGTCGGTCGCCGTATCGCACTGTAACGATGGTGTTGGGATAGACAAAGCGGCGAAGGCCGTTTGAAAGCAGCTTGAACAGGATCAGGAAGCGGTAGGCCTTGATGCCACCCGTTGTGGAACCGGAACAGCCGCCGAGAAACATGGCAACGAATGCGGCGGCTACGGCGAATGCACCCCATTGCGAATAATCCTCGCTTGCATAGCCCGTGGTGGTGATGATCGACACGAAATTGAATGCCGAGTGGGTGAGCGCATCGAAAAACGTGTGGTCGTGAACGAGCCGCAGATAGACAGCCACGGCAAGAACGAAGATGACGACATACGCTGCAAACACCCGGATCTGCGGATCGCGCAGTGCGTCGAGCCGGCCCCGGATCGCAAACAGGATCAAAATGGAAAAGGGAAGGGCGGAAATGAACATGAACAGCGTGCTTATCCAAAGGATTGCCGGATTGTCGGCGTAAAAACCCATGGAGGCATCGTGGGTGGAAAAACCGGCCGTGGCGATGGTGGTGAGCGCATGGTTGATCGCGTCGAAGGCGCGCATGCCTGCCGCTGCGTAGGCAATCGCGCAGGCCAGGGTGAGCAGCGCATAAATGCTGATCAGGCCCAGGCCGAACGTGGAGAAGCGGTCGAACGGACGGTCTTCGATGTCTGAGGACTCAATACGAAAATAGGAAACGCCACCCACATTCAGGAATGGCAGGACGAAGAGGCCGAGCGCGATCACGCCAAGACCGCCGATCCACTGCAGGATCGAGCGCCAGAGCAGAAGACCGGGCGGCATGCTGTCCAGACCGACGATGACGGTGGCACCGGTTGCGGTGACGCCCGAGACGGATTCGAAAAACGCGTCTGCGATGCTGAATTCCACCGAGGAGGCGAGCATTGGCACGGCTCCGGCAATGCAGGCCGTCATCCACAGAAGATTGACGACAAGAAAGCCGAAACGGGAGGAGATGACCGGTGCGCGCCCCTGCGTGGCGAGCGATACGCCGATGGCGAGGCCCCCGGTGAAGAGTGCCGAAAAGGCGAAAACCTGCCAGTCGTCATTGCCATAGTAAAGATCGACCGCGGCCGGGATGAGCATGGCGACCGAAAGGTAGATGGCAAAAACCGCCGCGATGTGCAGTGCGGCGCGGATGGCGAGATATTGCAAGAACTGAACCTCAGGCTTCTCATCAAAGCGTCTGTTGTCCGGGAAGCGATCCCCCTCCCTGGCGCGAGAGTGGCGTCCCGCGCCCCGATATGCAATAGCCCGTAGGACACAAGGTCAGGATAGGCAAGAGAGCATGGTTGCAGCAGCGCATGAGGGCGGGTTCGTGAATGCGGTCGCAGAGGCTGAAAATGCGCTTCGATCGCTCTTTGCCGAAACGCCGCTCCAGGAAAATGACTATCTCTCCAAGAAAACCGGCGCCCGGGTTTTTCTGAAGCGCGAGGATCTGACTCCGGTCCGTTCCTACAAGATTCGCGGTGCCTTCAATTTCTTTCGCAAGGCCATGGAAACTGGTGATCCAGCGCGCACCTTCGTGTGCGCTTCGGCGGGCAATCATGCCCAGGGCTTTGCCTATGTCTGCCGTCATTTCGGCTGCAGGGGCGTGGTTTTCATGCCGGTTACGACGCCGCAGCAGAAAATCGACAAAACGCGTATTTTTGGCGGAGAATTCGTTGAAATCCGGCTGATCGGCGATTTTTTCGATGATTGCTATCGCGCTGCGCTTGCTTTTGCCGAGGAAGGTGGCGGGGCGATGGTGCCGCCATTCGATCACCCCGACATCATCGAGGGGCAGGCGACGGTGGGGAGAGAAATCGCTGAACAGATCAAGGCGTTCGACGGTGTGCGGATGGAGGACAGTCTCGTGATCCTGCCCGTTGGGGGCGGTGGTCTTGCTTCCGGCGTGACACGCTACCTCGCTGCAAGCGGTGAGGCAGGGGCATTTGCCTTTGCCGAGCCCGAAGGGGCGGCGAGCCTGCAGCAGGCGCTCGTTCACGAGACGCCCGTTCGGCTCGACAGGGTGGACAATTTCGTCGACGGGGCGGCGGTGGCCGAGATTGGCGCCACGCCCTTTTCGCACCTCAAGGCGTTTGATGCCGATGCCGTGCATCTGGTGCCGGAGAACCGGTTGTGCGCGACCATGGTCGAGATGCTCAACATCGAGGGCGTCGTTCTGGAGCCGGCGGGGGCACTGGCTATCGACACGCTGAAGGATTTTGCGCCACAAGAGCTTGAAGGGCGCACGGTGATCGCCGTCGTGTCGGGCGGGAATTTCGATTTCGAGCGCCTGCCCGACGTGAAGGAACGCGCCCTGAGGTCTGAAGGGCTCAAGAAGTACTTCATCTTCCGCTTTCCCCAGCGCCCCGGTGCCTTGCGGGATTTCCTCGATCTTCTGGGCCCCGAGGATGACATCACGCGGTTTGAGTATCTCAAGAAATCGGCGCGCAATTTCGGTTCGGTCCTGATCGGAATCGAGACGCGCAACCGTTCCAATTTCGATGTCCTGACCGAACGGTTCGACGCTGCGGGCTGGGCCTATCAGGACATTACAGACAACGACACGATTGCGGGTCTCATCATCTGAGGGCTCCGGCATCGGGAACAGCCTCCATGCCGCAGCAATTGCCTGCCGCGAGCGAATGACCGGTTGCGATGCACAAATTTGCGATTGCACTTTTGCTTCAGATGGCCCATATGGGGCGGAGACGCATGGGTCGGCAATGCCGGCTTTCTAAAGAGACTGGTTGCGTCTGAAGCCATCGTCCGAGGGCGATCGGCAAAGCCGGCATTGCCGGCGCGACAGCGCAGCCGCACGGGTTTGACCCGTCGTCTTGTCGTTTTCCCAAACACCTATTCGGCAGGTTGCGCCCTGCCATATGCCCTTTGCGGCGTCTCCGGGCGCCGGAATGAGAAAGATTGCAAATTGACGAATGACAACAATGCGAAACAGATTGGTTTCGCGGAACTTGGTATTACTGGTTCGCTGTTGAAAGCGGCTGAGGATGTGGGCTTCATGGCCCCCAAGCCAATTCAGGAGCAGGCCATTCCCGCCATGCTGGAAAAGCGTGACGTGTTGGGCATCGCGCAGACCGGCTCGGGCAAGACAGCGGCCTTTTCGCTGCCCATTCTCTCGCAGATCATGGCGCTTGGGTCCAAGCGCGTGCGCAAGACCGCTCGAGCGCTGATCCTTTGTCCGACACGCGAACTGGCCGTTCAGATTGACGAAGTGGTGCGGCAGCTATCGCGGCATGCACACCTTTCGACTGCGCTGGTTCTTGGCGGCGTGTCCCGCAACAGCCAGGTCAAGCGGCTTGCCCAGGGGGTCGATATTCTGGTGGCGACACCGGGCCGGCTGACCGACATTGTGCGCTCCGGCGAACTTTCGCTGGCCGAGACGCGCTGGCTGGTGCTCGACGAGGCCGACCGCATGCTCGACATGGGCTTCATCAACGATGTGCGGCGCATTGCGCGCGCGACGCATCCGCAGCGTCAGACAGCACTGTTTTCGGCGACGATGCCCAGGGAAGTGGATGGTCTGGCAAAGAGCCTGCTCAACAATCCGCTACGGGTGGAGATCGCGAAACAGTCGACCACGGCCGGTGAGATCACGCAACATCTGGTGATGGCGCGCACCAAGCAGAAGCGCAAGATTCTCTCCGAGATGCTGGCGGACGATGCCATGCGTTCCGTGATCGTTTTTGCGCGCACCAAACATGGTGCTGACCGGGTGACCCGCGATCTTGAACGCGATGGCTTTGAGGCTGCCGTCATTCACGGCAACAAGTCACAGAACGCACGCCAGCGCGCGCTCAACGGTTTTCGTGACGGATCGGTGCGCATACTCGTGGCGACCGACATTGCGGCGCGCGGGATCGACGTTCCAGGCATCAGCCATGTGGTGAATTTCGACCTGCCGGATCAGCCGGAAAGCTATGTACACCGTATTGGGCGTACGGGCAGAAACGGTGCTTCTGGCGAGGCGGTGACACTGTGCGACCCGGCTGAAGCCGACAAGCTGAAGGCCGTGGAGAAGATCATCCGCATGCGACTGCCAGTGAAGGCCGACTATACTTCGCAGCCCGATCCGGTGCGCCCGGCAGTGGCCAACAATGGCGGTGACCGCCGCAATGCTGCCAAACCCGCCAGAAGCGGGGACAATCGCGGCCCGAAACGGCCTGGCGGCAAAGTCCAGCAGCATGCCGAACAGGGACAGAACGAGGGTGACAAGCCCGTCCGTCGTCGGCGGCGGAACCGCAACAGACGTCCCAGCGCACGCGCGGCATAAGTCCCCCATGTGGTGATTGCGAATGGGCTGATCGTCCGATAGGCCGGTCTGGCC
The DNA here is from genome assembly GCF_040819555.1 of Nitratireductor sp. GISD-1A_MAKvit. Taxonomy (GTDB): domain Bacteria; phylum Pseudomonadota; class Alphaproteobacteria; order Rhizobiales; family Rhizobiaceae; genus Nitratireductor. The sequence continues at coordinate 1,909,809 of NZ_CP161920.1, forward strand.
CAATTGCCGCCGGTGGTCCGTTCGTTTAGGCCAGTTGTGTCTGGAACTGCGGCCAATGCGGGGGATAAAAAGCAATGATCGGTCTTGCAGCGCTGGCGATCGGCTATGTCCTGTCGCAATTCTACCGGTCATTTCTGGCTGTTCTGACTCCAGCCCTGATCGGTGAGCTGGGGGCGACCAAGGCACAGTTGTCCATGGCCTCGGGTGCCTGGTTTGTCGTTTTTGCGCTGATGCAGTTTGCTGTCGGCGTTTCTCTCGACCGCTATGGCCCGCGCCGGACGGCAGCGTTTCTTCTGACAGTTTGCGGTGGCGGCGGAGCGCTGATGTTTGCGCTCGCCCCGACCCCCGGTACGATCATTGTCGCCATGGCACTAAACGGAGCCGGCTGCTCTGCCGTGCTGATGGCTTCGGTCTTCATTTTTGCAAAATCCTTCTCGGCCGGGCGGCTCACCATCCTGATCTCCTGGCTGGTGGCGTTTGGCACGCTCGGCAATGTGGTGGGTTCTGCGCCCATGGCCGCCGCTGCCGAGGCATTTGGCTGGCGCGGCGTCATGGCCGCTCTGGCCGCGTTCACCATTCTCACCGGCGTTGCCATTCATTTTCTCGTCCGGGACCCAGAGCCGGACGGAAAAATCATGCCGGAAGTGGGACTGGGTTTCAGTGGCTACAAGGAGCTTCTCCGACTTCGGGTCCTGTGGCCGATCCTGCCTCTGACAGCACTCAATTATGCGCCGGCTGCGGGCATTCGCGGGCTTTGGGCGGGGCCTTATCTCTCCGATGTCTACAACGCCAACGCGCTACTGATCGGGCAGGTCACGCTGTTCATGGCTCTTGCAATGTCTGCCGGCAGTTTTGTCTACGGGCCGCTGGACGTCTTTTTCAAGACGCGCAAATGGGTGGCTTTCGGTGGAAATTTCGTTGGTTGGGTCGCCATTCTTTTCCTCGCCTTGATACCGGTGTCAAACATTACGACCACCACGGTCGCCTTCGTGGTGATTGGCATTTGCGGTGCGAGTTACGGCCTTCTGATGGCCCACGGACGCGCTTTCGTGCCGGCGCATCTGACGGGCCGGGGCGTAACGCTCCTGAACTTTTTTTCGGTGGGAGGTGCTGGCGTGATGCAGTTCATGACCGGCGGTGTGGTGTCTGCGGCTACCTTGCCAGGGGCTCCTGTGGCGGCCTATCAGACCCTGTTCATATTCTATGGCGTGCTGATTGCCGCAGCGCTCGCGATTTACCTGTTCTGCAAGGATGCGCCACCGGAAATGGAGCGGGTGCATCGCCCCCACGGACAGATGAACAGCTCCGGATCCTAGTTCTGGCTGTTAAGTGGTGAGCCCCGTGGCTTTTTGCGAGGGCCGACCGTTCGCCTGTGCCACCCGGTGAGCCGATACATGATATGAAACGTGAGGGGCCTGGGCAGAAGACGCAGGAGTTTCAGTGGCCAGACAAGACGCCTGGGAAAAGTGATCTCATATCCCCCTTGGCGAATGCCGCGTGCGATGCGGCGTGCAGCTTCAGGTGCGCTCAACAGGGCAGGCATCGCGAAACCGGTCTTGTCGGTCAAAGGGGTGGCGACAAAACCCGGATTGATGATCTGCGCGCGGATGTTGAGTTTCTCGAAGTCATAGCGCAGCCCCTCCAACATGTTGTTGAGCGCAGCTTTTGTCGAACCGTAGGCAGCGGTTGAGGGCATGCCAAAAAACGATGTGACCGACCCCATGACCACCACCTGTCCGAAACCGCGATCCCGCATTCGGTCCGATAGCGGAACCAGGCCGTTGAGAACACCGAACACGTTGATTTCGTAGCTTCGTACGAAATTGGTCGTTTCGAGGCGATCTCCCCGGACCGGGAGGTAGGTGCCTGCGTTGAAAACGGCGAGCACGATGGGACCGAGGTTTTTCTCCACCGCAGCGACGGTGCGCGCCATGCCTGCCTCGTCCATGACGTCACAGGGAAACACGAAGATGCGGCCCTTGAGATTTTCCGCTTCCGCGACAATGGAAGACAGCCCGTCTTCGGCGCGGGCAGTGGCTGCAACCGTGTAGCCGGAACGGGCAAGATCAATGGCAAGTGCGCGGCCAATCCCGGTGCTGGCACCAGTGACCCAAGCTATCCCATCATCCGGTGCGGCCCGGTAAAGCGCCATCCCATACCCCCATCAACGTGTGGTGAGGTTTACCGGGAGGCTCACCTGATGAAAAGCATCTTAGTATTGTACGCACTGAAAATGTTTATCTTTCCACCCAATATGCGACAGCTTTGCGTGCTTTTCGGATGTCGTGAAAAATCCCTCCTTGCAACGCAGGTTCGGGCTTTCTACCCTCCGGAAAAATCGAAAGAGGGCGCTATGAAAAACTCGGTTGTGGATGTGATCGGCAACACTCCGCTGATCCGCTTGAAGCGGGCCTCGGAGGAGACGGGTTGCGAGATTTTCGGCAAGGCCGAGTTCATGAACCCCGGACAGTCGGTCAAGGACCGTGCAGGGCTCTTCATCATACGAGATGCGGAAAGGCGTGGCCTGCTGAAACCAGGAGGCGTTATCGTGGAGGGGACTGCCGGCAATACGGGCATCGGGCTGACCGTGGTGGCCAAGGCGCTTGGCTATCGTACGGTCATTGTCATTCCCGATACGCAGAGCCAGGAGAAGAAAGATGCCCTGCGGGTTCTGGGTGCAGAATTGATCGAGGTGCCGGCTGTGCCCTACAGGAATCCGAACAACTACGTGAAGGTTTCTGGCCGACTGGCAGAGCAGATGGCCAAAACGGAACCGAACGGGGCGATCTGGGCAAACCAGTTCGACAACGTGGCCAATCGCCAAGGCCATGTCGAAACCACGGCGCGGGAAATATGGGACCAGACCGATGGCAGGATCGATGGTTTCGTTTCGGCCGTGGGCACGGGCGGCACACTGGCCGGTGTTGCGGAGGGGCTGCGTGACAAAAGCAGGAATGTGAAGGTGGCGCTGGCTGACCCGATGGGCGCCGCGCTCTACAGCTTTTACAGCGATGGTGAGCTGAAATCCGAGGGGACCTCGATCACCGAGGGCATCGGCCAGGGACGGATTACGGCCAACCTGGACGGGTTCACTCCGGACTTTTCCTATCAGATCCCCGATGAGGAAGCGCTCCCGATCGTGTTCGATCTGGTTCAGGAGGAGGGGCTCTGTCTGGGTGGTTCCTCGGGCATCAACATTGCCGGTGCCATCCGCCTTGCCCGTGAGCTGGGGCCGGGACATCGCATCGTTACGGTTCTGTGCGACTATGGAACGCGCTATCAATCCAAGCTTTTCAACCCGGCCTTTCTGCGTGAAAAAGGGCTTCCGGTGCCTGACTGGATGGAGCGAAAACCGAAGATAAGTGCTCCCTTCGAGGAGATCGGTTGATGACGCAGACGCAGGTGCTTTTTCGCGACGACGCTTATTTGCGGGAGGGGGCGGCGCGTGTCGTCGCAATAAACAATCGCGGCGGTATACTGCTTGATCGGACAATGTTTTACGCCACCTCCGGTGGTCAGCCCGGCGACACTGGGCGTTTTGTCCGTGAGGACGGTTCGGTCATTAAGATCGCAGCGACCGTGACCGGTGAGACGAAGGACGAGATCATCCACGTGCCGGCGGCCGAGCAGGTTTTTCCCGAAGTCGGAGAAACGCTGCAATTGTCGATCGACTGGGATCGCCGTTTCAAACTGATGCGCATGCACACGGCCTGTCACCTGCTGAGTGTGATCTGTCCCTTTCCGATTACCGGAGCCTCGGTGAGCGAGACGGATTCGCGTGTGGATTTCGATCTGCCGGATGCGTCGGTTACCAAGGAAGACGTGACGGGGCGTCTGATGGAGCTCGTGAACGCGGCTCATCCCGTGTTCACGCGGTGGATCAGTGAAGAGGAGCTGGACTCCAATCCTGATCTTGTGAAATCGAAAAATGTCCGTCCACCCAAGGGGGCCGGACGGATAAGGCTCGTATGCATTGGTGACGAGGCGGCAATCGACAGCCAGCCCTGTGGGGGGACACACGTTGCGAGCACCGCCGAAGTGGGAGAGATCCACATCGGCAAGATCGAGAAGAAAGGTCGGGAGAACCGGCGCTTCCGCATCCGTTTCGGCCCGTTGCCGGCAAACTAGAACTGCGAGGATCTGATGAGCGAAACAAGTCGATTTACCGTTTCGTCTGCCTGGCTGGAGGAGCGGCTCGACCAGCCCGGTCTCTCCATCGTGGACGCCTCGTGGTATCTGCCGGCCCAGAAGCGGGATGCGAAGGCGGAATATGACGCTGCACACATTCCCGGCGCCGTGTTCTTCGATCAGGACGAGGTGGTCGACCCCCATGCGGATCTGCCGCACACGCTGCCGGACGCGCCGACTTTTCAAAAGCACGCAAGCGCGATGGGGATCTCCGAAACCGACACGATTGTCGTTTATGACGGCCCGGGCCTGTTTTCTGCGCCACGGGTGTGGTGGATGTTCCGGGTGATGGGAGCAAAGGATGTGCGCGTGCTCGACGGTGGGCTGGATGGCTGGAAGGCGGAGGGGCGGCCATTGACCGACGTGCCGACAAAGGTTGCGCCTTGCGTTTTCAATGCCAGGCTGAATGGGGCACGTATTGCGGATCTCGATGCTGTCAGAGAACTCGTTGCAGACGGATCAGCCCAGATCGCCGATGCACGCCCGGCCGGCCGGTTCTCGGGGGCTGAACCCGAGCCGCGTGCAGGTATGCGGTCGGGCCACATGCCGGGCGCGCGCAATGTGCCGGCATCGGCACTTTCGCGCGATGGCAGGCTTCTGCCGCCGGCCGAACTCAGGGCCCTGTTAGAGCGCTCGGGCCTGGATCTGGAGCGTCCCGTGGTGACGTCATGTGGTTCGGGCGTGACGGCGGCAGTGGTGACGCTGGCGCTTGAAACGGTTGGACACACCGACAACCGCCTCTACGACGGCTCCTGGACCGAGTGGGGCGGGCGCGATGATACTCCGGTCGTCACCGGTCCGGAAAGCTGAAAGCAGGACAACGCAGCGTTCATCGTCAATTCAGCAGTGCTGCACAAGGATGCCTGCCGTCGATGAACCGTTCCTGAAAGGAATTTCCCATGCTCAATCGTCGTCAGTTGCTTGGCGCGACCATTGCTGCATCGCTGATGCCTTCGGTGGTCATGGCGCAATCCTCCATGCCGTCGGCCTCGCGCATCCAGCGCAGCCTCGAAGCTGCACCGACAACGCGCATACGGCCACAGGACCGGGTTACCGTGCGGGAACTGAAGCGCCGGCCTGACCTGCGCCGCCGTGCGCCGTCGATCGATATTCAGGCGATCAATTTCGGTTTCGATTCGGCGGCTGTTCCCCATTCGCAGTTCCGCAAGGTGGAGGAAATTGCGAATGCGCTGCTCCGTCTGCGCCGGCGACGCCCACGGACGGTGGTGCTGTTGGAAGGCCATACGGACGCTGTGGGCTCCTTCGGATACAATCAACGTCTGTCGGAGCGTCGGGCTGTCTCGCTGAGGCGTGTTCTGGTCAGGGAGTTTGGCGTTCCCGCGCGCATGCTGGAAACGGTGGGCTATGGTGAGGAGTTTCTTCTCATACCCACACCGCATGAGGACTGGCGCAACCGGCGCGTGACGCTGCGGCGTGTGGACGACTTTCTTCGCTGACTGAAACGCCGACCGGAAAGGAATTGAGAAACGGTTTCCGGTCGGCGAAGAGGTGTTGGGTCCTGTCAGTATCAGGCGGCGAGCGCAGATTGGGGCTCGGCGAGGTCATAGCCCAGCGCTTCAGCTACGGCCTGATTGGTGATACGTCCCTTGTGAACATTCAGTCCATTACGCAGGTTCTGATCGTCGACCAGTGCCTTGAGCCCCTTGTCGGCCAGCTGAAGACCGTAGTGGAGCGTGGCGTTGTTCAGCGCATGGGCTGAGGTTACCGGAACCGCACCGGGCATATTGGCCACGCAGTAGTGAATGATGTCGTCGACTTCATAGGTCGGGTCTGAATGTGTGGTGGCATGCGAGGTCTCGAAACAGCCCCCCTGATCGATGGCAACGTCGACCAACACGGCGCCGTTTTTCATGCCTGAAAGCATCTCGCGGGTGACGAGTTTGGGGGCGGCAGCGCCCGGGATGAGCACGGCACCGACAACGATATCAGATGAGAAGCACTCTTCCTCCAGGGCTTCGACCGTGGAGTAGCGCGTGTGGACGCGGCCGTTGAAGAGATCGTCGAGCTCGCGCAGGCGCGGAATGGAACGGTCAATGATCGTGACATCCGCTCCGAGGCCAACGGCCATCTTGGCGGCATTGAGGCCGACCACGCCGCCACCGATGATGGCCACCTTGCCAGGTAGCACGCCGGGCACGCCGCCAAGCAGAACGCCACGCCCGCCATTGGCTTTCTGAAGCGCGGTGGCTCCCGCCTGAATGGCCAGACGACCGGCGACCTCGGACATGGGAGCCAGAAGCGGGAGCCCGCCGCGCATGTCGGTGACGGTTTCGTAGGCGATGGCGGTGGCGCCGGATTCGACAAGCCCGCGCGTCTGATCCGGGTCGGGTGCCAGGTGGAGATAGGTGTACAGTATCTGATCTTCACGCAGCTGCACCCACTCGGATGGCTGCGGTTCCTTGACCTTGACGATCATGTCCGATCTGGCGAAAACCTCTTCTGCCGAGCGGACAATGGTGGCACCGGCTGCACGATAGGCATTGTCGTCGGCACCGATGCCGGAGCCGGCGCCGGTTTCGACAAGCACTTCGTGTCCATGCGCTGCATATTCGCGCACCGATCCGGGCGTCAGGCCGACGCGATATTCGTGATTCTTGATCTCTTTCGGGCAGCCGACGCGCATCCGTGTCTCCTCCAAACGATTTGCGATGTTCCTGGCTCAATGGATGAGACCACAAAAAATGCGGAACGTCCTTGCGAAGATGTTTGCGTTGTGGCGAGATTTTCGTTATTTTTTGCGTAAAATAGAGTTTATGTGGGAGGAAATTCGATTAATGGCTCTTGATAGGATTGATATCGCCATTCTGGAGGTTCTCCAGAAAGATGGTCGGATCTCGAATTCCGCTCTGGCAGAGAAGGTAGGGCTATCTCAATCGGCCTGTTCCCGCCGTCTCGACAATCTTGAAAAGAGCGGAGTTATCAAGGGATACCACGCAAGGCTGTCAAATGCAGCCCTCGGTCATGGCGTGACGGTTATTGTGCATATCTCGCTGTCGGGGCAGTTCGAGCGCACGCTCAGCGAGTTCGAAGCCGCGGTGCAGCGTTGTCCGAATGTGGTGTCGTGCCATCTGATGTCGGGCGAGTATGACTACGTTCTGCGAATTGCTGCGCGGGACCTGCAGGATTATGAGCGGGTCCACAAGGAATGGCTGACAGGCATGCCGCATGTCATCAAGATCAATTCCGCCTTTGCGTTGCGCGAAGTGGTGGACCGCACCGCTGTGGGGCTGAAACCGCAGTTTGTCTGAACGTCTGGCAGCCATCAGCCTGCCGTGACGATGTGATCCATCGGGATGTCGTGCGGCTGCGGGTAGATCGTGGGCAAGCTGGAGAAGGCGTAACCGATACCGATGATCAAGGGTTTTTTCGGCAGGACGGCGAGCGTGCGATCGTAGAAACCGCCTCCATAGCCAAGCCGGTAGCCCCCGGGATCGAACCCGACCAGCGGTGAGATGACAATATCGGGAATGACCTGGCTGCCATGGGCGGGCACGGGGATGTTCCATACACCGCGTTCCAGTGTGTCGCCGGGACGATAGGAGCGGAAGACGAGGGGGGCGGCCCTTGGCAACCACCACCGGCAGTGCCGCGGCGGCACCGCGTTCATAAAGAGAAGCCAGCCAGGCACGCAGATCCGGTTCGCCACGGAACGGCCAGTAAAGTCCAACCACACGCTCCGAGGGATCGTCAATCAGGCGGTCGAGTTTGTGCGCAATGGTTTCGGCGAGGTTTTTTCGCTCGACGGCAGGAATGGCCAGGCGTTCCGCGATCAAACGCTCGCGTGTGGCCTTGCGCCAGCGGCGAACTTCCGGCCAGTGCTCCCTGCTTGATGGTGCAGCTTCACCTTCGATTTCGTGCATGTAGCAAGGTGGGGAAGCATGTGTCTTGCCTTTGCCATCTGGTGTTTCGGTCAACGGGATGCCTCCTTGGAAATCACTCGCACGACATGCAGCCTGGCGGATACCCTGCCTTAAGGCTGTTCTTTCCACGACGTGGCAGGTTCGTATTGTAGCCGATGGGAACGCTGGCCGCGCAATGGGAGTGGAAGCCTGCAGCGATGGCCCGTCATGTGTCCTCGAGCGGACCCGTTGCATGCCTGCAAGCAGACAGGGGGCTTTCGATGAAGAACATGACATACCATAGCACGTTCCTGACGAAGCAGCCGCATCGGCGCTGGTGCTGGTGAGCCCGACCTGAAACTCCGGGTTTGAACCCTTTTCGGGAACAGGTCTCCATCGGTATATGGCCTGCTGCGGTCGCAGCGTTGGCGCAGCAGGATACATGTTGCATATGCGGGTGTCGCGGTCTGTTTTCCTGGTTTGGAAACAGATGTTTGCCAGGTAATGCTACAGCGATGATTCCGGTAAGGTTATCCGATGTCACATTGACATCGGGGCGCCAGGCAAGCGAGTTGCGCGCGCAGTTGTAATGGAGGCCGCCTATGATTCGACATATCGTTTTCTTCAGCGCCAAGGATCAGGCGGATGTGGAGCAGATCGCCGAAGGACTTGGCGTGCTTGCCGACATCCCGCATTCTGACTTTTTCGAGGTGGGTATCAATCGCAAGGTCGATCAGATCGGGACGGAAGTCGATGTTGTCGTGTATGCGGAATTTCGCGACGAGGCTGCCCTGGCCGCCTACAAGGCCCACCCGATCTACGATGCGTGCACGGCCAAGGTGCGGCCAATGCGCGAAATCCGCATGGCAGCCGATTTCGTTTCCCGCAGGACGGGCTGAGCTGCGCTACGAAGGCGGGTTTTTCACCGACCTGTATGCATCCAGAGCACGCTCCCGCGCGGTCTTGTGGTCGACCATGGGCCGGGGGTAGGTTTTGCCAAGCTCGATGCCGGCCGTCTCCATCGCTTCTTTCGGGGCTCTCCAGGGGGTATGAAGGTTCTTGTCGTCCAGTGTGCTGATTTCGGGAACGTACTGGCGCACGTAGCGGCCCTTCGGGTCGAACTTCTCACCCTGTAGAACAGGATTGAATATCCGGAAAAAGGGGGCGGCATCGGCCCCCGAACCCGCGACCCATTGCCAGTTGGCGGCGTTCGCTGCCGGATCGGCATCAACCAGCGTTTCCCAGAACCATTCCTCGCCTTCGCGCCAGTGTATGCCTAGATGTTTGATGAGGAACGAAGCGACAACCATCCGGGCGCGATTGTGCATCCAGCCGGTCTGCCAAAGCTCACGCATGGCGGCGTCGACCACCGGGTAACCCGTCTCTCCGCGACGCCAGCGGCGAAGGGCCAGCGCGTCTTTTCGCCAGGGAAACGCGTCGAAATCCCGGTTGAAATTTTCCGTTGCCAGTTTCGGGTTATGGAACAGAAGGTGCCAGCAGAATTCGCGCCATCCGAGTTCTCTTCGGAAGGTCTGAACATCCTCGCCGGACATCGAGCCGGGGTCTTCAAGTGCGTGCCAGATCTGGAATGGGGTGATCTCCCCGTGGGCAAGGTGAGGGGAAAGGGCAGAAGTGCCTGTCTCTCCCATCAGATCACGCCGGGTGTGGTAGCCGTCGCCGGTTTCTTCGAGAAAAGCGGCAAGCCTTTCATGAGCGCCCGCTTCGCCCGGCTTCCAGGTCTCCCGCAGGCCGGAGGCCCAGTCGGGCGTCTTCGGCAGTAGCTCCCAGTCTTCGAGCCGGTCGCTTGCAACATCCATATCGCATGGATTGAGCTGTTTGGGGCGATCGGCGGGCGGACGGGGATGGAGGCTTTCAAGCAGTGTGCGCCAGAAGGGCGTGAACACCCGATAGGGCCGCCCTGAGCCGGTCTTCAGGCGGGAGGGCTCGTGCAGCAGGTGTCCGGAAAAACTTTCCACCGCAATGTCGTTTTCTTGAAGTGCGGTCGCCATCTTGGCGTCGGCAGCCATCCCGGCAGGCTCGTAGCGGCGGTTCCAGTAAACGTCGCCTGCACCCGCTTCAACCGCGATAGATACGGCCACTTCGGCCATTTTTCCACTGCGGAAGATCAGGCGCGGGCCGAGCCGCTCCAGATCATCCGCCAATGCCGCGAGGCTGTGGTGGAGCCACCAGCGCCGGGCTCCACCCACGGGACGGGCTTGTTCGCTTTTCTCGTCAAGGATGAAGGCGGGGATGATGGGCCGCCCGGTTGCGGCCGCTGCGCAAAGAGCAAGATTGTCGGAGACGCGCAGATCGTTTCGGAAAAGCACCATAATCGGGGCGTGGCTTTCCGTTTCAATCATCGAGGAGACACCGGATATGTTCAATCGTCATTGGTGGCGTTGAGCTGTTCGGGACGCAGTCCCCCGGCGGGAGTCTGTATCTCCTTCCAGTAGTCTTTTCCACCAGCCCAGGAGCGCAGGACCGCGATGACGGTCTCCTCACGCGAGGGCGTCAACTTCTGTGCATGCCGGTGTCGGTCGACGAATGCCATGATATCTGCCGGGAGAGAAATTTGTAAAACGTTCGCCCTGTCATCTTGATCGGGGGAGCCGTCCTTTATGTTGTGTGCCATTGTACCCGCCAGTCCCGGAACGCCCGACAAGGCATTCGAATTTTTTTATGTTACGATAATCTGCGACGCTCGAAATCGTTCCCGCGCATTTCACGCAACACGAAGCAGCTTTTCAACAGCTGATCATCGGGAGCCGGTGAGAGGGGCGGGAAGGTCTGGATAGTGGGCTAAAGGTGTGCGAAGCGACCGGTCCATGGAACCGGCCGCGCAGGTTTCCGGCACTCGACGCTGCCTATTCGAACCTGACCTTACGGGGCCGGTTGCCGACAAGCTGTACCCTGGCTTCGATCTCCAGTCTGTAGCGGCCGCCGGCCCTGCGCCATTCGTTTTCGATGGTTCGGCGTATCGCTTTCAGCCTTTGCTGTCCCAACCGCCTGCTGCTACCCGCATAGGACAGGCGGAGCACGGAGGGCTCTTTTTCGAGCAGGGCGATCAGATTCTCGATCTGGGCAAGCCATTCGGACCTGAGTTCCTTTTGCCCGGGTATGAAGGCATGGTCGGCAAGATCGAGGCGCACGACGCGACCGATGGCTGCTCCGAAGGAGAACTTGCTGGCCTTCCCTTTCGTAAGGCGCACCACGCGGGGGTTTTCCGTTGTTAGGCGATAACCGGAAGGAAGGGAGCGCGTGTCGAGTTTTAACGCGTAATTGGTGCCGATACGTGAATCTGGCAAGTCTGCGCAAGGAACATGAAACCGACCCTGCGCGTCCGAGGTGATGAGCAACCCCTTCGCACTTGCCACCCGGGCAGATGGAATTCCGGGCTCTCCGTCATCCTGATAGCCATTCTGATTTTTGTCGTCGAACACTTTTCCAAGCAGAGCGCTGCAATCGAAGAGTGCTTCTGAAACCACCTTGACGGTCGACAAAGCGATTCCTGAAACGATGCCCCTATCCACTTCTTCTGCCCAGGCCCCGGTTGGTGTAGCTGTCGGGTTCGGCTGTGGGGCTCACGCTGAACTCGAGCCTGATTTCTCTCTCTTTGTCCGGCTGAAGCGTAACGTTCCTGAAGATGAGCCTCCGACCTTCGATTTCGGGCGTCAGAACCTCCCCGTCCAGCGTGGTGCTGCCCGGTGCGTAGACGAAAGAAGCGGGAATCTCATCCACGACGTCGACCATTGTCGGCACGGTCTGCCCGATGGACTTCAAACTGATTGTGTAGAACAGCGATTCGCCACGTTGAACCTCCGATACGTCCGCGATTTTGGTAATGAGATAACCAGGTAGTGTCACCGTGGCCGGTTCCGAAGGCGGTGACTCTGCATTCTGGCCTTTCGGCCCCGTGCCAGTTGCCGTCGCAGAGTTTTGAACACCGTTTTCACTGTTCTGCGCGTTGGAAAGGTCTTCTGAGGTCAATGTGTAAGTCGCGGAGAAGTGCCCCTTTTCGCCAGGGTCGAGGTCGACTTTGTTGGGAGAGAATGCGGTAAGGGTTCCGGTCGCCGGTCTTCCTCCAAACGTCGGTCCCGGGTCCATCGGTGAAACATCGTAGACCGTGACGCTACCGGTATTGGTGACCGTGATCTGGTACAGAATCGTGTCACCCGGATTGGCCGTCCCACTCGGTGCGCCTTGAAAACTGCCCGATTTTTCAGCCAGAAGCGACGGGTTTTGCAGTAATCGGACGACCGTCGGGTCGTCGGGTTCACCGTCTCCCTCTATGTCTTCATTCGCCGTGTTCTCCGGATCGTCCGACAGATCGCTGGCTGTTGTGCCGTTGGGGGCGACACCGTGAACGGTGGCCTGGTTGATCGCCTGTCCTGCATTCACCTCGTCAAGGGTCAGAACATGGGTTCCGGTGAAGGTGACCGTATCGGACTGGGCAGCGGGCAGGCTGGCGATGGGCCCGCCTGCGATACTCGCATCCGGGTCGTTTATCGTGATGTTCGAAAGTGTTACATTGCCCGAATTCACGACCTTGAACTTGAATCGCACCAGTTCTCCAGGGTCGGGGAACCCGTTTCCATTGATATCGTCAGCCGGTTCGAACGAGCCGGTCTTGAAAAGTTGCAGAGCGGCGGAACTCGGAATCACGAATGAAGTGGCATCGCCCGCTTCACCGCCCGGACCGTGCGATCTGGCGGTCACCTCAACATTGGCTGGGTCGAGCCCTTTCGCCATGGCCACATTTTCGAGGAAGCCTGCATCCACGTCTTCCTGTGCAATCGTATACTCGCCCGTGAAGGTTGTCGCATCGTGGCTGCCCGGCTGCAGGCTGGTCAGTGGACCTCCGGTGATGACAGCCTTGTCGTCTTCGACGGAGATGTCTGTAAGCGTCACATTGCCGATGTTCTCAACAGTAAAACGATAGAGAATTTTTTCGCCCTTCTCCACAACACCATCGCCATCTGTGTCCTGATGCTCGGCCTCTTTGAGGAGGTCTATTTCGCCTTCCTGCTGGAGCTCCGTCACTGTCGGACTGCCTGGCTCCCCTCCAGGCGGGGAGGAGTCGACGGTAAGGGGGGCGCCTACAGGGGGAGAGGCGGTGGACGTGGCGCTGTTTTCGATCTTGCCCCGATTCATGTCGGCCTGGGTGATCGTGTAGGTGCCGCGAATGCTTGTATCGGATCGGCCCCGGCGCGAGTGTCGCAAGCGTGTCGTTTGAGAACGTCACTTGGGCATCAGACACAGTGATGTTGCTCAAAGTGACATTGCCAGTGTTTTCGACAGTAAATGTGTAGTCGATCTTGTCGCCGGCATCCGGTCGGCCATTTCCGTTGACATCGATGACTGTGGAACTTTTTTCGAGTGTGTAAGCGGGGGAAGAGGGAAGTTCCAGAATGGTGGGGTCATCCGGTTCTCCATCGTCTTCGGTATCGACGTCCGCGGGATTGTCTGGATCATCAGAGAGATCCGAAATCATCAGCCCGGTGGCACGCACTCTCCCCGAGACGGAGGCCTGGTTCTCGAATCTGCCTGCATCAACGTCCGCCTGGGTGAGTGTGTAGGTGCCTTTGAAGGCCGTGTCGTTGGAAGCGCCCGCTGCAAGGCTGATCGGGCCGCCTGTCACCATCACTTGCGGCGAAAGGTCTGCAACGGAGATCTGCGAAAGATCCACCGACCCGGTGTTGGAGACGACGAAATCGTAGGAGAGGGTTTCTCCGGCATCCGGCAGCCCATTACCGTTTGCATCAATGTGCGTTCCGGTTTTCGTGATTTCGACGCTTTCTTCAAGTATGGTGTGCGTGCTGCGCTGAAAAGGGTCGGCGCCGCAGGTGCGTGTGCTGCTCAACCGGTAATTGGCACCTGGCAGGATCTCGAACTCGATCGTTTCATCCTCCTCCTGCTCCGCATCCTCGATGACGGTCACGCCGAGATTGAACAGTTGCCCAGAATATGTTCCGGCAGGGATGTTTACGGTGAATTCCGGTGTTCCGCTTGGGGTCGTGAAATCGTCGTTCAACACTGCTGTGCCGCCCACGACGCTCACCATGACCGAGATCGGCGCCCGTAGATTCCCGCTCAATCTGATGCGCGGCAGATTTGAAGTGGTGCCACTTTCGGCATGGCTGGTGGTTTGTTGCAAAAACTCCACCAGCGGGCTGATCGTGAGCTGGATCTGATCAAGAAAATTGCCGTCGCCAGTGCTCCCGCTGGCAGTGGACACGGCGGCAAAACCGAACTGCTGGAGGCTTGTGGGGCCATTCCAGGTGAAGCTGCCCTGATAGTCTCTCCATGTGCCAGCCCGGGTGGACCTGCATGTGGTGTCGGTGATGTTGGCGGAGCTGCTGCAATGCGAGGCGCTGCCCCCTCCGGCAGTGTTGGTTGTAGCGCGAACGACGCGGCTGGCACTTCCGATCCTGAAATCCATGGAGTCGGAACCGGAGCGGCCACGATGGCTGAAAACCCAGTTAACGCGGTCTCCATTCAGGAGGCACACTGTTTGGTAGATGCGCGAGAACTGATGAGCGTTCAGCTCGGCGTGCTGTCTTCCCGCACGCGACAAAACACTCTGAAAGCCGCTTGTCCACAATTCTATCAATCGTCCTCGTGGAGATCCGCAGTTCCCATCAGCAATTGGATGGGTGGTAGACCATCCCGGGACCCATGTGCTGGTCAATTGCCCGGTGGGGCATGAGAGACGCGGCGATTCGAAGCCGAGATTGATAAAATTTCTCTGGATCTGTGCTTGAGCAGGGGCTGCCAACGCTGCGGCCAGAACTGAGAATATAACGAGGAAGAGAGTGCGCAGGCGCCGGTGGATCATCTCTGCGCGCTGCTTCCCACACCATTTGTCCCCGCTGACCGTCGGCGAGCTTTTCCGAGCTTTGCAAAGCTTCAAGGACGAGGAGCAGCTGTGTGAGTTCAACAGGTATCTGATCGTCACCAAACCTACCTTCAACATCCTGTGCTCCCGTCGCGCAAAACGAACTGGTTTAGCCATATGGCCAGGTCAGCGCCGATTTGTGCCGATGCCATCTCGGCAAACCCCAGTACCAGAAGCGGTGAACGGAACGGCGTGGCCGGAAGGGTTAAAAAAAAGTTAACTGGAGTTTCATTGGATGGTGCTGTCAGCGGAAAGTGCAATGACAGGCATGTAACCGTTACAGTGATTTTTCAGTAAAAGGATGTTGCTGCACAGCGTGTGACATCGCGATGTTGCAGTCGTTTCGGCGGGTCGTTGTGTGTTCTGGAAGGAACGCTGTTGGTCAGGTGACGGATGCGTGCGCAAACAGCTGATCCACACCGAGACACTCAGACGTCTCGGTTATTCAAAGCAGGATCGATCAAAAAGAATGAGCGACCCGAGACATAGGTGACGGAACGTACCGGACACATGGGTAACACTTTTCGCTTTGCGGGAGGTGTTGATGCCGTGGAGAGAAAGTTCGGTAATGGAAGAACGTCTACGTTTTGTCGCCCGCCTTCTGGAAGGAGAAGGCATGAGCGATGTGTGCCGGGAGTTCGGCATTTCGCGCAAGACCGGCTACAAGATCCTCAACCGCTACAGGGCGGAAGGTCTTGATGCGCTCTGTGATCGCTCACGGCGACCGGTGCGCTATGCCAACCAGTTGCCCGAGCAGATCGAGCAGCTGATCGTCGAGAGCAAGCGCGAGAAGCCGCACTGGGGTGCCAGGAAGATACGCGAGTTGCTGGTCCGCAAGCTGGCCGGCGACGTGCGCATTCCGGCCAAGTCCACGGTGCATGCGGTGCTCGACCGGCACGGTCTGGTCAAACGCGCGCGCCTCAGGCGGCGGATGAAGGCCGAGGGCACGCCGTTGTCGCAAGCCACTCTCCCGAACGATCTGTGGTGCGCCGATTTCAAAGGCGAGTTCAAGCTCGGCAACGGTCGCACCTGTTACCCCTTGACGGTCACCGATCAGGATTCGCGCATGATCCTTTCCTGCGAAGCCCTTGAGAGCACGAAGGAGAAGCCGGTCATCGAGACCTTCCTGCGCCTGTTCAAGGAGCGCGGTCTGCCGGGTGCGATGCGCACCGACAACGGTTTACCCTTTGCCAGCCCCAACGGGCTCTACAACCTGTCGAAGCTGTCCGTATTCTGGTTGAGACTGGGGATCGCCATCGAGCGCATCAGGCCGGGCCACCCGCAACAGAACGGACGCCACGAGCGCATGCACCGGACCCTCAAGCAGGAGACCGCACGGCCGCCTGGCATGAACACCCTTCAGCAGCAGGCCCGCTTCGACGACTTCGTCAGCGAGTTCAACCAGGAACGGCCACACGAAGCCCTCAATATGAAAACGCCAGCCCAGCTCTACACGCCTGCTTCAAGAGCCTATCAGGGGTTGCCGGATGTGGAATACCCCTTCCACGACAAGGATATCCTCGTCACCGCATGCGGTCGCATCTGCATGGCAAGAAAGAAGATCAACGTCTCGACCGTCATGGCCGGTCAGAGGCTTGGAATCAAGGAGGTGGATGATGGCATTTGGCTGATCAGCTTCATGCACTATGATCTGGGATATATCGACCTGGAGCAGAGAACATTGCAAACAATCGACAACCCGTTCGGCACGAGATTGTCACCCATGTCTTAGGTACAATCTGTTACCTATGTCTCCGGGCTGTACAGAAACTGAATGGCTCCCCGGGCCGGTGCGGCGGCATATTCCAACTGGGGACGTGCTTCAAAATTAAGCGTCTAAATCCAATGGGTTATCGAAGGCCTATCCCAAGGCCACCTGATGATTAGTGTACCACACTGGGTACTTTCAGTGTACCTCCTTGTCAAGTAGGGCGACCTTAAAGCACAAAACGAATAGATACGCCCCGCCTCACCGACAAGCCAAAATAAGCGCGCGGCTACCCTCATGCAGCCTCGGCCATAACGCGGTAGACTGTAGACCGCGCCACGTTGAACCGCTTGGCAACCGCCGAAGGCTTCTCCCCTGCCTCCAAAGCTGCCCTTATGCCGTCACCATCGACCGTCACGGGCCTGCCCTTATAGCGCCCCTCGGCCTTGGCCTTGGCAATCCCTTCAAGCTGCCGCTCTTTCCGAAGGTCCGTCTCAAACTCGGCAATGGCTCCGAGCATGTTGAACATCAACCGCCCTGTGGGGGTCGTGGTGTCTATGTTCTGTTCCGTGACCACAAGGTCAACGCCCTTGGCCTGCAATTCCTTCGCGATGGCGTGGAGGTCCGACACGGAACGCGCCAGCCTATCCAGCCGCGTCACCATTAACACGTCTCCCTTGCGGGTAAACTTGATGGCTTCGGCCAGCTTGGGGCGGCCATCGCGTGACGTGCCGCTGGCCTTCTCTATGAATATCTCTTCCGCCCCGTGGCGGTTGAGAATGTCCACTTGGGCGGCTTCGTTCTGGCCGGTGGAGGAAACACGAGCATAGGCGATTTTCATGGATAGCTCCCGTTGTCCGATAAGGTTTAAGACAAAATCGGAATATCGTCCGATAATTTGTTTGTCAATCCATATCGGACAGAAAGCGTCCCGCTATCATTGTCGCTTGTGGGTATACCTTTTCGGACGCGCGTAACCTCCCGGCTTGTGAAGCCCATGGCGAGCAGGGTGAGGCCGTCTCGGGTCATGTCGAAGGCGCGATACATGCGGCCACCCGCCACGGCCTGATAGGGGCATAATCCAAAATTGGATGATGCCTCCGGCGCGCTTTCAATCAGGGCGTCAATGTCACGAAGGACGTGCATGTGCTGCTTCCCAAAGAACTCCGCCACGTCACGGCTATTGGCAAACACCTTGCCGTCCTTGATGGTCACGATGGGGTTGAGGGTGGTCTGCCTTCCGGCCAGCTACCCTCCGTCCGCAACGCCCTATCGTCACCGTGGCCGGGAAGGACGAAATTCCCCGGCAGGATTTTACCGTGGCGTTTGGTAGAGGGGGTGGGGGCATGTTCTCCCGGCAACATGGTCCCGGCAAAACGCCAAAAAATCGGGGGCAGAGGGGGGAACCCGGTTGATCCAGTAATCAGATTGCCGTCTCGAATTTTTGTCCAAGAACAAGCCGGGTTCCGCCCGTTGCAGGACACCCATTCTCCGCCCCTGCTGCGACCATAGGGCGGCCTTATGTTGCGCCCAAGGGGAAGCACCCGGCGGGGATGAAACGCGGCTCCACGGCCGCCAAAAGTGGCAATTTGCCACTCGTAACGTTTGCTATGTCAGCGGCTAGAAATCGAAGAATTCATCCTCTTCATCCTCCGTATCGCTGTGGCTTCGCTCGGCAAGGATACGGGCAAGCTCCGGCGTCCTGCGGCCCGCATACTGCTCGATTGCCCTAGCAAGGATTTCCGGCCTGTCGGCGTACCTCGTCCCAAACACCCGAACCATCCTGTCGGCTAGTGCAGTGGCTTCCGCTTCCATCATTTCCTCAATCTCATCGTCGGTGTATTCCCGTCCCGGTGCCTTGCTGTGGGCGCGCTGGGCGGTCTTCCAACGGACGTGTTCAAAGCCGTCATCAAGCTCCCGAAGCACCCGGCGCATGAACGTCACCTGTCGCTCACTGACGCCCGCCGCTGCGATCTGCTTGAGCGTGTAACGACACGCCCCTGACGCATCCAGCTTGACCAGCTTCCACGCGCAATCCATTCGCTCGTCCTTCGTCATGGCGAGTGTGTGGAGCTTGTTGACGCGCTGGCCTTCCAGAAGCGCCTCCTGTGGCGTCCCCTGAAACTCGACCACGGGAACGCTGTCACCGCGCCCTGCCTGTTCATAGGCCCGCTTCCGGTGCCGTCCGTCGATCAGGAACGCCTGTCCCCCGCGTCGCAAAACGAGCAGGGGTTGAAGGTCGCCTTCGTGCGCAAGGGCACGGCATAGGCTTTCAACGTGGGCAGTGAAGATACCGGCCCGCACCTGAAACAGTTCAGTTTCAATAAGGTCCGAAGCTCTCATGCGGTCGGGCATCGGGCTGGTGTCTGTGAGTAACGCTTCAAGGCGACGCATTTCAGCGGCCAGCGTGTCCTCCGTCTCCTGCCCGTCACTGGTGTCACCAAGGGAGCAGGTCAGGCGGTTCTGTTCAATCGTATCGTTGAGCATGGTAGTCCTATCGGTTGTCGATTGCGCATGATCGCGCTGGCGATGGAGAACGTCCCCGACCCGCAGGCCGAGGGCACGTGTCTCTCCAATTGTGGGGTGTAATTCCAGATTGCAGTTTCACGGCTGCACAACCCGATGGTCGGCCAGAGCAATAGCTTGCCGTGTCTCCTGCGCTCGGCATATGGTTCGTGCCAGCAAGAACGCCTACGAAAGCTCCCGCACTGCATGACGCCACAACAATTCATCACCAAATGGCTGAACTCATCTCTCAAGGAACGCGCAGCCGCACAGGAGCATTTCCTTGATCTGTGCCGGATGCTGGATGAGCCGACCCCTGCCGATGTTGACCCGACCGGCAAGGACTATGGTTTTGAGGTGGGTGCATCGAAGACCACGGGCGGAAACGGCTTCGCGGACGTGTTCAAGCGTGGTCATTTCGCGTGGGAATACAAGGGGACCAAGGCAAACCTCGACACGGCGTTTGCGCAGCTTCAACGCTATGCCATTGCCCTCGACAACCCACCGCTGCTGATCGTCTCCGACATAGGCACGACCATCCGCATCCATACCAACTGGACCAACTCTGTCTCCAAGGTCTACGAGATAGCGATTGCCGATCTTGGCGACCCGACAAAGCGCGGCTGGCTCAAGGCTGCTCTGTCCGACCCCGAGACGCTGCGCCCTACAAAGACCCGACAGGAGTTAACCGAAGAGGTCGCTGGGGAGTTTGCCGAGCTTGCCCGTTCCCTTCGCGGGCGTGGCCACCATCCC
Source organism: Nitratireductor sp. GISD-1A_MAKvit (assembly GCF_040819555.1). Classification (GTDB taxonomy): domain Bacteria; phylum Pseudomonadota; class Alphaproteobacteria; order Rhizobiales; family Rhizobiaceae; genus Nitratireductor. The sequence goes on from NZ_CP161920.1 coordinate 1,929,718, forward strand.
GAGCAGGTGGCTCATTTCATCAACCGGCTCGTGTTCTGCATGTTTGCGGAAGACGTGAAGTTGCTGCCCGACAACATTTTCATGCGGATGTTGGAACGGGCACTGGACGACCCCAGCCAGTTCGAGGGCTTCGCCCGCAGCTTGTTCACCGCGATGAAATCCGGGGGCCATATCGGCTTCGAGAAGGTGGCGTGGTTCAACGGCGGCCTCTTCAACGATGACCTCGTGTTCGCGCTGGACAAGAAGGAAATCGCCATCGTCCATCGGGCGGCCAAGCACTTTTGGGGTGATGTAGACCCGTCCATTCTCGGAACGCTCTTCGAGCGCGGCCTAGACCCGGACAAGCGCAGCCAGCTTGGCGCGCACTATACTGACCGGGAAAAGATCATGATGATTATCAACCCGGTCATCGTGGAACCGCTGACGGCAGAATGGGAGAAGGCCAAGGCCGAGATCACGGCGCTCATGGATAAGGCTGCGTCATCGAAGGGGGGAACCGCAACCAAGGCCCGAAACCAAGCGCAAGGTATTCTCGACGCGCATCTGAAACGGCTTGCAGATTTCCGCGTCCTCGACCCGGCCTGCGGTTCCGGAAATTTCCTGTATCTCGCGCTCCGGGCGTTGAAGGACTTGGAGCACCGGGCGCAGGTCGAAGCGGAAGCCTTGGGGCTGCCGAGGGGGTTTCCGAGGATTGGCCCGGAGGTGGTCAAGGGTATCGAGATCAACCCCTATGCCGCCGAACTTGCCCGCGTGTCGGTGTGGATAGGCGAAATTCAGTGGATGCTAAAGAACGGCTTCGCTGCCAGTGGGAACCCGATCTTGAAACCGTTGGAGACAATTGAATGTCGTGACGCGCTGATGACGTGGGTGCCGGGAGAGAGCGACGAAGCGGGGCGATGGGTGGAAGCCGAGTGGCCCAACGCGGACGCCATTATCGGCAATCCACCGTTCTTGGGCGACCGCCTGCTTATAGGGCGTCTGGGGGAAGCAGAATCGGAAGCTCTTCGAACTGTGTACCTGCAACGGGTTCCCAGAAGCGCTGACTTGGTTTGCTATTGGGTGGAGAAGGCAAGCAGTGCGTTAGAAACAGGGAAAACTACCGCATTTGGGTTGGTGGTTACAAATAGTATCCGTGGCGGGGCCAATCGCAGAGTGGTTGAGCGTGCTCTCAATAAGGCGCAACTCTTCGAAGCCTGGTCAGATGAAAGCTGGGTAGTTGATGGGGCAGCAGTGCGCGTATCGATAATCTGCTTCGATACCAGAACGCGGCAAATAAGGCTCAATGGGCATCCTGTTCCTGAGATTTATGCCGATCTCACTGCTAAGGCGGTCGATCTGACAAGAGCTGTCAAGCTGGCAGCCAACCGAGGCGTATGCCTGCACGGCTCAAAAAAGATCGGCTCATTTGATATCGATGGAAACCTTGCACGCACTATGCTGCTGGAACCAACAAATCCCAATGGCCGCAAGAATGCGGAGGTGCTTTCGCCGGTTTGGAACGGGGCTGATGTCGCAGGACGCCCTGCTGACCGTTGGATCATTGATTTTGGTATGACAATGGCCGAATCGGCAGCCTCAGAGTTTGAAGCACCATTCCTGCATGTACTCCAGAACGTGAAGCCAGAACGGCTGAGAAATCGCAACCCAGTGTTGGTTGAGAAATGGTGGTTACACGGTGGCCCGAGGCCCGCAATGAGAAATGCCTTGCCTCTCCTCTCGCGCTGTATCGCAACCCCTGCCGTATCGAAGCATCGAATTTTTGTATTTGTTCCGAAAGGCATCCTGCCTGATGCGCAGTTGATGGTCACATTGCGGGATGATGATACGACCTTCGGCATCCTTCATTCCCGCTTTCATGAGCTTTGGTCGCTGCGGATGGGGACATGGCTCGGCAAAGGCAACGACCCGCGCTACACACCCACGACCACCTTCGAAACCTTTCCGTTCCCCGAGGGACTGACCCCGGACATCCCGGCTGCGGACTATGCCGATAACCCTCACGCCATCGCCATTGCCACGGCAGCGGCCCCGTCTCAACGAGCTTCGGGAAAACTGGTTGAACCCGCCCGACCTCGTGAAGCGGGAGCCCGAGGTGGTCCCCGGCTACCCTGACCGTATCCTGCCGATCAACGAGGAAGCCGCACAGAAGCTCAAGAAGCGGACCCTGACGAATCTCTACAACGAACGTCCCGCATGGCTACAGCACGCCCACAAGGCGCTGGATGAGGCCGTAGCGGCGGCCTATGGCTGGCCTGCCGATCTGTCAGATGACGAAATCTTGGCGCGCTTGTTCGAGTTGAACCAAGAGCGCGCGGCAAAACAGCCATAGCGTGCTGCGGGGGTGACCGTGGGCGCGTGAGCGTGACAAGGCGAGGGATTACTACCCATCCCCGTCAACGCCTTTCTACGGTTATCACCGCAGCACGAAAAACCTATTGCAGGGAAACCATCTATCTACCCGACCGAAACCACGCCCCTGACACGCCCAAGGTAAACCTCCCGGTCACTCGGCGGATTGGCCGCATAGCCCCAGCCTACCGAGACTGGCGACCATTCTAGCCACATGCTGATACTGGTGAACGGCAGGCGCAGGAACAGACCCCTTGGCTTCCATCCGTCATGGAAGAAATCGACATGGCGGCTGACAGCTTCCGCCATGGCGTCCCGAATGTCTCGGCCAAGGTCGGCCACCTTGACCAGAGCCGAGGGGACAAGACGATGATGAACATCACGCATTGGATACCTCCGTTGTGTTCATGGTGATGATGATGCCGCCCGCGACAGGCGGCAGGGGGAAGCTCCCAAGGGGACGCATGGGGGTTGCCGGAGGAAGTCCCGAGTAGTCGCCCTATGCGCCCGCTAAGTGCTGCGCTAGTGCTTGCCTCTGGGTGCGGCCTTGTTGCCATAGCTCAACGCTTGTTCAAGTGCCCTATGCGCCCGCTGGAGGCGCGCGGCTTCGCTTCCGTAGTTCGCGCCTTCTTTGCCCCGGGTGTGGCCTAGAACAAGCTCCTTGTCAGCCTCGGGGATGCCAGCGAGGTCGAGCAGGTCGGACATGCGGTGGCGCAGTGAATAGGTGGTCACCTTCCTGTTTGTGACACAAGCTCTGACATACTTGCCAAGGGCAGCCGATGCGCTATCCGGTCCACGTTCTCTGAAATAGGCGGGAAAGACCGCTTCACCGTTTGCTGTGGAGGTCAGGGCTTCCCGTGCAGCATCTAGGGCATCCCCTAAGAGGGGTACCAGTCTGTGGGAGGATAGTGTTTTGATGCGCCGCTTTTCGTGCCACTCGATTGCAATGTGGGGGATTACGTCATTCAACCGTACATCCTCAACCCGCAACCCGGTTATCTCGGCCAATCTGCAACCCGTGTTCTGCATCAGTCGCCAGATTAGTTGTATGTCATGGCGGGCATTGGATAGGATGTAGGCGCGTGTTCGGGCAAGTTCATCGTCGGTGAATACATCCCGTTTACGCCTGTCCGGGACTGCCTTTTCCTTGTCCCCTGTGGGCAGGCCCATGAACGGATTCTGGAAGCCCGTTAGATCCATCTCCTTTATCGCGAAGTTGATCACGGCTCGGAGCGTATTCAGGTAGCGTTCAACCGAAGCAGGGCTACGGCCATCCAGCATATGATCGCGTACTTCCCGGGCATCAGCGCGCCGAATGCTGACAATGGGCCGGTCTAGCTTCACGACATCGGACACAAGCCGAAAGATCAGGTCAAGCTGTTGCCGTCTCTTTTCGTTATCCTTCACGGCCTCGGCCAGATAGAGCCGCTTCGCATCCTCCAAGGTGGGAGCCGGAGGGGTATCTCTGGTGCCTGACCCAAGGGCACGAATCAATGCAAGGTCGCGGGGGCTGATGTTCAGCGGGTCACCATTCTCATCGAGCTTATACCGGTCGATGATCTGGTCGATTATCACATCACGCGCAATGCTTTCGCCATCGTCCGGCTCAAGGGTGCCTCCCCAAGATGGGTTAAAGCCCATAGCCTCCACCTCCTTGTGAGCGGCCCTGAAAAGGTCCAAAGCTGTAGGAGATAGCGGGGCAGGTATAGGCTTTGCGGCCTGCGTTAGCAGCTTTTCTGCTTGAGCATGGGCTCTCCCATACCGTTGTAGGGCGCTGGATTCTGTCGTTCCTAGCGGAATGACGATCTCACCTTTTCCGATGATAGGTCGAAGTGCAGTTGGAACCTTGCGCCGATAGCGCCAATGGTTGCCGCGTTTTTGGAGATAGGGAATGGTCATGAGCATCTTGGGTACCCCGTAGTGGACCTTCGGGTGTACCTTGAGGGAGACTGATAACCTTAGTTTCCTTGGAAAACAACGCTCTTGCTTAAGCAAGTGGCTCCCCGGGCCGGATTCGAACCAGCGACCAACCGGTTAACAGCCGGTTGCTCTACCACTGAGCTACCGGGGAATGCCTGTGCTCGTGCGAGTGAGCGAGCCTATAGCAAACGAAGTTCGCATTTGCAAAGCGACAAATGTGTTTTTTGCGGTTTTTTTAGCGCGGGGTCTCGCATTGGCTGAATTTGCACCGCATATGCACGACCTATAATGGCGAAACATGTGAGCATTTCAAAAGATTGATGGCCTGGCAGACTGCACAATGACGAAAAATTCCCCTGAGGCGCGGGGACAAAGACAGCAGGGCCCCTCGGTTTCGCTTATGGGCCGGCGAATCCCCATTCCCCGCTCAAAGCCCGCCAGAATCACCGGCGGAGCGGGGCTGGTAGTCCTAGGTGTTTTCGGGTTTTTGCCGGTGCTCGGCTTCTGGATGATTCCACTTGGTCTGTTGATTCTTTCCTATGACCTCGCAGGCGTGCGGCGCAGCAGGCGAAAACTGGCGTTGTGGTGGAGCAGGCGCGCGAAAAAATGATACCACTGTCAGGTCACGCTGCGATCATGGAGCAGGGTTGTTATATTTTGGCTGACAAAGCCAATTGAGCGCTTGACGGAACAGGGGCTGCAACCTATTGAACAGCCCGACGCCGCTTGCGGCTGGGCCTCGTGGCGGAGTGGTTACGCAGAGGACTGCAAATCCTTGCACCCCGGTTCGATTCCGGGCGAGGCCTCCAAGTTTTCCCTTTTCAGATTCATGAAGAAGATTGCATTCCGTTTGCAGCGGCAGCTCTGTCATGCCGGTCCGGGTGTCCGCGCCAGAAGCGCTCTGGCGCCCCGGGACACCGGAAGCAGCGCTTCCGGTGCCTCTTTGCGAGAATGATTTACGGTCCCCCTCAGTGACAAGCCGGGCGTTTGCCGGGCAGGAGCACCTTGTCAATTACGTGTATCACACCATTGTCGGCCTGAATGTCGGCGATGACCACATTGGCGACGTCACCCGAGCCATCGGCGATCGTGACGCCGCCCGACCCACGCGTGATGCACAGACGCTCGCTCGCAAGAAGCGGCTTGAAATAGTTCGAGCCGGCAGGGATCTTGTTGGCGGTCAGCTTGCGGTCATCGACGTGATAAAGCAGCACGTTGGTAAGCTGCCCCTTGTTTTCGGGCTTGAGAAGATTTTCCACGGTGCCGGGGGGCAACGCTTCGAAAGCGTCGTTGACTGGAGCATAGACGGTGAAGGGACCGGGGCCGGACAGGGTGTCGGCAAGCCCCGCGGCTTTCACTGCTGCAACGAGCGTTGAGAAGCGTTCGTCGCCGGCGGCGATCTCCACGATGTTTTTGGCCTGCGCGGTTGCTGCAGAAACGGTTAGCAACAACGTGGCAGCTGCGATCTTCAGTTTGGAGGTCATGAGGTTTCCCCTTGTGGTTTCCGGGTTTGTTGCCCGGAGGTTTGTCTTCCTTGCAGCCAGCACTACGGTGGGAGGTTCAGGGTGGATTGCCGTTCACGCCTTCGTGATGCGGTCGTGAAGCAAATGGATAAAAGGCTCGCACCATCCTCCGCGTCCCCTGGCGGTTCAAACCCGTTTCAGTGGAAGGTTCTGCATTCCGGCAATGTTTCAGACATGCTAGTTTTGATTTGAAAGGTCGTTGCGTGAACGGAGCGTTTTGATGAGCTGGAATCCTGCACTGACACCCGGCTGCCCCGATGATGTGGATGCGGCGGCGATCGAGACGTTGATCATTCCGCGTGCGCGGGACATTGGCGGTTTTGAGGTGCGCCGTGCCCTGCCGGCGCCTCGCCGGCAAATGGTCGGGCCGTTCATCTTTTTCGATCAGGCCGGCCCAGCGGAATTTCTGACCGGGCAGGGCATCGATGTGCGGCCGCACCCGCATATTGGTCTGGGCACGGTGACATATCTTTTTCGTGGCGATTTTCACCACCGAGACAGTATCGGCTCCGACCAGATCATTCGTCCTGGCGCACTGAACTGGATGGTGGCAGGGCGCGGGGTCTCGCATTCCGAACGCACAAGTGCTGCTGCGCGGCAGGGGGCGCACAGCCTGCTGGGGATACAGACCTGGGTGGCACTGCCGGAAGCCGCAGAAAACGCCGCCCCTTATTTCGAGCATCACGGGAAAGCCGAACTGCCTGAACTGAGTGACGGTGGGGTGTCGTTAAGACTCCTTCTGGGCCGCGCCTATGGGCAGACGGCGCCGGCCACGACTTATACGGACATGTTTTATGCTGATGTCGCCATGGAAGCGGCGGCGCGGCTTCCGCTACCGGACGACCATGAGGATCGCGGTATCTATATTCTTCAGGGAAGCATCAGCGTTGCCGGTCAGATCTTCGAGGCGGGGCGCATGATGGTCTTCCGCCCGGGAGACCCGATCTGTGTGGAGGCGGGAGGCGAAGGCGCGCGCTTGATGCTGCTGGGCGGCGCCACGTTGAACGGCCCGCGCTATATCTGGTGGAACTTCGTCGCTTCTTCGCGGGACAAGATCGAAGCTGCGAAGGAAGACTGGCGCAGACAGAACTGGGGAGAGGGACTGTTCGACCTTCCGCAGGGTGATGACGAAGAGTTCGTTCCCTTGCCGCCGTAAGAGAGCACCCGGTGCCTGCAGGAGGCGATTCCGGTCTGGTTTGCCTCGAACCGAACGTTCCCTGCCGCGTACATGTCAGGGATAGTCTTCTTGCTTCCGTCGGGCGATTGACAGGGCGCGTGGCACCCGCTAGCAACCTCACAAATCGTTGTTTTCAGCTGACTGGGAACCTTGGTCCTGACAGTCAGAAATCATCCATCGGGAACCAGAATATGACAATCGATTTCTCCCAGCAGCGCGCCAATATGGTGGAGGGGCAATTGCGGACCTCCGACGTAACCAGTGTCGCCTTGTTGGATGCCATGGGGGACATTCCGCGTGAGATGTTCGTGCCGGGGCGCAAAAAGGCGCATGCCTATATTGACGAGGACATCGAAGTCGCCATTTCGCCGGACGGTCCCCGCTATCTGATGGAGCCGGCTGCCTTCGGCAAGCTTGTCCAGCTTGCGGACGTGCAATCGAGCGATGTGGTTCTGACCGTTGGGGCGGGAACCGGTTATTCTTCCGCAGTGCTTTCGCGTCTTGCCAGTTTCGTGGTTGCGCTCGAAAGCGATGAAACCCTCGCCGAAATGGCCACCGAGGCGCTCAAGGAACTTGGTTGTGTCAATGTTGCGGTTGTCGGCGGAGCATTGACGGCCGGCTACGCTGATGATGCTCCCTATGATGTGATCGTGATCTGCGGAGCGGTCGATTCGGTTCCGCAGAGCCTGCTGGAACAGCTGCGCGACGGCGGCCGGCTTGTCGTCGTGATCGGCGAAGGCAACGCCGCACAGGCCCATCTCTACGTGAAGGATGACGGTGTGGTTTCCAGCCGGGTGGCGTTCAATCTGGCCGTTCGCCCGCTTCCAGGGTTCAGGCGCAAGCCGGGTTTCGTGTTTTGATGCTCTGTATGTGACTTTCTTGCAACGGAATTGATCAAGGGATTGATGTAACGTCTGAGTCCTGAAAGAGCGCCTGATACGGGGGTGGGGAACTGGTGAGCATCAGGTTTCCCGGGCGTGGGTGCCGGTTTGAAATGCCGGAGCATATAGTCGGGGTGGTGGTGTCTCTTGACGGACGCGGCTGCCATTAACAGTCCGAGGTCGACAGATCGTGCCATTTTACCACCGTTTCCTGATTCCCCTTGTTGCGTCGACAGCACTTCTTGCGGCACCAGTCGTTTCTTCCGCCGAAACCCTGATGGGCGCACTGGCGAAGGCCTATCAGAACAATTCCACGCTCAATGCGCAGCGTGCAGGAGTCCGTGTCACCGACGAGGACGTCGCGATCGCCAAATCGGGCATGCGTCCTCGCATTCAGGGCACGGCATCTCTCTCGCTCACACATAATGACGGGACGGACATTCGTACGGGCAGGTTCGGCATTGCGCTGACGCAGCCGATTTTCGACGGTTTCCAGACGCGCAACAACGTTCAGGCGGCCGAGGCCTCCGTAAGAGCCGCCAACGAGGCTTTGCGCAATCAGGAGCTCGATACGCTGTTCAATGCCGCGAGCGCCTATATGGATGTGATTCGCGATCGACAGATTGCTGCACTACGGGCGCAGAATCTCGAGTTTCTGGAAGAGCAGGTTCGTTCCGCTCGTTCGCGTTTCGAGGTGGGTGAGGGGACGCGCACCGATGTTGCGCAGGCGCAGGCACGCCGTCAGGCGGCAATGGCGCAGCTGAGTGCGGCACGTGCGGCCGTAACCTCCAGCTCTGCCGTTTACCGGCAATTGATTGGCGATGCGCCGAAGAATCTGAAAGCGGCGAGGGCGCCGACGAAGCTTCTTCCCAACAGCCTCGACAGCGCTCTTGCGCTTGGCCTGTCGGAACATCCTGTCATCAAGGCGCGGCAGCACCAGATTGATGTCGCCTCGTTCCGGGTCAAATCCTCGGAAGGAGCGTTTCTTCCTCAGGTTTCCGGCTCGGTAAGCCTTGAGCATTCTTATCAAAGCTCCACGCCTGGCGGTAGCGGATCTGGCGAATCCGCCAGTATCGGGCTCAACCTGACCGTTCCCATCTATCAGGGCGGGCAGGCTTCAGCACAGGTGCGCAAGAACAAGGAATCGCTCGGCCAGACGAGAATCAATCTGGATGTGAGCCGGGATCAGGTCCGTGCGGCCGTCGTGTCTGCCTGGAGCCAGTATCAGGCTGCTCGCGAATCTCTTGCGGCGAACCGTGAACTTGTACAGGCAGCCCAGCTGGCATTGAACGGCGTGGTGGAAGAGCGCAATGTCGGGCAGAGGACCACACTGGACGTTCTCAATGCGCAGGCCGACGTGATCGATGCCAGGATCAACCAGGTGAGCGCGGAACGCGACATCGTGGTGGCGAGCTTTGCCATTCTTTCGGCCACGGGGCGACTTTCCGCCAGTCGTCTGGGATTGCAGGTGAGCGAGTACCGGCCCGAGGAGCATTACCAGGCCGTCAAGGACAAGTGGTACGGTCTGCGCACGCCAGACGGGCGCTGATCAGCGTTATCTGCGTCCAGCCGCGCACCAGCTGGTGCGCTTTGAGGTTCAACCGAGACTGACACAGGAATGCCGGGCCCTGCAGGACCCGGCATTCCTGTGTGCAACCCGAAACAGGCGGGGCGTGGGGATTCTCATGAGCTCCGCCCTGCGATACGCTTGCTGTGTGTGATTCGACCGTCTGCATGGATGCCCGGGCGAAAAAATCTTTTCGTTTGATGAACGCTCTGTGGGACGGACACAGCTAGAGGCGGCAAAGTTTGACTATGTCACAAGGTTTCGGGGCGCAGAAGATGGAAGCAGCAGTCGAAGCGCTGACTTCGAACGGCAATCAGCGCGAGCCTTCGATGGAAGAAATTCTGGCGTCCATCCGGCGCATCATCGAAGACAATGATGCGCCTTCGCAGCGCTCCGCAGAAACCGCTCGCGCATCTGAAACCGGTCAGCCCCGCGGAACGCAGGCGGCACAGGATGCCAATCCTTCACAGGAGCAGAGCTGGCCTCCGGATGGCGAACAGCGCGGAGGGGACACCCGATCGAGTGACGAGACGGCAGCCCGACACTCCGGTGATGTGGAGAGTTTTCGGGCGGAATTGCGCGAGGCACCAGAGCGGCCCGTATTGCAGAACGGAGCGGGTGAACCTGCTTCGAGTGAACGTTTCGATACCAGTGACGGTGGTGCGGCGCCGATAGACAGGAACCTCGTTCAGCGACTGGCGGAGGTGCAGGCCGCGCAGTCCCGGCTGGAGCAGCCACACGCATCCGGGCATCAGGTCGCCGGCCAGAACGACGCGGCACAGCCCGAACGACAGGGCTCAGATACCGCGGCCTCCGAGGATGCGGCCCGGCAGAGCATCGTTTCGGACTATGCAGGACGGAAAGTGGCGGCAGCGTTTGGCGAACTGAACGAAGCTTTTGAGGCGAACCGCCGTCGCAATCTCGGCCAGGTGGCTGAAGAAATGCTGCGACCGATGCTGCAGGACTGGCTGGACGACAATCTGCCGACGATTGTCGAGCGTCTCGTTCGCGAAGAGATCGAACGGATTGCGCGCGGCGGCTAGGCCGCGCTCCCTTGCGGTTGACTTGATCTGACCCTTCGGCTTTACACCGTGCTGTGAACGAACCAGATTGCTGGTCGGGCGTTTCGTCGTTTTCCAGTGAGGATGACGGTACGGCCAATGTGTTGATTCCAGGCAGTTCCGAACGAAACAGGGTTCCACTTTTTTCGGAATTGCCAAAGCGCGGAAACCCTCATGCTTGAAAAGACTTACGACGCTGCGAGCGTCGAGCCGAAAATCACAGAGTGCTGGGAAAAGGCTGAAGCCTTCAAGGCGGGTGCCGGAGCCGAGAGCGGCGCGGAGCCATTCACGATCGTGATTCCGCCGCCCAACGTGACCGGTTCGCTGCATATGGGACATGCGCTCAACAATACGCTTCAGGACGTCATGGTGCGTTTCGAGCGCATGCGGGGCAAGGACGTGCTCTGGCAGCCCGGCATGGACCATGCCGGCATCGCCACGCAGATGGTGGTTGAACGCCAGCTTCAGGCCAGGAACCAGCACCGCCGCGATATGGGGCGTGAAAAATTTGTCGACAAGGTCTGGGAGTGGAAGGCCGAGTCGGGCGGTGCGATCATGAACCAGCTGAAGCGGCTGGGCGCTTCCTGCGACTGGTCACGCGAGCGGTTTACCATGGATGAGGGCCTCTCCAGGGCGGTCGTCGAGGTGTTCGTCTCGCTTTACAAACAGGAACTGATCTACAAGGACAAGCGCCTCGTCAACTGGGACCCGAAGCTTCTGACGGCGATCTCGGATCTTGAAGTTGAGCAGGTCGAAACCAACGGCAATCTCTGGCATTTCCGCTATCCGCTTGCCGACGGGCTGACCTATGAGTATCCCTACAGGCTGGACGAAGAGGGCAACCGCGTTAACTGGCGTCCGTCCGATGGACAGCCGGATGGCTATGAGACGCGTGACTATGTGGTTGTGGCGACGACGCGTCCGGAAACGATGCTTGGCGATTCCGGTGTTGCGGTTCATCCTGACGATCCGCGCTATAAGGAACTGGTGGGCAAGAATGTGCTTTTGCCTCTGGTCGGCCGGCGCATCCCGATTGTCGCCGACGAGTATCCGGATCCGGAGGCGGGTACGGGCGCGGTGAAGATGACCCCTGCGCATGACTTCAACGATTTTGAGGTCGGCAAGCGGCACGATCTGGCGCAGATCAACGTCATGGCCACGGACGCGACCATCACGCTGAAGGGCAATGAGGCGTTTCTGGAGGGGCTGGAAGGGGCCGACGCGCCGCTTGCCCGCACGATTGCAGAGCTTGATGGCGTCGACCGCTTCGAGGCGCGCAAGAAGGTTGTTGCGATGATGGAGGAGGCCGGCCTTCTGGAGAGGATCGAACCTCACAAGCACATGGTGCCGCACGGTGACCGTGGCGGCGTGCCCATCGAACCCTTCCTCACCGACCAGTGGTATGTGGATGCCAGGACGCTGGCGAAAGCCGCGATTGCCTCCGTGCGCGAAGGCCGTACGAACTTTGTACCCAAAAACTGGGAAAAGACCTATTTCGAGTGGATGGAGAACATTCAGCCCTGGTGCGTTTCCCGCCAGCTCTGGTGGGGGCATCAGATTCCGGCCTGGTATGGCCCGGACGGTCAGGTTTTTGTCGAGAAAGACGAAGAAGCCGCGCTTGAGGCGGCGATCCAGCACTATATTTCGCATGAGGGACCGTGGAAGGCCTGGGTCGAGGAGAAGCTCGCAAATTTCAAGCCGGGAGAAATCCTGACGCGCGACGAGGATGTACTCGACACCTGGTTCTCTTCGGCTCTCTGGCCGTTCTCGACTCTCGGCTGGCCGGACAAGACACCGGAGGTTGCGCGCTACTACCCCACCTCGGTTCTGGTGACGGGTTTCGACATCATCTTCTTCTGGGTGGCCCGGATGATGATGATGGGCCTGCACTTCATGGACGAAGAGCCGTTCCACACGGTCTATGTTCACGCACTGGTGCGCGACAAGTCCGGTGCCAAGATGTCGAAGTCGAAAGGCAATGTCATCGACCCGCTGGAACTGATCGACGAATATGGGGCGGACGCGCTGCGCTTCACTCTGACAATCATGGCCGCGCAGGGCCGCGATGTGAAACTCGACCCTGCGCGCGTTGCCGGCTACCGCAATTTCGGCACCAAGCTCTGGAATGCGACGCGGTTCGCCGAAATGAACGGCGTCAAGAGAGATGAAAACTTCCGCCCCGAAAACGCCACTCTAGCGATCAACCGCTGGATCCTGACGGAACTGACCCGGGCTGCCAAAGGCGTGACAGAGGGAATTGAAACCTATCGCTTCAATGACGCCGCGGGCACGGCCTACCGCTTTGTCTGGAGCCTTTTCTGCGACTGGTATCTGGAGCTTCTCAAGCCGGTATTCGCCGGGGACGACGAAGAGGCGAAAGCCGAAGCCAGCGCCTGCGCGGCGTATGTTCTGGACGAGATCTACAAGCTTCTTCATCCGATCATGCCCTTCATGACGGAAGAATTGTGGGCGCACACAGGGGGGGAAGCCGGGCGCGATCGCGTTTTGGCTCTGACCCGTTGGCCGACTCCAGATTTTGAGGACGAGGATGCCGCCGCAGACATCAACTGGCTGGTCGACCTGGTTTCGGGAGTGCGGTCAGTGCGTGCGGAGATGAACGTTCCACCCTCCGCCAAGGCGCCATTGATTGCGGTTGGAGCCGATGAGGGCGCGCGCGCCCGCATTGCGCGCCACGACCCAGCCATCCGACGTCTCGCGAGGGTGGGTGAAATTGGATTTTCCGAAGATGTGCCGAAGGGCTCGGCTCAGATCGTTCTCGGCGATACCACCTTCTGCCTTCCGCTGGGTGACCTGATCGACCTTTCCGCGGAAGCCGCGCGGCTGGAAAAGGAAATATCCAAGGTGACGTCTGAAATGCAGCGCCTTGAAAAGAAACTTGGCAACGAGAAATTCGTCGCCAAGGCGCCGCAGGAGATCGTGGCAGCCGAACGCGAAAAGCTGGCAGAGTTCGCAGATGCCAGGGGCAGGCTGGAACAGGCACTGGCACGGGTGAAAGAAGCAGGTTGATGCAGGTCTGATCTGCAAAGCTTTCTAATATCCTGACAGGGATGAGCCGCGCGCGCTTTCCAGAAAGCGGGCGCGGTTTTTTCGTTGCTTCTGATTCGTCAGTCACCGTGATTTTGTCGGCTTTGGGTCGGTAAACGCGCCCCTGTACATGACAGAATAACGAAATCCCCGGCAGTGTTGTTTTTGTGCAACGCACGCCGACTTTGGGCAGGGGGATGGGGGGAATGTGTCAAATTGAGGGGGATTTCAAGGCATCCTCCATTCGCCTGACCTTCGAAACAAAGGTGGCAGCGGGCTTATCCGATAGGTGTATTACGTTCACGTAAGCGTGAAGCCTGCCGATGACCTGCTGATGCGATTGAGGTTCGCTGTGGCGCTGCTATTCTTGATATCAGCAAATGGAGGAGAGGGGATCACATGCGTCTAGTTCGCATTCTTTCTGCGTCTACGATTCTGGCTGCAGCGATCGGGACTGCACAGGCGGGAGGCTTTTCGCGCGGCACGGCTGACACCGACATTCTTTATGAGGATGGGAACTTCAACATGCGCGCGGGGGCGATCATCGTCGCTCCGACGCAGAAGTTCTCCAAATCGACCAACCCTGCGCTCGTAGGAACAGACTATCTGGATACCTACGTCATTCCGTCAGGGGCGGTGAAGCTGAAGTTCAGTGACAACCTTTCGTGTGCTGGGACCTATACTGACGTTTACGGCGCGGCATCTTCTTATGCATCGGCTTTCGGGCCGGCATTCAAGGTCTCCGAGACCTTCACCGTGACCGAGTTCGGCGCGACCTGTGCTGCGTTCGTGAACATGCCCAAGGGGCGTCTTGCCGTCTTGGGTGGAGCCTTCATCGAGCGTTTCGACTACAACTTTGTTGGAGCCGGAGGCGCTCTCGATATTGATTTGAACAGCAATGCCGTCGGTTGGCGCGCCGGCGTGGCTTATGAAATCCCGGATATCGCGTTCCGGACCGAACTCATGTACCGGTCGGGAACCACGCATGATGCCTCCGGCGGCGGAACGTTTCAGCACCCCCTCGCGGGGATTGTGCCTGTGACAGCCATGGGCAATGGCGAGCTTCCCCAGAGCGTGGAGCTGAAGGTGCAATCGGGCATAGCTCCCGGTTGGCTTGCTTTCGGTTCGGTTCGGTGGACGGACTGGTCCGTGAACGAAACGCTTGATCTGACTGTTGTCGGCGTGACTGCGAGCAAAAACCAGTATTTCTGGCGCGATGGTTGGACAGTGACCGGTGGCATAGGGCACGCATTCACGGACAATGTCTCGGGCTTGGTAAGCCTTCAGTGGGACCGGGGTGTTTCGACCGGGTATGATTTCCGTACAGACAAATGGCTGTTGGCTGCAGGGCTTAGCATGAAGGACGCGCTGGGCGGTGAGCTCCGTTTTGGAGGCGCCTTGTCCTATCTGACGAGCGCGGACGCCACCAAGGGCAACGAGGCCGGCAACTCTGTGGATTCGGGTTGGGCCGGAATCATTTCGGCGAATTACAAGGTCAAGTTCTAACCGTTTCCTGGCGGAGCAAGCGAAACTGCAAGACCCGGCTTCGGCCGGGTCTTTTCGTTTCTGGAGGCGAAGTGCGCCATGCAAATTCGCATGGCTTGAGGCCCGTGACGAGGCCGCGGGCTTGTCTTGCCGCGATTTTTGCCGCACATAGAGGCAGTCACCCGATCCGGGCCCCTCTGGCAGGCAAGGCGTTGCCTGTGATGTCGGATCGAACGACAACGCGCGAACGCGGCGCAAACATTGTATCTCTCCATGACAATGCATGACTGGCTTTGGCCCGGCTTCCTGGCCTTTGTGGCTGCTATCCTGTTTTTCGACCTCTTTGTCCTGCACCGCCGGGATCACGTCATAACGACGCGCGAAGCAATGAAAACCGTTGCCGGTTACGTGGCTCTCGCCATGGTTTTCGCCATGGGCGTCTTCTATTTCGGCGGCAAGGATCGCGGTGCGGAGTTTCTCACCGGTTATCTGATCGAACAGGCGCTGTCGCTCGACAACATTTTCGTCATCGCGCTCATCTTCACCTATTTCAAGGTACCGTCCGAAGCGCAGTATCGCGTGCTTTTCTATGGCATATTGGGTGCGATCGTCATGCGACTTTCGCTCATCGTGCCGGGCGTGAAACTGGTCGATCAGTTCATGGTGATTGGCATGGCGCTTGGCGCTCTGCTGGTATTCTCGGGGTTCAAGATGATGACCTCGGACGAAGAAATGGTGGATCCCGGCGAAAGCCGCATCGTAAAACTTCTGATGCGGACGGGGCGGGTGACCCAGGAGTATGAGGGCTCGCGCTTTCTGACCCGCCGGAACGGCGTTCTTTTCATGACGCCGCTCTTTGTGGTTCTTGTCACGGTGGAGTTCACCGACCTCATTTTCGCGGTCGATTCCATTCCCGCCGTTCTGGCCATTTCCAGCGATCCATTCATCGTCTTTTCCTCCAATGTGTTTGCAGTGATGGGATTGAGGGCAATGTTCTTCGTGCTCTCAGGCATGATGCGCACCTTCAGGCACCTGAAAACCGGTCTCTCGCTGGTTTTGATATTCATCGGTCTGAAAATGCTGATCGCCCATTGGATCAAGATCCCTTCACCACTGGCCCTCACGGTCACAGTGCTTCTCATTGGCGGGTCGATCATTGCCTCGATTGTCGCCCGCAAGCGCGAGGAACAGGAAGCGCGGTCCTGAGGCCGCGATGTCCGACGGGGCGCTTTTGCGCCCTGTCCGTACCCAGTGTTTCCTGTGCACAGCTGGCTGTGCTCATTTGGCAACAGTTTCTCAATAAGCATTCGGTTAAAACAGCTGCGGGACGGAACGCCAATTTCCCGCCATAAACCCGGCGCATCGAAAAAGCTCGATAGCGCACGGGACACAATCGACTGCTCAGGAGAAGTGCCGCGCGCTGCGGCTGGGGTTATTATGGACGCAAAGACAATTTCGAAAGACAAACTTCCAAGCCGATACGTCACAGTAGGTCCGGCCAGAGCGCCGCATCGCTCGTATCTTTATGCCATGGGGCTTTCGGAGGAAGAGATTGCCCAGCCTCTCGTGGGTGTCGCCACCTGCTGGAACGAGGCTGCGCCGTGCAATATTTCGCTCATGCGTCAGGCGCAGGTGGTGAAGAAGGGCGTTGCAGCCGCCCATGGAACACCGCGGGAATTTACCACCATCACCGTTACCGACGGCATTGCGATGGGCCATCAGGGCATGAAGTCCTCGCTGGTTTCACGCGAGGTCATTGCCGATTCGGTTGAGCTGACGATGCGCGGACATTGCTATGATGCTCTCGTTGGTCTTGCGGGGTGTGACAAGTCGCTGCCCGGCATGATGATGGCAATGGTGCGTCTCAACGTTCCATCGGTATTCATCTATGGTGGATCCATCCTTCCCGGCACGTATCGCGGCCGTCAGATCACTGTCCAGGACGTGTTCGAGGCCGTGGGACAACATTCGGTCGGGTCGATCTCCGATGAGGAGTTGTCCGAGATCGAGCAGGCTGCCTGCCCGTCCGCCGGTTCCTGCGGTGCACAGTTCACCGCAAACACGATGGCAACGGTTGCTGAGGCGATCGGCCTTGCATTGCCTTATTCCTGCGGCGCGCCCGCCCCTTACGAGATGCGTGACCGGTTCAACTACGCTGCGGGCGAAAAGGTGATGGAGCTGATCGCCAAACAGATCCGCCCGCGCGATATCGTGACCCGCAAGGCGCTCGAAAATGCCGCGGCCGTCGTTGCCGCATCTGGTGGCTCCACCAATGCCGCGTTACATCTGCCGGCAATCGCCAATGAGATCGGCATCGATTTCACGCTGTTCGACGTGGCCGAGATCTTCAAGAAGACACCGTACATTGCCGACCTGAAGCCCGGTGGCAAATACGTGGCGAAGGACATGTTCGAGGCTGGCGGCATTCCGCTGCTCATGAAGACACTTCTTGAGCACGGTTATCTGCACGGCGACTGCATGACGGTGACTGGCCGCACAATTGCCGAAAACATGGAGCATGTTCCGTGGAATGATGATCAGGATGTCGTTCGTTCTGCGGACAATCCCATCACGAAAACCGGCGGTGTGGTTGGCCTCAAGGGTAATCTGGCACCGGAAGGTGCGATCGTGAAGGTTGCCGGCATGACGAACCTGACGTTCACGGGGCCGGCACGCTGTTTCGATTCCGAAGAGGAATGTTTCGCAGCCGTGCAGGCGCGGGAATACAAGGAAGGCGAGGTGCTCGTCATTCGCTATGAAGGCCCGAAGGGCGGGCCCGGCATGCGTGAGATGCTGGCGACCACGGCAGCACTTTACGGTCAGGGCATGGGCGACAAGGTCGCACTCATTACCGATGGCCGGTTCTCGGGCGCAACCCGTGGCTTCTGTATCGGCCATGTGGGGCCTGAAGCAGCTGTGGGCGGGCCGATCGGCCCTTCTTGAAGATGGTGACGTCATCACGATCAATGCGGTCGATGGAACCATCGAAGTGGCGCTGAGCGACGAGCAGCTTGCAGAGCGCGCCAAGAGCTGGAAACCGCGCGAGACGGACTATCAGTCCGGCGCGATCTGGAAGTACGCCCAGACTGTTGGTTCGGCCCGTGACGGGGCGGTGACCCATCCAGGGGCCAAGAAAGAAACGCACTGTTATGCGGATATTTGAGACAGGGAAAATAGCTGTTCTTGCCGGCCTGGTGGCGTCCTTTGTGGCGCTGCCGGTAGCCGCTTATGCGCTCGACGAGAACGCTGTGATCCAGGAACAATCCGAAAAGCGCAGCCCTTGGGCCGTGTTTCGTTTCGCCTTCTCCGCCTACAAGCGTGGCGACAAGCAGGAAGCGGTGGAGGCCTATCGCTACGCTGCGGAAAACGGGCAGGTCGGAGCACGCTGGAAGCTTGCACGCATGTATGCGGAAGGCGATGGGGTTGCCCGCAACGATCATGAGGCCTTCAAGTTCTTCTCCGCTGTTGCACAGCAGGAGGTGCGTCCGGGAAGCCCGGATGAAACCTATATTTCCGATGCCCTTGTGGCGCTCGGCAAGTATCTCAAATCCGGCATTCCGGACAGCCCGATCCGTGCAAACCCGCTCGCAGCGCAGGAACATTTCATGCGCGCAGCGGCGACATACCGCAATTCGGAAGCGCAATACCAGGTTGGTCTGATGTTCCTGAATGGCGAGGGCGTTGCCCAGAGCGTTCAACAGGCTGCGCGCTGGTTCCAGCTTGCTGCCGAGAAAGGACACTCGGGCGCCCAGGCGATGCTGGGGCATATCCTTTTTGAAAGCGGCCGGGTGGTCAAGGGACTGGCAATGATGACGGCGGCGATCGATCATGCCGCGCCTGCCGATGTGGGCTGGATCCGTTCGATGCAGGAAAAAGCATTTGCTCTTGCCGGTGAATCGGATCGCCGAACGGCAATCGCGCTGGCACATGATCTTCGCGAAAACGGTTTCGACTGAAGATCGCTCCGGCGGGCCGTGGGGACCCCTGCGAGACGAGGCGGATCCGCAACATCACCTGCTCCTGCGACTGTGACTGCGGCCGCAATTGCGACGTCTCCAGACACGCGCGGTCGAGTATCGTCCAGGATGAGTTGTTTAGGACCATCTCGCACCGTGCCATGCGTGGGCCCTGTGGCAGGTCCAAGCATGTGGTTTCACCGAGTTCGAACACGCTTCCCCGGGCGCGACACTGACAGTCGGCTGCAACGGGCGTTGTTGCCGGGAACAAGAGAGCTGAGGCCAATGCAACAGCTCCTGCCTGCATGAAAACGTACATAACCCCGGCATTCTAGCACTTGTTCCGTGATCGGACCAATGAGGCAGGCCTAGACCCGCCCTTATCCCCGACCTCATGGCGCATTGACGACTGCCCAAGGTGTAGACACAAACCGGCTTTTGCACACACCGAATTGCCCTGGCCAAGCGAGCGGAAACGCTCCTCAGGCGGGAGAAAGCCTGAGGTCAAGCACCACTGGCACGTGGTCGGAGGGCTTCTCCCAGCCTCGGGTGTGTTTTTCCACGGTCACCGTGTCGAGATGATCGGCGGCCTCTGGCGACAGCATGAGATGGTCGATGCGGATGCCGTTGTTTTTCTGCCAGGCACCGGCCTGATAGTCCCAGAAGGTGTAGACCCCATCCTCGTCATTGACCGCGCGCAGTGCATCGGTGAAGCCGAGCGCCTCAAGGCGTCGAAAGGCCTGACGGCTTTCGGGAAGGAAAAGAGCGTCACCTTCCCAGGCCTGAGGGTTCTTTGCGTCTTTCGGTTCCGGGATGACATTGTAGTCTCCCGCCAGAACCAGTGGCTCCTCAAGCGTCAGCCGTTCGGCACTCCAGCGTTCCAGGCGCTCCATCCATCCCAGTTTGTAGGGGAATTTCTCACTGTCGACCGGATTGCCGTTTGGCAGGTAGAGTGAAACAACGCGAAGCGCCCCCCGGTCGGTGGAGAACACCCCTTCGATGAAACGCGCCTGTTCGTCATTGTCGTCGCCGGGCAGCCGGCGGTTGACCTCGTCGAAACGCAGCTTCGAGAGGATGGCCACGCCATTGAACCCTTTTTGGCCATGGGTTTCGACATGATACCCGAGCGCTTCTATGGGCTCACGCGGGAACAACTCGTCGACCGACTTGATTTCCTGCAGGCAGGCTATGTCGGGGCTGGACTCTTCAAGCCAGTGCAAGAGGTTATCGATGCGTGCCTTGACGCCGTTTATGTTCCAGGTAGCGATCTTCATGGGGCCCTTCCGCAGCTCTGCTCTTTCTTAGGTTGGTCGGAGACGGGCCGCAACCGCCCAGTCTCCGAAACCGTCATGGATTATCGTGACGGTCAGATCCGGCGCTTGCGAAATGCCAGGCGGAAGGGGAGGCCGGACAGGAGAGCGCGGACATAGCGCTGGCGTTGATAGAACCCGTTCAATGACACACGCGGGAGAGCGGCGAAATTCTCTTTCGAGCCTGAGGTGAGCAAACCGGGCTGCGTCGTGACTGCAGCCGCAAAACCCGCTTCACCGGCTGCGGTCACTTCGCGCCCGCCTACCGCTGCCGGATATCCATAGGGATAGGCAAATGTCGTCGGCTTTGCTCCGACATAACCGGAAAGTCTTTCGGCGGATTCGGTCAGTTCGGATCGGAGGCGTTTGTCGCTTACCTTTCGCAGGTTGGCGTGGGTCAGCGTGTGGGCGCCGAAGCGAGCCAGTCTGTCCTCCGCGAGTGCCGACAGTTCGGCGGCGTCCATGGTCAAGCGCTCGGTGAGACCGCGCGGATCCATGCCATGTTGACGTGCGAGGGTGTCAAGCATGGCGACAGCCGCATCCTCGTCCTCGGCCTCGGTTATCATGTTGGAAAGCCGGTCGAACAGCGCGACCCTGGAGGTGCGCCCGTCGAGATGAAGCGTCTCCTCGATGCCGCAGGACGACAGGTCCACCCGTTTGGCCGTCAGGGCCAGTTCCTGCGCTGTCTTCCACCAGATCGAACGACTGCGCTCAACAAACCCTGCCGTGATGAAGAGGGTGTAGGGAACACCGTGGCGCTGGAACACGGGCGCGGCATGCCGTGCATTGTCACGATAACCATCATCCAGGGTGAAACACACATAGCGACGGGAGTCACGCGCATCCGAGAGCCGTTCGGGCAGATCCTCGAGTGCCAGCGGGGTAAACCCCTGCGCCAGAACGGTCTGGATGGTCTCATCCAGAAATTTGGGCGTTATCGTCAGCCAGGCGTTCGGGGTCCACTCCGCCACAGGTGCCGGATCGACGTGGTGCATGGCAAAAATGATGCTGCGGTGGGCGGCAGAAAGCGGCAGGCCGGTACGCAGGGCAAGGTCGGTTCCCTCCAGGCCGGCCCGGATCAACTGGTACCGTGCGGACCTCTTGAAGGCTTGCAGTGAAAACATCAGGGCTTCGTCATCATGTTAGACTGGATGAATACGGTGGCGGGCTGTTGGGGGCGGCGCCACCGAAGTGTTTGATCGGCGTCATCCAATCAGAAAATGCTGAAGAAATTCCTTAGGTAGAAAGTTGTCGATCATCACAACTCCAGTACGAAACCTGTCTGTCTTTCAAAAAAATATAGATAGTTGCGGCGGCGATTGTGCCCGATGCTGCTCGCAAAGAGATCTTCAGAATCTTAATAGCATGATCGGGGAACCATATGACGCAAACACTATCGGCTGCCGAAGGCAGTCCATCGCAGTCCGATTTAAGAAATCCTGACTACACGCCGCCCCTCGTAAAGGCGGTTCCGCTGGGCATTCAGCATGTGCTGGCCATGTTCGTTTCCAACGTTACGCCGGCGATCATCGTGGCAGGGGCGGCAGGTTTTGGCTTCGGTTCGAACTCGCCGGAGTTTCCCAATCTCATCTACATGATCCAGATGTCGATGCTGTTTGCCGGCATTGCCACGCTGTTTCAGACCATCGGGATGGGACCGGTGGGCGGTCGATTACCCATCGTGCAGGGAACCAGCTTCGCCTTCCTGCCGGTCATGATCCCCATTGTTGCCGGGCAGGGCGTGGCCGCCATGGGCGCTCTGATGGGCGGCGTGGTGATTGGCGGAGTGTTTCATTTCATTCTCGGCAGCTTTGTGGGCCGGCTGCGGTTTGCCCTGCCACCACTCGTGACCGGCCTTATCGTCTTGATGATCGGGCTTTCGCTCATAAAGGTGGGCATCCAGTATTCGGCAGGCGGTGTACCGCTGATCGGCAAGCCCGAATATGGCAGTTTGCAAAACTGGGGCGTGGCTCTTGTGGTTGTGGTGGTCACGCTTGTGCTGAAATTCTTTGCGCGCGGCATGTGGTCGATAGCAGCCGTTCTGCTGGGATTGATCGCCGGCTATGTTGTGGCACTTGCCATGGGAATGGTGAGCTTTGCCAATGTAGGCAATGCCGGGTGGGTCGCTGTACCAATGCCCTTCAAATGGGGTTTCGAACTCGCCGCGCCCGCCATTATCGGCATGTGTTTCATGACCGTTATTTCGGCGATTGAAACGGTGGGAGACGTTTCGGGAATTACCAAGGGGGGTGCCGGTCGCGAGGCGACCGAAAAGGAGATTTCAGGTGCGACATATGCGGATGGGCTTGGCACGGCCATAGCAGGCATTTTTGGTGGCCTTCCCAACACATCGTTCAGCCAGAACGTCGGCTTGATATCGATGACCGGCGTGATGAGCCGCCACGTGGTGACCTATGGAGCGATCTTCCTCATACTCTGTGGCCTGATCCCCAAGGTTGGGGCCTTGATTTCGACGGTGCCGATCATGGTTCTGGGCGGCGGCGTCATCGTGATGTTCGGCATGGTGGCTGCAGCCGGCATCAACATGCTCGCGGATGTGAACTGGAACCGCCGAAACATGGTGATTTTCGCGGTTTCCCTGTCCGTCGGGCTGGGTCTGCAGCTTGAACCGGGCGCACTGCAGCATTTGCCGAAGACCGCGCAGATCCTCATGACCTCCGGTCTGCTGCCTGCCGCCATTTTGGCAATTCTGCTCAATCTTCTTTTGCCTGAAGAAGCCGGTGCGGAAAGAAGCGCCTGACGTCAGCGCATGGCCGGGCCAAGTGCCCGGTCATGGAATTGGAAACGGGGGCCATGGGCGGACACCGCAACGGACGGTGCGGAGCCTGTCGCAAAACCGTGATGAGAATATCAGATGGAAAAACTTGTTCCGCAGCCGCACGAGGCAACCGCATTGGGGTTTCTGATCTGAAAGGACTGACCGATCAGGTCGTCGACGAAATCGATGACCGAGCCGCCCATATAAACAAGCGAGAGATCATCAATAAGAACGGTGGCGCCGTCCCGCTCTATGGCATGATCGTCATCGTTTCGTTGATCTGTGAGATCGAAAGCGTATGAAAAGCCTGAGCAGCCGCCTCCCTCCACCGTGACGCGCAGAGCTATCTTGCCCGGTTCGTCCTTGAGGATGGTTGCTATGCGTTTCGCCGCCGCTTCGGTCAGTTCAACGCTCTTCATATCCGTTCCCGCGTCCATGCCCATGGTGGTTGTCCTAACGGTCACCTTGCTTTCGTGTTCCTGAAATAGGTATGAAGCCGCGGGCGGCAAGTCAACCTGAGCAATGCGGTCGGGTTTGAATCAGGATGATGGTGAGCCGCCGATGGCTTGCTTTACAGGGCGTTGCGGACGATGGACAGCGAACCGAGCTTGAAGAACATTGGCTTTGGCTACCGGCCACGGGCTCCCTACGCGACCGATCCGGCGGCGTCGCGCGGGCGACTTGTCACGGAGCCCGAGAGCCCGACGCGCACGCCATTTCAGCGTGACAGGGATCGCATTATCCACTCAACGGCTTTTCGGCGCCTGAAACACAAGACTCAGGTTTTCATCGCGCATGAGGGAGACCATTACCGGACGCGATTGACCCACTCCATCGAGGTCGCGCAGATCGCGCGGGCCCTGGCGCGGGCCCTGTGCTGCGATGAGGATCTTGCAGAAGCGATTGCCCTTGTGCACGATTTCGGGCACACGCCGTTCGGCCACACGGGCGAGGACGCGCTGGACGAACGCATGGCACGATGGGGTGGCTTCGATCACAATGCGCAGTCATTGCGGATCGTCACGGAACTTGAAAACCGGTATGCAGAGTTTGACGGTCTCAACCTCTCATGGGAGACCCTCGAAGGGCTGGTCAAGCACAACGGTCCGCTGATCGACGTTGCAGGAGAGGGCCTTGATGGCCCTGTTCCGCAACCCATTCTCGAGTACGTAGCGCAACATGATCTGGAACTGGCGCGCTTTGCCGGCATCGAAGCGCAATGCGCAGCCATCGCCGATGACATCGCCTACAATGCCCACGATATCGATGACGGACTGCGCTCGGGATTGCTGTCGCTCGACATGCTGAAGGATGTCGGGCTGCCGGGCGAAATTCTGGCACAGGTGGAAAGCCGCTACCCGGACCTGGATCCCGTACGGCGGGGGCATGAATTGATGCGGCGCCAGATTACCGTGATGGTGGAAGACGTGATTTTGGCTTCCAGAAGGCGCCTGGAACGGCTGAAGCCCACCAGCGCTGACGACATCCACGATGCAGGGGCAACCGTCGTGGCTTTCTCCGATCGTATGGCGGAAGACGAAAAGCAACTGAAGCGGTTCCTCTACGCCAATCTTTACCGCCACAGCTCGGTAGTGGCGGTGCGCGCCCATGCCGAGCGGATTGTGAAGGATCTGTTCGATGTCTATTTCGACAGGCCGCAGGAGATGCCGGATGGCTGGGGCGAGGGGGTACGTTTTGCCGATGAGGCCCAAAAGGCCAGGCTGGTGGCCGATTTCCTCTCGGGAATGACCGATACCTACGCGGTCAAGGAGCACCGACGCCTGTTTGACCAGACTCCTGAATTGAGCTAGTGGCAAGCGCAATTCTGCCACTGCGCGGACGACAAAGATCAATCGATCCATTTCTCAGGACATTGTCCATGAACATTTTCGCCGATTTCACAAATCGGGTCGCCAAGACCATTGAAACCCTCGGCCTGCGGTCCGGCAGTGGGGAACCACTCGACCTTTCACGCGTGGCGGTGGAACCGCCGCGAGATGCAAGCCATGGTGACGTGGCGACGAATGCGGCGATGGTGCTGGCCAAGGCAATTGGCGAAAATCCACGTGCCCTGGGCGAAAAGATCGCTGCGGCATTCGAGGCCGATCCCGATGTCGCGGCAGCGAGCGTCGCGGGGCCGGGTTTCGTGAATCTGAAATTGAGCGATGGCTTCTGGCAGGCGCGGCTCGGTGAAATGCTTGATCTGGGTACGGATTACGGCCGTTCGCAGATGGGCAAGGGCGAGAAGGTGAATGTCGAATATGTTTCGGCAAACCCCACGGGTCCCATGCATGTCGGCCATTGCCGTGGCGCCGTGGTGGGGGATGCGCTTGCGAACCTTCTTGCATTCGCGGGTTACGATGTTGTGCGGGAGTATTACACCAACGATGCGGGCGTGCAGATCGATGTTCTGGCACAGTCTGTGATGGTGCGTTATCGCGAGGCGCTCGGCGAGAAGATCGGCGAAATTCCGGCAGGACTGTATCCCGGCGACTATCTGAAGCCGCTGGGACAGGAGCTGGCCGATGAGTTCGCAACCAGACTTCTCGAAATGCCCTCTGACGAGGCTATGACCATCGTGAAGGAGAGGGCCATCGAGAGCATGATGGCCATGATCCGCAGCGATCTGGCCGCTCTCAACATTCGTCATGATGTGTTTTTCTCCGAACGCTCGCTTCATGACGGCAATGGTGGCGCGATCAGGTCTGCCATCAATGATTTGACCATGAAAGGGCATGTCTACAAGGGCAAGCTGCCACCACCAAAGGGACAGAAGCCGGAGGACTGGGAAGATCGCGAGCAGACACTGTTCCGCTCGACCGAGGTGGGCGACGACATCGATCGTCCGCTCATGAAGTCGGATGGGAACTTTACCTATTTCGCTGCAGACGTGGCTTACATGAAGGACAAGCTCGATCGCGGATTCGAGCATCTTATCTATGTTCTTGGTGCGGATCATAGCGGATATGTGAAGCGGCTTCAGGCGGTGGCGCGTGCGCTGGCCGAGGACCGGGTCGATCTGACCGTGCTTCTGTGTCAGCTCGTGAAGCTTTACCGGGCGGGCGAGCCAGTGCGCATGTCCAAACGGGCTGGCGAATTCGTGACACTGCGCGAAGCGGTGGAGGAAGTGGGGCGGGACCCGATCCGTTTCATGATGCTTTATCGCAAGAATGACGCTCCGCTCGACTTTGACTTCCAGAAGGTGACCGAACAGTCCAAGGACAACCCGGTCTTTTACGTGCAGTATGCCTCTGCCCGCAGCCACTCGGCTTTTCGGCAGGCGAGCGAGCAGCTCGGCATTGCCGAGTTTGATCGCGCGGAAATGAAGGCGCAGCTGGCGAAGCTGACCGACGAAGGCGAGATGGCGCTCGTGCGCAAGCTGGCCGAATACCCGCGGCTGGTGGAAACAGCGGCGCAGGCAATGGAGCCGCACCGGCTCGCATTTTACCTCTATGATCTTGCGAGCGCATTCCACGCGCAGTGGAACCGCGGAAGCGAAACTGATGACTTACGCTTTGTTAAGGTTAACGATCCACAATTGACCTACGCCAGACTGGGTCTGGTGCAGGCGGTTCGCGATGTTCTCACATCCGGACTTGCGCTGATCGGGGCGGAGGCGCCTTCTGAGATGCGTTGACCGTATCCCACAGGGGATGCGGTGGTCTGTCACCTTTTGCCCACATTGCGCTGGTACCCGACAATTGTATGACGTCGCGGGCGTCTACCGAGTGTGAGTGCGGAAAAAAGCATGGCAGATCATAGCTCGAACCATCGTGCGGATAACTCCGTCGTCCCGGACGACGACCCATTCGCGGAACTGACCCGGATAATGGGGCACGATCCGCGACAGGGCGACAACTCCGCCGCTGAGATCGATCAGGGGGGCGATGACCTCGCCCTGGAGCTTGAGAACGAATTGCTGGGCGACCTGGCAGATTTCACCCAGGAAGGCGTCGATGCGTCTGCCCGTGCCGGTGAACAGCAATTGCATCAGTCCAACGACTGGCGCTTCGAGCCGGTGCCGGATGGCGCTCCGGCCACGAAAGACGAATTCGAGCCTTCCGTCGATCTCACGGCGGACATGACCGATGAACTCGACAAGGAATTTGGTGGCGGCCTGCGTTTCGAGCCCGCCACCGAAGAGGCCGGTGTGCCCGAACCGCTGGCTCTGGGATCCAACCGCTCTTCGGCTCCGGACTACCGAACCGATGGTGATGCCGGGACCGACATTCAGCCAGAGGCGCCTGTCGATGATGCCGTGTTCGAGTTTAGCGAGCAGGACTTTGCCCTGCTCGACGCGGATCTGGATGCATCGATTTCGGGCGAAGACACAGAAATTCCGAACGAGCGTCGCGGGTATGGAGACGAGCCTGTTTCCGGCCCCGCCATGCCCATGGCCGTTCCGGAGCCGGAAGGGGATGCGGCGTTTCCATCTTCGGACATGAACGCGGACGGTATGGCAAGGGATGAGGACGCGCATGAGCCATCTCCCGCGAGTGCCGATCCATTTCTTTCTCCTCAGGCGTTTGCTTCTTCGGTCGCCAATGGGGGCTCGGGGCCTGAGCGCCGGTGACGATCTTGTCGAGACTTACGATCACGGGTTTGCAGCGAGCCTGGAAGAAGAACTTAGTGCGGGGGCGTCTGCAGCTGAGGAGGTGGCGGACGACGCCATGGAACCGCACCGAGACGCAAAATCCGATTCCGAGTTCTCCTGGGACCCGTTTGATGGCTCCAGT
This sequence comes from Nitratireductor sp. GISD-1A_MAKvit, assembly GCF_040819555.1. Taxonomy (GTDB): domain Bacteria; phylum Pseudomonadota; class Alphaproteobacteria; order Rhizobiales; family Rhizobiaceae; genus Nitratireductor. Next base: position 1,957,507 of record NZ_CP161920.1, read on the forward strand.
TCGCCGGATTCTACGGGAAGCGAGAGCGCCCAGGCTGAGACCGGCGACTCTATCCCGTTCTGGCGCGAAACCGAACAGTCTTCACCCTCACTGCGCGGCGGTGAGAAGGACACTCCGCCAATCGTTGACACGGTCAGTGTTCCTGGCAACGAACGTGTTCAAGTGGAGGATGCAAATCACATTCCTGAATTTGTGAGCGAGCCCGAGCGTTTTCCGGAAGCTGAGCCGGATGACCTTGAGCGTGCGCTTGCCCGTGCGTTCGGCGACAATGAAAGTCTGCCGGAGCCCGAGCCGGAACCGTTGAGGAGGGACGATGAGCCTTCATCTTCCCTTCCCAATGATGCCTACGCGACTGCAGCGTTGGGCGCCAGGGGAACGGACGCTGAAGATTACGACTTCGACGCCGCATTTTCTGATGATTTTGGTGCTCCTGACGGGTTCAATCCGCCTGGTGTGTCCGGCACGACAATGCTGGAGCCCGGGAGGGATGACCCACAGTTTGTAGCCACCGACAACCCGGCCTGGGAGAACGGTTCTCTTGAAACCGAGAGCGATGCGGAGCCCTTTGCGGGGGACGCGGATGTCGTGGCACCCACCCGGCGCAGTCGAGGCGGAAGCGGTCGTACCACGTTGATCGCCGGCGCCCTCGGAGGCGTAGCAGTGCTCGGTCTTCTCGGTTTCTTTGCACTGGGAGGGAGCGGCGAAGATGGTTCTGCGCCCGTCGTTGTCCGCGCGGACGATGGCCCGGTGAAAGTCAAGCCGGAGAACCCGGGCGGGCAGCAGGTCCCCAACCAGGACAATCAGGTCTATCAGCGGGTTTCCGGTTCGGAAGCTGGCAACAACCCGGTTCAGGAGCGCCTTGTCTCGACGGCCGAGGAGCCGGTAGAGGTGCCCAAGTCGGAGGAGCGACTTGCTTCGAATACAAACGGGAGTGCGACCCCGACAAGTGAACCGGTGACTGCCATGCAGCCACGCCGTGTGCGCACAATGGTCGTTCGCCCCGACGGCACGATCGTTCCGCGTGAGCCGGTTGAGACGCCGGTTGCCAACGCCGACACGGCTCGCGATCCTGCTGCTGGCGGTTCGCAGGTGGCAAATGTGAATTCACCACAGGCGGTGAACACCACGTCGCCCGATGCGCGGTTGAGAGGAACGGCCGAAAATGTTGCGCCAACCGTCGAGTCCGGCACTTCCGAGGCCGGTGTGCCCCAGACTGCACCGGTTCCGGCAACAAGGCCTTCGCCACCACCGGTTCAGCGCCAGCCGCAGCCGGCGGCGGATCCGGCGCCAGCCGCACGCGTTGCGTCGGCTCCCAGCCAGCCCGCACAGCCGGCAGCGCAGCCGCAACCACCAGCCGCAGCTCCGGTAACCTCTGGAGGGGGTGATGGATGGTCCGTCCAGATCTCTTCGCAGCCAACCGTTGACGCGGCGCAGAAGTCCTATCAGGACATGGCGCGACGGTATGGCTCGCTGCTGACTGGCAAGGGTGTGAACATCGTCAAGGCGGATATCGCCGGGAAAGGCACCTATTATCGGGTGCGGATTCCTTCCAGTTCAAAGGATGAGGCGATCCGGCTCTGCTCGCAGCTCAAATCGGCGGGAGGCAGTTGCTTCGTTTCGAAGTGATGGCGCCCAAATGCATTGAAAACCGCCGCGTTCGAGTGGCGGTTTTTTTGTTTTCTTTTCCAGAACTGCATGCCCGGCTATCCTTTGGGCATGAGCGAATCAAAATCCATGATCCTCGGCGCTGCCGGAACCGAGCTAACGGCCGATGAAATTGCCTTCTATCGCGATGAGCGCCCGTGGGGTTTCATCCTCTTCGCGCGCAATGTGGAGGAGCCCGGGCAATTGAGAGATCTGGTCTCGTCCATGCGTGATTGCGTGGGGCGGTCCGATGCTCCGGTTTTCATTGATCAGGAAGGAGGGCGGGTGCAAAGGCTCCGCCCGCCGCTGGCTGCGAACTATCCAACTGCGGCCGAACTGGGAAAGATTTACCGCAGGGATCGGCAGACGGGTTTGCGAGCCGCCTGGCTCCTCTCGCGCCTGCATGCAATGGATCTCAGGCGCTATGGGATCACTGCCGATTGTTTGCCTGTTCTCGACGTTCCGGTGGCCGGCGCCCATGATGTGATCGGTGATCGCGCCTATTCGCATGATCCCGATGCGGTGATCGCACTCGGGCGGGCGGCAAGCGAAGGGCTTATGGCCGGCGGCGTTCTGCCGGTGATGAAGCACATTCCTGGGCATGGCAGAGCGTTTGCTGACAGCCACAAGGCGTTGCCGGAAGTGACGGCTTCCCTCGAAGAGCTGCGCTCGCATGACTTTTTGCCGTTCAAGGCGCTGGCGGACCTGCCAATGGCCATGACGGCGCATATCGTTTTTCGCGCTATCGATCCACATGGGCCGGCGACCACATCTGCCAGGGTGATCGAGGAGATCATTCGCAAGGAGATCGGCTTCGACGGCCTGCTCATGAGCGATGATGTTTCGATGCATGCACTTTCTGGGGATTTCTCGGCGCGTGCCGAAGCAATCCTTGCGGCGGGCTGCGATCTTGTCCTTCACTGCCATGGCATTATGCAGGAAATGCAGGCGGTTGCCGAAAAGGCGCCGGAATTGAATGGGAAGAGCCTTGAAAGAGCCAACCGGGCCCTGGCCTGCCTCGCACCTGGGGACGATACGGAAGAACTGGCTGCGCGCGCGGAATTCGAGGAGTGCTGCGCAGCGGTTGCCTGATGACAAGGATCGATGACGCTTGGCGCGAAACGCGGATAAATCAGCTCCCAGCTCGGCTCCCATGGACAAGCTCTGGGATGCAAAGGCGGAAACGCACGGTGTTTCCGAACCGGCGCTGACGGTCGATGTGGACGGTTTTGAGGGGCCGCTCGATCTTCTGTTGCAGCTGGCGCGGACGCAAAAGGTCGATCTTGCGCGGATTTCCGTTCTGGCTCTGGTGGAGCAGTACATCGCTTTCGTGGAAAAAGTGCGCAAGATGCGGCTGGAGCTGGCTGCCGATTATCTGGTGATGGCGGCCTGGCTTGCCTATCTCAAATCGCGCCTTCTCATCCCCAAAAAGCCGGAGGATGAAGAGCCCTCAGGCGAAGAGATGGCGGCATTTCTGCAATTTCGTCTCAAGCGGCTGGAGGCGATGCGGGATGCTGCTTCCCGCCTTGTCAATCGCAACCGGCTGGGACGCGATGTATTTGCCCGGGGAATGCCGGAGCCGGTGATCGTGCAGAAGCAAAGCGCATTTTCCGCATCGCTGTACGACCTTTTGACTGCATATGCCTCGCAGCGTCAGAGGCGCGCGGTTACCAATGTGCAGATCGCCAAGCGTGGCGTCTGGTCGCTCAAGCAGGCTCGCGGAATACTGGTTCGCATGATCGGCGATTTTGGAGACTGGACGGCGCTGGATCATTTTCTCATTCGCTACATGACCACGACCGAAGAGCGGGCGACTGCGACGGCGAGCTCGTTTGCCGCTTCTCTAGAACTTGTGCGAGAGGGGGCCCTGGAATTGCGGCAGCAGGAGCCATTCGCTCCAATCTACATACGTACCGGCAAGAAGGCGCCTGCAGGATTGTTCGAGAACGCCGATGACTGAAAACAGCAATGTCGTTCCGTTTGTCTCTGCAGAGAGCGACGGGCAGGACCAGACCAAAGTACAAACACCCGCATCATCCCGTTTGCTGGAAGCGAAACGGATGGTGGAAGCCATTATCTTTGCCAGTGCTGAACCCGTGCATGAAAAAGCCCTTGCCGAACGTTTGCCGGAAGGGGTGGACCTGTCGGCGGCCCTTGAGGCGCTGCGCTCGGATTATGAAAAGAGGGGCGTGAACCTTGTGCGGGTAGAGAACAGCTGGGCATTCCGCACGGCAAGCGATCTCTCGTTTCTGATGAACCGCAACGCCGTGCAGCAGCGCAAGCTCTCTCGCGCTGCACTCGAGATGCTGGCGGTGATCGCCTATCATCAGCCGGTTACACGTGCGGAAATTGAGGACATTCGCGGGGTTGAGACCTCGAAGGGAACCCTCGACATTCTTCTGGAGACGGGCTGGGTCAAGATGCGCGGCCGGCGGCGTACCCCTGGGCGGCCGGTAACCTATGGCACCAGCACGGAATTTCTTGATCATTTCGGTCTTGAGGAGCTGCGGGACCTGCCGGGCGTGGATGAACTGAGAGGGGCAGGGCTCCTTTCTGCGCGGATGCCGGCGAATTTTGCGGTTCCGCAACCAATGACGGATCCTGACGAGCTGACCGAAGACGAAGACCCGCTGACGGATATCGACCTCGAGGAGCTTGGTCTGTTGACACCGCTCGCTGAGGATGATTGACGAAAGGACCGCGGGCCGGGGCAGCCTGCGATCCACCCAGGGATACCGGTGCATGGAAAGAAAGAAGCAAAGTGCGGCGCGCAGGACAGCCGGCGTCAGCTTTGCTGCGCGTCTATCCTTTAACAATATAAGCCATTCCTACGCTTCGGGCGGTGAGACACTGCGTGACGTTTCGCTATCGGCAGAGCCGGGCGAGGTGTTGTGCCTTCTGGGGCCTTCCGGCTCCGGCAAGACCACGCTGTTGCGGATCGCTGCCGGGATCGAGGCCCAGCGCCACGGGCAGGTATTTCTCAATGAGCGGGAAATCGCCGGTCCCGATGTCTTTCTGCCCCCGGAAAAGCGCTCCATCGGGCTGGTTTTTCAGGACTTTGCCCTCTTTCCCCATCTGACGATTCTCGACAATGTCCGTTTCGGACTGACCGCGCTCTCGGGCGGCGAGGCCCGGGACGAGGCCATGAACGCGCTGGAGCGTGTGGGGCTCGACGGTTATGCCGAAGCGTATCCGCATGTTCTGTCCGGCGGAGAGCAGCAGCGAGTTGCGCTCGCACGGGCGCTGGCGCCGCGTCCGGCCGTTCTTCTTATGGACGAACCGTTTTCAGGGCTGGATTCGCGGCTCAAGGACAATGTTCGTGCTGAAACGCTGGCGATATTGCGCCAGAGCCGTGCCACTGCAGTGGTGGTGACGCATGATGCCGAGGAGGCCATGCGCATGGGCGACCGGATTGCCCTGTTGAAGGATGGTGGCCTGGTGCAGGTGGGGACCGCTGAGGAGCTTTACCACCGGCCTGCAAACCTTTTTGTCGCGGGGTTCTTCTCCGAGGTCAACGAGTTTGAGGGGCGCGTTCACGCCGGTGCGGTAGAAACTCCGCTTGGCCGTTTTCCGGCCGAAGGTATGGAAGAGGGTGATCTGGCCACCGTAGCGGTGCGGCTTTCCGGTTTTCAGGTCGATCAAAAGGGCGGCGCGGTGCCTGCCCGCATCATTTCGCGCCGATTCCTCGGTGTGGTGGAGTTTCTCGAACTCGCCATACCCGGTGCGGATCATCACGTGCGTGCACGTGTGCGCTGTGGACATCTGGAGCCGGGCGTGCGCGATATATGGCTGAATGTCATTCCAAGCGACGTGCTGGTGTTTGCGAGACAATCGTTTGAGCCATCGACGTTTGAACAATCGACGTTTGAACAATCGGGCGAAAGCGCATAAATCAAATCAATGGCAATTGGTGAAAGAGACTGATCATGGGATCCTTTTCAATCTGGCACTGGCTTATCGTGCTCGTCGTGGTGTTGCTTCTTTTCGGACGTGGCAAGATCCCCGAGCTGATGGGCGACATGGCCAAGGGCATTAAAAGCTTCAAAAAGGGCATGTCCGACGATGACGAGGACACGACCAAGACGGTCGAGCATCAGGCCGATGAACCGGTGAAGGAAGCAAGCAAGCCGAGCAAGAAAAAGTCCGGCTGATTCGCAGCGTGCTGCGCGGCGTGTCCTTTTCCTGCTTTCCTTACCGGTGACCTATGTTTGATCTTGGCTGGCCCGAAATCATGGTGATCGCCATCGTCCTGATCGTTGTGGTCGGGCCGAAGGACTTGCCGCGTATGCTGCGCACCTTCGGGCGCACGACCTCCAAATTGCGGACTATGGCGGGAGATTTCCGCAAGCAGTTCGATGAAGCGCTGAAGGAGGCGGAGCTTGATGATGTGAAATCCATGGTGGATGACGCGCGCAAGCTCGATCCGCGCAACGAGATCAAAAAACACCTCAACCCGATCGAGAAGGTGGGGCAGGAGATCCGGTCCGGTCTTGATGCGGCGATGAAGCCGCAAGCGGCGAAATCTGGCGCGCCGGCGTCAAAGGAACCGCATGCGGCGGAACCGGCCAAGGCGGGCGCAACCCGCATGCCGGGTGAGGCGAAGCCCAAGGCCACGGCCAAGCCTCGCACGGCGCGGAAAACGGCGGCAAAGCCGAGGGCGACCAAAGCAGCGGCAACGAAGCCGGCGACGACGGCCAAACCAAAGGCGGCCAGCAAGACGAAAACGGCGGGAGCAGCCAAGCGCGCTCCGGCGAAGAAGAGCAGCGGGGCCAAGTCGTGAACGCCGAACGTGACGACGACATCGATCAGTCTTCCGCGCCGCTGATCGATCATCTGATCGAGCTCAGATCACGCCTGATCTGGGCGATTGCCGGGTTTTTCGTGGCGTTTCTGATCTGCTTCTTCTTTGCCAAGCAGATTTTCAACCTGCTGGTGATCCCGTTTCAGTGGGCGACGCAATGGGCGGGGCTCGATGCGGACAAGGTGGACCTGATCTACACGGCGCCGCAGGAGTTTTTCTTCACCCAGATCAAGCTCGCCATGTTTGGCGGCCTGGTGCTCGCCTTTCCGGTGATCGCCATGCAGGTCTATAAATTCGTGGCGCCTGGCCTCTACCGCAATGAGCGCCGCGCGTTCATGCCGTTCCTGATCGCTTCGCCGATCCTGTTCATGATTGGTGCAGCGCTCGTCTATTTCTTCTTCACGCCGATGGTGATGTGGTTCTTCCTCTCGATGCAGCAGGTGGGGCCGGACAACACCGTGCAGATCTCGCTCCTGCCCAAGGTTTCCGAATATCTCGGGCTGATCATGACGCTGATCCTCTCCTTCGGGCTGGTGTTTCAGCTTCCGGTGGTCACGACACTGATGGCGCGGGTGGGGCTGCTGACATCGGCGGGGCTGGCCGACAAACGCAAATATGCGATCGTGGCGGCCTTTGTGGCGGCGGCGATCCTGACGCCGCCCGACCCGGTGAGCCAGATCGGTCTTGCGCTTCCGACCATCCTTCTCTACGAAATTGCCATCTGGGCCGCCCGTATGGTTGAGCGCCAGCGCGAGAAGGAGAAGACCGCGCAGGACGAGACCGACGAAGCGGACCAGCCGACCGCCTAGATTTGCAGGCTTTCCTGTCGCGTTCGAGGCGGTACACCGCAATCTCTTCCGCGATTGGAAATCTGACATGCTCGACATCAAATGGATTCGCGAGAACCCGCAGGCGCTGGACGAAGCGCTGAAGAAGCGCGGCGCGGACCCTGAAAGCGCGAAACTCCTTGCGCTCGACGAAGCGCGCCGCCAGCACCTGACGAAACTTCAGGAAGCGCAGGAGCGCCGCAATGCTGCCTCCAAGGAAATCGGCAAGGCGATGGCTTCCGGCGACAAGGAGCTCGCCGAGAAGCTGAAGGCCGAGGTGTCGGCGCTGAAGAGCTTTGTGCAGAATGGCGAAGCCGAGGAGCGGCGGCATGACGCCGCGCTGAACGACGCGCTGGCGCGCATTCCCAATGTTCCGCTCGACGATGTGCCTGTCGGCTCGGACGAGAACGACAATGTGGAGGTGCGCAAACATGGCGAGCCGAAGCGCGCCAACTGGGCCAGGGAGCATTTCGAGATCGGCGAAGCGCTCGGCCAGATGGATTTCGAACGGGCGGCGAAGCTCTCGGGCTCGCGCTTCACGGTGCTTTCCGGGCAACTTGCCCGTCTGGAGCGTGCGCTTGGGCAGTTCATGCTCGATCTGCACACGCAGGAGCATGGCTATACGGAAGTCCAGCCGCCGCTTCTGGTGCGCGACGATGCGATGTTTGGCACCGGGCAGTTGCCGAAGTTTACCGAAGATCTTTTCCGCGCCGGGGATGATCACTGGCTGATCCCCACCGCCGAAGTCTCGCTTACCAATCTGGTGCGCGAGGACATCCTTGACGGTGAAAAACTGCCGCTGCGCTTCACCGCGCTGACGCCGTGCTTCCGTTCGGAAGCAGGGTCTGCGGGGCGCGACACGCGCGGCATGCTGCGCCAGCACCAGTTCTACAAGGTGGAGCTTGTTTCGATCACCGATGCCGAAAGCGCGATTGACGAGCATGAGCGCATGACGGCCCTGCGCCGAAACCGTGCTCAAGAAGCTCGATCTTCCGTTCCGCACCATGGTGCTGTGCACCGGTGACATGGGCTTTGGCGCACGCAAGACCTATGATCTGGAAGTATGGCTTCCGGGTCAGAACGCCTATCGTGAGATCTCGTCCTGCTCGGTCTGTGGTGATTTCCAGGGGCGGCGCATGAATGCGCGCTATCGGGTTGCGGGCGAGAAGCAGACACGTTTCGTGCACACGCTCAACGGTTCGGGAACGGCCGTCGGACGGGCGCTGATCGCGGTTCTGGAAAATTATCAGAACGAGGATGGCAGTGTCACGATACCGTCAGCGCTGAAACCCTATATGGGCGGCCTGGAGAGAATCGAAGCATAAGAGGATTGAGACTTTGCGCATTCTGTTGACCAATGACGATGGCATACACGCGGAAGGGCTGGCGACGCTGGAGCGGATTGCCCGCACGCTGAGCGACGATGTGTGGGTTGTGGCACCCGAGACCGACCAGTCGGGCTTTGCCCATTCGCTGTCATTGTCCGAGCCACTCAGGATGCGCAAGATCGATGACCGGCATTTTGCCCTGCGCGGCACGCCCACGGACTGCGTGATCATGGGCGTGCGGCACGTGATGGACACACCGCCGGACCTGATCCTATCCGGCGTGAACAATGGCACAAACATTGCCGACGATGTGACCTATTCCGGCACGGTGGCCGGCGCGATGGAGGGGACGCTTCTTGGCATTCCGTCCTTTGCCCTGAGCCAGGCCTACGATTTCACCGATGAGAGCCGCTACATCCCCTTTGCGACGGCTGAGGCTCTTGCGCCGCCGATCCTGAAAAAACTGATCAAACGTCCGATGCCCGAGGGGGTGCTGGTCAACATCAACTTCCCCAACTGCACGCCTGAGGAAGCCAGGGGCACGCTCGTGACCGTGCAGGGCAAGATGGTGCATGGGCTCAATGTTGAAGAGCGCCGGGACGGGCGCAATTATCCATATTACTGGCTGCGCTTCGGGCGCAAACAGGCCGATATCCGTAAGGGGAGCGACCAGGCGGCGGTCCGGGACAATTATGTCTCGGTCACGCCGCTGCATCTGGATCTGACCGCGCATGAAGTGCGCGACCAGCTGGCCAAGGCGCTGGCATGAACGAACCTGGGCAGGAACGCGAGAGCTTTGCCGCGTTCATGCTGCGCATGCGCGCACGCGGCATCGGCGACAAGGCGCTTTTCGCTGCAATGGAAGCCACCCCACGGGGTAGCTTCCTTCCGTCGGAATGGTTTCAGTTGGCGTGGTCTGATCGCATGGTGCCGATTGCCTGCGGTGAAGCCATCGAAGGCTGTGACCTCCAGGCACGGGTGATCGATGCGCTGGCGCTTTCTTCCGGGCACAGGGTTCTGGAAATCGGGACCGGTTCGGGGTTTACCGCAGCGGTTATGGGACGGCTTGCCGGGCGTATTCTCACGCTTGACAGATACCGCACTCTGGGGACCGACGCGCAATTGCGCTGGGAGCGTCTTGGTCTGACAAATGTCGTCGCCCGCCACGCCGATGGCATGGACGGCGCGCCGGCTGACGGCCCCTTCGACCGAATCGTTTCGTGGGCGGCTTATGAAGAATTGCCGCGTCGATTTGTCGACCAGCTCGCCACCGGCGGCATCATGCTGGCGCCAATCGGTCCGGGCGATGACATTCAGGTCATGGCCAAGCTGGAGAAAGTGGGCAGTCGGTTTGAGCGCACGGATATTGAAAACGTTCGCTTTCAACCGCTTTTGAAGGGCGCTGCCGAGGCGATTTGACGAGTCGTTCAAATCCACTGTTAAACAATTTCCCAGGCAGCTTAACGCCTGAGTAACATTAACGCGATTTAATTGCTCGTGTTCAGGTATTGGGTACGCGGGTAGTGAAATGCGTTGCATTGTACGGAATTTCGATCGAGCGCTTTTGCGCGGAGCCGCCGTTCTTTTGATCGGTGGTGTGGCGGCGGGATGCAGTTCCGATCTGTCGCGCTTCAAATCCAGTGACTTCGCAGATACCAGGTCCACCAACCGCAGTGTCGCCATGGCACCGGCAAGCCAGCCCTATCCGGGTGATGTTGGCGGTGGTGTGGACAATACCTATACGGGATCGATCACCCGACAGAGGGGTGGTCCGCGCCCGGCCGGTCTGGTGGGGGGCGGGGCGCAGCAGCCGCTGCCAGCGCCTGTCAACAACGCTGCACGCGCTGCGACCCGACCTGTCGACCTGACCACGCGGAATGTTGCCAGCGGCACCGTGCAGCGACAGCCGATTGCGGCACCCTTACAGCCGGCGCAGGTCGCATCTGTTTCTGCTCAGCCCCAACTCGATCGCACACCCACGGGCTCGATCGTGCGTCAGCCCGTTGAGAAGCGCGCACCCACGCGTACAGGCAGTAGCGCGGACAGCGGCTGGAGCGATGTGGGCGGCACCACGATCACCGTGCGTGAAGGCGAGACGGCCTATAATCTGTCGCGGCGCTTCGGCGTTCCCGTCGCAGCCATCCTCAGCGCCAACAATCTTTCCAGCGCTTCGGATCTGCGTGCAGGCCGCCAGATCGTGATTCCGACCTATGTCTATTCGCGCCGTGCGCCGGTTTCGGCACCAGATCAGGATGCGCCGCAGACCAGCCAGGCACCGCGCCAGCAGGCACCCAGCGATCCGGAGCCGCGCCGCGAGCCGCAGGAGCGTCTGGCGGTTCTGCGTGAGACGCCGCGTCCGAAAGCGCGACCACAGAACCACGAAACCAGGACACCAACGCCGAGCGTTGATCGAGGGGGCGACGCCCACGCCCGGACGGGCCCTGGCGGCACCTACAAGGTCGTTGCCGGCGATACGCTGTATGGCATTGCGCGCAAGACCGGAGCCAGCGTGGACACCATAAAGTCTGCGAACGGCCTCTCGGACGGCTATTTGCAGGTTGGCCAGACACTGACCATACCCTCAGGCAATCCCAATCAGACCGCCAGCCGTGTGGTGAGCGCGCCTGCGACGGTCGACCGGACGACAACAAGCGCGACAGGAGCCGACCCCAAGACTGAGGTCAAGGCTTCGCAGCAGAAGACAGCACCTTCGGCAGCAACGCAGGTCGCCGCGGTTGCCACCCAAAGCAGGGATGTGGCTCCGGATTCAACCGGTATTGGCAAGCTACGCTGGCCGGTGCGCGGACGCATCGTAGAGGATTTCGGCAGCACGTCGGGCTCAACCCGCAATGACGGTATCGACATTGCCGTCCCTGCGGGGACGCCGGTGAAAGCTGCCGAAAACGGCGTGGTCATCTATGCGGGCGATGGGCTCAAGGAATTCGGCAACACCGTTCTGGTGCGCCATGACAATGGCATGGTGACGGTTTATGGCCATGCGAGCGCGTTGCGGGTGAAACGCGGCGAGAAGGTGCGGCGTGGGCAGGAAATCGCCCTTTCGGGCATGAGCGGCAGCGCCGATCGCCCCAAGCTGCACTTTGAGGTGCGAAAGGATGCGACTCCGGTCAATCCGAAGGGCTATCTGGAATAAGCGTTCCCTGAATAACCAGAACAAGCTGCGGTCTGCCAGACCTCCGGTCAGGCCGCCTCTTTGGCCCGCCCGCAAGGGCGGGTTTTTGTTTGAGCACGCTTTCTGAAATGGGAAGGCCCGTGCTGGAAGCGGCAACTGCTCCTATCCATCCAGCCTCTGACCGAGCCTGCCGGCGAGATCCTGGATGTACTGCCACGCCACGCGCCCCGAACGGCTGCCGCGTGTGGTCGCCCATTCGAGTGCCTCCGAGCGCAGGTGGTCAGGCGCAATCTTCAGGCCGAAATGAGCGACGTAGCCCTCCACCATCTCCAGATAATCATCCTGAGAGCATTTGTGGAAGCCGAGCCAGAGGCCGAACCTGTCTGACAGGGAGACCTTCTCCTCAACCGCTTCGGAGGGGCTGATGGCCGTTGAGCGCTCGTTTTCGATCATGTCGCGGGGCAGAAGATGACGCCGGTTGGATGTGGCGTAGAGAATGACATTGACCGGCCGCCCTTCGACTCCGCCTTCGAGTGCCGCTTTCAGGGATTTGTAGGATGTGTCGTTCTGATCGAAGGACAGATCGTCGCAGAAGAGGATGAAACGGTAGGGGGCCACTTTCAGGGAGGCCATCAGATGAGGGAGTGTTTCGATGTCTTCCCGGTGGATTTCAACCAGTTTCAGAGGCGGTTGCCCATCTGAAGCCATGCGGTTTACCTCGGCATGGACCGCTTTCACGAGCGACGATTTTCCCATACCCCGCGCGCCCCACAAAAGGACGTTGTTGGCTGACAGATTTTTGGCGAAACGTTCGGTATTGTCGAAAAGGATGTCGCGTACGCGGTCGACCCCGCGAATTAGCTTCATCTCCACGCGATTGACCTTTCCGACCGGATCCAGCGCTCTCGCCTCCGCCTGCCACACGAAGCAGTCTGCAGCCTCGAAACGAGGCTGAGGGGCAGGGGGAGGAGCAAGCCGGGCAACGGCATCGATCAGCCGATCCAGTTTTTCGGACAATGCATCAATGGTCTTGTCTGACATGGCAATTTCAACGCGAATTAAGGTGGTTGGTTTCCGTACCGTACCGTACGGTTCTTCCATAGGACGGTGCAATTTGCAAGCAGTGGCCCCCCTGATCGGGGGTGTGTGATGCAAACACGGGGCATAAAGCCTTCACAAGTGAGGTCACGTGAACGTGGAGCAGTTGCAATGAAGGGGCGAAAGTCTATATTCCGGCCACATTTATGACCTGCCGGCCTTCCGGCGCATATCAGGAGTTTTTCATGTTCGTTACCCCGGCATACGCACAGGCTGGTGCAGGCGGAACGCCTGACATCTTTGTCAGCATTCTTCCGTTCGTGCTGATCTTCGTCATCATGTATTTCCTTATAATCCGCCCGCAGCGCCAGCAGATGAAGAAGCGCGCCGAGATGCTGTCCGCCGTTCGTCGCGGCGATACGGTCGTCACGGGTGGTGGACTTGTCGGCAAGGTGACGAAGGTCATCAACGACGCCGAGCTGGAAATCGATCTTGGTGGCGGCAACAAAGTGACCGCCATGCGCTCCATGCTCGCCGAAGTGCGCGTGAAGGGCGAGCCGGTGGCCGACAACAGCCAAACCGCCAAGAAATAACCGCAATATGACGTGATTGCCGGAAAGGGCCGGCAAAACGGCCCTTCCAAACCGAACCCACGAGGCCCCATGCTACATTTCTCGCGCTGGCAAACGATCCTCATATGGCTGGCTGTGGCGCTTGGCGTCGTTTATGCGGCTCCAAACATCATTCCGTCTTCCTATCTGTCCTCAATGCCGGGTTGGGCGCCTTCGCGACCGATGACGCTGGGACTGGACCTTCAGGGTGGCTCCCACATTCTTCTCCAGATCGAGAAGCAGGAGCTGATCGAGGAGCGGATCGTCACCACCCGTGACGATATTCGCCGCACACTCCGTGAAGAACGGATCGGCTATACAGGCCTTTCGGGTTCCGGTGAGAGCGTTCAAGTGCGCATACGCGATGCGGACCAGGTGGAAGAGGCCCGGGAGGCATTGCGCGAGCTGACACAGCCGGTCAATTCCGGCCTGTTCAGCGGCGGCACAGTCACCGAGCTTCAAGTGACAGAGCCTGAGCCGGGACTCCTGCGGTTCTCGCTGACGGAGGAGGGGATCAATTACCGGGTGTCCTCAGCCCTTTCACAATCGATCGAGGTGGTCAGCCGGCGTGTCAACGAACTTGGCACGACCGAGCCGATCATCCAGCGCCAGGGCGATGACCGCATTCTCGTTCAGGTTCCGGGGCTGCAGGACCCACAACGCCTGAAGGACATTCTCGGCCAGACCGCCAAGCTGACCTTCCAGATGGTGGATCAGTCAATGCCCGTGGAGGAGGCCATCAATGGTCGGCCTCCCATCGGAACGACAATCAAATATTCGGTGGACGATCCGCCCATTCCCTATCTGATAGAAGATCGCGTCATCGTTTCGGGTGAAAACCTTGTGGATGCGCAGGCGACGTTCGATCAGCGCACCAACGAGCCGGTGGTCAGCTTCCGCTTTGACACAAAGGGCGCAACCCGCTTCGGTCAGGCGACACAGGAGAATGTCGGGCGGCTCTTTGCCATCATTCTGGACGATCAGGTGATTTCCGCACCCCAGATCCGTGAACCCATCCTCGGCGGAACGGGACAGATATCGGGAAGTTTTGACGTTCAGTCGGCCAATGACCTGGCCGTTCTGCTGCGCGCTGGTGCGCTTCCTGCAACGCTGACCATTATCGAAGAGCGAACGGTGGGACCGGGCCTCGGGCAGGACTCGATCGATGCCGGCAAGGTCGCTTCCATGATCGGTGCCGTGCTGGTGGTTCTGTTCATGATCGCTGCCTACGGGCTGCTCGGCGTTTTCGCCGTGGTGGCTCTTGCCGCGAACGTGACAATGATCATAGCGATCCTCTCCGCGCTTGGTGCGACGCTTACCTTGCCGGGCATTGCAGGCATCGTGTTGACGATCGGCATGGCGGTTGACTCCAGCGTGCTCATCTTTGAACGCATACGCGAGGAGCGGGTGGGCGGACGATCGCTGATCCAGGCTGTCGATACCGGTTTCTCAAAGGCGCTTGCGACCATCGTCGACGCCAATGTGACGACGCTGATTGCTGCCATCATCCTGTTTTATCTTGGGTCGGGACCCATTCGTGGATTTGCGGTCACTCTGGCCATCGGTATCGCCACGACGGTCTTTACGGCCTACACGCTGACGCGCTGGATCGTTGCCGAATGGGTGCGCCGTCGCCGTCCCAAAGAGCTGCCCCGCACGCCTCTGCGTTTCGTGCCGGACAATTCGACGATCAGCTTCATGAAGCTGCGCCGTGTGACCTTCACGCTTTCGGCCATCGCGTCGATCGCGGCGGTTGCGTTGTTCATGACCATAAACATGAACTACGGCATTGACTTCAAGGGTGGTTCTGCGATCGAGGTACAGTCCCGGGAGGGGGCGGCGGACCTGGGTGACATTCGGGCACGCCTGTCCCAGCTCAATCTTGGCGACGTTCAGGTTCAGGAGTTCGGTGATCCCCGCGAGGTTCTGATCCGTGTTCAGGCTCAGGACGGTGGCGAGAATGCCGAGCAGACCGTGATCGCCAAGATTCGTGGAGAGCTTGAGGAGGCCTACGAATTCCGTCGTGTGGAAGTTGTCGGGCCGACCGTGTCAGGTGAACTGGCGAGGGCGGGAACGATTGCCGTGCTTGCCTCTCTGATGGCGATCCTGGTCTATATCTGGCTGCGGTTCGAGTGGCAGTTCGCCGTTGGTGCGATCCTTGCCACGCTGCATGATGTGATCATGACTGTCGGATTCTTCGTGATCACCGGGATCGAGTTCAACCTGTCCAGTATCGCCGCGATCCTGACGATTGTCGGTTATTCGTTGAACGATACGGTGGTCGTTTATGACCGCGTGCGTGAAAACCTGAGACGCTTCAAGAAGATGCCGCTACCGGAGCTTCTGAACCTGTCGATGAACCAGACCCTGTCGCGCACGATCATGACGTCCGTGACGACGCTTCTGGCGCTGGCAGCCCTGTTCATCTTCGGTGGCGAGGTTATTCGCTCCTTCACGGCTGCGATGATCTTTGGCGTGGTGATGGGCACCTATTCATCGATCTTCATCGCAGGGCCGTTGCTTATCCTGTTCCGCATGCGCTCCACCGGAGCACTGGGGGCGGAGCAGGCCGGCGATGATGCAGCCGGTTCGCAGACGACCGGGCAACTGCCGGCCAAGTGATGGCGGGTGGTATTGAAATACGCGCGGCCCATTTTCCGGGCCGCGCCCCCATCGATGCCTACGGGAATGGCGGGTTTCGCTTTGCCGAGATGTCGCACAGGGGATCCATCCTGTGTCTGCCGTCCGGAATTCATGGATGGAGCGTGGAAGGCTTCCACGATCTGAAGGAAGCGGATCTTTCACGCCTTTTTGAAGAAGCGGCGGAATTCGACCTTCTGCTTGTCGGTACAGGTGAGCACCTTGTTCCGATGCCAGCCGAGTTTCGAAAGCGTTTTCGCGAGGCCGGCGTGGCGGTGGAGACCATGGCCACGGGTGCGGCGGTGCGAACTTACAACGTGCTTCTGGCCGAAGACCGGACCGTTGCCGCAGCACTGATTGCTGTCGATTGAGATGGCTGAGGGGCAGCAATATGTGGTTTCCCTGGTGCGGGATGCGGATCCGGATCGCTATCTTTCCGTTCTCTACGCTCCGGAAGACAAGCGCGCTGCGCTTTTCGCGCTTTACGCGTTCAATGCCGAGATTGCGGGAATTCGGGAGCGGGTGAGCGAAGCGCTGCCTGGCGAAGTGCGGCTGCAGTTCTGGCGTGATGTCCTGACCGCCGAAGCCGCTCCGGAGAGTGCCGGGGGCTCACCGCTTGCATCATCGCTGCTGGCGGCCGTCCGTTCTCATCGGCTTCCCGTACAGCCCTTGCTCGACCTCCTTGAAGCGCGCACCTTCGATCTCTACGACGACCCGATGCCGAGCCGTAACGATCTGGAGGGGTATTGCGGGGAGACGGCATCTGCGCTCATTCAGCTTGCAGGGCTTGTGCTTGATATGCCCGCGGCCATGCGTTTCTCCGAGGTTGCCGGACACGCCGGTTGCGCGCAGGCCATAGCGGGTCTCCTGCGCATGCTTCCCATCCACCGCAGGCGTGGGCAGTGCTACATTCCCGGCGACCTGCTTGCTGCCGCGGGGACCACGCGGGATGAATTTCTGAGTGGACAGAACAAGGACGGTGCGGCACGTGCGCTCGCCGCCATGGTCGCACTAGGCAGGGATCACGCAGGACGGTTTGAAGAAGGGGCAAAAAGTCTGCCGGAGACGCTACGGCCTGCATTTTTGCCGGCAGCGCTGTCGACCGTATATCTCGACCGGGTAGAAAGCGGGGGTATTGCCGCTCTTGACCAGGTGGTGACACTGGCACAATGGCGGCGGCACTGGCTGATGTTTACACGTGCCTACAGGGGCTGGAAGTAGGCAGCCTCGTGCGCTGCCCAAATTGCACCTTGCTTTGATGGTCCTGATTGATCCGGGGCTCACTTCCTGGGGGAATCCGATTGGCAGCACATCTCAAGCACACGACTGCCGGCACGGGCTGGCTTGCTTCCCTCCGCGAAGCGGTTTTCGCCATGGGAGAGGCGCTGTCCCGTTACTTTGTCACGGTGGTCTTCCTTTTCCTGGCGGCGGCCTACGCCAACGCGCTCTTGCTTGGTATTGACCTCCTTCCTCCAGCGCATACGGCGCATGATGGAAACTTCATGCTGGCGCTCGTTGCGGCCGCACTTGCCTCGTTTTCCGCGACGCTCTTTACACAGGCCCTGGCGTCTTTCAGGCGTAGCGGGAGCGATGCTGCCGGTTCTTGCGGGACTGGCAGGCTTCGCGGTGATGTGGCCGGATCCAACGTCATATACGGTGGAATGGGCGTTGCTGCTTTCTCTGGTCGCCCTGGTACCCTTGGCGCCCTTTGCCGGCAGGGGCACTGGGGCAGCGTTCTGGATGTTCACGGCTCGGCTCGCGTTTGCCACGGCCCTTGCGCTTCTGGCCCTTGTTCTGTTCGGAGGCGGGATTTCCGCAATTTTGGCCAGCCTGTCCCTTCTCTTCGGGCTTGAGATACCGGACGATCTTTATGCGCACATCTGGCTCTCGATCGGTTTTTTCATCGCGCCGTTGTTTGGTCTCGGCCAGACG
Organism: Nitratireductor sp. GISD-1A_MAKvit; assembly: GCF_040819555.1. Lineage (GTDB taxonomy): Bacteria > Pseudomonadota > Alphaproteobacteria > Rhizobiales > Rhizobiaceae > Nitratireductor. The sequence goes on from NZ_CP161920.1 coordinate 1,975,458, forward strand.
CCGGTGACGTTTGAGGAGGAACCGGTTGGCCAGGAAAATGATGTGATGCAGCTGGGAATGCGTGCGCTTGGTGACTTTGCTGCCGTTCCGCTGCTGATAATCTATTCTGTGATCCTGCATCTCTACGTCGCCAAGATCGTGTTGACCGGGGCCGTTCCACAGGGGCAAATTGGCTGGTTGGTGCTGACCTACGGCGTCTGTATCGTCGCGGTCTTGCTTCTGACCAAACCGTTTCTTGACACTGCCCGGGCACCCACCCGTTTTTTTGTTCGCTACTGGCCTCTGCTTCTCCTGATTCCGCTCGGACTGTTGTTCTACGCGTTATCAGTGCGGGTGGGGGATTTTGGCTGGACGGTGCAACGGTACTTTCTGGGGCTGTTCGGGGTGGTTGCCCTTGTTCTTTCGATTTTGCAGGCAGTGCCGCGAATACGGGGTGACATTCGCTTGATTGCAGGCGTGCCGGTCCTGGCGCTTCTGCTTGGCAGCTTTGGGCCACAGGGCGCCATTGGCTGGTCGCTCTCTGATCAGCGTACACGCTTCCTGGAGATTGTTGGCAATGAGCCGGAGGACGCGCAGACAAAGGGAAGGGCGCTTTCCGTTCTCCAGTATCTCGATACATATGGTGCTGTCCTCGAAGTGGCTCCCGAGGGGTTCGTGCCGAGAGACGACGACACACCTTATCGACAGGTTGCGCGTGCGTGGAAGCTTGACCCTGACGATCCGGAGCAACATGGACGTCGCTATTTTTCTTACAACAGCGCTCCAGCAGGCACGCTGCCGCTGGATGGGTTCGATACCCTCATTCAGAATGTCGCGCTTTACAAGGAAAATGCCACAAGCGATCTGTTCACGTTGCCTGACGGAAGCTCTCTGCGGTTGGTTCTCAAGCGGAATGCCGTTTCGGTGGAACCTGTGGCCGGCGGTCCCACACTCTTCTCCATCGACACTGCAAGGATCGACGCGCTCTCCGCAAAACGAGACGATCACACCGTGGCGCTGCGCCTTGAGGCTGACGGGCGGCAGATCATGCTGATACCGAACTATCTCAGTGCCAGCCTCACCCCTGAAACCATTGTCGAGAGTTTTTCTGGCGTGGTGCTTTTGCGCCGCTCCGACTGGAACTGAATGTTTTTCCGGCAGGTCTACAGAACAAAAACCAAAAGGGTGCTCGAACGAGCACCCTCAGACTGCTGACAAACCTCCCGGCGGCACGAAATCACTCAAGATTCACGGAACGTCTCGGATTCACATCGCGAACAAAACGGAATCAAAGCCCCTCGATTCCGACTGCTGCCAAAAATCGAGGGGTTTGTAATCAATCTGAGGGTGCTCGAACGAGCACCCTCTGAATTTATTCGGCAAGCTGTGGGAGTGGACCTATTCTGCTGCCGCAGCCGCCGGGCGTCCTTCCAGCCATGCCTTGAAGTCGACGAGCGCGCGTGCCGACAGCGCCTTCTTCCTGGCGATTGATTTTTCCTTGCCGCGAAGCCGCTTGCCTTCAGGCTTTTGCACCTCAACGGGTGGGAACAGGCCGAAATTGACGTTCATGGGCTGAAACGAGCGCTTGCCGGGCTCATCATCGGCAACTATGTGCCCGCCGGTGATGTGGTTGAGCAGCGCGCCAAAAGCGGTGGTTGCAGGCGGCGCCGAAATGGGGTGCCCGAGCCGCTCTGCTGCGGCGAAGCGGCCGGCGATCAATCCCATCGACGCGCTTTCCACATAGCCTTCGCAACCCGTGATCTGGCCCGCGAAACGCAGCCCCGGACGGCTCTTCAGCTGCAATGTACCGTCCAGAAGGATTGGGGAATTCAGATAGGTGTTGCGATGCAGGCCGCCAAGACGGGCGAATTCTGCGTTTTCCAGACCGGGGATCATGCGGAAAATCCGCGTTTGTTCGCCATATTTCAGCTTTGTCTGGAAGCCGACCATATTGTAGAGCGTGCCCAGCGCATTGTCCTGACGCAATTGAACGACCGCATAGGCTTTTTCATCGGGCTTGTGGGCGTTGGTCAGCCCCATGGGTTTCATTGGGCCGTGGCGAAGTGTTTCGGGACCACGCTCGGCCATGACCTCGATCGGCAGGCAACCGTCGAAATAGGGAGTTCCTTCCCATTCCTTGAATTCGGTCTTGCCACCGTCAAGCAGGGCCTGGATGAAGGCTTCGTACTGCGCCTTGTCCATCGGGCAGTTGATGTAGTCCTTGCCCGTGCCGCCGGGACCGACCTTGTCATATCGCGACTGGAACCACGCCACGTCCAGGTCGATGGAATCGAAATGAACGATAGGGGCGATGGCGTCAAAGAATGCGAGAGATTCAGCGCCGGTCGCCTGAGATATTGCCTCCGCAAGAGCCGGTGCGGTCAGGGGGCCGGTGGCAATGATGGCCTGATCCCAGTCTTCGGGCGGGAGGCCGGTGATTTCTTCCCGTTCGATGGTGATCAGCGGATGGGCCTCAAGCGCGGCCGTGACCGCTTCGGAGAAACCGTCGCGATCCACGGCAAGTGCGCCGCCGGCGGGCACCTGGTTGGCGTCGCCCGAGCGCATGATGAGTGAGTCTGCCAACCGCATTTCCGCGTGAAGCAGACCGACTGCATTGGTCTCGGCGTCGTCGGACCGGAAGGAATTGGAGCAGACCAGCTCGGCCAGCCCGTCGGTCTTGTGGGCATCCGTTCCGCGCACCGGGCGCATTTCGTGCAGGATTACGGGGACGCCCGCCTGCGCAGCCTGCCAGGCCGCTTCGGATCCGGCGAGCCCGCCGCCTATGATGTGTATCGGTTTCATGCTGGGGAGATAAGCTGCCGAACAAGCGAATGCAACGGCAGAGATATGCCCGGTGTCTACCAATTGTTCAGAACCTGTGCCGCAATGAGCTTTGCTGAAGAATTGCTACGGGGTAAATTGTGCAAATGTTATCGAAAATGGTGATGTTTGGAGTGATCGCGGCCCCGCTCTTACTGGCAGGAACGGGGCAGGTCGCGGCCGAGCGGCTTTATATATGCAGCGGGTATGGCTGCATTTACAAGAAAAGCATGGTGATTTCTCCGGCAGCCAAGCGTCAGCTGGCACGGATCATGGCTCGGGGAAAGACCTCCGCAGCTTCCGAGCGGCTGGCCGTGGGAAAAGCCGTTTCCTACTATGAATCCCTGGCGACCCGGGCGATTGGCGTGCGCGATGGTGCGATATCTTCCGCCGGAGGTGCCCGCGTCTATGGCCAGATGGATTGCATCGATGAATCGCGCAATACCCGTAGCCTGCTCCTTTATCTGGAGCGAAGCGGTATGCTGCGCCACCACAAGGTGGGGCGCAACTCCTCCCGCGGCTTCTTCGTGGATGTGCGTTACCCGCACGCAACGGCGGTGCTTCGCTCCAGCGATGATGGGGAGAGATGGGCCGTGGACAGCTGGTTTGAGCCGGCCGGTGGAGAGCCCGACATCATGAAACTGTCCGAGTGGAAAATGCGCGGAGTGCGCGGTGAACGCTGAACACGCGCAAAAAAAAAACGACACCCGCCGAGGGAGGAGGTCCGGCAGGTGTCGTTTATGGAATGACCGGCAATTTGGGAGGAGGAGGTTGCCGGTCTATTCGTCAAGGTTGGGAGGAGATAACCTCGACGAAATCTATGAAACTCAATTCAAGACAGCGCCCATATAGGAAGCCCGCTGTCAGAAAACAACACCCGCCGAGGGAGGAGGTTCGGCGGGTGTCGTTTTGGGATGACCGGCAATTGGGAGGAGGAGGTTGCCGGTCGTTTCCTTCAGAGTTGGGAGGAGGTAACTCCGAAGGAAGCTCTGAAACTTTATATCAGGGCTTTCTCAAGCCTTGCCTCCCGTTCCAACACCCGCCGAGGGAGGAGGTTCGGCGGGTGTTGTTTTGAGGTGACCGACAATTGGGAGGAGGAGGTTGTCGGTCATATCCGTCAGGGTCGGGAGGAGGTGACCCTGGCGAAACTCGTAATTCCTGTGCCCTTAGAGGGACTTGCGTGCCACGAACGGGATGTCGCCGCGGGAAATTCCCAGATCGTTCAGCTCACGGGTCGAAAGGCGGCTCAGTTCGGTCACGGTCTGACGGTAACGGCGCCAATTGCGGTAGTTGCGAATGATGTTCATCTCTGTGCTCGCTTCGTTTTCAAATCATTGTTCGTTTGTTGACCCTGAGATAGTCCCAACCCGCCTGGCTTTGAAGTGCCAATGTTGCATGACAGCAATGCGATTTGTGCAATGCAACATGGCCGTATTGCGGCTGCGTTGTGGCCAAGGTCCGGCGGAGATATAATCGATTTATGAAAGCGTGCGGAAAAGAGCGGACGCTGAGCGGGCCCGGCAGCTGGCCGAAAGGCATAAAAAAGCCCTGAATCTTGCCAATTTTGCTTTGATAGACTAGGTGCAGGTGATATAGAACCCGCGCTTTCGGAAGCTTAGGGCGCTCCTTGGGTTTTTCGAAGCGGGTGTGGTGGAATTGGTAGACACGCAGGATTTAGGTTCCTGTGGCGCAAGCCGTGGGGGTTCAAGTCCCTCCACCCGCACCAGAAGGGCCAATCCCGGTAAGATACCCCGACAAGAAGAGCGGTGGGCGCCGTGAAAGCGGCGGCAAAAGCGAATACAAAGGTATGATGGATGCAGGTAACCGAAACTCTCAACTCAGGGCTCAAGCGCGAACTCAAGGTCGTCGTTCCTGCAAAGGACATGGAAGCGCGCCTCTCCCAGCGTCTCGATGATGCGAAGGGCAAGGTAAACCTCAAGGGTTTCCGCCCCGGCAAAGTGCCCGCACAGCACCTGCGCCGTGTCTATGGCAAGTCTTTCATGGCCGAGGTCGTGAATGAGATCCTTGCGGACACGCAGAGCATCCTGACCGAACGCGGCGAGAAGCCGGCCATTCAGCCGGAAATCTCCATGACCGAGGACGAAAAGGAAGCCGACAAGGTTCTGTCCGGTGATGCGGATTTCGAATTCTCGATGTCGTACGAAGTCATTCCGCCGATCGAACTGAAGAGCTTCTCCGATATCAAGATCACGCGTCAGGTTTATGACGTGACCGATGAGGAAGTTGAAGAGCAGGTCAAGCGTGTGGCCGACTCTGCCCGCACCTATGAGGTGAAAAAGGGCAAGGCAGCCGATGGTGACAAGGTAAAGCTTGACTATCTCGGCAAGATCGATGGTGAGCCGTTCGACGGTGGCGCTGCCGAGGATTCAGAAGTCACGATCGGCATGAATCAGTTCATCGCCGGTTTCGAAGAGCAGCTTGTGGGCCTGAAGGCCGGTGACGAGACCACGATCAAGGTTACCTTCCCGGAAGAGTATGCGGCTGCGCATCTGGCCGGAAAGGAAGCCGAGTTCGACATCAAGGTCAAAGAGGTTTCCAAGCCCAACGAGCTGGAAATCAACGACGAGACGGCCAAACAGCTTGGTCTTGAATCGGCCGAGAAGCTGCGTGAAATCGTTCGTGGTCAGCTTGAAAACCAGTTCGGTCAGGTGACGCGCCAGAAGGCGAAGCGCCAGATTCTCGATGCGCTGGACGAAGCCTACAAGTTCGAGGCTCCGTCCAAGCTTGTCGAGGCCGAGTTCGAGAACATCTGGAATCAGGTAACCCGCGATCTCGAGGCCGCCGGCCGTACGTTTGAAGACGAAGAGACGACGGAAGAAGAGGCCCGGGAAGAGTACCAGCGCCTGGCCGAGCGTCGGGTGCGTCTGGGGCTTGTCCTGTCCGAAATCGGCGAGAAGGCGGAAGTCACGGTCGGTGACGAAGAGATGCAGCGTGCGCTCATCGAATCGATCCGACGCTACCCGCCGCACCAGCAGCAGGAAATCTACGAGTTCTACCGTCAGAACCCGCAGGCCATGGCGAACATCCGTGCGCCACTGTTTGAGGAGAAGGTCATCGATCATCTGCTAGGCGAGATTTCCGTGACCGACGAGAAAGTTTCTCGCGATGAGCTGATGGCAGACGACGAAGACGAGGCCGAGGCAAAGCCGGCGAAGAAGGAGAAGGCTGCTCCGAAGAAGAAAGCCGCTCCGAAAAAGGCTGCTGCGAAGAAGAAGGAAGAAGGCGAGTAATCGCTTACATTCCGTTCAAGAGATTGGAAAGGCCGCTCATAGGGCGGCCTTTTTCTTGGGGTATCGCGAATTTCGGGGCGAGAAGGGGACTGATCGCGGCCTGGCCAACTCACACAGTCATGCTCACCGTTGTGGACGGAGCGCACGGGCGGGTGAGTTGGCCACCAAGGCCTGGAGCGCTGTTAAATCAGCTGCAATCCCTTGAAGCTTGCGTGGCCTTTTTTCCCGACGATGATGTGGTCGTGCACGGTGATGCCGAGGGGGCGTGCTGTGTCGACGATGGTTTGGGTCATGTCGATGTCTGCGCGCGAAGGGGTCGGGTCACCGGAAGGATGATTGTGCACGAGGATCATCGCCGTTGCTGACAGTTCCAAGGCGCGCTTGATGAGCTCACGAGGATAAACCGGAGTGTGGTCGACCGTACCGGTTTGCTGAACCTCGTCGGCAATGAGCTGGTTTTTCTTGTCCAGAAACAGAACGCGAAACTGTTCGCGTTCCTCATGGGCCATCACCGCCGTACAATAATTGATCACCTGCGACCACGAGGTCAGGATTTTCCGGTCACGCAGCTCTGCCTTGAGCATGCGCTGGGCGAGGGCTGCGGCAGTCTTGATGTCGCGTGCCGCAGAGGTGCCGATACCCTGCACCTCGCGCAACAGGTGCTCCGGTGCGCCCAGCACCTCAGGGAGGGAGCCGAAACGTTGCATCAGCGCCTTTGCCGGGCCTTTGGTATCCGCTCGCGGAATTGACCTGAACAGAAAGAGCTCCAGGAGCTCGTAGTCCGAGAGAGACGTGCTGCCAGCCTCCGAAAAGCGCAGCCGCAGGCGGTCTCTGTGGCCATGATAGTGTGGTTTTGGAACCGGCTGCCGATCCGCCGTTGTGACCGGCCCCTTCGAGAAAGAACCCGCGCTCGTCTTCCTGATCCATGAAACGTCCCCGCCACAGCCATGGACGCGTGCATCACTCTGCGTTTCTGCACGTCCTGACTGTAGTTTAGGCGGGTAAACCCGGTCGGTCGAGCCCTGCAGGCGAAAGAGTGAAAATTTCGCATCCGGTTTCGGTGACACCGACCGAGTGCTCGTATTGAGCCGAGAGAGAGCGGTCCCGCGTCACGGCGGTCCAACCATCAGAAAGAACCTTTACGTGTGGTCTGCCCAGGTTGATCATCGGCTCGATGGTGAAGATCATCCCCGGGCGCATCTCCACGCCTTCATTGACGCTGCCGTAGTGCAGGATGTTGGGTGCGTCGTGAAAAAGCTGTCCCAGTCCATGGCCGCAGAAGTCGCGCACGACGGAACAGCGCTGTCCTTCTGCATAGGACTGGATGGCAGCGCCTATGGCGCCGGTTCGTGCTCCAGGCTTCACGGCCTCGATGCCGCGCATCAAGCACTCGTGAGTGACTTCCAAAAGCCGTTCCGCAGCCCGCTTGATTGTGCCGACCGGATACATTCGGCTCGAATCTCCATGCCAGCCGTCCAGGATGTAGGTGACATCGATGTTCACGATATCGCCTTCGCGCAGTGGTTTGTCATCCGGAATGCCGTGACACACCACATGATTGATGGATGTGCAGGTCGACTTGGTATAGCCCCTGTAATTCAAGGTGGCGGGAACCGCGCCATGGTCCATGCCGAATTCGAAAACAAACCTGTCGATCTCATTGGTGGTGAGACCTGGCTTGACGCGGCTGGCAAGTTCGTCAAGGCATCGGGCCGTCAGATTTGACGCCCTGCGCATGCCCTCGAACCCACCTTCGTCGTAAAGGCGAATCTGGCCTGTGTTTCGCATCGGGGCGGAGTCTGCTTCAAGATAGGTGACCATAGGGCTCAGTCGCTTGCGCTCGTTTTGAGTTCTTCTACCGGATTTTGCGGCGCTATTCCACAATCTCTATGAGACGTTCCGGGTGAATGGCTTCAGGGGTGATTTGGCATCTGAGGGCGTAAGCTTCAACCCCTGCTTCAGCGGCCAGCGAAAATGCGGCAGCATAAGAAGGGTCCAGGTCGCTGCAGAGGCGAAAGCGATCACAATCCCCCCGCTGGACAACATATATCATGATTGCGCGGTGTCCGTTTGCGCGCATGGTGGCGAGTTCGCGTAGATGGCGCGCGCCTCTCTGTGTGACGGTATCGGGAAACTCGGCGAGGCCGGGCACGCGCATGAAATGAACGTTCTTGATCTCGACATAGGCCGCGGCACGCTCGGGATGCTCGAGGAGGAAATCAATTCGAGAGCGCTCGCCATAGCGTTGTTCACGTTTCAGGTCGGGGTAGGTGGCCAGATCGGCAATCATGCCTGCGCGGATCGCTTCCTCTGCCAGTCTGTTTGGGAGGCTGGTGTTGATGCCCACCAGCGTGGCGTCCGCTTCCACCAGCTCGAGCCGATAGGGATATTTGCGTTTGGGGTCGTCGGATCGTGACAAAAAAGCTCTCGCTCCTGCGTCGGTCAGGCCGAGCATGGAGCCAGTGTTGGGAACCGAGACGGTGATCTGCGTGCCGTCCAGCAGTTCAACGTCTGCCAGAAATCGCTTGTAGCGCCGAATCAGGCGACATTCCGTCAAGGGGGGCGAGAATTTCATGGCGGCCTTTCAGGGATACGGTTTCTGTCGGCATGAAGCCCCTGTCAGGGGGTTCGGGAGCGCGCAGCGGGGTTCCCGGCGCCGCCGGCTGACGCCTTTCCTGGGCCATGTATGCGGTAGTACCGGCCGAGCATGAAGGGGGTGAGATACATCGGGATCTGGTAGCAGCCGATGAACAACAGCAGCGCATCGGTCACGCTGGCAGGCAGAGCGGTGAGAAAAAGCGCGATGTTGCGGTTTCCTGCCGTAATGCCGAGTGGTGCAGCGAGATGTTGGGAGCCCGTGCGTTTCAGAAATTCTGCAGCCACGAACTGCAGGAGAAAATTGGCCCCGAAGGCAATGGCCAGATTGAGTGCAAGGTCGGAGGGATTGGATAAGAGCGTTCTGCCGACCGACGACATCAGCCCCACGACGACGATACCCATCAAGATAGCCGAAAGGCCATCGATCATGCGTGTTGCCTGAACGCCTGGATCTGGAAGCAGAAAGCGGCGTAAGAGAAACGCTGCACCGACCGCCAGCGCGATGACGGCCAGAAGCCGGGCTGCTGCGGATAAAATGACGTCTGCGCCGCCAAGTTCTGGCGTGAGCCAGAAGACCGGTAAAACGGTGAGGGGAAGCAGTGCAGTGCCCATTGTCATGACCCGCAGGGCCGGGGCGGGGTCGTTGCCGGTCATGATTGCAAGGTGAGGGCTTCCTGAAACCGGTGCGGCGGCGGCCATCAATATCAAGGCTGTGGGAAGCGTGCCCGTCCAGCCGATCAACAGAAATGACAGCGCCAGGGCAATCGGAAGCAAAAGCTGAAAGACAAGCGTGGCCACCAGCGAGTGGCGAAAGTCTGACAAGGCTCCGATCAGGGATCTGGGACCCACACGCAGTGCTGCCAGGAAAAGCAGACCGGCAATCATTTCGGCGATCCAGGGTTTGGCTGTCTCTGCGGCTGCTGGTGAGGCGATCCCGATCACAAGTCCCGCGATCAGGAAGAAGCGCGCCTGCGCCGCGGCGAAGCCGAGCGCGTTGCCTGTGGCGGTGAACATGCGCTGCATCGTTCCGCTCTTCTCCAGCATCCAGTGATTCGAGCGGTCATCGTTTCGAGGAAACGCTGGCCCGCAGTGACAGTCGAAACGCCGCGCTCGGATGAGGTCGACCGGCTGCAGGACCCCGCGCAGGGATACAGCCGTGCCGAGCCTGTGGCCGGGCTGCTACGAAGTCAACTACGCGTAGCGCGCGCCCAGGTCAAACCAGTGCTGCGGCAAGCAATCTGCATGATGCAATTTTCAGAAGAAAACTGGCACGCCCAACGGGAGAGCAATTTGCTAATGATTGCAATGCGTTAGCGAGTCCAACCTCCCCAAATACGCCATGTGGAAACATTGAACTTTCTGGCCAGCTGTCTAACCGGGACGGGCCGCCGAGAGGCCCTGAAAAAGGAAAAGCCGCCCGGGGTGCAACCCGAAGCGGCTTCGAAAAATCAGGAAAGAATGGCACCCTTCCTAAGCGCGAAAACTACCCGAACGCGCGGAGAGGTGCAAGCCGTTCCGAGATAATCGAGGCTGGCCGCCTCGACCTGATCGAAGTTGCTTCATATTTCCGGGGCGCTCCAAATCGCCGACTTAGCCGCGAGCGCGTCCTTCGGTGGGGCAATCACGGCTCATTTGCCGTTTGGCTTGATGGCGGTTCCGCTGGCCGGTTCTGCGACTTCGAGACAGGCGAATCCGGCGATTCCTTCGACCTGATCCAGTCTGAAACCGGGCTTGGCTTTCTTGATGCCGTGGACTGGTACGCAGAGCAGTTCATGGGCGAGCACCCCGACCGGCTTACCCCGGCACGGGCCTTCACGGCAAAAGAGCCGCGTTTGCGTACAGACGCCGACGACGATGAGCACCGCGCCAAGATCGAACGCGCGCGCCTGATCTGGCGTCACGCCACGCCGATGGAAGGCACCCCGGCTGCGGGCTATCTTGCCACGCGGCTGGGTGCCGATCTGCCCGGCGACCTGCTGGCGCACCCCGATTTGCGGTTTCACCCGGCACCGTTCTACGGCGGCGAATCCACCTTCCTAGGCGATGCTGTCGGCGGGCTTGTTGCCTTGATGCGCGATCCGCTCACGGGCGAGCCGACCGGGCTGCACCGCACTTTCATATCTGTTGGGCTCCACCGGCTTGAAAAGCGGATGCTTGGCCGCAAGGGCATGGTGATGCTGTCGCCTTTCGACAGCGTGAGCCACGGACTCAGCGTCTGCGAAGGCATCGAAACAGGCGTGGCGATCATGCACCGGCTGGGCTTCGCGCCGGTCTGGTGTGCCTTATCTGCGGGCGGCGTCGGCACCTTCCCGGTGCTGCCCGGCGTCGATGCGCTGACCGTCTTCGCAGACAACGACCTGCCGGACAAAAACGGCAGGCGCGCGGGGCAAATGGCCGCCGACCGATGCGCACAGCGATGGCGAGAAGCCGGGCGCGAGATGCGCGTTGCCACCCCGATGACCCCGGATTCCGATTTTGCTGATGAGGTGGCGCAATGACTCCTGAAGACAAGCTGAAGGGCATTGCCAACGTGACAGTGCTCGAACCGCGCGAGCCGCGAGAGAAGCGCGAAAACCGCAAGCCGCACGACAGGTCCGAAACCCTGCCGACCGAGTTCGTCTGGCGCGATCCGGCTTCGATTCCTGCCCGTCCATGGCTTTATGGGCGTCACCTGCTGCGAAAACAGGTCTCTGTGACCGTTGCGCCCGGCGGCGTCGGAAAATCGTCTCTGACGATCTGTGAGGGGCTTGCAATGGCATCCGGGCGCGAGCTGCTGGGAGATTGGACCGAGTCCGACCTGCGGGTGTGGATTTATAACTTGGAAGACCCACGCGACGAGCTCGACAGGCGCATAATCGCTGCGATGCAGCACCATGGCGTTGAGCCGGAGGAAATTGCCGGGCGGTTGTTCGTTGATACCGGACGAGAGCGCACCCTCACCACGGCGATACAGACGAGCAAAGGCGTTGAAATTATCAAGCCGGAGATTGACAACCTCGCCCGCGAGATCGAAGCGCGCGGGATCGATGTTCTTATTGTCGATCCTTTCGTTTCATCTCACATGGTCTCCGAAAACGACAACGGCGCAATCGACCTTGTTGCCAAGGAATGGGCGAGGCTGGCCGACCGTTGCAATTGCGCCATCGAGCTTGTGCACCACACGCGCAAGACCAACGGCGAAGACGCCACCACAGAATCCGGGCGAGGCGCGACGGCGCTTCTGGCGGCTGCGCGCTCAGGCCGCGTCCTGAACAAGATGACGGATGACCTGCGCGCCGAGGCCGGGGTGCAGGACGATCCCGCGACATACTTCGCCATATCCCGCGACAAATCGAATCTCGCCCCTGTTGGCAAGCGTGAGTGGCGACGCATGGCGTCGGTGCATCTCGCCAACGGCGATAGCGTCGGAGTCGCCGAGGTCTGGAAATGGCCGGATGCTTTCGACGGCATATCGGTTTCCGACCTGCTGGCGGTGCAGCGTGCTCTTGATGGCAAGGGGCTGCGCTACAGCGACAAAGCCGGAGACGATTGGGCAGGAAACACGGTGGCCGAAGTTCTCGACCTGAGCCCGGTGGAGCACCGCAAGAGGATCAAGAAACTTATCGAAGAATGGTTGCGCTCCGGTGCGCTCAAAAAGGTCATGCTGAGGGATGAATTTCGCATGGCTAGACCTTGTTTGGAGGTGGGGCAATGGGCGGACAAATGACCATTTGCAACAGTCCAAATATCGCACTGTTGCAGACTGTTGCACTGTTGCAAAAAACTGGCTGCAACAGTGCAACACTCGATTGCCCCCCTAAAGGGGGGCATAATCGAAGTGGTGCACACTGTTGCGCCAAGCCAGTTTCGCGCCGACTGGTGCAAAACGCCCGGGGCGATCTGAGGGCAAAGCCATCACCGACCGGGCGCGCGGGTCCTTCCCGGCGCTATCGAATGCGGGGGGCGCTGCCGCAATCCTTCCCTCGCTGCAAAATTCACATAGGGGGGCCGCTGTCATGAGAGATGGTGCTGTTTCCGCCAGAGAGCTGGCTGAGTGGCTTGGAATGTCCGAGGGCAAGATACGGGAGCTGGCGCGCGAGAAACGCGCTGTGCGGCTCGCTGTAGGCGAATATGACCTGAAGGCATCTGTGCAGACATATACGGCGCACCTGCGCGAAGTCGCTGCCGGGCGAGGCGGTGAAGAGGCCCGGGCTCGATTTGAGCCGCGAGCGGGCGCGACTGGCTTCAGAACAGGCCGATCAAGTCGCGCTCAAAAACGCGGCTCTGAGAGGTGAGCTTGTGGAAGCGTCTGCGGTGCAGGCGGAATGGGCTGGGGTAATCCGCTCTCTTCGTTCTGGCGTTCTCGCTGTGGTGAGCCGCGTGCGCCAGCGTCTGCCGCATTTATCCACCCATGAGGCCGAGGTGATCGACAGTGAGTTGCGCGCCGCGCTCACGGCGCTGGGGAAGGAATCCGACAATGAGTGAGACGCTTTCTCGAATCCGCCGCCGCGCGCTCGCCGCGCTGGTGCCGCCGCCGAAGCTGCGCCTGTCGGATTGGATCGAACAGAACGTGCATTTGCCTGACGGTGTATCTGCGCTGCCGGGGGCGGTTCGGCTCTGGCCGTTTCAGAGGGAGATTGCAGACGCGATTGGCGATCCAGCGATTGAACGGGTTACGCTCGTGAAACCGGTTCGAGTCGGATTCTCGACCCTGTTAACCGGTGCGCTGGCAGGCTATGCCGCCAACGACCCCGCCCCCATACTTGCACTGCTGCCAACCGAGGCCGATGCGAGGGGCTATACCGTCGATGATGTGGAGCCTATCTTCGAGGCATCTCCCACGCTGGCCGGGCTTTTGTCTGGCGATTGCGAGGAAGGCGGACGCAATACCCTGTTGTCGCGGCGGTACCCAGGTGGATCACTAAAAGTGATCGCGGCCAAGTCGCCGCGCAACCTGCGCCGCCATAACGTGCGTGTGCTGTTCTGCGACGAAGTGGACGCCATGGACGTGACCGCCGAGGGATCACCGCTGCTGCTGGCGGAACGGCGCACGTTGTCGTTTGCAGACCGCAAGATTGTGGTGGGCTCCACCCCGACATTCGAGGCGACAAGCCACGTCCTGCGCGCCTACGCAGCGAGCGATAAGCGCGTTTACGAGGTGCAGTGTCCGGAGTGCGAAGAGTTTAACGAGATCAAGTGGGAGCATATCCGCTGGGATGACGGCAAGCCGGAAACAGCGCACTACGCCTGTCCGCATTGCGGGAGCCTGATCGATGAGCGGCACAAGCCGGCCATGGTGGAAAAAGGCCGCTGGCGGGCGACCGCTCCCCATGTGTGCGGCCATGCCGGATTCCGCTTGAACGCGCTGGTTTCGACATTGGCAAATGCCTCATGGAGCAAGCTGGCCGCCGAGTTCATCGCGGCAAAGGATGACCCCACCACGTTGCAGGTTTTCACCAACACCATTCTTGCCGAGGGCTGGCGCGATTCAGGGGCGGAGGAACTTGACGACGTGGCGCTGTCGAATCGCGCCGAGCCGTTCGGTCTGGATGCAATCCCGGCTGAGGTGCTGGTTATCACGGCTGGCATTGACGTGCAGCGCGATAGGCTTGAATGCACGGTTGTCGGCTGGGCCGAAGATGGCACCATGGTGGCGCTTGCCCACCTTGTGATCTGGGGTGATCCTGCTGCCGACGAGCTGACCTGGGCTGAGCTTGACGAGACCTTGCGCACACGATGGCCGCACCCACTTGGTGGGCGCATAGGCATAGACGCTGCGGTGATTGATGCTGGTGACGGCGCGACTATGGCCCATGTCACCAAATTTGCCTATCCGCGAGCCGGGCGCAAGATTCTTGCTGGCAAAGGCTATGCCGGGCAAAGGCCGTTTATCGAGCGATCGAAGTCGAAAACGCTGGGCGGGCGGCTTTGGATTATAGGCGTGGACAGCATCAAAACCCACCTGCTGAATCGGCTCGCACAGCCGGGCAACGTGAGGTTCAGCGACGATCTCGGGCCAGAATGGTTCTCGCAGTTGGCATCCGAGCGCGCCGTGGTGCGCTATACGCGTGGCCAGCCGGTGCGCCGGTTTGAGCGGATTCCGGGCAAAAGAGCGGAAGCCTTGGACTGTGCAGTCTACGCTATCGCCGCGCGGTCTGTCTTGAACCCGAATTGGGAAGAGATTGCCGACAGATTGAGGCGCGGCGTGGAAGAAAGCGCGCCGAAGGCAAAAGCGGTGATCCGGTCGAACTGGGTCCGATAATAAAGTCGTAACAGATTTGTTAAGGGCGCGGTGTGGATGGCAAAATCGAGATGCGTCCGCTGGCAGAAATATAATCCAATTGAATCAGGTAGTTATCACTATCGTGTTTTCATAATGCAAGCATGTGTTTGCAAAATGCAACTCTTGCGGGCGCATTTCTGACACCGTATAACTCATGACAACAGAAACGAGGTTGTCATGTGCACCATTGATTCACGCAGTCTGTACCACGCTATCGGCGTCACCTCCGGGCGCATTGAGCAGCTTTTCCAGCGCGGTATTATCGAAATCAAAGACAAGCCGGGACGCGGCAAGTCGCGCCGCTGGACCAAGAAGGAAGCGCTTGACCTGCTTCTCCTGTGCGACCTTATGGAGCTGGGAGTTGATGCACGGGAAGCGGCAAAACACATTCGCGGCTGGGTCCTATACGCAGATCAGGACGCTTTTCTGGTGCTGTCTACGGGCAAGCTGTGGGAGGTCATTCCCACCACAGAGCGCGGTGCCGCCACTGCCGAGCAGGGCGAAGGGCGCGCGGTGCACAAGCCGGGCTGCATCCAGTCTGACATTGTTAAGAAATCCGACCTGTCCGCGTTCCTTTCGGACCGCCGCCGCCACGCCGCCGCCGTGATTAACCTTCAGGCGCGAGCCGAGGCCGTCGAAGCGATCTGGCGCGAGCGGTACGAGTAACAGCCATGCTCGCCGCTCTCCGCAAATATCTGCCGGGCGCGAAACGCCGCAACGACGTCACCCGCGCTGTCAATGCCGCGTCCGAGGCGTGGCCGGATGCGCCAAGCGCGGTGTCCGGCGCTGCCGATTACCGGCAAGCGGCGCAGACCGTGGCTCAGCGTGTTGCGGGGCTATACGTGAACGATAGCGTCGCGCGGTCAGCCGTAGAATTGCTAATTTCTCAAATTGCCGGGACAGGCGTGCGGCTGAACACTGCCGATAACGAGCTGGACGCGGCTTTCAATGAGGCGCGGCTTGATCCTTCCCGGCGGCTCAGCTCGACAGCTATCCAGCGCGCCGCCATGCGGTCATGGGCGCTGACTGGCGAGGTGCTCGGAATCCACCGCGTCGTCGGTGCCGCCTATGCGTTCCAATTGCTTGATCCTGAACAATTGGACCGCTCCCGGAATGAAATTCGTGCCGACGGCGGCTCGATTGTCGCTGGCGTCGAAACAGACGCGCGCGGCGTTGTCGTGGCCTATTGGATTCTTCCCGACGCGCCGACCGCGCCGTTTGCGACCATCACAGCCTCCGAGCGATTCGACGCAGAGGACGTGGTGCACGTCTTCGAGGCCGAGTTTCCCGGTCAAGTGCGGGGCATGTCACCGCTTGTGGCGGCGCTGCCGGTTCTGAATCAGGCTTCCATTGCAGTCGAAGCGCGGCTGAAACAGTTGCAGGTCGCTGCCATGCTCTCTGTGATCCTGACTTCGGCTGACGGCAGTGACTCCTTCGACGGAGACCCAAATCCGAGCTTGGAGCCAGGAGCTGTCTTGAGAGCTAGGCCCGGTGAATCTGTTTCCGTAGTCAACGGGCCACAAAGCCCGGAGTTCGGCGAGTTCCTGAAGGCGCTATACCGCCAGATTGCTGCATCCATTGGCACGACTTACGAGGCATTGGCCGCAGATTTAGAGGGCACGAATTATTCAAGCTTTCGGGGCGGTGACTTAGTCGCGCGGCGCAAGGCCGAGGCTCGCCGCAAGGTGCTGCTGATCGAAGGCTTGCTTGAGCCGGTTTACTCGCGCTGGATTGCCGTCGAGCGATTAGCTGGCCGCACCGTCGCCGATGAGGCCCGCAAGCTGGGTGGAACCCGGTTGGCAGGAGATTGACCCGCTGAAATCAGCCACCGCCGACATTGCGCTTGTCGAATCCGGCCTGAAATCCCGCCGCGAAGTGATTGCCGCGCGTGGCCGCGATTTTGATGCCGTCAATGCCGAGATCGAGTCTGACGAGCGTACACCCGGCGACCGCGCCAAGGCGCTGGCCGAACTGGTGGCGAAAGGTGAAGAAAATGACGAATAAGATTCTCCGTTTTCAGGCTGAATTGAAGCCCAATTCATATGACGCTGTGAACCGCACGGGCGAAGCCGTCATAGCCACCGACCGCGTGATTGAGGGCGTCCGCATTGACTTCGATGCGTTCTTTTCTGGCGGATTGCCGAAGGCCCTGCCATTGCAGCCTGACCATGTGAATAGCGTCCTGCAAAAGCGGGGCGAATGGCGCGACCTGCGAGTTGAGAGCGGCAAGGACGGCATTAAGCGGCTTGTCGGACGCTTCACACTTTCCAAGCGCGCTGACAATGAGCCGCTTCACACGATGCTGGTTGAGGGAATGCTGCGGCATATCTCAGTAGGCTTCGCGGTTCGCAAATGGCGCACCGAAACAGATGCAACAACGGGCAAGAAAACGCGCGTCGCGGTTCAGGGAAATCTGATCGAGGCGTCATTCGTGAACAATCCGGCGGATGAACTCGCCGAGGTAAGAGGTGCTTCTATGCCTGAAAACAACACGACTCCCGCTCCGGCGGAAACCCAGGTGGAAACCGCGACTGTGGAGCGCATGAGCGCCGAGCAGTTTGACACGGTATGCCGTGCCGCTGGCGTGGCCGACAATATCCGCGAAGCGTTGCGGGAATCCCCTGCCGACGATACCGAACGTATGAGGCTGGCTCTGGCTTCCGTCGAGCGGTCACAGCCGACCGTGCGCACGGTGCGCCAGCCGCACAACGACGCCACGCTCGACAATCCCGCTGTCCTGCGAAACGCTGTGATCGAGTTCTACGACACCGTGAATCGCGGCGAGGCTCCCACGGGTCAGGCCGCCGAGGTCTTCGCACAGGGCGAGCGCGCGCTTGCTGAGCGACTCTGCCGCAATGCAGGCATCAGCACACTTGGGCTCTCGGACTCAGAGGTGATGCGCCGTGCGGCAACCACGAGCGACTTCCCCCAGATTGCAGGCGGGACGTTCAATCTGGCGATGCGCCGTGAAATGCAGGCCGCTGAGGCTCCCATTGCCGGGCTCTTTGGCCGGGATACCGTGTCGAGCTTTAATGCTGAGACCCGGGCGCTGGCCGATTGGACAAGCCTCGCAATCGCCGACCGGCTCGAAAATGGCCACTACAAGCATTCGTTCATTCACGAGAGCGGAGAGACCGTCTCCGTCGCCATGATCGGCGGGATCACGTCGAAGTCCTACGAGCTGACAATCAACGCTGGCTCTCGCCTTGGGAACGATGGCGTGCAGTTCGGCAAGCGCATGGCCGCCGAAATCGCCGACCGACAGGTGGCATTTGTCGAGCAGGCTAGCCATGCCGGGCCGACCATGAGCGATAGCAAAGCGGTCTTCGACGCCAGCCGCAACAACGCCAAAACCTTCACGCTGGACGGCTCCACCGAAATCAGCCAGCTGATGGCGCTGCGGTCGGATATGGCCAAACGCAAAGGCGCAGGCGATGTGATGATTGGCGTCTACCCGACTCACTGGCTTGTGCATTCCGACTTTGAAGAAGCCGCCCTGAAACTTCTGGCGGCTGTGCAGGCAAGCGCCGTTGCAGACGTGAACCCGCTGGCTGGCAAGCTTCAGGTCGTTGTGGAGCCGCGTCTGAGCGATCCGAACAAATCGTGGCTGGTCGCCGATCCGGCCAAGATGGACGGTGCCGTCCGCGTGTTCTTGCAGGGGCAGGAAGCCCCGTTCACAGATAGCCGCGTGAACTTCGAGACTGATGCTGTGCAGTTCAAGATTCGCCACCCCTTCGGCCTTGGTTGGCTTGAGTGGCGATCCTGGACTCGGCTCGATCACGCTGCCGGCGGGGGCGGCTAATGGCCACGCTGGCAGAATTGCAGAGCCGTCTTGAGGCTCTGCACAAAGCCCGTGACGGCGGTGCGCTCACGATTGAGCACGGCGACAAGCGCATAACTTATCGCTCAGACTCCGAGCTGGCCGCCGCCATTGCCGGGCTCGAAAGACGTATCGAACGCGCGAACGGCCAAGCTGCGCCGCGCGTCATCTATCCACGTATCAGCAAGGGGTACTGACCTATGCGTAATTACATTCAGCCGGGCGACACGCTCGACCTTACCGCACCTGCCGGGGGCGTCCAGTCGGGGCAGATCTTGAAGATTGGCGATCTGGTGGGCGTCGCGTCCACTGATGCCGCCGAAGGCCACAAGGTGGCCGTAGCCGTCGAAGGCGTGTTCTCGCTGCCCAAGGAAACAGGAACCGGGCTCTCTGAAGGAGCCAAAGCCTACTGGACCGGCTCCGAGATCAGCGGCACCGCGAGCGGCAACACGCTCTGCGGCCATGTGATCGAAGCGGCAAGCGCCGGGGCTGTCACCGTAAAGGTGCGGCTGTCTAACTAGTTCCCCTGTGCCCGGCGTCTTTGCGGTTCGCCGGGCGCGCAACGGGGCGGCCGTTTCCTCCTGTTCGCGGCCGCAATGCGCCTTCCCGTCGAGATTCCGCCCTCGCCACGGCGCACCCCTTTAACACTTGCGGATTCTGGACGTGGCGAATCGACCTGCACCATATACCCAAGCTGATGTGACCCGCGCTGTGAAAGGCGCGGTCGCCGCTGGCTTGAAGGTGCGTGAGGTGATCGCCACGGCGGAGGGCATCCGAGTCATATGCTACGAAGGCGAGAACGAGAAACGCCAAGGCAGTGACTGGGATGAGGTTCTAGAATGAAACGCCGCAATCCGTACCCCGGCTTAACCCGCGTCATAGACCGGCATAAAAAGGTTCGCTGGCGGTTCCGCATGAAGGGTAAGCCGTCCTGCTATATCCATGGCGAATATGGCTCCAAAGAGTTCGAACGCAATTATGCCGCTGCTCTGAAGGGCGAAAAGCCCGAAGCTGCCTCCACCGCACCGCGAGGCACGTTTTCGTGGTTGATTGAGCAATACAAGCGCACGCCGGAGTTTCACGCTATCGGAAGCGTCTACAAGCGCAATCTGACGTTGGAGCTAGACCGTTTCCGGCGGGAGCACGGCGACAAGACTGTAGCCGGGCTGCGACCGCACCATGTCGAGGCTTTGATTGCGAAACGGGCTGAAACGCCGGCTGCGGCAAATAAGCTGCTCAAACTGATAAGGCGGCTGTGCCGCTTTGCCGTGCGGCGCGGTGTCATTCCCACCGACCCGACCTTTGGCGTGAAAGGCTTCAAGACGAATCCGCACGGCTATCACACGTGGACGGATGCTGAGATTGCGCAATTCGAAGCGCACCACGGGCTTGAGAGCAAAGCAGTGCTGGCTATGCGCCTTATGCTCTACACGGGCGCTGCACGGCAGGATGCCGCCGCGATGGGCTGGCAGAATGTCAAAGGCGACCGGATTGTGTATCGCCGAGGGAAGACGGGCGAAGAAGCCGACATACCGATTCACCCTGACTTGTGGGCGGTGCTTTCACTGGTGCCTGCCGATCAGCTGCTTTTTGTCATCCACGGCAAAGGGCGCGCCTACAATGCGCCGACCTTCGGAAACTGGTTTCACAAAATGTGCGCGGAGGCGGGCTTGCCGCATTGTTCGCCGCATGGGCTGCGCAAGGCCGGTGCCACAAGGCTTGCGAATGCCGGTGCCACCGAGTTCGAGATTATGGCGTTCCTGGCACACAAGACCCCGACCGAGGCCAAGACCTACACGAAGCGCGCCAACCGGGCAAAGCTCGGTGACTCGGGCATGAAAAAGCTCATGACGGTGTCCAACCCTGTTGTTAGGTTGGACATTCATCGCTCTAACGATTTGATTCGAAAGGAGAAATAAATGTTGTTGGCACGCCCAACGGGACTCGAACCCGTGTTTCCGCCGTGAAAGGGCGGCGTCCTAGACCGCTAGACGATGGGCGCGCTCAAGACGAGACGGCTTATAGTGAGCTTCGCGGCGCAGGGCAACCCGTCTTGTGATAGTTCTATGCTTTTTTGCAGATTATTTTCTGCGACGGCAGCGCCAGTTCCAGTCACGCTCGGGTCCAACGTCCACATGAACGGACTTTGTGTGGCAATAAGTGCCCACACCACCACGGCCCGGCATGGATCTGACAAACTTTGCCAGCTCCCATTTGCTGACCCCCGCAATCTGAATGTCGGCTGCGGCGCAATACATGTGAAGCGATTTGCGGGCTCCGCGTACGCGCCGGTTGTAGCTGGGGCTCCGGTAGCCCGAGGTGACGACGATTCGTTTTCCGTAATGGCGTTCGATCGCCTTCAGCATCCCCACCAGGGCAGGCTTGAGACAAGCGGTATCGACGCTTTCGCGCTGTTTGAGAAGGCCGTTAGGCGTGAGGCGCGCCATGCCTGCTGCCGAAGCAACCTGATAGGCGGGCTCTTCTTCGTAGATGTCGGCATCCGCATCGCTGCTGCCGGATTTGCTGGAAAACTCGAAGAGGCTCTCGCCCTTGCGCACGCCGGGGAGTGCTGCTCCCATATTGACCGAGGGCCTGGACGGGCTTGGCATCGGAAGCGTTCGCTGCGAGGACGACTTTTCCATTCGGTTTCGGCTGGGTGCTTCCGGAGCCAATGAGCGGACGGGTTGCCCTGTCCGCCGCTTTCGCGGACTGCTGTTCGTGGGCAGAGAAAAAAGCTGAGAGAAAACTCTGTTTCTGGGCGTTTTCCAGCTCTGCATTGCTGGCGGATGCCGAATCAGTTTCCGCAGTCGTGTCAGTTTCGCTGGCGGACGCCGTTTCTGCCACCGGTGCATCTTCTGGCATCGGAGAGTTTTCAGCCTCCGCAACTTCGGTTGCAGCTTCCGCGCTCACGTCCGCCACTTGAACGCTCTCGGCTTCTTCAACGTCGCCGCCGGCTGTCATCTGACTGGCCTGCTGCTCGCCCGGGCGCCCGGTAGGCAGGGGGATGGCGGTTTGGGAGGAAATGTCCTCTTCCCCCGGTGCCGATGCGATGAGATCGATGTCGCTGGCTGACGAATCCGTTTCGGTCGCTCCCGCCTGAAGGCTTGCCGAAGCGAGGCCGAGTTGTGCAGCGGGGTCGGAGGTGGAGGAGCACGATGCGAGAAACAAAGCACACATCAAACTGGCCAGACCCAGATGGCCACAACCGGTCATCGTCGCGAAACGTTTATTGCGCTTGTCCTCCTGCAAAAGAAATGTGCCCCCTCAGACAAATGGATCGTAAACCGAAGTAAATTTACCGCATAAGAATGGCCAAGTGACTGTCTTGCCTACGAATCTCAATCTCGACCACGCGGTTGTGTATAGGCTTTATGAAGGTAATGAGGCAAGAACGTGTTTCCGGCAAACAATATGCCAAAGCGACAGGGGCGCCTCTAAAAGCATTGTTTCAGTCTGTCACAACAGGTGATGTTATGCGTCGATCAAGCCCGGACCCTGACATACTCACCGGGAGCGGGGCCCAGCGTCTTTCTTGACTTGGGGACTTGCCTTGCCTTCGCTTTGGACTTGTCCTGGTTGACGATCCAGGCATGCCAGTGGGGCCACCACGAGCCGCTGTGTTCCCTTGCGCTGGCAATCCATTCCGGGAGTTCTTTCTCGGGCCGGGGACCGGTCCAGTATTGATACTTGTTCATCTCCGGCGGGTTGATGACGCCCGCGATGTGTCCGGAGCCTGCCAGTACAAAATCGACCGGACCGCCGAAACAGCGGCTGCCATGGAACACGGACTTTGCCGGTGCGATATGGTCTTCGCGGGTTGCCAGATTGAAGACCGGTATCTTGATATCGCCCAGGTCAATCCGTTTCCCCCGTAATACCGCACGTCCCCGGGACAGATTGTTCTCAAGGTAGCAGTTGCGCAGATAATAGGAGTGATTTGCAGCGGGAAGCCGGGTTGAGTCGGAATTCCAGTAGAGCAGATCGAAGGGCAGGGGAGCCCGACCGCGTAGGTAGTTGTTGACCACGTAGGGCCATATCAGGTCGCCGGCGCGGAGCATGTTGAATGCGGTCGCCATGCGGGTCGCCTCGAGATAGCCGCGCTTTTGCATTGCCTCATCGAGGGCCTTCACCTGATCTTCGTCGACGAAGACCTTGAGATCGCCGGCAAACGTGAAATCCACCTGTGTCGTGAGAAGGGTTGCAGAAGCGATTCGCCTGTCGTTCTGGGATGCCATCAACGCCAGGCCGGCAGCCAGCAGAGTACCGCCGACGCAATACCCCATCGCGTTCACTTCTTTCTCGCCGGTTGTCGCTTCGATTGTCTCAAGCGCGAACCGGACCCCCTTGTCGATATAGTCTGCCCAGTCGAGGCGCGCATGGCGTTCGTCGGGATTGACCCATGAAATGACAAAAACCGTATGCCCCTGTTCGACGGCCCCAGCGGATGAAGGAGCGTTTCGGATTGAGATCGAGGATGTAGAATTTGTTGATCCAGGGTGGAACGATGAGGAGCGGACGCTTCAGGACGTTCTTGGTGACAGGAGCATATTGAAGAACTTCGACCAGTTCGTTGCGCGCCACCACTTTTCCGGGGGTTGTGGCAATGTTCTCTCCTACCTCAAAACCCGCGCTGTCGGATTGTCTGAGTTTCAGATCACCCTTGCCGGCAGCGATGTCTTCAGCGAGCATGCGCATCCCGCGCACCAGGTTTTCGCCGTTGCTTGCCATGGTCTCGCGGTAAAGCTCTGGGTTTGTAAGGAGAAAATTTGAAGGCGATAGAGCCTGGCTTATCTGCTCCACGTAAAAGCGCGCCTTGTGGCGTGTTGGTTCATCGAGACCGTCGGCGCCTTCCACAAGGTCGGCAGCCCAGCGTGCGGTGACGAGATAGGCCTGTTTCAGAAAGCTGAAAAAGGCGTTTCGGCCCCATTCCGGGTCCTGGAAACGTTTGTCCTTTTCCGGTGCGGAAACATAGTCACTGACAGAATCCTCGCTCATACGGCGAATGGAGTTGGCCCAGATTCCCATGAATTCACCAAACAGGCGGGTCTGCGCTTCAAGCGCGCGCGCGGGGTCGCCAAGCCAGTATTCGCTGACGCGCGAAAAGGTTCGGATCATGTCGGCAAGCGGGGCAGCAGTGATGTCGTTCGCTTCGCCATTTTCCCTTGCATCGGCCCAGCATGCGGCGGCTTTGCCAAGTTCTTCCAACGCTCGCGCGAAGTTTTGCGCAAGACGTTCGGGATCCTTTGCGAGATACTGATTTACCGTTGTTTCAGAATGGTTTTCTGCGCTGTTGGTCTGCTTTTCTGGAGCCATAATCTGCGCCTGCAACCTGAACGCGCCTTTCATGGGGCGCGGTGTTAACGTAATCTCGCGGGATGCTGACCCCGCCACCATCATGCATGGTAGTGGCTCAAATCGGAAGAGAATATGAAATTCAGACCTCACGGCGGTTTTTTTCGCGCAACCGGATTGTTTGTTTGCTGTGGCGCGCTGGCGCTCTCTCTTTCCGGTTGTGTGAGTGCAAGTCTGGAGGATGCCGCGCCAGCTGCCGCCATTGTCGCTCCGGTCGAGGCCGAGCTGCCGGCATCTGCCGCGACGCCAGAATCCGTGCCTGTCACAGGGGTTCGTCGGACAGGCCTCTACCCCGACCTCAATGTTCCGCCGGAATCGGCCGCTGCTCCGATTGATGCCAATGAGAAGGATGCCCTCACGCGAGACCTGTCCGCGACACGGGAGCGGCTGGCTGGACGTGCGCCCGCAAACCATGCCGAGACGGAGGCGGCCCGTCTTCGCCGCCTTGCCAGAACCCATGCCGCGCGACAGCTCGAAGAAATCGAGAACACCGAGTAACCGTAAGCCGGCTTGCCCTCGACCGGTTGGTGGAATGGGTATAATAGGACCGGACGCTGCCCCCGTGTGGCCTGCATTGAGGTATGATGATGGAAGAGTTCCACAAGATCCGTCGGCTCCCGCCCTATGTGTTCGAACAGGTGAACCGCCTGAAGGCGAGCGCGCGCTCGCGCGGTGCCGACATCATCGATCTGGGCATGGGAAACCCCGATCTGCCAACGCCTCAGGCCATAGTCGACAAACTGTGCGACGTGGTGCGCGACCCGCGGACACATCGATATTCTTCCTCTCGTGGAATACCCGGACTTCGCCGGGCTCAGGCGGCATATTACGAACGCCGGTTCGGTGTGAAACTCGACCCCGAAACCCAGGTGGTTGCCACGCTGGGGTCCAAGGAAGGTTTTGCCAACATGGCTCAGGCGATTACCGCGCCGGGCGATGTGGTTTTGTGTCCCAATCCGACCTATCCCATCCATGCTTTCGGTTTCATCATGTCGGGCGGGGTGGTTCGTGCAATCCCGGCAGAACCGGACACGAATTTCATACCGGCTCTTGAGAGGGCGGTCCGGTACTCGACCCCGAAGCCGATCGCGCTGATTCTCAATTATCCATCGAACCCGACGGCCTGTATGGCTTCGCTGGATTTTTATCGGGATGTGGTTGCGTTTGCCCGCAAGAACGATCTCATCATCCTGTCGGATCTGGCCTATTCGGAAATCTATTTCGACACCAATCCGCCACCTTCCGTTCTGGAAGTGCCAGGCGCAATGGATGTGACGGTGGAGTTCACGTCGATGTCGAAGACATTTTCCATGCCCGGCTGGCGCATGGGATTTGCGGTTGGCAACGAACGTCTGATCGCTGCACTCTCGCGCGTGAAATCCTATCTGGATTATGGTGCTTTCACCCCCATCCAGGTGGCTGCGGCGGCTGCGCTGAACTCCGACGGCGATGAAATTCGGGAGGTTCGCGAGGTTTACCGGCGTCGCCGGGACGTGCTCGTGGAATCGTTCGGCCGTGCCGGTTGGGAAGTTCCCCCACCGCCGGCAACCATGTTTGCCTGGGTTCCGATCCCCGACGGCTATCGTGATCTCGGCTCGCTCGAATTTTCCAAGCTCCTGGTTGAAAAAGCCGAGGTGGCCGTGGCACCGGGCATCGGTTTTGGCGAGTTAGGCGACAATCACGTGCGCATTGCACTGGTGGAAAACGAGCATCGCATCCGGCAGGCTGCGCGCAGCCTCAAGCGCTTTCTTGCAACCGAACCGGAAAACACCGACAACGTCATCACGCTTGGCGCACGGCGCTGAGCTCAATTCATTGAATTTTTAAGAAGGAGCACGCCGCATCATGGCCGAAGCGTTGCGTATTGGAATTGCGGGTCTGGGAACCGTGGGAGCTTCCGTTGTGCGCTGCATGACGGGCAAGGAAGCGGAACTGACCAGGCAATGCGGACGCGTGATGGCTCTGGCGGCGGTTTCTGCGCGTGACCGCAACCGTGATCGCGGTATCGAAATCGGCAATGCTCAATGGTTCGATGACCCTGTCGAACTGGCAAGATCGGCCGAGATCGACGTGTTTGTGGAACTGATCGGGGGGGACAGTGGGCCCGCCTATGACGCAGTCAGGGCAGCCCTCGAAGCCGGGCGCCATGTTGTCACGGCGAACAAGGCGCTCCTTTCTCGACACGGTGTTGCTCTGGCAGCGATTGCAGAGGAGAAAGGTGTCCTTCTGAACTATGAAGCGGCGGTCGCTGGTGGCATTCCGGTCATCAAGACCATGCGCGAAGCGCTTGCCGGAAACGAGGTGAGCCGGGTGTTCGGCATCATGAACGGCACGGCCAACTACATCCTCACACGGATGGAAGAGGAGGGGCTTTCCTTTGTGGATTGCCTGGCCGAGGCCCAGCGTCTTGGATACGCTGAAGCTGATCCGACGTTTGACATTGAGGGTCACGACACCGCGCACAAGCTCTCGATCCTGACCAGTCTTGCCTTTGGCTGCGAGATTTCGGCCGATGACATCTATATGGAGGGCATCTCCAATATCAGTCAGGCCGACATTCGTGCGGCCAGCGAGCTGGGTTACCGCATCAAGCTGCTCGGTGTCGCCGTGAAGACCGACAGCGGGATCGAGCAGCGGGTTCATCCGACCATGGTTCCGACGCACTCCGTCATTGCGCAGGTCCATGGCGTCACCAATGCAGTGGCAATCGAAACGGATGTTCTTGGCGAACTTCTCCTTTCGGGGCCCGGTGCCGGAGGAAATGCGACGGCATCTGCGGTGATCGGCGACATGGCCGATATTGCCAAGAGCCGTCCGGGCTTCCAGCACGGTCCTGTTTTCGGGCGTCCCGCCGCCGAGTTGAAGCCCTATACGCGAGCGCGCATGCGTTCTCATGAAGGTGGATATTTCATTCGGATGACGGTGCACGATCGCGCGGGCGTCTTTGCGGCAATCGCCAAGCGTATGTCCGATAGCGACATTTCTCTTGAATCGATCGTGCAGCACGCCGATGGCGGTCTGCCGAGCGAGCAGAAGAATGTGATTCTTGTCACCCACGAAACGACCGAAGCGGCAGTGCGCGAGGCGGTCGAGGGCGTGATGAAGGATGGCCATCTCGTTGACAAGCCGCAAGTTATCCGCATCGAGCGGGCAGCCTGACGCACGAATTGTTCCTGTCATATTTATTCAATCGATTCATGTTCTTGACGAGGTGGCTCGGGGGCTTGCCGTGCTGCCTCGTCTTTGCCACAAGAAGCCGGCCCGCCCATGGAAGGCGGACGAACATCAGGAATTGGATCCATGTTAAAAGCCACGCAGGCGGGCCTTGACCGCATTCTCACGCTGGAACTCGTTCGTGTGACGGAGCGCGCCGCTGTGGCTGCAGCGCGGTTGCGCGGACGCGGCGACGAGAAGGCGGCAGACCAGGTTGCCGTCGACGCCATGCGCTCGGAACTGAACCGGCTGCCCATCAAGGGAACTGTCGTTATCGGTGAGGGCGAGCGCGACGAAGCGCCGATGCTCTATATCGGTGAGGAAGTGGGCGTTGGTGATGGTCCGGAGGTGGATATCGCGCTGGATCCGCTGGAAGGCACCACCATCTGCGCGAAAAACCTGCCCAACTCTCTGGCAGTGATTGCCATTGCGGAACGCGGCAGCCTGCTCTACGCGCCCGATGTTTACATGGAGAAGATTGCCGTTGGCCCTGGGTATCCGGAAGGGGTCGTGGACCTCGATGCACCCGCGGTGGAGAACATCGAGGCACTGGCGAAGGCCAAGGGTGTCCCGGTCAATGAGATCACCGCCTGCATTCTTGATCGTCCACGTCATGCGCGCCTGATCGAGGACGTTCGTGGCACAGGCGCCGCGATCCGCCTGATTGGCGATGGCGATGTGGCCGGCGTGATCCACACGACCGATCCCGACGAGACCGGCATCGACATCTACCTCGGTATCGGTGGAGCGCCAGAAGGCGTTCTTGCTGCGGCCGCTCTGCGCTGTATTGGCGGGCAGATGCAGGGCCGGCTCCAGCTCAACACGGATGAGAAGGTGGCGCGCGCGGCCAAGATGGGCATATCCGATCCCGGCAAGGTTTATCGCATGGACGAGATGGCCAGGGGGGATGTTCTCTTTGCCGCAACCGGCGTGACCGATGGCAACCTGCTTTCAGGCGTCAAGTTCGGCCGTGATCAGATCTCCACCCACACCATTGTCATGCGCTCTTCCTCGCAGACGGTTCGCGAGATCATTGCCCGGCATCAGGACCTGGACAAGTTCTGAGCGCGGGAGGGGGCTGCTTGCCTTTGTTCGTTCGCTGTGAAACGTAGGCAGCGATGACTGGCGAAAAACGATACTTTCTCGATGTCCGGCACTCCGCGCGTGGTCTTGCATGGGTGCACCGACTTGACCTGCGTGGTGAAAACGCTGCGCTGGCGATGGCGCAGACCCATGGTATTGCGGAGATCGTGGCGCGCGTCCTCGCCGGCCGCGGGGTGGAGATGGATAAGGCGAGACGTTTTCTCGAGCCGACCATACGCGACCTCCTGCCTGACCCATCGACGCTGACGGATATGGACAAGGCCGCCGAACGGCTAGCGCACGCTGTGCGGCGGGGTGAGAGGGTGGCTATCTTCGGCGACTACGATGTTGATGGGGCCGTCTCCTCTGCCATGATGAAGCGGTTCCTGATGCATTATGGCATTGAGGCCGAAATCTACATTCCCGACCGTATTTTTGAAGGATATGGCCCCAATCCCGACGCGATGCGCGACCTTGCGGGGCGGGCGAGCCTCATTGTCACGGTGGATTGCGGCGTGAACAGTGTTGCCGCAATCGCGGCGGCAAACGAGGCCGGCGCGGATGTGGTGGTTCTTGATCACCACCAGGTGGGTGGCGAGTTGCCGGATGCGGTGGCCGTCGTTAACCCCAACCGCGAGGACGACCTTTCGGGGCAGGGCTTTTTGTGTGCTGCGGGTGTCGTGTTTCTGGCGCTTGTACAGACGGCCAAGCACCTGCGACAGGGCGGCGAGGGCAGGAAACCGCCGGATCTGCTTGCCTTTCTGGATCTGGTGGCGCTTGGAACCGTTTGCGATGTGGTCCCGCTGGTAGGGGTCAACCGTGCCTTTGTCGTCAAGGGGCTTCTGGCGGCGCGTCAGATGAACACACCGGGACTGGCGGCGCTGGCGCGGGTGTCGAGGATCGGCGAACCGCTCAACCCCTATCATCTGGGTTTCATGATCGGTCCGCGCATCAATGCGGGTGGGCGCATTGGCAATGCAGCGCTGGGCAGCAATCTGTTGGCCAGTGACGATCCGGCCGAGGCCGCAAAGATCGCCGAGACACTCGACCGGCTCAACACCGAACGACAGGATATGGAAACGGTGATGCTGGCCGAAGCCAGGGCCGAGGCCGATGCCGAATTGATGGCGGGCGAGGGGCCTGCTGTTCTGGTGACGGCGAGCGACCGCTGGCATCCGGGCATAGTGGGTTTGCTGGCGTCACGTCTCAAGGATCATGCCCGGCGACCGACCTTTGCGATCGCGTTTGATCCGAGCGGAAAAGGCACCGGGTCCGGACGCTCCATACCCGGATTCGATCTCGGGAAAATTGTACGTGAGGCGGTGGACGAGGGCATTCTGGTGAAGGGCGGCGGACATGCGATGGCAGCCGGTATCACTGTAGAGCGCGAGAAACTCGGGGCGCTGCGGGCGTTCTTCGAGGAACGTGCCGCGAGTGCCGTGAAGAAGCTGCGGGATGCGGAAAGTCTGAAAATCGATGCGGCACTGTCTGCCGACGGCGCCAGCTTTGAGCTGCTTGCCGCTTTGGAAACGGCAGGACCATTCGGATCGGGACACCCCACACCGGTTCTGGCGCTTCCGCGACATCGCCTGGCGGACGCGCGGATCGTGGGCAACGGACACATTCGCGCTGAACTGCGCTCGCAGACCGGTGCGCGCATGGAGGCGATTGCGTTCCGTGCTGCCGAAACCGATCTCGGCAATTTTCTCTTCGCCAATCGCGGCGCCACAATCCATGTTGCGGGGACGATGGCAGCCAATCACTGGAACGGTACGAAACGCATTCAGCTGCGCCTACAGGACGCGGCGAGTGCGTAATCGCAGGGATTAACCCAGAACCGCAATCAGCCGATCAAGTTCCGCCAGACGGGCCTGGGTGGTCTCATATCCGATGGCAATGGCCTCATCTGCCCGGTGAAATTCGGTCAGACCTATGTGTCCGAGCTTGGGCTGCAATGACAGGTCAGGCGGATCGCCGGCCATGCGGGCGCGGGAAATCCGGTCCTGAATGATGTTGAACGCCTCAACCATCACGCCGGTAATGCCGAGCCGCTGATCACGTTTTTGAGGTCCCTTGTCGACAACGAGGGGCAGTTTGTCGTCGCCTCCGGTTTCGCTCGGCATATCCGCCGCATGCTTGATGACTGCGGCGCGCCCGAAAAGGTCGTAGTGGAGGTTGACGGCCATAACGAGCGGTTGCTCGTAGGAGCGGCAGGCGGAAACGGGAACCGGGTTCACAAGCGCGCCATCAACCAGCACACGGCCATTGCACGTAACCGGTTCGAACACGCCCGGCAGGGCATATGACGCGCGCATTGCCGTGATGAGCGATCCGCTCGACAGCCAGATCTCATGCCCGGTACGGATTTCTGCCGCGACGCAGACGAAGGGTTTTGCAAGATCGTCGAATGTGACGTCCCGCAGATGTTCCTCCATGCGTGCGGTCAGCTTCATCCCGCCAAAAAGGCCGCTTCCGCCGAAATTAATGTCGAGCAAGCCGAAGATGCGACGCTTGGTCAGGGAGCGCGCGAATTCTTCGAGCTCGTCCAGTTTCCCTGCCAGATAACAGCCGCCAACCAGTGCGCCGATAGAGGTGCCCGCAATCATGCCAATGGGGACATTTGCTTCCTCAAGGGCACGCAGCACTCCAATGTGCGCCCAACCACGCGCCGCACCGCCGCCCAGTGCCAGGGCGATGCCGTTGCGGGGCGTCGGGTCGGGAACTGGCTCGATTTGAGGCGGTTCCGGAGAAATCATCTCGAGTTCCCGGTTTTCCTGTTTTCTGCGTAGAGATGCCCAATCGAGCATGATCATCTCCTCGTGCCTTCGGGCATCATGCCCCGGGAACCGTATCGAATTTGTGAATGTGCGTCGCTTGTGCAAACCGATTGGTTCAACGCGGCCAATTCAGGAAATTCGGACCTCCTCACTCTTCAAGATGGGCACTTTGCCCGGAAAGTCTATGTCGGCAGCATACAAAAAATCGAGACCGACTTTTGGTCAGGCACGCATGTTTTAATCAGCCAAAGGCTTCAGTCCAAGATCGATCAGTACGGGTTTTCCGTCGCGAATGCTCACATTTCGGTAGAAACAGGTGCGGCGCCCGGTGTGACAGGTCGCTCCTTTGCCGGTGACGCGTACGTTCAGATGCACCGCATCCTGATCGCAATCGGTCGCTATGGAGACAATGTGCTGGACATTGCCGGAAGTTTCTCCCTTCTTCCACAATTCTCCGCGCGAGCGCGACCAGTAGTGGGCGATGCCTGTCTCCAGCGTGGCTGCGAGCGCGTCGCTGTTCATATGCGCCACCATCAGGAGAGCGTTCGTATCAGCGTCTGTCACCACGGCAGTGATAAGGCCATTCGCATCGAAACGCGGTGTGAAAGCCGCGCCTTCCTCAAGCGCAGCCTTGTCGGATGAGGCAGGGGAAAAGGAGACTGTCGGCATCATCCGTGTTTGTCGCGCAGCATCGTCATGAAGCGCGCCTGCTCCTGCAGATCTTCACGGTAGGCACCGGTAAACGTGGTCGTCAATGTGACAGAACCCTGTTTGCGGATGCCGCGCATGGCCATGCACATGTGCTCTGCTTCCACGAGAACGGCAACCCCGCGGGGTTTCAGAACGTCCTGAATGACATGGGCGATCTGCGCTGTCATTGCTTCCTGCGTTTGCAGGCGGCGGGCGAAAATGTCGACCACGCGGGCAATTTTCGAAAGGCCCACCACCTTGCCGTCCGGTAAATAGGCGACATGTGCCTTGCCGATGATCGGCACCATGTGGTGTTCGCAGTGAGAGTGGAACGAAATGTCCCTGATGAGGACCATGTCGTTATAGCCCTGCACTTCCTCGAAAGTGCGGCCAAGTTCTTCAGCGGGGCACTGTTCGTAGCCGGAGAACATTTCACGATATGCCTTGGCAACGCGCTTGGGTGTCTCCACAAGGCCTTCGCGCTCGATGTCATCGCCGGTCCAGCGCAGAAGTGTGCGCACGGCATTTTCCACTTCGGCCTGAGACGGGCGTTCGGTAACTGACTTGTCCATACCGGGGTTTTTCTCCGCAGACGTCTCGTCTTTATCGGCGTGAGGCGGAAATTTTTTGATAATGGCGTCCATAGAAGGCGTCTCCCGTAGTTCCTGTCACGGCAGGAACGAGTTGAACGGTTCACGGCCTTATCCAGCGGGTAATGGAGAAAATCCTCAGCCCGGCCCGACAGTGGCGTGCACGAAACCGGAACCCGCAGCGCATCATGCCTTGTCGCGGGCCCATGACAATCATTATATAAGTTGTTCGAAGCAGAAGGGAAGATGCCGAAACGACATTGATGTGTTTCGGTTGCGGCAAAGCAGGAAAACCATGCTGGACGATGTTTACAACGCGAAAATTCTTGGTTTTGCCGGAAACATCCAGCGCATCGGGCGTCTGGACAATCCCGATGCCTCTGCCAAGGCGCACTCCAAACTCTGCGGTTCGACGGTCGTTGTGGACCTCAAGATGGACGGCGACACCATCACCGACTTTGCTCATGAAGTGAAAGCCTGCGCTCTTGGCCAGGCATCATCGTCCATCATGGCAGCGGGGGTTGTGGGAGCAAAAGCAGATGAATTGCGCCGCGTTCGCGATGAGATGTATGCGATGCTCAAGGCGGAAGGCCCGCCGCCGACCGGTCGCTTCGAGGACCTCAGATATCTGGAGCCGGTGCGTGGATACAAGGCACGCCATGCTTCCACACTGCTTACATTCGACGCGGTTGTTGACGCAATCAGCCAGATCGAAAAAGCGAGAGCCGGCGCTGCGGCCTGAAAGATGGCAGGACCCGTTCGCAGTCGCAACTGGCAGGGACACTGGCCGAAAACGCCGGGCCGGCTCTTTGGAACGGCTTTCGTGCGTCTCTACCAGCTTACGCTTTCCGGGTTCGTGGGCAACAGCTGTCGGCATTTCCCCACCTGTTCGGAATACACTTTCGAGGCGATCGCCCGACATGGGTTTTGGGCTGGGGGCTGGATGGGCCTTTTCCGCGTGATGCGGTGCGGTCCAGGTGGAACGCATGGCGTCGACCCGGTGCCAGATGAGCTCGAGCCTGATCTGCAATGGTGGACACCCTGGCGATTTTGGCGGATTGCCCGACAGAAGACTGAAGGCGGATAACGCGCCATTGCGACCTGCAGGACATGTTTGCTGCGACATCACGGTTGTGGATTGCCCTTTACCTTCCTGATCGAAATGCTTATCCCGGGCTCGCAAACCCGAAATGCCCAAGACCACCCGCGTTCGTTGGCGGGACTGGATAAGGAGAACCCCCAATGGCCGAGGCCGTTTCCCTCAAATTTCCCGATGGATCTGTTCGCGAGTATGACGCAGCGACGACCGGTGCCGATATTGCCGCTGGTATTTCCAAATCGCTGGCCAAGAAGTCTGTCGCATATGCGCTGAATGGGACGGTGCGTGATCTTTCAGATCCCGTCGCTTCATCCGGCGATATCGAGATCATCACCCGTGAGGATCCGCGCGCGCTGGAGTTGATCCGGCATGACGCAGCACATGTCTTGGCCGAAGCCGTGCAGGAGCTTTGGCCGGGCACCCAGGTCACCATCGGCCCCGTGATCGAAAACGGCTTTTATTACGACTTTGCCCGTGATGAACCTTTCACGCCTGAGGATCTTCCGGTCATCGAAAAGAAGATGGCGGAGATCATTGCGCGCAACAAGCCGTTCACCAAGGAAATCTGGTCGCGCGACAAGGCCAAGGAAGTGTTCGCTGAAAAAGGCGAGAGCTACAAGGTCGAGTTGATCGACGCGATTCCCGAGGATCAGGACGTCAAGATTTACGCGCAGGGCGACTGGTTCGACCTCTGTCGCGGCCCGCACATGGTCTCGACCGGCCAGATAGGCAAGGCTTTCAAGCTGATGAAGGTGGCCGGCGCCTATTGGCGCGGCGACGCCAACAACCCGATGCTGACGCGCATCTACGGCACGGCCTGGCAGACGCAGGAAGAGCTCGACCAGTATCTGCACATGCTGGCAGAGGCCGAGAAGCGCGACCATCGTCGCCTTGGCCGCGAGATGGACCTGTTCCATTTCCAGGAAGAAGGCCCCGGCGTCGTGTTCTGGCACTCCAAGGGCTGGCGCATGTTCCAGAATCTGGTGAGCTACATGCGTCGCAGGCTTGCGACCGATGGCTATGAGGAAGTGAACGCTCCGCAGGTGCTCGACAAGAGCCTTTGGGAGACCTCCGGCCACTGGGGCTGGTACAAGGAGAACATGTTCAAGGTCGAATGCGCGGACGACGAGGCGGAAGACACCCGCACCTTCGCGCTTAAACCCATGAACTGCCCCGGCCATGTGCAGATCTTCAAGCACGGTCTGAAGTCATATCGGGATCTTCCGATTCGACTGGCCGAGTTCGGCAATGTGCACCGTTATGAGCCCTCGGGAGCCCTGCATGGCCTGATGCGTGTGCGCGGCTTCACGCAGGACGACGCGCATATCTTCTGCACCGAGGAGCAGCTTGCCGCCGAGTGCCTCAAGATCAACGATCTGATTTTGTCCACATATGCCGATTTCGGCTTCGAGGAAATCACGGTCTTTTTCTCCACGCGCCCTGAAAAACGTGTCGGCTCCGATGCTTTGTGGGATCACGCCGAAGAGATCATGAGCAAGGTTCTGGTGCAGATTGCGGAGCAGTCAGGTGGCCGGATCAAAACCGCGATCAACCCGGGTGACGGTGCATTCTATGGTCCGAAGTTCGACTATGTTCTGAAGGACGCCATTGGCCGCGAATGGCAATGCGGCACGACGCAGATCGATTTCAATCTTCCGGAGCGTTTTGGAGCGTTCTACATCGATCAGGATTCGGAGAAGAAGCAGCCGGTCATGGTGCACCGGGCCATCTGCGGCTCTATGGAACGCTTCCTTGGCATTCTGATCGAGAATTTCGCCGGTCACTTCCCGCTCTGGTTCGCGCCGGTGCAGGTGGTGGTGGCGACGATCACGTCCGATGCCGACGATTATGCGCTCAAAGTCACGGAGACGCTGAAGGAGGCCGGTCTTCTGGCCGAGGCGGATCTGCGCAACGAGAAGATCAACTACAAGGTCCGCGAGCATTCTCTGGCCAAGGTTCCGGTCATTCTCGTGTGCGGCAAGCGGGAAGCCGAGGAAGGGACTGTCAATATCCGTCGGCTGGGCAGCCGCGACCAGTCTTCCATGTCGCTGACAGATGTAACCGCCATGCTGGTCGAGGAGGCGACGCCGCCGGACCTGAAGCGCAAGGCTGGCACAGCCTAGTCATTGAAGAAATGGAATTGCAAAAGAAAAACAGCCCCGTCGGATCCGGCGGGGCTTTTTGATTCTGTTGGTGTTTCAATTGTCAGTCGGGCAGCTGCGTGCGCGTATCGAGCAGGTCGTCTGGCAGAAGTTCCACATCCTGATTGCGACCGGGAACGACGGAAAAGTCGCGCTGGTAAATACGATCGCGGTTTTTTGCAATGATCGTGTAGTCACCTTCGGCGAGCACCATGGCGGCATATGCGCTGACGGTCTCGTAGACAATTTCGCCGGTGTCAGTGAGCACGGACCATGCCGTGTCGGCTATGGCTTCGCCACCTGGTTCACGGACAAGCTTCATGGTCAGATCCGCGGCACGGTGCTCCACCGTTGCTTCGGTGAGCTTCCCTGCCTCCACCCGTATGTCGGAGCGGATCACGGCATTCATGGCGCCGTATTTTGCGACGACATGATACGTGCCCGCATTGAGCCGCACAATGCTGCCTGGTTCCACGTCCGGAAGGATAAGCGTCTCCTCGCCAATGGCCCCTTCGCTGGCTTCGTAGATTGAAAAGCGCAGCTGGTTCTGCGGAATACGAACACCGCCGGGCAATATTGCGTGGAGTTTGAGGCCACCGGCATCGAGGAAAAGATCTTCGCGCATGGGCTCGGAACCCACGGTGATGCGTTTTGTCACCCCTGCGCGGCCATAGGCTGCATGGACAAGGTAGCTCCCCGGCGCAAGGTCGAGTGTGCTGTTTCCACCGCGCGCTGTTGCAACCAGTGGAAGCTTGTCGTCGGGGCCGGGCTGGGTGCCGAAAATGCGCCATACAAGACCATTGGGAATTTCGTCGCCACCTTCAGTCAGGTGAGCAACCAGCGTCACACGGCCGGTGTCGCCAATTGCCAGGGCACCATCCACCGAAGATGGGGCATAGTTGTTCAGACCAGGAAGGCGCAGGCCGTCGACGGCTTTCTCCGCATCTTCCTGTGCCTTCACGGGTGTCGCCTGGATGGAGAGGGCGCACAGTGCGAAAAATGTGAGACTCGTTTTAAGTGAACCGCGCATGGCTGACATGAAGCCCAAGGCGGTGGCAATTTCAAGGCGATTGTGCGATCTGGGGACACTGAAAAGCCAGCTTCGGCCAGCCAAACAGCCTGTTTCAGGTCACGCTCATTCCACAGGAGACAGACATTGCATTCATCCGTGCTTGATTTCATGCTCGCGCGTCGCTCGACACCGGTGAAAGATCTGACTGAGCCGGCTCCATCCGACAAGGAGATCGAGACGATTCTGAAGGTGGCCTCGCGTGTGCCTGATCATGGCCGGCTCACGCCGTGGCGCTTCATCCTCTACCGGGGCGAGGCCCGCCTGAGGATTGGTGAGGCGCTCGCGGCCCCGCGCCATCGAACGCGAAGGCGAGCTTCCCGAAACGCGGATCGAACAGGAACGGAACCGCTTTTCCCGCGCGCCGCTGGTCATCGGTGTGGTCTGTGTCCCCAAGGAGAGCCCCACCATTCCCGAATGGGAGATGTTTCTTTCCGGCGGTATGGCGGCAATGAACCTGATGATCGCAGCCAATGCCCTTGGCTATGGCACGAATCTCATCACCAACTGGTATTCGGACGATGCGGAAGGTCGGCGCATTCTGGGGCTTGCGCCGCAGGAACGGGTGGTCGGGTTTGTCCATATTGGCTCTTATGATGTGGAGCTTCTGGAGCGACCGCGCCCTGAATTGGAAAGCATTGTTTCCGATTACTCCGGCCCTTGGGAAGCATGATGTTCTTCGAACCTGCCAAGGGCCACGGCCTTCCGCACGATCCATTCAAGGCCATTGTGTCACCGCGCCCGATCGGCTGGATTTCGACGCTGTCAAAAGATGGAACGGCCAACCTTGCGCCGTACTCCTTCTTCAATGCGATCTCGTCCAATCCGCATCTGGTTTTTTTCTCCTCTGAAGGGGCAAAGGACAGCGCTACCCATGCGGAAGACACCGGCGAATTCGTCGTCAATCTCGCGAGCCATGATCTGGCCGAGGCATTGAATGCGAGCGCGGTGGATGCGCCGCGGGGTGTCAGTGAATTTGCTTTTGCCGGCCTGACAGAGGCACCTTCCACGCTGGTTGCTCCTCCGCGTGTCGCCGAATGCCACGCTGCACTGGAGTGCCGGGTAACCGAAGTGCGCCGGCCCCTTGGACTGGATGGTTCAACTGCCGGAGTGATTCTGGTCACTGGAGAGGTGGTTGGTGTTCACATCAGTGATGCCGTGCTGACGGATGGCATGTTCGACGTCGTTGCCGCAGGCAATCTCGCCCGCCTGGGATATCGCGATTACTCCGTGGTGAGAGACGTTTTTCAGATGACGCGGCCCGAGTGGAAACGGGACTGACGACCCTCAGTCCCGTGATGTTTCTCCAGCGCGAGCGAGCACGCGTTCGGCAAGCGCCAGGTGCGGGCGGTCATACATTCGCCCGCCAATATTGACCACGCCGGCTTTGCCGGCCTTCAGGAACGCTTCCACGATGGCGTGGGCTTCCTCCACCTCTTCGGCAGAGGGCGCAAAGGTGGCATTGATCGGGGCAACCTGTGCCGGATGAATGGCCATTTTGGCGACGAAACCGTCGCGCGCTGCCAGTTTGCAGTCCCTGGCAAATGCCTTCGGGGCCGAAAAGTCTGGAAAGACCGTGTCGATGGCCGGAACACCGGCCGCCGCCGCCGCCAGAAGCGTCGTGCTGCGGACGAGTTGAAACAGGGGCGTATAACCGTAGTCTTCATCACGTGCGGCGAGTGCGCCAACGTGTGCTGACAGGTCTTCGGCGCCCCATGTGAGGCCTGCAAGACGCTCGCTCGATCCACGGTAGCTTGCGGCATTGAGCACGCCCAGGGCCGTCTCCGTGATGATCGGCAGGATCCTGGTGCTGCCGTCCTCGATTCCGTTCTCCGCTTCATGGACGCGCAAGGTCGCAGCAAGGCGTGCGACATCCGCTCCGCCTTCGGTCTTGGGCAGCATCACCCCGTCAGGACGGGCGGGCATGACTTCACCCAGGTCGTGCTCTGTCAGTCCACTCGCAAGATCGTTCACCCGGACATAGAGCCGGGCTTGCGTGCGGCTCCGCGCGTTGCGCAGAAACGCTGCAGTGATGAGACGCCCTTCGGTTTTCCGCTCGGGACTGACCGAGTCCTCCAGATCCAGGATCAGCACGTCGCTACCCGAACCGAGGGCCTTTTCGAGCTTGCGTTCTGAATCGCCGGGTACGAAGAGAAGAGACCGCATGATCAGGCGCTCTTTTTCTTGAGAATCATCGCTTGACGCAGGCAAGTTGCAACCAGAATGTCTCTCTGGTTGTAGGCTCGGTGCTCGAACTCGACGATACCGCGGTCGGGTTTGGATTTGGATTCCCTGACCGACTTCACTTCCGTCTCCACCCGGATCGTGTCGCCGTGAAAGACCGGGTTTGGGAAGCTTGTCTCTTTCATGCCGAGATTTGCGACGGTCGTTCCAAGTGTCGTGTCGTGGACGGAGATTCCGATCATCAGACCCAGGGTGAAAAGCGAGTTGACCAGAGGTTTTCCCCACTCCGACTTTTCGGCGAAATCGAAATCAATGTGCAGGGGCTGGGGATTCAGTGTCATGGTCGAGAAAAGCATATTGTCGCTTTCCGTGACGCTCTTGCGTAGCGAATGCTGAAACACTTGTCCTGGCTGAAAGTCTTCGAGGAAAAGCCCGGCCATTCCGTCTGCCTCCTGTTCCGGCAATGCCTTTGAGGTTCTTGATAGGCGTGTGGCTGGCACCTCGCAAGCCGACACTTATGGTAAACGTTTCCTATACGAATTCGCGCTAGTGTCGCAAAAGATAGGGCGGGAGCGTGACTACAGTGCAAGTGGTTCAACATTTTCTCAAATGGGCAGAGACGGCCAGGGTTTCTGAGCGGGCAGGGGCGGCAGCCGCACTTGCGCGCGTCTATCTTGATCGTGAACTCCCCTTCGAAGACCGTTATGCTGCCGAGGCAGCGTTGACGTCGCTGCTTGACGACCCCTCGCCAAAGGTGCGTGTGGCACTGTCTGAGGCGCTGTCGATGAGCCGCCATGCGCCCGTGCAGGTGGTGGCAGCGCTGGCGGCCGATCAGCCGGACGTTGCCGGCCCCATTCTGGCACGCTCTCCCGTGCTTTCCGAAACCGATCTCATCGACCGAATTGCGGACGGCAGGCACAAAACACAGTGCCTGATTGCGCAAAGACCGCAATTGACGATGGGGGTTTCGGCTGCGATCGCTGAATTGGGAGACCCTGACGCCTGCATCGCCCTGGTGGAAAACAAGAGCGCGGAAATCGCGGCCATCAGCTTTCGACGCATGATAGAGCGCCACAGTGACGAACCCCGCTTGAGGGAAGCGCTGATATGCGACGCCCGTCTTCCTTCCGATTGCCGTCATCTGATCCTGACCCAACTCGGTGAAACCTTGCGCGATGCACCGCTGGTCAAGGCGCTTGTGGGCGCGGTGCGAGCTGAGAAGTTGACCCATGAGGCGTGTCTGCGAGCATCTCTGACCCTCATTGCAACGATGGAGCCGGCTGAACATCAGGCTTTGGTCGAACATTTGCGGATCCGTGGCGAACTGACGACCGGCTTTATTGTTCGGCTGGTGGCCCACGGGAAAATCGACTTCTTCGGAAATGTGCTCATCGCACTGACAGGCCAGGCACGCGAGCGTGTTGGTGGCTTGCTCGCCAATGGCCGCGAGGTGGCGATAGCCGCGTTGCTGCACAAGGCAGGTCTGTCGAAACCGGTTCAGAAAACCATCATTCGTGCTCTGGCGGTCTGGCGAGAAGTGGCGCAGGGCGAGCGGGTTGCAGGCGCGCAGGAAGTGTCCTGGCTGATGCTCGAAGCGATTGGAGCAACGCCCGCGCAGGCTGGTCCAGAACCGGATGCAGCGGAACTGGCTGCGCTCCTGCGATCAATTCACATCGAGGCCCTGCGTGAAAACGCGCGATTGCAGGCGCAGGCTCTCGTGGCGGCCTGAGCCCGGAAGAACGATCAGCTCGCAGTGTGTCCAGCGGCACGCACAATGGACGATCTAAATCGTTGATGGAGAAGCGGAACAGTCCGAAAACCGATTTCCACCTTTTCCGTCCGATGCTCTAGATATCCAGTTCGTCCGCGAACTCCGCATTCTCCTGAATGAAGCGGAAACGTGCCTCGGGTTTCGTTCCCATCAGGGAATCGATGGTGCTCTTCGTCGCTTCCTGTCCGTCCAGGACCGTAACGCGCAGCAACGTACGTTTGGCCGGGTCCATGGTCGTTTCCTTGAGCTGGCTCGCCATCATCTCGCCAAGGCCCTTGAAGCGCCCGATCTCTACCTTGCCACGGCCGGTGAATTCGGTTTCCAGAAGTTCGTCCTTGTGGGCATCGTCGCGCGCATACATGGTCTTGCCGCCCTGGCTGATGCGGTAGAGCGGGGGCACGGCCATGTAGAGATGCCCGTTCTCGATGAGCTGCGGCATCTCCTGATAGAAGAAGGTAATCAGCAGCGAGGCGATGTGCGCGCCGTCGACATCGGCGTCCGTCATGATGATGACGCGGTCGTAGCGCAGGTCGTCTTCGCGATATTTCGACCGCGTGCCGCAGCCGAGCGCCTGGGTGATGTCGGAAATCTGCTGGTTTGCGGCCAGTTTGCCAGTGCCGGCGCTGGCCACGTTCAGGATCTTGCCACGCAGCGGCAGAACGGCCTGGCTGGC
This sequence comes from Nitratireductor sp. GISD-1A_MAKvit, assembly GCF_040819555.1. Lineage (GTDB taxonomy): Bacteria > Pseudomonadota > Alphaproteobacteria > Rhizobiales > Rhizobiaceae > Nitratireductor. Next base: position 2,016,830 of record NZ_CP161920.1, read on the forward strand.
GCGGTTGCGTGCCTGTTTGGCGGAGCCACCGGCCGAGTCACCCTCGACGATGAAGATTTCGGCACCGGCTGCCGCACCCATTGTGCAGTCGGCGAGCTTTCCGGGCAGGCGTAGTTTGCGCACCGCGCTCTTGCGGCTGACCTCGCGCTCCTGACGGCGGCGCAGGCGCTCGTCGGCGCGTGCGACGACCCATTCGAGAAGCTTGGAGGCTTCCTGCGGGTTTTCCGCCAGCCAGTGATCGAAGGGATCGCGCACGGCGTTTTCGACAATGCGCATGGCTGCTGCCGTCGCCAGCTTGTCCTTGGTCTGGCCGACAAATTCCGGTTCGCGCACGAAGACGGAGAGCATGCCGGCGGCCGAGATCATCACGTCTTCAGCGGTAATGATGGAAGCGCGCTTGTTGCCCGTGAGTTCGGCATAGGCGCGCAGACCCCGCAGAAGCGCATTGCGGAAACCGGTCTCGTGGGTTCCGCCTTCAGGCGTGGGCACGGTGTTACAGTAGGAATTGAGCATGGCGTCGCCGCCATACCAGGTGATTGCCCATTCCACTGCGCCGTGGCCGGTGTTCTTTTCGCTACGGCCGGAGAACACTTCCCTGGTGACCTGAAACTGGCCGTCCAGCGAGGCGTTGAGATAGTCCTTGAGACCACCGGGGAAGTGGAAGGTCGCCTTTTCCGGCGTTTCGTCCTTCTCGCCGATCAGCTCGGGCGCGCAGACCCAGCGGATCTCGACACCGCCAAACAGATAGGCTTTGGACCGCGCCATGCGATAGAGGCGAGCGGGTTCGAATTTCGCGCCTTTGCCAAAGATCTGTTCGTCCGGCTTGAATCGCACCTTCGTGCCGCGTCGGTTGTGAACGTCGCCAAGCTTTTCAAGCCCGCCCTGCGGCAGGCCCCGCGAAAAGGTCTGTCGGAAGAGCTGGCGGTTGCGGGCGACCTCAACTTCAAGAATTTCAGAGAGTGCATTCACGACAGAAACACCGACGCCGTGCAGGCCGCCGGAGGTCTCGTAGACCTTGGAATCGAATTTTCCGCCAGCGTGCAGCGTCGTCATGATGACTTCGAGAGCCGACTTGTCCTTGAACTTCGGATGCGGGTCAACGGGAATGCCCCGACCATTGTCGGTGACGGCGAGATGGCCTTCGGCGTCCAGTTCCACTTCAATGAAGGTGGCGTGACCGGCCACCGCCTCATCCATGGAGTTGTCGATGACTTCGGCGAAGAGGTGGTGCAGCGCCTTGTCGTCGGTGCCGCCGATATACATGCCGGGACGGCGACGGACGGGCTCAAGGCCTTCCAGAACCTCAATGTCTGCCGCGCTGTAATCGTCGCTCGCAGGTGCGGGCGCTGCCGAGGGGGCCGGCCGCGATGCTGGCTTACGCTCGCCCGCCGACGGTGCAGGCGTTTTCGGGCGTTCCGCATTTGCGGTTATTCCGGCGAAAAGGTCGTTGTTATCGTCCATGAGGCGTGTGGTGTCCTGTCCGCGAATCACATCGCAGTTTGCCATGGTTTCCAAGGCAAAGCGAAGCCTGTTCCGGTTCCGTTCGGAGTGTGTGGACGTTGCTTTAACAGAAAGCGCGGGCCCGAGCCAAGAGCGCGCGCGTTTTTGGAGACCATCCCCCAAAGAAGGGGGATGGTCTGAGTGACCGACCTAGCTTGCCAACGCCTCGATGGGCGGGCAGGCACAGACCAGATTGCGATCGCCTCCAACATTGTCCACCCGCGAGACCGGCGGCCAGTATTTGGAGGCGGAAGCGAGCGAACCTTCGGGGAAGGCGGCTTCACTGCGGCTGTAGGGATGTTCCCACTTGTCTCCCATCAGCTCCATGGCGGTGTGCGGAGCGTTGACCAGCGGATTGTCGTCCTTCGGCCATTCGCCCTTTTCCACCTTCGCGGCTTCCTCGGCAATGGAGATCATTGCCTGACAGAAGCGATCAACCTCGCTTTTCGGCTCAGACTCCGTGGGCTCTACCATCAGGGTTCCCGCAACGGGGAAGCTCATGGTCGGGGCGTGGAAGCCATAGTCGATGAGCCGCTTGGCGATGTCGTCGACCGTGATGCCGGCGCGATCCTTGAAGACCCGCGTGTCGAGAATGCACTCGTGCGCGACCCGGTCGTTGCGGCCCTTGTAGAGCACGGGGTAGTGCTCTTTCAGCCTGTGGGCGATGTAGTTGGCGTTGAGGATTGCCATCTCCGTCGCCTGCTTGAGTCCATCGCCACCCATCATGCGGATATACATCCATGTGATGGGCAGAATCGACGCACTGCCATAGGGGGCAGCCGCCACCGCCTGATCGCTGCCCAGCGCCACATGGCCCGGCACGAACGGCTTCAGATGCGCCTTGACGCCGATGGGGCCCCACACCCGGCCCGCCGCCGCCATGGGGGATGCAGAAGGTCTTGTGCAGATTCAGGTGGCAGACATCCGCGCCGAGATCTCCCGGACGCGCAAGGCCGACCATGGCGTTGAGATTGGCTCCATCGAAATAGACCTGGCCACCATGCTCATGGATGACCGCGCACATGTCGCGCACGCCTTCCTCGAACACGCCATGGGTCGACGGGTAGGTCAGCATTAGTGCGGCCAGCCTGTCGGCATGCTCTTCCGCTTTTGCCTTCAGGTCGCCCTGGTCGATATTGCCATCGTCCGTGCAGCGTACGACCACAACCCGCATGCCGGCCATTGACGCGGACGCCGGGTTCGTGCCGTGGGCAGAGGAGGGGATGAGGCAAATGTCGCGTTCGGCCTCACCACGCTCGGCATGATAGCGGCGGATCGCCAACAGACCGGCATATTCGCCCTGGCTTCCGGCGTTTGGCTGTAGCGAGACCGCATCGAATCCAGTGATTTCCGAAAGCCAGCGGTCGAGATCATCGATCATCCGACGATAGCCAGAAGTGTGCCCGGCAGGAGCAAACGGGTGCAGGCCTGCCACTTCCGGCCAGCTTACGGGCATCATCTCGGCTGCGGCGTTTAGCTTCATGGTGCAGGAGCCGAGCGGGATCATGGCGCGGTCGAGTGCCAGATCCTTGTCGGAGAGCCGACGCAGGAAGCGCATCATTTCCGTTTCCGAGCGGTGAGCATGGAAATCGGGCTGGGTTAGGAAGCCTGCACCGCGTGCTGCCCAAGGGGCGAGCCGTGGCGCGTCGTCCGGGAGTTTTGCGCCGAACAGGGCGGCAAGGGCCGCCAGATCATCCTCGTCGGTGGTTTCATCGACATTGATCCCGATCCTGTCGGCATCGATGACGCGCAGAAGACGGCCGTTGGCTTCCGCTTTTTGGGCGATCTCCTCGGCTTTGCCGGCGACGGTGGCGGTGACCGTGTCGAAAATCGTATCACCAGCAAGCGTGACGCCCGAGGCTTTCAGCGCGGCATGAAGGCGCGCGGCGCGCGCATGAATGTCTTCGGCAATGGAGACAAGCCCCTCCGGACCGTGCCAGATGGCGAAGGCTGCGGCCATGTTCGCAAGCAGCGCCTGCGCGGTGCAGATATTGGAGGTCGCCTTGTCGCGGCGGATGTGCTGCTCGCGGGTCTGCAGCGCCAGCCGATAGCCCGGACGCCCGTGCGCATCGACTGACTGACCGACGAGGCGGCCCGGCATCAGGCGTGTGAGCTTGTCGGAGACGGCGCAATAGGCAGCGTGCGGGCCGCCAAAGCCCATTGGAACGCCGAAACGCTGCATCGAGCCCACCGCGATATCCGCACCGAGCGCTGCCGGCGTTTCGCTGAGGAGGAGGCCAAGAGGATCGGCCACCATGATGACGATGGCGCCCTTGTCTTTTGCCTTGGCAATGTGCGCGCTGTGGTCGCCGTAGACGCCATAGGTGTCGGCCCAGGGCACGATGAGCGCGAATGTTTCGTCGTCGATGGTGTCGCCGTCGATCTCGATGCCAAGAGGTTCGGCGCGAGTGACGACCACATCATGCGTTTGCGGGTGGAGTTCGCCTGCAAGTGCCAGCTTGTTGCGCCTGGAGCGATGATGACGCCAAGCGATTCCCACGGCCTCGGCCACGGCCGAACCTTCGTCTAGCAGCGAAGCCGAGGCAACTGGCAGGCCGGTCAGTTCCGTAACCAGTGTCTGGAAGTGGAACAGAAGCTCAAGGCGGCCCTGGCTGATTTCCGACTGATAGGGCGTGTAGGCCGTGTACCAGGCCGGATTCTCGAACAGATTGCGCTGGATGACCGGCGGCACCTTCACGCCGTGATAACCGGTTCCGATGAAGCTTTTCAGCACCTTGTTCTGACGCATGGCGGCGCCCAGTTCGGCAAGTGCTTGGGATTCGCTGGCCGCGAGCGGCAGGTCGAGCGGGCGGTCGAGCCGAATGGAATTCGGCACGGCTTGCGTGATCAGCGTCTCAAGAGAAGGAACGCCGAGGGCTGCCAGCATGGCCTTGGTTTCTTCGCCGCGCGGGCCGATATGGCGGGCGGCAAAGGGAGTGGTGTTCTGGGGCATGATGTATCCTCAGGCAATCGACGCCTTGTAGGCAGCTTCATCCATGAGACCTTCAAGCTGGCTCTCATCGGCGAGTTTCATTTTCCACAGCCAGCCTTCGCCGGTGGGAGCTGAATTCACGAGAGAGGGGTCGCTTGTCAGCGCTTCGTTCACTTCTGCGACTTCGCCGTCGGCGGGCGCATAGACATCGGATGCTGCCTTTACGGATTCGACCACGACGGCGGTGTCACCCTTTGCGATCGTTGAGCCGGCTTCCGGCAGCTCCACGAACACCAGATCGCCAAGCTGCTCCTGCGCATAATCGGTGATGCCGACAGTCGCGACGCCGTTCTCGACTTTGATCCACTCGTGATCTTCGGTGAAATAGGTCTGGCTCATCTGGTTGTTATCCTTTTTTGTAGCGCTGCGGCGTGAAGGGAAGAGGGTGGATATCAAGTGCGATGCGGTTGCCACGCACTTCAGTAAAAAGACGGGTTCCGGGCTCGGACAGGGATTTGATGACATAGCCCATGGCAACCGGGTGTCCCGCTGAGGGACCAAAACCGCCGGACGTGACGCGGCCGATCTTTTCACCCGCCTCGTTGATAAGCGATGCCCCTGCGCGTACGGGCTGGCGGCCTTCCGGCTTCAGGCCAACCCGCTTTTCCTTTGCGCCGTCGGCGATAATTTTCTGCAAGGCCTGCGCGCCGATGAATTTACCTTCTTCTCGCAGAGCCTTCGGTACGGCCCAGAGAATGGCAGCACTTGCCGGATCGGTGTTTTCGTCAAGATCCTGGCCGTGCAGGCACAGGCCCGCCTCCAGGCGGAGGCTGTCGCGGGCGGCAAGACCCACCCACTGGACGCGTTCGTCGTCAAGCAGCGTGCGGGCAAAGCGCTCCGCTTCATCGATCGGAAGGGCGACTTCGAAACCATCTTCACCGGTGTAGCCGGAACGGGCTGCAAACCAGCCCTCGCGGGGTTCTGTTCCGGTCATGAAGGTGAGGTCGCTAAGATCCAGCCCGGCCGCAATCATGGCGGCCTCGGCGTCGGGTCCCTGTAATGCCAGAAGCACGCGCTCAAGCGGCGTGAACGATACGTCGAAATCTCCGGCGATGTTGCGGAAATGCGCTTCGTCCTTGTCCGCATTGCCGGCGTTTGCAACCACCATGAAGCGGTTTTCGCCGAGGCGGGTGACAATCAGATCGTCGATGATGCCGGCATTCTCGTTGAGAAGCAGGGTGTATTTTGACTGGCCCTCTCTCAGGGCTGCTGCTTCGAGCGGGCAGGCGCGAGACAGGAAATCGGCGGCACCGGAGCCTTCAATCTCGAAAAGCTGCATGTGGGAGATGTCGAACAGGCCAGCACTTTCACGCGTGTGAAGGTGCTCTTTCATGACGCCGGCGGGGTAGGTCAGTGGCATGCGCCAGCCAGCAAAATTGCCGAAGCGAGCGCCTGCATCCTCATGCAGCGCTTCCAGCGGCAGGTGTTTTTTTGGGGTCGTGTCGCTCATCATTCCTCCAGAATCGCACGCATGCCGCAGTCAGCGACATGTTCGTGCCCCTCTGTCGGAAGCCTGAGAGACTCGCGCAGCCGGAACCCTGTCGACCACGCTTACACCTTCGGCGCGGGGATCTCTCCCCGACTTTCCAGAGTGTCTTGACCCGTCTACGGTTCTTTTGCCTGAGAGATTTCGGGCGATTTCCCCTTCGGCGTCCGCGCCGGCATTACCCGGTTTGGCTCTCTCCCGCAGACAGGCAGGGCTTTTGCCCTCGACGGCTGGAAACTAGCGCAGGCGGCGGTGTTTGTCACCTGCGATAACGCCTGTCAGATGGCAGGCATGCTGCACCCTGTGCACAATGTCGCGGGAGAGCGGCTTCAGCCGGATCCCTGTGCTCGGGCAAGGTCGGTCTCGATCTGCGCGACGATGCGGCTGGTTTCCTCCTGCAGTTTGCGAATTCGTTTCAGGTTTGACGAGACGGCGTTGACGAGTTCGGACCGGACTTCGTCGGCGGGAGAAACACCGACACCGTGTAGAAGCCAGGAGAGGCTGACATTCAACACGCCTGCGAGCATCGCTAGACGATTGGCGCGCGGCTGAGAGCGATCGCTTTCCCACGCCTGGATCGTTGCGGTCTTGACGCCGAGACGCCGGGCGAGTTCCGCAACGGAAAGCCCTGCGGCGTCGCGCGCTCGCGAAAGACGACCTCCCATTGTGTCTCGGTCGGGTATGTCCGAATAGATGTGTACGGTGTCCTGCACGATCGCCACCTCCATGTTAGCAAGCCATCCATTGCCGGATGATATCGCATTTTAGGCGGCTTGAAGGCAGGTTGGCATGCCGAATGCGACGCGCCAGCATAAGTTTGTGCCAGCGCGTCGGTCTCGGAGGGGGGGGAAACTATTTGTTATCAGTTTGTTAGGGGGTGAATGTGAGATGGAGATTCATCGGCTTCATGTATCGATTCAGTTCAGCCTGCAGCAAGTCTCTTCGCGTGCCATGCGAGATGGTCATCCATAAAGCTGGAGATGAAGAAATAGGAGTGATCGTACCCCTCGCGCATGTTGAGCGTGAGTGGAATACCAGCGTCGTTGCAGGCTCTCTCAAACAGCCAGGGGCGCAAGCCTTCATCAAGGAAGCCGTCGGCTGAGCCCTGATCGATCAGGAACCCGGAAAACCGGGCTCCATCGGCAACGAGAGCGCAGGCATCGTACCGGCGCCAGGCGGCTTCGTCCGAGCCCAGATATTTCTCAAGTGCCGGTTTCGACCAGCCCGCCGTGGAGGGTTCGACGATGGGAGCGAAGGCGGAGCAGCTCTTGAACCGGTCGGGATTCTTGAGCGCGATGGTCAACGCCCCATGGCCTCCCATGGAGTGTCCGAAGATACCTTGGCGATCCATGTCGGCCGGAAAATGCTTGGAGATCAGTGCCGGCAGTTCCTCTGTGACGTAGGAATACATGCGGTAGTTTTGGGCGAAAGGCTCCTGTGTGGCGTCCACATAAAAGCCCGCACCCTTGCCGAACTGCCAGTTGTCCACCTCGTCGGGGACGTTGTCGCCGCGCGGGCTCGTGTCCGGGCAGACGATGATCAGGCCGAGCTCTGCCGCCATGCGTCGGTATTCGCCCTTGTCCATGACATTGGCATGGGTGCAGGTGAGGCCGGACAGATACCACAGGACGGGGCAGGGGCCGTTTTCGGCCTTAGGCGGGACAAATACGGCGAAGGTCATGTCGCACTGGCAGCTTTCGGATGCGTGCGTGTACACGCCCTGAACGCCACCATGCGAGCGGGCGGTGGAGACGGTTTTCATGTGTTCAGTCCCTTTGTTCTTTCAGGGCGCGCCGCACTGTGCGATCGAGCGCCTGGAGGAAATCGGAGCGGTCGCGAGCGGTGAAACCGGGATTGTATCCCTTGATCTCACCAGATTCGCGTAGATCCTGCTTGAGGTTGCGCATGGCAACCGCCATGCCGATGGTTTCGGGGGTGAAGGGCCGGCCGGTGGGCCCAAGCACATGCACTTCCCGCTCCACCAGCCGTGCAGCAAGCGGCACGTCCGCCGTGATGGCGATGTCGCCCGCCACTGCATTTTCGACGATCCAGTCGTCGGCGGCATCGGCGGTGCCGGGCACCACCACATGCCGCACCATGGGATCGCGCGAGGGCCGCAATCCTCCATTCGAGACATAGGTGATGACCAGCCCGTGCCGCTCTGCGACACGGGCTGCTTCTGGTTTTACCGGGCAGGCATCGGCGTCCACATAGATGGTTGGCAAGGCTACGGCCTCAGTAAACCACCACGGAGCGGATGGATTCGCCCGCATGCATGAGGTCGAAACCCTTGTTGATCTCGTCGAGCGAAAGTGTGTGCGTGATCATCGGGTCGATGTCGATCTTGCCTTCCATGTACCAGTCGACGATCTTCGGCACGTCCGTGCGGCCGCGCGCGCCGCCGAAGGCGGTCCCTTTCCAGGTGCGCCCGGTGACAAGCTGGAAGGGGCGGGTGGAGATTTCCTGACCGGCACCGGCGACGCCGATGATGATGGATTCCCCCCAGCCGCGATGCGCGCTTTCCAGCGCCTGACGCATTACGTGGACATTGCCCGTGCAGTCGAACGTGTAGTCGGCGCCGCCGATCTGGTCGGCGCCGCGCTTGGTCATGTTGACGAGATAGGGCACGAGGTCCTCGCCAACCTCCTTCGGATTGACGAAATGCGTCATGCCGAATTTTTCACCCCATACCTTCTTGTCGTTGTTCAGGTCGACGCCGATGATCATGTCGGCGCCGGCAAGCCGAAGGCCCTGGATCACGTTGAGGCCGATGCCGCCGAGGCCGAATACGATGGCCGTCGAGCCGATCTCCACCTTGGCGGTGTTGATGACCGCGCCAACGCCCGTGGTTACGCCGCAGCCGATGTAGCAGATCTTGTCAAAGGGCGCGTCCGGATTGACCTTGGCAACCGCGATCTCCGGCAGAACGGTGAAGTTCGCGAAGGTCGAACAACCCATATAATGATGGAGCTTTTCACCGTTGATCGAGAAACGGCTCGTGCCATCGGGCATCAGGCCCTGACCCTGGGTGGAGCGGATGGCCGTGCACAGATTGGTCTTCTGCGACAGGCAGGAGGGACACTCGCGGCACTCGGGCGTGTAAAGCGGAATCACGTGATCGCCTTTCTTGAGGCTTGTCACGCCGGGGCCCACATCCACAACGATGCCAGCGCCTTCGTGACCGAGAATCGCCGGGAAAATGCCCTCGGGGTCGGCACCCGACAGGGTGAATTCGTCCGTGTGGCAGATGCCTGTCGCCTTTACCTCGATCAGCACCTCGCCCTCGCGTGGACCTTCGAGGTCTACCTCCATGATTTCAAGTGGTTTTCCTGCCTGAACGGCAACGGCGGCGCGGGTTTTCATGGACAGTTCTCCTGCAAGTCCGGAATCTGCGACGAAAGTTTCAGGAATTGTTATGTCCCGCAAGTCCGAACCGGACACAGGATGACGCAATCTGACAAACCCGCTTCTCATGCATCATGGTCGGGAAACGCTTGAGCGCGACCGTGCAAGGCCATAGAACAATGGCAAAGCTGTTTGCTGGGGGGAAACACCGTTCATGTTCAAGAAGATCCTCGTTGCCAACCGCGGTGAAATCGCCTGCCGGGTCATGAAGACAGCAAAACGGATGGGTATCGCCACGGTCGCGGTGTATTCCGATGCCGATGCGGATGCGGTGCATGTGGAGTTGGCCGACGAGGCGGTTCATATCGGCCCCGGCTGCTGCCAATCAGAGCTATCTTCTCGGCGACCGGATCATCGCTGCCTGCAAGCAGAGCGGCGCAGAGGCCGTGCATCCGGGTTATGGTTTTCTTTCCGAGAACGCCGCTTTCTGCGAGAAGCTTGAGGCGGAAGGCATAGTCTTCATCGGTCCCAAGCCGAAGGCCATTCAGGCCATGGGCGACAAGATAACGTCGAAGAAGATCGCTGCAGAGGCCGGGGTTTCAACCGTCCCCGGTTTCATGGGGCTCATTGAAGACGCCGAACATGCGGTGAAGATTGCCGGTGAGATCGGTTATCCGGTGATGATCAAGGCATCGGCAGGCGGCGGCGGCAAGGGCATGCGGATTGCCTGGAACGATGACGAAGCGCGCGAGGGTTTCGAACGCTCTAAATCCGAGGCGGCATCATCCTTCGGCGATGACCGAATATTCATCGAAAAGTTCGTGGAAGAGCCGCGGCATATCGAAATCCAGGTGCTTGCCGACGCACATGGCAACTGCCTCTATCTGGGCGAGCGTGAGTGCTCCATTCAGCGCCGCAATCAGAAAGTTGTCGAGGAAGCGCCATCACCCTTCCTCGATGTCGAGACGCGTGCAGCCATGGGCGCGCAGTCGGTGGCGCTTGCAAAAGCTGTTGATTATCAGAGTGCTGGGACGGTTGAGTTCATCGTCGACAAGAACCGAAATTTCTACTTTCTGGAAATGAACACGCGCCTCCAGGTGGAGCATCCGGTGACGGAGCTTGTCACCGGTATCGACCTGGTGGAGCAGATGCTGCGGGTGGCGGCCGGAGAGACACTTTCCTTCGGTCAGGAGGACGTTAAGCTCAATGGGTGGGCCATTGAAAGCCGCATCTATGCCGAGGACCCGGTGCGTAACTTCCTGCCCTCTATCGGCCGGCTCACACGGTATCGCCCACCGCAGGAAGGGCGCTTCGGGGACGCGGTGCTTCGCAACGACACTGGCGTTGCCGAGGGCTCCGAGATCTCGATGTTCTACGATCCGATGATCGCCAAACTGTGCACCTGGGCGCCCGAACGCCTGGACGCGATCAACGCCATGGGCGAGGCACTGGACCGGTTCGTGATTGACGGGATCGAGCACAATATTCCGTTTCTCTCCGCGCTGATGAGCCACCCGCGCTGGCGCGAAGGTCGGTTGTCGACCGGCTTCATTGCCGAGGAGTTCCCTGACGGGTTCCTGCCGCCGTCACCGATGGCGGGCGAGCGTGCGGTACTGGCAGCGGTGGCGCTGGCAGTAGAGCTTTTGCGGCGCGATCGGCTGGATCGTCTGACCGGGCGTCTGGCCCCGCATTCGGGCGAATTGAAGCGTGACTGGGTTGTTCGGCTGGACGATGATTATCTGTCGGTCAGCCTTGTCGAGGGCATGATCTCCATTCCGCTGGAGATGGACGTCCGAATTGACGGTGGCGAACCGCTCACGGTGCGTTCCAACTGGCGACCGGGAGAGCCGGTCTGGGAGGGGGATGTCAATGGCCGTGCCGTTGGCGTGCAGGTCCGCTCCATCCTGAATGGTGTGAAACTTGCCTGGCAGGGTGTCTCGGCCGATGCCCGTGTCATGCTGCCACGCATTGCAAAGCTTGACCGTCTCATGCCCGTCAGAGAAGCGCCCGATACGTCGAAAATGCTGCTTTGTCCCATGCCGGGCCTTGTGGTCTCCATCGCTGTCACGGAAGGTCAGGAAGTCAAGGCCGGTGAAATTCTCGCGGTGGTCGAAGCAATGAAGATGGAGAATGTCCTGCGCGCAGAGCGCGACGCCAGAGTGTCCAGGATCAAGGCCGCGCCGGGCGATAGTCTTGCGGTTGATGCGGTTATCATGGAATTCGAATAGGAGTTCGCCCAATGGCGCAAAGTGAGAACCGTGCAGCGGTGCTCTTCGACCTCGATGGCACGCTGACAAACCCGTTCGTGGGTATATCAAATTGCATCCGGCATGCGATGGAGAAGATGGGATGCAGAGCTCCCGACGATGATGCAATCCGATCTCACATCGGGCCGCCTTTGCAAACGACTTTCGCCGCCTTCCTCGAAACCGATGATGAAGCCCGTATATGGGAAGCGGTGGGGCATTACCGCGAACGATATCAGCGCGTGGGAAAGTTCGAAAACGAGCTGATTCCGGGCATAAGGGAGGTGCTCGCTCACTGCCTGGGTGCAGGCCATTTCCTCTCTGTTGCCACCTCGAAGATGGAAGCCTACAGCAAGGATATCATCGCGCATTTCGGACTGTCGGAGTTCTTTCACGCCATTCATGGCTCGGCACCCGACGGAACCAATGCCAACAAGGCAGATCTGATCCGGCACATTCTTGCCAGTGAACCGATCAACGCGATGAACGCTGTGATGATTGGTGACCGCCTCCACGATGTTGTCGGCGGCAGGGCGAACGGCGTGCCCGCTATCGGTGTTCTTTGGGGCTTTGGCGACCGGGTGGAGCTTGAAGAGGCGGGAGCGGTGGCGATCGTGGAGAGACCGGTCGACCTCGCATCTGCAATTGACGGTAGTCTTGCGGTTGAGCCCGTCTTATCGTCATAAAGCCGTGTGCTATGGTTTGCGGGCCTTTACCCTTTCTGCCCGATGCGGGACAATGAAGCATTGAGTCTTCAAAAATCGAGCGGCACATATTCATGGCGAGCGACAGGCGTTTGCGCGATCCGATCTTTGCAGCAGCAGAGCGTGAACGAAACAGGCCCGAGCGACCTTTTATCCACTTGAGAGTGCACTCGGCCTATTCCCTCCTTGAGGGAGCGCTGCCGCTGGGCAAGATCATCGGTCATGCACTGAAGGACGAAGCGCCCGCGATAGCCATTACCGATACGAACAATCTGTTCGGCGCGCTGGAGTTTTCGCAAAAGGCATCCAAGGAAGGGTTGCAGCCGATTGTCGGATGCCAGCTTGATTGCGCCTTTGAGGATGCGCTGGCGGAGGCTCGTCGCGGCAATGGCCGAAAAGGCGGTGGTGCGCAATACGAGCCACTGGTTCTGATAGCCGCGACAGAGGAGGGCTATACCAATCTGGTGCGCCTGGTCAGCCGGGCCTATCTGGAAAACGAACCGGGCGAAGCCACCCACATCACGACCCAATGGCTCAGCGAGCTTGCTCCTGGCATCATTTGCCTGACAGGAGGGCCACGCGGGCCCATCGGGGCTGCACTCAAGGCTGACCGGGCGGAGGTTGCCGAGCAGCGGCTTCTTTTCCTCAAAAAGTGTTTTGGCAACCGGCTCTATGTGGAACTGGAGCGGTTCGAGGGCTATGACCGGGCCCTGGAGGCGGCCGCTGTCGAACTTGCCTATAAGCATGAATTGCCGCTGGTTGCCACCAATGAGGCGTTTTTCCCCGCCCGTGACGACTTTGAAGCTCATGACGCGCTGATCGCCATCGCCGAAGGCGCAGTCATCGCGATGGATGACCGTCGACAACTCACGCCAGACAATTATCTGAAGAGCCAGGCCGAGATGGCGCGGCTCTTTTCCGATCTGCCCGAAGCCGTCGACAACACCATCGAGATCGCCCGGCGCTGTTCCTATTTCACGCAGACCCATCCGCCAATATTGCCGCGCTTTACGGGGGCAGACGCCGCCGATGCCGAAGCCGCACTACAGGCGGAAGCCGATGAACTGCGGCGCCAGGCCCATGAAGGGTTGAACCACCGGCTGGAGACGCAGGGGCTTGCGGAGGGATATACCCGCGAAACCTATGTCGAACGGCTCGATTATGAGCTTGGCATTATCGAGCGGATGAAGTTTCCGGGCTACTTCCTGATCGTTTCGGACTTCATCAAATGGGCCAAGGCGCAGGATATCCCGGTTGGGCCGGGGCGTGGTTCGGGCGCCGGCTCGCTGGTCGCCTATGCGCTGACGATTACGGATGTGGACCCGCTGCGCTTCTCGCTTCTCTTCGAGCGCTTTCTCAATCCCGACCGCGTGTCGATGCCCGACTTCGATATCGATTTTTGTCAGGACCGCCGCGAAGAGGTGATCCGCTATGTGCAGGAGAAGTATGGCCGCGATCAGGTGGGGCAGATCATCACCTTCGGTACGTTGCAGGCCCGCGCCGTGCTGCGCGATGTGGGGCGCGTGCTGCAGATGCCTTACGGGCAGGTGGACCGGCTGTGCAAGATGGTGCCGTCTAACCCGGCCAATCCCACACCGCTGCCCAAGGCGATCGAGGATGAGCCGCGTTTTGCCGAGGAAGTGGAGAAGGAGCCGATCGTCGGCACGCTTCTCGATTATGCCCAGAAGCTTGAGGGCCTTTACCGTCACGCCTCGACGCATGCCGCCGGCATCGTGATCGGCGACCGGCCGCTTTCGGAGCTCGTCCCGATGTATCGCGACCCGCGCTCCGACATGCCGGTCACCCAGTTCAACATGAAATGGGTGGAACAGGCGGGGCTGGTCAAATTCGATTTTCTTGGCCTCAAGACGCTGACGGTTCTGGAAACGGCGGTGAAGCTCATCCGCCGGCGTGGGATCGAGATCGATCTGTCGCGCATTCCGCTTGATGATCCGGACACCTACGCCATGCTCTCGCGCGGTGAGACGGTCGGCGTGTTCCAGGTGGAATCGGCGGGCATGCGCAAGGCGCTGATCGGCATGAAGCCGGACCGGATCGAGGACATCATCGCGCTTGTGGCGCTTTACCGTCCGGGTCCGATGGAAAATATTCCCACCTACAATGCGCGCAAGCATGGTGAGGAAGAGATTGCCTCCATTCACCCCAAGATCGACCACCTGGTGAAGGAAACGCAGGGCGTTATCGTCTACCAGGAGCAGGTGATGCAGATCGCGCAGGAGCTGGCTGGCTACACGCTCGGTCAAGCGGACCTTCTGCGCCGCGCCATGGGCAAGAAGATCCGTGCCGAAATGGAAAAGCAACGCGGCATCTTCGTGACGGGCGCGACTGAGCGCGGTGTTTCCAAACAGCAGGCCGACTTCATTTTCGACCTTCTGGCCAAGTTCGCCGACTACGGCTTCAACAAGTCGCATGCGGCCGCCTATGCCATCGTCTCTTATCAGACAGCCTATCTTAAGGCGCATTACCCGGTCGAGTTCCTGGCCGCGTCCATGACCTACGACATGGCCAACACGGACAAGCTCAACGATTTCCGGCGCGATGCCATGCGGCTTGGCATCGAGGTGGTTTCGCCTTCGGTTCTGACATCCCATCGGCCGTTCGAAGTGGGCGATAACAAGATTTACTACGCCTTGGCCGCAATCAAGGGCGTGGGCGATGCGGCGGTCGAGCACATTGTTGAAAAGCGCAATGAAAAACAGTTTGAAAGCCTTGAGGATTTTTGCGCCCGTATCGATCCCAAGATCGTCGGCAAACGGGTCTTCGAGAGCCTTATCCAGGCGGGGGCCTTCGATTGTTTCGGGCATGACAGGGCGGCGCTGTTCGGTGGCATAGACCGTTTGATGGGCATGGCTGCACGCGCTGCAGAAGACGCTGCGATGGGGCAGGGCGACATTTTCGGTATGTCAGGTGGCGGAGAACCGCAGAAAATTCATCTGCCGGTGGTGGAGCCATGGTCTGCTGCAGACAAGCTCCATCGCGAATTCCAGGTTGTCGGCTGTTATCTCTCGGCGCACCCGCTGGATGAATATGCTGAAATCCTGGAGAAGATGCGGGTGCAGAACTGGGCGGATTTTCAGGCTGCGGTAAAACGCGGAGCAACCGCCGGGCGCCTTGCTGGAACGGTGACTTCGAAGCAGGAGCGACGCACGCGCACCGGTAACAAGATGGGGATCATCCAGCTGTCCGACGCCACGGGGCAGTATGAGGCGGTGCTGTTTTCTGAAGCGCTTGCACAATATCGCGAGCTTCTGGAAGCAGGGTCCTCCGTGGTCATCATGGTGGGGGCGGAGAACCGACCTGAAGGTGTCAACCTTCGCATTCAGGGGGTGCAATCCCTTGAGGAGGAGGCCTGTCGGATGCAGAAAGCGTTGCGGATCTATCTGCGTGATTCCAAACCGCTTCAGGCGATCTCCTCGCAACTCACCCAGCGTGGTGATGCGCAGGTTAGCCTGGTCGTCATCAAGAACGGTGGCGAGGGGGAGATAGAGGTGGGGTTGCCCAACCGATACCGCATCTCACCACAGATAGCAGCGGCCATGCGCGCGGTTTCCGGTGTGGTGGATGTGGAGCTGGTTTAACGGCTGAGTGGCGCCCTCGCACGCAGGGATCGATCGCTTGGCGGACGGCAGGCACCCCAAACCGCCGGTCGGCAACCGCCCGGTTGCTTGGCAAAAACAGCCCCGCGGATCAACCGCCACCGGCTTTTCCCTTGCCAAATGTGTATCCCGTCTCCACCGCCTGTCGACCGAATTTCTCCCGCAGGCTATCGATAGCGCCCTCGGCGAGAGCGCGCTTGTGGGAAAGGCGATCCACCAGATCGGGAGGGTCCGCTCTGGCGGCATCGGTCAGGTCGCTTACACCAATGCCCAGAAGTCGGAAGCGTGTCCCGTCGATTTCTCTTTGCAGAAGATCGAGTCCGGTGTGAAAAATGCGATCGGCAAGACGTGTGGGGTCTCCCAGCTGTCGATTGCGTGTACGCAGCCGAAAATCGGCCGTCTTGAGCTTCAAGGTCACGGTCCGTCCGGCGATGTCGGATTTCTTCAGGCGAGCCGAAACGCGCTCTGACAGGGCGCGCAGGACAGGCACGAGCTCATCCATGCGGGAAAGATCGGTGTTGAAGGTTGTTTCGGAAGATACGCTCTTGGCCTCGCTGCGTGGTTTTACACCGCGTTCGTCCAACCCGCGCGAGAGGTGATAAAGCCGGTCTCCCATGCTGCCATAGCGCCGCATGAGGTCTGTGCGTTCCATGTGCTGAAGCTGACCGATGGACTTTATTCCATCTTTCGCCAGGGTTGCAGCGAAGGCTTTTCCCACTCCCCAGATCAGTGATACGGGCTTGGCTTCCAGAAACTTCACGGCTTCTTCGCGGCCAATCACCGAAAACCCCCGCGGCTTGTTCATGTCCGAGGCGACCTTGGCGAGAAACTTGCAGTAGGAGAGGCCGACGGAAACGCTGATGCCAATTTCATCCTCGACTTGTCTGGCGAAACGCGCGAGCACCGTGGCTGCGGGGGCACCGTGCAGCTTTTCCGTGCCGGCCAGATCCAGAAATGCCTCATCGATGGAAAGCGGTTCGACCATCGGCGTGAGCGCTTCCATCATCGAGCGTACCTGCCTGCCGACCTGGACGTATTTTTCCATGTCCGGTTTTATGATCACCGCCTCCGGGCACAGCTCAAGCGCCTTGAACATCGGCATGGCGGAGCGAACGCCGTGGATACGGGCAATGTAGCAGGCGGTGGAAACAACACCCCGCTTGCCTCCGCCAACGATCACGGGCCTGTCACGTATGGCTGGGTTGTCGCGTTTTTCGACTGAAGCGTAAAAGGCGTCGCAATCGATATGCGCGAGCGAAAGTCCATTAAGCTCCGGGTGCCTGGAAAGCCGGGGGCTCCCACAGGCAGGGCAACGCCTGACAGCGCCCCGCGCCGATTTCAGACAGTCGCGGCAAATGCCGGGCATGGGTGCGTTGGCGGCCATTCGTGCTTCACGAACATAAAGTGAATATTCATGTTACTTGAAACGTCCCTGGCGCACAAGCCGAGTGTTGCTGACATCTGCAAGAAGGGGAGAGGCCTCGTCCTGTTCATCTGATCCTTCACAATCAAGCCGGATGCAGGGACGCTGCAGGTTGCTGCGAAGCCGGGGCTTAAATCTGAAGTGACCGGGTAATTTTCTCACCCGCTTCCTTCCAGTGTTCGACGGCGACAATACCCTCGGGCACAGGCGGCATGAGCGAACGCACCGAGTTGTCGGCCATCAGATGAAAAAGGTGTGCCTCTTCCACCGTGTCTCGTACGGATACGAGATTGTAATACATGTCGTCGACGAAGGCGACGGGGCGGGGATGGTCTCCGCGCAACCGCTTGATCGCCGGTCCCTTGGCGCGTTCGGTTGTCAGCAGGGGATAGTGCATTTCCAGTTGGTCGAGCAAAGCACGCCGTGTCTGCCGGAAGCGATGGGGCATCGCCGTCAGGAGGATGACCTGGCTCGATCGCGACAGATCTGCGATGGTTTCGGATGCATCTTCCGCAAGTTTCTGCCAATCATGCTGCACTTCAAAAAAGGCATCGACGAGTTCGGCCACGGTGTCGTCACAGACCCGGTTGCCTGATGTGAGGTCGATGATATTGCCGTTGAGACCGAAGCTCTCCAGTTTCAGCTGGAAACCGCGTGTCTGCAGATAATCGGGAAACGGACGGATAAATTCCAAGATCACGTCATCGACGTCAAGCACGAGAAGGGGATCGTGGCTTAACGAAAGTTCCTCGATCTGTCTGGAAGTTTCCGGGTCGATGCTCATGTGTGCGAAGTCCAGTTCTGATCAGGGCTGAATGTCGTATTCCGTCTTGCCGTGCGGCAGTGCATGTGGTGCGCGTGCAACCTGCTCGGGGGGAATGCCGCTTTCCTCGCAAAAGCGCAACAGGGTCGGTTCATGGGCGAGAATAAACTGCAGCACGCCAGCGAGGAATCCCGGCTCTGCGGCCGCCGAGCGGATCTGCTCTGCTTCAATTCCCGTCAACGACAGAAACCGGGGCAGTAGTTTCTCGTCCGCCGCGATGAAGGCAAGGGCGGATACGGCGATGGATTCAGATTCCTCGCGTTGCATTTGGTGTCCTCATGATCTCAAATTGGGTGGAGGTGGACATTCTCAATGGAATGAATTGCGCGTGGATCCAGTGCCGCTATTCTGAAAAGCTACGATTCGTCATCATCTATTACCGATTCATAAATCAAATCGTGCAAGGGTGGTGTTTGAAATTCCGCTGTCGGAGGGTTCCGCGATAGGCAACCCGCGTCACCTGGTCTCAGCGGGGTTGAGTGGGACGGGGTTTGATGTCGAAGAAAGTCATGATCGTCGAAGACAATGAGCTCAACATGAAGCTCTTTCGCGATCTTATCGAGGCAAGCGGTTACGAAACGGTGCGTACGCGCGATGGTCTGCTGGCGCTCGACCTGGCGCGGGAGCATCGTCCCGATCTTATCCTGATGGACATCCAGCTTCCCGAGGTTTCCGGACTTGAAGTCACGAAGTGGCTGAAGGAAGATGACGATCTGCACACCATTCCGGTAATCGCCGTCACGGCGTTTGCCATGAAGGGGGATGAAGAGCGCATTCGTCAGGGGGGCTGCGAAGCCTACATTTCCAAGCCCATTTCGGTTCCCAGTTTCATCGAGACCATCAAATCCTATCTGGGAGATGCCTGATGCCCGGGCCGCGCTCCCAGCAAAGTTTGTGAGGAGCCGGGGATGACCGCGCGTGTGCTTGTTGTCGATGACGTTCCCTCCAACGCCAAGCTTCTGGAGAGCCGCCTTCTCGCGGAATATTTCGAGGTCGTCTGCGCACATAGCGGGGCCGAAGCGCTCAGGGTTTGCGCTGATGGCAAGGTGGACATTGTACTGCTCGATGTCGTCATGCCGGAGATGGACGGTTTTGAAGTATGCCGCCGGCTGAAGCAGGACCCTGCAACGCAGCACATACCGGTCGTCATGGTTACGACGTTGGATGAAACCGCTGACCGGGTGAAAGGACTGGAAGCGGGGGCGGATGATTTCCTTTCCAAGCCCGTTGGGGATCTTCAGCTGCTTACACGGGTGAAGAGCCTGACCCGGCTGAAAATGCTTACCGACGAGCTACGCCTGCGCACGGCCATCGCCCACAATGCCGGTTTTGACAACGGTCTGGAAGACGAACGGCGTGCTGCGCCAGCCATTCTCCTGATCGACGACGACAGTGCATCCTCGGCTTGCATTGGCCGGATGTTGAAGGCCGATTTCAGCCTCGACGTTGAGGATGATCCTCAGGCGGGCCTCTTCCGGGCCGCGGAAGGTGGGTACGAGTGCGTTCTCGTGACCACTGGCTATTCGGACTATGATCCCTTGCGTCTATGCGCTCAGTTGCGTGCTCTGGACCGGACACGCCTTCTCCCCGTCATGCTGGTTGCCGACATTGGCGACGGGACTGTGCTTCAGCGCGCGCTTGAATTTGGTGTGAACGATTATGTTACCCGTCCCGTAGACCCTCAGGAACTGGTCGCCCGGTTGCGCACACAGCTACGCCGCAAGCGTTACAATGATCGTTTGCGTTCGAGCGTCAGCCAAAGTTTCCAGATGGCGGTGACGGACCCGCTGACCGGGCTTCACAACCGACGTTACCTCGACACCCATTTGCCCAGGCTTATAGCGCGATCCGTTGCCCGACAGCGGCCCCTCTCGCTCATGATTGCAGACATCGACCGGTTTAAATCGATCAACGATGCCTGGGGTCATCAGGGGGGGGACGACGTTCTGCGTGAATTTGCTGATCGTCTGCGACAGAACATACGCGGCATCGACCTCATCTGCCGGTTTGGTGGAGAAGAGTTCGTTGTCGCCATGCCGGATACGGACAGGGCGGCTGCAGAGATGGTGGCCGAGCGACTGAGGGTCGCCATCGCGAACGAACCCTTTACGGTGGATGGCGGCAAGAATGCCATCCCTGTTACCACCAGTGTGGGCGTGGTTTCCCGCATGGGTACGCTTGATGACGCTGCACAGCTGTTGAAGCGCGCAGATCTTGCTCTCTACGAAGCAAAGAATGCTGGCCGCAATTGCGTGGTTGCGCCTGCGGCCTGATCTCCCGGTTTGCTGCCTGCACCAGGTCAACATCAGGGCGGGTTAACGGATGCGAATATTTGGTATTGTCACATTGATCAGCATGAAGATCACGAACATGCCACGAAAAGGTGACCTTCGCTCTTCCAATGAAAGGGCTGACTTCCAGCACGCGTCGGGCCATATTTAACCCTAACAACAGACAGATGCGCGCGATGGTTAAGTAAGTGTTGATTTTGTGGTGGCTGTGCGCAAATCTCTGCGCCTATAGAACCGGCGTGACGGAGCATTCCAGTCTGGAATGCTCAGTCTGATATACCCCATGATGCTCAGGTCCGCCGCATCTCCTGGGTCCGTGGGGTCGGTCGGCCGGCGCTGGTGAACAGTGGCCTCCTCGTACCGCTGCCAGTTTGCCGGCCGGCCCCCATCTCTTTCCCGACATAGGCTTTACCAGCCCACGTTTCTCGATCCGTGACGGTGCAACGTAAGATGCCAGAAATATTTCATACAAAAAACGCCGCTCGACGGCGGCGTTTCTGAACAGGCACTTTCCAGAAAACTACTTGATTTTCGTTTCCTTGAATTCGACGTGCTTCTTGGCAATGGGATCGTATTTCCGCTTGGTCATCTTGTCGGTCATCGTCCGGCTGTTCTTCTTCGTGACGTAGAAGAATCCCGTATCGGCCGTCGACTGGAGCTTGATCTTGATGGTCGTGGCCTTCGCCATGTCTTTCGTCCGTTGCTGGTGTTTATCCAATGCGCGGCAGTGGAATCTCTCCACCAGCGCTTAAAGAGTCTGGCGGACACATAAAGGGTACGCGCGGAAAGTCAAGACGGCATGTTCCGCAATCAGGCTGATACCGGTTTGGAGGGCGACCGGTTTCTGTATTGGTTGCACGTATTGCCACCATTTCCCGCAAAGTAACCGTAATCATACCTGTTGCCGCTCGCGACATGGGGGCTTTTTCTCCACCATGCCGGCAGTTTTAGGGGAGAATCGCGAGTTTGCGCTCGTGGCGTTCCTGGGCTTCCGGACAGCTCGCGTGAAAAAGGCAGCCGCCTGCGACCGGAGTTTTCGTCCCAATGACTGTTACAGATGTGTCCGTCTTGCGTTGATTTCAGAGTGTGAGGGTTGGTCTGGATATTCCTGGAGATCTTGCGTGCGACACCTGGCCTTGTATTTTCGTGCTCTTCTGTTCTGGCTCGTTATCGGGCTCGGAGCGGTGTATCAGTCAGGCACAGCCCTGGCGCAGTCCATCCCGCCGACATCTCCCTGTGATGTGGGAGCCGACAGAACACCGTCGGGGTGGTTTAAACAGGTTGGATCCCCGGACTGTTCCGATCAGGTTAAATGGGGATTCGGAGAATTTCCATGGCTGAACGGTCCTCTCCCAGGGTTGCCGACGGGAGATGACACGTTCACCACAATGTATGGAGGTAGCGGCCATTACGAAGCGATTTCGACAAACATTACCGGTCTTGTTCCTGGCAGGAAATATGAGATCCCGTTTTTCGGGATTACGCGAGGAACGGATTCGCGTTCTTATCGGAACAGATGTACCGGTCTTGTTTTAAAGCTAGGAAACCGCGCTAACCAAAGGTTTCCGACCGGGTCGAGTGCCTGGGAGCAAAAAAAACTGACATTCACCGCAGGGGCGGCCAGTGAACGTTTGCTTGTCTCCGTTTATTATGGGGGAAGCGGCAATTGTGTGGCCAACTTCGCTCTGGGCACCTCTCCCATTGACGTGATCAAGACCGCGAAACTGGAGGGGGAGGGTGCTGGTGACACCATAACTTTCACGATGACGGTTGAAAACACGGGGGTTGAGACTCTCACAGGCGTTGCCATCGACCAGGATATTCTGGAGCGGAAGGATGGGACGTCTCTCAATCTAACGACACCTCCCGTTTGGGTCTCAAACAGCGGGTCATCCGCAGCTGGAACGCTGGTGCCGGGTGAGCGGGCGACCTTCACGGCCACCTATAAACTCGTTCAGGAAGACATCGATGCCGGTGGGGTAACCAACCAGGCTGTTGGTATTGGAATTTCTCCCACGATCGGGGAGGTGAGTGCCTACTCCCGATCCGAAGCCGGTAAAGATCAGTCGCCGACCGTGGTCGACATAGCCAGGGCGCCTTCCATCAGTCTCACGAAAACTGCGGAATATGAAGACGCAAACGGAAACGGAGAGCTGGATGCAGGAGATCGCATCCGCTTCCGCTTTTCCGTTGAGAATGACGGCAACACGCGTTTGAGAAACATTACTATCGAGGATCGGCAGGGGGCCTGTGGCCGGTCACACGTTTCCCTCGCTGGATCCGGAGGAAAAATATGAAAGGGCAGAACTTTCCTACTATCTGACGCAGGCAGACATCGATGCCGGAGAGAAAAGCAATGACGCGAGCGTCACTGCAATCACGCCGGACGATACACGTGTCTCCGACAGGGCCAGAACAACGTTCAATTTTGACACCAGTCAAAGCATCAGCCTTACCAAGCGCGGCGCTCATGTGGACGCAAATGGCAATGGTGTCGTCGATGCCGACGACCACATCCAATATACCTTCGTGGTGGAAAATACCGGGGATGTCACGCTCCGCAACATCACGGTGGCTGATGAACATCTTTCCAGTGGCGTGATCGGCGGCCCTCTAGGAAGCCTCGGGCCGCGGCAGGTCGATGACACGACCTTCAGCGGCCGTTACGAACTCACTCAGGCCGACGTTGATGCTGGTGTCATCAACAACACTGCTTCAGTCAAAGGCGTCGCGCCTGACAACGAGGAAGTCACGGATACATCGAGCCTGTCCCTCCGCGAAGATGGGGTCAGTGCGATTTCTCTGGACAAGACGGGGGCGTATGTCGACACCAACGGCAATGGGCGCGTCGATCCGGGAGATAGGATTGAATACAAGTTTGAGGTTCAAAATAGCGGTACGGTCACGCTTTCCGACATCACCGTTTCCGACAAGATTGCGACGGTGTCTGGAGGTCCGCTGGAGGACCTTGCCGTGGGAGCGAAGGACACCACGACCTTTTCGGCATTCTATGAACTCACGCAGGATCTTATCGATGCGGGCGAGATCGATAACGAAGCCACCGTGACAGGGAAGGATCCGCGCGGCAATTCCGTGAGTGACGGATCTAAAGTCAAGGTCATGCTTGAGACCTCAGAGGCGATATCTCTGGACAAGACGGCCGAATTCGTCGATTTGAACACGAATGGTCGCCCGGATGCCGGCGATCGCATCGACTACAGTTTCCGTGTCGAAAACACCGGCGACGTAACCCTGAAGAATGTGACGATCTCGGATCCGCCGATCACTGTGACAGGGGCTCCGCTGCCGCAACTTTTACCATCGGCCAGCAATGCGAACAATTTTTCCGGAAGCTACACTATCAAGCAGGCTGATGTGGATGCGGGTGAATTCATCAACACCGCAACCGCACGCGGAGTGGCTCCTGACGACGGTGAGGTGACGGACACCGGGAAGGCGGAAGTGGAGCTGACGCGGCAGCCGGGTCTCAAGCTGACGAAGAACGCCACCTATGAGGATGTCAACGGCAACTCAAGGCACGACCCGGGGGACCGGCTCAACTATACATTCATCGTTGAGAACACCGGCAACGTAACTATCGAGAACATAACGATCGATGATCCCAAGGTTGACGTGACGGGCGGGCCGATCGGCAGCCTGGCGCCCGGAGCGGTGGATGGTACGACTTTCCGGGCCCAGTATGAGATAACGCAGCCCGATATTGATCTGGTTTACTTTGTGAACACTGCCACGGTGTCTGGACGTGACCCGCAGAACAAAGATATTACAAGTGATGGTGTCCACGAGTTTTTCTTTGAGCAGAAACCCTCTCTCACATTTGAGAAATCTGGTGTTTATGTCGACACGAATGCAAATTCTGTTGCCGATGTCGGCGATCATATCAATTACACATTCAAGGTCACCAACACCGGGAACGTCACCTTATTCAACACAATAATTGATGATCCTGATGTGGTGCTGCCGAACAACCAGATCTCAGACATACCGCCGGGCGACACGGCTGTCAGAAACAGCGCTCCATACGCGATAACGCAGGCCGATATTGATGCCGGTCAAGTGGTGAACGAAGCGACCGTGACGACGGAGACGGTGGACCAGGAGGGCCTATCGGCGACCGACAATTCCGTTGTCCCCCTTGCTCAGGTACCCGGATTGACGCTCGAGAAAAAAGAGGACGGGCACGAGGACAAAAACGGGAATGGTGTTGTTGATGCCGGTGATGCCATAAAATACCGATTTGAGATAGAGAACTCCGGCAATGTGACCCTGAAGGAGGTAACGCTTTCGGATCCCAAAGCGGATGTTTCAGGCGCGCCCGTCACTTCCCTCGCTCCGGGTGCCAAGGATACAACGACTTTCACGGCTGAATACACGCTGACGCAGGCTGATCTCGATGCAGGGAAACTAACCAATACGGCGACAGCGTCTGCGACCACTCCGGATGGCAAAGCCGCGAGTGACGAAAGCACCGTTGAACTGCTTTTGAGCGCTGCTCCCGCCGCCCTGTTTATCAAAAGCGGTGAGCTTGTGGATACGAACGGCAGTGGCCGACCTGATGTTGGCGATGTGATCGAGTATCGGTTCTTGGTCCGCAATACGGGCAATGTCTCGCTGAAAAAACTGCGCGTGGCCGATGATCTGGTGGCGGTGACAGGAGGAACGCTCGACAGTCTCGCGCCGGGTGAGGTTGATAACACCACCTTCGAGGCGCGCTATGAAATCACGCAGGAAGACATACAGAAAGGGCAGGTGGAGAACACCGCCAAGCTACACGCGGAAGCGCCATCGGGTGATCCGCTGGAGGTGGATTCGCAGAATGAAACGGGTGTGGGCCCCACCATCATCATGATCGAGGGGGTCCCCGATATTGATCTGTCGCTGGAAGGCGTGTTGATCGACGCAAATGGGAACGGCTTTCCAGATGCCGGTGAACGGGTCGAGTATAGTTTCATTGTGACCAACACCGGAAACATTACTCTCAGCAATGTGTCGATCCCTTCGATTGGTCTCAGATCACCTGATGGAACAATCGTGTCTGCACCAGTTGCAGGAGGCCCACTCGCGACCCTTGGGGTGGGGGCAGAAGACAGTGGGACATTCACGGCCAGCCACGTTTTGACGCAGGATCAGATCGAGCAGAAGCTGCTTTTCGGCATCGCGCAGGTGTCCGGATTCGGTCGTGCCAGGGATGAGGTTACCGCCCAGTCAGAGCATCAGCTGGAACTCCCCCAGAACGCGTCATTGGCGTTGGTAAAAACAGCTGAACTCGATGCAAGCGGCGATTCGAATTCCCGTCCGGGGGACCTCATCAATTATGAGTTCGTCGCCACAAACGATGGCAATGTTCGCCTTGAGGGGGTAGTGCCGAAAGATCCCGGTCCGTCGTTCAGGGGGCAAAGAGGGACTGGCAGTTTTTCAAGTTTTACACCGGAATCTGCATCGCTTGAACCCGGTGCCAGTGCCACATTCAGGGCCCAGTATGCGATGACGCAGGAGGATATTGACCGGGCTCGCAATGTGCTCGACAGCATAAAGAATACCGCGACGGTTTCAGGCCGGGCAGGGGACGGGAAGGTGGCTGTTTCACCGGAAGCCGAGGCTGTCATAAACCTGCCGGGCGTGATTGTGTCGAAAACCACCGATTTTCCGGAAGTGCATCGCGGCGATATCGTGCCCTATACGCTAAAGATCCATGAGCTGGGGCGTGGTCGCGTGGCGTCGGTCAATCTGATCGACTACCTGCCGAAGGGGTTTTCCTACGTATCAGGCTCTGCAAGGGTTTCGGATACTCCAGTCACACCGAAATGGAAGGGCAGGAGACTGGTCCTGGAAAGCGTACGCCTTTCTCCCGACGCCCCAGTGGTGGTCACCCTTCAACTCCTGGTCACGTCTGCCGCTGTCCCGGGGGAGTATGTGAACTCAGCATGGGCAGAGACGTCGGATGGCGAGCGAATATCGCCCATCGGAACCGCGGCGGTCGATGTGGTGCCGGAAACGGTGTTCGACTGTTCCGATGTTGTTGGAAAAGTGTTCGACGACAAAAACCGGAATGGCTATCAGGACGATGGTGAAATCGGCGTTCCGGGCGCCCGTGTGGCTGCCGTGGACGGACTGACAGTGACCTCCGACGCGGAAGGTCGCTTCAGTGTGGCCTGTGCTGAACTCCCGGAAGGCCGCATTGGGCAGAATTACTCGCTCAAGCTTGATCCACGATCACTTCCCACGGGATACCGTATAACTACCGAGAACCCACGAGTGATCCGACTGACCTCTGGTAAGGTCTCCAGAGCGAATTTCGGAGTCTCCATCGGACGGGTGGCGCGCCTCGATATCGATGGCCGCGCCTTCGAGGATGGTGGCGTGACACTCGGGCCTCGCTGGCAGAATAGCGTCACTCGGCTGATAAATCTTCTGGAGCAGGAACCCACGGTTTTACGTCTTGTATACGTGGAGACTGACGAAGGCGGTCGCCTTGCCCGCCGCCGCCTTGCTTCGCTGAGACGCGAAATTGATGCACGCTGGCGTCGACGCGGCGGACGGTACGAACTGCTTATCGAGACTGTGCGCAAGCGGGCTCGGTAAACCGGAGAACGCGCCCGATAGAGGGCCCCTGCGTACCTCGGTCCTGCTTTCATCGGGCGTTTGTCGGGTTGGACAGTGCAGCAATCGGTTGTCTGCCAGCTTTCTGGGCGGCATTCGCCTCCATGCCGGCCCCGACTCTAATTGGCTTGCCTGCCCAGCCTCTGAGTGGAAGGGCGCTTTCCGATCGTGAGTGTTTGCTCTCTCATGCGTATTCGCTCTTCCAGGTTTTGCAAAGGCTGTTCCGGGTTTGTCTCTGTAGACCGACGTCTTGACGCGCTTTTCTCTCCGAGACGTCGTTTGCTCGCAGGCGAATAAAAATAAAAGTAAATCAATAATTTGTTTATCCGTTATTTCCAGCAACGTGGTGCTGAGTTGCTTTGTTATTTTTCTATAGAAAAATCATTTCATATTCATTTGGGCACGAGGCGGATTGACGTGGAAACTTATACTTATTCTGGGATTGTCATGACCTTCATATTGGCATTGCTGCGGGGCACCCTCCGGTGCTGGTCGAAACTCGGATTGCTCCTTCTGATCCTGTTATCAGGCGGGGTCTTTGCCCAGGGCGCGCATGCGCAGGCGCTGACAAGCTTTGGCACCTGCGATTCGCGATTTTGGCTGACGCAGGGTAGCGGCTCCAGAACCCTCCTTAAATATGTGGAGGATTCCACGAATCCGTTCACTTTCACGACAAGAGGCTCGGCTTCCATCCTGGTGAACGGGACAGCTTTTCATCCAACGGATTTCTTCGCCTACACAATGAAGGGGCGAAACCTCTACAGGATGGGAAATGATGGTCGTATTCAGCATGTGGCCGCGATTGGTGCCATACCGACCAACGCATTTATCACGTCAGGTGAAATTTCAGATGAAGGTTATTATTATGTGTACAATAGCGGTCAGAAAAAGTCCTTATATAAAATAGATTTGAGTAATTACTCTGCTACTAGAATTACGTTGAGTAGAGATGTATCCATATCAGATATGGCTTGGTCTAAAGGCCTTCTTTATTCAAAGGAAAATTCTTCTACTAATTTGATATCCATAAATCCAGTTTCAGGTCAGGTGACTAATATTGGTGCTACTGGCCTTTCGTCAGGGGCGATGTTTGGTGCGATGTTTGGTGCGCCAAATGGCGTATATGGTTCCGCAAACAATGGTGAAGGCTTCTACAAATTCAAGAGATCGACGGGGCGTGCAACGCGCATTTCTTCAGCACCGGGGGCAAGCTCCAACGACGGAATGAAATGCGCAACATCCGTTCTTAGCTTTGAAGCCGACATCTCGATCGAGAAGACCAATAGCCAGCAAACATACAAAGCCGGTGAGGACGTTGTCTACGAAATCAAGGTCTCCAACGAAGGGCCATTTGGTGCTGGCGACCTTCTTGTAAACGACCCCTTGCCTGATGGCATCACCGAAGCAAGCTGGACATGCAGCGAGGCCGGTGGAGGCAATTGCGATGTACTGAGCGGTGTCGGTGCCATCGAAAATGCGGACGTTGACCTGGGGGTGGACGACTTTGTTGTCTTTACAGTCACGATGTCAGTGCCCGCCGATTTCGAGGGGGAGCTTGTGAACGTGGCAACTGTCGACGTTCCCAGCAGCGTTGACGATCCAGATCCTACCAACAACACATCGACGGACACGGATGTTCAGGGTGATGTATCGCTGACCAAAGACGGCGAGCTGGAAGACGCTAACGCCAATGGCAGACCTGATGCCGGGGAGAGGATCAACTACACCTTTACGGTGACGAATAAGGGCACTTCGCCCTTGACGAACATCTCGGTCAGCGACCCACAGGCGGAGATTACTGGCACCATTGCCAGCCTTGCTGCGGGAGAAAGCGATTCCACTTCGATTACCGGTCATCACGTTCTTACCCAGGAGGAGATCGATTCGGGCAGCTACAGCAACGTCGCCCTTGTTGAGGCAGAGGATCTTGATGGTGATCCGGTGATGGCGCATTCCGCGCCATCCGGTGAGACGGAGGGCGCCCCGACAGTTGTGGACCTATTGGCCGAAGGGGCAACCACACTTGAGAAATCGTCGCAACTCAACGATGCCAATGGCAACGGTGCACCCGATGTGGGCGAGGTGATCGATTACACCTTCACCGTGACCAATACGGGCAATGTGACGCTGACCGATGTTGCGGTGACGGATGACAAGGCCACGATCAGCGGCAGCCCCATTGCTTCAGTGGAACCCGGCGTCTCCGACAGCACCAGTGTGACCGGCGTCTACACGGTGACCCAGGAGGACATCGATGCCGGTTCGGTGGACAATGTTGCCACCGCCACGGGCAAGGACCCGGCTGGCAATGATGTGACGGTTCAGTCCAACCCGCCCGGCGGTGCTCCCGGCGATCCGACCACCACGGAGATGATGCAGAACTCCGAGATGGACTTCGTCAAGGAGGTGACGCACGACGACGCCAACGGCAATGGCACTGTCGATGCCGGCGAGCGTATGAACTACCAGTTCACGGTGGAGAACACGGGCAATGTTACGCTGACCAATGCCACGGTGACGGACAGCAAGGCGACGATTGTCGGCGGCCCGATCCCGACGCTGGAACCCGGTGAAGTGGATGCCACGACGATCACCGGTTACCACGATGTGACCCAGGAGGAAGTCAACAGCGGCAATATCGAGAACAATGCCTCGGTTTCCGCCAAGGACCCTGCCGGCAATGATGTGACGCGCGATTCCCGTCCGCCGGGTGGTGAGCCCGGAGACAGCACGAACTTCACGGTGGAAACGGTTTCCTCCATGGAGACGGTGAAGGAATCCACGCTGAACGATGCCAATGGCAACGGTGCACCCGATGTGGGCGAGGTGATCGACTACACCTTCACCGTGACCAATACGGGCAATGTGACGCTGACCGATGTTGCGGTGACGGATGACAAGGCCACGATCAGCGGCAGCCCCATTGCTTCAGTGGAACCCGGTGTCTCCGACAGCACCAGTGTGACCGGCGTCTACACGGTGACCCAGGAGGACATCAATGCCGGTTCGGTGGACAATGTTGCCACCGCCACGGGCAAGGACCCGGCCGGCAATGATGTGACGGTTCAGTCCAACCCGCCCGGCGGTGCCCCCGGCGATCCGACCACCACGGAGATGACGCAGAACTCCGAGATGGACTTCGTCAAGGAGGTGACGCACGACGACGCCAACGGCAATGGCACTGTCGATGCCGGCGAGCGTATGAACTACCAGTTCACGGTGGAGAACACGGGCAATGTTACGCTGACCAATGCCACGGTGACGGACAGCAAGGCGACGATTGTCGGCGGCCCGATCCCGACGCTGGAACCCGGTGAAGTGGATGCCACGACGATCACCGGTTACCACGATGTGACCCAGGAGGAAGTCAACAGCGGCAATATCGAGAACAATGCCTCGGTTTCCGCCAAGGACCCTGCCGGCAATGATGTGACGCGCGATTCCCGTCCGCCGGGTGGTGAGCCCGGAGACAGCACGAACTTCACGGTGGAAACGGTTTCCTCCATGGAGACGGTGAAGGAATCCACGCTGAACGATGCCAATGGCAACGGTGCACCCGATGTGGGCGAGGTGATCGACTACACCTTCACCGTGACCAATACGGGCAATGTGACGCTGACCGATGTTGCGGTGACGGATGACAAGGCCACGATCAGCGGCAGCCCCATTGCTTCAGTGGAACCCGGTGTCTCCGACAGCACCAGTGTGACCGGCGTCTACACGGTGACCCAGGAGGACATCAATGCCGGTTCGGTGGACAATGTTGCCACCGCCACGGGCAAGGACCCGGCCGGCAATGATGTGACGGTTCAGTCCAACCCGCCCGGCGGTGCCCCCGGCGATCCGACCACCACGGAGATGACGCAGAACTCCGAGATGGACTTCGTCAAGGAGGTGACGCACGACGACGCCAACGGCAATGGCACTGTCGATGCCGGCGAGCGTATGAACTACCAGTTCACGGTGGAGAACACGGGCAATGTTACGCTGACCAATGCCACGGTGACGGACAGCAAGGCGACGATTGTCGGCGGCCCGATCCCGACGCTGGAACCCGGTGAAGTGGATGCCACGACGATCACCGGTTACCACGATGTGACCCAGGAGGAAGTCAACAGCGGCAATATCGAGAACAATGCCTCGGTTTCCGCCAAGGACCCTGCCGGCAATGATGTGACGCGCGATTCCCGTCCGCCGGGTGGTGAGCCCGGTGACAGCACGAACTTCACGGTGGAAACGGTTTCCTCCATGGAGACGGTGAAGGAATCCACGCTGAACGATGCCAATGGCAACGGTGCACCCGATGTGGGCGAGGTGATCGACTACACCTTCACCGTGACCAATACGGGCAATGTGACGCTGACCGATGTTGCGGTGACGGATGACAAGGCCACGATCAGCGGCAGCCCCATTGCTTCAGTGGAACCCGGCGTCTCCGACAGCACCAGTGTGACCGGCGTCTACACGGTGACCCAGGAGGACATCGATGCCGGTTCGGTGGACAATGTTGCCACCGCCACGGGCAAGGACCCGGCTGGCAATGATGTGACGGTTCAGTCCAACCCGCCCGGCGGTGCTCCCGGCGATCCGACCACCACGGAGATGATGCAGAACTCCGAGATGGACTTCGTCAAGGAGGTGACGCACGACGACGCCAACGGCAATGGCACTGTCGATGCCGGCGAGCGTATGAACTACCAGTTCACGGTGGAGAACACGGGCAATGTTACGCTGACCAATGCCACGGTGACGGACAGCAAGGCGACGATTGTCGGCGGCCCGATCCCGACGCTGGAACCCGGTGAAGTGGATGCCACGACGATCACCGGTTACCACGATGTGACCCAGGAGGAAGTCAACAGCGGCAATATCGAGAACAATGCCTCGGTTTCCGCCAAGGACCCTGCCGGCAATGATGTGACGCGCGATTCCCGTCCGCCGGGTGGTGAGCCCGGAGACAGCACGAACTTCACGGTGGAAACGGTTTCCTCCATGGAGACGGTGAAGGAATCCACGCTGAACGATGCCAATGGCAACGGTGCACCCGATGTGGGCGAGGTGATCGACTACACCTTCACCGTGACCAATACGGGCAATGTGACGCTGACCGATGTTGCGGTGACGGATGACAAGGCCACGATCAGCGGCAGCCCCATTGCTTCAGTGGAACCCGGTGTCTCCGACAGCACCAGTGTGACCGGCGTCTACACGGTGACCCAGGAGGACATCAATGCCGGTTCGGTGGACAATGTTGCCACCGCCACGGGCAAGGACCCGGCCGGCAATGATGTGACGGTTCAGTCCAACCCGCCCGGCGGTGCCCCCGGCGATCCGACCACCACGGAGATGACGCAGAACTCCGAGATGGACTTCGTCAAGGAGGTGACGCACGACGACGCCAACGGCAATGGCACTGTCGATGCCGGCGAGCGTATGAACTACCAGTTCACGGTGGAGAACACGGGCAATGTTACGCTGACCAATGCCACGGTGACGGACAGCAAGGCGACGATTGTCGGCGGCCCGATCCCGACGCTGGAACCCGGTGAAGTGGATGCCACGACGATCACCGGTTACCACGATGTGACCCAGGAGGAAGTCAACAGCGGCAATATCGAGAACAATGCCTCGGTTTCCGCCAAGGACCCTGCCGGCAATGATGTGACGCGCGATTCCCGTCCGCCGGGTGGTGAGCCCGGAGACAGCACGAACTTCACGGTGGAAACGGTTTCCTCCATGGAGACGGTGAAGGAATCCACGCTGAACGATGCCAATGGCAACGGTGCACCCGATGTGGGCGAGGTGATCGACTACACCTTCACCGTGACCAATACGGGCAATGTGACGCTGACCGATGTTGCGGTGACGGATGACAAGGCCACGATCAGCGGCAGCCCCATTGCTTCAGTGGAACCCGGTGTCTCCGACAGCACCAGTGTGACCGGCGTCTACACGGTGACCCAGGAGGACATCAATGCCGGTTCGGTGGACAATGTTGCCACCGCCACGGGCAAGGACCCGGCCGGCAATGATGTGACGGTTCAGTCCAACCCGCCCGGCGGTGCCCCCGGCGATCCGACCACCACGGAGATGACGCAGAACTCCGAGATGGACTTCGTCAAGGAGGTGACGCACGACGACGCCAACGGCAATGGTTTCATTGATGTCGGGGAACGCCTCAATTACCAGTTCACGGTGGAGAACACGGGCAATGTTACGCTGACCGATGCCACGGTGACGGACAGCAAGGCGACGATTGTCGGCGGTCCGATCCCCAGCCTTGATCCCGGTGAAGTGGATGCCACGACGATCACCGGCTATCACGATGTGACCCAGGAGGAAGTCGACAGCGGCAATATCGAGAACACCGCTTCTGCTTCCGCCAAGGACCCTGCCGGCAATGATGTGACGCGCGATTCCCGTCCGCCGGATGGCGAACCGGGTGACACCACGAACATGACTGTCGAATACAACAGCTCAATGGAGACGGTTAAGGAATCTGCCCTCAACGACACCAATGCAAACGGGCTTCCCGATGTGGGCGAGGTGATCGACTACACCTTCACCGTGACCAATACGGGCAATGTGACGCTGACCGATGTTGCGGTGACGGATGACAAGGCCACGATCAGCGGAAGCCCCATTGCCACGCTGGAGCCGGGCGTGTCCGACAGCACCAGTGTGACCGGTGTCTACACGGTGACCCAGGAGGACATCGATGCCGGTTCGGTGGACAATGTTGCCACCACCACGGGCAAGGACCCGGCCGGCAATGATGTGACGGTTCAGTCCAACCCGCCCGGCGGTGCGCCTGGTGACCCTGCAACCACAGAGATGACGCAGCACTCCGAGATGGATTTCATCAAGGAAGCGAGTCATGACGATGCAAACGGCAACGGGTTCGTCGATGCAGGTGAACGACTGAACTATCTCTTCACGGTTGTGAATACCGGCAATGTGACGCTGACCAACGCCACGGTGACGGACAGCAAGGCGACGATTGTCGGCGGTCCGATCCCGAGCCTTGCGCCGGGTGAAGTGGATGCCACGACCATTACCGGTTACCACGACGTGACCCAGGAGGATGTCGACAGCGGAAATGTCGAGAACACCGCTTCTGCTTCCGCCAAGGACCCTGCCGGCAATGATGTCACCCAGACCTCGCGTCCGCCCGGTGGCGAACCCGGCGACAGCACCAATTTCGATGTCGCCGGAAACGGTCAGGTGGATATCGTCAAGGAGGCTGAACTCGATGATGCAAACGGGAATGGCTTTGCCGACGCCGGTGAAACGGTCAACTACATCTTCACTGTGACCAACACGGGCAATGTGACGCTGACCGATGTTGAGGTGACGGACGACAAGGCCACCGTTAGCGGCAGTCCCATTGCCAGACTGGAGCCCGGCGTATCCGACAGCACCAGCGTCACCGGTGTCTACACGATCGCGCAGCAGGATATCGATAGTGGATCGTTCGAGAATGTTGCATCGGCCACCGGGAAGGATCCCAAGGGAGAAGACGTTACAGCCCAGTCGCGCCCGACAGATGGTGAGCCCGGTGACACGACACTGATTACTTTTGAACCCAATCCGGCCATTGAAGTAGAACTGGTGGATACCCTGAGGGATGATGACACAAGCGAGTTCCCCGACCCCGGTGAGGCGCTGGTATACACCATAAAAATCCGGAACACCGGTAACCTCACCGTTCACAACATCTCCGCCCAGGAGATGGATGTTGCGAGTGAAATAGCGCCTGCGTCCACAATGGAACCCCAGGAGAGTGTCCCTGTCTCTGGCGGTGTCCTGCAGGAGCTTTCGCCCGGTGAGGAGGACAGTGGTACATTCTCGGTTCTCTATCCGTTAACCCAGGATGATGTGGACGAGGGTATGATTGTGGCCAGCGTCAAGGCTGCAGGGGTCGCAGCCAATGGAACTCCTGTCGAAGACGCGTCCGATGATCCTGAAGATTCCGAAAATGTTGATATGGAAGGCGACGCCGAGCCGGATGATCCCACAGATACCCGTCTCCTTCAGCATCCCTCACTATCGATGGTGAAGACAGGAACGTTCCAGGGGACGGCCGATGAGTTCGCGGAACCAGGTGACACGATCCTTTACACCTTTATGGTGACGAATGATGGCAATGTAACACTCAGAAATGTTGTTCCTTCCGATCCCGGACCTCGCTTTGATGGCAAGCCGGGGACGGGGACCATGACGGGTTTCACGCCGGAGAGTGCCGACCTCGGCGCCGATGAGAGCGAGACGTTTACGGCCACCTATACGCTCACACAGGCAGACATTGATGCTGCTCAGGGTGTCGAGAATGGTATCAAGAACAAGGCGACCGCATCGGGGACCGGCCCAAGAGGGCAAGAGGCCGTTTCACCCGAAGCCGAGGCCGTCGTGGAAATTCCAGGTTTTGCAATCAACAAGACTGCCGGCTTCACTGAAGTACAACGCGGCGACAGGGTACCTTACACGATCCGGGTGAAACCGATCGCCTACCAGAATGCCGTGATATTCGATGTCGTGGACATGATGCCGCCAGGGTTCGCCTTTGTGAAAGGTTCAGCAAACATCGATGGAAAGGCGGTTGCTCCGACGGTAGAGGGTAGGAAACTGACATTCGAAGATATATTTGTCCCCGAAAGTATGCCCGTTGAGATTTCATTCGATCTGGCAGTTTCTGCTGCGGTGAAGCCGGGTGAGTACATAAATCGCACCTGGGTGCAGGACCAATTCGATGAAAAGGTCTCGCGTGTTGCAACGGCACTTGTTGAGGTGGTTGTAGAGGCGGTGTTCGATTGCGGCGACATAATTGGCAAGGTCTTCAACGATGTTAACCGCAACGGGTATCAGGATTCTGGCGAACCGGGGCTTGCAGGTGTTCGGGTGACGACAGTCAAGGGACTCTTGCTGACAGCCGACGACCATGGCCGGTTCCATGTGGCATGTGCGGACCTTCCCGACCAGAGGATCGGCACGAACTACATCATGAAGCTCGATCCGCGCTCTCTGCCCACCGGTTATCGCCTCACCACGGAAAACCCACGGGTCGTGCGGCTAACCGCCGGTAAGGCCTCCGAGTTCTCGTTTGGCGCGTCCGTTGGCAGGGTCGTACGGCTCGATGTGAGCGATGCGGCGTTTGTAGAGGGTACTGTGGAGCTGCATCCCGAATGGGCATTGCAGTTTGGCCAGATGATCGCGTTGCTTGACAAGGAGCCTTCCGTATTGCGGTTGAACTATACCTCTTCGGGAGAATCGAAACGGCTTGCGCAAAAGCGTCTCAACGCCATCCGCAAGATGATCCGGGAGGAATGGAAGTCGGTTGGTGGCCGCTACAGACTGGAGATCGAGACTCGGATGCAAAGGGTGCGAAACGCGGCGCCCAGGCCCTCAAACCGAAGATCGGTCTATAAATAAGTACATACAAGCACCCGGATCCTGGATCCGGGTGTTTCTTTCCGGACAGAGGTAGTCAGTCCTGAAGGATGACCCGGTCTCCGCGGAGTTCAAAAGCCGAGAGCGTATTGATGAAACTCATTCCCAGAAGGCTTTGCTGCAGGCTACCCGGGCGGGCTATGTAAACAGGAATTTCGTGCCGGAAGATCGACCCTATACGGACCTCGCTCGCTTCTTCACGGGCCACGAAAGTGGAGCCGTTGGCGGTGGACACCGGAATGCGATAGTCCAGTGTTTCTGTTACAAAACCTGCAGAACGCGCATCGCTCGCAGACAGCACGATGGAGCTTGCTCCCGTGTCGATCAGCATGCGCACAGCCTTTCCGTTCACATGGGCGATGATCTCAAAATGTCCGTTGATTGCGCGCTCTACCATCACCCGCGCAATGCCATCCTTCGCTTTCAGTGCGACCGGGCTCCCCGGCACCAGTCCAGCAGTAACCCGACTGGCGACATCCTGAATTTCGTATCGATACTGATAAAGAGCCATCAGCGCCACAAGGAGCGCGCTCCAGAAGGCAAATGAGCGGGCGGTTGCCCCCAACCGCATTCCGGAGCCCATCATGCCAACGATCAGGGCGCTGGCCCAAAGCCCGAGGTAAAGCGTGCCTGCGAACACGGAATTTGGCAGGCCGAAAACCTGACCTTCATCGTGATTGACGACGAGCAGAACCAGTCCACCGGCGAGAACGACCAGAACCAGCCAAAGAATTCGCAAGGCTATCTCTCCCCGGTCTTTTCACGCTTGAGGACCGCGCGTCTGGTTTCCCGTCTGGGCTTGCGCTCGATCGTTTGCAGGCGCTCCTGCAGAGTTGACATCACGGTGAGGCGCTCTGTCCGCGTCATGCTTTGCCAGGCCGAAATCTCGCCGCGCGTTCGACCGCATCCGATACACAAGCCGGATGTCTCTTCGATCGAGCAGAGGAGAATGCAGGGGGATTCGATCTCGGCCATAATTTATCCAATACATTGACCAGAGATGGGGAACGGTGCCGGTCAGTGCAAGCGGAAAATATGCGCAAATCGGCCATTGCGTGTTTTCTTCATGGTGAGTATCCCGATGCCGAGACCAATCGGGATAGTTGTTTCATGTCTTTTTCAGGAATGCCCTTTGATGATGTTCGTTCCGTTCTCGAGCAGATCGAGGCACTGGATCAAGATGCCGGCAGCGCAATGGCTCGTGCTTTTGCACGGGCGGGACATGCTGGAAATGCTCTTGGGCGCCTGAAAGATCTGGGCGTATGGCTTGCGGCCACGCGTGGCCGGACGCCTCCATTGATCGGCAAGACCGGTGTGGCACTCTACGCTTCGACGCACGGATTTTCTGAAAACGCTGCTGTGGCGCTTGCAGAACAACAGGCTCGGGTGGATGCTGTCGCTTCCGGTGCCGCGCCGGTTTCGCATCTTTGTGTGGCAAACGACCTATCACTGAACGTTTTTGAACTGGCGCTCGACATGCCTTGTGATGACGCAAGGCGGGCTGCTTCGCTGGACGAACGCTCATGCGCAGCGACAATCGCGTTTGGCATGGAGGCCACTGCCGAAGGGGTTGATCTTCTGAGTATCGGTGCCTTGGGGAAAGAGGCGCCGATAGCGGGGGCGTCGATCCTCTGCGCTCTGTTCGATGGGGGCTTCGAGCATCTGGAGCGTGATGCAAGGGCAGTGGTTGAAGCTGTTCACACGTTTCATGGGGCACGGCTGGGAGAGCCACTTGAAATTCTCCGATGTCTGGGGGGGCGCGATATTGCCGCGCTGGTCGGCGCCATTCTCGCTGGTCGCGTTCAGGGTATCCCCGTTATCCTCGACGGGCTGCCTGCGCTGGCTGCATGTGGGGTTTTGCATGCCCTGAAACCGGAAGCTACGGCTCATTGCATGCTCGCCGGAGCCGGCACGGAGATGGAACGCTGGGTGGCTGAAAAGCTTGACCTTGTTGCCTTGGTGGACCTTCGCCTTTCACAGGAGCCGGGATGTGCCGGTGCTCTTGCAGCTGCAGTTGTGAAATCAGCGGCGGCGCTGGCTGGTGGGGTTTTTGAGGTCGCCGAGCGTCAAAGCGCACTCTGAACCGAACTTGTGGTCAGGCGACGCCGCCTGACGCCACTTTGGGTTCCATGGGCATGGCTGGGAGCTCCTCCATCACGCGCGAGCGCGGGAAGGCGACGATGGCGGTTGTGCCGGAACGCAATTTCGACTGGAGCTCGAAAACACCATCGTGCAGGGCTGTCAGCCCCTGGACGATGGGGAGGCCGAGACCGGTGCCCTGTTCGGCGCTCTTGATGGCGATCGAGCCCTGACCGAAGGCGGACAAAACCACGGCTATTTCTGCTTCTGGAATGCCCGGTCCGTTGTCTTGCACTGATATGTACTGACCCCCGCCGGCAGTCCAGCCCACCCGTATGCGCACTTCACCCCCGCTAGGGCTGAATTTCACGGCATTGGACAAAAGGTTCAGGGTGATCTGGCGGATCGACCGTTCATCAGCGAAAAGGCGAAGAAGCGTTGGCTCCGTCTCGATTTTCAAAGAGATGTTCTTGCTTCGCGCTTTCAGTTCCATCAGCCGACAGCAGTCTTCTACCACCGGGGCAAGAGAAAGCGGTTCTTCGTTCAGTTTGTAGCGCCCGGCTTCGATACGCGACAGATCCAGAATCTCGTTGATCAGGCTGAGCAAATGCTTGCCGGATTGGTGAATGTCACTGGCGTAGTCGCGGTAGGTCGGGTTCTCGAGCGGCCCCAGTACCTGATTGGCCATGACTTCAGAGAAGCCCAGAATCGCATTCAGCGGTGTCCTCAGCTCGTGGCTCATGGACGCGAGAAACCGTGATTTTGCCAGGTTGGCTTCCTCGGCACGGCGGCGCGCTTCGTCAGACATGGATTTTGCGGTTTCAAGCTCTGCTACCAGTGCGTTCTTCTCGCTTTGGGAGGCGAGAAGTGTAAGGGCAGCTCGATTTCTATGATTTGCGACATAGGTGAGAAACGGCAGGGAAGCGGCAACAACGACCGCTGCAACAAGGGTGCTGGTCGCTGGATTGAGGCTGGCCTGGAATGCAAACGCGCAGACGGGAAGTGCGAACGCAGCGACCAGGGCACCCCCCAGCGCGGCGGTCACGATTGCCGTTCCTGCGATGACGAATAGCAGCACGGTCCCCTGAACGAGTACAATCTCGGGGAGTGTCGTGCCGGTGGTTGGAAGAAGCGCGAAACAGGTCCACCCAATCCCACTCGCAAAATGTGCTGCGAAGAGCCAGCGCCGTGTACGGACAACCTCGATCTCGTTCTGTGACCGGTGTTTCAGTCTTTGCGCGATCGCGAAGAGAGGTAGATAGCAGGCGAGGGCGGCAAAAGCCCACATCGCCAGTGTGTGTGTTGAGCCACCGGCGTAGAGACCGCCAAAAACGACCAGGAGGATAAGAAGAGGCGGCGTTCCCGCATTGGAAAGGAGGGCGCGTGCATGAAGTTTCAGCATGTCGCGATTGAAATCGGGCGGGCCGAGATTTTGCGACAGCCGGTCTCTTGTGCGGCGCACGGCAAGGCCGACATTGCTGTTGCGATGCGGCTTGGTGCGGTCCACAATAAATTTGTCAGCTGATTTCGAAGCTTTCGGCAACATCACCTGTTTCGTGTTCCTCCAAACTCTGATCAAGTTATTCGCGAATGATTAAAAGTCCCTTCAAGAAATGAATGGCCGTGGAAACCCGAGGCGTTCTCGCCGCCGCTCGATGAGCCTTGTCGACC
Source organism: Nitratireductor sp. GISD-1A_MAKvit (assembly GCF_040819555.1). Classification (GTDB taxonomy): domain Bacteria; phylum Pseudomonadota; class Alphaproteobacteria; order Rhizobiales; family Rhizobiaceae; genus Nitratireductor. Next base: position 2,057,075 of record NZ_CP161920.1, read on the forward strand.
TGGCACTAACCCTCCTGCTTCTGGTTGGAATCGCGCTTCTCGTGGATCGGTTTCAGCGCCTCTCTACTCGTACACTTGACGGGACGGTTACCGTTCATGATGGCGATACCATCACGCTGGCGGGTGAAAGGATACGGATTCGCGGGATTGATGCACCGGAGCTCCGCCAGAGTTGTACACGTGATGGCCATCCATATGATTGTGGTCGTAAAGCGCTCAGAGCGCTGGTCCAGATGGTGAAGGGACACACGGTTGTCTGCGAAGGCCACGAACGGGACCGCTATGACAGGCTCCTGGCTCAGTGCATGGTGGGAGATCAGGATATCGGTCTGGCTATGGTGGAAGCGGGATGGGCCATGGCTTACGGCGATTATGATGCTGCCGAAGCGCAGGCCCGCCGCGGCCGCGTCGGGATCTGGGCGGGCGGTTTCGACGCGCCACGCGCTTGGCGGGAAGCACATGAAGAAGAGGAGGTGTTTCCTGATGGCATTCTCACAAACATCATCAGGAGGATCAGGCGATGGTTTGCAGGTTAGAGGCATTGATCAATCCAGGAGTCGACCATGAAACTGTATGATGGTGCCAAAGCACCCAATCCAAGGCGTGTGCGGATTTTCATTGCGGAGAAGGGTATTGAGGTGCCGGTCGTGCCGGTCGACATGGGGGCGCTGGAGCATAAGTCCGACAGACTGACGAGGCTCAATCCCCTGCAGCGGCTGCCTGTTCTTGAACTTGAGGATGGCACGGTTCTGACGGAAACGGTTGCCATTTGCCGTTATTTTGAGGGGCTCCATCCTGAACCCGCCCTGTTTGGGAAGGGGGCTTTGGGTGTCGCGCAGGTTGAGATGTGGCAGCGGCGCATCGAAATGCACCTGTTCTATCCCATCGCGCAGGCATTCCGGCACCTGCATCCCGCAATGCAAGGCTGGGAGGTGCCCCAGATCGCGGAATGGGGAGAAGCGAACAAGCCGAAGGCCCAGGAGTTTCTGGCTTATCTGGACAAGGAACTTGGCCAGCGTGAATTTATCTCTGGAGATGTCTATACAATTGCCGATATCACCGCTCTGGTGAGCGTCGATTTTCTCAGACTTGCGCGCATATCGATCCCCGAAGGGCTTGATCACCTTATGCGCTGGTATCACACGGTCGCGGGGCGACCGAGCGCGAAAGCGTGATGACTGAAGACAGTGCAGATGGGCTGGAAACGCTTCTGCGCAGGATACGCGCGTGCCGTATCTGTGTCGAAGCGCCGCAAGGAAATCCCCTGCCGCACGAGCCTCGGCCGGTCGTGGTCGGTTCGAGGAAGGCACGTGTCCTGATTGCCGGGCAGGCACCCGGTACGCGTGTGCATGCCTCCGGGCTGCCATTCGACGATCGCTCCGGCGATCGTCTGCGCGACTGGCTGGGGGTGGACCGGGCTGCCTTTTACGATCCGGACCTCTTCGCCATAGTGCCCATGGGCTTTTGCTTTCCGGGCCTTGATGCAAAAGGTGGCGATTTGCCTCCGCGAAAGGAATGTGCGCCTGCCTGGCGTTCCTCGTTGCTGGCCGAAATGCCTCAGATCGAGCTGGTTCTTGTCATTGGGCAGTATGCCCAATCGTGGCACCTGGGTGATGAGCGATCGCGTACATTGACCGAGACGGTGGCCGACTGGAGGCGTTTGCTTCAGCTGGACCGGTCTCCACGTGTTCTCCCATTGCCGCATCCCTCCTGGCGCAACACGGGGTGGCTGAAAAGGAATCCCTGGTTCGAGCGGGAGCTTCTTCCGGTTCTCCGAGAGGGAATTTATCGGCTTGTTATGAAGAGAAAGAGAAAACCAGACTAGTCTCGCTCTCAGTGAGGTAAAAGTTTTCTTGTTTCGCGTGGGTTCCGCTGTCACTTTAGGAAAAATTTTTCTTCGGAGCCTGTCATGGATCGCCTAGATCGCAAAATTCTGCGTCTTTTGCAGGAAAATTCGACCCTCGCTGTTGCCGATGTCGCAAAAAAGGTTGGTCTGTCGACCACGCCATGCTGGCGACGTATCCAGAAGCTTGAAGAAGAAGGTGTAATTCGCCGGCGCGTTGCAGTCCTCGATCCCGAGAAGGTCAATGCGAGAGTGAACGTGTTTGTTTCTATCCGTACAAACATGCACAGTCATGAATGGCTGAAGCGCTTCTCGGAAGTTATCCAGCAGTTTCCGGAGGTGGTCGAGTTTTACCGCATGAGCGGCGATGTGGATTATCTTTTACGGGTCGTCGTGCCGGACATCGCAGCGTATGACGCTTTCTACAAGCGGCTGATCGCAAAGATCGAGATTCGAGATGTCTCGTCTACCTTCGCGATGGAGCAGATAAAATACACGACCGAGCTGCCGCTGGATTATCTCGTTCTGGACAAGGAATCTGGAACATCCGGCAGTGGTTGAGGGGAGGCGCCGTCTTTCCCATGAGTGAGCGATTGCCAGGGATTGGACTGGAAAGACCGGCCCGAAGCGGGGGCGTTCTTCAACGGGCGTACTTCCGCCCGGTGAATGCTGTAACCTGACTGGATGACCGCAGGGCCATCCAGGATGAACATCTGCGTTTTCTCCAGCCCCGACGACAGTTTTCCCGCGACGGTGACCGGTTCGTAGTTTGATCGCAACCGGTAGGGAGTGGCTGGGACAACGCGGATGACCTGATTGGCCGGGGGTTGCGCATTGTGACTGCAGGCACCGGGGCGCGAGACCAGCATGAAGGTGTAAACCAGATCGCCTTCCCGGTCTGACGGCAGAAGGTAGCCCGTCAGGCTGATTGCCTGTCCATCAAACAAGGGGGTGAGTGCGCCTTGTTCCGACAGGGATGCGTCAGTCTGTGGAACAAGATCCGACCATTGGAGCTGGTGTATCGTTCCGGGAGATGCAGACCCGGCCACAACGAACCCCATCACGGCAATCGCACCGGAAACTGCCGAGCGGATGGCATGTGTGAACGGGCTCATTGAGGCGCCTTATTCCATGAGCCGGGCGATCAGGGAGGAGGTGTCCCAGCGGTTGCCACCCATCTTCTGTACATCCTTGTAGAACTGGTCGACCAGTGCGGTAACAGGGAGGCTTGCCCCGTTTCGGTCGGCCTCGGCAAGGCAGATCGCCAGATCCTTGCGCATCCAGTCCACCGCGAAGCCGAAATCGAACTCTCCCCGGTTCATCGTTTTGTGCCGGTTCTCCATCTGCCATGAGCCGGCCGCGCCCTTGGAAATCACGTCCACCACCTTTTCGATGTCGAGGCCGGCCTGTTTTCCGAAGTGGATTCCCTCGGCCAGGCCTTGGACGAGCCCTGCAATGCAGATCTGGTTGATCATCTTGGTGAGCTGCCCCGCTCCCACCGGGCCCATCAGTCCCACCATTCGAGCATAGCACTCAATGACCGGCCGCGCCTGGCTGAAAACCGCTTCATCTCCGCCGCACATGACGGTGAGAACCCCATTTTCCGCTCCTGCCTGTCCGCCCGAGACCGGAGCGTCGATGAAGGCGAAGCCGCGCTTTTGGGCTTCCTTTGCCAGTTCGCGCGCAACTTCAGCAGAGGCTGTGGTGTTGTCGATAAACACCGCGCCTTTCTTCATGTCCTCGAAAGCGCCATTCTCGTCCACGGTGACCGAGCGAAGGTCATCATCGTTTCCAACGCAGCAGAAGACAAAATCCTTTCCTGACGCTGCTTCACGAGGGGTAGGGGCACTGGTGCCGCCGTGTTCCTGGACCCAGCGTTGTGCCTTCTCGGGGCTGCGGTTGTACACGGTGACATTGTGTCCGCCTTTGTTGAGAAGATGCGCGGCCATCGGGTATCCCATAACTCCAAGACCGATGAATGCGACGTCTGCCATGTGGATGCTTCTCCCTGGTGTGCGGTTTTCCTGACGGATCTGTGCTCTAGCGTTTCAGATGTTTGGTGATGCGACGCTCGATCCAGTCGATTGTGTTGCGCAGAACCTCGACGATCGCGAGATAGATGATTGCGGCCCAGATATACGTCTGGAAGTCGAACGTTCTGGAATAGGCGCGCCTTGTCTCGCCCATCAGGTCGTAAACGGTAATGATCGCGACGATCGCCGATCCCTTGATCATCAAGATGATCTCGTTGCCATAGGGGCGGAGCGCGACGATCATTGCCTGAGGCAGGATGATCCTCCAGAAGGTTCGCAGTCTTGAGATGCCCAACGCTGATGCCGCCTCCCACTGGCCTCGGCCAACGCTTTCTATGGCACCGCGTAGAATTTCGGCCTGATAGGCCGCCGTGTTCAGAGTAAATGCAAAGACTGCGCAGTACCAAGCTTCACGAAAGAAACCCCAAAGTCCCAGAGCCTGCAGCTCTGGCCTGAAAGAGCCCAGGCCATAATAGACAAGAAATGTCTGGGCGAGCAGTGGCGTACCGCGGAAGATATAGACATAGGCATAGGCAATCGCTCCCACCAGCCGGTTTCGCGACATGCGCCCAAGCGCGATAGGCACGGACAGTATGGCGCCCAGAATGATGGAGACACCCACGAGCTGTATGGTGATCCACAGGCCCGAAAGATAGCGCGGAGCGTATCGGGTGAAGACCTCCGCATTCCAGGAATTTATCAGAAACGCTACCAGCCCGAGGCCAAGCGCTCCCCAAATAGCGAGAAGGGTGACGCCTATGGTGCGCGAGCGGGTCCAGCCCTGCCCGATTTCCGGCGGTCGCTCGACGACGGCGGTGTTCTGGGCGCTCATCGCTGAACTCCGTGGCGTTTCGTCCAGCTCTCAATGGCTCCGAGAACGATCGAGGAAAGCATGGCAAGAACGAGATAGAGAAGACAGGCGATGCCGAAGAACAGGAACGCTTCCTTCGTCACGCGAGCGGCAATACCCGTCTGGCGCAGAATGTCGGCAAGGCCGATCACGGAAACGAGTGCCGTGTCCTTCAACAGGATGAGCCAGAGATTGGACAGTCCCGGCAAGGCAAGACGTATCAGTTGTGGCAGGATGACGAGCCGCATTGTCTGCCCGTTGGAGAGGCCGACTGCGTGTCCGCCTTCGAACTGCCCCTGAGGAATGGCCCGGAAAGCAGCGAGAAACACCTCGCTCGCATAGGAAGAGAAGACCGTGCCCAGCGCCACCATCCCGGCGACGAAAGCGTTGATCTCTACGGTGGTCCCGGGGCTGATGGTCTGGACGAGTTTCTGCAACCCGATCTGAGCACCGTAAAAGACCAGGAAGAGGGTCAGTAGTTCCGGCAAACCCCGGAAGATCGTCGTGTAGATGTTGGCGGCCAGGCGCAGTGTTCTGTCCTGCGACCGCTTTCCCAGGGCCACAAAGAAACCGACGACAAGTCCAAGTGGTAACGTGGCCAGAGCCAGAGTGACCGTGAGAAGCACACCTTTGGCGATATCGTCGCCCCAGCCTTCGGGGCCGAAACTCAATAGGGTCCAGACCCCGTCCATCTCCCAAAACCCTTGTTCGAACCGCCTCCCGGACGCGAATTGACGGTTTCATTTCGATTGCAGCTTTTCTTGCAACGCGAGCTGCTTGAACAACAGGCGGCCGAACCGATCCGGTCAGGCCGCCTGCTCAAATTCAATCACGCATGATTGCCTGGTTCAATCGCCGTAGACGTCAAACTCAAAATACTTCTTGTTGATTTCCTCGTAGGTTCCGTTTTCGCGGATCGCAGCGATGGCCGCATTGAACTTTTCGCGCAGCTCATCTTCTCCCTGGCGGATGGCGATGCCGATGCCGGGACCGTAAACTGCCTCGTCGGGTTTCAAGGTGCCGAGTATCTTGCAGCAGGCCCCATCCTCCGTGTCGAGGAACTCCTGCAGCACGATAACATCGTCGATCACGGCGTCGAGCCGGCCATTGACCATATCAAGCTTGTATTCCTCGGCCGTCGGGTAAACCTTCACATCGCTGTCGGGGAAACTCGCTTCCGCGAAGGTCGCATGCGTGGTCGCTCCCTGGGCGCCGATGGTTTTGTCCTTGAGATCTTCCGGAGAGGTGCCGGCGATATCGGAATCCTTCGGCACAACGAGCGCCGGCGGTGTGTTGTAATATTTGTTGGTGAAGTCGACCTGCTTCTTGCGTTCCTCCGTGATCGACATGGAGGCGATGATCGCGTCAAACTTTCCAGCCTGGAGTGCGGGAATGATACCTTCCCAGTCCTGTGTGACGAATTCGCACTCTGCCTTCATCTCTTCGCAAAGTGCTTTGGCGATATCGATGTCGAAGCCCTCAAGCGTGTTGTCTGCGGTCAGATTGTTGAAGGGAGGGTAGGCACCTTCCGTTCCGATCTTGATCTTCATGGGCTCCTGGGCTTGCACCGCTCCGATCGTCAGAGCCAGAGCTGCAGCCGGCAGGGTAAGCGCGAGACGCCGTGAAATACGCATTCTTGTTCCTCTCATCTTATTATCCGTCGCCAATATTTGCACCGACGGGAATTGAACCTGGATATTCCCATCGAACCGGCGCAAATTGCAACCTTAAAGGTGCGCCGTCTCGAGCATTGATTCGTCGGGTCTCACAAGGCGCTTCGTCGGGTGATTCCGGTATGTTCGATGATGAAATCCGCCATGGCTTCAACCTCGTGGAGGCGGAATACCGGCAATCCGCCGGGTTCGGTTGCGTGATCTGCAGCGATGGCAACGATGTTGGGGCAGGTCTTCGCCAATGGAGCATGATCTCTGGCGTCGCGGCGGCGGCATTCCAGCTTGGGATGATCTCCGCGCTTGAAGCCTTCGATTAGTACGAGATCGCATGGTGACAGGCGGGCAAGCAGCCCCGCGAGCGAGGGCTCGTCCTCCTCGCGTTCGTTTTCATGCATGATCGCCCAGCGCTTTCCCGAAACGATGGCGACCTCGCGAGCGCCGGCCATGCGGTGGCGAAAGGAGTCTGTTCCTTCATGGTCTATGTCGAAAGAGTGATGGGCATGTTTCAGGGTTGCAATGCTGAAGCCGCGTTGGGTGAGGGCAGAGACCAGGGCTGCAGTCAGCGTGGTCTTGCCTGAGTTTTTCCAGCCCACAATTCCGAAAACTGCCTGCTTCATGCCTCGTTTCCCAAAAGCCTCTGTCGCGCCAGATCCAGATCGTCTGGAGTGTTGATGTTGAAGAACGGATCGAAGCCGTCTTCCATGGGGAACTCCGCAACCGTTCCGGCGAGATGATCGAGCGCATAGGCACTCACCCGTCGTGTCCCACCTTCGGCCAGATGCCGGGCCAGATGGTCAGCAATCTCGACCGGCCACAGCGCGAAGACTGGATGCAGCCGCGTACCGCACTCGGCGAGTACCGGTCGGCGCGAAGGAGAGGCAGCAGCGAACAGGCGATCGACCAGGTCGCTGGGAAAGAACGGAGTGTCCACGGCTACGGTAACGATATGAGTGGCTTTCGGGAAAGTCCTGCGACTCCAAAGGCAACCGGCCAGAACACCACCAAGCGGGCCCACGGGCTCGGGCAGCGGATCAGCTATGATGTCGATGTCCACGCCCGCAAACCGCTCAGGGTTTCCATTGGCGTTGAGGGCGAGATGGCCGACCTGGCTCGAAAGCCGTCCTGCAACACAATCGAGCAGTGTTTGCGAATTCAGCCTTAGCAGACCCTTGTCGCCGCCACCCATTCTGCGTGAGGCGCCGCCCGCGAGTATGATCCCGCCAATTCCGCTGTTCATGTGGATGCCTCAGATATCTCCAGCCTGCCTTGCAACATAGATCACATAGAGCGAAGCGACGATGGCCATGGTGGAAGACGCAAGCATGACCCAGACGAGCGGAAACGGGCCGGTTTCCTGTGACAACAACGCTCCGGCAATGACCGAGAGAGCTGCCCCTCCGCCGATCTGCAGAGCACCTCCAAGGCCGGATGCGGTTCCGGCCAGGTGCGGTCGAACGCTGACAAGGCCTGCATTTGCGTTGGGCATGGTCATGCCGTTTCCAATGCCGACGAAAAAGGAGGGTCCGAAAAGGGACATGGGGTGAAATACGCCGGCAGAAAACAGAAGCAGTGAAAGCAGGAGTCCGAGCGAAGCGCATATGTTTCCCGCCAGCATCATCGGGTTGATCCCCAAGCGCTTCGAGAAGCGACCCGAGAGGAAATTGCCGATCATGTATCCCACCGAGATAAGAATGAAATACATCCCGTACTGAGACGGTGTCAGGTGGAGGATTTCGGTCGCTACAAAGGGACCGCCACCGAGAAAGGCAAAAAACGCACCCGATGCCATGGCTGCTGTTGCGGTGTAACCCCAGAAACGTCTTGATCTGAAAAGTTCGGGATAGTTCTTGACCTGTGCCGTCATGCTGGTCGAGCGGCTGTGGTTGGTCTCCCCCAGGTCCAGATACACGATGACAAAAGACATGAGGCCAAAGCCCAGTATCAGGTAGAACGTTGCCTTCCAGCCGTAAAGCTCATCGAGAAACCCACCGATGAGCGGACCGATCATTGGGGCCAGCGTCATGCCCATCGTGATGTAGCCGATGCGGCTGGCCGCCTCACTGGGCCCCACCGTGTCGCGCACGATCGCGCGGGATAGCACCATGCCGGCAGCTGAAAACGCCTGCATGACGCGGCAGGCCAGAAAAACCGTGATGCTGGGCGCCATGAGTGCGGCAATCGTCGCGAGGATGAAAATCACGAAACATGTGAGCATGACGGGACGTCGGCCAAAGCGATCCGATGCTGGCCCGATACCGAGCTGGAGAATGGCCGTGGCCGCGAGATACAGTGATACAGCCAGCTGGACGATGCCGTAGTCCGCCTGGAAATAGTCTGCCATGCCGGGCAATGAAGGCAGGAACACATTCATAGACACGGCGGCAGTGGCAGTGGCAATCACCAGCGTGACTATATGAGGGGGCGTATCGGTGCGGACCAGAGACTTTGCCATATCAACCTGATTTTCCGGGATGAACGATAGCCTGCCGGGGCTCGGCTCGCTCGCGGCGGCAGGGGAGGCGCATGCAGTGTGCCATGCGCGCCGTGTGGTGTGGGCGTTCGGTCAGCCCGTCACTGAAGGGGGGACCTGCCGAGGCGACCGTCATGAAAAGTGCGCCGTGCGCATTCGGCAAAAACGACACAACCACCTCGTGATGCAGGCATCTGTAGACAACAAGCAGCTTCCGCAGACGCGGGTTCCCAGACCGGGGTTACAACGGGAAACGACTGAAACGATTCCCCATATCCGATTAAGCTAAGGATACCTTACGGAATTGGCAATTGACCCTGTTGAAGATTGCGCTGGCCCAGAGTCAGCCGCCTGTCACACTCATATGCCGGGAGACCGAGGGGCGGTTGGTTCTGCGATCGATGACGAAGTCATGTCCCTTGGGCTTGCGCGCAATGGCGTTGTCGATCGCGTTCGAAAGGGCGTCATTGCCCTCCGATTCCCGCAGTGCAGCCCGAAGGTCGGCGGAGTCGTCCTGCCCGAGACACATGTAAAGCATGCCCGTACAGGTGATGCGCACACGGTTGCAGCTTTCACAGAAATTATGCGTCATCGGAGTGATGAACCCAAGCCGTCCGCCCGTCTCGGCCACGTCGACATATCGCGCCGGCCCGCCTGTCTTGTAAGGAATATCGGTCAGCGTGAACTGTCTGGAAAGTTGTGCGCGCAGGAGAGAGAGCGGCAGGTACTGGTCGGTTCGGTCGCCGTCGATCTCGCCCATGGGCATGGTTTCGATGACAGTCATATCCATGCCCCGGCCATGTGCCCAGCGCAGCATTTCGGGGATTTCGTCTTCGTTGAACCCTTTGAGCGCCACCGTGTTGAGCTTGATCTTGAGACCTGCCGCTTCTGCAGCCTCAATGCCGCGCATGACTTTTTCAAGCCGTCCCCAGCGCGTGATGGCGTGGAACTTGTCCGCGTTCAGGGTATCCACGGATATGTTGATGCGTCGCACGCCGCAATCGGCAAGCTCCGAGGCGAAGCGCTCAAGCTGAGAGCCGTTGCTTGTCAGGGTCAGCTCTTCCAGTGCGCCAGATCGCAGATGCCGGGAGAGTTGGCGTATCAGATGCATGATGTTTTTGCGCACAAGCGGCTCACCGCCCGTGAGGCGAAGTCGTCGCACACCTTTCTCGATGAAAACCGTGCAGAGTCGGTCGAGTTCCTCAAGGCTCAGAAGGTCCCGTTTGGGAAGAAACGTCATATCTTCCGCCATGCAGTACACGCACCTGAAATCGCAACGATCGGTGACCGAAACGCGCAGATAGTCGATGGCGCGGCCGAAAGGATCGATCATGGTGCTCTGCATGGGGGCTCGCTTCCGCTGGCGTGGTGCGTTACTCGATTGTGATCTCTTTGCCCGACATTAGCATTGCCCCAATGTTGCGGGCAATCGGTGCTTCGGGCTTTTCAGTTGAGCCAAAGCCAGGTAGGTCTTCGGGCGAGAGGTGGTGAAGAATGAAGGCTCCAAGGGAATTGCGCGTTTCTCAGGACCGTTCGCTCATGACGGTTTCCTTTGCACAGGGCGAGCCGGTGGAGTTGACGGCAGAGATGTTGCGTGTCCTTTCGCCTTCCGCTGAAGTCCAGGGGCATTCTCCCGAGCAGCGCATAACCGTACCAGGCAAGCGGCACGTTACCATCGACCGCGTCGAGCCAGTCGGCAACTATGCCGTTCGTATCGTGTTCAGCGATGCGCATCAAAGCGGTATCTACACTTGGAGATATCTGCATGAACTTGTCACCGAGAAAGCCTCGCGGTGGCAGAAATATCTTGATGAGCTGGACGCACAAGGACTGAGCCGCGATGCCTGAAGCGAATGATCATTTTATCTCGTCGATCGAGCAGCTCGAAGCGCTTTATGGCCCGCCGGCTCCCGCATCCCTGACCAAGGTCACACATCGGATCATTCCGGAATACGCCCAACTCATCAATGCATCTCCCTTTGTTGCGCTGGCTTCGAACGGGCCGGAGGGGGTGGACTGTTCCCCGCGGGGTGACAGGCCGGGTTTCGTTCGCATACATGACGACACCACGCTGCTCATGCCGGATCGGCGCGGCAACAACCGGGCGGATTCCCTTCGCAACATCGTGCAAGACCCGCGCGTGGCTTTTCTGTTCCTGATTCCAGGGCAGGAATCACTTTGCGCGTGAACGGCCAGGCCAGGCTTTCGGTCGACCCGGAGCTGTGCTCATCCTTTGCGGTTGATGCGGCACAGCCACGCTGTGTCATCGTTCTGTCGGTGGAGGAGGTCTACTTCCAGTGCGCCCGGGCGATCGTTCGCTCGAAGCTGTGGGACCGTGAAGCACACACTGGCGTCGAAGAGCTTCCCACGGCCGGGCAAATTCTACAGGCCACGAGCAAAGGTTCGTTCGACGGTGAAACCTACGACAGGGATTGGCCGGATCGTGCGCAGCAGACCATGTGGTGAGCGTTCGTCCTAACGGTGCACCAGAATGTTGACGAGTTTGCCGAAAGGGTCGCGCGTGTAAAAACGTCGAACGCCCCACGGCTCGTCGGCCGGACCGTACTCGATCGGATAACCGGCAGATTTGACGCGATGCAGTGTTTCGTCGAGATCATCCACCTCTATTGACAGATCGGGAACCTCCGTTCCCGAGCCACCTTCCTGCATGAAACTCAACTGGACGCTCATCTGTTGTCTGGTCCCGAATGTTGCAATCCAGCCAAGGTCCATCAGCACATCCAGACCAAGCGTTTCCACATAGAAGCGCTTCGCTTCATCGAACCTGTCAGTGGCAATGTTGCTTACGATACGGGTGACCGCCATGCGTGTGCCTGTCTCCTGCGTTAGCCGGTTTTCCTGAGGTTTGGCAGAAACACGGTCAAGAGCCCCAGTAGTGGAAGGTACGAGCACATTCGGTAAACATATTCGATGCCTTTGCTGTCGGCGATGACGCCCAGAACCGCAGCTCCTATCCCGCCCAGACCAAAGGCAAATCCGAAGAACATGCCCGCCACCATGCCCACGCGGCCCTGGCAGCAGTTCCTGTGCAAATACCACGATCTGCGGAAATGCCGAAGCAAGGATCATGCCTATGATCACGGTCAGAACAGGTGTCCAGAACAGGTTCGCATATGGCAACATGAGAGTGAATGGCAACACACCCAGGATCGAAAACCAGATCACTGTCTTGGCGCCGATCCGGTCGCCCACCAGTCCACCCAGTATCGTTCCCGCCGCAACAGCGCCAAGGAAAACGAACAGCATGATCTGAGATTGCTGAACGGTGACGCCAAACTTCTCCATAAGGAAAAATGTGTAATAGCTGGATATGCCAGCCATATAGACGTTCTTGGCGAACACGAGCGCCACCAGGACCGCCAGCGAGACTGCAATCTTGCCTCTGGGCAAGGCGATCGGTCTTTGCGTCGTGCTTCGTGATGCGGTGTTCTGACAGTATTGCGCATACCAGGTGCTGACGCGCCAGAGAACGATCAGCCCCAGCAGGGCGGCGAGCGAAAACCATGCCACGCTTCCCTGACCTCTTGGTACGATGATGAAGGCCGCCAGCAACGGGCCTATTGCACTGCCAGCATTGCCGCCGACCTGAAAAACGGCCTGGGCGAGCCCGTACCGTCCGCCTGAAGCAAGGCGTGCCACCCGCGAGGATTCCGGGTGGAAGATTGCCGAGCCAAGTCCGACAAACATGGCGCCAATCAGAAGCAGGGTGTAATTCGCTGCCCAGGCCAGAAGCAGCAGCCCGATGAAGGTGGATCCCATCCCGACCGGCAGGGAATAGGGCATGGGCCTTTTATCGGTGGTCAGGCCAATTGCCGGTTGCAGAAGCGAGGCAGTCACCTGAAACGCCATGGTGAGCAGGCCGATTTGCCAGAAATCCAGACCGTAGTCGCGTTTGAGCATCGGGTATATCGCCGCGAGCATCGACTGCATGATGTCGTTGAGCATGTGGCAGAAGCTGACGGCAAGCAGGATGGCGAAAGCGGTTTCTTCGGCCGGGGATGAGCCCTGGCTGGCGGTTGTGTCGGTCAAGATCGGCTCCGTTGGGATTGCCGCCTGGAAAGCGGAATCCGATAAACATGCTCTTGCAGATGACCTTGTTTAGCCGATTGGCCCACCTTTGTGTGGTTGGGCCAAGTGAATTTGGCAAACAGAACCAACCGGTCGCAATGGGTTTGCGCCAGCGGTTCGGCGTGGTTTCTTTTTGGGGGAGGCTGAGAGCCCTGACGGCCAGTAAGAGGCTGTCAGTCCTCTTGCGCCAGCGCTTCGCTGATGCGGCGCATCTGTTCACCCATCGCTTCGCATTGAGCCGGTGTTGATTGTGCCATCACCCGATCAATCAGGCGGGTGTAGACTGCTAGTGCCTCCATCAGCCGTTGCTCTCCCGTGGGCGTCAGATAGAGGCGCAACACGCGCCGATCATTGCTGTCGTTCTCGCGCTTGACCAGCCCCTGCGTTTCGAGCTGGGGCAGGAGCATGGTGATGTTGGAGCGCCCAACCAGAAGACGGCGGGCGAGGTCATGCTGTGACTGCCCCGGGTGCCGGTAGAGGTTCATGAGCATGTCGAGCTGCGCAATCTTGAGCCCCAGAGGGTCAAGAGCCTTGCCGAGCGCGCGCACTATGGCCTTTTCTGCACGCGCTACGGCGATCCACGTGCGAAAGCGCGGATTATCCCAGGGGAACTCTTGTGATTTGTTCATTGTTGAACTATTTTTGTTCATGCTTGAACATTATCTGGATTCCGATCATGAATCGTTTTGTGCTGAGAAGCGTCAAGATCCTTTTTGGCATACTCCAACATGTAGCGCCAAGTCTGGCCGGGCGCATCGCATTCGATCTGTTTCGTCGAACGCCGCACCCTGGCCGGATGACCGACGGAGAGAAACGGGCGGTCGCTTTCGCTCAAGACTTCATGCAAGAGGCGCGCATTCATCGGCTTGCGAGCTCGAGGGGCCGCTTCGTTGCCTATGAATTCTGCAAATGGGGAGCGAGACGCGACGGCCCGACCGTTCTCCTCATACATGGTTGGGGCTCGCGCACCGAGCACATGCGGGGCCTCGCGGGCGCATTGTTGCAGCGCGGGTTTCGCGTGGTATCGCTCGATCTGCCCGGTCACGGCGCATCGGAGGGGCGGGTGCTGGACATTGCCAGCGCGGTTGCTGCAGTTCACGCCACGGCGCAGTGGCTTGGTCCGTTCGATGCGATGGTCGGACACTCTTTCGGTGGCGCGGTTGCTTTAAATGCGGTTTCGGGGGCGATATCCGGTATTCCGCCAGTGCCGGTGCGGCGCATGGTGATGATTGCGTCGCCCAATGCGTTGCCGGAGCTCTTTTCCCGGTTCGGTCGTTTCATCGGGCTTTTAGAGAAAACGCAGGGGCTTCTGGAAAGGCATGCTGAAGAGATTGCCGGACAGCCTTTGACGCGATTCGTTGGGGCAAACCAGTTGCGCGAACTGGATATTCCTACGTTGGTGGTTCATGCGCCCGACGACAGGGAGGTTTCCCCTCAGGATGCCCGGGCTCTGGGGCGTGCAGGTGGGCATGTTTCCCTGGTGTGGGCGCGGGGTCTTGGCCATCGTCGAATTCTCGCCGCTCCACAAGTTGCTGAATGTGTTGCCGCTTTCATTGAATCCAGGCGCGAGAGAAAAATCCCGGAACGGACTGGAGGGCGCGCGGAGGAACGTTTACCAATGGCAAACTGAGTTTTGGAATTCGCGACAATTTTATCGATCACGAGGCGACCTTGCGAATGATAACTGTTATTCTGGTTGCGATTCAAGCTGGGGGTGCGTGCTGGCTCAAGCACGATAACGGGCGTGATCCATTCTCGTGATCTTTGCGAGCAGGGCATGTCATCCTCCGGAAAACGACTCCGGCCGGGGTGGGGTGATCGATGAGGTTGAAGTCGAAACGGAAGAATTGGTTGCTCAGTGCGGCCGTTGCCATGATTGTTGGTGCCACGGGCACAGCGAATGCGCAGGCCGACAATCTTTTCGATATGCTGTTCGGTGGTGGTATTCGCAAGAAAGAGCGGGTGGCAACGCCTCCTCCTGCTGCATCAAAGCCGGTCACACGAAAACCGGTGAAACGCAGGGCCGCTCCCAAGATCTCGGCTCCATCCTACTACAACTACAGCCCCGCTCGGCTCACGCGCGTCGCCTTTGCACAGATCAAGCCCCCTAAGCGAGAGGACGCATTTTCGCCGGCCCTGGAGGGGGTGTCCTTTCGAGAGGCTCTTCCCAGTCTTGAGGAGGTGGAGCTTTATGCGGAAAACGATATCGCCGATGCGGTCGTCGAGTTCTATTCGCGCAACCCCGATTTCATCTGGGTGACCGGTTATCAGGTTAACGACCGGGCCAGGAGTGTCCTGCGCGAACTCGCCGAGGCCGGAAGGCATGGCCTGAACGAAGCCGATTACACGGTCGGGGTACCGGGCCCTGATTTTTCCTACGACAGGATCGCCGAGCGACAAGCTGAACTCATCCGTTTTGAAATGACCCTGACTGCGCGTGCATTGCGTTATGCGCGTGATGCTTTTGCAGGGCGGGTCGATCCGAACAAACTTTCCGGCTATCACGACTTTCCCAAAAAGCCGATGAACCTGCAGCAAAGCGTGGCGTTCATGGCCAACATGGACGAACCGGCGCTTTATCTCAAAGGCCTGCATCCTCAGAACGACATGTACCGCCAGCTCCGCGCGGAACTGGAGGCGCTGCGTGGCTCCGTCGAACGTGAGATCGTGGTCGATCCCAAAACCTTTGTGCGTCCCGGCGGCGCCTCACCAGAGTTTGCCAAACTTCTGAAAATCATTGAACGCGACGCAGAGGAAACCTTTCTGGCCCAGCATGGAACGACGCTGACGGAGCATGCTGGGAGCGAGGTTTACTCCAGTGCCCTTGTTCCGGTTATCGAGGCCGTGCAGAGAAAGCATGACTTGACACCGGACGGTATCGTCGGCCCGCGCACAGTCGCGGCGATTGCAGGTGTGTCAAAAGCGGATCGCATCGAAAAGGTTGTTTATTCGCTGGAGCGGCTGCGCTGGCATCCTTCGGATCTCGGCGATACCCGTGTCGTCATCAATGCCGCGTCCTTCAATGTCGATTTTTTTGACAGGGGCGAACACCGTATCTCCATGCGGACGGTGGTTGGGCGCAATGCCAATCAGACCAGTTTTTTCTATGATGAGCTGGAAACGGTGGAATTCAACCCATATTGGGGGGTGCCCCGGTCCATTATCGTCAACGAGATGCTGCCGAAACTCTGGCGCGATCCCAGCTATCTGGATCGCAATGGATACGAGGTCATCAACAGCAAGGGGCGGAGGATTTCGTCCTCTGCCGTGAACTGGGGGCAATATGGAAGGAATGTTCCTTACAGCGTTCGACAGAAACCCGGGCCCAGAAATGCGCTCGGTGAGCTGAAGATCCTGTTTCCCAACAGGCATGCGATCTATATGCATGACACTCCGTCCAAGAGCCTGTTCCAGCGCGACACGCGGGCTTTCAGCCATGGCTGTGTTCGGCTGGCTGATCCGCGGGCCATGGCTGCCGCAGTGCTGGATATCTCTGTTGAGCAGGTCGCAGGTCTCATCGAGAAAGGTGATCGCAGCCGTCCGACGCGGCGGAAGGTCGAGCGCAGGATTCCTGTCTATGTCGGCTACTTCACCGCCTGGCCCGAGGTGGACGGGGAGGTCGCCTTCCATGGCGATATCTATGGGCGTGATCAACGCTTGAAGACCGCTCTCGAGAAGACCGCCGACCTACGTTCTCCCAGCAGTTGACCTGGCGGTGCTGCCATTCCGGCGCGCGCCCTGCCGGGATCGGGGCGACCTGACCGGCCGGTTCAGTTGCGCCAGAATGTTGGAAGAAAGAGAACGATCACGGCCAGGATCTCCAGCCGACCGAGCAGCATGGTGCCTGAAAGAACCCACTTGGCAAAATCGCTCAGCGGCTGGAAATTGCCTGCCGGACCAATGGTCGTTCCCAGTCCCGGTCCCACATTCGTGAGCGCAGTCAGCGCGCCCGTCATCGAGGTCAGGAAATCGAGCCCGCTTGCCGATAAAAGTACGGTCGAAAACACCCAGGATCCTAAGAAAGCCACCACGAAAAGCACCACCGAACGCTGCATCTGGTCATCGACGACACGGTTGCCATAATGCAGTGCCCGGATGGAGTGCGGATGAATGAGCAGGCGCAGGCCGTTGCGCAGCATCGCTCCAAGTATGAGGAAGCGATACGCTTTCACACCACCAGATGTCGAGCCGGAACAGCCACCCAGAAAAGTGGCGAAGAAAGCCAGCGTCACCGCGAATGGCCCCCACGATGTGTAATCTTCGCTGGCAAAGCCCGTGGTGGTGATAATGGATGTGAAGTTGAACGCGGTTGACGCGATGATGTCGTCAAACGGTTCTCCGGTAACGATGCGGCGTTGAACGGCAAGAACGACAACGAATGCGGTGACATATCCCAGGAAGAGCCGGATCTGGGGATCCCGCAAGGCATCGAGACGCCCTCGCACAAAAAACAGGACGAGGATGGAAAACGGCAGCGCGCCCAGAAGCATGAAGAAGGTGCCGATCCACAGGAGAGCGTTGCCTTCAAAGAAACCAAACGAAGCATCGTGGGTGGAGAAACCGCCCGTTGCAATGGTGGTCATTGCGTGATTGAGAGCGTCGAACTTGCTCATGCCTGCTGCTGCATAGGCCAGCGCACAAAGCGCTGTCATCATGACATAAACCCCGACGAGTGCGATCAGAAAACTTATGAAACGTTCGTAGGGTCTGTTCTCGATGTCGGAGGATTCTATCCGGAAATAGGAAAATCCGCCCACCTTAAGAAGAGGCAGAAGAAAGAGGCCAAGGGCGACCACGCCGATGCCTCCGATCCATTGCAAAATCGATCGCCACAGCAGCAGTCCGGGGGGCAGATTGTCCAGTCCGGATATCACCGTGGAGCCGGTGGTGGTGATGGCTGAAACCGATTCGAACACGGCCTCTGCCAGATCGAGCTTTAATGATGAGTTGTAAAAGGGCAGGGCGCCAACAAAGCCGAGCATCAGCCACAGAACCACGACCACGAGAAAGGTGGATTGCGTGGAGCCATGATGGCTGAGGGGCGCGCGTGTTGCCGCGGCAATTGTCAGGGCTATCGCGCCGGTCGCGAATGCGCAGACCACGAATACCTGCCAGTCTTCATTGCTGTAGTAGAGGTCGACAGCCGCAGGCAAGAGCATCGAGGCCGCGACATAGACTGCAAAAACGGCTGCAGGATATGCTGCCGTTCTGATTGTCGAAGGTTGCACTTTCCAAACCTCGAAATGTGTCGCGAGTGTTGGTAGTCCAGAAAGTCTGTGAAGAAAAGCGCATTAATGATCAGGTGGGCATGCGCCAGGAGCATGGCTGGCGCACGATTCCGGCCGGTATCGGATCGTTACCGTAGTTTGCAATAAAACCCGGCGCTCTCGCTCATTCCGTGCTCGGGATGGGTGTCTATCGCGTGGGAAAGTGAGGGTATTTTCCACCGGTCCCGAATTTCGTATCCCATGGCGGAAATCATCGAGAGGAAGGCGCTCTCGTTGCGCATCTGGTATGGCACCAGGGCTGGGCCGATCCGCTCCAGGGTAACAATGGTCCTGCCTTCGCGTAGCGCAACCTTGTTCAGAATGAGATGCCTTGGCGGTGTCTCCAGCCTTGCAATCAGGTCTGGCAATGGAACGTCGAGATACTGCAGCAGGCCGGACCCCAAAAAGAGGTCGTATGACCGCCCTTTGTCGAGATGGCTTGTGAAGGAGAGCGCACCAAGCCCTTCGGCGAGAGCCCGCTTTTCGCCTATTCTTACGATTGCGGGTAGGTCGTAGACGGTCCAGTGCAGCTGATCGGTGGGTGGATAGATCCTGCGGAAGGCCCGGTATTTCGTACCCATATGCCCACCAGCATCAAGCACCGAACCGATCTCGCTTTGCAACCTGCTGATCCAGAACAGGACCGGGTAGTCCCAGGGTACCAGTTGGCACATGACATCGAAAGCGACATCCGCCACCCCCTCGTGATCATAACCGGCCATACCCCTTCGTTTTGCGGCCTCAAGTGCTTGCTGATAGGTGGCGAATGCACCCTGAAACCGTACGGGACGACCGGTCATCATCCTAAGTCTGCCCAGCGCCGCTTTGAGGGGGCGAGCGGCTGCTCTTCCTGACTGCTTGATCGTCTGTCTGAGCATAACGGTCGACATGGGGAACTGCCCGGGCCTGGTCGCAAACACGATTGTTCAAGAGCCGACCCTAGGTCGGTCGTGGTGCAGGACCGATTCAGCAAAAGTGATGAGACATGCCTCAAATGGGCTAGCTGTGTCGCTTCATAGCGGGAAATCATGCTTTCTGGCGATTTCCCAGATGCGCTTGTTGGTTTCGATCAGCCGATTGATGGAGCCGGTGATCTTTTCGATTTCCGTTTCGTCGATCATGTCGACCCTGCCGTATTTCAGGCGGTCACCCGTGTCGGATATCCGCATCAGGAGGGTGGAAACATTCTCCCCCGTATCGTCAAAAGAATAGATGCAGTGATTGTATTTGTTGCGCAGCTTGGCCTCGCTCATCATTCGGCGGGTCACGCTCAAAACCTCCTGACGCACGGTTGCTGCCGTTCGATCCAGTTTGGCCAGCCGTTCAACCAGATCGACACGGGCACGTGAGGTGTTCAGTGTGAGAAAGATGACAGTCGCTGTTTCCATATCGACCCGGGCAAGCCCCGCTATCAAATGGATGAGGAGGCTTTCCGTGTTGGTCCACGTGTAGTTCAACTGTCCCAAGAGGGTCAGAACTTCCCGAAAACGCGGGGTGGCTTCCTTCATTGCAGGATTGCCCGTTTACACACACCATCAGGTCCAACGCCACTCACGGTAACACCTCGGCTCCGCAGCGTCCATTGAGCAGGGTTGTGCCGTCTCAGTCTTCGCGGAAGGCCCGGTTCATGCTGTCAACGATCGGTTTCGAGAGGTACTCGAAGAACGTGCGCTCCGCCGTTTGAATGAGCACTTCGGCAGGCATCCCGGGCGTTGGAAGAAATCCCGGTACCCGCGCCAGTTCGCTGGGTGAAAGACGGATGCGGGCGAGATAGATTTCCCGTGGCTCATTGGTCGACTGATCACGGAGTGCATCTGCGGAGACGTAAAACACCCTGCCTGTCAGAACCGGCGTCGTGCGCTGGTTCAGGGCTGTCAGGCGAACGGTGGCTTCCTGTCCGTCCCGAACGCTGTCGATCTTCGTGCGGGGGATTTGCGTCTCGATGATCAGTGGCACATCGGATGGCAGGATTTCGGCTATGCTCTTGCCGCTTTCGATCACGCCTCCGGACGTGTGATAATAAAGCCGCACGACAGTGCCGGAAACCGGGGCGTTGATGGTGGCGCGCCGGAGCACGTTTTCGGCCGCGCGGGACTGCTCTCTTACGCTGTCGAGCTCCGACTCGATGTTCTGCAGTTCATCGAGCGCTGCCTGCCGATAGGCGGCCTGCGTCTGCTCCGCCTGCTGACGATAGCGCTTGACCTGCGCCTTCGTTTCATCGATTTCTGCCGCAAGGCGACCGATTTGTCCTTCTGCCTCGGCCATGGCTCTTCTGATCGCCGAAATTTCGGGTTTTCGCATCAAACCCAGTTCGAAGAGCCGCTGCTTTCCCGAATGCTCTTCCTGCAGAAATGCGAGCTGCCTTGTGATGGAGCTGTGCTGAGCTTCATATCCCCGACTGCGTATCTCAAGGGCAGCGATGTTGTTGTTCAGTAGTTCGAGCTCGCTGTTCAGCTTCAATTGCGACGATTCGAAATTGAGATTCTGGCTGCCCAGAATTTCTGCGATCTCGGGATCGGACATTCGTTCGCTTAGTTCGGAGGGGAATTCGATCCTTTCTTTTCCCTGATATTCGGCACTGAGCCTGGCAACGATGGCAAGCAGCCGCGCGCGCCTGAGGAAAAGCTGTCGCTCATTGGCAAGAGCGGATGTCTCGTCGAGCTGTAGCAAAGGCTGTCCGACAGTCACATGGTCTCCCTCTGAAACGAGTATCTCTTTAATGACCCCGCCTTCGAGGTGCTGAACGATCTTGTTCTGACCGGTTGCCACAAAGCTGCCCTGAGCGATCACTGCGGCAGCAAGGGGAGCAAAACCGGCCCAGACCCCAAAGCCCCCAAAACACAGAACAAGCAGAATGATACCCGCGATCGACTGTTTCCGGATGGAACGCGGCACCTGTGCGTACCAGTCCATGTCCTGCAGTTTGGCGATGTTGGCTGAACTCATGACACACCTGTCAAACGGACGTTGCTGCTGGTTGGGAGGGAGTGCCTAGCTGGCCGGACTGATGGGCAACGAGCGCCTGCAGAACATCCTGGCGCCGGCCAAACATGGATATGGTTCCATTGGTCATCAGCAGGATCTTGTCCACGTATTGCAGCAGGGAAGGGCGCTGGGTGATCACCACGACGGTGATCCTGTGTTCCTTGGCATGTTTCAGCGCCCGTGCGAGCGCTGCGTCCCCGGCACTGTCGAGATTGGAGTTCGGTTCATCCAGCACGATCATGCGCGGATTGCCGAAGAAGGCGCGCGCGAGCGCAATGCGCTGTTTCTGCCCGCCTGAGAGAGGAGAGCCATCTGCTGCAACAATGGTCTCATACCCCTGCGGAAAAGTGGCGATCATCTCGTGCACATCGGCGAGTATGGCCGCCTGATAGATGTCGCTGTCTTCAACGTCATCGCGCATGCGGGCAATGTTTGCCTTGATGGTGCCGGGAAAGAGCTGAACGTCCTGCGGCAGATAACCGATGTTGTCGCCGAACTGGCGCTGGTCCCAGTTGCGCAGATCCATCAGGTCGAGACGAACGCTGCCCGATGTGGGCAGGATGGAGCCCACCAGCATCTTTCCAAGTGTCGTCTTGCCCGCGCCCGAATTGCCGATAACCGCCAGGGAGTCCCCGGGTCGCAGAGAAAAATTGATACCGTTGAGAACGACACGTTTTGTCCCTTGCGGGACATAAAGCACGCGCTCCACGTCGAGGCGGCCTTCCGGTTTGGGCAGAACCAGTCGTTCCAGGTTCAGCGGTGAGGAGCGAAGCAGCGTGCTGATGCGTTTGTAGGCGCCGCGCGACAGGATGTACTGGTTCCAGCCTTCGATCGATCCTTCGATCGGCGCCAGCGCCCGGCCGGCGATGATGGAAGCCGCGATGACCATGCCACCGGTAATGTAACCCTGGATCGCCAGATTGGCTCCCCAGCCGAGCAGAGCCACCTGTGTGAGAAGACGCACGGCACGAGAGGTTGCAGCCGAGACGATGTTACGATCCTGCGCCTTGACCTGCGCCTTCAGGGATCCGGCCGTGTCCTGCCCCCAGATCTTGACCGCCTCGGGTATCATGGCAAGTGCGTTGATGATCTGTGAATTCCGCGCCATGGAATCCAGATGCAGGTTTGCCCTGCTTTGAAAGACGTTCGCCTCACCGAACGGGGCTGCAGTCGCGCGTTGATTGATGAACGCCACCAGCATCAGGAGCAGTGATGAAAGCACCACAATGCTCCCCAGATGCGGATGAACAAGAAATACGGCCAGTATGAAGATTGGCGCGAAAGGAATGTCCAGAAACGAGATCAACGTGCCGGAGACAAGGAATGAGCGCAATTGCTGGAGGTCGCCCAGGGTCTGGTATTCGCGCCCGGTTCCGTGCAGCGAAGCACGTGCCGCTGCGCTCAGGATCGGGGCTCCAAGTTGAGCGGCGATCTCAACCGCCGTGCGCATGAGGATAAAGCGTCGGATGGCATCGAAAACCGCCTGGAGGACGACTGCTCCCACGATGACGATCGTCAGCATGATCAGCGTGTCGGTGGACCGGCTTGTGAGAACGCGGTCGGATATCTGGAACAGATAGACAGGGATCGCGAGAACGAGAATGTTGCTGGCATTCGTGAAAAGCAGCACCATCAGCATGTTCCCGCGCACCGCCGCAAGGCCGGCCGAGAGACTGTTGGAGAAGTCCACGGGACCAAGCCGCCGGTGAAACGTTCCGCCCGTTCCACCACCGGATGCCTTTTCGCGCTGGCGATCATTGCTGCCAGAGGATGGTGGCGCGCTTTGGGGCGAGGGGGCGGGGTGGTCGGACTGTGATGTCTGCCTTTTGGCCTCAGGCGTTTCAGGAGTTGCCGCACGCAGGCCGGCGCGGCAATCGACTTCTTCGAAGATACGCGAAATCTCCTCATCGACAGAGCGCTTTCTGGCGGCGTTTTTCGACGTGCCGGGCGTATCCTGCAGACATGATGACGCATCATTCACATATGCTGGACGCCTGCTCCTTTCGTCTGGCATTGGATCCCCCAATCCGCTTCACCCAAGCATCGTCTGCATGACATCCGCCGAAGCGGGTTCAGGCGTTGGTGTGTCGAGCGTGTTCAGGTCATGTCCTCCTTCGCGTGGTGCGATCATGTCTTCGCTCAGAAATGCCACCGCTTCATTCACCAGCGCATCCGCACTCTGCGTATAGAGATCGCTTTCGCTGGCAATGAGCTCGGCCTGGATCAGCAGTTCGTCCGAATAGGTCGAACCGCCTGCATAGACTGTCGTATTGACACCGCCATCGATGATCGCGGCATAGTTGATGAGCGCGTTGGCGCCCGTCGAGAGGCTCCAGCTCGCATCCGCATGAGCTTCTGACTGGTCTCTGGCGAGCGCCACCTGGTCGGCATCCCCAAGCACATTGATCTGGCTGAGATACTGAAGATCGACCAGATCGCCGGAGATATAGAGCACTTTCAGATGTGTAAGCCCGGCAAAATCAGGTCCTGTCAGTACGTCCCGAGGTGCGGCTCCAGTCCCCTCGGAGAGGTCATTGACTGCTCCCAGAAAGGCCGACGGAAGTGCCTCGAAGGAAATGGTTCCGTATTGGGTTATCGACGCTTCGTTCCAAAGCAGGTTGCCGTTGGTTGAAATCGAAGCGTCGCCGTGGGTTTCAAAGCCAGCAACAGAACCCACCAGATCATCATCCAGAAGAACGTTCGTCTGGCTGATGATGTTGGCGTTGTAAACGTTTCCGCCAACGATGATGAGGTCGTAGTAATATCCAAGCGTTGCCAGCGACGTGGCGTTCATCACACTGTTGTCGCCAAGAATGATCTCCGTGCCGCCGCCGGCGGCCGACATGATCGTGATGTCTTGATCTTCAACGAAGCTGACCTGCTTGATCCAGTTGATCAGCATGAAGTCGCCGTCGATCCGGGAAACCTGCCAGTAGGAGGGGAAGGTGGGGGCATCGGGTTCGGTTTGCGCGCCCGTGGGCGCCGGATTTTCGACGGTGCGGAAACTGGCGACGTTGAAGGCCTGGGTTGGTGTTTGGTCCAGCGTGTCCCATCCAGACAGGCTTTGACTGGTATGGTCGTTGTCGCTCCACACATTCGACTGGCTGACAAGATTGAAACTTGCATAATCGCCTGCCACTGCAAGAACCGGCGCGGCATACCAGTCGTTGATGAGAACGGCTTCATTGACGAGCAGATTGGCGCCGAGTCCGATCGTCATCGTTGCGGTGTCCGAAAAGTCGGTCACGGTCTGGTCTTGATCATCAGGCTCTGTTGATTCGTGTCGTTCGGGAAGATGATCTTCCAGCGCTGGCAGCGCATCGGATTGCGTGCCGTTGACAAACCCTCCCTCGATCGTCTCGCTGCGCATGAAGAACACGGCATCACTGCCTGCGATGCTGTCGAGAAACGCATCGGCGATATGGGGCGCCTGACTGATGAAGTCGCCGATTTCGGCAACGGAACCCGGTTCGTTCAGATTTGCGAATGGCTGGAGCGGGGAGGCCTGCTCAAGAAGCGAGACGAGTGCTGGGCCCATATCGGCCATGGGGCGCAGCAACAGCCCGTGGTCACCGATGCTGAGATAGTCGTTGTCCATCAGCCGTGCCTGTTGCTTCAGGTAGAGAGCAAGAGATCCGATTGGCTCGTATTCGGAGATGGCCTCGTACGGGTTGTGTGTCGCGCGAGCCTCCTCAATCGAAGGGACGGGCCGGCCGGGGCTGAAACCTTCAAGATTGAGTGGAATGGGATCATGCCATACGGGGAACGTCACCTTTTCATGGAAGCGCTCGACTGGAGGCGGAGTGTATTCGACGGAAGGATTTAACCCCTTGAATGAGTAGGGACTATGCACACTGATCGCAATGGTGAGGAGATCGCTCTGTTCCAGGATTTGGGCTTTAAGCGCCTGAAACTCCTCAAATTCCAGCCTCAGCCTCGCATCTTCGACCGCCTGAGAGAAAAGCCCGATGAAATGAGCGATCGCTTCGGTCGTTTGATCCATGTGCATCGGGTCTCACCTTCATTGGGTATGCAGTGATCGATGGTGTTTCTGGCGCATTTCAAGTCTGCCGAAGACAGTGTGGAGGTTTGCGGTTTCGAGACGAAAGGTGATCGCGCAAACCTCCGATTCCGGCGCCCAGGGGGAGAGGGCGCCGGAGGTTTCGCACTCACGCGTCGTCTTCGCCAACCAGCGTGCTGTTGAGATTCCCACCGACCACGGTGGTATCGATGGTGTTGCCTAGAACATTGGCACCCATGACGATCTGCTGGTTGAAGGCACTGGTGTCGACGAGGGCGTCTGCGCTTGCATCGGATATGCCGTTTACATATCCGTCATCGCCATTGTTGGAGCCCCACATTCCGCCTGCGCCACCTGCGCCGCCTGCACCTGTGGTGGCAATGCCGCCCATTCCGCCAGCACCGCCATTGCCGCCTGAAACCGGTCCGGCCCATGCATCACCAGCGTTTCCGCCTTCTGCATTGGCGCGACCGCCTGTGGCACTGCCGCCGGCACCGCCATTGCCGCCTATGGCTGCGCCGATGCCCAGCCCGGTGCCTTCACCAAAGCCGAGACCGAAGCCGGCGCCGCCGTCTGCCGCACCGCCGAGGCCGCCATTGCCGCCCTGGCCGCCAGCGCCACCCGTGCCGCCTGCACCGCCGGTGCCGGTGCCGCCATTGCCGCCTGAGCCTTCGCCACCGGCTGCACCCGTTCCGGTGCCGCCTGCGCCACCGGCTCCGGCAGCTCCGCCTTCGCCACCGGCTGCTGCCGCCGCGTCCGCTGCGGCTGCTGCATCTGCGGCACCGCCAAGGGCGAGTCCGCCTGAAGCTGCTGCGGCATCTGCTGCAGCGTCGGCTGCTGCTGCTGCGTTGCCACCGGCTCCGGCATTGCCGCCGATTCCACCAGCGCCTCCGGCGCCCTGACCGCCAGCGCCTCCGGTACCCGTGCCGCCTGCGCCGCCAGAGCCCGCACCGCCGGCACCGCCAGCGCCACCTGCACCACCGGCGCCGCCTGCGCCACCGGCTCCGGCCGTTCCGCCATCACCGCCAACGCCGACGCCTACGCCGAGACCACCAAGACCAAAGCCAGTGCCCGTGGCTGTGCCGCCGGCTCCGCCTGCCGCAGCGGTCGCATCACCGCCAAATGCCTTGGTTTCGTCGGTTCTGCCGCCATCGGCACGACCGCCATCGGCCCAGCCGCGATCGCCTGCGCCACCATCGGCATTGGCCTCACCGCCACCGCGGCCACCTTCGCCGCCGGCAACGATGCCATCCCCGGCGCTTGCATCGCCGGCACGTGCATTGCCGTTCTGGTTGAAGGCGGCATCGTTTGTGACGCGCGGATTTTCAAGCGTGTCATTGTCGACGAGATCGTTGACCTGGCCCAGCACGAAGGCGTTGTCATTGCCACCACCGTTGAGCGAACCGTTGAGAATGTCCTCAAAGGACATGTCGTCGCCCGGGTCGTAGGAAATCTCGCCATCACGGTTGATGAAGAGCTCATCGACCGAGCCGCTGCCATAAATGTCAACATCGGCGAAATCGTCATCGCTTGGGACGAAGCCATCGAGCCCGACATTCACGGAGGTTTCAACGACCGTATTGACGTCGGTCGTTACGTCCGTGGTGTTCGTGGCGGTGTTTTCCGCATTGTTGTTTGACGTGTTGCGCGCAGTGTTGTTCGCGGCATTGTCGGCTGCATTGTTTGCCGCATTGTCCGCTTGGTTGTTCGCACCGTTCCGAGCCTGATTTGTGGCTGTGTTGTCACCGGCATTGGTGCTGGTGTTGTTGGCGTCGTTGTCGGACGTGTTGTTGGCATCATTGTCAGCATTGTTGTCAGCGGTGTTCTCCGCTGTCTGGGTTTGCTGCTGTTTTTGCCATTCCTCCTGGTGCTGGTGTTGATGCTGGTCCTGATCCTGGTCTTGCCAGTGCTTGTGTCCTCCCCAGCCCGGGAAGAAGAAGTTGATTCCGTTTTGCCTGGGCATGATCGTGTCCTCATCCTCAAAATGAGAACCGTGTGGACACGATCACTGTTCATCTCTCAGGTGATATTGTGCCTACACGGTCCTGCTTTGATGCGACCCGCAGGTCGCTTTTGAAGTGCAGAGCAACCTTTCAAGCATGGATGCTGAAGCACTCCTCCCTTGTTCGGACGCCCCTCGGGGTTCTGGGCCGCGAATCCCCACCGCCCCGCGTTCGCACGCCCCTGGACAGTTTTCGCGACGAGAATTCGAAAGCGATCCGACAGAAGGGATTGTCGCGGTCGAGAGGCGAACAAAAAACCTGCAAATTCGGCGGAGCAGGGCCGGTTGCGACGTGCCCATAGGTTCAGCCCCCAGACCAAAAGGATTAGAGTGAGGTCAGCTATCTTTATGGTCTGGCGACGAGTTCACCGGGAAAGAAACGCGAATTGAGTGCACTCTTCAGAGCTTTGAGAAACGACGGGCCTGCGTACCGCTCGGCCTAAATGCGGAACGTCCAGTAGAGGCATGCGAGCGCTGCAGCCGTAAAGCCGATGAATGAGACTGTTCGGGTGAGGGCGTTGCGACGCAGCTTGTTGATCGACAGGTGGGCCGCAATGATCGCGGCGCCAAAGGCGAACCGCCAGTCCAGAAGCACCCCGAGGGCATTTGCATTCCCAAAACCGAACCGCGCGATCTGAATGCCCGCGATCGTCGCGAGAAGCGTAAGAGCCGTGGTGTGAATCGGTGTGGTCCCATTCGCATGAGCGAATGCGGCGGCCCCTATGGGAGCTGTCACAACCAGTGTGGCGGCAAAGGCATAAAGGGCTGCCAGCGGAATGAATGTTGTCGCGTTTGCCAGCCCGTCGAGACGTTGAAGGCCCAGTCGACCAAAACCGTAGCCCTTGATCTCGAGCGCCAGGCTCAGGGCAGCCAGCAGACCTGTCAGAACGCCGATGAGCAGAAAGGTGGCGAGGGTTCGGTTCATGCTGACTCACTCCGGTTGTGGTTCGCTCTACCGTCGCTTAGGACGAACCGGGCGAGATGGAAAGATTGGATTTACGAAATCGAAGCGCGGAAATTGCGCCGAGGCTGGGCGGCGACCAGACCAATGCAGCCGTAATCTCAGGAGGGCTAGGAGTTGGCGACCTTTTTCCGCTCTTCCCGGGCGAGGCGACGCTTTTCCACCTCGTTGAGAACGTAGCAGGCATCTTCGGCTTCGGCCTTGCTCAGACCTGCCACAACGGTCATGCCGATCGTCGCTGGTTCGTCCAGGAGATTGTCCCAGACGGTCCACAGTTCCGTGGGTTCCAGGATTATTTCGTAGCGGGTTCCCATGACCCGTCTCCTTCACCGGTTGATCTCCTCTACTGCGTCTTGGGAGAGATCATTGATTCTGATGAAAGAGCCGTTGTCGAAAACAATAGGATAATAGTAAAATTTGAATGTTTCGACGGCATGCGCTCGGGTCCCGCCAAGGGTCTGAAAAAATCCCGGGCTTTGTCTAAATCCGGAGATGTCGGAATTTCATTTGGCAGGCAATGGTGGGCGCGGCAGGGATTGAACCTGCGACCCCACCCGTGTGAAGGACGGAACTCGGCGAATCATAGAAAATCACCGCGTATCATTTTCAAAAATAAATATCTGAAATCATTGACAATTTCGGATCAATTTGGCTCAAGCTGTTTTGAAGGGAAGCGCAAACGGTGCTTCCCCGGTGCTTCCCCAGAGGGCCATATGACTGCATCCGAAAAGGTAAAATTGACCGACGCACTTGTCAGCCGAGCTGCCGCGCCAGCGGACCGAGCAGAGTTCATGATTTGGGATTCAGAGGTCGCGGGCTTTGGTCTGCGCGTTCGCGGTGACAGCAAATCCTTCATCATCGTCTATCGACCCGTAGGGGCTGGTCGATCCGCAAACATGAAGCGATTGAAGATCGGTACACCTGGAACGCTCGGGGGCGTCAAAGAGGCACGGCGTATCGCGCTCTCCTATCGAGGTAAGATCGCTGATGGCGAAGATCCCGCCGCGGAGCGAGCAGAGGAAAAACGCCGCGCTCATTCAACCGTGGCCGAACTGCTGGACCGGTACGAAAAGAGATTGGAACGGCGCGGCTATGTGAACCGCAAAGACGTTATGAGCCTTCTGCGCCGACGGCTTCGGCCGTTCCTGGCGCGGGACATTGCGGGGGTGAAGGGGTGGGAGCTCGCGGAACTGATTGAACGCCTCGACACAGCAAGCAAAGGGCGCGGCGGTTCGGATGTTCGCTCCCGCTGCAATCCTTTCCTGAATTGGTGCGTCTTTGACGCCCGAGTTCTCGACGTAAACCCGCTGGCCGGCTATCGGCGCGGGCGCGATACGCGACAGGAACGGGTATCGAGAGCTGAAAGCGGGAGAGCGCTTGCCGACGCAGAGATTGTCGCCGTTTGGAACACTTCCGCTCTGGACCGCACTTTCTATCGACTTGTCCGGTTCCTCCTTTTGACGGGATGCAGAAGGAGTGAAGGCGCGAAGCTGATTTGGGACATGGTCGATGTCGGGAGGCGTCGTATCGACTTGCCGGCAACCTTCACCAAGCAGGCGCGAGGCCACACCATCTACATGGGTGACGAGCTTTTGAAGCTTCTCGACGAATGCAAGGCTAGGTCAGGAACTTCGGATTTTGTTTTCGCCTCGCCCAGAACCGGTGGCCCTATCTCAGGGTGGAGCAAGCTCATGAAACCCAATTCCGGCAAGCAGCGCGGCCGCAGGCCGGGATTCACAGACGTAAGCGGAGTGGACTTCACGCTGCACGATTTGCGGCGCACCTTTCGAACAGGGCTGTCAAAGCTTGGAATAGAAACCGACATTGCGGAGTTAGCGTTGCGGCACGCTCGATCGGACCTTGAAGCACGTTACAATCGCGATGATTGCGAAGCCGCGCTGCGTGAGGCTTTTGACAAATGGGAGCAGCACCTTGTCGGCCTAACCAGAACAGTTGGAGGTGATGTCTTTTCGTGAGCGGCATCAAGTGTTTCCATAGATATTAACGCCGTACATTTGCCGTACAATCATTCAATTTCAATGGCTTGTAGTAAATATCTATTGCAATGCGCCATTATCTAACGCTATGCTTTGATTCATCAATAAGCCTCGCCCAGCCGCGCAAAAATGGGTGAATCGGTCGAAACGGATGGGAAGCGGCTACGGGGTCTCACTTAACACTCTCGCTCGAGAAGCGAGGGGGACAGGAGACCTGCAATGCATCCTCTTTCGAACCGAGCACAACTTGCACCCGTTGACCTCGAAACGCTCCCGCCGACAACCTTTCTGACATACGATCAGCTTGCGCCGATTATCGGCATTTCAGTCCCAACATTGAAGCGCTGGGCGGCGAACGGACAGGGGCCAAAGCGCACATATCTCGAATCTCGCCCGCGCTATCGCGTCTCGGACATCCTTGCATGGATTGAGGGGCGGTCATGACGAATTCGCCTCATCCGCGGTCGTTCCTGGCGTTTGCTTGCTATGTGAAGGAGCAGTTTGATCGCCTCGACGCCCTTTCCATCAGACCCGTGCCTGTCCCGGAGGCACAGCGCGTCGGGTACTACCCTTGGGTTTCAAACTGTTTTTGGCAGGCGTACCGAAAACAAGTTGCCGAGCGCTTCGCCGCGGCTCTGCCGACCGACTGGCAGCATACTCCTGCAGCGGGAGCATTGGTGGATCATCAAGCGGCCCTAGAGCTTCGCGCAGCGGGGCTTATGTCTGAGCTCGACGCAGCCGGAATTGAGGCCGTCGCACCTGCGGATGAATGGAAGCCAGCTCGCGAAACGGTCAGAGCGGTGGCTGTGGGCGTGTTCTTGACAGATGGTCGAGCCCTTACGACCGAAACAGCGCATTTCTTGAACAGGGGCATACCCCGAATGGATGAGAGGGGCGGCTACACTGGCAGCAATGTTCGAGACGCGATCGACGGTTACGTCCGAGCCCATATTCGCCTGTTGTCAGGCGTGTTCCCGAAGACGTCGGGACACGTGACGCCCGATACGATCGAGGCGGCGCGGCGCGCCTTGTTCAGCGTCCCGGCTTATGACGTGCGCCTATATGGCCGGCTTTGGTCGAAGGCGATCGAGAGCGGGTGCTCGAAGCTATCAGTTAAAGACGCGGAACGTTTATTGAAAAGCGGTGAGCTTCTTCAATGGCGGCTTGGATTCGAAGCCGAAGCCGAGCCGGATCTTCCCGCAAGCGCGGAGTCGAACCTATACGCCCGGGCGGTCAAACTGCTGAAAGGCCGATTGGAGCGGCTCGCGGCATAGCCCCGCAGTAGCGTTTTCTATCTCCATAGGCAGGGTGTTTTCGCAATGCCGAACAGGTGACACTCTGGCCTTTGATGATGCAGGAGAGGGCCGTGGCTAACCAAAAAGCACACCAGAATGGAGGGGAGATGCTCCTAATCGCTGACGCGGCGCGACTAGCTGGCCGGTCGGAGTCTTGGATTCGGGGGCATCGCAGTTTCGGCCCGCTCGAGCCCGTCTATCTGGGCGGCAAACAGGGCCGTGAGGGTCCGGGATCTTGTCCGGTTGATCGAGCTCACCCGAGCACGTGACGCGAGATGGCGGACGGCCCGTCTTGAGCGGGAACGGAAACAGCGCCGGCATTTGCGCCTAGTCGTGAGCAATCCGTAAGCAAAAAGAAGCCGGCCGCGTCATAGGGAAGCAGCGACCGGCGACTAGCCAAAATGGGACAGTAGATATGCAGACCAAACATACCGACTTCCGCGCCTCCGAGCAAGCCATAGCTTTCCTCCGCTTGCTAGACCCTGACGGACAACACAACCTCGTATCGATCCATCCCGACACAAAATCTGTCTGGGGCCAGACCTTCGAGCCCGGCGCATGGGCCGAAATGGCGGATTGGATCGATAGCCGGAATGAACGCGAGAACCTATATTTCTCTGTGAACGAGCCGAAGCCCGGAACGAGTGGGAAGCTTTCCAAGCGTGACATAGCGCGTTTGCGCGCCGTCTGTGCCGATATCGACCCCAAGGGCGGCGCCGAGCAATTCGCCAGCGAGCGCCAACGGCTCCAAGGTATCCTCCGGGATTCGAGTGAATGTGCAACGCCGCCGTCAATTGCTGTTGATTCTGGGAACGGTCTGCAGCTCTTCTGGCTACTCGATAAGCCGCTGTCAGCCGAAGAGCACGGGGCAGAATTCGAGAACATCGGTCAAGCCATTGCTCGTGAGCTCGGCGGTGACGCCGTCCATAATCTTGATCGAATCATGCGCCTGCCAGGAACAATCAACCTGCCGACTCCTTCCAAAAAAGCAAAGGGGCGGAAAGCGGCGCAGGCATCATACAAAGCGCTCGGCAAGGGCCGTTACTCAATCGACGAGTTGTCGCGTCGCTTTCCGCCACCGAAGAGCGCCGCTGGCGTCGATGGCGTCGGAAATGCCGATCGGGTGGCGCAGGCACGGCGGCAGATCGACATGGAGCTCGTTACGGGTGCCGCCTCCTTTGACGACCTGCCCCCGGACCTGTCCCAGAAGTTCAAGAAAGCAGTGGCCGCAGATCCAGCGTTGCGTGACCTTTGGCAAACCGGAAACCATGCCGGCGAAGACCAGACAGCCTCAGGCCGCCGCTTCGCGTTGGCGGGCAGACTCAAATGTTGGCACCCGCGTGAGGCCATGCGCTTCGATGTGAACGATTACGGGACGCTACTCTGGATCTGGGAATATGCTGTGAACCCCGGCGAAGATGCTTCCGACAAGATAACCGAGAGGGAAATCGCACGGAGTTGGGGGAAGGCAGATCCGGCCGACACAATCCCGGAGGCGTGGTTTGAACCGCAGCCAGAGCCAGAGAGGGCCGAAGAGAGGGCAGGCGCTGCGGGCACCTTCCAGTGGCCGGAGCCTTTGGACATCTTCGGAGATGAGCCCCCCGAGGCACTGGCGACGCCGCCCGCCGGTGCCCTGCCTGATGTGATCGAACGCTGGTCTCGCAGCGAGGCGCGCCGGAAGGGAGTGCCGCAGGCTTTCACCGCGATGGCCGCTATCACGGTTTGCGCCGCGGCGATCGGCAGCTCTTTGAAGATCCGGCCTAGGGTGCATGACGACGGATGGACCGAGCCGGCTTGCCTTTGGTCTGTGCTCGTTGCGGAGCCCGGTTCTGCCAAATCGCCCACGATCTCTGCGGCCGTTAAGCCGCTGCGTGAGATTGACACGGCGTGGCGGAAAAAAGGGGAGGCCGAGCGCGCTGCATGGTTGGCGAGGGAGAATCTCAGGAAGCCTAAAGAGCGTGGGCGCGAAGCTGAACCCAGAATGCGCCGACTGGTAGTTGACGACGCCACCATGGAGAAACAGGCCCGGATTCACGCAGACAACCCCCATGGACTTCTGCGGGATACGGATGAGCTCAAGTCGCTATTGGGCTCCTTGGGCGCGTACAAGAAAAACGCCGACGCTGATCAGGGGCAGCTACTCAAGCTGTATGACGGGAGCCCGTTGACGATAGATCGTGTTGGAAGCGGAACAATTTCCGCGGACATAGCGCTCATGTCCCTGATCGCTGGGACGCAACCTGCCGTAATCGCGAAGCTCGCTCCGGCTCTCGGGGAAGATGGCGCTTTGCAACGATGCCTGTTCATCCTTGACGATGGCAAGGAACGCCGGGGCGTTGATGAGCAACCAGACCGGGAGGCGGTCGAAGCCTATGGGGATCTGGTGCGCGGTTTGGCCGATGCGGCCGGCCTGCGGTCAGGGACGGTCCATCTATCGGCGGGCGCATACGATGTCCTGCAGCGCATCGGCGAAGATATAGCGGCATTGAAGCACGTGCCAGGCGCTTCGGTGGCTTGGAAAGGTCATGTGGCAAAATGGGGCAAGATATTGCCGCGCCTTGCGCTCACGTTCCATGCAATCGAGTGCTGGCATTCGTTCGGCGATGTGGGCGTTATCTCTCGAATCCCTGTCGAGCAGAACACGGCGGAGATGGCGGCCCGTTTCTCTGGCTTTCTGCTGGCCCATCAGCTCCGCTTCTATCAGACCTATTATGAGGCTGATGAGCGGTCTTCCAATGCGAAGTGGATTGCCGGCCACATCCTAGCGCATCCAGAAAAGGCGAAGCTCACCCGAAGGGATGTTGGCGGCGCAAAGAAGGATCTCAGGGAACCGGGCGCGATGCTGGCCGCAATGGGAGAGCTAGAGGATTTCGGTTGGCTTCGGGTCTTGAAGCGCAACGGGCAAGGCCCGCAGCATTGGGAAATCAATCCGGCTGTCCACTCCCGATTCAAAGAACGAGCCCAAAGGGAGAGGCAAATTAGGGAGCAACGTAGAAACGATATCCAGACGGCCGCGAAAGCTAGAAAGAAGATAGACGCGGACGGATTGTCCGAGAGGTACGCGAATGAGTAGCGTCTCGTATCATTTTGCGGACTTTGCGGCTTGCGTGCGCGAAAGGTATATTGCTTTTTTCTTCTCTCTCTATCTCTCCCCTTATTTTATCAAAAATTTTTCTGTCTCACACGCGCACAAGCCGCAAAGTCCGCAGTTCTTCCTCGGTGTGGGAACGTGCAACCGCAGGGCCTGTAACCGCTCTTTCGATCCGGTTAGGCCAAAGCGTCCGGTTTTGGATGGGAGCGGAGAGGCGAGACGGGCGAAGCGTCCGGTCCGTTCGGTTCGGGCTTGTCGGTCGTTTCGGCTCCGAAACCTTACAACGGCTGTAATGTTGGGCGACTGATGAAGAAAAGGCGAAACCGAAGCATCGAGGGCCGCGAGCAAGCGCGACAAGCAATCATGGGCTGGAACGCTCGGCGGTCGCAGATGCCGCGTTGCGGAGCTAGACGGAAATGGGACGGGCAGCCCTGCGAACAGTTTCCCATGGCAAACGGCCGTTGCCGATTTCACGGCGGTAAGACCCCGAAGGGCGAAGGCTGGCGGAAGCCCCAATGGCCCGCGACCGGATCGGCAGAGCGCCGGGAAGCGAAGCTGCGTAACAAGCTCGCTATGCTGGAAGAGCGCCGGAAGGAACGCAAGTGCAAGCTTGCCCGGATGAGCCCCGAAGAGCGGCAGCGCTGGCAGGAGAGATGGGGCGGGGACGTAATGCGGCCCGGTTCGGCAGAAGAGCGCCAGGCAGCGAAGGCAGCACGACAAGCGGGAAAAGAGATGCGGGGTTTGCTGCAGGGACTGTTGCGCCGGCCGGCAAAGGCCCCTCACGCCCCGCAGGAGCCAAACGAGCTTACGCTAAACAAAATGGAGCGGCCCGCCGCTCAGCAGCAGGAAGGACCGAACATGTCGGCTAAAGAAGATGTAGGCGCGGTTGAAGAAGCACTATTAAGGCGGGTGCGAACTGAGGGTGTCGAGGCGGCTTATAGTGCGGCCCTTTCGATCTGCCGAGACAAGACGGCTCCGGCCCCTGCGAAGGCTACAGCGGCAACCACGCTGTTTCGCGTGGCCGGGTATTTCGAGAAGCGGGATTCAGGCCATACGAAGGATCTTCACGAGATGACGCCAGAAGAGGTTAGCCGCGAACTGAGACGCCTGGAGAGTATGGCCCGCGGCGAATCGGGCGGGGGCAAGGATCACGGCGGAGTTTTTGACTGAAGCGAGCCGCCATGACGGTGCCACGACCGCACCGCGGGCGCGAAAAGGGGCAGGGAGGGGCTGTGAACGCCCTAGGCCGGTTTCCGGTATCTTCGCACCAGAGAAGCCCTGCGGGCTCGCTGGCGCGCGTCCTGGGGCGGTTCCGGGCGCTCTTGGGCCGCCGCCCCCAGTCTTGTGCGACGCTCTGAAATATATCGCTCGATTTCTCCCCTTGGGATACGAACGGGCGCCCCCGGCAAATATCCTAGTGCGCCGCTAAGTCGAAGCCGCTTCACCGTCGTTTCGGAGCAGCAAAGCATTTCCGCGGCTTCGCGCTGTGTCAGTAATTGGAGATCCGCCATTCTCACCTCCGTTGGGGAGTTACCGGGCATCCCGCAAAATGCGGAATACGCTAGCCCTGCCAATGCCGAGCTGCGACGCGATGGCGTCGCCGGTCAAGCCTTCTGCTTTCAGCCGGATGACGTCATCCGCCTTTGCGCGCGCGGTGGGCGCTCGGCCTTTGTATTTCCCGTCCGCCTTTGCTTTGGCTATGCCCTCCCTCTGACGCTCAAGCATCAGGTCGCGTTCAAACTCAGCGATGCCGCCGAGCATTGTCAGCATGAGCTTTCCAGTAGGTGTCGACGTGTCAACGTTCATCGAGAGGATACGCAGCGTCACGGCCTTGGAGTCCAGCAGCTTGGCAATTTGCAACAGGTCCGCCGTAGAGCGGGCCAGCCGGTCAGGCTTGGCGACGACCAGCGTATCTCCTTCGCGCAGATAATCCAGTGCCCTGTCCAGTTCCGGCCTTTTGGTTGCAACGGCCGACAGCTCCTCGTGAAAGACCTTGGTGCATCCTGCGGCCTCAAGGTCTCTTAGCTGGGCTTCAAGCCCTGCCTTCTGGTCTGTGGTCGATG
This sequence comes from Nitratireductor sp. GISD-1A_MAKvit, assembly GCF_040819555.1. Taxonomy (GTDB): domain Bacteria; phylum Pseudomonadota; class Alphaproteobacteria; order Rhizobiales; family Rhizobiaceae; genus Nitratireductor. The sequence continues at coordinate 2,093,715 of NZ_CP161920.1, forward strand.
TCCTTGCGTATCCGATTACCTGTCCCTGAATTGGCATCTCCGGCCCTCCGCATTGCTTGAGTATCATTAGGATTAAAGATATTGTGGTACGATAGTCTCAAAATGTCAACAAGCATTTATATGATACTGAAACAGGAGGGCCGGCGAGCGGCTCATAGGGGCTTGCCCTATTGATACAGCATTACCGTCCATGATCGTTGATGCGTCGGAATGCGATCACGTTTGCGCCGAGTTCTTCCCGGATTTCTTTCGAGGAATGCAGTTCCGGAAAAAGCGGGACGCGGCCATTGCTCTTCCAGTTTGTGGGGTCCAGATAATCTGTGAGGGCGTCGGCGCGCTCTTTGGCTCGCTCAGCCATACGGGCAATGGTCTCCGGTGTGACTCCGGCCCGCGTGGAGGTAATTATTGAATCGAGTGCTATGGCGATGGCGTGAGCCTGCATGTCTTCTGGCAGCGTTTCAAAATCGTTAGTGTGCATGTCGGTTTCTCCCTTGAGTGGTGTCATAGGTGTCACGATGGACAGAAGGCCGGAGCGAAGCCGCGTCTGTCAATCGATGAGCTGTCAGCCACCAAGCCGGACAAGCCGGACAAGACCCCCGCCCCCTGGGTATAGTTCATCAGAGGCCGCAAAACTGACGCCGAGCCTTCGTAGAAAATCGCGGCTGGCTGGAACTTTTTTTTTTTTTTTGGGGGAGCGTTTTTGAGCCTGAAATGACGTCTATTTTCGCAATGCTCGCCCGCACATACTGCCTGCGAAACGGCAGAGAGCGCAGCAATGGAACCTATCGGCATCGACGACACGGCAGCGTTTGCCGCAGACGAAATTGAGAGGGCAGCCGGCGGCCGTGATGTCGCATGGCACATGTCTAACGGAATCGTGGCATTGCAACGCGGCATCCAAAAGCGCGAGCTGATTTCTGCATCCCAGCGCGATAGCATCGTACGCGCCGCCCTCAACGCCCGAGACGAGGTTCTGTCTCTGTTCTCTGGCCCGGAGGACGGGCGACTGGCGGCCAATGGGATGGAGGCGATTATCGGCCTTGCGATCCTCTGGGGCGAGCCTCCCGCTCGCCGTACACTCCGTCACCCGCATGTACGGCCAGACCTCGAAGCGTATGCGCGGGTTCTGCGTAATCGCTGCCATAACCTGGCCTTGCTCGATGAGGTGAAGAGCCGAGCCGATGACCGACGGGCCGGGCTCGTGCAGAAGATGCTGCGGGAGGCCAGCGCATGACGCAGAGCCCCAACGGCCACGCCTCGCAGCTTCTCGACAGAGCCTTTCAGGAGCTGGTCCCGCTTGTACGCTCTCCGGACCCGCTGCGCTCGCTCATAAGCGGCCTCGATGCCCTTGTTCGGGCGTCCAGCCTGCACCCTGACCTGGCGACACTCGATCCTTTCCGATCCCGAACCCTGAACGAAATGCTGGTGGGGCACGCGCCGTTGGTTTATATTTCGACAAATTTCGAAATAAGTGAGGCGGTCGCGGCCTTGGGTCTTGAAGCGGCTTCCGGGCTATTGACCGAACAGGCCGACGACCTGCGCACAGAACGACTATTGCACACGATGCTTTTGGTTACGGAACTCCGCAAATGCCTTGCAAGAAACGAGCTGGAGCGGCGCGGCAACCGCTTCGTTAAATCGTCGAATGCCTGGAAGCTTCACGCCGCTCAAAAGCCCGATGGCGATTACCTGCAATAAAGGAGCGCTCAATGGCGACCCGCAGAAACCCTCTTTCCGGCCGATACTTCAACAACCCCGGCATCGCCTCGGCCATGTCCAATCTGGCGTCCGCGTTTGCCCCTCCCGGAGCCGACGAGGTTCTGGGATGGGCGAAGGCCAATGCAGCGCGCGATGAGGCGTCCCGCCTGTCCGCCTTGTGGGACGCTGCGGGCGATGACTTTGACCGCATGGGCGTCGCCGTGGGCCAGTGGAACCCGAACCAGTCCTATTACTCCGTCGACGAGGCCAACGCTACGACGCGGCGCGGGCAGGACATCGACGCGGCCGTCGCACGCGAAAAGTTCGCTGCAGACAACGAGCGGGCCTTGGCTACGAATGCTGCGGACAATAGGCGACAGGCTATCACGTCTATGTACGGCGCGCTGAACCCCGGACAGGTTGCGCCGGCGGTTCCTGCCGAGATGATGGAGCACCTAGGGCTTCCTGCGATCGAAGAGCGCGCAGGTGCTCCCAAGCTTATCAGCGAGTCAGAGCAGAAAGCACTGGAGCGCCAGCGCCTGCTCGAAAGCGGCCTACTGACCGACGAGGAGCTCGCAGATCACATATTTGCAGCGGGGCCGCTTGAGACGGTCGCCACGCCGGACGGGCCGCGATTTGTGACCCGGCGAGACGCTGTCGGGCAGGAGCCGGCAGCGGGCGCAGAGGGAACCGCCGCCACGCAGCGCATTGACCGGCTTGCCGAAAATCTTATGGCGACCGGCGACATCCTCGACCCTTATGAGGCCCGGAACGTAGCGACAGCTATCACCGATGGGCGGTACAAGGTCGATCGACATCCTGTCACGAAGGAAATGCAGGTTGTGGACCTGGCCACGGGCGAAGTTCTGTACGGTAGCGGCAAGACCTCGGCGGACGCACCCGGAGTCACGAGCCCGACAGCGGCACCACAGGACAGCAGGTTTGGGGCCCAATATCCTGGCTCACAGGAGGCATTTGGGATCGAAGGCGCATTGAAGGGCGCAATCAACACCGCGGGGGACGTCACAGGCGTCGGCGCGCCGTACCCGGACGCGCAGCAGACGCAAGGCGATTTCGCCGTGCTGCGCGAAAATCTGCTGAACGATGCCGCGTCGGCATATAATGGCCGCGTTCCCTCGTGGTTACTGCAGAATATCCGGGATCTGACCCCGGCCGCCGGCTCGGTGTTCGAAGGCCCGACCGGTGCGCAGTCTAAGCTACGGGCACTAGGAAGGAGTTTCGAGCAGGCATTGCAGGGGGTGGAGCAGCAGCTCGGAAGCGAGCTCAGCCCCCAGCGTCGACAGGAGCTCGAAGCGCGGGCCGTCGCGCTGCAGGAAGGCATTGAGCGCGTATCGGACGCTCTCAACTCATTCGAAAACCCGCAACCGACGCCAGCCGACGGGCAGGCAACACAACCCGCCGATGCGGACGGATGGACTGTTATGCCGAATGGCGTTCGCATCAGGGAGATCCGCTAATGCCACGCTTTGAAATCGAGCACGACGGGAAGCGCTTCGAGATTGAGGCTCCCGACCAGCAATCGGCCGTTGAAGCGCTGCAGGGCATGACTGGCACGGCAGCCGCGCCAGAGCCCCCGAAAGGGCAGGAAGGCCCCGGCGTGTTGGGCTTCTTGAATCAGGGCATTGCTTCCGCACTCGGGGCACCCGTGGATGCCATGGCGCACGTGGTGAATAATGCCTTTGGGGACGTGGCGGAGGCCGCAGGGCAGGATTATGAGCCGGTCGAGCCATTCGGCGGTGCGTCGAGCATTTCTAAACTGATGTCCGGTCTCGGCGTGGAAGTTGCTGACCCCGACGAGGCACCCGACGAATTGATGGAGCATATTTTCTCAGGGGCGGGTGGCGCCGCGGGCGGTATTGTTCCGTTCTTCGGCGCGGGGCGCTTGCTCCAGGGCGCGAAGGGCCTTGCGGGCGCGGCCGGCGATGCGATCATGCGGCCGTTCGTAAATGCTCCGGCTCGGGCTTTGACGTCAGAGGTAGCCGCAGGCGCAGGAGCCGGGGCCGGGATCGATGTCGCGGAGCGTGTCGCACCCGATAGCGCGCTTGCGCCTCTGGTCGGTGCGCTGGCCGGTGGAACCGCCGCGGGTGTTGGGCCTTATGCGGTTGGCAAGGCGATGCCCGGAACAAAGGTTGCGGGGCGGATGATCCAAAGCGAGATTGCGCCCTTCACAGAAGCAGGCGCCATGGAACGTGCGCGAAACCGCGTTCGGGGTCTCGCCGAAGATCCTGCCTCCGCAATCGACTCACTGAGCGCACCCACCATTGGCGGACTCTCGCCGGCAACGTCGACGGGCGATCGACGCCTCATGGCTCTTGAGCAATCCGTTCGCGATACCGATCCGGTGGCCGACCGCGCCATGCGACAGGCCGAAGTGGAAAGTGATGAGGCGCTTATGGCGGCTCTCGCCGAACCGGCTCAGGGCGTGGAGCCTGAACTGGCCCGAGATTTTCTAGAGCAGGAACTTCGCAGAGACATAGAGGGCGTGGGGCAGATGCTCGACGACGCACTTGGGAAACCTGCTGGCGTGAGGCGCACAGAGACCGCGTTGCGGGAAGGCAGCGCGCCTGCGCGTCACGAAGCATATGAGAAGGCCTATTCTCAGCCAATCGACTATGCGTCGGAGGCGGGGCGGAACCTCGAAAGTCTGATTGCGCGCGTTGAGAAAGCCGCACCCGGTACCATCTCGCTTGCCAATCGATTGATGGCCGGCGAGGGCGTGAACTCCAAACAGATCCTTGCGAGCATCGGTGATGACGGTTCGGTTACTTTCAGGCAGATGCCTGATACCCGGCAGATCGACTATATCACCCGCGCTTTGAATCAGATGGCGTCCAGCGGTGACGGCGCGGGGGCGCTCGGCGGTCAGACGGACATCGGCCGCGTCATGGGGAATCTGGCGCGCGACATCCGAAACACGCTGCGGACGGCAAATCCCGCCTATGGCGATGCGCTGGCAACAGCGGCAACACCGATCCGGCAGCGAGAGGCTTTGCTGTTGGGGCAGGATCTCCTAAATCAGAAAATGCCGCGCGATGTGGCGGCCGACCAGATCGCCGGCATGACCGAAGCGGAGTTGCAACACGTCCGCCAGGGCGTCCGCTCCCATCTCGACGAGACGCTCGCCAATGCGCGGTCCACCGTGACGAGGCCGGACGCACAGGCAAACGAGGCAAGGCGGGCGCTCACAAACCTTTCGAGCCGGGCCGTGCGAGACAAGATCGCCCTTATTCTCCCTGATGACGAGGCGCGGACATTCTTTGAGAAGATCGACGGCGCAGCGGCGACGTTTGACCCCAAGCGCTCCGGGTTGACCGTCTATGCCGGCGCCAAGCCTGATGAAGAGATCCGCGCGCTCCTGAAAACAGCGGACCCAGAGAGCGCCGTGGCGGAGCTGGTGACGCGGGCGAAAAGCGACCCGAACGGCAAGGCCTTGCCGGGGCTAAAAGGGGCGTTCATCAACGAGCTGATGAAGGAGGCCGCCACGGGGTCGTTTAACGACGCGGGCAAGCCGGTCTTGTCCGGGCGCGCCATGCAGAACGCGCTGGCGGACAAGCGAACCGGTGCGGTGGCGTCTGGTCTCTTGTCACCCGACGAGCGCGCCCGCCTCGATACGATCGTCGAAGAGCTTGGCCGTATGGAGACCGCGCGGGGGCGATTGCCTAGCGTTGGGAGCGTGATGGAGGGAGAGCCCAATTCGATAATCAGCTTCATTGCTCGATCATTCGCGGCGCGACAGGGCGCGAAGGTGGGTAGGGGCACAAGCGGGGCCTCACTTCTGACAGCGAACTTTGCCTCGAAACGGATGCAGCGCCTTTTGGAGAGGCTCACGCTGGACAAGGCAGAGGCGCTGATCCGTCAGGCTGTCACTGGCGACAAAGAGTTGTTCGAGGCTTTGCTAACTCCGTCAGGGGAAATCTCTCGCCGGCAAGAGCGGCGTCTGGTTGATGTCTTGACCGGTGCCGCCATTGGCGGCGTATCGGGCGCAAACGCGGCGGCCGGAGAGGACGACGGGCTTATCGAGAAGATTATGGCTGATTAGCGCGGAGAAACTAAGCTATCTCGTGGCACCTTGCCATTCCGATCTCATGACGACAGGGAGAGTTTGAAAATACCTCCCAGCAACCCCAAGCATCGTTGAGTCAGGATCCGCTTTACATCGAGTAACCACAGACAAGGCTATAGCAGTAGCACCTTCGTCCAAGGTGGCCGCTAGATCCCTATAAGTTCCATCGGCGCTGATCATAGCAATGTTCAACCCTGTCATATAGCCAAGCACCCACTCCGCCACGGTCTCAGCATAGTTTAGATCGCGTAGAATGCGTTCATTCACGACATGGCACTTGATGGCACCGACGCCACCACCCCAAATGCGGCTAGATTCTTGAGCGTTTGCTCCATAAGTCGCGCAGACTGCCAGCAGAAAAAGCGCCTTTAGCCAAATGCGTTTCATCCCATCCCCCAGATTAAAAAGGTAAGCCAGAGAGACTATCCCATTTTGTCTGGTATGTGTCGAATGGTAGGCTGCTTGTTCCTGATGTCGGAATCCAAGGCGGCTTGAACAGCGACAACGGTTGAAGCCTAGAAGAGGTGGAATCGTAATCGTTGGGATTCGCCTGTTTTCAACAGGGACAATACGCCAAACGGTGCTTCCCCGGTGCTTCCCGAGTGGAATCCTCAGCGGCCGTCAGAAAATTGACTTCTTGTAAGCTGTTGATTTTGCTTACAATTATGGTGGGCGCGGCAGGGATTGAACCTGCGACCCCACCCGTGTGAAGGGTGTGCTCTCCCGCTGAGCTACGCGCCCGCTGACGAAGCATCGTCAAGCGAGCCGCGATATAAGGGGCGGGACGGGGAGGTGTCAAGCACGCTTTCGAATGCGATCTCAGGATGCCGTTTCGGCAATCAGGTTCTCCGCCACGGCGACAGTCAGTTCATCAAAACCGGAGATGATACGCGATGGCTCGAATGTGCTTACATGATGATCGGTGTAGCCGAAATCGACGGCTATGACGGGTATTCCCGCAGCCTTTGCGGTGTCGATGTCGGTCCGCGAATCGCCGACCATGACGGCGCGTTCCGGATCTGCACCCGCCATGGCAATGGTGCGCAGAAGGTGGCCGGGATCAGGCTTGCGCATCGGGAAGGTGTCGCCACCGCAAATCGTCTTGAAATGTCCGGCCACGCCGAGCGCCTCTAGAAGCGAAAGCGCCATGCCCTCCAGCTTGTTGGTACAGATTGCCGGAATATACCCGGCTGAGGCAAAACGTTGGACGGCTTCGATCGCGCCTGGAAACAGCTTTGAGCGACCCGGCACATTGTCCGTGTAATGCTCCAGGAAGAGCGCCTGCAACGCATCGAGCTGGTCTGGTGCAAGGTGGCGCTGGCGAAGAGCAAACGCACGCTCGATCATCACCCGGCTGCCGAAGCCAACGATCCGGTTTATATCCTCGTGCGCAACGGGCTCCATCCCGATTGTGCCCAAACAGTGGTTGAGACTGTCCAGAAGGTCCGGTGCGGTGTCGACGAGCGTCCCGTCAAGATCGAAAATTATGGCTGGCGCTGACATGTTGTCCCCTTCTCCGATATGAATGGGATAGCGTGCAGGGCAGGGGGGCGCAAGTTGAACGGCAGGTTCGCCCGCATTGCGGGGAGCGATAAAACGGGTTAGGAACCGCTGAGATGATACCGGGGGCCAAATGTCAGCGGAAATGCGTGAATTGAAGATCGAGGCGGCACGGGCGGCACTCGATCAGGTCGAAGATGGAATGCGGCTTGGAATCGGCACGGGATCAACTGCCGAAGAGTTTGTTCGGTTGCTTGCGGAGCGTGTCGCCGATGGCCTTTCGGTGATTGGCGTACCCACTTCGGAACGCACGGCCGACCTGTGCACGGAGCTGGGCGTTCCGCTCACCACGCTGGATGAAACGCCCGCACTTGACCTCACGATTGATGGTGCTGACGAAATCGGCCCCGGGCTCGGCCTGATCAAGGGCGGTGGCGGCGCTTTGTTGCGTGAGAAGATCGTAGCTTCGGCATCCGCGCGGATGATCGTTATTGCCGACAAAACGAAGCTTGTGGATGCGCTTGGTCGGTTTGCGCTACCCATAGAGGTCAATGTTTTTGGCCTTGCCGCTACCATGGACGCCATTGAAAACGTCGCGCGTGAGCTTGGCCTGAATGGACCTCTCATTGTCCGGCAGGCAGATAGCAAGCCTTTTGTAACCGACGGTGGGCATCTCATCGTTGATGCATCTTTTGGCCGCATTCCCGATCCAAGAGCTTTGGCAGCCGCCTTGAACGCCATACCGGGTGTTGTAGAACATGGCCTGTTTCTCGATCTCGCAGATACCGCTTTCATAGCCGGTGATGGCGAGGTGCGAACCGTTGGGGCCACATGAACATGAATGGAGTGAGAAACATTATGAACTTGGCAACCCGCATCCGCCTTGCTGCAGCGGCGGCAACCATGGCGATGACGTTCGCTTTCGCTCCTGCCAGCGCGCAGGATATCTCCGCGTCTCACCTGGCCGCAGCGCGTTCCGCAATTGATGCCATCAACGCGACCGATGATTTCGACGGTGTTCTGCCGCAGGCTGCTGCGGCGCTCAAATCTGAGCTGATCCGCAAGAATCCGGATATGGTCGCACTCATCAACGCCACGGTGGATGAAAAGGCCATCGAGCTGGCCAGCCGCCGGGTCGATCTGGAGCGGGAGGCAGCGCAGGCCTATGCCCGCGTCTTCTCCGAGCAGGAGCTCAACGAGATAGCAGAGTTCTATACGTCGCCGACCGGTATGAAACTGATTGCCGATGGTCCGATCGTAACCCGCGAGGTTCTGAAGGCCGGCGACATCTGGCGGCGCGGCATTGCCCGCGACCTGGCACAGATGGTCGGCCAGCAGCTAAAGGCTGCGACAGAAGCGACCGGAAATGGAGAAAGCTCTGGCGAAAGCCCGGCCCAGTAAGGTCGCAATCAAGAAACTGTTAGAGCCCGGTCGTCGCACCGGGCTTTTCTTTTTCGGCGGCAATTTCTAAGTCTGTCTCGCGATGCAGCGTTCGATGCCGAACTTACGGGGAATGGGCGATTGCTTGCGGCAATTCTGGGGTAAGGAACGAGAATGAGCACTTTCGATTATGATCTCTTTGTAATTGGCGGCGGATCAGGCGGAGTTCGCGCCGCACGGCTTGCCGCAGGCCTTGGCAAGCGCGTGGCGATCGCGGAAGAATACCGCTTTGGCGGGACCTGCGTCATACGCGGCTGTGTACCAAAAAAACTCTATGTCTACGCTTCCCAGTTCCCCGAGCATTTCGAAGATGCTGCCGGCTATGGCTGGACGGTGCCAAGGCCAACCTTCGACTGGACTGCGCTCGTCGCCAACAAGGATCGGGAGATTTCTCGCCTGGAAGGGCTTTACCGAAAAGGCCTTGAAAATGCCGGCGCCAAGATCATTGAGGCAAGGGCAACGCTGGTGGACCGCCACACGCTGGATGTTGGCGGCAAGCGTGTGACGGCAGACAAGATCATTATTGCCGTTGGTGGCCGGCCCAACCCGCATGCGGCCCTGCCGGGCAGGGAACACTGCATTTCCTCCAATGAGGCATTCGATCTGGCAGAGTTGCCTTCGCGTATCGTGGTTGAAGGGGGGGGCTATATCGCTGTCGAGTTCGCGAACATATTTCATGGTCTCGGGGTCGAGACGACCCTTGTCTATCGCGGCAAGGAAATCCTCTCGCGTTTTGATATCGATCTTCGTCGCGAACTGCATGCGACGATGGAGGCCAAGGGGATCAAGATCCTGTGCCAGGACGTTCTGACCCGGGTGGAGAAACGCGGTGAAAACGATCTGCTCGTTCACCTCAAATCGGGTGATGCGATTGAAGCGGACCAGGTGATGCTTGCCATTGGCCGTCTGCCCAATACGGAAGGACTTGGACTTGATGCTGCAGGCGTTGAGACCGGAAAGCTCGGCGAGATTCCCGTTGATGGTTTTTCCCGCACCAATGTCGACAATATCTGGGCCCTGGGAGATGTGACCAACCGGGTGCAACTGACACCGGTCGCGATTCACGAAGCCATGTGCTTCATAGAAACCGAGTTCAAGGGCAATCCCACTGAAGTCGATCACGACACGATAGCGACCGCGGTGTTCTCGCAGCCTGAAATCGGCACGGTAGGCCTTTCCGAAGACGATGCCGCGCAGCGCTTTGACAGGCTGGAAATTTATCGCGCCAGTTTCCGCCCCATGCGTCACACGCTTTCCGGACGTCAGGAAAAGATGCTGATGAAGCTGGTTGTCGATGGCGACACCAGGCGTGTTTTGGGAGCGCATGTGATGGGGCCGGACGCTGGCGAGATGGCGCAGGTTCTGGGGATTGCGCTCAAGGCGCGGCTGACGAAGGATGATTTTGACCGGACGATGGCCGTGCATCCATCCGCCGCTGAGGAACTGGTCACGATGTATCAGCCCACCTATCGCGTTGAAAAAGGCGAGCGGGTCGACTGATATGAGTGCCGGTATCGGTGATCGCGACATCATCGCCTATTTTGGTTACGGTTCGCTCGTCAATCGCGACACTCACCGGACCGAGATCGTTGAAGCCATGCCGGCCCCGCCTCAAGGGCTGGCGTCGTCAATGGGTGCGTCGTGACAGCGAGAGCAGTCTTGCGCTGCTCAGCGTGCGGCGCGATCCTGATTCCGTGATCGACGGACTTCTTGTCATCGACCAAGCGCAGAATCTTCCTTCGGTCGATCTGCGTGAACAGCTCTATCGGCGCGTGCCGCTTGTATTGGCAGATCTGGAACTGTCCGGTTCCTTGCCGCGCGGATGCCCCGTCTATGTCTATGAAGCTTCGATGGTTCACCCCCCGGTTCGGCTCGACATCATCCAGTCTTATCTCGACGCTGTGCTGCAGGGCTTCCTGCGCGAATTCGGACGCGGAGGCGTCGAGCGCTTCATTGCGGAGACCGAGGGGTTCGACGCGAGGCTGATTGCGGATCGCAAGAAGCCGAACTATCCGCGTTCCGTGGTGCTTGGTGCCGAGGAGGAAGTCTATTTCGATGCACTGATTGCGCAAATAATTCCCGAATTTGCACCTTTCGTGCGCTAGTGTTTCCCATTCGCCACAATTGTGGGCTGGTATCCGGTGTCTGCTTTGGTTAAGAACGGCCTTCCAGTATCCGTCCTGGAGATTTCAGCGGATAGAGGATCCGATCCTGTAGCAACTGTCGAGTAAGCAAGATGACGAAGTGGTCGCCGAATTCTTGGAGAAACAAGCCAATCCAGCAGGTTCCGGCTTATCCGGATGCCGATGCGCTGGCTGAGGTCGAGGCGCGCATGGCCACGTATCCGCCGCTCGTTTTTGCAGGCGAGGCGCGTAAGCTGAAGAAACAGCTCGCAGCGGTGGCGGAGGGCAATGGCTTCCTTCTTCAGGGTGGCGACTGCGCTGAGAGCTTTGCAGAACATGGTGCCGACAATATTCGCGACTTCTTCCGCGCGTTTCTTCAGATGGCCGTGGTCCTGACCTATGCCGGTTCACAGCCCGTGGTGAAAGTTGGCCGGATTGCCGGTCAGTTCGCCAAGCCCCGGTCTTCCGACAATGAGACCAAGGGCGATGTGGTGTTGCCGAGCTACCGTGGCGACATCATCAATGGCATCGATTTCGATGAGGGCTCGCGCATACCCGATCCAGCGCGTCAGGAGATGGTGTACCGCCAGTCCGCCGCGACGCTGAACCTGTTGCGGGCCTTCGCACAGGGCGGTTTTGCCAACCTGGACAACGTTCACAAATGGATGCTTGGTTTCCTGTCCGACAGTCCGCAGGCTGAACGCTACCAGGAACTGGCTAACCGGATTTCCGAAACGGTGGATTTCATGCGTGCCATCGGTATTACCGGCGAAAGCACCCATGCCCTGCGCGAGACTGATTTCTACACCAGCCATGAGGGCCTTCTGCTTGGTTACGAAGAGGCCCTGACGCGGGTCGATTCCACGTCTGGCGACTGGTATGCGACATCGGGTCATATGATTTGGATCGGCGATCGTACCCGCCAGCCTGACCATGCGCATGTGGAATACTGCCGCGGCATCAAAAATCCGCTCGGTCTGAAGTGCGGTCCTTCGCTGACGCCCGATGGGCTGATCGAGTTGATTGATATTCTGAACCCCGAAAATGAACCTGGTCGCCTGACCCTCATTGCCCGCTTCGGTGCCGACAAGGTGGGAGACTACCTGCCCAGGCTTATCCGTGCCGTGGAAAAGGAGGGCCGCAAGGTCGTCTGGTCCTGCGATCCGATGCACGGCAACACGGTCACCGCCGCCGGGTACAAGACGCGCCCCTTCGATCGCATCCTGAAAGAGGTACAGACCTTCTTCGAGGTGCATCGGGCGGAAGGTTCGCATCCCGGTGGTCTGCATGTGGAGATGACCGGCAAGAACGTGACCGAGTGCACGGGCGGTGCGCGCGCCATTCGCGATGAGGAACTGCAGGATCGCTACCACACCCATTGCGACCCGCGCCTCAATGCCGATCAGGCGCTCGAACTGTCTTTTCTGGTGGCCGAGCTCCTGAAGAAGGATCGCGAGGCTCTGCCGGCCGACAAGGTCGCAAACGGCTGAGTACAATTGGCTTGAAGCCTGGCTTCAGGCTTTGTTGATGGCGTTGTTGTCCTCAGCTGTTAAACATGGCCACTGAAACGAATTGAACATTCGCGGAGGAAAGCCATGTCGGAAGTGCATCACGGATCGTGCCTGTGTGGCACGGTCCGTTTTTGTATAGCAGCCCCACTACGGGGTGTCGTTTATTGCCATTGCTCCCAGTGCCGCAGGCAGACCGGGCTCTATTATGCGGCAACGGATGTGGACGTGAGCAACCTCACCATCGAAGGTGAGGGGAACATCACCTGGTATGCCTCTTCCGATTTCGCCAGGCGCGGATTCTGCGCAACATGCGGCTCGGCACTGTTCTGGCAGTGCAATGATGCCGACCGGATTTCTGTCCTGGCTGGTGCCCTTGACCAACCCTCCGCACTCACGGCCGAAAGCCACATCTATGTGGAGGACAAGGGTGATTTTTACCAAATCTGCGATGGTCTACCGCAATCCCGGGGGGCGGCGGAGGCGGAGAAGCCGGGCGGCAGCCCCGGTTAGGCTCGTGGCGGGAGATTATGCCCGCGCCAGCCGGTCTGCGGAACGGTGCACAGGCCTTTCAGGTCAGGTGTGGCCGATTGTTTCTGTTGTCGGCAACAGACGTGGCCCGGCATGTTGCTACGGTTTTCGTAGCACCGCAAGGATCTGATCATTCCCTTCGGCCCTCGACGCTGTGAGGGGGCGTGGCAACCGCCTGTCATCTGCGGCCGCGTGTTGCAAGCAGGGGAGGCAGCGGCTACACGCATTGTAGTGCAAGCCGTTCTCGACTTTCATACAGGAACCTCATGGCCCTCAAATCTGCCCCTTCCGACATACTGCGCATTGCCACGGCCCAACTCAATCCGGTTGTCGGAGATGTGACGGGCAATCTGGCGAAAGCACGCGAGGCGCGGGCCGATGCAGCCCGCCATGGCGCGGACCTGGTTCTTTTCACGGAACTTTTCATTGCCGGATACCCGCCGGAGGATCTGGTTTTGAAGCCTGCCTTTGTGGAGGCTTGTGAACACGCGGTGCGCGCGTTCGCCGAAGATACGAAAGATGGTGGGCCGGGTGTTATCATCGGTGTTCCACTCAAACGCGACAGTGGCCTGCACAACGCGGTGATGGTGCTTGATGGGGGGGAGGTCATCGCCGAACGCTACAAGCTCGATCTGCCGAATTACGGTGAGTTCGACGAGAAGCGTGTTTTCCAGCCGGGACCGAACATGCCTGGCCCCGTCAATTTCCGGGGTATTCGTATCGGGATACCGGTTTGCGAGGATATCTGGGGTGAGCTTGATGTCTGCGAAACACTGGCAGAGTCAGGAGCGGAGTTGCTTCTGGTTCCCAATGGCTCGCCCTATTATCGCGGCAAGGTGGAAGTTCGGCATCAGATTGTCATCCGCCAGGTGATCGAAAGCGGCCTTCCGATCCTTTATGCCAACCAGCTCGGCGGGCAGGATGAGCTTGTCTTTGACGGCGCATCTTTTGCCATACAGACGGACAAATCACTGGCCTTCCAGATGAGCCAGTTCGAGGAGGCGGTCTCGGTTTCGACCTGGAAGCGTGAGGAGGGAGGCTGGCGCTGCGACGATGGCCCCATGTCCAAAATACCGGAAAAGGAAGAGGCCGACTACCGTGCCTGCATGCTGGGTCTGCGCGATTATGTGAACAAAAATGGCTTCAGGAACGTTGTATTGGGGCTTTCAGGTGGCATCGATTCGGCAATCTGCGCGGCACTTGCTGTCGATGCGCTGGGCGAAGAACGGGTGCGCTGCGTCATGATGCCTTACCGCTACACGTCCGAAGAATCGCTGAAGGATGCGCAGGATTGCGCCCGTGCGTTGGGATGCCGTTATGACATCGTGCCCATTTCCGATCCTGTGGAGGGGTTTTCCGCCGCCCTTTCTCCATTGTTTGAGGGCACCAATTCGGGCGTGACGGAAGAGAACCTGCAAAGCCGCACCCGGGGCACGATCCTGATGGCCGTTTCCAACAAATTCGGTTCCATGGTTGTCACCACCGGCAACAAGTCGGAAATGTCGGTCGGCTACGCCACGCTTTATGGCGACATGAATGGCGGGTTCAATCCCATCAAGGATGTCTACAAGATGCAGGTCTATGCCCTGTCGTCATGGCGCAACACGACTGTCCCGCCCGGCGCGCTCGGCCCCCTCCGGCGAGGTCATCCCGCAAAACATCATCGACAAGGCCCCGTCGGCCGAGCTTCGCCCCGATCAGACGGATCAGGATTCGCTGCCGCCCTATCCGGTGCTTGACGACATTCTGGAGTGTCTTGTGGAGGGCGAGATGAGCGTTGACGCCATCGTTGCGCGGGGCCACGATCGTGAAATGGTTCACCGGGTAGAGCACCTGCTCTACATTGCGGAATACAAGCGGCGTCAGGCAGCCCCCGGCGTGAAGATAACGAAGAAGAATTTTGGTCGTGACCGTCGATATCCGATCACAAACAGATTCAGGGATCGCTCGTAAGTATCGGTGGGGGAACAGCTTTCCCGAGTTGGGAGGCTGTTGCGGTTTCTGGCTCTCGAGCTCTCCCCGGGTGGAAAAGACCCGGTCGATCAAGCCCCATTTACAGGCTTCCTGCGCGGTCATGAAAAAATCTCGGTCGAGCGTTTGTTCCACAAGCCAGCCTGCCGCGAATTCGGGAATGATCAGTGCGCGCCAGACCTTCTCAGGAGGAGATTCCAGAAGGTACTCCAAAATGATGTTTTTCTTCGTGTTTTCAGTTTCGGCATCGCTCACTGGTCCATCTCCCTGAGCATCGTTTCGAGTTTCTCGAACCGCTCGGGCCAGAAGCCGCGATAGCGTGTAAGCCAGTCGACCACCGGCGCCATCCCATCCGGCCTTATCCGGTAGCGCATCTGCCGTCCGGTTTTCTTTTCCTCGAACAGGCCTGCACTGCGCAGCACGGCGATGTGTTGCGATACCGCCGGTTGCGACATGGCCAGCCCCCTCTCGTAGCTCGGTCGCATTGCGTTCGCCTCCACTCAGCCGTTCGAGCATCTGTCGGCGTGTTGGATCGGCGAGGGCCTTGAAGAAATCTGCTTCTGCCACCAATCCCTACAATGCGGCCATTGCGCTTTTTTTTTCGGCGTTTACGATGCCCGCAATTCACCTTGCAGTTTTCCCCACGCCGCACCTTTGCCGGCACCAGAGTTCCGCTCATGTCCTATCTGAACTTTCTTCGCGACAACGCGCGCTGGCTTGCGGGCGGGTTTCTACTCACGCTGTTTTCATCCTTTGGCCAGACCTTCTTCATTTCGCTGTCGGCCGGCGACATCCGGACCGAATACGGTCTGTCGCACGGTGCCTTCGGCACACTTTACATGCTGGCCACGCTTGCCAGTGCATTCACACTGCCCAAACTGGGGCAGATCGTCGACCGGTACCCGGCGCGACAGGTCACCTTCATCATCATTCCGCTTCTGGCACTTGCCTGTGTTTCGATGGCGCTGTCGCAATCCATCATCGTTCTCGTTGTCACGATCTACATGCTGCGCCTTTTTGGGCAGGGGATGATGACACACAATTCGCTGACGGCCATGGGACGCTGGTTTTCAGCTCAGCGCGGCCGTGCCGTGTCGGTGGCCACGCTTGGTCACAATGTGGGTGAGGCGGTCCTGCCGCTTGCTTTCGTGGCTGTTGCAGCGCTGGTGGGGTGGCGCAACAGCTGGTTCATTGCCGCAGCTTTGCTGGTCCTCTTCGCGCTTCCGGTCATCTCTGGTCTGATAGCCGTGGAGCGAGCGCCTCGTGCAAGCGACCCCGTTTCACGAAAAAGCCTTGTGCGCGACTGGACGCGCGGCGAAGTCGTGCGGGATCCGGTGTTCTATCTGCTCCTGCTGGGCGTCATGGCGCCGGGCTTCATTGGAACCACGATCTTTTTTCACCAGATATATCTGGTGGAGCTGCGTGGCTGGTCGCTTGAAGTGTTTGCTTCCTCGTTCACGTTCATGGCGACCATGACGGTGATTTTCGCGTTGATTTCGGGTCAGCTCATTGACCGGTTCTCTGCGGTCGCGCTCTTGCCCGGCTTTCTGCTTCCGCTGGGGGCTGCCTGTCTGATCCTGGCTGCCAGCGATGCGCAGTGGAGCGCTTTCGCTTTCATGGGCCTGATGGGGATATCCTATGGTTTTTCCTCAACGCTGTTCGGTGCGCTCTGGCCAGAGGTCTACGGCATTCGGCACCTCGGTTCCATTCGTGCGCTTACGGTTGCGATCATGGTCTTTGCCACCGCCATGGGGCCGGGGATTACCGGCTTCCTGATCGATCGCGGTGTGAGCTATCCGTTGCAGATCGGGGTGATGGGCTTTTATTGCCTGGGTGCGAGCGTGGTGCTTTTCGTCGTTTCGCGCGGTTTGAGTGTGCGTCTCAGAAGTGCGTGAGGTCAGGTTCTTCTTGCCTGTACCGGCAGTTTTGGGTACGCCGCACTCATGACAGTCACCGTTCGTTTTGCGCCGTCCCCGACGGGCCACATCCATATTGGAAACATACGCACAGCGCTCTTCAACTGGCTCTTTGCCAGGAAGAATGATGGTCGCTTCATTCTGCGTTTCGACGACACGGATGTGGAAAGGTCGCGTCGGGAATATGCTGAAGGTATAGCCCGCGATCTCTCTTGGCTCGGCATCGAGCCGGACCAGACAGTCGCTCAGTCCGCGCGCTTTGATCGATACGATCGCGCTGCAGAGCGGCTCAAGTCTGCGGGGCTTCTCTATCCCTGCTATGAGACGCCCGAGGAATTGGAACGCCGGCGCAGGATCCGTCTGTCACGTCGCTTGCCTCCCGTTTATGGCCGTGAGGCGCTCAAGCTCACTGACGATGATAAAGCCATGTATGAGGCCGAGGGGCGCAAACCGCACTGGCGCTTCCTTCTGCCGAATTTTTCCCAAGACCCTTTTGCAACGCGGCGCACCGAAATGCACTGGGACGATGTCGTACGCGGACCGCAGACCGTCGATCTCGCGTCCATGTCCGATCCCGTTCTGATCCGGGCCGACGGCACGTATCTTTACACGCTGCCTTCAGTCGTTGACGACATTGAACTCGGTGTCAGTCACATCATCCGGGGGGACGACCATGTCACCAACACGGGTGCGCAGCTTGCCCTGTTTCGTGCACTTGATGCCCAACCGCCCGCCTTCGGACATCACAACCTGCTCACCACCGCGTCGGGAGAAGGGCTTTCCAAGCGCACAGGAGCGCTTTCGATTGCGAGCCTGCGTGAGGCGGGTATCGAGCCCATGGCCGTGGCATCCCTCGCCGTTCTGATCGGCACATCCGAAAACGTCACGGCGGTCACAACCATGGAAGAGCTGGTCGCACTGTTCGAACCCACATCCACGTCGAAGTCAGCGGCGAAATTTGATCCTGCGGAGCTGTCTGGACTCAGCAGGCATCTTATTCAGGCAATGTCGTTTGATCAGGTCGCCGAGAGGCTTTCCGGGTTGGGGATCGCAGGGCACGAAGCCGAGGCTTTCTGGCTGGCTGTGCGCGGCAATCTCGAAAGGGTTGCCGACGCATCCGTCTGGTGGCGCATTGTCAAAGACAAGCCGGCAGATGATGCAACGCTTACTGTTGAAGATCGCGGTTTCGTGCACGAGGCGGCGCAGTATCTGCCTCCCGAGCCTTGGGACAGCGAAACATGGCGGTTGTGGACGGCTGAGATCAAATCTGGAACGGGCAGGAAGGGGCGGAGCCTCTTCATGCCCTTGCGCATTGCCCTTACGGGGCGGGAGCAGGGGCCGGAGCTCGCAGGTCTATTGCCTCTTCTGGGTCGGGAAGAAACGCTGGCCCGACTATCCTGACGCGCCTTGGTGTCTGTCGGGCTTCCGGCGCAACAGAGCTTGTCCGGTCGCTTTCCTCATCCTGTTTTTTGCGGGCGCCATCATGGGACTTGCTGCGTGCATCCCTTTCTGGCGATCTGGCGACATGAAAGCTCGAGCCCCGCTCTTGGCCTGCGCCCGACGGGGCGGTTTCCGCGGAAGTTTGCGCCTTCTGCTCTTCTCCAGCGGGGGTCGCTACAAGCTGTGATTTTTCGCCAGCGATGACCTTGAAGTTTTTCGGGCGCTGGCATCCACAAATCTTCTTGCGAATACCGGTCCGGCGATAGCTGAAAGCTTTGGGCAGGTCCAGATAGGCGCTGCCGTCGGCTGCCGAAACCATCTCTTCTGGCGTTTCGCGCTGCACATCATGGGTGTAGAGCGCCACTTCGGCTCCGGGGCAGCGCGCCTCGCATGTTTTCGCATCGCGCGGGAAATGTTTCTTGGAGACCGAAAAGGAAATGGGAAAGTAATATCCGTCGCACAGGCGGACACACATCGTCTGGTATACGCTTCCAGGACGCTGTGGTTGCTTGGCCTTGTTGTCTGTGATGCGTTTTCCCGTCGATTTTTTTTTCGTCCGCTCCGGACGGTTTCCACAACCATGCTTCTTTAGGGAAGCTTCAATTCTTTTTCGGCTTGCAGCTGACCCGCCACCGATACGGCTACGCTGCTTGCGCAGTTTTGCCAGATTGCTCTTCATCTTTCCTTCGGAACGTTTCAATGCAGCGCATTGCCGCGCTTGGCTTGAAAACAGACCAAAACCGCAACTGGCCTTCCTCATCTGACCACGGAGAATTTTCAGTTGCTGGCTTTGTTTGGCAATGGCGCGATCATAGCGCTTTGCCTGGGCTGGAGATGCTCCAGACACCGTGGCCAACCGGGCTTCCAGCTTACGGCAGGTTTTTGATTTGGCGGCTGCATCCAGAGTGAGGGCTGCCATGCCAACAATCAAGACCAGGCAGGCCAGTCCCGTCTTCCAGATCGTATCGCCGCCCTTGCGCATTCATTGCCCTAAAAACACACGTCACGAGCATTTTGCTTATGCGTCATTTCCCGCCTCGACCGGAGCGCGGCGAACCGCTGCAACCCCTGGGGCGCGTTCATGTTGACTGTGACAGGTTAAGTTGCGGTTACACCTACTAGCAGTTTCAGGATGGGGCAATGAAAACTCAACCGAGGCGTACATTTTGGTCAGTGTTGTTCACATATGTTTCCTGATTGCGCTGGCTGGTGCAAGGCCTTCAACCGGTCATGACGGCCTTGCTTTTCTGGAGCGCCTCGACTGCCGCAAGTGCTGTCATGTTCACGACTCCGCGAGATGTTACGGAAGGGGTGAGGATGTGCGCCGGCATGGCTGTGCCAAGGAGTATCGGGCCGACATGCAGGGCATCTGTCATGACCTTGAGTGTTGTCAGGGTGATGTTGGCGGCGTCGAGGGTCGGGAAGACGAGGAGATTGGCCTCTCCGGTCAATGCTGCCTGTGGAAAGACCCGCTGTCTAAGAGTTTCCGAGAGTGCTGAATCGCCGTGCATCTCGCCATCGGAAACGAGGTCTGGTGCGATGCGTTTCAGCGTCCGGGCTGCCTCACGCATTTTCAGCGAACTTTCGGAATCGCGCGAGCCGAAATTGGAGTGCGACAGAAGCGCGGCCTTGGGCTCAATGCCGAACCGGCGGATTTCTTCGGCTGCGAGGATCGTTGTTTCAACGATTTCCGAAGCGGACGGGCACAGCGTCACGTAAGTGTCGGTAAAGAAGGTCACGCCGAACTGCGAGATCAGCATCGAGAGCGTCGACAGGTCGCACACGCCCTCTCGCTTGCCGATGATCATGTCGACATACCGAAGGTGCTTTTCAAAACGGCCTTCAAGCCCGCAGATCATTGCGTCCGCCTCGTCGCGCATCATGGCGATGGCTGCGATCACCGTGGTGTTTGTGCGCACCAGTGTGCGCGCCGCCTCCGGGGTCACACCGCGACGGCCGGCCAACTGCACCAGAAGTTCTACGTAATCCCGATAGCGAGGGTCATCCTCGGGGTTGATGATGGCGAAGTCTTCACCGGGTCGAATGCGCAGGCCATAGCGCTTCAGTCGGGTTTCCACCACATGTGGACGACCAATGATGATGGGTTCGGCAATGCCTTCCTCGATCACCACCTGAGCGGCACGCAGCACGCGCTCATCCTCGCCATCCGCATAGATCACGCGTTTGGTTCCCGCGCCCTTGGCTGCCGAGAACACAGGCTTCATCACGAGACCGGAGCGGAAGACAAACCGGTTCAGGCGATCGAGATACTGATCCATGTCGGCAATGGGGCGGGCGGCGACGCCGCTTTCCATTGCCGCCTTTGCCACCGCCGGAGCGATGCGCAGGATAAGCCGAGGGTCGAAGGGAGAGGGGATCAGGAAGTCCGGACCGAAAATCGGCGTCTCTCCGGAGTAGGCGCGTGCTGCCACATCCGATGGCTCTTCACGTGCCAGCCCGGCAATCGCCTTCACGGCAGCACGCTTCATTTCTTCATTGATCGCTGTTGCGCCCACATCGAGTGCACCGCGGAAAATGTATGGGAAGCAAAGGACGTTGTTGACCTGGTTGGGAAAGTCGGAGCGACCGGTGCAGATCATGGCGTCGGGCCGTGCCTCGCGGGCCACGTCCGGCATGATTTCGGGAACCGGATTCGCAAGCGCCAGGATCAATGGCTTGCTGGCCATGTCGGCAAGCATCTCCGGTTTCAGAACACCGGCCGCCGACAGGCCCAGAAACACATCTGCTCCACCAATCACATCCGCCAGCCTGCGGGCATCGGTGTCTTTCACATATGGCGCTTTCCAGCGATCCATTTCTTCCTGGCGGCCTTCATAGACGACACCATGACGGTCGGTGAGCCAGATGTTCTCGGTTTTTGCACCCAGCGAGACGAGGAGGTTGAGGCAGGCAAGCGCGGCAGCGCCTGCGCCCGACGAAACAATCTTTGCTCGTGCAATGTCCTTGCCGGCCAGTTCGAGCCCGTTCAAAACGGCGGCCGCCACGATGATCGCTGTTCCGTGCTGGTCGTCATGGAAAACGGGAATGCCCATGCGCTTCTTGAGCTGTTCCTCGACCTCGAAGCATTCTGGAGCCTTGATATCTTCCAGATTGATGCCTCCGAAGGTGGGTTCAAGGGCGGCGACGGTTTCGACCATCCTATCGATTTCCGGCGCATCGATTTCGATGTCGAAAACGTCGATGCCGGCAAACTTCTTGAACAAAACGGCCTTGCCTTCCATCACCGGTTTGGAAGCGAGAGGGCCGATATTGCCGAGGCCGAGCACGGCAGATCCGTTCGATACGACCGCCACCAGATTGGCGCGCGCGGTGTAGTCGGCAGCCGTTTTGGGATCGTCATGAATGGCCATGCACGGGGTGGCAACACCCGGAGAA
Source organism: Nitratireductor sp. GISD-1A_MAKvit (assembly GCF_040819555.1). Lineage (GTDB taxonomy): Bacteria > Pseudomonadota > Alphaproteobacteria > Rhizobiales > Rhizobiaceae > Nitratireductor. The sequence continues at coordinate 2,115,322 of NZ_CP161920.1, forward strand.
TAGGCCAGAGCCAGATCACGCTGGTTGCCAAGCGGCTTTGTCGCCTGGATCTCCAGTTTCCCGGGCGTCGGATGGCTATGGAAGAAGAGCGCAGCCTCGTCGAACTCGGATCTTTGCGTTTTCTTGCTCTCGGATGACATCAGGGGCTCCACACTATGGCTCTGCCGGCACTGGCCGTTCTTGCTTGCGGGCATCGCTTGCCAACCTCACGCACTCCGTGCCTGGAGGGTGGCAAGCGACTTCGATCATTCTTCGTGATTAGGCGCTCAAACCGGCTTTTTCCAGCTTTGAATGCCGTGAAGCAGTTTCATGCTCATGAATCTCATGATTGGTAAGCAATCGCTGGAGGCTGGGGCCCATTTCGGCGGCGCTACAGTAACGAAACCTGTCCGTCATATGTCTGTGACATGAATCGGGCCATAGAGTGGGCGACTTAACAAGGCTCAGGCGGGACAATGACTGGCGTCGAACACCGCAGATTTCGCGCACTCTTCATCTCCGACATTCATCTGGGTTCGAAACCTGCCAAGGCCGAGTTTCTGATCGATTTTCTGCGTTATCACGATGCAGAGCGGATTTATCTGGTCGGCGACATCGTCGATGGCTGGCGTCTCAAACGCTCCTGGCATTGGCCACCGGCGCACAATGATGTGGTGCAGAAGCTGTTGCGCAAGGCCCGAAAGGGCACGGAAATCATCTACATTGCGGGAAACCATGACGAGTTTCTGCGATCATTCCAGGGGGTGCACTTCGGTGGCATCGTGGTGGCCGACCGGGTGATTCACGAAGCGGCTGACGGGCGTCGGTTTCTGGTCATTCATGGCGATCAGTTCGATCAGGTCGTTCACAATGTTCGCTGGCTCGCCTACCTGGGAGACAAGGCGTATGACCTGGCGATCGTGGTCAATCGGATAATCGCCCGGGTTCGGCGCTTGCTGGGGCGGCCCTACTGGTCGTTTTCTTCCTGGGCGAAAATCAAGGTCAAGAAAGCGGTGAAGTTCATTAGCTCGTTTCAGGATGTGCTGGCCCAGGAGGCCAGACGTGCAGAAGTTGACGGCGTTATCTGTGGGCACATCCATCACGCTGCCATGGAGGAAATTCGGGGCGTCAGCTACATGAATACCGGTGACTGGGTGGAAAGCTGTACCGCCCTTGCCGAGAATGCGGATGGCCGCTTCGAAATCATCACATGGGCGCAGGTGCTTGAAACGGAAGCGCAGGCCGTTTCACACGAGCAGAACGGTGTTGTGGCCGCTTTCCAGAAAAGCGGGGTCAAGGCCGCCTGAGCGGCCCCTGGCCGACAAGCAGTTGCTCAACCCCAAAGCTGTGGTGAAGGGGGAGAAACAAGCGATCCGGAATAAGCGAGGGCGTGAGCCCGGTCCTTCGCGAGAAGCAGCGGCCCGTCCAGATCGACATAGTCGGCTCCCTGAGCAAGCAGGACCGCCGGCGCCATTGCGAGCGAAGAACCAACCATACATCCAACCATCACGCCAAAGCCCATCGCGCGAGCGCGGTCGCGCAGTTCGATCGCTGCGGTCAGGCCTCCGGTCTTGTCGAGCTTGATGTTCACAAAGTCATACAGACCCGCGAGATCCTTCAGGCTATCGGCCGTGTGCACGCTTTCATCGGCGCAGACCGGGACCGGGTGTGGGATTTCGCGAAGAATGGTATCTTTTCCTGCCGGCAGCGGCTGCTCGATCAGCGCGACATGGAATTCTGCCGCAGCCAGCATGTTTTCGCGAATGTTGTCCTCGGTCCAGCCTTCATTGGCATCGACGATCAGACGACTTTCAGGCGCTGCACCGGCTACTGCATGAATGCGCGCGGCGTCGTTCTCTCCGCCCAGCTTCACCTTGAGCAGGGGACGCGTCGCATGGGCGCGCGCCTGCGCTGCCATTTCTTCCGGCGGTGCAAGGGAGATCGTATAGGCGGTCTGCAGGGGGCGTGGCGGGATGGTGCAGACCATCTCGGAGGCGCGCTTGCCGGAGAGCTTTGCCTCCAGGTCCCACAGCGCACAGTCTATCGCATTGCGTGCTGCTCCTGCGGGCATGGCCTGGATCAGGTCATTGCGACTGATACCATTTGCGATGTCGTCTCGCAGGCCCTCGATCTGGCTCACCACGCTGTCTTCTGATTCACCGTACCGTGGGTAGGGAACGCATTCGCCATGCCCGCGTACACCGTTTTCGCTCACCGTGCAGGCAACCACCCGTGCTTCCGTGCGGGAACCGCGGGAAATCGTGAAAACTCCGGCGATGGGAAAACTGTCGACATCAATGGCAAGTTCGCGTGTCATTTCCGTCCTTCTTCTTATAAAATTTCAATTTATCGGAGGAACATGCCTTATATGGCCCTTCCGTAAGCCGGCAACCGGTTCCCTTTGGACCTGCTCCACACTAATGATGGTGCCATGTTGACCAATTCCTTTGGCGAAGCAAGCGACGCGGGGCGACCAACCGGCCAGAATGGCGAACCGGCCATCGAGGTGAGCGAGGCGGAAAACGGCATGGTGTCGTGCCGTCTGTCGGGTGCATGGAACACGCGTACCGTTGCACGGGTCGATCAGCGCATGCGCGACCTTGAAGCCAGGGTGGGGGGAGGTTCCCTCGCTCTCGATCTTACTGAGGTCGGCAGCATGGACACGGCCGGTGCGTGGCTCATAGAACGGCTCGTCCACGCCTGCCGGACTCAGGGCGCCAACGTAACGGTGGCGGGCGAAAGCGATGCCGCCAAGATCCTGTTGCCGGCGGTGCGCGATGCGGTGGAGCAGGAGCGCCAGAGCGAGCCGGCGGAAAAACGCTCGCTTATCACTCGCCTTCTGGAGGGGATCGGGCGTGCCATGTATGAGGCGCGCGACGACATTGTCTACGGTGCCCACATCCTGGGCGCGACCATCGGTGGCGCGCAGATGAAGCTTGGGCGCGCCCATGCCATCAACCCGGCAGCCATCGTCAGTCAGATCGACCGCATGGGCGTGGGAGCTGTGCCGATCATCATCCTGATGTCGGCGATCGTGGGCGCGATCATCGCGCAGCAGGGTGCATTCCAGTTGCGATATTTCGGCGCAGAGATCTTCGTGGTCGATCTCGTGGGTATTCTGATTCTGCGTGAACTTGGCGTGTTGATGACGGCGATCATGATCGCAGGGCGGTCCGGCAGCGCGATCACGGCCGAAATCGGTTCCATGAAGATGCGTGAGGAAGTGGATGCTCTCACGGTGATTGGCCTCAATCCCGTCGGGGTTCTGGTGTTTCCACGCCTCGTCGCACTGATGGTCGGCGTGCCCTGTCTCACCATTGTGGCCAATTTTGCTGCGCTTGGTGGTGCCATGCTGATCGCCTGGCTCTATTCGGGAATTCCGCCCGAGGCGTTCGTTGATCGACTTCGGGAATCCATTGACCTTTCAACGATCTTTGCCGGATTGATCAAGGCACCTTTCATGGCGCTTATCGTCGGCATCATAGCCTCGATCGAGGGCATGAAGGTTGGTGGCAGCGCGGAGTCGCTTGGCAGTCACGTCACAGCGTCTGTCGTGAAGGCGATCTTCGTGGTGATTGTCGTTGATGGCCTGTTCGCAATTTTCTACGCGGCAATCGATTTCTAGGTGGCGACATGGCTCTGATCGCGGAAAATCAACACGGACAGGGGGAAGCAGCACGCGATGTCGTGCTTTCAGTTCGCGATGTAACGGTCGGGTTTGGCGACACGCTGGTGCTTGATGGTCTGTCGCTCGACGTGTACCGGGGTGAAATCCTTGGCTTCGTCGGCGCCTCCGGCGCTGGAAAATCGGTGTTGCTTCGCACAATTCTGGGTCTCATCCGCAAGCGCTCCGGAACGATCCACCTTCTGGGACAGGATCTTGATGCGGCCACGGATGAGGAACGACTGACGGTTGACATGCATCAGGGGGTTCTTTTCCAGCACGGCGCCCTTTTTTCGGCGCTAACCGTGCTTGAAAACATCCAGGTGCCTATGCGTGAATATCTCGATATGCCACATGCCCTGATGGACGAACTTGCATATCTCAAGCTTGAGCTCGTTGGTCTGCCGCGAAATGCAGCGCTCAAATTTCCCTCCGAGCTGTCCGGCGGCATGATAAAGCGTGCGGCGCTGGCACGCGCGCTTGCGCTTGATCCCGATATCGTTTTTCTCGATGAGCCGACTTCAGGGCTTGACCCGATCGGCGCAGCGGAATTCGATGAACTGGTAGGAAAACTTCGCGACACGATGGGGCTGACCGTCTACATGGTCACCCACGATCTCGACAGTCTCCTGACTGCGTGTGACCGCATTGCGGTGCTCGGTGGCAAGCGTGTTCTGGTGGAAGGTACCGTTGAGGATATGCTCGCATGCGACGATCCTTGGGTGAAGGCCTATTTCAGTGGAAAGCGGGCGCGTCAGATCGACCGATCCGCTAGGGGTTAACGGACTAATCATGGAAACCAGAGCCAATTACGTACTTGTGGGCTTCTTCACCGTTCTGGTGATCCTGGCTGCATTCGGTTTCGTTTACTGGTCGGCCAATATCGGCGACCGTGGCGAGACCGCGCTGTTGCGCTTCCGCATACCGGGCTCCGCATCCGGCCTTTCGCGCGGGAGTGCCGTGCTTTTCAATGGTGTGAAGGTCGGCGATGTACGACGTGTCTATCTGGATCTGTCAAATCCCAGCGTCGCAATTGCAGATGCCGAGGTAGATCGCCTCACGCCAATAACCAGTTCAACCAAGGCAGATGTGGGACTGGCCGGGCTGACGGGCACGGCGAATATCGAGATGACGGGCGGAAACCCCAAAGAACCCAATCTGTTTGATCTGGCTGAGGAACAGGATGCCATCGCCGAGATCGAGGCGAGCCCTTCGGCAGTCACGAACCTGCTTCAGACTGCGCAGAGCCTCCTGACACGGGCCGATTCGGTCGTATCCCAGCTGGAAGGCTTTACCAAGGAAGCGCGCCAGCCGCTGACCGATACCGTCAAGAACGTTCAGCGCTTCTCTGAGGCCCTTGAACGCAATGCTTCCGGAATCGATAGTTTTCTCGCCAATGTAGGCGACCTATCCGAAACGATCTCGAAGGTCTCGGGCCAGCTCGACAGCACGCTGAAAGCAGCCGAGGAACTGATCACGTCGGTCGATCGTGACAAGATCAGTTCCGTGGTCAGCAATTTTGACGCGTTTTCGGGACGTCTTGAGAAGGCAAGCCGGAACATGGAAACGGTCATGGCAAGCGTGGAGGAGACGGTGCGTTCCATCGGAACCTTTTCCGGCAACGCCAATGACACGCTCGCCAAACTCGACGGCGTGCTGGAAAGCGTCGATCCGGCGACCGTGAAATCCGCGGTCGGCAATTTCGAACAGGCCAGCGCCACGGTGAACCGCGCTGCAAAGAGCATTGCCGATGTCAGCGAGACCGTCGACAGGCGCAAGGACGACATCGACAGTTTCATCACCAATGCCAGCGAACTGGCCGGTCAGCTCAACAAGTCTTCCAGGCGGCTGGATTCGGTCTTGGCCAAGCTCGATGGGCTGCTCGAAACCGGGGATGGGGAAGGCCTGATGGCCGATGCCCGCGAAACACTGAAATCGTTCCGCCAGATGGCTGAGACGCTCACACTTCGCGTGGATGCGATATCCGGAAATCTGGAACGTTTCTCCGGCGGTGGGCTGCGTGAGGTCGAGTCGCTTGTTCGTGATGCCCGCCGTTCGATCAATCGGATTGAAAGTGCCGTAACGGACTTTGAACAGAACCCACAGCGCATCATTACCGGTGGCGAGGGTACGATTCGTCGTTATGACGGACGCGCGCGGCGTTGACTTTGCGATCACATAACCTCAAACAAAATGAGCGTTTAATAATGATTGAGGGGCGAACCCATCGGTGTGTCAGCGCTGGGTCGAGGAGCGTAGCTTGTTGAAAGCGGGTGCGAGGTTTTCCGCGCTGCTGGTTTGCGGCGGTCTTTTGGCCGGCTGCGCAGCGCTTCCTGGTGGTGGACCACCTCCAGTCGACGCCTTCGATCTTTCCACACCGTCCGTTTCGCAGGATGGACGGAGGGTTGGTCGCCGGCAGATCCTCATTACCGAACCCACGGCCATCAAGACGCTCGACGGCCAGGATATTGTCGTGAAAACGTCAAGCGGCGCCATTCAGTATCTCGATGGAGCCCGGTGGGCGGATCGTCTTCCACGTGTTGTCCAGACCCGCATCGCTGATCTCTATCAACGTTCCGGGCGTTTCGGCGGCGTGGGCATGCCGGGCGAGGGGCTGGCAATCGACTATCAGATCCTGGCGGATCTACGCTCCTTCGATATCCGTACGGACGGGCAGGACCGCGCTGAGGTGGAAATCTTCGTGAGGATCCTCAACGATCGGAATGGTGTTGTACGGGCGTCCCGAACGTTCAGTGCCTCGGCTCCGGTCATCGGTACCGGCGGAACGGCATTCGCATCGGCGCTTGACCGCGCCTTCGCTGCCGCGATGGCCGATCTGGTGGACTGGACCATATCGAGTATCTGAGACCTCTCTACTCCATTCGGGAAGTGAGAGAGTGCGAACCGGTGCCTCATCCGGTCTCGCTGACCCGCAATGATTGGGCAAACGGATTGCCCTTTGCGGCCTTCCTGACCTTGATGACGAAGTTTCGACGCGCCCCGCGATACAAACGCAAGGGACAGGCGACCATTCGTTCAACGGCGTCCCCGTATTCGGAGCTGGTGGTCCTGTGCGATCGGGGGGCTGATGGGCAGCAATCCGCAGACATGAAAACGGGCCCTTGCGGGGCCCGTTTTGCGATCAGTGCGCCTGCTTTGACATTTTAGCGAAGCCGGCCACTTGCATGCGCCAGCATGGTGTAGACCTTGCCGGTGTCGGATGACAGATAGGTTTGCGTCATCATATCGTCCCTGTCTGAGCGGGACACATCGCGCAAAAGCTTTTCGAAATCCCGGCAGTAAAGATCAACTGCCGCGTGGAATTCCGGATCAGACCGGTATTTGCGCTGGATTTCATCAAATGTCTGCTGTCCCTTCAGGGTGTAGAGACGGCGCGTGAACACATTGCGCTCACCCCGACGATACCGGTCCCATAGGTCGATCGAGGCTTCGTGATCGATGGCGCGTGCGATATCCACCGAAAGCGAGTTCAGCGATTCCACGACGTGCAGGGCGGAACGGTCTTCCTTCTCGACCACCGGAGCTGACTGCTGGCGGGTCTGGCTGTTGTTTTCCTCGCTGGATGCGCTGCGGAGCAGATCCTTGATCCAGCCGCCACCGCCTGCGCCCTGTGCAGGAGATGGCTGGGCGGGCTGAGATGAACGCAGCTTCTCGGGCTGGCGCTCTGCCTGACGTGCGGCTGGTGCTGCCGAAGCGGTCTGGCTCGGACGTTCGGCAACCGGCTTCTGTACCTGCGCGGGAGCCGGCTGGGCCTCGCGTTGCGGCTGTTGTGCCGGGGGTGCGGCTCGGGGGGGCCGGGTCACGCAGCGGGGCAGGAGCCGCGGCCGATGCCAGACGTTCCGTGTCATTCTGCTCCGATGGGTGCAGACGACCCGATTTCGAAACGATCTCCGAGAGCTCCTTTAGTGCATTCACCTGCTCGGTGATTGCATTGCGCATGGCAAAGGTCGATTGTTTTGCCTCCGCAGGGATATCGGCGATGCCACGCTTCATCTCACTGCGGGCTTCCTCAAGTTCGCTTCGGATTTCGGCGGCAGTCCGACGGATTTCTTCTGTTGCGCCACTGAAGCGCTCGGTTGCCGCTTCGACCACCTCCGAGATGGATTGGCGGATTCCATCGACGGACTGCTGGGTGCGGCCCTCTGCCGTAGCGAGCGTGCGCCCGATGAAGTCTTCGAATGCACTCATCGTGCGCTCGATGTGAGCTGACTTCTCCGCGAGGCCTGACGCCAGCGCCTCCAGGGCCTTCTGGCGCTCTTCGAGATTGCCTCCGAGCCCGGAATGCGCTCGCTCCAAAAGGTCCGATGCGCTTTCCAGAACCTTGCTGTGATCTTCGAACCGGCTCGCAATGGCCGAAATCTCGCGCAGTGTCCTGTTGGAGAAATCTGCGAGACGACCGGAGTTGGCGTTGATCAGGCTCGCGGAATTGGAGAAGGTTTCTGCGGCTTTCTCGGCATTTTCTGCAAAACCGCTCGTCGTGGCGCTCAGGCGCTCGTCCACTTCTGCCAGGTTTTTCGAAGCGGTTGAAATCAGTACGCTGAGCCTCTGCCCCGATGAACCGAGTTTCTGGAGGAGTTCATCGATGTGCCCCGTCATGTTCGACTGGGCGTCGTGGAAGGCCGAAAGCGTTTCCTGTGTGCGGTTCGTCAGCGCACTGATAAGGGCGGCGTTCTCCGTTTCAAGACGCTGTGTTGTCTCGGTGGTGATTGCCTCGATGCTTTCGCGCAGCTCGCCACCGCTAGCAGCAAACCGGTCGACAAGGGGCTTCGCCGTTTCATCAAGAATACGCGAAATTTCCGAGGTGCGGTTTGCCAGAACCTCGTTGAGCTCACGCGTGCGCTCCTCCAGTTTGGAGACGGTTTCGGTGGTGCGCTTGCCGATATGTTCGTCGACGGAGGCGAAGGTCTGCGCGATCGTGTCCGCAGTGGAGACAAGCCTTCCCTGTGTAGTGGAAAGCTGCTGGTTGACATACTGGGCAACCGATTCTGCGCTTTCACGCAGGCGCCCATCCGCATCCTTGATGCCGCTGGAAATGGCACCTGCGATCATGCTGGCGCTGTTGGAAAGACGCTCTTGCAGGCTCGACAGGGATTCGCCCATCTGGTTTGCCCGTGCGTCCAGCTCGGCAGAGGTCTGATGCGTGCGGGCAATGATCCGCTGATCAAAGTCTTCAAAGGTCTTGGACAGATTGTCCGTGCGCGCCGCGAGCTGCTCAGCGGTCTCCTCGACCCGGTTGAGGATTTTCTGATCAGCAGTATCAAAGGTCTCGGCAATTGCTCTGGTATGCTGAGAGAGTGTCTGGGCCGTGTTCTCGAGCCGTTCGGCAATCCGTCCATCCACCTCGGCAAAGGTCTGGGCAAAGACACCCGCCCGCTCGGTGAAGCGTGCGGAGGCATTGTCGAAGGTGCGATCGATATCCTCGATCCGTGCCCCCAGGGTCGACGCTGTCTGATCGGCGCGCGCTGCAATGCGTTTGTCGGCGTCTTCGAAGACCTTCGAGGCTTCTTCATTCAGTTTGGACGTTGCCTCGATCACCTTGTCGCGTAGCGAGCCGGCGACGACCACGGCGCTTTTTTCAAGCGTGGTGCGGACATTCTCGACGCCCATGGAGAGTGCTTTCTCCATGGTCTGCGTGCGCTCTGCGATGATGTTGGTCTGTTTGGAGAACATCTCGTTGACGCGCGTCGCTTCGTCTTCGATCACCGCATTGAGCGCCTGGCGGCGTTCGTCGATCTTGGCAATGTTGACGTCGAGGGCTTCGGCAAAACCATCCCGCGTCTTCGCAAGTTGCTGAACCTGTTCGCCGATGCCGGTCTCGAATGTCGTGCGGGCCACATCCAGCTTTTCCATGTCCGAATGGAGAAGACCCGAAAGACGCTGATGCGTTTGTTCGAATTCCTGGATCTGGCGTTGTGCGGCTTCGTTCATCCGAACCTGGGTCGCGTCGATGCGCTGTATCCCTTCGTCGAAATGAGCGCTCATCTCCGACCAGTTGCGGTCAATCTGCTTGCCAAATTCTCCTGCGGTGTTTTCCAGCATGATGCCGGTAGAAGCCACGAGGTCTGAGAATTCGGTGCTGAGCGCCGTCTTTCCGGCCTCGACGGCAGCGGAAACCTCGTCCTTGCCGTGAGCAAACGTGTCTGCAATCTCGCGGGTGCGCTCGACGAGCGTTTCGTTGATGCTGCGCGCACGTGCTTCAAGCGCGGTGTTGAGTTTCTGAGTGCCGGCGTCGAGCGCTTCGGCGCGTGTTGTGAACTCTGCGATAAGAGCGCGTCCACGCTCCGTGATCGCACCCTCCAGTTGACCAAGGCGCGAATCGAACTCGTTGGAGATGGAATCGGCCGCTTCCCCGAGGGAAGAGAGAAGCGTCGAGCTGCGCGTCTCAAACAGGCTGTTGAGAGAGCGGGCGGTCTGGTCGGACTTTTCGGCCAGCGTTGCGATACGCTCATCGAACAGATTGCTCAGGGTTTCGGCTGCGCTTGCGGTTTCCTGGGTCAGGGTTCCAAGGCGCGAATCCAGAACGCGGGTGAGAGTCTGTTCGGCTTGCTGCGTGTTTTCCGAGAACGATGCAATGCGGGTGTCGAGCGCGCTTCCAATTTTGGCAACGGCCTCGTCGGCGCCCTCGGTAAGGGCAGAAACGCGGGTATCGAGAAGCCCGCCGATCTTTTGCGTGGCATCATCCGTACGCTCGGCGAGCGTTGCAAGCCGCGTGTCGAACAGTGTTGCAAGGTTCTGGGTCGCGTCTTCCGTGCCCTTGGTGAGGGATGCGATGCGCGTGTCCAGAAGGCTGGCCACAGCGTCACCCGACGTTGTGATGCGCTCCGAGAGGCTCTGGATGCGCTCGTCTATGCCCTTGTGCAGGTTCCCGCCAGTGCCTTCAAGCTGCCTTAGAAGGCTGGCGCTGGACTCGTTGACGGAGGCGGCCAGTTGCCGGGACGCATCAGCGATCGTGGCGCGAATGCGTTCGCCGGCCGTGTCCAGCTCGTCTTTCAGGATTTCATGTGCACCGGCGATCGAAGCACGAACACGCTCCGCATGGCCGACAATTCCTTCTCGCTCGGTGCCGAGGCCGTCGACGAGATGGCGAATGCGCGCTTCGTTTTCTGAGTAGGCGCGTTCAAGCTCGCTGACCTCCGTGTGGACCAGTGATTCCAGTTCCACTGCACGGGTGAGGGTGCGGTCCATCCCGTCACCCATCGCCTGCACTTCACGGCGAACGGCCTGACCGACGGTCATGATGCGTTCATGAGCGAGATTTTCAGGCTCCGACATGCGCAGTGCGGCTTCGGCCATGGACTGGGCGGCAAGGCGCATTTCATGGGCTCTGCGCACCATGACGGCAAAGCCCCAGAACAGGATGACAGGTACGATCGTGCCGACAAGCAGGGCAATGGCGTGGGGAGCGGCCAGGAAGTCTGCCGTGGACCGCAGCTGCCAGAGTTCCGATCCATAAAGCAGCTGTCCGAGCAGAGCGCCGGCTCCGATCCAAAGGACCGAGAGTATGGCGACCAGCCAATAGGCAGTGTTCGGTGCGCGGCGGTCGAAGCGGCGTACGACCGAACTGAAGTCTCCGGCACGATCATCATTGGCCGGAGCGAATGTCTGAGCTTCGTTTTTTTCCGGAGCAGGCTCTACAGGCGTCAGATCCTTACGGTCCGCGGCGGCCGTGCCTGAGCGCTGGGACGCAGACACGTTCGTGGGGGGCTCGGCGGATTTTGGCTCAGAGGTTGTTGGTTCCGCTTTCTTCCCGCCCTGAGGAGGCGTTTTTTTCTCGCTCACGGTGACTTTCTCGTCTCCGTTCTGGTCGCGGTTCTCGCGCGCGAGTTCTTCGGCCGCGGCCGATATCTGGGCTTCCAGATCCTCCATGGAGGCCGCGATGTCCAGGTCGCCATTCTCAAGACCGTCCGCAAGTTCAAGGTCGAGGGCATCCTCGAGTTCCTTCGCGAAATCGCGCTTGGGTTGTTTCTTCTTTGCTACTGTACGCGCCATACCGCCAAACCTCAGCTACTCTCCGCCGGAGCCTCATACACAAACTCGAGGATCTCGTACTCCGACACTACGCCCAAAATGAGCCACCCGTATCGTACTGGGACAGAAGGCTGTTGAAAACACGCAATCGGTCCGATGTGTAAAAGTTTAAACATAAGGTTAACGGGCATTTTGGCAAAACCGTCACTTTGCACCAATGCCGTTAACCTGCCGTCCATTCGGGATTAATAGTGTGTGAATTCGAACCTGGAAAATGCGTTGGGACCATGCCGGTATCAGACGAAACGCCTCTTCGGGGCAGGGTGGATACGACCTCCGGAAAGGATGAACCGCTCGATTTGGACCATCTTTCGCGACAGACGCTGGGTGACGATTCGCTGGCCCGGGAAGTGCTGGGCATGTTCATCGATCAGACCCGGGGGCTGGTGGGGCGGATGACCAGTGCAACTCCGGCCGTACGACGCGAACTTGCGCATGCGCTCGTGGGGGCCGCGCGTGGAATTGGCGCTTTCGCGGTGGCGGACTGTGCTGCGAAGATCGAAAAAGAACCCGCTTGCCTGGATGAGATCAGCCATTTGTCTGTCCTTCTCCACAAAACACATGATTACATTGTAGCAAAATGCTGATTTGGCGTTGCTTTTCTGGGAATGGTTTGCCTTTCCTTTCGAAAAGCAATAGGTGGTGCACCTGCCATGAAGCAGCTCATGCCCGATCCCGTCTCGAGGTGGGCGAGTGCTGGTCCTGTTCAACGAGTTTGCCGAGAGATTGCATGCCGAAGATCTCCTACATCGTTCCCGACGGTACGCGTTTCGACGTGGAGGCCGAGAACGGCTCCACGGTTATGGAAAACGCCATCCGCAATGCTGTACCGGGCATTGAGGCCGAATGCGGCGGAGCCTGTGCCTGTGCCACCTGTCATGTCTACGTGGATGAACAGTGGACGGACATTGCCGGCCAGCCGGAGGCGATGGAGGAGGATATGCTCGATTTTGCCTTCGAAGTTCAGCCAAACTCCCGCTTGTCCTGTCAGATTATCGTGCGTGATGAGCTCGATGGGCTGGTTGTGCGTATTCCCGAGCGGCAGGCCTGACAATCCTAGTCCCTCGACAGGTCGGGCGCCGGCTTTCTAGCCAGGGTTTCTACCATTCTCCAACTGCTCGAGCCGATAGTTCAGAAGCTGCATGAGGCGCCACTCGAAATTGCCGCTTTCAATGCGGTCGAAACGTGCCTGCGCCCTGTCGTGCTCTTCCAGCTTTCGATTGGTGATCTCTTTGGCGTGAGCCTGCATTGCCGCACAGGTTCGGTGTGGCGTCAGGCTTTTGATGGCCGTCTCGATCTCGCGCGCGTAGCGTTTGGCAATTCCCAGATGGCTCTCTTCATGGCGTTTGATGTCTTTCGACAGCGTGTCCCAGATCAACGCGGTTTCAGCGGGCGCGGTTTTGCGGTTGCGCCAGCGTGGTAAGAAGACCTTGGCATCGACCATTACATGCACTGCCGCGATGCGGCAGCGGCGTTTGTCTTCCTCGTAGGTGATCTTCGTTTTGAACTCCATCCGCGTTGCCCCCGGGTGACGCTGTCCTGTGCTTTTCACGTGGGGCCCGCGGGAACGAAGCTGGTGTTCGATTTCGCTCAGGGTTTTCCCGCCTATGCTGAAATAGCTGTAGCTGCGCGAAACATCTGCGGCAGAGACCGGGAAAGGGCCAACGGCCAGGAGTGCAAGAAGTGCAAGCGGAAGACGTTTCATTTTCTCTCCAGGCCCGACCAGCAGTGTTCGGTTGTGCGGCATTGCATGCGCATCAGTTGGGTCATCGACTCATGCATCCTTACACATTGCGGTTGATTTTGGCCGCAATGAGCCGCAAAAGCGGGAAGGGTTGAAACCGTTTCGCTGGTGCGGCGGGTTTTGCCTCACAGCCGTGACCTGGAGGCCTTTCGCCTGATGACATCACCGATCTGGAAGCTCGCGCACGGACGCCAAATCACGCTTGGTCCCCAATCCGTCATCATGGGCATTCTCAACGTCACCCCCGACAGCTTTTCTGACGGTGGCAGGTTTTCCAGGCTCGATCAGGCGCTGGAACATGTGGACAGGCTCATTGCCCAGGGGGCTCAGATTGTCGATATCGGCGGTGAATCGACACGACCCGGAGCAGCGCCTGTCAGCGCGGCCGAGGAGCAGGACCGGATCTTGCCGCTGTTTGAGGCACTTGCCGGGCGAAAAGACATCATCCTCTCCGTTGATACCTACAGGGCGGAAACCGCGCGGCTTGCGGTCGCCGCCGGCGCCCACATCGTCAACGATGTGTGGGGCGGACAGCGAGAGCCGGACATTGCCGATGTCGCCGCCCGCACCGGTGCAGGCCTTGTCATCATGCATACCGGACGCGGACGGACAAAAGATCCCGATGTGATTGCGGATCAGTTCTCATATCTGCGCCAGTCGCTTGATATCGTTGGGAAATGTGGCGTTGAGGAAGCGCAGGTCGTGGTCGACCCCGGGTTCGGTTTCGCCAAGGACACGTGGGAAAATCTCCAGATCATGTCGCGCTTCGAAGAACTTGCCGACCTGTCATACCCGCTTCTTGTTGGAACCTCACGCAAACGGTTTGTCGGGGCGGTGACCGGTCGCGAAAACGCCAGCGAGCGGGATGTCGCCACTGCAGCCACGAGCGCGATCCTGCGTTGCAAGGGGGCGGCCGTGTTTCGGGTCCACGATGTCGCAATCAACCGTGACGCATTGGCGGTGGCCGATGCTATGCTGGCGGCGCGAGAACAGGCGGAGAAGCGATGATCTATGTAATCCGAATGAAGAATTGCGCATTCTTTGCACGTCATGGTGTTCACGACGAAGAAGAGCGCCTTGGCCAGCGTTTTTACGTGGATGCCGAGCTGCATGTGGATGCGGGCAGGGCGCTCAGCGACGATTCTCTGGAGGGCACGGTCGATTACGGCGCGGCATTCAAGGTCATTGAAGAAATCGTTGCAGGCAAACGGCGCTTTCTCATCGAGGCTCTGGCTCTTGAAGTGGCAAGGACTCTGGCCTCAAGGTTTCCTCAGATTGCGCGTTCCGAGATCACCATTCGCAAGCCCAATGCACCGGTTCCAGGGGTGCTGGACCATGTGGAGGTCACCGTGGCGTGGCCCCAGTAGAATGAGCACGACAACGGGTTCCTATCTGGGGCTGGGCGGAAACATCGGAGATCCGCAGCGAGCGATGCAGCTTGTTCTGCAGGCCCTCGATGAGAGAGAGGACACACAGGTGCTTTCTGTGTCTTCGATCTATCGCACGCCCCCCTGGGGCAAGCTCGATCAACCGGATTTCCTGAATGCGGTGGCGCAAATCAGCACCGAGCTTTCTCCGCGGGCACTTCTGGATGAGTGCCTCAAAATCGAACGCGCATTGAAGCGCACTCGCGGCGAGCGCTGGGGACCAAGGCCAATCGATGTCGATGTCCTGCTTTACGGACATCTGCGTGTCGATGAGGATGGGCTTGCGATCCCGCACCCGAGAATGGCGGAACGCGCGTTTGTTCTGGCTCCTCTCGCCGAGATTGCTCCGCAGATGGAGTTGGAGGGCCGGAACATAAGCGATCGCCTTGAAGAGCTTGATCGCTCCGGCATGCAGCGCATGACCGCTGATGGTGGTTGGTGGCGGAGTGTGAGCTCGAAAAATGCGGCTGGTCGCCGCATTCTGGATAATGGTTGCCCTTGAAAACAATCGGTGCCGGGGCGTTGTTCGTAGCTGAACTTTCTACTGGCGCGCGATGGCCTTTATGCCGCCTGAACCGGTGCGCTTCAGCTTCATTCCTACAACTGGCACCATATCGTCGTTTACCTTCACCGAAATTGTGATGTGCATGGTGTTGTTGTTGCTGATCCGGGCGCGCATCGCACCGCTCAGTGAAGAGCGATGAAGTGCGAAGACCACGTCGTTTCCGATGACCTTGCCTTCCGTAACATCGAGACCCTTGCCGGCTGCGCCATCGAGAAAAGTACCTCGATAAACGCCGTTTGAGCGCACCACGGTGGCCCTCATGGGCTGGGTGAACACGCCCACGCGGCAGCTGCCATCAAGGTCCATGCCGATCTTCTTGTCAGGCGTGTCGCCAGCAAAATTGCAGACGAATTTGGTGCCCTTGTATTTTCCCGCCACAATCTCGCCGGGGCCAGACCAGCTTCCCTCCACTGACTGGAAGAAGCGCCGCTCCCTTTCGGATGCCTCTGCCGTGCCGGCCAGACCGGAAATCGGGGCTGCTGCAGCGACGAGAACCGCGAGCTTGAAAGCGAATTTCAGCATGAGCGAAAAAACCAGAACAGATTGAAACAAACTACCACAGCGAAGTCTGCAGCAGATTGGTTAAGGCTTTGTCTACCATGAGCTGCTGATTCGTGGCAGTCGCCGCTGATCAAAACCTGCTGTCGCCCTGTTGTATCAGGATTGAGTGATTATCAGCGTCCATCTTTTGCCGGTTCGGATTTCGATTTGTTGTTGGCCGTTGTTTCACTGGCAGTGAAACGCGTGAGCGCTTTGAGAAAATCCCCGACGCCCGGGCGCTGTTCGGCGTTGAATGGCAGGGGGCCGCGCTGCCTCCATGGCCGCAATTCCTATCCGTGCCGTCATCATCCCGTTCACCACGCCTTCGCCGAGTTTGGCGGAAAGACGCGCTGCAAGTCCATGTCCCACAACCTGCTGGACGAGTGTTTCGCCGGCTGCCATTGAACCGGTGATCGCCAGATGAGCGAGAATGCTGCGGACAAGCCGCATGAAACCCAGAAAGCCGGGGCGGGCGCCATAAAGGTCCGCGATCCGCCTTGTCAGCCGTGCTGCTTCGAACAAAACATAGATGATGTCGACCAGCGCACGGGGAGAGACGGCGGTTACGACCGAAACGCGTTTAGCCGCATTGAGGGTCTGAACGCGCGCCAACGCATCAAGCGGTGCGAGCAATTGCTTCTCGGCGACTGACAGCAGATCCGCACCATCGATAATGTCTCCGTCCAGCTGCTCAATCGCTCTTCGACCTGCCGCGGTTTCGGGCTTTCCGGCGAGCAGTTGAGTGAGTTTTTTCAAGGTTTGCCGCGCTTGGCGCGCGTCGTTGCTCGCAATGGCCGATGTGGCTTCGCGACGTATCGCTTCCATTGAGGACAGCCGAACAATGGCAAGCGCCTCGCGGATCAGCAGTGCCAGAAACGCCAGAAGTGCGATGGCGGCGGCAGAAAGTGCCAGCCAGCCAAGCCAGTCAGCGCGATTGAAAAGATCCCGCACCAGGCCGTCGATCCAAAGCCCGATTGCGAGCGAGACAAGGAGCCCCATGGCGGCAATCAGGATTCTCCCCAGCATCCCACGACGACGCGGCGGCAATGGCGGAGGAGAACCTGCATCGAGATCGGGTTTGCCGAAATAATCGTCATCCATCGCCACGACTGCGATGGCTTTTTCAGGAGGCAGGGCCTT
The DNA here is from genome assembly GCF_040819555.1 of Nitratireductor sp. GISD-1A_MAKvit. Classification (GTDB taxonomy): domain Bacteria; phylum Pseudomonadota; class Alphaproteobacteria; order Rhizobiales; family Rhizobiaceae; genus Nitratireductor. Next base: position 2,132,430 of record NZ_CP161920.1, read on the forward strand.
GGGTTTGCGTTTTGGCGCCGACTTTCGCGGCGCACTCTGCTTGGCCGGTTCAACGCGAAAAGACGCAGGTGCTCTGCTCATGCGAGATGATCTCCGACAAGAAACTGTAGGGCGCGGTCGAGCCTGATATGGGGCAGGGAAAGCTTAAGTCCTTCCGCTGTGCGTTCCAGGCTGGGTGGGCGAAACCGCACGAAGCGTAGCTGTTCGTCGACCGCTGAATCCGGACCGGTTTGCGAAGTCTTGCTCTGGAAAATCAGTCCAGGCTTCTCCGGCAGATCGCCGGGGAAAATTGCGGTTTCGGTTTCACCGTCAAATATGTCGCCAGCGATTTTCTCGCCTTTGAGCGGTGTGCCTATGATAACCGGTAGCGTTTCTTTGCCCTGACGTACGCTGCCTTCGCGGGTGGCACGCACGGCCGCCATTGCCAGGACGTCAACATTGGCGCCGGAGAAATCGGCGCGGGCAATTGCCCGGTCGGCCAACCGCCTCACGATCGCCTGCAACCGGTCATGGCTTTCGTGATGAATATGGTCTGCTTTCGTGGCCGCGATCAGAATTCTGTCGATCCGGTGCGAGAACAGGCCGGTCAGGAGGTTGCCTCGCCCGGGGCGGAAGCAGGACAGGATTTCGGTCAGCGACCGCTCCAGATCACCGACCGCTTCACTGCCTGCATTCATCGCCTGCATGGCGTCGATCAACACGATCTGCCGATCGAGCCGGGCGATGTGTTCGCGAAAAAACGGGCGTATGACGTGATTCTTGTAGGCTTCGTACCGCCTTTCCATCATGGCATGCATAGAGCCGGGGGCAGGTCGGGAGCCGGGATCAACCAAAAGCGGCGCAAATGTCAGCGCTGGCGACCCCTCCAGATCGCCGGGCATCAGAAACCGGCCGGGGGGAAGTGTCGACAGCGCTCGGTGATCCGCCCGGCAGGCGCGCAGATATGAGGAAAACGCCTCGAACAGCTTGCGCGCTGTCATCTCATCGCCGGGCTCTGCTGGGTCGATCCCGCTTGTGAGTGCCTGCCAATCGGCCGAAAGCTCGGACCGCACCGGAAGTCTGGCCATGTCCAGTGCTTCGCGACTGAACGTTCCAAAATCCTTGGCGAGAAGCGGCAGGTCGAGCAGCCACTCGCCTGGGTAGTCGACAATATCGAACGAAAGTTTCCCGCGTGAGAGGAGCCGATTCCAGGCCGATGCCGATTCGAATTCAACCGTGAGGCGCAATTCTGATATCGCCCGCGTGGAGGCCGGCCAGATCCGATCGTTGACCAGGGCGGCAATGTGATCCTCATACTGAAATCTGGGAACCGCGTCGTCGGGTTGATGCTCCAGATAGGCACGGGAAATTCGTCCGGAAGCCTGCGCTTGGAAAAGAGGAAGGCGGCCACCGTGGAGCAGATTGTGTACCAGGGCGGTGATGAAAACGGTCTTGCCGGCCCGTGAAAGCCCCGTGACCCCGATACGCAGCGACGGGGAAATGAAGCTGGTCGCGCGGTCTGCCAGCGTGTCGAGCGCAATCCGCGCCTCATCCGTGTAGGTCGTCAATGAAGCCAAAGGGCAAAATCCTCAAACGAGACAAGAGTTTGCATATAGGACTTCAGGGAAGGCGGTTGTAGAGCAGCCCGCTGGAAAGTACTTACCGATCGTGCGGTGGTTTCAGGAACGCCTCCAGCCGTCCGCTCCGCGTCCCGATCTCTGCCAGTGGTAAGGAGAAGGACAAAACCGCAAGCGCACATGTGGGAAACCCTGAAGTCGCTTCATTGAGTGCGGTTGCATTGCTTCGGGATGAGGAAAGCTCAAACACCACATCCTCCATCATGGGATTGTGCCCGATAACCAGGATGTTGTCTCCGATCGGTGCTTCTTGGACGGCGCAGACATAGTCAAGCGCATCAGAATTGTAGAGTTCGGCATGGAATTGGGTTTGCAGTTGCTGTGAACTCAGTGTGGAGGTGAGGTTTTCCAGCGTTTCCACCGCACGTCGCGCCGTCGAGCACAGGATTACATCGGGGAGAAAGCCTGCCATGCGCATGCGAAGGCCGAGAGCTTTGGCGTCGGATTGTCCAGACTGGGTGAGGCCCTCGGTCGAAATCGGAAATCCCCGGTGCTGCCCATCCGGCTTTGGCATGGCGAAGGAGGAAAAGACGCGGCATCACGCAAAACCGGAAAATTGTGCCGGAGAATTTTCGGAATACCATTCGATTTCGGACAAAAGCGCTGTTTTTCCCTTCATTTCGTATCCCTTGCTGATTTCTGTTCAACGCAAAGTCTATACGGAACGCCTGTCCGGTGCAGTGGATATCCACGTTTTCCGACGCTTTTAACAAAAGCGTGAACCATGGCGCCTTTGTGCTTGTGGTTGTGGGGGACCGTGAATATATAGGCGCGGGCGTCAAAACATCTCAGGGTGACTCGATGAATGAGCTCAGTAATACCGAATACGTGCCCACCGAGGACGAACCCTTCATGAATGAGCGCCAACGCTCCTATTTCCGTGCGAAATTGTTGCGTTGGAAAAGCGATATTCTAAAGGAAGCGCGTGAGACCCTCGATGCACTACAACAGGAGAACGCCAACCATCCCGACCTGGCTGATCGTGCGTCGTCGGAGACCGACCGCGCAATCGAACTGCGGGCTCGCGACCGTCAACGCAAGCTGATTTCCAAGATTGACGCTGCCCTGCAGCGGATTGAGGAAGGCACGTACGGTTATTGCGAGGAGACAGGAGAACCGATCTCTCTGAAACGTCTGGATGCGCGTCCGATCGCAACCTTGTCGATCGAGGCGCAAGAGCGTCATGAACGCCGCGAGAAGGTTTATCGCGACGACTGACAGACGGAAACGTCGGTCCTGCGGCCGGCAACATCTGTCCATTGTATGCGCCATGCCTCAAGGCTGGCGCTTTTTTTTGCCAACACCTTCTTTTGAAGACCGGTTCCCGTGCTTCGGCTGCCGTATAGGTGCCTGTTCAGTGCTTCTGCTCGGACATTTCCTCAAGAAGGCGGCTCATCTCGTCTTCGAGTGTGTTTTCGAGCTGCGTCGAATTGTGTTCTGCCATGAGTGAAGGCTCTGAAACCGCTGTTGGTCGGTTTTCAGCGACCGGGGTTGCTGACGTCCCCGCTGGTGTCGTCGGGGCAACGGGACGTGCGGATGCTGCAGCGCTTTGAGTTGCCTCCGAGGGAGCTTCGATGTCGGGAGCGCGTACGGGTTGGCTGGACTGAACGGGTTCTCTGCGATCATTCACCGGGTAGCGTGTTGGAGCCTGGGCGGGTGGCACGGTCGACCTGGAAACGGTCCTGAAACCGTGTGCCGCAGGTGCAGAGCGTCGCTCGGGGCGAGGGGCAGCCGGCGCCGCCGGCTGCGGTGAACGGGGCTCGCTCACGGGGTCGAGACGGGGCGCGTCTGCCTGTGTGGAGAGGTCGTGTGCAACACGCTCGACCGTCTCCCCGACAATCGGAACTGTCTCTGCTGTGGTGACCGTTTCTTCAAGGTCCCGAGCCGGTATCGGGATGTCGCTTTCAATGACGACATCGCTCGGGCCGCCGATCAGAATGAGATGTTCGACGTTGTCACGCCGGACCAGAACAAGACGCCGGTGATTGTCCACCGGTGTGGCATCGGTGACGCCAAGGCGCGGCTGCCGGTTTCGGCCTCCGGAAATGAAGGTACCCGAGGTGAAACGCCGATTGGCGCGTAGAAACACGAGAAGGACAATCGCAACGGCGAGAAGGATGATCGTCCAGAACGCTGCGGTCGCATACGCTTCACCAAAAATTCCCACGAGCCAGTCGTTCATGCATTTGCTCCCTTCTATGGCGTTCGGGCCAAATTAGGCATCACCTGGTTGAGCGGCAACCCGCCCGGTCCTGGATTTTGTGCTTTGCCACGGTCCGTCATCGCCATTCAGCAGCACAATTCGGGCAAAGAATGGCGATTTGCGTTTCGATTACACGTGTAAGCTTGCAGATGCCGGGAGCCCTGATATATCCGGAAGAGACCGGGTCACGTGGAGCCCGGCAAGAACTGGGCGCGACAGACGGGAAACGAATGGCAAGGCACACCGGGGGAGAAATCCACGCAGCACCGATTGTTGACCAGAGCTCTCGGCCGGGCGCCATTGCGCGGCTGATCATATTCATCGTCATCCTCACGCTTTCGGCGGTCGCGTTTTCCGTTTTTCGCGACAGCCTAGGAGACCCTTTCCTGCTTGGCCTTCTTGGCGTGCTGGCGATGATCGGAGTCGGCTTTCTGTTTGCCACTGCAATCGGATTCGTGCAGGTGGCACCGCGTTCTGCGGGCAGCGAACTGTCGAGGGCCTTTGTCGATTCCATGGAGGAGGGCCTCGTGGTTGCGGACACCAAGGGCCGCATCCTGTATGCCAACAATGCTTATGCAGAAATGACCGGGGCGACATCCGTCGCTGACGTGAAAACGGTCGACAGCCTTCTTTCCGACAATCCTGAAGCGGCACCGGTGATCGAAAAGCTGTCGGCCGGACTGCGCGACGGCCGCGCGGGCGATGGCGAGTTTCGCCTTACTCGATCCATTCGCCCCGGCAGTCACCTCGGTGCACGCTGGTATCGCACCTGGGCGCGAATCTTCAAACTTCCGGGCTATCGTCAGCCCGTTTCAGCCTGGCAGATTGCCGATATCTCGGAAGAGCGTGCAGAACAGGAACGTTTTTTCCTCGATCTGCAAAAGGCAATCGATCACCTCGATCACGCACCGGCCGGCTTTTTTGCTGCGGATCCCGATGGCCGCATCACCTATATCAACGCCACACTTGCCGAATGGCTGGGGCTCGATCTTGCCAACTTTGTTCCGGGCGCGGTCCGGCTTCCACAGATCGTCGCCGGTGACGGCATGGCACTGATCAATGCTGTGAAAGCCGATCCCGGCACAGCACGCAACGCAATGATCGATCTCGACCTTTCCACGATCGACGGTGAGGTGTTGCCGGTTCGCTTCATGCATCGGGTAACGGCCAGCCGGGAGGGTGCCGTAGGCCCTACCCGAACCATTGTTCTCAACCGCCAGGTGGGAGAAGACGCTTCAGCGGATCTGCGGGCTTCCGAAGTTCGCTTCACGCGCTTCTTCAATTCCACGCCCATGGCGATTGCCTCCGTGGATCACGACGGACGCATTCTGCGCACCAACGCACCGTTTCTTTCGCTTTTCTCACGGGTGGTGGACAGTGACGCGCTTGAACGGAACATCCGGCTTGATGCGGTCATCCATCAGAATGATCACGAAGCGTTTGCCGTCGCACTGGAACGGGCGAAGCAACGTCAGGCCGAAATCGCACCCATCGACACCGTGCTTCCCGATGATGAAGAGCGACATGTGCGCTTCTATGTGAATCCCGTCGTGGACCACGAAGGTGGTGAAGGCGCGGAAGAAGCGGCCATCGTCTATGCGGTGGAGACGACCGAGCAAAAAGCGCTCGAAGCGCAGATGGCGCAGAGCCAGAAGATGCAGGCCGTTGGCCAGCTTGCCGGCGGAATTGCACACGATTTCAACAATGTGCTGACGGCCATCATTATGGCATCGGATCTGCTTTTGACGAATCATCGCCCGTCGGACCCGTCCTTCCCCGACATCATGAACATCAAGCAGAATGCCAACCGTGCCGCTTCACTGGTGCGACAGCTTCTTGCGTTCTCCCGCAGGCAGACACTGCGTCCGGAAGTGCTCAACCTCACCGATGTCCTGGCAGACCTTCGCATGCTCTTGGCGCGCCTTGTTGGAAACGAGATATCGCTCGCCATCGAGCATGGCCGTGACCTCTGGCCAGTCAAGGCGGATATCGGCCAGTTCGAGCAGGTGGTGGTCAATCTCACCGTCAACGCCCGTGACGCCATGCCGGAAGGGGGCAAACTTCATGTGCGCACCCGCAATGTGAGTGCGGAGGAATGCGCAAAATTCCCATATCGCGAGCTCGTTGCGGCCGATTACGTTTCGGTTGAGGTCAGCGACTCCGGAACGGGTATAGATCAGGAAACCATCAAGAAGATCTTCGAGCCGTTCTTCACCACGAAAGAGGTCGGCAAGGGGACCGGGCTCGGGCTGTCCATGGTCTATGGTATCGTGAAGCAGACGGGTGGGTTCATTTTCTGCGATTCCGAACTCGGGAAGGGGACAACCTTCAGGATTTTCCTGCCGCGGCACATCCCCAGCGAAGCGGAGAAAGTTTCCGAGGAAGCGACTGCACAGAACGATGCCGCAGTGCGCGCGAAGGAAGAAAACAGAGACCTTTCCGGTTCGGCGCGTGTGCTTCTCGTCGAGGACGAGGATGCTGTTCGAATGGGCAGTGTGCGCGCGCTTTCCTCTCGTGGATATGAGGTTCACGAAGCGAGCTCGGGTGTGGAGGCTCTTGAAATCTTCAACGAACTTGACGGCAAGGTTGATATCGTCGTTTCCGATGTGGTCATGCCGGAAATGGACGGACCGACCCTGCTTGGCGAGTTGCGCAAGGTACAACCGGATATCAAGTTCATCTTCGTGTCGGGCTACGCAGAAGACGCCTTTGCGAAGAACCTGCCCGAGGATGCCCAGTTCGGATTCCTGCCCAAACCATTCTCCCTCAAGCAGCTTGCAACTGTGGTGAAGGAGATGCTCGAAGACGGGTGATCTGACGCAATGTGGCCCTCGGAAACCGGGATTGTGTTCCCGGGCTCCGGGGGAGGCGATCTCGCGTCATCGCTTTGATGCGAATGGTCACACCGTGACGGCCCGCTCCACCCGGTTCTGGGCGCCAAAAAGCCTGATGTAGCGCTCGATCTCTGCAGGATCGCCGGTGGCCTTTTGAGGGTTGTCGGACAGTTTGACAGCCGGGTTTCCATCGGCCGTGCTGACCTTGCAGACCACTGAAATCGCCTTCAGGCCTTCAACCTCCTTGGGCGCGCAGTCCTCGAAATCGTTGGTGAGGTTGGTACCCCAGCCGAACGCCATGCGTACCCTGCCTTCAAAGTGGCGATAGGCTTCCTCTATCGTGTCGACATCCAGCCCGTCGGAGAAGATGAGCAGCTTGTCGCGCGGGTCCTTGCCATGCTTGCGCCAGAACTCGATGATGCGTTCGCCACCCTCGATCGGCGGTGCACTGTCTGGCCGGAACCCGGTCCAGTCAGCGACCCATGGCGGAGCGTTGCGCAAAAATGTTTCCGTGCCAAAAGCATCGGGCAGAACAATCAGGAGATTGCCGCCATAGTAGCTTTGCCAGTCCTGAAGGACACGGTAGGGCGAAGCGAGGATCTCTTCGTCCGTCTGGGCAAGGGCGGCCAGCACCATCGGCAGCTCATGCGCGTTTGTTCCAAGCGCTTCAAGGTCCGTATCCATTGCCAGAAGCACGTTGGAAGTGCCGGTAAAGGAGTCTCCGATGCCTTCCTTCAATGCCTCCACGCACCAGCGCTGCCAAAGAAAGGAATGCCGGCGTCTGGTGCCAAAGTCCGAAATCCTGATGTTCGGCAGTTTTTTCAGCCGCTCCACCTTTGTCCAGACCTTGGCCTTGGCGCGCGCGTAAAGCACGTCGAGTTCGAAGCGACCGAGAGAGCGCATCGCTGCTCTTGAACGCAGTTCATTGATGATGGCGAGGGCAGGGATTTCCCACATGGTGGTCTCCATCCACTTGCCATGAAAATGCAGCTCGAACTGTCCGTCGCGCCGTGTGAGCTCATATTCGGGTAGGCGGAAATCGGCGAGCCAACGCAGGAACTCGGGCTGGAAAATCTGTTTCTTGCCATAGAACGTGTTGCCTGCGAGCCAGATCATCTCTTTTTTGGAGAAACTGATCGCGCGGGCGTGATCGAGCTGCTCGCGGAGTTCTCCCTCATCAATCTCGTCCGCTAGCCGGACCGATTTGTTGCGGTTGATGAGTGAGAAAGTGGCATCGACATCAGGATAGAGGCCCCAGATCATCTGCAGCATGAGCAGCTTGTAAAAGTCCGTGTCGAGCAGACTGCGGCAGATTGGATCAAGCTTCCATGTGTGATTGTAAACGCGGCGCGCGATATCGGTTTTCGGCATGGTGATTTGATCCTGCGAGTGTCAGCCACCGGGTCGCGGCCGTTATTTGCCGGGCAGACCACACCGGCAGGCCACGATTGTCAACGTTTGCGTGATGTGAACTGGCTGTGCGGTCGAGAAAACCACATATGAATTCAATGAGAAGGCGTTGGTGAGCCAGTTCGCGCGGGGCCGGTCATGAACCGGCATTGCGTTGGTTAATGTCTCGTTAACGCATCGGGCCGAAACTCGGAGACGGGAGGAGCCCATAGGAGGTGACGATGTTCAACTCTGGATCCACCCTTGCTGACCTGCTTCAGGCGGGCATGTTTTGCCTGGTCGCGGCCTTGCTGACTGTTGATGGTTCTGTCGCCCATGAGGCAGAGCGCGGCTGGCGTTATCCCTACGCCTGCTGCTCGGATCGCGACTGCCGCGAAATCAGGGACGCCGCCGTTTCGGAGGGGCCCGATGGATACGTCATAGAGGTCACGGGAGAACTCCTTCCCTATACGGACAGGCGGGTTCGCAACTCGCCGGATGGCGTGTTTCACTGGTGCTCGGTGGCCGGGCGGGATGATACGCGAACCATCTGTCTGTTCGTGCCTCTGCGCAGTTTCTGACACCTCGCACGAAGCCGCGAAACGACACGATCGATCAAAGCGGGATGTTGTCGTGTTTCTTCCAGGGGTTCTGCAGATCCTTGTTTCGCAGCATGCGCAAGGCGCGGGCGATGCGCTGCCGGGTCGAGTGCGGCATGATGACTTCATCGATGTAGCCGCGTTCTGCCGCCACGAAGGGAGATAGAAACCTGTCTTCATACATGCGGGTGTGGGCCGCAATCTGCTCGGGATCGTCAATGTCCTTGCGAAAGATGATCTCAACCGCACCTTTGGCGCCCATGACTGCAATCTGGGCGGAGGGCCAGGCGTAATTTATGTCGCCACGCAGGTGCTTCGATGCCATGACATCGTAAGCTCCGCCAAAGGCTTTTCGGGTGATCAGGGTAATTTTGGGGACGGTGGCTTCCGCATAGGCGAAGAGCAGTTTGGCACCATGTTTGATAAGGCCACCGTATTCCTGCGCGGTGCCAGGCAGGAAGCCCGGCACGTCGACATAGGTGACGATGGGGATGTTGAAGCAGTCGCAGAAGCGTACGAAGCGAGCCGCCTTGCGTGAAGCATCCGAATCCAGAACGCCGGCGAGCACCATCGGCTGATTGGCCACGAAACCCACAGTCCGCCCCTCCACGCGGCCAAAACCCGTGACAATGTTTTTGGCGAATGACGCCTGGATTTCGAAGAAATCGGCTTCATCGCAGGTCTTCAGGATCAGTTCGCGGATATCATAGGGTTTGTTGGCGTTGTCGGGAACCAGCCGGTCGAGCGAGTGGTCGGGTTCAGAAATGGGTTGAAAACACTCGATCTCGGGCAGGTCCGCAGTGTTGGAAGTGGGCAGGAAGTCTATGAGCCTGCGCATCTGCAGGAGCGCTTCGACATCATTGTCATAGGCTCCATCGGCAATCGACGATTTGACCGTATGGACAGAGGCCCCGCCAAGCTCTTCCGCGGTAACGGTTTCGTTGGTTACCGTTTTGACCACATCGGGACCGGTGACGAACATGTAGGATGTGTCACGGACCATGAAGATGAAGTCTGTCATTGCCGGAGAATAGACGTCACCACCGGCGCAGGGACCCATAATGACAGATATTTGCGGTATCACGCCCGAAGCGAGAACGTTTCGCTGGAATATCTCGGCATAGCCGCCAAGAGCGGCGACGCCTTCCTGAATGCGCGCACCGCCAGCGTCGTAAAATCCGATAATGGGAGCGCGGTTCTTTAGGGCCATTTCCTGGACCTTGACCACTTTTTCTGCATGTGCCTCGGAAAGAGATCCGCCGAAGACGGTGAAATCCTTGGCAAAAACGAATACAGTGCGGCCGTTGACTGTGCCCCAGCCCGTGACGACACCATCGCCTGAGATGCGGGTCTTTTCCATGCCGAAATCGGTGGATCTGTGTTCGACGAACATGTCAAACTCTTCGAAGGAGCCTTCGTCGAGAAACGTCTCGATGCGCTCGCGCGCGGTCAGCTTCCCCTTGGCGTGCTGGGCCTCAATGCGGCGTTTCCCACCACCTTCTCGCGCCGCGAGGCGGCGACGCTCCAGTTCCAGAAGCACCTCTTTCATGCGTGTCTCCCCCCTTCGGCGATGAACGGACCTTTGCTGTTAGCATGGGTCGACAGTGAGGCAAATACGCCGCGCACGGCATTCCGCACGCGGCGCATGCGCGAAGATTACCAGCTGCCGGTATTCTTCATGGATGCCCAGGGTTCTCTCGGTTCCTTCGCTCCGCCTTTCTGCAAGAGTTCAATCGAAATGCCATCAGGTGAACGGATGAAGGCCATGCGCCCGTCACGCGGAGGGCGGTTGATCGTGATACCGGCACTCATCAGCCGGTCGCACAGGGCGTAGATGTCATCGACTTCATAGGCAAGGTGGCCAAAGTTCCGGCCCCCGGCATATTCTTCCGGATCCCAGTTGTAGGTGAGCTCGACCAGTGGGGCCTGCTCTTCCAGCGCACGCGCTTCATCTTCCGGCGCCGATAAGAACACGAGGGTGAAACGGCCTTTCTCGTTTTCTGAACGACGAACCTCGGTGAGGCCAAGCTTGTTGCAGTAGAAATCCAGTGATTCCTCGAGATTCTTCACGCGGACCATGGTGTGCAGATATCGCATCTTTGTCCTCATTTTCGGGTTTACGTATCAGATACAGCGGGGCTACCCGCGCCATTCGGCAATGTTGCACGTTAACTGATTGTGCTGCACTGCGGAAATCTCTCAACTCGGTTTGTTTTCACCTGTTGTTGAAAATCAAAAACTGGGTCTTGCTATGCCACAAAGTGCCAATGCTATCTTCGAACTACACAGTGAGTCGGGCGGACTTGAAAAAAGGCTTGATGGAATGGACGACAAGTCCTCGACAACCAGAGCGTATGATGCCGGCGAGAACGCGGCGAGCGTCGATAACGCTGCAGAACTCGGCGAACACGTTGAAATCTCCGGTTCGATCAAGTGGTTTGATGTCGCAAAGGGCTTTGGTTTCATTCTTCCCGACAACGAAGAGCATGGGGATGTGCTACTTCACGTAACCTGCATGCGCAAGGACGGGTTCCAGACCGCACCCGAGGGGGCCCGCGTCGAGTGCTATGCGCGCAAGGGCGATAGGGGGCTTTATGCTTTGAAGGTCCTCTCAATGGACCTGTCAACGGCGGTTCAGCCGAGCGAAGACGAGCCGACGAGGACCCATGCGATCGTCAAGCCGACCAGCAAGCTGGAGCGGGCCATCGTCAAGTGGTTCAATCGCGCCAAGGGGTATGGCTTTGTTACCCGCGGCGAAGGCACCGAAGACATTTTCGTGCATATCGAGATCGTGCGAAAGTCCGGGATGACGGAGCTGGTTCCCGGTCAGGTCGTGGTGGTTCGTTTCGGTCCCGGTGAAAAAGGCCTCTCTGCCACAGAAATTCACGCTGACAACGGTACTTTGAACGTTGCGCATTGACGTCGCTTTCGCGATGCAGTGAAACTGACGACAATGATGCATCTGTTCAATCGTCTGTTGTTTCGCTCCCGATTTGCCGGTCTGATAGCGCTGGCTCTCGTTGCGGGGTATGCGGAGAGCCCGGCTCAGGGAATGGCTCATGGGATCACTCATGGGACAACAATGCGTCTGCCCGTCGACCCGGCCCCCCCTGGTTGTGGACACAGCGCACGGCAGCATCGAGTTCGAGGTGGAGATTGCAGACGAGCCGGGTGAGCGTCAGCGCGGCCTGATGTTTCGTCAGTCAATGCCCGCCAACCGTGGGATGCTCTTCATCTTTTCCACAGAGCGCAGGCACGGGTTCTGGATGCAGAATACTCCAATGGCGCTGGATCTGATCTTTATTGGCTCGAGCGGAGAGGTCCGGGCGATAGCGCCCGGAATTCCCTTTTCTACCGCTTCGATTTCACCGGACGTGAGATCGCAATTCGTGCTTGAACTCAAATCTGGAACCGCGCAAAAGATGGGCATGAAGGTCGGCGACAAGGTGCATCATCCGCGCATCGCGTCGGCTGTTGCAAAGTAACCGGCATTGGCGTTTCCCTGACATGCAGACCTTTCGTAACGATGGTTTCGAACTTGCTTACATAGACGAGGGGAAGGGCGTTCCCATCCTTCTCATCCACGGCTTCGCTTCCACGCATTTCGTCAACTGGGTTGCTCCAGGCTGGGTTAAAACGCTGCGCGATGCCGGATACCGGGTTCTTGCGCTCGACAATCGCGGACACGGTCGCTCCCAGAAGAGCCATGACAAGGCCGATTACACACCCCGGAAAATGGCGGCTGATGCGGCCGCACTGCTCGATCATCTGGAGATTCCGCGCGCCCATATCATGGGCTATTCGATGGGGGCACGCATTTCTGCCTTTCTCGCCCTGGAGGCGCCTCATAAAGTGGCCTCGCTGATCCTCGGCGGGCTGGGGCTTGGCATGGTTGAGGGCGTTGGAGACTGGGATGAGATCGCTGAAGCGCTTCTCGCCGATGACCCGGACAAGATCGTTTCGGAACGGGGAATGATGTTCCGCAAGTTTGCGGATCAGACGAAGAGCGATCGCAGGGCGCTTGCCGCGTGTATCGCCACCTCGCGTGAATTGCTCAGTGCTGCCGATGCCGCGCGTATCGATGCTCCGGCACTGGTTGCTGTCGGTACACGTGATGACATTGCCGGCTCTGCGGAAGGACTGGCCAATCTGTTGCCAGCCGGCGAGGCGTTCTCCATTGAGCGGCGCGACCACATGCTTGCGGTCGGTGATCGCACCTTCAAGGCTCGTGCTCTGGAGTTCCTGAAGGAGCATCCGCTCGATGAAGCCTGAAGGGACCACGTTCACCGGTGTAGAAGGAAACGGGCTGGCAGCCGACATTTGGGATGGTGGCGGGCGCCCGGTGGTGTTTCTGCATGGTGGCGGGCAGACAAGGCGTGCCTGGGATGCAACGGCGCGCTCAGTAGCCGAGCGCGGCATGCGCGCAATCGTGATTGACCAGCGCGGTCATGGAGAAAGCGCTTGGGTGAAAAGCGGCAACTATGGCTTTCACCACTACGGTGAGGACGCCGCCACGCTGTTTCGACAGGTTGAGGAGCGTTTTCACGCGCGCCCCTCGGCGGTCGGGGGCCTCGCTCGGCGGTTTGGCGTCCCTGACGGCGGAAATGCATGAAGGGCCACTTCTCGAGGCACTGGTCCTCGTCGATATCACGCCTAGGCTCGAGCGCTCGGGCGTCGACAGGATCCAGGGCTTCATGGGCGCCCGCATGGAAGAGGGATTTGCTTCCCTTGAAGAGGCCGCCGATGCGATTGCTGCCTATTTGCCCAATCGCGCGCCCCCCCGTTCGCTGGAGGGCCTGCGCAAAAATCTGAGGCTGGATCCGGATGGTCGTTATCGATGGCACTGGGACCCAGCCTTTATCAAGGGCGACAGAAGCATCAACCATGGGGCAGAGGATCTCATGCAGGAGCTGATGTCGGGCCTGCCGCAGCTGAAACTGCCGGTCCTGCTCGTGCGGGGTGTGCGTTCGGAGCTGGTGCGTGAAGCGCATGCCCGTGAATTCGTTTCACTCACACCCTCTGCCTCCTATGTGGACGTGGGGGGCGCCGGACACATGGTGGCCGGGGACCGAAACGATGTTTTTGCAGACGAGGTCCTGAAATTTCTTGACTGCGATCAGGCTGCGTAGGCGGTCAGCTGCCCCCAAACCTTGGCGGCCTGCTTTCACGAAACGCCCGACGCCCCTCCGCATAGTCAGTGCTTTCGAATGTCATGTCTCCGATTGTCTGGGCTCTTTGGACATCTTCCGGTCGGCATGAGAGTGCGGCGGTGATGGATGCCTTGGATGCACTGATCGACAGGGGCGCATTGCTGGCGATGGTTGCGGCGATCTCGCTTGCTCGCCGGATGAGCACGTCGGTGGGAACGATTTCGAGAATGAAGCCGCATTCGCGTGCCCGGGCGGCATCGATGCGCGCACCCGTGAAGGTGAGATATCGTGCCATCTGCGCACCGGCCGTGGCGACGATATCGCCCATCGCTTCGACCGGATAGGCGAGCCCAAGGCGTGCTGCAGGCACGGAGAACAGGGCGTCGGGCGTTGAAATGCGCAGATCACAGGCCGCAGCCAGTCCGAAGCCGCCGCCAAAGCAGACACCAGAAATCGCGGCAAGCGTGGGGAGCCTTGTATTGCGGATTGCCGCGAAGGCACGGGCATTCAGGTTTTCATACGCCCGTGCTGTCTCGGCATTGCCCCGAACGGTATCGAATTCCGATATGTCGGCACCCGCACAGAAATTGTCTCCGTCCCCGCGCAGAATGATCACCCGGACGGATTTGTTCGCCTCCAGGCTTTCGATCGCGGCGATCAGCTCCTTCCACATCGTCTGAGAAATCGCGTTCATCTTGCTCGGTCTAGCAAGCAGAAGCGTAGCGACCCCCTGCGTAACCGAGAGGCGTAAACCGGGCTCAACAGAAGACGTGGTTTCTGCCATGCTTCAATATTCCTGACGCTCGAGTGATGATTTAGCGGTTCAATTAACAAGGCTTCTGACGTATGTTTGGGCACAAGGCAAGTTATGATGCCGGCGGAGAAATCCCATGAACGCACAGAATTCCATTCGGCAGCGCAGTTCCGGAAAGAGCGCGCCACAGCCCCTTGACCCGATCTGGTACGCTGTGCGTGAAGAGGCGGAAACCGCTGTTGCGAATGATCCACTCTTGGCCGCATTTCTTTATGCGACCATTCTGAACCACGACGATCTCGAAAGTGCGGTCATACATCGCGTGGCCGAGCGCCTCGACCATCCGGATATGGGGGCGGACCTCATCCGCCAGACGTTCCACGCCATGCTTGAGGCCGAGCCTGAGTGGCGCACGGTCGTGCGTGTCGATATTCAGGCGTGCTATGACCGCGACCCGGCCTGCGACCGGTTCTTGATGCCCGTACTCTATTTCAAGGGTTTCCATGCCATCCAGACGCACCGGCTTGCGCACTGGCTGTGGCACGAAGGGCGCAGGGATTTCGCTCTCTATCTTCAGAGCCGTTCATCAGTCGTGTTTCAGACAGACATTAACCCTGCAGCGCGCATGGGCAAGGGCATTTTCATCGACCATGCGACAGGTGTCGTGATTGGAGAGACCGCTGTCGTTGAGGACGACGTTTCTCTTCTACACGCGGTGACGCTGGGTGGTACCGGCAAGGAAACCGGGGACCGGCATCCCAAGATCCGTCACGGTGTACTTGTTGGTGCGGGAGCGAAAATCCTGGGCAATATCGAAGTTGGACATTGTGCGCGCGTCGCCGCCGGTTCGGTGGTGTTGAACGATGTTCCCTCGGCCACGACGGTTGCTGGCGTGCCGGCGCGGGTCGTGGGGGAATCCGGGTGCAGCGAGCCTTCGCGCTCCATGGATCAGATACTGCGTGACGGCGCGGGGTGATGGGCCCGGCGTGGCGGGATATTGCTCCACACACAGGTGCTTTCCCGCTGAAATCCGGGTTTGAGGGTTTACACTGGCGCCGGGCTCATGTCAGAAGCGCGCCACCGTGGCAATGCTGGCTGCTGTTCGTTGGAATGTGGCGGCATTGTCGAAAAACTGAAGTAGCGCATCTGGTCTCCCGATGGGAATGTCCAGCTCATGCGCGAGGCACTGGAGACGTTTCTTGAATCCCGAGGAAATCAGAAAGCTTGAAGCCTATTTCAAAAGGACCTTCAACAACCCGGCTCTGAGCGTGAAAGCACGCCCGCGCAAGGATGATTCCAGTGAGCTCTATCTGGGAGATGAGTTTCTCGGCATTATCTTCAAAGACGAGGATGAGGGCGAGCTGTCTTACAATTTTTCGATGGCGATACTCGATATCGATCTTTGAAATTGCCCGTTCCAGGCATCAGGCGTGGAATCACATTCGGGCCCGCAGGCTTCCAGCCCGCGGGTTTTCCTTTGTCATGCGACGGCGGTTCTTTTCGTCAGATTGAGCGCAAAACCTGATATTGGCGGTAAAATGAACACCGCTGACCGCTAGGGCAACTCCAGAAGAGCGGGAACCGATTTTCTGCCCGAAATTGCGTAAAAACAAAAAGATAGAGTATTTTCGCGACTTGGAGAAAAGCGGAAATGCTCTAGCCCGGAGCGTGAAGGAAGCTGTTTACCTTCCCCAGGATTGCGTCATCCAGACGCTGCCATTCCGCAAGGAGTGAGGCTGGAAACCGATAGGTCAGGCTGAGCCCGTTGCCAACATTCACGTCTCTGTCGCAGGGCGCCAGCGCTTCACGTGCGGCAGGACCGGTTATGCACCTTGCGACGAATGGGGGGACCCCCACACCGATGTCTCCGATTGCCAGGACTTCACCGGCATAACCGGATTCCTTCGTGAATCGGTGAAAGCGAATGCCATTGGGGCCCTGCACGGAACGCGCCTCGATAACCTGTCGGTAGACGGGCTCCAGGCGATTGCTCATATCACGCGACATGACCTGGGATTCAAAGGCAAGGAAAATGATATTCCGGGACTGGTCCACGTGATTGAAATCGGCTCTGCGTTCGGGGGTAAAACCCTCCAGTTCGGGCCAGGCCAGGTAAAGGTCCAGGCGGAGCGTGACGCCATCCCGTCGCGCTTCTCGAAAGCGTATCGCGTTTTCGGGAACCGTCAATACGTTGTTTCTTATGACGATTTCTCGTTTCTGCGTGGATGCTGTATGGCCGCCATTCGACAGGGAATCGCCGTACCAGAAGGCGAAGGCAAGAATGCCTAGCGACAGGAACAGAAGAACAAGGCACGCCTGAGAGATGCGCACCGCGAAACGGCTTCTTCGCGAATCGGAGCTTTGATCCCGGGACAGCCAGTTTTCTTCCATTGCAGGTTTCACATCCTCAAGCCCGATTTTGCCAGAATGAAGAATCACCGTCGACACTTACCAGTCTGCCAATAAAACTTGGGCTTGTGCTGGTAAATGGGTTCCAAAACCTGAGAGAGAGACAGGTGTCGATCGAGCGCTCGGTGGTGGCGGCCAGGCGCGAGGGGAACTTGAGGGCAGTCCTGATGCTTCAGCTTCAGCTTCTGCTGATTTACAGTGGCACGATTTCTAGAGTCTGGAGTGATAGATGCCGGTTTATGGGTTGGCGGGCGAGACCCCCGTTTTCGAGGAAAGAGCGACCAACTGGATCGCACCGGACGCCTCGGTTATTGGCCGTGTGCGTCTCGGCCGTCACGTGGGCATTTGGTTTGGTGCCGTCCTGCGTGGAGACAATGAGCTTATTGATATTGGCGACAACACGAACATTCAGGAGCACTCCGTTCTGCATACGGATATGGGATTTCCGCTGGTTGTGGGAGCGGGGTGCACGATTGGCCATCGGGCAATTCTTCATGGCTGCCATATTGGCGAGAACAGCCTGGTCGGGATGGGTGCCATCGTTTTGAACGGCGCGGAGATCGGCAGGAACTGCCTCGTGGGAGCCGGGGCCCTGGTCACCGAGAACAAGAAGATTCCCGACAATTCGCTTGTCGTCGGTTCGCCCGCCAAGGTCGTTCGAGAGCTCGATGAAGAAGCCGTGCGCGGGCTGAAATGGTCCGCAAGTCACTATGTGGAAAACGCGCGCCGCTTTCTGGGCGATTTGCGGGAGGTGTGAGCGCTGGAAAAAGCGGAGCCGACCCATGGGGTGGGCCGGCTCCTAGACCCGGTCGTTGGGGACGGGGAGGTGGGGACTCGACCGGGTGTCCCAGAATGAACGGTCCGCCCGTGGAGAGGGCGCCGACCATTCGCATATATCAGAAGATCATGGGCGCATCCCGTCCGTTGCGCCCATGATTATGGAATAGTTCAGCGGTTTGAGGCAACGCTGCCAACTGCCATGGATCGTCCATCATTGATGCTGACCCACTTGCCGGAGTGCGTCGCCGCCTGCCGCTTTAGGTAAGTATAGTCCGTGTCGGTCCAAACAGAAACGCGCGCTTCCAGATTGTCCAGAATATAGTCACCCATGTTGGTGACCACGGTGAGGACGGCGTGTCCGTCGCCATTGGGCTGGCGAACGACCGTGATCAGAAGATTGCCTGCCGGAACACCAGCCTGGATGAGGCGGCGGCGCTTCTCCAGAACGTAATCTTCGCAGTCACCAAACTCCTGTGGGTATGACCAGTACTCTTCAATGCCCCACATTTCCATGTCGGTGCGCGGCATCACCGTCGAGTTGACGGCATTGTTGACGTTGATGATCGTTTTCCAGAGGTCACGCGTCAGGTTGAGCGGCCGCGCCTGCGGTGTTGCCTGACGACACTCGACCGGCTCCCGCTGGCAAAGCTGATAGTGGCCGATAGGCTGGCTTGTCAGTCCACCGACCCTCATGAAGTTTGGTGTGGCAAATGCACTCCCCGTGAGTGCTGCGAATGCCAGTGCGGCAGCGGCAAGCAGCCGTGCGCTTCGTGTATGCCCCATGGTATTTTCTCCCCGTTTGAGGAGACAATCGCAGAGACGAATTTATTCCAGGCAAAAGTCGGAAGTATAACTCTCGACAAATTGTATCTGTATTTGAAATCAATAAGAATAAATTTTGAGATGTATTTGAATAGAATTTTCCTAAAATTGTAACGAAATGCTTTTGGGCGTGGTGACGCTGCAGGGCTTGCCTGAGGTGGCGAGGGTGTTTCGGTTGACGACGTCATCGGTCGCCCCGTTTAAGGAGGAGACAATTGCCCGAAAATATCGAGGTGGGGGCCCGCGCAGGAGCAATGGGTGCGGCGCCCGATCCGTCTTCAGGGCGGATGTGGCCGGGTGGAAGGCGGAATTATCGCACCTTGAGAGGGCAGCCCGTATCGCGGCCTCAGAAGCGTGTTCGTTCTGAGTTCGACCACGCGGTCAGATGTCACCAGGTAGCGAAAACTCTGCTTCAAGTGCCTGACGGTTCTGAATGCTTGCAAATTCGATTGCCACGCCGTCATCGAACATGCGAACCACCTGACCGCGCATGGTGCCCAGATGAACCTGGGTACCTCGCTCAGGCTTGACCTCGCATTCAATGGCAGCACCGGATAGAGACAGGTCGATGATCCGGCAACGATATTCGCGTCCGTCAGGCAGGCGCAGAACACTGATCGGGTTGCGTGGAGCGATGCGCTCGTGGCGCCGGTCTTCGGGCAGGTCCAGTTCGTGCTTGTTTGCAAGCCAGGTCAACTGGGCTGCCAGTTTGTCGCGTTTGCGGTCGGAGGCGACAACCGTCATTGCAAATCCGTCTGAACCGGCGCGAATGATCTTGCCTTCGATCCGACCGATGTGATCGAGATATGCGATCACACGTTCGCCCTGTGTTCCGGAGCGCTGGGTGACGAGGCACACATCGCCTGGCGACATGTCGGTCACGCGGCATGCGTGTTCGCTCCGGTCCTCCAGCATGAACCGGCCATAGATCGAGACCTTGACGCGCTGAAAGCTGCGACGCTCGTCTTCTAGAACGGACCGGTTAGTCGCCAATGACATGATTATGTGGCTCTTCGCTCTGGTGGTTCGGCTACCGAAATTTGCAGCGCAATACTAAGCCGGAGCAGTTAACAAGCCGTAAGAGGTCAATTTTCGTTGCGGCCGCCATCGAAAACGACAAGGTGGCGGAAACGACGGCCCCGGCCGGGCTCTATGAGGCTGTCCGTGATCGAGCGTCGTTCGGGCACGAGAGGAGGCACTTCCACTGCCGGCCGGTTCTTCAGAAACAATGGTTCGCGATCGGCATCGATCACCCGCAGCGACGTCACCTCACAGTCAATGATGGTTTCTGCGCCCAGCCAGAACGGTTTTTCGCACGCCAGAAGTGACCCCATTGCCCGGGGGCTTTCCATTCCACCTTCCAGGGGAAGCAGAAGGAGTTCGAATGGGGCCGTATCGCCGCCTTCATTCTTTCCGGTGAAAGTCAGGACGACGACCGCCTTCATGTCGAAAGCGCTGCGTGCCAGTTTTCCGACAACCGCCTGGTCGCGGCCCGACCACAAGGATGCGAAAGACAGCCCCTTCAGTTCCTTGCCGAACGTTGCGCAAAGACGCGTGCCTGCAAGGCGGAACACCGCTTCACCGCGCGCATCCTTTTCAAGAATGAAAGTATCCGCCAGCAGCGTTTTAATCTCGGCCGGCTCGACTTCGGTGCGCCTGGGCGCGGGACGGTCGCCGCGCAACCTGTTCCAATATTGGAACAATGTTACTGAACCATCATGTCTCATGCCTCTTGGCTCCTTACTTTCGGCCCGGGCCTGTCTCATAGGCGGACAGGTGCGGGCATTTTCAATAGCGACATGTGGATGGCTGCAGGTTGCGTGCCAAAGCGATCCGACTTCTTCGCCCGAGCGTTTTGTTAAGGTTAAAAAATGGTTTCGATTGCGTGTGCGATACGTGGCTGGCACGGTTTTTCCGTCAGCAGGATCGAATCAATTTCACCGGGCAGGGCCGATGTTCGAAACAAGGACCGGCAGGGGGGCTCGACAAAGCCGTTCAGGTTGTTTCGCCTGGGCGGCTTTTTTCTGACCAACGGGTCTGCTAGGCAAAATCATGGATCGATTTGAAGACGACACGAACTCGGCTGCTACACCCCAGGGCGCACCGCCCGGAGGCAGTCTCGAACATGAACCGATGTTCAATCTGGCGCCTGCTGTTACCGGGATCGGCCTTTTATGCATCGCCATTTATGCAGCGGAGGCCTGGTGGCTGAACATTGAGCAGCAGTTCTGGTTGCTGCTGCATTTTGCCTTTCTGCCCATTCGTTACACGGGACAGGTCGCATTCGACCTTTATGCCGCGATCAGTCCGGTTACCTATTCCCTGCTTCATGGAAGCTGGGGGCACCTGTTGGTCAACATGATCTGGCTTGCCGCGTTTGGATCACCGCTTGCCCATCGGATCGGCACTGCACGCTTTCTGCTTTTCTGGGTGGCAGGTGCGCTTTCTGCGGTAGCGCTTCACTTTGTACTGCATCCTTCATCGGCTGTCCCTTTGGTCGGTGCATCCGGTTCCATTTCAGCCATGATGGGGGCTGCAGCACGCTTTGCTTTCCGTGTGGATCGTCGCGCCCGGAAATCGGCGTTCACCGGCCCGGTCCTCCCGGTTGCGCTGGTATTGAAGTCCCGCACCGTTCTGGTTTTTCTGGGCGTCTGGATGGTCGCCAATCTTGTCACCGGAATTTTCAGCGGTGCCGCAATCGGCGAGCCGCAGATTGCCTGGGAAGCCCATATTGGCGGTTTCCTGCTGGGATTTTTCGGTATCCGGTTGTTCGAAAGGCGCCCCCATGCGCCGCACGTTTTTCCCCGGAAGTGAAGGCAGGGGCAGCTCGCGTTCCAACACTTGCAAAGCAGTTCGGCTCGGCGCAACATTGATGCGTTGCGAGGAGAAGGAGACTGCCATGACGGTAAAGGCCATTCTGGACGCCAAGGGGCGCAATGTTGTGACCATTGCGCCGGACAAAAAGCTCGCGGATGCAGCGCAACTCCTGTCGGAGCGTGGCATCGGTGCAGTCGTCGTTACCGAGGCTGACGGCCGTATAGCTGGCATTCTTTCGGAGCGCGATATCGTGCGCGTCATCGGCCGGGAGGGGGGGAACGCCCTCGATCAGCCGATCTCCCGCGTGATGACCGCCAAGGTGCAGCGATGCCACGAGCAGAACACCATCAACGAGGTCATGCAGATCATGACGTCGGGGCGGTTCCGCCATCTCCCGGTGGAAGAAAACGGCAAGATTGCCGGCATCATTTCGATCGGCGACGTTGTGAAGAAGCGGATTGAGGAAGTCGAGCGCGAGGCGGAAGACATCCGTAGCTACATAGCAACAGCCTGAAATGTCAGAGGCTGCCTGTCGGCAGCCTCCTTGCAGTTTGCGATTATCGCCCTGAGAGCGAACAAGTTGCAATCCGCGCCGCGTGATGCGGCAAGGCCCGCCATTGCCGCGGTCGTCTTTCTCGATGTCTATGCGGCCGCCCTGTTCTGCGCGGGAAATGTCCATGTCTTGAAGTCCTGAAAAAAAACCAGTGGCCGAACGGCCACAGAAGATCGCCACGCCAACTTGCGATGCCGTGGCGTTTCAAGGTTTTCTCGCCCCGACCCTGCTTTGGTTCAGGCTCGGAGCCTCACCGGGCCTCAAGGCTGGTGGACACAAAAACTTCGTTGGTTCGTGGATTCCATAATGCAAATTCTGACAGGAATAATGCGCTTGGCTTGCCACGCGGGAGTGTTTGGTCTAGCGAATGCGGCATCCATCTTCGAACCATCCGACTGCACGGCACCGTGAACCCATGACAATCATCGATACGCGCACGCCCGATCCCAAGCGTTTTATCTCCGGGGCCACCGGCGACTGGGAAATCATCGTCGGCATGGAAATCCATGCTCAGGTCACCTCCGAAGCAAAGCTCTTCTCGGGAGCCTCGACATCTTTTGGCGCCGAACCCAATGCCAATGTCTCGCTCGTGGATGCGGCCATGCCAGGCATGCTGCCGGTGATCAACGAGGTGTGTGTGAAGCAGGCAATCCGCACGGGGCTGGGGCTCAAGGCACAGATCAATCTGCGTTCGGTGTTCGACCGAAAGAATTATTTTTACCCAGACCTGCCGCAGGGTTATCAGATTTCTCAGTTCAAGCAGCCAATTGTCGGCGAGGGCAAGGTGACGGTTTCGGTCGGCCCGGCCAAGGACGGCTCTTTTGAGGAAATTGAAGTCGGCATTGAGCGCCTCCATCTGGAGCAGGATGCCGGCAAGTCGATGCATGACCAGCATCCGACCATGTCCTATGTGGACCTCAACCGCTCCGGTGTTGCGCTGATGGAGATCGTCTCCAAGCCCGACATACGTTCCGCGGACGAGGCCAAGGCGTTTCTGACCAAGCTGCGCACCATTCTGCGCTATCTGGGCACGTGTGATGGCAATATGGACGAAGGCTCCATGCGCGCCGACGTAAACGTTTCCGTGCGCCGTCCCGGTGGCGAGTTTGGCACACGCTGCGAGATCAAGAACGTGAACTCGGTGCGTTTTGTCGGGCAGGCGATCGAATCGGAAGCGCGCCGCCAGATTGCCATTCTTGAGGATGGTGGCACCATTGATCAGGAAACCCGTCTGTTCGATCCCGCCAAGGGCGAGACCCGCTCCATGCGTTCCAAGGAAGAGGCGCATGACTACCGCTATTTCCCCGATCCGGACCTGGTGCCGCTAGAGTTTGATCAGGCTTATGTTGATGCGCTGGCAGCCGATCTGATCGAGCTTCCCGACGAGAAGAAGGCGCGTTTCATCAAAACGTTTGGTCTCTCTGAATACGACGCTTCGGTGCTGATCGCGGAAAAGGCCACCGCGGATTACTTTGAAAGGGTTGCCGAAGGACGCGATGGAAAGGCTGCCGCCAACTGGGTGATCAATGATCTTCTGGGCGCTTTGAACAAGGCGGGACAGGGTATCGAAGACACTTCCGTCAGCCCCGATCAGCTTGGTGCGATCATCGATCTGATCAAGGACGGCACGATTTCGGGCAAAATCGCCAAGGATCTCTTCGAGATCGTGTTTGCCGAAGGTGGCGATCCGCGTGTCATCGTGGAAGAGCGTGGCATGAAGCAGGTAACCGACACTGGCGCCATCGAAAAGGCGGTGGATGAGGTTATCGCAGCAAATCCTGACAAGGTCGAACAGGCCAAGGCCAAGCCGACACTTGCAGGCTGGTTTGTCGGACAGGTGATGAAAGCCACCGGTGGCAAGGCCAACCCGCAGGCTGTCAATGCGCTTGTCAGGGAGAAGCTCGGGATCGATGCCTGAGAGCGGCGATTTCTTCGTTCGCACGGCGAGCGAGCGTGACCTGGCCGTCGTGCGCGCGCTCCTCGTCGACACCTGGCACGACACCTACGATGCGATCTACGGCTCCGCACGCGTCGCGGAGATTTCCGATGCCTGGCATTCCCTTGATGCGTTGAAGGCGCGCCTGAAGCAGCCGAACTCGGAATTCGTTGTGGCCGACAACGGACGGCTGATCGGTGGTATGGCCTTTGCTGCGACCCGCAATGACGGAAGGGAAATCTGTCTCCATCAGCTCTACGTGCACCCCCAATTTCAGGGCAGGGGGATCGGCATGGCCCTTTTTTCCGAGATCGCCCAATGCTTTCCGCAGGCGCGCGAAATCTCCCTCGAGGTTGAAGAAGCCAACAGCAGGGCCCGGGCCTTCTATGAGCATCTGGGATTTGTGGAGATGGGACGCAGCGATGATTGCGGCGGAGCGGGTTTCGACCTGCCGGCTCTCATCTATCGCCGTCCGGTTTGACACGAATATTCACAACCGAGCTAAGGGTGAGTTCTGCCGGTCGAATAATGGGATCAGCTCATGCAGGGATACCGGGACTGCGAAGGGCCTGTTCCAAGAGAGTAACGCCTGATTGCCGATGACGCCGAATTCACCATGGAGGTTTGGAATGTGGGCCTTGCCTTCTGTCGACGTGGACGCCATAACGCAATCCATAAGCCATCATTGACGATGATCATCGCGAGTGACTTGAGGACGCCATGAAGAAGTTTCTGCTTCAGTTTTTCACCTGGTGGAACGGCCAGACACTGGGCACGCGCTTCCACACCTGGCGCAAGGGTACACGCGTCGGTGAGGATGAATTCGGCAACATCTATTATGAAGGTGGCAAGGATTCGGAAGGGCGTACGCGTCGCTGGGTGATCTACAACGACATTTCAGATGCATCGCTGGTGCCACCGGGCTGGCACGGATGGCTGCATCATCGCGTCGATGTGGCACCGGTCAACGAAAATTATCAGCCGCGTGACTGGCAGAAGCCGCACAAGCCGAACATGACCGGTACGCCGGCTGCCTATCGTCCGCAGGGATCCATCGCTAACGCGCAGGATCGCCCCCGGGTTACGGGGGACTATGATGCATGGACACCGGGTGGCTAGCCGCTATTTTGCTGTTCTCGCCATAATTGTGCGCTAAGCGGGAGCCTTGCGTGTGTCGAGCAGACCTGCCGGGCACATTTCAGTGTGACAAGCGAAGAGAACTGGTGTCGAGCCGATGAGAACTGGGCCTATGAAAAGTGCTTTTGCCGGAATTCTGACAGCATTGGGCTCGGTACTGCTGGTGCTTTCCCCTGCAATGGCTGAGCGGGTTCAGCATCCTGTGGCCGAATTTACGGGTATCGACAAGATAACCGGTCGGATCATGTCGTTCGATGCCTATATGGATGAAACCGTGCAGTTCGGCGCGCTGCAGGTCACGCCACGGGTATGCTACTCTTCCCAGGACACCGAAGAACCACGGACAGACGCGTTTGTTGAGGTGGATGAGATTACGCTGGATCGGGAGATCAGGCGGATTTTCACCGGATGGATGCTGGCGGAAAGCCCGGGGCTGAACGCGGTCGAACACGCGGTTTATGATGTCTGGCTCAAGGGATGCAAGCAGGAAACGGACGTTCCGCCGCCGGAAACCGACTAAACGCAGACAGTATCAGGGGGTGAAGCGGGCTTCCCCCGTTTGCAGCGCATTTTTGAGCATGGCTTCATAGCGGCGGCGCGGCACATCCACGGCCCCGAACTGCTTTAGATGGGGTGTGGTGAACTGCGTGTCGAGAAGCGTGAAACCACGTGCACGAAGGTGCTCGACCAGGTGCACAAGACAAACTTTTGACGCATCGGTTCGTCGAGAAAACATGCTTTCGCCAAAAAAAGCCCGCCCGAGCGTGACCCCGTAAAGTCCGCCCACAAGCCCCTCGTCTGTCCAGGGCCTCCACCGTGTGGCAGTGACCATTCTCGAAAAGAACGCCGTAGGCTTCGCGAATAGGGGCGTTGATCCAGGTCTCGGCACTGTCCTTTCGGGACTGCGCGCAACCCTCTATCACGCCCTGAAAGTCCGTGTCGAAGGCAATGCGGTAGATCCGCCGACGGATGGTTTTTTCCAGGCTCCTGGGAACGTGAAACCGGTCTAGCGGTATTATGCCGCGCATCTCGGGCCGAACCCAGAAAACCTCCGGATCGTCTGCGCTCTCTGCCATCGGAAAAACGCCGGTGGCATAGGCGCGCAAAAGAAGATCCGGAGGGATCCTGAATCCAGGTGCGAAGGGTCGTGCCATCTTGCCCAACCAGCCCGATCGCCGGGAAATCACACGGGGCGATGAGCGCTAGCTCGTCTTCGCCAGGTAATTCTCCAGCCAGTGAATATCGTAATCGCCATTGGCGATATCTGGATTTCCGACCAGATCCTGGAAAAGCGGAAGCGTGGTCTTGATGCCATCCACCACGAACTCGTCCAGAGCGCGTCGCAGTCGCATCATGCATTCGACCCGGTTTCGGCCATGCACGATCAGCTTGCCGATCAGGCTGTCGTAGTAGGGAGGAATCCGGTAACCGGAATAGACACCCGAATCGACGCGGATACCAAGCCCACCCGGCGTGTGGAAATGGGAAATCGTTCCCGGTGAGGGCGTGAATGTGCGCGGGTCTTCAGCATTGATGCGGCATTCGATGGCGTGACCCTCGAAGCGCACCTCATCCTGCGTGCAGGAGAGACCGCCTCCCGAAGCGACACGGATCTGCTCGTGAACGAGATCGATGCCAGTGATGGCCTCGGTCACCGGATGCTCCACCTGAAGACGGGTGTTCATCTCGATGAAATAGAATTCGCCATTCTCGTACAGGAACTCGATCGTTCCGGCACCCGAATAGCCAAGATCAGCCACAGCCTTGGAGACGATTTCGCCGATGCGGTTGCGCTGTTCCACGTTCAGCGCGGGGGAGTTGGCCTCTTCCCAGACCTTTTGATGCCGGCGCTGCAGCGAGCAGTCGCGTTCGCCCAGATGGATCGCGTTGCCTGCTCCATCGCCCATGACCTGCACTTCGATGTGGCGCGGCTTTTCGAGATATTTCTCGATATAGACCGCATCGTCGCCAAAGGCTGCTCCCGCTTCCGAACGGGCGGTGGAAAGCGCCTCGGCGAGGTCTGCTTCGGTTTTGGCGACCTTCATGCCGCGTCCGCCACCGCCTGCCGACGCCTTGATGAGCACCGGATAGCCAATATCGGCAGCAATGCGCTTGGCTTCCACATCGTCGGTCACGGCTCCGTCGGAACCTGGAACGACAGGGATGCCGAGGGCCTTCACCGTCTTTTTGGCGGTGATCTTGTCACCCATGACCCGAATATGCTCGGCCGAGGGGCCGATAAAGGTGAGGTTGTGGGCCGCAAGAATCTCGGAAAACTTGGCATTCTCCGACAGGAACCCGTAGCCCGGGTGAATTGCGTCGGCGCCGGTAATCTCGCAGGCAGCCAGAATCTGATGGATGTTCAGATAGCTGTCACGCGAGGGCGGAGGCCCGATACACACGCTTTCGTCGGCAAGGCGCACATGCATCGCATCAGCGTCGGCCGTTGAATGCACGGCCACGGTCTGGATGCCGAGCTCCTTGGCGGCGCGCAGAACGCGCAGGGCGATTTCGCCGCGATTGGCGATGAGGATCTTGTGAAACATGCGCGCCTGCCCCGGACTATTCAATGACTACCAGCGGCTCTCCGAACTCGACCGGCTGCGCGTCCTCGAAGAGGATCGCGGTTACCGTGCCGGAGCGGGGGGCCGGAATCTGGTTCATGGTCTTCATTGCTTCGATGATGAGAAGCGTCTGGCCTTCCTTCACGGACTGACCGACCTGAATGAAAGGGCTGGCGCCAGGGGCGGGCGCAGCATAAGCGGTTCCGACCATGGGAGAGGGAACGGCGTTTTTCGAATCGGCCGGATTGGCTGCCGCCGGTTCTTCCTTTGCAGGAGCGGCGGTTGCTGCAGGGGCGGGGGCTGCCGCCGGTGCCGGAGCTGCGTAGGTCTGCACCGCAGGGGCGCCCTGTTTTGCTACCCTGATGCGCAGGTCGTCCTGCTCAACTTCGATTTCCGTGAGATTGGTGTCGTTCAAGATCGTCGCAAGCTCGCGAATGAGTTGCTGATCGACCCCCGTCTTCTTTGTCGACATTTGTTCTGTCCTGCTTTTTTCTCAAACAGACCGCGGTGCGGCCAGTGCATCCAGCGCGAGTACATAACCGATTGTGCCCAATCCGCAAATCATGCCTTTTGCGGCAGGAGCAATCATCGAAACGTGGCGAAACGCCTCGCGCGCGTGGATGTTGGAGATGTGGACCTCAACAACCGGAAGAGGCGCCACGGCGCGAATGGCGTCGTGCAGGGCGATGGACGTATGCCCGTAGGCACCGGGATTGATGACAATGCCCACAGCCTTCTCCCCGGCTTCATGAACCCAGTCCACGAGATCGCCTTCATGATTGGACTGACGAAACTGGATATCAAACCCCAAACTTTCAGCTTTCTTCCTGCACAAGGTTTCGATCCCCTCCAGGGTCTCTCCACCATAGATGCCGGGCTCCCGCTTTCCGAGCGCATTGAGGTTGGGGCCATTCAGAATGAAGACTGTCTTTGCCATAAATTCGTCCCCTGGCCCCATGCAGCTCCATTACCACGCTCCTCTATAGAGGGCTTAGAGCGTGCCGCAAAGATGGCAAGGGGCTTCTTTCTCTGTCCACAGAGCGCTTTCCGGCCTTGATTGCCGGTCAATTGCTCTGTTTGCGCGCCTGTTCGATCTTGTCGCTCAGGACATCCTTGCCCAGAGCGCCGAACACGACTTCATTTCCGACGACATAAGCGGGAGTGCCGGTGACGGCAAGCTGATTCGCAAGCTCGTAGGTTTCCGCGAATGTCTTCTGGATGTTCGGATTCTCCATCTCCTTGCGCAACGCAGTTTCGTCTATGCCCAGTTCAGAGGCAATCGATATGGCAAGCTCTCCATCGGCTCGGGCGTCCGATCCCATCAGTTTCTGGTGAAACTCGGCATATTTATCGGGCGCGACGGCGTGCAGTGCTGCGGAGACCACGTGTGCTTCACGCGATTCAGCCGACAGGATGGGGAATTCCTTGAGAACGAACCGCACGTCGTCGTTTTCCTCAAGCAGCGCCTGCATGTCCGACATGGCCCGTTTGCAGAAGCCGCAATTGTAGTCGAAAAATTCCACCACCGTGACAGAGGCGTCCGGGTTGCCGATCACGCCGTCATGGGGGCTGTTGAAGATGTCATTGGTGCGCTCCTTGAGGACAGTCTGCTGAGCTTCCGCCTGCTGTTCACGCTGCCTGTTTTCAAGGGGCCTGCTGCATCTCCAGTAGTATTTCGGGATTTTCGAGCAGGTATTCACGCACAATCTTCTCGACCTCGGCGTTGTTCGAGATGGCGCTCTCGGTGGCCTGTCCGCCCGTGGCGAACACGGCTGCCGTGATCGAGAATGCAGCGGCTGCCGAAAGTGCACGAATGGTTTTGCGGAAAGTCATGGCATGGGTTCCGATTTCGAGTGTTGACGGGCGACTGCTCTTTGAGTGCCCGTGTCTTTGAAAAGGTTCAAGTTAACCGGGCGTCCGGTATTGGAGGATGTCCTGTGCGCGAAGCCAGCCAGGCGATCCCCGTTTCAGGCGTTTTTGCGCTCTCGTGGCGAACAGCTTGGCGTCCCGATACTTTCCCGAGTGGAAGTATCCTTCGGCAGTTGCCAGGTCTGCCTGGGCTATGTTGCCGAGCTGCCCGTATGCCTGAGCCAGATAGCGATAACCGTTGGCGAATTCGGGCTCGCGGGAAAGACCAGTTTGAAGTTCCGAAACCGCTTTCTTCAAGAGGTTCGGTTTGCCGGTTGCGAGCAGTGCCTGCCCGTGTCCGACCTGGAGCAGCCCGGGGGTGCCTGGAGCCAGAGCGATCGCTTTGGCGTATGAACTGGCGGCCTCCTCTGCACGGTTGGCCTTGATGAGAATGTCGCCCCGCAATTCGTGGAGGTAGGGATTGCGCGGCATCTGTTTCATCAATGCCTCGACCTTTTGCAGCGCTGTTTTGGGATTGCCTGTCAGGTAAGTCGAGATGGCATCGCCATACATTGCCGGAATGCCACGCGGATTGCTCCGAAACATTCGGGGCACCGCCTGTGCTCCCTCCGTGAAAGCTGCGATCTTGGCACGCATCATGTCATGGCGCAGCTGGAGCTCGGGTGGATCGGTTCTGTCGAAGTAGCGGCTTTTGCGAGCCAACTCTTCCAGATTGGCGATGCGCTCGCGTGGCATCGGGTGGCTGACCTGATAGGGATCAACATTCACACCCGACAGGGCCAGGCCGCCGGCAAGCCGCTCAAATGTGGTGAGCATGCCCCGGGCGGACTGCCCGGTTGCGTTCAGATAATCGATTGCGGTTCGGTCGGCAGTCACTTCTTCCGACCTCTGATAGCCGAGAAGCCCCCGCCGGGCCAGTTCTGCACCGCCAGCAGCCATGCCGACGCCTGCCGAGGCGAGACCGCTCGTGTCCGTGGCCGCACCTGCCACGCCCGCGCCAATGCCGATCAGGGCAGAAACGATGGCCATGGTCTGAGCGCGTTTCAGCTGCTGGCGCAGACGCTCCTGATGACCGCCGGCAATGTGACCGGCCTCGTGCGCGATGATGCCGATGATCTCATTGGGTGTCTCGGCTTTCACCAGCGCACCGGTGTGAAGGAAGATGCGCCGCCCATCGACGAACGCATTGAAGCTGCGATTGTTGACAAGGATGATTTCGATCCCAGAGCGAGAGAGGCCTGCCGCCTTCAGAATCGGCCGGGCATAATCGGTGACCAGCGCTTCGATCTCGGCGTCCCGCACGACGGCCACGCGCTGCTGCGCAAGGGCCGGAGAAAGGGACATGTTCAGATAGGTTGCCAGTGTCAGAACAACGGCGAAACGCGCAAAAAACGTGTGCAACATGGTGGCTCTCTCAGTCATCGCGAAATTGGTAGACGAGCAAGAGGGCAATGGAAAGGCACATGGAAGACGGATCATTCAAATTTGATCCGCGATCTTGCAGACGACGCATAAAAAAACCGGCGCAGGACGCCGGTTTTTTGAAGTTTGTGCCAAGGCTAAAAAAAGCTCTTGCGTTGCCACCAGCCGGTTTTGCGGGGCTGTGCAGCTTCCCCTTCGGAAGAAGACGAAACCACAGGTTCGCTGGGTGGCGCGGCTTCCGTTCGTTTTCTCCGCGCAGGACGTTTATCCGATTGGACCGCGTCTTGCGGGTTTTCATCGCCGGCCGATTTGTCCATGGCCTCAGCGGCGTCCGGTTTGTCACTTTCCGGAGCTTTTTTCCGGGACGAGGTGCGCCGGGTGGTTGCGCGGCGCTTTCTGGGAGCGGGCTTGCTCTCTTCGGCTTTATCGACCGTCTCAGAATTCTCTTCCGAAGAAGGCTTCTCGTCGCTCTCCGAAGCTTCCGAAACCTCTTTCACCTCGGAAATCGAATCTGCAGGAGAGGCAGCCTTGCGTGAACGCCGCCGTGGCTTCCTTGCCGGCTTCTCTTCTGACGGGGTTGCTGCCTCGTCCGCTTCGGTTACCGGGTGGGCAACAACGTCATCAGCCATATCTGCCGCAGAATCGCTCTGATCGCCACCTGTATCGTTCTGGTCCGCATGATCTGCCATCTGTGGCTGTGCATCACCCGCAGTCTCGGCACCTGCTTCCTGCGGCTGGCTTTCGCGCCGGTTCTTTCGGCCACCACGCTTGCCACGATGACGCTTCCGGCGCTCGCCGTCCCCTTCCTCTCCCGAAGAAGCGGCAGTCTCTCCGGCACTTGCACCAGACTGCTCTTCCACATTTGTCGAGGCTTCGCCGGCTTGGGTATCCGGATTCGCATTGTCGAGCTGGTTCTGCTCGTTGCCGGACTCGGCACCATTGTTACGGTTGCGGCCCCCCCGGCGCTTGCGTTTGCGCCGGCGCTTGCGGGGCTCGCCATCCTCGCCATTGCCGCTCTCTGTCTCCACCGTGGTCGTTTCTTCAGCCTCGATGGCAAGAGGCTGTCCCGTAGGAGCCGGCTGTTCCATACCGGACTTGTCGGCGAGTTGCTGCTTCGTGATTGCAAAATGCTGGGCGCCAACGTTTTCGTCTGCCTCGACAGTGATGGTGACGCCGAACCGGTTTTCCATCTCTACGAGATTGCTGCGCTTGTGATTGAGCAGATAAAGCGCCGTTGCGGCCGGAGTGCGCACGCAGATGTCGTTGCGTGAATCCTTCAGGAGATATTCCTCGATAGAACGCACAACATATAGCGCGACCGATGAATCGGAGCGGATGTGTCCTGTTCCGCCACAATGCGGACAGGGCTGCATCGTGCTTTCAAGAACACTCGCCCTGATGCGCTGGCGCGACATTTCCAACAGGCCAAAATGGGAAATGCGCCCGACCTGTATGCGCGCCCTGTCGTTCTTGAGGCACTCCTTGATCCGCTTTTCGACTGCCCGGTTGTTCCGGTTCTCTTCCATGTCGATGAAATCGATGACGATGAGACCGGCCAGGTCGCGCAACCGCAGTTGACGGGCAACTTCTTCAGCCGCTTCCAGGTTTGTCTGAAGGGCAGTGTCTTCGATCGAGTGCTCCTTGGTCGAGCGCCCCGAATTCACGTCGATCGCCACCAGCGCTTCAGTCTGGTTGATGATGATGTAGCCGCCGGATTTCAGTGTCACCTGAGGTTGCAGCATGCGATCCAGCTGCGCCTCGATGCCGTTTCCGGCAAAGATCGGGGTCACATCGCGATAGGGCTGTACGGCCTTGGCATGACTCGGCATGAGCATGCGCATGAAGTCCTTGGCTTCGCGATAGCCTTCCTCGCCCGCGACCAGAACCTCACCGATATCCTTGTTGTAAAGGTCCCGAACAGATCGCTTGATGAGACTGCCTTCCTCGTAAACGAGGGCAGGGGCGGTCGATTCAAGGGTGAGGGTACGCACCTTTTCCCAAAGGCGCATGAGGTAGTCGTAGTCGCGCTTGATTTCCGCCTTGGTGCGGTTCGCGCCAGCGGTTCGCAGGATGACTCCCATGCCCTGCGGCACGTCGAGCTGCTTGACGACGTCCTTCAACCGTTTCCGGTCCTGGACGTTGGTGATCTTGCGCGAAATGCCACCACCGCGGGCGGTGTTTGGCATAAGGACGGAATAACGACCGGCAAGCGAAAGATACGTGGTCAGCGCTGCGCCCTTGTTGCCGCGCTCTTCCTTCACCACCTGGACCAGAAGAATCTGGCGGCGCTTGATGACTTCCTGAATCTTGTAATGCTTGCGTGATGTTCTGCGCGGCGGCTGCGCTTCTTCAAGCGCATCATCGGCTCCTACCGTGTCGACATCATCCGTGTCGTCATCGCCATTGGTGGCATTGTCCTTGCCCGAACGGCTGCGGCGCCGGCCTTTCGTTGCAGGCTCTTCCGACACCACGTCGGCTGCGGCGTCGGCAGCCATTGCCGGTGCCTTGTCGCCGTCATCGGCTTCGCTGTCAGCCTCAGCCGCCTCCTCGCCCTCGCTATCGGAAGCCGTTTCATCCTGCTGGGCGGCCTTCTTCTTGGTGCTGGCACGACGGCGCTTGCGGCCGTTTTTCTGCGGCTGGGGCTGATCGCCATCATCGTCGTCCTCATCGGCTCTGGCTTCTTCAGCCTCGGCTTCGAGCAGGGCCTGACGGTCGGCAACGGGGATCTGATAGTAGTCGGGATGAATCTCACTGAAGGCGAGAAAACCGTGGCGGTTTCCACCATACTCCACGAAGGCAGCCTGGAGCGAAGGTTCTACACGTGTAACTCTTGCGAGATAAATGTTTCCCCGAAGCTGTTTTTTATCCTGAGATTCGAAATCGAACTCTTCGATGCGATTACCACGAAGGACGACAACCCTTGTTTCCTCCGGATGGGAGGCATCTATAAGCATCTTGTTTGGCATAAATTCTTGTCTCCCCGGCAGGGAATGATTGTCGGGCCCTTCTGGACGGGAACCGCCGCAAGCCAAATTGACAATCTGTGCCGGATAATTTGAGGTTCGCCGGCGTTGAAAGGCGCGCAAAATTGGGCCGGAACACCGCTTGAGCAGTGCGTTTTAATCCGTGTCTATTTCCAATCGCGCCTGAAGCCATTCCATCGCCCGGCTTAACCGTTTCAACCAAAGCCCGGTGGTACGGGCCAGCTTTTGCTCGTATCGAGCCGGCACGGGCGTTTCTTAAGGCCCGGCCGTTTGCATTGTCAGAGCTCTCGTGTCTGGAGAATGCCCTGAAAAATTCCTCTGAATCACCGCCCGTTTCGGTTTGCGGCGGCGGAAAAGGTTCGCCCCGTTGCTCATCGCCGTTTGTCAGCAGGGACTCAAACCAAGGACGTATATCGCGATGATTCAAAGATGCTTTTATGATTTGACAGTTGTATTGGCAACCCTGATTTCCATAACCGGGTGGCCGCGCAAGGGATCGCTTATTTTCCCTGCTACGCGCAACAGCGCATAAAATCAGAGTGCTTCCGGATGATTCGAAGAAAAAATGCCACTTTTCTTGCGTTCGGTTCGGCGTTGATTCGATGACGATTTTTTTACGCAGAGAAGAGAGGCGGTTTTGCACAGACCCGTGCCATTGATCACATTGTTCCTGTACTTGATGCAGGTCGCGTTCGCCATGGCGGCTGGTGCTGCGTCCGAGATCAGGGCGCATGACTACAAGATGGCAGGGGATGCTCAATACACGCGGATCGTGATCCAGCTCGATCGAAAACCGGAGTTGAAGTGGTTTCTCCTGCGTGATCCCAACCGCCTGGTGATTGATCTGCCTCCAACGGAGTTTTCGTTCGACCCGCTCGAATTGCGCCCTCGTGGCCTCGTGGAGGCGGTTCAGTATGGAGCCGTTGATGCGAAACGGGCGCGTCTCATGCTGCGTGCGACCGGGCCCTTTCTCGGTTGAGGCGGCCGAAGTTCTGGCAAACGAGAACTCGGATGGCTACCGGCTGATCGTGGAACTGCGGGCAAGCTCCACGGAAGACTTTGAGCGTGCCCTGCGCGCCAGCATGACAGGACGAGACCCGGTTGGAGAAGGCGGCGCGACTGCTCCGCCTCCCAGGCGCTTTACCATTGCACTGGATGCCGGACACGGCGGTGCAGACGGCGGCGCCCGTGGGGTGAATGGAACCGTAGAAAAGCAGATCACGCTGCTTTTTTCGCTCGAGCTGGCGAAAAAACTGGAAGAAACGGGGCTCTACAGGGTGGTGCTCACCCGCGAGGACGACCGTTTTCTCAGGCTCGATGAGCGAGTGCGGATCGCCCGCGAGAAGGGGGCGGATCTGTTCATCTCCGTTCATGCCGACGCGATCGCCATCAGAAGTGTGCGTGGCGCAACGATCTACACTGTTTCGGACAAGGCCTCGGATGCCGAGGCTGCGGCCACGGCAGCGCGCGAAAACCTTTCCGATGCCATTGCCGGCAAGGTGCCGGAAGACGAACAGGATGAAGTCGAGGATATTCTTGTCGACCTGATTCGGCGGGAAACGCACGCGTTTTCGATCCGCTTCGCCCGTAATCTGATCGGTGAACTGTCCAGCACGGTACAGATGGTGAAGAACCCGCATCGATATGCCGGCTTCCGCGTTCTCCGAGCGCCCGACATACCGTCCGTGCTGCTGGAACTCGGTTATCTTTCGAACCCGAAGGACGAGGCACAGCTTCGCGATGCCGCATGGCGTTCCAGAACGATGGACGCGATTATCAGGGCGATTGGCTATTTTGCAAAGGCGAATGGCGGAGCGGGAGGTTGAGCAACACCCGTTGCAGCTGAGCAACGCTGCTGGGGTTTTCAAAAGGGTGCGGAACGGTTTCGACTATTGCCGCATTTTGCTCACAACACTGAGACATTAAGAGCATTCATCGGGTTTTCAGCCTCTGCTGACTGTTGCAGGCGGCGGTCTGAAAATAATGTTATGATGGAATCGCTTACACGTACAATGGGCGGATTGTATCGCTGCATCGCAGCGGCTTCTGGCAACCCTCATTTGTGGAATGGCAAGACAGGGAAACGCGGCGCTGAGGGGTCTCCGATTTGCCGGGCGGACCGAGACAGGGCGTGAATTGGAGCGGTCATGTTGAGACTTATCGGTTATTTCTTCGGCGTCGGCATCGCGCTGGCGCTGCTGGTGGCTGCGGGCATCGCGCTTTACATAGGCGATCTCACCAAGGAATTGCCTGACTACGAAGTGCTCGCGAAATATGAGCCGCCGGTGACCACGCGCGTGCACGCTTCCGATGGGGCGCTGATGGCCGAATTCGCCCGAGAGAGGCGCCTTTATCTGCCTATTCAGGCCGTGCCCGACCGAGTGAAGGCCGCCTTCCTTTCCGCCGAGGACAAGAATTTCTACAATCACCCGGGCGTCGATGTGACCGGTCTGGCGCGCGCGGTGATAACCAATATTCAGAATCTCGGCTCCGGCCGGCGACCCGTGGGTGCATCGACGATCACGCAGCAGGTGGCAAAGAACTTCCTTCTGACGTCGGATCAGACGATGCAGCGCAAGATCAAGGAAATGGTTCTCTCGTTCCGCATCGAGCAGGCCTATTCCAAGGACCGCATTCTTGAACTCTATCTGAACGAGATCTTTTTCGGCATGGGCTCCTATGGCATTGCCGGTGCCGCGCTCACCTATTTCGACAAGTCGGTGAATGAGCTGACGCTTGCCGAGGCGGCCCTATCTGGCAGCCCTGCCAAAAGGCCCTTCCAACTATCATCCGTTTCGTCATACCGAGCGTGCCATCGAGCGTCGCAACTGGGTGATCGATCAGATGGTCGCAAACGGCTACGCCTCCGCTGAGGAAGGCGCGAAGGCAAAGGCGACGGATCTCAATGTCTCACCACGTCGTCGGGGCACATATCTGTTCGCCGGCGAGTACTTCACCGAGGAAGTTCGGCGCGACATCATTTCCCGCTACGGGGAAGATGCTCTCTACGAAGGGGGGCTGTCGGTTCGCACGACACTGGATCCACAATTGCAGCGTTACGCCCGCAAGGCCCTGCAGAACGGCCTGATCCGCTACGATACATTGCGTGGTTACCGGGGCCCGGTCACACGGATCGATGTTTCGGGCGACTGGGGCGTGCCGCTGGCTGAGGTTCAGGGGCTGAGCGATGTTCCCGAGTGGAAGCTGGCGGTTGTCCTTGGCACCGAAGATGGCAAGATTTCCATCGGACTGAAGCCCGAACGCAAGATGTCCGGCGAATTGTCCGATCAGCGTGAAACAGGCACGATCGCGCTGGACGACATGAAATGGGCGATGCGCCACGTGGTGGATGGCAAGCGCGTCAAGGCCGCGAGGCAGTCCGACGTTCTCAAGCCCGGCGATGTGATCTTTGTCGAAAAGAAAGCCGATACCGAGCGCGCGTGGAAACTGCGCCAGGTCCCCGAAATCGAAGGCGCGCTCGTTGCCATGGATCCACACACGGGGCGCGTTCTGGCCATGGTTGGCGGCTTTTCCTATTCGGGCTCGCAGTTCAACCGTGCCACCCAGGCCTATCGGCAGCCCGGATCAGCCTTCAAACCCATCGTCTATGCGGCTGCGCTCGACAATGGGTACACGCCGGCCCTCCGTCGTTCTCGACGCGCCGATTTCGATCCAGGTCGGCAATGATGTCTGGGAGCCGAAGAACTACGGCGGCAAATCCGCAGGCCCGTCAACTCTGCGGGCAGGCATCGAGCGGTCCAGGAACCTTATGACCGTGCGACTTGCCAAGGATATGGGCATGCAGCTGGTTGCCGATTATGCCGAGCATTTTGGCATCTACGACAAGATGCTTCCGGTTCTTGCCATGTCACTCGGTTCCGGCGAAACCACGGTGATGCGGATGGTGTCCGCCTATGCAGTCATGGCAAATGGCGGGAAACAGATTGTTCCCTCTCTGGTCGACCGCATTCAGGATCGCTACGGCAAGACCGTCTACAAGCATGATCGCCGTGAATGCATCGGCTGTGTCGCGACCGAATGGAAGGGCCAGGACGAGCCGGAAATCGTCAATGACAGGGAGCAGGTCCTCGATCCGATGACAGCCTATCAGATCACTTCCATGATGCAGGGGGTTGTATCTCGCGGAACTGCCGTAAGTGTTTCCGAGCTCGGACGCCCCATCGCGGGCAAGACAGGCACGACCAATGATGAAAAGGATGCCTGGTTTGTTGGGTACACGCCCGATCTGGTGGTTGGCGTCTTCATGGGCTTCGACACTCCGAAGCCCATGGGACGTGGCTCCACCGGTGGTGGTCTTGCTGCACCGGTTTTCAAGGAGTTCATGGCGAAAGCCCTGGAAAACATGCGGCCGGTGGATTTTCAGGTCCCAGAAGGCATGAACATCATTCCAATCGACCGAAAGACCGGGATGCGTGCGCAGGCGGGCCAGCCCGGCGTCATCATGGAGGCGTTCAAGCCTGGCACCGGACCTGCCGACAGCTACTGGGTCATCGGCATGGAAGATCTCGAAGGGGCGGGCCAGCAGCGCGTGATCTCTCCGCAGGCCAACCGGGCTGTCAATTCCGGAGCCGGTGGTCTCTACTGATCCTCACTCACTGGTTGGAGAGTGTCTGCTTTACACGGGCGGACACGCTCCATATGTTCCGTCACGATTCAGGGCGCAGCTTCTGAAACCGCAACCACAATATTCGAGGTGTTGATCTGCAATGCGTGCGGAAACCGAAAAACTTGTCGACGAAATCAAGCAGGCCATAAGCCTGCTGAGGAGGCATCTTTGACTGGGATGAGGCTGTAAAGAGACTGGATTATCTCAATGCCCGCGCCGAAGAGGCCGATCTGTGGAACGATCCGCAGGAGGCGCAAAAACTGATGCGCGAACGTCAGTTGCTGGACGAGAGCATCAATGGCGTTCTCCAACTCACACAATCGCTCGAAGACAGTGTGGGGCTGATCGAGCTTGGTGAAGAAGAAGGCGACAGCGATGTGGTCGCAGAAGCCGAGGAGACGCTGCGCGGCCTGAGCGAGCAGATTGCGGCACGTCAGGTCGAATCGCTTCTGTCCGGTGAGGCTGACGGCAACGACACCTATCTCGAGATACACGCCGGTGCCGGTGGCACGGAAAGCCAGGACTGGGCGCAGATGCTTCTGCGTATGTACACGCGTTGGGCGGAACGCCGGGGCATGAAGGTCGATGTTATGGAGCTGCACGACGGCGAGGAGGCGGGCATCAAGTCGGCCACTCTGCAGATTCGTGGCCGCAATGCATATGGCTGGCTGAAAACGGAGTCGGGCGTTCACCGCCTGGTCCGCATTTCGCCATACGACAGCAATGCGCGCCGCCACACGTCGTTCGCAAGTGCCTGGGTTTATCCGGTCATCGACGATACGATC
This sequence comes from Nitratireductor sp. GISD-1A_MAKvit, assembly GCF_040819555.1. Taxonomy (GTDB): domain Bacteria; phylum Pseudomonadota; class Alphaproteobacteria; order Rhizobiales; family Rhizobiaceae; genus Nitratireductor. The sequence continues at coordinate 2,171,680 of NZ_CP161920.1, forward strand.
GACATCGACATTCCCGACTCGGATGTTCGGATTGACACCTACAGGGCATCGGGTGCCGGTGGACAGCATGTGAACACCACGGATTCGGCCGTTCGCATCACTCACATCCCATCGGGCATTGTTGTGCAGTGCCAGAAAGAGCGTTCCCAGCACAAGAACCGTGCGTCGGCCCTGGGACATGCTTCGTGCGCGGCTCTACGAGGAGGAGCTCAAGAAGCGTGAGGATGCAGCCAGCGCGACAGAGGCCTCCAAGACCGATATCGGCTGGGGACATCAGATCCGTTCCTACGTGCTTCAGCCTTATCAGCTGGTGAAGGATCTGCGCACCGGCGTTGAGAGCACCAGCCCTCAGGACGTGCTTGACGGAAAACTCGATGCCTTCATGGAGGCGGCACTGTCACAGCGTGTTCACGGGACCGATACGGGCGATGTCGAGGATATTGCCTGAGATTACAGGGCTCTGATTTTCCGATGCGGGCGGGTGTTGCGATACCCGCCCGTTTTCTTATGACTTGGCGTCGAGGTACTTGGCGATCTTCCTGCCCACTGCCAGAAAGCGGGCCGGATTGACCGCGTTGCCGGAGCGGCGCACTTCATAGTGGAGATGCGGCCCGGTGGAGCGTCCGCTGGAACCGACTTTTCCCAGGGGGGTACCCGCCTCAACCCTGGTCCCCTTCGTGACGCTGATCTTGCTCAGATGCGCATAGCGGGTGGTCAGGCCGTTTCCATGGTCGATTTCAACCATGCGCCCGTAGCCGCCATTCCAGCCGGCCTTGATGACCGTTCCTGCACCGGTGGCCAGAACCGGGGTGCCACGTGCTGCCCTGAAGTCTATGCCGGAATGATGCGCCAGTCGTCCAAGGAAAGGGTCCTTGCGGGCGCCAAACCGGCTGGAAACGGAAGCGCCCGGGGCAGGGCTTTTAAGCGGTAGCTGCAATGCAGTCGACTTGACCTCGTTCAGATGTGTGAGTGCTTCGTCGAGCTCCCGCACATGATCTTCGAAAACGAGTGCCGAAGTGGATGCCAGCAACGGGCCGCCGACACTCTGTTCGCGGTCTACGGAGGCATGCATGAGACCGACATCCTCCAGCGGACCGGCTATTGCATCGGCTGTCTGATATGCGTTCTCCGCCAGTACCCGCACGCTGTCGATCTGCTCCGTCTCGATGGATTCGAGCGCGCGGTTGAGTTTCACAAAGAGATAATCGGCTTTGTCTGCGGGAGAAAGTACGGCGGGCTGTTGATTGCTCTGGGAGCGTAGCGGCCAGGGAATGCTGCTATCATGCGATGGTGCGAAGGAAGCCACGGCGATGCTGCCGGTGCGGGTGGGGTCGATGACCGGGGTGGCACTGGCCTTTACGCGCGGGCGTGGACTGGGAACAGGTGCCTTTCCTGGAAGATCTTCGGCGCCCTTGCTGTTTAGTACGGGTGTCAGCCTGCTTTGGCGTTTGGTCAACTGATCCTGCCGTGCCAGCAGTTCTCCGACCTTCTCCTGCATGAACTGCTGATCCAGCAATTGCCGGCTCGTGACCCGGTCCAGCTGCGCACGCAGGGCAGATATCCGGTCTTCATAGGCCTGCTGCAGCCGCGCCTGCCTCGCCATTGCGGCCCCGATCAGATCATCGCGCAAAACCAGATAGGAGGTCGCCAGAAGATAGCCGATGGCAAGCGCGGCAACGGTTGAACCCGCTATTGCCGCCATCCACGGCCGCACCGTGAAGTGCCGGATTTCATCGCCACGCGCAATGATGATCGTGTGGGGCTCTTTCCGTTTGCCGAATACGGCAGATCGCTGTGAGTGCATCGAAAACCGAACTTCTGTTCATGAGACAGGACTGGTTTTTGATTACACTTGATTAGGGTTAATAAAGATTTTCAGAGAAACCTTTGTGTGGCCCAAAGAGCGATCAGCTGGCGAGCCTGAGCTTTCTGGCCGCCTCCAGAACGGCCTGGGCATGCCCGGCGACCTTAACCTTTCGCCAGATTTCAGCGACGTTCCCCTCAGCGTCGATAAGGAATGTCGTTCGCTCGACGCCCATGTATTTGCGCCCATACATGCTTTTTTCAACCCACACGCCGTAGTCGTGCAGCGCAATCTTTTCCTGATCGGAAACCAGGTCAATCGTGAGCGCATGCTTGGCCTTGAACTTGTCATGGCTTTTGGGCGTGTCAGGAGACATGCCCAGCACCACCGCGCCCAGAGCATCGAACTCGGGCTTGAGCGCGGTAAAGTCTATGGCTTCGGCGGTGCAGCCGCTCGTGTCGTTCTTGGGGTAGAAAAACAGAACGACGATCCGGCCACGCAAGTCAGCCAGTCTGATCTCGCGGCCACCGTCACCGGGAAGCACAAAATCCGGAGCCGGGTTCCCAATGGCGACTTCTGTCATTTTCTTTCCCCTGTTTGTGGATAGGCGATGGATTGCAGAGATATAATGATGTCGGTGGATTCGTCCATGGCTGCGGGGTATCGACAGGAACAGTTGTGGATCAGCACGAGGCTTCACGCACAAAAGTCAGGTTCAGACGCGGCGACATCGCTGCGCTGGAAACATATCCTTCATCGCGTGGGGGGGCGCGCTCCGGGCTAAGGCACACTCGTGTCCTGCGCTGGTTCCGGCGGGTGCTGTTGAGCGTTGCATCGGTTGCGGCACTGCTGGTGGTTGCAGCGCTGCTGCTCAATGTCGTTGGGACCGGAACCTTTGGTCAGGATCGCCTGCGCAACGCTGCCCAACGCGCATTGACCTCGCTCGCCGGGTATGAGGTTGAGGCAGAAATCGGCGCTCTGCGCCTTGTTCTCAATGATCGCAGCCTGATCGCTCTGGAGCTCAGCGATGTCGAAATTGCGAGGGCTGCGACCGATGAGACCCTCATCGACGCAGACATTTTGCGGTTTGGCTTCCGCCTGCTGCCGCTCTTCAAGGGACAGCTAAACGTCGGCAATGTCGAGCTCGTTGGGGCCACGGTTCAACTGGAAGCATTGTCGCAACAGTCCAACGAGGTCGCCGCGGTGGCGCAATGGCAAAAGCCCGTGAACCCTGCGCTGGTCGAAAACAGTATTTTTGATGGCCTGCGACGCATTTATGCTTTGACGGAGCGTGTGGGAACACGCCATTTGCGGCTTCGCGACGTATCCATCGTCCTTGATCGGGAGACACAGCGCAGCGTTGCGGTGGATATCAATGCATCCATGGCCCCTTCGGGAAAGCTTGAGTTTCGCGCGACTGCAGCTCTCGACGGGAGAGAGATCGAGCTTACCGGCGCTGCCCTGCGGCCCGTGCGCAACGGACCGATCAAGTCTCTCGACGTGGAGATTGGTGCGGCAGAGCCGGGCTTGCTTTCAGCTGCGCGCAACGAAACCGAGCTCCGTGGCCACGGCTCGTTTCTCTCTGCCTTTCATATTTCCCTGAAGGGCGGCGAAGCAACAGTCGGGCAGGGGAGACTGGAGATCGAACTGGCGCTGGACAAGGCGCCTTTCGATCTTGGCGACGATGGCGTCCTGACGGCCTCGGGGCGTGTTCTTGCCCGGGTCGACAGGGATGCGGGCATGCTGATCATCAGGCGTGCCAACCTCATGGTGGGACGCTCTGCCTTTGATTTCCAGGGGCGTATTGCTCCTGAGGAGTCTTCCGATTCCGAAGGTGCCGTTTACCGTTTCGATCTTGCAAGCGCCAAATCGACCATCGCTCCCGTTGACTCACCGGAGGCATCTGTTCCGTTTGTCGCTGCGGGGTCGGGCAGGATCGATACCGGGACCGGCCGTATCATCGGCGACACGATACGCATTGCCACCACGACCGGAGTGATCACAGCCAGTGCGGCCGTCGCTTTTGAGGCCGGAAAGACGCCCGGCCTTTCTCTTGCCGTTTACACGGAAGGCATGCCCACTCACGAGGTAAAACAGTTCTGGCCCTGGTTTGCTGCTTCCGGTGCTCGAGAATGGGTGCTTGAAAACCTGTTCGGAGGGCGGGTGGTTGAAGGCAATCTGCGATTGCGGGTACCGCCGGGTCGTTTCGGCAACGGAAAACCGCTCGACAGGGATGAGGTGAGCGGGGCTTTCGAGGTGGCCAATGCCCGCTTTGACATCGCCGGGCGTATTCCTCCGGTGCGTGACGCCGCAGGCCGCATCTCGTTTGCTGGCTCAGACATCGACATAGCGATCGACGCCGGGACCGTTTACATGCCGAGTGGACGCAGGGTCGCGGCCAGCAACGGCACTCTGACGGTGCGCGATGCTCACATCAAGCCCCGGATCGGAAAGCTCGACATCGATGTTTCGGGGAAGGCGCCTGCAATCGTGGAGCTTGCGTCCTATGAACCGATCGACGTGTCCGACCAGATCGATCTGGCTCCCGACGATGTGACCGGTGACGTCTCTGGTCATGTCCAGGCTGATATTCCCCTCAGCGATGGAATTGCGCGAGAAGACCTGGGTTGGCAGGCGACGTTCGAATACGACAATCTGTCCATTGCAAAGTCGTTCGATGGCCAGATGGTGGCGGCAGCCAAGGGGGTATTGATGGTCGAGCCGGGTCGGGCGGACATATCCGCTTCAGCGACGCTGAATGGCATCCCGGCAAAGCTCGAGCTTGTCGAACCGTTTGGCAGGTCGTCGGTCAAACGGTCTCGCAAAATCTCCCTCTCTCTGGACGACAAGGCGCGTCGCAAGGTTGTGCCGGGGCTTGATGGCATTCTGGCAGGGCCGGTAGAGGTCGACTATTCCGAACTGAACGATGGACGAAAGGCTCTTTCGGTCAAGCTGGACCGCGCGCGCCTGTCCCTTCCATGGATCAACTGGAGCAAGGGACCGGGTATCCCGGCCACGGCTTCCTTTGTTCTGGCCGAAAGTTCCTCCTCCATGGAGCTCACCGAATTCCAGCTTTCAGGAAAATCCTTTTCGGCAACCGGGCGCCTCACGCTCTCTTCCGGCAGGCTTTCGAGCGCCCGGTTCGAGAAGGCCCGGCTTAACCGCGGCGACAGTTTTTCTGTTGCGATCGACCGGCAGGGCGACCGATACAATGTGACGGTTCGCGGCGCTACGGTCGATGGACGTGCGGTCATCAAGCATTATCTGGGGGCGGGGCAGGCGCGCGCAGCATCTGGCGACGGCGGGGATATCGGTGCCGGGGTCCGGCTTGATGCGAAAATTGAACGTGTCACGGGTTTCGGTGGTGCGGTATTGCACGGCGTAGCGCTGAGCTATTCGGCGGATGCCGGAAAGACCGGGAGGCTTGATCTGAGCGCCACGACAGCCTCGGGGGGCAATGTGACGCTTCGGCGCGATGCCAAGGGTATTGCCGCCAACACGTCTGATGCGGGCAGCGTGGTCAGGTTCGTGGATTTCTACGAAAACATGGAGGGGGGGCAGATGACTGTCTCCCTCAGCCAGGGCAATGAAGGCGTTCTGAGCGGTCGGGTCTCGGCAGAAAACTTCGACATCGTCGATGAACCGCGCCTGCGTTCACTGGTGGCCGCAACAGAAAGCAATGGTGAGGTGGACAGCGCCCGGATACGATTTGAGCGCGGAAATGCGATTGTGCTGAAGGCGCCGGGGCGGCTCGATCTGAAAGATGGTGTCTTGCGCGGTCCTTTGATTGGCACGACGTTTCAGGGAATGCTCTTCGATGCCGATGACAACATCGCGATCACCGGCACCTTCATGCCGCTCTATGGGTTGAACCGGATTTTTGGCGAAATCCCTCTGTTCGGGGAGATTCTTGGCAATGGCCGCGACCGTGGATTGATCGGGATCACATACAGGCTTTATGGCAAGCTCTCCGAGCCTCAGATGGAGGTCAATCCGATTTCCGCCATCGCGCCGGGCATTTTCCGACAGATATTCGAGTTTCGATAGAAGCAATAAAAAACGTGCGTCCGGATGGACGCACGTCTGATGTTCACGATCGAAGGGGCTGCGTGTTAGACCGGACGCAGAAGCACATGTTTCTTTTTGCCCAGTGAAAGCTTCACGACGCCTTCTGCGGTGACGTCGGACAACGTGACCGTCTGCCGCTCATCGCTCACGGGCCTGTCGTTCAGGCGCACCGCGCCACCCTTGACATGCCGGCGCGCCTCGCCGTTCGACGTCGCAAGCCCTGCATCGACGAAGAGCGAGAGAACGCCCATGCCTGCTTCGAGCGCCGACCGTTCGACCTCGATCGTCGGCAGGCTTTGTGCAAGCGCGCCTTCTTCAAAGGTTTTGCGAGCGGTTTCCGCCGCTTCCTCGGCCGCGCCACGACCGTGCAGCATCGCTGTGACCTCGGTGGCGAGGATCTTCTTCGCTTCGTTCAGCTCGGCCCCCTGCAGCGCTGCCAGGCGGGCGATCTCGTCAAGTGGCATGGTCGTGTACAGTTTGAGAAAGCGGCCTACATCAGCATCCTCGGTGTTGCGCCAGTATTGCCAGAAATCGTAGGCACCGAGCATCTCGGGATTGAGCCATACCGCGCCATCGGCACTCTTGCCCATTTTCGCGCCGGACGAGGTGGTCAGCAGCGGCGAGGTGAGGGCGTAGAGTTGCGGCGTGCCCATGCGGTGACCAAGATCGATCCCGTTGACAATGTTGCCCCACTGGTCGGAGCCGCCCATCTGCAGGCGGCAGCCAAGCCGCCTGTTCAGCTCCACATAATCGTATGCCTGGAGGATCATGTAGTTGAACTCCAGGAAGGACAGCGACTGCTCCCGGTCAAGCCTCAGTTTCACCGAATCGAACGACAGCATGCGATTGACCGAGAAATGGCGGCCCACATCGCGCAGGAATTCGAGATAGTTGATTTCAAGCAGCCAATCCGCATTGTTGACCATCAGGGCGTCCTGTGGGCCCTCGCCGAAGGTCAGGTAATTGGCAAACACCTTCTTGATGCCGGCGATGTTTTCGGCAATCGTTTCCGGCGTCATCAGCTTGCGCGCTTCGTCCTTGAAAGACGGATCGCCCACCATGCCTGTTCCGCCACCCATCAGCGCCACGGGCCTGTGGCCAGTCTGCTGCAGCCAGTGCAGCATCATGATCTGGATCAGCCCGCCGGCGTGAAGGCTGGGCGCGGTGGGATCAAAGCCGATATAGGCCGTGACCGTCTCCGTCCGGAAGAGTTCATCGAGACCCGAATCGTCCGAGGTCTGGTGAATGAACCCGCGTTCGCTGAGCGTGCGCAGGAAATCGGATTTGAAGGCAGTCATGGTCTTTCGTGCTCTTTGGCTCTGGGGCAGGTGGCACCCCTCGGAAGAGGAGCGCCGGAAAGTCTATTTGAGGCGTTTGGGACGGGGCTCGGACAGTTCACCACGCAGACGGCGATCGAGATAATCCGAGCACTCGGCGATCAGCTCGTCCGTGTGATCGGAATAAAAATGATTCACGCCGGGCATTGTCTTCTGGGTGATTGTGATGCCCTTCTGGGACTGGAGCTTGTCGACCAGACCCTGGACATCTCCGGGCGGTGCGACCTTGTCGGCGTCGCCATGGATGATGAGCCCAGAAGACGGGCAGGGGGCCAGGAATGAGAAATCATAAAGATTGGGCTGCGGCGAGATCGACATGAAGCCCTCGATCTCCGGACGACGCATCAAAAGCTGCATGCCGATCCATGCGCCGAAGGAATAGCCGGCGATCCAGCAGTTCTTCGAGTCGGGATGCAGGGATTGAACCCAGTCGAGCGCTGCCGCCGCGTCCGACAGCTCGCCCGTTCCATGGTCGAACGCGCCCTGGCTGCGTCCGATACCGCGGAAATTGAAACGCAGTGTGGTGAAGCCCCGGTTCTGGAACATGTAGAAAAGATCGTAAACGATCTTGTTGTTCATCGTGCCGCCGAAATGCGGATGTGGATGTAGAATGAGCGCGATCGGCGCATTCTTTTCCTTCGACGGCTGATACCGCCCTTCCAGACGTCCGGCAGGCCCGGCAAAAATGACCTCAGGCATGAGTACTCCACATTGGGGCGCCGCGGCACTTGGTTTGGTCTGAAACCTGGTTCCTTAACCCTTGACGCGACGCCGACGCCTCCATAGAAGCTAGTTTAGAATTGTTCAAAAATGATGCCGCGCTTGTCAGCATCACGTTGGCAAGCCGGGTAGATAGGACGGCTCGCCCTTCGAATTCAAGGAAATTACGTCATACTGGCCAAGTTTGGCCAATAAGGCGTGAAGCAGGCGTCGGATTCGCGGAGAAAAGCGTAAAATCAATGTCGGCAATGCGTGCATATCTCGACTACAACGCCAGTGCGCCTCTTTTGGAGAGTGCGCGCGCGGCAATGGTCGATGCACTGGCCCTGCCGGCGAATCCCTCATCGGTGCACACTGAAGGGCGAGCTGGCCGGCGCGTGGTCGATGATGCTCGCCGGACGGTGGCGTCGCTCGTGGGCGGCTCGCCCGAAAATGTGGTGTTCACATCGGGTGCGACCGAGGCCGCTGCCACATTGCTGACCCCGCGCTGGAAGATGGGGCGTGCGCCTCTCGTGGCTTCCGCCGTTTATGTCAGTGCGGCCGACCATCCGTGCCTATTGATGGGCGGGCGCTTTGGCGCCGGTTCCGTCAGGATGACAGGCGTCCGTCCAGACGGTCGGATCGATCTGGACGATCTTGAAATGCAGCTTTCCCGCCACGACCGGGAAGCGGGCGTTGCACTGGTGGCCATCCACGCGGTCAACAATGAGACGGGTGTCATTCAGCCGCTTGCCGAAATCGGCAGAATAGCCAGGGCCCACGGCGCCATCATCGTTTTGGATGCCGTTCAGGCTGCGGGAAGAATTAAGCTCGATATTACAGCCGGATACGCGGATTATTTCATTCTCTCCTCGCACAAGATCGGTGGTCCCAAGGGGGCTGGTGCCATTGTTGGCAGTGCGGATCTGATGATGCCTGAGCCGCTGATTGATGGCGGTGGGCAGGAAAAGGGCCATCGTGGGGGTACCGAGAATGTGCCAGCCATTGCCGGCTTCGGCGCAGCCGCAGAAGAGGCGCTCGACGCGCTCGGGCATGCGTCCACACTGACAGCCATGCGCGATCGTTTTGAGGCAACAGTCCTCAGACATGTTCCCGATGCGGTTTTCCACGGGCGAGAGGCGCCGCGTGTCGGCAATACGAGCTTTTTCTCGATACCCGGAACCAGGGCCGAAACGGCGCAGATCGCTTTTGACCTTGCGGGCGTGGCGCTCTCGGCAGGTTCGGCCTGTTCGTCGGGGCCGGGTGGGGCCGAGCCACGTGCTGGAGGCCATGGGACTTGGGGACCAGGCAAGTGCATTGAGGATCTCCATCGGTCGAGCAACCGGTGAGAGCGAGCTGGCGCTTTTCGACGCTGCACTGGCCAATATCGCCCGGCGACGCAAGGGGGCTTTCGAGGCTGCCTGATGCGGTGTCGTGTGACAAATGAGACTGATGAAGAATAAAATGGAGAAAAAGAAGCATATTTTATATGTGACCGGATGAAACATCCGCTCCGACGCACTACATCAGGGTTGCCGCAAGGCAATCACGGTGTGCCCAATTTGAAGACGGCCGGGTCTTGACCCCGGCATGGATGGAGAACGCATATGCCTGCCGTGCAGGAGACGATTGATCAGGTCCGCATGATCGATGTGGATCAGTACAAATATGGTTTCGAGACCCTCATCGAAAGCGATCTCGCCCCCAAGGGGCTGAATGAGGACATCATCCGTTTCATTTCGGCCAAGAAGGAAGAGCCGGAATGGATGACGGAATGGCGGCTGAACGCCTACAAGCGCTGGCAATCCATGGAAGAGCCAGGCTGGGCGCGTGTCAGCTATCCCAAGATCGATTTTCAGGACCTGCATTATTACGCGGCTCCGAAGAGCCAGTCCGGTCCCAAGTCGCTGGATGAAGTCGATCCGGAACTGCTTCGTACTTACGAGAAGCTCGGTATCCCATTGAGGGAACAGGAGATTCTTGCTGGTGTGCGCAAGCAGGGCGAGCCGAGTGAACTGCAAGATAATCCGAGCGACAATGTCTACAGCTCCGGCCGGGTTGCGGTCGATGCGGTATTCGACTCCGTTTCGGTCGTGACCACCTTCAAGGAGGAGCTTGCCAAGGGCCGGCGTGATCTTCTGTTCGATTTCCGAGGCAATCCGCGAGCATCCCGAGCTGATCCAAAAATATCTGGGATCGGTCGTGCCGGTTTCGGACAATTATTACGCTGCGCTCAACTCGGCAGTTTTCACCGACGGTTCGTTTGTCTACGTGCCCAAGGGCGTTCGCTGCCCGATGGAATTATCAACATATTTCCGCATCAACGAGCGCAATACCGGCCAGTTCGAGCGCACGCTGATCATTGCGGAAGAGGGCGCTTATGTGTCCTATCTGGAAGGCTGCACTGCGCCGCAACGCGACGAAAACCAGCTGCACGCGGCCGTTGTCGAGCTGATTGCGCTGGACGATGCGGAGATCAAGTACTCCACCGTTCAAAACTGGTACCCGGGTGACTCCGAGGGCAAGGGCGGCATCTACAACTTCGTCACCAAGCGCGGCGATTGCCGGGGCAACAATTCCAAGATTTCCTGGACCCAGGTCGAGACCGGTTCGGCGATCACGTGGAAGTACCCCTCCTGCATCCTGCGTGGCGACAACAGCCGCGGCGAGTTCTACTCGATTGCCGTGTCCAACGGCCATCAGCAGATCGATTCCGGCACCAAGATGCTGCATCTGGGCAAGAACACGTCGAGCCGCATCATCTCCAAGGGCATTTCCGCCGGCAATTCGCAGAACACCTATCGCGGACAGGTTTCGGCGCACCGCAAGGCGGCCAATGCCCGCAACTTCACCCAGTGTGACAGCCTGTTGATCGGAAACGAGTGTGGCGCTCACACGGTGCCCTATATTGAAGCCAAGAATGCCACCGCGCAGTTTGAGCACGAAGCAACCACCTCGAAGATTTCCGAGGATCAGCTGTTCTATGTCATGCAGCGTGGCATTCCCGAGGAAGAGGCGATCGCTCTCATCGTCAATGGCTTCGTCAAGGACGTCATCCAGGAATTGCCGATGGAATTCGCCGTCGAGGCGCAGAAGCTTATCGGTATTTCGCTTGAAGGTTCGGTCGGCTGAGGCCGGCGCATTTGTTTGGAAAAAATCATGCTTGAGATCAAAAACCTGCACGCCCGCATCGCCGAGGATGGCACCGAGATCATCCGGGGCCTCAACCTGTCCGTGAAGGCCGGTGAAGTGGCCGCGATCATGGGGCCAAACGGCTCCGGCAAGTCCACCCTGTCATACATCCTCGCGGGTCGTGAGGACTATGAGGTCACCGAGGGCGAGATCCTCTACAATGGTGAATCCATTCTGGAGATGGATCCGGCCGAGCGCGCTGCCTCAGGCATCTTTCTGGCCTTCCAGTACCCGCTTGAAATCCCCGGCGTTGCCACGATGGAGTTTTTGAAGACCGCCATCAACGCGCAGCGCAAGGTGCGCGGCGAGGAAGAGCTGAAGATCCCCGAAATGCTGAAGCGCGTGCGCACTGCAGCCGACGAACTGGACATGAGCATGGACATGCTCAAGCGTCCGCTCAATGTCGGTTTCTCCGGCGGCGAGAAGAAGCGGGCCGAAATCCTGCAGATGAAGCTTCTGGAGCCGAAACTCTGCGTTCTCGACGAGACCGATTCCGGTCTCGACATCGACGCGCTGAAGATCGTCGCCGACGGCGTAAATGCCCTGCGTTCGCCCGACCGCACCGTGCTGGTGATCACTCACTACCAGCGCCTCCTTGACTACATCGTCCCCGACACGGTTCATGTTCTTTACCGCGGCCAGGTTATCAAGTCTGGTGACAAGGATCTGGCGCTTGAGCTGGAGAAGAACGGATATGCCGGCGTCATCGACGCAGCCGCTTGAGGTGATGAGATGAACCTTCACGCTCAAAACACCATGACGGAGGCCGAGACCGCGCTGGTGGATGGCTACTCCAGCCGTTTTTCCGACCTGCCGGGCGATGCGGAGGTCACCGTACGTCGCGATGAGGCGCTCGAGCTTCTCAAGCAGGGTTTGCCCACGCGCCGCGTCGAAGCCTGGCATTATACCGATCTGCGCCGGCTTCTGTCTTCGGTTCCGGAGTTCAAACCGGTGGCCAATGCCGAGGCGGTTTCGCCGCTGCTCGACAATGCCCTTGTCCTGCCGGTGCTCAACGGCACCGCGCATGGCCGTGATGCGGGCCCCGAGGGTCTGACCATTGCCACGCTGGCCGACAAGCTGCAGGAAGGAGCGCTGTCTGCCGAATGGCTGACGGCCTCCGACCGTTTCGACGCCGTCGGCGCGATCAACGCGGCCTTTGTCTCTGACGGCTACTGGCTCGACCTCGCCGAGGGTGCGGAACTTGATCGTCCGATCGAGCTGCAGAACGTTCATGCGGGCGGTCAGGTCCATGGCCGCTTTGTCGTCAACGCAGCAGCCGGCTCAAAGGCGACCATCATCGAACGCCAGACCGGTGCCGGCGATGCGCTTGCATCTTCCGTCACGCATCTGGACGTTGCCGATGGCGCGGACGTGTTCTGGATTCTGTTGCAGGAACAGCCCGATGATGCTGCCTATCTTGGCCAGTTCACGGCTTCTCTGGGTAAGAATTCGAGCCTCACGCTCTTCATTCTGAACAGCGGCGGCAAGCTTGTTCGCCAGGAAGTGAAGGTTGCAGCGCGGGGCGAAGGTTCGGATTTCAAGCTTCGCGGCGTGAACCTATTGGGTGGCGAAACCCATTGCGACGTGACCATGGTGCTCGATCACCTGGCGCCCGACACGGTCTCCACCGAGACCTTCCGCAATGTCGTCACGGGCAAGGCCAATGGCGTGTTTCAGGGTCAGATCCGTGTCGCGAAGATCGCCCAGAAAACTGACGCCAAGATGGCCTGCAACACGCTGTTGCTTTCCGATGAAGGCGGGTTTTCGTCCAAGCCCGAACTTGAGATCTTCGCCGACGATGTGGCCTGTGGCCACGGCGCGACGGTGACCGATATCGAGGACGAGCATCTGTTCTATCTGATGGCCCGCGGTATTGACGAAAAGACCGCGCGCGGTCTGCTGGTCAAGGCATTCGTGGCCGAGGTCATCGAGGAGCTTGAGGATGAAACCGTGATCGAGGCGCTGGAGGCCAGGCTGGTCGACTGGTTCGCCGAGCACGGCTAATCCCAAACCACTCACGCCCGCCTTTCTTGATGAGGGGCGGGCACGCGGGGTTCGAAATGGACCAGAAGGTCGACACTATGCGTTATGACGTTGAAGCCGTTCGCCGGGATTTCCCCATCCTGGCGCGCGAGGTCTACGGCAAGCCACTCGTCTATCTCGACAATGGCGCATCGGCGCAGAAGCCGCAGGCGGTGATCGATGCGATCACGCACGCTTACAGCAATGAGTACGCCAATGTTCATCGCGGTCTGCACTTTCTCTCGAACGCCGCCACGGATGCCTATGAAAAGGCTCGTGAAACGGTCCGGCGCTTTCTGAATGCGGAAAGCACCGATCAGATCATTTTTACCAAATCGGCCACCGAGGCGATCAACACGGTCGCCTATGGCCATGCGATGCCGAATATCGGCGAGGGCGATGAGATCGCCCTGTCGATCATGGAGCATCATTCCAACATCGTTCCCTGGCACTTCCTGCGCGAGCGCCATGGCGCGAAGCTTGCCTGGATCCCGGTCGACGAGGAAGGCGTGCTCACCGTGGAGGCGTTTGAGAAGACGCTCACCGACCGTACGAAGCTCGTCGCCATCACGCACATGTCGAACGTGCTTGGCACGGTCACGCCACTGAAAGAGATCATCCAGATCGCCCATGAGCGCGGCATTCCGGTTCTCGTCGATGGCAGCCAGGGGGCCGTGCATCTGCCGGTCGACGTGCAGGCGCTCGACTGCGATTTCTATGTCTGCACCGGGCACAAGCTTTACGGCCCTTCGGGCATTGGCGTGCTCTACGGCAAGAAAGAGCGCCTTGCCGCCATGCGCCCCTTTCAGGGAGGCGGCGAGATGATCGAGGACGTGACGCTCGACAATGTCACCTACAACGATCCGCCGCATCGCTTCGAGGCGGGTACGCCGCCCATCGTGCAGGCGATAGGCCTTGGCGCGGCGCTGGAATATGTTGAAGGCATTGGTCGCGAGGCGATTGCCGCCTATGAGGCGGACCTGGTGCAGTATGCGCATGAACAGCTCGGCAAGATCAATTCGCTGCGTATCTTCGGCAATGCGCCGGACAAGGGTGCGATCGTATCGTTTGAGATCGAGGGCATTCACGCGCATGATGTCTCCATGGTGATCGACCGGTCGGGCATCGCGGTCAGAGCAGGAACGCATTGCGCCCAGCCGCTCTTGAAACATTTCGGCGTGACCTCCACATGCCGTGCATCGTTTGGCATGTACAACACGCGCGGGGAGGTCGACGCCCTCGCTGAAGCGCTTGAGAAAGCGCGGCGTTTTTTCGGATGAACAAGATGACTGAAACACCGCAGCAGGACACCGGCCAGACGGGCGAAGGCTCATCCCCGCAGGAAACGGAGGCCAGGACGTCTTCCATCCCGCAGGAGGAGCTCGCACGGCTCACGGATGATATCGTCAGTGCGTTGAAAACCGTCTACGATCCCGAAATCCCGGCCGACATCTACGAGCTTGGTCTGATCTACAAGGTCGATATCGAGGATGACCGCTCCGTAAAGATCGACATGACGCTGACCGCGCCTGGCTGTCCGGTTGCCGGTGAGATGCCTGGATGGGTTCAGAACGCCGTGAGTACCGTGGAAGGCGTCAGCGACGTTGAGGTGACCATGGTCTTCGATCCGCCCTGGACCCCTGATCGCATGTCCGAAGAAGCGCAGTTCGCGGTGGGCTGGTATTGACCGAACATGAGGCGACCCTCTTGCAACGGCAGCGTTGGTCGCCCATCTTCATGACAAGCCCTTTCCGCGAGCCTTTCACTCGCCGCGAACGGAGAAGTTGATGAGCCGATTTCAAGTGATGACCATGACGGATGCAGCCGCCAAGCGCGTTCGCGAGATCGTTGCTGGCCGCGAAGGGGCGACCGGTGTGCGAGTCGGCATCAAGAAGGGCGGATGTGCCGGGATGGAATACACGGTCGACCTTGTCACCGAGGCCGATCCCAAGGACGATCATGTGGAACATGACGGTGCGCATGTTTATGTCGCGCCTGAGGCTGCCCTGTTCCTGCTTGGCACCGAACTCGATTTCGAGGTGACCAGGCTGCGCACCGGCTTCACCTTCAACAATCCCAACCAGACGTCGGCCTGTGGTTGCGGCGAATCCATCGAGTTGAAGCCTGCAGACCTGAAGGCACTCGCCGAAGCGCGTGGCACGGTCTGATCTCAACCGGTTGAAGGAGTTTTCCCCTCCGGGCGCGAATATTTCTTGCCACACAAAGACAACCGCCGATGGCTTGGGGCCCGCGGCGGTTTTTGTTTGTCCGGAAATGAATAGATCCGTCAGGTCTTCACCGGAATCTTCATGAACGCGGGGACATCGTCACCAAAGCCCACGGTGGTGTTGTCGTCGTCCCGTGACTTGCGCCTGTTTTCCCGCCGCGGTTCTGCCGACTGCGGCTTTCCCTTGCGTTCGGAATTGTCCGACTTGATGTCTTCCTTGCGCGCTTTCCTGTCGGAGCCCTGCGTCGCTTCCGGACTTTCCGGCGTCTCGGCATCTTTCTTTACCGTCCGCCTGGAGCTGCCGCGACCGCGCTTTTCCTCTGTGCTGCTCATCTCGTCAGCCTGAAGCGTGGTCAGGTCGCCATCGAGCCATTCGACGTCCTGGCCGATCAGTTTTTCGATCGAATCCATGTATTTGCGGTCCGCCTTGGTGATCAGCGTGAACGCCTTTCCATCGCGTCCGGCACGTCCGGTTCGACCGATGCGATGGACATAGTCGTCAGCATGCGTCGGGATGTCGAAGTTGAAGACATGGCTGACCGCTGGAATGTCCAGACCGCGTGCAGCAACGTCTGAGGCGACCAGAAGCTTGAGATTGCCCTTGCGGAAGTTCTCCAGCATCGTCATGCGCGCGCGCTGATCCATATCGCCATGCAAGGCGCCGGCATCATATTCGTGCCTGACCAGCGAGCGGAAAAGGGTCGCAACTTCACTCTTGCGGTTGCAGAAAATGATGGCGTTCTTGAGTGTGTCGCCTTCTGCATCGATGAGCTTGCGCAGCCGGTCACGCTTGTCCCAGGGTTTGTTGCCGCATTTGACAAAACGCTGGGTGATGTTCGTTGCCGTTGTCGCAGGTTTGGACACTTCCACCCGAACCGGCGCCTGAAGAAACTGCTGGGTCAGCTTGGTGATCTCAGGCGGCATGGTCGCCGAAAAGAAAAGTGTCTGCCGGGTGAACGGGATGAGCTTGCAGATGCGCTCGATATCGGGAATGAAGCCCATGTCGAGCATGCGGTCGGCTTCATCGATGACGAGAATGTCGACGCCTGTCAGAAGAAGTTTTCCGCGCTCGAAATGATCGAGCAGTCGACCGGGGGTCGCGATCAGGACATCGGCTCCGCGCTCCAGCTTCTTTTCCTGTTCGTCGAAGGAAACTCCGCCGATCAGCAGCGCGATGTTGAGCCGGTGATTCTTGCCGTATTTTACAAAATTCTCTTCCACCTGAGCAGCGAGTTCGCGCGTTGGTTCGAGAATGAGGGTGCGTGGCATGCGCGCCCTGGCACGACCGCGCTCCAGACGCGTGAGCATGGGCAGCACGAAAGATGCGGTCTTTCCGGTGCCTGTTTGTGCGATGCCGAGCACATCCTTGCCGCCCAGCGCATGCGGTATCGCACCTGCCTGGATCGGTGTGGGCTGCGTGTAGCCTGCATCGGCCACGGCGGAAAGGACCTTTTGGGACAGGCCCAGATCGGAAAATGTCAACGCTTCCTGAGCGGTGTCTTGTTCTTCTGCTGGCACGTTTTGGCTGTCTTTGTTCCTGCGGCGGAATGCCGCCGTTAATAGGGCTCGGGGCCCGAATCCCTTGAGGGCGTACGGGTTGGCGCCTGCGTTGTCAACAGATCAGTTGCCGTAAAGTCATCTAATGTTCAGTAACGGAACTGCTCTGAAAGTATGCGTTCGTTCCAGGAGTGGCTCTCATCGAACAGCACGGTGATGGTCTCGGAGTGAGATTCGCGCACCGTCACCGACACCACCGATTTGATTTCCGTGTGATCTGCGACCGCGTTCACCGGGCGCTTTTCGGGCTCCAGAATGTCGAAATGTACCGTTGCCTGATTGGAAAGGAGGGCGCCGCGCCAGCGCCGTGGGCGAAACGGGCTCACCGGCGTCAGCGCGAGAAGGGGGGCGTCGAGGGGAAGAATGGGACCATGCGCCGACAGGTTGTACGCGGTGGATCCCGCCGGAGTTGCCACCATCACTCCGTCGCAGATCAATTCCTCAAGGCGCAGTTTCTCATCGATCGAAATTCGGATCTTGGCGGCCCTGATAGGACTGGCGCAGGAGCGACACTTCGTTCACGGCAAGTGCCCTGAATCTTTCGCCATTGGCATCCGTTGCCTCCATTTGAAGCGGACGAACCGTTTCCGGGATAGCGGCTGCGACCCGTTCGCGCAGACCCTCCTCACGATACTCGTTCATCAGGAAACCGATGGAACCACGGTTCATGCCATAGATGCGTTTTCCGGCTCCCATGGTTTCACGCAATGTGTGCAGCATGAACCCGTCGCCGCCAAGAGCGACGATCACGTCAGCATCTTCGGGACGCTCCTGGCCATAGAGCGCGGAAAGGCGTTTGGCCGCCTCGCGTGCGTCTTCGGTATCGGCAGAAACAAAGGCGAGGGCCATTGCTTGGTGGGTCATGGCAGTCAGGGGCCCTGAATTCGAGGCATTTGGTTATCGGTTAGCATGAGTGCGTTTGGCCTGCAAAGGCATTGAGGGCGCCATTGATGGGGCAAACTTCTTGTGAGTATGCGAGTTTTGATTTCACTCCTGCGCAGTTTGTGCTAACGGAGCGCCCAATGCCCTTGTAGCTCAGTTGGTAGAGCACCTGATTTGTAATCAGGGGGTCGGCGGTTCGAGTCCGTCCGGGGGCACCACCCAAAAATTTGTACAGCCCGGAGACATAGGTAACAGATTGTACCTAAGACATGGGTGACAATCTCGTGCCGAACGGGTTGTCGATTGTTTGCAATGTTCTCTGCTCCAGGTCGATATATCCCAGATCATAGTGCATGAAGCTGATCAGCCAAATGCCATCATCCACCTCCTTGATTCCAAGCCTCTGACCGGCCATGACGGTCGAGACGTTGATCTTCTTTCTTGCCATGCAGATGCGACCGCATGCGGTGACGAGGATATCCTTGTCGTGGAAGGGGTATTCCACATCCGGCAACCCCTGATAGGCTCTTGAAGCAGGCGTGTAGAGCTGGGCTGGCGTTTTCATATTGAGGGCTTCGTGTGGCCGTTCCTGGTTGAACTCGCTGACGAAGTCGTCGAAGCGGGCCTGCTGCTGAAGGGTGTTCATGCCAGGCGGCCGTGCGGTCTCCTGCTTGAGGGTCCGGTGCATGCGCTCGTGGCGTCCGTTCTGTTGCGGGTGGCCCGGCCTGATGCGCTCGATGGCGATCCCCAGTCTCAACCAGAATACGGACAGCTTCGACAGGTTGTAGAGCCCGTTGGGGCTGGCAAAGGGTAAACCGTTGTCGGTGCGCATCGCACCCGGCAGACCGCGCTCCTTGAACAGGCGCAGGAAGGTCTCGATGACCGGCTTCTCCTTCGTGCTCTCAAGGGCTTCGCAGGAAAGGATCATGCGCGAATCCTGATCGGTGACCGTCAAGGGGTAACAGGTGCGACCGTTGCCGAGCTTGAACTCGCCTTTGAAATCGGCGCACCACAGATCGTTCGGGAGAGTGGCTTGCGACAACGGCGTGCCCTCGGCCTTCATCCGCCGCCTGAGGCGCGCGCGTTTGACCAGACCGTGCCGGTCGAGCACCGCATGCACCGTGGACTTGGCCGGAATGCGCACGTCGCCGGCCAGCTTGCGGACCAGCAACTCGCGTATCTTCCTGGCACCCCAGTGCGGCTTCTCGCGCTTGCTCTCGACGATCAGCTGCTCGATCTGCTCGGGCAACTGGTTGGCATAGCGCACCGGTCGCCGTGAGCGATCACAGAGCGCATCAAGACCTTCCGCCCTGTAGCGGTTGAGGATCTTGTAGCCGGTCTTGCGCGAAATGCCGAACTCCCGGCACACATCGCTCATGCCTTCTCCTTCCAGAAGGCGGGCGACAAAACGTAGACGTTCTTCCATTACCGAACTTTCTCTCCACGGCATCAACACCTCCCGCAAAGCGAAAAGTGTTACCCATGTGTCCGGTACGTTCCGTCACCTATGTCTCGGGTCGCTCAATTTCCCGTCCTGTTCTGGACATTAATTTGAGCTGTCAGCGCTCGAAACCGTCGCAGTTTTCAGCGATCTGCGATTGTTCGCTGCGTTTGATCCTGTGATTCTCAATCTGAAATTGTTCGCTTGTTAGAACGGAATTTCCGGGGAAATCGTAGCACACGGTGACCATCAACGACTTGCCGTTTTCTTCGTCGAGGCGATAGCGAATCTCCGTGTCGTCTCCTGCCGCATCTTCCCATGCGTCCAGCGAGGCCAAAAACTCCTGCTTCGTCTGTACGACGCCAATGTCATTGAGGACGATTTCTGCGTCGCTCGACAAAAGTTCAGAGATTTTTTGCCGATCTGATGTTCGCAGGGCTTCGAACCATTCCTCCAGCGAGGAGGTTTCCTGAGCAATTGCTGCGGAAACCGTGAAGGCTGTGGCGGCAAGAAGCGTAGTGGTGCGATGCAGTTTCATTCGTGACCCCTGTCGTGGAGCCGCTTATCCTAACGCGTCTTGACCGGAAACGAAAACCGGGGCAGAGAGGGGCGTTCAGACAGGTACGCCGTTCTTCTTCTCGAGATAGAGATTTGCTGCGTAGAGGGAGACTGCGGCGGCGTTTGAGACATTTAGCGAGCGGATCGCACCGGGCATGTCGAGCCTTGCCAGCGCAGAGACCGTCTCGCGTGTCTTTTGTCGAAGCCCCTTGCCTTCGGCGCCGAGCACAAGAGCAATCCTGTCTGACGAGAAGGTGCTTTCCAGCTGTTTCGGGCCGTCGGAATCAAGGCCGATTGTCTGAAAGCCTGCCTGCGAAAGATCCTCCAGCGCAACTGCAAGATTGCGCACTGTCAGATGGTCAATATGCTCGAGCGCACCCGATGCGGCCTTTGCCAACACGCCCGATTCGGCCGGGCTGTGACGCGTGGTCGTAACCAGCGCGTTGACACCGAAGGCAACGGCCGAACGCATGATGGCACCCACATTGTGTGGATCCGTGACCTGATCGAGGACAAGCACGAGTGCGGCTCCCTGCAAATCGCCGAGCGGTTTTGGGCTGAGAGGGGCAGCCTCCAGAAGAACTCCTTGATGCACGGCATCGGTGCCGACCAGCCGGTCGATTTCGCGTGGTTCTACAATGTGCGCCGGGAAGGGCAGGGTGTCCGTATCCGCCAGTTCGAGCCTTGCGGCCGCGTTTCGGGTGATGCGGAGGCTTTTGATTCGCCGTTCGGGATTGTCGAGCGCGGCCTTGACCGTGTGTAGTCCGTATAGGCGAACGCCTGCGTCGCCATCTCCGCCACCGCGGGGGGCAGCGTTCCCGTTACCGCTCTTTTGCTGGGCACGGTCCCTGTGCGCCCGCCGGAGGCGTGCGTAATGGCTGTCTTTCGGGGTTCTGGAATTCTGATTGTCGCTCATTGGCTCTCTATAGGCCTGCATCCTTTGTCTGGAAACTGCTTTTGCATTGCGTGAGTTTTTTTCAGTTCAGAATTACGACAGGCGGTTGACACCGCACACACGTCTCTGCATAAGGCGCATCGCGGACTTTGGAAGGGTGCTTCGCCCCTTTTTGAAGCGCCGCCACGTCGCTGAGGCTCCGACGGAAACGGAGGGGTGTCCGAGTGGTTAAAGGAGACGGACTGTAAATCCGTTCGCTATGCGTACGCTGGTTCGAATCCAGCCCCCTCCACCACCGTCGATCAGAGCCAGCGCAACGGACCCGGCGGGTATAGCTCAATGGTAGAGCAGCAGCCTTCCAAGCTGAATATGCGGGTTCGATTCCCGCTACCCGCTCCAGCCTTCCTCCCTGTGTTTCTTTGCCGCAGCGCCTTTATTGTGCTGGCTGGCGGCCATGTTTCGTTGCACCCTGTGATTGATGACTGTCGATACGAACACAATTTTGTGGAGCATTCGATGTGCTGATGTCAGAGGTGGGACGCGCTGAAGCGCCAACCGTTTTGCCCGGTGCGCGATTTTCCGACACGTTTTCGGCAGTGTCACGCCAGCTGGTCGATGCAAACACTGCATTGGAGCGCGGTTTTGGTGGATTTCCCGGCTGGGTCGAGGCCTTGATGAGGCTGCGCAACCGGATCGTTCGGCCTTTCGGTCTGAAGACACCGCAACAGGCGGTCGGCCAAGCCCGAAAAGTCATTTTCCCGGTCCTTGAACAGTCGCCCGAGCGAGTGGTCCTGGGAACCGATGACCGGCATCTTGATTTTCGGGTGATTCTGGGGACCTGCGAACTGAACGAGGGGAGGACCCGTATCTCCTGCACAACGCTGGTACGCCCGCACAACCTTGCCGGTTGGCTCTATCTCGGCGCGGTTCTTCCGTTCCACAAGCTTATCGTGGCCTCGACAGTGCGTCGCATGCGCGCCTGAGCTTTTTTCGCGCACCAGATCGCCGTTTGCGCGTGCAAACCCGTGTGCAGAAGGGACTGCGTGGGAAAGGGGCTTGTAATTTCCCGTCTTTATCGGTAATCGCCCCGCATCGAAAACCCAAACGCATCTACGGCGCCAAAGGAAGTTGCAATGGCCAAAGGTAAATTTGAGCGTACGAAGCCGCATGTGAACATCGGCACGATTGGTCACGTTGACCATGGCAAGACGTCATTGACGGCAGCGATCACGAAGTTTTTCGGTGAATTCCGTGCGTATGACCAGATTGACGGCGCGCCTGAAGAGAAGGCCCGCGGCATCACCATTTCGACGGCGCATGTGGAGTACGAGACGGAGAACCGTCACTATGCTCACGTTGATTGCCCCGGTCACGCCGACTATGTGAAGAACATGATCACGGGTGCCGCCCAGATGGACGGCGCGATCCTGGTCTGCTCGGCTGCCGATGGCCCGATGCCCCAGACCCGCGAGCACATTCTTCTTGCCCGCCAGGTTGGCGTTCCTGCGATCGTTGTGTTCCTCAACAAGGTCGACCAGGTGGATGATGAAGAGCTTCTCGAGCTGGTCGAGCTTGAGGTTCGCGAGCTTCTTTCGTCCTACGACTTCCCCGGCGACGACATTCCGATCGTCAAGGGTTCGGCACTTGCTGCTCTCGAAGACTCCAACAAGGAGATCGGTGAAGAGGCGATCCGCAAGCTGATGGCCGAGGTTGACAGCTACATCCCGACGCCCGAGCGTCCGGTTGACCAGCCGTTCCTGATGCCGATCGAGGACGTTTTCTCGATTTCGGGCCGCGGTACGGTTGTGACGGGTCGCGTCGAGCGCGGCATCATCAAGGTCGGCGAGGAAGTCGAGATCGTCGGTATCAAGGACACGACGAAGACGACGGTTACCGGCGTCGAGATGTTCCGCAAGCTGCTCGACCAGGGCGAGGGCCGGCGACAACATCGGTGCTCTGATCCGCGGTATTGACCGTGAAGGCGTTGAGCGCGGCCAGGTTCTTTGCAAGCCGGGTTCTGTTACCCCGCACACGAAGTTCAAGGCTGAAGCCTACATCCTGACGAAGGAAGAGGGTGGCCGTCATACGCCGTTCTTCACGAACTACCGTCCGCAGTTCTACTTCCGCACGACGGACGTGACGGGCGTGGTTTCGCTGCCGGAAGGCACCGAGATGGTGATGCCTGGCGACAATGTGACGGTTGATGTCGAGCTGATCGTGCCGATCGCGATGGAAGAAAAGCTTCGCTTCGCTATCCGCGAAGGCGGCCGCACCGTTGGTGCCGGCGTCGTCGCATCCATCACTGAGTAAGAAGCGCAACGGCGCTTCACACGCGTCGCTGACATATCGCTGATTTGAGCGGGGTGCTGTATACAGTGCCCCGCTTTTGTATGTCGGGTGGTGCGAGCAATGTTGAGGGCGTTTCTCATTCTGGTGGCGCTGTCGGTGACG
The DNA here is from genome assembly GCF_040819555.1 of Nitratireductor sp. GISD-1A_MAKvit. Classification (GTDB taxonomy): domain Bacteria; phylum Pseudomonadota; class Alphaproteobacteria; order Rhizobiales; family Rhizobiaceae; genus Nitratireductor. The sequence goes on from NZ_CP161920.1 coordinate 2,194,813, forward strand.
GTGTCGGTGACAGAGGGCGAGGCGGCACGCAACTGTCCCGAACGCCCGCCATGTCGCGGGTGCGGATGCAAGGGCGGGCCGGGATACCGCGCGCCCGACGGGAAATGCGTCGGCTACAAAAACCTTTCACGAAAGTGCGGCAATCCGCCGGAAACACGCTGCGTGTTCGAAAATGCGCCCGGCACCGGTGCCAACCGTAGCTGCGCGTTGCAAAACCAGCGAAAAAAATGAGGTTTTCGGCGCGTCAGGCCAAACTACTTCTTGAACTGCAAATAGGTTTGGGCAATAAGGGCGCCGATAGGGGTATAGCTCAGTTGGTAGAGCGGCGGTCTCCAAAACCGCAGGTCGGGGGTTCGAGCCCCTCTGCCCCTGCCATAAGACCTGCCAGACACCGAACCGCTTACAGCTTCGGCTTCATGTTGCCACATTCAGTCGTGGGGGCTTGCAAGAATCGCTGTTCGGTTTTATGTAGGGCGAACAGACACGCGGTGCGTGGAGCCGGGAAAGCGGCTTTACGCGCCTTTGTCGTATGGGTGGAATATGAGAATCGATTCGGTTTTCGTGCTTCTTCCCTGATCGGAGCGGGGCAACCCGGCTTCATCATCTCTCCCGGATTTCCGGGAACAATAACAAACCTGGCTCGCCAGGCTTCAGAACCAAGAGCGGCAAATGGCGTCGAAAACCACGAATCCCTTCACGTTTCTACAGCAGGTTCGGTCCGAGACTGCCAAAGTTACGTGGCCCTCGCGGCGTGAGACATTGATTTCAACGGTCATGGTTATCGCGTTTGCCACGCTGGCGGCGATTTTCTTTTTCGCTGCCGATCAGCTGATGGCTTACGGCATTGAGCTCATTCTTGGCATTGGCGCCTGATCCTGGACGATTGACGGAGTGCGATTGAAATGACTGCGCGTTGGTACATCGTCCACGCCTACTCGAATTTTGAGAAGAAGGTTGCCGAATCCATTGAGGAGCAGGCGCGCCAGAAGGGGTTGACCGACAAGGTCGAGCAGGTGGTCGTGCCCACCGAGAAGGTCGTGGAAGTGCGCCGCGGTCGCAAGGTCGATGCCGAGCGCAAGTTTTTTCCCGGCTATGTGCTTGTGAAGGCGCAGCTCACCGATGCCGTGTTCTCGATGATCAAGAACACGCCGAAAGTCACCGGGTTCCTTGGTGACTCCAGGCCCGTCCCGATCACCCAGGCCGAAGCGGATCGCATTCTGACTCAGGTTCAGGAGGGCGTGGAGCATCCCAAGCCTTCGGTCACCTTCGAGATCGGAGAGCAGGTGCGCGTGTCGGATGGTCCTTTCGCTTCCTTCAACGGTTTCGTTCAGGAAGTGGACGAAGAGCGTTCGCGCCTCAAGGTCGAAGTGTCTATTTTTGGACGGGCAGTGCCCGTCGATCTGGAATTCGGTCAGGTCGAAAAGGGCTGACCGGCCCGCCCTTCGGGGCTTCGTCGGTGGAAGGGAAGGCGGCTTAGCCGGTCGCTGGTTTCCGGACCACCAAACTGCAGTGCCAGGCCGTTCTGTTTGTGAATGGCTGGTGTGAACGACAAGGCAGATGAGATATGGCTAAGAAAGTTGCAGGCCTGCTCAAGCTTCAGGTTCCCGCGGGTTCGGCGACGCCGTCGCCCCCGATCGGCCCTGCGCTTGGTCAGCGCGGCATCAACATCATGGAGTTCTGCAAGGCATTCAATGCGCAGACCCAGGAGATGGAAAAGGGCTCACCGATCCCGGTGGTGGTGACCTACTACCAGGACAAGTCCTTTACCTTCACGATGAAGACGCCGCCGGTGACCTATTTCCTCAAGAAGGCGATTAATCTGAAGTCCGGTTCCAAGGAGCCTGGCAAAGTGGTTGCCGGCAAGATTTCGCGCGACAAGGTTCGCGAGATCGCCGAAGCCAAGATGAAGGACCTGAACGCGACGGACGTCGACGCGGCCATGCGCATGGTCGAAGGTTCGGCCCGCTCCATGGGCCTGGAAGTGGAGGGCTGAGGATATGGCGACGAAACTTTCCAAGCGCGTTGCAAAGGCTCGCGAAGGCATTGATCGCGACAAGGAATATGCTCTCGACGAGGCTGTTGCGCTGCTGAAAGAGCGTGCGACCGCGAAATTCGACGAGACCATCGAGGTTGCGATGAACCTGGGTGTGGATCCGCGTCATGCAGACCAGATGGTGCGTGGTGTGGTCAATCTGCCCAACGGCACGGGCCGTACGGTTCGCGTTGCCGTCTTCGCCAAGGGGGACAAGGCTGACGAAGCCAAGGCTGCCGGCGCGGATATCGTCGGTGCAGAGGATCTGGTCGAGATCGTTCAGAAGGGCGAGATCGATTTCGATCGCTGTATCGCAACACCCGACATGATGCCGCTCGTTGGCCGTCTCGGTAAGGTTCTGGGCCCCCGTGGCCTGATGCCGAACCCGAAGGTCGGTACGGTGACGGCAGATGTGACCGCAGCGGTCAAGGCTTCCAAGGGCGGTGCTGTCGAGTTCCGCGTCGAGAAGGCCGGTATCGTGCATGCAGGCGTCGGCAAGGCTTCCTTTGATGCCAAGGCCATTGCCGAGAATGTGCGCGCTTTCACGGATGCCGTGATCAAGGCAAAGCCGGCTGGTGCCAAGGGCAACTACCTGAAAAAGGTTGCCATCACCTCGACCATGGGCCCCGGCCTGCGCATTGACGTGGCCAGCCTTTCGGCTGCGTCCTGATGAATACCGGGGAGGGGGCTCCGGCACCCTTCCCAGACTTTCCGGGTCTTCGGAGCCGGAAACCGGAAGGAAACTTCCGGAACATCCTGTCCGAGATTGCAGGCGGTTCGCCTTAATCCCGCAAGGGGTCTGCATGAGACGGGTGGGACCGGAAAACGGGGCAATGCTCCGGTGGAAGGTTCGTACCGTGTTGGCCTTTTGTCCGATACCGGGTTTCCCGGTCGGCGAAAGGGGACAGGATCCTCGAGCGTCGCTTGGGTGATCCGAGTTTGCGGATGCCCTGCGGCAAAAGGCAAACCGGCGGATATGTCTCTCGGGACTTTCCGTCAAATGGAGAAGGCAGTGGACAGAGCGGAAAAGCGCGAATTCGTCGCGGATCTGAACCAGGTGTTCAACAACACCGGTTCCGTCGTCGTAGCCCACTATGCCGGTCTGACCGTGGCGCAGATGAACGAGCTTCGTTCAAAAATGCGCGGCGCGGGCGGTACCGTCAGGGTTGCGAAGAACCGTCTCGCCAAAATCGCCCTTCAGGGAACTCCGTCCGAAGGCATTCAGGCCCTTTTCGAAGGCCAGACCCTGATTGCCTATTCGGACGATCCGGTTGTCGCTCCCAAGGTCGCCAATGACTTTGCCAAGACCAATGACAAGCTTGTCATTGTTGGCGGTGCCATGGGTGAGACCGCGCTCGACGCCGACGGTGTGAAGGCACTTGCCTCGCTGCCGTCGCTGGACGAGCTCAGGGCGAAACTGGTCGGCATGATTTCGACGCCGGCCACCCGGATCGCACAGGTTGTCAACGCGCCCGCGGGTCAGCTCGCACGCGTCTTTGGCGCCTATTCCAAGAAGGACGAGGCGGCGTGATGCCGGTCCTCAAGACCAACAACACAGTTCGAACCTATAAGGAATTTTACAATGGCTGATCTTGCTAAGATCGTTGAAGACCTGTCGAGCCTGACCGTCCTCGAGGCGGCTGAGCTTTCCAAGATGCTTGAAGAGAAGTGGGGCGTTTCCGCCGCAGCTCCGGTGGCTGTTGCTGCCGCTGCCGGTGGCGCTGCCGGTGGCGACGCTGCTGAAGAGAAGACCGAGTTCGACGTCGTTCTCGCCGATGCAGGCGCTCAGAAGATCAACGTCATCAAGGAAGTTCGCGGCATCACGGGTCTCGGCCTGAAGGAAGCCAAGGACCTCGTTGAGTCCGCTCCCAAGGCGATCAAGGAAGGCGTGTCCAAGGACGAAGCCGAGAAGATCAAGGAGCAGCTCGAAGGCGCAGGCGCCAAGATCGAGCTGAAGTAATTCGGCGTTCGGTCCGCGTGGATTTCGATCTGCGCGGACCGGAACACTGAAGTGGAACCGAAACCTATTTCCTGTGGGCCGCAAGCGGTCGTCAGGAAACGGGTTTTTATCCGTTTGGATTGACCGCCGGGATGGCGGTTCATGTGGTGCATGCAAGCCAGGCAGGGCAAGGAGCGACGATGGCCGAGACCCAAACGTTTAATGGTCGCAGGCGGGTACGCAAATTTTTCGGAAAGATTCCGGAAGTTGCGGAGATGCCGAACCTTATCGAGGTTCAGAAGGCATCCTATGACCAGTTCCTGATGGTCGAGGAGCCCGAGGGCGGGCGTTCTGACGAAGGACTGCAGGCAGTGTTTAAATCGGTGTTCCCGATTTCGGACTTTGCCGGAACGGCGATGCTCGAATTCGTCAAATACGAATTCGAGGATCCGAAGTTTGACGTGGATGAGTGTCGGCAGCGCGATCTGACCTACGCGGCTCCGCTCAAGGTGACGCTTCGCCTGATCGTGTTTGATGTCGATGAGGATACCGGCGCCAAGTCGATCAAGGACATCAAGGAGCAGGACGTCTATATGGGCGACATGCCGCTCATGACGTCCAACGGCACCTTCATCGTCAACGGTACCGAACGTGTCATCGTTTCGCAGATGCATCGTTCTCCGGGCGTGTTCTTCGACCACGACAAGGGCAAGTCCCATTCGTCGGGCAAGCTTCTCTTCGCCGCCCGTGTCATTCCCTATCGCGGTTCCTGGCTCGACATCGAGTTCGATGCCAAGGACATTGTCCATGCGCGCATCGATCGTCGTCGCAAGCTGCCGGCGACGTCGCTTCTGATGGCGCTGGGCATGGATGCCGAAGAGATCCTGTCCACCTTCTACGATCAGCTCACCTATGAGCGCGACGGTGAAAACTGGCGTGTCCCGTTCACGGTTGAACGTTTCAAGGGGCTCAAGGCGACTGCCGATCTTATCGATGCCGACAGCGGCGAGGTTGTGGTAGAGACCGGCAAGAAGATTACGGCCCGTCAGGCCAAACAGCTTGCCGAAAAAGGTCTCAAGGCCATTCGGGCCACAGAAGAGGATCTCCTGGGCAATTATCTTGCCGAAGACATCGTCAATCCGGAAACGGGCGAGATCTTCCTCGAGGCCGGTGACGAGATTGACGAGAAGACGCTGAAGGTTCTGCTCGACACGGGCGCGACCGAGGTGCATTTCCTCGACATCGACCACGTCAATGTGGGTGGCTACATCCGCAACACGCTGGCTGCCGACAAGAACGAGTCGCGCCAGGATGCGCTGTTCGACATCTACCGTGTCATGCGTCCGGGCGAGCCCCCGACGCTTGAAACGGCAGAGGCGATGTTCCATTCGCTGTTCTTCGATTCCGAGCGCTACGACCTGTCGGCCGTCGGCCGCGTCAAGATGAACATGCGTCTGGAACTGGATGCGGAAGACACCGTGCGCGTTCTGCGCAAGGAAGACATCGTTGCCGTGGTCAAGACGCTGGTCGAGCTGCGCGACGGCAAGGGCGAGATTGACGACATCGACAATCTCGGCAACCGTCGTGTGCGTTCCGTCGGCGAGCTGATGGAAAATCAGTACCGCGTCGGTCTTCTGCGCATGGAGCGCGCGATCAAGGAGCGTATGTCCTCGATCGAGATCGACACTGTGATGCCGCAGGACCTGATCAACGCCAAGCCGGCGGCTGCCGCCGTGCGTGAGTTCTTCGGTTCCTCGCAGCTCTCGCAGTTCATGGACCAGACCAACCCGCTCTCCGAGATCACCCACAAGCGTCGCCTTTCGGCACTTGGACCGGGCGGTCTGACACGTGAGCGTGCTGGCTTCGAAGTGCGCGACGTTCACCCGACCCACTATGGCCGTATCTGCCCGATTGAGACGCCGGAAGGCCCGAACATCGGTCTGATCAACTCGCTCGCGACTTTCGCCCGCGTCAACAAATACGGTTTCATCGAGAGCCCGTATCGCAAGGTCGTCGACGGCAAGGTGACGCAGGACGTTGTCTATCTGTCCGCGATGGAAGAGGCCAAGCATTATGTTGCCCAGGCCAACGCCATCATCGGCGAGGACGGTGGCTTTACCGACGAGTTCGTCATCTGCCGTCACGCCGGCGAGGTGATGATGGCGCCGCGCGAAAACGTCGACCTGATGGACGTTTCGCCCAAACAGCTCGTGTCTGTTGCGGCAGCGCTCATTCCGTTCCTCGAAAACGATGACGCCAACCGCGCTCTGATGGGTTCGAACATGCAGCGTCAGGGCCGTGCCTCTGGTGCGTGCGGAAGCGCCGTTTGTCGGCACCGGCATGGAGCCGATCGTGGCGCGTGATTCCGGCGCCGCAATCGCCGCCCGCCGGACCGGTGTTGTCGATCAGGTGGACGCGACCCGTATCGTTATCCGTGCAACGGAAGACGTTGACGCGTCGCGTTCGGGTGTCGACATCTACCGCCTGATGAAGTTCCAGCGTTCCAACCAGAACACCTGCGTCAACCAGCGTCCGCTGGTGCGGGTGGGTGACCGGGTCAACAAGGGCGACATCATCGCCGACGGTCCGTCGACGGATCTGGGCGATCTGGCACTTGGCCGCAACGTTCTCGTCGCTTTCATGCCCTGGAATGGCTACAACTACGAGGACTCCATCCTTCTGTCCGAGCGCATTGTGCGCGATGACGTCTTCACCTCCATTCACATCGAGGAATTCGAGGTGATGGCGCGTGACACGAAGCTTGGGCCGGAAGAGATCACGCGCGACATTCCGAATGTTTCGGAAGAGGCGCTGAAGAACCTCGACGAAGCCGGCATTACCTATATCGGTGCCGAGGTGCAGCCGGGCGACATCCTCGTCGGCAAGATCACGCCGAAGGGCGAGAGCCCGATGACGCCGGAAGAAAAGCTCCTGCGCGCCATCTTTGGTGAAAAGGCCTCGGACGTTCGTGATACCTCCATGCGGATGCCGCCCGGCACCTATGGAACGGTCGTTGAAGTCCGCGTCTTCAACCGTCATGGCGTCGAGAAAGACGAGCGTGCGATGGCGATCGAGCGCGAGGAAATCGAACGCCTCGCCAAGGACCGCGACGACGAGCAGTCCATTCTCGACCGCAACGTCTATGCACGTCTTGCCGAGATGCTTGAGGGCAAGCCGGCCATCGCCGGTCCGAAGGGCTTCAAGAAGGGGACCACCCTTTCAGCCGAGGTTCTGGACGAGTATCCGCGTTCGCAGTGGTGGCAGTTTGCCGTCGAGGACGAGAAGCTCCAGGAATCGCTTGAAGCCATGCGTGGCCAGTATGACGAGTCCAAGAAAGCGCTTGAGCAGCGCTTCATGGACAAGGTCGAGAAGGTGCAGCGCGGCGACGAGATGCCCCCCGGTGTGATGAAGATGGTCAAGGTCTTTGTTGCCGTGAAGCGCAAGATGCAGCCCGGCGACAAGATGGCCGGACGTCACGGCAACAAGGGTGTCGTGTCGCGCATCGTTCCGGTTGAAGACATGCCGTTCCTTGAAGATGGCCAGCATGTGGACATCGTGCTCAACCCGCTCGGCGTGCCGAGCCGCATGAATGTCGGTCAGATCCTGGAGACGCATCTGGGCTGGGGCCTGTGCCGGCATGGGGCAGCAGATTGGCGAACTGATCGACAACTACAAGGAAAGCGGCGACATCAAGCCGCTGCGCCAGACGATCGAAGCGGTCATTCCTGACAATGACCGCAACGAGCCGGTGCGTCAGTATGACGACGAGAGCGTTGTGCGTCTGGGCGAACAGATGCGGCGCGGTGTGTCGATTGCCACACCGGTGTTCGACGGCGCCCATGAGGCCGATGTCAACACCATGCTGGAGCAGGCCGGCATGCAGACCAGCGGGCAGGTCACGCTTTACGATGGGCGCACGGGTGAACCGTTCGACCGTCAGGTGACCGTCGGCTACATCTACATGCTGAAGCTGCACCACCTCGTGGACGACAAGATCCACGCCCGTTCGATCGGACCGTACTCGCTCGTTACCCAGCAGCCGCTGGGTGGCAAGGCGCAGTTTGGTGGCCAGCGCTTCGGTGAGATGGAGGTCTGGGCGCTGGAAGCTTACGGCGCGGCCTACACATTGCAGGAAATGCTGACCGTGAAGTCGGACGACGTGGCAGGCCGTACCAAGGTCTATGAGGCCATCGTGCGCGGCGACGACACGTTCGAGGCGGGCATTCCCGAGAGCTTCAACGTTCTCGTCAAGGAAATGCGCTCTCTCGGCCTCAATGTGGAGCTGGAAAACTCCCGCATCGATCCGGCCGAGGCCGAGCAGTTGCCCGACGCGGCGGAATAAGCGTTATCGCGTGTCGCAGGAAAGCCTGCGGCACGCATCGTCGTTCGCAAGGCAGCATAGCGGCCAAGCATTTGAACCAGTGAGGCACGCGGCGGCAGTCTTCACCGAAGTTTAAAAGGGACAAGGCGTCCCGAAAAGGAGATCGGCATGAACCAAGAGGTCATGAATCTTTTCAACCCTCAGGCGCCGGCACAGACCTTCGACTCGATCAGGATTTCTCTGGCCAGCCCCGAGAAGATCCTGTCCTGGTCGTTTGGCGAGATCAAAAAGCCCGAGACCATCAACTATCGTACGTTCAAGCCCGAGCGTGACGGTCTCTTCTGCGCACGCATTTTCGGTCCCATCAAGGACTATGAGTGCCTTTGCGGCAAGTACAAGCGCATGAAGTACAAGGGCGTCATCTGCGAAAAGTGCGGCGTTGAAGTCACGCTGTCGCGGGTGCGTCGCGAACGTATGGGCCACATTGAGCTGGCCGCACCCGTCGCTCACATCTGGTTTCTGAAATCGCTGCCTTCGCGCATTGGCACGTTGCTCGACATGACCCTGAAGGACATCGAGCGGGTTCTCTATTTCGAGAACTACATCGTGACCGAGCCGGGGCTGACGGCGCTCAAGGAAAACCAGCTGCTCTCGGAAGAAGAGTATCTGATCGCGGTCGACGAGTATGGTGAAGACCAGTTCACCGCCATGATCGGTGCCGAGGCGATCCATCACCTTCTGGAATCGATGGACCTCGACACGATCGCCGGTGATCTGCGTTCCGAGCTCGCATCCACGACATCCGAGCTGAAGCAGAAGAAGCTTCTGAAACGCCTCAAGGTGGTCGAGAATTTCCTCGAGTCCGGCAATCGCCCTGAATGGATGATCATGAAGATCGTCCCGGTCATTCCGCCGGATCTGCGTCCGCTGGTGCCGCTGGACGGCGGCCCGCTTTGCGACGTCCGATCTCAACGACCTTTATCGTCGCGTGATCAACCGCAACAATCGCCTGAAGCGCCTCATCGAACTGCGTGCACCGGGCATCATCATCCGCAACGAGAAGCGCATGCTTCAGGAGGCCGTCGACGCGCTGTTCGACAATGGCCGCCGCGGTCGTGTGATCACCGGCGCCAACAAGCGTCCGCTGAAATCGCTTTCCGACATGCTCAAGGGCAAGCAGGGCCGCTTCCGCCAGAACCTGCTCGGCAAGCGTGTCGACTACTCTGGTCGTTCGGTGATCGTGACGGGTCCCGAGCTGAAGCTGCACCAGTGCGGCCTGCCCAAGAAGATGGCGCTCGAGCTCTTCAAGCCGTTCATCTACGCACGGCTCGACGCGAAGGGCTATTCGTCCACCGTCAAGCAGGCAAAGAAGCTGGTCGAGAAGGAAAAGCCGGAAGTCTGGGATATCCTGGACGAGGTTATCCGCGAGCATCCGGTTCTTCTGAACCGCGCGCCGACGCTGCACCGTCTGGGCATCCAGGCGTTCGAGCCGGTGCTGATCGAGGGCAAGGCGATCCAGCTTCACCCGCTGGTCTGTACCGCGTTCAACGCCGACTTCGACGGCGACCAGATGGCCGTTCACGTACCGCTTTCGCTGGAAGCCCAGCTCGAAGCGCGCGTCTTGATGATGTCGACCAACAACATCCTGCACCCGGCTTCCGGCGCGCCGATCATCGTGCCGTCGCAGGACATGGTTCTCGGACTCTACTACCTGTCCATCATGAACCAGAACGAGCCGGGCGAGGGCATGGTCTTTGCCGACATGGGCGAATTGCACCATGCGCTGGAGAACAAGGTCGTTACGCTGCACACCAAGATCAAGGGCCGGTTCAAGACGGTTGATGCGGAAGGCAATCCTGTTTCGGAAATTCACGAGACAACGCCCGGTCGCATGATCGTCGGCGAACTTCTGCCGAAGAACCACAATGTGCCATTCGACATTTGTAACCAGGAACTGACCAAGAAGAACATCTCCAAGATGATCGACACGGTCTATCGTCACTGCGGGCAGAAAGAGACGGTCATTTTCTGTGACCGCGTCATGCAGCTTGGCTTTGGCCATGCCTGCCGCGCCGGCATTTCCTTTGGCAAGGACGATATGGTCATCCCGGACACCAAGGAAAACCTGGTGGCCGAGACCGAGGCGCTCGCCAAGGAATATGAGCAGCAGTACAATGACGGCCTGATCACGCAGGGCGAGAAGTACAACAAGGTCGTCGACGCCTGGGCCAAATGCTCGGAAAAGGTCGCCGACGAGATGATGAAGCGCATCAAGGCGGTTGAATTCAACGAAGACGGTCGCCAGAAGCCGATGAACTCGGTTTACATGATGTCGCATTCCGGTGCCCGTGGTTCGCCGGCGCAGATGCGCCAGCTTGCCGGCATGCGCGGCCTGATGGCCCGTCCGGATGGCTCCATCATTGAGACGCCGATCATCTCGAACTTCAAGGAAGGCCTGACCGTGATGGAGTACTTCAACTCCACCCACGGTGCCCGTAAGGGTCTGGCCGACACGGCTCTGAAAACGGCGAACTCGGGTTATCTGACCCGTCGTCTGGTTGACGTTGCGCAGGATTGCATCGTCACCGTGCCCGATTGCGGCACCGACAAGGGCCTGACCATGCAGCCGATCGTGGATGCCGGCCAGGTGGTTGCCTCCATCGGGCAGCGCGTGTTGGGCCGTACCGCCCTTGACGACATCATCAACCCGGCGACCGACGAAGTGATCGTCTCTGCCGGTCGTCTGATCGACGAGCGTGACGTGGAAGCGATCGAGAAGGCCGGCATTCAGTCTGTCCGCATTCGCTCGGCGCTCACCTGTGACGTGCGCAACGGCGTTTGTGCGGTCTGCTATGGTCGTGACCTGGCGCGCGGCACACCGGTCAACATCGGTGAGGCTGTCGGCGTCATTGCTGCCCAGTCGATTGGTGAACCGGGCACGCAGCTTACCATGCGTACCTTCCACATGGGCGGCACCGCACAGGTGGTTGACCAGTCCTTCCTGGAAGCGTCCTTCGAAGGAACGGTCAAGGTCCGCAACCGCAATGTCGTGCGCAACTCCGAAGGCGATCTCATCGTGATGGGCCGCAACATGGCGGTTCTGATCCTCGATGAGAATGGTGAGGAGCGTGCAAGTCACCGTCTGACTTACGGTTCACGTCTGTTCATCGACGAGGGCGACAAGGTGAAGCGCGGCCAGCGTATCGCCGAGTGGGATCCCTATACGCGTCCGATGCTGACCGAGGTGGAAGGCACCGTTGCGTTCGAGGATCTGGTCGATGGCGTGTCGGTTCAGGAAACGGCCGACGAATCCACCGGCATCACCAAGCGTGAGGTCATCGACTGGCGCTCGACCCCGCGCGGCTCGGACCTGAAGCCGGCGATGACGGTTCTGGACGCCAAGGGCAAGGTGGCAAAGCTCGCCCGTGGTGGCGATGCGCGTTTCCTGCTGTCGGTGGAAACGGTTCTCTCCGTGGAGCCGGGCTCGAAGGTCAAGCCGGGCGACGTGATTGCCCGTATCCCGACCGAGAGCGCGCGCACCAAGGACATTACCGGTGGTCTGCCGCGCGTGGCGGAACTGTTCGAGGCCCGTCGTCCGAAGGATCATGCCATCATCGCAGAAATTGACGGTACGATCCGGTTCGGACGCGATTACAAGAACAAGCGTCGCATCGTCATCGAGCCGCATGACTCGACACTGGAGCCCGCGGAATACCTCATTCCCAAGGGCAAGCCGTTCCACCTTCAGGATGGCGACCAGATCGAAAAGGGCGACTTCATTCTCGATGGCAACCCGGCACCGCACGACATTCTGGCGATCAAGGGTGTGGAGGCTCTGGCCTCCTACCTGGTCAACGAGATCCAGGAGGTCTACCGGTTGCAGGGCGTGTTGATCAACGACAAGCACATCGAGGTGATCGTTCGCCAGATGCTGCAGAAGATCGAGATCACCGCGCAGGGCGACTCGACCTATATTCCAGGCGATCATGTGGACTCGGTCGAGTTCGACGAGATCAACGAGCGTCTGGTGGATGAGGGCAAGAAGCCTGCCGAAGGCCAGCCGGTTCTCCTCGGCATCACCAAGGCATCGTTGCAGACACCGTCTTTCATCTCGGCAGCCTCCTTCCAGGAGACCACCCGCGTGCTTACCGAGGCGGCGGTTGCCGGCAAGGTCGATACGCTGCAGGGCCTGAAGGAGAACGTCATCGTTGGCCGCCTCATTCCGGCCGGTACGGGCGGCGCGATGAGCCAGGTTCGTCGGATTGCGCGCTCGCGCGACGATCTGATCCTCGACGAACGTCGCAAAAGCTCTGGTGCCGAGACGGCCGATCCGATGATCGCGGACATGACGGCAAGCGCTGCCGACTGATCCCAGGGCGTTTCAATGCAAGAATAAAGAAGGCCGGGCGCTTGCGCCCGGCCTTGTTTTTGCTCCCTATCCGAAGATCTGCTCTTGCGAACGCACCGATAGCCGAAAGGGAAGGGGACTTGTTGGGTGTTCGGCGCGCGCGGTGCGAGGGGCTACGATCAGGCGGGTTCCTCGAACGTCACGATCGCGATCTCACCCTCAAGTGCGCCCTGCCACGCGGAGAGGTGTGGTTCCTCGTCGGGCTCGCCCTGCATGTCGCCGATCTGATCAAGTTCGGCTTCCGCATAGCCTTCCCGTGCTAGTGCTTCGAGGGCCAGCTTGACGGCCGTATCGTCATCGGGTGCCTGCAGCATGATATGGACGCCTTCGCTCGGGTCTCCCTTTTCCCTCCAGACGCGTCCGGTGATGATGGTAACTGGACGTTGTTCAATCTCGCTCATGGTGATTCCTGATTCTTGCATTTGCGCTTTTCGGTCTTATATGGACACTGCTTCTTGCATGCGGGTGAGGGGAATGACAGTCATCTCACCGAATTCGGCGCTCGCAGCCCCGCGTTTTTGAGCAGAACCGGTCATTTTTCGGTCTCCTGGGCGCTAATCGTCGACCGTGTTTAGAATATCGCAACACTGGGGTTGACGGTTCACCGACATGCGAGTAATACCCGCCTTGTCCGAGCCGATGTGAGATTTTTTCTTTCGGGGCGACGCGCCCCGGATCAGATCTCAAACAGGGTTCGTTTTTGCGAGCGACAGAATTTGCGGCGCATGAAGCGGAAACGCTTCCTCTGCTGTTTGTCCGGGCAAGACCGCTGAAGCGGTTTCGCGGCCCGGTTTTGTGCATGACGCGCATTCTGTTCTCGATGCGGCCCTCGGGCTTGAGACACGGAATTGTAACAAGGGAAGGTTTGATGCCTACCGTTAACCAGTTGATCCGCAAGCCGCGCACAGCGCCGGTTAAGCGCAATAAGGTTCCGGCCATGCAGGCCAACCCGCAGAAGCGGGGTGTTTGTACGCGTGTCTATACGACAACGCCGAAAAAGCCGAACTCGGCCATGCGTAAGGTGGCCAAGATCCGCCTCGCCAATGGTTTCGAGGTGATTGGCTACATCCCTGGTGAGGGGCACAATCTTCAGGAGCACTCCGTGGTTATGATCCGCGGTGGTCGCGTGAAGGACCTTCCGGGTGTTCGTTATCACATCATTCGTGGTGTGCTGGACACGCAGGGTGTGAAGAACCGCAAGCAGCGTCGTTCGAAGTACGGCGCCAAGCGTCCGAAGTAGGTTTCCCGGCTTCGGCGCTTTCTTTTTGAGCCGGGCCATCGAAGGTAAGAGACGGAAAACATGTCCCGACGCCATCGCGCAGAAAAGCGAGAGATCAACCCCGATCCGAAATTCGGTGACACGGTTGTTACGAAGTTCATGAACGCCATCATGCTTGATGGTAAGAAGTCCGCTGCCGAGCGCATCGTTTACGGTGCCTTCGAGCAGGTTGAGGGCAAGCTGAAGCAGGAGCCGGTGGGTGTTTTCCATCAGGCGCTTGAGAACGTTGCTCCGCACGTTGAGGTTCGCTCTCGTCGTGTTGGTGGTGCAACCTATCAGGTCCCGGTCGATGTTCGTCCGGAGCGTCGTCAGGCGCTTGCCATTCGCTGGTTGATCGCCGCTGCGCGCAAGCGCAACGAAACGACGATGGTCGATCGTCTTTCGGGTGAGCTGCTTGATGCTGCAAGCAACCGCGGCACCGCCGTCAAAAAGCGCGAAGACACGCACAAGATGGCGGAAGCCAACCGCGCGTTCTCGCACTACCGCTGGTAGCCTTACGGATCGAAGAGGTACACGACGATGTCCCGCGAATATAAGCTCGAAGACTACCGCAATTTCGGTATCATGGCGCATATCGACGCCGGCAAGACGACGACGACCGAGCGCATTCTTTTCTACACCGGCAAAAACCACAAAATGGGCGAAACGCATGACGGCGCTTCAACCATGGACTGGATGGAGCAGGAGCAGGAGCGCGGTATCACGATCACGTCCGCCGCGACCACGACGTCGTGGACCGGCCGTGACGGTAAAACCCGTCGTTTCAACATCATTGATACGCCCGGACACGTCGACTTCACCATCGAGGTGGAGCGTTCGTTGCGTGTGCTTGATGGTGCGGTTGCTCTGCTGGACTCCAATGCGGGTGTCGAGCCTCAGACAGAGACTGTCTGGCGCCAGGCAGACAAGTATCATGTGCCTCGCATGATCTTCTGTAACAAGATGGACAAGATCGGCGCGGATTTCTACCGCTGCCTCGACATGATCAAGTCCCGTCTTGGTGCGACGCCGCTGGCCATTCAGCTTCCGATTGGCGCTGAAAACGACTTCAAGGGCGTTGTCGACCTGATCGAGATGAAGGCGCTGGTTTGGCGTGACGAGTCGCTCGGTGCTCAGTGGGACATCGTTGAGATCCCGGCTGATCTGCAGGCGAAAGCCGAAGAGTACCGGGAGCTCATGATCGAGACCGCTGTCGAGATCGATGAAGGTGCGATGGAGCGTTACCTCGAGGGTGAAATGCCTTCGAATGACGAGCTGCGTCAGCTTATCCGCAAGGGCACCGTCAATGTGAACTTCCACCCGGTTCTTTGCGGCACAGCCTTCAAGAACAAGGGTGTTCAGCCGCTGCTCGACGCTGTTGTCGACTTCCTGCCTTCGCCGCTCGATGTTCCTTCGATCAAGGGTATCGATCCCAAGACCGAGGAAGAAATCGCCCGTGCGTCTTCTGATGACGAGCCGCTGTCCATGCTGGCGTTCAAGATCATGAACGATCCGTTTGTGGGTTCGCTGACGTTCTGCCGCATCTATTCGGGTGTGCTCAACAAGGGCGTTTCGCTTGCGAACACGGTCAAGGACAAGCGTGAGCGCATCGGTCGCATGCTGCAGATGCACTCCAACTCGCGTTCGGATCTTGAAATTGCGCATGCCGGTGACATCGTCGCCCTGGCAGGCCTCAAGGAAACGACCACGGGTGATACGCTCTGCGATCCGCAGAAGCCGGTCATTCTTGAACGCATGGAATTCCCGGATCCGGTCATTCAGATCGCGATCGAGCCCAAGACCAAGGCTGACCAGGAGAAGATGGGCCTCGCGCTTAATCGTCTGGCCGCCGAGGATCCTTCTTTCCGCGTCAAATCCGATGAGGAATCCGGGCAGACGATCATCGCCGGCATGGGTGAACTGCATCTCGACATCATCGTTGATCGCCTTAAGCGCGAGTTTAAGGTAGAGGCCAATGTCGGTGCGCCGCAGGTTGCATATCGTGAATCGATCACTCGCCAGACCGAAATCGATTACACCCACAAAAAGCAGTCGGGCGGCTCCGGCCAGTTTGCCCGCGTGAAGATTGTTTTTGCGCCGAACGACGACGGGGACGATTTCATCTTCGACTCCAAGATTGTCGGCGGTTCGGTTCCGAAGGAATACATTCCCGGCGTCCAGAAGGGCATCGAGAGCGTTCTCTCCTCCGGTCCGGTTGCAGGCTTCCCGATGCTGGGTGTCAAGGCCACGCTCATCGACGGTGCGTACCATGACGTTGACTCCTCCGTTCTCGCCTTCGAGATCGCTGCCCGCGCAGCTTTCCGTGAAGGCGCCCAGAAGGCAGGTGCACAGCTTCTTGAGCCGATCATGAAGGTCGAGGTCGTCACGCCGGAAGAATATGTCGGCAGCATCATTGGCGACATTACCGGTCGTCGTGGTCAGATCGAAGGCCAGGAAACACGTGGCAACGCCGTTGTGGTCAATGCAATGGTTCCGCTCGCCAACATGTTCAAATACATCGATACGCTGAGGTCCATGTCGCAGGGCCGGGCCCAGTACACGATGCAGTTTGATCACTACGATCCGGTCCCCAGCGCTGTGGCGCAGGAGATTCAGAAGAAATACGCATAATCCCTCCCGGCACATTCGGTACGGATTATCAGAAGTTGAAAGAGCCCCGACGGGCAGAAGGAATGGAGAGCTCACATGGCCAAAGGTAAATTTGAGCGTACGAAGCCGCATGTGAACATCGGCACGATTGGTCACGTTGACCATGGCAAGACGTCATTGACGGCAGCGATCACGAAGTTTTTCGGTGAATTCCGCGCGTATGACCAGATTGACGGCGCGCCTGAAGAGAAGGCTCGCGGCATCACCATTTCGACGGCGCATGTGGAGTACGAGACGGAGAACCGTCACTATGCTCACGTTGATTGCCCCGGTCACGCCGACTATGTGAAGAACATGATCACGGGTGCCGCCCAGATGGACGGCGCGATCCTGGTCTGCTCGGCTGCCGATGGCCCGATGCCCCAGACCCGCGAGCACATTCTTCTTGCCCGCCAGGTTGGCGTTCCTGCGATCGTTGTGTTCCTCAACAAGGTCGACCAGGTGGATGATGAAGAGCTTCTCGAGCTGGTCGAGCTTGAGGTTCGCGAGCTTCTTTCGTCCTACGACTTCCCCGGCGACGACATTCCGATCGTCAAGGGTTCGGCACTTGCTGCTCTCGAAGACTCCAACAAGGAGATCGGTGAAGAGGCGATCCGCAAGCTGATGGCCGAGGTTGATAGCTACATCCCGACGCCCGAGCGTCCGGTTGACCAGCCGTTCCTGATGCCGATCGAGGACGTTTTCTCGATTTCGGGCCGCGGTACGGTTGTGACGGGTCGCGTCGAGCGCGGCATCATCAAGGTCGGCGAGGAAGTCGAGATCGTCGGCATCAAGGACACGACGAAGACGACGGTTACCGGCGTCGAGATGTTCCGCAAGCTGCTCGACCAGGGTGAAGCTGGCGACAACATCGGTGCTCTGATCCGCGGTATTGACCGTGAAGGCGTTGAGCGCGGCCA
Organism: Nitratireductor sp. GISD-1A_MAKvit; assembly: GCF_040819555.1. Taxonomy (GTDB): domain Bacteria; phylum Pseudomonadota; class Alphaproteobacteria; order Rhizobiales; family Rhizobiaceae; genus Nitratireductor. The sequence continues at coordinate 2,212,340 of NZ_CP161920.1, forward strand.
GGTTCTTTGCAAGCCGGGTTCTGTTACCCCGCACACGAAGTTCAAGGCTGAAGCCTACATCCTGACGAAGGAAGAGGGTGGCCGTCATACGCCGTTCTTCACGAACTACCGTCCGCAGTTCTACTTCCGCACGACGGACGTGACGGGCGTGGTTTCGCTGCCGGAAGGCACCGAGATGGTGATGCCTGGCGACAATGTGACGGTTGATGTCGAGCTGATCGTGCCGATCGCGATGGAAGAGAAGCTTCGCTTCGCTATCCGCGAAGGCGGCCGCACCGTTGGTGCCGGCGTCGTCGCATCCATCACTGAGTAAGAACGGGAACCTTCCGGCGCGGCGCGGTCTCCCGCGCCGCAGCGGAACAAGGAAGTGACACATGAACGGACAGAATATCCGTATCCGCCTCAAGGCGTTTGATCATCGCGTTCTTGATGCCTCGACGCGGGAAATCGTGTCGACGGCGAAACGCACGGGCGCGAATGTGCGCGGCCCTGTGCCGCTGCCCACGCGCATCGAGAAGTTTACTGTGAACCGGTCTCCTCACATCGACAAGAAGAGCCGGGAGCAGTTCGAGATGCGCACCCACAAGCGGCTGCTCGATATTGTCGACCCGACGCCGCAGACGGTTGATGCGCTTATGAAGCTTGACCTCGCTGCCGGCGTGGATGTCGAGATCAAGCTCTAGGGCGCAAGACAAAAAGTCAGGAACCCGAGCTTTCCCCGTGATTATTCGGGAGAGGCTGGGAACCCCGAAAGGAAATCGAACCGATGCGTTCAGGTGTTATCGCACAAAAAATCGGTATGACACGCGTCTACAACGAAGCGGGAGAGCATGTTCCCGTGACGGTTCTGCGCATGGAGAACTGTCAGGTCGTTGCGCAGCGTACCGAGGAGAAGAACGGCTACACGGCTGTTCAGCTTGGCGTTGGTCTGGCCAAAGTGAAAAACACGTCGAAGGCTCTTCGCGGTCATTTCGCGACAGCCTCCGTCGAACCCAAGGCCAAGGTGGCCGAATTTCGTGTGTCGCCCGACAATCTTCTTGATGTCGGCGCCGAGATCACGGTCGAGCATTTCGTTCCCGGCCAGAAGGTCGATGTAACGGGCACCTCGATCGGTAAAGGGTTCCAGGGTGTCATGAAGCGTCACAACTTTGGTGGCGGTCGTGCGACCCATGGTAACTCGGTTTCGCACCGTTCGCACGGCTCTACCGGTCAGCGCCAGGACCCCGGCAAGGTGTTCAAGGGCAAGAAGATGGCCGGACACATGGGTGCTCATCGCGTGACCACCCAGAATCTTGAAGTTGTATCGACCGACAGCGAGCGCGGCCTCATCCTGGTCCGCGGTGCGGTCCCCGGCTCCAAGGGTGCCTGGATCACCGTGCGTGATGCGGTGAAGGTTCCGCTTCCGGACAATGTGCCGATGCCCGCCGCCGTTCGTGCCAATGGCGCTGCAAAGGCTGAACAGGCTGCCGCCACCGAGGGGGCTGAATAATGGACATTAAGATTACCACCCTCGCAGGCAAGGATGCCGGCAAGCTGAAGGTCTCTGATGAGATTTTCGGACTGGATCCGCGCGAAGATATCCTGCACCGGGTCGTGCGCTGGCAGCTTGCCAAGAAGCAGCAGGGCACGCACAAGACCAAGGGACGTTCGGAGATCTCGCGCACCGGTGCGAAGATGTACCGCCAGAAGGGTACGGGCCGCGCCCGTCACTCTTCCGCCCGTGTGCCGCAGTTTCGCGGTGGTGGGCGCGCCCATGGCCCGGTCGTTCGCGATCACAGCCATGACCTTCCCAAGAAGGTTCGTGCGCTCGGTCTCAAGCACGCTCTGTCCGCAAAGGCCAAGGATTCCAGCCTCATCGTCATCGACGATCTGACCCTGGCCGACGGCAAGACCAAAACTTTGCTTGAGAGCTTCGCCAAGCTTGGCCTGAGCAATGCGCTGCTTATCGGTGGCACGGAAGTGGATACCGGCTTCAAGCGTGCAGCCCAAAACATTGCCAACATCGACGTTCTGCCGGTGCAGGGCATCAATGTGTACGACATTCTGCGCCGCGGCACGCTGGTCCTTTCCAAGGCCGCCGTCGAGGCCCTCGAGGAGCGTTTCAAATGACGGAGCTTCGCCACTATGACGTGATCGTCAGCCCGGCGATCACCGAGAAATCGACCATGGCGTCAGAGAACAACCAGGTGGTCTTCAACGTGGACCGCAAGGCGACCAAGCCGGAAATCAAGGCAGCAGTCGAGGCTCTGTTCGGGGTCAAGGTGACCGGCGTCAACACGCTTGTTCGCAAGGGCAAGGTGAAGCGTTTTCGCGGAACGATTGGGCGCCAGAACGACGTGAAGAAAGCGATCGTCACGCTGGCTGAAGGTCATTCCATCGATATCGCGACCGGCCTGTAATCGGGCGGCGAGGAAGAGACAATGGCACTGAAGAAGTATAAACCGGTAACTCCAGGCCAGCGTCAGCTGGTCATCGTCGACCGCTCGGGCCTTCACAAGGGCAAGCCCGTGAAAGGGCTCACCCAGGGTCTTTCGGGCAAGGGTGGTCGCAACAATACGGGGCGTATTACGGCGCGCTTTCAGGGTGGTGGTCACAAGCGGACCTACCGTCTGATCGATTTCAAGCGTCGCAAGCTTGATGTCTCGGCGACAGTCGAGCGCATCGAATACGATCCCAACCGTACTGCGTTCATCGCGCTGGTCCGGTATGAGGACGGTGAACTGTCCTACATCCTGGCGCCTCAGCGTCTGGCTGCAGGTGACAAGATCATCTCCAGCGAGAAGTCGGTCGATGTTAAGCCCGGCAATGCGATGCCTCTGGCTGCGATGCCGATCGGAACGATCGTGCACAATGTCGAGATGAAGCCCGAAAAGGGCGGTCAGATCGCACGTTCGGCCGGCGGCTATGCACAGCTCGTTGGTCGCGATCAGGGCATGGCGATCCTGCGTCTTAACTCTGGTGAACAGCGTCTCGTTTCGGGTCGTTGCTTTGCGACGGTTGGCGCCGTTTCGAACCCCGATCACGGCAATGTGAGCCTGGGTAAAGCCGGTCGCAAGCGCTGGATGGGCAAGCGTCCGCACAACCGCGGCGTTGTCATGAACCCGGTCGATCACCCCCATGGTGGTGGTGAAGGCCGCACCTCCGGTGGACGTCATCCGGTGTCGCCCTGGGGTAAACCCACCAAGGGCATGAAGACCCGGTCGAACAAGTCGACCGACAAATTCATCATGCGCTCGCGCCATAAGCGCAAGAGCTAAGGAAAGGTAGCGGCAAGTGTCCCGTTCAGTCTGGAAAGGCCCCTTCGTCGACGGCTATCTCCTGAAGAAGGCCGAGAAGGTGCGCGATAGCGGCCGTAACGAGGTTATCAAGATGTGGAGCCGTCGCTCCACCATCCTGCCCCAGTTCGTGGGTTTGACCTTTGGTGTTTACAACGGCCAGAAGCACATTCCCGTATCCGTCTCCGAGGAGATGGTCGGTCACAAGTTTGGTGAGTTTGCTCCGACCCGCACCTATTACGGCCATGGGGCGGACAAGAAGGCAAAGAGGAAATAACGATGGGCAAGGCCAAAGCGCCGCGCAGGCTTGCTGACAACGAGGCTCGTGCCGTATTGCGCACGATCCGCGTCAGCCCGCAGAAGCTTAACCTTGTTGCTGCGATGATCCGCGGCAAGAAGGTGGCGACCGCGCTCGCCGACTTGGAGTTCTCGCGCAAGCGGATCGCCGAGACCGTCAAGAAGACGCTGGAATCGGCAATCGCTAATGCGGAAAACAATCACGATCTGGACGTGGATGCGCTGGTCGTGGCCGAAGCCCATGTCGGCAAGTCGATCGTGATGAAGCGGTTCCATGCGCGTGGTCGTGGCCGCGCCAGCCGCATCGAGAAGCCGTTCTCGCATCTGACGATCGTCGTGCGCGAAGTGGAAGAGAAAGTGGAGGCCGCCTGATGGGTCAGAAAATCAATCCGATCGGGTTCCGTCTCGGTATCAACCGCACATGGGATTCCCGCTGGTACGCCAACGATGGTGAGTACGGCGATCTGCTTCACGAGGATTTCAAGATCCGCAACTACATCGAGAAGGAGCTCAAGCAGGCTGCCATCTCCAAGGTTGTGATCGAGCGTCCGCACAAGAAGTGCCGCGTCACCATTCACTCGGCGCGTCCTGGCCTGATCATCGGCAAGAAGGGCGCCGACATTGAGAAGCTGCGCCGCAAGGTTTCGCAGATGACCAATGCCGAAACCCACCTCAATATCGTTGAGGTTCGCAAGCCCGAGATCGACGCAACGCTGATTGCACAGTCGATTGCACAGCAGCTCGAGCGTCGTGTGGCTTTCCGCCGTGCCATGAAGCGTGCCGTTCAGTCGGCCATGCGTCTTGGCGCAGAAGGTATCCGCATCAACTGTGCCGGCCGTCTCGGCGGTGCAGAGATCGCCCGGATGGAATGGTACCGCGAGGGCCGCGTTCCGCTGCACACGCTGCGCGCCGATGTCGATTACGGCACTGCTGAAGCAAAGACCGCTTATGGCATCTGCGGCGTGAAGGTCTGGGTGTTCAAGGGCGAGATCCTCGAACATGACCCGATGGCTTCCGAGCGCCGTGCCACGGAAGGTGATCAGGGCGGCAGCAGCAACCGGCGTCGCGAGAACGCTTAGGAATTTTGGAGTAGAGAACGATGCTGCAACCAAAGCGCACAAAGTTCCGCAAGCAGTTCAAGGGCCGTATCCACGGCGTTGCCAAGGGCGGCACGGAACTCAACTTTGGATCCTTCGGTCTGAAGGCTCTTGAACCGGAACGCGTTACCGCGCGTCAGATCGAAGCGGCTCGCCGTGCGATCACCCGCTACATGAAGCGTCAGGGCCGCGTCTGGATCCGTATCTTCCCGGATCTTCCGGTAACCTCGAAGCCGACCGAGGTCCGCATGGGTAAGGGTAAGGGCTCTGTCGATTACTGGGCATGCCGTGTTAAGCCCGGCCGCGTGATGTTCGAGATTGACGGCGTTGGTGCCGATGTGGCGCGTGAAGCGTTGCGCCTGGGTGCTGCGAAATTGCCGGTCAAGACGCGCTTCGTGCAGCGTATTGCAGAGTAGGAAAGGCGGACGCTATGAAGGCTGTTGATGTCAGGGCGATGACGCCGGATCAGCTCAACGACGAGCTGGTCAAACTCAAGAAAGAGCAGTTCAACCTTCGTTTTCAGAAAGCGACTGGTCAGCTCGAAAAAACCGCACGCGTTAAAGAAATCCGTAGGGATATCGCGCGCATTAAGACAATCGCGGCCGAGAAGTCGGCTGCTAGCAAGGCCTGAGGACAGCGAATATGCCAAAGCGCGTTTTGCAGGGCACCGTGGTGAGCGACAAGAACGACAAGACTGTTGTCGTCCGTGTCGAGCGTCGCTTTACCCATCCGATGATGAAGAAAACGGTGCGCATGTCCAAGAAGTACAAGGCGCACGATGAAGAGAATTCGTGCAAGGTTGGTGATCAGGTGATGATCCAGGAGACCGCGCCGATTTCGAAGGACAAGAACTGGGTCGTCCTCAAGGACGCTCAGGCGCAGTAAGTATTGAAATTGCCGGAAAGCGGAGTATCTGGACCGCTTTCCATTGAACGAGAAGGCGGCCAGTCATGATTCAGATGCAAACAAACCTCGATGTGGCGGATAATTCCGGCGCACGTCGTGTCATGTGCATCAAGGTGCTTGGCGGTTCGAAGCGGAAATATGCCTCTGTGGGCGACATCATTGTCGTGTCCGTTAAAGAGGCTATCCCGCGCGGCCGCGTGAAGAAAGGCGATGTGATGAAGGCAGTTGTTGTGCGTACGGCGAAGGATATTCGTCGCGCCGACGGCAGCGTCATCCGCTTCGACAAGAACGCAGCCGTTCTGGTCGACAACAAGAAAGAGCCTGTCGGCACGCGTATCTTCGGACCGGTCCCGCGCGAACTTCGCGCCAAGAACCATATGAAGATCATTTCGCTCGCGCCGGAAGTGCTCTAGGAGGCCGGGGATATGCAGAAGATTAAAAAAGGCGACAACGTCGTCGTTCTGGCCGGCAAGGACAAGGGCCGTACCGGCGAAGTGGTGAAGGTGATGCCGAAGGAAGACAAGGCGCTTGTGCGCGGCGTCAACCTGGTTCGCCGCCATCAGAAGCAGTCCGCTCAGGCAGAGGGCGGCATCATTACCAAGGAAGCGCCGATTCATCTTTCGAATCTTGCGCTGGCCGATCCGAAGGATGGCAAGCCGACCCGTGTCGGCTTCAAGGTCCAGGAAGATGGCAAGAAGGTGCGCGTGGCAAAGCGCTCTGGAGAATTGATCGATGGCTAATGCTCAGTACCAGCCGCGCTGGAAGAAGAAGTATGACGAGGTGATCCGCAAGGAACTCCTCGAAACCTTCAAATACGAGAACGAGATGCAGGTGCCGCGCATCGAGAAAATCGTCATCAACATGGGCGTTGGCGAGGCCACCGGCGATTCCAAGAAGCCAGCTTCGGCTGCGGATGATCTCGCCAGGATTTCGGGCCAGAAGCCGGTCATCACGCGTGCCTCCAAGTCGATCGCCGGCTTCAAGGTGCGTGAGGGCATGCCGCTTGGCACCAAGGTCACGCTCCGCAAGGACCGCATGTACGAATTTCTGGATCGGCTGGTGACGATCGCGCTGCCGCGCGTTCGCGACTTCCGCGGCCTCAATCCGAAAAGCTTCGATGGCCGCGGCAACTTCGCCATGGGCCTCAAGGAGCACATCGTGTTCCCTGAAATCAATTACGACCAGGTCGATGAGATTTGGGGAATGGACATCATCGTCTGCACGACTGCAAAAACCGACGACGAAGCGCGGGCCTTGCTCAAGGCCTTCAACTTCCCGTTCCGGCAGTAACGGCAGGCGAGAAGAAGGACAACTTAAATGGCAAAAGTCAGCGCAGTCGAAAAGAACAAGCGTCGGCGCAAGCTGGTTGATCGCTATGCTGCCAAGCGTGCAGCGCTCAAGGCGATCATCAAGGATCAGTCGAAGCCGATCGAGGAGCGCTTCCAGGCGCAGCTCAAGCTTTCTGCTCTTCCACGCAATTCCTCCAAGACGCGTATTCGTAACCGGTGCGATGTTACCGGGCGTCCGCGTGCGTATTATCGCAAATTGAAGATGTCGCGTATCGCGCTGCGTGAACTGGGCAATAACGGGCTCATCCCGGGCCTGGTTAAGTCGAGCTGGTAAGGGGTAGAAACGATGTCCGTTAATGATCCGCTCGGCGATATGCTGACCCGCATCCGCAATGCCATTGGCCGTAACAAGCCGAAGGTATCAACGCCGGCTTCCCGTCTTCGCGCACGCGTGCTCGATGTTCTGAAGTCTGAAGGCTATATCCGTGATTATAGCCAGATCGACTACGATAACGGCAAGTCCGAGATCGAGATCGAGCTGAAGTATGCCGAAGGTGGCTCGGTGATCCGTGAGATCGCCCGTGTTTCCAAACCGGGCCGTCGGGTTTACGTGTCGGTCAGATCCATTCCGCAGGTTGCGAATGGGCTTGGTATCGCCATCCTTTCCACGCCCAAGGGCGTAATGGCTGATCACGAAGCTCGTGAACAGAATGTGGGCGGCGAGGTGCTCTGCCAGATCTTCTGATCCGGCAGATAGCAGACGCAAAGAACGAGGGCAGACAAATGTCTCGCATTGGCAAGAAGCCGGTCCCGGTGCCGCAGGGTGTCACCGCTCAGATCGAGGGCCAGACCGTTACGGCCAAGGGGCCTAAGGGCGAACTGAAGTTCGTCGTGAACGACGAAGTTCTGGTCAAGCTTGAAGACGACGCGGTCGCTGTAGATCCGCGCGACCAGTCCAAGGACGCTCGCTCCAAATGGGGCATGACGCGCACGCAGATCTCGAACATCCTGACAGGCGTCAAGGATGGTTTCGAGAAGCGTCTTGAGATCAATGGCGTTGGTTATCGCGCAGCGATGCAGGGAAAAAAACTGCAGCTTTCGCTTGGCTATAGCCACGAAGTGATTTACGAGGCTCCGGAAGGAATCACGATCACTGTTCCAAAGCCGACCGAAATCGTCATCGCCGGCATCGACAAGCAGGTGGTCGGACAGGTTGCGGCCGAGATTCGCAAGAAGCGTGGGCCTGAGCCTTACAAGGGCAAGGGCGTCAAATATGCGGACGAGACCATCGTTCGCAAAGAAGGCAAGAAGAAGTAGGAACCCGAACCATGGTCTCGAAAGTCTCCGTCAAGCGGCGTGCGGGACGTGTTCGCCGGAAGATCAAGGCGGTCTCCAATGGCCAGCCCCGTCTTTCGGTCTACCGTTCCTCCAAGAACATCTATGTCCAGGTTATCGACGACGCCAAGGGCCACACGCTCGCGGCAGCTTCGACCCTCGACAAGGATCTCAAGGGTCAGCTCAAGACCGGCGCAGATTCTTCGGCTGCAGCAGCCGTTGGAAAGCTGGTCGCAGAGCGCGCCAAGAAGGCAGGTGTTGAGGAAGTGGTCTTTGATCGCGGTCCTTACCTCTTCCACGGTCGCGTCAAGGCTCTTGCTGATGCAGCCCGCGAAGGTGGTCTGAAGTTCTAAATCGTTCGGGCGTTTCTTCTGGAAACGCCCGGATTATCATTATCAAACCCGTGCTTCCGGAAAAGAACAAGGAAAAGGGCAATGGCACAAGGACGTAGGGACGACCGTCGCGATCGTGATGAACGCGACAGCGAGTTCGTCGACAAGCTTGTACATATCAATCGCGTCGCCAAAGTGGTGAAGGGTGGTCGTCGTTTCGGCTTCGCCGCACTCGTGGTGGTTGGCGATCAGAAGGGGCCGCGTTGGCTTCGGTCATGGCAAGGCGCGTGAGGTGCCGGAAGCTATCCGCAAAGCCACCGAGAGTGCCAAGCGCGACATGGTGTTTGTGCCGCTGCGCGGTGGACGTACGCTCCATCACGATGTTGCAGGCCGCCACGGCGCGGGCCGCGTGTTCCTGCGTGCTGCAAAGCCCGGTACCGGTATCATCGCCGGTGGTCCGATGCGCGCCGTTTTCGAGACGCTGGGCGTTCAGGACGTGGTTGCCAAGTCGCTGGGCTCCTCGAACCCCTACAACATGGTTCGCGCGACCTTCGATGCCCTGAAGCATCAGTTGCATCCCAAGGACGTTGCTGCTCAGCGCGGCATTAAATATTCCACGCTTCAGGCACGCCGTGGCGCTGCCGCAGGCGGCGAGGAATAAGGATCACGGCTGATCGGTCCATCATTGGATGGGCCTGGATCGCCCAGGTTTGCAAGGATTGATGAAGATGGCAGAGAAGAAGAAGGGCAAGACGGTCACCGTTGAGCAGATCGGCAGCCCCATTCGCCGCCCGGCCAGCCAGCGTCAGACGCTGATCGGCCTTGGTTTGAACAAGATGCACCGTCGCTCCACGCTCGAGGACACCCCCTCCGTGCGTGGCATGATTGCGTCCGTGCAGCATCTCGTCCGCGTAGTGGACGAGGCCTGAGGATCCCAGGAGAGACATGATGAAACTCAACGAACTCAGGGACAAGGAAGGCGCCACCAAATCGCGCAAGCGTGTTGGTCGCGGCATCGGCTCGGGCACCGGCAAGACCGGCGGTCGTGGCGTAAAGGGCCAGAAGTCGCGCTCCGGCGTTTCGATCAATGGCTTCGAGGGTGGTCAGATGCCACTCTACCGCCGCCTTCCCAAGCGCGGTTTCAAGAACATTTTCGGCAAGGACTTCAACGAAGTCTCCGTTGGCCGCATCCAGGCCGCGATCGATGCCAAGAAGCTTGACGAAAAGGCCGTCATCGACGTTGCCGCTCTGATTGCTGCAGGCGTTGTTCGTCGCGCACGGGATGGTGTACGCGTTCTCAGCGATGGTGAGCTGAAGTCCAAGGTGACACTCGAGGTTGCCGGCGCTTCCAAGGCAGCCATCGAGAAGATCGAGAAGGCCGGCGGATCGGTCAAGTTGCCGGAAGCGGCGGCTGAATAATCCGATTGACAGGCGGCGGGCGACAGTCCGCCGCTTGCATCTATGCTTGTGAAAACCTATTTCGGGTTTTCGGCAACATGCGCTTGAGTCGCATATTGATTTCATCAGCGCGTGACGAAGCGGAGAATTCTTCATGGCATCGGCAGCGGAACAGCTTGCGTCAAACCTCAACTTCGCGGCCTTCGCCAAGGCTGAGGATCTCAAGAAGCGCATCTGGTTTACGCTTGGCGCACTGCTCGTTTATCGGCTTGGCACATACATCCCGATGCCGGGGATCAATCCCGAAGCCTTTGCGCAGGCGTTCCAGCAGCAATCGGGCGGCGTGTTGGGCATGTTCAACATGTTTGCCGGTGGCGCTGTCGAGCGCATGGCGATTTTTGCCCTTGGCATCATGCCCTACATCTCGGCCTCCATCATCATGCAGCTCATGACTTCGGTTGTTCCCTCGCTTGAGCAGCTGAAGAAGGAAGGAGAGCAGGGGCGTAAGGTCATCAATCAATACACCCGTTATGGCACGGTCATTCTGGCGACGGTTCAGGCCTACGGCATCGCCGTCGGGCTGGAGGGCGGCGCGAATATCGTTGCCGATCCGGGCTGGTTCTTCCGGATTTCAGCCGTGATCACGCTTGTTGGCGGCACCATGTTCCTGATGTGGCTGGGTGAGCAGATCACCGCTCGCGGCATCGGCAACGGTATTTCGCTGATCATCTTCTCCGGCATTGTGGCTGGTCTTCCTTCGGCCATTGGTGGCACTCTGGAGCTGGGTCGCACTGGCGCCCTGTCCACGGGTCTGATCCTTGCGATCATTGTTCTGGTGGTTGCCGTGATTGGCGTGATTGTGTTCTTCGAGCGTGCTCAGCGTCGGCTTCTGATCCAGTATCCGAAGCGTCAGGTCGGCAACCGCATGTTCCAGGGCGACACATCGCACCTGCCGCTCAAGCTGAACACGGCTGGTGTCATTCCGCCGATCTTCGCTTCCTCGCTGTTGCTGCTTCCGGCCACCGTGGCGGGTTTTTCCGACACAACGCAGCTTCCCGGCTGGGCATCGACGATGCTTGCTTCGCTTGGGCATGGTCAGCCACTGTTCATGATCCTTTACGCCGCGCTGATTGCATTCTTTGCATTCTTTTATACGGCGATCGTGTTCAATCCGAAGGATACGGCTGATCAGCTCAAGAAGCACTCAGGTTTTATTCCCGGCTATCGTCCCGGTGAGCGGACGGCCGAATACATCGATTACGTGCTGACCCGCATTACGGTCGTTGGCGCCATCTATCTTGTTTTGATCTGTCTTCTGCCCGAGTTCCTGATTTCGGCGACGGGCGTTCCCTTCTACCTTGGCGGCACTTCGCTGCTGATCGTGGTGAGCGTCACGCTGGATACGGTTGCTCAGATGCAGGGCCACCTCATTGCCCACCAGTATGAGGGACTGATCAAGAAATCCAAATTGCGTGGGGGTAAGAGGGGACGATGAGGCTTATACTTCTTGGACCGCCGGGAGCGGGCAAGGGCACGCAGGCCCAGCGGCTGGTCGAGAAGCACGGTGTACCGCAGCTCTCCACCGGAGACATGCTGAGAGCGGCTGTTGCTGCCGGAACCGAGGTTGGCAAACGCGCAAAAGCGGTGATGGATGCTGGAGAGCTGGTGTCCGATGAAATCGTGAATGCAATCGTCGCAGAACGCATCGACCAGCCAGATTGTGCAAACGGCTTTATCCTCGATGGATATCCACGCACTCTTGCTCAGGCCGACGCTGTCGAGGCCATGCTGGCCGAGCGTGGTGTCAAGCTTGATGCGACAATTGAGCTTGTGGTCGATGACACGGCCCTGGTTGGGCGCATTGAGAAACGCGCGCGCGATGCGGTTGCGGCCGGTCAGACACCGCGCAAGGATGACAATGCCGAGGTGTTCGACGAGCGCCTGCGCGAGTATTACAAGAAGACCGCAGCGTTAATCGGCTACTATCACGCCAAGGGCTTCCTGAAGCGTGTCGATGGCATGAATTCCATCGATGAGGTCACCGCAGAGATCGAGCGGGTGCTCGCCGCGCTCTGACGAGACATCCGGCATTCGGGATCGCTTGACTATCAGGCGCATATCCAGTAATGCCAGCCAGTCTCCTGATCGAACGAGTCGTTAGTCGGGCCAAATGGCTCGGCTAAATTGTTTTGCAGAGAGAGTTTCCTTCCCGCAAGGGCCGGCCTCCACCGGACGCGGGCAAACGCAGCGCCGGATCACCGGCTCACATGGAGAAGAAGATGGCCCGTATTGCAGGCGTCAACATTCCGACCAACAAGCGCGTCGTGATCGCGCTTCAGTATATTCACGGTATCGGTCCGAAGACCGCCGGGAACATCGTCAAGCAGGTCAACATTCCGCTTGAGCGTCGCGTCAGCGAGCTTACCGATGCCGAGATCCTCGCCATCCGCGAGACGATCGACCGTGACCTGCGCGTTGAGGGTGATCTTCGCCGCGAAGTTTCTATGAACATCAAGCGTCTGATGGATCTGGGCTGCTACCGCGGCCTGCGTCACCGTCGTTCGCTTCCGGTCCGCGGTCAGCGCACGCACACCAATGCGCGCACCCGCAAGGGCCCTGCCAAGGCGATCGCCGGCAAGAAGAAGTAATTTGGGTTGGCCGCGCTTTTTTGGAGCGCGGCTTTTCTCAGGTGGAGCCGCTGGTGTTACGGCGGTGTAGAGATCGACTGAAAGGAAGATTATGGCCAAGGAAGCCGCACGCGTTCGGCGTCGCGAACGTAAGAATATCTCGTCGGGTGTTGCTCACGTCAATTCGAGCTTCAACAACACGATGATCACCATCACGGATGCACAGGGCAATGCGATCGCCTGGTCGTCTGCAGGCGCACAGGGTTTCAAGGGTTCGCGCAAATCGACCCCGTTTGCTGCCCAGGTTGCCGCCGAGGATTGCGCACGCAAGGCTGCCGAACATGGCATGCGCACGCTTGAGGTAGAGGTTTCCGGTCCCGGTTCGGGTCGTGAATCCGCGCTTCGCGCGCTGCAGGCTGCCGGCTTCACCATCACGTCCATTCGCGATGTGACGCCGATCCCGCACAATGGTTGCCGTCCGCGCAAGAAGCGCCGCGTCTAATAAGAGTTTTGCCACAAGAGCGCTTCGGCGCTCCTCTGTGGTTTTCCAGATCGCCCGTCACGATTGGATGGTGGCGGGGTAACGGAAGGAACCCGGAATGATCCAGAAAAACTGGCAAGAGCTTATCAAGCCGAACAAGGTCGAGTTTTCGTCCAAGGGGCGCACCGTCACCACCCTGGTGGCCGAGCCGCTTGAGCGTGGCTTTGGTCTGACGCTCGGCAATGCGCTCCGGCGCGTGCTGCTTTCGTCGCTGCGCGGTGCGGCTGTGACCGCAGTGCAGATTGACGGTGTGCTGCACGAATTCTCGTCCATCCCCGGCGTGCGTGAAGATGTGACGGACATCGTCCTGAACATCAAGGAGATCGCGCTCTCCATGGAAGGCGAGGGCCCCAAGCGCATGGTTGTGCGCAAGCAGGGACCCGGCACCGTAACGGCTGGTGATATCCAGACCGTTGGCGACGTGGAGGTTCTCAACCCCGATCACGTGCTCTGCACGCTGGACGAGGGGGCAGAAATCCGCATGGAATTCACCGTCGACAACGGCAAGGGCTATGTGCCGGCAGACCGTAACCGTGCAGAAGATGCGCCGATCGGTCTGATCCCCGTCGACAGCCTCTACTCGCCGGTCAAGAAGGTCTCCTACAAGGTTGAGAACACCCGTGAGGGCCAGGTTCTTGATTATGACAAGCTGACCATGACCATCGAGACCAATGGTTCGGTAACCGGCGAGGATGCCGTCGCATTTGCAGCGCGCATCCTGCAGGATCAGCTTGCACTCTTCGTCAACTTCGAAGAGCCGCAGAAAGAGCAGCCTGCCGAACAGGTGGCCGAGCTTGCTTTCAACCCGGCGCTTCTCAAGAAGGTGGACGAGCTGGAGCTTTCGGTGCGCTCTGCAAACTGCCTGAAGAACGACAACATCGTTTACATCGGCGACTTGATCCAGAAGACGGAAGCCGAGATGCTGCGCACGCCGAACTTTGGCCGCAAGTCGCTCAACGAAATCAAGGAAGTGCTGGCTTCGATGGGCCTTCACCTCGGCATGGATGTCGAGGACTGGCCGCCGGAAAACATCGAAGAACTCGCCAAGCGCTACGAAGACCAATACTAGGCCCGTAGAGCCCGCTATGTTCGGGCGACGGGGATTGAAGGAGAAAGGCCATGCGTCACGGAAAATCCGGCCGCAAGCTGAACAGGACGGCAAGCCATCGCAAGGCGCTCTTTGCCAACATGGCGGCTTCGCTGATCGAACATGAACAGATCGTCACCACTCTGCCCAAGGCGAAGGAACTTCGCCCGATCGTGGAAAAACTGGTGACGCTCGGCAAGCGTGGTGATCTCCACGCCCGCCGTCAGGCGATTTCGGCGATCCGCGACGAGAGCCTCGTCAAGCGCCTGTTCGACGCGATCGCTCCACGTTATGCAGAGCGCAATGGTGGTTACACCCGCATCATGAAGGCGGGCTTCCGCCATGGCGACAATGCACCGATGGCCGTCATCGAGTTCGTTGATCGCGACGTGGAAGCAAAGGGCGCGGCCGACCGTGCGCGCCTCGAAGCCGAGGGCGGCAATGAAGAGGCGGAAGCCGCGTAATTCCGGCTTGCCTTGAACGTTCTTGAAAAAGGGGCTTTGCGGCCCCTTTTTTGTTGCCAAAATCCTGTTCTTGTCCGGCTTGGGCCTTTCAATGTGCACAATGCTCTGAGACAAGCATGCAGCGTTGGTGCACGATCATTTGCATTTTCTCAAAACGGATAGGGGCCAGGCATATGCGGATGCGTTCTGTTTTCCTAAGCGTCGTACTTGTTGCTTCTTTAACCGGTACTGTTCTGACGGCTTCCGTTCACGCTCAGCAGGATGACAGCGGTACCCTGCGCGGATTTCTTTCCGACCTGCTGGGTACGGATGAAAACGGGACGCTTGCGGTCCCTCAGCAGGACGCTGTGGAGCGTCGCGTGCCGTTCGGACAATCCGATATCCAGCTGTCCTTTGCGCCATTGGTCGAGGAGACGTCGCCTGCCGTGGTGAATGTTTATGCCTCTTCCACGGTGCAGGTTCGCTCACCCTTCATGGGCGACCCCTTTTTCGAACAGTTCTTTGGTCGTCCGCAGATGCCGCCTCGCGTACGCTCTTCCCTCGGCTCGGGTGTGCTTGTCGACCCGAGCGGTGTGATCGTGACGAACAATCACGTCATCAGCGATGCCGATGAGGTGAAGGTGGCCTTGGCGGACGGACGTGAGTTCGAGAGCGAGATCCTGTTGAAGGACAAGGCGCTCGATCTAGCGGTTCTGAAAATCACCAGCGATGAAGCCTTTCCCGCTGTGGGATTGGGCGATTCCGACAATCTCGAAGTCGGCGATCTCGTGCTTGCCATTGGCAATCCCTTCGGTGTCGGGCAGACCACAACCAGCGGCATCGTATCCGCGCTGGCGCGCAGCCATGTGGGTGTGTCCGATTTCGGGTTCTTCATCCAGACCGATGCGGCGATCAATCCGGGCAATTCCGGCGGTGCGCTGATCGACATGCGGGGGCAGGTGATCGGTATCAACACCGCCATTGTCAGCCGCAGCGGTGGCTCCATCGGCATCGGTTTTGCCATTCCCGCCAATATGGTGCGAGCGGTGGTGAATGCCGCGCTTTCCGGTGCGGAGACCTTTGAGCGGCCGTTCTTTGGGGCGTCCTTCGATCCAGTAACGGCACAGATTGCCGAAGCACTGGGCATGCAGCGTCCCGTCGGCGCGCTGGTTCGCGAAGTGGCGCCCGACAGTCCGGCCGAACGCGCCGGTCTGCGCCCCGGCGATGTGGTGGTTGCCATGGATGGTGCCGATATCCAACATCCCGATGCACTTGAGTACCGACTTGTCACCCATCCACTCGACGAAAAGGGTGCCATCGATGTTTTGCGCGACGGTCAAACGCTTGAACTCGGTTTCGAGCTGGAACGGCTTTCCGATGCCGATGCGCCAGACCCGGTTCTGCTTGACGGGAGAGGTCCATTCGCCGGAGCTTCGATTGCCGCGCTGGACCCGCGCCTTGCCCAGCGTCTGAAACTCCCGCTGAACCGGAAGGGTGTTATCGTCCTGGAGGTCGAGCCGCGTTCTCCTGCGGCCAGCATAGGCCTGCGCCCTGGTGACATTATCCGGGAGGTCAACGGAATCGAGATTGATGCCGTGGAGACAATGCAGGTGGTGGCCCGTGATACGTCGCGCCGCTGGGCCTTTGCCGTTGAGCGGGATGGCCGCATATTGCGTCAGCGCTTGCGCTTCTGAGTTGCCTGTTTGATGAATGACCGATGAGTGATCTGTTTGCCAATCCTGATGAGGACGGCGTGCGTGTGAACCGTCCGCTGGCCGATCGGCTGCGCCCGCAAAAGCTCGAAGATGTCGTGGGGCAGGAGCATTTGACGGGGCCAGACGGTGTTTTGACCCGCATGATTGCCAGCCGCTCACTCGGGTCGCTTGTCTTCTGGGGTCCGCCCGGAACCGGAAAAACCACCGTCGCTCGGCTCCTGGCCGGTGAAACCGATCTGGCCTTCGAGCAGATCTCGGCCATCTTTTCAGGCGTTGCCGACTTGAAAAAAGTGTTCGAGGCGGCCCGTCTCCGGCGCAGTCAGGGACGCCAGACGCTTTTGTTCGTCGACGAGATCCATCGCTTTAACCGCTCGCAGCAGGATTCCTTTCTGCCGGTGATGGAGGACGGCACTGTCGTGCTTGTTGGCGCGACAACGGAGAACCCGTCCTTCGAGCTAAACGCTGCTCTTCTGTCGCGCGCCCGTGTGCTGAATTTCAACACGCTCGGGCCGGAAAGCCTCTCGCGCCTGCTCGAACGCGCCGAAGCGCTGGAAGAAAAACCTCTGCCGCTGGATGAGGAGGCGCGGGCGGTTCTGGTACGCATGGCCGATGGTGATGGCCGTGCTTCGCTGACACTTGCCGAAGAAGTGTGGCGTGCCGCCCGTGAAGGCGAGGTGTTCGATGCCGAGGCGCTGCAGCGTGTCGCCCAGCGCCGGGCACCGGTCTATGACAAGGGACAGGACGGGCACTACAATCTGATTTCCGCCTTGCACAAATCCGTGCGCGGATCAGATCCCGACGCCGCGCTGTACTATCTGTGCCGCATGTTCGATGCGGGTGAGACGCCGCTTTATATCGGGCGCAGGCTGGTGCGCATGGCTGTGGAAGATATTGGCCTTGCCGACCCGCAGGCTCTTGTGATCGCCAATGCGGCCAAGGATGCCTACGAGTATCTCGGATCGCCGGAGGGCGAACTCGCTCTTGCGCAGGCCTGTGTCTATCTGGCGACGGCGCCGAAATCGAATGGGGTTTATACTGCGTTCAAACAGGCCTTTGCCGATGCAAAGGCCAACGGCTCCCTGCTTCCGCCGAAACACATCCTCAACGCGCCGACGAAACTCATGAAGGAGACCGGCTACGGGGCGGGCTACGCCTATGATCACGACCAGCCGGATGCGTTTTCGGGGCAAAACTACTTTCCCGAAGAGATGGGGCGAAGGCGCTATTACGATCCACCCGAGCGCGGATTCGAGCGCGAAATCCGCAAGCGGCTGGACTATTGGGCGCGCCTGCGCCGGGAGCGGGGAGAGCCCTGATGGCGAGGCTTGTTGATTTTTGCGCAGCTTCTGCGAAAAGGGCGGCATGAACCATCTGCTGATCGTTGCTGCCGGCGGGGCAATCGGCGCAAGCCTGAGACACCTGACCGGTCTCGTCGCCATGCGTATGCTCGGGGCTGCCTTTCCCTGGGGGACGCTGACGGTCAATCTGGTCGGCTCTTTCTTGATGGGTGTGTTCGTCGAGTGGCTTTCACGGCGTGCAGGCGCTTCGCCGGAATTGCGGCTGTTCATCGCTACGGGACTGCTCGGCGGGTTCACCACCTTTTCGGCGTTTTCGCTCGATGTTGCCGTCTTGTGGGAACGGGGTGAAGGCCTTCTTGCTGCGTCTTATGTGCTCGTCAGCGTTTGCGGGGCGATCGCCGCGTTGTTCGCAGGGCTTTATCTGGTTCGACATTTCGCCTGAGGCGATGATTTTTATGGATAGGTGAAATGGCTGGCGTACAGCAGATCAAAGTGGACAAGGACGAGAGCGGGATGCGGCTTGACCGTTGGTTCAAGGCGCATTTTCCGGGCCTCGGTTTCGGCCATTTGCAAAAGCTCCTTCGCTCCGGCCAGATCCGCGTGAGCGGCAGCCGCGCCAAGGCCGATACCCGGCTTGAGCCGGGGCAGGTGGTGCGTGTGCCTCCGCTCGACGTCGACCGCAAGGGCGACGGCCAGGCCACTGCCCACAGCCTGCGCAACACCGGCGATGCCGAAGCGCTTTCGCAGATGCTGCTCTACGAGGACCCGAAGGTCTTCGTCTTCAACAAGCCCGCCGGACTGGCCGTACAGGGCGGATCGGGCGTGAATCGTCATGTTGATGGAATGCTTGAGGCACTGCGCAACAAGAAGGGCGAAAAGCCGCGCCTGGTGCACCGCCTCGATCGCGACACGTCGGGCGTGCTTGTGGTGGCGCGTACCCGTCAGGCGGCCATGCGGCTTGCTGAAGCTTTCCGCGCCCGGGAAACGAAAAAGACCTATTGGGCGCTCGTCAAGGGCGTGCCCAACAGGGATGAAGCGCGCATCTCCACATGGCTTGCCAAGGAGCAGACCCCGGACGGAGACCGCATGCGTGTGGTCAAGCATGGCGAGCCGGATTCAGACCATGCTGTCTCGAACTATCGTGTGGTGGAGCGTGCTGGTTCTGCGCTCTCCTGGCTGGAAATGGAGCCTTACACGGGCCGCACGCACCAGCTGCGGGTGCACGCAGCGCATATCGGCTGCCCGATCATTGGCGACCCGAAATATTTCGAGGCGGATCAGAACTGGGAGTTTCCCGGCGGCATCCAGAAACGCCTGCACCTGCATGCGCGCCGCATCGTCATTCCGAACCCTGGTGGTGGCAAGATCGATGTGACGGCGCCGCTGTCTCCCCACATGCGCCAGAGCTGGAACCTTCTGGGGTTTGACGAAGGGGCTGCGGAGGAGGGGGCATGACGGCGCTCTCTGCCGGTGCCAATTCGGGCCGGCGTGATGCAATCGACGCGTTCGCGACCGTCATCATGATCGGACTGACACTGACGTGGGGTGTCAATCAGGTTGCCATCAAGCTGGCCAATATCGGTTTCAATCCGATGCTGTCCATGTTCTTGCGTTCGGCTGTGGCTACTCTGCTGGTTTTCCTCTGGTGCCAGTATCGCGGCATTCGCCTGTTCGAGCGTGACGCCACGCTTTGGCCGGGCATTCTGGCGGGGCTTCTGTTCGGGATTGAATTCATTCTCGTGTTTTTCGGGCTGGACTACACATCCGCCGCTCGGGGAGCGCTGATGCTGAACACCATGCCTTTCTGGGTTCTTCTCGGTGGCCACTTTTTCCTTGGCGAAAGGATGTCGGTCCTGAAATTCGGCGGGCTCCTTCTGGCATTCGCAGGCGTTGTGCTCGTTTTCTCGGACAGCCTCAGCCTGCCCGGGCCGGACGCGCTTTTCGGCGACGTTCTGTGTCTTGTCGCAGGTATTGCCTGGGCGGCAACGATTGTCGTCATCAAGCAGTCCCGGCTCTCGGATGTGGGAGCGGAGAAGACGCTGCTCTATCAGCTTTCCGTCTCTGCTTTGCTCACTGTGCCCTTCCTTCCGTTCGGCGGGCCGCTGCTGCGTGAGGTGAGCGCTCTGGCAACAGGTGCACTGGTGTTTCAGGCCGTGTTCGTTGTCTCCTTCACCTATCTGGTCTGGTTCTGGCTGATGCGGCGTTACCCGGCATCGGGGCTTTCCAGTTTTGCATTCCTGACACCGGTCTTTGGGGTGCTGTCTGGTGGCCTTCTTCTGGGCGAACCCCTGACCATCAAAATCCTTCTGGCTCTTTGTCTGATCACGCTTGGGCTGACCGTGGTCAATCGGCCACGGCGTCGTGTCGTTCCCGGCTAGCGAAATGACAAACACAACATATATGAAGACCCATGCGTGACCTTCTGAACGATCTTGAAAGCGGAAAGACCCCTGCCGAGCTCGACCCGATCCGCCGAGCGCAGAGCACCATTCGCAAACCATTGCCCAAACGCTTCTACAAGGACGTTTCGGTAAGCGCTGGAGAGGAGGGGGGCTTTGCCGTTCAACTCGACGGCAAAACCGTACGAACGCCAGGCGGGAATGCCGTGCTTCTGCCTAACGAGGCAACGGCGCACCTGGTGGCGGAAGAATATGGGGCGCAGGGGGAGCATATCGATCCTGCCACCATGCCGGTCACACGCCTCGTCAATACGGCGGTGGACGGTGTGGCCGTTCACTCGCAGGCGGTTCTGGAGGACGTTTTGCGCTATGCCACGGGCGATCTGGTCTGCTACCGCGCAGAAACGCCGGAGCGGCTGGTTGCCTTGCAGGCTCAGGCCTGGGATCCGGTTCTGGACTGGGCGCAGTCGCACATGGGTGCGCATTTCGTCTTGGCCGAAGGTGTGATCCATGTGGAGCAGCCCCGAGAGACGATTGCTGCCGTCAGCGCCTATCTGCGTCAGAAAAGCGAGCCATTCCGGCTTGCGGCTCTGCATGTGATGACTTCGTTGATGGGGTCGGCGCTGCTCGCGCTTGCCGTTGATGCCGGGGCCCTCGAACCGGAGGCTGCGTGGGCAGCTGCGCATGTGGACGAGGACTGGAATATTTCGATGTGGGGGGAGGATGGCGAGGCCGCGCAGCGCCGCGCTTTTCGCCAGCGCGACATGATGGCTGCCGCAAAGCTTCTGGCCGCGCTCGATTGATGGGTTTGAGCGGCCCTGCCGCCCGGTTGCCAAGGTGCTCAGTTGCCAAGGTGCTCAGTTGCCTGAGAACATCTGGTAGAGAACGGCTGAAATCTCGCTTTCAAGCGGGAACGAAAGCATGCCCATGACCGAGTATCCGAGCAGCCAGGGCATGAGATAGAACCGGATCATGAAGAAGAACCACGCCACATAGATCGGCACCAGTGGTTCGAGCAGAAACCCCGGCGTCACCGGCCGGAACAGTTTGAGGATCGGGTTCGTCACGCGCACGAAGAAGCGCATGAAGAAAAAACTGGAATCTTCCGGCAGGAAGACGTTCATGGCCGCGCGTCCGATCAGCGTCCACATGATGACGCCAAGAACGTAGTCGAGCGCCAGCACCCAGATTGGGAAGGCGGCCAGTGTTTCCTGCATGCAAAGTCTCCCCGGACGTGAAGAGGGGCGGTTCTTTTCCGCCCCGCTTGTGAGACCCTAAACCGCTTCGCCATTTCATGGAAACAGCGAAGCGATCCAATGACATCTTCCACGCGGTTGTTCGTGTGAAACGATGAGCGTTTCACACAGGCCGCGCTGGCGCAGCTCAGTGCTTGTCGGCAAGAATCGCCGGACCTGTGGGCACGCGGGTCTCTTCAACCATGCGCTGGATTTCCTCATCGGGCGCCGGTGTCAGCAGAGTGACGACGACCATCGAAATCAGGCTGACAGCCATGCCGACAATTCCGAAACGCAGATGGTCAAGACCGAACCACGGCGTTCCGCCAGTGTAGACATAGTAGAGGTAAAGGACGCCTGAAATGAAACCTGCCGCCATGCCGGCAACTGCACCCGGTCGGTTGGCCCGTTTCCACCACACGCCAAGAACGAGCGGGAAGAACAGGCCGGAACAGGCGAAACAGAACGCCCATGCCACCGCGCCCAGAATGCCGGTAAGCTGCAGCGAGGCGATCAGGGCACCCAGAGCACCAATGCCGAACAGCAACACGCGCGCAACGATCAACCGAACCGCCGTGTCGGCTTTCGGATCGATCATCTTGTAGTAGAGATCGTGGCTCAGCGCATTGGCGATCGCCAGAAGCAGGCCGTCCGCGGTGGACATGGCTGCTGCCATGCCGCCGGCAGCGACAAGGCCCGAGATCACATAGGGCAGTCCCGCGATTTCAGGCGTGGCGAGGACGACGATGTCCGGTCGCATGAAGAACTCGTTCAGCTGCAGGATTCCGTCGCCATTCTGGTCTGAAATGGCCAGGAAGCCTACACTTGCCCAGTTCTGGATCCAGGCGAGCGACGCCACTTCCTCGAACGGTTTGCCAATGATGGCCGTTGGCAGGTTGGGGTCGAGCAGTTGCAGTTTGGTGAGTGTCGCCAGTGCCGGAGCGGTGAAGTACAGCAGGAAGATGAACAACAGCGACCAAGCGACAGATTTGCGTGCCGAACGAACGGTCGGCGTCGTGAAGTAGCGCATTAGGATGTGGGGCAGGGAAGCCGTGCCGCACATCATGCATAACGCCAGCGTGATGAATTTCCACTCCGCGTAATCGCCCACGGGGCCCGTATGGGGCGTGGTGAGCACGGAAAGGCCGGCGATGGCCTCGGCTGGCGGATTGAGTCCGTACTGGGCTTCAAGCTGCGCCATGGTGGAAGCTGCTTCACCATAGGTGAAGTGCGGGATGATGCCAAAACCCTGCACATTCGACATCCAGATCACCGGGACCAGATAGGCAACGATGAGAACGATGTACTGGGCCACCTGCGTCCAGGTCACCGCGCGCATTCCTCCCAGCATGGAGCACAGAAGAATGCCCAGAAGACCCAGCCAGACACCCCACGAAAAAGGAATGTGCAGCGCACGTGCGGCAATCGTGCCGGTCGCGTTGATCTGTGCCGTCACATAGGTGAACGAAGCAACAACCAGAACGATAACAGCGCACAGACGCGCCAGATTGCCTCCATATCGCGTGCCAATGAAATCGGGCACCGTGTAACAGCCGAATTTGCGCAGATAGGGCGCCATCAGCGAGTTGACGAGAAGGTAACCGCCCGTCCAGCCAACGATGAAGGCCATATAGCCATAACCGCCAAAATAGACCCCGCCGGCGAGCGCAACAAAAGAAGCGCCCGACATCCAGTCGGCCGCTGTCGCCATACCGTTGTAGACGGCGGGGACCTGCCGTCCCGCCACATAATAGGCGTCCACCTCCATGGTGCGCGATAACCAGCCGATCAAGGCGTAGATCGCGATGGTGAAGGCGACGAAGAGAATTCCGATCGTATCGGCACCGACGCCAAGTTGTTCCAGAATTGCCATCAAGAGAATGAAGGCAACGAAACCGCCGGTGTAGATGGCGTAGACCCGACCGATATTGTCGATGAACCGTCCCTGAATCAAAGCCATGCCGGTTCCTCCCTAGTCTTCGCCGAAGCCGAATTCGTCATCGATCGCATCCTGGCGCCAGTTCTGCGCCCAGATGATGATGACGAAGGCCAATAACGAACCCTGGGCTATCATGTAATAGCCAAACGGAAAGCCCAGAAAGGTGAATTGATTGAGTGTCGTAACCATGGCGGGAACGACAAGTGCAAAGAACGCCCAGAGGGCCAGAACCACGATGGTCAGGTTCCTTGTCTTGGCCCAGTAACGATCCCGCACATCATCTGCGTTGTTAGCGGACATTTTTGTCCTCCTCCCTAAAAACGTCAGCGACGAAAGTCGTTAACTAGCGCCATTGCAGTTCTTGGGATTAGGAATCACAATGGCATCTCTCAAGCATTGGTCATCTTTAAATCAATGAAAATCGAGACATTGGTCGTATGACGAAAGGACTTGTCTGATGGGCGCTGCCTGGTCGAGGGGGATGTCTCTGGTGCGCGAAGCGGCTGCCCGCTTCCGCCTGCGCCTGGAGAAGGGGAGGATCGAGGATATCCCGGCGCTCTGCGACTTCGTTGCCACCCGATCCTCCTTCGTCGCCCAGAAGAAGCTCTACGGCTATCTGAAGGCCCGCATGGGCACGCGATACCCGTCCATGTTCGAAGATGATGTCTTCGTAGAGTCCATCAACATCGCGAAGCTGCATGTTTTCGCCGCCTGTCTTTCAGACCTGACCGTTTATGCGGTGGCCAGGGTGGCCCCGTGCGAGGGAATGGATCGTGATGAGATCACGGCGCTGGCACACCACTGTTTTGAAGCAGGTCTGGCCCACAATGGCGAAAACCTTCCCGATGAGGAAACGGTCTGGAAGTGGCGGGACAGGTTCGCCTCCCGCATCCGCGATCTGCACTGGCAAAATGCTGGGGCCGGGTTCGATTGTTTCGTGGAAAGCCCGCAGGCCCTCTACAAATGGGCGCCGATCGCCGACGAGTTGAAAAAATACGACCGGGAAATCATTGAAAACTCGATCCGGTTCGCTTTTGGCGAAGTCACCCGTTCCTTCCGGCAGCGCGCGGATCCGGCAGCGCTCGCGAGGCACTGGTGCGAGCGCGGGGCGTCCGCCTGAAAAGAAAAAGGCCCCATCCGAAGACGGGGCCCTGATCGATCGGCAATCTGCGGTCAGACCGAGTAGTACATCTCGAACTCGACCGGATGCGGCGTCATTTCATAGCGCAGCACTTCTGCCATCTTCAACTCGATATAGGCGTCGATCTGGTCGTCGTCGAACACGCCGCCAACCTTGAGGAAACCACGATCCTTGTCGAGGCTCATGAGAGCTTCGCGCAGCGAGCCGCAAACGGTGGGAACCTTTTTCAGCTCTTTCGCCGGCAGGTCGTAGAGATCCTTGTCCATGGCTTCGCCGGGGTGGATCTTGTTCTTGATGCCGTCGAGACCGGCCATCAGGAGCGCGGCGAAAGCAAGATACGGGTTCGCGCCCGGATCGGGGAAGCGGACCTCGACACGCTTGGCCTTCGGTGAGGAGCCGAAGGGGATGCGGCAGGAGGCCGAGCGGTTGCGGGCCGAGTAGGCGAGAAGGACAGGCGCTTCGAAGCCGGGCACCAGACGCTTGTAGGAATTGGTGATCGGGTTGGTGAAGGCATTGATCGCCTTGGCATGCTTGATCACGCCGCCGATATAGTAAAGGCAGTTTTCAGACAGGCCCGCATATTCGTTGCCGGCGAAGGTCGGCTTTCCGTCTTTCCAGATCGACTGGTGAACATGCATGCCCGACCCGTTGTCGCCATAGACGGGCTTGGGCATGAAGGTCGCGGTTTTGCCATAGGCATTGGCAACCTGATGAACGCCATACTTGAATTTCTGAACGCTGTCCGCGCTCTTCAGAAGCGTTTCGAACTTGATGCCCAGCTCGTGCTGCGCGGCACCAACTTCATGGTGGTGCTTTTCGACGATGACACCCATCTCGGAGAGAACGGTGAGCATTTCGGAGCGCATGTCCTGCGCCGAGTCGATCGGCGGGACCGGGAAGTAGCCGCCCTTCATGCGCGGGCGATGGCCCAGATTGCCGGTTTCGTATTCCGCATCGTCATTGGTCGGAAGCTCGCTGCAGTCAAGCTTGAACCCGGTGTTGTAGGGATCGGCCTTGTACTTCACGTCGTCGAAGATGAAGAATTCCGGCTCGGGACCCACATAGACGGTGTCGCCGATGCCTTCGGACTTCAGATAGGCCTCTGCCTTCTTGGCCGTGCCGCGCGGATCGCGATTGTAGGCCTCGCCCGAGACCGGGTCGAGAATGTCGCAGACAACTGCCATCGTGGACTGGGCGAAAAACGGGTCCATGTGGGCGGTGTCTGGTTCCGGCATGAGAACCATGTCGGACTCGTTGATGGCTTTCCAGCCGGCGATGGACGATCCGTCGAACATGACGCCGTCGGCAAACATGTCCTCGTCCACGGCGGAGACATCCATCGTTACATGGTGAAGTTTGCCCTTGGGATCCGTGAAGCGCAGGTCGACGAACTTCACGTCGTTTTCCTTGATCTGCTTCATGAGGTCTTGTGCAGTGGTCATATTCGCCTTCCTATTTGCGATTGTCTTGCCTGTTGAACCCCGAAACGTTCGGGGAAAGAAATTGGTGGTCGATCAGACCGCGTCTGCCCCGGTTTCGCCGGTGCGGATGCGGATCACCTCTTCCACATTGGTCACGAAGATCTTGCCATCGCCGATCCGGCCCGTCTGGGCCGCCTTGCGAATGGCCTCGATTGCCGCGTCAACGGTTTCGTCCGGAAGAACGACTTCAATTTTCACCTTGGGGAGAAAATCAACGACATATTCCGCTCCGCGATAGAGTTCCGTGTGCCCCTTCTGACGCCCGAAACCCTTCGCTTCGATAACCGTGATGCCCTGAAGGCCGATCTCCTGAAGGGCTTCCTTCACTTCGTCCAGCTTGAAGGGTTTGATGATCGCTTCGACCTTTTTCATGCCTCAGTGGCCTCCAAATGAATTCAGGAACGGGGTGCCCGCGCCCCCAAGTGGCTCCGGTTCAGTCCAAGCACGAAACATGCCAACTCTCGCAGAGTACCTTGCACGAAGCGTGCCAGTTGCTGCATTCTGTGCCGCGGTTGCAGGAAGGCGCGACATTTCACAGGCGCAGCCATGCTAGGCGAGCTCTTCAGGATGACAAGAGGGAACCCCGGAGTGCAGCAACTGCATTCACATGGTTGCCTAAAAAATGTGCAGATCGCCGAAGAAAGCGGCATGTTGAATGCGTATTGAACTTCTGACTCCGGAAGAAATGAGCGATCTGGATCGGCGTGCCATCGCGTCGGGTCCGCTCGATGGTTATGCCCTGATGCAGAATGCGGGCGCGGCGGTTGTCGCAGAGATCCTTGCCCACTTCCCGACCTCCCGCCCGATTGGCATTGTCTGCGGGCCGGGCAACAATGGTGGCGATGGATATGTGGTGGCGCGCCTTCTGGCCGAGCGCGGTCTGGAGGTTTCACTCTTTGCCGATGAGGCTCCACCGGAGGGCAGCGATGCCGCCAGGGCGCGCAAGGCGTGCCCCTTGGTTCCCGTGCCCTTTTCCCGGTTCGATGCGGAAGCCCATGGGCTTGTGGTGGATGCGCTGTTTGGCGCGGGCCTGGCAAGGCCTGTCGAGGGGGCGGAGGCACGCTTGATCGAAGCTGTTCGGGCTGCGGCGCTGCCGGTGGTTGCGATTGACCTGCCTTCCGGTGTTTCCGGGGCCACCGGCAAGCCGCTCGGAGTGGCGTTCGAAGCCAGGCTGACCGTTACATTCGTCGCCAGAAAGCCCGGGCATCTCCTTTTGCCCGGGCGTCAGCTCTGTGGCCAGCTTGTGGTTGCCGATATCGGCATTCACGCCTCCGTGATCGACGAGGCGGGGATTTCGCTTTGGGAAAACGGGCCGGCGGTCTGGAAGAGGCTTTATCCCGGTGTACGCGTTGATGCGCATAAATATTCGCGCGGGCATGTGGCTGTCATATCCGGTGGTGCCGCCTCGACCGGAGCCGCCCGTCTGGCCGCCCGTGGGGCAGCGCGCGCGGGGGCGGGGGCAGTCACCGTGCTCTCTCCGGCCGGCGCGCTGCCGGTCAATGCCATGCACCTGACATCGATCATGTTGGCCAGGGGGGAGACGGCGGATGAACTGGTGGACTTCTGTCGCACGCGAAAGCCGGCGACCGCGGTCCTCGGTCCGGGCGCGGGGACGGGTGAGCGAACACGGGAGTTTGCCTGTCGCCTGCTCCTGAACGTGGAGGGGCTCAAGGGGCTCGTGCTGGATGCCGATGCGATCACGGCATTTGCAGGTGATCCCGAAACACTCTTCTCGATGCTGAAAGCCTCCGCGGTCGAATCTGTCCTGACCCCGCATGAAGGTGAGTTTCTTCGCCTGTTTCCCGATCTTGGGGACGCTTTGGACAGATCCAAGGTCGAGCGCGCGCGGCAGGCGGCAGAACGGTCCGGCGCCACGGTTGTGTTGAAAGGGGCAGACACTGTGGTCGCTGCGTCTGACGGGCGGGCGGTGATCAATTCAAATGGCGTGAGCCATCTGGCCACGGCTGGCTCGGGCGATGTTCTGGCAGGGATCACTGCCAGTCTCATGGCGCAGGCAATGCCGGCCTTTGAAGCTGCCTGTGCGGCAGTCTGGCTTCATGCCGAGGCCGGGCGGTTGTTTGGCATGGGGCTGATTGCCGAAGACCTTCCCGAAGAGCTGCCGCAGGTTTTCAAGAACCTCTTTCCCGAACCGACCGGCTAAAACACGCGCCGCCTGCGTTCTGTCGCCTTCCGCGCCCCGGGCGGTCACGGAGGCAGGTGCTGAGCTCCTAGCGTTGCAAGAGCCCCTCATTGTGCTGGCCTGCGGGTGCCAATCCCCGGATCATGCATGCAATAAAGCACGGCTCGGCCGCGGTGACAGGGTTCGGGCGCGCTGCAAGAGGTCAGTAACGACGCATCAACCCGACAAGACGCCCCTGGACCTTGACCCGGTCAGGGCCGAAAATTCGCGTTTCATAGGCAGGATTTGCCGCTTCGAGCGCGATGGACGCTCCCTTGCGTCGGAAGCGTTTTAGTGTCGCTTCCTCCTGATCCACCAGCGCAACCACGATCTCCCCGGGGTTGGCTGTCTGCGTTTCACGTATGATCACCGTGTCTCCGTCGAAGATGCCGGCTTCGATCATGGAATCGCCGCGAACTTCAAGAGCATAATGATCGCCGCCACTCAGCATGTCCGGGGGAACCGCGATGGAGTGTGTCTGGTGCTGGATGGCGTCGATCGGGACGCCGGCGGCAATGCGCCCCATGACCGGAACGGAAACGACGCCGGAAAGACTGTCGTCATTGCTCGCGGCCGGTTTGGGTTGAGACGCCGCCGTTTTGCCGAGGCTGCCTTCAATGACACTCGGAGAAAAGCCGCGGGGCGCGGAATTCAGGCCCGGTGCAATGGAATCGGGCAATCGAACGACTTCCAGCGCGCGGGCACGGTTCGGCAGGCGGCGGATGAACCCGCGCTCCTCCAGCGCCGTGATCAGTCGATGGATCCCCGACTTGGAAGCAAGATCCAGAGCTTCCTTCATTTCGTCGAAGGAAGGGGGAATGCCGCTCTCCTTCAGTCGTTCATGAATGAACAGAAGAAGTTCGTGCTGCTTGCGGGTCAGCATGTTTGCCACCGTGAATCAGTTAAAACAAAACCAGAACATACTCTATCTGTTCCAGTTGTGTTCTGCAACTCCCGTCTGCATGCTCTCCCGAGAACTCACTCAGGCTGCAAACAGCGCTTTTGCGCCATCGGCGACGAACTGGACGGCCAGTGCCGCCAGAATCACACCCAGCAATCGGGTGAGAATGGAGCGTCCCGTTTCGCCCAGAAAACGGTCGACCCGCTCTGCCAGCGTGAAAACCGCATAGGTAATCAGAATGGTGGCAAGCAGGATACCCAGGAGCATCAGCATGCCGGAAATCGAACTGAACGAGCCCGAGAGCAGCACCGTGGCAGAGATCGCGCCGGGGCCGGCAATCAGCGGTATCGCCAGGGGAAAAGCTGCAATGTTGCGGATCATGTCGCGGGTGATTGCGCGCTCGGCGCTTTTCTCATGACGCTCCTGTCGCCGTTCGAAGATCATTTCGAAAGCGATGAAAAACAGAAGCAGCCCGCCGGCCACGCGGAACGCGGGCAGGGTTATGCCGAAAACGGCCAGAATGGCACTGCCGGCGAGGCCGAAAAGGGCCAGGACCGCAAATCCGATGATGGCGGCCCTTACCGCGACCTGATTGCGTTCCGAGCGGTTCATGCCGGCGGTCAGAGCCAGAAAGAGCGGCGCCAGACCGGGCGGGTCAACCGTCACAAGCAGTGTGACGAAGGCGTTGAACAGGATATCGTGGCCGGGCATGTGGTTTCTCTCTGGTCGGGCTTGAAGGCTGGCAAAACGCCTTCGAGATGCGGGAACGCTCGCAGACTGCGGCAATTTGTCAAGGAAGCCATCCCCAGCCAATGGATATCCGTCTGAAATCGCGTTGGATTTCCGGCACCGTTTTGTGGGGCTCAATTGGAGAATCGGCGCTGAGTCATATATAACAGCGCAGTGATTCCTCAATTTGATTGTGACGCGACTTGACTGACCAGACGACGCCGAACGGACCACGCGATCCTGACGATATCGAGCCGATTTCCATCGTCGAGGAAATGCAGCGTTCATATCTCGATTATGCGATGAGCGTGATCGTCAGCAGAGCGCTGCCTGATGCGCGCGACGGTTTGAAACCCGTCCACCGTCGCATACTCTATGCCTCGCATGAGAGCGGCTATCACTGGAACCGCAAATATGTGAAATCCGCGCGCCCCGTCGCCGATGTCATGGGTAAATATCACCCCCATGGCGATGCTGCCATTTACGACGCGCTGGTTAGGATGGCCCAGCACTGGTCCATGCGTCTTCCGCTGATCGATGGTCAGGGCAATTTCGGTTCCATCGATGGCGATCCGCCGGCAGCGATGCGCTATACCGAGTCACGGCTCACAAAGGGCGCGCACGAAATTCTGGAGGATATCGACAAGGACACCGTCGATTTCCAGGACACATATGATGGTTCCGGCCGTGAGCCCAAGGTGCTCCCGGCCCGCTACCCGAACCTTCTGGTCAACGGATCCGGCGGTATCGCGGTTGGCATGGCAACCAACATTCCGCCGCACAATCTGTCCGAGGTAATCGATGGATGTGTCGCACTGATCGACAATCCGGCCATGACGATCCCTGAATTGCAGGCCATCATTCCCGGCCCGGATTTCCCCACCGGCGGTCTGATCCTCGGACGTGCGGGCATCCGCAGTGCTTACGAGACCGGCCGTGGCTCGATCATGATGCGCGGCAAGGTGGCCATCGAGCCGGCGCGCAATGATCGCGAGGCCATCGTGATCACGGAGATTCCCTATCAGGTCAACAAGGCCTCGATGATCGAAAAAATGGCCGAACTGGTGCGCGACAAGCGCATTGAGGGCATTTCCGACATTCGTGATGAAAGCGACCGGCAGGGTTACCGCGTCGTGGTGGAACTGAAGCGCGACGCCGTTGCCGATGTGGTTCTGAACCAGCTTTATCGTTTCACGCCGCTGCAGACCTCTTTTGGCGCCAACATGGTGGCCCTCAATGGTGGCAAGCCCGAGCAGATGAATCTGCTCGACCTGCTCAAGGCCTTTGTGCATTTCCGCGAAGAGGTGGTGAGCCGACGCACGAAATATCTTCTGCGCAAGGCGCGTGACCGGGCCCATGTGCTTGTCGGACTGGCGATTTCGGTGGCCAATATCGATGAGGTGATCAAGCTCATTCGTCATGCGCCCGACCCGCAGACGGCACGTGAACAGCTGATGGAGCGCCGCTGGCCGGCCGCCGATGTGGAAGCGTTGATCCTGCTGATCGATGATCCGCGCCACCGCATCAACGAGGATGGCACCTACAATCTTTCCGAGGAGCAGGCGCGCGCCATTCTGGAGCTCAGGCTGCAGCGCCTGACGGCGCTTGGTCGTGATGAAATTGCCGACGAACTGAACCAGATCGGCGCCGAAATCAGCAATTATCTCGAGATTCTGTCATCGCGCGCCCGTATTCAGCAGATCGTCAAGGATGAGCTCATTGGCGTGCGAGAAGAATTTGGCACCCCGCGCCGGACCGAAATCACCGAAGGCGGTGGCGATTTTGATGACGAGGATCTGATCCAGCGCGAAGACATGGTGGTCACGGTCACGCGCAAGGGCTACATCAAGCGCGTACCGCTTTCGATCTACCGTGCCCAGGCGCGTGGTGGCAAAGGCCGTTCGGGCATGTCGACCAAGGACGAGGATTTCGTTACCCGGCTGTTCGTCGCAAACACGCACACGCCGATCCTGTTCTTTTCCTCACGTGGCATCGTCTACAAGGAAAAGGTCTGGCGCCTGCCAATCGGAACACCACAGTCGGTGGGCAAGTTCCTGCGCAACATGCTGCCGCTTGAAGAGGGCGAAAGCATTACCACGATCATGCCGCTTCCCGAGGACGAGGACAGCTGGGGTGCGCTGGACGTGATGTTTGCCACGACCCGTGGGACGGTGCGTCGCAACAAGCTGTCGGATTTCGTGCAGGTCAACCGCAATGGCAAGATCGCCATGAAGCTGGACGACCCGAATGACGAGATTCTTGGCGTCTTCACCTGTACGGAAGATGATGACGTTCTTCTCACGGCAGCATCGGGCCAGTGCATTCGCTTCTGCGTGACCGATGTGCGTGTCTTTGCCGGACGAAACTCCATCGGCGTGCGTGGCATCAACCTTGCCGAGGGGGACCGGGTCATCTCGATGGCCATTCTTGCGCATGTCGATGCAAGTCCCGCCGAGCGTGCCGCCTATCTGAAACAGGCCGCAGCGGAACGGCGTCAGGTTTCCGGTGAAGATGAAGAGGTGGCTCTCACCAACGAGGATGTCGGTGAGGAGGAAAGCCTGTCTGTCGAGCGGTTCGATGAGCTCAAGGCGCGCGAACAGATGGTGCTCACCGTCAGCGAACTGGGCTATGGCAAGCGCTCATCCAGCTATGATTTCCGTGTGACGGGTCGCGGCGGAAAGGGCATTCGGGCCACCGATGTCGCAAAAACAGACGAGATCGGTCCGCTTATTGCTGCCTTCCCGGTCGAGCATGAGGATCAGATCATGCTCGTCTCGAATGCGGGGCAGGTGATTCGCGTGCCGGTCGACGGTATCCGCATTGCAAGCCGTGCCACAAAGGGGGTCACGATCTTCAACACGGCGAAGGGCGAGAAGGTCGTTTCCGTGGAGCGGATTTCCGATACGCAGGCGGAAGAAGAAGAAGAGGAAGAGATTGCGGGCTCGCAGGAGCCGGCAGAGGCAGCAGCGGTGGCCCCGGAAAACAGCGACGACGCCACCGAATGACCGGTGGCAGCGTCGATCACCGGCGCCGGGGATAGGAAGAGCCGCGCACGCGGTTCTCAAGCTTGACCCGGCTGGCCTCTTCGTGGAGGGCCGATCGCGGTGGCGATCAGCATGGCTATGGTCATGGCGGCTGCGAGCGTTATGATGAGCATGTCTTGTCTCCTTTGCCCTTTTAACGATGCAGGGTGCCATTTGGTTTCATGGCCAGTCTCGGCACCCTTGTATCGTTGGTGTCCCGATTAGCCGATCGGGTTCAAACCTGGCTTGAACCGGCTGTTCATTTTCGCTTCATCGACAATTGGGGGCTTCCGGGGTCATGCGCGATTGCTCAATTGCCTTCATCCTGCAAGACGGCTAAAAGCAGGCCATGAGCGAACGAACAGCTTTTTACGCCGGGTCCTTTGATCCCCTGACCAATGGTCATCTCGATGTGCTCAAGGGCGCGCTGACGGTGGCAGACCGTATCGTGGTGGGCATTGGCCTGCATCCCGGCAAGAAGCCGCTTTTCAGCTACGACGAGCGCGTTGCTCTGATCGAGCGTTCCGCGGTGGCGGAGCTTGGCGGGGACGCTGATCGCATCAAGGTCGTTGCATTCGACCGGCTGGTGATCGATGCCGCCCGCACACATGGTGCCGGCATCATGATCCGCGGGCTGCGCGATGGAACGGATCTCGACTATGAAATGCAGATGGCCGGCATGAACGAAACCATGGCGCCTGATCTCCAGACCGTTTTTTTGCCCGCCAGCCCCTCCGTCCGCACCATTACCGCCACACTTGTGCGTCAGATCGCCTCCATGGGCGGAGATGTAGCTCCGTTCGTGCCTTCCGTCGTTCTGGAAGCGCTCAACGCAAAATTTTCCGCCTGAAACCAAAAGGAGAGTTTCATGCAGCTTCGCAAGCTTGCCTCGACATTGTTCGTGGCTGGTGCCCTCATGGCTGGTCTGGGGCAGACCCTCGCCGCCGAGCCTGAAAACACGATGGTTCTCAAGCTCAAGAACGGTGACGTGACGATCGCACTGCGGCCCGATCTGGCACCAAGACACGTCGAGCAGGTCAAGGCGCTCGTCAAGGAAGGTGCTTATGACAACGTCGCCTTTCACCGGGTGATCGATGGCTTCATGGCACAGACCGGCGATGTTCAGTATGGCGATGTCGAGGACGGTTATGACGCACGGCTGGTTGGCACCGGCGGCTCCGACAGGCCCGATCTTCCAGCCGAGTTCTCAGATGCCCCCTTCACGCGTGGCACCGTTGGGATGGCCCGGTCGCAGAACCCGGACTCTGCCAATTCACAGTTCTTCATCATGTTCGCTCCGGCGGGACATCTGAATGGACAATACACCGTGATCGGAGAGGTCGAATCGGGCATGGAGCTCGTCGACAAGATCAAGAAGGGGGATGCGGGCCAGAACGGCATGGTGCAGAACCCTGACAAAATCCTGTCTGCCCGCATGGCGGACGAAGCCGACTAGCTGCGGCGATCAATTCAAACGAAAGGTACAGGAATGGCTGAGATCAAGGATCCGGAAAACACCATCGTCATGGAAACGACCAAGGGCAGGGTTGTGATACAGCTGTTCCCCGATGTTGCTCCCGGCCATGTGGGCCGCATCAAGGAACTGACGCGTGACAACTTCTATGACGGTATCGTCTTCCATCGCGTCATCGACGGTTTCATGGCACAGACCGGTGATCCCACAGGCACCGGCATGGGCGGCTCGGACAAGCCGGACCTGAAGGCGGAGTTCTCAAACATGTCTCATGAGCGCGGCACCTGCTCCATGGCACGTTCGCAGAATCCGAATTCGGCCAATTCCCAGTTTTTCATCTGCTTTGACAAGGCGCCCTGGCTGGATCGCCAGTACTCGGTCTGGGGGCAGGTCATCGAGGGTATGGAAAGCATCGACAAAATCAAACGCGGCGAGCCGGTCTCCGAGCCGGATTCCATCATCTCCATGCGGGTCGCGGCAGACCTTGCCTGATTGACCGGGGCCGGGCGGTTAAACGCTGCCCGGCGCCTGTCCGGCTGATTTGCGATGCGTGTGGATCTATTCGACTTTGACCTGCCGGAAGAGCGGATTGCGCTGAGACCAGCCAATCCGCGCGATTCCGCGCGGCTCATGAAGGTTGAAGGAAAGAGCTTTGACGACCATGTGGTCCGTGAGCTGCCGGGGATACTCCGGCCCGGCGATGCTCTGGTCTTCAACGATACGAAAGTTATTCCCGCACGTCTTGGTGGTGTTCGCCGGCGCGGAGAGGCTCAGGCACGCATCGAGGCCACGCTGCATATGCGTGAGGGCCCAGACCGATGGCGGGCTTTTCTGAAACCCGCCAAACGGGTGAATGAGGGCGAACGAATTCAATTCGGACATGACGGCGAGAGCTGCTTTCTTGGCATGCTCGAGGCGACGGTTGCCGAAAAGGGCGATGGCGGCGAAGCGCTCCTCGTCTTTGATTTCTCAGGCCCGGTTCTGGATGAAGCGATTGCTGCGGCAGGGCACATGCCACTGCCGCCCTATATCGCCGGCAAACGCGCCGAGGACGAGCGCGACGAAACCGATTACCAGACGATCTATGCCCGTGAAGAGGGCGCGGTTGCAGCGCCGACCGCCGGGCTGCATTTCACGCCTGAGCTGATGCAGGCGCTGGATGCGGCCGGTATCGAGCGGTACTTTGTGACCCTGCATGTGGGAGCGGGCACTTTCCTGCCGGTCAAGGTCGAGGATACGGATGATCACAGGATGCACGCCGAATGGGGTGACGTGGATTCCGAGACGGCAGATGCTTTGAACGCCGTGCGCAAACGGGGCGGGCGCATCGTTTCGGTCGGCACCACCTCGCTGCGGCTTCTGGAAAGCGCGTCACAGAGAACCGGCACGCTGGAAGCGTGGTCAGGTGCCACGGACATTTTCATCACGCCAGGCTACCGTTTTCGCACGGTCGACGTGCTGATGACCAATTTTCACCTGCCGCGGTCGACACTTTTCATGCTCGTCTCTGCCTTTTGCGGCACCGAAACGATGAAGCGCGCCTATGAACATGCGATCCGCAACGAGTATCGCTTCTATTCCTATGGCGATGCGAGCCTCCTTTTCAGGGAAGATCAGTCGTGAGTAACCAGTTCACCTTCCGCCTTCTGGCGACGGATGGCGATGCCCGCCGTGGTGAAATATCGATGCCGCGCGGCACCATCCGCACACCTGCCTTCATGCCCGTGGGCACGGCCGGCACGGTCAAGGCGATGTATATGGATCAGGTCCGCGAACTGGGTGCCGATATCATCCTTGGCAACACCTATCACCTGATGCTGCGTCCGGGCGCCGAGCGTGTGGCGCGGCTGGGCGGGTTGCACGAATTCGCCCGCTGGCCCTATCCGATCCTGACGGATTCGGGCGGGTTTCAGGTTATGTCGCTGGCGGATCTGCGCAAGATTACCGAAAAGGGTGTCACCTTCCGCTCGCATGTGGATGGCAGGGTGTTCGAAATGCCGCCCGAGCGCTCCATCGAAATTCAGGGTCTGCTCGGTTCCGATATCCAGATGCAGCTTGATGAGTGTGTGGCACTGCCTGCCGACGAGGCGGAAATAGAACGTGCCATGGAGCTGTCGCTGCGCTGGGCGGAGCGCTGCAAGAGTGCTTTCGGGGAACAGCCCGGCAAGGCCATGTTCGGCATCGTGCAGGGTGGCGACAGGCCGCATCTGCGTGAACGTTCGGCCCAGGCTCTCGCGGCAATGGGCCTGAAGGGCTATGCGGTCGGCGGATTGGCCGTGGGCGAGCCCCAACAGGTCATGCTCGACATGCTGGAGGCCACCTGTCCCGTGCTTCCATCCGAAAAACCGCGCTATCTTATGGGCGTCGGAACCCCGGACGACATCCTGAAATCCGTTGCCCGGGGCATCGACATGTTCGATTGCGTGATGCCTACCCGTGCTGGCCGGCATGGGCTTGCCTATACACGCCGCGGCAAGATCAATCTGAAGAATGCCCGCCATGCCGAGGATATGCGGCCGCTGGACGAAGAAAGCGATTGTCCGGCTGCCCGCGACTATTCAAGGGCCTATCTCCATCACCTTGTAAAAGCTGGTGAATCGCTTGCCGGCATGCTGCTCACCTGGAACAACCTGTCCTACTATCAGTCGTTGATGCAGGATATTCGCGATGCCATCGAAGCCGGGCGTTTTTCCGAACGCTCGGCAGAGATAAGCGCAGCATGGGAACAGGGCGATATAGCGCCGATCTGATCGCGGCCACCAGACTGCACCTGTGCGCATGGCTTGCTCGATTTTCGTTTTTGAACTTAACTGTTCTAAACGAACAATGGTGCGAACATGAACCCAACCTTCCTCACGCCGCGTTTGGCAGAAATTCTGGAACTTGCGAAGGAGCATGGTCGTGTCCTTGTGGACGATCTAGCCGAGCATTTCGGCGTCACGCCGCAAACGATACGGCGTGATCTCAACGAGCTTTGCGAGCGACGCTTCCTCACCCGGATCCATGGCGGTGCGCTGCTCCCCTCCGGCATTGAAAACATGGAGTATGAAGCGCGCCGCAAGATCGCCTCGGAAGAAAAGCGGGCCATCGGACAGGGCCGCGGCGCGCATTATCCCCGACAGGGCATCGCTCTTCGTGAACATAGGAACCACCACCGAGGCGGTGAGCGACGCATTGCTCGATCATGAAGGTCTCATGGTGATTACGAATAACATCAATGTTGCCAACAGGATGCGTGTGTTTCCCTCTTTTGAGGTCATCATTGCCGGCGGTGTGGTGCGAGGGTCGGATGGCGGTGTTGTCGGAGAGGCCGCAGTTGATTTCATTCGTCAGTTCAAGGTCGACTACGCGGTCATCGGTGTTTCCTCGATCGATCCGGACGGCGCGCTCTATGATTTCGACTTTCGCGAGGTGAAGGTGGCGCAGGCCATCATCGCCAATGCACGACACGTGATCCTGGTCTCCGATTCCACCAAGTTCGAACGTGGCGCTCCCGTGCGCATAGGTCACTTATCCCAGGTCGACACATTCATCACCGACCGGTGTCCGGTGCCGGCGATGCGCGGTCTGTGCGAAGAGGCGGGCGTACGGCTGGTCGAGACAGAATGTTAACGAATGTGTATTTTCGTTTGACATTCATTTTTCTTTCGAAATAATTCTTTTGCCTCCAAGGCAGGAGAGTTTCCTGTGATCCGAGAGGCTAGGGAGAAACGCGTGCCCGGTTCCAGTTCCGCCCATTCTGACATATTCGACGTGTTCGTCATCGGCGGCGGCATCAATGGCTGCGGCATTGCGCGCGACGCGGTTGGTCGCGGCTACTCCGTCTTTCTTGCAGAGATGAACGACCTGGCGAGCGGCACATCCTCGGGATCGACCAAGCTCATTCATGGTGGCCTGCGTTATCTTGAATATTATGAATTTCGCCTCGTGCGCGAAGCGCTGATGGAGCGTGAGATCCTGTGGCGCAACGCACCGCACATCATCTGGCCGATGCGTTTCGTCCTGCCCTTGCACAAGGGACTGCGTCCGGCCTGGCTCGTGCGTCTCGGGCTCTTCATTTATGACCATATCGGTGGCAGAAAGCTCCTCCCCAAAACCCGAACGCTCGACATGCGCACCGATCCTGCGGGCAAGCCGCTGAAAGGATCCTATCGCCGCGCGTTCGAATATTCCGACTGCTGGGTCAACGATGCCCGCTTCGTGGTCCTCAACGCGCGCGACGCCGCAGACAGGGGGGCGGATGTGCGGGTGCGCACACGCGTTGTTTCTGCGCAAGACGAGAACGGGATTTGGAAAATCCGCATTCAGAACCTGTTGACGGGCGAAAAAGAAACCGTGCGTGCGCGCTACCTCGTCAATGCCGCCGGTCCCTGGGTGGATCATGTCATATCGGGCGTGCTTGGGCAGAACGACGTTCAAAATGTGCGCCTGGTGAAGGGCAGTCACATCGTCGTCCGGGGCAAGTTCGACGATCCGCGCGCCTATTTCTTCCAGAATGCCGATGGCCGGATTATTTTCGCCATTCCCTATGAGGATGATTTCACGCTCATCGGCACCACCGATCAGGACTATGATGGCGATCCGAAGGATGTCGCCATCAGCGACAGCGAGATCGATTATCTGTGCGCGGCAGCCAGCGAGTATTTCGCCGAACCGGTGCGCCGCGATGATATTGTGTGGACCTATTCAGGTGTGCGTCCGCTGTTTGATGACGGTGCCTCGAAGGCGCAGGAGGCCACGCGCGACTATGTGCTGAAATCTGAGGCTGCGGGGAGCGGCGCGCCCATGGTGCATGTGTTCGGCGGCAAGATAACGACCTATCGCAAGCTGGCTGAATCGGCTCTGGAAAAGATTGCAGAATCCATCGGCGCGAAGGGGCAGCCCTGGACCCACGAAGCCACGCTGCCGGGCGGCGATTTCGCTTTTGACGGCTACGAGGCTCAGGTGGAAGCGCTGCTGCGCGACTACGCCTTCCTCGATTGCAATCATGCGGCCCCGACTGATCAGGCTTTATGGGCTGGATGCCCGCAATCTCCTCGGCAATGCGCAGGCGCTGGACGATCTCGGCCGGCATTTTGGTGTCGATCTCTACGAAGCCGAATTGCGCTATCTGGCAGCTCGTGAATGGGCCGTCAGCGGGGAGGATGTGCTTTGGCGCAGAACCAAGCGAGGCTTGCGGCTGACGCCGGAGGAGGCGGCAGAAGTCGACAATTACATGCGTGACATTTCGGGAATGCAAGACCGGGCGGCCAACGCTGGGGGAGGACATGCTTGAACTGCGCAATGTTTCAAAGGTCGTATCCGGCGAAACGCACATAGATAATGTTTCGCTGCGGTTGGAGCCGGGCTCGCTCAACGTGCTGCTCGGACCGACGCTTGCCGGCAAAACCAGCCTGATGCGGTTGATGGCCGGGCTCGACCGCCCCACATCCGGCAGCGTGTGGATGGAGGGAGAGGATGTCACCGGCATCCCGGTCCAGAAGCGCAGCGTCGCCATGGTCTACCAGCAGTTCATCAACTATCCGGCGATGAGTGTTTACGAAAACATCGCTTCGCCGCTACGCGTTGCCGGTACGGAGAAAGCCACCATCGAGGAAAAGGTACGGCAGGCTGCCGACCTTCTTCACCTGACACCGCATCTGGAGCGCACGCCGCTGGAGCTTTCCGGTGGTCAGCAGCAACGCACGGCGCTGGCTCGCGCCATGGTCAAGGAAGCGCGTCTGGTGCTTCTGGACGAGCCGCTTGCCAATCTGGATTACAAGCTTCGCGAAGAATTGCGCGCCGAGCTGCCGAAGATCTTTGCAGCATCCGGTGCGATTTTCGTCTATGCGACCACCGAGCCCAGCGAGGCGCTGCTCCTTGGCGGAAACACCGCCACGCTCAGCGAGGGCCGGCTGACGCAGTTTGGACCAACGATCGACGTGTTCCGCAAACCGGTTGATCTCGTAACCGCGCGCACCTTCTCCGACCCACCGCTGAACACGGTGTCGGTGGCAAAGACAGGCGGAGCGTTTTCGCTCGACAAAACCGTCCAGGTGCCTGTGCCGCAGGGCCTCGAAAATGCACCCGACGGGGCGTACACGCTGGGCTTTCAGCCGCATCATCTTTCTCTTGCGCCGCGCGAGGCCAATGCGGTTTCAGTCCGCGCCACCGTTTCGGTGACCGAAATCACCGGGTCGGAAAGCTTCGTCCATCTGGATTTCGCCGGACATCGATGGGTCATGCTGGAAGAGGGCATTCACCGTCTGGAGGTGGGCGAAGCGGTCGAGGTCTTCATCGACACCCGCCACATGCTGGTGTTCGACGCTGCAAGCCGGCGTGTCACGACCGGCAAAAGCCAGGCTGCATAGGAGGCGGGAATGGCGCGAATTGATCTCAACAACATCCGCCACGCCTATCTGCCCAACCCTGCGAGCGATGCCGACTTTGCCCTGAAGCGGGTTCACCACACGTTTGACGATGGCGGCGCCTATGCGCTGCTCGGCCCATCCGGCTGCGGCAAGACCACGCTCCTGAACATCATTTCCGGTCTTCTGCGTCCCACGGAAGGCGAGATATTGTTCGATGGGCAAAATGTGACGGACCTGTCCACCGAAGACCGCAACATCGCGCAGGTGTTTCAGTTTCCGGTCGTCTACGACACGATGACGGTCTACCAGAACCTTGCCTTTCCCCTGCGAAATCGGGGCGTCGCAGACGATGAGATCGAACGGCGCGTGCGCGAAACGCTCGAAATGATCGATCTTGCAGATCGCGCAGACCAGAAGGCCAAGGGGCTGACCGCCGACGACAAGCAGAAGATCGCGCTCGGCCGCGGGCTGGTGCGATCCGATGTCAGCGCAATTCTCTTCGACGAGCCGTTGACGGTGATCGACCCACACATGAAATGGGTGTTGCGCTCTCAGTTGAAGGAGCTGCATCGGCGTTTCGCCTTTACAATGGTCTATGTCACCCATGATCAAACCGAGGCGCTCACCTTCGCCGATCAGGTGGTGGTCATGAACGAGGGCGAGATCGTTCAGATCGGCACGCCCGAAGAGCTTTTCGAGCGCCCCAACCATACCTTTGTCGGCTATTTCATAGGCTCTCCGGGCATGAACGTTCTTCCCGTCCGGATCGACGGGCAGGACATTCGTGTCGGTGAACACGCCATCGCTCTTGAAGGGCAGGTTCCGCAAACGCGGGATGCCAGGATGGAGCTCGGTGTGCGTCCTGAATATGTGCGCATTGGCGAGAAGGGAATTCCCGCGCAGATCGTGCGCGTGGAGGACACCGGGCGACGCAAGATCGTTCATGCGACCGTGGAGGGCCAGCCCGTCGCCGCGATCGTTCCCGAAGGTTCGTCCCTGCCTGGCGAACCACGCATCAGTTTCGACCCCGCAGGCATCAATCTTTACGTGGATTCATGGCGTGTTGACCCGGTCTTCGCGCGTCAGGGAGGGGCGGCATGACCAAGACATGGAACAACCGGGCCTGGTTTCTCGTCCTGCCGGTCCTGCTGCTTGTGGCATTCAACGCCATCATACCGCTGATGACGGTGGTGAACTATTCGGTTCAGGAGACCTTCGGCAACAATCTGTTCTTTTTCGAGGGAACGAAATGGTATGAGGAGGTGCTCACATCCGAGCGTTTCCATGCCTCTTTGTTCCGGCAGTTTCTCTTCACCGGGATCATCCTGCTCATCGAGGTGCCGCTAGGTGTCGCGATCGCGCTCACCATGCCCCGCTCCGGCCCCTGGGTGTCGGTCTGCCTCGTTCTGATGGCGCTGCCGCTGCTCATTCCGTGGAATGTGGTGGGCGCCATGTGGAACATCATGGCCCTGCCGGATATCGGCCTTCTGGGCTATGGGCTGAATGCACTCGGAATTCCCTACAATTTCACCCGCCAGCCCATTTCCGCCTGGTTCACCGTGGTTTTGATGGATGTCTGGCACTGGACCTCGCTCGTGGTGCTGCTCGCCTATGCGGGCCTTCGCTCCATCCCCGAAGCTTATTATCAGGCCGCCAAGATCGATGGCGCGTCGCGCTGGTCGGTGTTCCGCTACATCCAGTTGCCCAAGATGAACCGCGTTCTCACCATCGCAATTCTCCTGCGTTTCATGGACTCCTTCATGATCTACACCGAGCCTTTCGTGCTCACCGGCGGGGGGCCGGGCAATGCCACGACCTTCCTTTCCATCGATCTGGTGAAGGCGGCGCTGGGCGAGTTCAATCTCGGCATCGCCGCAGCAATGAGCATCATCTACTTCCTGATGACACTCCTGGTGAGCTGGATCTTCTACACGCTGATGACCCGGGGAGAGGACCAATGAGAGTGACCCGCTGGCTCGTTCCCACGCTCTACATCATCTTCCTGCTGTTGCCGATCTATTGGCTCGTCAACATGTCATTCAAGACCACCAACGAGATTCTCGGCGGCTTCAGCCCGTGGCCGAAAAATTTCACCATCGACAGTTACGTGGAGATCCTCACCAACCCGGTCTGGTACAATGGTTACATTAGCTCCATCAGCTATGTCATTATAAACACGGTCATTTCTGTCACCTTCGCGCTGCCTGCAGCCTATGCGTTCTCACGCTATCGCTTTCTCGGCGACAAGCATCTGTTCTTCTGGCTTCTGACCAACCGCATGGCGCCGCCGGCGGTCTTTGCCCTGCCGTTCTATCAGCTTTATTCCGCGGTCGGCCTGTTCGACACGCCCTGGGCCGTGGCGCTCGCGCACTGCCTCTTCAACATTCCGCTGGCGGTGTGGATCCTCGAAGGCTTCATGTCTGGCGTGCCCAAGGAGATCGATGAGACGGCCCTATATCGACGGCTATTCGTTTCCGCGCTTCTTCGTGAAGATCTTCATGCCACTGATCGCGTCGGGCATCGGTGTCACGGCGTTCTTCTGCTTCATGTTTTCGTGGGTGGAACTGCTTCTGGCCAAAACGCTGACCTCGGTCGCAGCCAAGCCGATTGCCGCCGTGATGACCCGCACGGCCAGCACATCCGGCTACGAGCTGGGTCTTCTGGCAGCCGCTGGCGTCCTGACGATCATTCCAGGCGCCATCGTGATCTGGTTCGTACGCAATTACATCGCCAAGGGCTTTGCCCTCGGGCGCGTGTAGGGAGGAAACCATGCCGCACTGGCTCGATCTCACATGGATGGCCTGGACGTGGCAGACGGCCACCTTCTTCCTCGTCATCTTCGCGCTTCTGTGCGCCATGACGGTCTGGGAATGGGCAAGTCCCGGTGGCGGGCCGCGCCATGGTGTTCTCGGCCTCGATACCACGCGGGGCGACCGTCTTTTCATCTCATTGCTCGGCAGCGCGTTCATCCATCTGGGGTGGCTCGGGCTGATCGATATGCCCCTTTGGGGCGGCACGATTTTGTCTTTGATCTATGCCTATGCGGTGTTCCGCTGGGTGTAGGTCGCCGACAAAGCAAAGCGGGACGCGGGACGTTCCGCAAACCGGCGGACAGGAGCTTCAACACGGGCTCGAAAACCGCCAAACCATGTTCATGAAATGAATATGGAAACAGGAGGAGGAGTTTGAAATGAAAGCGCATTTGAAGACTTCTGTCGCAGCGCTTGCCCTGCTCTGGCTACCCGGCCAGGCCATGGCAGACATGGCGGCTGCGGAAAAATGGATCGACAGTGAATTCCAGCCTTCCTCGCTCAG
This sequence comes from Nitratireductor sp. GISD-1A_MAKvit, assembly GCF_040819555.1. GTDB lineage: Bacteria > Pseudomonadota > Alphaproteobacteria > Rhizobiales > Rhizobiaceae > Nitratireductor. The sequence goes on from NZ_CP161920.1 coordinate 2,256,146, forward strand.
CCGTGAGGAGCAGCTGGCGGAAATGGAATGGTTCATCAAGGCAGCTGAACCATTGCAGGGCATGGAGATCAATGTCCTCTCCGAAACCATCCCGACACATTCCTACGAGTCCGAAACCCTCACCAAAGCGTTTGAGGAGATCACCGGCATCAAGGTCAACCACCAACTTCTGGGCGAAGGCGAGGTGGTGCAGGCCGTACAGACCCAGATGCAGACCAACCGCAATCTCTACGACGCCTATGTCAACGATGCCGATCTGGTGGGCACGCATTCGCGCCTCCAGAGCGCGGTCAATCTTACCGACTGGATGGAAGGCGAGGGTGCAGACGTCACCTCACCGACGCTTGATCTTGAGGATTTCATCGGCATTGCCTCCGCGACCGGACCGGACGGCAAGCTCTGGCAATTGCCCGATCAGCAGTTTGCCAACCTCTACTGGTTCCGTAAGGACTGGTTTGATCGCCCTGAAATCAAAGAGAAATTCAAGGAGAAATACGGTTACGAGCTTGGCGTTCCGGTCAACTGGTCTGCCTATGAGGACATCGCTGACTTCTTCACCAACGATGTGAAGGAGATCGATGGTGTTCGCGTCTATGGTCACATGGATTACGGCAAGCGGGCACCGGATCTAGGCTGGCGCATGACCGATGCCTGGCTCTCCATGGCCGGCGCGGGCTCCAAGGGGCTGCCCAATGGTCGACCCATCGACGAATGGGGCATCCGCATGGAGGAGGGTTCCTGCAACCCATCCGGCGCATCCGTCAGCCGGGGTGGTGCTGCCAATGGACCGGCCGCCGTCTACGCCATCCGCAAATGGGATGAGTGGCTACGCCAGTATGCGCCGCCCGGGGCCGCCGATCTTGACTTCTACCAGTCGCTGCCGGCGCTCAGCCAGGGCAATGTCGCCCAGCAGATCTTCTGGTACACCGCCTTCACCGCGGACATGGTGAAGCCGAAGAGCGAGGGCAACAACACCGTCGATGACGAAGGCAATCTGCTCTGGAAGATGGCGCCGTCACCGCACGGCCCCTATTGGGAAGAGGGCATGAAGCTTGGCTATCAGGATGTTGGCTCCTGGACGCTGTTCAAGTCCACGCCTGTGGATCGCCGCAAGGCGGCCTGGCTCTACGCCCAGTTCGTCACCTCGAAAACGGTCGACGTGAAGAAGAGCCATGTCGGCCTCACGATCATTCGCGATTCCACGGTGAATCACGAATCATTTACCGAGCGCTCTCCGAAGCTCGGCGGGCTGGTCGAGTTCTATCGCTCGCCGGATCGGATTCTGTGGACGGACACGGGCGTTAACGTGCCGGACTATCCAAAGCTCGCCCAGATCTGGTGGCAGCAGATCGGCGACGTGAACTCCGGCGCCTTCACCCCACAGGAGGCGATGGATCGTCTGGCCGGCGAAATGGATATCACCATGGCCCGCATGCAGGCAGCCGATGAAAGCGCCAATGTCTATGGCGGATGCGGTCCGCGCCTGAACGAGGAAAAGGATCCGTCCGAGTGGATCGGCAAGGGTGGCGCAAAAGCCAAACTCGAGAACGAGAAGCCCCAGGGCGAAACCATCGTTTACGAGGAAATCGTCAAGCGCTGGCAGTAAGGCTGGTTGCAACCTGCCCGAATGGCATCAAAATGGACGGGGAGCCGGCGAGCCCGGCTCCCCGTTTGGCAAAGAGCTTCAGACCGATCCGGAGGACCAATGAGCGGTTTTGTATTGGCGATAGATCAGGGCACGACATCCAGCCGGGCAATCGTGTTTGATGCTTCAATGCAGCCGGTGGCGACCGGGCAAAGGGAATTTCAGCAGCACTACCCGAATTCGGGCTGGGTGGAACACGATCCCGAAGACATCTGGAAGGGGGTCGTTTCGACCGCGCGCAGCGCCCTGCGTAAGGCGAAGCTGGAAGCGGCTGATGTTTCAGCCATCGGGATCACCAATCAGCGCGAGACCATCGTTGTGTGGGACCGCGAAACCGGCAAGCCGATCCACAACGCCATTGTCTGGCAGGACCGTCGCACCGCCCCCATGTGCGAAAAGCTGAAGGCGGATGATCTGGAGAAAACCTTCACGCAAAAAACCGGCCTGCTTCTCGATCCCTATTTTTCCGGAACCAAACTCGCCTGGATCCTTGATGAGGTTGAGGGGGCGCGTGAACGGGCGGAAAAGGGCGAACTCCTTGCCGGCACCATCGACACGTTTCTGATCTGGCGTCTGACGGGCGGCAAGGCGCATGTCACGGACGCCACGAATGCCTCGCGCACCCTTCTGTTCAACATCGAGACCAATGAATGGGATGACGAACTCCTGAAAATTCTGCGTGTGCCGAAGGCCCTGTTGCCCGAGGTGAAGGATAGCGCCACCGATTTCGGCATGACCGAGAAAAAGCTATTCGGCGCGGCGATACCGATTCTCGGCGTTGCCGGCGACCAGCAGGCAGCCGTCATCGGTCAGGGCCTGCTTCGAACCCGGTATGCTCAAGGCCACCTATGGCACGGGCTGTTTCGCCGTGCTCAACACCGGCCAGACGATGGTTTCCTCAAACAACCGACTTCTCACCACCATTGCCTACCGGCTTGATGGGGTGACGACCTATGGGCTCGAAGGTTCGATCTTCGTTGCGGGTGCTGCCGTTCAGTGGTTGCGCGACGGGTTGAAGGTTATCGGCAAGGCTGCCGATTCGGGCGCGCTGGCTGCCAGGGCCGACCCGACGCAGCAGCTTTATCTCGTTCCTGCCTTTGTCGGGCTTGGGGCGCCGCACTGGGATGCGGAGGCGCGCGGGGCGATCTACGGCCTGACACGCAATTCGGGCCCGGCGGAATTCGCACGCGCCACGCTCGAATCGGTCGCATACCAGACACGGGACCTGCTCGATGCCATGCGCAAGGACTGGCAGGACGGCGGAAATGACACGGTGCTGCGGGTCGATGGCGGCATGGTTGCCAGCGACTGGATGCTGCAATTCCTTGCCGACATGCTGGACGCTCCGGTCGACAGGCCGACTCAGCTCGAAACCACCGCTCTTGGGGCTGCGTGGCTTGCGGGATCGCGGGCCGGTGTCTGGCCCGGCGCCCGGGAATTCGCTGCCGGCTGGAAGCTCGATCGCCAATTCTCGCCCCGGATGGATGCATCCGATCGAGAAAACCGCCTGAAAGGCTGGCGTGATGCGGTGCGCAGAACACTCAGCACGACCTGAAAGCCTTGTGCACAAGGCGGTTGGCAACAAGAACAAAAAAGTCGGGCGAAAGACGCTTTTTTCCGGTTGACCGCAGATAAGTGCCTCTCTATGTTCCGCCGCAATTTCCGGGGTTCGCAACAACCCGCAGGGAGCGCGTAGCTCAGTTGGTAGAGCAACTGACTTTTAATCAGTAGGTCCAGGGTTCGAGCCCCTGCGCGCTCACCATTCAATTCAGCATTCACATCACTCCTTGGTATGCGGCTGCCCGCGTCTTGCCGCGCAATGCGGATGGGCGCGACTTGCGTTCCTGATCCATAATCAGTCGCTTGCCGCACGTCTTTCCCGATTCATCCGGTTGCGCCAAAACCCGATGCAGGAACAGCGCCCCAGCTGCTTGCAGCGTTGATTAATCTGCCTCGCTCTCAAGACCTTGCAGCGGGCAGGGCAAGGCGGTCGGCGGGGGCGTCAAAGGGCTGCCCGTAAGGATGCGACTTTCCCCATGATCTGATGGTGGTTGCGGCCAAACCTCGGGTGAGCCCGAATTCGCATCCCGACGAAAGCGCTTGACAGATCGTTGATTGACGTCACTAATTATCTAACCGTTTGTTTAATTAGGGGAACAAAAATGAAGAGCAAAACACTTGCCGCACGCTTGATTTCCGCGACATTCGCGGCATCAGCGATCCTTGCAACTCCAGCCCTCGCCGACGAGTGGAAGCCGGCCGAGCCGGTCACGATCATCGTTCCGTGGTCCGCCGGTGGCTCCACCGACACGGTCACCCGTGTTGTCGCGGGAGAGTTGAGCAAGGCCTTTGGACAGAACTTCGTCATCATCAACCAGCCGGGCGCTTCGGGCTCCGTTGGTACCCGCGCGGTCTGGGAGGCGGCGCATGACGGCATGACAATGGCTGCTGGCGCTGCCGCAGATCTCGGCGCTTATCCCGTCTTCGGCACGCTGGACGCGACGCTCGATCAGTGGCGTCTTTATCTCCATGTGGCCAATCCCGGCCTCGTGTCGGTGCGTGCCGACAGCGAGTGGGAAGATTTTGGCGATCTTCTGGAAGCCATGAAGTCGGCAAGCGAGCCGATTACCGTATCCTCCGGCGGACTTTCCTCTGCAACCGCAATCTCCATGCAGGCTCTCGAAAAGGCAGCGCCCGGCATCAGTTACCGGCAGATCGTCTATGAGGGGGGCAATCCTGCCGTCATCTCCACGGTTTCGGGTGAAACCCAGTTCACCGCCCAGACGGCAACCGAGCAGGTGGACATGATCCGAGCCGGGCGGCTCAAGCCTCTCGCCGTGATCGCCGATCAGCCGCTTGAACTTGAGGGCTACGGCACGGTTCCGCCAGTCACCGACTGGCTGCCGGAAGTTGCGAGCGCACCAAACTTCTTCGGCATTTACATTCCCGCCGATGCGCCCAAAGAGGTGCTTGATGCGATGGACAGGGTCTGGGCGGAAAAGATCGCCAATTCCGAAGTCATGAAGAACCATGCCGCCGAGCGCGGCGCGCTCTTCAAGGCGACCTATGGCGAAGAGGCAGCCAAGACCGCGCTTCCCTTCCTTTCGATCAATGCCTGGCAGCAGTTCGACAGCGGCGCTGCACCCAATGATCCGAGCGAGTTCGGCATTCCGCGCCCGTAGTAACACTTGTTATGGGCTCCCCCGCGACAGGCGGGGGAGCCTCGGTCACTTCACCTTTCTGCAACCGAAAACGTCTCGCAGTCAGGGGCCGGGCTACGCTGGCTCTTTCTGTCGACAGGCATGGGCATGGACGGACTCACACAATTCCTGAGCGCGATCGTCGAGATCGGGTTTTCCGCGCAGATCATCGTTGTTTTCTGGGCCACGCTCCTCGGCATCACCGTGGGCATGATCCCCGGCCTGACCGCGACACTGGGCGTCGCGCTGGTGACGACGCTGACCTTCACGATGGAACAGAACACGGCAATCCTGGTTCTGATCTGCGTTTACATAGGAGCGATTTACGGCGGCGGGCGTACGGCCATTCTGCTCAACATTCCCGGCACGCCGGCCAATGCCGCTTCCGCGCTTGAAGGTTTTCCGCTGGCCCGGAAAGGGCGGGCAGGCGAGGCGATGGCGGTTGCCACCACGGGCTCGTTTCTGGGCTCGGTGGTCGGCATGGTGGGGCTGGCCCTGGTCGCGCCCTGGCTTGCCGAATTCGCGCTTGATTTTACCTCTTTCGAGTTCTTCTGGCTTGCCGTCTTCGGCATCGTGCTATGCGGTCAGCTCACGGCGATGGACGACGCACTGAAAGGCTGGACCGCGGGATTCTTCGGTCTTCTGATCGCCATGGTCGGGCAGGAGAGCATTCATGCCTATGCCCGTTTTTCCTATGGAATTCGCGATCTTGAAGGCGGGTTTGGCCTTTTGCCGGTGCTTGTCGGCGCCTTTGGCTGCACGGAAGTCTTCATCGTCATGCGGCAGGAAGCGACCCGCGCCGTCGCCGGCAAGGTGACCGGGGTCTTCCGCTCCGCGCTTTCCTCCTTCAGCCATGCGCGCACCTGGCTGCGTTCCGGCTTCATCGGCACCTTCATGGGCGTTGTTCCCGGCGTCGGCGAGGATATGGGGGCCTGGGTTTCCTACGCTGCTGCAAAACGGGCATCCAAACGCAAGGAAGAATACGGGCAGGGCTCGACCGAAGGACTGCTCGCCGCCGAGACCGGCAACAACGCGGCCGTGCCCGGCGCGCTGATCCCGGTTCTGACGCTTGCCATACCCGGGTCCGCGCCGGCGGCAGTTCTTCTGGCAGCCATGATCATTCACGGTCTGCGGCCCGGTCCCCTGATCATGATCACCCAGGCCGATTTCTTCTATTCGGTCGTGGCCATGGTGTTCTGGGCCAGCTGCGCCATGCTCATCCTCGGCCTGCTTCTCACACGGCCGCTGCTGCTCATCCTCAAGGTTCGGCGCGAATGGCTGATGGGCATCATCTTCGTGCTGTGCACCGTCGGTGCTTTCGCCATCGCCGGCCGCATCTTCGATGTCTGGGTGATGATCGGTTTCGGCCTGATCGGCTTCATGATGCGCGAGGCCGGTTTCCCGGTCGCTCCCATGATCCTTGGTGTCGTGCTCGGGCCGATCCTCGACAACAATCTGCGCCGCAGCCTCGCGCTGACGCAGGGCGACCCGGTTCCCTTCGTGACGCGCCCGATAAGCGCGGTGATTGCGACACTGGTTTTCCTCATTATCATTTTCAGCCTGCCGCCAGTGCGTCGCCGCCTGGCCACCCTGCGCACACGCTTTGCCGGAGGTGAGCGATGAGCGTCAAAAGTATCCTTCTGTGCGGTTTCGGTGCCTTCGGTGCGCAGCATGCGCTCGCCTGGCAGCAGAGCGCCACGGCGCCCCGCCTGTATGTCAGCGACCCCGACCCTGCAGCCCGCGACAGGGCGGGTGCCCTGGGCCTCGATCATGTCACGGAGGACCCGTCCGCCTATCTCGACCAGGTCGATCTCGTTGACATTGTCACGCCGCCACGGCTGCATTTGTCCGTTGCGCTGGCCGCTCTTGAGCGCGGCAAGCATGTCTTCCTCGAAAAGCCGGCGGTCGCGTCGGTGGGGGAGGCGAAGCAGCTTCTGGATGCGGTGAAACGTTCAGGCTGTTCTGTCCAGATCGGCTTTGTTCTGCGCTGTCATCCGCTTGTCGAGAAAGCGAAGACGCTGCTTGCATCCGGCGCCATCGGTCGCCTGCTTGCGGTGGAAGGAGACTTCTCGGGCTGGAAACGCATGCGTGACGATTCCACCGTCATCGAGAATGACGGTGTGCATTTCCTTGACCTCATGCGCCATCTGGCGGGCGTCCCCATTCACTCGGTTGAGGCCCGTGGGGTGAGCCTGCTCGGCGCTCAAGAAGACGATGACATCCGCATCGATCTGACTTTTGTGAATGGTGTGTCGGGCCGCCTGCGGCTCGGCATCCTGGCCTGTGGTGAATTGGAAGACGATTTCATGCCGGGTGCCGTGACCACAAAGCAGCTTCGGCTGATCGGCGATGGCGGCAACATCGTCCTGGACTTCAACCGCAACACGCTGACGCAGGCGCAGGTCTCTTACACACCCAAGTCTGGCGGCTGGAACGTCTCTCCCGGCAGCATATCGAGCGAACAGGTGATCGGCGTTACGCCGCCGTCGCTTTTGGCCAAGAGCTTCGATCTGTTCGTCTCCGCCGTCGAAAGCGGCGCGGCGACCCTTTGCGGTGTCGGTGAGGGGGCTTTGGAAATGGCCTCCCTTCTTGAAGCCATTGAACGGGCGCTTGTTCGCAAGCCTCTTCCTCAGGTCGCTTTGGAAAAGGGAGACTGACGATGCGCACCATCAACAGAACCGATTTTCTCTCCGGTCTCGTCGTGGCCGCACTGGGCGCTGCCGGGCTGGTTGAAGCTCTGCGCATGCCACGCTTCGAGGCGCGCGGTGCGGATCCGTTCACCGTGCCGGGGCTTACGCCCGGGCTTCTGAGCACGGTCTTGTGCGTGCTGGGTGTCGTTTTGCTGTTGCGCGGCATTTCGGGCCGGGTTCTTGCAGAGGGCGCGCGGCCCAGCATCACGCAATGGAGCCGCGCCAGTGCAATCCGCACGCTCTTCACCATCGTGATGGTGCTTGTCTATGGCACGCTTCTGTTCGGCCGCATGCCCTTCCTCTACGCCACCGCACTTTTCGTTTTCGTCTTCACGCTGGGGGCAGAGCTGATCGATACCGAACGGCGCAAGCCCGTCTGGCAACTCGTGATCGGCGCACTCGCGCTGGCTGGCATAGCCGCCTTTGCCATCGATTTCGTGTTCACGGACCTCTTCCTTGTTCGGCTTCCGGGATAATGCGATGAAACTCTCTTTGTGCAATGAAGTCTTGCGTGACCTTCCATTCGAGGAGCAGTGTCGTCTGGCTGCCGCTCTTCGGTATGACGGGCTGGAGATTGCGCCTTTCACCCTGTCGGACGAACCTGCCTCGGTTCCTCTCGCAGAGCGCCGGCGGCTGCGCCAGGTGGCTGCCGATTTCGGGATCGAGATCACCGGACTGCACTGGCTCTTGACGGCACCGGCGGGACTTTCCCTGACGAGTGACAACGAGAGCGTTGCCAGCCGCACCCGCGATCACATGCTGGCGATGGTCGAGCTCTGTTCCGACCTTGGCGGCAGTGTGCTCATCCATGGGTCGCCCGGTCAGCGGCAGCTTCGCGACGCTGCTTCGCCAGAGCGTGCGCGCGAGATCGCCGCGGCGCATCTCGCTGCGGCAGCGGATGCAGCGGCCCGGGCCGGTGTTGTTTACTGCATCGAACCGCTTGCACCCTCCATGGACGATTTCGTCAACACGGTTGCCGACGCGGTGAAGCTGGTCGAAACCATTGGCTCGACTGGCTTTGCGACCATGCTCGACACCTTTGCCGCGGTGGGCGGCGAAGCCGAGCCAGCCGAAGCCGTTCTGGACCGATATCTGCCGGGCGGTCATGTGCGTCACATTCATTTCAACGACCGCTCGAAGCGTGGGCCGGGGCTTGGCGAAGATCGGTTTGCGCCAATCATCGATTGTCTCGTCCGGCACAACTATGACGGCGTGATCGCCGTGGAACCTTTTGACTACCACCCCGACGGGACGGGTGTGGCTGCCTATGCTGCGGGTTATGTCCGGGGACTTTTTGAAATGCGGAAGGAGCATCCATGAGTACTGCCAGGCTCAAGATAATCGGTGGCCGCATCGGCATTGCCAATGCGTTTGCGCGCATGCCCTTCCGTTTCGGTGTCGTCACCATGGAGGCGGCTGCCAGCGCCACGCTGGAGCTTGAGGTTTTCGTCGATGGTCAGCCTGTCCTCGGCTACGCTTCCGATCTTCTTGCCTATAAATGGTTCGACAAGCGTCCGGAAAAGACACCGGCTGACAATGTCGCAGACCTGCTCTGGGTGATCGAGGAGGCACTGACCGTGGCAACCGCCCTGTCGGAAGGGTCTGTCTTCTCCCTGTGGCGGCAGCTTGACGAAGAGGTCGACCGGCGGGCGCTTTCAGCCGGGTTTAACCGGCTCGGTGCCTCCTTCGGTGTTTCGATGGTGGAGCGCGCCATGATCGACGCGCTGGGACGGGCGACCGGGCAAGGCTTTTTCGACATGGTGCGCAACAATGCGTTTGGCATTGAGGGCGGCGCGGTCTTTCCCGAACTTGCGGGCATGCCGCCAGCCTACATCCTTCCCGACAGACCGCTGGAGCGTATCGCGTTGCGCCATACGGTCGGTCTGGTCGATCCGATCGAGGCGGAAGACATCGCGCCGGCGGACCGGCTTGACGATGGACTGCCCGAAACTCTTGCCGATTATATCGAGCAGGACGATCTGAGCTATCTCAAGATCAAGATCGCGGGTGACCCAGCCTCGGATATGGCCCGGCTTGAGCGCATCGCCGCATTGATGGAACGGACCGGCAGGGCATTCGCACTGACGCTCGATGGCAATGAACAATATAGCCGGCTTGAGGATTTCGCGGCGCTGATGGACGCCATCCGCGCCAACCCGGCGCTTGAGCGCTTCTATCAGTCGATCCTTTTCATCGAGCAGCCGCTGGAACGGTCGGTTGCACTTTCGGCGCCGCTCGACCCTCACGCTCTCAGGGCAATCGGCAAACCGCTCCTGATCGACGAGGCCGATGGCTGGACGCGCGCCTATCATGAAGCGATTGCGCTCGGTTATCGCGGCGTGAGCCACAAGAACTGCAAGGGGGTGATCCGTTCCCTGTTGAACGCGATGATCGCGGCCGAGCGCAATCGCGCGGCAGGGCAGGGCACCTACTTCCAGTCGGCAGAAGATCTGACCTGCCTTCCGGTTGTTTCCCTGCAAGCCGATCTCGCCGTCGTGGCCGCCCTTGGCATCACGCATGTGGAGCGCAATGGACACCACTACTTCCACGGCCTTAAGCACCTGCCCGCATGTGAGGCGGAGGCCGCACTTGCCGCCCATCCCGATCTTTATCGGCGCGAGGGGGCTTCCATCGTGACCGCCATCAATGGCGGCGCGCTCGATGTCGCCTCATTGCAGGTCCCCGGCATGGGGTTTGCCTGTCTGCCCGACCTTGGCCAGCGCACCCGCGCGACCGACTGGACTTTCACTAGCCTCAACAAAAGCGATGCCGGACATGCCGGCACAGGAGACTGAGACCATGACCCGATCACTGCCAGACACAATTCTGGATGAAGCCCAGCTCGAAGACATGCTGTCTCAGCCAAGCGACCGCCTCGTATCCGTACTCGCCGAGCTCGATGGAGACATCACGATCCTTGGCGTTGGCGGCAAGATGGGCCCGACGCTGGCGCGGATGGCAAAGCGTGCCGCGCCCCACAAGCGTGTCATTGGTGTTGCGCGCTTCTCGGAGCCCGGCCTCAAGGAAAAGCTGGAAGGCTGGGGCATCGAGACCGTCTCCTGCGATCTGCTCGATCGCGAAGCGGTCGAGCGCCTGGAGAAAACCGAAAACGTGATCTTCATGGCGGGCCGCAAATTCGGCTCCAGCGGCAATCAGGGCCTGACATGGGCGATGAATGTTCATGTGCCAGCAATCGTCGCCGAAGCGTTCAGGGCGTCGCGCATCGTCGCTTTCTCCACCGCCTGCGTTTATCCTTTCATCAAGATTACCGAGCAGGGTGCGCGCGAGGATGTGGTGCTCGATCCCCCCGGCGAATATGCCAATTCCTGTGTCGGGCGCGAGCGCATGTTCGAGCATTTTGCAAGCGTGCATGGAACCCGCGTGGCGCTGGTCCGGCTCTCCTACGCGATCGATTTGCGCTATGGCGTCCTGCACGATGTCGCAAACGCGGTCCAGCAGGGCGAGCCCGTGCAGATCGACAGCGGCCATTGCAATGTCATCTGGCAGGGGGATGCAAACGACATTGCGTTGCAGTCTCTCGCGCATGCGGATAATCCGCCCTTCGTGCTCAATCTGTCCGGTCCCGAACTGGTCAATGTGCGCAGCCTGGCACAGAGATTTGGCGAGTTCTTCGACAAGGAGCCGGTTCTCGCAGGTTCCGAACAGGACGAGGCATGGATCGTTGACACGAGCCTGCAGCAGAAACTCTTCGGCTATCCCTCCGTGCCGCTGCCACGGTTGATCGAGTGGACGGCAAAATGGATGAAAGAGGGCGGGCGCTCGCTCGGCAAACCGACCCATTTCGAGGTGCGCGATGGAAAATACTGATCGGCCGTCGGCCGGAGCTGACGCCGGCCGGAAAGGCGCCTCCAAGACAGGGCAGAAAGCGACGCGTGACGCGGCAGCGACACGCGCACGAATTCTCAACGCGGCCTCGAAAGAGTTTGCGAAAAAGGGCCTCAAGGGAACGCGCATTGACGCGATTGCCAAGCGCGCTCGCTGCAACAAGGCTCTGATCTACCATTATTTCGGTAACAAGGAGGCCCTGTTCAGCACGGTTCTTGAGAGAAATTACGAGGCCATTCGCAGCGCCGAGCGGCAGCTGGATCTCGCTCACCGTGAACCCGTGGCCGCCATGCGCGAGCTCATCGGTTTCTCTTTCGACTATGTGAGCGCGCATCCGGAGTTCATATCGCTTATCAATGACGAGAACATGCATGGTGGTGTGCATGTGGCGCACTCGGCCAAGGCGAGGGACCTGAACAGCCCGCTCGTGGCGATGATCGACACGATCCTTGAGCGCGGGGAAGGCGAGGGCAAGTTCCGCTCCGGCGTCGATCCCGTGCAGCTCTACATATCCATCGCAAGCATCTGCTATTTCTTCATTGCCAACCGGTCCACACTGTCGGCGATCTTCGGTCTGCCGAAAACGCCGGAAGTGCTTGCGCAGCGCCGCGAGCACGTGATCGAGGTCATCCTGGGCTATTTGCGCCCGGAAGCCGACGGACAGGGCCCGCCTTCCATGCCGAAGGCCTGACGACGAAAGTTTCATCATGAAAATCAGTGATCTTCCCGCAACGCCACTTGCCGCCCTGCGCAGGGGAGGCGTGATCCCGGCACATCCTCTGGCGCTTAATGCCGAGCGCAGGCTCGATGAGCGCCGCCAGCGCGCCCTGTCGCGCTATTATCTCGATGCGGGTTCCATCGGGCTTGCTGTTGCCGTTCACACCACGCAGTTCGAGATCCGCGATCATGGTCTTCTGGAGCCGGTGCTTTCCCTTGCCGCGGAAGAGGCGAAGGCCCATGCGAGCACGCCCTTCATGGTCGCCGGCGCTGTCGGCGAAACCGCACAGGCTGTGCGCGAGGCCGAACTTGCACGGTCCAAAGGCTATCACGCAGTGCTTCTCAGTCTGGCCGCAATGAAAGAGGCGAGCGTCGACGAACTGATTGCGCATTGCCGCGCCGTCGCCGATGTCATCCCGGTTGTGGGCTTTTATCTGCAGACGGCCGTTGGCGGGCAGCCTCTGCCCTATTCATTCTGGCGGCGTTTTGCTGAAATCGAGAATGTGGTGGCGATCAAGATGGCGCCGTTCAATCGCTACCGCACGCTTGACGTGGTCCGCGCGGTCATTGATGCCCGTGCGGAAGACCGCATCACACTCTACACCGGAAATGACGATCACATCGTCTCCGATCTGATGACGAAGTTCACATTCATGCGCGACGGCGTGCCGGTCAGCGTGCGGATCAAGGGCGGGCTTCTGGGCCACTGGTCGGTCTGGACCCGCAAGGCGGTAGAGCTGATCGAGGAGATCCATGAGCGCCCCGACAGCAGAAGCGCCAGCGAATGGCTGGAGCTCGATGCCCGCACCACCGATGCCAATGGCGTTTTGTTCGATGTGGCAAACGATTTTGCCGGCTGCATTGCGTGCCTGCACGAAGTCCTGCGCCGGCAGGGGCTGCTCGAAGGAACCTGGTGCCTCAATCCCGACGAGACCATGGGGCCGGGCCAGATGGAAGAGCTCGAGCGCATCTTACGCGACTACCCCGAACTCAACGATGATGCATTCGTTGCTGCCAATCTGGAGCGCTGGCTAAAAGGCTGATCGCCCGCCAGCACAACGCGAATGCGCGGGCGGGTGGCAGAAGCCATCGCCGCGCCATTCGCTCCCGGATGCAGATCCGGTTCGCAAATCCGGTTTGCAAATACGTTTTCATGGCGGTCCGTTGGCTGGTCCGGCCACCCGTCATCCTGTGCAAATTTCCGGGGAGAATGAAAATCCTCTCCGCCAATTGCTCCCCCCGACCATATCAAAGGCATCGTGGCATGGGTTAGCTTCTGCGCTGGCGGAGCGGACCGCGTGGCTGAAAGCTCCTGCAATCTTGGAATTGGAAAGCTATTCCAATTCTGGAAATAGTGCGCTACAAGACTCCCAGGAGGACCCCGTGACTGTTGCTGCCGTTGAACGATGCCTGTCCATTCTCACCACGCTGGCCGGTGAGCGCGACCCGATGGAACTGACCGATATTGCGGTGCGCAACGGTCTGCCTGCTTCGGCAGTGCATCGCATTCTGACAACGCTTGCCACCCATGGCTGGGTGACCCAGGACCCGGACACCCAGCGTTACGCGCTGTCGTTGCGGATGAGCACTCTGGCCTTCAGGAACCTCGATGCCCGTGCCGTGCCCGAGATGGTGCAATCCGTGCTCGATGCACTTGCCCAGCGGACCCGCGAATATTGCCGCCTTGCCATCGTTGAGGGCGATGACCTCGTATGGGTGGCGCGGGCGCAGGGAGCAACGTCGAGCCTGCGCTATGAGCCGCCCATGGGACAGGAGATCATTCTTCACGCGACGGCAAACGGAAAGGCGTGGCTTGCCACCCTTCCGGAAGAACAGGCGCTCGAACTGGTGCGGGAGCGCGGGTTCGATGTGAAGCGCGCGCTGGGGCCAAACAGCGTCTCCAGCATGAAGGAGCTCAAGGTCGCGCTCGAAGAGACGCGTGCTTTGGGATACGCCACGTCCATCGAGGAGGCGGAAGCCGGCACCATGGCACTTGCCGTTCCGTTCCATTCGGGGCTTGGGCCAAATGCCCGCGTTGCCGGGACGATCAGCGTTGCCGGGCCGCTGGTCCGCCTCACTCCGGACCGGCATGAAGAACTGGCGGGCCAGCTGCATGAAGCGGCGCGCGAGATCGGTGGTATCTGGCCTTTGCGAAACCGCCAGCGCGACCATTTTCCAAGCGGTTCTGCGCTTGACGAATTGCGCGGCAAGGGAGCCTAGCCATGCCCGTTCACCAGCGTGTCCTTCGCATCGTTGAGCCGATGATCTGGTTTGCCGGTCTGCTTGTTCTCTGGGAATTGGCAGTGCGACTGGGAAATGTCCCCTCCTATGTACTGCCGGCTCCAAGCGAATTCATGCTGCGGATTTTTACTGATTATCAGCGCCTGGGCTATCACGGACTGATCACGACGAAGCTGATCATCTACGGTTTTCTGGCTGGCGCTATACCGGGCGTTATGCTGGGCTATCTCGTCGCCCGCTCGAAACTGGCCGAGCTCACGCTCTATCCCATGGTGGTGTTCATCCAGGGGCTGCCGAAGATCACGCTCGCGCCGCTGATGCTCGTATGGTTCGGTTTTGCCGACTTCCCCAAAATCCTGCTGACGGCACTCATCACGTTTTTCCCGGTGCTGGTGGACAGCGCCCATGGTTTCCGCTCGATCGACCGGCGCCAATATTACCTGTCGAAATCCGTCGGCGCCTCCTGGTGGCAGACATTTCGCCTTTTTGAACTGCCCTCCGCAGCGCCAAGTATTTTTGCCGGTTTCAAGACGACGATCGTCATCGCCGTGACCGTCGTGATCGTTGTCGAGTGGCTCAATTCGCAGGACGGGCTTGGATATCTCGTGCTGCGTGGAATGGACAGTTCCGACACCTCGCTCATATTCGCGGTTCTGGTTGTGGGATCGCTGATCGGTGTGTTGCTGAGTGCCGGAATGGCAATGATCGAAAGGGTTTGCCTGCCCTGGAAGCAGGTTTGACTGCATTGCCGTTGCGGTCTCGCACCGCGCGGCAGGTTGGGAACAGAACGACAAAGGAGGAGTGTCGATGAAAACTCGTATCAAGCTTGCAGCGGGAATGATGTTTGCCGCTGCAGCCATGTTGCCGGGGGCAGGTGCACTGGCCCAGGACAAGATCACAATGCAGATGAACTGGACCGCCGACACCGCGCATCTTGGGTTCGCCCTGGCGCAGGTAAAGGGCATTTATGCGGATCACGACCTTGAGGTGGAGCTGGTCGAAGGCCGCGGATCGGCCGTTGCCGCGCAGCTTGTCGCCACGGGACAGACGGATATCGGTTATGCCGACACGGTGGCCACGCTCAACGTCGCCTCGCAGGGCGCGCCGATCAAGATCATCTCGACGATCTGGAAATCGGGACAGTTCGGCATTCAGTATCTGGCCGATTCCGGCATCAGTGAGCCCAAGGATCTGGTGGGCAAGAAGCTGGCCGTGTCACCCGGCTCCGCCATGCTGCCGCTGATACCGGTCTTTCTGAAGGCCAATGGCATCGAGGAAGGCGAAGTCGAGATCGTCAATGCCGCCGAAAGCGCCTTCATCGGTCTTCTGACCTCCGGTCAGGTGGACGCGGTCTCCCAGACACCGGAAAACATCGTGGTGCCGCTGGCTGCCGAAGGCATCGAGGCGGGGAACATGTATTTCTACAACAATGGCGTTCCGCTCGCGAGCCTCAGCCTTGTGGCACGCGAAGACAGGCTCGCCGAGCGCCCTGATGTCTATCGCCGCTTTATCGAGGCGACGGCCGAAGGATGGAAGGCTGCGATGGAAGACCCGAAAGCTGCCATCGAAGCGATTTACGAGGTTTTTCCCGAAACCGAACACCCGCGTGAAGCGCTGACCCAGTCTGCCGACTACAGCTTTTCGTCGGTCTGCCCGGGCGGGCAGGGGGACATCATCGGCATGACCCCGACCGAGACCTGGGACACGATGTATCAGGTGATGACGACGACCATGGACCTTTCTGCCGATCGTCCCGTCACCGACTACTACACGAACGATTACGTTCCCGAAAACGCGGTGACCTGCCCGTAACAGGCAACACTGTTTCCCACCGGAGGCGTGTTGCGCCTCCGGTCCATGATGACCTGTGAATGCGGCGCGCCCGATGGCGTACCAGGCTCCGAGCAGACCATGACCGATCAAGTCACGACGAGAACAGGCAGCGCTTCAGCGGCTGCCGCCGATACGCGCACGACCGCCGACAGGCTGGTCGAAAGGATTGCAGCGATCCGTCGCTCCACCACCGCGTCAATTGCCGTCGCCATCGCTTCAGTGGCGCTTCTCCTGCTTTTCTGGGAGGGGCTGACATATGTCTACAACGTGCCGACCTGGCTCGTCCCAAGGCCCTCGCAGTTCCTCGACCGTCTGATCACGGACCGGGCGACCATCGGCTGGCACGCTCTTTGGACCTCGATCACCATCATCGAAGGCTTCGCACTCGGTGTTCTTGTGGCTGTTCCGCTGGCGCTTGCCATCGTGTCCGTCAAGGCATTCGAACGCGGTCTCTATCCGATGATCGTATTTCTCAACATCATGCCCAAAACCGTGATCGGGCCCATCCTCATCATCTGGTTCGGCATCGGTCCGCTCGTCTCGGCCCTGATCGTCTTTCTGATGTGCTTCTTCCCGATCCTGGTTGACGCCATGCTCGGCTTCAAGGCGATCGATCCGCGTCTTTACTACATCTCGCGCTCCATGGGGGCGAGCAGGCTGCAGACACTCTGGAAGGTTCGGCTTCCCGCCGCGATGCCACAGATATTCGCTGGAATGAAGATTGGCGTCGTCAAGGCAGTGGAGGGCGTGATCATCGCCGAGTTCATTGCCTCCGACAAGGGGCTCGGCTTCATGATCATGCAGGCGTCTGCCTTCATGGATATTTCCCTGATGTTCGCCGGTTTGATTGCGGCTGCGCTTGTCGCGCTCCTGTTCAACGGCACCATGGGGTTTCTTGAACACCGTCTTGCGCCGTGGGCGCAGGGCACCTGACTTCAACACCTGTTTGGGTATTTGCCTATGACCCCTTCCAATCAGACCAGGGAAACTCAGCCGGCGCCTACGGTGCCGAATGGAACGAGCGGTGTGTCAATCCGTGCACGGGGGCTGACCAAGGTCTTTGGCCACGGGGATGCAGCCTTCCACGCGCTCGGCCCCATCGATCTCGACGTAAAACCGGGAGAATTCGTCAGCCTCATCGGCCCGTCCGGTTGCGGCAAGAGCACCACGATGCTTCTGGCCTCCGGTCTGGAACCGTCGAGCTCGGGAACGCTCGAGGTCGACGGAAAACCGCTCACCCGGCCCATTTCGGAAGTCGGCATCGTGTTTCAGGACCATCTCCTGCTTGATTTCCGCACCGCCATGAAGAACGTGATGCTGCAGCAGGAGATCCGTGGCCTCGACCGGAAGGTCATGCAGGACCGGGCGAGGGAACTGTTCGTGCGCCTTGGCATCGAGGGGGCGGAGAACCGCTACCCGCGCCAGCTTTCCGGCGGCATGCGCCAGAGGGTGTCGATCGCACGCGCACTGGTGCACGACCCCACAATGCTCCTGATGGACGAGCCGTTCGGAGCGCTTGATGCGATAACGCGAACGCAGATCCGCCATGATCTCGAAATGCTCTGGCTCGAAACCCGCAAGACGGTGCTTTTCATCACCCACTCCATCGAGGAAGCCGTGGGTCTGTCCGACCGCGTGCTGGTGATGTCCAAGAGCCCGGGCAGGATCGTTGAGGAGATTCATATCGATTTGCCGCGCCCCCGGCCGGCCCATCTTGGAGAATATCCCGAGTTTTCCAAATATGCCGAACGCATCTACACGATTTTCGAGAAGCTGGGCGTTTACAGGTTCAGCCACAACAAGAGCTGACCCGGGTTGAACGGAAAAGCCAGCATCTCAGTCAGGAAAACCAGCCAGCGGGGCCAGGTGTGCGCAATCAGATAGTGATGAACCACGCAACGGTGCGGGTGCAGTACGGCATGGCGCAGTTTGTCGAACAATGCGCCGCACATGGGTATGCAGGCGTTTCGGTATGGGGGGCGGAGGTCGAGAAGGTCGGATTTGCCACCGCCCGTTCGATGATCGCCGATCATGGGCTTTTCGTGTTTGGGTACAATCGCGCCGGACCGCTCATGGGCCCCGACTTCCACCGGAAAGACGAAGCGATGGATGCAGCGCGCCGGGAAATCGATCGCGCAGCCGAAATCGGTGCCGATCACGTCATGCTCTTTCCCGGTGGCTTCGTATCTGGCGAGAAGGATCTGAGCGGAGCGCGGCAACGGTTCGCGGAGATGGCGAAAGTGCTTCTCGACCATGCGAAGACGGCCGGCATCCGTCTGGCGCTGGAACCGTTGCATCCGATGCTCGTGGGCGACCGGACCTGCATGGGGACACTGCGCCATGCCAATGATCTGTGTGACCGGTTGGGGGAAGGTACCGGTATTGTTGTCGATGCCCATCATGTCTGGTGGGATGAGGCGCTGGAACCCGAGATTGCACGCGCAGGGGCGGCTGACCGGATCTTGGCCTTCCATGTCAATGACTGGTTGTTGCCCACGCGCCATCGTCTGACCGACCGTGGCATGATGGGAGACGGGATCATCGACCTGAAGGGCATGTGGCGCTCAATTCTTGGCGCCGGCTATGACGGCCCGCTGGAGGTCGAGATCTTCTCTGAAGACTGGTGGGCAGAGCCCGGAGACAGGGTTCTGGAAATCGCCATGCAGCGATGCCGTGAAATCTTCGACGGAGACACTGATGCGTGATTTCGAACCGAATTTGCCACAGCCGCAACTCAACGGCGCATCGCGCATTTATGCAGTGTTCGGGGACCCGGTTGCGCAGGTCCAGACACCGCGCATGATCAATCCCCTGTTTGCCAGCCATGGACACGATATCCATGCGGTTCCCTTCCGGGTGACACCGGCCCAGTTCGAGGCGGCGTGGCAGGTGTTTGCAGCGCTCGACAATGTGGTGGGAATTGGCGTCACGGTGCCACACAAGATTGCCGCGGCCCGGCGCTGTGCATTGCTGACCGATGCAGCCCGGGCGGTAGGGGCGGTGAACTGCATAAAACGCCGTCCAGACGGCTCGATGCACGGTGCGCTTTTTGATGGGGTCGGGTTTGTGGAAGGGCTGGGAGCCCACCGCGTTCGGCTGGAAAACGCGCGCGTTTTGATGATCGGAGCGGGTGGCGCGGGCCGGGCCATAGCGCACGCCCTCGCAAGAGAGGGAATTCGCTCCCTCGCCGTGCTGGATCCAGATGCCGAAGCAACACGTTTCACCGTCGAAATGGTCAACGGCTCCTGTGGTTTTCAGCTCGCATCCGCTCCCGCGAAAGCGCAACTAAGCGAGGTGGATGTGCTCATCAACGCGAGCCCAGTGGGGGTGAAGCCGGGTTTGACGCTGCCGATCGACCTTGCAGAGCTGGATCAGGCGATGCTCGTCGCGGACATTGCCTGCCTTGACCGGGAAACCGGTCTTCTCGAGGCTGCCCGCAAACGGGGCTGCGCCATCAGCGATGGCAACGCCATGCTGAAGGCTCAGATCGAGCTTATCGCCGGATTTGCTGCGGGGTTCGAGCCGGGCGAGCCGGTGCGGCAGGCTGAACAAAACGCAACGCCACGAAGCTAGGCGCCGGTCTCTGCAAGATGGGCGGCAATCGCGCCGACCTGTCCATGGATCATGTGAAGGCCGGAATGGGTGCGGCATCCCAGTCGCTCGGCATGTTCAAGCAGCCGGGTGGTCTCCGGTTTCGCAATGACTTCCGCAACCGTCATGCCGGCCTGGAGAGCGTCGGGGCTGATGGGGAGAGGGTCATCGGGTTTCATGCCCAGAGAGGTCGCATTGATCCATATCTCGTCGGGCTGCGGCGTGGCAGCCGTTGCAGCGGTGACCCTGCCGGCCCCAAAAGCCTCGTTGATCCGCGTTGCGAGTGCCTCGGCCTTGTGTCGGGTCCGGTTGACAATCGTCAGCCGTGAAACGCCGGCCAGAACAAGCTCTGCGGCGATTGCCATTGCTGCACCGCCGGCTCCGATCATGGTCACGGATCGGCCCTTTGGCTTGATGCCCTGTTTGACAAGGCCGCCGACAAACCCCCTGCCGTCGAACTGGTAGCCGCAAAAGGCACCGTCGGCCTCGCGTCGGACAACGTTCACGGCTCCAACCAGTTCGGCCAGCGGATCGAGGCGGTCGCACAGGGCCAGGGCGCTCTGCTTGTGTGGCAGCGTGATGCCGAAGCCGACAAGATTGGGCAGGGCCTTCAGGCCGGCCCAGATCGTTTCCAGCTCTGTGATGGGCACATGGAGCGGCACGCATACAATGCCGGCGTTCATCCGTGCAAACAGCGGATTGATCGCTTCTGGCGTGCGCGCCTGCGCGATGGGATCACCGATGATTCCCATGAGCCTCGTGCTACCTTCAATGGGTATCACCGTCACCAGCTCAGCTCCTCGCGCGGCAGCCAGACCAGACTTCCATCCTCCACGCCAACAAGGAGGCCGGGCAAACCCGTCCCCGTCAAATCGACCGCTTCGGGTGCGGCAACATGCATTGCCATTGCTATGGTTTCGCCGCGAAAGCTGAAGGGCTTGGGATGGGCGAAAACCGGCTCGCTGGCAGTACCAACATTCTCAAGGTAGAAAATACCGGCCTGTCCGGTCGTGTGGCGCGGCATCCCGCCGGGACCCGGAGGAACCGAAGCGCGGGCATGAGTGCCCACGATGAGATCGAGCCGGCCGCTCATGGTCCAGTCGCAGACACACAGTTTCACCCGGCCGCGTCCACCACCCACATCCTCGGTGAAACGCATCGGTGTGCCGTCTTCCCAATGAAGATGTCGCTTGTCGCCGAGTTCTGTCTCGCCGAGTTTTCGATAGTCGGAGAGGACGCCTTCCTCATCGAGGGTGAGATAGTGAAGTCCATTGCCCTGGAGCCAGTCGGTCACTGCCGGGCGCACACGCCATACGGTCTTCAGGGGCTTTCCTTCGAAGCTCAGGCGCTGGGGTGCCGCCAGTTTCGGCGGCGAGCCGCCTAGATTGCGGTACAGCGTCTGATATCCGGTCACATCTCCGACGAGGATATCGAGACGGCCGGTGCCCGACCAGTCCGCAGCCGTGGGGCAACTGTATCCGAACATCTTCTCCGACGGCCCCTGTATGGAGCCCGTGGGGCCGGCGGCGATACGGATCGGCTTTCCATCGGCCTCAAGCATTGTTTCTCGTGAAAGCGCCGGTGCCTCAGGCGCGCCGGTCATCTCGTAGTACAGGAGTTCGCCGGTGCTGTTGCCAACCACCAGATCAATGCGCCCGGTGCCGGTGAAATCCGCGGCAACGGGGCAGGGCAATACGCCCGCGTGAACAATTGGTCGTGTGGTTTCCACCCGGCCGGCATGTTCGAATACCGGATCGCCGTCGATCGTCTCCCCCGTATTGCGCAGGAAGGTCACATATCCATCTTCCGCACCGACCAGTATGTCGGGCCGGCCGTCACCATCCCAGTCGACGATGCAGGGCATGTGAATGCACTGGTCGAGCTCAAGCGTGTTGCCGCAGGGGCTGCGAAGCAGTCTTGTGCGGTCGAACTGATGTCCCTCGACCTGATTGGCGATGTGAAGAATGTTCCAGAACTCACCGCACACGATCGAGGTGGTCTTGCCATCATCGAAGCTCGCCAGGGCAGGGGCGAGTTGCCCGTAAACCTCCAGGGGCACGTCGCCACTCATCAGCGGGCGCCCCTTGCCAAGGCGCGGGTTGGACAGCGGCCCTTCGACCTTGAATGCATAGACATAACCGCGCAACGGGCCGCCCAGCCAGCGATTGGCCGGATCGTATCCGCGATATCCTTCGTCGTTCCATTCCAGCCCGTTTGGCCAGTAATCGTCCCAGTAATCCGTGCCGACGATCAGTTCCGGCCTGCCGTCACCATCGATGTCGTGAAACCGGACCATATGAAAATATTCATTGCCCTTGACCCATTCGGCATCGAGTTCAAGCACTATGGGATCGGCAAATTCGGGGTGCTGCCTGCTGCCGATATTCGGATGAACATGGATGGTCTGGCGCATGCGTGAGGCGGAGACGAGGTGGAAGCTGTCTCCATCCTTTACTGATGTGACGTAGCCGCGCACATTCTCCACCACTTCCTGTTCGCCCAGGCGCGGCGTTCCGTCCGCGTTCCGTCCGATTTCGCGGCGCAGAAAGACCCGCCCGTCATAACAGGGGTCCCAGGCCGAAAGCAGCAGATCCCGCCCTCCATCGCCGTCCCAGTCGACGACATCGACACAAGTGATGATCCGTCCTGCGACGGGCGCACTCTCCACCTCGGGAGCGTAACCGAGAGCCTGGTCACCGTAGAAAGGTCCCTTCCATACGGTGGCATCGTCTTCCCATCTTTTCACACTCAACGCACAGGACCCCATGTTCAATTCAAATTTGGAATGCTATTCTAATTTCAGTTTTCACAATGTACACACCCTCTCATGAACAATCACAACAAACCTACCAGCTCTCCGGTCTCAGGCGTCATGCCGGTGATGATCACGCCTTTCACGCGAGAGAACCGGCTCGATCACGGCGCACTTGAACGGTTGATCGAGTGGTATCTGGGGGCGGGGGTGGATTCGCTTTTTGCTGTCTGCCAGTCGAGTGAGATGCAGCACCTGTCATTATCGGAACGCGTTGCATTGGCCGAGGCAGTGGTGCGCATCGTCAACGGACGCGTGCCGGTGATTGCATCGGGGCACATTTCCGAGGCCATGGCCGATCAGACCGCTGAACTGCTGGCCATGGCCAGCACCGGCATTGCAAGCCTTGTTCTCGTCACCAACCGTCTCGATCCGCACCGCGAGGGGACGGAAGCGTTCAGGCGCAATCTCGATCAGCTCCTGGAAGCGTTGCCACACGATATCGATCTGGGGCTTTACGAATGCCCGGCGCCTTACCGGCGCCTTCTGAGCGACGAGGAACTGCGGCTGTGCCGCGATACCGGTCGCTTCGTGGTGCTCAAGGATGTCTCCTGTGATCTGGCGACCGTTCGGCGCAGAGTGGAGATCGTGCGCGGGTCAAGGCTGGCGATCGTCAATGCCAATGCGGCCATCGCGCGCGAGGCCATGCGTTCCGGTTCGGAAGGGTTCGGCGGCGTTTTCACGAATTTTCATCCCGACCTCTACGTCTGGCTTTATGCCAATTGCCACCGGTCCGATGCGCTCGCTGAAGAGTTGACGGCCTTCCTCGCGCTCTCCGCCATGGCCGAGGGAATGGGCTATCCCAAGATTGCCAAGCGTCTGCACCAGCGCCTTGGGACCTTCGACTGCATCCACTCGCGTGTGGTGGATTACGATCTTGAAGACAGACACTGGGCCGCTGACGAAATACTCAGCCATATCCTGAACGCTGGAGAAGAGTTCCGCCGGCGCATTGCACGGTGCTGAGCGGGCAATTTGCATTTGGTTGAATGGCAACATATAGGTGCAGACACGTATCCGTGGTTGTAAGGTTTTTTGACGATCTGCCGCTTTGCTGCCACAAATCGTTTACAGCTTGCTAATCGATTTCGGGTATGGGGTGCGGAGGGTGCCTCGGACCATCTGAAATCGGGTGCACTTGATCAGTGCATTTTTGCAGGGGACTTTTCGGAGCAATGAGCGGGATTTCGATGTTCGGGGAGACTTTACGCGCATGAAATCTCGTAGCTTGACGGGCTGGTCTCTGGCTCGAAGCTTTTCCTCGGTTGTAACGTTTGCCGCGTGCGCCGCACTCCTGTCAGCCTGCAATTCGACGACGCCGAAGGTGGCCGTCAAGAAAACCAAGTCCAAGGAATATTTTGCCGAGTCCGAATATGGCGTGAAAGCCAGTCCGCGGGTCGCTGCAAAACCCTCGAATCTGCGCCGCGGTGGCGGGCGCTATCAGGTTGGAAAACCCTATCAGATCAAGGGCCGGTGGTATCACCCGAAGGAAGATCCCGACTATGAGAAGGTCGGAGCAGCCTCGTGGTATGGTGATGCCTTTCATGGTCGTCTGACCGCCAATGGCGAAGTCTACGACATGACCCACCTCACGGCAGCGCACCCGACCATGCCGCTGCCAAGCTACGCCCGCGTAACCAATCTGGACAATGGAAGCTCGGTCCTCGTGCGGGTGAACGATCGCGGCCCTTTTGCGCACAATCGGATCATCGATCTGTCGAAGCGCGCCGCGCAACTGCTTGATTACCAGAGTGCGGGCGTGGCCAAGGTAAAGGTCGAATATGTCGGCCCGGCACCGCTGGAAGGTCGCGACGACGAGTATCTGCTTGCTTCCTATCGTCCCAATGGCGTCGCGCCCGATCCGGGTGTGGGCCTGCCGAGCGGCGTTATGGTGGCGATGAACGGACCGACGCCGACGGCAACACTTCCGGGCGTGAAGGCGGCAGACGCATTCGCCGGACAGCCTGGGCTGACGCCGCCAGAGCCGGTTGCCACTCCAGCGTCTCTGGAACTGCCCGTCACGGGCCCGGTCGTGCCGCAACGACCGCTCGCCCTGCCGGATGAGGATGGCGAACGTGACGTTGCATTCCTCTCCTATGCGGACCAGCGGGTGCGTGCAGCTGCGGATGTGTTCGACACCGTGCTGCAAAATGGTGACCTCCAGCCGCACGACATTTCCAGTTGGTGGCAGAACCGAAACTCACCGCGTGGGATGCCGGCCAGCGGGCCATATGTCAGCATTGGTACCTTTGACGATGAACAATCCGCCCGGGCCCACGCAGAGGCCCTGGCGCCGGTTGGAAAAGCGCTGATTGAGGTGGCGACCGACAGTTCGGGCGCGCTTCGTTACTCGGTGACACTCCTGCCGGAGACACCCGACCGGATCGATGACGCATTGCGCGCCGCCTGGGCCGCCGGCGCGCAGGATGCCTTCATCGTCCGATAACCCGGACAATCGCTTGATTTTGGGTGTATCCTGTCGCTAGGTTCGCACGGTGTTCCGCGTCTGGGGGTGTGCTCGTGTCGATTTTGGTCAGAAAGGCCCTGTTTCTCGCTCTGTGCTGCATGTTTCTGGGCAGTCAGGCGGCTTTCGCCCAATTGTTCGAAACGCGCGCCCGGCAGGCTTTTCTCGTTGATGCCGCCACTGGCACGGTTCTCTTCTCAAAAAATGCGGATGAGCGCATTCCACCCGCTTCGCTTGCAAAATTGATGACGATGGAGGTTGTCTTCCATGCCATCAAAAGCGGCCGTCTGTCGCTGGAAGACACTTTTTATGTCAGCGAGAATGCGTGGCGCACCGGAGGAGCCGTGTCGGGTACCTCGACGATGTTTGCGGAAATCAAGTCCTCGGTGCCGCTGGAAGCCTTGATCCAGGGTGTCGTGGTGCAGTCCGCCAATGACGGCTGCATCATCATTGCCGAAGGGATGGCAGGCTCGGAAGAAAACTTCGCAAAGCTGATGACGGAACGCGCGCGGGCGATCGGTCTGGAAAACTCGAACTTCGTGAATTCGACCGGACTTCCCGCCGAAGGGCAGCACGTCACCATGCGGGACCTGGTGAAGCTGGCGATCCACCTGTGGCGGGAATATCCCGAATTCTACAAATATTACGCGCAGGAATCCTTCACCTGGAACAAGATCCTGCAGCGCAATCGCAACCCGCTTTTGCGCATGAACATCGGTGCGGACGGTCTGAAGACCGGGTACACGGAGGCCTCCGGATACGCCATCGTTGGTGCGGTGAGCCGCAACGGGCGTCGGCTGTTTGCGGCTTTGAGCGGACTGGACAGCGAGAATGAGCGTGCGGAGGAGTCGCGCAAGCTTCTCGACTGGGGCATACGTGCCTTTGAGAAACTGGAAGTTTTCTCCGCCGGGGAGACGATCGGGCATGTGGCGGTTTTCGGCGGCGAGAAATCGGAGCTTGCAGTGCGTGCCGATGGCCCGATCGCGATTTTCCGTCCCATCATCAATTCCGACCGGCTGCTGGCACGCATTGTCTATGAGGGGCCCGTGCCCGCTCCGATTGAGGAGGGGACGAGGATTGGCACGTTAAAGGTCTGGATCGGCGAAACGCTCAGCCAGGAAACGCCACTTTACGCGGCAGAATCGATCGGAAAGGGCGACCTGTCGGACCGCGCGCTCGATGCCGTGGGCGAGTTGCTGATCGGCTGGCTGCGAAAATACCGCTCCTGATAGCGACCCGTCCACAGAATGGCCTCACACCCAAAGTTCCGCATGGACCTGGCAGCGGTGAACGCCTAAACAGAATGCGCCGGATAAACTGTCTGGCGAAATTCATCCAATGAAAGAGGGTCTCTTGTCTCGCGGTTTCTTCATTACGTTCGAGGGAGGCGAGGGGGCTGGAAAATCGACACAGATCGAGCAGCTTGCGCATGTTTTACGTGCTGACGGGCTGACCGTCATTGTCACGCGGGAGCCCGGTGGCTCTTCAGGCGCCGAGGCGGTGCGGCACGTGCTCCTTTCAGGAGCTGCCGAGCCTTTCGGACCGGCCATGGAGGCCGTGCTTTTCGCTGCGGCCCCGCTCGGACCATGTGGAACAGGTGATCCGTCCCGCCATCGAACGGGGCGCGGTGGTTCTGTGTGACCGCTTCATGGATTCGTCCAGGGTCTATCAGGGGGTAACCGGGAATCTCGATGCCGCATTCATGAAAGACCTGGAGCGGGTGACGGTAAACGGCATGGTCCCCGATCTGACATTGATTCTCGACATCGATCCGGAGGAGGGGTTGCGTCGCGCCGGTGCCCGGCGCGGATCGGATGCGCCGGACCGTTTCGAAAAGGAAACCATCGCCATCCATCGCAGGCGGCGCAAGGCCTTTCTGGAAATAGCAAAGGCAGAGCCCGACCGCTGCGTGGTCATTGATGCGGCGATGCCGGAAGAGAAGGTGGCTGCCGCCATAGAGCGCGCAACACGCATGGCCATGGCTGCGCGGGAAGGGGGCGGCGCCAATGTTTGAGCGCACTGCGCCCGAGCGTTTCGACACGCTGCCTGACATCCCCGACCCGGCTGAAAATCCGGTTCTCGTTGGCCATCAGAATGCCGCCGACATGCTGGCGGGTGCCTATCGTGCCGGGAAACTGCACCACGGATTGCTGTTTGCCGGTCCCCCCGGAATTGGCAAGGCCACGCTTGCGTTTCACCTGGCCAATCATCTGTTCTCCAACCCGCAATGGGACAGGGCACCGGACCGTTTTTCGCCCCCCGATCCCAACGCCCAGAGCTTCCGGCTGATCGCGCAGGACGCCCATCCCTCGCTGCTTCATCTGACGCGGCCATTCGTGGAACGCGACAAGAAATTCAAAACGGTCATCACCGTGGATGAAATCCGGCGCATTCAGCGCTTTCTTTCGCTCACGCCCCATGATGGCGGATATCGGGTCGTTATCGTCGATCCGGCCGACGATCTGAACATCAGCGCTGCCAATGCGCTTTTGAAAAGCCTTGAGGAGCCGCCGCCGCGGACGGTTTTCATACTCATTTCCCACTCTCCGGGACGACTGTTGCCAACGATCCGGTCACGCTGCCAGGTCATGCGCCTGCAGCCGCTCGCCGCCGCCGAACTTGCCGCGCTGCTGCGCCAGCTCGGCGTGGCCGAAAGCGGCAGCGATGAAGAGATTGCAGCGCGCGCGAAAGGCAGTGTCAGGAATGCGATCCTTCTCTCGCAATTCGGCGGTGCCGAGATCACCGATGCGCTGGAGAGTCTGGTCAAGGCACGGCGTTTCGATGCGAATGAGGCGCTGCGGCTGGGAGACGCGGTCAGCGGAAGGGAGCGCGGCGTGCAGTTTTCGATCTTCAATCGCGCCGTGCTCGATCTGGTCAACCGGCGAGCGGTCGCGTTGGCTGAAGCCGGCGACGTGACGGGAGCTGCAAGGGCAGCCGAGATGTGGAACGAGATCAACACCGCGATCCGAGATGCCGAAACCTTCAATCTCGACCGGAAACAGCACGCGGCAGGGCTTTGTGCCAGGCTAAATGCCGCTTTCGGCCCATGAAGCGGTTGGTTGGGCTGGCATGCGCATTCACGATGCGCTATCTCCGCTTCACAAAACAATGAATGTTCTGGACTTTCCCCCAAATGGCCCGCGACAAATTTTACATCACGACCCCGATTTTTTATCCCAATGGCAAACCGCATATCGGACATGCCTATACCGTCATCGCCACTGACGCGGTTGCCCGCTTCCAGCGCCTTGACGGCAAAAATGTCTTTTTCCTTTCGGGAACGGACGAGCATGGCCTGAAGATGCAGCAGACCGCCGACAGGGAGGGCATCACGCCGCAGGAGCTGGCGGATCGCAACACGGCCGTTTTCCGTGAGATGATTGCGGCCATGGGCGGGTCCAATGACCAGTTCATCCGCACGACCGAAGAGCGTCATCACCGCGCCTGCCAGGCGATCTGGAAAAAGATGGCCGACAATGGCGATATCTATCTCGACCGCTATTCCGGCTGGTATTCGGTGCGTCAGGAAGCCTATTTCGACGAAAGCGAGACGACCGTCGGAGAAGACGGCGTCCGCCGCGAACCACTCGGTTCGCCCGTCGAATGGAATGAGGAAGAGACCTACTTCTTCCGTCTTTCCGCCTATCAGGACCGGCTGCTGGCCCATTATGAAGCCAATCCCGACTTCATTGGTCCGAGCGAACGCCGCAATGAGGTGATGAGCTTCGTGCGCTCGGGCCTCAAGGATCTTTCGATTTCGCGTTCCACCTTCGATTGGGGCGTTCCCGTTCCAGGCGACGAGAAACACGTGATGTATGTCTGGGTGGATGCGCTCACCAATTACATCACCGCTGCCGGCTATCCCGACACGGAAAACGAGAACTGGTCCCACTGGCCGGCCAGTGTCCACATGATCGGCAAGGACATTGTTCGCTTCCATGCCGTCTATTGGCCGGCCTTCCTGATGTCGGCAGGGATCGAGCTGCCAAAGCGCGTATTCGCGCACGGATTCCTGTTCAATCGCGGTGAGAAAATGTCGAAATCGGTCGGCAATGTCGTCGACCCGTTCGCTCTGATCGAGCATTACGGCCTCGATGCCGTGCGCTACTTCTTCCTGCGGGAAGTGCCGTTCGGACAGGACGGAAGCTACAGCCATGACGCCATCGTGAACCGGACCAATGCAGACCTGGCAAATGATCTGGGCAATCTTGCCCAGCGTTCGCTATCGATGATTGCCAAGAACTGCGATGGCAGGGTGCCGGAAAAGGGCACCCAGACGGAAGCCGATCTCGCCATTCTCGCCATGGCTGGCGAAGCGCTCGATAGTGCGCGCAAGGCAATGGAAACGCAGGCACTGCATCAGGCGCTTTCGGCTGTTTTCGGTGTCGTGGCCGAGGCAAACCGTTACTTTGCCGGCCAGGAGCCGTGGGCGTTGAAAAAGACCGATCCGGCCCGCATGCAGACGGTTCTCTACACGACCGCCGAACTTGTGCGCCGCGTGGCGATCCTGTGTCAGCCGTTCATTCCCGGTTCTGCAGAAAAACTGCTCGACCTTCTGGCCGTGCCTTCCGACGCCCGATCGTTTGCGCATGTCGCCGATGATCACAGCGCGCTCGTTTCCGGCGCGGAACTTCCTGCGCCAAAGCCGGTTTTCCCGCGATATGTCGAGCCCAAACCGGAGAATGAGGGAGCCTGACATCAATGCTGGTAGACAGCCATTGCCATCTGGATTTCCCGGACTTCGAAGAGGACCGCGCCGGCTTCATCGAGCGTGCGCGCGCAGCCGGGGTCGGGCTTATGGTCACGATCTCCACGCGCGTGCGCCAGTTCGACCGCATTCGTGCCATCGCCGAAGCCCATGAGAACGTTTTCTGTTCGGTGGGAACCCATCCGCACAATGCGGACGAAGAGCTGGACGTGACGGCCGAAGAGCTCATCAGGCTTTCGCAGCATCCGAAGGTTGTCGCAATCGGTGAAGCCGGTCTCGACTATTTCTACGACAAGGCACCGCGCGAAGCGCAGGAAAAGGGCTTTCGCACGCATGTCGCGGCAGCCCGCGCGACCGGATTGCCACTCGTCATTCACGCGCGCAGCGCCGACGAAGACATGATGGCGATCCTTGAGGAAGAAACAGGGAAGGGGGCATTCCCCTTCATTCTGCACTGCTTTTCTTCGGGAGCGGCCCTCGCTGAGACCGGCGTGAGGCTGGGCGGTTATGTCTCCTTCTCGGGGATTTTGACGTTTCGCAATTCCCAGGAACTGCGCGACATTGCCGCCAGAGTGCCCCATGACCGGCTTCTGGTCGAAACGGACGCGCCATATCTTGCACCGGTTCCCAAGCGCGGAAAGCGCAATGAACCGGCCTTCGTGGCCCATACCGCAAAGGTTCTGGCGCAAACGATCGGGCTTTCCGATGAAGCCACTGCAGACCTGACGACGGAGAACTTCTTCCGCCTGTTCAGCAAGGTTCCACGGGATGCCGCGCGGTGAGTGATACACTTCGTTTGACGATCCTTGGATGCGGTTCTTCACCGGGAACACCGCGCATTACCGGCGACTGGGGTGCCTGCGATCCTGCCAATCCAAGGAACCGCAGAAGGCGCTGCTCGGCATTGGTGGAGCGTGTGTCCGAAACCGGCACGACCCGGGTGGTGATCGACACCGGCCCCGATTTCCGTGAACAGATGATATCGGCAGGCGTGGAGCGGCTCGATGCCGCCGTCTTCACCCATCCCCATGCCGATCATATCCACGGGATAGACGATCTGCGCGGCTACGTTCTCAACCAGAACCGCCTCATGGATATCTATGCGGACAATCCGACGCTTGAGCGTCTGATGGAGGCCTTTGGCTATTGTTTCAAAACACCGCCAGGCAGCAATTACCCGCCGATTCTCAAGGCGCATCCCATCAGCCATGAAGAGCCGTTTCTTATCGATGGGGAGGGCGGACCGCTTCAGTTTCAGCCGCTTCCGCAAATTCACGGCGATATTCTCTCGCTGGGCTACCGGATCGGAGGATTGGCATATTGCCCCGATGTGAGCCAATTTCCCGACGACACGCCGAACCTGATCTCCGGCGCCGAGGTTCTGGTGATCGACGCACTGCAGTACCGACCGCATCCGAGCCATTTCTCGCTTGCTCAGGCGCTGGAATGGATTGAGCGGCTTTCTCCCAAACGTGCCGTGCTCACGCACATGCATATCCCGCTCGATTACGAAACGGTGTTGCGTGAAACACCGGATCATGTTGAGCCTGCATTCGATGGAATGGTGATCGAACTTCCACTGGAGGAGAATCTGTGGCGATGAGCAAGAGTGTGGTTCGCGTTCAGTCGGCCGCAGAGGCTGCCGGCCTGAAAATCGAGATCCGGCGGATGGGAGAATCCACCCGGACCGCCGAAGAAGCAGCGACGCAATGCGGCTGCAGCGTGGGGCAGATCGTCAAATCCCTGATATTTCAGGGCCAGACCAGTGGCAGGCTTTACCTGTTTCTGGTGCCAGGAGACAGAATGCTCGACAATGACAAGGCAGCCGGGCTTGTCGGCGAGACGCTGAAACGCGCCGATCCGAAGCATGTTCGAGACGTGACAGGGTTTGCCATTGGAGGCGTTTCACCATTGGGACAGCCTGACGATGTGGCGCGCTTTGGCGATACATGTCTGCTTGAGGCCGGTATCGTGTGGGCTGCCGCCGGTGCTCATGATGCCGTGTTTTCAGCAGAGCCCGGCGCGCTGTTTCAGGCCGCAAACGTCCGACCCGCCGATATATCGATATAGAAAAGTTCCATAATCTATCTTATGCGATCCATGCTCTGTAGGCGCAAAGTTAAAATGTCCTGATTCTGCAAAGTAGGAATGTCACTCTCCCGGTGTTTGGACCACTTGGGAGATTGCGAGTTTGGGACTGATTTTGATGAGCGAACGCGAACTGCAACGCGTCGAGGTTTTATCGAAGGTTGCCGAGGGTCGCATGACGGTCGTCTCGGCGGCGCATGTGCTGGCGCTGAGCCAGCGTCAGGTTCGCAGGCTCTTGAACAGGTTCCGCCTGGATGGTGCCGCCGCGCTCCGCCACAAAGCGCGTGGACGACTATCGAACAACCGGATCGGCAACGGTGTTCGGGACTACGCACTGACGCTCATTCGCGAGCGCTATGCCGACTTCGGCCCCACCCTGGCCGCCGAGATGCTTGCGGAACATCATGGTCTCGTGGTTTCGCGTGAGACCTTGCGGACATGGATGCGTGAGGCTGGCATCTGGCTGTCACGCAAGCAGCGGCGCACATTCCATCAGCCACGATTGCGCCGCGAAGCCTATGGTGAGTTGGTTCAGATCGACGGTTCTGAGCATCGCTGGTTCGAGGGCCGCGGCGATCCCTGCACCCTGCTCGTGTTCATCGATGATGCGACCAGTACATTGATGCAGTTGCTGTTTGTGCGCTCAGAGAGCGCCTTCACCTATTTCGCAGCTCTGGAGCAGTATCTGGCACAGCACGGTCGGCCGGTAGCGTTTTATTCCGACAAGCATTCAGTATTCCGGGTGGCGAAGACAGAAGCCAAGGGTGGTCAGGTTATGACGCAGTTCGGCCGTGCTTTGTCGGAGCTCCATATCGAGATCCTGTGCGCCAATTCCAGCCAAGCAAAAGGCCGCGTCGAGCGCGCCAACCGGACGCTGCAGGATCGGCTCGTGAAGGAACTGCGACTTCACGACATTTGCGATATGGAAACAGGCAACGCTTTCCTGCCAGGGTTTATGGAGCGATACAACGCGAAGTTCGCGAGATCCCCTGCCCGCCCGGATGATTTGCACCGGCCCATGAACGTCGCACCGGATCGTCTGCGCGATATTCTGTGTAAGCGCG
Source organism: Nitratireductor sp. GISD-1A_MAKvit (assembly GCF_040819555.1). Taxonomy (GTDB): domain Bacteria; phylum Pseudomonadota; class Alphaproteobacteria; order Rhizobiales; family Rhizobiaceae; genus Nitratireductor. The sequence goes on from NZ_CP161920.1 coordinate 2,289,045, forward strand.
AGATGCGCTATGTCGGTCAGCAGTTGGCGTTTTCTTTCGAGCGCAAGCGCATCATGCTGGAGGAGAATGATGTAACGTGCGGTCTGGTCGGCAAGTATGTTGATACTTATGCCTTTGCCGACGGACGGCTCGACATACGCTGGAAAGGACTGTCGCTCCCCTATCGCGTGTTCGACAGGGACCAGCGTGTCACCCATGCGGCTGTGACCGAGAACAAGAGGCTCGGAGAGGTCCTCTCGTGGATTAAGGATCATCAGGATGACGTGTCGTCACCACGAGTGAAGACAAACAGCCAGAAAGGCGATTATCGCAAGCGCGACCGCAAACCCGGGCGCAGGACGGACTTTGTAAACGATCCGGCCGTCAACGCGCGGCGTGAGCAGGCACTTGCGAGGTTGAAGGCGGCCGAATGATCGTTTCGCCGTGCCGCAAACCAGCTGCCATCTCCCACACGGGGCCGTCTGAGGCGGGCGATGAGTAGCCTCCCCGGCCCTATAAGGCGTATCAAACTGCCAGCCCGACGACCTCATGTTCTATAACTTGAACAATATCGGTGAGATCGATGCCAGGGTAGTGCTCGCGCATTCCCGCCAACATCACTTCGTCCGGCCACTCCTCGGTTCTTCCGAGATAGGCCGCTACCGAACAAAGAGGCATGTCCGTGCATTTGAGAACATTGACGACTACCGATTGGCTGGGGTCATCGTCGCATAAATAGCGCATCGGACCGGGAGTGATGCGTGTCTCTCGCCACCGGATCGTCGAGGTCTTCTCACCGCGCAGAATCATAGGGAAGAGGCGACCCACAACGCCGAGTGTCTGAATGGAATTATTCATCACGAAAATTATAGCTGTATCTCAAAGGACCGCAAGGAAACGCGCCTTGCCCTTCGCACCGTGTCGCGATGAGGCTGTCAAAGCTAAAGTTGATGAGCCAGGCTGGATCGCCCCCGACCGGGCTGCGCAACCCTGACCAGCGCCGCCCGGTCGGGCGCTCACGCTAGAGCATGGAACAACGACGGGGACATTTCTACTTTGCACACAATCGGACATTCCAACTTGGTTGCAACAAACTCTAACGTGTTGGGCATCGGTGCGGCGCCTCCGTTCGGATCGTCAGGCCGACTCTTTTGTCGACGCCAGCGTTTCAGTGATCGACCGAACGGACAGCGTGATCATAAGCTTCGACGGTTCGCCTTGCGCGTTCCCGCACGGTAGCCACGCTGTCGCCGGGACGGTAGAGCCCGGTTCCCAGACCGAAGGCGCGCACGCCGATGCGGACATAGTCGGCAATAACAGAATCGGAAACGCCGCCGACGGCACAGACCGTGATTTCCTTTGGCAGAACCGCCCGAACCGCGGATATGCCGGAAACGCCCAGCACGGATGCGGGAAAGAATTTCAGAACCGACGCGCCGTTCTTGACCGCCAGAAGCGCCTCGCTGGGTGTGAAAACGCCCGGCATGGAAACCATCTTGTGTGCGACGCTGCGGCGTATGACTTCCGGATCGGTGTTTGGACTGACCACCAGCTGGCCGCCAATATCGTGCAGCCAGTCGACCTCCTCGACGGAAAGGACTGTCCCTGCCCCGATCTGTGCCTTATCGCCAGCGTGACGGATGGCCAGTTCAATTGACTGAAACGGGTCGGGCGAGTTCAACGGCACCTCAATCGAGCTTATGCCTTCTTCGATGAGCATCTCGACCATGCCGGTTATGTCCTGCGGTTGAATGCCGCGCAAAATTGCGACAAGGGCGCGCTGCGAACCGGGCCAGACGGGAACGGAAACACTCATCTCTAACAACCCCAGATTTGTTGCGCATATCGGAAAAGCCCGCCGCGCGATGCTTTTTCGGCATTGATGATGGAAATCTCAAAGCCATTTAATTTCAGCGCCTTGCGGTAAAGCTCTGAAACGGGACCCGAGGCGATGAGCGTGACATTCTTTTCCGCTCCAAAAAGGCTTCGAGCAGCCGCTATCTCTGCACCGATCAACAGTCCCGACAGCCGCAGCGCGCCGCATGTGCGGTCCTCAAACCCAAGAAGCTGTGACGCGCGAACGCCGAAAAAGGACGCCCATACACGCTCTGGGTCACTTCTGGCCTGTTCGATCGCCTCAAGAAACAAAGCGTCATTGTCGCTTTCCTGCCCGGCGTCATCCACCGCATGTTGCAAGATGGAGTGTTGGGTCAGGAGTGCGTAAATCTCTCCGGTCATGTATGTGGTGAAGTGGTCAAGACGCCGGTCTTTCACCCTCACCCACTTGCTATGCGTTCCGGGCATGCAGACCAGAGCATCGTCTGCCGCGCTCGCGTCCAGCGCTCCGGAGAGCTGCGTCTCCTCACCGCGCATGACATCTGGCACTTCCGGGTCGTTCTGCGCCACACCCGGCAGAATGCGCACATCATGATCCGCCTCCACCACGCGGACCGCCTTGTGTGCGATGGACCTTAGATCGGCGGGCGCATGCACATAAGGCGCTTCGACCCATCCCTGCCGGGCACCCGCCATTCCGCATATCAGAACCGGCGTCCCCGATGGCGCATTCACCTTTGCAAGATGCCTGCCGAGCACCGCGCGAAAACCGTGACGTGCGGCGTGCATCATCCCCTCGCCGCTCCTGCTTTCAGACACCACTCCACCGCCGCGGTCCAAAAGCCAGAGGCGGAAACTGCTGGTGCCCCAGTCGACGACGGCGAAGGATGGATTGGAAGAGCTGGTCATGTCCCCTGGAATGCAATCTGGATGTGTTCGACCTCATCATTAGCCGGGACGGTGCCAATGATGAAGTGCGAGACCGAATTTTAATCGGCCGGAGTGGTGAAAGAAACAATCGCCAAACGATTTGCCGGCACATGAAGAGACTTCCAGACATCACGCTTCGATACGCCGAATGTTTGTGCTTGCGTATAGGGTTTCGTTGCATATATACGGGCCTCGCCAAGCCTGAATGAACAGGCCAGACATCTGCTGGTTGGAGAGGACGCCATGTCTCAAGACGCCCTTTTCCAATTGGGGATGGATTCAGTTGTACTGAACACCGCCCAAAAGGAAGAAGATTTCACAGCGCAGCCCGCATCTGCGGATTGCGAAGACAAAGATCACTTCATCGAGAAGAACGGCGTGCTGTGCGCCGGATCGCACCTGATCGTGGATCTGTTCGACGCCAAGCGGCTCGACGATCTGCCCTATATCGAGAAAACCCTCGTTGACTGCGTGAATGCAGCCGGCGCGACGCTTTTGCACATCCATCTGCACCCGTTCGAGCCCAATGGCGGCGTGAGCGGCGTTGCCGTGCTGGCTGAAAGTCATATCTCCATCCATTCATGGCCGGAGCGCGACTATGCGGCAATGGATATCTTCATGTGCGGAGATGCAAAGCCCGAGCTGTGTATCGACGTTCTGCAGCGCGCCTTTGCGCCTGGGCGCATGGAGGTCAACGAACTCTTGCGGGGACGAAACGGGTGAGCAACCACAAGCCGGTTTCCGAGACACTGCATGATGGTGTCAGCGTCGTGTTCGATGTCGACGATGTCCTTTACGAGGAAAGCACTGGGCATCATCGGCTGTCGCTCATTCAAAACACCGTCTTCGGCAAGCTTCTCATGCTGGACGGTGCGGTTCAGGTCACGAGCCGCGACGAGTTCATGTATCATGAAATGCTGGCCCATGTGCCGCTTGCCGCGCATGACAATCCGGCCAGCGTGCTCATTATCGGTGGCGGTGATTGCGGTCTTGCCGAAGAGGTCCTCAAGCATGATCGCGTACGCACCCTCACCCAGGTCGAGATCGATGCGTCCGTTCTCGAATTCTCGAAGGAACATTTTTCGGACTTCAACGCGCCGGTGTTCAGCGACGACCGGTTCCAGGTGGAGATCGCCGACGGTGCCGCCTTTGCAGCCGAGACCGAAAAACGCTTTGACGTGATCCTGGTGGATTCGACCGATCCCGACGGTCCGGGCGCTGCCCTCTTCACGCCCGGCTTCTATCGCGATCTGAAACGCATCTTGCGGCCGGGCGGGATCGTTGTGTCGCAGAATGGCGTGCCCTTCCTTCAGCCGGAAGAGTTCAAGGATGCCATGCGGGGCCTCGCCTCGGTCTTTGAAGTGGTCAGCTCCTATCTCGTTGCAGTGCCGACCTATTTTGGCGGCCACATGACGCTTGGCTGGTCCACGGATGCGGCAGAGACACTGAGCGTGGACGAGAGCGTCCTGGCACGGCGCATGGCAGGAATCGAGACCCGCTATTACACGCCGGCTCATCACAGGGCTTCGTTCGCCCTGCCCCGTTTCATCGAAACACTGCTTCAGGAAGCGACGGGCAAAGGCTAGGCGCGGGCAATTTCTGCCCGCCTCCCTCTCCCCTCTCCGGCCAGGGATTGCGTCAACGGCCCGTGAAGAACGGAATTTTTGACGAAAGTTCCAGTTCGATCTGCTGCGCCCGGCCATAGGCGGCCCGTCCCATGATCCGGTTGATATACGCTTTGAAGACCGGGCGCTCGGGAACCGCTCCCAGCATGTTCATCGTGTAGTTGATTGCCGTTGCGAGTTGCGTATCGGCTGCGGTGAACCGGTTTCCAGCAGCAAATCTGCGCTTTGTCAGGCAGCGCTCCAGATAAGCCAGCATGTCTTCATAAAGACCGAAGGGATACTGATTGTTTTCATATTCGAGCCCGTGCACATTCGCACAGACCACCGGATCGAAAACGGCATCGCAATAGACCATTGCGGTCAGATATTCGCCACGGCAGGGATCGTCGATTGCAGGTGCAAGACCGGCTTCCGGAAAGCGGTCGGCCAGAAAAATGGCGATGGCGGCCCGCTCCGTGATGACATGATCACCCATCACGATTGCCGGTACTTTCTTGCTCGGCTGTATGGCGCGGTAGGGTTCGGGAACGCCCTGTGCGGAACGGATATCGACAACCTCCAATGCGTATTGGATACCGAGTTCCTCAAGAAGCCACAGGATGCTGGATGAGCGCGACCATGGCGCGTGAAAAAATGTCAGCATGTCAATTCCTCCAGATTGAGGCCGCTGCCCGGGCCCTGCCGGCCGGCTGGCGCGTAGCCTGTTTCAAAGCGACTGTTCAGCTTCACAGTCGCCCGGTTTCCGTCCCGCCGCCAGACCGATGAGCCGTTGCAGGATCGCCGCTCCTGCCATCCTTCTGTCAGGAGCGTGCGATAGAACGCGGTTAAAAACAAAAAAGGCGGCTCAAAAGCCGCCTTCTGGAAATGGTCATTGTCTGTTGCCGGAGCCGGTGCCGCTATTTCGACGTCACCCGGCCCCGTGCCTTCTGCCTCAGTTCGGCAGCTTGTCGTCAATGCCCTTGATATAGAAGTTCATGCTGAGAACCTCGCCATCGGGTGCAGCCTTTCCTTCTTCAAGCCACAGCGTTCCGTCCTGTTTGTAGACCGGGCCGGTAAAGGGGTTGAAACCCTCGTCCTTGATCTTTGCCTCGATCTCCTCGGCCGCCGCCTTCACATCATCGGGCATGTTGGTGTACGGCGCCATCACGACGTGACCATCCTTCATGCCACCCCATACATCATGCTGTTCCCAGGTGCCGTCCATGACAGCCTGAACACGTTCGATGTAATACGGGCCCCAGTCATCCACGATCGAGGTGAGCTGGGTCTCGGGCGCGAACTTGATCATGTCGGAAGCCTGTCCGAACCCCTTGATCCCACGTTCTGCCGCAACCTGAAGCGGGGCGGTGGAATCCGTGTGCTGGGTAATGATGTCGACGCCCTGGTCGAGCAGCGCCTTGGCAGCATCGGCTTCCTTGCCGGCATCGAACCATGTGTTGGCCCAGACGATCTTGACCTGGAAATCCGGGTTGACCGACTGCGCGCCGAGCATGAAGGCGTTGATGCCCATGACCACCTCGGGGATCGGGAAGGAGGCGATATAGCCGGCCACACCCTTTTCCGACATCTTGGCCGCGATCACGCCCTGCACATAGCGCCCTTCATGAAAACGCGAATTGTAGGTGGCCACATTGGGGTGGTCGCGCTTGAAGCCGGTTGCATGTTCGAACTTGATGTCGGGGAACTTGGCGGCAACCTTCTGCACCGGATCCATGAACCCGAAGGAGGTCGCGAAGATGATGTCGCATCCCGAACGGGCAAAGCGTTCGAGGGCGCGCTCGGCATCTGCCCCTTCCGGAACGCTTTCCAGATAGGCCGTTTCGACCTTGTCGCCAAAATGCTCCTCGACATCGAGCAGGCCCTGATGGTGCTGGTAGGAATATCCGAAGTCGCCGATCGGACCGACATAGATCCAGCAGGCCTTGGTCTTGTCCTGCGCGGCGGCGGGTGCGGCACCGAAGGCGATGGCCGCGGTGCTTGCGGCTAGTGCCAGAATGAGTTTTTTCATTGTTGACGTCCTCTCTGTTGACTGAGTGCAGGTCTGTTGTCTGAGTGCAGGGCTTATCGGGTGGCCACGAAGGGCCGGCCGAGGCATGCGGGCGTGTTGACCATCGTCAGGCGCCGGTTTCGCGAGATTAGTACAAGAACGGCAATGGTCGCCAGATAGGGCAATGCGGACAGGAACTGGGAAGGCACGGAAACACCGATCACCTGTGCGTGCAACTGGCCGATCGACACGGCACCGAAGAGATAGGCCCCCGCCAGAACACGCCATGGCCGCCACGACGCGAACACGACCAGCGCCAGCGCGATCCAGCCGCGACCGGCCGTCATGTTCTCGATCCATTGCGGTGTATAGACGAGCGAGAGATACGCGCCCGCGAGCCCGGCACAGGCACCGCCGAAGACGACTGCCGCATAGCGCACGGCGACCACCCTGATGCCGAGAGCGTGCGCGGAATCGTGATTGTCTCCCACCGACCGCAGCGTGAGACCGGCACGGGTGCTGAACAGAAAATAGCTCACTCCGACAACCAGCAGGATCGAGATATAGAAAAGCGGTGCCTGCGCGAAGAGAAAGCGGCCGATCACCGGAAGATCCGACAGGACAGGAATGACCACAGGGGCCATCTTGACACCCGGCATCCCGATGAAGGCTTCGCCGATCATGCCCGAAACACCCAGTCCCAGCAGCGTCAGCGCCAGGCCCGTCGCCACCTGGTTTGTGACGAGCGACAGTGTCAGGAACCCGAAAAGCAGCGCAAATGCTGCGCCCACCACAATCGCGGCAAACACGCCGAGCCAGGGCGATCCGGTGGTGATGGCGACACCGAAACCGGTCACGGCGCCCATCACCATCATGCCCTCGACGCCGAGATTGAGAACGCCGGAACGCTCCACCACCAGCTCGCCAATGGCCGCAATGAGAAGCGGCGTAGCCGCGGTGGCAATGGTAATCAGGACGGATTCAAGCATTGTTCGTGGCCTCCCCGCCGCGTAGCGAGCGCCCGGCAAGCCGGATCTTGTAGTGAATCAACGTGTCGCAACCGAGCACGAAGAACAGAAGCATGCCCTGAAACGCACGGGCCGCCTTGTCTGAAAGACCAAGCGAGATCTGTGCAGCTTCACCGCCGAGATAAGACAGCGCCAGAACAAACCCCGCCGCCACGATGCCGAGTGGATTGAGCCGGCCGAGAAAGGCGACGATGATCGCGGTAAAGCCATAGCCCGGCGAAATGGACGGCTGAAGCTGTCCGATGGCACCCGCCACTTCCGAAATGCCGGCAAGCCCGGCAAGGCCACCGGAGATCAGAAATGCCACCATCACCATGCGCGCGGAGCTGAAGCCCGCAAACCGCCCTGCCCTCGGGCTCTGGCCCAGAACGCGGATCTCGAATCCCTTGCGGGTCTTGCGCAGGATGAACCAGAGAACAAGCGCCGCAAGAACAGCGAAAACGATGCCCCAGTTGGCCCTGCCGGCCGATGGCATCAGCTCCGGCAGGATGGCGAAAGCATGAAAGTCGCGCGTCTCGGGGAAGTTCATGCCGCCGGGATCGCGCCAAGGGCCGCGCACGATCCAGTCGAGCAGGAGCTGGGCCACGTAAACCAGCATGAGGCTGGTGAGAATTTCATTGGTGTTGAAACGCGCCTTCAGAAAGGCCGGCACGGCAGCATAGGCCGCGCCGCCAGCAATGCCCATGGCAAGCATCAGCGGCAGAACGAGCCAGTTCTGGAATTCGGGAAACATCACCGGCAGGATGCTTCCGGCAATTGCGCCCACGATGAACTGCCCTTCCGCACCAATGTTCCAGTTGTTCGAAAGGAAACAGACCGACAGGCCGGTGGCAATGAGGATCAGAGGGGCCGCCTTGATTGCAAGCTCATGCAGCGACCATGTCTCGCGCAGCGGATCGATGAAATAATAGTAGAGCGCGTCGAGCGGGTTCTTGCCGAGAATGGAAAACATGATCGCACCGGCGATCATGGTGAGAACCAGTGCGATCAAGGGAGAAATGGCGCTGAACAGAACGGAGTGCTGTGGGCGCTTGACGAGTTCCAGGCGCATCATGTGGTCTCCGTGTTTTCAGGCTGGCCGGAGCGTTCGGGTTCGGCTCCGCCCATCAAGAGGCCGATCTTTTCAAAGCTTGCATCCGCGATCGGCATCGGCTCCGAGAGTTTGCCGTCATGCATGACAGCAACGGAATCGCAGATCTCGAACAGTTCATCCAGATCCTGAGAAATCACCAGCACCGCCGAGCCCGATCGTGCCAGATCGATCAACGCCTGCCGTATGCGTGCGGCCGCGCCGGCATCCACGCCCCATGTAGGCTGGTTCACGACGATGACGGCAGGCTGGCGGTCAAGCTCGCGGCCAATGATGAACTTTTGCAGATTGCCACCCGAAAGGGATGCCGCCTCCGGATCCTCTCCGCTTTTGCGGACATCCATGGCCTCGACAATGCGCGAAGCCGCCCTGGCAAGGGCGCTCGAACGAACCGTCCCGAAGGGGGCAACAAGAGCGCCTGCATCGGTGACATGGCGCGACAGAAAGAGATTTTCCGAAAGGCGCATCTGTGGGGCCGCGCCATGGCCGAGCCGTTCTTCGGGCACAAAGGCGGCCCCCAATAGCCGCCGTCCCGAAATTCCGGTTCGTCCAGCATCCGTTTCCCGGATGCGGATGGCATCGGCCCTGTCCTGCAGGACCTCGCCGGACAGGGCTTCGAAGAGTTCCCCCTGACCGTTGCCCGCAACACCGGCAATGCCCATCACTTCGCCCGAACGCACTGCAAGGCTGATTCCGCGCAGGGGCATGGCGAACGGGTTTGCGGCGGGACGGTTGAGTGCCTTGACTTCGAGAAGCGCCTCACCGTCACCATTCACGCTGCCGGAACGCCTGACCGCATCGACATCGTCACCGACCATCATTCTGGCCAGCGAGGGCCGCCGTCTCCTGCCTTGGGTCGCAATGCGACACCACCTTGCCATGGCGCAACACGGTTGCCCGGTCGCAAAGGCGCTTCACCTCTTCGAGCCGGTGGGAGATATAGAGGATGGACTTGCCCTCGTCGCGCAGGGTCTCCAGCGTCTCGAAAAGCCTGTCGGCCTCCTGTGGAGTGAGGACCGAGGTGGGTTCGTCGAGAATGATCAGGTCCGGCTTTTGCAAAAGGCAGCGAATGATCTCGATGCGCTGGCGCTCGCCGACCGAAAGGTCACCCACATGGGCAAACGGATCGAGTGGAAGTCCATAGGCCTTCGAAAGCTCGCGCGCGCGCTCGGCCACCTGCAGGATCGGCGTCTTGTCATCCAGCGACAGCATGATGTTTTCAGCCGCTGTCAGAGCCTCAAACAACGAGAAATGCTGAAAGACCATGCCAATGCCGAGCCGGCGCGCTTCGCCTGGAGACTGGATGGAGACAGACTTCCCCTTCCAGCGGATTTCACCGGCAGCGGGTTCAAGTGCGCCGAACAGCATCTTGACCAGCGTCGATTTGCCCGCGCCGTTCTCCCCCAGAAGCGCATGGATTTCGCCCTTTCCGATGGAAAGATCGATTTCGTCACAGGCCCTCAGCGAGCCAAATATCTTTGTCAGCCCGCGAACCTCAAGAAGCTCGCTGCTGCTGCCTTCGTGTGCTTGATCCACGCCGGCTCCCATTTCGGTCATTTTTGTTCTGTTCCCAGCTCGATCATAGGCAGACGGCTTTGTCGCGCATTAGAGCCGCATTGATTGAAAGAGATTCAAACGCAATCACTGCATTACCTTTTAAGCCCGTTCCCGAGATTCGGCCAAGCCTGCATGATCGCGCCGATGCAAAACAGGTAAATGCCGGTGGCGGCGATCGCGATGCGCACCAGAGAATGGGACTCAAGGTTCTGAAGCAGCCCGACCATCCCGAGACCGCACCAGGCAAAAAAGACCGTCAGATTGAGAATGCGCAGACGCTGCACCCGAACCGGATGGAGAAAGAAGACCGGCAGAAAGGTCATGACGGCCGATATCAGCACCACGCCAAAAGCGACGTATTCGCCCGGCTCCACCACGAAAAGGGTGAACACGACCATGTTCCACACGACGGGAAAGCCCTTGAAGAAATTCTCCCGCGTCTTCATGCCGGTATCGGCATAGTAGATGGCGCTCGTGACGACGATGATCGCGGCAGACAGAAAGGACAGCCCCTCCCCCATGAAGCCGCTCTTATAAAGCGCGAAGGCGGGAATGAGCACATAGGTCACATAGTCGATGATGTTGTCGAGCATGTCACCCGACCAGGTGGGCAGAACCTGCTTTACGTCCAGTTTGCGCGCTATCGGCCCGTCTATACCGTCCACGAACAGCGCAAAACCAAGCCACCAGAACATGGCAACCCAGCGTTCCTCGCTGGCCGCGACCAGTGACAGAAAGGCGAGGAAAGAACCCGACGCCGTCAGGAGATGAACGGAAAACGCCTTGGCCTGCGGGGCGGTGACTTTCTTGGTTTTCATGCTGTGTGCCTAAGGTCCGCGCCAGTCGAGCGGGCAGATCTCCGCCGAACGCCCGGCAAAATTCCAGTTGCGGCCAAAGGCTCGCATGCGGCTTTTGTCAGACCGCGCAACGGTGATTTCCGGCGCGATCCAGTATTGCGAGTTGGTGATCACCGTGTCGCCATCGGCATCCTTGCCGGCAATGGGCGTGATCGCACCGTCGATGATCTTGGGTATCTGGAAAATTCGGGTCTTCCCATCGGTTTCATAGTGGACCGGAGCCCGCTGAATGCCCAGAAACTGCCCGACGAGAATGGACAGAAGCCCGGTCGTTCCGCCCGCCTTGCCGGAAAAAATCTTGCCGATGGCTTTCTCGGCATAGATCGAGGCGCGTTCATCCAGAAAGATGCCGGCAGTCCAGTTGCCGCGGCTCATATAACCGGGGATTTCCATGACCAGACCGAGATTGAGGCCCGAAAGATCGGTTTCACCGTAATGCCCCTGATCGATCCGAAAACCCGCCCAGGTCTGGCAATATCCTTCCGTGGGAGGGTGATTGCCCAGCGAAAGCACGCAGGGGCAGAACACCGTGCAATTGCACGACAGCACCAGCTCGCCTTTCAGCGCCCAGTCTTTCTTTCCCATGGCATCTGCCCCTCTTCTAGAAAGAGATTACAAGAAGCGTGAGCGCCCACACAAGCAGGAGTGCACCTGAAATGCGTGTGACAGCGCGACTATGACCAGATTTTTCCACCATGGTGAAGACGCCCAGAAGCGCCATCCAGAACACATTCATGAGGCCAACGGCGAACATGACGAGCATCAGCGCCCAGCAGCAGCCAAGGCACCAGGCTCCCTGCCGGATCCCAAGGCGATAGATTGAGGCACGGCGCGCGCTCCAGTGGTCAAACAGCGTGGCAAATGGATTTCGGCACTTGATGAGACAGGCCTCTTTCAGTCCGGAAAACTGGTAAGCACCGGCAATGGCAAGAACGGTGGCCCCGCCAAGGCCGGTCCAGGGCGAAAGCACCGTATCGCCGGGCAAGATCATGGAAATGCCAAGCGCCATCCCCGCAAAGCCGAATGACGCGGCAAGCCACACGGTGAGATAGCCGGCCACGAGCACGATCGGGTGCACGACACTCTCTCCCTTTCGGGCGGCCGTGTCGGCAATCTCGCAGTAAGTGCGCAGCAGCGGAGCGGCAGAGGGCAGCATCATGGCGAGTGCCATCAGGAACCACATGAAAGTCAGAAGGACAAAGGCCGTCAAGTCGTTCCCGGCACCGATGGGGGTCAGACAAAGGGCCAGAAACGCCTCGAAAGGCGCCGGGAGCGCCACGTCGGGAAAATGCTGCAGCCAGGCCGCGCCGGGTCCGGCCGAGCGCGGGGCGACCGATGCCGTTCGAAGGCCCATGAGGGCCAGGAAAATCCACGAGGTCACAACCGCCACAACGAGAGCGGCAAGCGAAAGCGGATAGGCCAGCCGCGCGGTTTGATACACGGTTTGGCGCGACCCTGTCAGTGCGGTCAGTTCTTGATCGTCGCAGCTCATTTCGGTCCCCGTGGCACAGGCTGGGGTCTTTCGCCGCGTTGAAGCTTGCGCCGACCCGTCCCATCATGACAAAGACAGGAACGAGCCTGTCGATCAAGACACAAACAGGGATGGATGGAAGCCGTGGGCGATCGTGACCGCAAAATTCTCGTGGCCGGAACAGGTCCGGCCGGCCTGATCGCCGCGCTGATGCTGGCCCATGCCGGTCTTGCGGTGACACTGGTTGGCCCCCGCCCGCAGGGACGTGACCGCAGAACCGTGGCGCTTATGCGCCCCTCGCTCGATGCGATCGAGCCGCTGGGCGTTCTCGAAAAGCTGCTGCCGGAAACCGCGCCGCTCAAGGCCATGCGTCTCGTGGATGCCACGGGCCGACTGGTGCGCAGCCCCACCGTGACGTTTCACGCCGGCGAAATCGGCGAAGATTTTTTTGGCTTGAACATCCCCAATGCGCGCCTGACGGAAGTGCTTTCCAGGGCTGTGAACGCCGCACCACTGGTTGAATGGCATGAAAGCCTCGTCGAAACATGGGCCTGCGAAGGCGACCGGGTTACCGCGAAGCTCGAAAACGGTGAAATGATCGCGGCAAAACTTGCTGTTGCCGCAGACGGGCGCGGTTCGCCGGCGCGTGCGGCTGCTGGCATTTCTGCAAAGACACGCACCCTGCCGCAGGCCGCCCTCGTGCTGAATTTCAAACACGCCCGTGAGCACGGTTTTGTCTCCACGGAGCTACACACAAAGACCGGCCCCTGCACCCAGGTCCCCCTGCCCGGGATGCGGTCCAGTCTTGTCTGGGTGCTTCGCCCCGAGGATGCCGAACGGATGAACAGTCTGGGCGATCAGGAGCTCTCGATGCGGATCGAGGAGCAGTTTTCGTCCATGCTGGGGCGCGTGACCGTGGAGCCCGGGCGTCAGATCTACCCGCTCAGCACGCTGATGCCGTCGCGTTTCGGGCAAAACCGCGTTGCGCTTGTCGGCGAGGCCGCGCATGTTTTCCCGCCAATCTCGGCACAGGGCCTCAATCTGGGCATACGCGATGTGGAAGATCTCGTTGCGGTGGCCAGCGCGTTCCCGGACGATCCTGGTGGCACGGGAGCGATGAACCGCTATCATGCAGCGCGGCGGGCGGACGTGCTTGCCCGCGCCAACTCCGTAAACCTTTTGAACGCCTCCCTTCTGTCAGGTTTTCTGCCAGCACAGCTCGCACGCAGTGCCGGGCTTTCCATCGTTGGCAGCGTCCCCCCGCTACGGGCGCTCTTCATGCGGGAAGGCATGCGGCCCGGCAGCGGTTTTTCCGCTCTCCTTCCCTTCAGGGGAAGAGGTCCGGCGGCAGAATCCCGTTCGTGATGGCGTAGAGCAGAGCCGTAACGGTGCCCACCGAGACAAGCGTGGTGATGAGCACGCTGGCGGAGGCGCGCTCCATCCACACTCCATATTGCTGGCTGATGACAAACACATTGGTTGCCGTCGGCAAAGAGGCCAGCAGCACGGCGGAAAACACCCAGCTTTCGGAAAAATTACCGATCCAGCTCAGCGTGACATAACAGATCGCCGGGTGAAGAATGAGCTTGAGACCAACGATTGCACCCACTTCGTGTGGCACGCGTCGCAGGGGGCGAAGCGCAAGGCTCACGCCCATGGCAAAAAGGGCGCATGGCGCGGCTGCCGATGCGAGATAGGCGAGCAGGCGCTCGATGGGAACTGGCGGCACGACGTGGAGTGCCGCGGCTGTCACGCCCGCTGCCGTGGCCAGAATGAATGGATGCAGCACGATCTTTCGCACCACTTCGAGCGCGAGCCGGCCCGGTTTTTCTCCGCCGCCGCCCGAGATCGCCATCATCATGGGAGCCACCGCAAAATGGATCATGTTTTCAAAACAGAAGATCAGAGCGACAGGCACCGCAGCCTCCTCACCGAAGGCAAGCAGCGCCAGACCCGGCCCCATATAGCCGATATTGCCGTAGCTGGCGGCAAGTCCCTTGATGGTGCTTTCGGCGATGGAGCTGCGTCCCGACAGCATCGACCCGGCAAACATGATGGCAAAGACGATGTAGGTTGAGGCAACCGCGCCGAAGATATACCCCCATTCGGTCAGGCGCTCGATTGGCGTTTTGGCAAGAAGCTGGAAAAACAGCGCCGGAAGCGCTACATAGATGACGAAAGTGTTCATCCAGCCCAGTGCATCGGCCGGATGCGGTTTCAGCCGGGCGACGGCGTAACCGATAAAGATCAATCCGAAAAACGGCAGAACAAGTCCTGCGACACTGGTCATGGCCCATCCCCGTTTGGGCCACCATTCGCTTCTTTGACCCGCAAAAGCGCGCCCAAAACGCATTGCCCATACATGGCGGCTAGCCCGCGAGCCCCCTGCCCGTCAAGCCTGCGGGATTGAATTGTGGCTCCTGCTGCGCCACATAGGGAGCCAGAGGTATAATTATGCAAACTATTGGAACTGCAAAATTTCGCATTGGGCAGGTCGTCCGCCATCGGGTGTTCGACTTCCGTGGCGTGATTTTCGATGTGGACCCCGAATTCAACAATACCGAAGCCTGGTATCAGGCGATCCCCGAGGACGTCCGTCCGCGCAAGGACCAGCCATTCTATCACCTTCTCGCCGAAAACGAGGAGACGGAGTATGTGGCCTATGTTTCGGAGCAGAACTTGATGCCAGACGAATCCGGCGTACCGGTCAGGCATCCGCAATTGGCGGAATTCTTCGTGGAAACCGGTGATGGTCATTACGAGCCGCGCGAACGCATCCATCACTGACGCCGGTACACACTTCAAACGAAAACAGGGCCGCCGGGGCCCTGTTTTTTTGTCT
The DNA here is from genome assembly GCF_040819555.1 of Nitratireductor sp. GISD-1A_MAKvit. GTDB lineage: Bacteria > Pseudomonadota > Alphaproteobacteria > Rhizobiales > Rhizobiaceae > Nitratireductor. The sequence goes on from NZ_CP161920.1 coordinate 2,304,247, forward strand.
CGGGTCGGCGTTGAAGGCTATTCGGCCTTCTTTGCCTTCTCCTGCGCCTCGCGCAGCTTCTCGGTAAACTCTTCGTTGTTCTTGTTCACGAAGTCCTGAAGCTTCTTCTGCCGGTCCTCGATGTCGGACTGTGGCAGCGGATCGCCATCATAGGCATTGGTGAAGCCGGAGAGCGTCATCTTGATCGGGTTCGGCTGGTTCTGGAAGTTGACCGATGTAAGCGTCAGTTCCGATCCGCGCTTGAAGGATGCGACGAGCTGGTCGGTCAGCGGCGCTTCGGCAATGCAGCGGTCCGGAAGGCAGATGGCATAGTCGATCTTCTGCGTCTGTCCGCCATCGATCTGCAGGCCGATGCCGGGAGGCACCATGCGGCCGGTCGGTACCGTGATCTGGAAGACCTTGCGGTTTACCTTGCCCTTCACCTCGATAAGGCTGACGCCGGTGATCATCTGGCCGGTTTCTGCGACGAGAACGTTCTGCACGTTGCAGATATCCACGTCTTCCTGTTTGGTGCAGGCCTTGAACCAGCCCTGCGGCGGCTGCTGCTGTTGCGCGGCGGCGACACCAGCTCCGCTTGCGGCCACACAGGCGGCGCCGGCAAGGACGAACAGGGTGCGGATTGCTTTCGCGTTCAGGCTTTTCATATGGCTCAGTTCCTCTAAATGCACAGCGCCAGGATATGGATGCATGCGTCACCTGTTGTGAAAATGCGGCGACAGCATGACCCTTGGCCGCGTGTTACACCGCCATGCGGCATGAATCCAGCCCGTCCGAGCATTTCGCTGGACTTTGTGGCAAGGTGCGGCAAACATCACACGATCCGCCGGATGCCCTGAAAAACCCACGCGCTGTGTTACGCTTCCCGGCGAATCATGGATCCGCTCGATTTCCCGCCAAAGGTGCGTCGATGTTTGCTGCCCTCAAAACCCTTCGTTTCACGATTTCTGCCGGCCTGATCACCTCGGGGCTCGCCCTGTCGGCGCAGGCCGAACCGATGCACGGCGTGGCCATGCACGGAACACCGGCGCTGCCGGCGGATTACGGCCATTTTTCCTATGTCAATCCGGATGCCCCCAAAGGCGGAGACGTGACCTATTGTGTTGTCGGATCGTTCGACAATCTCAATCCCTTCATTCTCAAGAGCATGCGCACCACCGCACGCGGCATAATCGATACGATCTTCGGCAATCTGGTGTTCGAGCCACTGATGATGCGCTCCGCCGACGAACCGTTCTCGCTCTACGGGCTGCTGGCCGAAAGCGTGGAGATGGACGAGGCCCGCAGCTATGCGCAGTTCAACCTGAACCCGGATGCCAAATGGTCCGATGGCGAGCCCGTCACGCCCGAGGATGTTATCTTCACCTATGAAGCCTACACGCAGAAGGGGCGCCCGCCCTATTCCAGTCGCATGGCCAAGATCGAAAAGATCGAGAAGACCGGCGATCACAGCGTGCGTTTCACCTTCAACGACAAGGCCGATCGCGAGTTTCCGCTGATTGTCGCCATGACGCCGATCATCCCCGAACACGCCTTCGACATCGAGACCTTCGATCAGACGACGCTGAAGCCGGTCACTGGCAGCGGCGCCTATCGCATCTCGCAAGTCGAACCCGGTCGCCGCATCGTTTTCTCCCGAAATCCGGATTACTGGGGTGAAGACATCCCTTCAAAACGCGGTTTCGACAATTTCGACAAGGTCACGATCGAATATTTCCTGAACGCCAATTCGATGATCGAGGCGTTCAAGAAGGGCATCTGCTCGGTTTATGCCGAGTCCGATCCGGTGCGCCGCCAGCATGGCATCGACTTTCCCGCCGCGCGTGAGGGCAAGGTTGTCAGCGAAACCTTCACCAATGGCGTACCGCCGGCAGTCACGGGGTTTTTCTTCAACACCCGCCGCGAGAAATTTTCCGACCCGAAGGTGCGCCGCGCTCTGTCCACACTCTATGATTTTGGCTGGGTCAACAAGAACGTGTTGCGTGGCGAATATGAGCGTACGCTCAGCTACTGGCAGGGCTCTCATCTTTCGGCGCTTGGGAAACCTGCGGATGAGCGTGAACGCGCCCTTCTTGAACCCTATGCCGACCGGGTGACGCCCGAGGTCATGGACGGCACCTATGGCAAGGCCGAGATGGCCGGTGCCCCCATTGGGCGCACTGAAATGCGTGACGCGCTGAAAATGCTGCAGGAGGCCGGCTACAGTCTTGAAGGCAACGCTCTGGTGAATGCCGAGGGCGAGGCTCTCACCTTTGAAATTCTCGTCACATCCGAGGAAGGCGAAAAACTGGCAGCCGTTTTCCAGCGCGCCCTCAGGAAAATCGGCATCGATGTGTCGATCCGACTGCTGGACGATTCACAGGCCCAGCAGCGCAAACAGCGCTATGATTTCGATGTGATCATCGCTTCGGTGGGCTTTTCCGGTTCGCTGTCGCCCGGCATCGAGCAGATCAACCGCTGGGGATCTGCCGCCGCGGAGGCCGAAGGCAGTTTCAACCTGTCGGGCGCTGCCGACCCGGCAATCGACGCCATGATCGACGCGATGCTGAACGCGCGCGACATGGATGATTACGCTGCCGCCGTGCGCGCGCTCGACCGGCTGTTGATGTCGGGAGCCTATGTCGTGCCGATGCAGCACGACAGCGACGAGTGGGTGGCCTACTGGAACGATCTGGCACACCCGGAAAAAACACCGCTCTATGGATACAAGCTGCAGACCTGGTGGCACAAACCAGACGCAGATTAAGGCCTGAATCATGTCTCTTCCCGTTACCATCGACGTCGTATCCGACGTTGTATGCCCATGGTGCTATGTGGGGCGCGCGCGCTTGCAGAAAGCGCTCGAGGCGGTGCCGGACCTTGCGGTCGATCTGCGCTGGCGGCCTTTCCAGCTCGACCCCGCCATTCCACCCGAAGGCAAGAGCCGTCACGACTATCTGAGCGAGAAGTTCGGCGACGGGGATCGCATTCTCCAGATGCATCAGCAGATCAGTGCTGCCGGAGCGGCGGAAGGCATCGATTTCAATTTCGATGCCATTGAAACCACTCCGAACACGCTCAATGCCCACCGGGTGATCCGATGGGCTGCGACCGCCGAACCGGGTGTTCAGGACTTGCTCGTGGGACGTCTTTTCGCGCTCTACTTCGAAGAAGGCGCGAATATCGGTGACGCAGCCGTGCTCATTCAGGCTTCAAGGGATGCAGGCATGGATGCGGCCGTGGTCGAGACGTTACTGGCAACCGATGCCGACAAGGCAGAGGTGGAACAGGAAATCGCCACCGCGCAGCAGATGGGCGTGACCGGAGTTCCCTGTTTTCTGCTTGAAGGCCGCTATGCGGTCGTCGGGGCACAGGAGCCCGCCACACTGGCCGATGCGATCCGCCAGGTGGCGCAGGCCCGGGCCGATGGCACGCTGGACCGCGGGCAGGACTGAGGCAGTCCCGCAGAAGGCGGCTCTGCGTCAGGCCGCCTTTTTCTCGATCAACCGCACAAGCTGCGTCATGATGACGGCAGAACCGGCAAGCCGTTTTTCCGGTGTCGGCCAGTCGCGAATGAAAACGATGCTCTGGTCGGGACGGATTTTTGCCAATGACCCCTGTTCGCCAATGAAGCGCACGAGCCCCACGGGTTCGGGGAATTCCTGATTGCGGAAATGCACCACCGCGCCCTTGGGGCCGGCGTCGAGCTTTTCCACATTGGCCTTGCGACACAGCGCCTTGATGAAAACGATCTTCAAGAGGTGTTCCACCTCCTGGGGAAGCGGTCCGAAACGATCGATGAGTTCCGCACCAAAGGCGTCGATCTCCTCGGGCGTCTCCAGCTCTGCGATGCGGCGGTAGAGACCGAGCCGCAACTGCAGGTCTGAAACGTAGGATTCGGGGATCATGACGGCGGTTCCGACCGTGATCTGCGGCGACCAGCCGGTATCGACCGCCTCATCCGATCCCTTGAGTTCGGCAACCGCCTCTTCCAGCATCTGCTGGTAAAGCTCGTAGCCCACCTCCTTCACGTGACCGGACTGTTCCTCCCCCAGAATGTTGCCGGCGCCGCGAATGTCGAGATCGTGGCTTGCAAGCTGGAATCCCGCGCCCAGCGTGTCGAGCGACTGGAGCACCTTGAGCCGCCGTTCGGCGGTCGTTGTGAGTGTCCGGTTGGGCGGCAGGGTGAAGAGCGCATAGGCACGCACCTTGGAGCGTCCCACGCGTCCACGCAGCTGATAGAGCTGCGAGAGGCCGAAGATATCGGCGCGGTGCACGATCAGCGTGTTGGCCGTGGGGATATCGAGGCCCGATTCCACGATCGTCGTGGACAGGAGGACATCATACTGGCCGTCATAGAACGCGTTCATGATGTCGTCGAGTTCGCCGGGCGGCAATTGCCCATGGGCGGTCGCCACTTTCAGCTCCGGCACATGCTCTTCGAGGAACGCGCGCACCTCCGCCAGATCCGAAATGCGCGGAACGACATAGAAGCTCTGGCCGCCACGATAACGCTCGCGCAAAAGCGTCTCGCGGATGACGAGCGGGTCGACCGGCGAGATGAAGCTGCGAACCGCCATGCGGTCCACCGGTGCCGTGGTGATGAGCGAAAGCTCGCGCACACCCGTCAGCGCCAGTTGCAACGTGCGCGGGATCGGTGTGGCCGACAGGGTGAGCACGTGGATGTCCGACTTCAGATCCTTCAGCCTCTCCTTGTGCTTCACACCGAAATGCTGCTCCTCATCGATGATGAGAAGACCGAGATTCTTGAACGAAACCGAACCGCCGAGAAGCGCATGCGTGCCCACCACGATGTCGACCGTACCGTCGGCAATGCCTTTCTTGGTTTCGGAAAGCTCCTTCGCGCCGACAAGGCGCGAGGCCTGACGCACGCGCAGTGGCAGACCGGCAAAACGGTCACGGAACGTCTTGAAATGCTGGCGGGCAAGCAGCGTGGTTGGCACGACAACGGCCACCTGCAGCCCCTCCATCGCCGCGACAAAAGCCGCACGCAAAGCCACTTCCGTCTTGCCGAAACCCACATCGCCACAGATCAGGCGATCCATGGGGCGGCCCGACCCCAGATCGTCGAGCACGGCATCGATGGCTGCCTGCTGATCATCGGTTTCCTCATAGGGGAAACGCGCGGCAAACTCGCCGTAAAGGCCTTCGGGCGGAGCCAGTTTCACGCCGGGCCGCATCTCGCGTTCGGCGGCGATCCGGATCAGATGGCCCGCCATCTCCAGAAGCTTCTTCTTCAGCTTTGCCTTGCGCGACTGCCAGGCCACACCGCCCAGCTTGTCGAGCATGGTGTCTGGTCCATCAGACCCGTAGCGCGAAAGAAGCTCGATGTTTTCGACGGGCAGGAACAGCCGGTCGTCACCCGCATAGCGAAGCTCAAGACAGTCATGAGGCGCGCCCATCGCCTCGATGGTCTTGAGACCGATGAAACGACCAATGCCGTGATCGGCATGCACGACGATGTCGCCGGCCGAAAGCGCGGCCACCTCAGAGATGAAATCCGAAGCTTTCTTGCGTTTTTTGGCGCGCCGCACCAGTCGGTCGCCCAGAATGTCCTGTTCGCCGATGACGACAAGGTCGGCGGTCTCGAAGCCGGCTTCCAGCGGCAGGATACCGATGCCTGCCTGCTGCTTTGGCAATTTCTCCAGATCAGCCAGTGTGTCGACACGGGCGACATTGCCGAGATTGTGTTCGGCAAGGATCTGGGAAAGCCGTTCTGCCGAACCGTCGCTCCAGCCCGCAATCAGCACACGTTTGCCATTGGCGCGCAGGGCTCCGATGTGCTTGACCGCGTGATCGAAAACGTTGGCGTTCGGATCGGCGCGCTCCTCTGCAAAATTGCGTCCCGCCTCCGCACCCGCATGATAAATGCGGGCCTTGCTGGTCTCCGGCGTTGCAAAGGGCGTGAAATGGACCACACGCCTCTCGGCTGCGGCCGCGTTGATTTCCTTGGGATCGAGATAGAGCGTTTCAGGCGGAACCGGCTTGTAGGGCACGGCACCACCGAGCTCCGTGCCCTCCATCTGTGCGCGCCGCGCCTCATAATGATCGACAATCAGCGCATGCCGTTCACCAAGCGCCTCCTCGGCCAGATGATCGAACACGACCGGCGCTTCGGGCAGATAATCGAGCACACTGTCGAGCCGCTCGTGAAACAGCGGAAGCCAGTGTTCCATTCCGGCGAAACGCCGCCCCTCGCTGACCGCGCTATAAAGCGCATCGTCGCGCGAAGGCGCACCGAAAGTTTCGATATAGTTGCGTCGGAACCGGCTGATCACCTCGGGTGAAAGCGTGATCTCGCTCATGGCCTGGAGCGAGACTTCCTTGCGCTGGCCGGTCGTGCGCTGGGTGGCGATGTCGAAGGCGCGGATCGATTCGAGCGTATCGCCGAAGAAATCGAGACGCAGCGCCTCGTCCCAGCCGGGTGCGAAGAGATCGAGAATGCCGCCGCGCACCGCATATTCGCCCACATCGCGCACGGTCGAAACGCGCTCGAAACCGCTGGTTTCAAGCCGCGCCGTCAGCGCCGTCATGTCGACCTGATTGCCCGGTCGGGCAAAAAAGCCCTGCGCTCCGATCTGGTCTGCCGGCGGCATGCGCTGCAACAGCGCATTGGCGCTGACAATCACCGCGGCCCGGTGCGGTTTCGCACGCAGTTCCGCCATCGCGTTCATGGCGGCAAGCCTGCGCGCTGCGGCATCCGCCCCGGGCGACACGCGGTCATAGGGAAGACAATCCCACGCCGGAAGATCGAGGACCGGCAGGCCGGGATCCACGAACCGAAGCGTATCGACCAGCGCCGGAAGACGCTGCCCGTCACGAAGGACAAAGATGATCGGACCGTCCGGCGCCACCTCGCGCGCGGTCGCTGCCAGGGCGAATGCTTCAAACCCGTCTGCGACACCATCGACGGTAACGGCACCGGCACCCGCGCGTGGCAGTTTCAGAGCATTGATCAGTTTCATAGACGTCCTGCCTCAGCGTCCCTGCGATGCGATGATCCGGCCCCACAACGGCGTGTCATAATCGGCTGGTACGGGCATTTCGCCCGTAACCCACTTGAAAAGGTTGGTATCCGGAACGCTCAGAATGGCTTCAAACTGATCCATCTCGTCGTTACTGAGCCGGTCGATCTCGGCATCGGCAAATCCACCCAGCACAAGATCCATTTCACGCATGCCACGGCGCCATGCGCGCACAAGCGCCCGGCGGCGGCGCGGGTCGAGATCGTGGCTGGAACGGGTTGTGCCTGTCATGGTTTCGCTTTCCTGCAATGCAGCGGTCGGTCGCCCGGGCGGATATAGCGTGTGCATGAGCATCTGTCAGCCTTGCGTCGGCGAATTTGGGCCTTAATCATGACAGGATGCGTCCTTCAATGCTTGATCCCCTTTTTGCCCCCGTGACCGCGCTCGATGGCGTGGGTGCGAAACTTGCCGATCTTCTGGCAAACATCGTTCCCGGTGATATCGCCGGACGCGAGATTCGCGTGGGCGACCTTCTTTTCGTGCTGCCGCATTCCCTCATCGACCGGCGCAGCCGCCCCGGCATTGCCAATGCGCAGGAAGGATCGATCGTCACGCTGGATCTGACGGTGGGCCGCCATCATCCCTCTCCGCCGGGTCGCCGGAACGTGCCCTATCGGGTCTTCGCCTTTGACGAAACGGGAGAGATCGCCCTCACCTTTTTCCATGCCCGCGCGCCGTGGATCGAGAAAATCTTGCCCGAGGGCGAAAAGGTTCTCGTGAGCGGGCGGATGGAGTGGTTCAACGGCCGCGCCTCCATGGTGCATCCCGATTTTGTCGTGCCGGCTGCCGAGGCCCACACCCTGCCAATGCTGGAACCGGTCTACCCGTTGACCGCCGGCCTTTCGGCGAAAGTGCTGCGCCGCGCCATATCACAATCGCTGGAGCGGCTTCCCACCCTGCCTGAATGGCAGGACGAGAGCTTTCTGTCGCGAAACCGCATGCCGCCTTTCAGTGAAGCGCTTGAACGGCTTCACGATCCGCAGGCGCCCGAGGAGGTCCAGCCTGAAAGTCCCGCCTGGCGACGCATCGCCTATGACGAATTTCTCGCTGGCCAGCTTTCGCTGGCGCTGGTGCGCGCAAAGGTTAAGCGCCTCTCCGGTCGGCCTCTCAAGGGCGATGGTCGTTTCGAGAAAATGATCCGTCATGCCCTGCCCTATTCGTTGACCGGAGCGCAGGAAGAGGCCGTGCGCGATATCCTGGAAGATCTTGCCGGCGAAGAGCGCATGGTGCGTCTCCTGCAGGGCGATGTGGGAGCCGGCAAGACCGTTGTGGCACTCCTTGCCATGGCCCGCGCTGCCGAGGCGGGTGGCCAGTCGGCTCTCATGGCACCGACCGAAATACTCGCCCGCCAGCACGCAGCAACCATCACACCGCTGGCACAGGCCGCAGGTCTTCGCGTTGCAGTTCTGACGGGGCGTGAGAAGGGACGGGAGCGCCAGCACATTCTCGAAGAGATCGCCTCCGGTTCCGTCCATTTCGTCATCGGCACGCATGCGCTCTTTCAGGAAACGGTTGAGTTCCGCGATCTCGCGCTCGCTGTGGTCGACGAACAGCACCGCTTTGGCGTGCACCAGCGTCTGGCCATGACGGCCAAGGGCAATGCGCCCGACATGCTAGTCATGACGGCGACCCCCATCCCGCGCACACTGGTCCTCTCCGCCTTCGGCGACATGGATGTATCGCGCCTGACCGAAAAACCCGCCGGCCGACAGCCGATCCGCACCGTCACACTGCCCGTCGAACGCCTGCCCCAACTGGTGGACCGCATCACGAAAGCGCTGTCTGAGGGGCAGAAAGTCTACTGGATCTGCCCGCTTGTCGAAGAATCCGAAGAGCTTCAACTGATGTCGGCGGAGGACCGGCACAGCTCATTGCAAAAGGTCTTCGGAAACGCAGTCGGCCTTATTCACGGGCGCATGAAACCCACCGACAAGGACGCGGCAATGCGTGCCTTCAAGGACGGTCAGACACGAATTCTCGTCGGCACGACAGTGGTTGAGGTGGGCGTCGATGTGCCCGACGCGACGATCATCGTGATCGAACACGCAGAACGTTTCGGCCTGGCGCAACTGCACCAGCTGCGCGGGCGCGTGGGGCGTGGTGCGCTCGCCTCTTCCTGCGTGCTCCTCTACAAGGGGCCGCTCGGTGAGACGGCAACGAGAAGACTGGAAGTCATGCGCGACACCGAAGACGGTTTCGTGATTGCGGAGGAAGACCTCAAACTGCGCGGTGAAGGCGATCTTCTGGGAACCAAGCAGTCGGGAACGCCGGGCTTCCGCGTGGCCCGGATCGAGGCCCATATGGAGCTTTTGCAGGCCGCACGCGACGATGCGCGGCTCATCCTGTCACGCGATCCGGAGCTGCAGTCCCCACGCGGTGAAGCGCTGCGGATACTTCTCTATCTCTTCGGGCGCGATGAGGCGGTTCGCTTGCTGCGGGCAGGCTGAGCGGTCTTTGCCTTCGCCTCGGCGGCAAGCGCCTCTGTCTTTGCATGATATTCCGGCGCCACAAGCCCCGCGGAGATGACAAGCTTGGCCCCCTCCTCAACCGTCATTTTCAACTCGATCACGTCTTTTCTGGGAACGAATAACAGGTAACCGGAGGTGGGGTTGGGCGTGGTCGGGAGAAAGACCGCGATGGTCTGCCCGGCATCGTCGTCAATCTTGGCCTGAACTTCACCGCGCGTCTCCGTGGCGATGAAAACCAGCGCCCACAGGCCCTTGCGGGGATATTCGATCAGACCGACCTTCTTGAATGTATCCGACCGCTCGGAGAGAACGGTTTCAAGAATCTGTTTCAACCCGCGATAGACGCTGCGCACGAGAGGCATGCGTCCCAGAATGCTTTCGCCGGTATGGACAATCGTGCGACCAATGAAATTGGCTGTCAGGAAACCGATCAGGGTGATCAGGATCAGCGCGACAATGAGGCCGAAACCCGGCAGGGCGAAAGGCAGGTAATTGTCAGGATTGTAGCGGAAGGGAATGTAGGGTTTGACCCAGGAATCGACCCACCCGATCATCGACCACGCCAGATAGGCCGTGATCGCGAGCGGGGCGGTAACAATAAAGCCCGTGAGAAAATAATTGCGCAAGCGAGTCATCATGATGCGGAAACGGGCCTCGAATGGAGTGATTGACGAAGATCAGCCCGGCGGACACTACGCCACCGGGCCGTACTATAGAATAGGAATTCGGGCCGCCATATGACAGCCCAGAACCGCTACTCCACCGTAACCGACTTCGCAAGATTGCGGGGTTGATCCACATCCGTCCCCATGATGACCGCCGTATGATAGGCGAGCATCTGAACCGGAAGTGCATGGATAATCGGCGCGGCGAACTCGGGCACATCCGGCAACACCACGCTCTCCAGCGTGTCGAGCGTGGCGTTTCTGGCGCCCTTTTCATCCGTGATCAGGAATATGCGTCCACCGCGCGCGGCCACTTCCTGCATGTTCGAGACGGTTTTTTCAAAAATGCGGTCATACGGAGCAATCACGATCACCGGCATCTGCTCGTCGATCAGGGCAATCGGCCCATGCTTCAGCTCGCCGGCAGCATAGCCTTCGGCATGAATATACGAGATTTCCTTGAGCTTTAGCGCCCCTTCGAGTGCCAGCGGGTAGTTCGTGTCCCGTCCGAGATAAAGGACGTGGCGCACATGCGAGAGTTCGCGTGCCACCTTCTCGATGCCCGGGCTCAGCTTGAGTGCCTGTGAGGCAAAGCGTGGCGCCTCGGAAAGCTGGCGAACAAGCGCCTTTTCTTCATCGGGCAAAATCGTTCCGCGCGCCTTGGCCGCTCTTAGCGTCAACGCTGCAAGAACGCTGAGCTGGCAGGTGAAAGCCTTGGTCGATGCAACGCCGATTTCTGGACCAGCCAGTGTGGGGAATATTCCGTCACTCTCGCGTGCGATGGTCGATTCGCGCACATTCACGATGGAGGCGATCGGCACGCCCTCGCTCCGGCAATAGCGCAGCGAGGCCAGCGTGTCGGCCGTTTCGCCCGACTGCGAGATGAAAAGTGCCGCGCTGGATTTCGACAGCGGCATTTCGCGGTAGCGGAACTCTGAGGCGATATCGATGTCGACGGGCAGGCGCGCATAGCGTTCAAGCCAGTATTTTCCGATCAGTCCGGCCAGATATGCCGTGCCACAGGCCGAAATGGAGAGACGGTCGATCTTAGCAAAATCGAATGGCAGGTCGAAATCCGCCACCGTGCCCTCGGCGAAATTCAGATAATGGGCGAGTGTGTGGGAAATGACTTCCGGCTGTTCGTGGATTTCCTTTTCCATGAAATGCCGGTGGTTGCCCTTGTCGACAAGCAGGCTGGTGCCGACCGACTGCTGGTGAGCGCGCTCCACCGGCTGACCATCCATGCCGAATATCTCCACACCGTCACGGCGCACCACCACCCAGTCACCATCTTCGAGATAGGTGATGGTGTTGGTGAAGGGCGCCAGCGCGATCGCGTCGGAGCCAAGATACATCTCGCCCTCGCCATGACCGACCGCGAGCGGAGGGCCATTGCGTGCGCCGACGATCATGCCCTCATCGCCGCGGAACAGGATGGCGAGCGCAAAGGCGCCGCGCAATCGCTTCAGCGCCGCGAAGGCCGCATCCTGCGGCGTTGCTCCCCTGTCCAGCTCACGCGCCACCAGATGTGCGACCACTTCCGTATCGGTCTGCGAGGAGAACGCGACACCGTGGGCCTTCAGCTCGTCACGCAGTTCCGCGAAATTTTCGATGATGCCGTTGTGAACCACCGCCACGTCGCCGGCGAAATGGGGATGTGCGTTGGTCTCGTTGGGAACGCCATGGGTTGCCCAGCGCGTGTGCCCGATGCCGATCATGCCGCCAAGCGGCTCCTCGCCGAGCCTCTTCTCCAGATTGACCAGCTTGCCTTCGGCACGGCGGCGGTCGAGCCTGCCGTGATCCAGGGTCGCGACACCGGCGGAATCATAGCCGCGATATTCAAGCCGCTTCAGCGCGTCTACGATGAGCGGCGCCACCGGCACCTGCCCGACAATGCCCACAATTCCACACATATGGCTGTCTCAGCCTCCCACCAAACAGTCAGACCCCGATTCACGCGATTGTTCTAGGACGCGGAACAAGAGGATGAAAATCAACAAGTCTTTCATTTCGTATCAAGCCAGAAGGGCCGCTTGCGATACCCCTGCCTCACGTCTTTGAGCGACGCGCCTTGAGCGCCGCCAGCCGGTCGCGCAGACGCTTTCCCAGCCCCTCCCGGTTGGACTGTCGGGCGCGGCCGAAAGCCAGCGCGTCGGCGGGTACGGATTCGGTGATCACGCTGCCGGAAGCAACATAGGCGCCCGCCCCGATGGTAACTGGAGCCACCAGAGACGAGTTGGTGCCCACGAAAGCGCCAGGCTCGATATCGGTGAAATGTTTCGAAAACCCGTCATAATTGCAGGTGATGGTGCCTGCGCCCAGATTGGCCTTTGCACCCACGCGCGCATCGCCCACATAAGACAGGTGGGGGATCTTGGCCCCCGGCTCCACGCGCGTCTTCTTGATCTCCACGAAATTGCCCACCTTCGCACCATCCATGATTTCGGCGCCCGGACGCAGCCGCGCGAATGGGCCGATGGATGCACCCGCATCGACACGGGCGTCCTCGAGATGAGAATTGGCTCTGAGGATGACGTTTTCCCCGATCCTCACCCCGGGGCCGAAGAAGACATTCGGCTCGATGACCGTGTCGCGCCCGATAACGGTGTCATGCGAAAAATACACGGTTTCGGGTGCGATCAGGGTTACCCCGTCGAGCATCACCGCGCTGCGGCGACGCTGTTGCCAGATTGCTTCGGCTGCAGCGAGTTCGGCGCGATTGTTGATGCCGAGCGCGCTTTCGTAGTCGGCCTCGATCGCGCGCACCTTCAGTCCGCGTGCCGTGGCGATCTCGACAATGTCGGTCAGGTAGTATTCGCCCTTCGCGTTGTCGTTGCCGATGGCTTCAAGGAGTTCGAGTGCCCGCTTGCCGGCCAGCGCCATTGCGCCGCCATTGCAGAAGGTGATGCGGCGCTCCTCTTCAGTGCAGTCCTTCTCCTCGCGGATGGCGATCAGCGCCTCGCCATCTTGGATCAGCCGCCCATAGCCGGTGGGCCGCTCGGTGCGAAACCCCATGACGACGATGTCCGCGCCCGTGCGAAGCTCAGCGCGCATCGCCTGTAGAGCATCGGGCGCGATCAGCGGCGTGTCGCCAAAGGTGACAAGAATATCGTCATAGCCGCGGGCAATCGCAGCGCGTGCCGCGAGCACGGCGTGTCCCGTGCCAAGCCGCTGCGCCTGAACGAATGTCTCGGCGCCGGGTGCAAAGGTTTCGGCGGCCTGTGACACCGCCTCGGCCCCGTGTCCCACGACCAGCGCCTTGTCGCCGGCACCTGCCGCATCGAGCGCGTGTGTGACATGGCCGAGCATTTCCAGCCCGGCAATCCTGTGCAGCACCTTTGGCGTCGCGCTCTTCATGCGCGTGCCTTCGCCGGCTGCGAGAATAACCGATAGGCAGGTGCGTTCGCTCATGGATTGATGCCCGTTGTGCTTTCTGACGATTCGCCTTTTCTAGCATCCTGCCCGAAAGGCACCAATCCACTCTCAGCCGAGTTTGCCAAGGGCCGGAAAGGTTTCAAGAAGCCAGAAAGCCATGGATTGCATACCGCCGGTTAAGAAAAGGACACCGGCCACCACAAGCAGCCCGCCCATCACCTTTTCGACGCGGCCCAGATGCATGCGGAAGCGGGAAAGGAAACGCATGAAACTTCCGGAGAAAAGCGCTGCGAGAAGAAAAGGAACACCAAGTCCCAGCGAATAGACCGCCAGAAGCAATGCACCATCGGTCACGGTCTCGCGCCCGCCAGCAAGCGTCAGAATCGGACCGAGCACCGGTCCGATGCACGGGGTCCAGCCAAATGCAAAGGCCAGCCCCATCACATAGGCGCCAAGCTTCGTGGCAGGCTTCCCGCCCGCCTGCATGCGGGCTTCGCGCGACAGAAACGGAATGCGCACCAGGCCGAGGAAATTCAGCCCCATGACGATGATGACAATCCCGGCCACCATGGCAAGCTCCTGCTGCCAGATCCGCAGGACAGAACCGATGGTGGAGGCCCCTGCTCCCAGAAGCACGAAGACCGTGGTGAACCCGAGCACGAATGAGAGCGAGGCGGAAAAGAGCGCAAGACGCGTGGTGCCGGTGGAAAGTCGCTCTCCATCACCGGCGTCCTCGCCCTTGAACTGCTCGACCGAAATGCCCGCCATATAACACAGATAGGGCGGCACAAGCGGCAAGACACAGGGTGACAGAAATGACAGCGCCCCTGCACCTGCCGCGCTCAGATATCCCACATCAATCGCCATGCTTCTTCCCGAACCGAAAGCGCCGACCGCGCATCTTGAATTCAGCATTCCCTATAAGCGCCCGCCCCTGCACACACCAATCACCTTTGCGTGGCATACCGTCGCGACGGTTGGCTGTTCAGCCCCGCAGATGAGGCTGCCCAACTCTCCGGTATCGAATGTAAACCATGTGCCAGGAACGGACCCCGAAGGAAAAATGGCGGAGGGAGTGGGATTCGAACCCACGAGACGGTCACCCGCCTGCCGGTTTTCAAGACCGGTGCCTTCAACCGCTCGGCCATCCCTCCAGGCATTGGTTTCGTTAGCATTTTTCAGGTTTCCGCATCGCCTGGTCAGGGCGTTGCTACCGTTTTGCTGCCGAATGCCTTTTACGGCTTCGCCTTTACCGCGCCTCGTATTGCGGCGTCAACCTGTTCTGCGGCGGGCGCCTGAATTCCCCGTCTTTCCGAGCGTTGTGAGCGAAAACATGCCGATGCGCCGGCCAAACCCGATGCAGCCCATCTCGCCATTGACGAACCGGCGATCGCCGCAACGGTCCGCCTGGCCGGTCCTCCCGCTGGCAATCAGAGATCCGACATCCCCGAAGGCCTCTTCTTTTAAACGCCATCAGTGTCTTGCGGCGAAATCGCCGCGGCCCGACGCGCCTGCGGGCACGACGCGACCCGGATCGGTTCCTTGCCGGTAATGAGCCCCTGCGCATAGATGCCATCTCACGAACTTCTGAAACTGACAGTATTCACTTTCGGCGTGTCAGCGTCGACAATGGTCAGATGCTGGTCTTCAGGGCCGACGGTGTTTGACCTGGCATGGGAGAAGAGACCGGCTGCGTGATGGCGCATTGCAGAAGGGGCGAAGCCACGAACTGCGACGCGTGCGCGCATGAATGACTATTCGTCTTGAGGAAGGCACTGTTTCGAGCCGGAGGGGGGTCGTGCGATTTGATCAGGACTTTCTGTTTGCAACCGATGAGGATGGGAACCGACTGCGGTTCACGCGTGCCGAGCGCTCGGTATTGCGCATGCTCGTGCGAAATCAAGGCCGGATAGTCTCCCGCGACCGCCTGCTTGATGCGATGACAGGCGCCGATCCGGACGTTTCCGACCGCAGCGTGGATTTCATCATAAACCGTCTGCGACGGAAACTGGGAGACACGGTCCGCCGGCCCCGTTACATCGCGACCCAGTATGGTGAGGGCTATTACTGGATGGCGGCTTCTCCTGCGGTCTCCACCGCCAATGCCTTCATCGTGATCGGTCCGCTTAGGGGTGTCCCCGAAGCGCCGCAATTCGTTGCTGCCGCCCGGCATTTTGCCGAACAACTTCAAGTGGGATTAACGCTGCGCACCAACAGGGGGCACAAGGTGGTCATAGACCCTGTGTGTCCGTCGCCGACACGGTTTGAAGGGAAAAAACCGGCATATGCGATCGAACTCGACTTTGTGACCGGCGCTGCCGATGTGCTTGATTGCGCATTGACACTCAAAGCGTTCCCGACGGGTCGCGTTCTTTTCGTTCAACGATGTACGGTAACCGATCTTTCGGCGGTTGGCACACGCCCTGCCCTCGATGACACCTGCGAATCCATCGTAAAGGCTTTGTGGAAAACGCTGACAGAGGCACCATTGCATGCCGCTCCGACCGAGCCGCCTCTGCCGATGCGCCTTCATGAAACGTCCGAGCAACTTGCCGGCAAGCAAAACTGGGTCGAGGCCGAGAAGCGTTTGCGCGCCCTCTATGAAACGTCGCCCGATCATCGCACGGCCCTGCTTCTTGCAACCGCCATCCACATGCGTGGTGTGATGGGAGGAGCCAGGCAACTGATGCAGCATGACCGGCGTCGCGCCGACCTTGATGAGATCGAGGCGCTCGTCCTCCCCGCGACAGTGGCGATGCAGGACGATCCGATGACGGCGCTTGGGCTGGCAAAATTTCTCTATTTTGTCGATCGCGGCCATGACCGTCTTGCCGTTGAAATGGCCGAGAGCGCCTTCTGCCAGACCACAGCGTTGGGCGCGGCCTATGCCATACTGGGACAGATACGCATGTGGGAGGGTGAACTGGAACAGGCAACCGCCCTGTTCAGGGCCGGGCTAGAGCTCGCACCCGAGCAATATTATTTCTCCGTCTATCTGCGGGCGATGCTCTGTGAGGTGGCGATCTCATCCGGCGATGCAGCGTTGGCCAGACGTGTCATCGCCGAATACGCAGAAGAACACCCATACGAGTACCGTCAAACACGGCTTTTGTTCGTACCGCCTGACGTGGACCCCGGTGAGCCGGGGTGGTCTGAGCCCCTGGCCGATCTTGATCGCCGGGAGGCGTTGGCAACGCTTCGATACGGTCATTTCTACATTGCGCGGCTCTTCCGCGATCCAGAGCACGCGCGTTCATTCATGAAGGGCGCGGAAGTCCTGCTTGGCGCAAGGTTCGGCCCCGACGTTGTCGAAGCTGCCCGCGCAGAAAAGGTGCCAGAGTAGTTCATTGGAAGTATCGACCTTGCCTTGTCTGCGCGTCAAAGGGGCAGCGCCATGCACCTCACGCTCTCCGACCGCCTGCCTGTAGCGCAGTCGCGGGCGTCGCGCTTCTAATAATCTGCAAACAATCGGTTGCCATTCTCGCCTGAAACCAGAAGCCACGGGCTTCGCGACGCAGCGGAGTTGGCGAGGGAGGCACCTGTGTCCGACCGACATTTGCATTCTGTCCGGGAGCATTTGAGGAAGCTCGTCTCGCGCGATCCCATTGCCCTTGAACTTTACCTGCGCGACATGCGCCACGCCTATATCAAGACAGCGGCGCGCAAGCTCCTGCGCCTCCCCCGACGGATCGTCAGGCGGCGGCGCCCTGCTCAAGGGGGCGCCGCTTCCCCGCAGAGCCCGGCAGACGCGCGCATCCCGCTGCCATCCGCAGCGAAGGCATTGATTGCCAACCTTATGGCAATGCGCTGACAGCGCGTGACAAGATCTCCAGAGTGCGGCCAGTCACAAGCGGGCTCTTCTCAGTTTGTGGTCCCCTCCTGACCGGGGTTTAAAAACGTTCGGCGTAAGCCCGTCGAGACTGGCGTGTGCAGGCATAAACGCGATTTGCGTCCTGCCGCAGCCTTGCATAGAAGTGAAGGAACAGATTCAACTGGCGCAGCAGCGCAGGCAGGCAAATTCCTTCATGAGCGATATCATCCCCGTATTCGACGGCCATAACGACGTACTGCTTCGCCTCTATCAGAGCCGGTCTCCAGATGCCGTGGAGCATTTTCTGGAAGGCACTCCCGGAGGGCATGTCGATCTGCCAAGGGCGCGCAAGGGCGGCCCTGGCGGGTGGGCTCTTTGCGGTGTTCCCACCGCCGCACTCCAACCAGAAAATCGACGGCAAACGGCCCGACGACGTTGTGTTCCCGCCGCTTGCTCAGTCCGAGGCGCTAAAGGCAACGCTGGCGATGGCGGCTCTCTTGCAGCGCATGGAGCACAAGTCGAAGGGGCAGGTGAAAATCTGCCGAAGTGCCGGTGACATTCGCGCGGCCATGGGCGCGCAGGCCATTGCAGCCATTTTTCACATCGAAGGCGCCGAAGCGGTCGGCGAAGACCTCGACCTGATCGACGTGCTTTATGCTGCCGGGCTGCGATCGCTCGGCCCGGTTTGGAGCCGGTCGAACATTTTCGCGCATGGCGTTCCCTTTCGTTTCCCCGCATCACCCGATATCGGCGATGGTTTGACCGATGCGGGGCGGGCGCTCGTGCGAAAATGCAACCAGCTGGGAATTCTCGTCGACCTCTCGCATCTCAACGAAAAAGGGTTTCGCGATGTGGAGGCCATCAGCAATGCTCCGCTGGTCGCCAGCCATTCCAACGTTCACGCCATCTGTCCTCAATCGCGCAACCTCACGGCCTGGCAGCTTGATGCTATCCGTGAAACCGGCGGGCTTGCAGGTCTGAATTATTCCGTAAGCTTCCTGCGCCGCGACGGGAAAAGCGATCCCGACACCGGTTTCGACGTGCTTCTTGAGCATCTCGATGCGATGCTTGAAGCTCTCGGGGAGGATGGTGTGGCGCTTGGATCCGACTTCGATGGCGCGCTCATTCCCCGTGCGATCGGCGACGTTTCAGGCCTGCCCCGGCTCATAGAGGCCATGCGGGCACATGGCTACGGGCGAGAGCTCATAGAAAAGATTGCCTGGCGCAACTGGGTCCGAGTGCTGGAGCGCACGATCGGCTAGCGCGACCGCCAGAAATACGGAACTGACCGGACATCACAACACGGGCACCAGCATGAAGCCTTCCAGAGACATAACCAGACTGCTTGAGATCATGAAGGCCCTGCGCACGCCGCACACCGGCTGTCCCTGGGATGTCGAGCAGACATTTTCCTCGATTGCTCCCTACACGATCGAGGAGGCATACGAGGTTGCCGATGCAATAGAACGCAATGACCTCGATGATCTGCGCGATGAGCTGGGCGATCTGCTTCTTCAGGTGGTTTTTCACGCCCGCATGGCCGAGGAGGAAGACCGGTTCGATTTCGGCGACGTGGTTGAGGCCATTACCACCAAGATGATCCGCCGGCACCCGCATGTGTTTGGTGATGCACAAGCCCGCGGCAAGGGAATGGCCAAGGGCATGTGGGAGACGATCAAGGCGCAGGAGAAAGCCGAAAGGCTCGCCCGGCGCACCCGAAACGGTGAAGCCGACAGTGTCCCGCCCGCCTATCTTGATGATGTCCCCCGCGCCCTGCCCGCTCTCATGCGTGCCCACAAACTGCAGGCACGAGCGGCCCGAGTCGGGTTCGACTGGGGGCAGTCAGGTCCGGTTCTCGACAAGATCGAAGAAGAGATCGGCGAATTGCGTGAAGCCCTTGAAATGCGCGATGATGCCCATGCGGCCGAGGAATATGGCGACCTTCTTTTCGCCGTGGTCAATCTGGGCCGCCACCTCGGTTACGACCCGGAAGCGGCTCTGTCGCAGACAAACGACAAGTTTCGCAGGCGTTTTGATTTCATCGAGCGTGAGTTGCGAAGGGCGGGGCGCAGTCTGGAAGAGGCGGATCTGGCCGAAATGGAGGCCCTGTGGCAACGCGCGAAGCGGTGACCTGACCGACCGGCTTTCATCGCGGGCCCAGCGTCACGTCCTGTCCGGTTTTTGCACCGTGGACTTGCCGGAAATCCGTTCGTTCAGTTCTTTCCGCGCGGCCTTGGTGGAGCGGATTGTCAACGCAATGCTGCCATCGTCATTGTCATGGCGCTCCATCACTTCCCCATTCTGATAGATCCAGTCCAGCAGGGATAATTGTGTTGGTGCCAGTTCGATCCGCATCGTGGCAACCGCGCCTGAAATCCGTTCCTCGACCTGTGCCTGAAGGGCGTCGATCCCCTCCCCGGTAATGGCTGAAACCGCGAGCGGCACATCATTGCCTCGCTTTGCTTCCAGCATGGCCAGCCGCCGCTCTTCTTCGAGGCAGTCGATCTTGTTCCAGACCTCCAGCACACGCGTCCGGTCACTCGCGTCCACGCCGAGATCGCCAAGGATTTCTTCCACATCGGATGCCTGCGCCGCCGTGTCCGGATCTGAAATGTCGCGAAGGTGAATGATCAGATCGGCTTCGACCACCTCTTCCAGAGTTGCCCGGAAGGCGGCGACCAGATGGGTCGGCAGGTCGGAAATGAAGCCGACCGTGTCGGAAAGGATGATGATCGTTCCATGGGGCAGCTGCACCCTGCGCAGCGTTGGGTCGAGTGTGGCAAAGAGCATGTCTTCCGCCATCACCTCCGCCCCGGTCATCCGGTTGAACAGCGTGGATTTGCCCGCATTGGTGTAGCCAACGATCGCCACGATGGGAAACGGCACCTTGCGCCGCTTCGAACGATGGAGATCGCGGGTGCGCCGCACCTGTTCCAGATCCTTCTTCAGTCGGATGATCCGTTCCTGAAGCTGGCGTCTGTCGGCCTCGATCTGGGTTTCACCGGGTCCCCCCATGAAGCCACCGCCGCCGCGCTGTCGTTCCAGGTGGGTCCAGCTGCGTACGAGCCGTCCACGCTGATATTCCAGATGCGCGAGATCGACCTGCAGACGCCCTTCCTTCGTGCGTGCGCGTCTGCCAAAAATTTCGAGGATCAGCCCCGTCCGGTCCAGAACCTTTGCATGAAGGGCCTTTTCGAGGTTCCGCTGCTGCACCGGTGTGAGAGGATGGTCGATGATGACCACATCGACTTCCCGGTTCTCCACCTGCGAGGCGATCTCCTCCAGCTTGCCCGTGCCCAGCAGGGTGGAGGGACGCGGTGCGTTGACCGTCACGATATCGGCGAACACCACATCAAGATCGATCGCTTCTGCCAGCCCCAGGGCTTCTTCGTGGCGCGCTTCAGAGGCACGCACGGACACCGCCGCGCCCTCGCGGGCACGGCGTTCCGATGTCAGAACCGGAGATATCACCGCTGCACGGGTAAGGCCCGGCCTGGTCGTCAGCCCGTCCTCCTCGCCCGATGCGCGGAATTGCTTGGAGTTTTCAGCCAATCAGGTGTCCCGGGCGCCTTCCTCGGCATCGTAGAGCTGTACCGGCTGAGTCGGCATGATGGTCGAGATCGCGTGCTTGTAGACAAGCTGCGAATGACCATCGCGGCGCAGAAGCACGCAGAAGTTGTCAAACGAGGTTACAATGCCTGTCAGTTTCACACCGTTTATGAGAAAGATCGTGAGAGGGTTCTTGCTCTTGCGAACGGTATTCAGGAACAAGTCCTGCAGGTTTTGAGATCGTTCCGCCATTTTTTTTGGTCTTTCACCCATTCGCTGCCCTAAGTGCAGTCAGTAGCGCAAATATGACATGCTCCTGTCAAGGAACTCTGAGACAGACGCCGCGTGATCATTGCAATGATCAACTTCGACTATACTGAGCAGCCATTCAACGCGTTGGTTAACAGCTAGGACTTTTTTCCGCAATCGCAAAAAATGCATCTCGAAGCGACTGGACAACGCTGCCGGGATGCCCGTTGGCGATTGCCTTTCCATCGATGCTGACAACCGGCATGACGACGCTTGTCGCGCTGGTAACAAAGGCTTCGCGCGCGGTCTGTGCCTCTTCGACGGAAAAACTGCGCTCCTCGACCGAAAGGCCAAGTTCGCCGGCGACCTTCATCACGGTCGCCCGGGTGATCCCGCGCAGGATCCCGAAATCGGCCGGCCGGGTCACCAGCTTCCCGTCACCGGTCACGATCCAAGCATTGGTGGATGCGCCCTCCTTGACGGTTCCGTCAGGATCGACGAACCAGGCCTCCTGCGCGCCCGCGTCCACGGCGGCCCTGGCGGGCAAGCACGTTTGGCAACAGTCCGATGGTCTTGATGTCGACGCGTTCCCAGCGGTTTTCGGGAACGGTGATGACGGTCATGCCTTTTTCCGCCTTCTTCGCGGCCGCCGCCGGATCCATGCGTTTGGCCGTGACCACGAGTGCGGAGCGCACGGGCGTGGTGGGAAATGCATGGTCGCGCGGCGCGACACCGCGCGTGACCTGGATATAGACCATGCCGTTGCGCACATGGTTGCGCCGGATGACCTCGCGCATGACGAATTCGAGCGCCGTGCGTTCGATCGGCCAGTCCATCCTGAGCTCGCGCAACGACCGGTCGAGCCGGTCCAGATGCCCCTGCATGTCGATGATGAAGCCACGCGAGATCTCGCACACCTCATAAACACCGTCGGCAAGCTGGTATCCGCGATCCTCCACGTGAACCATGGCGTCACCGTGATTCGCATAGCGCCCGTTCACGTAAGCAATGCGTGGCATGTCTGGGTCTCCGTAATGATGATGCGCCGGTCAGAATTGACGCGGCGTAATGAAGGCGATTCTTTTGTGACGCCGCCCGACACCTTTTTCAAGCGTCTCAGAAAAATTCAAGGCTCACACGGAACATCTGCTCCACCTGGCGAACCGCGCCTTCCAGCGCAAAGATCACGACCCGGTCCTTGGGCTTGATCTTCAGGGCGCCGCTGGGCTTGATCACGGCGCCATCGCGATAGACGGCGCCAATGCGCATGCCATCGGGAAACTCCACCTCGCTCAGTGGCGGGCCGACCAGCGGAGAGGTTTCAAGCGCCTCGGCCTCGATCACTTCGGCCGCACCGCGCTGAATGTTGTGGACAGCGCGGATGCGCCCGCGGCGTACATGCTGCAACACCTTGGAAATGGTCACCGAACGCGGATTGACATGCGCGTCGATCCCCAGTGTCCGGGCAAAATCATGATAGGTCGGATTGTTGATCAGGACGAGGTTTGAACGGCAGCCAAGTCTCTTGGCAATCACGCTGGACAGGATGTTGGCCTGATCATCATTGGTCAGCGCCACCATCAGGTCGGCGTGCTGGATATCCGCCTCAAGAAGAAGCTTCTGATCAAGCGCGCTGCCATGCAGCACCACGGTCCGGCGGAGCCGGTCGGCAAGTGCCACCGCCCGCTCGCGCGTGCTCTCGATCACTTTCACCTTTGTCCGGTTCTGCTTCTTCTCCATTGCGCGGGAGACGTAGAGCCCGATATTGCCGCCGCCCGCAATGACAATGCGCGTTGCGGCGCGTTCCTCATGGCCGAAAAGCCCCAGCGTGCGCCGCACCTGATCGCGTGTCGTCACCACATAGGCCAGATCTCCGGCCATGAGCTGATCGCCCGAACGCGGTATGAACAGCTTGCCGTCGCGCGAGACCCCGACAACGGTCGAGGGCAGATCCGGAAACAGTTCGGTCAGCTGCGCCAGCGGCGTGTTGATGACCGGGCACTCTTCCCGGCACTCGATCGCCACCATGGAGATCCTGTCGTCGGCAAAGCTCACCACATCCGTCGCGCCAGGCAGTGCGATCCGGCGCATCACCATCTCGCCCACCTCGATCTCGGGAGAGATGATCACGTCGATCGGAAGGTGATCGCGCGAGAACAGGTCCATGTAATGCGACTGAAGATAGGACTGCGAGCGTATCCGTGCGATCTTCGTTGGCACGTTGAACAGCGAATGGGCCACCTGGCAGGCCACCATGTTCACTTCGTCGAACAGCGTCACGGCGATGATCATGTCGGCTTCGCGCGCACCCGCCGACGCCAGCACATCCGGCTGCGCACCGTGTCCGACGAACCCGCGCACATCGAGCGTGTCACGAACGGCGCGAATCAATTCGGGCGATGTGTCGATGACCGAAACGTCGTTCTGTTCGGCCGCCAGCCGCTCCGCGATACCGAAACCGACCTGGCCCGCGCCACAAATGATGACCTTCATTGCCTGTTCCCTGTCCCGCTGAAGACCGCAGTGAGCCCCGCAACGCCCTGCTCTAGCGCTTTTGTCCCGTCATGGAAACCACCCACCGTCTCCTTCCCGGGACACGGAAGGTATCCGCAAGGGGATACCCGGCCCTAAACGCCGAGCGATTTCAGCTTGCGGTGTAGCGCAGAGCGCTCCATGCCCACGAACTCGGCCGTTCTCGAGATGTTGCCACCAAAGCGGTTGATCTGCGCCAGCAGGTATTCCTTCTCAAACAGTTCCCGCGCCTCACGCAGGGGCAGCGCCATGATGTGCTGGTCCGATTGCGTCGGCAAACGCGGCATCACATCGCCGATCTCGGCCGGCAAAAGATCGGCTGTGATCGGCGTGTCCGGCCCGTCGCCACGCGTCAGGATCATCAGCCTCTCGATGTTGTTGCGCAGCTGGCGCACATTGCCGGGCCAGTTGTGAGCCTGGAGAACAGCCATTGCATCATTGCCGAGCGGGCGTGGCTTGATGCCGGCCTGTTCTCCGATCTGGCGCATGAAATGGTCCACGAGGATCGGTATGTCCTCGCGCCGGTCGGCCAGCGGCGGCACGGCGACCGGCACCACGGCGAGCCGGTGAAACAGGTCTTCGCGAAAACGCCCCTCGGCAATCAGGGACTCGATGTTCTGTGCCGTCGACGAGATGATGCGCACATCCACCTTCACCCGGCGCGTGCCCCCGACCCGCTCGAACTGCTGATCGACCAGAACGCGCAGGATCTTGCTCTGGGTGCCCAGGGGCATGTCTGCGACTTCGTCCAGATAAAGCACGCCGCCATGCGCTTCCTCCAGCGCACCGACCTTGCGTTCGCCGCCATTCGATTCGGTGCCGAACAGCTCGATTTCCATGCGTTCAGGCGTTATCGCTGCGGCATTGACGGTCACAAACGGTCCGTTGCTGCGCGGCGAGGCCATGTGAATGGCGCGTGCCACCAGTTCCTTGCCGGAGCCGGAAGGGCCGGTCAGCATGATGCGGCTGTTGGAGGGTGCCACACGCTCCACGGTCTGGCGCAGCTGGTTGAGCGCGGTCGAATCGCCCACCAGATCGAACGATGCACCGCTGCGTTTCTTCAGATCGCTCATCTCGCGCTTGAGCTTGGAGATTTCCAGAGCCCGTTCGCAGATCAGGATCATCCGGTCGGTCTTGAACGGCTTTTCGATAAAATCATAGGCGCCGCGCTTGATCGCCGAAACCGCCGTCTCGATCGTTCCGTGTCCGGAGATCATCACCACCGGCACATGCGGGTGCACCTCCTTGATCTTGTCGAGCAGGGCCAGGCCGTCGAGCTTTGAGCCCTGAAGCCAGATATCGAGCAGGATGAGACGCGGAACCCGTTCCGCGATCGAGGCCAGCGCGCTGTCGCTGTCATGGGCGGTGCGCGTTTCATGCCCCTCGTCGCTGAGAATGCCGGCTACGAGTTCGCGGATGTCTTCCTCGTCGTCTACGATCAGGATGTCGGAAGCCATTGTCTACCTTCTTGTCGTCTGATGAGCTGAGCCGGTGTCGCCGGCCGCAGGAAGTATGATGCGGATCATCGCACCGACACCGCCATGGAAATCTGCCGGTGCATCGTGCAGTTCCAGCCGTCCCCCATGGTCTTCGATGATTTTCTTGACGATTGCGAGGCCAAGGCCGGTGCCCTTGTCGCGTGTCGTCATGTAGGGCTCAAGCAGTCTCTGCCGGTTTTCGCGCGGAAGCCCCTTGCCATTGTCGATCACCGTGATCTCGATGTGGGAGCCGATCCTGCGTGCGGTGATCCGTATGGCCCCGGGCAGGCCATTGCTGCGTTCTGCGCCATCGATCGCTTCGGCTGCGTTCTTGATGATGTTGCCGAAAGCCTGCCCCATGAGCCTGGCATCGAAACGGCCCATCAGCGGCGTGTCGGAGAAATCCCGCTCAAAGGTGATTTCACTGCGCGCCACCTCTGTCAGGAACGAAGCCTCGCGCAGGGGATTGCGAACATCGAGCAACTGGATGTCGGGCTTCGGCATGCGGGCAAAGGCTGAGAACTCGTCCACCATTCGACCGATATCCCCCACCTGGCGGATGATCGTTTCGGTGCACTGATCGAATATCTCCCGATCCTGTTCGATCACCTTGCCGAACCGGCGGCGAATGCGTTCGGCGGAAAGCTGGATCGGCGTCAGCGGATTCTTGATTTCATGCGCAATGCGCCGCGCAACATCGGCCCAGGCCATGGAGCGCTGGGCCTGCATCAGATCCGTAATGTCATCCACCGTGACCACATAGGAATGTTCCTCATCCTCGTTCACCCCCTCCTCGGTCGTGATCTGGATGTTGAACGTTCGTTCCGCTCCGCCCCGGAAAAACGCCACCTGTTCGCGGTAGACCGGCCGGCCTGATTTGCGCCCCGTTTCAAAAGCCCGGCCAATATGCGGCAGAACCGTACTGAGATTGCGGTTGACGGCCTCATGCATGGATATGCCCAGCATGGCTTCCGCCGAACGGTTGATCATGGCGACCGAGCCGTCTGCCTCAACGCCGATGACACCGGCACTGACGCCAGAGAGCACCGCTTCGGTGAAGCGTCGCCGCTCGTCGATGACATCCTTTGCCGCGATAAGCTGATCGCGCTGCGATTTGAGCTGCTGTGTCATCTGGTTGAACGTGTCGCCCAAAAGGCCGACATCGCCATCGGACGAGCGTACCGGCACCGAAACATCGAGATTGCCGGTGGAAACCGCACCGGCGGCTCCGATCAATTGCCGGATCGGGCGCACCAGACGGTCAGCCACCGCAATGCCGGTCCAGATCGCTGCAAGCACGATTGCAAGCGTCACCACCAGATAGAGCAGCGCGAAGGCGATCTGCGTGTTGCCGCGATTGCCCTCAAGCGAGCGGTATTCGTCGGTGTTTGTCCGCACGATCTGCCGTGCCTTGAGCACCTCGGGATCAAGCAGCGCACCGGTATAGAGATATGCATCCGGGATCTCCTGCAGCTTGTAGACCGCCGTGACCAGATTCGTGCCGCCAATCTCGTTGAACGCGATCTGGGAGCTGTTTGCGAGTTCCATTGCGCTTTCGCCCGGGCGCGGGAGCGGGATATCTTCGGCCATCTGTGCGCTGATGATGACGGACCCGTCGGCGCGTACAAGTTCGGCATCCGCCAGACCGCGCAGCATTGCCTGCCGGGTCATGAAATCGCGAAAACCGTACCGGTCGAGATTGTAGAGGGTGCGCGCCTGATCAAGGCGCACCCCCATGCTTTCCGTCGTCCCCTGCAGGCTGCGTGCATTCTGCTGCACATAGGCGTCCGCAATGGACAGGGACGAATAGACGATCACCTTGGTTCGCAGCTCAAACCAGCGATCGAGCCCCAGTTCGAGCGTCACGGACGCTACGACGGCGACCAGTATGGCGGGGATGGCCGCAACGAGAGAGAACATCGCAATGATGCGCACATGAAGGCGCGACGCCGCGCGGCGCCCCTTGCGCGATTTGTAGATCCGGAGACCTTCGAGCAGAATCAGACCGGACAGCAGCAGAACCAGGCCGAGATTGACCGCGATCAGGACAAGCGTGATCTGCGCATCGGGCGAAAGTGGTGTCAAACCGAGAAGGACGGTGAAGGAGATGGCCGCCGTCAACAGGGCGCCCAGTGCAGCAGCGATTCCCACGTAAAACGTGGCCGATCGCCCCCGCCGGGGTGGCGAAGCTGCAGCGAGCGGCTGCATCTGCGAACTCTCGGACACGCTGACCATGACTCCCGATTCCATCATTCAATCTGCACCAGATTTGTTGCACATATGCAACAAGTGTAACCGCCTGGCAACAGTTGCATTTCCCAACAATGCGGCATTGCTGGGGCAGAGTGGGGAAGGAAATGGCCGCCCGGCATTCGCAGCCGAGGCGGTGAGCCCTGCTCAGTGCGTACCGCGATAGATGTTGATGTCGTATTCGCGGATTTTCTTGCGCAGCGTGTTGCGGTTGAGCCCGAGCAGTTCGGCTGCCTTTAGTTGATTGCCGCCGGTTGCCGTCAGAGCCGATATCAGCAATGGCTGCTCCACCTCGGCCAGGATGCGCTGATAAAGGCCTGCGGGCGGCAGTTGACCGTCAAACCGGGAGAAGTAACGCTGCAGATGCTGCTCGACCGCCTGCGAAAGCGTCGCCTCTTCGGGCATGCTGTCCATCTGGGTGGAACGGAGCGCGCCGGCAGTCCTCAGTTCCTGCTCGATGATCTCCTCCGAGATCTCGTCCTGCGGATAAAGGGCTGCAAGCCGCCGCACAAGGTTTTCCAGCTCACGGACATTGCCGGGCCAGCGATAGCTGCGCATGCGCGAGAGGCCATCTGCACTGATACGCTTGGCCTGCAGGCCTTCCTCTTCGCCACGCGCAAAGAAATGGCGCACCAGATCCGGAATGTCTTCGGTGCGTTCCCTGAGCGGCGGCAGGCGCAACGGCACCACGTTCAGCCGATAGAACAGGTCTTCGCGAAACAGCCCCTGGTCGATAAGCGTTCTTGGGTCCTTGTTTGTCGCGGCAACGATGCGAACATCGGTTCGTATCGGCGTGCGACCGCCGACAGTGGTGTATTCTCCCTGCTGGAGCACTCGCAGAAGACGGGTCTGCGCCTCCATCGGCATGTCCCCGATCTCGTCCAGAAACAGCGTTCCGCCTTCGGCCTGCTCAAAACGTCCGAACGACCGGGCCTGGGCCCCGGTAAAGGCCCCCTTCTCGTGTCCGAAAAGTTCCGATTCGATCAGATCGCGCGGTATGGCAGCCATGTTGATGGCCACGAAGGGACCACGGCGCCTGCGTCCATAGTCATGAAGCGCTTTTGCGACGAGTTCCTTGCCCGTTCCCGATTCGCCGCTGATCATGACCGTCAGGTCGGTCTGCATCATGCGGGCCAGGAGCCGGTAGATCTCCTGCATCGCGGCCGAACGCCCGATCAGCGGCAGCGCTTCCGGGGCGTCGGCGCCCGCCGTTTCCTTCGTGGGCGTTTTCGGCTCGGACAATGCGCGCTGCACGATGTTGACCAGTTCGGTCAGATCGAAGGGTTTCGGCAAATACTCGTAAGCCCCCACTTCCGAAGCGCGGATTGCCGTCATGAAGGTGTTTTGTGCGCTCATGGCGACGACCGGCAGCTCCGGCCGCACGTTCTTGATGCGCGGCAGAAGATCGAACGCGTTGCCATCGGGCATTACTACATCGGTGATCACCAGATCGCCTTCCCCACCCGAAACCCAGCGCCAGAGTGTCTCGACATTCGACGTCACCCGGACATCGTGCCCGGCGCGTGACAGCGCCTGGTTGAGAACCGTGCGGATGGCAGCATCGTCGTCAGCGACAAGAATGCAGGTCATGTGGCGTTCCCTTTTTCACCGCGCGCCGGACCTCGCTGACGCGCTTCCCGCCAGGCTGGCATGAGAATGCGGAACACCGTTCCCTGCTGGCCGGTGGATTCACACTCGACAACCCCGCCATGCGCGCCGACGATCTTGGCCACGAGGGCTAGCCCCAGACCCGAACCGTTCTGCTTGGAGGTGACGAAGGGGTCGAAAATGATTTGCCGCAGGTCTTCGGGAATGCCCGGCCCATTGTCGTGGACACAAAATTCCAGAGGCAGCGCGACCCTGTCGGGGGAGCCGGGCACCGAGAGCCGGATGCCGGGCCGAAATGCCGTGGTCAGACGGATCTCGCCGTCCTTCCTGCCCGCGATCGCCTCGGCCGCATTCTTCACCAGATTGAGAAAAACCTGCACGAGCTGGTCGCGGTTGGCCCAGACGGGCGGCAGCGACGGGTCGTAATCCTCGATGATGGTCACCTCGCTGGCGAAACCGTTCTTTGCCAGCGCCTTGACGTGGTCGAGCACGAGGTGAATGTTGATCGGATCGCGTTCCACCGGGCGTTCGTCGGAAAAGACCTCCATGCGATCCACCAGTGCGACGATCCGGTCCGTTTCGTCGGTGATGAGGCGTGTCAGCGCCCGGTCCTCGTCTGAAACCGCGTGTTCAAGCAGCTGCGCGGCGCCGCGAATGCCCGAAAGCGGGTTTTTGATCTCATGCGCCAGCATCGCCGCAAGGCCGGTCACCGAACGCGCAGCACCGCGATGCACCATCTGCCGGTCGATCTTGTCGGCCATTGAGCGTTCCTGAAGGAGCAGCGCCACCGCGCCTGGAACCTCCGAGACCGGTGCTGCATGAATGTCCACCAGGCGCTCTGCCCCCAGCCGTGGCGAGGAAATGTCGACACGGTATTCGTTGATCGCGACGCGCTGTTCGCGCACCTGCTCCACAAGCGCGATCAGCGGGCTTCCGAATGGCACGAAATCCTCAAGCCGGCTGCGCGCGAGGATGGAGGCACCCGAACGGAAAAAAACCTCCGCCTCGGCATTCACCTCGACCATGAAGCCCTTCTCATCAACCATCACCACGGGATGGCGAAGCGTGTTGAGCAGCAGACTGGCACAACCGGCTTCCGTTCGCGTCGCAGCGCGTCCCGTTTCTCCGCTCATGCTGCCAGCCGTTCCTCTTGCCGGCGAAACAGATCACGCAACAGCCGCGATACCTCGCGGTGATCGGTCCCCGTCATGATCGCCTTGCGGTTCTCTGCATCGACCTCGCCGAGATGCCGCTCCATGTACCAGCCAAGGTGCTTGCGGGCATGGCGTGTGCCATGCTCCGTCCCATAAAGCGCCAGCATCGCCTCATAATGGTCGATCACGTAGTCTGCGAGATTTTCCGGCCTGCATTCGGCGTTCGAGGCCACGGCACCGGCAATCCACGGCGCGCCATAATGCGCCCGACCGATCATCACCGCATCCGCACCGGAGGCCTCAAGAATGCCGGCGGCATCGTCGGACGATGTTACATCGCCATTGGCCACCACAGGGATGCGCACCGCCTCCTTCACCGCCGAAATGGCCCGCCAGTCCGCCTTTCCCTTGTAAAACTGACAGCGCGTGCGCCCGTGCACCGTCACCATAGCGACACCGGCCTCCTCGGCGCGGCTGGCAATCTCCGGCGCGTTGAGCGCGTTCTCGTCCCAGCCAAGGCGCATCTTGACGGTGACAGGCACCCGCACCGCCGCGACCACCGCCTCGATCAGGCCGAGCGCATGGTCGGGCTCGCGCATCAGCGCGGAACCGGAATAGCCGCCCGTCACCTTCTTGGCCGGGCAGCCCATGTTGATGTCGATGATGTCGGCGCCTTCAGCTTCCGCGATCCGCGCGCCTTCGGCCATCCAGTGCGCCTCCCTGCCGGCAAGCTGCACCATGTGCACATCGACATCGGGGCGACGCAGGCGACGTGCCGATTCCGCCTTGCCACGCGCGAGTTCGCCGCTCGCCACCATTTCCGAGACCACGAGTCCCGCGCCATGTGCATGAGCACGCGCACGAAAGGCGAGATCGGTCACGCCCGACATCGGCGCCAGGAACACCCGGTTGCGGATCGAAACCGAACCGACCGAAAGCGGCACCGAAAGCTGTTCAGCAGATGATTTGCACAAAAGTAAAGCACCTTTCGCTTGTGCTTAATATTTAACCAGATCGCGCTTTGTCCGCAACAGCCAATTCGCATGACATGTGTCTCGTGCAAATTCGGCTGGCCTTTCGGGGCGTGTCTTATTATGCGTCTGCCCCATGGACAAGCAGATGCATCAATCCGCCCCCCTTGCCGAAGCCGATGCGCTGGCGCCGCGCGCGGCCGGAGAGGTTGCTGCCGTCATCGTCGCCGCCGGTCGCGGCGAGCGCGCGGGCCAATCCACCGAAGGGCCGAAACAGTATCGCCTGATCGGCGGCAAGCCGGTTTTGCGTCACACGCTGGAAACCTTCCTTTCCGATCCCCGCATCAAGCGCATCGTGGTGGCAATCCATCCCGATGACGAAGCGCTCTTTGCCGAGGCGACAGCGGGGCTCTGCGCCGAACGCGTCCGTGCAATCCATGGCGGGCATTCTCGGCAGGCCTCCACCCGGCTTGCCCTGCTCGCACTCTACGACCCGTCCCCCCAGACCGTTCTGATTCACGACGGCGTGCGCCCGTTCATCGACCGGGAGCTGATCGACCGGATCATCAACACGGTGGAGGATGGCCAGGGCGCCCTGCCCGCCCTTCCCGTCGCCGATACGGTCAAGCGCGCCGGCCCGGCAGGCTTCATCGCCGAAACCGTGCCGCGCCACGATCTGCACGCCGCCCAGACCCCGCAGGGCTTTCCCTTTGCCCTGATCGCCGCCGCCCATGAGCGCGCGCACAAGCTTGGCCGCGAGGATTTCACCGACGACGCCTCCATCGCAGAATGGGCAAAGATCCCCGTCCGTCTCGTTGCCGGTGCCGTCGACAACATCAAGCTCACCTGGGCACGCGACATTGCCCTGGCAGACGAGCGCCTGAACCGCCCGACCGCCTTCCCCGATGTGCGCACCGGCAATGGCTATGATGTCCACACCTTCACCGATGGCGATGCCGTCATTCTGTGCGGCGTGAGCATCCCTCACACGAAGCGCCTCTACGGCCATTCGGATGCCGATGTCGGTCTGCACGCGCTCACAGACGCGCTGCTGGCAACCTGTGGCGCAGGCGACATCGGCACGCACTTTCCGCCATCGGATCCGCAATGGAAGGGTGCTGCCTCGCACATCTTCCTCGAACATGCAGCCCGCATCGTGCGCGAGGCCGGTGGCCGCATCGCCAATGTAGATGTCACGATTATCTGCGAAGCACCGAAAGTCGGCCCGCACCGCGAGGCAATGACGGCAGCACTGTCTGCAATGCTGGACATCACGCCCCATCGCATTTCCATAAAGGCTACGACCAACGAGAAGATGGGGTTCATCGGCCGTGAGGAAGGCATCGCTGCCATCGCCACGGCAAGCGTGATCTATCCCGGCGAGGTGCCGGCATGAATGTCTTCGCGGAACGCGCCCGCGCGGTGCTTTCGGCCTGTGAAGCGCACGGCATCATGCTGGCCACGGCCGAATCCTGCACCGGTGGCATGATCGCTGCCGCGCTGACGGATATTGCGGGGTCGTCGTCTGTCGTCGATCGCGGCTTCGTCACCTATTCCAACGAAGCCAAGATGGAAATGCTGGGCGTCTCGCCCGAAACTCTCGCCGCCCATGGAGCCGTCTCGCAGGAAACGGCGCTGGAAATGGCTGCGGGCGCTCTGGCCCGTTCACGTGCAGGCGTCGCAGTTGCCGTCACCGGCATTGCCGGGCCCGATGGCGGTTCGGCGGATAAGCCGGTCGGCCTTGTCTGGTTCGGTCTGGCATTGAAGGGTCGCGCGCCTTTGGCGCAATCCCACGTCTTTGCGGGCCGCGACCGCGCCGGTGTGCGCGCAGCGACCGTCGAGGCTGCTCTCGACATGGTTCTGTCGGCTTTGAAGGACGGCTGAATTCAGGCGCTCACGCCATAAACCACATCAGCGCGGCGTTCGAAGGCCTCGGAAAACATGCGGAACGCGCGGTCGAACATAGCGCCCATCACAGCGCCAAGCATGCGGCTCTTGAATTCATACTCGATGAAGAAGTGAATGTCGCACTCCCCCTCGCCTGCCGGCTCGAAGCGCCATTCGTTTTTCAGAAAGCGAAAAGGCCCATCCACATAGCGCACATCGATGGCCGCATCGTCCGGTTTCAGTGTCACCTGGCTCGTAAACGTCTCGCGCAGTGCCTTGTACCCCACGGTCATGTCGGCGACGAGCAGCGTTACGCCATCGCGTTCTCTGCAGGTGCGCACCGTCAGCGCCTCGCACATGGGCACGAATTCGGGATATCTTTCCACATCCGCGACAAGCGCAAACATGTTTTCGGGCGTGTGCGCCACCCGGCGCACGGTCTCGAATTTCGGCATCAGATCGCGGCAGCGCCTGCATCTTCGAGGCGGGCGTCGCGTGCCGCCTTCAGCTTTGCGAAATCCTCGCCCGCATGGTGAGAGGAACGCGTCAGCGGGCTCGAAGAAACCATGAGGAAACCCTTCGTGTAAGCCACGGTCTCATAGGATTTGAATTCTTCGGGCGTCACGAACTTCTTCACCGGATGGTGTTTGCGGGTCGGCTGCAGATACTGGCCGATGGTCATGAAGTCCACATTGGCCGAGCGCAGGTCGTCCATGAGCTGAAGCACTTCGTTGCGCTCCTCGCCCAGCCCCACCATGATGCCGGATTTGGTGAACATGGTCGGATCCAGTTCCTTGACCTGCTGGAGCAGGCGCAGCGAATGGAAATAACGCGCGCCCGGGCGCACCTTCAGATAATTGCCCGGAACGGTCTCCAGATTGTGGTTGAAGACATCCGGTTTTGCCGCAACCACCACTTCCAGCGCGCCGTCCTTGCGCAGGAAATCCGGCGTCAGGATTTCGATGGTCGTTTCGGGAGAAGCAGAGCGGATCGCGCCGATCACATCGGCAAAATGCTGCGCACCGCCATCGGCTAGGTCGTCGCGGTCGACCGAAGTGATGACCACATGCTTCAGCGCCATCTCGCGCACCGCCTTGGCGACGTTTTCAGGCTCGTTCATATCCACCGGACCGGGGATGCCTGTTGCCACGTTGCAGAAGGCGCAGGCGCGCGTGCAGATCTCGCCGAGGATCATGAAGGTCGCGTGCTTCTTGTCCCAGCATTCGCCGATATTCGGGCAGCCGGCCTCCTCGCACACGGTCACGAGCTTGTTCGATTTCACGATCTCGCGGGTTTCCAGATACCCTTGCGAGGTCGGCGCCTTCACCCGAATCCATTTTGGCTTGCGCAGCACTTCCTGATCAGGGCCGGTGCGCCTTTTCAGGGTGCCGCGGGCGCGGCTTTGCGGTGACAGTATCGAGAATCGTGACCATGTTTGTCCTATCGCGCCCGGCTGGAAGACGAGCGTCCGAATACCCAGAGGATCAGGATCGCACCAGCGATGGCGATCACCAGATTGCCCAGAAAACCGTAGAACGAGATGCCGATGAGGCCGGCAAGCGTTCCACCAACAAAGGAGCCGGCAATGCCGACAAGGATGTTGGTGAAGAAACCGTGCGCGCGGTTCATCGTCTTCTCGGCCACGTAACCGGCCAGAAAACCGATCACGAGAAGACCGAAAAAGCCGACGCCGGGCATGCCCAGAAGACCGTAGCTTTCTTCCATCATCCTGTTCCTCGTTCAATGTTCCCCCGCATATAGTCCAGTTGGTGCGGGGGAAACAGGGCCCTTCAGCCCAATTTATGCGTTGAGCGTACGCCCATAGGCGTCGAGCACGCTCTCCTTCATCATCTCCGAAAGGGTCGGGTGCGGGAACACCGTGTGCATCAGCTCTTCTTCCGTGGTCTCAAGGTTCATCGCAACGACAAAGCCCTGGATCAGTTCGGTCACTTCCGCGCCGATCATGTGAGCGCCTAGAAGCTCACCCGTCTTCTTGTCGAAGATCGTCTTGATGAAGCCCTGATCCTCGCCAAGCGCAATCGCCTTGCCATTTGCGGCAAACTGGTAGCGCCCGACCCGGATGTCGCGGCCGGCTTCCTTGGCTTTTGCTTCCGTGAGCCCCACGGACGCAACCTGCGGATGGCAGTAGGTGCAGCCGGGGATAAGCCCCTTGTCGAGCGCATGGACACCCGGCACGCCGGCGATTTTTTCGATGCAGATCACGCCCTCATGCTCGGCCTTGTGCGCCAGCATGGGCGGGCCCGCCACATCGCCGATTGCGTAGATGCCTTTAACATTGGTGCGGCCATATCCGTCGACCACCACGCAACCGCGATCCGTCTTCACGCCAAGCGCTTCGAGACCGAGATTCTCGATATTGCCCTGCACACCGACGGCGGAAATCAGCTTTTCGGCGGAAATCTTCTCAACCTTGCCGTCCTTGGTCTCCACATGGGCGGTGATTCCGTCCTTGCTCTTCTCGACCTTCGCAACCTTGGCCTCAAGCTTGAACTTGATGCCCTGCTTTTCGAACTGGCGCTTTGCGAACTTGGAGACCTCCGCGTCCTCAACCGGCAGGATCTGCGGCATCAGTTCCACCACGGTCACCTCCGCACCCATGGTGCGGTAGAAGGAGGCGAACTCCATGCCGATGGCGCCGGAGCCCATCACGACCAGCGATTTCGGCATGGTCTTGGGCACCATCGCCTCGAAATAGGTCCAGATCTTTTCGCCATCCGGCTCGATTCCGGGCAGGACACGCGGACGCGCACCGGTTGCAACAATGATGTGCTTTGCCTTGTAGGTGCCGGCACCCTTGGTGTTTTTCGGCATGGGCGGCTGCGGCTGCATCGCCTTCTTGGACGGCTCGGAAACGACAACCTCGCCGGCCTTGGAAAGCTTCGCTTCGCCCCAGATCACATCGATCTTGTTCTTTTTCATCAGGAAACCGACGCCGCCATTCAGGCGCTGCGATACCTTGCGCGAACGGTCGACCACATCATCCACATTGGCCGTGATCTTGCCGTCGATGGTCAGGCCGTAATCCTTGCCGTTTTCGGCATAATGCTTGATCTCGGCCGAGCGCAGCAGCGCCTTTGTCGGAATACAGCCCCAGTTGAGGCAGATGCCGCCCAGATGCTCGCGCTCCACGATAGCCGTCTTCAAACCAAGCTGTGCAGCACGGACCGCGGTGACATAGCCGCCAGGTCCCGATCCGATGATGATAACGTCGTAATTTTCAGCCACAGCTGGTTTCTCCTTGTAGTCGTATCATTGTCCGGGCGCAGCTTTTACACCGCCGCGCCCCGAGAGTTTTCAGGCCCGCGCAGCCCCGCGCAGACCAAAGGCGATGAGCAAAAGAAACACGCCATTTGAAAGCAGTTCGATGGCGAGCAGAATGCCCAGGATCGTTGCAGCGGCCCATGGCATGTCCGCCAGGATCATCACACCGAGCAGCAGCGAGACGATGCCTGAAAAAAGCACCCAGCCCCATCCGGCAAGCGGCCGGAATGCGAATGCATACATGATCTTCACCACGCCGAGCACCAGAAACATGATCGCCACCAGAATGGTGAGCGAGATGATCCCCGCGCCCGGTTTGGCGATGATCGATATGCCCACGGCAAGCGTGAGAACCCCCAGCAGCAGCGCCCAGAGAAAACCTGCCCAACCCCGAACACGGAAGGCCTGCACGACCTGAAGCACGCCAAACAGGATGAAGGTCCACGCCGCCAGCCTTGCAGCCGTCATGGTTGCGGCAAAGGGATTTGCCAGAGCAAGGATGCCACCAATCAGTGAGATGGCCCCAAGCAGTGCGAGCCAGCCCCAGGATGCATGTACGCGCTCATTCTCGACGGTATTGGCCATGCTCAACCCCTCCTTTTTCAAAGTCCAAGCATGTCACGCACGACCGGAGCGATCCCCCGGCCAATGGAGCGTGTGTTTTCCGCGTCCAGATGCACCCCGTCAAGCGGACTTGTGCTTGCCACAGAACCGGCATCGAAAAAAACTGTGCCGGTCTCTTTGGCAAGCGATGCGTAAAGGCCGGCCAGCTTGCCCGATTCGATACGCGCGCTTTCAAACAGGGCCGCAAAGTCGGGATCGGGCGTTTCACAGGCCGGCGGGGGCGACATGATGAGCACCTTCGGCGCCGGTTCACCCATCGGATAGTCGTGTCCACGCACGATGTCGATCAGGCGCTGCATGCCCTGTTTCGCGCCGAATGCGTGGCCGCAGATGAAAGGCTTCATATCGTTGGTGCCAAGCATGATGACAACCAGATCGAGAGGCGCATGGCTGGTCAAAAGTGTGGGCAGAACGCGCGCGCCGTTCCTGTCGGCACCCGAAGCGAAGTCGTCAAACACCGTGGTCCGACCGTTCAGCCCTTCGGCAATCACGCGCGCCCTGCTGCCCAGTTCCCTCTCAAGCACGCTGGGCCAGCGAGTGTCATGAGCATGCCGCCCGGGGCCATCAGGGTCATACCCCCATGTCAGCGAATCGCCAAAGCACAGGATGGTCTTCATCGTTTGCCCCCGGGGTAGCTGTCCATATGGTCCCTATATCAGCATCGTCAGCGGGTTCTCGATGACCTGTTTGAAGGCGGCGAGGAGTTCGGCGCCAAGCGCCCCGTCCACCGCCCGGTGATCGGTCGAAAGCGTCACCGACATCACCGTTGCAACCTTCACCTCGCCATCCTTCACCACGGCCCGCTGCTCGCCAGCACCAACCGCAAGGATCGTCGCATGCGGCGGGTTGATGACGGCGGCAAAGTCCTTGATGCCGAACATGCCGAGATTGGAAACGGCCGTGTTGCCGCCCTGATACTCTTCCGCCTTCAGCTTGCGCGAGCGCGCCCGCGTGGCCAGATCCTTCATCTCGTTGGAGATCGCCGACAGGGTCTTCTCGTCGGCGCGGCGGATGATCGGCGTGATCAGCCCGCCCGGGATCGACACGGCAACGCCCACATCGGCACTCTTGTGCTTCACCATGGCGCTCTCGGTCCAGGAGACATTCGCTTCCGGCACCATGGCAAGCGCTTTCGCGTGGGCCTTGATGACCATGTCGTTGACCGACAGCCTGTAAGCCGGCTTCTCGCCATCCTCGGTCTTCACCTTCGGCGCGGCATCGTTCAACTGCTTGCGCAGCGCCAGAAGCGCGTCGATCTCGCAGTCGAGCGTCAGGTAGAAATGCGGGACGGTGGATTTCGCCTCGACCAGACGGCGGGCGATGGTCTTGCGCATGCTGTCATGCGGGATCAGCTCGTAGGAGCCTTCCTCGAACAGTCTCATGACCTGATCGTCGGACATGGCCGGCTGTGCCGGAGCGGGTGCTGCAGCAGATGCAGCCTCGGCGGTTTTCGCGCCACCATCCTTTTCAGCCGCTTCCACATCGGCCTTGACGATCCGGCCCTTCGGACCGGAGCCCGAAATCGCCGAAAGATCGAGCCCGGCTTCCTTCGCAAGACGGCGTGCAAGCGGTGAGGCGAACACGCGTTCGCCATCGCCTGCCGGCGCCGCTTTCGCCTCCGCAGGCTTTGCCTCGGATTTGGCAGCAGACGCTTCTTCCTTCGCAGGCTTTTCCGCCTTAGTAGGCTTGGGCTCGGGCGCGGGGTCGGACCCGCTCTCGGCAGCTTTCGCCGCCGCACCGGCATCCTCGCCCTCTTCGGCCAGAACCGCGATCAGCGCGTTCACCTTCACGCCTTCGGTGCCTTCCGGCACCACCAGCTTCGCAACGGTACCCTCGTCGACGGCTTCCACTTCCATGGTCGCCTTGTCGGTCTCGATCTCGGCGATCACGTCGCCAGGCGCGACCGAATCCCCTTCCTTGACCATCCATTTGGCGAGATTGCCCTCTTCCATCGTCGGCGAAAGGGCAGGCATGGTGACTTTGATCGGCATGGTTTCCTCCCCTTTAGCTGCGGTAGGAAACGGCTTTCACCGCTTCAACCACTTCGGCGACGTTGGGCAGCGCCAGCTTCTCAAGGTTTGCCGCATAGGGCATCGGCACATCCTTGCCCGCAACCGTGATCACCGGCGCATCGAGATAATCGAACGCCCGCTGCATCACCTGGCTGGCGATATGCGCGCCGACCGAAGACTGCGGGAACCCTTCCTCGACCGTCACCAGACGGTTCGTCTTCTTTACCGAAGCGATCACCGTATCAAGGTCCATCGGGCGGATCGTGCGCAGGTCGATGACCTCCACGTCGATCCCCTCGCCCGCCAGTTCCTCAGCCGCCTTCACCGCATAGGTCATGCCGATGCCAAAGGAGACGATGGTCGCGTCCCTGCCTTCCTTGTGGATGCGCGCCTTGCCGATCGGCAGCACGAAATCATCCATCTTCGGAACGTCAAAGCTCTGGCCATAGAGGATCTCGTTTTCGAGGAAAATGACCGGGTTCGGATCGCGGATCGCGGCCTTCAAAAGCCCCTTCGCGTCGGCTGCCGTATAAGGCATCACCACCTTCAGCCCGGGGATATGGCCATACCAGGCCGCATAGCACTGCGAATGCTGTGCCGCCACGCGGGCAGCCGCGCCGTTCGGTCCGCGGAACACGATGGGCGCGCCCATCTGGCCGCCGGCCATATAGAGCGTCTTGGCCGCCGAATTGACGATCTGGTCGATCGCCTGCATGGCGAAGTTGAACGTCATGAACTCGACGATCGGTTTCAGACCGGCAAACGCCGCGCCAACGCCGACGCCGGCAAAGCCGTGCTCGGTGATCGGCGTGTCGACCACGCGCTTGTCGCCGAACTCCTGCAGGAGCCCCTGCGTCACCTTGTAGGCGCCCTGATATTCGGCCACTTCCTCGCCCATGACGAAAACGTCGCCATCGCGGCGCATTTCCTCGGCCATGGCATCGCGCAGCGCCTCGCGCACGGTGGTCGAAACCATCTCCGTGCCTTCGGGAATGTCCGGATCGGCTGCGACCTTCACCTCGGGCGCCGCCGGCACGGATCCACCGGCCTTGTCTTCCGGTTCATCCTGTTCACCGGCATCGTCCGCCTCATCGGAGGCTTCCGCCTCAGGCTTGGAAGCGGCCTTGTCGAGATCGGCCTCGCTTTCGCCTTCGGTTAGAAGAAGCGCAATGGCGGTATTGACCTTCACGCCTTCGGTGCCTTCGGAGATCAGGATTTTTCCGAGCGTGCCTTCGTCCACGGCTTCCACTTCCATGGTCGCCTTGTCGGTTTCGATCTCGGCGATCACGTCACCGGGCGCAACGGCATCGCCTTCCTTCTTGATCCATTTGGAAAGATTGCCCTCTTCCATGGTCGGAGAGAGCGCGGGCATGAGAATTTCGGTTGGCATGTCGGCCCTCCCCTCAAAGCAGAATGTCGGTGTAGAGTTCAGACACATCCGGTTCCGGATCCGTCTGCGCGAATTCGGCCGAATCACCGACGATTTCGCGCACCTCCTTGTCGATGGCCTTCAGTTCGTCTTCATCAGCCCATTTGTTCGCCATGAGACGCTGCTTCACCTGCTCGATGGGATCATGTTCGGAGCGCATTTTCTGCACTTCGTCCTTGGAGCGGTATTTGGCAGGGTCCGACATGGAGTGACCGCGATAGCGGTAGGTCTGCATCTCCAGAATGATCGGCCCCTTGCCCGAACGACACCATTCCACGGCCAGATCACCGGCAGCCTTCACCGCGCGCACATCCATGCCATCCACCTGAATGCCCGGGATCTTGAACGAAAGTCCGCGCTGGGAGAAATCGGTTTCCGCAGACGAGCGCGCCACGGCGGTGCCCATGGCGTAGCGGTTGTTCTCGATGATGTAGACCACCGGAAGCTTCCACAGCGAAGCCATGTTGAAGCTCTCATAGACCTGGCCCTGATTGGCAGCACCATCGCCGAAATAGGTGATCGAAACGCTGTCGTCGCCGCGGTAGCGATTGGCAAAGGCCAGCCCCGTGCCGAGCGGCACCTGCGCGCCGACAATGCCGTGCCCGCCGTAAAATTTCTTCTCCTTGGAGAACATGTGCATGGAGCCGCCCTTGCCCTTCGAGTAGCCGTTGCGGCGCCCCGTAAGCTCGGCCATCACGCCGCGCGCTTCCATGCCTGTTGCGAGCATGTGACCATGATCGCGATAGCCGGTGATCACCTGGTCGCCATCATTCATGCTCATCTGCATGCCGACAACCACGGCCTCCTGGCCAATGTAAAGATGGCAGAAACCGCCGATCAGCCCCATACCGTAAAGCTGGCCCGCCTTTTCCTCGAAACGGCGGATCAGAAGCATCTCGCGATAGGCGTGAAGCTCCTGCTCCTTGTCGAAATCTTCTGGCTTGGGTGGCTTGGGTGCCTGAACGGCACTCCCTGACGCCCCTTTCTTGGTCGAGCGTGACCTTGCGGCACTTGTCTTGCTTGCGGCTCGCGCCATGCCTCTACTCCCTAGCTGACATTCCGGGGAATTTGTGCAACGGTCGAGCCTGGCAATGGTTGCGCCGTGAGCCTCCCGTCATCTCCCGCTTATGGTAGATGAAGCTAGCACGTGGAGCAAAATTCGGCCATTCAAAATCCGCATAGCTGCCATGCAGCTAAATGCTTGGATTTTCACACGTTATTGTTGATTAAGTGAATTTCGGTTAATTCTCTAATCGGCACCAATGAGGATGATGACCTCATTTTCGCGAGCCAGATTCAGCGCCCGGCGCGCCTGCTCGTCCAGCATGTCCTTTTCCAGACTGCCATCATTCACCAGCGCAACCCGGTGTTCCAGCTCGCGGCGCTTGGCCACAAGCGCATCAAGCCGCGCCTGAGCTTCCGCGATGCGGTCTTCGAGCCTGTATTTTGCGTAGATGCCATAATCGCCATGATAGGCGTGAAAGCCAAAATAGGCGAGAAACAGCCCTGCGATCGTCGGAACGATCAGCCGACCGGTGTTGCGGCGTTTGTGATGACGTGTCCACATGCGGAAAACCCTTCTCCCGCATGTGGCCATATGTTGTTTAATGGACCGTTATTTCCCTACGGTCACCTGCAAAAAATTATCCGCGCAGGATCGATTTTCCAGCGTATCGGGCCTGCGGGCCAAGCTCTTCCTCGATGCGGATAAGCTGGTTGTACTTCGCCGTGCGATCCGAGCGCGCCAGCGAACCGGTCTTGATCTGCCCGCAATTGGTGGCGACCGCGAGATCCGAGATGGTGGAATCCTCGGTCTCGCCCGAACGGTGCGACATCACCGCCGTGTAGCCGGCCTTGTGCGCCGTCTCCACCGCGTCGAGCGTTTCCGTCAACGTGCCGATCTGGTTCACCTTGACCAGGATCGAGTTGCCGATGCCCATCTTGATGCCATCGCGCAGGCGCGCCGAATTGGTCACGAAAAGATCGTCGCCCACCAGCTGCGCCTTGTCGCCGGCCAGATCCGTCAGGATCTTCCAGCCTTCGAAATCGTCTTCCGACATGCCGTCTTCGATGGAGATGATCGGGTAGTTGCCGACAAGCTTTGCGAGATATTCGGCCTGCGCCTTGCCATCACGCGTCTGGCCCTCACCTTCATAGACATATTTTCCGTCCTTGAAGAACTCGGTCGCGGCGCAATCGAGCGCAATCGCCACGTCCTCGCCCGGCCTGTAGCCGGCCTTTTCGATGGAGGCGAGAACGAAGTCGAGCGCATCTTCAGCACTCTTCAGATTAGGAGCAAAGCCGCCCTCGTCACCCACATTGGTGTTGTGACCGGCATCCTTCAGGCCCGCCTTCAGCGTGTGGAAGATTTCCGAGCCCCAGCGCACGGCCTCACGAATGGAGGAAGCGCCGATCGGCATCACCATGAATTCCTGGAAATCGATCGGGTTGT
This sequence comes from Nitratireductor sp. GISD-1A_MAKvit, assembly GCF_040819555.1. GTDB lineage: Bacteria > Pseudomonadota > Alphaproteobacteria > Rhizobiales > Rhizobiaceae > Nitratireductor. The sequence goes on from NZ_CP161920.1 coordinate 2,347,065, forward strand.
CGGCGTGAGCACCACCATTGATGATGTTCATCATCGGCACCGGCAGAACATGCGAGGCAGCGCCTCCCACATAGCGGTAGAGCGGCAGGTTCGAAGCTTCGGCGGCAGCCTTTGCCACCGCCAGCGAAACGCCAAGGATCGCGTTTGCGCCGAGGCGGCTCTTGTTGGGCGTGCCGTCGAGATCGATCATCGCCTGGTCGATCTGCATCTGGTTTTCCGCTTCAAGCCCGCTCAGGGTCTCAAAGATCTCGCCATTGACCGCATCGACTGCCTGCTCGACGCCCTTGCCAAGATAGCGCTTGCCGCCATCGCGCAGTTCCACGGCCTCATGCGCACCGGTGGATGCGCCCGAAGGCACGGCGGCGCGGCCCATGGAACCGTCTTCCAGAACCACATCGACCTCGACGGTGGGGTTGCCCCGGCTGTCCAGTATTTCGCGTCCGACAATGTCGAGAATGGCAGTCATATGAACTCTCTCTGCTCTGGTGGTTGTTCCCGGCTCTGTCACCGGGAGGAAAGGCTTGCGCTTTTCATAGCGCAGACACGTGAAAACTCAATGTCGGGACAGGCTTCAGCTCGCCTTGGCGATACGGTCAAACGCCATCAGGCGTTCAAGAAGCCCCTTCATCTCGTTGAGCGGCACCATGTTGGGCCCGTCCGAAGGTGCGTTGTCGGGGTCCTGGTGCGTCTCCATGAAAACACCGGCAACGCCAACGGCCACAGCCGCACGCGCGAGCGTCTCCACGAATTCGCGCTGACCGCCAGACGAGCCGCCACGGCCACCGGGCTGGGCGACGGAATGCGTCGCATCGAAGATCACCGGTGCGCCCATCTGCGCCATCTGCGGCAGACCGCGCATGTCCGAAACAAGCGTGTTGTAGCCGAACGATGTGCCCCGCTCGGTCGCCATCACGTTGGGATTGCCCGAACCCGTCACCTTGGCGATCACGTTTTCCATGTCCCACGGAGCAAGGAACTGCCCCTTCTTGACGTTCACCACCTTGCCGGTCCTTGCTGCGGCAATCAGGAGATCGGTCTGGCGGCACAGAAATGCAGGGATCTGAAGAATGTCGACCACTTCGGCGACAATGCCGCACTGCTCCTCGGTGTGAACGTCCGTGATCACCGGAACATCGAATTCCTTGCGGATGTCGGCGAAGATCGGCATGGCCGCATCCAGCCCCGCCCCGCGCCTGCCCGCAAGCGACGTGCGGTTGGCCTTGTCGAAACTGCTCTTGTAGACAAGCCCAATGCCCAGTTCGTCCGTCATTTCCTTGAGTGCACCCGCCATGTCGAAGGCGTGCTCTCGCGTCTCCATCTGGCAGGGTCCGGCGATCAGCGCCAGCGGCGCGTCATTGCCGAACACGACCTTGCCGACAGTCACACGCGGATTGGGTTTCATTGCGAAGACTCCTCAAAGACAAAAACTGCGCCCTGCCCGGCTGCCGGCGGCACGATGATGCGGCCGTCTGCTTCAGCAAACAGGACAGCCTGCATGGATAGGTGCGACCGAAACCCGGCAATATCCGGACATTGAAAGACAATCGCCGCGAGATCGAGTTGGCCGTGCGGAGCCGCACGGTCGAGACCGAGATCAGACTGGTAGCGCTCCGGTGTCATCACGGACAAAACCGCGTTGCCAAGGCGTAGATTGAGCCAGTCCTCTTGAACGGGTTCATGGGATGCGCCGGAAAACCGCTCAAGAAAACCCGCATGGATGTCCGGTTTTGTCGCAAGCATGATGATGCGCGCGGTCCCCGTCACACCGTTTGGATGCGTTTCCAGCGCGCCGCGTCCGCCAGAAGGCAGGTTCACACGCTGGCAGGTAAAGAAGAAATGCCCGTCTGCATTCTCTGGCGCGGCAAAGGCCAGCCGAAACGATGCAGTCGCCTCCTGTCCCGAGGAATCGCGAAACGGACGCGAAAAGGAAAGCGGGTCGCCAGCCGATATCCCGGCCTCCACGAAGCGCCTGTGATCCGCATCGGCGTCGCCGGTTCCAAGAACCACTGCCGAAAATCCTTCATCGCCGAATTTTTCGCGAAACGCTCTGTCACGCTGCACGAAAGCATTGCCTGCCGCTTCCGCCTCAAGCGCAGCCTGCAGCGCCACCCGGCTCAACGGTTCGAGATAAGATCCGTCTTCAAGGAAAACGCAGCAGTTCCCGGTTCCGAACGGGTGAGCGGCATCGGCAGCGACCGTGAAGCCAAGCGCTTTCAGACGCTCGCGCGCAACCGCCAGATCGGCGGTTGGCAATACACAATGGTCGAGCTTGCGTGGGGGATGCACGTCGTGTTCAGAAACCATGCACCGCATGTGCCTCAAGCCCCGGCGCTTTGCAAGTGCTCTGCCGGGGAAGAAAGCCCACCCCGCCATGGTGGCGGGGCGAGAATGTCAAACGAGACGAGACTGCTCCACCGCCGCTTCGATGAAGGAAGCAAACAGCGGATGCGGTTCGAATGGCCGGCTTTTCAGCTCGGGGTGATACTGCACGCCGATGAACCAGGGATGGTCGGGATATTCGACCGTCTCCGGCAGAACCCCGTCGGGCGAGAGGCCGGCAAAGACCAGTCCGCACTCTTCGAGTTTCTGACGATAGCCGATGTTCACCTCATAGCGATGGCGGTGACGCTCGGAAATCTCGTCGGAGCCATAGATCGCCGCAATCTTGGAGCCTTCGACCAGTTTCGATTCGTAGGCCCCGAGACGCATGGTTCCACCCAGGTCGCCGGAGGCCGTGCGCTTTTCGAGCATGTTGCCCTTGAGCCACTCGGTCATCAGGCCGACGACCGGCTCATTGGTCGGGCCGAACTCGGTGGAGGACGCATCCTCGATACCGGCAAGCGAGCGGGCTGCCTCGATACAGGCCATCTGCATGCCAAAGCAGATGCCGAAATAAGGCACCTTGCGTTCGCGTGCGAACTTGGCGGCAAGGATCTTGCCCTCCGCGCCACGCTCGCCGAAGCCGCCGGGCACCAGAATGCCATGCACCTTCTCAAGCCATGGCGCAGGATCTTCCTTCTCGAAGATTTCCGCCTCGATCCATTCGAGCTTCACCCGCACCCGGTTTGCCATGCCGCCATGCGAAAGCGCTTCGATCAGCGACTTATAGGCATCCTTCAGCCCGGTATATTTGCCGACCACGGCAATCGTGACCTGACCTTCGGGATTGTGGATGCGGTCGGCAACCTCGTCCCAGCGTTCCATGCGGGGTTTTGGAGCCGGGTCGATGCCGAAAGCGGCCAGCACTTCCGAATCGAGCCCCTCCTCATGATAGGCAATCGGCACATCGTAGATATGCGCCACGTCGAGCGCCTGGATGACGGCCGATTCGCGTACATTGCAGAACAGCGAAAGCTTGCGCCGTTCCTCCGGAGGAATTTCGCGGTCCGCACGCACCAGAAGGATATCGGGTGCAATGCCGATGGAGCGCAGTTCCTTGACCGAATGCTGCGTCGGTTTTGTCTTGAGTTCGCCGGCGGCCGGGATCCACGGCATCAAGGTCAGATGCACATAGACGGCGTTGCCGCGCGGCAGTTCGTTGCCGAGCTGGCGAATCGCTTCGAGGAAGGGCATCGCCTCGATGTCGCCGACCGTCCCGCCGATTTCGCACAGAACGAAATCATAGTCCTCATTGCCCTCAAGGACGAACTGCTTGATCTCGTCGGTAACGTGCGGGATCACCTGCACCGTGGCGCCCAGATAGTCGCCACGACGCTCTTTTTCCAGAATGTTCTGGTAGATCCGGCCTGTGGTGATGTTGTCCTGCTTGTTGGCCGAACGCCCGGTGAAGCGCTCATAATGGCCAAGGTCCAGGTCGGTCTCGGCACCGTCATCGGTGACGAAAACCTCACCATGCTGATAGGGCGACATCGTGCCCGGATCAACATTCAGGTAGGGATCGAGTTTACGGATGCGAACGCGGTACCCACGGGCCTGTAACAGCGCGCCAAGGGCCGCTGCTGCAATGCCTTTTCCGAGGGAGGAGACCACGCCGCCGGTTATGAAAACATATCGCGCCATGGGACTCATCGCTTAACCGGACACAGGCGATTCCGCCAGCAAAAAATAACGAGACGCAAATCTTTTTGCGCCCCGCGGTGAATAAGTCTTGCAGGCTGCCGTTCCGGCCGCGCGAAAATTGCGGCCGGAGGCTCCCGCAGGAAAGAAGGTCACTGCCCCGTCGGAATCTGATCTTCAGGTGCGGTTTCGGCCGGTGCGGCAGGCTCTTCGGTGGGCACGGAGGCACCCGAGCCGCCGAGCTGATCAAGAACGCCACCAGACCCTTCCGTCTGCTCGCTTCCGGCCGGGATACGGTCCAGAATGTCCGTCGGGCTTGCGCCGTAGCGCGCGATCAGCGACAGGGCGAGCGAGGTCGCAAAGAATGCGGCTGCGAGGATCGCCGTTGCCCGGGTCAGGGCGTTGGCGGCCCCGCGTGCGGACATGAAACCGGAACCGCCGCCGATGCCAAGCCCGCCACCCTCGGAGCGCTGCATGAGGACGACACCAACCAGCGCGACCACGACGATCAGATGAATGACGATGATAACGGTCTGCATGTTTCCTTCCGGCTCTCCGGCTTGAAGTCCGCTTGATGCGGACGCGGCTCATTACACGGCTTTTGCCGATTTTCCAAGACCGCTGGAAAAGCGTGTCCCGGCACCTTTCGATTTTTTTCGAAAACGGGGCGCAATTTCCCGCTTTCAGATCGTTTCGGATGGTTTTCTGTCAAAACACCCGAAATTTCCGAATTTGCTTCGGACCCCACCTCACATAGGCGCTTGTTGCTGTAACGCAAGCGTTTTCTCGTGTCTCAGACCGGGCAGGCTGCCGCAATGGCGAGGAAATCCACCGCCTTCAGGCTCGCGCCTCCAACCAGCGCTCCGTCCACATGTTTTATGGAAAGAAGCTCCGTGGCATTGCCCGGCTTGACTGAGCCACCATAGAGAATGCGCATCGTTGCGGCCTCCTTGCCAAGCAGCGTTTCGAGCTCCTTGCGGATATGCGCATGCGCCTCTGCCACATCCTCGACCGTGGGCGTGAGCCCCGTTCCGATGGCCCAGACCGGCTCATAGGCAATCACCGTGTTGGCGGCATTTGCCGTTTCGGGAACGGAACCGGGAATCTGTCGGGAGAGAACAGCAAGCGTTTTTCCCGCCTCCCGCTCGGCCTTGGTCTCGCCGATGCAGATCACTGCCGTAAGCCCCGCCCGCCAGGCGGCTTCGGCCTTGCTGGCGACATCCGCATCGCTTTCGCCATGGTCGATGCGGCGTTCTGAATGCCCCACGATAACGTGCGATGCGCCCGCATCGGCCAGCATCTCTGCGGAAATGTCGCCGGTGTGCGCGCCCGAAGCAGCCGCGTGGCAATCCTGACCACCCAGATGAACGCCCTCGCCCAGCGCTTCACGGGCCAGCGTCATGAGTGTGGCAGGCACGCACACAAGGCCTTCGACCCCGTTGAACGTCCCCCCCCCGATCGCCTTGAGTTCGCCGATATCGACGCTCGTGCCATTCATTTTCCAGTTGCCTGCAATCAGGGGACGAATACCGGGCGTCATGAAACCGCTTCCTCACAAAATCCGAATTTGTCAGCTTCCCTAGCAAAAAGAGCGGCTAATGCAAAAGCAATTGGGTCCACAAATCCCACTCCGCTATCGACACTTCGCCTCAGGAACGCTATTGCGCTTGACTGGGAACAATGCCCCGAATGCACCAAGGAACTTCGGAAAAACCATGCTCGACAGTCTGAGAAATGCCGCCTCCACCTGGATTGCCAAACTGCTGCTCGGTCTTCTTGTCGTGAGTTTTGCGGTATGGGGAATTTCGGGTCAGGTCCTGAATGATCAATCGCGAAACGTCCTCTCGGCTGGCGATTCTTCTGTTTCCATGCTCGATTTCCGTCTGGCATATGATCGCCAGATCAATGCTCTGTCGCAGCGTTTGGGTACCCACGTCACGCGGGAGCAGGCGGTGGCCTTCGGACTTGACGATCAGGTTCTGCAACAGCTCGCCGCGGGAGCATTGCTGGACGAGGAAGCCCGCAGGCTCGGTCTCGGCCTCTCCGGCGACCGGCTCGCACAGCTGACCGCCGAAGACCCGGCCTTTCGCGGCCCCGATGGTCGTTTTGACCGGCAGCAGTTCGATTTCGTTCTGCGCCAGATCGGAATGCGCCCCGCCGACTATCTGCAAAACCGCGAGCAGGTGGCAATTCGTCAGCAGATCGTCGAGGCCGCGACCGATGGCATGAGCGTTCCCGACGAGATGTTCAGGAACATGGCGCTTTACCGCGGCGAAGATCGAACCGTTGAGTATGTGCGCCTGCCCCGCACCCTGGTCGAGCCTGTCGACAAGCCCGACGACACCACACTGCAGGCCTGGTTCGAGGACCGCAAATCGGATTACGCCGCACCCGAATACCGGGCGTTCAGCTACGTGAAGCTTGAACCGTCCGACATCGCCGACGCAGCTTCGGTGTCTGGCGAACAGGTTCAGAAGGCCTATGAGGACCTGCGCCAGCGTTACACCACTCCGGAAAAACGCACGATCGAGCAGATCGTGTTTCCCGACCGGGAAGCCGCGGACGCGGCGCTGAAGAACCTTCTCGACGGTCAGGAATTTCTTGAGGTTGCGGAAGCGGCCGGAAAGTCGAGTGCAGACATCGCGCTGGGTACCCTGACACGTGAGGAAATCGCCGACGACGCCGTGGCCGAGGCCGCATTCTCCCTGCAGGAAAACCAGTTCAGCGACATTGTGGATGGCGCATTCGGCCCCGTCATCGTGCAGGTCACGGAAGTGGAACCGGAGGTCGTTCGTCCATTCGAGGAGGTGGAGAGCGAAATCCGGCAGGAACTCGCGCTGGAGGAAGCCTCCAGGGTCCTGCTCGATGTTCACGACAGCTATGAAGATGCGCGTGCCGGCGGAGCCTCCATGGCAGAAGCCGCCGAGCGTCTGGATCTGACGATGCGCACGATCGACGCCATCGATGCCAATGCGCGCCGCCCCGACGGCTCCATCGTTGGCGACCTTCCCGTATCTGCGGATCTGCTGCGTGAGGTTTTCCAAAGCGAGACCGGCATTGAAAACCCGCCCCTGTCCATGGGTGGAAACGGCTTCGTGTTCTACGAGGTGGAGGAAATCACACCCGAGCGTGACCGGTCGCTCGACGAGGTCCGTGACCAGGTCGAGAAGGACTGGATCGCCGCCGAAGCCGAGCGTCTTCTTGCCGAACGCGCCTCCGGTTTCATGAAGCGGATCAACGACGGCACCACCCTTGACGAGATTGCCTCGGAGATTGGCGAGGAGAAACAGGTAAAGCGTGGATTGAAGCGCACGGCCAACGATGCCGACATCGGTCAGGAAGGCGTTTCTGCCGTGTTTTCCGTTCCCCGGGATGGTACCGGTGTGTTCGCAAGTCCCACCGGTGATGCGCGCGTGCTTTTCCGCGTGACCGAGGTGTTCGAACCCGCCAGCGCGACCGCAGAAAGCATCCCCGAAGGCCAGCGTGCAGCGGTCCGGTCGGCATTGGCCGACGATCTCCTCGATCAGATGGTCACTCGTCTGCAGGGCAAATACCCGGTCACGATCAACCGGGCGGCCATGCAGGAAGCCTTGAGCTTCTGAGGTTGGAATGAACGGTTTCAAAAGCTACATCGCCAAGGCCGCATCAGGTGACCCCCTGAGCTTTGATGAGGCGCGTGAGGCCTTCGACATCATGATGTCGGGCAATGCGACACCCAGTCAGATCGGCGGCTTCCTGATGGCTCTGCGCGTGCGTGGTGAAACGGTGGAAGAGATTTCCGGAGCCGTCGCGACCATGCGGGCAAAGATGCTACCGGTAAACGCTCCCGACGATGCTGTCGATATCGTGGGGACCGGTGGCGATGCCTCCGGCTCCTACAATGTTTCCACCTGCGCGGCCTTCATCGTGGCCGGCGCTGGCGTCCCTGTCGCCAAGCACGGCAATCGCGCGCTTTCCTCGCGCTCGGGTGCCGCCGACACGCTAGCAGCGCTTGGAATCAACATCGAGCTTTCCCCGGCCCGGATTGCGGCCTGCATCAGGGAGGCCGGTCTCGGCTTCATGTTTGCACCCGCCCATCACTCTGCCATGCGCCATGTGGGACCCTCCCGGGTCGAACTGGGCACGCGTACGATCTTCAATCTGCTTGGCCCTCTTTCCAACCCTGCTGGCGTGCGCCGCCAGCTTGTGGGTGTGTTTTCACCCGAATGGGTCGAACCGATCGCGCAGGTTCTGAAGCAATTGGGAACGCAATCCGCCTGGGTTGTTCATGGTGCCGGCCTCGACGAGATGACCACCGCCGGGACGACCCAGATCGCAGCGCTGGAGAACGGCGAAATTCGGCATTTCGAGATCACGCCCGAGGAGCTCGGGCTGAAGCGCTCGACCATGGCAGAGCTCAAGGGTGGCGATGCCATGCACAATGCCAAGGCGCTGCGCGCCGTACTTGAAGGCGACAAGAACGCGTATCGTGATATCGCCCTGCTCAACTCCGGTGCCGCACTCGTTGTCGCCGGACGTGCAAAGAATCTCAAGGACGGTGTCAGGCTCGCGGGCGAAGCGCTCGACCAGGGGCACGCACGGACAACCCTGGAACGTCTGATTGAAGTCTCCAACAAAGGCCCGAATGCCGATGACGACTGATATTCTGCGCAGGATAGAAGCCTACAAGCGCGAGGAAATTGCTGCAGCGAAGTCTGCCCTTCCCCTGTCGGATCTGGTCGCAATGGCTCGCGAGGCGCAAGCGCCACGGGGTTTTGCCAATGCGCTCAGGGAAAAACAGGCGCTTGGCCGCCTGGGCCTTATTGCCGAGATCAAGAAGGCCAGTCCTTCGCGCGGCCTTATCCGGGCCGACTTCGATCCGCCAGCGCTTGCGGCGGCCTATCAGGAAGGCGGAGCGGCCTGCCTCTCCGTCCTCACCGACACCCCTTCCTTCCAGGGGGCACCCGAATTTCTGACGGCGGCGCGGACCGCCTGTTCCTTGCCCGTACTCCGCAAGGATTTTCTGTTTGAACCCTATCAGGTCTACGAAGCGCGCTGTTGGGGGGCGGATGCCATTTTGATCATCATGGCGAGCGTTTCCGATGATGAAGCAAGAGCGCTGGAGGACACTGCGCTCGGCCTTGGCATGGACTGCCTGATCGAGGTGCATGACGAACGGGAACTGGAACGTTCGCTGGAACTCTCATCTCCCCTCATCGGCATCAACAATCGCAATCTGAGAACCTTCGAAACCAGTCTCGAAACCAGTGAACGGCTTGCACCGCGTGTTCCCGAAGACCGTCTCGTCGTTGGAGAAAGCGGCATTTTCACCAATGACGACTGCCGGCGCCTTGCCCGCTCGGGGATGAACACGTTTCTCGTGGGTGAGAGCCTGATGCGGCAGGACGACGTGACGGCAGCGACCCGTTCTCTCCTGGGACTGGATTCCAGCAGGATGGCGGGCTGAGCGATGACCGCTGGCAGTTCCGACGACCTGACCCACATCGCCGCGTCCGGAGAAGCGCACATGGTGGATGTGAGCGGCAAGCCTGAAAGCCGCCGCGAGGCCGTCGCCGAAGGCGCGGTGATCATGCAGGAAGAGACACTGGCTGCCATTCTTCGGGGCGATGCGAAAAAAGGGGATGTTCTGGGAACAGCCCGCATTGCCGGCATCATGGCAGCCAAGAAGACCCATGAGCTGATACCGCTGTGTCATCCACTGGCGATCTCCAAAGTGGTTGTGGACATCGAACCGGATGCGAAGCTGCCGGGTCTGCGGGTGACGGCAAGTGTGCGCGTTACCGGACAGACGGGGGTGGAAATGGAAGCGCTGACCGCCGCTTCGGTGGCGTGTCTCACGATCTATGACATGGCCAAGGCGCTCGACAAGGGCATGGTTCTTGACGGGATCCGCCTTTTGGAAAAACGCGGCGGCAAGTCTGGCCACTGGCAGGCACAGGAAACCGGCGCATGACACTTCTGCCTGTCGATGAAGCGCTCGAACGTCTCCTTGAAGGCGTCAAGGCGTTGCCGGGTGAGGTCGTTGCGATAGAAGATGCCGGTGATCGCGTTCTGGCGGGACCGCTTGTGGCCAAACGCACACAGCCTCCTTTCGATGCTTCGGCCATGGATGGCTATGCCGTTCGTGCAGCCGATGTCGAGTTCCCTCACAAAACCGTCCTGCGCGTGATTGGAGAATCTGCCGCCGGAAAAAGGTTCGAGGGCCGTGTGGCAGATGGCGAAGCGGTTCGCATCTTTACCGGCGCGCCGGTGCCCCCGGGGGCCGATACCATCCTCATTCAGGAAAACGCCCGGCCTGTCGAGGACGGGCGGATTGAAGCCACCGAATCCGTTGCGGCAGGGCGCCATATTCGCAAGGCCGGCCTCGATTTTCGCACCGATGACACGGTTCTTGAACAGGGGCGCCTGCTCAACCCGGCATCGATCGGACTTGCCGCCGCGGCAGGACATGCCAGCGTGGAAGTCACGGAACGACCGCTGGTAGCCATTCTTGCCACGGGAGACGAGCTGGTGCGCCCGGGGGAAACCTGCGGGCCCGACCAGATCGTGGCCTCAAATGGATATGCCATTGCCGCGCTTTCCCGAAGCGAGGGCGCGCGAATCCTCGATCTGGGTATCGTTGGCGACGAGCTGCCCGCCATTACGGCCGCCATACGCGCAGCGGGAGATGCAGGTGCCCATGTTCTTGTAACCCTCGGCGGTGCCTCAGTTGGCGCGCGCGATCTCGTTCGACAGGCACTTGTCGATGCCGGGGTGTCTCTCGACTTCTGGAAAATCGCCATGCGTCCCGGCAAGCCGCTGATGGCGGGACGGCGCGAAGGAATGCGTGTTCTGGGCCTGCCCGGCAACCCCGTTTCAAGTCTCGTCTGTGCGCATCTCTTCCTGCGCCCACTGGTCGCCCGGCTGGGACAGCGACGCTACACACCGGATTTGCGTTCGGCGGTGCTGGCCACACCACTGCGCGAAAATGACGAGAGGCGGGATTATATCCGCGCCGCCGTTGCAGCCGGCCCCGACGGGTTGATCGCGACCCCGTTCACCCTTCAGGATTCCTCCATGCTGACGACGCTTGCAGCCGCCAATGCGTTGATCGTCCGAGAACCCGGTGCCGCAGCCGCCAGTGCCGGCGCGCGATGCCGGGTCCTTATGCTCGGCTGAATAGCGCAGATCCGATCACCGACCACCAAGCCCATTCGGGCCGTGCGGGATTTTCGCATTTCCGTTCAGGTTCCATGCCAGTCATCGGATAAAAAACAGGCCTCTAGCACAAGATACCGGCGGCACGCCGGGACGGGCGCAACCCGAGAGCCCACGGCACGGCGGGCTCTCGGGGAAACGCCTGAACGTTGACCGCTGGCTCGATCAGAACGGGATTTCGTCGTCGAGGTTTTGTGAGTAGTTTCCACCACCACCACCACCACCACCGCCGCTGCTGCCGCCAGTGTCGGCTGGACCGGACTGACCGAAATCGGAGCTGCGCCCGCCGCCGCCGCTATAACCCACCTGGTTGTCGCCACCCTGCCCGCGCGTATCGAGCATCTGCAGCTCCCCACGGAATTTCTGCAGCACGACTTCCGTCGTGTAGCGATCCTGACCGTTCTGGTCGGTCCATTTGCGCGTCTGAAGCTGCCCCTCGATATAAACCTTGGCGCCCTTCTTCAGATACTGCTCGGCAACCTTTGCCAGATTGTCGTTGAAAATCACGACATTGTGCCACTCAGTGCGTTCGCGCCGCTCTCCGGACTGGCGATCGCGCCAGGTTTCGGACGTGGCAATCCGCATGTTGACGACCGGATCACCGGAATTCAGCCGCCGGATTTCCGGGTCGGCTCCCAGATTGCCCACCAGAATGACCTTGTTGACGCTGCCCGCCATGACGCTTCTCCACGCTTGATCCGAAATCTGCCGCGCACCTTATCGCAAGCACGACTGCCGCGCTCTCTCATGCTGCGACCGCCTGGATCTCGTCCACAACTCATTTGTTCTTATTATGTTCACATTGAAGGGACGCCTGTCAACGTCATTCGTGGCGGTCATCCAGCCTTCACCTGCACAATGCGTGTTCACATAAAGAAGGCCCCGTCGCGTTTTCGCGCACGGGGCCAGTTGGGCCTGTGCCCATTTATGCCGGGAGTGTTTTACCGGCCAGTCAAGGCAGAACGGACTTCACCGTTCCTGTCTTCAAGAATGTCTGATTTTCCGGAGCGGTCGGCCGCCAGCGTTGTCGTGCCTGCCGACGTCCACGATCCACGAGATCGGTGGTCGCCATGGATCCGGGCACTGCACCTGGGCTACGGGCCGAAGATGGCCCGACACATGTGCGAGAGCGGATCAGCCAACCGTGGCTTCGCCGATGTTGCGAAGCCCGATGGATCGGTCAGGTGGAGTCATTGCTCCCTCCTCTTTCGCGTTCAGACGGTTTGCTCTGTGTCGGCTGGCTCCAGCGGCCAAGCCGCCCAACGTGCCCACCGGCACCTACCGGAGCGGCGAACAGCCGCGAGCACCGACACCGGGGATAGTGCGCTCTCGCCGGGGTTCGGTCAAGCGGTTCCCGGCTGCTGCCATAAAATGTGATCGGCGCCCCACACGCGCCTGCCGACAAGACCTGTCAGGAGCGAGTTCTTTTTTTGTTCTTTGTTCTTGCACTTTTTTTTATAACGCGAGACAACACATCGCAGCAGCAAACCGACGTCAGGAAACTGCTGGCGCCTTTGAAGCGGTCGACATTTTCGGCGCGTTTCCTACATGAAGCTGGGTCGGCATGTGGCCGGTCATTCACGATATTCGAGACAGGCAGCGACGGGGCATGCCAGAACACAAGTCCATAACCATTCGCGGCGCGCGCGAGCACAATCTCAAAAATGTCGATCTCGACCTTCCGCGCGAGAAGCTGATCGTCATGACCGGACTTTCGGGATCGGGCAAGTCATCGCTTGCCTTCGACACGATCTATGCCGAGGGGCAGCGACGGTATGTGGAGAGCCTGTCGGCCTATGCGCGGCAGTTTCTCGAAATGATGCAGAAGCCGGATGTCGACCAGATCGACGGGCTTTCGCCGGCCATCTCCATCGAGCAGAAGACCACGTCCAAGAATCCGCGCTCCACCGTGGGTACGGTGACGGAGATTTATGACTACATGCGCCTGCTTTTTGCGCGGGTCGGCGTGCCATATTCTCCCGCAACCGGTCTTCCCATCGAGAGCCAGACGGTGAGCCAGATGGTGGATCGCGTCATGGCGCTGGAGGAAGGCACACGTCTTTATATCCTCGCGCCGATCGTGCGGGGGCCGTAAGGGCGAATACCGCAAGGAGATGGCCGAGCTTCAGAAGAAAGGGTTTCAGCGCGTCAAGGTGGATGGCACGTTCTATGAAATCGCGGACGTGCCGGCGCTCGACAAGAAATACAAGCACGATATCGACGTGGTGGTGGACCGTGTCGTCGTGCGCGAAGATCTGGCCACGCGCCTGGCGGATTCACTCGAGACCTGCCTCAAGCTTGCCGAGGGGCTTGCCGTTGCCGAGTTCGCCGACAAACCCCTGTCGGATGCAGACACGGCGAAAGGTGGCGGTGCCAACAAGTCCAAGAACGAAACGCATGAGCGTATCGTCTTTTCCGAAAAATTCGCCTGCCCGGTCTCCGGCTTCACCATTTCGGAGATCGAGCCGCGGCTGTTTTCGTTCAACAATCCGGCCGGCGCCTGTCCGACCTGCGACGGGCTTGGCAGCCAGCGTGCGATCGACCCCGCCCTGGTCGTGCCCGAAGGTGATGCCATTCTGCGGGAAGGCGCCATCGCCCCATGGGCCAAGTCCACCTCACCCTACTATCTCCAGACCCTCGAAGCGCTTGGCCGCGAATACGGGTTCAAGGTTGGCGACCGCTGGCGCGACCTGCCGGAGGAGGGAAAAAATGCGATCCTGAACGGGACCGGCAGCAAGAAGATCGTCTTCGAATATGATGACGGTCTGCGCAGTTACCGCACGACCAAGCCATTCGAGGGCGTTGTGGTGAATCTGCAGCGCCGCTGGAAAGAGACCGATTCGGCCTGGATGCGTGAAGAGATCGAACGCTACATGTCGGGCCACCCCTGCCCCGACTGTGGCGGCCACCGGCTGAAACCCGAAGCGCTTGCCGTCAAAATCGACGGTCTGCATATCGGTCAGGTAACGGAAATGTCGATCCGCAAGGCCGGCGAGTGGTTCGAAACCCTGCCCGAACGCCTGAACGACAAGCAGAACGAGATTGCGGTTCGCATACTCAAGGAGATCCGGGAGCGGCTGCGTTTTCTCAACGATGTCGGCCTCGACTACCTGACACTTTCGCGCAATTCGGGCACGCTGTCGGGTGGCGAAAGCCAGCGTATCCGGCTCGCCTCGCAGATCGGCTCCGGTCTGACCGGTGTGCTCTATGTGCTCGACGAGCCGTCCATCGGGCTGCATCAGCGCGACAATGACCGGCTTCTGTCAACGCTGCGTCACCTTCGTGATCTCGGCAACACGGTGATTGTGGTGGAGCATGACGAGGATGCCATACTGACTGCAGATCACGTGGTCGACATCGGGCCTGCAGCCGGCGTCCATGGCGGCCAGATCATTGCCGAAGGGACACCGCGCGACATCATGGCCAATCCGGCCTCCATCACCGGCAAATACCTCACCGGTGCGATGGGGATTGCGATGCCCGAGCAGCGCCGCGAGATACCGAAGAAGCGCCGCATCCGCGTCGTGGGCGCCCGCGGAAACAATCTGAAGGATGTGACGGCGGAAGTGCCGCTCGGCACGTTTTCCTGTGTGACCGGCGTTTCGGGTGGTGGAAAATCGACACTGTTGATCGAAACGCTCTTCAAATCCGCCTCACGCCGCATCATGGGATCGCGCGAGCAGCCGGCAGAGCACGACCGGATCGAGGGCCTGGAACATCTCGACAAGGTCATCGACATCGATCAGTCGCCAATCGGGCGCACACCGCGCTCAAACCCTGCGACCTATACCGGTGCCTTCACCCCGATCCGCGACTGGTTTGCAGGTTTGCCGGAAGCCAAGGCGCGCGGCTATCAGCCCGGGCGCTTTTCCTTCAATGTCAAGGGCGGGCGCTGTGAAGCCTGTCAGGGCGACGGCGTGATCAAGATCGAGATGCACTTCCTTCCCGATGTGTATGTCACCTGTGATGTCTGCCAGGGCAAGCGCTACAACCGGGAAACCCTCGAGGTCACCTTCAAGGGAAAATCCATTGCCGACGTTCTGGAGATGACCGTGGACGAAGGCGTGGAGTTCTTCTCGGCCGTACCGGCGGTGCGCGACAAGCTCACCACGCTCGCACGGGTCGGGCTCGGCTATATCCATATCGGCCAGCAGGCGACGACCCTTTCGGGCGGTGAGGCACAGCGCATCAAGCTGGCCAAGGAGCTTTCCAAACGTGCGACGGGCCGCACTCTCTATATTCTGGACGAACCGACTACCGGTCTTCATTTCCACGATGTCGCCAAGCTGCTCGAAGTGCTTCACGAACTCGTGGATCAGGGCAATACGGTGGTCGTCATCGAACATAATCTCGAGGTCATCAAGACCGCCGACTGGGTTCTCGATCTCGGGCCCGAAGGCGGTGACGGCGGGGGTGAACTGGTTGCCAGCGGCTCCATTGACGACATCATGGCAGCCCCGCGCAGCTATACGGGCAAATTTCTCAAGGAACTCCTGGAACGCCGGCCGGCCGGCAAGGCGCAGGCAGCGGAGTAGGACAATGGATGCAGGCACCATTCGCGCTGGCATGGGCGGCTGGACCTTTCAGCCGTGGGAAGGCACCTTCTATCCTGACGATCTGCCCAAGAAGCGCCAGCTTGAGTTTGCTTCGCGGCAGGTGCCCACAATCGAGGTGAATGGCACCTATTATGGCAGCCAGAAGCCAGCGACCTATGCCAAATGGGCGAATGAAGCGCCGGACGGCTTCGTCTTTTCGCTGAAAGGGAACCGGTTCGTGACGAACCGCAAGGTTCTGTCGCAAGCTTCTGATTCCCTTGAGAAGTTCCTTGGATCTGGCATTGTCGAGATGGGAGAGAAGCTCGGACCGATCGTCTGGCAGTTCGCTCCAACGAAGAAGTTCGACCCTGACGATTTCGAAGGATTTTTAAAGCTTCTACCTTCCAAGCGGGAGGGCGTTCGGCTCCGCCACGTGCTGGAAGTTCGGCATGCGTCCTTTTGCACGCCCGAGTTTCCCCGGCTCGCGCGCAGATACGGCGCAACCATCTGTTACGCGCATCACAACGCCTACCCCGAGATTGCAGATATCACAGGAGATTTTGTCTATGCGCGGCTTCAGCGCGGTCAGGATGACGTCCCTACCGCCTATCCGACGTCAGAACTGGCGAGTTGGGCAGAGCGTGCATCACTTTGGGCGCGGGGGCTCCAGCCCGATGACCTGCCACTGGCCGAGCCGGATTTCACACCGGTAACCACACCACGTGACGTGTTTGTCTATTTCATCCATGAAGGCAAGATTCGCGCACCTCATGCAGCCCGTGCCTTCATGGAGCGCATTGCCTGATCCAGTTTTAACAGTACTCGCTATAAAGCACTGTTTAAAAGTGTTTTTTAAGGATCATGACGCGGGTTTTCGGTCATCCTTTTTCTTACGCCGATACGGCCCCAGCCCTCGTGCCGAGCGGGAGTATTTGCGGTGCGCATGCCACGGTCGAAAGGGCTCCCCGATGGCGTGATCGACGGCAAGATACCGGCCATGTGCGCCATCATCCCGAAAGCGCACCTCCGCGCTTCCCCACCGAGCGAGATGGCGGGCGCTGATCATTGTCGCCTTGTCTCGCCGGCACCCTTGTTCCACCCTGGCATCATTGATGATCACCAGATCAGCCATGGCGCAGATTTCATCGAGCAGGCGGACCGATGGGGGGTGTTCCGATTTTTTGACCTGCACGATGAGTGCACCACCGGAATGCCGCATGGCGCAGATGACGTCGTTGCATGCAAATCTTTCACCGGTCGCCGACCGGACCAGACCGGCATTGGACAGATCGTGACTGACCGGTTTTGTCACCGCCGCGCTCCCGGCAGCACGCAGCCAGTTTTCTGTCGAGAATGCATTCGGTCGGCTGCGATTGACCGCAAGCGCTCCATCCTCCGTGCGCAGCGCAACAAGCTTTGCGTCTTCCGAGACAAACAGATCCGGAAGACTGCGTGTTCCAATCAGAACCAGCCCCGTCAGCAGGAGCGGCAACGCTGAAAGTCGAAGCCTTGTCGTCGTGAGTGTCCCGACAACGAGCGCGGCACTAAGAATGAGCGTCGCCGACAGAGGGATCGCCCCGGTTGCATCGATGGGCGTGCGCTCTGAAAACCAGTGCGCAATCTTCATCACGGTCGAGATCCCCCACCCCATGGCGGCCAACGGGATTCCGTCAAGATTGAACGGCATCGCTGCGATGGAGGCCACGGCTGACGGCATCACGACAAGGGTGACAACAGGCATGGCCACCAGATTGGCACCCAGCGCCAGAGGTGAGGCCCTCTGGAAATGCCAGACGCCATAAAGTGTCGTGGCAATGCCCGCGATGAGCGAAGTGAGCGCCAGCCCCCCCACATAAACCACCAAAAGCCGCAACACGCTCTTCCAGAGCCGCTTCTCCACCGGCATGGCACGGGCGGCGCGTTTCTGGCGCCAGCCATTCCAGACGGCGTAGCCGGCAATGAGCGCAGCAGTCGCTGCAAACGACATCTGAAAACCGGGACCCACGATCTCATGCGGTGCCACGACCAGCACCACGAGGCCGGCAATCGCCAGATTGCGCAGGGTCAGGGCCGCCCGGTCGAAGAGGAGCGCCAGAAGCATGACCGCAAGCATGAGGAATGACCGCTGCGCCGCGACGCCTGCGCCGGAGACAAAGAGATAGAGAAAGCAGACAACAAGTGCCGCAGACGCAGCATATTTGCGCACCGGGTGCCTGGAGGAAAAACCGGGAAACAGCGCAAAAAATAGCCTTGCCGATCCCATGACGGTGACCGCAGCAAGCGCCATATGCAGCCCGGAAATGGCAAGGACATGCGCCAGCCCCGCGCGCCGCAAATCTTCATTGTAGCTATGGGGAATGCCGCCACGCATCCCTGTGATGAGGGCGGCGGCGATTTCTCCCTCTGCCCCTCCCACGCGCTCACGCAGCCGCGCCGAGAGGGATTCGCGCAGTGACTGCAGTTGAAGCGAGAGCACCGGAAGAATGCCTTGCACCGGCGCAGACTGGACACGTTCGGGATCACGCATGAAAAAACCAACGGAGCCTATGCCCGCAAAGTAGCTTTCAAACGAAAAATCATAGGCCTGCGGACGCACTGGGCCTGAGGGGGCCATGAGGCGCACCAGCCCGGAGACCCCGTCTCCCGCTTTCAGGTCGGGAGGGATGGCGCGTGCGGAAAGTCGTGCACGGTCGGGTGGATATCGCAATCGGGGACGCTGGGTGTCGACAATGTCGACCGTTAGCCGAAAACGGCCGCCTGCCCGCTCCTCGATCGACAGGACCCGTCCGGTTATGCGGGTCGTGATGTCGGACCCCAGCATCGCGGTTCCCGCACGCCAGGTCTCGAATTTTGCGAGCGACAGTCCAGACAGGACAACAAGCATGGCAACAAGGCCATAGCGCAGGCTCGGCCTTGCAGCCGCAAGGAGGGTCAGGAAACCTCCAAACACAAACCCACAGGCCAGCGCGTAGGCGGGCGGCTCTACGGGGAGCGCGAAATAGGCGAGAGCACCGATGCCGATCAGAACAGGCAGCCAGAGAAAGGGAGTTCCACGCGCTGCCTCGGTGGAAACAGCGTCCTTTATGCCGGCCAGCAGTCGTGATGTGGCAATGGCGACGAGTTCAGCAGCCGGCTTTTCCCCCAAAAGCCGGGTTTGGGCCCGTTGCGGGGAGCGGCCGTCTGCATCGGTCACCGGAGGCTGGTCGCCTGCGGCAAACTGCATACGCTCCTCTGCATTTGCCGTCGCCAGCTCGCCCCCCATGGCGTCGCCTCCCCGTGCAATGCTTGCGCCCCGAGCCTCGTATGCTACATGACAGCCAGCCAAAAACCACCGGCGGCATCGCATACCTTCGGGTCTGGCGGCCGCACCACTTCCCTGGATGGATACATGACAAAACCCGTCGTCACGCGCTTTGCGCCCTCACCTACAGGATATCTCCATATCGGCGGCGCGCGCACGGCGCTCTTCAACTGGCTCTATGCGCGGCGCACCGGCGGCAGGATGCTGTTGCGCATTGAAGACACCGACCGCCAACGCTCGACCGATGCTGCGACCGCAGCCATTTTGGACGGGCTGGCATGGCTTGGCCTGGAGTGCGATGGCGAACCGGTATCGCAGTTTGCCCGTGCTGACCGGCACCGGGAAGTGGCCGAGGCTCTCGTTGCGGCCGGTGAAGCCTATTATTGCTACAGCTCTCAGGAGGAGCTGGAGGCGATGCGTGAGAAGGCGCGGGCCGAAGGTCGGCCTCCCCGCTATGACGGCACCTGGAGAGACCGGGATCCTTCGGAGGCTCCCGAAGGAATCAAGCCCGTGGTCCGCATCAAGACCCCGCAGGAGGGTGAAACGGTCGTTGAAGACCAGGTGCAGGGAACGGTCCGCTTCCCCAACAAGGATCTCGACGATTTCATCATCCTGCGCTCCGACGGCTCCCCCACTTACATGCATGCCGTCGTGGTGGACGATCATGACATGGGTGTCACCCACATCATCCGTGGCGATGATCACCTGACCAATGCCGCGCGCCAGACGGTGATCTACAGGGCCATGGGATGGGAGGTTCCGGTCATGGCCCATATCCCGCTCATTCATGGGCCGGACGGCGCCAAACTTTCCAAGCGTCACGGCGCACTCGGGGTGGAAGCCTATCGTGAGATGGGCTATTTGCCCTCCGCCCTGCGCAACTATCTGGTTCGGCTTGGATGGAGCCATGGCGATGACGAGATCATGTCCGATGAAGACATGATTCGCTGGTTCGACATCGTGGACGTGAACAAGGGTGCAGCCCGCTTCGATTTCCAGAAACTCGAAGCATTGAACGGCGTGCATATGCGCCAGATGGACGATGAGGCCCTTCTCGTTGCCCTGATGGAGACACTGCCTTACCTCGAAGGCGGAAAAGCGCTTCTCGGCGCGCTGGACGACACGCGCAAAACCCAGCTTCTGCAGGCTCTTCCCGGCCTGAAAGAACGCGCAAAGACTCTTGTGGAACTGGTTGACAGTGCTGGGTTTCTCTTTGCGCAACGGCCGCTTCCAATTGATCAGAAAGCTGCACAGCTGCTTGATGAGAATGCACGTCAACTGCTTGCAGAAATTCTTCCCGTATTGCAAAATGTGGACGATTGGACCCTTGCGAACATCGAAGCAGCTGTCCGCAAATTTGCGGAACAGACCGAACGCAAGCTTGGCAAAGTCGCCCAGCCCCTGAGAGCAGCGCTGGTCGGGCGCACCACCTCGCCGGGCATCTTCGATGTTCTCTCCGTTCTTGGGCGAGAGGAAAGTTTGGCGCGGATCGGCGATCAGGCTGCCTGACCTCGTTCGGCACTGGACCTGGTTTGCGGAACAGGTTCGATCAGCGAAAGCGTGTTGCAGTGCAATATCCGCATGCTGCACACGCTTGGCACCACGGAGGAAATGCGTTAGCTATTTCGCGCGCTCGACCGCCGGCCATTTTGTTTCGGCGACAGTTCTCTGGCGCCAAGTTCCTTGAAGTGAGAGGTGATTGCGATGACCAAACCAACTGCGAAGCTGGAAATTGGCGGCCAGAAAGAAGGGCACGAATTCGAGGTTTTGAAAGGCAGCGTAGGGCCCGATGTGATGAACATCGGGTCACTCTACAAAGACACGGGGATGTTCACCTACGATCCCGGTTTCACCTCGACGGCGAGCTGCGAATCGAAAATTACCTATATCGATGGTGATGAGGGCATTCTGCTTCACCGCGGCTACCCGATCGAACAGCTTGCCGAGCACGGCGACTTTCTGGAGACCTGCTACCTGCTGCTCTACGGTGAGTTGCCGACCAAGGCCCAGAAGCAGGATTTCGACTATCGCGTGACGCACCACACCATGGTGCATGAGCAGATGAACCGCTTCTTCACCGGTTTCCGCCGCGATGCACATCCGATGGCCGTCATGTGCGGTGTGGTTGGTGCGATGTCGGCCTTCTATCACGACTCCACGGACATTTCAGACCCGCATCAGCGCATGGTCGCCAGCCTGCGCATGATTGCAAAAATGCCGACCATTGCGGCCATGGCCTACAAATATCATGTGGGACAGCCCTTCGTTTATCCCAGAAACGAGCTGGGCTATGCCGCCAATTTCCTTCACATGTGCTTTGCGGTTCCGTGTGAGGAATACAAGGTCAATCCGGTTCTGGCGCGCGCGATGGAGCGGATCTTCATCCTGCACGCCGATCACGAACAGAACGCTTCGACCTCGACGGTGCGCCTGGCCGGCTCTTCGGGCGCCAACCCGTTCGCGTGCATTGCCGCCGGCATCGCATGCCTGTGGGGCCCTGCCCATGGTGGCGCCAATGAGGCAGCGCTCAACATGCTGGACGAGATCGGAACGGTCGATCGCATTCCAGAATTCATCGACCGCGCCAAGGACAAGAACGATCCGTTCCGTCTCATGGGCTTCGGTCACAGGGTCTACAAGAACTACGACCCGCGTGCGAAAATCATGCAGAAGACCTGCCACGAGGTGTTAAGCGAACTTGGCATCAAGGATGATCCGCAGCTCGACATCGCCATGGAGCTGGAGCGGATTGCGCTGACGGATGAGTATTTCATCGAGAAGAAGCTCTATCCGAACATCGATTTCTATTCCGGCATCACGCTGAAGGCGCTGGGCTTCCCCACCACCATGTTCACGGTTCTGTTTGCGCTTGCTCGCACCGTTGGCTGGATCGCCCAGTGGAAAGAAATGATCGAGGATCCGAAGCAGAAGATCGGCCGCCCGCGTCAGCTCTATACTGGTGCAACACAGCGCGACTACGTTCCGATCGCCAAGCGCTGATCGATCGGCATTGCCGGCACATTGCAAAAGCCCCGCTTGGCAGAGCGGGGCTTTTCGTTATGAGGAAAAGATCAAAGCCCCCAGGCAAACGGGCTCAGCTGTTGCCCTCGATATGGCGCAGCACGACTTCTGCGGCAAGTTCGCCTGACGGGCGTTGCGTTTTCAACGTGTCAGCCACTTCCTGGAAGCCGGACATCTGTGCGGCACGCGCCGGTTTATCAGCCCACAATGTGGTGATCTGGCGCGCCAGATAGGAGGGCCGGATATATTGATTGAAATGCTCAGGCACCACCGGCCAGCCGGCAATCAGGTTTGGCAGGGCCGCCGACCACACGGTGATCAAGGGAATGAGCGCGCGGGCGGCGAGATCAGTCTTGTAGCAGAGAATGGTCGGCACGCGCGCCAGGGCAAGCTCCAGCGAAACGGTGCCAGAACAGGCAAGCGCGGCATCCGCCTTTTTAAACGCCTGCCACTTGCGCTCTTGATCGAGAATGATTTCGGGGCGAACCGGCCAGTCCCGCGTCGCCGCTTCGATCATGGGTGAGACGTGCGGAACGGTTGGCATCAGGATCCGGAAAACATGGCCGGCGTCGTGAAGCTGGCGGATGGTTTCTCCGAAGGGCTGAAGAAGGCGCGAAACCTCGCCGCGACGCGATCCGGGGAGCAGAAGCAGTGTTCGTGGATCTTCGGGACCTGGAGCCGCACCACCGGCATGCGCGTCAGCGGCTGCCAGAATGTTGGGGTCGGTTGCCAGACGATGGCCGACAAATGTGCCGGCCGGCCCGTCAAGACGCTCCAGCTCGGCCGGTTCGAAGGGCAAGAGGCACAGAACCTCATCGATATAGGGACGCATGGCCGGCGCCCTGCCCGGCCGCCACGCCCAGACACTCGGGCACACATAGTGAATGATCGGGATGGACGGTGCGAGTGTCCGCACCTTCCTTGCGACCCGGAGGCTGAATTCCGGGCTGTCGATGGTGATGAGGCAGTCGGGACGTTCTTCTGCGATCGCCTTTGCGGTCTGTCCGATGCGGCGTATCAGTCGCGGCAGATCCCGCACGATCGCGCTAACCCCCATGATGGCGATCTCGCCGGGATCGAAAATCGTGTCCAGGCCAAGTTCCATGAGAGCTTGCCCGCCGACGCCAAGGAGCTCGATTTCCCTTCCGCTTTCACGGCCAAGCGCCCGCACGAGGTCGGCGCCAAGAAGATTTCCTGACTCCTCGCCTGCGATGATCGCGATCTTCAATGGCTTTTTCTCATCCGCCATTGTCTGCCTCCGGCTTCAGACCGAGCACGAAAAGGCCAAGCTCATCCGCCAGTGCCACCGTAACGGAAAAGTCGAGAACAAGGGATCGTCCCGCCTCCACGCCAACACCTGCAAGCCCGGCTGCATGTGCCGCCCGGATCGTGTCCGGGCCAATGCTGGGCAGGTCGGCGCGTTCATCCTGGTCGGGTTTCACGCATTTCACAAGCGCACCACCGCTTTTCCCGGCAAGGCGCCCATGATTGCGCATACCGCACATCCGCTCAAGAAGCCCTGCCGTTCCTTCAATACCCTCCAGCGCGATTGCGCGACCACCAACGGCAATGGCAGCCTGACCGATATCGAGAGCGCCGATCATGCGCGCAGCCTCATAGGCGGCCGAAACATCGGCAAGGTCGGATTTTTTGGGCTTCAGGCGGGTCATCACACCTTCGGGTGCGAGTAGGTCCGGCGCAATCTCATGGGCACCCACAACGCGGATACCTTTGGATTCTATGTGCCCGATGACGGCGCGCAGGAGACCGTCATCACCCTTTGCATAAGCTGCGATCAGTCTGGGCAGTGCGCGAAAAACATCCCAGCCAAGCCGAACCCTGAGCAGGGGCGGCCGGCGGCTTACGCCACCCGCAAGCACGAGATGGGTGATTCCGGCGCGCTGGAGTTTCGGCAGGAACAAGGCCAGACGCTCGGGCGGTGCCGGCCACAGATCGAAAGCATGAACATCTTCGCCCTCCAGCCAGTCTGCCTCGCCTTCTATCGCGATAACGACCGGGCGGTGACCGCTTTTCACCAGAGTGCGAACCACATCCCGCGGCAGGGCTCCGCTGCCGGCGACGACCGCTATGCGGGCGCCCGGACCAAGCACGGTGGGCGCTTCAGGCTGTGTCATCATCCCCTGAAGCAGCCCTTTCACGTGCGGGAAGCGTGAAATGGCGCTTGTCCCTGGCGCCGACGAAGCCAACGATGTCGGCGATCAGTTCTGAGCCCGGATAGGCCCGCAAAACCTCGGCGGCATTGTCTTCCAGCGACGCGCCTTCGGCAAAAAGCATTCGATAGGCCCGGCGCAACGCCGTGATATCGTCGCGGGGCATGCCGGAACGCTTCAGTCCGACCAGGTTCAGACCGCGCAGACGTGCTCTGTCACCGACCGCCATGCCATAGGGAATCACATCGCCGACAACGGCTGCAAAACCACCGAGGAAGGCGTGATGTCCGATACGCACAAACTGGTGCACGGCGGCGTACCCGGAGATGATCACATGGTCACCGATTTCGGCATGTCCGCCAAGTCCGGCATAATTGGCCATGGTGACATGGTTCCCCACATCACTGTCATGAGCGACATGCGAATACGCCATGAAAAGACCGTGTGACCCCACTGTTGTTCGGCCACGGCTTGTGTCCGTTCCGGCATGGAAGGTTACGCCTTCACGTATGACGCAGTGTTCACCAACTTCAAGCGTGCTTCTTCCGCCCTTGTGCTTGAAGTTCTGCGGTGGCGCGCCGAGAACTGCCTGCGGATAGACCTGACAGGCCGTTCCAAGCGTCGTCTCCCCCATGATCGTCACATGGGAGATAAGCTCGACATCGTCATGAAGCCGCGCGCCTGACGAGACATGGCAGAAAGGACCGATGCGGACCCCTTCCCCCAGTTCGGCACCGGCCTCCACGACAGCGGATGGATGAATGACAGTTTCACGCGCCATCTGGGTTCCGTCAGCCTGCCTGTTCAACAGACATCATCGCCGAGATAACGGCCTCGGCAACCTTGGTGTCATCCACCTTGGCCACACAATCGAATTTCCAGATGCTCCCGCGCTGCTTGACCTTCGTCACATGGATCTCGAGACGATCTCCCGGGACCACCGGCTTGCGGAACTTCGCATTGTCGATGGTCATGAAATAGACCAGCGAGGGACTGTCATCGCCGGCATTGTTGATGCAGATCGCACCTGCCGTCTGTGCCATGGCCTCAACGATAAGAACGCCAGGCATGACCGGCTGCGCGGGGAAATGCCCCGTGAAGTGGGGCTCGTTCATCGTGACATTCTTGATGCCCACCGCCGAACGGTCGCCATCGATCTCGATGATCCGATCGACCAGAAGGAAGGGATACCGATGCGGGAGCAACCGCATCAGATCCATAATGTCCAGACTCTCAAGCGTGGTAGATGCTGCTTCACTCATCCCCGTCCCTCGACTTCTTTCTCTTTCCATCGACCAGGCCCCGCAAAGCGGCGAGTTCGCGAAAGGCTTCACGTATGGGCTGCGCCGGCGACCCCGCCCAGCGTTCACCTGCCGGCACATCGTTCATAACACCGCTCGAAGCGGCCAGCTGTGCGCCAGTGCCGATATTGATGTGATCGGCTATCCCGACCCGGCCACCCAGCATCACGAAATCACCCAGCGTGACCGAACCCGACAGACCGCAATGGCCGGCAATAACGCAGCCCCGGCCAATCCGGACATTGTGTGCGATCTGCACCAGATTATCGATCTTCGTTCCCTGGCCGATCACCGTGTCCACCAGCGCACCGCGATCCACGGTCGTGTTTGCACCGATCTCGACATCGTCCTGCACGACGACCCGCCCGATCTGCGGCAGTTTTTCCAGCCCCTTGGGGCCCGGAAGATAGCCAAATCCGTCCTGTCCCAGGCGAACCCCGGCATGCAGAATCACCCGGTCACCGATCATTGCGCACTGTACCGATGAGCCGGGACCGACATAACAGTCCCGACCGATACGGGTGTTGCTGCCCACAACGGCATTTGGAGCGATGATCGTGCCGCGCCCAACCATGACGCCCGCACCAATAACGGCACCCGGCTCAACGATCACGCCGTCCTCAAGAACGGCATCGGAGGCCACGCTTGCAGCGGGAGAAATGCCGGTTTCACCGGTTGTCGCCCCCGGCCTCATGGCCTGCGG
Organism: Nitratireductor sp. GISD-1A_MAKvit; assembly: GCF_040819555.1. Classification (GTDB taxonomy): domain Bacteria; phylum Pseudomonadota; class Alphaproteobacteria; order Rhizobiales; family Rhizobiaceae; genus Nitratireductor. The sequence goes on from NZ_CP161920.1 coordinate 2,373,311, forward strand.
AAACAGTATTCGGGAAATCTGTGCAAAAGCCGCCTGCGGCTTGTCCACCACCAGAGCCGCCACGTGTTCCGGGCACCGGTTCGCAAACTCCCGCTTGCAGAAAACGGCGGCGGCCGTGGTGCTGTCCAGAATCTCGGCATTGCGCTTTCCTTCAATGAAGATCAGCATGCCACCGCCGCCTTCCGAGGCTGCGGCAACACCTTCGATCATCAAATCCGAATGCTCGACGCGCAAAAGCTCCGCTCCCGTCAGCGCGGCGACCTCGCCGGCCGTAATGCGGCGTGCGGGAGCGAAGAAATCAGGGTCCTTCATGGATGCCTTTCGCCCGGGCCCAATGGGCCCGGGCTAAACGGAAATGTTCCAGAAACGCGCAATCGTTAGAAGCGTGTCGAAATGCCGAAGTTGATATGCTCCACGTCGTCGGAAGCTTCCTTCACGAGCGGATAGGCATAATCAACACGCAGCGGACCGAAGGGCGATGCCCAGATCAGGCCGGCACCAACCGAAGCGCGCCATTGCATATCGGTTCCGATTGCACCCGAAACATCGCTTCCATAAAGCGTTGCCGCGTCTGCAAAGACCGCGCCGCGAAGGCCGAAGCTTTCAGGCAGAACCGGGAACGGGAACTGTGCTTCTGCGGAGGCGTTGAAATATGTCTTGCCGCCAATGTGATCGATTCCGCCGCCAGAGGACGGCTGATACGGGCCGATGCCGTTAAAGTCAAAGCCACGAATGATGCGGTCGCTGCTCGAGAAATGGTCGAACACGCGCAGGTCGCCATCAAGCGCCTGAATGTGACCGCCACCAAGCGTGAACAGACCGACAAGGTCGAGCTCTTCCGACAGCGTGTGATAATAGGTGCCGCGCGCCGTGGCCTTGATGAACTTAGCATCGCCGCCAAGACCTGCAACCTCGAGCGTCAGGTTCGCATAAAGCCCCGAATGCGGGTTCTTCATGTCGTCGATCGTGTTGTAGATCAGCGAACCGCTGACCGACGATTTGATCCACTTCTCGTCGCTGATAGCTTCCTTGATGGAAGGTGCAAGATTACAATTGTTGAAGGCAGGTACGTTCTTCGGGTCAGCACAATCACCCAGCCCCGTATACTCCTCCTGAGAGAGGTTGTAGGCGAGCTGCGTCGACAGTGCCTCGGTGATCGGCAGGCCGAAACGAACCGTCGCACCGGTGGTGTCACGCTCATATTTGTCGTCGAACTTGCGGGTCCGGCGATAGACATCGAACCCGGCCGAGATACGGCGCCCCAGGAAGTATGGCTCGGTGAACGAGAAGGAATAGTCGCGCGAATCCTTGCCGCCGCCCGCTGCAACGCGGATGAACTGGCCACGTCCGAGGAAGTTGCGTTCGGTAACGGAACCTTCCACGGAGAAACCGCCACTGCTGCTCTCGCCGCCGCTGGTGGAGTAACCGGCACCGATGGAGAATTCACCGGTCGACTTCTCGACCACATCAACCACCAAGACGACCTGATCGGGCTCGGAGCCTGGAACAGTGGAGATATTCACCCGCTCGAAGAAATTAAGGGCTTCGAGCCGCCGCTTGGCGCGCTGAACCAGAACCTGGTTGAAAGCGTCACCCTCGCTCAGGTCGAATTCCCGGCGGATCACATAGTCACGCGTGCGCTGGTTTCCGCGGATCTCGATGCGCTGGATATAGGCGCGTGGACCCTGATCGATCGAATAAACGACATCGATCTCGCGTGTTTCAAAATTGCGGTTTCCGCGCGGCGTGACCTGCGCAAACGCATAGCCGCTGCCTGCAACCTCTTCGGTCAGTGCAATAATCGAATCTTCGACATTCTTTGCGCTGTAGACGTTGCCCTGACGGGTCTCGATGCGTGACCGCAATGTTTCAGGCTCTATGCCCGAGATTGTGGTTTCCACATCGATATTGCCAAAACGATAGCGCTCGCCCTCTTCCACGGTGAAGGTCAGCGTGTAGGCGTTTTCCGTTTCGTCCAGATCGGCAGTGGCCGAGATGACGCGGAAATCGGCGTAGCCGCGATTATAATAGAAACGGCGCAGCGTTTCCTCATCGGCGCGCAGACGATTCTCATCGTAAATGTCGTTGCGCATCAGGAAGGAGAGGAAATTCGACTGCTTCGTCGCAATGACATCCTTGAGACGACCGTCGCGGAATGCATTGTTGCCGACAAAATTGATTGCAGCAATCTTCGTGCGGCCACCTTCCTGAACCTCGAAGATCACATTGACGCGACCATCATCCAGCTGCTGGGTTCGGCCGGTCACGGTGGCATCGTCACGGCCGATGCGGCGATAGGCTTCGCGGATCGCCTCTTCATCGGCCTGCATGGCCTGCATGGAGAAGGATTTGCGCGGCTGTAACTGAACGGCGCGGCCGAGATTGGCGTCCTTGATCTTCTTGTTGCCCTGGAAAATCACCTGATTGACGATGGAATATTCATCGACGGTCACGATCAGCGAGCCACCGGACTGCGTGATCGACACGTCGGCAAAGAGCCCCGTGGAAAACAGTCGTTTCACGGCATCGTTCACATCGTCACGCGAAAAGGAGCGTCCCGGACGGATACCAATGTAATTGCGGATGGTCTCGGCCTCGACGCGGCGGTTTCCACGCACCTCGATGCGGCTGACAGTGGCTGCGTGCGCAGCCTCCATCGCGGCAAACTCGACGGCGACGGTCCCCGTCATCGCCAGTCCGGCCGACAGCGCTACTGCCGAAACGGCGTTTTTAAAGCTCGAAGATGCCTTCATTGGGCCTGAAAACCTCTATTATCTCTTTGTCCCCGCGGCGAGAAATAGGAACAATCTTGCAAAGCAGCTAACCTAATAGCCAGATTTTTCCTACACGCAAGCCTTCTGGTTAATTTGCGTTTACGAACCGCAGCTTCGAAGCATTCACATCACGCCAAATTCGAAGCCATGGTAAATATCGTCTCAATTTTTACACACTCTGCCTTCCCGAGCCTCCTTAGCATCCAAACAGGTCGTTCCAAAAAACAAACCCCATGAATGCGAGAACGGCGAACAGACCCACACGGTAAACCGCGTCCATGACCCTCTCGGACACGGGACGGCGCATCACAGCTTCTATGGCGTAGAACACCAGATGCCCGCCATCAAGGGGGGGAATGGGCAAAAGATTAAGAACACCTATTCCCACTGACAATAATGCAACAAGTTGAACCAGCCATTCAAAGCCCAGCTGCGCCGCCTTTCCAGCCATATCGGCGATCTTGACGGGACCGCCCAGCTGGCAGCGATCTTCACGCCCTGCGACGAAACGCTTGAGAAACTGACCGGTGCGGTAGATCACGTGGCCGGTTTCCCAGGTTGCCTCGGTGAGGGCCTCGAGCGGCCCGAACTCTATGTGGCGCGGCTTCCCCATCTCCCGGTCATTGATCACCCCGATGACACCGATCCTTACGGTGTTGCCGAGCGCATCCTGCTGTTCGAGCAGCTCCGGTGTGGCAGCAAGCGCCACTTCCTCATCACCACGCCGCACCACAAAGGACAGCTCGTCCCCGGCGCGGCCGGACACCAGGCGCTGCACGTCGCCGAATGTGCGCACCGGCGTGCCGTCGATCGAGACAAACCTGTCCCCCGGCTGAAACCCGGCAATGGCGGCGGGGCTGTCCGGCCTGACATCGGCGACCATCGGCTCCATCACGTAGCGCCCGAACCCAGCAAACATGACGGCGAAAACGGCAATCGTCAGAATGAAGTTGAAAAGCGGGCCGGCGAACACGGTTGCCGCACGCTTCCAGACCGGCTGGGTATGAAAGGCGACTTTCAACTCCTCTGGCGACAGACGCTCCCCTGATTCGGGATCGGGCGTACTCGTCACCGACATGTCGCCCGTGAACTTCACATAACCTCCCAAGGGTATCGCGCAGAGCTTCCAGCGCGTCCCCCGGCGATCGTTGAACCCCACGAGTTCCGGGCCAAACCCGACCGAAAATGCCTTCACGCCGATGCCACACCAGCGTCCGACAAGGTAATGTCCCATCTCGTGCACGAACACGACCACCGTCAAAACAAACAGAAAAGGAACAATCGTTCCGATCAGCAAACCATCGGTACTGAACAACGAAACTATAAAATCGGTCACTCTGGTCTCACTCGCGGTTTGCGTCAGCGACTGATTCCCAACGACATCGCGACTGTCGGGAGGTCTGCCGCATTGTTCCAATAAGCGCCGACTTAACGGCGACGCGCTGCCGAAGCCGGCCACTTCCCCATCAATACCCTGTCATCACCCTCATGCCATCATGGCCGGTCCAAGGCAAACACGGTGCCGGGGCACGGCTAGCGAAACAGAGCGTGCGCCGGCATTTCCGGCCAACCGAGCAAGGCGGAAAGCAGATAAAGCACCGCCGCCGCGGCCAGAAGACCGTCGACACGGTCCATCACACCGCCGTGCCCCGGGATGAGACTGCCTGAATCCTTGACGCCGCGGCGCCGTTTCAAGGCCGATTCGAAGAGATCGCCAAGCTGCGAAACGACGGCAAGCACGAACGACAGCACCGCCATGAGCGTCACGCCTGGCACCGCGCTGTCATGCCAGACGAATGCAACGCCGGCCAGAACTGCAAAAACGGTGCCCCCCATCGCCCCGCTCCAGGTCTTGCCCGGCGATATGGAGGGAGCAAGCTTTGCACCACCAAGCGCCCGCCCGGTGAAATAGGCCATGATGTCCGTGGTCCACACAACGGAGAACAGGAACAGGATCGCGACAAGGCCCGGCTGATCATCGGCGCGTAGCAGCACAAGCGCGACGGTCGGGGCTGCAGCATAGGCAAAGCCGCCTGCACCGACCGCCCCTGCCCCCGTCAGCCAACCATGCACGGCGAGGACCGCAAACGCCCCGGCAAGCACCGGAAAAAGAACCGCAATCGGCTGTCCGACCAGCATCAGGATCATGGATGCCGCGAGCGCTCCGGCGGCAGCCCACGCATGGGAGCCCGAAAGCACGGTCTTGTGCATGGAGTACCATTCATGGAACACCGCGCCGGCCATGGCCGCCGCCATCAGCCGGAACGGCAGGCCGCCCAGCCATGTAAGCACGAGCACCAGGGCACCCAGAATGACGCCCGACATGACACGAAGCTGCAGATTGCTGCGCGGTGAAGAGTTCGGACTGCCCATTTGCCCGCCGTGCCTCACAGAGCGGCTTCACGCGCCCCGACACCGCCGAAGCGACGCTCACGGGCGCTGAATGTGGCAATGGCGGTCTCCAGATCCTCCCGACCGAAATCGGGCCAGTGGCAGGGCAGAAAGACAAACTCCGCATAAGCCGCCTGCCAGAGCAGGAAATTGGAAAGGCGCTGCTCACCGCTGGTTCTTATGATCAGGTCCGGGTCAGGTATGCCCGCCGTGTCCAGATGGTTGCCGAACGTGTCGAAATCGACGGCGTCAATCTCCATTTCACCGGACTGAACCTTTCTCATGAGGGATTTTGCAGCCCGCAAAATCTCATCACGCGCCCCATAATTGAACGCAATCACCAGATTCATCGCGGTGTTCTGCGCTGTCAGGTTCTCCGCTTCGAGCAGGAGCGACTTGATGTCGGGTTCGAGGTTTTCACGATCCCCGACGATACGCACGCGCACGCCGTTTTGATGCAGTTCTGCAAGGTCGCGACGAATGAACAGGCGCAACAGCCCCATAAGGTCGTTGACCTCGGACCGCGGCCGCGACCAGTTTTCCGAGGAAAAGGCGTAGACGGTGAGCCAGTCCACCCCCAGTTCACCGACCGAGCGCACCGCCTTGCGCAGCGCTTCCACGCCGGCACGGTGCCCGGCGCGGCGTGGCAGGCCGCGCGCTTCGGCCCAGCGACCGTTTCCGTCCATTATGATCGCCACATGCGCCGGCTTCAAATGGTTGCCTCCCCTCGTCTAACAAACAGCATGGTGGCTGCTGATGGAGTGAATTCGATGGTCCTCAATGGTCGAGATCGAATGTCAAACCCGAATATACCCGGAAATTTGAACGATGGCCGGTTTTTGGTGTCCGACCACTTGCCCTGCAGCCAATGCAAACGAGGTCCGGACGCAGAAGCACCCGCTAGACCTGCATGATCTCGGCTTCCTTGTCCGCCAGAAACCTGTCGATGGCAGAGATCGTATCATCGGTCATCTTCTGAACCTGGTCGGACTGCGTCCGCATTTCATCCTGGCTTATCACGCCATCCTTTTCGGCCTTTTTGAGATGCTCCATCCCGTCGCGACGCACATGACGGGCGGCCACCTTGGCGCTCTCGGCATATTGATGCGCGATCTTTACCAGTTCCTTGCGCCGTTCTTCATTGAGTTCCGGCAAGGGAATGCGCAGGTTCGAACCGTCGACAATCGGGTTGAAACCGAGATTGGACTCTCGGATTGCCTTGTCAACGGCGCCAACCATGCTCTGGTCCCAGACTGCAACGGAAATCATCCGTGGCTCGGGAACGGAGACCGTCGCGACCTGGTTGATGGGCATCGAACTCCCATAGGCTTCCACCTGGATCGGATCCAGAAGATTGGCCGAGGCACGCCCCGTCCGCAGCGATGCGAGGTCATGCTGAAACGCCGTGGTTGCCCCGTCCATTCGCCGTTTCAAATCCTTGAAATCAACCCCGTCGGCCATGTTCAAATCTCCTTACGCACCGGCACGCTGTTTTGGTTCGGTTTCATCGGACACGATGGTGCAATGTCCGCCGCCGTTCAAGATGGCGGTAAAGCCGCCCTCTTCATGAATCGAGAAAACGATTATCGGAATGTCGTTCTCACGCGCAAGGGCAATCGCGGCCGTATCCATAATCGCAAGCCCGTCGCGGATCACCTGCGCGTGGCTCAGACGGTCATAGCGCTGTGCATCGGGCACCTTGCGCGGATCAGCGGAGTAGACCCCGTCGACCTGTGTGCCCTTGAACAGGGCATCCGCACCGATCTCGGCCGCCCGCAGGGGCCGCTGCCGAATCCGTCGTGAAAAACGGATTGCCCGTCCCGCCCGCGAAAATGACGACCTTGCCCGCATCCATGTAGCTCATGGCCTGCCGCTGAGAGAAGCTTTCGCACAGTTCCGGCATGGCGATGGCCGACATGACGACCGCGTCGACGCCCATCTTGACCAGCGAGGTCCGCAGCGCCAGCGAATTGATGACGGTGGCAAGCATCCCCATATGGTCGCCCGTGACCCGATCCCCGCCCTTGGAAGCGACAGCCACGCCACGGAAAATGTTGCCGCCGCCGATCACGACGCCGACCTCAACGCCCAGTTTGCGCGCTGCATGGATGTCGCGGGCGATTCGATCGACCACCGAGACATCAATGCCGAATCCCTGCTCGCCCATCAGGGCTTCACCGGATGCTTTCAACACAACGCGCCGATAGCGTTTCTCGGTCATCTTCAAAGTCTCCAGATTTGACCCTGCGTTACACGAAGGGCGCCGCGTTGTCACGCGGCGCCCTTTGTCTTCAAACAGGTATTCGCCCGTCGTCAGGATCAGGACTTGGCAGCAGCAGCAACCTCGGCTGCGAAGTCGCTCTCTTCCCGCTCGACGCCCTCGCCCAGTGCGAAACGCACGAAGCTGACGATCTTCGCTGGCGCGCCAATTTCCTTCTCGGCTTCCGCCAGGGCCTTCTCGACCGTGAGGTCAGGGTTCATCACGAAAGCCTGCTTCAGCAGAACGACTTCCTCGAAGAACTTGCGCATGCGCCCTTCGACCATCTTCTCGATGATGTTCTCGGGCTTGCCCGACTGACGCGCCTGATCGGAGAAGATCTCCTTTTCACGCGCAACGGCGGTCGGGTCGACCTCGGCCTCGGTCAGGGCCAGCGGGTTCGTTGCCGCGACATGCATCGCGACCTGGCGACCGAATGCGCGGGCTGCATCTGCATTGCCGGTGGTTTCCATGGCAACAAGCACGCCAAGCTTGCCGAGCCCATCGGTCACCGCGTTGTGGATGTAGGTCGCAACCGCACCGTTTTCGACCGAAAGTTTCGCAGACCGGCGCAGATACATGTTTTCACCGATCGTGCCGATCGCCGTCTTGACGGTCTCCGTCACCGACTTGCCCGTTTCTGGATAAGTCGCCTCGGATACGGCCTCAAGGCTGCCGTCAGTCCCAAGCGCGACTGTTGCAATGTTGCTCACAAGCGCCTGGAACTCCTCGTTGCGCGCAACGAAGTCGGTCTCGGAATTTACCTCAACGACCACGGCGCTGCCGGCGTCGGTTGCAACACCCACGAGGCCTTCCGCCGCCGTGCGTCCGGCCTTCTTGTCGGCCTTGGCGATGCCCTTCTTGCGCAGCCAGTCGATGGCCGCTTCCATATCGCCATTGTTTTCGGTCAGGGGCCGCCTTGCAGTCCATCATGCCTGCGCCGCTCTTCTCGCGCAGTTCCTTGACCTGTGCTGCTGTGATGCTCATCGTCGCCTCTTCTCAATCATCTAACGAAAACGGCCGCGAAGCTTTGTGTCTGCCGCGCGGCCGTCGCGGGGTTTGGGGCCCGCATGTTCGGTACGGCGCTGGTTAGGCGTCCTTGTTTTCGCCTTCGGCGCTCTCGTCGAGAGCAGGTTCCGCCGGTGCGTCGGCAGCTTCGCCGATGTCGATCCCAAGCGCGCCCTGCTGGCGCTCGATGCCATCGATCGCGGCCTTGGCAATCAGATCGCAGTAAAGAGCCAGCGCACGCGCCGCGTCGTCATTGCCCGGGATCGGATAATCGACAACGTCCGGGTCACAGTTGGAATCGACGATTGCAACCACCGGAATGCCAAGCCGCTTGGCTTCCTGAACTGCAATCGCTTCCTTGTTGGTGTCGATCACGAACATCAGGTCCGGGGTCGAGCCCATGTCACGAATGCCGCCCAGCGCACGATCAAGCTTCTCGCGCTCGCGCTCGAGGTTCAGGCGCTCTTTCTTCGTGAAGCCCTGGGCGTCGGCAGCGAGAAGCTCGTCGAGCTTGCGCAGACGCTGGATCGAATGGGAAATCGTCTTCCAGTTGGTCAGCATGCCGCCGAGCCAGCGCGCATTCACGTAGTACTGCGCTGAACGCTTGGCCGAATCGGCAACGATCTCGGAGGCCTGACGCTTGGTGCCGACGAAGAGGATGCGGCCGCCCTTGGCAACCGTGTCGGACACGGCCTTGAGCGCCTGATGCATCAGGGGTACGGTCTGGCTCAAGTCGATGATGTGAACATTGTTGCGGGCACCAAAGATGTAGTTGGACATCTTCGGGTTCCAGCGGTGGGTCTGGTGACCAAAGTGAACACCAGCTTCCAGAAGCTGGCGCATGCTGATATCGGGCAGTGCCATTCGAGTTCCTTTCCGGTTGAACCTCCACGGATCGTAAGGCGGAAACCGCCACCGGGGGCGCTGAGCGGATGTCTCCCGATCAGAACCAAGATCCGTGTGTGGGATGGGCGCGCATATAGGAGCTTATTGAAAACATTGCAAGGGATCGGCCCATAATAATGGGCGGCGGCGCTAGCGGCTGCAGTCGTCTTTCGCCTGATCTTCGTCGAACATGGTGAGATCGACGAGCTTACCGCGAATTGAAAACTCTCCGTAGTCCATATCGAGGCTGCGCGTGATCCCGCTGTCATACAGCAGAAAGCTGATCTGGTACTCCGGCAGGGTTTCGCCTGTCGTCGTTGCGGGGTCGAAATACGCAATACTCACGGGCCAGAAAGGTTCCTTGTCGAGAGCCCCGGCCGCTTTTGTCTCGCCATCCCCGGCCGCAGGCGCCGTCTGTTGCTTTCCAATGGTGACGGAAGTCAGCATCATGCGGTCGGCGTCTTCCGATCCGTCAAACAGCGTGGTCTGATAAAAACCGCCCCCTTCACGTGCCTTTTCGATCAACTCCTCAAGATGCTTGACCGGGAACCGGGTCGCCTCCAGCGTTTCCCGGCGACGTTCCGGCTTTGACAGTTCGACCCGCGTCGTTTCGTCCTCAAGACGTGCGATGCCCTTCACTTCCTTGTCGAGCACATTGTCGAGATATATTTTGTTGACGAACTGGTAGACTTCGCCTTTCCCGTCCTCATAGGTCGTGGTCTGTTGATCTGACAGTCGCGACGTCTCGCTGGTTTCCAGGCGCATGACGAAGCGAAAAGTCGTGGTGTATCCCTCACAGGCCGAACCGGCGAACTCATACACCATGCGCCCTTCGATATCGTCGATACCGGAGCGGTCACTCGCCTCGCCGAGGGTAAGGTCATAGACGGCACGATGTGCCGCAAGATTGGGTGCAGCCTGAGCCCCTGCGGTTCCCAGCCCGAACAGCATGAATGACAGGAACAGACAAACAGGGCGCTTTGAGCGCATGGGAAACCTCACGAAATTCGCTTCATTGACGGCCAGATACGGCTCCGACCCTGTGAATTGCATCCATTTGCACGAGACTCGTGGCGTAAGCGAGGCAAATATGCAACCTCTGCCAGCGCGGCGCTTTACCATTCGCAGCCGGTTTCGATTGCGAATTGTGTGCGACTGTCGTTTAGAATTGCACGGGGCGGAGTAAACTGCCCTCATTTGCTGGATTTGCCGGGAGACTAGAATGGCGCGTCACATTGAAAAACGACTGCTGGAACTGGGTGTTGAACTGCCGGATGCGGCAGCCCCCGTTGCCAATTACGTACCCTATGTTCAGGCCGGCAACCTGCTCATGACCTCCGGCCAGCTTCCCATGAAGGACGGAAAACTGATGGCCATGGGCCTGTTGGGAAGGGATCTGGGCGTTGAGGCAGGCAAGCTTGCGGCCAAGTGGTGTGCGGTCAACATTCTTGCACAGACACGCGCCGCCCTGGGAGATCTCGAACGAATCAAACGCGTCGTGCGCATTTCCGTCTATGTCGCATCGACCCCCGATTTCACCGAACAGCATCTCGTGGCAAACGGTGCCTCGGACTTTCTCGCAGCCGCATTGGGCGAGCGCGGCCGCCACGCGCGCGCTGCCGTCGGCATGGCTTCTCTTCCGATGAATGCCCCTGTCGAGATCGATGCCGTGATAGAGGTTGAAAACAATTGAGTGCACAGTCCTGGCTGACCGCACAGCCGATTGCTCATCGCGGTCTGCACGACATGAACAAGGTGCGCTGGGAGAACACGCTCTCAGCGTTCCAGGCCGCCATCGACGGGGCCTACGCGATCGAGTGCGATGTGCATCTTTCGAGCGATGACGTTCCGATGGTGTTTCACGACCATGCCCTGCGACGGCTGACGGGACAGGATGGGACGATTGCGGGCAAGACTGCCGCCCAGATGGGCGCACTCAAGGTCGGTGATACGGCCGACCACGTGCCCACACTGCGCGAAATGCTTGCGCTTGTCGCCGGCCGGGTGCCGCTGGTGATCGAGCTCAAGGGTTCGGATGGTCACGACGACGCGCTGGTTGCCAGGGCCGTCGAGGCCCTAGATGGCTATTCGGGGCCGGTGGCGCTCATGTCGTTCGAGCACAGGCTGGTGCGTCAGCTCGCCAGGCTTGCACCGCACCTGCCGCGTGGCCTGACTGCCGAGGGGCTTTCTGTCGAAGCAATCGAAGCCCATTTTTCGATGCTGGCCCATGACCTCTCATTCGTATCCTATGCCGTCACGGAACTTCCCAACCCGTTCATCACCTTCGTGCGGGAGAGGCTCGCGATGCCGGTCATCACCTGGACGGTCAAAGACCAGAAATCGGCCGATCACACTTTCGCCAATGCAGACCAGATAACCTTCGAAGGCTTCGTGCCGCTGGTATCATGAAACGCCCCCGCCACTTGAAGCCTCGGCCTGCCCGCGCTTAGTTATCTCCATGACGACAGATGATGCGAGTGCCGGAATGGCGGGCGATCTGACCCTCACGGTCACATCGTCTTTCTCCGACATACCGAAATCCGACTGGGAAGGCCTTGCGGGCACGAACCGCCGGATACGAAGCACGCCCTACAACCCCTTTTTATCCCACGCGTTTTTGTCCAGCCTGGAAGAAAGCGGATGCGCCACGCGGGAAAGCGGCTGGCTGGGCCAGCACCTGCTTCTGCGTTCGGCCGATGGCGTGCTGCTAGGGGCAGTGCCCTGCTACCTCAAATCGCACAGCCAGGGCGAATATGTGTTCGATCACGGCTGGGCCGACGCCTTTGAGCGGGTCGGCGGGCGATACTACCCCAAACTGCAGGCCTCGGTGCCGTTCACACCGGCGCGGGGCCCCCGTCTGCTCACCCGCGAGGAGGCGCGCTCCAGCGTGGTGCGCGATGCACTGGCGCAGGGCCTGAAGACCCTCACGGGCCGGCTCGGGGTTTCTTCCGCCCATGTGACGTTTGCGGTGGATGAGGACATGAGCGCACTGGAGCGGGCCGGTTTTCTGACGCGCACCGATCAGCAGTTTCATTTCTTCAATCGCGGCTATGAAAACCATGGCGATTTTCTCGCCACACTCGCCTCACGCAAGCGCAAGGCGCTGAAGAAGGAACGGCGTACCGCGCTCGAAAACGGCATCGAGATCGACTGGTTGACGGGATCCGACCTGAACGAAGCGGTCTGGGACGATTTTTTCAGCTTTTATCTCGACACCGGCAGCCGAAAGTGGGGACGCCCCTATCTCAACCGCCAATTCTTTTCGCTGATCGGCGAACGCATGGCCGACGACATACTGCTCGTCATGGCACGCCGGAACGGTCGCTACATTGCCGGCGCGATCAACTTCATCGGTTCGCAAACGCTCTATGGCCGCAACTGGGGCTGCGTGGAAGACCATCCGTTTCTGCATTTCGAGGTCTGCTATCATCAGGCCATCGATTTCGCCATTTCGCGCGGCCTCGACACCGTTGAGGCCGGTGCACAGGGTGAACACAAGCTTGCCCGTGGTTACGAGCCGGTCACCACCCGTTCGGCGCATTTCATCCCCCATGAAGGTTTGAGGCGCGCGGTGGCACAATATCTCGAGCTTGAGCGAAGAGACGTGGCGGAAATCAACCGCGTTCTCGGAGAGCACACCCCGTTTCGAAAGAACTGAAACGGCTCAGTGCATCACCGATTTCGAAAACAGGTTGATGACGAGCACTCCGGCAATGATCAGCGCAACGCCGATCAGCGCAGGCGTGTCGAGCGCCTGCCGGAACCACAGCCAGCCAATCGCGGTGATAAAAACAATACCCGCACCCGACCATAGCGCGTAGACAATGCCGACAGACATGGTGCGCAGTGTGAGCGACAGGAAAAAGAACGCAACCCCATAGCCAACGAGCGTCACGAGCGAGGGGATCAGACGAGAGAACCCGTCCGTCTGTTTCAGCGCGGTCGTGGCCACGACTTCGAACAGGATTGCCACAATCAGATAGGCGTAAGTCACTTGCAGAATCACTTCATGAACAGGGCGCGACTCGCACGCCGACAACAGTTGACGGGCGCGAGATTAACGCAGAAAACTTGCCCCGCAATCGCCTTCAACGAGAGGATCCCATGACGAACAGCCCCTACGACAATGACAATGTCTTCGCCAAGATCCTGCGCGGTGAACTGCCCTGTCACAAGCTTTACGAGGACGATGCGACTTTCGCTCTCATGGATATCATGCCGCGCGGTGACGGGCATTGCCTTGTCATTCCGAAGAAGCCGTCGCGCAACCTCCTTGATGTCGATGAAGACAGTCTGGCAGCGGTGATGCGCACGGTCCAGAAGCTCGCACGTGCAGCAAAATCGGCTTTTGGCGCCGATGGCGTGACGATCCAGCAGTTTAACGAACAGGCAGGCGGTCAGGTTGTGTTTCACCTGCATGTGCACATCATTCCCCGTTTCGAGGGGGTGGCACTGCGCCCGCACACCGGCGAGATGGCGGACCAGGCCGTTCTTGCCGAACAGGCCGAAAAGATCCGCGCCCATCTCTGAACGGGAGCGACGCTTCAACCGATGAGGTACAGGCCGGTCAACAGAACCGCTTCGGCAGCGATGATGCCGGCAAGTATCTGCTTGCGTGAAAGAAGATAGGCTGCGAAGCCAACCAGCGCTGCGCCCAGTCGAAGGGAAAGCGGGGAATCCGCCAGCGCCCCGCTCGGGAACACGATCAGATTTGCGATAACGGCTGCCACCAGCCCGGTCGCAACGCAGCGCACGAAGACGAGGATGTCGGAGGTCTCCGACATCCGGCCACCGAGATATACTCCGAGATAGCGCCAGATATCCGTCGCGAGCCAGCCGGCGAGCAGGATGAAAACATAGGGCCACCACCAGGCGTCAATCGCGTCAAAACTCAACCGACCGTCTCCCGTTTCACCCGTGCCCGGTGCCACAGATAGGACGCTCCCCCGGCAAACAGACCGGCGGCGAGCAGATCAAATCCGGGAAGGAAGATGTGAAAGAGCGGCCCGCAGGCCAGTCCAAGCACCATCGCGACATGCCCTGCCCTTTCGCGCGCCGAGCCCCAGAGCGAGGTCAGGAAATAGATGGGCGTGAGAAAAAACAGGGCTGCGGTGACCTGTACCGGAAGTTTGCCGGCCACAAGAAACACCATCGCAACCACCCCCATGTTCACCAGCACAAGCGTGGTGCCGATACCCGTGTAATAGGCCGTTCGCATGGCGCGCGGGACCTTGCGGAAGCTCTCCATCGCCAGAACCCAGGACGTAATGGCCACGAAATGGGACAGTGCGTACAGAACCCATTTGCGGGTTTTTGGCGTGCGCAGTTCCGGCGTGAGCGCCACGACCATCGGCGCGAGGCGCACCGAGGAGAGAGCGACCGCAAAGGCAACCGCGATCAGGCTGTTGCCCGCCAGAACCGCGCCGATCAACACAACCTGCGCCGGCAGGGCCCAGACCACACCGGTCATGAAGACAGCCTGTGAAAGCGTCAGCCCCGCCTCGCGCGCAAGGCCTGAAAAACCGATGAAGGCGCTGATGAGAACAAGGCCCGGAATCGAGACGCAGCGGCGTACACCCCGCAAATACCAGGTGGCGACACTGCCCTGTGCATCCGACTCGATTTCTGCATTTTCATTCATCGCCGCAAGGGCGTAGCACAGCAAAAACCGCGGCGCGATACGACGAAAGCGTGGGTGTTTGTGGCACCCACGCTTTCCGGATTGGTCCACTCAAAGGAGCTGATCGACGTTCAGTCCTTGCGTGGCAGTTGCGGCACAAGGCTCCGCTTTGTCGGCGGTCCCTTCGGCTTCGATGTTTTTGGCTTTGCGGCGGCTCTGGGCTTGCGCGGCTTTTTGGCAGCCGGCTTCGCCTTCTTCTTGGCAGGGACCTCGTCACGCGGCTTGATCGGAGCGTCATCCGGTACCGCGTCGAGCTTCAGCCGGCTTTCGCCCGCTTCATCCTTTTCCACGCCCACACGAACGGTGCCGCCCTTCTTCAGCCGGCCGAACAACACTTCGTCTGCGAGCGGTTTCTTGATGTGCTCCTGGATCACACGCCCAAGCGGGCGTGCGCCCATCCGCTCGTCATACCCCTTGTCGGCAAGCCAGGCGACCGCTTCGTCGTTCAGGTCGAAAGTCACGCGCCGTTCGGCGAGCTGAGCCTCAAGCTGCATGACGAATTTCTGGACAACCTGATGGATGACGGGCGCCGGCAGCGACCCGAACGGGATGACGGCATCCAGTCGGTTGCGGAACTCCGGCGTAAACAGCCGGTTGATCGCCTCCATGTCATCGCCTTCGCGCTTGGAAGAGCCAAAGCCGATGGCAGGCTTGGCCATGTCGGCTGCGCCGGCATTGGTCGTCATGATCAGAATGACGTTGCGGAAATCGATGCTCTTGCCGTTGTGGTCCGTCAGCTTGCCGTGATCCATCACCTGCAACAGAATGTTGAAGAGGTCCGGATGGGCCCTTCTCGATCTCGTCCAGCAGCAGCACGCAATGCGGATGCTGATCGACGCCGTCCGTGAGCAGACCTCCCTGATCGAAACCGACATAGCCGGGCGGTGCGCCGATCAGGCGCGAAACCGTATGGCGCTCCATGTATTCGGACATGTCGAACCGCAGAAGCTCGACCCCGAGCGAGGCTGCAAGCTGTTTCGCCACCTCCGTCTTGCCAACGCCGGTCGGCCCTGAAAACAGGTAGGAACCGATGGGCTTTTCAGGCTCCCTGAGGCCGGCACGCGCCAGTTTGATCGCGGAAGACAGTGCGGTGATCGCGGTGTCCTGCCCGTAAACGACCCGCTTCAGCTCGTCCTCCAGCGTTGCAAGGATCTTTTCGTCATCGGCAGAAACCGTCTTGGGCGGAATCCGGGCCATGGTCGCGATCGTGGCCTCAATTTCCTTGACGTTGATCGTCTTGCGCCGCTTGGATTCGGGCAGCAGCTTCTGCGACGCTCCGGTCTCGTCCAGAACGTCGATCGCCTTGTCCGGCAGCTTGCGGTCGCTGATATAGCGCGCCGAAAGCTCAACGGCCGCCTTCACCGCTTCATTGGTATAGCGAACCTTGTGAAAATCCTCGAAATAGGGCTTCAGACCCTTCATGATCTCGATGGCATCATCGACCGTGGGTTCGCTCACATCGATCTTCTGGAACCGGCGCACGAGCGCACGGTCCTTCTCGAAGAACTGCCGGAATTCCTTGTAGGTGGTCGACCCGATACAGCGGATCGATCCCGACGATAAGGCCGGCTTCAAAAGGTTGGAAGCATCCATGGCTCCGCCCGAGGTCGCGCCGGCACCGATAACCGTATGGATCTCGTCGATGAAGAGAACGGCCCCGGGAAAGTCTTCCAGTTCCTTGACCACCTGCTTCAGGCGCTCTTCAAAATCGCCCCTGTAGCGGGTTCCGGCCAGAAGCGAGCCCATATCGAGGGCAAAAATCGTCGCGTCCGCCAGAACATCCGGCACATCGCCTTCGACGATCCGTTTTGCCAGACCTTCTGCAATGGCGGTCTTGCCGACCCCCGGATCGCCCACATAAAGCGGATTGTTCTTGGAACGCCGGCACAGCACCTGAATGGTCCGGCTGATCTCGGGCGCCCGACCGATCAGCGGATCAATGCGGCCAGCCCTCGCCTTGTCGTTCAGATTGACGCAATAGGCGGTCAGCGCATCCTGCGCCTGTTTCTTCTTGGTGCTCTCTTCCGCGTCTGCGCCTGGGGCGGCAGCCTCGTCCTCTTCCGATCCGCGCGGCGTTCGCGTGTCTGCGGCGCCCGGGCGCTTGGCTATCCCGTGGCTGATGTAGTTGACCGCGTCATAACGCGTCATCTGCTGTTCCTGCAGGAAGTAGGCCGCGTGGCTTTCCCGCTCGGCAAAAATGGCGACCAGAACATTCGCACCCGACACTTCTTCGCGTCCCGAGGACTGAACGTGGATTACCGCGCGCTGTATCACGCGCTGGAAACCGGCCGTCGGCTTGGAATCCTCGTCATAGCCCGTGACGAGATTGTCGAGGTCGCTGTCGATATATTTTACCACCGTCTCCTTGAGCGCATCGAGATCGACATTGCACGCGCGCATGACAGCGGCTGCGTCCGTATCGTCGATCAGCGCAAGGAGCAGGTGTTCGAGCGTTGCATATTCATGATGACGCTCATTGGCAAATGTGAGCGCCTGATGCAGAGCCCGCTCCAAGCCTTGGGAAAAAGCCGGCATTCAGTACCTCATTTCTTTTCCATCACGCATTGCAGCGGATGCTGGTGCTGTCGGGAGAAGTCCATCACCTGCGTTACCTTGGTCTCCGCCACTTCGAACGTGAACACGCCGCATTCTCCAACCCCATGATTGTGGACATGCAGCATGATTCTGGTCGCGGCTTCGCGATCCTTTCTAAAGAAGCGCTCAAGCACATGAATGACGAACTCCATGGGCGTGTAATCGTCATTCAGCAACAGAACACGATACAAACTCGGCTTCTTTGTCTTTGTTTTGGTGCGCGTGATGACAGCCGTGCCGCGCCCGGTGTCATCCCCGCCCTCTTCGCCATCCTGCATCCGCCAGTCGCAACGCTGCATGGCATCACCGATATTCAAGAATTCCATTCCCTATGCCGAGCCCTTACGTGAAACATGTAGGTACCCATACATCAATTTTAAGGCCTTCTGCGTTCGTGACAATACGAAGCCGGGTGATTTGCGTTCAAAACTACGCCATCTCGCTTTCCCCCTCCTCCTCCGCGGGTCGGTGGAGGGCGGATCGTTCGATTTCGACTCAATATTAAGCATTTTCGGCAACGAACGGCACACCATAAACGGATTGGTAACGTCGCCCCGAATAGTGTGGCTGGAAATGAGCTTGCGGGCGGGGGTTTCTCGCAATCTTGAACCAGTTGTTAATGGGTGTGGTCGTGCGTCAGGCGTTAAAGCGTAAAATGAGTTTTGCGCATCTTTCGAGCAAAATTCTCGCAGCTTGCTTTCTATCCGCCGCCGTCCTTTTAGGGGCCGTTGGGCAGGCTTCCGCAAATTCGAAATATGCGGGCATCGTGATGGATGCCAAAACCGGCAAGGTGCTCTACGAATCGAGTGCCGATGCGCCGCGTTATCCGGCATCTCTGACCAAGATGATGACGGCCTATATGATTTTCGAGGCGCTTTCTGCAGGCCGCATCTCCAAAAAGACCCGGATTCCCGTGTCGCGCAATGCAGCCGCCGAGCCGCCAACCAACATCGCCCTTCGTCCAGGTGACAGGCTGACGGTGGATCAGGCCATTCGCGCGCTTGTGACCCGCTCTGCCAATGATGTGGCAACGGCCGTTGCAGAGTTTCTTGGCGGTTCCGAAGCAAAATTCGCCGAGATGATGACAGCGAAGGCCCGCAGCCTGGGGATGACCCGCACCACGTTCAAAAATGCGCACGGGCTGCCGAACAGCCGGCAGAAGACGACCGCACGCGACATGGCCAAGCTGAGCATCGCTCTGCGTGAGCATTTCCCGCAGTATTACAGCTATTTCCAGACCACCTCGTTCACATACAAAAAGCGCCGTTACGGAAATCACAATCGCCTGCTCGGTCGCGTGAAGGGCGTTGACGGCATCAAAACCGGTTATACACGCGCTTCAGGCTTCAATCTGGCCAGTTCCGTTCAGGCCAACGGGCGCAGCATCGTGGCTGTCGTCATGGGCGGGCGCACCTCACGCAGCCGCGACGCCCATATGGCCGACCTCATCAAGCGCTATCTCAACAAGGGCTCAACCGGTCGCGACCGCATGCTGATCGCCAAGGCACCCGGTGGTGCACGCAATGCACTTGCCGCGATGATTCCTGGCAAGAAGGTGCCGCTGCCGACCGAACGGCCCGAGATCGAAACCCTGACGGGCCTATGCACCCGAACAGCCCGTGCGTGCCTCCGCAGCAGTGAATGCCGCGGTCCCTCGCCCCCGGGTGGCGGTTGCAGCGGTCGATCCCATGCCGACCGCTTCTACCGATGCCGGTGCAGAATCAGCGTCCTCACTCGGTGGCTGGGTCATCCAGGTGGCGTCCATGCCTTCGGAAGACGAGGCACTGATGTTCCTCGCAGAGACCGAGAAGAAGGCCGGCAGCGTCCTGGCTCGGGCCGTACCGATCACCGAGACATTCGAAAAGGGTGGCATCACCTATCACCGGGCCCGGTTCGTCGGGTTCAAGGACAAGTCCGATGCCTGGGGCGCCTGTGCGTCGCTCAAGAAAAAGAGCATCTCCTGCTACGCCGTGCAGCAGTAAGAGCGGAGTTGATGATGAGTCAGGATAGTGTAGCGCGTACCGGGAACTCACTCATGAGCAGACAGCAGAATGTCGCGCGCCTCGTTGATACGGGCGGCAAGAGACGAGGTGCCTCCCATGTCGGGATGCAGGCGCTGCATCAGGCGGCGGTGAGCCTCTCTGATCTGCGCAACGGTCGCACCTCGTTCAAGACCAAGGACCTCATAGGCCTCCTCCTCGGTCATGGGGCCCGCGCCCGGCGCAGCTCCCTCCCCCCGGTCGCCATTCGGCTGCGCGCCGTCGCGCCAGGCGGGGAATTCGCCGTCAAGATAGGTTTCGAGAAGGCGTAGGCTCTCTTCGTCGCTTTCAAGTTCCGAATAAAGTAAAAGCAGCTCTTCCAGCGTCATGTCTTCAAGCCGGCGTCCTTCATGACGCCCGGCAAGAACCACCCCGGACAGTTTCCCGCTATCGTGGTCCAGCTCCATCTCGAGCGCGGCGGAGCGAACGGCGGAACGCTGTCCGGCCTGCTTCCTCCGGCCCATCTTCAAGCGCGCGGAACCGAACCAGGCAGCAGCCGCTGAAAGCAGCATGCCGCCGATCCCCGCCCGACCGGCAAAAAGCATCACGACGCCGGTAAGTGCCAAGAGGACGGGTCCAGTAAATCTCACAATGCCGGCAAGCCGCTTTGGACTTGCGTTCATGAAGGCCAGTCCTGCCAAAACGAGCAGAAGCAGAAGCGCAAAGAAAAAGAACGGATAGCTCATCGGTCCTTGCCACCGCGCAGATGCTCCAGCATTCGGCGGTCCTCGGGCCGGTTTCGATCGCTGAGTGCCTTGAGACCGCCGGTCGCATAGACCGCGACAGCCGACAGTAACTTGCCAAGCTCCGCAGCCGATCGCGAATCGAACCGGAACCAGGCCCCCCTCGACAGACGTGCAATCTCACGAAAAGCGCCTTCGGCCACTGGATCGTTCCCTTCCTGAAAGACAAAAACGGGAACGCCGCTCAATCCGAGCCGGCCTGCCTTGTCCGCGAGGTCGTCGACACTCTCTTCCATCGCATCGCCAATATAAACGAGCGCGTTGATTTTCTCGCGAGCGGTTTCCTTCAGCGCATGCGACAGGACCTTGCCGATCTGCGTGTGCCCGCCCCGGCAATCGATCTTTGTCATCAGCGTCTTCAACGCATCCGTGTCGCGCACGAAGCGTGAGGCCCGGCTCTCGCCAAAACCACGAAAATAGACAAGCTGAACGTTGAGCGAGCCCGCCTTGCCGACCGCGTCGAACATCTCCGCCTGCAGCTTGCAGGCAAGATCCCATGTGGGCTGCCGGCTCATCGTTGCGTCGAGGGCCAGAATCAGCCGCCCCCCGCCGGCACCGGACGAAGGTGCGATGGCGCGGGCCTGTCGGACAAAGGCATCGATCGCACCCGATGGTGACCGGGTCTTTTCGGGCTTTGTCTGTGCGCGACGCGGCGCGGGCGTTTTCTTGTCGCTCATAGGAAGAAAGATGGGCGTCCGTGAACTGGTTGCAAGGCTCGACGCAAGCCTGCGCCAGATAAGGCGCTACAGCAAGCCGAGTTCTGCAAGTTCGCGGCGCAGTTCCAGAGGCATTTCGGCATCGTCTCCCGCACTGCCGAGATCCGGTGGCGCATCTTTCGCCTCCAGATAGCGCCAGCCCTGAAAGGCCCTGCGCGGCTGAAAATGGGTGCGCACGAGTTTGGGCTCCAGCACCAGATGGCAGCGCGACACGCCCTCGGCATCGCGGAACGGGCGTATGTCGAGAAGCCTCTGCCGGCACTGCACCGTGCCCTTGATGACCCAATAGAGTGAGCCGCCGCCGGTCAGCTCTTCAACCCGCTTGGGCACCATGCGCGTGGTGTGAAACTGCTCGGCGGCCTCCCCGCGTGCCTGTTGGTCGCGAAGGCGCAGCGCGATCCAGTCCTGCAATTGCTCGACGCTTTCGCAGCCGACGCACAGTTTGATAAGATTGAGTGCCATTGTTCAAATGTCGGGCGCTGCCCTGCCTGGGTCAAGCAATGATAGCCGGCTCTCCACAGCGCTGAAGGTCTCTCAGCATTCGACAACGTTGACAGCGAGACCGCCAAGGCTGGTTTCCTTGTAGCGTTCATTCATGTCGACGCCGGTCTGGCGCATGGTTTCGATCGCGGCGTCGAGCGAGACGAAGTGTTTGCCGTCGCCCTTCACGGCCAGAGAAGCCGCGGTGACGGCTTTGACAGAACCCAGGGCATTGCGCTCGATGCAGGGAACCTGGACCAGCCCGGCAACCGGGTCGCATGTCATGCCCAGATGATGTTCCAGCGCGATCTCGGCTGCATTTTCCACCTGTTCGGGCGTCCCGCCCAGAACGGCTGCAAATCCGGCTGCCGCCATGGCGGAAGCCGACCCCACCTCGCCCTGACAGCCCACCTCCGCTCCGGATATGGAGGCGTTGTGCTTGACGATGCCGCCGATTGCAGCTGCCGTCAGAAGGAAATCGCGGACACCGTTGGCATCGGCGTCGACGTGAAATTTCTGCCAGTACCGCATGACGGCGGGCACCACACCTGCTGCGCCATTGGTCGGCGCGGTCACGACGCGTCCGCCGCTCGCATTTTCTTCGTTCACCGCCATCGCAAAGACGGAAAGCCAGTCGTTTGCCGCAAGCGGGTTGGGACGGTTCTGACGCCAGTCCTCATCCAGCGTTTCGTGCAACTGGCGTGCCCGACGCCGGACATTCAAGCCACCTGGCATGACACCGTTCTGGGAAAGACCGCGTTCGATGCACGCGTCCATCGCCTGCCAGATGCGATCGAGCCCGGCATCCAGCTCGGCACGGGACATTCGGGCTTCTTCGTTGGCCCGCTTCATCTCGGCAATGGTCAGCCCGCTATCAGCCGCCATTGACAGCATTTCGCGGGCGCTGGCGAAGGGATACGGCACATCGTCGGCATCGGGCTTGCGGGTCTCGTTCTTGAGCGTCTGAAGCTCTTCCTCGGACACCACGAAACCGCCACCGATGGAGTAATAGATTCGTCGTAACAGGAGCCGGCCATCCGAATCATGGGCATTGAACGCCATGCCATTGGCATGTCCCGGCAAGGCCTTCTTCCGGTCGAGCACGAGATCGGTCTCCGGATCGAAGGCATATGGTGGATGCCCTGCCGGCCGGATCAGTTTTTCGGCTGAGATCGCGGCGAGCTGTTCATCCATCCGGTCCGGGTCGACGGTCAGCGGGTTGAAGCCTGCAAGCCCCAGGATCACCGCCCGGTCCGTGCCGTGACCGACACCGGTGAAGGCCAGAGAGCCATGCAGGCTGACCGAGAGCCGGTGTACGACGCTTCCCGCCGGGCGCGGCCAGTCATCGCCTGCAATCTCTGACAGGAAGCGTTCCGCAGCGGTCATGGGGCCCATCGTGTGCGAACTGGACGGACCGATACCGATCTTGAACAGGTCGAAAACAGAAAGGAACATGGGCGCTGGCTCCGGTACCTGACCACAGGAATGCTCCTGCTGTCAGTGGCAATTGGCAGGTTGCGGCACGGCACGCATCTGCGTGACCGGGCCATCGCAAGATGTAGGCGATTTCCCCACACAAGCAAAGGGCGCAGCATTTGCGCTGCGCCCTTTGACTTTGAAGAATCGATATGTGCGGTTTTTTGCTGGTAGTTCAGCCTGCCGTTGCTACGACCGCTGCCGTTTCGGCGCCAATCAAGAGCCATGCCAGAAAGATGATTCCCGCAAGCCCGACCACTGCTTTGGCGGTTACGCCCCAGCAGGATCTCTCAACGCTATCGTCCATGCATATCCCGTTTGTTATCCGATCTCCGAAAGGGATCATCCCAATCGCCGATCCGTGACGGCGGGAGATACTCCTCTCGTTCGGCTTCCGCAAGTCCAAAAACGGCAAAAGGACGGCACGCAAACCGTTATACAGCCCGGGAATCCGGGCTTTCTCAGCGCAATCAAACACTTGCGCGCATAAAGGAATCTTCAACAGTTATGGCGAAAAGCGGACATTTTTGCTGCAATGCAGCATCAAGATGAATCTGACGGTGCGGATTCAGAGGGTGCCAGCATCGGGCCGGGAAAAAACGTCTCGGTTCTACCGGCCAGACGATAGGCGACAAGACCGATCCACTCGCGAATCCCGACCGTGACATTCCGTAGCGAATCAAGCGCATTGTCCTGCGCCAGTCCGGGCGCTTCATTTCCCGCCGTCTTGTAATCAACTGGCCATGGGATCACAGGAAAACCGGCTTTGCGAAACACGCCAACCGCACGCGGCATGTGAAATGCCGAGGTGACAAGGAGCCATGTTTCTGCCGGTCCCGGCTTCACCAGCCTTTTGGAGAACGCGGCATTCTCATAGGTATCACGCGACCGGTTTTCCAGAATCAGCCGTTCCTGGTCGACACCAAGTGCCTCCAACAGGCGCGGAGCAGTGTCCGCGTCCCCCTCTCCGGCCAGAAAAACAGCGCCCTGCCCTCCCGAGATCAGGATTTTGGCCTGCGGGAACCGGCGTGCAAGAATGGCGGCCTCGACAAACCGATCACCGCTGGCATTCAGCTCATGGCCGCCTCGCGCCATGTTGATGGAACCTTCGAGCCCACCGCCAAGAACCACAACACCATGGATCGCACCGGGAAGCGGGTCTGGTTTGTGGAAACGGTCTTCCAGCGGCCCGAGCACAAGTGCACCAAGCGTCGTCCATGCTGATAAAAACAGCGTCAACAGCGCCAGACTGCCTGCCCCGATGGCCAGGCGGCGCCAGTGGAACAGCGCAGCCAGAAGCGAAACCGCGATCAGGATGACCACAAGACCGAGCGGTTGCAGAACCATCCAGCCGATCCCGGAAACAAGGTGAAACATGATGCGGCTCCGTCTCTATGAAAAAAGCCGCACCACGGTGATTACCACCACCTGTTCGGTGCAAAACGCCCTGCGGCCTCTTCGATCACATGCGCCGTGCGGAAGAGCGTTTCTTCCTCAAACGGCTTGCCGATGAGCTGGAGACCCAGCGGAAGGCCTTTCGCATCGAGACCGGCAGGAACCGCGATGCCCGGCAGACCCGCCATGTTGACCGTCACCGTGAAAATGTCGTTCAGATACATTTTCACCGGATCGGACGCCATTTCCTTATCGGCTATGCCGAAAGCTGCGGAAGGCGTGGCCGGCGTCAGAATGGCATCGACGCCCTGATCGAAAACCTGCTCGAAGTCACGCTTGATGAGCGTGCGCACTTTCTGCGCCTTCAGATAGTAGGCGTCATAATAACCAGCCGACAGAACATAGGTGCCGATCATGATGCGGCGCTTGACCTCTCGGCCAAAACCGGCCGCACGGGTCTGTTCATACATGTCAGCAATGTCCTTGCCGGGTACGCGCAGGCCGTAGCGCACGCCATCATAGCGCGCGAGGTTGGAAGACGCCTCGGCAGGCGCGACGATGTAATAGGCAGGCAGCGCATATTTGGTGTGCGGCAGGGAGATGTCGACGATCTCCGCACCCGCATCGCGCATCCATTCGATGCCCTTTTTCCACAGCGCCTCGATTTCCTCCGGCATACCGTCGAGACGGTATTCGCGCGGAATGCCGATCTTCATGCCCTTGACCGACTGGCCGATGGCAGCCTCGTAATCGGGCACCGGAAGATCGACGGAGGTGGTGTCCCTGTCGTCAACCGAAGCCATGGATTTCAAGAGGATTGCAGCGTCGCGCACGTCGCGTGCAATCGGCCCCGCCTGATCGAGCGAAGAGGCGAAGGCCACCGTGCCCCAGCGCGAGCAGCGGCCATAGGTTGGCTTGATGCCGACCGTACCGGTGAAGGCGGCAGGCTGGCGGATCGAACCGCCGGTGTCCGTTGCGGTGGCACCCGCGCACAGGAATGCCGCAACCGCTGCCGCCGAACCGCCCGACGAGCCGCCCGGCACGAGATCGGCGTTGGAGCCTTCCGCGCGCCATGGGTTGATGACCGGTCCGTAGTAGGATGTCTCGTTGGACGACCCCATGGCGAACTCGTCCATGTTGAGCTTGCCGAGCATCACCGCGCCGTCGGCCCACAGATTGGCGGTGACGGTGGATTCGTATCTGGGCTTGAATCCATCGAGAATGTGGCTGGCGGCCTGCGTGTGGACGTTTTCGGTCGCAAAAAGATCCTTGATGCCGAGCGGAATGCCTTCCAGCGCGCCGGCTTCGCCTTTCGCGATCTTTTCGTCACTCGCCTTCGCCATGGCGCGCGCCTTGTCATGCGTGACGGCGACATAGGCATTGAGCTTTTCATTGGCGGTATCGATGGCCGAAAGATAGGCCTCGGTCAGCTCGGTGGCGGTGAAGGCCTTCGCGACCAGCTTGTCGCGCGCTTCGGCAATGGTGAGTTTGGTGAGCTCTGTCATGGAAGATCCGTGAAAATCCGGCGGCCCGTCAGGGCAAATGGGTTGGGAAGCGGGGCGCTCTTATTCGACCACTTTGGGAACGACGAAGAAATTGTCTTCCGAGGCCGGCGCATTGGCAACGATATCATCTGCCTTGTCGCCGTCGGTCACGCCGTCCTGGCGCTTCTTCATCGCCATCGGGATGACGGAGGTCATGGGCTCGACGCCCTCGACATTCACTTCATTCAGTTGCTCGACGAAACCGAGAATGGCATTGAGTTCGCCCGTCATGCGCTCGGCATCGGCCTCGTCAACGGCAATGCGGGAGAGGCGCGCAACACGCTTCACGGTATCGATGTCCACGGACATGGTTTTCTCCAGGCGCTTATTGGCTGCGCCCCGGCTATAATCGGCGCGCGGGCGGCGTGCAACCGCCAACGCGCTCCGACGCACCGGATTTGCTAAAGGGATATGCTCTCGCCAACCTTGAGCGCCGGCACATTGACGCCCGATCCCTCCATCCCGTCGATGAATTTCTCAGCCGTCTGGTCGATGATCGGCAAAGAGCCGAAATGGCACGGCAGCACCGTCTCGAACCTGAAATAGCGACGGCAGGCAAGGGCTGCCACCGCCCCACCCATTGTGAAACGATCGCCAACGGGAACAATTCCGATCTCTGGCTGATGCAACTCGTGAATCAGGGCCATGTCGCCGAAAATATCGGTATCGCCCATGTGGTAGAGCGTCTTGTCTTTTGGAAAGTGGAGCACCAGACCGGCGGGATTGCCCAGATAGGTGTTTGCCCCGCCCTCGCCGGCAGATGATGAAGAATGCAGCGCGTTGACAAAGGTGGTGGTGAAGCCGCCGCAATCGACCGTACCGCCGTGATTGCCGGGATTGATACGGTCCTGTTCGACGCCCTTGCCCACAAGGAACATGCAGATTTCGAAATTGGCCACCAGCATGGCGCCGGTCTTTTTCAGGATATCGACCGCATCGCCGATGTGATCGTCATGGCCATGGGTCAGCAGCACATGGGTCACGCCTTCGGCCGCTTCCTCCCATCCGCCGCTCCAGGAGGGATTTCCGCTCAGGAACGGATCGATCAGGATATGGGCGTCGCCCGCATCCACACGAAATGCCGAATGGCCATACCAGGTCAGGTCCATGGGGTTGTCCTCCTTGCTTGCTGTCGCGTCGCGCTCTCAATGGCGGTTCGTGCACATTGGCAGCTTTCCGTGGAACCGCTGCAGCGCTAATAAGATCCCACAGTCGTAATCGGAGACCTCAGTTTTGTCAGTGGTTGATCTCAGGAAACTCCCTGCTTTTCTCAATGCAGGCCAGACACTGGCCGGTCTTGATCTCGGCACAAAGACCATCGGACTTTCGGTGTCCGACCGGGGCCTCTCATTCGCAACCCCGCGGCAGGTGATCACGCGCAAGAAGTTTACGCAGGATGCAGAGGCGCTTCTCGCCGCTTTCGCGCGCGACAATGTGGGCGGGATTGTCATCGGCCTGCCGGTGAACATGGATGGCAGCGAAGGCCCGCGTGCCCAGTCGACTCGGGCGTTTGTCCGCAATCTGGAGCGGCTGACGGACCTGCCCTTCGCCTTCTGGGACGAGCGCATGTCGACGGTTGCTGCCGAGCGCGCGCTGCTGGAAATGGATGTGTCGCGGAAAAAACGGGCCGAAAGGATCGATTCGGCCGCGGCCGCTTTCATTCTTCAGGGAGCGCTCGACAGGTTGCGCGCCGCAGGCGAAGGCGAAGCCGGGGCGGCACGATAGGCTGCCCGCTTTTCCTGAAACCAGGCCCAGAGGGCCCGCCGGCGGCGAAAGGCAAGGATGCCGAACAGAATGAAGGTATCCAGCACGCAGGCCCTCGCGGCCATGCCTGGAATGATCGCCGGATCGATTCCCAGAATATTGCCGTAGAGGCCGAAGAACATGTCGTTCATGTCCCGACTGAGGAAATGGAATCCCAAACTGAGGTCATGGTAGGACAGGCCGTACCATCCCCAGAAAAGCCCCAATGGCAACGCCCATAAGAGTAACAGATAGCGCATCATAAGCTCC
Source organism: Nitratireductor sp. GISD-1A_MAKvit (assembly GCF_040819555.1). Lineage (GTDB taxonomy): Bacteria > Pseudomonadota > Alphaproteobacteria > Rhizobiales > Rhizobiaceae > Nitratireductor. The sequence continues at coordinate 2,401,307 of NZ_CP161920.1, forward strand.
TGTCGTCATTGGCATGTGGCGGGACCCCGAAACGCCGGGTCTCGGCAAGGCGGGCGACGAAACTTCTGTGCGCGGCATCGGTTATGCGGATTGCGGCAGCCGGACCGATCACGGCGGCCGGCGCCTCGATTTCCCTCAGGTCGCTCTGCGCCCCCTCGCCGGGACGCAGGACCAGGTGCGTTGCGAGCACCGCCAGAAACGTCATCGTGGTCATGGCGGAGGGTGTCTGCGCCCAACCGGAAGCCAGGCCCGCATGAAGCGCTTCGGCAAGCAGCACCTTGATGGCGCCCGCACATGCCAATTGAGCGACCGCAGCCGTCTCACGCCGGTCATCGGGATCGAGCAGCGATACGAAAAGCGTCCAGACAAACAGGATCGCCACCAGCGTGTTGCCGAGCACAAGCCCGAGCTGGGTCAGCAGCCGAATGAGTTGTTCACCCGCAGCTCCGCCCGCCGGCCCCGGCACGAAAACACCATCTGCCTGTGCCGCCATCCATGCCGAGGCGGCGAAGGTGACGGTCCAGTAAACGGATAGAAGAATGGAATAACTGCGATTCATGGCTCTCTTTCTGTGCCGAGCCACAGTGAACGTCTCCATCTTCGGTCGCAACGCTTACCAATTGTTAAGGTTAACTCTCGTCGGCCCCGCTCCGCCAGCCAGGCTTTACAGCCGGGGCCTCCCGAACTAGCAAGAAGCACCCTTCATGCCCGGACGACCCCATGCTTCCCATATTCGAGAGCATTTTACCGATCTTCCTGATCATCATGGCCGGAAATGCGCTCCGGCGGTTGCCACTGATACGCGATGAGACATGGCCCGGGCTTGAGCAACTCTGTTACTGGTTCCTCTACCCGGCGCTGCTGTTCATCACGATTGCAAATGCGGATTTTTCCAGACTGAAGCTCGACGCAATGCTGGGCGCATTGATGTGCTCGGTGCTTCTCATGATCTTTCTGGTGCTTGCGCTTTGGCCGTTGTTGAAGCGATCGGGTGTCGTGCGTCGGTCCCGGTATTCCTCTGTGTTCCAGACGGCCGTACGCTGGAACGGCTTCATGGCGCTTGCGGTGGCACAGAAACTTTTCCCGCCCGAGGGTGCGGCCGTCGTGGCGCTGGTGATGGCGACCATCATCATTCCCATCAACATCGCCTCGGTCTTCGTCGTGACCCGCTTCGCCGACAGGAGCGCTTCATGGCCCCGCGTCATCGTGGATGTTGCGCGCAATCCGATGATTCTCGCGGCCGCCGGTGCCGTGGTGCTGCGCCTCCTGCCGTTTGATCTCTATCCCCCGCTTAACCAGACGCTCGATCTGGTTGGCCGCGCGGCCCTGGGAATGGGCCTTCTGACCATCGGCGCCGGCCTGCGGCCCGGAGACTTCCTCTCCGCGCGGGCGGCGGTTCTGATTTCAGCCTTTCTCAAGCTGATTTTCTTTCCCGCCTTCATGGTGATGATAGCGATTGCCTTTGGCGTTTCCGGACCTGCGCTCAGCTATCTGGCCCTGTGTGGGGCTGTTCCCACGGCCATGAACGGGTTTCTGCTTGCAAGACAGCTTGGTGGCGATGCGCCGCTTTATGCCACGATCACCACGATACAGACCGCTCTGGCATTCTTTACGATACCTCTGGTCCTGACAGTGGTCGCTCAGCTGTCTTCCGGATAGAGAACATCGAGCACCGCTGCAGCATCGTGGCGGGCATCGAGCATGCCGTAGGTGCTGCGCCATTGCCCGGCTAGGCGCGTTTCGATGAAGGCATCCGCTACCCGCCCGGCCCCCATGCGCCGCAATTCTGCCGCCGCAGCCGCAAGCGCAAGCTGTTCGGTGAGGATGCGCGCCGTGCCCTCATCCGTCTGGCAAACCCGCGCCGCGGCCGCCAGAACCTCCAGCGTTGCGCCACCCTTTTCGCCAAGATCGTTTCCGATCATTGCGAGAACATCGTCGAACAGGCCCGCATTGCGATCGAGCACGCGCAGCACATCGAGCGCCATGACATTGCCGGCCCCTTCCCAGATCGCATTGACGGGCGCCTCCCGGTAGTGGCGGGCAAGTGGTGCCTCCTCCACATATCCATTGCCCCCCATGCATTCCATGGCTTCATAGGTGACCGCAGGCGCCATCTTGCAGACCCAGTATTTGACAACCGGGGTCATGACACGGGCGAATGCCGCTTCACCGCGATTTTCGGCAGCTTCGTCGAATGATCGGGCAAGCCGCATGGAAAGCGCCGTGGCCGCCGCCACATCCAGTGCCATGTCGGCCAGAACACGCGTCATGAGCGGCTGCGCGGAAAGCCGCGCGCCAAACACCTCGCGGTGCCGGGTGTGATGCACCGCCTCGGCCAGCGCAGCGCGCATGATGCCGGCCGATCCCAGCGCGCAGTCGAGCCGCGTCAGCGTCACCATGTCCATGATGGTGCGAATGCCGGAGCCCGGCTCCCCCACGAGTTCTCCCATCGTACCGTGAAACTCGACCTCTGCCGAGGCATTGGACCGGTTCCCCAGCTTGTCCTTGAGGCGCTGGAAATGGAGGCCATTGCCCGCACCGTCTTCGAGAACACGCGGAACGAGGAAGCATGAAAGCCCCTTGTCCGTCTGGGCGAGGACCAGAAATCCATCTGACATGGGAGCCGAGAGAAACCATTTGTGTCCGGTCAACCGGAAGATCTTGCCTTCGACCCGCTCCGCACGTGTCGTGTTGGTCCGCAGATCCGTTCCACCCTGTTTTTCGGTCATCCCCATGCCGATCGTGATGCCGCTCTTCTGCGCCACGGGCTTGTCGGAATGGTCGTATTTGCGAACGGCGACACGCGGGGCCCACCGGCGGAAAAGGGTTGTGTCGGCCATGAGAGCCGCCAGCGAAGCATTGGTCATGGTGAGCGGGCAAAGATGCCCGCATTCGAGCTGGGCTGTCAGGTAAAAACGCGCCGCCCTGGCCTGATGGCGCACACCCGCTTCGGCCTCGGTCTTTTCCCAGATGGATGAATGCAGGCCATTGGCAGCCGAACGGCGCATCAATGCGTGATAGGCAGGGTGGTATTCGACAAGGTCGAGCCGTTTGCCGTATCGATCATGCGTTCTCAGTTGCGGCGTCTCTGAATTGGCAAGCCGCGCGAGATCGATCGCCTCGTGATTGCGCACGAAGCGGCCAAGGGTGTCGAGTTCCTTTCGCACCGGTTCGGAAAACCGCTCCGCCGACTGCATCAGCAGCGGATCGCTGCGCCAGGCATTGGTTCCGGCAATCGGTGGCGGCTGGTTGGTTACATCGTGCGTCACGGCATTACTCTATCACAACTTCGAGGGCGCGCCGGGAATCAGCGCACTCCTACCGATTCATATTGGCAAACACACCTTGCCAATCCATGAAAGCGCAGGGGCACAGGAAACCACAAATCTGTTATTTGTGCCGGGTAAATGGGACCCGATCGATCATGCGTGCTTGCAGCGACCCCGGCACCGGCCTATAGCAGGCCCTTGAGATGACAAACGCCTCTTTCCCCCTTTATCCGCATCGCCACCTGCTTGGCATCAAGGGTCTTTCGCCCCTTGATATCGATATGCTGCTCGACAGGGCAGACGCAGCCGTTGCGATATCCAGGCAACAGGAAAAGAAATCAGCGGTTCTGCGTGGAAGAACCCAGATCAATCTCTTCTACGAAGCCTCGACACGCACCCAGTCCTCGTTCGAACTGGCAGGCAAGCGCCTTGGCGCCGATGTGATGAACATGGCGGTGGCAAGCTCCTCCACCAAGAAAGGAGAGACGCTGCTCGATACGGCGATCACGCTGAACGCCATGCGCCCCGACATTCTCGTGATACGCCATGCCTCGGCCGGCGCGGCAGCACTGCTTGCCCAGAAGGTTTCCTGCTCGGTGGTCAATGCAGGCGACGGCGCGCACGAGCACCCCACCCAGGCACTTCTCGATGCACTGACCATCCGCCGGGCCAAGGGCCGGATCGGCGGTTTGACGGTGGCCATCTGCGGTGACGTGCTGCATTCACGGGTTGCCCGCTCGAACATCGTTCTTTTGAACGCCATGGGCGCACGGGTCCGTGTGGTTGCCCCCTCCACTCTCCTGCCCACGGGCATAGAACAGATGGGTGTCGAACCGTTTACGCGGATGGAGGACGGGCTGGAAGGAGCGGACATCGTCATGATGCTTCGCCTGCAGCGCGAGCGCATGGCCGGTTCCCTGATACCCTCGGTGCGGGAATATTTCCGGCATTTCGGCCTCGATGCCGAAAAGCTGAAGGCGGCCAAAGAAGACGCGCTGGTCATGCATCCGGGGCCCATGAACCGGGGCGTGGAGATCGCCTCGGAGATTGCCGACGGCTCACGAAGCCTCATTCAGGAACAGGTTGAGATGGGCGTTGCCGTGCGCATGGCCGTGATGGAAGCGCTGTTGGATCCCCGCCGAAGCTCCGAGGGAGACGCGACATGAGCACGACCGTGTTTCAGAACGCGCGCGTCGTCGACCCTTCGCGGGGCATCGATGAAAATGGCACCGTCATCGTGGCGAACGGCGTGATTTCGGCTGCCGGGGCAGATGCGCTCAACCAGGGCGTTCCCGAAGAGGCGAGCATCGTGGACTGCCAGGGGCACGCCATTCTGCCGGGGCTTGTGGATTCGCGTGTCTTCATCGGTGAGCCCGGCGGAGAACACCGCGAAACAATTGCATCCGCCAGCCGGGCCGCGGCAGCGGGTGGGGTTACCTCCATCATCATGATGCCCGACACCACGCCCGTTATCGATGACGTGGCGCTGGTGGAGTTCGTCAAGCGAACAGCGCGCGAGACAGCAACGGTGAACATCTTTCCTGCCGCTTCCGTTACCAGGGGCTTTGCAGGCAGGGAACTCTCCGAGTTCGGCCTGCTTCAGGAGGCGGGCGCGGTAATGCTGACCGAGGGGCGTTCCACGATCGCAAGCTCCCTGGTGATGCGCCGTGCGCTCACCTATGCACGCGATCTGGGCATTCCGATCGCCCATGAAACGCAGGATCCGCATCTTGCAGCCTCAGGCGTGATGAATGAGGGGCTTTTTGCAAGCTGGCTCGGTCTGCCGGGCATCCCGCGGGAAGCGGAGACGATTCCGCTCGTGCGCGACCTCATGCTCGCGGGGCTGACCCGGGGACGCTATCACGCCGCAAAAATTTCCACGGCCATGTCGGCGACAGCCGTTGCGCGCGCCAAGACGGAAGGTGCAGATGTAAGCGCCGGCGTCTCCATCAATCACCTCACGCTCAACGAAAACGACATTGGCGATTATCGCACGTTTTTCCGGCTTTCTCCGCCGCTGCGCACGGAAGAAGACCGGCTTGCCATGGTTGAAGCACTCAAGACCGGAGCGATCGACATCATCGTTTCGTCGCACGACCCGCAGGATGTGGACACAAAACGCCTGCCCTTTGCCGAAGCGGAAGCCGGTGCAATCGGGCTCGAAACGCTTCTGGCGGCGGCGCTGCGCCTCTATCACAATGGCGATCTGCCGCTTTTGCGGCTCGTGGAGTGTCTGTCCACCGCGCCAGCGAAACTGTTCAACCTGCCCGCAGGCTCGTTGAAGCCCGGTTCTCCGGCAGACCTCGTTCTGGTCGATCTTGACGCTCCATGGATCGTACGTGAAGCCGATATCCGTTCGCTGTCGAAAAACACGTGCTTTGAAGGCGCGCGCATGCAGGGTGTGGTCTTGCAAACAATGGTTGCAGGCCGCACAGTGTTCGCCGCCTGAATGAACACATAAACAAAGGGGGGAAGCCAGATGCCGGATGCAGCCAGTTGGCAGTTAGCGCTGCCCTATCTCGTGGCCGCCCTGCTTTTCGGCTATCTGCTCGGTTCGATCCCGTTTGGCCTGATCATCACACGCCTTGCAGGGCTTGGTGATGTCCGAAAGATCGGGTCGGGCAATATCGGCGCGACCAATGTTTTACGCACCGGCAACAAGAAACTTGCGGCGCTCACCCTTCTGGGCGATGCCTTGAAAGGCACCGTCGCCGTTCTCATCGCCGGGCTTTACGGGCGCGATATGGCAACTGCCGCCGGGCTTGGCGCATTCCTTGGCCATCTTTATCCGGTCTGGCTCCGCTTTCGCGGCGGGAAAGGGGTTGCCACCTATCTCGGCGTTCTTGTCGCGATTGCCTGGCCGGGAGCGCTGATTTTCGCCGCGGTCTGGCTCGCGGTCGCATTCATCACGCGGTATTCTTCCTTGTCTGCGCTCGTGGCTGCCATCGCGGTTCCCACCGGGCTTTTTCTTCTCGATCATTCGCAGGCCGCCTGGCTTTTCGTTCTGATGAGCCTGATCGTGTTCATCAAACACCGGGCAAACATCAGCCGGCTGATGTCTGGTACCGAAACCCGGATCGGGGGCAAGGGGTGAACGCCCCGCAGCAAGGTGCCCAGCTTAGTGACCGGCAGCGCCTTGCCTGGCTTCAGCTTCTGCGCAGCGACAATGTCGGGCCGGCGACCTTTCGCCAGCTCGTCAATCATTTCGGCTCGGCGGAAGCCGCGCTCGAAATGCTGCCAGAGCTTGCCGCGCGCGGCGGCGCCAAGGGGCGCATTGTCATCGCCTCACGCGACGATGCGGAGCACGAAATGGAGTTTGCCCGGCGCTTCGGAGCCCGTTTTGTTGCCGTTGGGGAAGCCGACTACCCTCCCCTCATGCGCCGCATGGATCAGCCACCACCCCTGCTTGCGGTCACGGGCAATCCAACCGTGGCCCATCGCCCCACCATTGCCCTGGTTGGTGCGCGCAACGCCTCCATCACCGGCACCAAAATTGCACGAAAGCTGGCGTCAGCCCTCGGGGCAGCGGGCTTTGCCGTCGCGTCGGGACTGGCAAGGGGCATCGACGCTGCGGCCCATCACGGCAGTCTTGAAACCGGCACGATCGCGGCACTGGCAGGCGGGCTCGACAAGCCCTATCCGCCTGAAAACAAGGCATTGTTCGACGCGATATGCGATCGCGGGCTCGTGATGAGCGAAATGCCCTTCGGCTGGATTCCGCGGGCACGGGATTTCCCGCGCCGCAACAGGCTTGTCGCTGGTGCGGCCATGGGGCTCGTCGTGATAGAAGCGGCAAAACGATCCGGCTCCCTGATCAGCGCGAGGCTTGCAGCCGAGATGGGCCGGCTCGTTTTCGCCGTTCCCGGCTCCCCCTTCGACCCGCGGGCCGGTGGAACCAATGGTCTTTTGAAGGACGGCGCGATCCTCGTCACCGATGCCGATGACATCGCCTCTCAGATCGCTCCTTTGCTTGACAGGCCACCACCCGCGCCGGAGCATCTGGAGGAACCGCCTCTATCAGCGTCCGCGCCGCCACCAAGCGACAGTGACCGAACACTCATCGTCAATGCGCTGGGGCCGACACCCGTGCTTATCGACGAGATCATCCGGCACACCGGGCTTCATGCAGCCCAGGTGCTGACCGTTCTGCTTGAGCTCGATCTTGCCGGCCGCCTTGAAAGACATCCCGGCAATGCCGTGTCTCTTGTCTCGGCACAGGATCAGGAACCGGGTTCGCTGTTCTCCTGAACATGACAGGCTGTGCCCTGCCCCGTCAGGCGAGCGCACCGATTCACGTCGATCGTATTTGCAACGGCAATTCTGCCGTCTGCGACTGCTCCGGCTATTGCAGCCTTGAAATCGTTCGGTCTGTTTTTCCCTGCAGAGAGAAGACGGTGTCCACAGCGCGGAAGGCAGAGTTGGCGAGGCTGCGCGGCCGGTGAGACCACTAGCCCAGTCTGCGTTTTTCCAGAATTTGGGGTTCCATCCGCACGACGTCGCTGGCCTCGATATAGGCCATCTCGATCATGTAGGCGAGCATGTCGTAGCGTTCCAGCCGTGCCATCGTTCGCAATTGTCCGAGCATCGACTGGATATAGTCGATCGTATCGGTTGGTCTCCTTCCACGATATCTGCCCATCCGCAATCGCTCCCTTCCAGTGCGCGACACCCCTGTTGTGTTGCCCCGTTATGCTCCCCGAAGTGCTCCCCGTTTCGTCCGCATCCCCAGCGTGTCTCCATTAAGGACCCAGATGCAGTATAGCGCGCCTTATAAACAAATAAACACTTCATTTACGATAAACGTACACCTATCCACAGAAGTTTGGTGACGGTTGAAATTCCCATTAGGCCTTGACCGCACGGCAAAGCACAGCCATGTGACGAGGCTGGATTCGTTCAAATGCGGGGCGCCCGATCAGCCAGGCGCCTGCGAGGAAATCTTAAAGCTCATGGATCTCGTCATCGTCGAGTCGCCGGCCAAGGCGAAAACAATCAACAAATATCTGGGCTCGAACTACAAGGTTCTCGCCTCGTTCGGCCATGTGCGCGATCTTCCCGCCAAGGATGGATCGGTGCGCCCGGATGAAGACTTCGCCATGTCGTGGAGCGTGGACAGCCCGTCTTCCAAGCGCCTGAGCGAAATCGCCAAGGCGGTCAGGGAAGCCGACAGTTTGATTCTCGCCACCGACCCCGACCGCGAGGGTGAGGCGATTTCCTGGCATGTGCTGGAAGTGTTGCGGCAGAAAAAAGCGTTGAAGGACAAGCCGGTTCGCCGCGTTGTCTTCAATGCCATCACCAAGAAAGCCGTGCTTGAAGCGCTGGCCAATCCACGTGATGTCGATGCGCCGCTGGTGGATGCCTATCTTGCGCGCCGTGCGCTCGACTATCTGGTTGGCTTCACGCTTTCGCCTGTCCTTTGGCGCAAACTGCCCGGCGCTCGCTCGGCGGGGCCGCGTGCAGTCGGTGGCGCTGCGCCTCGTCTGTGACCGGGAAGCAGAGATCGAGCGCTTCATCCGCGAGGATTACTGGCAGATTGCCGCAAAGCTTGCCACGCCACGGCAGGAGCATTTTGAGGCACGTCTGACGACCGTCGACGGCAAGAAGCTGCAGAAGCTCGATATCAAGAGCCAGGAACAGGCCGACGATATCAAGGCGATGCTTGAAGGCGCCGCCTTCAGGACCGTTTCGGTGGAGGCGAAGCCCACGCGGCGCAATCCTGCCCCGCCCTTCACGACCTCGACCCTGCAGCAGGCAGCTTCCTCGCGTCTGGGATTTGGTGCCTCGCGCACCATGCAGGTGGCACAGCGTCTTTACGAGGGCATCGACATCGGCGGCGAGACGGCCGGTCTGATCACCTATATGCGTACCGATGGCGTTCAGATGGCGCCCGAGGCACTCGACCAGGCCCGCAAGGCGATCGGCACCGAGTTCGGCGAGCGCTATCTGCCCGAAAAACCGCGTTTTTATTCGGTTAAGGCCAAGAATGCGCAGGAAGCGCACGAAGCGATCCGCCCGACCGATTTTTCCCGCACCCCGGATCAGGTGCGCCGTTATCTCGATGCGGATCAGGCGCGCCTTTATGAAATAATCTGGAAGCGGGCCATTGCCAGCCAGATGCAGCCGGCCGAGATCGAGCGCACCACGGTCGAGATCATTGCCGAAAACGGCTCGCGCAATGCCGGCCTGCGGGCCGTGGGTTCGGTGATCCGCTTTGAAGGGTTTCTTGCCGCCTACGCCATCGAGAAGGACGAGAACGCCGAGGATGAGGAAAGCCGCCGCCTGCCCCTCATCAACGAGGGTGAGGTTCAGACGCGTGAATCGATCGAAGCAACCAAACACACGACCGAACCGCCGCCGCGCTATTCCGAAGCCTCGCTGATCAAGAAAATGGAAGAGCTGGGCATCGGTCGTCCCTCCACCTATGCGGCCACGCTCAAGACGCTTGAGGACCGTGACTATGTCACCATCGAGAAGCGCAGGCTCATGCCGCAGGCGAAAGGACGCCTCGTCACCGCCTTCCTGGAAAGCTTTTTCGAGCGCTATGTTGAATATGATTTCACGGCCGATCTCGAAGAGAAACTCGACAGGATCTCCGATGGCCAGCTTTCATGGAAAGAGGTCCTGCGTGATTTCTGGCAGGATTTCTCCGGCCATGTGGACGAGATCAAGGAACTGCGCGTCACGAATGTTCTCGATGCGCTGAACGAGGAACTGGCCCCGCTCGCATTCCCCGCAAAGGAGGACGGCAGCGACCCGCGCGCCTGTCCGCGCTGCGGCACCGGCCAGCTGTCACTCAAGCTCGGGCGCCACGGCGCATTCGTCGGCTGCTCCAATTATCCCGAATGCGGCTTTACCCGCCAGTTCGGTGAGGCTGGAAATGGCGAGAATGGCGAAAACGGGCTCGACGGCGACAAGGTGCTCGGCAAGGACCCGCACACGGAAGAAGAGATCACGCTGCGTTCGGGCCGGTTCGGTCCCTATGTCCAGCGCGGAGAAGGCAAGGAAGCAAAGCGCGCTGGCCTGCCGAAGGGCTGGGCGCCCGATTCCATCGATATCGAGAAGGCGCTGGCGCTTCTGGCGCTGCCCCGCGATGTCGGCCAGCATCCCGAGACCGGCAAGATGATCTCCGCAGGCATCGGGCGCTATGGGCCCTTCCTTTTGCACGACGGGTCATATGCCAACCTGGAAAGCGTTGAAGACGTGTTCTCCATCGGCCTCAACCGTGCGGTGACCGTGATTGCGGAGAAAAAGGCCAAGGGCGGGCGCGGACGCTCCACGCCGGCGGCTCTCAAGGAGCTTGGTGATCATCCCGACGAGGGTGGCAAGATCACCGTCCGGGACGGACGCTACGGCCCCTATGTCAATCACGGCAAGATCAATGCGACACTCCCCAAGGGCAAGGACCCGATGGATGTGACGCTTGAGGAAGCCGTGGAGCTGATCGCTGCCAAAGCGGCCAAGGGCGGCAAGAAAAAGCCGGCCGCGAAAAAGAAGGCACCTGCCAAGAAGGCGACAACGGCAAAGAAGGCGACGACAGCAAAGAAGACAGCCGCGGCGAAGAAGAAGACCGCAGCTAAGAAAGAGGAATAACGCCTTGGCGCGCAGCATCTCCGGCAAGTCGAAATCGAAGGGCCGGTCCGCCGGAAAGAAAGCGGACAAAGCGACATCCGGATCGGTCTTGCCCAGCCGTGACGACGTGCTGCGCTTCATCAAGGAAAATCCCGACCGCACATCAAAACGCGACATTGCCAAGGCTTTCGGCCTCAAGGGCGGCGACCGCATCTGGCTGAAGGACATCTTGCGCGAGCTTCAGGATGAAGGGCTTCTGAAGAAAACGCGCAAGCGCCTTCTGCGCCCCGGTGCGCTGCCGCATGTGGTTGTGCTCGATATCTTTTCGCGCGATGCCGCCGGCGCGCTTCTGGCGCGGCCTGCCGAACGCGAGGACCAGGATGAGGGCGAAGGCCCCCTGCCCCTCGTTGAAATCCGCAGCCAGAAAGGCGGCAAGCCCGCCGGCATCGGTGACCGCGTTCTGGCCCGCGTTTTTCCCACCGAAAACAACGAGGGCCCGGCCTATACGGGCCGCGTGATGAAGGTCTTCGAAAAGCGCCGGCAGAGCGTTCTGGGCGTCATCCGCAAGTCGGGGGATGGTGGTTTTCGCATCGAGCCGGTCGAGCGCACTCAACGCGAGCTCACCATCGATGACAGCGACCTGAACGATGCGCAGGACGGCGATCTGGTCGAGATCGAACCGCTCTCCGGCGGGCGCTATGGCCCGGCGCGTGGCAAGGTGATCTCGGTCATCGGCTCACTTTCCAGCGAAAAGGCGGTCTCGATGATCGCCATTCACGCCCATGAAATCCCGCACATCTTCCCCGACGGAGTGATCGCCGAGGCGGAGGCTGCGAAGCCTGCCACGCTTTCAGGCCGGGAAGACTGGCGCGACATGCCGCTCATCACAATCGATCCGGCCGATGCAAAGGACCATGACGACGCGGTCATGGCAGAGCCGGACCCCGACGAGAAAAACCCCGGCGGTTTCATCGCCACTGTCGCCATCGCCGATGTCGCGCATTATGTGCGCCAGGGTTCCGCACTTGACCGCGAGGCCGTCAAACGCGGCAATTCCGTCTATTTCCCGGACCGTGTCGTTCCAATGCTGCCCGAGCGCATTTCGAATGATCTGTGCTCGCTGCGCGAAGGCGAGCCGCGCCCCGCACTTGCCGTGCGCATGCGTTTTTCGGCTTCTGGCCGCAAGGTTGGTCACAGCTTTCACCGCGTGATCATGCGTTCTGCGGCAAAACTGTCCTACCAGCAGGCCCAGAACGCCATAAACGGCGAACCGGACGACAAATCCGGGCCGCTGCTCGACCCGATCTTGAAACCACTATGGGAAGCCTATGCGGTTTTGAAACGCGGGCGCGACGACCGTCAGCCGCTGGAACTCGATCTGCCCGAGCGCAAAATTCTACTGAAAGAGGACGGCACCGTGGATCGCGTTGTCGTTCCACCCCGTCTTGATGCGCACAAACTGATCGAAGAGTTCATGGTGCAGGCCAATGTGGCGGCTGCCGAAACGCTGGAGGCAAAGCGTCAGGCACTGGTCTACCGCGTCCACGATGCCCCCTCGCTCGCCAAGCAGGAATCCCTGCGCGAATTCCTGCGCACCTTCGAGATTTCGCTGGCGCGCGGCGCACAGCTCAAGCCGGCGCAATTCAACGCCATTCTCGCCCGTGTGCGCGACAGCGAGCACGAGCAACTCGTCAACGAGGTCGTGCTCCGCTCGCAGAGCCAGGCAGTCTATGCGCCCGAGAATCTCGGCCATTTCGGCCTCAACCTGCGGCGTTATGCGCATTTCACCTCGCCGATCCGCCGCTATGCTGACCTGATCGTTCATCGCGCCCTCATCGCGGCTCTCGGTCTTGGAAAGGATGGGCTGACAAAGGACGAGGAAGCACGGCTCGAAGAGACTGCAGCGTTGATTTCGGCGACGGAACGCCGCGCCATGGCCGCCGAGCGCGACACGGTTGACCGGCTTGTTGCAGAACATCTTTCAGGCCGTCTCGGTGAGGAATTCGATGCCCGCATTTCCGGCGTGGCCAAGGCGGGACTATTTGTCCAGTTGCCGCAATATGGTGCCGATGGTTTTGTGCCTGTCTCCACACTGGGAGACGAGTACTATATCTATGACGAGGCACGGCATGCCATGGTGGGCGAGCGCAGCGGGCGCGGCTTTCAGCTTGGCGACAGCGTGTCGGTGCGGCTTGTCGAGATCGCCCCCCTTGCTGGCGCGATGCGTTTTGAAATGTTGAGCAAGCCCGAGAAACTGCCGGGATCGATGCAATCCTTCCACAAGGCAAAGGGTCGCTCCGGGCGCGGTTCCGGCAAAAGCCGCCGCGCTTCGCAGGGCAGGAGACGATGATGGAAGAACAGGTTTACGGCGGCGCTGCAGCGCAAAAGAAGCCCGAACGCCCGCTCTGGGAGGCGATGAAGCGCGGTTTTCTGGGCCGCTGCCCCAATTGCGGAGAGGGAAAGCTCTTTCGTGCTTACCTCAAAACGGCCGACCAGTGCACCGAATGCGGCGAGGAGTTCCATCATCATCGCGCAGATGATCTTCCGGCCTATCTGGTGATCTTCATCGTCGGTCATGTCGTCGTCGGTGCTTTCATGGGAATGGAGGCGTTCACCGACTGGCCAGGCTGGGTGCATCTTTCGATCTGGGTGCCCATCACGCTGATCATGTCGCTTGCCCTGATTGGCCCCATAAAGGGCTCAATTGTTGGTTTGCAGTGGGCCTACTACATGCACGGCTTTGGCGAAGAGGACGAACCGGCCGACACGCACCCGGAACTGGGAAAGCATTCGTAGGAGGTGGCCATGAGCGAGCGTCCCAACCGCATGGATGGGCTCGACAGGGCTGCGGTCGACCGTGCGGAAGCAAAGGATTTCTCGCTCGGCGGAAAACCCATGCGGCCACGCGATGCGGCAACTCTCATCCTGCTTGACCGCAGCGGTGACGAGGTGCGCGTCCTGATGGGGCGTCGCCATCGCAAACACGCTTTCATGCCCGGCCGCTTCGTGTTTCCTGGCGGACGGACAGATCCTGCAGACGGTCGCATACCGGTTGCCGCCGGCCTCCATCCCGAAGAGGAACGCCGGCTGATCGGAACCGGTTCGCGTGCGACACCGGCGCGGGCACGCGCGGTCGCCATGTCGGCGATCCGCGAGACCTATGAGGAAGCCGGACTGCTGATTGGCGAGAAAGGTCCCTTCTCAACCACGGCAAAAGACTGGCAGGGGTTTGCCGACAACGGTGTGCGTCCTTCGCTATCTGGTCTGCGCTACATCGCCCGCGCAATCACGCCGCCGGGCCGTGTGCGCCGCTTCGACACCCGGTTTCTGGCCGCATGGCGCGATGATGTCGCGGTGGAACTGCCGGATGGCGGCCCGACCCACGAGCTGGAAGAGCTCATGTGGCTCCCCATCCCCCGGGCCAGGGAAACCGAGGTTCCGCTGATCACCCGCACGATACTGGACGATCTGGAGCAGCGCCTCGGCAGCGATCCGGAGCTCAGACCCGGCGCGCCCGTGCCGTTCTATTCCATGCGCTACAACCGCTTTGAGCGGAAGTTGATCTAAAGCAGGCTCCAGCCGAAACGCGCGGCAACCAGAAGCAGGAAAATGCCGAATGCCGTTTCAAGCTTTCTCTTGTCGAGTGCATGGGCAATCCGAACACCAAACGGTGCAACCACCAGCGTGATCGGGATGATGAGAAAAACAGCAATCCAGTTCACATAACCGGTGGAGGCAATCGGCAGAAGCGGCTCGCCCCAACCGGCCCATACATAGCCGAAAAGGCCCGGAATCGAGATCAGCACACCGACGCCCGACGAGGTCGCCACGGCCTGGTGCATCGGTCGGTTGAAAAGCGTCATGAAGGTGTTGTTCAGCACGCCGCCACCAATCCCCATCAATGTGGACAGAAAACCGATCAGTGTTCCAACAAGCGAACGTGCGGGATTGGCAGGAAGCTCGGTCCCCACACGCCAGGTCTCGCGGTTGAAAAGAAGCCTGACGCCGACCAGGCAGGCTATCATCGCGAAAATCGCCCTCAGCCCTTCGCTGGACACATAGGCTGCCACGAGCGTTGCCAGAACAACCCCCAGGGGAACGGCGATAACGAAACTCCGCAGCAGTTCCATATCCACTGCCCCACGCAGATAATGCGCGCGGAAGGACCGCAGCGAGGTCGGCACGATGATGGCAAGCGAGGTGCCGACGGAAAGGTGCATGCGCACGGCCTCGTCCACACCAACGAGCCCGAAGACCTGATAGAAGACCGGGACGAGGATCGCACCGCCGCCAATACCGAAGAGGCCGGCAAGGACGCCTGCCACGACACCAGCCGCAGCCAACGCGCCCGCAAACATGGCGATTTCCCCCATCGGCAGGTTCATGGTGCCCCCTCTCCAGCCCGGTGATGCGTGGCTAGCGCCGTTGCGCGGCAAAAGCAATCGCCAACGATGAATTTCGCTTCAGGCCGCGCTGCGCCTCGTGCTGAGATCGACAGCGGCAAACGCCTCGCGCAGAACATCCGGGTCCGCTCCGGGTTTTGTTGCCTGGCTGGAGAGGATCTGCCGATAGCGCCGTGCTCCGTCAAATCCATGGAACAGGCCAATCATGTGCCGTGTGACATGCGACAGTCGCCCGCCGTCTTCAATATGCCGTTGCGCGTATGCGGCCATTGCCTCGATCAGTGCGCTATGATCAACCGGCTGTGGCTCGCCGCCATCCACAAGAGCATCGACACCGGCCAGTACCTCTGGATTCTGGTATGCAGCGCGCCCAAGCATGACGCCGTCCACCCGTTCAAGATGCCGGCGCGCCTCATCAAGGCAGAGAATCCCACCATTGATGCCGATGAACCTGTCTGGATTGGCCTGTTTGAGACGATAGACACGATCATAGTCGAGGGGCGGGATTTCCCGGTTTTCCTTAGGGCTCAACCCCTGCAGCCAGGCTTTGCGGGCATGGACCCACAGCGCGTCGGCTCCTGCCGACCAGGCCGCGTCCGCCAGCGCATCAAGGGCTGGTTCAATGTCCTGTTCGTCCACACCGATCCGGCATTTCACCGTGACCGGCACCGAAACACGCGCCTTCATGGCTGCGACGCCGGCGGCAACCACATCCGGCGTCTTCATCAGACAGGCGCCAAAAGTTCCCGACTGGACCCGGTCCGAGGGGCAGCCAACATTGAGATTGATCTCATCATAACCGAAGCCGGCGCCAATCTCGGCAGCCCGCGCCAGTTTTTCCGGATCCGAGCCCCCAAGCTGAAGGGCCACCGGATGTTCGCTTTGATCAAAGCCGAGCAAGCGCTCGCGATCGCCGTGAATGGCCGCATCGGCAACGATCATCTCGGTATAGAGAAGCGCCCTGCCCGTGAGCTGACGGTGGAAATAGCGGCAGTGCCGGTCCGTCCAGTCGATCATCGGGGCGACGGCGAATTTGTGGTCGTAAGGTGCCATGGGTCCGGTTTGGGAAAAAACGTTCTCGTTTGCAAGATCACTGTTAAAATGTGTCGTTGTCGGATCACCGTGCACCCGCACGGGAGCGCTCATTGGCTGGCCGCCATCGCGGCCTTCAGCGCCGCCGGTCCTTCCAGAACCGTCTCCACGGGCGGAGAAAACCCCGCCGCCAGCATCCGTCGCGCCATCATGTGTTCGCCCGGGCGATTGACGGTCTCCACGGCGACAAGCCGCTCGCCGGAATAGAGATATACGCCAAATGCGGCGCTGTGGGGATCGCCTGCAATCACCTCGCGATCCGCGTCAAGCGAAAGGCCTGCCATCTGCAGCTTGCGCTCGCCCTGATCGGACCAGAACCATGGAACCGCGTCGTAAAATGCCTCTTTTCCAAGCATTGCCTTTGCCGCGATGCGCGCTTGGTCCGTGGCGTTCTGGACCGATTCAAGGCGCAGCACACGCTCCGGGGAAAGGTATCTGAAGGAGACACAGTCTCCGATCGCATAAATGTCTTCAAGGCTTGTGCGGCAGGAAGCATCCACATGGATACCGTTGTCGCAGACAAGGCCCGCTTTTTCGGCCAGTTCGGTCTCTGGCAACGCGCCAATGCCCACCAGCACCAGATCGGCATCAAGCTCCTGACCGTCCGAAGTGAGCACGCTCCGGAGTTTGCCTTCCTCGCTCCTGAGTTCGGCAACCCCGCAACCCGTCGATATTCCAACGCCCAGGCTCTCGTGATAGGCGTGCAGATGTCTGGCAATGGTGGGGCTCACGGCCCGCCCCAATATGCGCTCTGCCGCTTCCACCACGTCAACGCGCCTGCCAGCCATGGCAGCCGTCGCCGCCACTTCGAGGCCGATGAAACCACCACCAATCACGACCAGTTTCTGCGCTGTGGCCAGTGCATCGCGCAGCCGGGCGGCATCGGCGCAATCGCGCAGGTAAAAAACACCGGCAAGGTCCGCTCCGGGCACCGCCAGCCGGCGCGGCTTTGCTCCGGTGGCAAGCAGGAGCTTGCTCCAGTGGAGCTGGCTGCCATCGTCCAGCGTCAGCGTGTGGGGGCGTGGTTTCACGCTGGTCACCCGCCGCCCCTTCAGGAGCTCGATTTTCTGCGTGTCGTAAAATGCCTGCGCGCGTAGCATCTGCGGTTGTGCATCGGCGGCTTTCAAAAACGCCTTGGAAAGCGGTGGCTTGTGATAGGGCAGTTCGGGATCGCCCGATATCAGCGTCAGCCGCCCCTCATACCCTTCTTCGCGAAGGCTTGCAGCGGCCTGGACACCGGCATGCCCCGCTCCGATAATGATGATGTGTTCGTTCAGGGCCCCGGCTCCGGTCTGTCGTGTCTGAAAACTCTCGGCTTGGACATAGAGAGCGTTGGGCTGATGGGCAAGCCCGCCATCACATCACTATCGGTTAGCGCGAACCGGTCCTTTCCGGCAGAACGGGAACTCTGCCCTCCGGCGGGGCTCATGCCGGAAGGCAGCGCTGCAACAACCCCGTCTAGAACAGGGCCGCGGTCTTCTGCAGCGTTATCCAGATCCCCCAGAGAATGGGAATACCGACGACAGCCCAGGCGGCAAGCGCCTTGCCATCGAACCCGCCCTTGCCGATTCCGAACGATCCGGTGGGGGCCGGCATCGGCGGCTGCCGATTTCGCCTGAAGTTTCGCGACTTCTTCATCCGACATGTACCATTTGTCGGAAAGAGGCTTGACCAGCATGTTGCAGATCAGCCCGAGAAGAAGCATTCCGGCCAGGATGTACATGGTGAAGTCGTAGACCTGCTCGCGCGGAATGCCTGCATTGATCTGCGCTTCACGAATGTAGTTCACCACGACCGGACCAATGATGCCGGCCGTCGCCCATGCGGTCAGCAGCCTGCCGTGAATGGCGCCCACGAACTGGGTCCCGAAAATATCGGCCAGATAGGCCGGAACCGTTGAGAATCCGCCGCCATACATGGACAGGATGATCCCGAACATCAAAACGAAGAGCACCTGGCTGCCCATATGGGCGGCTGAGGGTGCCAGCGCATAGAGCACGATACCGATCAGAAAAAAGGCGTAATAGGTGTTCTTGCGCCCGATCTTGTCGGAAAGCGAGGCCCAGAAGAAACGCCCACCGATGTTGAACAGTGACAACAGGCCGGCGAAACCGGCGGCAATGGCGGCGATGGCCGACTTCTGGGATGCATCGAGCTCGTTGAACGAAAGGTCCGGCAGTCCGATCAGGCGGCCGCCGAAAATCTCCTGCAACATGGGCGAAGCCATGCCGATCACGCCAATGCCGGCCGAAACGTTGAGGGTGAGCACGGCCCAGATCAGCCAGAACTGTTTTGTCCTGTGTGCATCCCGCAAATGGACATGACGCGAGGTTATCATGGATTTGGCGCTTTTGGCCGGTGGTGTCCAGCCTTCCGGCCGCCAGCCTGCCGGGGGAATACGATATCCAAAGGCACCGCCCATCATGAAGATGAAGTAGATCGCCGCCATGACCAGAAATGTCTGCCAGACCCCCACCGAATCCGCCGTCTTGAACATGGTCATCAACATGTCCGCCAGAGGCGCGCCGATCATGGCGCCGCCGCCAAAGCCCATAATCGCCATCCCTGTGGCCATGCCGCGGCGATCGGGGAACCATTTGATCAGCGTCGAGACGGGCGAAATATAGCCAAGGCCGAGACCGATGCCGCCGATCACGCCCGCCCCTAGCCACATCAGCCAGAGCTGGTGCATCATCACGCCGAGCGCGGCAATGGCGATGCCGCCACACCAACAGATCGCCGCGACGACACCCGCCTTGCGCGGTCCTGCCCGCTCAAGCCAACCGCCCCACATGGCCGCGGCCGAACCAAGCAACACGAAAAACAGCGTATAGATCCACCCGAGATCCGAAACACGCCAGTCGCACTGCGTGGTAAACAGCGCGCCGACGAGCGTCATGTCTTCGCACACCACGCTTTGCGAGATGCCGATGGCCTGCGTCAATGGCAGCCAGAACACGCTGAAACCATAGGCCATACCAATGCACAGATGGATGGCCAGAGCTGCCGGCGGTACGAGCCAGCGGTTAAAGCCCGGCCGGGCGATGATCCTCTCCCTGTCGAGAATTCCTCCGGCGGGCGCGCCAGTCAATGCTTCACTTGCTGCGGACATAAGTCTCCTCCTGCCACCGAAACGATCCGGTAGCCGTCCTGCTGGTTACATGTTCGAAATCTCCCGCCCGCAAGTGCCCCTGCCTGACGCATCGGGCACGCTCCCCGGGACGGGATCTTGTGATTGAAATCGTCCTCCTCTTGCAATCACCTTAATGAATGCAATGACCGTGCCAGCCGGCACGCGGTAACGATTTCAGATGCTTATCGATTGAAAGCCTGCTTCTATGGACAAAATGTCCATAGTCATCGGACAATTTGTCCATTCCGGTCGAAAAGCCGGCTCAGCTCGCCTCGGGCAGCCAGATCGTGAAGCGTGTGCCTTTGCCAGCTTCACTTTCGGCGGTGATCTTTCCGCCCTGGCGCGAAACCAGTGTCTGGCTGATCGAAAGGCCGAGCCCCGTCCCTTCCTGCCGCTTGGTCGTGAAGAAGGGATCGAACACGCGGGCAAGCATTTCGGGCGTCATGCCAACGCCCGTATCGGCCACCTCGATGACGACCCCGGCCTGACCGTCCAGGTCGCGGTCATGGCTGCGCAGCGAAAGCGTGCCGCCATCCGACATGGCATGGATCGCGTTCACGATCAGGTTGACCAGAACCTGCTGCAGCTCCGTCCGGTTCATCAGGACCAGCCGGCTGGCACCATCTTCGCGCTCTACGGATATCTCGCTCTTGTTGAGCAGATGCTGGACCAGCGGCAGCGTGTCGGAGATGACATCGCCAGGCGCATGGCGCGCCAGAAAGCCCGCATATTCCTCCGGCCGGGCAAACTGGAGGAGCTTGGTGACAATCTGGCTGATGCGGTGAATCTGTTCATCAAGCAGGCGAAACTCGGTGCGCGCCTCCTCCGCCCGCTCTCCCATAACCTGCCGGACAACTTCGAGATTGCCCTGCATCACCGCGATTGGATTGTTGATCTCGTGTGCCACACCCGCCGTGATCTCACCGATCGCTGCCAGTTTCTCCGATACGATCAACTGTCGTGTTGTGGCCTCGAGCTGCCGGTTAGCGAGACGCAGCTCGCGCGTCCGCTCCTCAACGCGCGCGTTCAGTTCCTCGTTCCACGCCCGCAACTGCCGATCGCGCTCCTGCAACTGCTCCAGAAGCAGGTCCAGATGCTGCGCAACACGGCCGATTTCATCATCCACGCCGCGAATTCCGGTTCGCGCTCCAAGATCCCCTCCCTCGACCTCGGAAATCGTTCCGGCCATGCGTTCCAGCGGTTTGAAGATTGATCGGGCCCAGCGCAGAAACAGCGGCACACTCAGCGCGGTGATCGCCAGGAAGGCGCCCGCAATGGTCACAAGCGTGGTGTATTTCGCTTCGGTGAAGGGCGCTTCCAGAAACCCGACATACAGCATCCCGACACGTTCGCCATAAGTGTCGGTAATCGGTTCGTAGGCCGAGATGTACCAGTCGTTGACGACGAAAGCGCTATCCAGCCAGACGCGCCCCTGCCCCAGAACGGCGGAGCGGACGATGCTCGACACGCGGGTTCCCAGCGCACGGCGCCCCTCGAAGAGCCGTACATTCGTGCTGATGCGCACATCGTCCAGAAACAGCGTAGCGGTTCCCTGACTGCCCTCCGGCAGGCTTGCCTCCCGATAAACAAGGTCGTTGATCGTATCGATGAAAACCAGATTTCGGTTCAGCAGGTTTCCGCCAACCAGCGCGGCAGGCCTTCCATCGGCAAGGGTTACCGGCGTTGCGGAATGAACGATCATACCGCGGGTTTCGTCGGCCCGGTCGGTGGGAACGGCATTGGCCGTGGGAACAAGTTCGACCCGCGCGCGCTCAGCCATTGCCGGCGCGAACGCGGCGAGTTCGCTCGCCGAAAAAATGTCTATTCCGGTGGCCGGGGCCCCCGACATCGCTTTCTGGATGATGGGCCAGTCACGGCGCGGTCTGCCGGTGAGGTTCGGTGCCGAGGCCAGAATCGCCCCATCCCGTGGAACAAGGAAGAGAAAATCCAGCTCCAGCGCCCGGCGGTGGCTCTCCAGCAGATCGGCCAACCCGGTTCCGTCGGCATTGAGCGTGTCGCGAAAGCGTGCGGATGCGCCCAGCGCCGCAATCCGCTCACCGGTGTTTTCCAGCAGCCTGGCAAAATACTGGTGTGCGATGGTCAGATCGCCATTGACCTTGGAGATGAGCGCGGCATCGAACTTCGTGTTCCAACGATAGACCGCCACACCCAGAAGCAGTGGAAGAATCACGAGCGTCGGCAACAGGGCAATCACCAGCAGGCGAAAGCGGACCGAGCGTCCCTGCCCCCCGAGCCTGCCCGTTTCTAATCGATCAGACATTCCAGGCCGCGCATTTGCGGTCGATGGTCTTGCGGGAAATGCCGAGCTGGCGCGCGGCTGCCTCGCGATCTCCGCCCATTTTGTTGAGGACCGACAGAATGTGCCGGCGCTCAATGTCGGCAAGGCTTTCCCCGCCGCCCCCTTTTCCTGGCATACCGGGGCTGCCACCGCCGAAATCGTCGGGGAAGCGACCGAGAATGAGCGTGCGTTCGATGAGGTTGCGCAACTCGCGCACATTGCCCGGCCAGTCATATGCGGCGAGCGCAGCGCGCGCTTCCTGTCCGATCGGCACTCTTGGCATGCCAAGCTGTAGCGAAAGCTTGGACATGAACAGATCGGCCAGTTCCTGCACGTCGTCGCCACGATCCCTGAGCGGTGGCAGGTGGATCTGCATCACGTTGATCCGGAAAAAGAGGTCGGAGCGAAATTCTCCGGTCTCAACCATTCTGTTGAGATCGGCATTGGTCGCGAAGACGAAACGCAGGTCGACCGGAATTTCGCGCTCCGAGCCCACCGGTCTGATCCGTCGGTCTTCGAGAACCCGCAACAGCTTGCTTTGCGTGGCAAGGGGCAACTCACCGATCTCATCGAGAAACAGTGTCCCTCCCTGGGCGTGCATGAACAGTCCCTCGCGAGCCGATTCTGCTCCCGTAAACGCTCCCTTGAGATGGCCAAACAGTTCGGTCTCGATCATGTCGGGCGGAATCGCCGCGCAATTGACCGGAACGAAGGGCTTTTCTGCCCGCTCCGAAAGGGAGTGGAGGGAGCGCGCCGCGACTTCCTTGCCCGTACCCGACTGGCCCGTCAGAAGCACCGATGTCGGCAGCGGCGCAACGCGTGCAATCGTCTCTCGCACATCGCTGATTGCCCCCGACCCGCCGATCAGCTTGTCACGCAGGAGCACATGTTCGGAGGTGGATCGGAGTTCATAGCGCAGAACGTAGTTCTCGCGCTGAAGCCGCATCTGATCGAGGCACCGTGCCACGGCGTTCAATAGCTGGTTTGAACGGAACGGTTTCAGGATGAAATCCACCGCCCCGGCTCTCAGCGCCTGTATCGCCGTCTCCAGATCCGCATAGGCGGTCATCAGTATGGCATTAGAGAAAAAGCCAATCGCGCGCTGTTCGGCCAGCCAGTCGACCCCGTTCTTGCCGGGCATGATGTTGTCGAGGATCACCACGTCATAATGATTGGCATCGAGCTTGCGCGAGGCTTCCTGCGTGTCGGCGGCTTCGTCGAAACGTTTGCAGCGCGGCCCAAGCGTGCGCATGAGAAAATTGCGCATTCCCGGTTCGTCATCAATGACGAGGATCGATGCCTGGGCCAGCCAGGGCCCGAACTCCGGATCCGCCGTCATGTCGCGCCGCGCTGTTGCCGCCTGTCCGCCTGCCATGTCTTCTGCACCTCCCCCGTGTCGCGGCATGATTAGACAAGGCGGAAGGGAAAGCAAATAGCCGACTGGCTACTGTGCTCCGCCGGCACGAAACGAGTTCTGCCATTGTTCGAGAAATGCCCTGCGCTTGGCCCTGTCCAGCCCGACCAGCAGCGCGGGAGAAAGCTCGATCGGACGGAATGCGGCCTCTTCGGCCGATGGGGCCGGCACCGGTATCGATGGCGTTCAGTCTCTCCGGCCCGCTGATCGACGACATCAGGTGCGATGGTCCCGAAAGGAGCTCCTGCCCCGATTTGCTCAATGCAAAGGCGATGAGCGCATTTGCTGCCCGCTTGTTGCGGGCGTGGCGTGAGACGAATGCTGCACGCGGAAGCGCGAGCGTGTAATCGGAGGGGAACACGATACCGATCCTCGGATCGTCCTTCTGGCGCGCAAGCGCGTAGGATCCAAGCACATTGTAACCCAGCACCAGCTCGCCATTGCGAACCCCGTCGATCACCTCGGAGCTGCAGCAATAAAGCCGTGCGCGGTTCTGACCGAGGCTTTCCAGCAACCGCCCCCAGGTTGAAGCCTGTGCGGCATCCTCGAACGCGAAAATGTAGCCCACGCCCGAGCTTTCGATATCGTAGGTGCCGATACGTCCGCGAAAACGCTCCGTCTGGCGCAGGAGATCGACCAGTTCGAAGCGGTTTCGCGGCACTTCATCCGGGTCGAGCCCCTGCCGGTCGTAAACGATGACGGCGGGTTCGAAGGTGAGTCCGACCAGCTCGTTGCGCCAGGAAGCCCAGTCGTGCAGTGCCGCAGGCAGGGCAAACTGAAAGGGCTCCGAACACCCGTCATTCACCAGCCGCACCTGCTCGGGAAGCGCCGAGGAAATCACCGTATCGGCGAAAAACCGCTCTTCCTGACATGCCTCGTTCGTGGCTGCGTAGAGGTCGAGACTTGTCATCTGACGGTAAATGATCGTGGTGGCGGGATTTGCCGTCTGGAACGCCCTGATCAGCGGCTCGATATGCACGAGGTCCGTCACACTGCCTATGACAAGCTGCTCGATCTCTCCGGCGGGTGCTTCGAAAACCGTGTCGGTGTTCTGCGCCATGGAGGGCGACACGAGGGCCAGAACGGCAACCAGAATGGCCGCAAAGCTTCTCATTTGCGGTCTCCTGCCTCATCGGCCAACGGCAGGACAAGACTGATCGAAAACATGCCATCGCCTCCTTCAAGTGCAATGCGGCCGTGATGAAATTCGGCCACTTCGCGAACTATCGCCAGGCCCAGCCCCGCACTTTCGGGCTTGTTGGGATTGATCGCGAACCGACGACCGATCTCTGCCGGGTCACTCGCCACAACGCCCTCCCCATGGTCGGAAACGACGATCTGCGCCCGACCGGCGGCACCTGAAACGGCCACGCCCACCGGTGGCTTGCCATGTGCAAGGGCATTGTTGAGCAGGTTTTTCACCGCCTCGCGCAGGCTGAATGCATCGCCGCGCACCATGACCGGTTCTTCCGGAAGATCCAGCCGGATGCGCGATTTTCGTCCCCCTGCCAACTGGCCGAATTCGCGTTCCGCATCAACGGCAATGCGGCGCAGGTCCAGTGGCTCAAGTGGGGCCGTATCGGCACGGTGGGTGACGAGGGCGTGGCTCAAAAGCTGGTCCGTCAGACGGTTGAGTCCGATGGCGCGGCTGCGTATGCGCCGGTGCAGCGTCTTGAGGCGCTGCGGATCGTCTTCATCGAGCGCGAGTTCGCTATGCGCCCTTAGCGCCGTGATCGAGGTCCGGATCTGGTGTGCAGAATCCGCCACATAGTCCTGCATGGCGCGTACACGCCGGTCGAGCCGGCCCATGAACCGGTTGATGGCCGCCACAAGTGCCGACACCTCATCGGGCGCATGCATGGAAAATGGAGAAAGATCGAGCGGATCGCGCTCCAGAATTGCGGTCTGAATGCGCTCCAGCGGGCGCATGGCGTAGCGCATCGCAATCAGGGCCAGAATAAGGATTGCAAGGCCCGCGCCCGCGATCACGGCAACGGCCTGTGTCGCCATGCTGCGCGCCAGTTGCTCGCGGCTGTCGGTCGTGTGCGCCACGATGATGTGTATGTCGCCGCTGACTGCTCGCTCGGCCAGTCTGCGCAGCATGGCAAGTGCCCGCACCCGTTCGCCCCGGAACTCAACCTCATAGGTATGGCCAGCCTCCGGGATCGTGTCTGCCTTCGGCAACGGGAAGTCCTCATATCCGGTGAGTGTCGTCCCATCGGGCTGTGCGACGCGGTAGAACACGCGCTCATCCTTCGCAAGCGACAGAAGCTCAAATGCCGATACGGGAATGTCGACGCGAACCTCGCCTTCAATGACGAAAATGCGCTCCGCGATCTGAAGTGCCGCCCCCTGAAGCAGGCGGTCGAACGCTTCGTTGGCCGCCTGCCGGCCATAACCATAGGCTGCGTAGATGGTGGCGGCCACAGCCAGGGTGAGCACCAGGGTAAGCGATATCGTCAGGCGATAGGCGATCGAGAGACTGCGGCCGCGCAGGGCCTGGCGGGCGGGAGCTGCCATCAGGCCTCCGGCTCCGTCGTGACGGCCTGGTATCCAAGGCCGCGCAGTGTCCGGATCTCAAGGCCAGAACCCTCGATCTTGCGTCTCAGGCGTCCGACGTAAAGTTCAACCGCATTGGGATTGCGCTGTTCGTCATGACCGAACAGCCGTGTCAGAAGATCCTCTTTTTCCAGCACCCGGTCGCGATTGGTCAGAAAGATTTCCAGAAGCGTCTGTTCGCGCCGCGTCAGTTCACAGGGCTCTCCATCGATCAGCACGCGCCGGGCGGCCATGTCGAAGGTGAGCCTGCCGACCGACAATGTGCGGTCGGCATCGCCACTGCGCCTGCGAATGATGGCGCGCATGCGTGCCTCCAGTTCGCCCAGATCGAACGGCTTGATCATGTAGTCGTCAGCCCCCAGGTCCAGCGCGTCGATCTTGTCGTTAACCGCAAGTCGGGCGGTCAGGACCAGAACCGGCACGCGGTTTCCGGCCGCGCGAAGCTGCTTCAAAAACGCTATGCCCGAACCATCCGGCAGGTTGATGTCCAGGACGATCAGGTCGTGTTGCGCCATGGCAACGAAATGCTCTGCATCCTCCAGTGTTTCGGCGCGATCGCTCACATGACCGGCCTTTTCCAGCCGCCGTTCAATGGCTTCCGCGACATCGCGCGTATCTTCGACAATGAGGAAATGCATTTTTCCGGACAATGACAGCTTGTTGACAGGGTCACCCTATAGGCTCTCCCGCGTCATGAGAACAATCTCCTGACATACCGTTTCGTCCGCAGGGAGGACGGCGGTGGTGAAAAGTATGAGAAAGGTCCTGCCATTTCATGGCCGAACCGCTCAGGAGGAGGAATATCGATGAAAAACTTGCTCGGCCTCGCGGCCGCTTTCACGCTCGCATCCAGCCTTTCGGCCTTTGCGTTCGAGCCCAACAATACCGAATGCATTGCGCCCGCAAATCCCGGTGGAGGCTGGGACTTCACCTGCCGTCAGGTGGGCAAGACGATGCAGGACCTTGAGCTGGTGCCCGGTACGATGCAGGTCACCAACATCGCCGGTGGCGGTGGTGGCGTCGCCTTTGCCGAAGTGGTGGGAAAGCGCAATTCGGAAAACAACCTTATCGTGGCAGCGTCTTCGGCAACCGCCACGCGCCTTGCACAGGGTGCCTTCCCCGGCAACACCATGGACCAGGTGCGCTGGGTCGGCGCTGTGGGAGCAGATTACGGGGTCATCGCGGTTGCCAAGGATTCCCCCATCAACACGCTTCCTGAACTGATGGAGAAGATCAAGACCGACCCGGGCTCCGTGTCGGTGGCCGGCGGATCGGCCGTGGGCGGCTGGGATCACCTCAAGGTGCTGATCGCCGCTTCCGAGGCAGGCATCGAGGATGTGCGCCAGGTTAAATATGTGGCGTTTGATGGTGGTGGCGAAGCCGTAACGCAGCTTCTTGCCGGCTCCGTACAGGCCTTTACAGGTGATGCTTCGGAGGCCAAGGGGTTTGTCGATTCCGGTGACATCAAGGTCATCGCGGTGATGGCTCCCGAGCGTCTTGAAGGTGATTTTGCCTCGTTCCCGACGGCCAAGGAACAGGGGATAGACGTGATCGGCGCCAACTGGCGTGGTTTCTATGCTCCCGGCGACATGTCGGATGAAGCCTACGCCTACTGGGTCGATGCCGTCAGCAAGGTCTACGCTTCCGACGAATGGAAGGAAGTGATGGCCCAGAACGGCCTTGCGCCGCTCGATCTTCAGGGTGACGAATTTCAGGCCTTCGTGAAGGAGTCCATCGATTCCATCACCGATCTGTCGAAAAAGATCGGAATTCTGAAGTAATCCGCATGTGATCATTTCCGGGCCTGCCGGCATCATCCTGCAGGCCCGGATTGCATCAGGAACAATCAGGGGAGCGCGTCCGACATGAGCGACCGTATCTTCGGGGCTTTCGGCTTCCTTCTTGCCGCCTTCTACATCTGGCAGGCAACACAGATCGAGCTGAGCTTCATTTCCGACCCGTTCGGGCCAAAAGCCTTTCCATTCATGATCGGCACCGTGCTGGCGATCTCCAGCGCGGTGATCGTCCTCAAACCGGACACCGAGCCCGAATGGCCGACTTTCGCACGCCTGTTCGAGATCGGCATGGCGACCGCCGTCATGGTGGCCTATGCGCTGTTTCTCAAGGAATACGGCTTTGTCGCCTGCACGGCGATAGCAGCGAGCTATCTCTCCTGGCGCCTTGGTTCCGGCCCGGTTTCGGCCCTCATCGCCGGCCTTCTCATCGCCGTCGGAATCTACGTCATTTTCCATCTTGTCCTGGGACTGTCGCTGGCGCGCGGCCCCTGGGGCTTCTGAGGCGGGAGGCCCTTCATGGACACATTAGCATCACTCGCAGACGGTTTTGCCGTCGCGCTTACCTGGCAAAACCTCATGCTTGCGCTGATTGGCTGCTTTCTCGGCACCATCATCGGCGCCCTGCCGGGCCTCGGCCCTTCAAACGGCGTTGCTATCCTCATTCCGCTCGCCTTCACGCTCGGCCTTCCGGCCACGCCGGCGCTCATTTTGCTCACCAGCGTCTATTACGGCGCCATGTATGGCGGGCGCATCTCGTCGATCCTGCTCAACATTCCAGGCGACGAACCGGCGCTGATGACGACGCTCGACGGCCATCCCATGGCCAAGGCCGGCAGGGCCGGTGAAGCGCTGGCGATTTCCGGCCTTGCCTCCTTTGTCGGCGCGTTCTTTGCCACATGGGGGCTGGTCTTTCTGGCACCACAGCTCGTCAAGGTCGCGCTCCTCTTCGGCCCGGCGGAATATTTCGCGCTCTTCGTGCTCGCTTTCGCCACGCTTGGCGGCATTGCAAGCCGCAATCAGGCCAAGGCCGCAGTCGCTGCCGTCATCGGTCTCGGCATCGCCACCATCGGTGTCGACGGTCAGACCGGCGTTCCGCGCTTTTCCTTCGGCGAGGTGCATTTATACGACGGGATCGACTTCCTCGTCGCCATTGTCGGCCTTTTCGCGCTCTCGGAAGTCTTCATCTTTCTTGAGCACCGCGCCGGCAGCGGCGCCGATGACAAGGTGGTGAAGGTGGGCCGCATCGTGCCGCCATGGAAAACCGTGCGCGAGACCATTCCCGCCATGGGGCGCTCGACCATCTTCGGCTTCATCGCCGGCGTCCTGCCGGGGGCCGGTGCCTCGCTCGGCTCCTTCATTTCCTACACGTTCGAAAAGCGCATCTCCGACCGCAAGGGAACGTTTGGAAAAGGCGACCCGCGCGGCGTCGCCGCCCCCGAGGCTGGCAACAATTCGGCCGCTGGTGGTGCTCTGGTGCCCATGCTGGCGCTCGGCGTCCCCGGCTCCGGCACCACCGCCGTCCTGCTTGCCATGCTGCTTGCGCTCAACATCACGCCCGGCCCCCCTGCTCTTCCAGCAGAATCCGGATGTGGTCTGGGGGCTGATAGCTGCCCTCTTCATCGGCAACATCATGCTTCTGGCAATGAACCTGCCGCTGGTCTCGCTCTTCGTGCGGGTGCTTCTTATCCCGACACGCTATCTGATGCCCGCCGTGGCGATGATCTCCTTCGTCGGCATTTACGGCATATCCGGCTCGACCTTCGATCTGGTGGTGATGGTCATCTTCGGTGTCATGGGCTGGGTGCTCCGCAAGCTCGACGTGCCGCTGGTGCCGATCATTCTCGGTGTGTTGCTTGGCGATCAGATGGAAAAGAACCTGCGCCGCGCCATGACCATCCATGACGGCGACTGGACGATGCTCTTCAACTCCTGGCTGGCGATCGGTCTGTGGACCTTTGCCATTGTCGGCTTTGTCCTGCCGCTGATCGTGGGGCGCTACTTCCGCCCGAAGATTGCCGACGAGGCCATCGCCGAGGGCTCCGACCCAGACTGAGCTGAAGTGTCTTTCAGCTTCCCGAGGCGGCGTGGCTCCTGAGCCGCGCCGTTCTCAATGTAAGGAACCCTGTGGCAAGCACGATGATCAAGGCACCGATCACCGTGTTGAGACTGGGGATCTCACCAAAGAAGACATAGCCGACAAGCCCCGACAGGATGAGGCTCGAATAACCGAGCGGTCCCAGAAACCCGGCATCGCCCAGCCAGTGGGCGCGCAGGAAACAGAATTGCGCGGCCTGCGAAAACAACCCCACCGCCAGAAGAAACGGCCAATGCCCAGCCGCAACCGGCTGCCAGCCAGAGAGCGCCGGAAAAGCGGTGATGAGCGCCAGCCCACCGGTGTAAAACAGCATCATGACGACCGGCGGCGTGCCCTTGAGCTGCCGCGTGACAATGATTGCACCCGTACCGGCCAGAACAGCGGCGAGTGCGGCCAGAAGCGCCGGTGTCCAGGGCACGTTGGCCGGACTTGCGGCTATGAACGCCCCCACCAGTCCCAGCGCAGCCGCCAGCCAGCGCGAGCCGGAAACCGCTTCACGCAGGATCACCGCCGAAAGCGCCACCAGAACCACGGGCCGGGTGAAATTCATCGTCATGTAGAGCGCCAGCGGCAGATGCGCGACCGCGTAGAAGCCGCCTGTCAGCGCCACAGCCGACAGGAAAACCCGTAACAGATGCAGCGGCACATGGTCGATCCGAGTAAGGACGGATCGCTGGTGCGCCAGCCATGGCAGGATCACGCAGAAACCGACCAATGCGCGGAGAAAAACGAGCTGCCAGGGTGGATAGCCGGCCCCCAGCGCCTTGACGATGGATATGGCCCAGATGTTGAGGCCCATATCCGCCAGAAGCCAGGCCCCGGCGCGCAGATTGTCCTTCGGAGTTGCTCCAGCACTCACGGCCTTGCCACGAGGTTCGCCATCAGGCGGAACGCACCCGGCACAAGCTTCTCCATCTGATGGTGCAGGATGAGTGCCACATGGGTGTGCCGCCCCTTGCCGATGCGGGCAGAAAGGAGCGAGCCCTCATGCGGTACCTCATCGGGATCGGCCATCGAAAGAAGCGGTTCATAGACCTCGTCCCAGCTCCTGGCGAAGTAAAGGCCCCGCTCCTTGTGCCAGCCCTTCCAGTCCTCGGCGACAATGCGGTTGGGCGTGTTCAGCAACGCATGATCAGGCAGGAGATGGGTCACCTCGGCATTCTCATCGGTCACCCGCCAGCGCAGCGATGGCTTGCCGATTTCGAGCCGGCGCACCGGCACGGTCTCCGGATCCCAGTCATCCCACGGGCGGTGATAGAGCGTGACAAGATTGCCACCCGCCTCCACCCAGCGATGCAGCACCGGCATGGCATTTTTGAGCGCCGGTCGTGCACGCATGGCGAATATACCCACCACAATCGTGTCGAGATTCTTCAACCCTTCTTGCGTGATCTCGCTGTCCGCCAACTCGGTCACATCGAGGCCGAGAGCCCTGAGCCAGTGACCCACGCGGTCGTTGCCACCACCGACATAGCCCACCCGCACATCCGGCAGTGCCACATCCAGAACCCGCACGGAAAGCTGCGCCGGAAACGCGCGCGCGCGTTCGCCGGTATGTGGATAACTGATCCGCTTGACAGTTTCGGCGGGCGTCCCGTCGATCTGAAGGGAAACATCGTAGAGGCCCGACGCAATGTCTTTCGGCGCTTCCACGAGAAAACCGCCCGCAACGGACTTTGCGGACCAACCGGAAGGCAATTCCAGCCCCACTTTCCCCGAATGCGGATAAAGCTCGCAAACGCGCAGATCGATCTGGCGGGTGGCTGCCGCTGTGTTGATCAGAGCACGGTCGGGAGAGAGTGCTGCCGAGCGTGCAGGAAGCACGACCGGCGCCCGTTCCAGCGGCAAAAGCGTCTCCGACGAGACTTCATCGACGGTCACGCCGACACGGATGGCCGGAAGGCGCGCAACACCGGGACGGTATGTGGCCGGATAACAGTCCGTGCTTTCGGCGTCGACCGGCACGTGAACGGCACCATCCGCAAAGCGCCAGCCTTCCGGCAGAACCGGCGACACCTCCGCAACGGGACCGGAGCTTTCAATGGTCAGCGCGACATGATCGCCGGGCCGCAGGACATCGCGTTCGAGCCAGGCGCGCACCTCCACGCCACTGGCAATCCGCATGATGTGAGAAAGCTGCATTTCCTTTGCCGCGAGGCGGTGGTGAACCTCGTCTCGTGCCCTGTCGGGGCAGGCATCGCGGGCAGCACGCACCGCCTTGAGGGCCAAGGCCGCCTGCTGCGCCACCGCTTCGATATCCGGAAACGCGGCCAGTGCTGCATCGCAGGCCGTCTGCGCCGCTTTCAGGTCGTCGGCAATTTCAGGCGCACCGGCAAAAGAAGCCAGATCGGCCAGTGTGGCCGGAAGCCCGTCCGTGATCCGGTCATCGGGACCATTCACCTCGGATCGTACCAGATGCAGTGGCCAGTCGCGCTCCTGCCCGTGAGGCACCCAGCGGCCCATGCCCTGCGTCAGATGGAAGGCGCGCGACTGCTCGCCGATCTGCGCCCAGCTCCACCCGGTTACCGGGTCTTCGCCCGCACCCTTGACCGTCAGCGTGGCTTTGGGTGGCGGCAGATCGTCATCGTAATTGTCGCCTGCGCCCGACCATGCCGGCAGGTAGAGCTTCTTCACCCGCCAGACCGGAAGATCCACGCCCGGAAATTCCGGGTCGGCGGCAGCGCAAACCACGTCATGGGCAAGCTCGGTCATCGCCCGGTGATGCCCATGCTGCCCCGGCACGTCCAGGAATGTGGGGCAGATGATGTCCGGTCGCTCGGTGCGGATGATCTCGACAAAGCGCTTGAGCGTGCGCTCGCGACCCCATTTTTCAAGCGTTTCGGTGCCGCGTTTTGAAAAGCCGAAATCGAAGATCGTGTCGTCGGGTGTTTCCGATAGCCAGTAGAGATTGAGGTTCAGCACATCGGCCGCGCGCTCCATTTCCGCCGTGCGCACCACCCCCAGGTCATGCGTTAGCTCGGAGCCGATGGCATTCTGTCCGCCCTCGCCGCGATTTGCGCAGGCAAAGGAGAGCGAAATGCCATCGCGCAGGGCCAGTGCCGCCAGCATTTGCGATGTCTCGTCGTCGGGGTGTGCGCCCGTGTTCATGAAGGAGACGCAGGATTTCAGCGGTGCCAGGGCCTGCCACAGTTTGACAATGCGCGGATTGCGCAGCTGTGCGGCTATACGCTCCTGATCGGAAACGGGCATTTCTGAACCTCCCAGAGAATCAAGTTTTCGCGGCAATGCGCGGTGTGATGGTGTCGTGGATGACGAGTGCTGCCCCGCCTAGAGCGGCGGTGAGACGCCCGCAGGCGCCGCGCTGGACACGTGGTGTGGCGCGCCGGTCGCTGGCAGCCACCGACCCGGCCGGCAGGTAGAGCGCGGAAATCAGATGATCGAGCACCGCATCGGGCATGGCACCGCCCAAAATCACGGTTTCGGGATCGAACAGGTTTTCGATCAGTCCGATCGCCTGTGAAAGCGGTCCGGCAGCCTCGTTGATCCACGCCATCAAATGCGGGTCGTTCGCCTCATAAAGCCGCTCGATATCAGAAACGCTCGCAATGGCGATGCCGGCCTTTGCCAGCTGCTCCCGCGCCGCGATCCGGCTGGCATAGGTTTCAAGGCATCCCCGGTTCCCACAGGCACATTGACGACCGTCGGGCGTGACGATCACATGGCCGATCTCGCCTGCATTGCCGAACGCACCGCGCCGCACCTCGCCATCCTCGACCACGCCGAGCCCCAGGCCCGCTCCGAAATAGAGAAAGCAGAAGGTGCGAAGTCCGCCAGCGATGCCGCGCACGCGCTCGGCCACCGCTGCCGCCGTGGCGTCATTCTCCACCACCACGGCCATGTCGAGCGCTTCCTCGAAAAGCGCTGCCGCATCCACATCGCTCCAGCCATGCAGCGCGGACTGTCCCGCACCCGATATGCCCACATTGCCGAATGGCCCCGGCATCACGACACCGGCGCCAAGCAGCCGCTGGCCAGAGCCGCAGCTTGCCTTGAGTGCCTCGCTCAGGATCGACTGGGCGATCGACAGGACGGTTTTCGGATCGTTGTGCGGCAGCGCGACGCGTGTGGTGTAGAGCGTTTCACCGGCAAGATTGACCAGCGCGCCGAACATGGCGTCGGGCCGCACCTCGATGCCCAGTGCGGCCGCGCCATCACCGTTGAGACGGTATTGAAGGACCGGCAGCCCCCTGCCCGACGAATGTCGGCCGGCTTCCGCCAGAAATCCATCCTCCTCCAGCTCCGCGATGATGTTGCTGACCGCCTGCGTGGAAAGCCCGGAGAACCGAGCAAGCTCCGCGCGGCCGATCGGCTGGTGCTCACGCACAAGCCCCAGCACCACCTGCCGGTTATGCAGACGCGTGCGCTCGGCATTGGAACCGACGATGCGACGGGGATTGTTGATCTTCATATCTGCTTATTAATTCAACTAACTTGAATATTCAACTTGATTGAGTTAATCGTCGATGAATGGACATTCCGCCTCATCGAGACGGATGAACAGAGGGTGACAGGCTGGCCGGCAGATTTCGGGCAGCGTTCAAAGGGAGCAAGCAGGATGAAACTCAACAGACTACGGACCTTCATGCTGGGTGCCGCAACGGCAGCCATGACCATGGCCGCAGGCAGCGCATCAGCGGTCGAGATCGAGTACTGGCAGTATTTCTTCGAAGCCCGCGTCAATGCGATGGACAAGCTGATCGAGAATTTCGAGGCAGCCAATCCCGACATCACCGTCAAGATGACGCATTTCCCCTATGACAGCTATCGCACCAAGGTTGCCGCGGCCATTCCCGCCGGACAGGGCCCCGACGTCGTCCAGCTCTTCTATGGCTGGCTCAACGACTATGTGGAAGCCGAGCTGATTCAGCCCCTGCCGGCCGAAACGTTCCCGCCGGAAAAGATCGAGGAAGAGTTCTTCCCCATGGTCAAGGCCATGCGGATGGGCGACAGCTACTGGGCCCTGCCAACCGCAGTGCGCTCGCTGGCGCTCTTCTACAATAAGCGCATGTTCGATGAAGCCGGCATCGAGAACCCGCCGGCCAATCTCGACGAGCTTGTCGAAACCGCGAAGAAACTCACCAAGAAGGACGGTGCGGGCAATCTGACCGCCGTCGGCCTGACCACCGGCATGACCGCGCAGGACCATCACTGGATCCGCGAAGTGCTGATCCGCCAGTTCGGCGGCGAGCCCTATCTGGATAACTACAAGACCGTCAACTACAACAATGAGGCCGGGCTGAAAGCCTTTGGTTTCTATAATGATCTGCAGGCCAAGCATGGCGTGACCAAGGCTGCCTTCATGGACGAGCCGCAGGCCGCCTTCAAGGCAGGCCGCGCCGGCATGCACATTGACGGTTCCTTCCGCATCGGCGCGCTGGAAAGCGTGCGCGGTCTCAAATGGGGCGTGGCCGAGCTTCCCGCCGGGCCCGATGGCACCAAATCGAACTATTCCTCCTACTGGGTGAACGCAATCACCTCCAAGGCGGAAGGCGAGAAGTTCGATGCCGCCGTCAAGTTCATGGAGTACCTCACCTCCGACGAGGCCATGCAGATCTGGCTTGAGACCGTCGGCGAACTGCCAGCCAAGCCGTCTGCCGCCATGACCGACGAAAACGTCAACCACCCGGTCTATGGCCCCTTCATCAAGGGTCTGGAATACGCAAAGACCACCGTTTTCGCCAATGAAAGCGCCCAGCGTCAGGCCATGGTGGACATGATGCAGCGCATCGAACTGCAGGGTCAGGCGCTTGAAGAGAGCGTCTCGCAGGCCGCCGAGGAAGAGCAGAAAGTCCTCGACGAATACTACAAGAAATAAGGCCTTTCGGGCGTCCGGCCAGCCGGGCGCCCAACGAAATTCGGGACGGGGCCATGCGCTTTTACAACAATCTCACCATCTCGCAGAAGCAGATCGTCTGGGCCTGGATCTTCCTTGCCCTGCCGGTTCTCTTCTACGTTGTCATCCGCTTTTATCCGACAGCCAATGCCTTCGTTCTGTCCTTTCAGGAATGGAACCTTCTTGGCGACCGGAAATATGTGGGCCTTGAAAATTACGCCAAACTGTTCAGCGATCCAGTCTTCTGGAAAGTGTTCAAGAACACCTTCCTGTATCTGATCCTGGGCACGCCGGTCAGCCTCGTCCTGTCCTTCATCATCGCCTATCATCTCGACAAGGTGCGGTTCATGCACGGCACCATCCGTGCGCTCTATTTCCTGCCCTTCATGACGAGTGCTGTCGCCATGGCCTGGGTGTGGCGCTGGTTCTACCAGCCGGTCCCCATCGGCGTGTTCAACAATTTTCTGGCAAGTTTCGGCATCGGCCAGATCGAGTTTCTGAGCTCGACCACCAATGCCCTGCCCTCGGTTCTGGCCTGCGCAGTCTGGGCCGGCCTCGGCTTTCAGGTCATCATCTTCATGGCGGGGCCTGCGCGCCATTCCGCAGAGCTATTACGAGGCCGCGCGCATCGATGGCGTGTCCACATGGACGGTTCTCACCGAGATCACCATCCCGCTTCTGAAGCCCACCATCGTGTTTCTGGTGGTCTTTTCCTCGATCGGTTTCCTGCGGATCTTTGATCAGGTTTTCAACATGACCACCAACAATCCGGGCGGTCCGCTGAACTCCACCAAGCCGCTTGTGCTTCTGATCTACGACACCGCCTTCAACGGCTTCAACATGGGCTACGCGGCAGCGCAGACCGTCGTGCTTTTCACCATTCTGCTGGTCGTCAGCCTGATCCAGCTTCGACTTTTGAAGGATAGCTGACATGGCCAGTCAGGACATCGCCGTAAAGCCTTCCACCGACGCGCTTTTCTCCGGATCCTCGCGCAACTCCCGGCGCAATATGGGACAGTTCATCCGCTGGGCGCTCCTGTTCGGCGGCGGCATTCTCATGATCATGCCCATCGTGTTCATGGTCTCGACCTCGCTGAAATTCCCCTTCGAGGTCTACAATCTGAACCTGATCCCCGAAGAGCCGACCATCGAGAACTACACCTATGTGCTCGAAGACGGACGCTTCTATCGCTGGTTCGTCAACTCGCTGGTGATCTCCATCGTCACCACCGCATCCGCCGTCTTTTTCGACGCGCTGGTGGGGTATGCGCTGTGCAAGTTCAAATTCCCCGGCCGCTATCTGGTCTTCATCGCCATTCTCTCGACATTGATGATCCCGACCGAGATGCTGGTCATCCCGTGGTATCTCATGAGCAAGAGCTTTGGCTGGCTCGACACCTATTGGGGCATCATGTTCCCCGGTGTCATGACCGCCTTCGGCACCTTCCTCATGAAGCAGTTCTTCGAAACTGTTCCCGACGATTTCCTGGAAGCTGCACGCATCGACGGGCTGAACGAGTTCCAGATCTGGTGGCAGGTGGCCATGCCGCTCGTGCGCCCGGCGCTCGCCGCCCTCGCGATCTTCGTCTTTCTCGGCAACTGGACCGCCTTCATCTGGCCGCTGATCGTCACCAATTCGGTGGAGATGTACACGCTGCCTGTGGGGCTCTCGAGCTTCGGCGACGAGGTGGACGTGGCCTGGGAACTGATCATGACGGGTGCGGCCATTTCCACACTGCCCACACTGGTCGTCTTCCTCATCTTCCAGCGCTTCATCATCCGCGGCGTTGTCATGGCCGGCCTCAAGGGATAAGCGCATAATGAGTCTGAACGAGAAATTCCCCCATCCCGTCTACAAGGACACGGTGCTGGCACCGCTCTTTGAAGGCGTGAAGGCCAATTATGTGGGTGCGTTCCGCGCCATCAACCGGGCGCATCTGGTGATGCTGACGGAAACCGACATCCTTGCCCGCGAGGATGCGAAACGCATCGCAGCCGCCCTCGTCGACATTGACGAAACTGTCGATGTCGACGCCCTCACCTATACCGGCGAGGTGGAAGACTATTTCTTCCTCGTCGAGGCGGAGCTCAAAAAGCGGCTTGGGCCGGATCTTGCCGGCATGCTGCACACGGCCCGCTCGCGCAACGACATGGACCACACGGTCTTCAAGCTCACCTTGAAGCACCATGCCGACACGCTGATCGGCAAGGCGCATTCGTTGGCCTCAGCCCTCATCGCCAAGGCCGAAGCCGAACGCGACACGCTGATCGTTGCCTACACGCACGGCCAGCCGGCCCAGCCCTCCACCTTCGGCCACTATCTGTCGGCGGCCGTCGAGGTGCTTCTGCGCGACATCGAGCGCCTGCAGGCCGCCCGCGCCAATATCGATCATTGCCCAATGGGGGCTGCCGCCATCACCACCAGCGGCTTCCCCATCGACCGCGCCCGCATGGCCGATCTTCTGGGCTTTTCCGAGCCGCTGCGCAATTCCTATGGCTGCATTGCATCCGTTGACTATGTCACCGGCCTCTACAGCGCGATGAAGCTCACTTTCCTGCATCTCGGGCGCCTGATCCAGGACATGCAGTTCTGGTCGGCCTTCGAGGTGGGACAGCTTCATGTGCCCGGCAGTCTCGTGCAGATTTCATCCATCATGCCGCAGAAGCGCAATCCCGTGCCCATCGAGCATCTGCGCCATCTTGCGTCGATGACCTGCGGGCGCGCGGACGCGGTCGTCAACACGATGCACAACACGCCCTTCACCGACATGAACGACAGCGAGGGCGAGGTTCAGGTGGCCGGATATGCGGCTTTCCAGAGCGGCGCACGCGTCCTCGATCTTCTGGCAGCGCTCGTCAGCGCCGTCTCCATCGATGGTGACCGCGTGGCGAAAAATATCGATGCCGCCTGCATCACGGTGACCGAACTCGCCGACACGCTGGTGCGCCGCGAGGGGCTCTCTTTCCGGCAGGCACACGAAATCGCAGCCACCACGGCCCGCGCCGTCATTGCCGCCGGCAAACCGCTTGGCGAAGGTCATGACGCCTTCTCTAAGGCCTTCCGGGAACTGACCGGGCGCGACAGCACGCTCGACCCCGCAGCCTATGGCGAGGCCGTCAGCGCACGCCATTTCGTTGCGGTGCGCGAGCGTTTCGGCGGTCCGGGACCCGAAGCCATGAACGAGGCGCTTCAAACCTATCGCGCCACCCTCACCCGCCTTTCAGAACAACAGGCAGCGGACCTTGCCCGCGCCGAAAAAGCCGGAGCCGCGCTCGACGCCGCTTTCGGCGCTCTCTTGCAGGAGTAGACCCTTGGCCACCTTGTCCCTACGCAATCTCGTCAAATCCTACGGCAAGGTCGAGGTGCTTCACGGCATCAATCTCGACGTGGCCGATGGTGAATTCGTCGTCTTTGTCGGCCCGTCCGGCTGCGGCAAATCCACGACACTGCGCATGATCGCCGGCCTTGAGGAGATCAGCGGAGGCGAAATCCACATCGGCGAGCGCCTCGTCAACAATCTGGAGCCCAAGGAGCGCGACATCGCCATGGTGTTCCAGAACTATGCGATCTATCCGCATATGTCGGTGCGCAAGAACATTGGCTTTGGCCTGCGCACGTCCAGGCTTTCAAAAGAAGCCAAGGACAAGCGCATCGACGAGGTGGCCGCCATTCTCGGCATGACCGATCTTCTGGAGCGCCGGCCAAACCAGCTCTCGGGCGGGCAGCGGCAGCGCGTCGCCATCGGCCGTGCCATGGTGCGCGATCCCGCCGTCTTCCTGTTCGACGAGCCGCTCTCCAATCTCGATGCCCAACTGCGCACCCAGATGCGCCTTGAAATCAAGAAGCTGCACCAACGCGTTGGAAACACGATCATTTTCGTGACGCACGACCAGGTCGAAGCCATGACCATGGCCGACCGGATCGTCATCATGAAGGATGGCTATATCCAGCAGGTCGGCACGCCGCTTGAGGTCTACCACAAGCCGGCAAACACCTTCGTCGCCCAGTTCATCGGCGCCCCATCCATGAACATGCTGCCGGGCAACTGGGCCGGAAAGGGCGTGAAACTCGGCGACGGGCTCGGCATCGATCTGCCCGAACGCAGCGCCTCGGAAGGGGCGGACGTGATCCTCGGCATCCGTCCCGACGACCTTGTCGTGACCGGTGGCAAGGGGCTTTTCTCCGGCACCGTCAACATTGTCGAACCGCTCGGCGCGGACACGCTGGTCTATGTCGGCGTCAACGGTCATGAAGTGATCGCAAAGGCTTCCGGCCGCAAGCCACCAAAGGCCGGCGAACCGGTGAAACTCACGGCGAAGTCCGGCGAAATGCACCTGTTTGACGCGAAATCCGGGGAGGCGCTGCCGTGATGCAAGCCAACCGGTCAGGCCGCGTCCTGAGCGTGGGCCGGCTTTACTGCGATCTCATCTTCACGGAACTCCCGAAGATGCCAACGCTGGGAGAGGAAGTCTTCGCGGGCGGCCTGTCCATAAAGCCCGGCGGCGGCGCGTTCATTACCGCTGCCTATGTGGCGGCCCTCGGTCGTCCGGTCTCGCTGGCATCGGCATTGCCCTCCGGGCCATTCGCCGCAGCACTGATGAAAGAGCTTGAGGCAAGCGGCATCGATCTTTCGGCTTCGCAGCCCATGCCCGACACGCTCGATCCGCAGATCACCGTGGCCATGACATCGGGCACGGAACGCGCCTTCCTCACCCGGCGCGCCGGGCCCGCCGTGCCGGAGACATTTGCACGAGCCATCGCCAGCGGCGGTTTTGCCCATCTCCATATCGGCGAGCTCGCCACGCTGGTGGAAGCGCCCTTCCTCATCGAGCAGGCGCGCGGTGCCGGGCTATCCATCTCGCTCGACTGTTCCTGGGACGATGCGGTTCTGGCCCGAGACGATCTCGCCTCGCTGATCGGCGCCGTGGACATATTCCTGCCCAACGAGACGGAGGCGCAGCGGCTTGCCATTTCCCCCGGCAAGAATCCGCCCGCCCCACTCACTGTCGTCAAGCGCGGGCCGGAGGGTTCCATCGCCATCAGCGCGGACAACACGGTCTCGATGCCGACGCAGCCCGTAAATGTAATCGATTCCACGGGCGCCGGAGACGCGTTCAATGCCGGCTTCATAGATGCGTGGCTTTCCGGCAAACCGCTCGAAGATTGCCTTGAAGCGGGCAATCGCTGCGGGGCGGAAGCCGTCATGCGGGTCGGCGGGGCAACCGATCTGCCCGATCTGAGCGCGCTGGCGCGGGAAATGTCTTAAGGAGAGCCGGTCTCCACCTCGTCGCCGGCCCGGGCCTTCAGCCGGGCAAAGCTCATCGCCACATGGGCGCGGCGGATCTGCCCGACGCTTTCGAGCGCCCCGCAGGCAACCGCAGCGGCAATGTCGGAGACCTCGCGCAGGAGAAAACCAATCTCGCTGGCCAGCGTTTCTTCCGTGCCGTCCTCGCCGGCAGCGCGTTTCAGCCAGATCCTCGTCGTCTGGTAGTAAAGTCGTTCGGAGAACTCCTGCAGCGGCTCGTTCTCCGTCAACGTCATCAGGAGATGGAAGAAATCCATGTTGAGCTGCGCAAACGCGCGCTGGCTCGGCGTTTTGACCAGAGCCTCGCAGCGCGATTTCATCGTGGCAAAGGCGTGCCTCGCGTCCTCATCGGGCTCTGCCGGTGAAACCTTGCCAAGCAGTTCGGAAAGTTCCACTCGCAGGCGATAGACCTGTTCCAGCGAGGCAATGTCGATATCCGTGACGATGGTGCCCACGCCATGGACCGAGCGCAGATAGCCTTCGTCTTCGAGCCGGGCCAGAACCCGGCGGATCGGCGTGCGGCTTGTATCGAATTCCTCGGCGAGGTCTTCTTCGCGCAGCCGCATGCCCGGCGGATAGTCGAGCAGGCAGATGCGCTCGCGCAAAAGCGTGTAGATCCGCTCAAACCGCGCGCGAGCCTCGCCTGTCATCGTTCTCGCTCCATCGCCCTCAGCTCACCTTCCTGCCCAGCCGTTCCAGCATGCCGAGACATTCATCGAGCTGTTCCAGCGAGACGAACTCGTCTGCCTTGTGCGCTTGCTCTATCGAGCCCGGCCCACAGATCACGGAGGAAATACCCGCTTTCTGGAAAAGCCCTGCCTCCGTGCCGAACGCCACCACTTCCGCCTCGGTAAGGCCGGTAAGCTCGGAGACGATCTGGCGCGCCTCCGATTCGGTTACCGGCTCCAGCCCGTCCACCTCACCGATCACATGGGTCACAATGTCGGCCCCCTCGAACACCGCTCGCATGGCCGGTTTCAGCTCGGCTTCGACAAAAGTGCGAATGCGGTCTTTCACAAAATCCGCATCCTCATTGCGCACCGGGCGCATTTCCCATTCCACCGAACAATGGTCGGCGATCACATTGCGCGCCGCACCGCCCGAGATCGTGCCCACCTGAAGCGTCGTCCAGGGCGGGTCGAACCGGTTGCCCTTGGGCGCGCGCGTCTTCAGCTCCTCGGCCAGCGCCATGAGTCGCGAAATATAGCGCACGGCATATTCAACCGCGTTGACGCCGCGTTCAGGCGAAGAGGCATGGCCGGCAAGCCCGCGAAACTCGGTCGTGTATTCGAAACAGCCCTTGTGGCCTTCGATGATGCGCATCATGGTCGGCTCGCCGATAATGGCGACGGAGGGCCGGACCTCGGCCCGCTCCAGTTCCTCCACCAGCGCGCGCGCGCCAAAACACCCCACCTCCTCGTCATAGGTGAACGCGAAATGCAGTGGCCTTTTGAGGTCCAGCTCGGCAAAGTTCGGCGCCATGGCAAGGGTGCAGGCGATGAAGCCTTTCATGTCACAGGTGCCACGGCCATAAAGCCTGCCATCCGCCTCACGCATGGCAAAGGGATCGCCTGTCCACTCCTGCCCCTCGACCGGCACCACATCGGAATGGCCCGAAAGCACGATGCCGCCATCTCCTTCGGGTCCGAGCGTGGCAAACAGGTTTGCCTTGTGCCCGCTCTCGTCGAGCGTCATCGATAGCCTGGCACCGAGCGCGCTCAAAAGCTCGCTCGCATAGGCGATCATTTCCAGATTGCTGTCTGCCGAAATGGTAGGAAACCCCACCAGATCGGACAGAATGCGCGTCGTGTTATCAAGCGTTTCGGACCGCATGGATCAGGTCTTCACGATCAGTTCGCGCGGGCGGCGGCACAGCGCCTCGGCTGGCCCATCTTCGGTGATCAGAATGCTTTCGGTGATTTCCAGCCCCCAGTCGGCCATCCACAGGCCCGGCATGAAATGGAAGGTCATGCCCGCTTCCAGAATAGTTTCGTCCTCACGGCGCAGCGAAATGGTGCGCTCGCCCCAGTCGGGCGGATAGGAAATGCCGATCGGATAACCGCAGCGCCCGTCACGCGTGATGCCGGCCCGCTCCAGCGCGCCATAAAGCGCATCGGCGATCTGGCCGGCACGATTGCCCGGACGCGCCATCTCCAGTCCTGCCTCGATGCCTTCCACCAGCGCCTTCTCCGCATCCAGCATGTGCTGCGGCGGCGTGCCGAGAAAGACGGTGCGGCAGAGCGGCGCGTGGTAGCGGCGGTAGCAGCCGGCGATCTCGAAGAAGGTCGCGTGCCCCTGCTCGAAGCGGCGCCCGTCCCAGGTCAGATGCGGCGCAGCCGCGTCGGAGCCGGTCGGCAGAAGCGGCACGATGGCCGGATATTCGCCCCAGTCGTCATCGACACCGCGAATGGCGTCGGCATAGATTTCCGCCACCAGATCGTTCTTCTTCAGGCCCGGTTCGATGCGTTCGACAATACCGTCGATCATCTTTTCCGAAATCCGCGCCGCGCGGCGCATGAAGACGATCTCTTCGTCGGATTTCACCGCCCGCTGCCAGTTCACCAGCGCCGTGGCATCCACAAAGGTCGCGTTGGGCAGTTCTTCCTTCAGGACAAGATAGGCCTTGGCGGAGAAATAGTAGTTTTCCAGCTCCACGCCGATCCGCTTGTTGCCAAAACCATGGGCGCGCAGGATTTCGGCCAGGTGCTGCATCGGATGCAGCGTGTTGGCCTGCACATAATGGTCGGGATAGCGCAGCACCCGGTCGTCATCCATGTAGACCGTGCGCACGGCGCCGTTTCCGTCCATGGAGCGGCCCCACCAGATCGGATCGGCATCCTTGAAGACGATCACACCCTGATGGACATAGAACGACCACCCGTCATAGCCCGTCAGCCAGGCCATGTTGGAGGGATCCTCCACGAACAGGACATCGATACCCTGCGCCTCCATGGCGTTGCGGGTCTTTTCCAGGCGTGCGGCATATTCCTGCGCGCTGAAGGGCATTTCGGCTGCTGGCATGGTTCCTCCAAAAAGCGAAAGACCGGACGCTTGTGCACCCGGCGAAACCGTACACCGGAAAGGCATTCGCAACCTTGTGTACAACTACCCCATCATCATATTTTTCAGCGCTGGAATCGCACGAAAACGACATTGGATGTCGTTGTTTCTATTCCTGCGAAAATGATGTTGTGTACAAATCCAAACATCACGCTGCCTCGTAGACAATCCGGGAGTTTTTCATGAGCCACAGGGCAACGCTTGCGCTGGCAGACATTCTGGCCGCCCGCCGTCGCATCAGAGCCATTGCATCGCTCGACACGCCGCTCCCGCCCTCGCCCTTTCTCAGCCGGCTTGCCGGGGACGAGGTTCTTCTCAAGCTCGAAATCGGGCAGGCAAGCGGTGCTTTCAAGCTGCGCGGTGCC
The DNA here is from genome assembly GCF_040819555.1 of Nitratireductor sp. GISD-1A_MAKvit. Taxonomy (GTDB): domain Bacteria; phylum Pseudomonadota; class Alphaproteobacteria; order Rhizobiales; family Rhizobiaceae; genus Nitratireductor. The sequence continues at coordinate 2,445,521 of NZ_CP161920.1, forward strand.
GCCAATGCGGTGCTTACCCTGCCGGACGACGCCACCGGCGTCACCTGCTGTTCCACCGGCAATCATGGCCGCGCCGTCGCCTATGCCGCCCGCGCGCGTGGCTTGCGCGCCGTCATATGCATGTCAAAGCTCGTGCCGGAGGCAAAGATCGCCGGCATCAGGGCGCTTGGCGCAGAGGCCCCGCATCATCGGCGAAAGCCAGGACGAGGCGCAGGTCGAAAGCCGCCGCCTCGCCGATGAAGAAGGGTTTTGCGAAATCTCGCCCTTCGACGATCTGGCCGTGATCGCCGGTCAGGGCACGATCGGGCTCGAACTTCTGGAACAGCGCCCGGATCTCGAAACCGTTCTCATCCCGCTGTCTGGCGGCGGCCTCGCCGGCGGTATCGCGTTCGCGCTGAAGACGATCAAACCTTCCATCCGCGTCATCGGCATCACCATGGACCGGGGTGCGGCCATGCACGCCTCGCTTGCCGCTGGAATGCCGGTCGCTGTCACCGAGGTGGCGAGCCTCGCCGATTCGCTCGGCGGCGGGATCGGGCTCGAAAACCGCCATTCCTTCGCGCTCTGCCGCGACCATCTCGATGATGTCGTTCTCGTCACCGAAGAAGAAATCTATCGCGCCATGCAGGCGCATTATTTCGAAGACCGGCTGGTGTGCGAAGGGGCGAGTGCCGTCGGTGCCGCCGCGCTCATGGCGGGCAAGATCTCCGGAAGAATCGGCCCCACCGCCACGCTCATCACCGGGCGCAATGTCGACATGCAGGTCTTCACCGACATCGTCTGTGGCCGCGACGTTGCGCTCGGCGACACGATCATCAAGGGAGCATCCCATGCCGCATGACATTCTCGTTCTGACCGAAACCGATCTGCGCAAGGCGATCCAGCTCGATCTCGAAGCCATCGACGTGGTGGAAGAAGCCTTCCGCGCACTCGCCTCGGGCTCCGTCATCATGCCGCCCATCCTCTCCATGGACATTCCGCAGGTTCACGGCGAGGTGGATGTGAAGACGGCCTATATTCCAGGCTTCGACGGGTTCGCCATCAAGGTCAGCCCCGGCTTTTTCGACAATCCGAAAATCGGCCTGCCGAGCCTCAACGGGCTGATGATCCTGTTTTCGGCAAAAACCGGGCTTGTGGAAGCACTTCTGCTCGACAACGGATTTCTCACCGATGTGCGCACCGCCGCCGCCGGCGCGGTCGCCGCCCGCCACCTTGCGCCAGTGACGGTCGAAACCGCCGGCGTGATGGGAACCGGCGTTCAGGCCCGCCTGCAGATGATCGCCGCGCATCAGGTGCGCCCTTTCTCCCGCCTTCTCGTCTGGGGGCGCGACGCGGAAAAGGCAAAAGCCTGCGCCGCCGATCTGGCCAAAACCCTCGGCATCGACGCAAATGCCGAGACGGACCCGGCCCGTCTCGTCGCCGAAAGCCAGCTTGTCGTCACCACCACGCCGGCGCGAGAACCTGTTCTCAAGGCCGAATGGCTGCACCCCCGCCTCCACATCACAGCCATGGGCTCCGATCAGGAAGGCAAGAACGAGATCGAGCCGACAGCCCTTGCCCGCGCCGATCTCTATGTCGCCGACCGCGTGAGCCAGTGCGAGAAACTCGGTGAACTGGCAGCCGCCATCTGCGCCGGCACCTGGAAGGGCGGCACGCCACCGGAACTCGGTGAAATTGTTTCCGGAGCCAGAACCGGCCGCACGAGCGACGACCAGATCACCATCTGCGATCTCACCGGAACAGGCGCGCAGGACACGGCCATCGCCACTTTTGCACGCGCCCGGGCCTTGACAGCGAAGGCCGGTAAGACGATCCAGAGCTGACCATGCTCAAGCTCGACGATCGCGATCTCAAGATTCTCGGTATCCTTCAAAGGGAAGGCCGCATTTCCAAGGCGGCGCTGGCCGAACGCGTGAACCTCACGCCCGCCCCCTGCTGGGAACGGCTCAAACGCCTTGAGAAGGCGGGCATCATCACCGGTTACCGCGCCGAAGTGGCGCTGGCGAAGCTCGCACCCCACATCGCGGTCTTCATGGCGGCAGAGCTTGCCGGCCACCGCGCCGAGGACTTTCAGCGATTCGAGCGCAGCGTTCAGGACATCGATGAAATTATGGGCTGCTGGGCTGTGGGCGGCGGGTTCGACTATATCCTGCAGATCATCGCCCGCGACATCGACACCTATCAGCGGCTGGTCGACCGGCTTCTGGAGATGAATGTGGGGCTCGCGCGCTATTTCACCTACATCGTCACCAAGCCGGTCAAGCAGCCGGGCCCGTTCCCGCTTGGCGTTCTGGTGAGCACCGACGAGGCCACGCAGAAGGAATAGCGGGCGCAGGCCACGAAGTTCAGAAGAAACATCGGCACACCCTGCCAGAATTGTCAGAAAATTTGGCGCCTCAGGCGGCATGATTCCAGTCGAACCGAACACTGGAAATCCGCTTGGGAGAAAGCCGATGACCGCATTTGCCGCCCTACAGAAAACCGCCCTTTCCGATCTCGCCGATCCGCGTCTTTTCCGCGAATACGCCTATGCGAACGGCCACTGGATCGCCGCCCCCGGCGACCCGGTCGTGGATGTCCATAATCCCGCCGATGGCGCGCGGCTCGGCTGTGTTCCAGCACTCACCGCCGGGCAGGTCGATGACACCATAGAAGCAGCCCACAAGGCATTCTCCACATGGGCTGCCCTTCTCCCGCAGGAGCGCGCGCAGATCCTGATGCGCTGGTACGATCTGATCGTCGCGGCAAAAGAGGACCTTGCCCATCTCATGGTTCTGGAACAGGGCAAGCCCCTGTCGGAAGCGCGCGGCGAGATCGATTACGCCGCCTCTTTCGTCTCCTTCTATGCGGAGGAGGCCAAACGCATTTCGGTCGAGAGCGTCGCCTCGCACCTGGCGGATGCCGACATGCAGGTTTCGCGCGAGCCGGTGGGCGTTGCGGCCCTCATCACACCGTGGAACTTCCCCTCCGCCATGCTCACCCGCAAGGCGGCGGCGGCGCTTGCCGCCGGCTGCACGGTCGTGTCCCATCCCTCGTCGGAAACGCCCTTCTCAGCACTCGCCCTTGCAGAGCTTGCCGAACGTGCCGGTGTGCCTGCCGGTGTCTTCAACGTGCTCACCGGCAAGGGCCGCCGAAGTGGTGGGCGCGATGACCGCCTCAAAGCATGTGCGCGCCCTTTCCTTCACCGGTTCCACAGAAATCGGTCGGCTCCTCTATGAGCAGTCCGCCCCCACCGTCAAACGCCTTGTCATGGAACTTGGCGGCCATGCACCCTTCATCGCCTTTGCCGATTGCGACCTCGATCACGCGGTCGAGAGCGCCATCTCGGCCAAGTTCGCCACCTCCGGGCAGGACTGCCTTGCCGCCAACCGCTTCTATATCGAGCGCTCCATTTATGACGCGTTCGTCGCAGCCTTTGCCCGCAGGGTCGAGGAACTGACAATCGGCAACGGCCTCACCGATCCCGATATCGGTCCGCTCATCCATGAGCGCGCGGTCGCCAAGCAGAAAGAACAGGTTGAAGATGCACTGGCAAAAGGCGCGCGTCTGGTAACGGGCGGAAACGTGTCGCGGCACGGCCCCACCTTCTTCGATCCCACGGTTCTGGCCGATGTGCCCGAAACCGCGCTCATATTCCGCCAGGAGACCTTTGGCCCGATTGCCGCCTTCACCCCCTTCGACGACGAAGCGGACATGCTCGAAAAGGCGAACGATACCGAGACGGGCCTTGCCGCCTATCTGCACACGCAGGATCCCGGCCGCATCGCGCGCCTGTCGCGCGGTCTCGAATTCGGCATGGTGGCGGTCAACCGCACCAAGATCACCGGCGCGCCCATCCCCTTTGGCGGGGTCAAGCAGGCGGGCCTTGAGCGCGAGGGCTCCCGCCACGGGCTGGAAGCCTTCACCAACATCAAATATGTCTGCCGCAACATCGGTTGATCGGCTTTGAAAGACACACAATTCAGGACGAACAGGAGAGCGACATGCTGTTGAAGAACGACCAACTCGACCAGTGGGACCGCGAGGCCTTCTTCCATCCCTCGACCCATCTGGCCCAGCATGCGCGCGGCGAAAGCGCAAACCGCATCGTGACCGGCGGCAATGGTGTTTATATCGAGGACCGCGACGGCAAGAAGCTGCTTGACGCCTTTGCCGGACTCTATTGCGTCAATGTCGGTTATGGCCGCACCGAGATCGCCGATGCGATTGCCGAGCAGGCAAAGGAACTTGCCTATTACCACGCCTATGTGGGCCATGGCACGGAAGCCTCGATCAAGCTCGCCAAGATGATTGTCGACCGTGCGCCGGAAAACATGTCCAAGGTCTATTTCGGCCTCGGCGGCTCCGATGCCAACGAAACCAACGTCAAGCTGATCTGGTACTACAACAACATACTAGGCCGCCCCGAGAAGAAGAAGATCATCTCGCGCTGGCGCGGCTATCATGGCTCCGGCCTGATGACCGGCTCGCTGACCGGGCTTGAGCTCTTCCACAAGAAGTTCGACCTGCCGCTCGCCCAGGTGGTCCACACCGAAGCGCCCTATTACTATCGCCGCCCGGACCTCGCCATGAGCGAGGAGCAGTTCACCGCCCATTGCGTGGCCGAGCTTGAAGCGCTGATCGAGCGCGAGGGCGCGGACACAATCGCCGCCTTCATCGGCGAGCCTGTGCTTGGCACGGGCGGCATCGTGCCGCCGCCGGCTGGATACTGGGCCGCGATCCAGAAAGTCCTGCGCAAAAACGACATTCTTCTCGTCGCCGACGAGGTGGTGACCGGCTTTGGACGCCTCGGCTCCATGTTTGGCTCCATCCATTACGACATGGAACCCGACCTCATAACCATCGCCAAGGGCCTCACCTCGGCCTATGCGCCGCTTTCAGGCTCCATCGTCGGCAAGAAGATGTGGGAAGTGCTTGAGCGCGGCACGGATGAAAACGGCCCCATCGGCCATGGCTGGACCTATTCGGCCCACCCCATCGGCGCGGCAGCCGGCATCGCCAATCTGGAACTGGTCGACAAGCTCGGTCTCGTGAAGAATGCCGGCGAGACGGGCGCTTACTTCGTCAACGCGATGCGTGACGCCATCGGCGCACACGCCCATGTCGGCGAAGTGCGCGGCGAAGGCATGCTGTGTGCAGTCGAGTTCGTGAAGGAGCGTGAAAACCGCACCTTCTTCGACGCTTCCGAGAAGATCGGCCCGCAGATGGCCGCAGCCCTTCTCGAACAGGGTGTCATCGGCCGCGCCATGCCGCAGGGCGACATTCTGGGTTTCGCGCCTCCGCTCTGCCTGACGCGCGAAGAAGCAGACACGATTGTCGATGCGACCGCCAAGGCCGTGAAGTCCGTCTTCAAAGACTGATCTCGAGGGTCAGGCGCTTCGGGGCCTTGCCCCGGAGCGTCAATTCGGCCATCTCTTCTCCGCAGTCACCTGGGAGAATTTCATGGCCGATTTCGTTTTTTCGCCCGCCCCGCAGCCCTCCGTCGCCGTAGCCGGCACCGAGGCACGCTTTCCGGTGCGGCGCATCTTCTGCGTCGGGCGCAATTATGCCGCCCATGCCCGCGAAATGGGCCATGAGCCGGATCGCGAACCGCCATTCTTCTTCACAAAACCGGCAGATGCGGTGGTCGACACCGAAACCGTGGTTCCCTATCCCAGCCTCACGAAAAACCTTCACCACGAGATCGAGATGGTCGTGGCCATCGGCAAGGGCGGCAGCGACATCGATCCGGCTGATGCGCTCGACCATGTCTATGGCTATGCGGTTGGCCTCGACCTCACGCGGCGTGATCTTCAGGGAGAAGCGAAGAAAAAGGGCCGCCCGTGGGACTGGGGCAAGGCGTTCGACCGTTCATCGCCCTGTGGCCCCATCGTGCCCGCCACCGAGACAGGTCACCCTTCCGAAGGCCGTGTCTGGCTCGCCGTCAATGGCGAGATCCGTCAGGAAGGCAATCTCGGCGAACTGATCTGGCCGGTGGCCGATGTGATTGCGCTGTGCAGCCAGGCCATGGAGCTGAAGGGCCGGCGACCTGATCTACACCGGAACGCCCGCCGGTGTCGGCGCGATCCAGCCGGGCGACCAGCTCGAAGGCGGCGTCGACGGCATCGGCGAGATCGCCATCACCATTGGCGAGGCATGAGATGAACGACATCGTCCTGCACAATTATTTCCGTTCCTCCACCTCCTTCAGGGTGCGCATCGCGCTTGCCATGAAGGGGATCGACTATCGCTATGCCGCGCACCATCTGCGCCATGGTGAACATCGCGGTGAGGCCTATCTCTCGGTCAACCCGCAGGGCCTCGTACCGGCACTCGTGTGGAGCGACGGCACAATGATCGCGCAGTCCATGGCGATCATGGAGTTTCTGGATGAGACGGTGCCCGAGCCCCCGCTCCTGCCCTCCGATCCGCCGGGCCGCGCGCGGGTGCGCATGCTCTCCCAGATGATCGCCTGCGAAATCCATCCGGTGAACAATCTGCGCATTCTAAACGCACTCAAGGAGCGTTACGGCGCCGACGATGCGGAAATCGGTTCCTGGTTCCGCCACTGGGTGAAAGCGACATTCGAACCGCTTGAAAAGATGCTCTCCGACAGCCCTGAGACCAACGTCTTCTGCCACGGCGACACACCCGGCATGGCAGACATCTGCCTCGTCGGGCAGGTCACCAACAACAGGCGCTTCGATGTCGACATAAAGCCCTACCCGACCATTCAGCGCATCAATGATGCCTGCATGGCGTTGGAAGCCTTCCAGAAGGCCGCTCCACCCAATCAACCCGATGCTGAATAGTTCGGCCGGAAGGCCGGCTCAGCCAGCCTTCTCCTCAATAATCAGCATGATGATGGTTTCGGCTGCGAGCGCCGGCGTGTCCTCGCCCTCGATTTCCACCTCGCCATGATGGCGCACGAGATATCGTCCCGGTGCCTTTTCCTCGACACTGTTGAGGCTCGTGCGCAGCCGCACGCGACTGCCTGCCTTGACCGGCGCCAGAAAGCGCAGCTTGTCGAGCCCGTAATTGATGACCGTGCCCAGATCCAGAGGCCAAGCGCCGCAGTCGTAGGACAGCGCCGATAGAAGCGACAGCGTGAGAAAGCCGTGCGCCACCGGCTTGCCGAAGGGGCTTTCGCGCTTGGTGCGCTCCCGGTCCACATGAATCCACTGGTGATCATGGGTGCAATCGGCGAACCGGTCGATCATCGACTGGTCGACAACCACCCATTCGGAAACCCTGGTCCCGGTACCGATCTTCGTTTCCAGCACCTGCGCGTTCATGGGCTCGGCCTTTTCTCAGCTGCGACACACCTCAAACCGGTGTGGGACCGACGCTTCAACGCTTCGCCGGGCACCACTGGCGGGCCACATTTCATGCGGCGCGGCGAACTATTGTGCATCGCAACACGAATGGCAAGCCCACCATTCAACCGCCCGATTTGCTTCCGGGCAGCAGGATGTCCTATAAAGTTGACATGTTTTATCAGATTTTTGTCAATCAACTCTGGAATTATTCTAAACAATAAGCCATATTGCAGGAACGCTATGTGAAAGGACTGTTATGCGCTTAACGCGACAAACCAATTATGCGATTCGGATCCTGATGTATTGCGCCGCCAATGATGGCCGTTTGAGCCGCATATCGGACATCGCCGAAGCCTATTCGCTTTCCGACTTATTCCTGTTCAAGATCCTGCAGCCGCTGGTCGAACACGGCTTCGTTCAGACCGTCCGTGGGCGGCATGGCGGTGTTCGTCTGGCCAAGCCGGCCTCCGAAATCACCCTGTTTGATGTGGTGCGTGTCACCGAAGACAATTTCGCCATGGCGGAATGTTTCGAAAATGACGATGCCGACTGCCCTCTGGTCGAAAGCTGCGGCCTCAACGAAGCCCTGCGCAAGGCTTTGAACGCATTCTTCGAAGTCCTGGCGGATTATACGATCGGCGACCTCGCATCTGCCAAGCCGGATATGCGGCTGCGCCTTGGCCTCGATGAACTGCCGGAGCGGGTTGCGGCGCGCTAGCGCGTCAGAGTTCGGCCATCTGCGGCAGCACGTATGGCCGCTGTCCCTTCGGCGGGGCGCCGACCCTGATCCTGCATTCGAACACGTCGGAAACGAGCGCGTCGTTGAACACCTCATCTGGCGCGCCCCTGGCCACCAGCCGCCCGCGGTGCAGCATGGCAACCTGATGGGCGAACCGTGCCGTCAGGTTCAGATCATGCATGACGGCGAAAACGCCCCCCCCTGCGGCCGCAAACTCTGCGGCGATGCCCATGATGATGAGCTGGTGTTTGATGTCGAGACTGGAAACCGGCTCGTCGAGCAACAGATAGCGCGGCTCTCCGTCCAGCACCGGGCGCCAGACCTGGCAAAGCACGCGCGCCAGCTGAACGCGCTGTTGTTCGCCACCAGAAAGCTCCTGATAATAGCGACCGGCGAAACCATCCAGATCGACACGCGCAAGCGCCCTTTCCGGCAGGCGCGCCTGTTCGTCCGGGCTTGCACCGGAACGTCCGCCTAGAAGCCCGAGCTTTACGACCTCGCGCACCGTGTAGGGAAAGGAGAGCGCGCTCGCCTGCGGAAGTACGGCCCGGTGCTGCGCCGCCTGCCACGGTTTCAAGGCTTTAAGCCGCCTCCCGTTGAGCGTCACGTCACCGCTGAACGCCACATCGCCGGAAATCGCCTTCAGAAAGGTCGTCTTCCCCGAACCGTTCGGCCCCACGATTGCCGTGACACTGCCCGGCTTGACCGCAAGGCCGAGGCCGTGAAGGATTTCCTTCCTGCCCAGGCGAACCGAAAGATCTTTCACCTCGATCGACATTACAGGTCAAGCACTCCCCTCTGACGCAGCAGGATCCACAGAAAGAACGGCGCTCCGATGGTTGCCGTCACAATGCCGATCGGCAGTTCGGCAGGGGCAACCACCACACGGCTGATTGCGTCGGCCACGAGAAGGAGGCTGGCCCCCAAAAGAGCGGAAGCCGGCAGCAGGTAGCGGTGTTCCGGCCCGATTGTCAGACGCAGGAGATGCGGCACCACGATCCCCACAAAGCCGATCCCGCCAGCAACCGCAACGGAAGCGCCCGTGCCGGCGGCAACGGCAAGTATTGCGGAGTTCTTGACGCGCTGGACCCGAATTCCAAGGTGGTTGGCCGTTGCCTCGCCCAGCACCATGGCATCCAGTCCGCGCGCAAGAAACGGCGCCGCCAGAAGGGCGGTAACAATGACAGGCCCGGCAGCCCAGACCTTGGTCCAGGTGGCACCGGCAAGCGACCCCAGCCCCCAGAAGGTCAGATCCCGCAATTGCTGATCATCGGCAATGAAAACCAGCATGCCCGAAAGTGCCCCGGCCAGCGCGCCAAGGGCAATACCCGCCAGCAGCATCGTGGCAATCGAGGTCTGTCCACGGCGGGTTGCCACGCGATAAAGCAGCAATGTGGAAACAAGCCCGCCGAAAAACGCGGCCAGCGGAAGCCCGTAGATTCCGAAGATCGAGATCACCGGCGCAAGAAAGGATCCGCCAAGCACGATCACGACAATCGCGCCAAGCCCCGCACCGGATGCCACACCCACAATGCCCGGATCGGCGAGCGGGTTGCGAAAAAGCCCCTGCATCACCGCACCGGAGACGGCGAGCGATGCACCGATCAGACTTCCCAGAATAACCCTTGGCAGTCGAATATCGCCGATGACGATGCGGTCGCGATGCGACAGCGCATCGGCCCCCACCCCTCAGCCAGGTCGAAAGTGCGGTCAGGAGCGACGCGTCGGAAGCACCAGACCCCAGGCTAAGTATGAAAAGGGCCGCGTAAAGCAAGAGCAGGCCAAGAATGACCGCACGGGCGCGCGACGAGCGATCGCCATCCACATCCCGCCGGGGATACCACCCGTGTGTCGGCGCTATGTCGTCACGTAAAGCCATGTCAATCGGTAACTGCGGCAGGTTCGTGCAGGGCTTTTGCAAGATCCCGAACGGCTGCGGCCGTGCGCGGGCCAAACCCCAGAAGATAGGAGCCATCCATCTCGATCACTTTTCCGCTTTTCCCCGCAGGGGTGAGCGAAATGGCGGGATGCGAGAGAATTTCCTGTTTCCTGCCATGCCCACCGATGGATTGCTTCATCAGCAGCACCGCATCAGGCTCCAGACCGATGATGGCTTCATCGGACAATTCGCGAAAGCCTGAAAACAGGGCCAGTGCGTTCACGCCGCCAGCCATGCGGATGATCCCGTCGGCCGAGGTGCCCGTGCCGGATGCGAGGATCCGCCCGTCCCGCACGCCCAGCACGAAAAGAACCCGCATACCATCGGCCCTGCCCCGTGCTTCAAGCTGTGCCTCTGCCAGGTCGGCGCTGACCTTGCGCGCAAGTGCTTCCGCCTTGTCGTCCACGCCAAGAGCGGCGCCCACAATGCGGATCTTTTTCACGATGGCCTCGCTGTCAAAGCCTTCCGGCACCAGAACCAGCGGAACATCGGCGGCTTCCAGAACCTCCATGGTTTCGACAGGGCCGCTCCCCTGTGAGGCAAGTATCGCGGTCGGTGCGAGCGAGAGCACGCCTTCGGGAGAAAGGGCCCGCATATAGCCTATATCCGGCAGGTCTCTTGCCGCCGGCGGGTAGGTGCTGGTCCTGTCGCGCGCAATCAACCGGTCGCCTTCACCAAGTTCATGGACGATCTCGGTAATGGCCCCACCGATCGTTATCAGCCTGCTGGTGTCGGCAAATGGAGCAACCGCCTCCTGCGCGGAAACTGAAAACGGTACTACGATCAGACCCGCCGCGACGAAAGCGAGCCGGGCCATGTGCTGCATCCAGCGCCGCCCCGGGGTTTTGCCCGTTCTTTTTGTGAAAGCGAGGCTCCTTTCCGAAGGACACGTCGAGCCGGCCATCATGCGACCTGTCCGCTGGCCTGCCGCGGCAGGTTTTCAACCATTGTTCGCCAGTCTGGCCGTTCGGCCTGCCCCTCAAGGCGTTCACCGAAGAACTGGGCGATCAGACGGCCGTCCGCGTCATAAGCCTCCATGGACGTCACATGGCCGTCCTTGGTCGGTTTGCGCACCGCCCACAATTCCTTCACATGATCCGTTCTCAGATGCAGATTGAAGCCTGGATCGAGAATGTTGATCCAGGGGCCCATCGGTTTCACGGTTTTGATTGCGCCGGTGTGGATCTGAATGCACCCACTGCTTCCGACAAAGCACATGATCGGGACCTCACCATTGACCGCCTGATGAAGCATTGTCGTCAATGCGTCTTCCTCCAGACGCCAGGCATAGTCTTCACCGATCAGATGCACGGCCTGATGCCGGGTCAGTTTGAGCTGCTTCAAGATGCCAAAGAGCTGATGAACATCGGTCATCGCGCTCCAGCGGTCACGCAGCACATTTGCCGCCGGCAACACATCGCCTGGCACCTCATCGACTATCTTGTCAGCCTGAACCTCGATCGGTGAAACCTGATCCTCGTGATGCAGATCTTCGATGAGCTTTTGATAGGCATAAAGGCTGGAAGCTGGACGCAGATGAACCTTGTGCACGGCATCGCCCGCTTTATCGAAGAACTGCAGGCTGCGCCTCACATCATCGCCAGCGCGCTTCTCCACCGCAAAACCGTATGCCCAACGGGCGGGAAAAATGCGCAGATCGATGTCCCGCCCGAGCACCAGCGCATGCTGCGCTCCGACGGTGATTTTCTCGTAGACCCCGACTTTCTCATGCACCGCGCTTTCGTTGCGTGTGAGCGCCATGACTTCACCAACCGCTTCGAGCGCGGGGAGAATCCGGGAAACATCCGGATCGATTCGTGTAACCCCCTGCCCCAGATGGGCAGCGAGCAGTTCTGCCTCTGAAATGCCGAGCGCCACCGCCAAGTCGCGCTCCCGCATTTTCGGATTTTCGCTCCGGGCACGCCTGATTTCAGCCGGACCGCGGACAGCCTGAATGTTCATCGTGACAACCTACTTGTTGAGAATCAGCTTGCCCTGACGGGTGATCTTGAGACGGTAGTAGGCGCCATGGTGCTCAATACCGATTTCGCGTCGCCCACCAAAGAGATCGGCGCTGGAAATCGTGCGATCCGGCGTGACGCCACCTTGCCTCACGGCCAAATGCTGAATGTCTGCCTGCCCACGTGGGTTGATCGACAAATAGGTCTTCATTGGAAAAAACCTCCGTTTTTAATTCGGACGCAATGGCTCGCATCGCGGCGGTGAAATCTGCAATTCATTTTCTTGACTTTCATTATCATATTTTATAGCCACCGCAATACCGGAGTTAATTTATCAAGATATGTTTCTTAGCCGGTTTACCGTCGGCAAGCCAGCGCCAGTCGACATTTCCTGTTAGATTGCTGGAGAATCTGGGGCATGCGGAATTCCAAACTAAGCGCAAAACTTTCTCTGCTTTGCGGAACGTCGATGGCGACGATGGTTATGGCCATGAATGCCATGGCAGAGGAAACAACCACGCTCATGGCGCGGGAAAACGGCAGCGTCACGCTGCTCGACCGAATCACTATTGTTAGTCGAACCGGCGAAAGCGCCGTTAATTCAATGGCTTCTGTCAGCCAGATCAGCGGCGAGGAGCTTGAGCGCCGCATGGCGACCAATGCGAACGACATCTTTTTCGGCGTGCCGGGAATCAAGGTCTATTCCGACGGTCGCCCGGCGGTGAGCAATTTCAACATTCGCGGACTTCAGGATGCCGGTCGCGTCTCCGTCATCGTGGATGGTGCCCGCCAGAATTTTCACAAGGCGGGGCATGAGGTTTCCCGCATGTTCTGGCTCGATCCGCAGCTCGTCCAGCAGGTGGATGTCATACGCGGCCCGAGTGCGAACACGTTTGGTTCGGGAGCGATTGGCGGTGTCGTCTATTTTGAGACGAAAAAGCCGGGTGATTTTCTGAAAGAAGACGAGAATTTCGCTGTCTCTCTGACCGGCCGGTACGAATCCAACGGCTCCGGCTGGACCACAAGCGCCATCGGCGCCTATCGCTTCAATGATGCCGCCTCCGTTCTGGCAAACATCGTGTGGCGCGACTACGGCGAGTACAAGGATGGCGACGGCTCGCGGGTCGAAAACTCCGGCTTCGACGTGCTGAGCGGCCACGTCAAGGCAACCCTCAAACCGACCGAACACAGCGAACTGACACTGGGCTGGACCGGCTCCGAGGATCAATGGTCGTCGACCAACACGCGAGACTATCAGCTCGACAGCAACACCTTCACCGGCGAGTTCAAGATCTCCGATGCCGAGGAAAAGTGGCTGAACCTCAACATCAAGGCGGCGGTCAACCAGATCGATCTGACCCAGACCGACAGGGGCCGCCGAGCGGGAACGTCCAGCTACGATCTTCGAACCAGCAGTTTCGACATCTGGAACACATCCTATTTCGATACCGGCCTGATTTCCCACGAGTTGACGGTGGGCGGCGACTGGGTTCACGACGATTTCGCCTCCACAGCACCGTTTGGAGGTGCCGACACCTACAATCCAACCGGCACCCGAAGCGTCTGGGGTGCCTATGTGCAGGACAAGCTCACCTATGACTGGCTCGAGGTGGTCGCGGGGCTGCGCTACGATTCCTATGAACTGGAAGCTTCCAGCAAGAGTTCGGGCGACCGGTTTTCGCCGCGCCTCAGTGTCGGCGTTTCCCCCTTCAGGGAAGGCGCTCTTTCCGGGTTGCAGGTCTATGGCTCCTATTCGGAAGGCTATCGCGCGCCCAACACGTCCGAAGCCTTCATCACAGGGGGACACGCCTATCCCGGCTTCAGCTTCGCGTTCCTGCCCAATCCCGACCTGAGACCTGAAACCGGCAAGACCTGGGAAGCCGGCATCAACTACACGGCCGACGGGCTCTTCAATTCCGAAGACACGCTGCGGCTCAAGGCTGCTTATTTCCACAACGACATCGACGACTACATAACCATTCCCACCATGCGCGCCATGCCTGGCAGTGAGTGCGCCAGTCTCGGGCACTCGATGTGCGCGCAGTACCAAAACGTCTACAACGCAAAAATTCAGGGCTTCGAACTTGAAGGCCGCTACGATGCCGGGCGCTATTTTGCCGGCCTGGGCATTTCCATCATCGATGGCCACCAGGTCGACCGGAACGGGGTCCAGTCGGATCTCAAGACCATTCCTTCGGCCAGCGTCACGCTCGATGGCGGCATGCGTTTTCTCGAACGCCGCCTGACGCTCGGTGGCGAGGTCCAGTACAACAAGGCTCCAAGCGGAACCACCTTCGCCGAGGACTACACGCTGGTAAATCTCTACGCAAACTACCAGGCCAGCGAGAATCTGCGGTTTGATTTCCGCGTCGACAATCTGTTCGATAAGAAATACGTGCTGCCGATCGTCGACGTTTCGGACGGAATGCATGCCCAACCCGGCCTGACCGTGAAACTGGGCGCGACCATGCGCTTTGGAGGATAAGATGCCGTCTCGATTATCAATCTGCCACCCGCTCTCCATCGCCAGCGCCTTTGCGCTGGCGATGGCTGGCACCCTGGCCACGCCTGTGCCCCTGTCGGCGCAGGAAGCTTCTTCCGGTGCGATCCGGCTGGAGCTCAACGCTTTGCAGAAAAGCGAGAAAGGCTGTCGCATTGCCTTCGTGGTCGAAAATGCACTTGGCCGCGACATCGATAAGGCGGCTTATGAGATCGCGCTTTTCAGCAAGGAAGGGCTCGTCGAGCGGCTTCTTGTGCTCGACTTTCAGGCATTGCCCAATGAAAAAACCAAGGTGCGCCGGTTCGATCTGGCCGATACGGACTGCGCCTCCATCGGGCGCGTTCTCATCAACGATGCTTCCGCGTGCGAGGGCGACGGGATAGAGCCGCAGGACTGTATTTCCCGGCTGGAGGCAACCAGCCGAGGCACGGTCACTTTCGGCAAATAGGCTCCAGAACAACCACTGGCCAACAAAACCCACAGGAATGCCCAAATGTTCGACGGCGTCATCTCTTCGATAGGTTCCTTTCTCAGGCTCGGCGGTCCGGTTGTGGCGATTCTCATCGCCCTGTCGGTCTTCGCGCTTGCGCTGATCCTTCTCAAATTCACGCAGTTCCAGCGCGAAAGGGTCGGCCGGCACGGGCGTTCGAACCGCGCTTTGCACGCATGGTTTCACCACAACCAGGCCGATGCGCGCTCCCTGCTTGCCAATGCGCGTTCACCTTTGGAGGAAACGCTGGCGACCACAATGCGGCTTGCAGCGGCAAAAGCCGACAAGAGCGCAGTGGAAGACGAGGTCAGCCGTCTGGCGCTTGGTCGCCTTCACGATCTGCAGCGCGGCTTTCGCGCGCTTGATGCCATTGCCCAGGTTGCCCCGCTCCTCGGCCTGTTCGGCACGGTTCTCGGCATGATCGAAGCCTTCCAGAGGCTTCAGCAGGCGGGCAATTCAGTGGACCCGTCTCTGCTGGCCGGGGGCATCTGGGTGGCGCTCCTCACCACCGCGTGCGGCCTCGCAGTTGCGATGCCCGTTTCGCTGGTTCTCACCTGGTTCGAGACACGCATCGAGAACGAGCGTGTGGCCATAGAAACGATGACGGCGACGGTCCTTTCCCATGGGTCCATCGAAAGGGCCGAGCAAAATGCAGCCTCGTCCGAAAATGCGGCGCCACGGCTCGTGACAGGGGAAACCTATGCACATTGAAATGGCAGCAGTCAGAAGGAGAAAGCCGCTCTCGCTCACATCGCTGATCGATGTGATCTTCCTCCTGCTGCTCTTTTTCATGCTTTCCTCGACCTTCACGCGCTTCGCAAGCGTCGAGATTTCCGGCGGGGCCGGCTTCCGCCTCCGCAGGCGGCAAGCCTCCCGACGTGCTCCTTCGTGTCGATGATCCGGCGGGCTGGCGTGTCAATGGTCAGATCCTGCCCGAAGACGCCGCCCTCGCCGAACTGGCCCGCCTTCGTGAGGCGGGTGCCGAAACGGCCGTGCTTCTGGTGCGCGGAAAGCTCACATCCCAACAGCTGGTCAGCGCGGTCGAGCGCATTCGCCGCAACAGCCAGCTCAACCTGTCCGTCGCGAGGTAATTCGCCATGCTCCGCCTTGCCCGTCCAACACGGCCACGTCAGCGCGAAAGCACGATCGCGCTGATCAACATCGTGTTTTTGATGCTGATCTTCTTTCTTGTCGCCGGCACGCTCACACCGCCGCTCGACAATGATGTCAGCCTGATTTCCACGCTGGAGGCAAACCCTTCCGAGCCACCGAATGCGCTGTTCGTTACCGAAGATGGCGAGATGCGCCTGCGCGGCGAAGTCACCGATGCGCGGGCTTTCATGCTCTCGCGTGCTGAGACGCTGGGCCAGGATGCGGCACGCCAGCTCGAAATCAGGGTCGCAGCCGATCGCGATCTGCCGGCAGCCAGGCTCGTCGACATCGTCGGTGCCCTCAAGGCAGCCGGCGCCAGCCGGATCAGCATCATCACGGAACGTGCGGCAGAATGAAAATGCGTCTCTGGAAGTGGAGTGCCGCTCTCGCCGTTTCATTAAGCCTGCATGCGGGCGCAACGGCCTATGTCATGCAGCGAACGTCAAGCGTGGAAATCGCCGGAGGCGGCAGCACCGAGATTGCGATTGCCGGCAATGCGTTTGCAGAAATGGTCGCGGCCGGTGAAGCGACCGACGAGATCCAGCCGGAAATCGAACCAGAGGCAGAGCCGCTTCAGCCGGAAACGGCGCATGAAGTGACGCCGCAAACGCCGGTTGAGTCGGCAGCACCCGTCCCCGTCGAAACCCTGCCCGAGAACACCACGCCTTCTGTCATTGAACCGGAGCAGCCAACAGTCGAAACCGCACGGGTGGAGACGCCACAAACCGTGGAGCCGGTCGAGAACGCGCAGGTCGTCACCGCACTCGCCGAAGCACCGATACCGACACCACGCCCCGCCTACACACCGCCGCCCAGGCCAAAGGTTCAAAAAACGAAGCAAAGCCGCAAGGCCAGGGCTTCGCCACCCAAAAAACGCAGCGCCGGCTCGCGTGGAAACGACAGAAAGGACGCCCGCCGCGGTACGGCTTCCGGCAAGAAGAAGGCCAGCCAGGCCTCCAAGGGCAAAAAGGTGGCGCGAGCATCGAAGAGCGGAAATGCCCGCGTTTCCAACTATCCCGGCAAGGTGGTGTCCAAGCTCAGACGCTCGCTGCGCTATCCGCGCGCTGCAAAGCGCCAGCGGCTCAAAGGCGAGGTTCGCGTGCGTTTCACCGTCGCCCGCAACGGCTCGGTGAGCGGCATTCGCATCGTGCGCAGCTCCGGCTCGAAAATCCTCGACCAGGCCGCACTCGATACGGTTCGCCGCGCCGCCCCCTTCCCCCGGATCCCGAAGGAAGCCGGGCGCGCGAGCTGGGGGTTCACCGTGCCGCTGGCGTTCCGCCGCTGACGTCCTAAACCGAGGCCAGCAGGCTCGCATTGCCCCCGGCAGCTGTGGTGTCGACACAGATGGCCCGTTCATGAACGAAAGCCGCCGGATAGACTGGCTCCACGATCAGTGGAACGATTGCACCGTCACGCCCGGCAAGCCTACGGCGCAGTTCGCCCAGCCATTCGCTGGCGCCGCAGGCCGCCACCAGATCCAGCGACAGGCTGCCAAGCGCCTTTGGATCCACCGTCCCGTCAACAGCTTCAAGCGGGAGCTCCTGCCCCAGAAGCGGCTTGAGGACAGACCGCGCCTGCGGATGCACCGCGAGCACCGAATTGCCGCTGGCAAGAGCCTGAACGGCCTGGGCCAGCAGCGTTTCCGCATCCGCGCCCAGGCAGAGTGCGCGACCGCGCGGCAGAAGCATGAGCGAATTGGCCTCGCCCGTCGGTCCGGGCAGATCGATGGGGCCCTGATCTAGCGCTGCAGCCGCTGCAACGGCGGGTCCGGCCTGGCCTCTCAGCAGTTTGCGCAACACCGGCAAACGGTCGGTTCGTGCCAGCCATTTCCCGTCAATTGCGGGCATCCTGCCTTCAAGGTCGCCTGCTGAATGCACCTGCCCCGTTGGGCGTTGCCCGCCCGCCATGCCACTACGGCGGAAACGGCGCAGATAGTGCGGGCCGCCGGCCTTGGGGCCGGTTCCCGAAAGCCCTTCGCCGCCGAAGGGCTGGGATCCCACAACGGCACCGATCTGGTTGCGGTTGACGTAGATATTGCCCGCATGCACCTGGTCCACCACATGCTGCGCGCGCCCATCGATGCGCGTATGCAGACCGAAGGTCAGGCCATACCCCATTGAATTGACGTCCGCGATTACCCTGTCGATCTCGTCGGCCTCAAACGTCGCCACATGCAGGACCGGGCCGAAAATCTCGCGCTCAAGCTCCCTGATGCCTGCGACCTTGAAGGCAGCCGGCGCCACGTAGCGTCCATCCTCGGGCACATCGAGCGCCTCGATCAACCGCCCCTGCCCGGTCAGGTTCAGCGCATAATCGGCGATGTTTTCACGCGCTTCATCGTCGATCACCGGGCCAACATCGGTCGACACATCCCACGGATCCCCGATCCGCAGCGCCTGCATCGCCCCTTTCAACATGTCCACCACGCGCTTTTCCACGTCCTTCTGGACATAGAGCATGCGCAGGGCCGAACAGCGCTGCCCCGCGCTCTGGAAGGAGGAAGCCACGATGTCGCGCACCGCCTGCTCGGGAAGTGCGGTGGAATCGACGATCATCGCGTTCAGCCCGCCCGTCTCTGCAATCAGCATGGCATCGGGGCCCGCATTCCCCGCCAGTTGCCTTTCAATGAGGCGGGCGACTTCCGTCGACCCGGTGAAACACACGCCGGCAATTCTCGGGTCCGCCGTCAGGGGCCCGCCTATCGTGGGGCCATCGCCGGGAAGAAGATGAAGCACGTCTGCGGGGATTCCCGCCTCATGCATCATCGCGACCGCACGGGCCGCGATCAGCGGGGTCTGTTCCGCCGGCTTGGCGACAACGGCATTCCCCGTCACGAGGGCAGCCGCGATCTGGCCGGTGAAGATCGCCAGCGGAAAGTTCCATGGCGAGATACACACGATCACGCCACGCGCCTGCGTGTCCCTTTCGCAAAACTCCGCCTGCCCGGCGTAATAGCGAAGGAAATCCACCGCCTCGCGCACTTCCGCGATCCCGTCTGCAAGCGATTTGCCGGCCTCACGGGTGGCAAGCGCGAAAAACTCCGCCGCGTGCGCCTCGTAGAGATCGGCAATGCGGCGCAGGATGTCCGCACGTTCGCTCACGGGTCTTCCCGCCCAGCCGGCCTGTGCCCCAAGCGCAATGCCGATTGCCGCCTCTGCCTGTTCACGCGTAGCATCGCGCACCGTTCCAACGGTCTCCGTCAGTCGTGCCGGATTGGTCACTTTGCGTGGTTTTCCGTTCCCCTTTGCCGGCGTGACGGGGTGTGCTTCCCATTCATGCGGCGCGGCGAAGGCTGCACGGGACGCGTCCAGTTCGGCCATGGTCACCGGGTCCGTCACATCCCAGCCTCTGGCATTCCTGCGTGCAGCCCCGAAAATATCTGAGGGACGGATGATGGCCGGGTTCACCGCCGTTTCTTTTTCCTCAAGCGCGGAAAACGGGTCGGCAGCGATTTCCTTCGCACTCACCTCTTCGTCCACGATCTGATGCACGAACGAGGAATTCGCGCCGTTTTCCAGAAGCCGCCGCACCAGATAGGCCAGCAGGTCCTGATGTGCGCCAACAGGCGCGTAGATCCTGCAGCGCGTGTTCTCGCGCTTGCGCACGGTCTCGTGCAGCGCTTCTCCCATGCCGTGCAGACGCTGAAACTCGAACAGGGACTTGTCGGGTGCCATGGCAAGGATTGCCGCCGCGGTATGGGCGTTGTGCGTGGCAAACTGCGGATAGATCCGGTCCGTCATGTTCAGAAGCTTTCGCGCACAGGCGATGTAGCTCACATCGGTGTTGACCTTGCGTGTAAACACCGGGAAACCGTCAAGCCCGAGCACCTGCGCGCGTTTGATCTCAGTATCCCAGTAAGCGCCTTTCACCAGCCGCACCATGATGCGCCGGTCAAGTCGTTGCGCCAGTTCATAGAGCCAGTCGAGCACGAAGGGCGCACGCGGACCATAGGCCTGCACCACAACGCCGAAACCATCCCAGCCCGAAAGGTCCGGGCTGGAAAGCACCGCTTCGATCACATCCAGCGAAAGATCCAGCCGGTCGGCTTCTTCCGCATCGATATTGAGGCCCATTCGGGCATCTCGGGCGGCCATTGCCAGCGCGGTCAGGCGCTCGATCATCACCGGCAGCATGTGCTCCCTGTGGGTTGCCTCATAGCGCGGATGAAGCGCCGATAGCTTCACCGAGATACCCGGATTGGCACGGATGTCGTCGCGCTTTGCATGGCGCTTCAATGCGGCAATGGCATCCCCATAGGCCTTGTGGTAGCGCAGTGCGTCCTGCTCCGTGCGCGCGGCCTCGCCCAGCATGTCATAGGAATAGGTGTAGCCCTTTTCTTCCATCGACCTGCCGCGCCGGATTGCTTCCTCGATGGTGCGTCCAAGCACGAACTGCTCGCCCATCTCGCGCATGGCGCGAGATACCGCGTGGCGGATCACGGGCTCGCCCATGCGCCGGACAAGCCCGCGCAGCGTCTTTTCGACCCCGTCTCCTTCGTCGTCGAGAACCCGCCCTGTCAGCATCAGCGCCCAGGTCGACGCATTGACGAAGATCGAGGCGGATTCGCCCGAATGCGTGGACCAGTCATGCGGTGCGATCTTGTCGCGGATCAGGTCGTCCATCGTTTCGGAATCCGGCACACGCAACAGCGCTTCTGCCAGGCACATCAGGGCAACGCCCTCCTGCGTTGACAGACCATATTCTGAAAGGAAGGCTTCCATCAGATGCGTATCGCCCGATGCCCTGACGGCGCGCACCAGTTCGGCCGCGTCGGAAGAGATGCTGCGTCGATCGTCTGGGTTGAGATCCGCAAGCCTTGCAAGTCGCTGCAATGCCGCGCCCTCATCGGCCAGATAGTGGGCGCGCATCTCCTGTCGCAACTTTTCCTGCTTCTTGATTCGCATAACGACCTCGGAATTGAATAGGAGCCACGCGGTACGCCCGGCACCGCTTCTTGGCAAATCATAGCACACCGAAAATGCTCAATCGGGCTATTCTCTTGCGCAAGCTGGTGCATTTGGACTATTTTTGGCGAACAGAAATTCCATTATAAGATGAAATCGACATGCAGTCAGAACGAGTAGACCGGATAGACCGCAACATTCTGGACGCCCTGACCGGGGACGGGCGTCTGTCCATTGCGGAGCTGGCCCGCCGGGTGGGGCTTTCCAAGACGCCGGTGCAGGCCCGACTGCGCCGCCTCGAAAAGGAAGGCTACATTCGCGGCTACTCCGCCATCATCGATCGCGCGCGTATCGGTGAGGGTCATATCGCCTTCGTTCAGGTAGAGCTTGAAGACACACGCTCTTCAGCTCTTGCAGCCTTCAACAAGGCCGTTCTTGCCGTTCCGGAGATCGAGCAGTGCCACATGACGGCGGCGGGGTTCGATTATCTTCTCAAGGTCCGCACGCGCGACATCACGAGCTATCGCAAGGTGCTGGGAGAACGCATCTCCGCCCTCCCCCACGTGGCGCGCACCTCCACCTTCGTGACCATGGAAACCGTCAAGGACCGCTAGCGGCATCCGCGTCGAGGGTTTTCAGAAACGCGATCAGCGCACGGCGCCCGCGCTCGGTGAAAACGACACCCCGGATTTCGCTGTTGCCGCCAGGCGCTTCGGGCGCACTGCTGTAATGCGTGACCACGTCATCCAGCGTGGCGATCTGGCCTGCATGCATATAGGGCGGGCGCGAGGCCACACCGCGCAGAGAGGGGGTCTTGTAGGCACGTTCCATTGCCGTCACGTCGCGCCGCATGAAACGCAGTGCCGTGCAGGCATCCGGGCGCGCATCGCTGTATGGGCCAAGGCAGTTGAAAGGGTCGGCTTCCACCTGCGCCATCCCGCTCGCCCGTCCCCTGTCTTCCGCCACGCCGTCGGCCTGCGGCACGCCCGTGTTGTGAAAATGATCATCCGTGAAGCGCGGGCCATTGTGGCATTCGAGGCAATTGGCCTTGCCAATGAAAAGCCTCAGGCCCTCCAGCTCAAGATCCGTGAACGCTGCATCCCCGGTGGGCTCGTTGCCTTCCAGAAGCGCTTTTGCAAAACGGTCGAAGCGGGTTTCGTCTGGTGAAAGCCTTCGCTCGAAGGCGGCAATCGCCTTGCCGATATTCGCAAACACCCGGTTCACCGCGTCCCGATCTTGCGGCCGCATGTCGTACCAGGCCGCCCTCTCGGCTTCGTTGCCGAGCGGGCCGGCATTTTCCGGCAGGGCCCCAAACGCCGGCAATGGGCCGAAAATCCGCTCATAGACATCCCGATGTTCGGTCGCGACATAGCGCGCGATGGCAGCCCGGTTTCCGGCATGCTCGTGCGGATCCTCCAGCGGGGTCAGGGCCTGCGCCCAGAGACTGTCGCGGCGTCCGTCCCAGAATTGCCAGACATTCCACCCCACTCCGGCCAGCGGCATGGTTCGGCGGCTTGTCTGCCCTACACCGACACCGCGCGGCAGACCGTCCTGAAACTGCTTTTCGGGAACATGGCAGGTGGCGCAGGCCACATCCGCATTGCCGCTCAGCCCCGTATCGAAGAACAGGCGTTCACCCAGTGCAGCCGCTTCCGGATCGTCCGCAAAGCGGTTTCCCGGGGATGCCGGCAGCGCGCCCAATGCATCGATGGAAAGAGAAGCGATCTTTGCCTTTTCGTCATCGCTCAAAGGCGCCGGATCGCAGCCCTGGAGCGCAGGCAGAACCGCAAGCGCGCCAGCCAGCAGAAGAAGGCGCGCGGGTCTCATGTCAAAGATCCAGATTGAAAACCGCTTCGTCCAGTCCGGGTTCGGCATCCAGCCCGATGCGGATTTCCCAGTGCCCGCCCATGTTGAAACGCATGCCCTCGACACGGTAGTGCCCTTCGCCAAGGTTTTCGGTCATCTGCGGGCTTGTGGGCAGGCCGTGGCCGTGAGCGGGCATTCCGCCATCGATGGAGATTCGTGCATCCGTTACCGGCTCGCCATCCGGCGTCGTGACAGTCAACACCCATTCATGGGTTTCGTTGACCGGAACCGGCTGGCTCTCGGTTTCGAACATGACCTGATAAAGCCCCTCGCCACTGACGGTGTTGTAGGCGATGTCGATCCCGTCGGGCGGCGGGGCGATGAGCCGGAACGCGGCATAAAGGGCAATCACCCCAACCAGCAGCCCGATACCGATCAAGACGATTGGTTTTCCTTTGCCTTTGCGCTGTGTGGCCATGGTCTCCCTCCGACTCGCCCTGCCCCAATCTAGCCCGCTCCCGGGCATCGATGCCATAGCCGTGATCCGCCTCGAACGTCAAAGCACGGCTAAAGGCCGAGACCGCCGATGCAGACATATTTGGTGTCGAGATAATCCTCCACGCCCTGATGGCCGCCCTCCTTGCCAAGGCCCGATTCCTTCAGCCCGCCAAAAGGTGCTTCGACCGTGGTGATGATCCCCTCATTGACGCCCACCAGGCCGTATTTCAGCCCTTCCATCACACGGAAGGCGCGGCCCAGATCGCCAGTGTAGAAGTAGCATGCAAGCCCGAAGGCCGTGTCGTTTGCAAGCCTGATCGCCTCCTCTTCCGTCTCGAAGCGGAAAACCGGGGCAACAGGCCCGAAAATCTCTTCTTCCATGAAGCGCATATCGGTCGTGGCATTCGCGATCACGGTCGGCTGGAAGAACGAACCACCCAGTTCGTGCCGGCCACCCCCGGCGGTCACCCTGGCGCCCTTGTCGGTCGCGTCGGCGATCAGCTCCTCCACCTTTTCCACGGCATTCATATCGATCAGCGGGCCCTGCTGGGTGCCTTCTTCAAGGCCGGGTCCCACGTTCAGTTTCCGGGCGGCGGCAGAAAGCTTCTCCACGAACCGGTCATGAATGCCGGCCTGCACGAAAAATCGGTTGGTGCAGACACAGGTCTGGCCCGAATTGCGGTACTTTGCAGCGATTGCGCCCTCCACGGCCCGGTCGATGTCCGCGTCGTCAAAAACCAGAAACGGCGCATTGCCGCCCAGTTCCATGGAAACCTTCTTCACCGTTCCCGCGGTCTTCTCGATCAGCGTCTTGCCCACTTCCGTGGAGCCGGTGAAGGTGATTTTTCTCACCAGCGGGTTTTCGCAAAGTTCGTCGCCGATTTCGGAGGCCGAACCGGTGACGATGTTGACCACACCGTCAGGAAAACCCGCCTCCTCGCACAAAACGCCCCAGGCAAGGCCCGAATAGGGCGTCTGCGAAGCCGGTTTGGCCACGGCGGTACAGCCGGTCGCCAGCGCCGGCCCAAGCTTGCGGGCGAGCATGGACGAGGGAAAGTTCCACGGCGTGATCGCGCCGATCACACCGACAGGTTCCTTGGTAACGAGAATGCGCCTGTCGGCCCAGGGCGAGGGAACGACTTCGCCGTAAACCCGGCGCCCCTCTTCCGCAAACCACAGGATATAGGCCGCCGATATGCCCACCTCGCCGCGCGCCTCCGCCAGCGGTTTGCCCTGCTCCATCACCAGAAGTTCGGCCAGCGTGTCCTGATTGTCCATGATCGCGTCATGCAGCTTGCGCATGAGCTTTGCGCGATGGTCGGCGGAGGTTTTCTTCCAGGAATGGAATGCGGCCTCGGCCGCTTCGATGGCGCGGCGCGTTTCGGCCCGGCCCGAGCGCGGGACAGTGCCGATTGTCCGGCCGTCTGCCGGGTTGACCACATCGATGGTCTGGCCCGAATCCGCATTCACCCAGGCGCCCCCGATAAAATTGGCCTCGCGCTTGAAGTGACTGATCTTGTGAAGCATCCGTCTTCTCCTGTGTCTGCGCGGCACCGTATCGCCCCAGGCTGGTCCGGCTAGTGTCTGTCCCGCCTCATTGATAGATCCAGTGAAGCACCGAAAGCCAGAACGCCGTCGTGAACACCGCCAGTGCCGTGGCTATGGTCATCGCATTGGAGGCGAGCGCCTGCCCGGTGCCAAACCGTGAGGCAATCAGATACGGGTTCACACCCGAAGGAAGTGCCGCCGCGGCAACCGCAATCTGTGCGCTATAGACCGGAAGCCCGATCACCAGCGCACCAGCAAGGGCAACGGCAGGCATCAGGAAAAGTTTCAGCACGGCGATCACGACCGCCGGGCGCACGTCGCCCGAAATGCCGAATTTGCGCAGGCCGAGCCCCATGGCAAACAGCGCAACCGGTCCGGCAACATTGGCCAGCGCGTCGACGAACCGTGTGCCCAGCGATGGCATCTCAAGCCCGGTGAAGCGCCATAGAAGTCCGGCGAGAATGCCGATGATCAGCGGGTTGGAGAAAAGCCGGGTCAAAAACTCCCTGACGATGGTCAAGGACGCACCTCCCTTCCGCCCGACAAGCGCGAACAGAAGGATCGACATGCCCATCATGATGGGCAGGTGAACCGATATGATCAGCGACAGGACCTCAAAGCCCCTGCGCCCGAACACACCGAGCATGAACGGGATCCCAAGCAGAACGAGGTTGGAAAACCCTGTCGAAAGGCCGGCCACGACGCCGACCCGTGCATCCCGTCCGAAAAACCGCACGATGGTGAAGTGGCCCACCACCCAGGCCACCGCAACCGCGCTGAAATAGGTGCACCAGAGCGCCCAGGGAAGACTGTCGCCGAATTCGGCGCCCGCCATGGTGCGGAACAGCAGCAGCGGGACCGCGATGGTTACTGCAAACTCGCTCAGCGCATCGCCCGTCTGCACTTTCAACAGGCCGCTCCACCCGGCAAGGTAGCCGAATGCGACAAGTCCAAAAACGAAGGAGACGGTTTCGACGAGCGGCGACATGATTCCTGTTTAGCCGCAATCGGTTGCCAAGGGAAACCATCCGGCGTTCAAATGCACGCGCCGCCGCACAAGCCGGCTTTCAAGAATGCCCCCCGTGCCTATATGCTAGGAAGAATAGTTTGAGGATTGCCCCATGTTTCGCCTGCTTTTCGCCATTGCCCTTCTGTTCACCGTCAGCGCCCCGCCAGCCAACGCCACGGAAGCCGGCTGGGCGCTGCTGCGCAATGGCGGTCAGGTCGTGCTCATGCGGCATGCGATCGCGCCCGGCAGCGGCGATCCGGCCAATTTCGACATCGAGAAATGCGGCACCCAGCGCAATCTTTCCGAGCGCGGCCGCCTGCAGGCCCGTCGCATCGGCGCCCTCGTTCAGGCCCGCGCAGCCCCGGTCGAAAGGGTGCTCGCCAGCCGCTATTGCCGCACGCTCGACACCGCCACCCAGGCCTTTGGCTCCGGGCCGGTGGAAGCGTTTCCCGCGCTCGATCTGCCGTCTGACGAGAGCGCCATGGAAAAGCAGAAAGCGGTCATTCTGGACCGAATCAACGAATACACCGGTTCGGGAAACCTGTTCCTGATCACCCATCTTGAAGTGATCGAGGCTCTGATTGGCGCTCCGGCGCGAGAGGGTGAAGCCGTCATTCTGTCGCGCGGAGGCGATACTCTTGCAGCAGCCGCACGCATCAAATTCAACTGATCGCGGCATCAGCTGTGCCTATAACCCCTTTTCCTGCAGACAAAAACCGACTAGAGACCCCACGATCATCCTATTGTAAGAGAATCTCCCCAGACCGAGGGCTGCACGTGACGACATTCGACAAGGTTGCCGACATCATCGCTGAAACCAGCGAGATCGACCGCGAGAAAATCACCCCCGAAAGCCACACCATTGACGATCTTGGCATCGACAGCCTCGATTTCCTCGACATCGTCTTTGCCATCGACAAGGAATTCGGCATCAAGGTTCCGCTGGAAAAGTGGACTCAGGAAGTCAATGACGGCAAGGTTTCGACAGAAGAGTATTTTGTCATGAAGAACCTTTGCGCCAAGATCGACGACCTCGTGGCCGCCAAGGCTGGCTGAGCTCTTTCCTGACAGTGCATCGTTGAAGGGAGCGGCATGAGCCCGCGCGACGTAGTTATCACCGGCATGGGCATCGTCTCCTCGCTTGGCGAGGGAGCAGACGCCCACTGGCAGGCGCTGACGGCAAAGGTGCCCACGCCCGTGCTCGATCGGGAGCGGTTTGCGCCTTACAGCATCCATCCCCTGCCCGAGATCGACTGGGGCCAGCAGATTCCGCGACGCGGCGATCAACGCCAGATGGAAACCTGGCAGCGCCTTGGCACCTATGCGGCGGGCCTCGCGCTCGACGATGCGGGCATGAAAGGCGACGAGGCGCTTTGCGCGTCCATGGACATGGTGATCGCCGCCGGAGGCGGTGAACGTGACGAGACGGTGGATGAAGCCATCCTGGCCGCCTCGCTCGAGCGCAACGATCATGACATCCTGCTCAACGAGAAGCTCACCACCGAGCTGCGCCCGACGCTGTTCCTGGCGCAGCTTTCCAATCTTCTCGCCGGCAACATCTCCATCGTTCACAAGGTGACCGGTTCGTCGCGCACCTTCATGGGCGAGGAAGGTGCCGGTGTTTCGGCCATCGAGACGGCGGCCGCGCGCATTCGCTCCGGCCAGTCCTCGCATGTTCTGGTCGGTGCATCCTTCCAGACCGAACATTCCGACATGCTGCTTGCCTATGAGCTTGCCGGCTTTCTGCATCGCGAAGACTGGAAACCGGTCTGGCAGCGCGCGGAGTCCGAGGGCGGCGGTGTGGTCTCCGGTTCCGGCGCAGCTTTCCTGATCCTGGAATCGCGCGAACATGCCGAAAAGCGTGGACGCAAGGCCTATGCATCCATCGGCCCGGTCGTTTCGCGCCGCACCCGCCGCAAGAGTGAGCCGCTCGCCACCGGAATAGCAGAGATGCTCGACCGGCTTCCGCTGCCGCAAACGCCCGTTCTCGCACTGTCAGGTGCTTCCGGCGCCGATGCTGCAACGGTGGCGGAACGCGAAGCACTTGCCCGTCACGACAACATCACGCTGCGCGGCTTTTCATCGCTCACGGGGCATTTGAAGGAAGCGCAGTTTCCCTTTGCGGTCGCGCTCGCAGCTCTCGCGCTGCATCATGGCAGCCCCTACCCGGCATTCGATGAGACAACCGAACCCGCATTCGATGGTAGCCCCGAGACCGTTCTTGCGACAGCCATAGGCTATCACTGCTACGAAGGCATGGGCCTCATCAAACGGGCCTGATGACCCGGCCCGGAGGAATTTAGAGAAAGCGATCCCGTGAAAACGACCGACAGCTTTGGAAGACCCGTTATCGCCGTTACCGGAATGGGCGTCGTGACCTCTCTCGGCCAGGGCCGTTCAGAGAACTGGGACGCGCTGATCAGCGGGCGTTCCGGCATCCACCCCATCACGCGCTTTCCCACCGATCACCTGGCCACCACGATCTCCGGCATGGTCGATTTCCTGCCGTCGAGCACGAAGGGGGCAAGCGTCCACACGCACCATCTCGCCGATCTCGTGGCGGCAGAAGCCATCGAACAGTCCGGTCTGCCTGACGCCGATTTCGGCGGACCGCTCTTTCTGGCAGCGCCTCCCGTCGAGCTCGACTGGCATCATCGTCTTGCGCTTTACGCCAGGGCCCGCAGCCACAATGGCAATCCTTCGCTCATCGAAGCGGCAAGGGAAGCCCGCGCCATGGAGCTTTTCGAGGAAAGCCAGTTCGGCACCATCGCCGACAGGCTTGCCGAGCGCTACGGAACGCGCGGCCTGCCGATCACCATGTCCACCGCCTGCGCCTCGGGCGCAACCGCAATTCAGCTCGGAACCGAAGCGATCCGCCGCGGCGAGTGCGACCGCGCTCTTGCCATCGGTGCGGATGGTTCGGCAACCGCCGAAGCGCTCATCCGCTTCTCGCTTCTATCCGCCCTGACCACCCAGAACGATGTCCCTGAAAAGGCTTCGCGTCCTTTCTCGAAAGATCGCAGCGGCTTCGTCCTGGCCGAGGGTGCCGGTGCGCTGGTGCTGGAATCGCTTGAAAGCGCCCTTGCGCGCGGAGCCGAAATTCTCGGCATCATGCGCGGCTGTGGCGAAAAGGCCGATGATTTCCACCGCACCCGCTCAAAGCCCGACGGCTCGCCTGCCATTGGCGCCGTGCGCGCTGCCCTTGCGGATGCCGGCATGGCCGAAGACGAAATCGAATATGTCAACGCTCACGGCACCTCAACGCCCGAAAACGACAAGATGGAGCATCTTTCGCTCTCCACCGTTTTCGGTGAGCGCATGAAGACAACGCCGATCTCCTCCAACAAGTCGATGATCGGTCACACGCTCTCCGCGGCAGGCGCCATCGAGGCCGTTTTCTCACTGATGACCATGCGTGAGGGCGTCATTCCGCCCACCATCAACTATGACACGCCGGACCCGGCCATCGAGCTTGATGTGGTGCCTAATGTGAAGCGCGAGGCGCAGGTTTCGACCGTTCTGTCGAACTCGTTCGGCTTCGGCGGACAGAACACCTGCCTTGTCATGGCCCGCGAACCGGTCTAATCGACCGGTTCCAATTGCCCGAAACCATCGGAATTTATCATGCGCGCACTTCAACTCGTCGCCGACCGCAAGCTTGAAACCGTCGATCTTGCGCCGCCGCCTGCTCCCGGACAGGGCGAGGTGACCCTGAAGATCCGTGCCGTCGCCCTCAATCACATCGATGTATGGGGCTGGCGTGGCATGGCGTTTGCCAAGCGCAAGATGCCGCTCGTCGTCGGCGCGGAAGCCTCTGGCGTGGTCGAGACGGTTGGCCCCGGGGTCAGCAATCTGCTTCCCGGACAGCTCGTTTCCATCTATGGCGCGCGCACTTGTGGTCTGTGTCGTGCCTGTCGCGAAGGCCGCGACAATCTGTGCGAACATGTCTCCGGCGTGCACGGCTTCCACCTCGACGGTTTTGCGCAGGAAAAGATCAATCTGCCCGCCCGCCTCCTCGTCCCCGCCCCGCCCGGCGTTGACGAGATCGGTGCTGCCGTTGCGCCCGTCACCTTCGGCACCGTGGAGCACATGCTGTTCGACAATGCGAAGCTTGAGCCGGGCGAAACGATCCTCGTTCAGGCCGGCGGCTCCGGCATCGGCACAGCCGCCATCCAGCTTGCCAAGAGCATGGGCTGCACCGTCATCACCACGGTGGGCTCCGACGACAAAATGGAGAAGGCAAAGGCGCTCGGCGCCGATCATGTGATCAACTACCGCGAAGACCGTTTCGAGGGCGTCGTGCGCAAGATCACGAAGAAGCGCGGCGTGGATGTGGTGTTCGAGCATGTGGGTGCCGACACCTGGGCCGGCTCGCTTCTTTCCATGAAGCGTGGCGGACGCCTCGTCACCTGCGGCTCCACCTCCGGTGTTTCCACCAGCATGAACCTGATGCAGCTTTTCCAGCAGCAGCTCAAGATCTTTGGTTCCTTCGGCTGCCGCATGGAAAACATGGCCGACGCCATGCAGAAGATGGCGCGCGGGCTGGCCTCCCCGGTGATCGACACCGAGGTAAGCTTTGCCGACATCGACAAGGCGCTCGCTCGCATGGAAGGCCGCGACGTGTTCGGCAAGATCATCCTGCGCGTGGACTGACCCGCGCCCATGAAGCGCTTCCTCCACAAAACCGGCAAACGCCTCAAGACGCTCGAATACTGGCTCACCGCGCGCCTGGTGATCGGCACTCTGGCGCTGCTGCGCAAGCTGCCGCCCGAAAAGGCGCTCGATCTGGCAGAAAAGGTCGCCCGCAAACTCGGGCCCAGGGTGGGCCGCCATCGCCTCGCCGTCGACAATCTGCGGCACGCCTATCCGGAAAAAAGCGAAGCTGAACTTGAAGCCATCGCCCTCGACATGTGGGGCAACATGGCACGGCTTGCCGTTGAATATGTGTTTCTCGACAAGCTGTTCGATTTCGATCCGGAAGCCGAAACGCCCGGCCGGGTCGAGGTGGATGGCATAGAGATCTTCAAGCGGCTGCGCGACGAACATGGCGTTCCGCACATTTTCTTCACCGGCCATCTCGGCAATTTCGAGTTTTTGCCCATTGCCGCCGCCCGCTTCGACCTTGCCACGACGTCGCTCTTTCGCCCGCCCAACAATCCCTATGTTGCCGATTACATCCTGAAAACCCGCAGCAGTGCCATGGGCGGGCTCGTGCCATCACAGGCGGGCGCCGCGCTTCAGCTTGCCCGAGTTCTGGACGAAGGTGGCAATATCGGCGTTCTGGTCGACCAGAAATTCCGCAAGGGCGTGAAGACGCGCTTCTTTGGCCGCGAATGCCGGACGAACCCGCTGCTCCCAAAACTGGCGCGGCAATATGGCTGCGATGTCTATCCGGCGCGCTGCAAGCGCCTTCCGGGCGGCCGCTATCGCCTTATTGTCGAAGACAGGATCACCCTGCCCCGGCATGAAGACGGCACGATCGACATCGAGGCAGCCGCACAGATGCTCAACGATGTGGTCGAGCGCTGGGTGCGCGAGGATCCCGGCCAGTGGATGTGGTTCCACAAGCGCTGGCAGATGTAGCTTGCCCGGTTGATCAATCCGTAACGACAATCCGCGTGTTGCCGGGCCCGATCTTTTTTACAAGCGCATAAAGCCGTTTCGCATTGGCCGTATGCAGCCGCACGCAGCCATGCGAGGCGGGCCGACCGAGCTTGGACACCGCATTGGTGCCGTGGATGGCATAGCCGCCATAGTAAAAGATCGAGTATGGCATTGGCGACATGTTGTACTTGCGCGAATGCCACATCTTGTGCATGCGCTTTGGCCGCCACCGGCCACGCGGCGTCACATAGCCACGTCGCGCCGTCGAAACGCGCCAGCGATGCAGCACACGGCCCCGATGCACGACTGTCATGGTCTGTTTGGAAACACTGACTTTCGCCACAAGGCTTGCGGCAAATCCCTGGACCACGCCGCCTGAAAGGATCAGGCCTGCGATGGCTACAGCAAAGAAAATCCGTTTCATGAGCGCCCCCGCTACATGTGACAATTCTACCCGTAGTCCTGAATTGTTTATCGTCAATTCATGACAAAACCCCAAATTTCCTTGGTAAATAGAACAATACTGTTATTCGCAGGGCAAGTTTGCGCACTTCACAATCGCGTGCACACGATCTTGCCAATTGCGATCCATGCGGCTCTATTGCCCTCATGAACGAACAGCTTGCCCTGGCAGTGCGCCGCCGGACGGACGATCTCGTCGCACTCACTTCCGATCTGATCCGCTTTCCCACGGTGAACCCGCCGGGCGACGCCTACACGCCGTGCTGCGAATACATCGCGCGGCGGCTCGAGGCGAAGGGTTTTGCCACGCAGTTTGTCCGCGGCGTCGATGCGCCAGGCGATTCTGACCGTTACCCCCGCACCAATGTCATCGCCCGCCGTGAAGGCCGCAGCCCCGGCGCGACGGTGCATTTCAACTCCCATATCGATGTGGTGGAAGCCGGCGAAGGCTGGACGGTCGACCCCTATGCCGCCATCGTACGGGACGGCAAGGTTTTCGGGCGTGGCGCCTGCGACATGAAGGGCGGGCTCGCCGCCTCCATCATCGCCGCCGAAGCGTTTCTCGAAATCTATCCGGATTTTCCCGGTGCCATCGAAATTTCGGGAACGGCGGACGAGGAATCGGGCGGCTATGGCGGCGTTGCCTATCTGGCGCGGCAGGGCTTTTTCTCAAAACCCCGCGTCGATCATGTCATCATTCCCGAGCCGCTCAACAAGGACCGCATCTGCCTTGGCCATCGCGGCGTGTGGTGGGCGGAAATCGAAACGCGCGGTGCCATTGCCCATGGTGCGATGCCGTTCCTCGGCGATTCGGCCATCCGCCACATGGGCGCCCTGCTCCACGCTTTCGAGGAAGAGCTCTTTCCCGCGCTCGACGCCAAAGAGACACGCATGCCGGTCGTGCCCGAAGGCGCGCGCCGCTCCACCATGAACATCAACTCGGTGCATGGCGGCCAGACGGAGGATTTCTTCCCCGGGCTGCCTTCCCCCAATGTGGCCGACTCCTGCCGCATGGTGATCGACCGCCGCTTCCTGATCGAGGAAGACATTTCCGAAGTAAAAGGCGAAGTGATCTCGATCCTGGAACGCCTGAAACGCGAGCGTCCGAAATTCGACTATTCCATGCGCGACCTGATGGAAGTTCTGCCGCTGATGACCGAGGAGGACGCACCCGTGCCGAGCGCCATTGCCGCCGGCATCCGCGAGGTGTTCGGCAAGGAGCCGGAATATGTCATCTCGCCCGGCACCTACGACCAGAAGCACATTTCGCGCATCGGCCACCTGCACGACTGCGTCGCCTATGGTCCCGGCATTCTCGATCTCGCCCACCAGCCCGATGAATGGGTCGGCATCGAGGACATGGTTCAGTCGGCAACCGTCATGGCAATGAGCCTCGATGTTCTGTTGCGTGGCGCCGCACCGCCGCGTTAGACCTCTTTCAAAGCATGATTTACAGCCGCACTGAATCACGCTTCAATCCTTGAAAACAATACGGCCTGCGGGAGAGAGACATGAAGACGATCAAGTCCATTATCGGCGGCGCAACGCTGTTACTGGCTGCAGGGACCGCAGCCCTGGCGGCCCGCACCGATCTTGTCATCGGTGTCGTTCTGGAACCGCCGCATCTCGACCCGACCGCGAGTGCTGCTGCCGCAATCGATGAAATCCTCTATGCCAATCTTTTTCAAGGTCTGACCCGCATCGGCCGCAATGGCGAGGTGCTGCCGGCCCTTGCCGAAAGCTGGGAAGTCTCCGACGACGGCAAGACCTATACATTCAGGCTGCGTTCCGGTGTCACCTTTCACGATGGCACCACGTTTGACGCCGAAGATGTCAAATTCACCCTCGACCGGGCCCGTGCGGAAGATTCGACCAACGCGCAAAAGCAGCTCTTTGCCGCCATCGACACGGTCGAGGTGATCGATCCGTCCACCATTCAGGTGACCTTGTCTTCTCCGCAGGGCTCCTTTCTCTACAATCTCGGCTGGGGCGATGCGGTCATCGTCGCGCCCGAATCCGCCGAAACCAACAGGGAAAACCCCATCGGCACAGGCCCCTTCAAGTTCGACAAATGGGCAAAAGGCTCTTCCGTCACGCTGGTGAAAAACCCCGACTACTGGGGCGAGCCCGTCGCGCTGGAAAAGGCCGAGTTCCGTGTCGTGCCCGATGCGGCAGCCGCCATCCCCGCCCTCTTATCGGGCGATGTCCAGGCCTTTCCGCAGATGCCCGCCGGCGACGCCCTCATCCAGATCGAGAGCGACCCGCGCTTTGTCGTTGCCATCGGCGCCACGGAGGGCGAAACGATCCTCTCCACCAACAATGGCAAGGAACCCTTCAACAACATCAAGGTGCGTCAGGCCATCGCACACGCGCTGAACCGCGAAGAACTGATCGCCGGCAATGGTTCGGGCTATGGCACGCCCATCGGCTCGCATTTCTCGCCCGCCAACGAGGCCTATGTCGACCTGACCGGCACCTATCCCCACGACCCGGCAAAGGCGAAGGAACTGCTCGCGGAGGCTGGCTATCCCGACGGTTTCAAGGCAACGCTCAAGCTCCCGCCGCCGGCCTATGCGCGCGATGGCGGACAGGTCGTCGCCTCGCAGCTGCGCCAGGTCGGCATTGAACTGGAAATCATTCCGGTAGAATGGGCCCAGTGGCTGGAGCAGGTGTTCAAGAACAAGGATTACGACCTCACCATCGTCTCCCACACGGAGCCGAACGACATCAACATCTACGCCCGCGACGATTACTACTTCAACTACCAGAACCCCGCCTTCAAGGAGGTCATGAACGCGCTTGAAGCAACCGCCGATCCGGCAAAGCGCATCGAGCTTTATCAGACCGCCCAGAAGATCATCGCCGAGGACGCGGTCAACGGTTTCATGTTCCAGCTTCCAAAGATCGGCGTGTGGGACGCGAAACTCGAAGGCATGTGGGAAAATTCGCCCATTCAGGCCAATGACCTGACAGACGTGAAATGGACTGACTGATCGCTGAAAGGAAGCGCACCGCGAAAGCGGTGCCGTTTCCGGGTCGCCCATGCTCGTCTATCTCGCAAAGCGCATCGCCATCGGCCTCGTCACGCTCATCGTGGCGTCTGCCGTGGTGTTTCTGGTTCTGGAGGTCGTTCCGGGCGACCCCGCCCTGTTGATGCTCGGCATGAACGCCGAACCCGAGGCGCTTTCTGCCCTGCGGCAGGAAATGGGCCTCAATCAGCCCGTTTTTGTCCGCTATTTCAGTTGGGTCTCGGGCATGGCGATCGGCGATTTTGGCAATTCCTACACCTATTCGTCACCCGTGCTCGAACTGATCGGCGAGCGCATCATCGTCTCGCTGCCGCTCGCACTCATCTCGCTCTTCCTGTCCACGGCAATCGCCCTGCCCGTCGGCATATTCGCCGCCTCCCGACGCGGAAAACCGGCCGACACGATCAGCATGGGCGCGGCGCAGATCGGCGTCGCCATTCCCAATTTCTGGTTTGCGCTGCTTCTGGTTTATGTCTTCGCCGTCTGGCTTCGCCTCGTGCCCGCTGGCGGGTTTCCGGGCTGGGACGCAGGCCTGTGGACCGGTTTCAAGGCCCTTCTCCTGCCCGCCATCGCCCTTGCCCTGCCGCAAGCGGCAATTCTCGCCCGCGTCACCCGTTCGGCCATGCTTGAAGTGCTCGGCGAAGATTATATCCGCACCGCGCGTGCCAAGGGCATGCCGCGGCGCATCGTTCTCTGGCATCACGCGCTGCGCAATGCGTTCATCCCGGTGCTCACCATTCTCGGCCTGCAATTCGCTTTCCTCCTGGCCGGCACCATCATCATCGAGAATGTGTTTTATCTGCCCGGCCTCGGGCGGCTCATCTTCCAGGCCATCACCCAGCGCGATCTCATCGTCGTGGAAGGCGTGGTGATGCTGCTCGTCGCAACGGTCATCGCCGTCAACATTCTGGTCGATATCGGCTATGCCATCGTCGATCCGCGCCTGAGGACCCGCCGATGACCGTCGACGCTCCACCGCCTGCCACACCGCCCGAGCGCCATTTCCTGCAAATGGCGCTTGCCAACCGTTCCTTCGCGATCGGTCTCGTCATCACCGCCATTGTCACCGCAATGGCGCTTCTCTCCTTCTTGTGGACGCCCTACGACATCACCCATCTCGTCGTGGCCGACCGCATGAAGGGACTGTCGCTTGCCCATCCGCTCGGCACAGATCACCTCGGCCGCGACATTCTTTCCATGATCATGATCGGCGCGCGCAATTCCATCGCCGTTGCCATCGTCGCCGTCGGCATCGGCATGGGGCTCGGCGTACCGCTCGGCACATGGGCTGCGGCACGCGGTGGCGTGATCGACGAAATCCTGATGCGCTTCAACGATCTCGTCTTCGCCTTCCCCGCGCTTCTCTCCGCAATCATGATCACCGCCATTTTCGGCCCCGGAGCGATCAACGCCATCATCGCCATCGGCATTTTCAATGTGCCGGTCTTTGCCCGCGTGGCGCGTGCCGGTGCGCTGTCCATCTGGCCACGCGAATTCATTCTCGCAGCCCGCGCCGCCGGCAAGAGCAAGGCGCTCATCACCATAGAACATATCCTGCCCAACATCGTTGCGCTGCTGCTCGTGCAGGGCACGATCCAGTTTGCGCTGGGCATTCTGGCCGAAGCGGGCCTCTCCTATCTCGGCCTTGGCGCACAGCCGCCCATGCCGTCCTGGGGGCGCATGCTCTTCGAGGCGCAGACGCGCATGATGATCGCCCCGCATCTGGCCATATTTCCGGGCCTTGCCATCGTCATCACCGTGCTCGGTCTCAACCTTCTGGGAGATGGTCTGCGCGACCTCCTCGATCCGCGACTGAGGCGCGAGCGATGAGCCTTCTTGAAATCGAAAACCTGTCGCTCTCCATCGCCGGACATCCGGTGCTGAAAGACATCGACCTCGAAATCGCCCCGGGTGAAGTGCTCGGCATCGTTGGCGAATCCGGTTCCGGCAAGTCCATGACCGCCCTTTCTGTCATGCAGCTTCTGCCGGAGCTTGCCAGTGCGAAGGGCCGTGTCACCTTTGACGGGATCGACATTCTGTCAGCCCCCGAAGAGGCCATGTGTCGGCTGCGCGGTGATGATCTCGGCATGGTCTTTCAGGAGCCCATGACCGCGCTCAACCCGGTCAAGACCATCGGCGAACAGGTGGCCGAGGGCATCCGCTGGCACACCGGTGCCAACCGGCCGGATGCAGAAGCCCGTGCCCGCGCCATTCTCGACCGTGTCGGCCTGCCCGAAGCGAAGTTTCCGCTCTCGCGTTTTCCGCACGAGCTTTCCGGCGGCCAGCGTCAGCGCGTCGTCATCGCCATTGCCTGTGCGCTCAGGCCCAAGCTCTTGATCGCCGACGAGCCCACCACCGCCCTCGATGTCGTTCTGCAAGCACAGATCCTCGATCTGCTGCGCGACCTGGTGGAAGAAAACCGCATGGGCCTCATGCTCATCTCGCACGATCTCGCCGTCGTCGCGGATATGGCCGACCGCGTGAGCGTGATGCGCCATGGCGCTGTTATGGAAAGCGGCCCCACGGCAAAGGTTCTGAGCGAACAGAAACACGCCTATACACGCCAGCTTGCAGAAGCTTCCACCCATGTGCCGGCCCGCGCACGCCCGCAGGACGCCATAGAGAAGCAAGAACAGCCACCCCTCCTCGCCGTCTCAAACGTCACACGCGATTACCCCGGCCGCCGCAGGGGGCTTTTCTCGAAAGCTGAGCCTTTTCGCGCCGTCGACAATGTGAGCTTTTCCCTTCTTCCGGGGCATGCCGTTGCTCTTGTGGGGCGTTCGGGCTGCGGCAAGTCGACCCTTGCCCGCATGATCCTCGCGCTTGATCGGCCCACCTCGGGCGAGATCCGGCTCGATGGAGAGACGCTCGCAGGCAAGAGCGAGCACGAGTTGCGCCACGCAAGGCGCAACATGCAGGTGGTGTTTCAGGATCCCTACGGCTCGTTCAACCCACGCCATCAGGTGGAGAGGCTGGTGGCCGAGCCCTTGCACCTGCTCGACCGGAAGCCCACGGCAACGCAGCGCCGGGACCGTGTCGCCCAGGCGCTGGAATCCGTTGGGCTCCACGCCAGCGACATGCAAAAATATCCGCATGAGTTTTCCGGCGGTCAACGCCAGCGCATATCGATTGCCCGTGCCATCATCACCCGCCCCAGGCTTATCGTGGCAGACGAACCGGTCTCGGCCCTTGATGTCTCGATCCGCGCACAGATTCTCGACCTCTTTGCCGATCTGAACCAGCGCCTTGACCTGACCTATCTCTTCATCACCCATGATCTCACGGTTGCACGCGCCATCACCGACGATGTCATGGTCATGCATGAGGGGAGGATCGTGGAAAGCGGCCCGACCACTGAAGTTCTGGAAAACCCGGCTTCGGTGGCAGCGCAAGCGCTCGTCGCCGCCGCGCCGGATCTGCAAAGGGCTATATCCTCCCGGCTGGCGCGCTCAGGTCGATCTAGACTGGAAGGCAAGCCGCAAAACGATGAAGGGAACTAACCCGACAGATGCGCAACCTCGTCCGCACCAAGCCCCAGAACATCGCAAACGCGCACCCCCAGGCGCTCTGAACGGGGAGCGAGTTCGGGGTCCTGCCCGGCAAGGCTGAACAGCGTTTCAGCCAGAATGATACGCCTCGTATAGCTGGCCTGCCGGAGCCCGGCCCGGGCCTGCATGATCTCGCGATCTGTCGACTGGACTTCGAAGGAGCGTAAGAGCAGGGAGATTTCACCTGGGGAAAGCTGAAGGCATTTTGCGGCAATTCTGTCCAGAACGGCCGCTTCGCGCGGTCCTATTGCGTCATCGGTCAGTGACAGGCGTAAGAGCAGCAGCACTTCTGCAGCCATGGCGGTCAATGCGGCGGACATTGTGTGCACCTCCAACCCAAAATCGGTTCCTGACAATGCAGCATGACGTGTTTGCGAACCGTTTCACTCTCGCCGAAACCGGGCACATTCCAGATGTCGCCCTCGCGGCCGCATTGTCATCAGCCGCATTGTCATCAATTGCGCCACGGAGCAAAGGTTCCTGTACAACAGCCGAAACCGCCTTGCGGAATGTCGCCCGTTGTGATGCAAGAAGCCTTTCCTACCGCTGGCTACCCCCTGAACATGTTTGAAGCAAGCCTCGAAATTCTACTCCTGCTGTCCCTGGCAGCATTTTTTGCCGGCTTTATGGACGCGATTGCCGGCGGTGGCGGCCTTGTCACGATCCCCGCGCTTTTGCTCGCCGGCTTCCCGCCGGTGCTCGCGCTCGGCACCAACAAGCTGCAGGGCATGTTCGGCAGCGGCATGGCTACCTTCACCTATGCAAGGGCCGGACACGTCAAGGTTCGGGGACAGTTCCTGCCCGCATTCCTGTCCTTTCTGGCCTCCATTGCCGGTGCGCTCGCCGCCACGATCATGCCTGCCGACCTGCTTCGTGGCATGCTTCCCCTCCTCCTGATCGCGGTCGCGCTCTATTTCGCGTTTAAACCCAATTTGAACGACATCGACCGTGCACAGCGCATCACGCCCTTCGTTTTCGGCTTCACCATCGTGCCGCTTCTGGGGTTTTATGATGGTGCTTTCGGCCCCGGAACGGGCTCCTTTTTCATGCTTGCATTTGTCAGCCTTGCCGGTCAGGGCATGCTGAAGGCGACCGCACACACCAAGTTTCTGAATTTCGCTTCCAATGTCGGCGGTCTTGCCGCCTTCGCCGCGGTGGGGGCCGTCTTCTGGAAAGTGGGGCTTGTCATGGGGCTCGCGCAGATGGCCGGCGCACGCATCGGTGCGGGTTTTGCCATGAAGAAGGGCGCGCGCATCATCAAACCGCTTCTGGTGCTTGTCTGCCTGGCACTCGCCGCGCGCCTGCTCATGGAGGGCGAAAACCCTCTCCTGCGCTCTATTGGTCTATAAGCGGCGCCCGGCACTAACCCTGTCCCCGCACAAGACCTAAGCGGGGATACCCATGACACTCAACGCACCAACCAAGATCGTTTTTCTTCTCAGCCTTGTCATCGCCGTCATCGCGGTGATTGCGGCTTTCAACCTGCTCTCCTTCGTCCCGATCCCGGCTTTCTGGATCATGACGCTTGCCTATATCCTGCTGGTTGGCGGTTCTCTGCTCAAAGGCGTTTAACGCGCGGCCGCCAGAAGGGCGTCGCAGTCGAGATGCTCCTCAAGCTTCCGTGCGATGTCGTCGAGCGCCTGCTCCACCTGATCACGATAGCCGGCGCCAGCCGTCTTGATACCAAACTCGCCGAGAAAGCGGGCGCGAAAAGGGTCAGAGCCGAAAAGCCCGTGCAGATAGGTGCCTGACACGCGACCGTCTTGCGACATTGCGCCTTCTGCCCTGTCGCCAATCATCGCAACCGGACGGGCGCAATCGGGACCCACGGTCCGGCCGATGTGGATTTCGTAGCCATTGATTGGGGTCCGGTATCGGGGCGAAACCGCTTCCACCTCGCGCAATGCCTTCCGGGGCTGCATGACTGTCTCAATGTCAAGAAGCCCGAGCCCCTCGACACGGCCTGGGACACCCTCGAACCCTTCCGGGTCTTCCACACTGCGACCCAGCATCTGGTAACCGCCGCACAGACCGACAATGTGCCCGCCGCGCTGCCGGTGTGCCTTCAGATCCTCATCCCAGCCCTGCCGGCGCAGAAAGTCCAGATCGCCAATGGTCGATTTCGATCCCGGCAATACGACCAGCCCGGCATCTCCCGGCAGCCTCTGGCCCGGCGGCACGAATGTGACCTCCACCTCCGGTTCGGCGGAAAGCGGATCGAGATCGTCGAAATTGGCGATCCGCGAAAGCATCGGCACCGCGACCCTCAGCTTTGCCGGCACGGAGCTCGTGCGGCGCGCCAGCGTGACCGAATCCTCCGGTGGGAGGCGATGCGCTTCGGCAAGCCACGGCACGACACCGAAGGATTGCCAGCCCGTGAACCGGTGTATGGCGTGAATTCCGTCATCGAACAGCGTGAGATCGCCGCGAAACTTGTTCACGATATAGCCGACGATCATGCGTCGGTCCGCTTCATCGAGGATCAGCTGCGTTCCTGCCAGCGCCGCGATCACCCCGCCCCGGTCGATGTCGCCCACCAGCACCACCGGCACATCGGTCTGCGTGGCAAACCCCATATTGGCGATATCGCGCGCGCGCAGATTGATCTCGGCCGGCGATCCCGCTCCCTCGACAATCACCAGGTCCGCCCCGTTGCGCAGCCGTTCAAAGGATTCCATCACCGGGGCCATGAGCGCGCCCTTGCTGCGCTGATAGTCACGCGCCCGCGCCGTGCCACGCGAGCGCCCCTGCACCACAAGCTGCGCGCCCATGTCGCTCTCCGGCTTGATCAGCACCGGATTCATGTCCACGGTGGGCGCCACCCCGCAGGCCAGCGCCTGTAGCCATTGGGCCCGCCCGATCTCTCCCATGTCGCTGGAACCGGGGATCGCTGCAATGGCGGCATTGTTGGACATGTTCTGCGGCTTGAACGGGCGAACGATGAGCCCGCGCCGCTTCGCCATGCGGCAAAGCCCCGCCACCAGAACAGACTTGCCCACATCCGATCCCGTTCCCTGCAGCATGATGGCGCGCGCCATGGTCATCCCGTCTTCATCCTCTCAGCGTTTGATGCACAGCGCCTGTGCCACACCTCGCGTTGCGCGGCTCCCTCAATGCACTAAACTGCCAGCACAGGGAAGGAATTCCATTTCGGGAGGACGTTATGGACGCCAGCGTTTCACAGGCTGCCGAGCAGTTCGAGCTCAATGCAGACCAGCGCGCCATTCAGGAGATGACGCAGAGCTTCGCGGCCGATCGCGTCGCCCCGCATGCGCTCGACTGGGACCGTGACAAGCATTTTCCCGCCGATGTGGTGCGCGAGACGGGCCCGCTCGGTTTCGGCGGCATCTATGTGCGCGATGACGTCGGCGGTTCGGCGCTTGGCCGGCTCGATGCGGTTCTGATTTTCGAGGCCCTTGCCGCCGCCTGCCCGGGCTTCTCCTCCTTCATTTCCATCCACAACATGGCCGGCTGGATGATCGACACATTCGGCAATGAGGAGCAGCGCCAGCGCTTTCTGCCGAAACTCACCTCGATGGAGTGGCTTGCAAGCTATTGCCTCACCGAGCCCGGTTCCGGCTCCGATGCCGCGGCGCTGAAGACCAGGGCCGTCAAATCCGGTGGCGACTATGTGCTCAACGGCACCAAGCAGTTCATCTCGGGCGCCGGCGAAAACGACATCTATGTTGCCATGGTGCGCACCGGCGAGGACGGTCCCAAAGGCGTTTCCACGGTCATCGTTCCAAAAGACGCTCCCGGCCTTTCCTTCGGCCCGGCCGAATTCAAGATGGGCTGGCACATGCAGCCGACCCGCCAGGTGATCTTCGAGGATTGCCGGGTGCCAGCGGAAAATCTTCTGTCCAGCGAGGGCGCAGGCTTCGGCATCGCCATGGCCGGGCTCGATGGCGGGCGCCTCAACATCGCCGCCTGTTCGCTGGGCGGCGCTCAGTCAGCACTCGACAGGGCCCTAGCCTATACGAGCGAACGCGAGGCGTTCGGTCAGGCGATCAACCGGTTTCAGGCGCTCCAGTTCAAACTGGCCGACATGGAGACGAACCTGCAGGCGTCACGCATGATGCTCTACACGGCTGCCTCCAAGCTGGATGCAAAGACGCCCGACGCCTCCAAATGGTCGGCCATGGCCAAGCGCTTTGTCACCGACACCTGTTTCGATGTCGCCAACGATGCGCTCCAGCTCCATGGCGGTTACGGTTATCTGCATGAATACGGCGTTGAAAAACTGGTGCGTGACCTGCGCGTTCACCAGATTCTGGAAGGCACCAACGAGATCATGCGCCTCATCATTGCAAGGCAACTGGTCGGTCGGAGCTGATCGCGCCGCCGAAACCGCACAGCCACTCCCCGGGAGGAAACCTATGGCAAGCATCGCATTCATCGGTCTCGGCAATATGGGCAATCCCATGGCCGCCAATCTCGTCCGGGCAGGACACACCGTGATGGGTTTCGACCTGATCACCGAAAACCTCGAGACCGCCACCAAGAACGGTGTCACCGTCATGGCGAGTGCCGCGGCGGCGGTGAAGGAGGCCGACGTCGTCATCACCATGCTGCCTGCGGGAAAACACGTTCTCTCGGTCTATGCCGACATCGCGCCCAAGGCCCCAAAGGGCGCCCTGTTCATCGATTCCTCCACCATCGATGTGGAATCGGCCCGCAAGGCGCACGGCCTCGCCTCCGATCACGGGCTTCTCTCCATCGATGCCCCGGTTTCGGGCGGCGTGGGCGGCGCGGAGGCAGGCACCCTCACCTTCATGGCTGGTGGCTCGCCCGATGCCTTCGCACGGGCAAGCCCCGTTCTGGAACCGATGGCCGGACGGGTCGTTCACTGCGGTGATGGCGGCGCCGGTCAGGCCGCGAAAATCTGCAACAACATGATCCTCGGAATTTCCATGATCGCCGTGGGCGAAGCCTTCGTTCTGGCCGAAAAGCTCGGCCTTTCCCATCAGGCGCTCTATGATGTTGCCTCCACGTCCTCGGGCCAATGCTGGTCCCTGACGACCTATTGCCCCGTCCCGGGCCCCGTTCCCACCTCACCGGCCAACCGCGATTACAGGCCCGGCTTTGCCGCCGGCCTCATGCTCAAGGATCTGAAGCTCGCCCAGGAAGCCGCCCAGGGCGCGGGCGCTGCCACGCCACTGGGCGCTGAGGCGACCCAGCTCTATACGCTGTTCAACGCGATGGGGCATGAAGG
Source organism: Nitratireductor sp. GISD-1A_MAKvit (assembly GCF_040819555.1). Lineage (GTDB taxonomy): Bacteria > Pseudomonadota > Alphaproteobacteria > Rhizobiales > Rhizobiaceae > Nitratireductor. The sequence continues at coordinate 2,489,220 of NZ_CP161920.1, forward strand.
CACCGATTTCTCCGGCATCATCAATTTTCTGCGCGGCGGGCAGAGCTGAAAATTTTCGAACGCCGGCAAAAAAACGTGATTTTATACTTCGCGCTAACTTCCCGGTAACCATGACCGTATAGAAATGACCTTGAGGCGGATTTGAAGCCTCCCCGACGCCGGATCAGGTTCTGCGTACCGGTACGGGAACTCTTCGCAGCGTAGCGTATTTGCGAAGAGGTGTGTTTGAGTACATGTAAAACCGCGTATCTTCCCGCCCGAAGACACGCGGTTTTTTCTTGCCGACGCTCAGCCTTTGCGAAGCGTTGCCTCGGCCCTTTCCAGCGCCGCCACAATGCGATCGCAGGCCATGTCAATCGTTTCCCGTGTCCAGATCAGCGGCGGCGACAGAATCATCGTGTCCCCCACGGCCCGCATCATCATGCCGCCTGCTATGGCATGATCGCGCACGCACGATGCCGCCGCCCCCTCACCTGGAAAACGCTTGCGCGCTGCCTTGTCGGAAACAATCTCGATTGCCGCCATGAGACCGAAGGAACGCACCTCACCGACGATGTCGTGACCGCCAAGACGCGACTGCAGGGCCTCGGCCAGATAGGGGCCGGTGTCGGAGCGCACACGTTCCACCAGCCCTTCGCGCTCGATGATTTCGAGGTTCTTCAGCGCCACGGCACAGGCAACCGGATGCCCCGAATAGGTGTAGCCGTGAAAGAACTCCCCGCCCTTCTTCACCAGCGTATCGGCAATGCGGTCGCCGACCAGAAGCGCTGAAAGCGGCTGATAGCCGGAGGTCAGGGCCTTCGCCGTGGTGATCGTGTCGGGTTGAAGGCCAAGCCGCTCAGCGGCAAACCACGCGCCCGTGCGTCCATAACCGGTGATCACCTCGTCCAGCATGAGGAGCACATCGTATTTCTTGCAGATGCGGTCGATCTCGGGCCAGTAGCTATCCGGCGGAATCTTCACGCCGCCCGCGCCCATCACCGGCTCACCGATGAAGGCAGCAACAGTCTCCGGCCCGGCCGCAAGGATCGCGTCCTCGACCGCCCTTGCCGCCCGCAATCCGAAATCGTGGTCGCTTTCACCTGATTGCCTGAGTTCAAATGCGTAGGGCGGCATCACGTGGTCGATGTTCGGCACAGCACCATGAAGCTGGCCATGCATCGCCTCCATGCCGCCGAGCGATGTGGCAGCCACGGTGGAGCCGTGATAGGCCCAGTTACGCGAGATGATACGGTTTTTCTCCGGCCTGCCTTCCAGCGCCCAGTAATGCCGCACCAGCCGAAGGGCCGTGTCATTGGCTTCAGATCCGGACGATCCGTAAAACACCTGATTGATGTTCTGGGGCGCGATCTCCGCCAGCTTCTGCGACAGCAACACCGGGGTCGGCGTGGAGCAGCGGAAAAAGGAATTGTAATAGGGCAGTTCCTTCATCTGCTCATAAGCCACTTCGGCCAGCTCGTCACGCCCGTAGCCGATGTTCACGCACCACAGACCGGCCATCCCGTCGAGGATCTCGTTGCCCTCCATGTCATAGACGAAGGGGCCGTCGGCGCGGGTGATGATGCGCGAACCGGAAGCCCGCAAATCCTCGTGGTCGGTGAATGGGTGCAGATGGTGCGCAGCATCCATTGTCTGAAGCTGCTTCAGCGTGAAATTCCGATAGGTCATAGAGTTCTCACTTCGCTTGAATTGATCCGGAAATGCCGGCACGGTTTCAAGCGGAAGCCGGTGGAGAGTATCCGATGCGCGCGCACAGCCGCAACAACTCCGCGTGCCGTGTACGCGGTGACGGCTTGAGTGAGGGCAGGAAGCCGCGCCCTGGCGTGAATTGCGTCTTCATCATGCCGCACCTTACCAATGCGCCCGGCAGGTCGACAAGCATGTCGGAGAACCACAAGCACACACGTCTTGTATCCATGCTCACGAAATCACGGGAGTGGCACGAATGAAGCTGATTGGAAGCCGCGATTGCGGCAATTCCCCCAAGAACCGCCGTATCCAGGATCTTGCCGTTGCGCTTTTGGCAGGTGATGAAGCCACCTTGTCGCGGCTGCTGGAGGAGCAGGCGGTCTGGGAGATTGCGGGCGATGGCGTGTTCGTGGGGCGAAAGGCGATCATCGCCGCTTCCGGCAAGCCTGCCATTGCTGCGATCACGGTCAACCACGCGATCTCGCACGGCCGTTCGGGCGCTGCCAATGGCCACCTGCGCTGTAAAAGCGGCGACGAGATTGCCTTCTGCGACATTGTGGAATTTGGCAGCGCAAAGGGCACAGCCGTTGCCAGGATCACCACATTGCGTGTGCCACTGTGACCGGACAAGGCAAGACGGGCACGTAGATCGCTCCGCTCCTGATCCGGCGAAAAGGCCCGCAAGGATGTCGCATCTCTGGCGGTAGGCGTCGTCAGCCCGGCGCTCAGACCAGACTTTTGGCTCCATCATGCGCACCAGTGCAGCAGTCACGAAGGTGCCCATGACGCAGAACCTCGCAACCGCTGATCCCGGCTCCACCCGCTCAAGGCGCGGCGGGCGTGCAGCAAAACGCACCGGCATATCCGGTTTCGAGCAGCCGCCCTTCCGCCGTCTCGTCAACCCGTTCGAGCCAGCACGCATCGTCTCCGACGACCAGCTTGAAGCCATACACCTGGCCTCGTTACGCGTGCTAAGCGAAATCGGTGTCGAAGTGCTTCACGATGAGGCGCGTACGATCATGAAGGCGCATGGTGCCGATGTGCGGCCCAACACGCAGCGCGTTCATTTCGACCCCGACCTGATCCTTGAGCATGTCGCTCACTGCCCGTCGGAATTCGAGGTGCATGCGCGCAATCCGGCCCACAATCTGCACATGGGTGGGAACAGCCTCATTCTGGCGCAGATGGCATCTGCTCCCAATTGTTCCGATCTCGACCGCGGCCGCAGGCCCGGCAATCAGGAAGACTTCCGAAACTTCCTCAAGCTGTCCCAGATGCACAACATCATCCAGTGCCAGGGCGGGTATCCGGTCGAGCCGGTCGACATTCATCCCTCCATCCGGCATCTGGAATGCCTGCGCGACATCGCCACCCTCACCGACAAGGCCTTTCACATCTACTCGCTGGGTCGGGAGCGCAACCTCGACGGTCTTGAGATAGCCCGCATCGCACGCGGCGTCGACGCCGATCAGTTTGCCCAAGAGGTGTCCTGCTTCACCATCATCAACACCAATTCGCCGCTTCGGCTCGACGTGCCGATGATGGAAGGCATCATCCAGATGAGTCGCCATGGACAGGCGGTCATTGTCACCCCGTTCACGCTGGCCGGCGCCATGGCCCCCGTCACGATCGCCGGCGCGGTGGTGGAGCAGAATGCCGAAGCACTTGCCGCAATCGCCTTTTCCCAGATGGTTCGCAAAGGCGCGCCCGTCGGCTATGGCGGTTTTAGCTCCAATGTCGACATGCGCTCGGGCGCTCCCGCCTTCGGCACGCCTGAATACATGAAAGCGCAACTTCTAAGCGGGCAACTCGCCCGGCGCTATGGCATTCCCTATCGCAGCTCCAATGTCTGCACCGCCAATACGGTCGATGCACAGGCCGCCTATGAAAGCACTTTCTCCCTCTGGGGCGTCATTCAGGGCGGTGCGAACATGGTCAAACACGCCGCCGGATGGCTCGAAGGCGGGCTGTGCTGCTCCTTTGAAAAGATGATGCTCGACATCGATCTTCTGCAGATGGTGGCCGAGTTTCTCGAACCGCTCGATCTCTCAGAAGACGCGCTCGGGGTCGATGCCATCCGCCAGGTTGGCCCCGGCGGGCATTTCTTCGGTTCCCCGCACACGCAGGCGCGCTACAAAACCGCCTTCTATGCCCCGATCATTTCCGACTGGCGCAATTACGAGACCTGGGCGCAGGCCGGCGCTCCCACCGCCATCGATCACGCCAACCGGCTCTGGAAGGAGCGGCTTGCGATGTACGAACCACCCCCAATGCATGAAGCCATTCGCGACGAGCTGAATGAATTCGTCGAGCGCCGCATCCGCGAGGGCGGTGCGCCGACGGATTTCTAGTTATGATTCCGAAAGCGGGTGCAACTTAATGAAATCGCATGCAAAAGCAGTGGTAATTGGTGGCGGCGTGGTCGGATGTTCGGTGCTCTATCACCTTGCCCGCGCCGGCTGGAGCGACGTCATGCTGATCGAGCGCTCTGAACTGACCTCCGGGTCTTCCTGGCATGCTGCAGGCGGATTTCACACGCTCAATGGCGATCCCAACGTTGCGAAACTTCAGGCCTATACGGTCCAGCTCTACCGGGAAATCGAAGAGCTTTCCGGTCAATCCTGCGGCCTCCACCTGACCGGCGGCGTGATGCTGGCCGACAGCCCCGAGCGCATGGATTTTCTCCGCCTTGCCCACGCCAAGGGCCGGTACCTCGGCATGGAGACCGAGCTGATCACCCCGTCCGAAGCCAAATCCATGTTCCCCCTGATGGACGAGCGCCATTTCGTCGGCGCCCTGTGGGATCCGGTTGAGGGCCATCTCGATCCGTCTGGCACCACCCATGCCTATGCGAAGGCCGCTCGGAAACTCGGTGCCGAGATCGTGCTCAGAAACCGAGTCACGGAACTTACGCAAGCCATTGATGGAACGTGGAAAGTCGTCACCGAGCAAGGCACGGTAGAAGCCGAGCACGTGGTCAATTGCGGAGGCCTTTGGGCGCGCGAAGTGGGCCGTATGGCGGGCCTCGAACTGCCGCTTCTGGCCATGGAGCACATGTATCTCCTCACGGAGCCCATGCCGGAAGTGGAGGTTTTCAACCGCGAGACCGGCCGCGAGATGATCGGCGTCATCGACTTCAAGGGCGAAATCTATACGCGTCAGGAGCGCAACGGCATCCTGCTCGGCACCTATGAGAAGGCCGCCCGGCCATGGGCGCCACGCGAGACCCCCTGGGATTTCGGCCATGAACTTCTGGAGCCGGACATCGATCGCATCGCCCCTTCCCTCGAAGTCGGGTTCCGCCATTTCCCGGCGCTGGAAAACGCCGGCATCAAACAGATCATCAACGGCCCTTTCACCTTCGCACCCGATGGCAATCCGCTTGTCGGTCCCGTTCAGGGCCTGACCAATTACTGGGTCGCCTGCGCGGTCATGGCCGGGTTCAGCCAGGGCGGCGGGGTTGGCCTTGCACTCGCCAACTGGATGGTCGAGGGCGACCCCGGCTTCGATGTATGGGGTATGGATGTTGCCCGTTTCGGCGAATGGGCAAGCCTGCGCTACACAAACGCCAAGGTGCGGGAAAACTATTCCCGCCGATTCTCGATCCGCTTCCCCAATGAAGAGCTGCCCGCCGCCCGCCCGGCGCAGACAACGCCGCTCTACGACATCATGGTGCGCGACAACAATGCGGTGATGGGCGATTCCTGGGGGCTGGAAACGCCGCTCTGGTTCGCGCCACAAGGCACCGAGCCAAAAGACATTGTCTCCTTCCACCGGTCCAATGATTTTGCGCCTGTCGGGAAAGAAGTGCGCGCCGTGCGCGAGCGCGTGGGCATCACCGAGATCGCCAATTTTGCAAAGTATGAGATTTCGGGCACCGGTGCGCGGGCCTTCCTCGACCGTCTGATGACCAACCGCCTGCCGAAGCCCGGCCGCGTCGTCCTCTCTCCCATGCTCAATGAATTCGGCAAGCTTATCGGCGACTTCACAATCGCCAATCGTGGTGCGAAAGACGGCGCCAACCGCTTCATGATCTGGGGTTCGTCAGCCGCGCAGATCTACCATATGCGCTGGTTCGAAAAGCACCTGCCACGCGACGGCACGGTGCATCTCCACCGCTTCGATCAGACCCTTGTCGGCCTTTCGCTCGCCGGCCCGCTGTCCCGCGCCGTTCTCGAAAAGCTGGTCGACATCGATATTTCGAAAGATGCCTTTCGCTTCATGAATTTCCGCGAGATGGCCGTCGCCGGCGCGCCCTGCATGGTCAACCGGCTCACCTATACGGGCGACCTCGGCTATGAGATCTGGATGCCGCCGGCCCTATCAGCGCCAGGTCTATACGGCGCTCAAGGGTTCAGGCGCCGAATTCGGCATTGTCGATTTCGGCATGCGCGCCCTGCTCTCGATGCGGCTTGAAAAGAATTTCCCGACCTGGTTTCGCGAGTTGCGCCCGATCTACGGTCCCTTCGAAGGGGCCATGGAGCGCTTCGTCAAACTGGATAAGGGCGATTTTATCGGTCGCGAGGCCGCGCTGCGGGAGAAGCGGAAGGGACCACGCGTAAGCCGTGTTTCCTTCATCGTCGATGCCGACGACGCCGATGTGATGGGCGACGAGCCCATCTGGGCAAAGGTCGGCGAGCGGGATTTCGGCACCGTCGAACCGCCTCACGGCTATGGTGCCCCCCGCTTCGATGCCGCTGGCAGGGAAATCGCCAGGGCCGGCAACAGCATTGTCGATGGCGAATGGCGCGTCGTCGGCTGGGTGACCTCCGGCGGCTATGCGCATTCGGTCGAGAAATCCATGGCGCAGGGCTATGTACCTGCGGCCCTTTCACAGGACGAGAGCGCCGGCCTGTTCGAGATCGAGATTCTGGGCCGCCGCCGCGCGGCCCGCATCAATGCCGAGCCGCCCTTCGACCCCGCCGGCGATCGCATGCGCGGCTAGGAGAAAAGCACGGCTCGCAGCGACGCAATCGTTTCTTCGTCCGTCTTCCGGCTCGTCACATAGGGAAGCCCCAGACGCCGGGCCGTCCAGCCAACGACATGCAGGCCGTCGACGCCGGGCACGAAACGCTGAGCCATCGCCCAGCTGCGACAATCGACGGCACACACATCCGCCCGCCCGTCATGCACGGCTTCGAGGGAAGCGCGATGTCCGCCCGTTGACAGTTTTTCTGCAAAAATATCAATACCTTCTCCCGCCTCTTTCAGATCCTGAATCAGGGCAAGAAACCCTGACCGCGAGAGCATTTCATTATAGGCAAGGCGTTTGCCCCGCATGAGATCGAGCGGCAGAAGCGCGCGGCCATCCGGCGGCGCGGCAAGGCAGATCCTTCCCCCGTCGCGACGCATGACGAGCGCACTGGAGTAAAGCGTGCCCTCACCACCCTCATAGGCCGAATAGTCGGGCTGCCCGACCACACGCACATGTTCAGCCAGCCCAGCTTCCATTGGCCCCCAGCAGGTCTGCGCCAAAAGCAGATTCGGGCTTTGCCACAGCGCCTGCAGATCGCCGCTGCGTGTCAGCGCTTGGGGCGCATCGACACCGCACCCACGCAGGGCATCGCGCCAGCCCTGCCACAGGGCGTCAGTGTCCTGCCGGCACTCGGGCCAGTCATACATGGGAAGGGCGGCAATCCATTCGCTCATGCGTTCTTACCGGGTGCAGGGCGTGTCAAACGCAAGCGCTCACTCCTTCACCGGCCGTGCCGGCACGGGCACGGTCCCCTGGCCGCCGAGCCTGCGCCCGCGAGCACGTGGACGAAAACCGCGCGGCGTCTCCGGTAGACGTTTCAGCACCGGATGCGGCACCGGCTCCTTGGCCCGAAACGCAAAATCCTTCATGAGCGCCCAGTAACCGGGATAGCTGTAGCCGTCATTCATGGCGAGCCACTCCGCCCGCCTTGCCCGATAGAGTGCAGGCAGCCGGTACCAGGGCGCGGTCGGCACTTTGTGATGAACCAGGTGCAGATTGTTGTTCAGAAACAGCAGCGATAGCGCTGAGCGTTCCACGATGATGGTGCGCCCGTCCGGCCGTTCCGACCACTGATGCTCGGCAAAGGTGCGCACCGAGATCAGCGATTGTCCGAGCCAGGCCGGCACAAGGATGTAAAGCCACAGCGGCATGCCGAACCCGTAGGCTATGACGGGCAGGACCACCGCCAGCCCTGCCCCGTGCATGAGCCAGGCTTTCCGCACACCATGCGCGTTTTTGCCAAGAAGCTTCAGTTCGGAGGCCACAAAGCCGGCATTCATGATTGCCGGTCCCAGAACGAAGCGCCCGATCATCGTGTTGTTGATTTCAAGCGCCCGCCGCACCCAGCCGGGCAGTTCCTCGTATTGCCAGAGTGCCCTGTAATAGCTCTCCGGGTCCTCGAAGGGGTCGGTCAGGCGTTCATCCGCATGATGGCGCAGATGCAGCGCCTTGAAGCGGCGATAGGGATAGACAAGCCCGATGGGCAGAAACACCAGCGCTTCGTTGAAGGCCGTTGAGCGCGTTGGATGCCCGTGCAGACATTCATGCATGAGCGAACTCTGCAACGCGATGGTCAATGTCAGGAGCGCCAGTGCTGCCAGCGGCCAGTCCGGCCACAGGGCAAATCCGGCCACTGCCCAGGCCGCATAACAGGCGATGATCAGGGCAAGGGTCGGCCATTCCATTGCCGCGCGGCCCCTGCCCCGGCTTCTGGTTGTCATATCCATTCTGTTCCGATTCTGCGTCGCCGGGGCCTCATCACCCGGCCCGGCGGCGCGTGCTTGATCCTGACAAAACTTTGTCAGGGGTTCGGAACACACGCAATGCGAGAATGCGCACTATTCGTTGACAACGCGCACCATACCCATCATTTGTTTATCAAGCGCAACATTCGTTTTGGATACGATATGAACGGGCCTGGTATCGACAAGCGCGATCTATCTGGCACATTCCGGGAGCGCCTGAAGGCCCTGCTTCAGCGCTCCGGGCTCAATCAGTCGGCCTTCGCAGCCGCCGTCGGCATAGACCGCTCGGCCCTGTCGCAACTCCTCTCCGGTGCCTCCACACGCCTTCCGCGTGCCGAGACGCTCATCAACATTGCCGCCGAGCACAAGGTTTCGCTCGACTGGCTGCTCGGTCTCAGCCAGGACGAGGGCATCACCGGAGACCTGCGTGAAAGCCTCGAAATCGCCGAAGCACAGGGCGGGTTCGACGACACGCTGCTCGCCCGATGGCACGCCGAAGCCGTGGGCACCAAGATCCGCTATGTGCCCTCGGGCATACCGGACCTGCTGCGCACGGAAGCCGTCATCCTCTACGAAGCCGAAGCCATGCCGCAGCGCCGCGCGACCCAGATCAGCGAGGCCCGATACCGCGTCGACTACAACCGCAGGCCCGAAACCGACATGGAAGTCTGCATGCCGCGCCAGACGCTGGAACTGTTCGCCAAGGGCGAAGGCGTGTGGCGCACCCTGCCCGAGCAGGTGCGGGCCGAGCAGATCATCCACATGGCGCGCCTGCTCGACGATCTCTACCCCACCTTCCGCCTTTTCCTGTTCGACGGGCGCAGGCGTTATTCCGCGCCATACACCATCTTCGGCCCCTATCGTGCAGCCCTTTATATGGGCGGCATGTATCTGGTGATCAGCTCCACCGGCTCCCTTCAGCGCCTGACCCGCCATTTCGACGGGCTCATCCGTGATGCCGAGGTCAACGCCCACGAGGCAGCCGATTTCGTCAGGAGCCTCAGACTCGGGTGAAATCTCTGGATTGACGGATATAAAGAATTCTTTATATCCTCGTTCAAAGAACGCAGGCACACCCGTCAGTCTCGACCCAATGGAAGGCATCCCCGATGCACCAGCCGGCACCCGACAATCCAATCGATGCACTCATTGCACAAAAGGGCATCCTTCTCGCCGATGGCGCGACGGGCACGAACCTCTTTGCCATGGGGCTGGAATCGGGCGAAGCGCCCGAACTCTGGAACGAGGATGCGCCAGAAAAGATCGAGGCTCTGCATCAGGGCTTTGTCGATGCCGGCGCCGACATCATCCTGACCAATTCCTTCGGCGGCACACGTCACAGGCTCAAGCTGCACAACGCACAGGACCGCGTCTTCGAGCTCAACAGAAAGGCGGCGGAGATCGCCTGCCGCGTTGCCGGCATGGCGGAGCGTCGTGTCATCGTCGCAGGTTCTGTCGGTCCCACCGGCGAGCTTCTGGTGCCGCTTGGTGCCCTCACCTATGAGGAAGCGGTTGAAGCCTTTGCCGAACAGATGGAGGGGTTGAAAGCAGGCGGTGCGGAAGTCGCTTGGATCGAAACCATGTCCGCCCCCGATGAAATACGCGCCGCAGCCGAAGCTGCGATCCGGGTGGGCCTGCCCTACACCTATACCGGTTCCTTCGACACCGCCGGCCGCACCATGATGGGCCTTGCGCCAAAAGACATTCACGCGATTGTCGACGACCTCCCCCAGGCTCCGGTCGCGGTCGGCGCCAATTGCGGTGTCGGAGCGCCCGACATTCTGGCCTCCCTGCTGGATATGACTGAAGCACGTCCACATGCCACGGTGGTGGTCAAGGGCAATTGCGGCATCCCCGAATTCCGCGGCACCGAGGTGCATTATTCAGGCACGCCGGAACTGATGAGCGACTATGTCCGGCTCGCAGTCGATGCAGGGGCAAGGATCATCGGTGGCTGCTGCGGCACGTCATTCGCGCATCTGGCGGCCATGCGCACGGCACTCGACGAACATCAGCCCACCGGCGCCAGGCCGGACATCGACGAAATCGTGGCGCGGGTGGGGCCGTTGCGCAACAGGCCCGCTGCCCACAGTGGCGCCGGGTCCGCAACACGCCGGTCGCGACGCTCGCGCACAGGCGACCACTGATCCCTGCCCCCCTGCCCCCAACCCCATTTGTGGCGTATAACCGTTCTCATATGAACAAGTCCCGATGGCTTTCAGCGTGTGCGAGGGTGTTTTGTCGAGACCCATACGACTCTACTGGTGGCGTGCGCCGCAGGGCAATTTCGGCGACGATCTTTCTCCGATCATTGTAAGCCACCACGCCCGCCGCCCGGTGGTGCATGCGGGTATCAAAACCTGCGACATGATTGCGGTCGGCAGCCTTCTCGGCGATTTCACGAAACGGCGCTGGCAGCGCATCCTGCGGCGCCCGTTGCGCCGCACACATGTCTGGGGAACGGGATGCTTCGGGGATGTTTCAGGGCTTTACCGCCACATGATTGTTCACTGCGTGCGTGGTCCACTGACGCGTGATCTCCTGCGTGTCGACGCCGCCACGCCGCTTGGCGACCCGGCGCTGCTTCTTTCCCGCATGATGGAAAAACCCAAAAAGCGCTATCGCTGGGGCATCATACCTCACATCCATCATCAGCAGGCCCCGGCGATCCGGGAACTCGCCAGGCTGCCCGGCGTGCATCGGATCAATCTCGCCTCACCCGACACGCTTGAGATAGCGCGCACCATTGCAAGCTGCGATTTCATCCTGTCTACAAGCCTGCACGGCCTCATCGTCGCCGATGCCTTTGGTGTTCCCAATGGCTGGATGCACCGGGTCGGCGAACCGCTGGACGACTGGAAGTTCCGGGATTATCTCGCAAGCGTCGGGCGCGACATGTCACCAGTGGACCCTCCACTCGATCTTGCCGCACTCGAAACCTCGCTAACGGCAGCCGCCCCGGGCACTGTTTCGGCGCTTGCCGACAGTCTCGAACGGTCATTTCCCTGCTAGGCAGACGGCGGAGGACACTTCTCCAGCCGGATGGATGAGAAAACGACAACCGGGCGTTTTCTTCGCTGCAGCGACAAGCGAACCCGCATGCGCATCGCACCTCTCCTGCATCAGCCGATACAAAGCGGATCTGGACCAAGACTCCCTTCTTGCCTGACCGCCATGCTTCGCTAAAAACGATGCTTCGCCGAAGGCATCCTCCTTCCGCGAGTGATTCTGGCTGGCGTCGAGTTTTCCGCCCGCCACAAGGGTAGACGACATGACGGTTATTGCTCCAGGCGCCCGCGTGAGCGCCAATCCATGGACCGCCGAGGCGCGGGCAATGCTCGCGCTTGCCTGGCCAATGGTGCTCACCAATCTGGCACAGATTGCGATGACCACGACCGATGTCATGATGATGGGTCGCCTTGGGCCGGACGCGCTCGCTGCCGGCACGCTTGGCTACAATCTCTATTTCGCACCGCTCATTTTCGGCCTAGGCCTTCTGCTTGCCACCTCGCCCATGATGGCGAGCGCGCTCGGTCGCAAGCTTCATTCGGTGCGCGATGTGCGTCGCACCGTGCGTCAGGGGCTGTGGCTTTCAATTGCCGTGTCCGTTCCCATCTGGCTTCTGCTGTGGCAGTCCGAGGCCATCCTGTCATGGATGGGACAGGAGCCGAAGCTCGCGACCATCGCCGGCAGCTATGTGCGCACGCTGCAATGGGCCGCCCTTCCCTTTTTCGGCTACATTGTCCTGCGCTCCTTCATCTCGGCGCTGGAGCGACCCGGCTGGGCGCTGACAATCATGTTCATCATGGTGGCCTTCAACGTGCTCGCCAACTGGTGCCTGATGTTCGGAAATCTCGGTTTTCCGGCGCTGGGTGTGCCCGGCTCGGGCATTGCCACGACACTGTCCAGCACATTGATGTTCCTTGGTCTCGTTCTGGTGGTCTCCATCGAACGACAGTTTCGCCGCTTCCAGCTTTTCGGACGTTTCTGGCGCTCCGACTGGCCGCGCTTCTTCGAGCTGATCCGCCTCGGCCTGCCAATTGCCGGGTCGATGACCTTCGAGGTCACGATCTTCAACGCCGCAGCCCTTTTGATGGGGCTCATCAGCGCCCCGGCACTGGCAGCCCACGCCATTGCCATTCAGATCGCCTCGATCAGCTTCATGGTGCCCATGGGGCTGGCGCAGGCGGCAACCGTTCGTGTCGGTCGCGCATTTGGCGCTCAAAATCTCGACGGCATCACCCGCGCCGGCTGGACCGCCTTTGTCATGGGTGTCGGCTTCATGGCACTGATGGCGCTGTTGATGGTGACCATCCCCAAACCGCTGATCGGCGCATTCATCGACCTCCGGCTACCGGAAAATGCCGAGGTCGTCGGGCTTGCAGTCACCTTCCTCGCCTTTGCCGGCCTGTTCCAGATATTCGACGGTGCACAGGCTGTCGCGGCAGGCATGCTGCGCGGCCTGCACGACACGAAGGTTCCGATGATCTATTCGCTGTTCGGCTATTGGGGGCTCGGCATGACGTCAAGCGTGGTCCTTGCCTTCGTGCTCGGCATGAAGGGTCCCGGCATCTGGATTGGCCTTGTAAGCGGTCTCGCGATCGTCTCGGTGCTGCTTTACGTGCGCTGGCTCAGGCGCGAACGTCTCATGCCCTGGCTTCACCAGCCCCGCGCGGTCTGACTGCGCCGCGCTTGGCTTCGTCGATGAGCATGTTCGCCACCTGCATGCGCGTCATGGCGTTTGCCCGCAGATGCTCGGGCACACGGTCGGGATGATTGCGGAAGGCGAATTCGCGGCGTAATCGGTCAAGAAGCTGCGGCTCCACCGACTTGTGCAGGCCCAGCTCGCGCGCAATGTCCTGCGGATCGGTAGAGGGCGGCGGCGGTGGCGGCACCTGCTTTTTTCTGGTCTTTTTGGGCTGCTCTACCGTCTCTTTCTGGTGCTGGCCATATTCGGCCTGCACCCGCCGGTCGGTGAAGTTGATGCGCCCCGAATGCAGTTCCTCGGCAACAGACAGGTAGTCGAGCGAGTTCAGGCTGGCACCGGCACCGCTCAGGCGCTCGGCCTCCTCATCGATCAGTTCGTCAAGCAGGGCCGCGAAATCGCGGCGACCGTCAATGGCCATCTCACTCGTTCCGGTTCGCGCCCGGAGCCCTGTTCATTCAGACATACCCTGTCGAGCCTTAGCCCGCCGGGGTTAAGAAACCTCTCTGAAAATTCATTCTAATTGAAGCATTTGCAGAATGCACGCAGTCCGGCTCCGTGCCATCATGATCCGGGCTTGCCGGGCCTGCTATCATCAATGCGAATCACCGCTCCCCGTGCCACATTCGGCGCCGGTCCAAGCCAGGAGGCCCTGATGAAACCCGCCATTTCGACAGCACTCATCCTTGCCGCACTGCAAGCCCCGGCGTTTGCCCAAAGCCAGCCCTATCTGGATGACCGGTCCACGCCTCAGGCCCTGCTTCAATCGCTCTACAACGCCATAAACCGCAAGGAATATGCGCGCGCCTACGATTATTTCGCCACCCCGCCGGCTGCCAGTCTCGACGCCTATCAGGAAGGCTATGCCGACACGGAGCATGTCGAGCTCGTTACCGGTACCGCGAGCTCCGAAGGTGCAGCCGGCAGCAGCATCTATTCGCTGCCCGTCGCCATCCGCGCGCATGCCAGCGATGGCAGTGAGCGGGTGTTCGCCGGTTGCTACACACTGCGCCTGTCCGACCCGCAAATTCAGGGCTCACCCTACAAGCCACTCCAGATCGAGAACGCCGAAATGAAATCGGCCAGCGGAACCCTGCGCGATGTCCTTCCCGCCAGTTGCGGTGATGGTTCTCCCGATGGGGGCCGACCCCGTTTTGGCCAGGGCCCAAGCGCTTTTCTCGTCCCTTTATGGGCCTGTCTGTCCCCAGGCGCAGGAACGGGAAGAAAGCGAGCAGGTCGAGAGTTACACGATCCCGTTCAATTATTCCCATGAGAGCCTCGACACACCGAAGCACGAAGCCCGGCTCTTCCGCTTCTATTGTGCAAGCGGCGCCTATAACGAGATGCACACCTACATTCTGGCAGACGAGGATGGCCGCCTCACGCCGCTCCAGTTCGCTGCGCCCGAAACAAGCGTGCAATATGAAGACGGCGACAGCTCCGGCAAGGTCGAGGATATCCGCATCGTCGGATACACCGCCAGAGACACGATGTTGAACTCCACATACGACGCCGACACGCTGACACTCACCAGCTACAACAAATGGCGTGGCCTGGGCGATGCCTTCTCCGCCGGCACGTGGATCTTCCGCGAAGGAACCTTCACGCTCGTGCGCTACGATGTCGATGCATCCTACGATGGCGAACAGGATCCGGTCACCATTCTCGACTATCATACGGGGCCCTGAGGCCCCGCTTCATTTTCCGGTCAGCATCCAGTTCAGCGTTTCGCGCCAGTCGGTCATGCGGATGGGCGTGCCATGCGTTCCGGTCTCGAACCGCACGAAACGTGCAGGATAACCCTTTGCAGCGGAACGGATTTTCCTGAAAAACGCCTCCTGTGTCTCCACCGGGAAAACCCGGTCTTCGCTGCCGTGTCCAAAAAACACCGGCACGCGGGCAGCAATGGCCGGACTTTGGAAAAACCCCTCGTCCCACATGGAGCCCAGCAGCAGGAGGCCACCGAGCCGCCGGGCCGTGTCTTCATGCCGTGCGAGCTGCCAGCAGAGCGCCCCGCCCATCGAACCGCACGCCACAAAGACCGGAGCGCCGGGCGATTGCGCCGCATAATGCGCGATCAGCGCGGCAATCTGCGCCGTGCCGCGCGCCCTGAAATCGGGGATATCCGGCGAGAGATAAAGCCCGCCGCTCTTCGCCATCAGATTCTTGATGCGGTTGAAGTTGCCGCCGAAGCTGAAATCGTTCACCCCCTGCCGCCGGTTCCCGCCCTGCCCGTGCAGATAAAGAACGATCGCGCGCGCCTGCCTGGTCTTGCCAACCGCAAAATGCCGCACCGTTCCGGCATCTGTCCGCAATGCCAGATCCTGCTGAAAACGCCGCACACCGGTGGAGACATAGCGCCCCTCGACGCGGCGTTCCGGCACGGCATCGCGACCATTGATGTCGCGCAACTCCTGGTAATCGACAACGCGATAAGCGCCGCCTTCGCCTGATGACAGAACCGCCGGATAGGCAAATAGCCGGTCCTTGTGCGAAGCCAGTTCAAATGCCTGCGCGGCAACGACCGAAAAAATGACGAAAAGAAAGGAAAAACAGAATCTTCCAATAAAAACAAAACTCATTGAATCAACACGCCGCCCGCTTTTTCCAGGGCCTCCGGCGTGTCCACGTCAAGATGCGCGCCAGCCCCCGTTTCCACATCGATCACCGAAACCAGCCCCTGCTCCACCACATGCCTTGCGCCCGTGTCGCCCTGAAGCCGCGCCACTTCTGCAAAGAGTGCGCGCGGCAGGATCACCGGGTTGCCGCGTTTGCCATTGTGGGTTGCCCGCACAACCGCATTGCCGCCCGCCTTCACGAAGGCATCGACAAGCCGGTTCAGATCTTCAAGTCCGATCTCGGGCATGTCGGCCAGCATGACAAGCGCACCTGCGGCGCCCTCCGGCAGTGCCGCAATGCCTGTCCTGAGCGAGGTCGAGAGCCCGTCTTCATAGGCCTCGTTAAACGCAATCCCCAGACCGAGCCCGTCAAGCGCGCTGTGCACCCGCTCCGCCTCATGCCCGAGCACGGCCACGGCACCGCCCACACGCGCCTTTGCCAATGCGGCACCCGTCCGCCGCACCAGCGGCACGCCGTCGAAACGGGCCAGAAGCTTGTTGTGATCCCCCATCCGGCGCGACTGGCCCGCCGCCAGAAGCACGCCCCACACGGCCAGTTCCCGCGGCTCTCCCTTTCCTTCGCGCGGTTGCGGTCGCGTTGGAATTTCGGCGAGCAGCCCGCCGACGCCCATCCCGGCAATGTCTGCGGAAGAAACCGCAAGCCCCGCCATCAACCGGTCGAGCACCCAGTCGAACCCGTTCGTTTTGGGGCTGCGCGCGCAACCCGGCGCGCCGATCACCGGCTTGCCGTCAATCGTGCCCAGCACCAGAAGATTGCCCGGATCGACCGGCATGCCGACCCGCTCCACCGTGCCGCCCGCCCTGCGGATGGCAGCTGGTATCACGTCATCGGCGTCACACACCGCCGATGCACCGAAAACGAGCAGCATGTCGCTTTCATCCCTGAGTGCACGCAGCGCGCGCGCGACGGCGTCTGTTTCATGCGCCGGCCGCAATTCGCGCGTCACGCGGCTTCCCGATCGTGCCAGCCGATCCCCGGTGATCCGCGCCGTCTTGTCGAGCACGCTGTCTTTCAGGCTCGGCAGTGCCGTCTGCACCATGCCCACCGCGTGCGGCCGGAAGGGCGCAAGGCGAAAAACGCTTGCACGCACCTTTTCCATCGCCTCGTCCACCCGCCCGGCCGAGACCGCGAAGGGGATGATTTTCACCGTGGCCACCATCTGCCCTTCGGCCACCGCGCTGTAATCTGGCAGCGTGGCAAGCGTGATGGCCGGGTCTACGGCGTTCAGTCGATCGACCGCGCCCCTGTCGACAATGAACAGCCCCGCCTTTTCGGCGTAAAGGTTCACGCGCCCCGTGGCCGGCGCCCGTGCGACGATCCCGTCCACGACAAGATGCTCCGCCAGCCGCGCCGCCGCCCGGTCTTCATCCAGATCGCCGGGCTCCAGCTTTGCGGCAATCACGGTCGATACCCCTTCGGCCTGCAAAAGCGCAATGTCCTCTGCCGTCAGCCGATGCGCCTTGCGCAGCCGGGCGCCTCCGGCCAGCATGGAATGCGCAAGCACCGCCCCTTCGGCCTCGTCTATGGCTATTGGCCCGAACTTCACGCCGAAACACTCCCCGCCTGAAGCCCTCGTGTTCTCAGCGCCCTGATCACCGCTCCCAGCACCGCCACGGCGATCTCGGCTGGCGTCGCCGCCCCGATATCGAGCCCGATGGGCGCATCGATGCGCTCGAGCGCCTCAGCCGCCACACCGGCCCCGGTCAGCCGCTCCACACGTTTTGCGTGGGTCTTCCGGCTTCCCAGCGCACCAATGTAGAAACACTCTGCCTCGAACGCCGCTCTCAGGGCCGGATCATCAATCTTGGGATCGTGCGTGAGCGCGGCCAGCGCCGTATAGGCATCAAGCGGCTGGCGGGCCAGCGCTTCGTCGGGCCATTCGGCGTGGAGCACAACATCGGAAAAACGCTCCGGCGAGGCAAAGGCGGTGCGCGGATCGATGACTGTCAGGTCAAACCCGGCGATCTTCGCCATCGGTGCCAGCGCCTGGCTGATATGCACCGCTCCGATCACCACCAGACGCGGCGCGGGCAGATGCACGTTGAGGAAAAACTTCCGGCCATCGACCTCGGCCACCCCGGATTTTCCAGAGCGAAAGGCGCACGCAACGGCCTCCCCAAGAGCTCCCGCCACCGCATCGCCCTCGCCGACCACCCGGTCGCGACCGTCGCCCAGATCCGTCAGCAGGATCGCGGCCTGGCGCTCGCGCCTCAGCGCGTTCAGTTTCTTCAGCGAATGCGGGTCCACTAGCCGAGCCTCTCCACATAAACCCTGATGCGCCCGCCGCAGGAAAGGCCCACCTCCCAGGCGGTCTCGTCGGCGACACCGAATTCCAGCATGCGCGCCTTGCCCTCGGCAAGCACGTCAGCGGCCTCCGCCACCACCGCACCCTCCACGCAGCCGCCCGAAACCGAGCCCTCGAAATTGCCCTCCGTGTCGATCACCAGATGGCTACCCACGGGCCGCGGCGCAGAGCCCCAGGTTTCCACCACGGTGGCAATCGCCACGTCGCGGCCGGCCCTCATCCATTCCTCCGCGATCATCAGCGGATCGCGCGCATCGTCCTTGTGCACAAGATCAGACATTGGCGTTTCTCCCGCCTCTCATATGGGCACGCTGGAAGTGCCGTGCCAAGTCCCCGCCAAGGGTCGGCGCCGTCAGCGCTGCAACGAGATCGCCAAGCGCATCGAGAGAATGCACGGGCCGCAGCTCGTCCACATGCGGAAGCATGGCGCGCATGCCGCGTGCACGCGGCTCAAACCCGTCGAAACCGAGCAGCGGGTTCAGCCAGATCAGTCGCCGGCAGGATTTCGAAAGCCGTTCCATCTCGCGTGACAGAACCTCGATATGATCGCGCTCCAGCCCGTCGGTGATCAGAAGCACGATGGCACCCTGCCCCAGAACCCGGCGCGACCACAGCCGGTTGAAATCGCCCAGCGCCGTGCCGATCCGTGTGCCGCCCGACCAGTCACGCACCGTGTCTGAGGCCTCGTCAATCGCCTCGTCCGGGTCGCGCCGGCTAAGCGCACGCGTGATGTTGGTCAGCCGCGTGCCAAAGGTGAAACTGTGAACGCGCCTGCGCTTTTCCGTCAGCGCATGGAGAAAATGCAGGAAAACACGCGAATACTGGCTCATCGAACCGGAAATATCGACCAGCGCCACCAGCGGCGGCGCGATCTCGCGCGGCGAGCGGAATCTCGGCAGGATCAGATCACCGCCCGTGCGCAGGCTCGACCGCAGCATGGCATGGGGGTCAATCCGCGCACCACGCGGGTTGGCTCTGAAACGGCGTGTCGCCACCCTGTCAAACGGCAGTGTGAGATCACGCATGGCAAGGCGCGCCTCCGCCAGTTCAGCCGCCGACATCTGCGCGAAATCCTTGTTGCGCAGCACCTCCATCGCCGTGAAGGAAAGGCGCGCATCCAGCTCGAATTCCGGGCGTTTCCTGATGATCGCGCGCCGCTCCTCATCCAGCGCATCTTCGGCACGCCGGTCTCCCGCACGTTTCTTCTCGCGCAGAACCTCCGCCTCTTCGCCATCCCCGCCATCGTCCGTCTCATCACGATCCTCAAGCCGCGCCCAGTAAAGGCGGAACACGGCATCGAACACCGCATGATCCTCGCGCCGCGAGATCATCGTCGAATGAAGGGTCCAGTAGAAATCGGAACGGTTCTCGATACCGACAGCAAGCACCGCGCGCACCGCATCCATCACCGCGGCCGGGCCGATCCTCAGCCCCGCGCGGCGCAGCATGCGGGCAAAGCCGACAATGCGGCTTGCCAGTCGCGCGCCCTGCGGCTCGCCTTCTGCCGATCTGCGTGATGCCGGGGCGGCAGCCATTCAGCCGGCCCTCACCTCTTCCAGCACCCGCGCGCCCTCGCCCTCTTCCATGCGCGCAATGTCATCCTGATATTTCAGAAGCACGCCCATCGTGTCCGAGACGGATTCGGCATCGAGCCCGTCCTTGCCAAGCGCGGTCAGCGCCGTGGCCCAGTCAATGGTTTCGGCAACGCCAGGAGCCTTGAAGAGATCAAGCTCACGCAGTTTCTGCACAAACACCACGATCTGCTTTGCCAGCGTCGCATTGGCGTTCGGCACCTTGCGGGCAAGAATATCGAGCTCGCGCTGCGCATCCGGATAATCGACCCAGTGATAAAGGCAGCGCCGCTTCAGCGCATCGTGGATCTCGCGCGTGCGGTTGGTGGTGATGACGACAATCGGCGGTTCGGCAGCCTTGATCGTGCCCAGTTCCGGCACGCTCACCTGAAAGTCCGACAGCACTTCCAGAAGATAAGCCTCGAATGCCTCATCCGCCCGGTCGAGCTCATCGATCAGGAAGATCGGCGGTCCATCCAGGCTGCTTTCCAGCGCTTCCAGAACCGGACGCCGGATCAGGTGTTTTTCGGAGAATACACCGCTTTCCATCTCCGCGCGGTCGTGGACCCCTGCCGCCTCGGCCATCCGGATCTCGATCATCTGCGCCGCATAGTTCCACTCATAGACGGCAGATGAGACATCGAGCCCTTCATAACATTGCAGCCGGATGAGCTTTCGGCCGAGCCGGTCCGCAAGCACTTTGGCGATCTCGGTTTTGCCCACACCCGCCTCGCCTTCCAGAAAAAGCGGGCGCTGCATCGTCAGGCTGAGATAAAGCACGGTGGCCAGCGAACGGTCGGCCACATAGCCGCCGTCCGTCAGAAGCGCCAGCGTTTCATCGATGGATTGCGGCAGGCCGCGTGAGCTCGTTTGGTCCATCATTCCCCCAATGTTTCCCGAATGGCGTTCAGGATCGAGAGGCTACAATACCCGGTATGCCCGCTCATGATAGAGGAGCGGGCTGGATTTATCGCCGATGCTGAGGCCAGCGACCCGGCCGAAATAGACCCGGTGCGTGCCCATTTCGACCGTCTCGACCACATGGCAGTCGAACACCGCAAGTGCGTCAGGAAGCGTGGGCGCGCCGGTGGCGATCGTTTTCCAGGGGGCCATCGCAAAGCGCTCCTCGGGGGAGAGCCCGGTCAGCCCCGAGAATGCGTTGGACAGTTCCTGGTGATCCGCCGTCAGCGTGTTGAGCGCGAACACACCGTTCTTCAGAAAGCTGTCATTGTTCGGGTTTTCGCGATTGAGACAGACCAGCACCGTGGGCGGATTGTCCGAGACCGAACACGCCGCAATGGCCGTCACACCGCGCCGACCAGCCGGGCCATCAGTGGTGACAACATGAACGGCACCTGCAAAACGGGCCATTGCATCGCGATAGTGGCGCGGTTCGATCTCGTTGGTCTTCAGCACAGTCAACTCTTTTCAACTCACATGTGCGATATAGGATTTGCGGAGAGCCTTACCAAGGCACGTCGGGAACCGACAGCCCAAAATCCGAAAAAGCGCTGCGCCAGCAGGGTCCCGCCGGAAAGGCCCCCATTGTCCGAACTGCTTTACGACACAGTTATTTACCAGAACTTCAGCTTTGCGGTTAACTTCAGGTGCGAGCCGGCTGATTCTCATGCTACTGCGCAACCGTCCAACGGGTGACTGAACTCAAGATATGCGTTGCTCCGCCTTTCTCATTCTGTGCAGCCTTGCTGCCTTCAGCCTGCCTGCCGCCAACGCGCAGGAGCAGGCTGTCGGGCTGGCCGCGCCGTTGAGCGAAAGTTTCGGTCTTCTTGGGCAACAGATGCGCGACGGTGCACGCGTCGCCGCTCGATCGGCGGATGCCCGGATCGTCGAGGCAGACACCAGGTGCAGTGCCGAGGCGGGTGAAGCCGCCGCCAGAACACTGATCGAACAGAAGGTGTCTGTGGTGGTTGGATTTCTGTGCACGGACGCCATCGAGGCGGCCCTGCCTCTCTTTGCCGAAGCCGGCGTTCCCGTCATCACGCCCGGTGTGCGCACGGCAACCCTCACGGACCAGCGCGAACGAACGGGCTGGCCCGTTTTCCGCACCGCGCCCCGGGCAGATGCAGAGCGCGATGCCGTGGCGCGGCTGCTCCTGCCTCGCTGGCGCGATGCCTTCTTTGCCATTGTCGACGATGGAACCATCTATGGGCGCGAACTGTCTGAGAACCTGCGTGCAACGGCCGAGCTGCAGGAGCTCAAGCCTGTCTTCATCGATACGTTCCGCCCGCAGCTCGACAATCAGATCGGTCTGGCAGGCCGGCTGAAACGTTCGGGCGCAACCCATGTCTTCGTGGGCGGAGACCGCAGCGATATCGCCATTCTCGCGCGCGATGCATCCGGCATGGACTACGATCTCACCATTGCCGGCGGCGAGGCTCTGCGCGCCGAGGAAAGCGCCGTCCCACTTGCGGAGGGAACACTGATGATTGGCTTGCCACGGTGGGCCGACATTGCGAGCGAACAAGCACGCAGGGCGCTTGAGGAAGCCGAAATCGTTCCCGACGGCTATGTTCTTCCTGGCTATGCGGCCATGGAAATCGCCCTTGCCGCAACGGCTTCGGAGGGGACCGCCGCCGAAGCGCTCGCCGCGCAGACCTTCCAGACTGCACTCGGACCGCACGCCTTCGATGAAAAGGGCGATCTTGTGCAGCCGCTTTACCGACTGTTTCGCTTTGACGGGCAGACCTTCAAAGAGGTGGAATGATGTGGCGCAGGGGCAAACGCAACCTGATCACCGATGTCGAGGGGCTTGCGGTCGGCAATCACGCCGACGAGCGCGTGAAATCCGGCGTCACGGCGATTCTTTGCGAAACACCGGCAACGGCAGGTGTGCAGGTTCTCGGCGGCGCGCCGGGCACGCGCGAAACCGACGCGCTCGAGCCCCACAATCTGGTCGACGGGGTGGACGCGATCACACTGTCGGGCGGCTCGGCCTTCGGCATCGACGCGGCGGCCGGCGTTCAGGCAGCACTTCGCGAAATGGGTCGGGGGTTCGAAATTCTGGGCTTTCGCGTGCCCATCGTGCCAGGTGCCATCCTGTTCGACCTGCCCAATGGCGGCGACAAGGACTGGGGCCGTTTTTCGCCCTATCGCGATTTCGGCTTTTCCGCCGCCATGGCGGCATCCGAGGAGTTCGAGATCGGCACCGCGGGTGCTGGCACTGGCGCTACCACGGCAACCCTCAAGGGCGGGCTCGGCTCCGCCTCAACGGTTCTTGAAAACGGCGTCACCATAGGCGCTTTGGTCGCCGTCAACGCCGTAGGCTCCGTCACCGTCGGAACCACGCCGCATTTCTGGGCTGCTCCATTTGAAATCGATGGCGAGTTCGGCGGCCTTGGCCTGCCTCACCCGCTTCCGGCGGATGGTTCCAGCGTCACCACGAAAATGCGCACGGCCGCGCGCGGCAACACCACCATTGCCGTCATCGCCACCGATGCAAAGCTCGACAAGCCCGCCGCAAAGCGTCTCGCCATCGCTGCCCATGACGGTTTTGCGCGCGCCATCTGGCCAGCCCACACGCCCGTCGACGGCGATCTCGTCTTCGCCCTGTCGACCGGCCGCAATGAAACGCCGCTTGATCTCGAGGACGTGATCGATCTCAACGCCGCCGCCGCCGCAACCATGGCCCGTGCCATCGCCCGCGGTGTTTTTGCCGCAACGCCGGCCGAACGTGATATGATTCCGGCCTGGACGCAGAAACACGGAGCGGCACGCTAGGGCCAGCATGCCGGGAGGGGTATTTTCATGAAGATCGTTCGTTTCATTCTCGTCATTGCCACCATGTTCGCCTCGGCACTGACGGTCCGGGCCGGCGACACGGCCACAGTCGAAATCCTCGGCTTTTCAGCCGATGGGAGCACCTTCGCCTTCGAGGAATACGGCGTTCAGGACGGGTCTGGCTTCGCCTATGCAAACCGCTATTACATCGACACGGCCAGCGACAGTTTCCTGCCCGGCACGCCGATCCGCGTGACGCTTCAACAGGACGGCGCCAGCGTATTCGATGCCCGCGCCCAGGCAAAATCCCAGGCCCAGTCCGTCATTTCCGATACTGTTCTCGCCAGGAATCGCGGCTTCACCGCCGGCTGGAACGCCGTTACGGAGCAATCGGCCGATCCCTTCCGCCTGGCCGTCAGTCCGCGCCCGGTTTTTCCTTCCATCGACAGTCCTCTCGAGTTTCGCCTGACGGAACTCCCCATGCCCGACGGCGCCGAATGCTACGGGTTTGGCGAGCCGACCGGTTTCCGCCTCACCCGCATCGCTACCGAGCCGGGCATGCAGACAGAGACCGTGCATGAAGACAGCGCCATTCCGCAAAGCCGCGGCTGCCCGCTCGGCTATGCGCTCACCGGCGTCCAGACCCTTTATCCCGCAGAGGCCGCCCCCGTCTTTGCCGTTATCATCGCCGTGCGCAAGGTGGGCTTCGAGGGCCCCGATCACCGTTTCATCGCCGTGACCGGCCGGCTCTGATCCGTGTTATTGGCGGGCGGCAGAGACATCACGTCATCATGAGACCGTTTTTTGCCCGGCTCCGGAAGGCCTTGCCCTCGCCGCGCGTGGCTTTTGCCGGCGCTGCCCTTTGGGGCGGCGTGATGGGCGCCAACGCCGTCATCCTCCTTTCCCGCCAGCTGGAGTGGCAGGCAGAGCCGCGCGCCCTCCTGCTTGGCGCGCTATTCGCCCTTGGCGGCGCGCTTGCCTTTCCCGCAGGCCATTTCATGCAGGCGCTGGTCGCTCGCAATGCGAGGGCCGAAACACGCTTTTCGGCTGCCTTTCTCGCCTTTGCCATTGCAACGCTCGCCATCACGGCAGCGCTCTATGCCATGCAGTACCGCCTTTACTACGCCCAGTGGCATGGCGCGTTTCTGTCCCCCAGTTGGATCATTCATTTCGTCTTCACCACGGCCGGCGCGCTCTATCAGTTCGCCGTGCTGGGCCTCAGGATTTATTTTCCCTGGGGATTGGCCGCACTTTTCGCCCTCTCGCTCGTCTATGCCGTCAGGCCGCGTTGAGGAAATCGCGCAGCTCTGCTAGTCAGGCGCCGACCCCACTTTCATGGAAGGCAAGCCACGCATGATCCCGCGCTATTCGCGGCCGGAAATGGCCGCAATCTGGTCGCCCGAGACCAAATTCCGCATCTGGTTCGAAATCGAGGCACACGCGGCAGACGCGATGGCCGAGCTCGGCATCGTGCCGAAGGAAGCCGCAAAAACCATCTGGGAAAAGGCCGGCAACGCCACCTTCGACATCGACCGCATCGACGAGATCGAGCGCGAGACGAAGCATGACGTCATCGCCTTTCTGACACATCTGGCGGAAATCGTCGGCCCCGAAGCCCGCTTCGTCCACCAGGGCATGACCTCTTCCGACGTGCTCGACACCTGCCTCAGCGTCCAGCTCGTGCGCGCCACCGACATCCTGCTCGACGATCTCGACAGGCTGCTCGCGGCCCTCAAGAAGCGTGCCTTCGAGCACAAGGACACCGTCACCATCGGCCGCAGCCACGGCATCCATGCCGAGCCGACCACATTCGGCGTCAAGCTGGCGCAGGCCTATGCCGAGTTCGAGCGCTGCCGCACCCGCCTTGTCAACGCGCGTGAAGAGATCGCCACCTGCGCCATTTCCGGCGCTGTCGGCACCTTCGCCAATATCGACCCGAGCGTCGAGGCGCATGTTGCGGAGAAAATGGGCCTGAAGCCGGAGCCCGTCTCCACCCAGGTTATCCCGCGTGATCGCCACGCCATGTATTTCGCCACGCTCGCCGTGATCGCCTCCTCCATCGAGCGGCTCTCGGTGGAAGTGCGTCACCTGCAGCGCACCGAGGTTCTGGAAGCCGAAGAGTATTTCTCGCCGGGTCAGAAGGGCTCGTCGGCCATGCCGCACAAGCGCAATCCGGTCCTGTCGGAAAACCTGACCGGCCTTGCCCGCATGGTCCGCGCCTATGCGACGCCCGCCATGGAAAACGTGGCGCTCTGGCACGAGCGCGACATCTCCCACTCCTCCGTCGAGCGCATGATCGGTCCGGACGCCACCGTCACGCTCGATTTCGCGCTCATGCGGCTTACCGGCATGATGGAAAAGCTGGTGGTCTATCCCGAGGCGATGGAGAAAAACCTCAACAGGTTCCGTGGCCTCGTCCATTCGCAGCGCGTGCTGCTGGCGCTCACCCAGGCAGGCGTGTCGCGCGAAGATGCCTACCGGCTGGTGCAGCGCAATGCCATGAAGGTCTGGGAACACGGCGCCGACTTCCTTGAGGAGCTTCTCGGCGACAAGGATGTGCGCGCCGCACTCTCGGAAGACGAGATCCGCGAAAAATTCGACCTCGGCTACCACACCAAGCATGTGGACACGATCTTCGAACGGGTTTTCGGCGAAAGCTGATCCACCTGCCCCGAAACGCAAGAACGCCGGCGCATCACCCGATGTGCCGGCGTTTTGTTTTTGCCCGCAAACCGCCTCAGCGCGTTGGAGACACGCGGATCACCGTCCCCCATGGATCCGCGACTTCCTTCTCAGCCGTTGCATTCCTGCTCTTCAGTTCAATCCAGGAGAGGCCCGTGCGGTTCGGGTTGCGCTGGCCGGCCCCGGCACTGCGCCAGCTGTTTGCGCCAATGTGATGATGATATCCGCCCGTCGCCAGAAACACCGCCTGTGATCCATAGCGCGCCATCGTGTCGAACCCCTGCGCCTCGTGCCACCAGGTTTCCGCCACTCCCCGATCGCCAACGCGCAGATGCACATGGCCGATCACCGTGTTTTCCGGCGCACCGTGCCAGCCAGCATCGTCTTGCGATAGCGTGGAAAGCAGGCTGCCGAAATCGAGCGGTTCGGTCGCCATCGCAATGCCGTCGTCGTTCCTCGTCCAGCTATCGGGAGCACGGTCTGCATAGATTTCGATCCCGTTGCCTTCCGGGTCCGAAAGATAAAGCGCTTCGCTGACCAGATGATCGGAGGCGCCCTCAATCCGCAAGCCATTGTCCCGCGCAAAGAGCGACCAGCGTGCCAGATCAGTCCGCTGCGGCAGCAGAAACGCCGTGTGAAAGAGCCCGGCCTCGCGCGGACTGTCCGGCTCGGCAGAACGGTCCTCGGAGATCTCCATCAGGGTGCGGCCGCCAACCCCCAGCGCAATCGCACCGCCCTCACCGTCCATCTCCCGAAGGCCGAGAATGTCCGCGTAGAACGCTGCCAGTTTCTGCGCGTCACGTGCTTTCAGGCCGACACGGCCGATGCTTACCGGCGCGGTCGCTGCAAAGGGAACACCACTCATTGCCAGAACTCCATTGAAACCGATGGCTTGCCGATCCGGCTGCCCACCGTTTGCTTCTGCGGAAAGTGGCGCGGCCTTGTCTCATGCGCAAGCGCCTGACGGGCGAACACTTCGTTCACCGATGCGGATACAATCACAAAAAAATCGTTCGAAATATCGACAATTTTTGCCACAACCTCCCCGAGCGCTTGCATGGCACGGAGACGATGGCTACATGGCCGGCCATGAAAGCTTCAGACGCCGATATCCTCATCATTCCCGGTTACACGAATTCCGGGCCCGATCACTGGCAGACCCGCTGGCAGTCCCGGCTGAAATCGGCGCGGCGCGTCGAGCAGGAAGCGTGGTCGAAGCCGGTGCGCGACGACTGGGTCGCCAATGTCGTCAAGGCCGTCAACGAAGCGGAAAAACCGGTCGTTCTCGTCGCCCATTCTCTGGGCGTTGCCACAGCCGTTCAGGCCATTCCGGAATTCACAAAACCGGTGGCGGGTGCATTTTTCGTCGCTCCCCCCGATGTGGCAAACAGCAAGATCCGGCCAAAACACCTGATGACCTTCGGGCCCTACCCCCGCAATCCCCTGCCGTTTCCGTCCATCACCATCGCGAGCCGAAACGACCATTTCTGTGCCTTCGAGGTTGCCGAAGACATTGCTGCCGCGTGGGGTTCGCTATTTCTGGATGCCGGAGAGTCCGGTCACATCAATGCCGAATCGGGGTTCGGCCCATGGCCGGAAGGTTCGATGACCTTCGCCAAGTTCCTGCAGCAGCTTTGAGCGTTCAGCTCCCGATGGAATCGCGCGCCGCAGACAGCATGGACGCGGCGCCTTGCGTCATGTAATCGGCCTCCGCCCCCATGGCGAAAAACCGGAACCCCATGGCATAGAACCTCCCCACGAGTGTCGGGTCCACCACATAGATGGCGGCATGTTTGCCTGCGGTCCTCGCCTTTGCCGCGATGGAGGTGATGGCGGGCATCATCTCCTCAAGCGCCGGATCGACCGTGTCTCCATTCGACCAGGCAATGGAAAAATCCGACGGGCCGACGAGCACCCCGTCAATGCCTTCCACGCCCAGAATGTCGTCGAGCAGCGAAAATGCCTGTCGCGTTTCAACCATCGCGAAAGCAAGCGTGGCGGCATTGGCCGTGCCGAGCCAGTTCTGCCCGTCGGATGCACCGGTGCGTGACATTGCAAAGCCCGGGCCCCATGAGCGCAGCCCCACGGGGGGATATTTCATGGCTTCGGCAAAGGCCTTTGCATCCTCCACCGTGTTCACCATGGGCGCGATCACCGCTTCTGCGCCCATGTCGAGCGCACGGCTGGCCATGTCGAACCGGCCCACTGGAATGCGAACCACCGCATGTTTGCGGTGAAATCGAATTCCCGCCACGCCACGCAACACGCTGTCTTCGTGGTGACCGCCATGCTGCATGTCGAGCGTGACAGCGCCGAAATCCAGACCGGCAATGGTTTCAACCGTCTGCGAATCGGGAATCAGAGACCAGGCGGAGAACACGGCCTCCCCTGCCTCAAGCCGCGTGGCGAGCGAAGAGAACGGCAAGGCTATTCGCCGTCCTTGATCTGCTCAAGCGCAGTGGCGAGCAGTTCATCCATGGTGCGGCGGATCTGGTGGTCGGAAAGCTCGACGCCGGCGGCGTCGAAATCCTTGCGCACCTTGCGGAAAACATCATCGTCTCCGGCTTCCTCGAAGTCGGCATTCATCACTTCGCGCGCATAGGCTTCGGCTTCCTCACCGCTCTTGCCGAGCTTTTCGGCTGCCCATTCACCAAGCATCCGGTTGCGGCGTGCCATGGCCTTGAACTTCTGTGTCTCGTCGTGAACGAACTTGTTCTCGAAAGCGTCTTCACGGTCTTTCATGTTTGCCATTCGCAAATCCTCCGGCACGTGCATCGCCTGGCGATGCAAAAACAACTGGTTGGAAAGCAGAAACCAGATGCCCAGCCCCGGGTCAATACGCTCATTGGGCGCATTCTCGCTTTGCCTGGTCCGTCACAAACACGTTGGCATTCGCAAATGGCAATTGTGGTATGGGTGGGTTTGCGCTAGAGACCCCGTGAAACAACGCATCTTTGTAACTGCCGCATTGCGGAACTTCCGCACGAAGTTTCCCTGTCTAGGCAACGGACCAGGAAAAGCCATGAACCGTCGTCGCCGCATTTATGAGGGCAAGGCCAAGATTCTCTATGAAGGCCCCGAGCCCGGCACCTTGATCCAGTTCTTCAAGGACGACGCCACAGCCTTCAACAAGAAGAAGCACGAGATTGTCGATGGCAAGGGCGTGCTCAACAACCGCATCTCCGAATACATATTCGAACACCTGAACCGTATCGGCATTCCGACGCATTTCATTCGCCGCCTCAACATGCGTGAACAGCTGATCAAGGAAGTGGAGATCATTCCGCTGGAGATCGTGGTGCGCAACATCGCCGCCGGTTCGCTTGCAAAACGTCTCGGTCTTGAGGAAGGCACGGTTCTGCCGCGTTCCATCATCGAATTCTATTACAAGGCCGATGCGCTGGACGATCCGATGGTGTCGGAAGAGCATGTCACGGCGTTCGGCTGGGCAAGCCCGGCAGAGATCGACGACATGATGGCGCTTGCCATCCGCGTCAACGACTTCCTGACCGGTCTTTTCCTCGGTGTCGGCATCCAGCTCGTCGATTTCAAGATCGAGTGCGGCCGGCTTTGGGAAAACGACATGATGCGGATTGTCGTTGCCGACGAGATTTCGCCTGATTCCTGCCGCCTGTGGGACACCACCACCCAGGACAAGATGGACAAGGACCGCTTCCGCCGCGACATGGGCGGGCTTGTCGAAGCCTATCAGGAGGTCGCGCGGCGTCTCGGAATCATGAACGAGAACGAGCCACCCCGGGGGACCGGGCCCGTGCTCGTATCTTCTAAGGACAACAAGACGCGCCACTAGGCAGCGTCCGGAAAATCAGGAGCACAAACGTGATCAAGGCCCGCGTCACCGTGACGTTGAAGAACGGCGTTCTGGACCCGCAGGGAAAAGCCATTGAAGGCGCGCTCGACGCGCTCGGCTTTTCCGATGTCGGCTCCGTGCGTCAGGGCAAGGTCTTCGACCTGGAGCTTGAAGGCTCCGACAAGGCCAAGGCTGAGAGCGACCTCAACGCCATGTGCGAAAAGCTTCTGGCGAATACGGTGATTGAAGACTACACTATCTCCGTTACCTGAGGTTGTGGAGACGGAGACACATCATGGCGGAGGCGACGAACGAGTTCATGTACGAACTGCTCAAAAAAATGCAGGAGCGGTTTGACAAGATCGATTTCGCCTTGAGCGACATAAAGGCCGAGGTGAACAATCTGAGGGGGAGCATGGTCGCAATGCATGGCGACATCCATAATATCTATGGCACGCTCGCGCGTCAGGATCAGCGCCTTGACCGCATAGAACGCCGCCTCGAACTCCGTGAACTGGCCGAAGGCCCGCAAAAACCCTACGATCCAAGCCCGAGCGATCAGTCCCCATGAAATCAGCCATCATCCAGCTTCCCGGCCTCAATCGCGACCGCGACATGATTGCAGCGCTCACCAGAATTTCCGGAAAGGCGCCGATCACCGTCTGGCAGACTGAAACAGAACTTCCCGATGTCGATCTGGTGGTCATTCCCGGCGGTTTTTCCTATGGTGATTATCTGCGCTGCGGCGCCATTGCCGCGCGCATGCCGGTCATGCAGGGCCGTGGCCGAGAAAGCCCGCAGGGGCGTGCTCGTCATGGGTGTGTGCAACGGATTCCAGGTCCTGCTCGAAATGGGCCTCCTGCCCGGCGCGCTCATGCGCAACGCGTCGCTGAAATTCGTCTGCCGCGAAGTCAGGCTCGAAGTCACCAACGCCAACACCGCCTTCACGCGCGGTTATCAACAGGGCCAGATCATCCGTTGCCCCGTCGCCCATCACGACGGCAATTATTTTGCCGATACCGAGACACTCGGGCGCATCGAGGGCGAAGGCCAGGTTACCTTCCGCTATGCCGAAGGCACCAATCCCAATGGTTCGGTCAACGACATTGCCGGCATTGTCAGCAAGAGCGGCAATGTGCTTGGCATGATGCCGCACCCGGAAAACCTGATCGAAGCCGCCCATGGTGGCGATGACGGGCGCGCGCTTTTCGCAGGCCTGTTAGAGAAAGCCGCCTGATGGAGCGTGCCGGAGCTTTTGGTCTTCCATCACCCCGAAGCTTTCGCCTCGCGCTGATCGCTCCCGTTCTGGCACTGGCAGCCTGTCAGACAGAACCGATGGGCGGTCCTCTCAGTCTTCAGGTCGGCGCCCCCAGTCCGGTCGCGGCCCTGCAGAACATCAACAGCAATGGCGCCAAATGCTGGATGCGTTCCGGTGACCGACGTTTTCGCGATCTGCACATGATCCCCGAGCTCGACACGCGTGTGGGGCGACCGCGCCTCCTCATCATGCGCAGCAAGAAACAACAGGGCCTGCCCCTGCTCGTGATCGAGGCCTCCGGCCCGCCGACCCGGGTTTACACTTATGGCCCGCTTGCCTCCACCCGCGCCGGCGCGCAGATCAATGCCGACATCATGCGCTGGTCGTCCGGTGCATCCGGTTGCTGAAAGACAGCTCAGACACCGCCTGATTGATAAATTGCCATAAAACGGCAGTTAAATCGCTTTAGGTCTAAACCTTAAATTTAGATTCAAAAACTATTGCAAGCGTTCCGTCTATGTTTCCGGGGGTTTCCCATGGCTAAAATTCTGAATGTTACCGGCCTTTTCGTCGGTCTGGCCGCTCTCATTCTGCAATTCGGCCTGACCCTCACCTCGTCCATGGAGGCGGGGCGCAGCCTTGTCGGCTCCGTCGTGTTCTTTTTCTCGTTCTTCACAATTCTCACCAACATCCTTGTGGTGCTGGTTCATATGGCAGCGCTGACGGGCCGTCTGCGTTTTTTCAGCCAAGCCTGGGTCCGCGCCGGTGTCGCGGTGGCCATCACCGTGGTGGCCATCATCTACTGGCTCCTTCTGTCGGCGCTTTGGCAGCCGAAGGGGCTTTTCCTGCTCTGTGATGTCACCCTTCACTACATCGCGCCGACAATCTATCTCGTATGGTGGCTCAGGGCGGGAGCGGACGGCACGCTCACCTGGCGCCATGTGCCGCTCTTTGTCGTCTATCCGCTGGTCTACTCGGTCTATGTGCTGATGCGCGCGCCGATCGCGGGCGAGGTCCCCTACCCGTTCCTCGACGTGGAGATGCATGGCTGGCCGAGTGTGCTCGTCACCATGGGAGCCATCCTCCTCACCTTCGTCTTTCTGGGACGCGTTGCCGTCATGGCCGACCGCATGATGGCAGGCGTCAGGCCCAACCGGTACGATAAGCCGGTCTAGTTCGAACAGGGCGCCGTCGGCGACCCGATCCGCCGTTTCCGGCCCCTGGCTGATGAAAACCGGCAAAGGGAAGTGGATTATCCCGGCACAATACTGTAACGCAGGCGCGAGATAGCCTAAGCAACCCCTTTGCAGGGACCGTGCCGACCACATGACCATTCCCAATCACATCCCGATCACAGAAGACCTCATCGCCGCCCACGGCTTGAAGCCCGAAGAATACCAGCGCATCCTCGATCTGATCGGCCGCGAGCCGAGCTTTACCGAGCTCGGCATTTTCTCCGCCATGTGGAACGAGCACTGTTCCTACAAGAGCTCGAAAAAATGGCTGCGCACGCTGCCCACATCGGGCCCGCAGGTCATTCAGGGTCCGGGCGAGAATGCCGGCGTGGTCGACATCGGAGACGGCCAGTGCGTGGTCTTCAAGATGGAGAGCCACAACCACCCCTCCTATATCGAGCCCTATCAGGGCGCGGCCACCGGCGTCGGCGGCATTTTGCGCGATGTGTTCACCATGGGCGCGCGCCCGGTCGCGGCCATGAACGCGCTGCGCTTCGGTGCGCCCGATCACCCCAAGACGAAGCATCTGGTGGCCGGCGTCGTTTCCGGCATTGGCGGCTATGGCAATTCCTTCGGCGTTCCCACGGTCGGTGGCGAGGTCAATTTCGACGCCCGCTACAATGGCAACATTCTGGTCAATGCCTTTGCCGCTGGCATCGCCGAAACCAACGCGATCTTCTATTCGAAGGCCGAAGGCGTCGGCCTGCCCGTCGTCTATCTCGGTGCCAAGACCGGCCGCGACGGTGTCGGCGGCGCGACCATGGCGTCGGCCGAATTCGACGAAGGCATCGATGAAAAGCGCCCCACCGTGCAGGTCGGCGATCCGTTCACCGAAAAATGCCTGCTCGAAGCCTGTCTTGAACTGATGGCCACTGGCGCCGTCATCGCCATTCAGGACATGGGTGCAGCCGGTCTCACCTGCTCGGCCGTCGAGATGGGCGCCAAGGGTGATCTCGGCATCGAGCTCGATCTCGACAGGGTTCCCGTGCGCGAAGAGCGCATGAGCGCCTATGAGATGATGCTGTCGGAAAGCCAGGAGCGCATGCTCATGGTGCTTCAGCCCGAAAAGCGCGACGAGGCCGAAGCCATCTTCCACAAATGGGGGCTCGATTTCGCCATTGTCGGCAAGACGACCGACGATCTGCGCTTCCGCATCCTGCATCAGGGCGAGGAAGTGGCCAATCTCCCCATCAAGGAGCTTGGCGACGAGGCACCCGAATATGACCGCCCATGGGTCGAGCCGAAGCGCGAGGCACCGCTCGCAGGGCCGGTGCCCGAAACCGACATCGCGGAAAGCCTGCTGAAACTTCTCAATTCGCCGGATCTTTCTTCCCGCCGCTGGGTGTGGGAGCAGTATGACACGCTCATTCAGGGCAATTCGCTTCACCTTCCAGGTGGCGACGCCGGCGTTGTCCGCGTCGACGGGCAGGAGAACAAGGCCCTCGCCTTTTCCTCCGATGTCACGCCGCGCTATTGCGAAGCAGACCCCTATGAAGGCGGCAAGCAGGCCGTGGCCGAATGCTGGCGCAACATCACGGCCACCGGTGCCGAGCCGCTCGCGTCCACCGACAATCTCAATTTTGGCAATCCCGAAAAGCCCGAAATCATGGGCCAGCTGGTCCACGCCATCAAGGGCATTGGCGAGGCCTGCACCGCACTCGGCTTTCCCATCGTGTCGGGCAATGTCTCGCTCTACAACGAGACGCTTGGCGAAGCGATCCCGCCCACACCCACCATCGCCGGTGTCGGCCTGATCCCCGACTGGCAGAAGGCTGCCCGCGCCGCCTTCGCCGCAGAAGGTGAAGCCATCGTGCTGATCGGCGCGCCGGAAGGCTGGGGCACGCATCTGGGGCAATCGATCTATCTGCGCGACATCCACGGTCGTGCAGAAGGCCCGCCTCCCCCGGTCGACCTCGCCCATGAGAAGCGCGCCGGCGATCTGGTGCGCGGCCTTATCCGCTCAGGCGCGCTTACCGCCACCCACGACTGTTCGGATGGCGGCCTCGCCGTCGCATTGGCCGAGATGGCCATTGCCTCCGGCATCGGCGCCACGGTCGATGCACCCGCCGCTCCGGTTTCAGCCTTTTTCGGCGAGGATCAGGGGCGTTATGTCGCGACCACAAAGAACCACGAAACCGTGCTCTCGGCGGCCAAAAAGGCTGGCGTTCCCGCCGTGCTCATCGGCACGACCGGTGGCCAGTCTCTTGTCCTCGGCGCCGCTGCACCCGTTTCCGTCAGCGCGCTGAAGCAAGCACACGAGGCCTGGTTCCCCGCATTCATGGACTGAACCTGCGCCCCGGCCAATGTCGGTTTTCATTGGCCGGGGCGCCGGGGCGACACCGCGCCTCTCCTCCACCTTCCGCCTCATGATTGACCTTCTCTCCCGGAAGCGCCATATCTCGGGGAAACATGGATTGATTTGGAGAATCGCCACCTCATGGCTATGAACGCTGCCGATATCGAACGCCTGATCAAGGAAGGCATTCCGGACGCAAAGGTCACGATCCGTGACCTCGCCGGAGACGGTGATCATTATGCAGCGGAAGTGGTGGCGGAAAGCTTCCGTGGCAAGTCTCGTGTGCAGCAGCACCAGATGGTCTACAATGCGCTGAAGGGCAATATGGGTGGTGCGCTCCATGCGCTCGCGCTTCAGACCAGCGCTCCGGAATGATCGAGACAAAAAGTTTTCGCCCTGTGACATTGCACCCCGTGAAATGGTGCAATACATAACGCTTGGATACTGAAAACCGGGTCTTGACCCCGGCGACATGAGGATTTGCGATGAGCGGCATCAACGAATTCATCGACAACGAAATCAAGAGCAGCGACGTTGTCCTTTTCATGAAGGGCACGCCCGGTTTCCCGCAATGCGGTTTCTCGGGCCAGGTCGTTCAGATTCTCGACTATCTCGGGGTCGAGTACAAGGGCATCAACGTTCTCACCTCCGACGACCTGCGCCAGGGCATCAAGGACTACTCCAACTGGCCCACAATCCCCCAGCTTTACGTCAAGGGAGAGTTCGTCGGCGGTTGCGATATCATCCGCGAAATGTTCCAGGCCGGCGAGTTGCAGACCCATCTCAGTGAAAAGGGTGTGGCAGCCAAAGGCGCCGCCTGATACCGAATTCGGGATAGAGCCTGCCCGCCGGGTGGCTCCTCACTGACAATGCGCTGGTTTCCGCCAGCGCATTTTTTCGCGTCGGAGGTTCAATCCGGGATTGTCCCGCACCGCGAAGCACATGCATGCCGCGCCGAACCGGGGTGGCGTTTGAGAGCGGTTTCAGGCGTGTCCTGTGATCGCTGGATGTCCGTTGGAGAGAGATATGGAAAAACCCGTCACAGATGAAACCCTGAAGCCGCAGAAACCCCTCGGTCGTGCGGAGTTCATCGCTCTGGCGGCGGCACTCATGTCGCTCAATGCGCTTGCTATCGACATCATGTTGCCGGCCCTGCAGCAGATCGGCGCTCAGTTGGGTGTCCACGACGAAAATGCGCGCCAGTACATCGTCACTGCCTATCTGGCCGGTCTTGGTGGCGGTCAGCTGATCTTCGGTCCGGTTTCTGATCGTTTCGGGCGCCGGGCGCCACTCTTCTTCGGCCTCGCGCTCTATGTATCAGCGTCGCTGGTCGCAGCCTTTTCTCCCGGTTTCGGCGCCATTCTGTTGTTGCGTTTCCTGCAGGGAATCGGAGCTGCCACGACGCGCGTTATCGCTGTTTCAGCCATTCGCGACGTCTTCGGAGGTCGCCAGATGGCAGAAGTCCTGTCCATGGTCATGATGGTCTTCATGGTCATTCCCGTCATTGCGCCCAGCATCGGACAGCTCATCATGATTTTCGGAGACTGGTCCGAGATCTTCATTGCCATGGCTGTGCTTGCGGTCATCTTCGGCGCGTGGGCCGCGTTCCGCCTGCCCGAAACCCTTGCGCCCGAAAACCGGCGCGAACTGACGTTTTCCTCCATCACCAAGGGTTTTGGCTTCGTCCTCACAAACCGCATCGCGCTTTGCTACACGCTGGCCACCACCAGCATATTCGGATCCCTTTTCGGGTTCATCAGCTCCGCGCAGCAGATCTACATCGACACGTTTGATCTCGCCGACTGGTTTCCGATACTGTTTGCCATCGGTGCTGGCCTGATGGCGATATCCTCTTTCACCAATTCGCGCCTTGTGGGCCGCATCGGCATGCGCCGCCTGTCTCACACGGCACTGGTGGGGTTCACCGCAGTCAGCCTTGTCTGGCTGGTTCTGGCCGCATTCGGCTACATGCCGTTCGTGCTGTTCTTCGTGCTGTTTTCGGTGGCCATGTTCCAGTTCGGCTGGGTCGGCGCGAACTTCAATTCCATCGCCATGGAGCCCCTGGGTCACGTCGCCGGAACGGCGGCCGCCACACAGGGCTTTCTCACCACGCTTGGTGGCGGGCTGATCGGTGCCTTCATCGGCCAGATGTTCGACGGCTCCACCGTCCCGCTGGCCGCCGGTTATTTCATCACCGGGTCAATCGCCATCGTTCTGGTCCTGATCGGCGAACGGGGCCGCATGTTCCACGCGGTCAATCAGCCCGTGTAAGCCCTGCAAAATCAAAGAGCTTGCGATCGAGCAGATGAGACGGGCGCGCATTGGTCAGCGCCCGGATCATCGTGTCCTTGCGGCCTGGCATGCGGGTTTCGATGTCGGTGAGCATCGCCTTCATCGCGTTGCGCTGCAGCCCGTCCTGGCTGCCGCAGAGATCACAGGGAATGATCGGAAACTTCATGGCCTCGGCAAACTTCGCCAGATCCGTCTCCGCGCAATAGCTGAGCGGACGCAAAACCATCACGTCTCCCTCGTCGTTCAATAGCTTGGGTGGCATCGCAGCCAGCCTGCCGCCGTGAAAAAAGTTCATGAAGAAGGTTTCAAGAATGTCTTCGCGGTGATGACCGAGCACCAGTGAGGAGCATCCCTCCTCCCGTGCGATCCGATAAAGATGGCCGCGCCTCAAGCGTGAGCAGAGCGAGCAATAGGTGCTTGATTCGGGCAGTTTCTCCGTCACCACCGAATAGGTGTCCTGATACTCGATGCGGTGTGCCACGCCGATACTGTCCAGATAGTCCGGCAGGATGTGTTTGGGAAAGTTCGGCTGGCCCTGGTCCAGGTTGCAGGCCAGAATCTCGACCGGAAGCAGCCCGCGCCACTGAAGATCCATCAGCACCGCAAGCAGGCCGTAGGAATCCTTGCCGCCCGAAAGCGCCACCAGCCAGCGCTCACCCGGTTTCACCATGGCGAAATCCTCGATGGCCTGCCTTGTCTGGCGCAGAAGCCGCTTGCGCAACTTGTTGAATTCCACGGAAGACGGCATGCCCTTCATGAAGGGTGGCGTCACATCCGCGCCCTCCGCCACCGCCTCGTCAAAGGCATTCGGTTCTTTCGGCTGCGCCAAGGTGCTATGCATGAGCATGCCTCTGTCGATACATGTGATTTTGCGCCTTCCTATCAGAAGCCTTGCGGCAAGGCGACTTAACGAATAGGCATTTTCCACTTTCAGCGGGCAAAACACGGTTTTATGGAGACTGCGCGCGTGGCCAAACGGCTCGATATTCTGGTTCCCTTCCTCAACGAGCGCGAAAGCGCTGCCGGGTTCAGCGCCCTTGCGGGCGATCTCGCCAGACAGGTCAAGGAGCGCTTCGACCTCGACACGCATGTCATCTTCATCGATGACGGCAGCACCGATGGCGGTGGTACGCTCTATGGCGAACACATGACCGGAGACTGGTCGCTCATCACGCTTGCACGCAATTTCGGCAAGGAGACCGCCATTCTGGCCGGGCTGGACCATTCCGCGGGAGACTATGTTCTCCTGATGGATGCCGACCTTCAGCACACGGTGGATGTAGCGCTCGACATGATCGGTCGCCTCATTGCCGATCCCGACCTCGACATGGTCTATGCCGTGCGGTCCGACCGTGCGGAGACCCGCTCGCTGGGGCGCTATCTCGCCAACGGGTTCTACTGGCTCATCAATATGGGCCAGCGCTACGAGATCCCGGCCAATGCGGGTGATTTTCGCGTGATGACCAGCCGCTTTGCCGACGCCTTGCGACAATTGCGCGATCAGCGCCGCTTCAACAAGGGGCTCTATGCGTGGACGGGTTTCCGGCAGGAGCGTGTTCTCTACAGGGCCGGCCGACCGGCAGGCGGGTGAAACCAAATGGTCGCGACGCAGGCTGATTGCCTTTTCTCTGGAAGGCTTCACCTCCTTTTCCGTCGTGCCCCTGCGCATGGTCTCCCTGTTTGGAACGGCCGTGGCGGTCATGGGATTTCTTTATGGCCTGAAAATCCTGCTCGAGGTTCTGTTCACCGGTGTTCTTGTCCCAGGTTATCCAAGCCTGATCGTGGCCGTTCTCGTTCTGGGCGGGCTCAATCTGGCGCTGACAGGACTGGTCGGCGAATATGTCTGGTCGGCGCTGAGCGAGGCCAAGAACCGGCCCAACTACATCGTGAAATCCGTGGAAAGCTCAAGCGCCGGTTCACCGGCCAATCTCCGCAAGACCGGCAGTGTGGCCCATGAGCGATGAACCCCGCCGTTCCGTCTGGCTGATTGCGGACGATTACGGGCTTTCGCCCGGCGTGAGCAGTGCCATTCGCAAGCTCCTGTCCGCAGGGCGGCTGAGCGGAACGGGCTGCATGACGCTCTTTGGCGACTGGGAAGAGCACGCAAGCGCGCTGCGCGACACCGAAGGCTCGTTTGCCATCGGCTTGCACCTCACCCTCACCGACTACCCTGCCCTCTCCACGGGCCGGACCATGCCCGAATTGAAGAGGCTGCTGACAGGAAGCGACAGCGAGGCAGTCGCCACGGAGGCGGACGCTCAGCTTGCCCGCTTCCGCGACTTTTTTGGCCGCGACCCCGATTTCATCGACGGACATCAGCATGTCCATTTCCTTCCGCCTGTGCGCCAATGGCTTGCAAGGCGTTTTGCCGCTTATGAAACGTCCGGACGTCCGTGGCTTCGCGGTGCGCCGACCCTTCGCGCCGTGCCTGCTCTCGTGAAGGCAAAAGTCATGGTCGCCCGGCTGCTTGCGCGCGGTTTCGACGCCGAAATGCGGCGGCACGGCTTCGTGGTCGAGGGCCCGCTGTGCGGCTTCTACGACTGGCGGCGCCGTGGCGCGTTTGCCCGCGCACTCGATCTGTTCATCGACAGGGCTCCCGATGGCAGCGTCATCATGTGCCATCCCGGAGAAGTGGATGCCGTGCTGCGGTCCCGCGATGTGCTCACCGACACGCGCGGCGAAGAACGCGAAGCATTGTCATCCGAAGCATTCAACCAGCGTCTTGAGAGCGCGGTGCTTCAGATCAAACGGGGCACGTCATGAAAACGGAAGACCAGAGCGGCCCTTTCCCGAAAGCTTGGCCGCTTTGCCGTGGTCGGTGTGCTGAACACCCTGATCGATCTTGCCTGCTTCGCTGCCCTCGTGGCCGTTTCCGTCCCCGCGCTGCTTGCCAATTTTCTTGGCTGGGCCATTGCGGTCGTCTTTTCCTTCGCCGTCAATTCACGCTGGACGTTTGAGCGCGGCGAGCGTTTCAGCCTGCACCGGGCCTTTGCAAAATTCGCCGTTAGCGGCAGCATCATCTCGCTCGGCTCGTCCACCCTCGCCGTCTACATCCTGCCCCCCTTCACCGGTCTTTTTGCCGCCAAGCTGATCGGGATCGTGGTGGGCGCCATCCTCAATTTCTTTGCAGCGCGCTGGTCGATCGAAGATCGGCTGATTTGACGGGGTTTTGGCCCGAATTCCTGCGTTTCAGGCAGGATTCGGGAAAAACCGACCGTTTTCGGGAAAATGCGGATCAGGTGTTTTCAGAGGCGGGCGGAATGAAGAAAAGACGCACTTTCCAGTGTCTCTTTCCGCCGAAGCCCGGCACCGAGATTTCAGCTTCCTCGAAGGTCCCGCCGGAGAGGTTTTCGGCAGCGGCAAGACAGTCATTCTGTCCTTCAAAACAAGCAATTGCCATGCCTTTCTCTGCCACCTTTGCAGGCGTAATCCATGGCGTCAGAGCGTAGGAATTGGCCTGCATGGAATAGGGGCGCGAGGGCGTGTAGAACGTCGTTCCGCTGGCCAGAATCTTGTCGCCCGCCACATGGGTGAGCGGTGCCTCGAAACGCTGTTTCCAGGCATTTTCAATTTGCAGCGCCAACGCTTTCACCGGCACGTCATTATAGTGCGAAGTCTTCTGCGCTTCCTGCCTGTAGATAAACGGAGTGAGGGCCAGAAGGCAGGCGCCATAGAGCACAAGAATGGAAGGCAACGCCAGTTTCTGGCGCTCCAGGCGAGCCGGTTTTACGCACAGAATCAGGAAGATAGGCGATGCGAAATAGAGTGGCAGCGCCCAGACCGAGCTGAACTGAACGGCAAAGACCGCACCCAGCATCAGGGTAAGACCAAGAGACCCGAAGCCGGTCCACAAAAGGGCCCGGCCGGCGAGTGTCTTGCGCAGCGCCAGAAAGGCAGCCGGGTCGAACCAGGCATCACGACCATTTCGCAGAAGCACCGCAAGAAGCACCAGAATCACCGGCAACAGATAGGCAAGAAGAGCACCAACAAACCGGGGAGCGGATGTCAGCCCGATCAGCGCCGAACCGTCGCCCTGCTCGCCGACATAGGCAAGCGGAAGAAAATCATTGTTCACCAGCCACAGCAGGTGCGGCGTCATCAAGGCGATGAAGGCGAAGCTCGCAACCCACACGCCCGGTTTCGTCAGGAGTGACCGGGCCTCCCTGTCGAACAGGACATGAAGTACGATCGCCCCCAGCAGCGCGGCTGAGAAGTATTTTATCAGGATCGACGCGGCCGCCAGCGCCCCCAGCGCCACGGCATCCGAATACCGTCCTTTCTCAAGAAAACGCAGGTAGAACCAGACGGTTGCCGCCCAGAAGGGCAGCATTGCCGAGTTGGCATTGTATTTCAGTGCGAGAAAGGTGACCGGTGGAAGAAAGAAGAACAGCGCGGTGGCGAAAAACGCCCGCCATGGATCGAGAAAACGCAGCGCGATGCGCCAGCTGGCGAACATCAGCGCCGCGCCGTTGACCGCCGACAGCAGATAATAGGCCCAGTCGGCGTTGGGAAACACGGCAAACCAGGCTGCGGTGATCCAGGCGAAAAACGGCGGGTGCTTGTAATAGCCCTGCTCCCAGGCAATGCCCCAGGAGTAGTTTTCAAGCATGTCGCCGAAGCCATCGAGGTTGAGTTGCGTCAGGGTGGCGAAGGTTGTCCAAAGTGCGACAAACAGGGCAAGCAGCAACCCCATCCGCATAGTGGTCCCCGTCACCATATCTCTCATCGGACACCCCGTCTCATCCCGTGAATCGGCAAAAAAGAAGGCGCCCGGCCAATGGCAGGACGCCCCTTCCGAATTACCTGCCGAAAGCTATCAGCGCGAGTAGTACTCGACAACCAGGTTCGGCTCCATATGCACCGCGTAGGGCACATCGGAAATCGCAGGAACGCGAAGGTAGGTGGCAACCATCTTGTTGTGGTCGGCCTCGACATAATCTGGAACATCGCGCTCGGCGAGCTGCGTGGCTTCCAGAACAATGGCGAGCTGCTTGGACTTCTCCCTCACCTCGATCACGTCACCGGCCTTGCAGCGGTAAGACGGGATGTTGACGCGGCGGCCATTGACCATGATGTGGCCGTGGTTCACGAACTGGCGCGCAGCGAAGATCGTGGGAACAAACTTGGCGCGGTAGACAATGGCGTCCAGGCGGGACTCCAGGAGACCGATCAGGTTCTCGTTGGTGTCACCCTTGCGGCGGTTGGCTTCCTCATAGGTCTTGCGGAACTGCTTTTCCGAAATATCACCGTAATGGCCTTTCAGCTTCTGCTTGGCGCGCAGCTGCAGACCGAAGTCCGAAAGCTTGCCCTTGCGGCGCTGACCGTGCTGGCCGGGGCCATATTCACGACGGTTGACCGGAGACTTCGGACGACCCCAGATGTTTTCGCCAAGACGGCGATCGAGTTTGTACTTGGCTGAATGGCGCTTGCTCATCGCATTCCCTTTCAAATCAAAAACACCGAAGTTAAAAACTTCGGACGAAGGAAACGCGCCCTCCTCTGGCTTCCGTTTCCGAAGCCTGACAGGACATGCCGCTCACGCATTTGCGGCCTTGTCCACGGGACACGTTAAAAAGCGCGGCGGCCGGAGCCATCGCGCTTGAGCGGGTGATTATGCCAGAGCTGGCCGCTTGTCAACCGAAACGAAGAAAACGCTTCACACGCTCAGCGCACCCTGAAACCGAATCCAGCGACCAGCCGGCGATAGCCCTCTACCAGTGAACCTGACGTAAAGTGGGCAACATCCTGCCCGTTTCCTTCGGTCCAGGAAGCGGGAAAATCGCTCGCCAGCGCAAGCGCCCGCCTTGCAATCGCCTCGGATGTATCAATCCAGTCCACCGGCCAGGGCGCCGTCTTGCGCATGCGGTTCACCAGAAACGGATAATGCGTGCAGGCCAGCACAACGATATCTGTGCGCTTGCCATCCTGCTCCACGAAGCAGGGAGCAATCTCGCACTCGACAGCCGCCTCATCCACGAAACCCTCGCGCATGTATTGCTCGGCAAGGGCCGCGAGATTCTCACTGCCGACCAGTCGCACATGGCATTTGGCCGCGTAATCACGGATGAGATCGCGCGTATACTGTCGCTTGACCGTGCCCGGCGTGGCAAGCACGGAGACCAGGCCCGAACGAGTGCGCTCCGCGGCCGGCTTGATGGCGGGAACAGTGCCCACAAAGGTCTCGTCGGGAAAAGCCGCGCGCAGCCTGTGTATGGCCAGTGTCGAGGCCGTATTGCAGGCGATGACCGACATAACGGGTCTGTAGGTTTCGACAAGCTCCTTGAACAGGCCGA
The DNA here is from genome assembly GCF_040819555.1 of Nitratireductor sp. GISD-1A_MAKvit. Taxonomy (GTDB): domain Bacteria; phylum Pseudomonadota; class Alphaproteobacteria; order Rhizobiales; family Rhizobiaceae; genus Nitratireductor. Next base: position 2,532,455 of record NZ_CP161920.1, read on the forward strand.
CCATTCGTTCAAGCAATGCCTCCTCCTCCCACGCGCCATAGGGAAAGGCCGCATCGTCTGCAACGTAGACATAGGGTCGTCCCGGCAGGAGAATGCGTGCTTCCTTGACAACGGACAGGCCGCCAATGCCCGAATCGAAGAAAAGGATCGGCCGGGTTTCCATTCTCAGCTCCGGTCAGGCGCGCCTGAGCCGCGCGGATTTTTCGGTGAGAATTTCTCAAGCGAACTCAACACACCACGCAGCACGGCGAGTTCCTCGACCGTGAATCCCGGTCGCGTGAACAGAGCGCGAAGGTTTTCCATCATCTTCGGCTTCTTGTCCTCGGTTCGGAAATAGCCGCGCTCATCCAGAACCGTGTCGAGATAGGACATCAGGCTTTCGATATGCTGCTTCTGCGCTGGTTCAAGCACCCGCTCGGGCGGCCTGACGGCCTGATCGCCCGTTTTTATCCACTCATAGGACATGAGCAGAACCGCCTGCGCGATGTTGAGCGACGCAAAGGCCGGATTGACAGGAAAGGTGACAATCTCATCGGCGAGTGCGACTTCCTCATTGGTGAGCCCCCAGCGTTCCCGCCCGAACATGATGCCGGTTTTCTGGCCGCCGGCATAACGGTTGCGCAGATCCGCAGCAGCCTCCACCGGGCCGCGGACCGGCTTGAAATTGTCACGCGGGCGCGCTGTCGTTGCCAGGACGAAGTTGAGATCCGCCACCGCATCCGCCGGCGTTGCAAACACTGCCGCTGCATCGATCACGTGGTCTGCCCTGCTGGCGGCGGCGCGTGCCTTTTCATTCGGCCAGCCATCGCGCGGATTGACGAGCCTGAGCTCCGCGAGACCGAAATTGGCCATGGCGCGCGCGACCATGCCGATATTCTCGCCCAGTTGCGGCTCAACCAGAATGATTGCCGGGCCTTCGGCGAGCATGTCCTGCTGTTTGTCTGTTCCTGCCATAATGCGCAGCTGTTACCCGCTTCACGCGCTGCGGTAAAGCACGCAGTTGGTCAGGAGGAGAACATCGCCCCACGCACAAGCTCGGGAATGAGCGCGACGGTCTTGAGTGCGTCTCTGAGCGTGTTCTGCTGACGGGAACTCAACCGGTCGAGCTCGATGCGGTTTGAAAGGGGAATGCCGGCGGCAATGTCTTCCACCTGTTGTTCAAGCACCCGCGCAAGCAGAAAACGGTGTGCATCTCGCAGGGCCAGGAGATCGTTTCGCGGCATGGCAGGCAGTTCGGCCAGTGCCTCGAGGCGCCTGCGGGTGGAAGGTTCTGGCAGATGATGCCGGATCGCCAGCGCACGCGCAAACGCGGCAATCGGAAACAGACCGTGACGCTTCAGATCCAGCCGCCCGCTTTCCTCTCGGAGACCGCCAAAGTGAGTGAACGGATTGCCGACCTCACGCACGCTTTCTCCAAGCAGCTTGGCAAAGGTGATGCGTTCTGCCCCCCTTTCCCAGGCATGGGTGGCCAGCGTGGTGACAAAATCCTCCTCACCGTAAACGGCACGCAGATCGTAGAAAATGTCGACATTGAGCAGATCCTCGGGGCGCGCTTTTTCCACCCACTCATCCACACGCCGAGACCATAGTGCCCGCGCGCCCCGCCATTGCGGGTTGCGAGCCATCACCCCACCTTTGCAAAGCGGAATCGCTGCCGCATGCAGATTGTCGGTGAAACGGTGCGCATATTCACAGAACCAGCGGTCTTCCGGCCCCTCCGGTTCCCCCCTGGCGAAAACCAGTGCGTTGTCCTGGTCGGCCGCCAGCAGGCTTTCGCCGCGACCGCCCGAACCGAGAACCATGACGGCAAACGGCGAAGGGGGTGCTCCCAGACCGTCGGTCTCCATGCTCTGGAGGGCCATTCTGCAGGCGCTCGCCGTGATCGCACAAAGGATTCCGGAAATGATCTCGGCGATGATGCGTGCGTCTATCTCCTCGTCAAGAAGTGCGGATGCTAAGACCGCCACCCGGGACCAGGCACCCGCGAGATCGGCCGATGTCTGAGCGTTTTCTATACGTCGCTGAAGATCGACCGCAGCGCCGGCGCGGAATTTCAGGAAGTCACGGGCCGAAATGATGCCCGATAATCGCCTTGCCGAATCCAGAACTGCCAGATGGCGGATTTGCCTGCGATGCATGAGGCCGAGCGCCTGGTAGAAAAAGTCATCCTCCATCACCGAGATCACCGGACGGATCGCGAATTCGGAAACCGGTCTGCCGAGAACCTTCTTGCCTGAGGATGCCACGGCCCGCAGAACGTCGCGTTCGGTCACGATGGAATAGTCATCGATATGGCTGCCCGTGGCGCCGTCGGGAGAAAGTAGCAGGGAACTGATGCGGCGATCTGCCATAAGGCGTGTGGCCTCATGAACAGAGACGCCCTCCCGCACCACCACGGGCTGCGTGTTTGCCGCTTCGCGGACCCTGTGACGAAACGCATACGGATCGATGGCTTCAAGAGCGTGCCGGGCCGCGCCACTGCGCCGCAGAAACGGCTCGCTCCAGCCGGCTTCTGCCTGCTGCCGCAATGCCTGCGTGCGCAGGCTGCAGGCCCGTTCGGCTTCTGCCACCGTGCGGATGCCGCGCTCGATGAGGCGCGGAGCAAGGGCCGTGAAAATCTCGCCTGCGATGCGCGCGTCGGCCCCGGCACTGTGGCGTCCGGTCGTATCAACCCCCAGCCAGGCGGCAATGGCATCAAGGGAAGCATCGGGAAGCTGCGGATTGACGATGCCCGCCAGCATCCGCACACAAAGGGTTCGCGGCGCCTGCCACAGGAGGCCGGCCCTGTGCGCCTCGCGCTCCAGAACCGCCAGATCGAAGCCAACCGCATATCCAACAAGGAGCCGGCCGCTGCGATACGTCTCGAAACGCCGCCATGCATCTGCGAATCCCGGTGCGGTGCGCAGCATCTGCCCTGTAATGCCGTGAATGGCCGTGGAGCGCTGCGGGACGGGCACCCCTGGATCGACCAGCACCTCGAAAACATCGGATGTCTTCAGCCGTCCCTCAACCACCGCCATGCCGCCAAGCTGCAATATGCGTGCTTCCTTCACATCGAGACCGGTGGTCTCGGTGTCGAACGCCACCGCACTGGCGGCGATCAGGGGCGTGGCGTCGATCACGGGTTTCACGACAGGCTCCGCACGGCTCGCTTTGCCCGATTGTGCATCAGATCCAGCGCCATTTCACGCATCGATGGGGCATCTGGGACGAAAGTCTGATGTCGCCGCTCGGACCGTTTGCCAGAAACAAAACGCCTGCCCGCTTTGCGCTTTCTGCAAGGAATGCTATAGGGCAGCCGACCTTTGCGCGGCCCCTCCTCGCCGTGCAGCATCACACCACAATTGCGGAGCTTTTTCATGGGTAAAATCAAGGTGGACAATCCGGTCGTCGAGCTCGACGGCGATGAGATGACACGGATCATCTGGCAGTTCATCAAGGAAAAGCTGATCCATCCCTATCTCGACATCGACCTGAAATATTACGACCTCGGCATCGAGGCACGTGACGAGACAGACGACCAGATCACCGTCGATGCAGCCAATGCGATCAAGAAATATGGCGTCGGCGTGAAATGCGCCACCATCACGCCGGATGAGGCGCGCGTCGAGGAATTCGGCCTCAAGCGCATGTACCGTTCGCCCAATGGCACGATCCGCAACATTCTGGGTGGCGTGATCTTCCGCGAGCCGATCATCATGAAGAACGTCCCGCGCCTGGTCCCCGGCTGGACACAGCCGATCATCGTCGGCCGCCACGCCTTCGGCGACCAGTACCGCGCAACCGACTTCAAATTCCCCGGCAAAGGCAAGCTGACGATCAAGTTCGTTGGTGAGGATGGCGAGACCATCGAGCACGAAGTGTTCGACGCGCCGGGATCGGGTGTGGCCATGGCCATGTACAATCTGGATGAATCCATCCGCGACTTCGCCCGTGCTTCGATGAACTATGCGCTGATGCGCAAGGTGCCGTGCTATCTCTCCACGAAGAACACGATCATGAAAGCCTATGACGGGCGCTTCAAGGATATCTTCCAGGAGATCTACGAGACCGAGTTCGAGGAAAAGTTCAAGGAAGCCAACATCACCTATGAGCACCGGCTGATCGACGACATGGTCGCTTCGGCGCTCAAATGGTCGGGCGGCTATGTCTGGGCCTGCAAGAACTACGACGGCGACGTGCAGTCGGACACGGTGGCACAGGGCTTCGGCTCGCTTGGCCTGATGACCTCGGTTCTGATGACGCCGGACGGCAAGACGGTGGAAGCTGAAGCTGCACACGGCACGGTGACGCGTCACTACCGCCAGCACCAGAAGGGCGAGGAAACCTCGACCAACTCCATTGCTTCGATCTTTGCGTGGACGCGTGGCCTTGCCCACCGTGCCAAGCTGGACGACAACAAGGAGCTGGCGAAATTCGCTGCCACGCTGGAAAAGGTCTGCATCGACACGGTGGAATCCGGCCACATGACCAAGGATCTCGCGCTGCTCATCGGCCCCGATCAGCCGTGGCTCTCGACCACCGGTTTTCTCGACAAGATCGAGGAGAACCTGCAGAAGGCGATGGGCTAACCACCAGCCCTTCGTCAGGCAAGACAAAGAGCCGCGGTTTCATCCGCGGCTTTTTTTCGTGTTTCCTCGCAGATAACAAAAAAACGCGGGCTCCCTCCGGGACCCGCGTTTTCCTTTTCTTGCCTGCAGGAGCGAGGGCTCAGCCTTCCATCGCAGCCTTAACGGCTGCGATGGCCTCGGCCGCCCTGGAGCCGTCGGGGGCCGCCGGCCTGAGCCATGTCGGGACGCCCGCCGCCGCCCTTGCCGCCGATGGCGGCGGAGGCGACGCGGACGAGATCCACGGCGCTGAAGCGCTCGGTCAGGTCCTTCGTTACACCGACCACGACGCTGGCCTTGCCCTCTTGCGACGTCCCGACGAATACGGTGACACCGGAGCCCAGCGAAGCCTTGCCATCATCGGCAAGCGGTTTGAGGTCCTTTGGCGAAATGCCATCGACCACACGGCCCATGAAGCCCACGCCGGCGACGGTTTCCTTGCCGTCATCGCTTGCGCCTGCTCCACCGCCAAGGGCGAGCTTGCGACGCGCCTCCGACAGTTCACGCTCGAGCCTGCGGCGCTCTTCAAGGACGGTCTCAAGGCGAGCACTCACATCGGCGGGGGCAACCTTCAAGGCACTGGCAGCAAGCTTCAGTTGCTGCTCCTGCTGGCCAAGATAATGCCGCGCGGCATCGGCCGTCAGTGCTTCCAGGCGGCGCACGCCTGAGGCCACAGCGCTTTCGGAGACGATGCGGATCAGGCCGATATCGCCCGTGGCCTTCACATGTGTGCCACCACACAGCTCCAGCGAATAGGTTTTTCCAGCCCTGGTGCCCTCATGCGCGGTGCCCATGGAGACAACACGAACCTCGTCGCCGTATTTTTCACCGAAGAGCGCCATGGCGCCGGCCTCGATGGCCTCGTCCACAGCCATGAGACGGGTCTCGACCGGAGCATTCTGCAAGACGATGGAATTGGCGATGTCCTCGATGCGGGCAAGTTCATCGTCCGAAATGGGCTTGGGATGGGAAAAGTCGAAGCGCAGCCGCTCGGGCGCGACCAGAGAGCCTTTCTGCGCCACATGTGTGCCCAGCACCTCGCGCAGCGCCTCGTGCAGGAGATGCGTGGCGGTGTGGTTGGCCCGGATGCGCGCGCGGCGCACATGATCCACCTTCAGCGCCACGACATCGCCGGTTCTGACTTTTCCGTTCTCGACACGACCGAAATGGACGAGAAGCCCGTCGCCCTTCTTCTGCGTGTCTGCCACCCCTATGGAAAAACCTTCGCCCGAAATAACGCCGGTGTCGCCCACCTGACCGCCGGATTCTCCATAGAACGGGGTCTGGTTTGTGACGATCGCCACTTCATCGCCATCGGCTGCGTGATCGACCATCGCGCCGTCGCGAACGAGGGCGGTCACCACGCCTTCGGCTTCCTCGGTCTCATAGCCGAGGAAATCGCTGCCGCCGGTCTTGTCCTTGACGGCGAACCAGACGGCCTCCGTGGCGGCCTCGCCGGAACCGGCCCAGTTTGCGCGCGCCTCGGCCTTCTGCAGTTCCATCGCGTCTTTGAAACCGGTCAGGTCCACATGGATGCCGCGCTGGCGCAGGGCATCCTGCGTGAGGTCGAGCGGGAAACCGTAGGTATCGTAGAGCTTGAAGGCGGTTTCGCCATCGAGCAGGTCGCCCTCACCCATTGAGCTGGTGGCGTCGGAGAGCAGCGTCAGACCGCGCGCCAGGGTCTTGCGGAAGCGGGTTTCCTCAAGCTTGAGCGTTTCGGTGATGAGCGCCTCGCCGCGCACCAGTTCCGGATAGGCCCCGGCCCATCTCGCGCACCAGCGCCGGCACGAGGCGCCACATCAGCGGGTCCTTCGACCCGAGAAGCTGGGCATGGCGCATGGCACGCCTCATGATGCGGCGCAGCACATAGCCGCGCCCCTCATTGGAAGGCAGAACGCCGTCGGCGATCAAGAAGCTCGACGCACGCAGATGATCGGCAATCACCTTGTGGCTGGCATGCTGCGCACCCTCCGCACGCACACCCGTGGCCTCTTCGGAAGCGTGGATGAGCGCCCGGAAAAGATCGATGTCGTAATTGTCGTGTACGCCCTGAAGCACGGCGGCAACCCGCTCAAGCCCCATGCCCGTGTCGATGGAGGGACGCGGCAGATCGACCCGCTCTTCCGGCGCAAGCTGTTCGAACTGCATGAAGACGAGGTTCCAGATCTCGATGAACCGGTCACCGTCCTCATCCGGGCTTCCGGGAGGGCCGCCAGGAATGTGATCGCCGTGGTCGTAGAAGATTTCCGAGCATGGTCCGCACGGACCCGTGTCGCCCATGGCCCAGAAATTGTCACTCGTGGCGATGCGGATGATACGGTCGTCGGGAAGTCCGGCAATCTTCTTCCAGAAGCCGGCTGCCTCGTCATCCGTGTGGTAGACGGTGACCAACAGACGCTTCGGATCGAGACCGAATTCCTTCGTGACCAGGTTCCAGGCAAGCTCGATCGCGCGATCCTTGAAATAGTCGCCGAAGGAGAAATTGCCCATCATCTCGAAGAAGGTGTGATGGCGGGCCGTGTAGCCGACATTGTCGAGATCGTTGTGCTTGCCACCTGCCCGCACGCACTTCTGCGCCGTCACCGCACGGTCGTATGGCCTTGTCTCCAGGCCGGTGAACACGTTCTTGAACGGGACCATGCCGGCATTGGTGAACATCAGGGTCGGATCGTTGCGCGGGACGAGCGGACCGGAGGCCACGATCTCGTGTCCGTTTTTCCTAAAATAGTCGAGAAAGGTCGACCGGATGTCGTTGACGCCACTCATGATACAGCCTTTGCGAGAAGCCCGCCCGGTAAAGCGGAAAACAGAAGTCCGCCTTTTAACGTCAGCACCCGGGCCCTGTCCAGAAATCCCGTGGCCCGGCAAAAGACCGGCCTGTCTCCCGGTGCAGACACACAAAAAAACACCGCCAGGAGTGGCGGTGTTTTCGAGAATGGCCGGACTGACGCCCGCACCATAAACAGTCAAAAACCTATTCGTCGAGATCGCCACCGTCCTGATCGCCCGGCCCTGTATCCTCAAGGAATTTTTCGGCAATCAGGCCAGCATTCTGACGCAGCGCCAGTTCGATCTCCTGAGCCGCCTCGGGATTGTCGCGCAGGAACTGCTTGGCATTCTCGCGCCCCTGTCCCAGACGCTGGGAATTGTAGGAGAACCATGCGCCGGACTTTTCCACAATCCCGGCCTTAACGCCAAGGTCAACCAGTTCACCCGTCTTCGAAACGCCTTCACCATACATGATGTCGAACTCCACCTGCTTGAAGGGCGGGGCCATCTTGTTTTTCACCACCTTGATGCGGGTCTGGTTTCCAACCACCTCGTCACGGTCCTTGACGGAACCGATTCGGCGGATGTCGAGGCGGACCGACGAGTAGAATTTGAGTGCGTTGCCGCCCGTCGTCGTCTCCGGCGAGCCAAACATGACGCCGATCTTCATGCGGATCTGATTGATGAAGATCACCATGGTCTTCGAGCGGGAGATGGAGGCGGTGAGCTTGCGCAGTGCCTGGCTCATCAGACGGGCCTGCATGCCTGGCAGCGTATCCCCCATCTCACCCTCGATCTCGGCGCGCGGCGTGAGCGCAGCCACCGAATCGACAACAATCACGTCCAGCGCACCCGAACGCACCAGCGTGTCGCAGATCTCGAGCGCCTGCTCGCCCGTGTCGGGCTGCGAGATCAGGAGATTTTCCAGATCGACCCCCAGCTTGCGAGCATAGACGGGATCAAGCGCATGCTCCGCGTCGATGAAGCCGCAAATGCCACCCTTCTTCTGCGCTTCGGCCACGGTGTGGAGCGCCAGCGTCGTCTTGCCGGAGCTCTCTGGACCATAAATCTCGACAATGCGGCCGCGCGGCAGTCCGCCCACGCCGAGTGCAATATCGAGGCCCAGCGACCCGGTGGAGATGGTCTCGATCTCGACCACCTGATCATTGGCGCCAAGCCGCATGATCGATCCCTTGCCGAAGGATCTTTCGATCTGCGATAGCGCCGCATCCAGAGCCTTGGTTTTGTCCACCGAATTATCCTCTACAAGCCGCAATGAATTCTGAGCCATGATACAACACCCCTTCGAGGTCAATGGAGGCGGTTCCGCCAAATCCGCGATAACCATCTGTACCCTTTTTGTTCTTTTTTTGCAATAGGCGTCAAAATATTGAAAAACAAGGATAAAAAGTTTTTGTTCTTTTTTTGTACGCAGAGAATTGCAATCAACAGCCCTTTCAGCGGTCTCGAAGCGGCTGCCCTCGACAGCCCGTTTTCGGGGCGCAGGGCGATTCGGAGAGTTAACCGATGATCACCGCCGATGCTGTGCGTCTTCTTGCCGTTGGGGGCGCCCACCCCGACAGGCGCGGACGGCTGACGGCCCCGCATATTCCGGCCACCTCCAACCCCGGCGATCTGCACGAAGAGGTGGGCGGCGGCATCTTCAACGCGGCCCGAATAGCCCATCGGCGCGGCGTGGCCGTGTCGCTGTTCTCCCTGCGCGGAGGAGACCCCGCAGGAGAAGCGGTGGCGCACGCCGTGGCAGAGGCAGGGTTTGAGGATCTCTCAGTCACGTTTCTCGACCGGACGACTCCGAGCTACACCGCGATACTCGACCATGACGGGGAGCTTATCACGGGTCTTGCAGACATGGCGCTCTATGAGACGGCCTTTGCCAAACAGATGCGCCGATCAAAGACGCGCGCGGCGGTGGCCGCCGCAAATGCCATCCTTTGCGATGCCAACATGCCGGCCGATGCCGTGGCAGCGCTTGCCGCACTGCGCGGCAGCACACCACTTTACGCAATCGCCGTCTCTCCCGCAAAGGCCGGGCGGCTCGTGCCCAGTTTTGCAGAGATTGCGGTCCTGTTCATGAATGCGAGCGAGGCGCGAAGCCTTTGCAACCAGAGCGCCAGCGCCCCGCCCGGCCAGACTGTTCAGGCACTGCGCGCACGCGGCCTCAACGCCGGGGTCATCACCCAGGGCAGCAATGCCCTGACTGTTTTTGACGGCTCCGGCCACTGGAGCATCGTACCGCCCCGGATTGATCCGGTCGTGGATGTGACCGGTGCCGGAGACGCGCTCGCCGGGGCAACCATCGCAGCCCTCATGCGCGGTCGATCACTGCCTGAAGCGGCTCGAGAAGGCGTCGCGGCCTCCGGCCTCGTTGTTGCATCCGCCTCGGCAGCGCCGGATTTCGACGCTAACCTGTTCAACGCGGCGCTTGCGCGGGTGCCCGCACCGCATTCAGTTTCATAAAGGAGTCTTCCCCCGTGCGTTCCAACAACATTATCGACATCCACGCGCCCGTTGCGCAGGCCCTTGCAGAAGGCAGGCCGGTGGTGGCGCTGGAGAGCACCATAATCACCCATGGCATGCCCTGGCCACGCAACAATGAAATGGCAAGCGAGGTGGAAGCGCTGATCGGTGAAGAAGGCGCAGTCCCCGCCACAATTGCGGTGATCGATGGACGATTGAAGGTCGGGCTTTCCCGGCAGGAGCGTGAAAGGCTTGCCCAGGCAAAGGATCCGATGAAGCTGTCGCGCGCCGATCTCGCCTTTGCGATTGCCGAGAGCCGGAGCGGCGGCACAACCGTGGCCGCGACAATGATCGCGGCGCGAATGGCCGGCATTGCCGTTTTCGCGACCGGTGGCATTGGCGGCGTTCACAAGGGCGCCGAGACGAGCTTCGACATTTCTGCCGATCTCGACGAACTGTCACGCACGCCGGTCATCGCGGTGTCGGCCGGACCAAAGGCCATACTGGACACCGAGAAGACACTCGAGGTGCTTGAAACGCGGGGCGTTCCCGTGGTTGCCTACGGCACCGACAGGATGCCTGCCTTCTGGTCGCGTCACTCCCCCTACCCGGCACCGCTCCGCCTCGACACGGCCGAAGCGATCGCCCGCTTCCAGGCCACCCGCACGGCACTCGGCATCGATGGCGGCATGCTGATTGCAAATCCGGTGCCTGCAGATGAAGAGATCGACGCCGACACAATGGCGGAACACATAGCCCGTGCACAAAAGGAGGCGCTGGACAGGGGCGTTTCGGGCAAGGATGTCACCCCATTCCTTCTTGCCCGCATACTCGAGCTGACCGACGGGGCGAGTCTGGTGACCAACATTGCCCTGGTTAAGAACAATGCGCGCCTAGCGGCCCGCATCGCGACAGCTCTGACTGCGCAAAGGACATGAGAAAGCCGCCGGATCGCTCCGGCGGCTCTGCGTTTTCCATGACCTGGGAACTCAGGCGCCCGTGAGCGGCGAGAGCTTGATTTCCACGCGGCGGTTCTGGGCGCGGCCTTCAGGCGTGGCGTTCGATGCAATCGGCTGGGACTCACCCTGGCCGATGATCGCGAACCGCTGGCTGCTCGCGCCCTGCCCGATCAGATAGTTTGCCACCGCACCGGCGCGGCGCTGCGACAGTTCCAGATTGTAGTTCGCATCACCTGTCGAATCGGTGTGCCCAAAAACGTCGACCAGCGTGCGATTGTATTTCTGCAGCACCAGCGCGACTGAATTGAGCGTGGAATAGAAGGCCGGCTGGATGTTGGCCGAATCGGTGGCGAAGGTGATGTTGGAGGGCATGTTGAGGATGATGTAGTCCCCCTGACGCGTGACGCTCACACCCGTGCCCTGCAACTGTCCGCGCAGCTGCGCTTCCTGCTGATCCATATAGGAACCGACCGCACCGCCAGCCAGTGCGCCGATACCCGCACCGATCAGCGCGTTGCGACGATCATCGCCGCCGGCGAGAAGACCAACGCCCGCACCTGCCAGCGCACCGAGCGCCGCCCCACCGGCCGTGTTGGAGATTTTCTGCTGACCGGTATAGGGGTCTGTGCTGGTTACGCAGCCGGCAGAAAACCCTGCCACAAGCGCAACAGCGATGGATTTCTTCAACATGGTCCGTTTCCTCACGTTTGTTCAAAGCAGCGATCAGAATCGCTCATGTCGCCCCACGACGCGGATGTATCACAAATGGGGCAAAATTCGGCGTTCAGCCGAAGAGAACTATAGGCAAATCCTGAGAGATTGCACCCGTTGAATCGCGCTCGGGAGATCAGTCGCTGCGATAGAGCAACCAGTTTTTCGTAAACTTTCCCTTGGGAATCCGGGAGAACAGGGTGACGCGGTTGCGGCCTTCGACCTTGGAGGCATAAAGTGCCTGATCTGTCTTCGCGTATAGCTCGTCAGCGTCGGAGGCGTCAGTGGCCATGCAGACGCCCAGAGAGATGTGAATGGGCCCGCATGGGCGGGCGCCGGAACCGACAACGAACTCCGCCTTTTCGACCGCCACCCGCACGGTTTCGGCCAGTTTCATCGTGGCCTCCTCCGATAAGCCTTCGACGATGATGGCGAACTCTTCGCCGCCTGTTCTTGCTACAAAACAATTGTCGGCGCACTGGGTCTTCAGGAGCCTGGCGACGCCCTGGAGGATCTTGTCTCCCACCGGGTGGCCATAGCGGTCGTTGATGGCCTTGAAGCCATCGATGTCGGCCAGAATGAGCGCGTGGAACATGACGGAGCGCTCATCGTCGAAAACGGTGGCCATGCGCCGGTCGAATGCGCGTCGGTTCCAGATCTTCGTTAAAGGGTCTGTATCGGCGAGCCGCTTGTAACGCTCAAGCTTGGCACGCGTTTCCTCAAGTTCGGTGGATTTCTGCTCCAGCGCCTGCGTGATCTGCCGTCCCTGTGCGATCGTGGTCTCGGTCGCGGCAGCCATGATGCCGACGATCTTGCGCATAATGTCCCGGGAGAGCTCGCCGCGGCTGTTCAGGCCGTTGGAGGTCTGATCGAGAATGACGCCGAACTTTTCCAGCGAGGAGCGTTCGCGCCCCAGCAGAGAGAGGATTTCCTCAGCGCGCGATGCAATCTGCTCCTGCGCGTTTTCGACAATGGCATGCCTGTTGCTCTGCGCGAAATATTTCAACGCCAGTTTGTCCAGCGCGTCCTGACTGGGCCTGCCATTCAAGGCTTCGAAATCGCGCACCAGATCACGATTGGATCCGGTAAACACTTCATAGAAGATTTCGTAGTTCCGCGGCAGGCCAACAACACCCATGCGTCGCATGGAGCTTGAAATTGTGCTGGCAATATCGGTGGCTCCTTTTTCCGGAGCGCCTGACATTTGCAACATGCGCAGTCCACCTTCCCCCAAAGGCTGGCTGATAGACGCCACCTCACTGCGGAGCCAACAACAACCAAGAAAAGCTTATATTCTATCAGCTAACGCAGGGTTAACCGGGTTTTTGAGCCCGATCAGGCCGTATCCCAGACGGGCGAGAAGTCGTAATCACAGATGCGGCTCATCCTGTTTTGCAGTGCAGAGATGGCTGCCATTTCACCATCGGTGAGCGAGAAATCGAAGATGTCGGCATTTTCGGCCAGACGGTCGGGATTGCTGGTGCGCGGTATCGCAACCACGTTTTCCTGCTGCACGTGCCATCGCAGCACGATCTGGGCCGGTGTCTTGCCATAAGCAGTGGCAGGACCGGCAATCGCAGGCTGAGAGAAGAGATCGCCACCGCGCGCCAGCGGACAGTAGGACACCATCGCCATGCCCGCGCGACGGCAGGCCTCGTGAACCCGGTTCTGGTTCAAAAACGGATGGTACTCGACCTGATTGGCCACAAGCGGGGCTTCTGAAAGGTCCACGGCCTCGGCCAGAAGCGTGGTTGGAAAATTCGATACGCCGATGTGACGGGTAAGGCCGCCCTCCTTCACGCGGTTGAGAGCCTGAATGCTCTCGGAGAGCTTCACATTCGGGTTCGGCCAGTGGATGAGCAGAAGGTCCAGATAACCGGTACCGAGGCGTTTCAGACTTGCTTCCGCAGAGCGCTCCAGGTCTCCGGCAGCGATGTCCGTCCACCAGACCTTGGTCGTTACGAACAGCTCCTCGCGCCCGACACCCGAGGCACGGATCCCCTCACCCACGGCTTTTTCATTCTCATATGCCGCTGCCGTATCGACATGTCGGTAGCCGACCTCAAGGGCACGGGAGACGAGCTGCGAGCAGGTTTCCCCCCGCAATGTCCATGTCCCCATGCCGAGAACAGGGATGGATGCGCCGTTGACCTTCACCACATTCATTGACTTTTCTCTCCGTGTTTCGGCCACTTTTAGCGCTGACTGATATAATCACAACATAAAATCAATGATCCTCCGGGGGACGGATAATTCATGCGCCATCGTGCGGCGGGCAAATCACGCATCGAAGTCATCGACCTTGCCCGCGGCGGGGCACTCCTGGCCATGGCGATCTATCACCTCGGCTGGGATTTCGAGTTTTTCGGTTACATGGACGCCGGCACCACCGTCTCGGGTGGCTGGCGCCTGTTCGCCCGCAGCATTGCCACATCGTTCCTTTTTCTGGTGGGTGTCAGCCTTTTTCTCGCCCATGAGAACCGAATTCGCTGGGGCGGGTTCGTCAGGCGACTGGCGAAGGTGACTGCTGCTGCGGCGGCAATTTCGCTGATGACATGGTTTGCCTTTCCTTCCGGTTTCATCTTTTTTGGCATCCTTCACCACATCGCCCTTGCCAGCCTGCTGGGGCTTGCTTTTATTCGCACTCCTGCCTGGCTCCTTCTGGTACTGGCCGTGGCATGTGTGGCAGCACCCAATTATCTCGGCTCCTCTTTTTTCGATGTTCCGTGGCTGTGGTGGGTCGGTCTTTCCACCTTTCGCCCGCCCTCGAACGACTACGTGCCTCTTGTTCCATGGTTCGGGGCCGTCCTTTCAGGGATCGCGGCAGCGCGGATTGCGAGAGACACGGGTTTTCTCCAGAGGCTCTCGCTGATCAGGGCCGGCGCGATGGCATGCTCCCTTCGCGTTTATCGGGCGCCACAGCCTCGCCTTTTATCTTTTGCATCAGCCGGTGCTTATCGCCTGCGTGTGGGCAGTGGCGCAGATCTGGCCTCCTGCCGACGTTCCCACGGACCTTCGGTTCACCAATGCATGCACATTGCAGTGCCTGGAGACGCGCGACGATGCATTCTGCACGGCTTATTGCGGCTGTTTCACCGAAACGCTGGCGGCAGAAAACAGGCTTGACGGGGTGATGTCGGGCAGCCCCGCCGCGGACGCACAAACCCGCTTGAGCGAAATCGCCGCCCAATGCACTATGAGCGCACAAAAGGGGAGCGATTTCACGCAGCCGGAGCTTTCCAATGAACGACCATGAACACGGGCCAGCGCGGTTCCCCTGGCCACCGGTGATTTATCTTGCGGCCATAGCCATCGCTGCAACGCTTGGGGTCTTCCATCCCCTGCCCTGGTTCGGACCGCCCTTTGCGGACATTCTTTTCGCCATCGGCTGGCTGCTGATCGTCGGATTTGTGTTCATCGACATTCAGGCCATGCGCACGCTTTACCGGGCGGGCACGGCCATCCTTCCGACGCGAAGTGCCGATGCGCTGGTGACCAGCGGTCCTTTCGCCATAAGCCGCAACCCCATCTACCTGGGCAATTCCATGCTCCTGGCCGGCATCGCACTGGTATCGGGCAATGTCTGGTTTATCGGGCTTCTGATCGTGGCAGCCTTTCTCACGCAGAAGCTCGCGATCGAACCGGAAGAACGCCATCTCGAAATGCGGTTTGGCAAGAAATATCGCGACTACAGGAAGCGTGTTCGCCGGTGGTTCTGAGAGCGCTTGCGCTCAGGTGGTGACACCGAGTTCTGCGAGCCGCTCAACACAGGCCTCTTCCGCACGCGACAGTTCCTCGAGCGTGTCTTCCAGATCGCGGCGTTTCTGGCGCAGATCCTGCTGCTTTTCCGAGATTCGCGCCAGCATCAGCTTCAGTTGGCCGATTTCCCCCGGCGGAGCCTTGTATACCTCGATAATCTCGCGGATTTCGGAAATGGAAAAACCGATACTGCGACCGCGCAGGATCTGGCGTACCAGATGCCGGTCGGATGGCCGGTAAAGCCGGGTCCGCCCGCGGCGAACCGGTTTGATCAACCCCTCATCCTCGTAGAAACGCAACGTCCGTGTGGAAATGCCGAACTCACGCGTCAGCTCGGTGATGGAGTAGTAATCGCGCATCGCGCTCTGCCCTTTGACTAACGGCTCCCCGATCGCCCTTTCGGACGGTGCCCCGATGGATGTTGCCGCATTATCCTTGTCGCTCGACCCCCGGCAGGGCCCCGCCTGCCCGAGCCACCCTGCCTTCAAGTGAGAGCTATTATCGAACAGGGGAAGGCAAAGTGGCACGTGACTTACGTAAAAGTCAATTTCATCCGCCCGCCACCGTGTCCTTTCCCAACATTCACCTGGTCCACCAGAACAGGCCCTGCCCCCTGTCTGGCACCAATGGCACTCGCTTTCCTTCGGTTTTTCCCCGGTTGGCGCGGAGATTGTGAAGGGGCGCCCGCATTGGCAAATGGTCAGCGACAACACCGCCCTGGCCCTACTGAGCAACCTGTTTCTCATATATCGAGGAAAAATCAGGGTGCGGGCGGCAGTCTTCTGCACGCGAATCACCGGTCCGGCAAAAGGAAAAGCCAGCTTGCAGATGCGCGCGCCCGACAACGACAGCGATACACTGATCGATGGTCCCTACGCCTGGTTTCGAATGACAGTCTCCCTGCTTCTGGGAACATTCGGAACGGTTGGTCTGTGGGCCTTCGTGGTGGTTCTCCCACCCATCCAGGCCGAGTTTGGGGTCGACCGTGCTGCCGCCTCGCTTCCCTATACAAGCACAATGATCGGGTTTGCGATCGGCAATGTTCTTCTGGGCCGGTTTGCCGACCGCATCGGCGTTGCGCTGCCGGTAGCACTGGCGGGCGCGGCACTTGGCGCGGGGTTCATCGCCTCCAGCTTTACCACCGCGCTCTGGCAGTTCGTTGTACTGCAGGGTCTGATCGGACTCGGCGGCTCAGCCTGTTTCGGCCCTCTTCTTGCAGACATTTCCCACTGGTTCGAGAAGCGCAGGGGCATCGCGGTCGCAGCGGTGGCCTGCGGAAACTATCTTTCCGGCGTCCTGTGGCCGACGGTCATAAAATTCGCGCTGGAACACACGAACTGGCGCGTGACATTCCTGGGCATCGGCATTTTCTGCATCGCGAGCATCGTGCCCCTGGCGATGCTGATGCGCGTACGGCCCAATGTGAACCAGACGGACGATGACATTGCCGAAACGCATTTGCGGCGCCCGGGGGGACGAAAGCCGATCGACCTTTCACCACGCGCACTGCAGGCACTTCTCATTCTTGCCGGGCTTGCCTGCTGCGTTGCCATGGCGATGCCACAGGTCCACATCGTGGCTTATTGCATGGATCTGGGTTTCGAGATTTCACGTGGCGCGGAAATGCTGTCACTCATGCTGGGAGCCGGCATTGTCAGCCGACTCGTCTCCGGTTTACTGGCAGATCGGATCGGGGGTGTCCCCACACTTCTGATCGGTTCGGTCCTGCAATGCCTTTCGCTTTTTTTGTACATCCCTTTCAACGGCCTCGCCTCGCTCTACATGGTCTCGCTGATTTTCGGACTGTCGCAAGGCGGGATCGTGCCAAGCTATGCCATCATCGTGCGTGAATATCTGCCGGCCCGCGAGGCCGGACAGCGCATGGGCATCGTTATCATGGCAACGATTGTCGGCATGGCCATCGGCGGCTGGATGTCTGGCTGGATCTATGACCTGACCGGCTCATATCAGGCGGCTTTCCTGAACGGCATCGCCTGGAACATCGGCAACATGGCGATTGCGCTTTTCATTCTGTTTCGCGCCAGCCGCACTGCAACGCCCCTGCCCGCCTGACGGAGAACGGTTCACCGTCTCCTTCCGCGGTCTACAGCCCGAACCACCATGTGGCCAGGCCGAGAAAGGCGAAGAAGCCCACGACATCCGTCACGGAGGTCACAAACACGGCGGAGGCTACGGCCGGATCAGCACCGACGCGATCGAGCAGGAGTGGTATGAGGATGCCGCCGAGTGCAGCGACGAACATGTTGATGACCATCGCCGCAGCGATGACACCGCCAAGATTGTAGTCCTGAAACCAGGTGGCGGCGACAAGGCCGATCAGCGTGGCGAAAATCACGCCATTCAACAGCCCCACCCCCATTTCACGGCGGATGATGCGTCCCGCGTTGTAGATATCGATGTCGCGGGTGGCGAGAGCGCGCACGGTGACCGTCATGGTCTGGGACCCCGCATTGCCGCCCATGCCGGCGACAATGGGCATAAGGATGGCAAGCGCCACGATCTTCTCGATGGTCGCGTCAAACAGCCCGATCACCGATGCCGCAAGGAAGGCGGTGATGAGATTGACCATGAGCCAGGGCACGCGAGAGCGTGCGGCGGTCCAGACCCTGTCGGAGAGTTCCTCGTCACCAACACCACCAAGACGCAGGAGATCCTCCTCGGCTTCCTGCTGGATCACGTCAACCACGTCATCGATTGTCAGCACACCGACGAGACGCTCATTTTCGTCCACCACCGCTGCCGACAGGAGATCGTATCGTTCGAAGATCTGCGCAGCCTCTTCCTGATCCATCGTGGCGGGGATGGCGTGGCGCGTCTCACGCATCACCTCTTCGATCTTCACGCCGCGCTTGGTGCGCAGTATGCGGTCGAGATCGACCGCTCCGACAAGGCGGAACGTGGGATCTATGACAAATATCTGCGAGAAACTGTCAGGCAGGTTCTGCTCCTCGCGCATGTAGTCGATCGTCTGGCCCACGGTCCAGAATGGTGGCACCGCAACGAACTCGGTCTGCATGCGGCGACCGGCCGTTTCTTCCGGATAGCCAAGCGAACGACGAAGCCGGACGCGCTCGGTGAAGGGAAGTTCGGCCAGGATCTCGTCCTGGTCCTGTTGGTCGAGGTCCTCAAGAATATAGACCGCATCGTCGGAATCGAGCTGTTCAACGGCCCGCGCAACCTGCTGGTTGGGGAGATTCTCAAGGATTTCGAGGCGGATCGCCTCGTCCACCTCGGTAAGCGCAGTGTAATCGAAGTCATCGCCCATGAGGACGACGAGAGCGAGCCGTTGCTCGGGCAAAAGCGCTTCCAGGAGGTCACCGATCTCCGACTGGTGAAGCGTGCCCACATCCTGTCGCAGCGTGATGGTGTCACGATCCGCGATGGCAGCGCCAATATGCGCAAGGAATGGCGCTGAAATCACACCATCCGCATCATAGATACCCATGCCTTCCGCGCCATCCTGCGCGGCGTTTTCATTCAGTCCTTCCGGTTCGCTCAAATGGACCTCCCTGGCTGGGATCAAAAGCTCTGCAGATGGGCACAGTCTCCATCCGGCAATACAGAGCCCGACGCGGCACGGCAACAGGCCTGCCTCGCTTTCCGCCGTAGTTTTTGGTTATGTTACCCGACCTTCGGGTTCGCAACGGAACCCAGCTCCCCTATCTTTGTTAATGTCTGTGGCGTGGTCGGGTTCCGCTTCAGAAAGAACTGCCGCGTAGCCGGATCGGATATCATGAGGACAACAATGCCACTCTTTCGCATTCTGCCGTTCTTTATGTTGCTGGTACTCGGCGGTGGCCTTGTCATCGGCTATCTCACGGCACCCGGCGCATGGTATGCGGCGCTCGAGAAGCCCGCTTTCAATCCACCCGGCTGGGTTTTCGGCCCGGCCTGGACATTTCTCTACATCCTCATTGCGCTGGCTGGCGCACGCATGTGGCTGCGCGAGAGGCACGGGACAGCCATGAAACTCTGGTGGTCGCAGCTTGCGCTCAATTTCGCCTGGTCGCCCGTATTCTTTTCACTGCACCAGATCGGGCTGGCGCTTGTCATCATTTTCGGGCTGGCGATCAACATCGTGGCGTTAATTGCCGTGACCTGGCGTGTGGACCGACCGTCGGCACTGATGTTTTTGCCTTATGCAGGCTGGGTGTTATTCGCGAGCCTTCTCAATGGCTTCATTCTGCTTCTCAATCAGACCTAGGCTTGCTCACAGACGCGAATAGGCCGCTGACACCAGACCGTCCGGCCTTTTCGGATCGCAAGCTGCCTGAAAAACAAAGCCGCGCACCATTTGTGATGCGCGGCTCAATGTTCAAGGGGCCTTTACGGGCCCATTGCACGGCTGGCTTTTACTGAGCGGCCTTGCGGGCTTCTTCCAGCCAGCCATCGACGAGGTCGCGATGTTCGGCGATCCAGTCCGAGGCCTGCTTCTTGATGTCTTCCGGCTTGTCGGCACCGTCGTTCATGGCAGAATTCTGCGCGAAGATGTCCTCAAGCGGGATCGACGCGGCCTTGAGAAGGCTGGTCACGGCCGGGTTTTCTTCAAGGAACTTGGAGTTGGCGACCGGCACGATGTCATTGGCCTCAAAGCCCATCACACAGGGATCGGCCACACAGGCGTCGATACCGGCAGCGGCGTTCTCGTCATTGGCTTCTTCGGGAACCTGAATCCAGACCACGTCTTCGCCAAGCTTCAGCTCGTTGACCGTCCAGTTCGGCGTCCAGGTGTAGAAGAGGATCGGCTCACCGCTCTCATAGGCTGCAACGGCGTCAGCCATCGATGCCGAATAACTCGCCTTGATCTCGTTGATGTGATCCTTGAGCTCGTATTCGGTCAGGTGATCTTCGATCGCCACCTCACAGCCCCAGCCGGGCGGGCAGGCAACAAGATCGGCTTTCCCGTCACCGTCACGGTCAAAAGCTTCCTTGACTTCGTCGCGCTTGAAATCGTCGAGCGTCTTGATGCCGAATTTTTCAGCCGATGCCTTGTCGACGAGATAGCCCTGAAGTGCGCCACCGGCAGCGACCGCTCCGACGAGTTCCGCGCTGCCTTCGAAAGCGGGGCGATAGGTGTCATGGATCGGGAACCAGCCGTTCACCCAAAGGTCAACGTCGCCATATCCCACAGCCTGGTAGAAGGGCGGGTTGTCGAGTGTGGTCGGACCATCCACCGTGTAGCCGAGCTCTTCAAACATCTGCTTGTAGATTTCGGAGTGGAACCAGCCCGTGTCCCAGGTGGCCTGGGCCATTTTGATCGTCTTGCCGGCACCGGGACCGTCCTGAGCCATCGCCGGCATTGCAACGGAGCCGAGCAGCGCGAGCGCTGCGATGGCGGGAATGCTTTTCTTAAGACCAGTCATAACAAGCAGTCTCCATAATTTCTCGTGTTCAATAAGTGCAGCGTTCTGGCTGCCATGAAGGTGGAACGCGGTATCGCGAACCACCCGGCGAACAGGGCCTAGGAAGCCTTGCCCGCTTTTTCTCCGTCACCCGGCCTGCCGAGCCCGAACATCGAGCGCAGCGTCTGCCAGAGCGAAGGTGATTGCACGGCTTTCTTTTCACCGAGCGATTGCGTGATGCGGTCGAGAATGATCGCAAGAAGCACGATGCCGATGCCACCGGCCGTTGCTGCCCCCACATTGAGGCGGCCAAGGCCCGTGTAAACCGTCAGCCCGAGCCCGCCGGCACCAATCAGCGCGGCGATGACCACCATGGACAGTGCGAGCATGAGCGTCTGGTTGAGACCGGCCATGATGGTGCGCAGCGCGAGCGGAAACTGCACCTCCCACAGCATCTGCCAGCGTGTCGAGCCAAACGCCTCCGCAGCCTCGATGAGATCCGCACGCACATTGCGGATGCCCAGATTGGTAAGCCTTATGATCGGCGGCAGGGCAAAGATGATCGTGGCGATGATGCCTGGCACCATGCCGACGCCGAACAGCATGACGATCGGTACCAGATAAACGAAAGAGGGGATCGTCTGCATGATGTCGAGGATCGGTCGCACCACGAAGAGCACGCGGTCGCTGCGCGCGGTCCAGATGCCGAGCGGAATGCCGATCATGGCGCAGAAGAGCACCGATGTGATGATCATCGACAGGGTGGTCATGGTTTCCGCCCACAGGCCGATCATGTCGATGAACACGAGCGCCACCGCCGTGAAGATGGCGACGCCCCTGCCCGCCGTGCGCCAGGCGATCAATGTGAGCACCACGGTGAACAGCAGCATCGGCAGCCAATGGAAAAACGCATCGAGCCACCCCAGAACCGTCGTGACCGGGGTCTGCATGGCGCGGAAAAGCGGCCTGAAGTTCGGGACCAGAAAATCGCGAACAAGGCTGTTGACCCAATCGTCGAGCGGAATTTGAACAAGGTCTGCGGGACTGATCATTTGCGTTCTCCTTCCCCGGCGGCCAGCTCGGCTTCAGCCTTTTCGTCCTGTTCAGGGGCGTCGGAGGCCTCCTCTCCCGAAAGCTGCGAAAAGACCGACTGGGTTTCGATCACGCCTGCAAGTCGGCCGCGCTTGTCTGCCACGGCGATCGGGTATCCGGCACTGGCAGCGCCATAGAGTTCGTTGAGCGGGGTTTCGCGTTCAACCGTCGGAACGTCTGTGACCATCACCTCCGAAAGATCGGTGCGGCCTTCCTCGCGTGCGGCCACGGCGAGCTCCTGATAGGTCACGAGACCGGCAATGCGGTCCTGATCGACCACGTAGAGGGCATTGCGGTTATGCTCCTCCATCAGTTCCAGCGCCTTTTCCGCGGCGCCCTTTTCACCGAGCTCGACGGTGATGGGACGCTCGGCCACATGCGCTGCATCGAAAACGCGGCCGCGATCGATGTCGGCGACAAAAGCGGCGACATAATCGTCTGCCGGATTGTCGACGATTTCCTGTGCCGTGCCGACCTGGACAAAACGACCATCCTTCATGATGGCAATCTTGTCGCCAAGAAGCAGCGCCTCGTTGAGGTCGTGCGTGATGAAGATGATGGTCTTCTTCAGTTTTTTCTGGAGATGAAGAAGCTCTTCCTGCATCTCGCGGCGGATCAGCGGATCGAGAGCGCCGAAGGGCTCATCCATCAGGAGGATCTGCGGATCCGTGGCGAGACCACGGGCAAGCCCGACACGCTGCTGCATGCCACCGGACAATTCGCCAGGATAGCTGTCGGCATAGGCTGCTAGTCCCACCTGCTCCAGCGAGGCAAGCGCTTTCTTGCGGCGCGAAGCTGCGCTTTCGCCCTTTATCTTCAGGCCATAGGCAACGTTGTCGGCCACGCTTTTGTGCGGAAACAGGGCGAAATGCTGGAAGACCATGGTGATCTTTTCACGACGCACCCTGCGAAGCCGCTCGGCCGAACAGCTCGCAACATCGTCATCGTCGATGAGGATCTTGCCATAGGTGGGCGGGATCAGTCCGTTCAATGTCCGGACAAGCGTGGATTTGCCAGAGCCCGAAAGGCCCATGACCACGAATATCTCACCTTCCTTCACTTCGAAGCTGACGTCCTGAACACCGACGGTCTGGCCGGTTTCTTCGAATATCTCGATCTTGGACTTGTTTTGCTTCAGACCTTCCAGCGCCTGTTCTGGATGATCGCCAAATATCTTGTAAACATTCTCGACCCGTAGTTTGGGTTTCATGGTTCCTCTTGTTGGATTATTTTATGGGAAATGAAATACAGGTCAAATACCTGTAGAATATTTCACAGGCACCTGAATTAGCAGGGCGGGCGCAGAGACTTCATTTGTCGCCGCGCATTATGTGAAATACCATACATGGCTAATGACATAGCGCGCTATATTACGTTTCGCAACAGTGAGTGAAAATTATTTCAACATTCAAATTCGTTGATGACGGACGCATAGCCACCTGCAAGCGACCGGCCAAGAGACATTTCATTCGGCGAAATGACCTGCTATCGATAGACGGCGAACAGCCCCTCCTCCTGCCATGACGTTTTGAAGGGACAAGGAATGAACGACCGCTACGACGCCTACGCTGCTGCCACCATCGTGACTTTCGGCGCCATCGTGATCGGCGGCCTGATGGCAGCCGCATTATCATTCGGCGAGCGGGATGCCTTCTTCTTCGCACTCGGTGCCGGCACTGCGGCCTGGGGCGCGGGCTATGCCATGTTCCTCGACAGGGGCCCGCCTCTTTCTGGGACTGACGGCGCTGGCTGTTGTCATGTCCGTCGTAGCCGCAGCCCTTCTTGGCTTTTGACCGCCAAACCAGATTCAAGCCAAGGCTGCCAGAGCCCTGCCGTGAAACCACACTGAAGGCCCGATGTGAATGGCGCACCCACTGAACGAACCTCCTCTCCAGATGTCGGGCTTCGAAGACAGGCAGAGAGACGTTCGCCTGCCGGTGCGCTTTGATGCGGGGCGAAACGCGCGTGCAAAGCTCGGCTTTGTCCTGATTCCCAACGACCAGCTGGTGGAAGAGGACATGGTGCGCATCGCACCGCCGGGCGTGGGTGTCTATTTTTCGCGGGCACGCATGCCCCACGACATTTCCACCGGTTCGCTTGCCCAGCTCACGCAGAGCCTCGCCGAGACAGCTTCACGCATCCTGCCCGATGACGGGCTCGACGTGGTTTGTCTGGCCTGTACATCGGGATCCGTCGCGGTCGGAGAAGAACGCGTTCGCGAAGAACTCAACAAAGGAGTTCCGGACGCACAGGCGACCTCGCTTATGGGCTGCGTCATCAAGGCGCTTGAGACCCTGAAGGTGCGGCGCCTGGCGGTGGCAACACCATACGCCGCCGAACTGACGAACACCGTTGTCGGGCATCTGCACCATTCGGGATTTGAGATCACGTCCTATGCCGGACTGGGACTGGACTTTGATCGCGAAATGGTGCGGGTGGCACCGGACTATCTTGTCGAATTTGCGTCCGATCTCGACCTTGCGGGAGCCGATGCGCTTCTCCTGAGCTGCAGCGCTCTGCGCTCGCTCGAAATCGTCGAGGAACTGGAACAGAGAATCGGAAAACCGGTTGTCGTCAGCAATCAGGCGATGATCTGGAACTGTCTCAGACTCGCCGGCGTCAATGACGCAATTGACGGGTATGGAAAGCTGCTGCGCGACTACTGACACGCCGCCGGCGGCTGCCCCCCCCCTCCTGCCATGAAAACGGCGTCTTACCGCCAGGTACGATTCGTGATGCCGCAATATCCGACAAGCAGGTTAGGCTACCGTGAACCAGGCGCGGTGTGAGATGATGATTCTGATTTCGGAGATGCTCGAACTGCTCGTTTTGGCGGTTTCTTTTCTGGTTCTGTCCACCGCTGTCGTGGAGCTCGTGGCCAGAATGGTGAGCTGCACCTGCATTGGAGAATTCCAGCAACCCCGCGGAACGTGAAAGCGCAACCACAAGACAAACAAAAAATCTTCCCCGATCCATATCGGAGAAGATTTCCAGCCGTTCATCCAGTGAACGGGTATTGTGCGCCCCCACCAATTTCCCCAACGGCCAGGACATCTCCTGTTAGCACGCAGGGAAGCACTCGCAATTAACATGGATCAAGTATGGCTGAATTTGCAGTGCATTCGGCTGGTCGCAGAAGCGATCACTGAAAGTACGGCGTCCTGCACTCCAGGCGAGACCATTCAGGGCAATCATCGGGAAGACGCGTTGCTCCACAGCCGCTCGAGGCTAGCGATGGGAGCACGGGCAGCCGTCGCAACCACCCACGCCCCGAAAGGCTGCGAGATCGACAGCGCGCAAGGTGAACAATCATTCTGCAAGAGAGCTTGGTGCGGTCGAGAAGACTCGAACTTCCACGGGTTGCCCCACAGCGACCTCAACGCTGCGCGTCTACCAATTCCGCCACGACCGCACGCAGCTGGAGGCCGGTTCACACCGGCACCGGGCATGTAGCAAATCGGATTTCGAGAAACAAGCGCCCTTCGTCAAAAAGACAAAAAAATCTGCCAACAACATCACCGTCCCCACAGGCTGGACCAGAAGCCCGTTTGTCTCCATATGTGACGGGCAGTTTCAGTACCTGATGGGATGATACGATGAGCGAACGCGGCCAGATCGACACGGCATTCCTGCCGCGAGAGGCGGGATCTTCCGTCGAATGGCGAATCGAACCGGGTTTGACCGACTACGAAACGGCCGTCGCCTTCATGGAAGAGCGCGTAGGGTTGATTCGCGAAGGAAAGGCCAGCGAACTGGTCTGGCTCGTGGAGCACCCTCCCCTCTATACGGCCGGCACCAGCGCCAACAGCGCCGATCTGCTCGAGGCGGGCCGTTTTCCGGTCTACAAAACCGGTCGCGGCGGCGAATACACCTATCACGGTCCGGGCCAGCGGGTCGCCTATGTGATGCTTGATCTGAAAACCCGTCGCGAAGATGTGCGCGCTTTCATCGCCGCCCTGGAAGCATGGATCATAGCGACACTCGACCGTTTCAACGTGAAAGGAGAGCGGCGAGAAGACAGGGTCGGCGTTTGGGTGACACGTCCGGAAAAACCGCCCCTGCCGGGTGGTCTGCCAGCTGAGGACAAGATTGCCGCCATCGGCATTCGTCTGCGTCGCTGGGTGAGTTTTCACGGCATCTCGATCAATGTCGAACCGGATCTGGCCCATTTCGGAGGCATCGTTCCCTGCGGTATAAGTGGTTACGGTGTCACCAGCCTGGTCGATCTTGGACTGCCGGTGACGATGGAGGATCTCGACCTGGCGCTCAAGGCGGCGTTTTCAGACGTGTTCGGCCCTGCCGAAAACCGCCAGGAAGAGGAACTCGTGAACAGGCCGCGAGGAACGGCCTGATCCGGGCGGACACGCGAAGCAGGACCGCAGCCGCTCTAAGTAAGGCTTGCGAGCGTTTCGGTGATCCGGTTGCGGATGCACGGCGCTCTTTCGGAGGAGCGTCACCATGCGATTATCAAATGTCTTTGGGGCGATTGCCCTTGTTTCCATGACCCTGGCCCATGGAGCGAACGCCCAGCAGGCGACGGACGCCCATGCGCCCGAAATCGCCAGCGGACTGACGGACAAGGAAACGGTCCACGCAAAGGACCAGATGGTGGTTGCGGCCAATCCCCTCGCAGCACAGGCCGGCCTCGACGTGTTGCGCAAGGGTGGCAGCGCGGCCGATGCGCTTGTGGCCGTGCAGACGGTGTTGGGTCTCGTGGAGCCTCAATCGTCGGGCATCGGCGGAGGAGCGTTTCTCGTCTGGTACGATGCGGCAAGCGGTAAGGTAACGACATTCGACGGGCGTGAGACGGCACCTCAAGCGGCAACGCCCGACCTGTTTCTGAACGAACAAGGCGAGCCGCTCGCATTCTTCGATGCGGTGATCGGTGGGCGCTCGGTCGGGACCCCTGGTGTGGTGAAGCTGCTGCACACTGTCCACGAACGATCCGGAAAACTTCCGTGGAACACGCTTCTCCAACCGGCAATCCGCCTTGCCGAAGGCGGCTTTACCGTTTCGCCGCGTCTTCACGCCATGATCAAGGGTGACAGAGGGCGGCTCGACACCCAGCCGGCAAGCCGAGCCTATTTTTATGACAGGAACGGCGCTGCGCTTGGGATCGGTGAAAACCTCAAAAATCCGGATTATGCGGCCACGCTGAAACGCATCGCCGAATATGGAGCAGCCGGATTTTACAATGGCCCGGTCGCGCAGAAGATCGTTGCGGCGGTTACGGCGCATACTGCCAATCCCGGCCTCCTGACGCTGGACGACCTTGCCCAATATGAAGTGAAGGAGCGCGAAGCCGTGTGCGCGCCCTATCGTGGGCTCGACGTCTGCGGGATGGGACCCCCCTCCTCCGGCGCGCTGACCGTGGGACAGATCCTGGGCATGGTCTCGCACTTCGATCTGGCGGGGCTCGGACCCGACGACCCGGAAAGCTGGCGCATCATCGCAGATGCAACGCGCCTGGCCTTTGCCGACCGTGGTCGCTACATGGCCGACAGCGATTTCGTCAAAATCCCGGAAGGGCCTGCTAGACCAGAACTATCTCAAGACACGCGCGGCGCTGATCCGGCGTGCGACCGCACTTGGTGCCGACGATGTGAAGGCTGGCGATCCGCCATGGGACAAGGCCGAACTGCGCATCGACGCCAAGAGTTTCGAGCAGCCCTCCACGTCCCATTTCGTCATTGTTGATCGGGAAGGCAATATCGCATCAATGACTTCATCGGTGGAAAACGCCTTCGGTTCGCGCCAGATGGCTGCAGGCTTCATTCTCAACAACCAGCTTACCGACTTTTCCTTTTCGCCCGAAACAAATGGCGAGGCGGTGGCAAACAGGGTTGAGCCCGGCAAGCGTCCCCGCTCCTCCATGTCGCCAACGATCGTTTTAAAAGACGGCAAGCCGCTCCACGCACTGGGATCTCCGGGAGGCAGCAACATCATTCCCTATGTGACAAACACGATCATCGCGTTGACCGATTGGGGGATGAACATGCAACAGGCCATCGACCTGCCGCATCTGACAAATCGCTTCGGCACCTACACGCTGGAAGCCGGCACAGAAGCGCAGACCATGCAGAACGAACTGGAAGCACTCGGCTTCAGAACGTCCATCGGCGATCTCAACTCCGGGCTGCATGGCATCACTCTCACCCCGACGGGACTTGAAGGCGGAGCTGACCCACGCCGCGAAGGCGTGGCACTCGGAGACTGACAACACACCGGGACAAAAAAGCACGCCGGATCTGCCTGGCAGGCTTTTTGCTGGAGCGATCAGCACACCGGACCGAGAGGCGGATCCTGCCGCCTCTTGTTTCTTGAACGCTGCCGGACTTCGCCCCGGCACCGGAAAGCTCAAATCGCGCCGATCACCACGGCCGCCATCATGATGAAGGAACTAACGGCAACGAGTGAGACAACATCCTGGACAAGTTCGGTCATTTATCCCTCCTGATCACTTTATAACCCCTTTATGTTCCATTTTTGTTCTTCCGTCAAGCAAGGCGAATTGCCTCTCTGCCGGTCAGGTTTCTCAGGGTTTATTTCAGGTTAATCGCCAAAGTCTCACGCGGCTTCGGGCCTCGCCCTCAAACCGCGCCGGTTTGTTCCACACCGATGGACCAATCATCCCTTCCAGGGGATGACCTTGCCGGCGTCAAGAGTAACCACGCGGTCCATCCGGGCGGCGAGTTCGTGATTGTGGGTGGCAATGAGGGCGGCAAGACCGGACTGACGAACCAAAGCTTCCAGCGCGTCGAATACATAGCCCGCCGTTTTCGGATCCAGATTGCCGGTTGGCTCATCCGCCAGCAATATGCGCGGGGCGTTGGCAACAGCACGCGCGATGGCCACCCGTTGCTGCTCGCCGCCCGAAAGCTCGGCCGGCCGATGGCTCGCACGGTGACCGACGCGCAGATAGTCGAGCAGCTGCCCCGCCCGTTCCTTCGCCTCGACCGGGGCCATTCCGGTGATCATTTGCGGAATCATGATGTTCTCCTCGGCGGAGAACTCGGGCAGCAGGTGATGAAACTGGTAGACAAAGCCGATCTCGTTGCGCCGGATCGCGGTGCGCGCATCATCGGAAAGACGACCGCATGCCTGGCCGGCTATGATGACTTCGCCAGCATCCGGTGCCTCCAGAAGCCCCGCGAGATGAAGCAGGGTCGACTTGCCGGCACCCGAGGGAGCAACCAGCGCCACCATTTCCCCCGAATTCAGAGAAAACGCGGCCTGCCTGAGGATGGTAAGCCTGCCCTCTCCTTCCCGATAGCTGCGCTCGATGCCCTTGAGTTCGAGAATTGGGTCAGCCATCAGTCATACCTCAACGCATCGACCGGATCGAGCCGGGAGGCCCCGCCAGGCCGGAAAGAGCGTTGCCACAAAGGACAGAACCAGTGCCATGATGATGACGGCCACCGTTTCTCCTGCTTCCATCTTGGCCGGCAACTGGCTCAGGAAATAGAGTTCGGGATCAAAGATCGTGGTGCCCGACAGCCAGGAGAAAAACTGGCGGATGGACTCCACGTTCCAGCAGATGATGACACCGAGAAAGACCCCTGCGAGCGTGCCCGCCACGCCAATCGCCGCGCCCGTCATCAGGAAGATGCGCATGATGGCACCGCTCGTCGCCCCCATGGTGCGCAGAATGGCGATGTCGTGCCCCTTGTCCTTCACCAGCATGACGAGGCCGGAAATGATGTTGAGTGCGGCCACGAGCACGATCATGGTCAGGATCATGAACATGACGTTTCGCTCCACCTCCAGCGCCGAAAAGAAAGTGCTGTTGCGCTGGCGCCAGTCGGAGAGAAGGACGGGGCGCTGCGCGGCGTCCTCGACTGCGGCGCGCATGGACTCCACAGCGTCGGGATCGTCGACGAAAAGTTCGATCGACTGCACCAGTCCTTCGGCATTGAAGTAGAGCTGTGCCTCCGGCAGCGGCATGTAGATGATCGAGGCGTCATATTCCGACATGCCCACCTCGAACGTGGCCGCAATCGGATAGGTCTTGACCCTCGGCGTGGTGCCGAAGGGGGTGACATCGCCTTCCGGCGCGACCAGCGTGACCGAATCGCCCACCGAAAGCCCCAGCGTCTCGGCCATCCGTGACCCCATGGCCAGACCTTCACCAGCAGCAAACCCCACCAGTGAACCGGACTTGATATTGTTCGAAACCAGTTCGAGCCGCGAGATGTCTTCGGCGCGCACACCGCGCACGACAGCTCCCGAACCGGCACCGCCACGCCCCGAAACAAGGACCTGCCCCTGCACCATCGGCATGGCTATCTGAACACCATCGACCCCCTCGATGCGCTTTGCGACCGCATCGTAATCGCTCAAGGGCATATCGACGGGCTGCACGATGAGATGGCCGTTAACGCCCAGAATGCGCGTCAGCAGTTCGGCGCGGAAGCCGTTCATCACCGCCATCACCACAATCAGTGTGGCCACCCCCAGCATGATGCCGATAAAGGAAATGGAAGCGATGACGGAGATCACCGTTTCCTTGCGGCGTGAACGCAGATAGCGCCAGGCGATCAGCCGCTCGAAACGGGAGAAAGGCCCGGCTCCCAGGGGTTTTTCCAGGGATCCCCGATCGGTTTCTCCGCTGTGGGCGGCTTCACTCATGGTGCGACCTCAAAGGCTTTTGCGCAACGGTAGATGGCGGCAGCGCCTCATGCTGCGCTCTGGCTGAGGCGGTTGATCGCGGCATCCACGGACAGTGTCTCGCGTTGCCCGGTGGCGCGGTGCTTGATCTCGATCTCGCCATTGGCGACACCGCGTGGGCCCACGACCACCTGCCAGGGAAGGCCGATCAAATCCGCAGTGGCGAACTTCCCGCCGGCGCGCTGGTCCGTGTCGTCATAGAGCACGTCTCTGCCCGCGGCCTGCAGCTTGCCATAAAGCTCCTCGCAGATGCGGTCGCAGGCTTCGTCACCCACCTTCATGTTGATCAGGCCGACATCGAACGGAGCAACGCTTTCGGGCCAGATGATGCCGTTGTCATCGTGGCTCGCCTCAATGATGGCCGCCAGAAGGCGGCTCGGACCAATGCCGTAGGATCCCATCGACACATGATGCTCCTTGCCATCCGGACCGGTGACGGTTGCATTCATGGGCTGGGAATACTTGGTTCCGAAGTGGAAAATATGGCCGACTTCGATGCCGCGCGCAGAAACCTTCTCGTCTTCGGGAATGGCGCCCCAGGCAGCCTCGTCATGCATCTCGTCGGTTGCAGCATAAGGTGTCGTCCAGGTGGTGACGATGTCGGCGATCTCCGCATCATTGCCGAAGTCGACATCCGCGCCCGGCACCTGAAGCTCAAGAAACTCCTTGCGGCAGAACACTTCGCTCTCGCCGGTGGAAGCAAGAATGATGAACTCGTGGCTCAGATCGCCGCCAATCGGGGCCTGTGTCCGCGCGCATCGGGATGGCCTGCAAACCCATGCGCGAGAATGTGCGCAGATAGGCAACGAACATGCGGTTGTAGGCCGCCTTCGCACCCTCGAAATCGAGATCGAAGGAATAGGCGTCCTTCATCAGGAATTCGCGCGAGCGCATCACGCCGAAGCGCGGGCGCACCTCGTCGCGAAACTTCCACTGGATGTGATAGAGATTGAGCGGCAGATCCTTGTAGGATTTGACGTAGGAGCGGAAGATATCCGTCACCATCTCTTCATTGGTCGGTCCATAGAGCATCTTGCGCTCGTGCCGGTCGGTGATGCGCAGCATCTCCTTGCCGTAGTCATCATAGCGCCCGCTCTCCATCCACAGATCCGCCGACTGGATGGTCGGCATCAGGATTTCCTGGGCCCCTGCCCGGTTCTGCTCTTCGCGGATGATCCGATTGACCTTGTCGAGAACGCGCTTGCCCAGGGGCAGCCAGGAGAAGCTTCCCGCTCCCTGCTGACGGATCATGCCGGCACGCAGCATCAGTCTGTGTGAGACGATTTCGGCCTCACGCGGGGTTTCTTTCAAGATCGGCAGGAAGTAGCGCGACAGTCGCATAGACGCATCCATTCAGGAGGCTCCGGGGAGCCTGTTCGGAATCAAAGTGAGTAAGGGCTCAGGGTCGCTGTCTTAACGATTTCATAATCAATTGAAAAGCCGTCGCCACATCCGCTCACGCCTTGCGATTGACCGTTTCCGGCCGACAGCAGCCGGAATCATAACAATAAATTTCAAACGAAATTTTCCTCGTGACAATTCGTCTCAACTTGATCTATGGTGCGCTCCCATAACAAGAGGGTGAAGTTTCAATTCATCCTCATTACGCGGTCAAAGTCTTGGGAGGATGCGGTCCAGGCGCGGTTACTCGCAGCCGCCGACGATGATACGGCAAAGGATCGGACGCGTTGAGTTAGCAAGGCCTTTTGGCCTTGCATTTTTTTTGCAGCAACCCTGCCAGTTCCCGATATGAATATATGTGTAAAGCGCCGTCCCGGCAGGTGCGCGTGAACCTGCG
Source organism: Nitratireductor sp. GISD-1A_MAKvit (assembly GCF_040819555.1). Classification (GTDB taxonomy): domain Bacteria; phylum Pseudomonadota; class Alphaproteobacteria; order Rhizobiales; family Rhizobiaceae; genus Nitratireductor. The sequence continues at coordinate 2,564,658 of NZ_CP161920.1, forward strand.
ACGGCTTCAGTCGAAGTCTGGCACGACCCTTGGAATATCGTCGAAAGAGTAGCCCAGCCCCCGCGTGACGAGCACCAGAAGCCCGCAGATCACCACCGCGATGATGGTGGTGCGGATCAGGGCACGCAGCATGTGCGGACCGCGTGGTGCGCTTTCCGTCGTTCCGAGTGTCACCTCACCATCTTCCTCCTGCGTGCGCAGGCCAAACGGCAGTGCGATGAAGAGCACCGTCCACCAGACGATGAAGAAAACGGCGAAAAGAGAAACCCAGCCCATCTGAAACCTCAGACCTGTTCGAGTTCGACAAGAGTGCCGGCAAAATCTTTCGGATGCAGGAAGAGAACCGGCTTCCCATGGGCGCCGGTTTTGGGCTCTCCATCACCGAGCACGCGGGCGCCATCCGCTTTGAGCCTGTCCCGGGCGGCAAGGATGTCCGGCACCTCGTAGCAGATGTGGTGCATGCCGCCTTCGGGATTCTTGGCAAGAAAGCCCGCGATGGGCGAACCTTCTCCCAGTGGTTCAAGCAGTTCGACCTTGGTGTTGTCCAGTTCCACGAACACCACCGTGACGCCGTGCTCGGGCAAAGCCTGCGGTGCTGAGACCTTCGCACCAAGCGTCTCGCGGTAAAGGGCGGATGCCTTCTCAAGATCAGGCACGGCAATTGCCACGTGGTTGAGCTTTCCCAGCATCGGCCCGGTTCTCCTGCAAAGCGGCGGGACACAAGACGCCCCGCCCCCTGATTATTGCGTGACGAAGACCGTCACAATGGGCTTTTTGCCCCATGCGGCATTTGCCGCATTGCGCACGGCGCGGCGGACCGATTCCGACACCAGATCGAGATCCTTGCGGCGGTTGCGCGGGATGCTGCGCAGAGCACCGGATGCCGCGTCCAGCATGATGTCCTCGAGAAGCTCTCCCCGCGCATCACGCTCGGCCACACCGATGGCGACAATATCGGGGTCGCCGTCGAGATTGAAACGATCATCAAGCACGACATTGAGCACGACATGGCCGGCATAGGACAGCTTGCGGCGGTCGCGGATGCCCATCTCCTCGTCGTCGCCCAGAAGCCGGCCGTCCTTGAAGAAACGCCCATGCTGGACCTCGCCGATGATTTCGGCCGGTCCGGGAGCAAGGCGCAGCATGTCGCCATTGCGCACCTGCGAGACCTCGGGAATGCCTTCCATCGCGCCGAGCGAGCCTTGGGCAACAAGATGTGCCGCTTCGCCATGTACCGGCACGAGGATCTGCGGACGCACCCAGGAATACATGCGCTTCAATTCGCTGCGACGCGGGTGACCGGAGACATGGACCAGCGCATCATCATCCTCGATGATGTCGATGCCCATCTCGATCAGGCGATTCTTGGTCTCCAGAACCGCTTTCTCGTTGCCGGGGATGAGGCGCGAGGAATAGACCACCGTATCGCCTGCCGTGAGCGCGACATTGCGCATCTCGTCGCGGGCGAGCTTGGCGAGTGCGGCGCGGCTCTCGCCCTGGCTTCCGGTACACAGCACCACGACCTTGTCACGCGGAACGTGCTGGAACTCGTCCTCGTCCAGATATTCGGGAAGGCCCTCGAGATAGCCGAGTTCGGTGGCCACATCGATGACGCGCTTCATGGACCGACCGAGCACGAGAAGCTGGCGCCCGGCGTCACGCGCGGCCTCCGCGATAGAACGGATGCGGCCGACATTCGAGGAGAAGGTCGTGACGACGACACGGCCTGATGCCGCCTCGATCACTTCCTTCAGCCCCTCGCCAACGGCCTGTTCGGTGGGCGATTCGCCTTCACGCATGGCATTGGTGGAATCGCAGACAAGCGCGAGAACACCTTCATCGCCGATCGCGCGGAAGCGCGCCTCGTCGGTCTTGGGGCCGATGGCGGGAGCCGGATCGATCTTCCAGTCGCCCGTGTGCACCACCGTGCCGAGTGGCGTGGTGATGGCGAGCGAAACCGGTTCGGGAATGGAGTGCGCGACGGCAATGGCCTCGATGCGGAAGGGACCGATCTCGAAGGTTTCGCCGGCCCTGAAAATCTTCACCGGCACATCGGGTGCACCGGATTCGGATTGGCGCTTGGCGTCCAGCAGCCCGGCGGCAAAAGGTGTCATCCAGACATCGGCCTTGAGCAGCGGCCAGAGATCGAGCACCGCGCCGTAGTGGTCTTCATGCGCATGGGTGATCACGACGCCGCGCAGGCGGTCGACTTCGCCACGGATGAAGCTGATGTCAGGCAAAACCAGGTCGACGCCCGGAAGCTCCGGCCCGGGAAAGGTGACGCCGCAATCAACCACGATCCATTCACGTTTTCCGGCGGGGCCGAATCCGTACAGGCCAAAATTCATGCCGATTTCGCCGACACCGCCAAGCGGGCAGAAAACCAGCTCGGCGTTCTTGAGGTCGCCGCTCTTGGCCGGCTTTTTTGTGCTGGAACGCGCCATGGGTCCCTTTCTCTTAATCTGCCTGCGCAGAGGCGACCGCACCGAAATGCACGTCGCCTGCTGCAATTCTCAACAATGAACCGTCCGCTTCGCGGATGACGAAGCGACAGGCCTCGTCGATGGTTTCGAATGTGCCGCGCGCCACACGCCCGTCGACACGGATGGAGACCTGCGTACCGAGGCCTGCTGCTCGTTTCAGCCAGCGGCTGCGAATGGCATCAAGCCCGCGCCCGTCATTCCAAAGGCGACTGTTATCGACCCAGGCGTCCGAAAGCGCAAGGAACAGATCGCCCGCATCACCGCTGTACCCCAGCGCTCTCAGCGAGGTCGCCGGATAGGGGGTGTTGTCGGGATGGGAGACAACATTGACGCCTATACCCACCGCAATGGCGAAGCGGCCATCGGGAAGAATAGCCGATTCCAGCAGGATGCCGGACAGTTTCGCTCCATCGGCCAATACGTCATTGGGCCATTTGAGAGCAAAGCGCCCGCCCGCCATGTCGCCTCCATCGGCGGCGACCGCGATGCGCCTTTCTGGCACGACCGCCAGAAGTGCATCGGACAGGGCGAGCCCTGCAACAAAACCGAGCGTGGCCGCTGTGGCCGGCTCGAAATGACCGACATTCAGGAGCGTGGCGGCAAGGTTGCCGGGTGGTGTTGCCCATTCCCGTCCGCGCCTTCCGCGCCCGCTCTCCTGTCTGGAGGCAACAACCCACAGATTGCCCGGGACGCCGGCGCGCGCATGATCGAGCGCCAGCGCATTGGTGGACCCGACGCTCTCATGGGCTTCCAGCCGATAACCGGCTGCCTCTGCCGACGGCGCCAGACGGAAGGCCATGACCTAGAAAAAGGTCTTTGCAGCGGCCTCGGCAAAACGCCCGACAGGGCCACCGATCAGAACATAGAGCAACACGAAGGCACCCGACAGGAGCATGACGAAGCGGAGTTCGCCTGCCATGGGCTGGAAACCGCCCGCCGATTCGTCGAACCACATGATCTTGATGATGCGCAAATAGTAGAACGCGCCGACCACGGAGCTGACCACGCCGATGACCGCAAGAGCATAGAGCTTTGCGTCGATGGCGGCGAGGAACACGTACCATTTCCCCCAGAAGCCGGCGAGCGGCGGAATGCCAGCCAGCGAGAACATGAGGATGGTCATGATCGTGGCCATCATCGGATTGGTCGAGGAGAGGCCGGCGAGATCGTCGGTCTGCTCGACATTGCCGTCATTGCGGCGCATGGCCAGGATCACGGCGAATGTGCCGAGCGTCATGGCCAGGTAGATGAGCATGTAGATCGCCACGCCCTTCACACCGGCCTCGGAGTTTGCGGCAAGCCCGACAAGGGCATAGCCCACATGGCCGATGGAGGAATAGGCCATCAGGCGCTTGATGTTGCGCTGGCCGATGGCCGCGAAAGCGCCGAGGATCATGGAGGCAATCGCCACGAAGACGATGATCTGCTGCCAGTCGCTGGCGATCGGCTCGAACGCTCCCATGGTGACACGCACCAGAAGCGCCATGGCAGCCATCTTGGGCGCGGCAGCAAAGAAGGCCGTGACCGGCGTGGGCGCGCCTTCATAAACATCCGGCGTCCACATGTGGAAGGGAACTGCCGAAATCTTGAAGGCGAGACCCGCAAGCACGAAGACGAGACCGAAAACCAGGCCGAGCTGACGCTCGGCACCCGTCAGCGTTGCTGCGATGACGTCGAAACCGGTGTTGCCCGTGTAACCGTAGACCAGCGAAATGCCGTAAAGCATCATGCCGGAAGAGAGAGCCCCGAGAACGAAGTATTTCAGGCCCGCCTCGGTGGAGCGCGCGCTGTCACGGTTGATGGCGGCAACGACATAGAGTGCCAGCGACTGCAGCTCGAGGCCGAGATAGAGCGCGATCATGTCGTTGGCCGAGATCATCAGCATCATGCCGAGTGTGGCCAGCATGATGAGGACCGGGAACTCGAACTTGTCGAATTTTTCCGCCTTGGCAAACCCGACCGACATGACCAGCGTCACAACGGAGCCGACCAGTGTCAGGATCTTCATGAAGCGCGCGAACGCATCGCTCACAAAGGCACCACCAAAGGCGCGACCGTCGGCCGGGAAGATCACCATCAGCGCAATCACCGCAACCAGAAGAGCAACCGCAAGACCGGTGACGGTGGAATTGGCACGGGGGCCGGAAAAGACACCGACCATCAGGAGCGCCATAGCGCCCACCGCCAGGATCAGCTCCGGCGTTGCAAGGATCAGGCTTATCGTCAGATCAGGCGTCATTCGCTTTCAATCCGTTTACTGCGCGGCAGCCGTTGCCGCTTCCCGTGCCATGTCGGCCGACAGGGAGACATTGTTCACAAGTGCTTCGACCGACACCGCCGTCGCATCGAGGATCGGTGCCGGGTAGACACCGAAGAAGATGACCAGAACCACCAGCGGGTACAGGATCAGCTTCTCCCGGGTCGAAAGGTCAAGCATGCCCTTGAGACTTTCCTTGGTGAGCGATCCGAACACCACCCGGCGATAGAGCCAGAGCGCATAACCCGCCGACAGGATGACACCGGTGGTGGCAAAGAGCGCAACCCAGGTGTTGACCTTGAACACCGACAGCAGCGTGAGAAACTCGCCGACGAAGCCACTGGTGCCCGGCAGGCCCACATTGGCCATGGTGAAGATCATGAACACCGTGGCGTATTTGGGCATGTTGTTGACCAGGCCGCCATAGGCCGCGATCTCGCGTGTGTGCATGCGATCATAGATGACGCCGACACACAGGAAGAGTGCACCCGAGACGAGGCCATGCGAGAGCATCTGGAAGATCGCGCCCTGCACGCCCTGCTCGTTCATGGCGAAGATGCCCATGGTGACGAAGCCCATATGGGCGACGGATGAATAGGCGATCAGCTTCTTGATGTCCTCCTGCATCAGCGCCACCAGCGACGTATAGACGATGGCGATGACCGACAGGGTGAAGACGAGCGGAGCCAGATCGATGGAGGCGACCGGGAACATGGGCAGCGAGAAGCGCAGGAAGCCATAGCCACCCATCTTCAGCAGGATGCCGGCCAGGATAACCGAACCGGCCGTCGGCGCCTCCACGTGCGCGTCGGGCAGCCAGGTGTGAACCGGCCACATGGGCATTTTAACGGCAAAGGAAGCGAAGAAAGCCACCCATAGCCAGTATTGCATGCCTTCGGGGAAGACGTGGGTCAGCAGCGTCGGGATATCGGTCGTTCCGGCCTGCCAGTACATCGCCATCATGGCCAGCAGCATGAGAACCGAGCCGAGCAACGTGTAGAGGAAGAACTTGAAGCTCGCATAGACGCGCCGCTTGCCGCCCCAGACACCGATGATGATGAACATGGGAATGAGGCCCGCCTCGAAGAAGACGTAGAAGAGCACAATGTCGAGCGCGCAGAACACACCGATCATGAGCGTTTCAAGAATGAGAAACGCGATCATGTATTCCTTGACGCGGTGCTCCACCGCCTCCCAGCTCGCCAGAACGCACAGCGGCATGAGGAAGGTGGTGAGAATGACGAACAGCATGGAAATGCCATCGACACCCATGTGGTAGGAAATGCCGGAGCCCATCCATTCCTGCTTTTCGACCATCTGGAAGCTGGGCGTCGATGCATCGAAGCCGATCCAGATGAACAAAGACAGGACGAAGGTGAACACCGTCGTCAAAAGCGCGACATTGCGAATGTTACGGCGCGCACCGGCACCGTCCTCCCGGATAAGGAGGATGAGAAGCGCACCCACCAGCGGCAGGAAGGTGACCGTGGAAAGAATTGGCCAGTCGGTCATGGCTTAGAACGTGCCTCCAAGCATCATCCAGGTAACGAGGGCAGCAACGCCGATGAGCATGGCGAAGGCATAGTGATAGAGATAGCCGCTCTGCAGCTTGACGATCCGGTTGGTGACATCGACCACGCGGGCCGAAATGCCATCCGGGCCGAGACCGTCGATGACCATTCCGTCGCCTTTCTTCCACAGGAAGTGGCCGAGACGCTTGGCCGGACGGACGAACAGGAAGTCATAGAGCTCGTCGAAATACCACTTGTTGAGCAGGAAGGCGTAAAGGCCACTGAACTGCTGGGCAAGACGCTTCGGGCGCTCGGGCGAACGGATATAGTAGACCCAGGCCACATAGAGGCCGAGAAGCATGGCGACGAACGGAGCAAGCTTCACCCAGACCGGCACATGATGGAACTCTTCCAGCATGTGGTTGTCCGCCAGCGTGAAGAGCGCGCCCTTCCAGAAGTGCTCGTACTCATGGCCGACGAAGAACTCCTTGAAGGCAACGCCGGCAAAGAGTGCGCCAACGGCCAGGATGAACAGCGGCACGAGCATGACCAGCGGCGATTCATGCACATGATGCATAACATCGGCAGATGCGCGCGGCTTGCCGTGGAAGGTCATGAAGATCAGCCGCCACGAATAGAAGCTCGTGAAGACGGCGGCCAATGTGAGCAGGACGAACGAGAACATGGCGAAATAGTTCTCTGCCGCGAAAGCACCTTCGATGATCGCATCCTTGGAGAAGAAGCCGGCCGTACCGATGACGGTCAGCGGAATGCCGACACCCGTGAGCGCGATCGTGCCGATGATCATCATCCAGTAGGTCTGCGGAATGTGCTTTCTGAGGCCGCCCATCTTGCGCATGTCCTGTTCGTCAGAAACCGCATGGATAACCGAACCGGAACCAAGGAACAGAAGCGCCTTGAAGAAGGCGTGGGTGAACAGGTGGAAGATGGCCGCACTATAGAAACCGGTGCCGAGTGCCACGAACATGTAGCCGAGCTGCGAACAGGTCGAATAGGCGATGACGCGCTTGATGTCGTTCTGCACCAGACCGACGGTCGCGGCGAAGAAGGCTGTGAACGCGCCGACGAAGGTGACGACCGTGAGCGCCGTGTGCGACAGTTCAAAGATCGGAGACAGGCGCGCGACCATGAAGACACCAGCCGTCACCATGGTGGCGGCGTGAATGAGCGCGGAAACCGGCGTCGGGCCTTCCATGGCGTCCGGCAGCCAGGTGTGCAACGGCACCTGCGCCGACTTGCCCATCGCGCCCATGAAAAGAAGCAGACAGATCGCCGTCAGTGCTCCACCCTTGTCGAGCGCATAGCCCAGGAAGATCAGAACCGGTTCGCCAGCCTCTGCGCCTTCGGCGGGCAGGTAGGTGGCCGCATTGGCGAAGATGGTGCTGAAATCCACCGAACCGAACAGCATGTAGACGCCGAAAATGCCGAGCAGGAAGCCGAAGTCACCGACACGGTTGACGATAAATGCCTTCATGGCCGCGGCATTGGCCGAAGGTTTCTTGAACCAGAATCCGATCAGGAGATAGGAGGCCAGCCCCACGCCTTCCCAGCCGAAGAACATCTGGATCAGATTGTCCGACGTGACCAGCATGAGCATGGCGAAGGTGAAGAGTGACAGATAGGCAAAGAAGCGCGGCCGATGCGGATCGTTGTGCATGTAGCCGATCGAATAGATGTGGACCAGCGCGGAAACGGTGTTCACCACGATCAGCATGACCACGGTCAGCGTGTCGACGCGGATCGCCCAGGACACATCCAGATTGCCCGAGGTGATGAAGGAAAGGAGCGGCACGGTAAATGCCTCGCCGCTGCCCATGGCGACCGAAAAGAAGGCCACCCAGGACAGAAGCGCGACAATGACCATCAGGCCGCTGGTGATCAGCTCGGACCCCTTCGCGCCGATGGAGCGGCCGAACAGCCCGGCAATCAGAAAGCCGATAAGCGGGAGAAATACGATCGCTTGATACATGGCCGTATGCTCAGCCCTTCATCATGTTGATGTCTTCGACGGCGATGGTGCCGCGGTTGCGGAAGAAGACGACGAGAATGGCAAGACCGATCGCGGCTTCCGCCGCCGCGACGGTGAGAACGAATAGCGCGAAAACCTGGCCGACGAGATCTCCCAGAACCGAGGAGAAGGCAACGAAGTTCAGGTTGACCGCAAGCAGGATCAGCTCGACCGACATCAGGATGATGATGACGTTCTTCCGGTTCAGGAAGATGCCGAACACGCCAAGCGTGAACAGAATGGCCGAGACGGTCAGATAGTGTGCGATTCCGATTTCCAGCATGATCAGAGTCCCTCGCCCGTTTCGACTTTCTTGATCTCGATCGCCGTTTCAGGCGTGCGCGCCACCTGGGCAGAAATGTTCTGCCGCTTGACGTTTTCCTTGTGGCGCAGCGTCAGCACGATGGCGCCGATCATGGCGACCAGAAGCACCATGCCGGCGATCTGGAAGAAATGGATGTAATCCGTGTAGAGAATGTCGCCGAGTGCTGCCGTGTTGTGTCGCACGTCGATCGGCGGCGTGGGCTGGGCCACCTCACCGGCAAGCTCGGGCGCGAAGGCATAGCCCCCAAGCACGATGACGAGCTCGGCTGCGAGAATGATGCCGACCAGCGCCCCGACCGGTGCATATTGCAGCGCCCCGCGCTTCAGCTCGGCAAAATCCACATCCAGCATCATGACGACGAACAGGAAGAGCACGGCGACCGCACCCACATAGACGACAAGCATGATGAAGGCGAGGAATTCCGCGCCTGTCAAAAGGAAGAGACCGGCCGAGTTGAAGAACGCGACGATCAGAAAGAGCACCGAATGCACGGGGTTGCGTGCCGCGATGACCATGAAGGCCGCCGCCACGGTGAGAAAGGCGAACAGATAAAAGAAAATCGCCTCAAGTCCTGTCAGCATGGTTCCCTCGGTACCTAGCCTGCCGCAGAAAAACGCCGCGGCTTTTCAAAAAACCCGGCGCGCCGGGCATTCACGATGCTTCGTTTAGACGGGCGCCCCGCCCCCGTCCACAGGTCAAACCGTCACCGGTATGGTGCGTCCAGCGCGATGTTGCGCGCCAGTTCCCGCTCCCAGCGATCGCCATTGGCGAGCAGCTTGTCCTTGTCGTAATAAAGTTCCTCGCGCGTTTCCGTCGCGAATTCGAAGTTCGGCCCCTCGACGATGGCGTCCACCGGGCAGGCTTCCTGGCAGAAACCGCAATAGATGCACTTCACCATGTCGATGTCGTAGCGCACCGTGCGGCGCGTGCCGTCATTGCGGCGCGGACCGGCCTCGATGGTGATGGCCTGGGCCGGGCAGATCGCCTCGCACAGCTTGCAGGCAATGCAGCGTTCTTCGCCATTGGGATAGCGGCGCAACGCATGCTCACCACGGAAGCGCGGGCTGACCGGGCCTTTTTCATGCGGATAGTTGATCGTGTATTTCGGCGCAAAGAACTGCCGCATGGACAGGATGACAGCCCCGACGAACTCTTTGAGAAGCAGTGACTTGGCTGCCTGTGCAAGCGCACTCATCGATTTTCTCCGAAGCGTGTTTCAGGGATGAAAACGGTCATGGTCATGCCATCCCCGTGAATTTCAGGAAGGCCGCGGTGGCGACAACCATGAAGAGCGACAGCGGCAGGAACACTTTCCAGCCAAGACGCATCAGCTGGTCGTAGCGGTAGCGCGGCACGAAAGCCTTCACCAGTGCGAACATGAAGAAGACCATGCACATCTTCAACACGAACCAGATGACGCCGGGCACCCAGGTGAATGGCGCCATGTCGAGCGGCGGCAGCCAGCCACCCAGGAACAGGATGGTTGTGAGCGCGCACATCAGCACGATGGCCACATACTCGCCGAGGAAGAAAAGCAGGAACGGCGTCGAGGAATACTCGATCATGTGTCCCGCCACGAGCTCGGATTCGGCCTCCACCAGATCGAAGGGCGGGCGGTTCGTCTCGGCCAGCGCCGAGATGAAGAACACGATGAACATCGGGAACAGCGCCAGCCAGTTCCAGTCGAGGAAGGTGTTGGGCAGGCCGAACATGGTGCCAAGACCATCACCCTGTGCAAGCACGATGTCGGTGAGGTTCAGCGAACCGACCGTGAGCAGCACGGTGACGATCACGAAGCCGATGGAGACTTCATACGAGACCATCTGTGCCGCCGAACGCAGCGCGCCAAGGAACGGATATTTCGAGTTGGAGGCCCAGCCGCCCATGATCACGCCATAGACTTCCAGCGAAGCGATGGCGAACACATAGAGAATGCCGATGTTCACATTGGCAATCGCCCAGCCCTCATTGACCGGGATCACCGCCCATGCGGCAATCGCAAGAACCGCAGCGACGACCGGCGCAAGCAGGAAAACGCCCTTGTTGGCGCCGGACGGAATGACCGGCTCCTTGAAGACGAACTTGAAGAGATCGGCAAACGCCTGGAACAGACCCCACGGGCCCGACCACGTTCGGGCCGCGACGACGCTGCACGGCGGCCCAGATCTTGCGGTCGGCGTAAAGAATATAGGCGACGAAGATCAGGAGGATGACGATCATCGCCACCGACTGCAGAAGGATCAGAAGCCCCGGAAGGACGTAGGTTGAAAAGAAGGTATCCATTCGTCTCTACTCGGCCGCCTGTTTTACTTCGCCGCGCGCCAGCGCCGAACATTCGGCCATTACGGCCGAGGCACGGGCAATCGGGTTGGTGAGATAGAAATCCTTCACCGGCGAGGTGAAGGGAGCCTTGGTAAGCCGCCCGCCAAGTTTCGCGAGCTTTTCGACGTCGCCTGCTTCGGATGGCGCAATGACGTCGATGGCCGCGAAATGTGGGAACTCGGCATAAAGTGCTGCGCGCAGGGCCGCCAGCGAATCGAACGGAAGCTTGTTGCCCAGAACATCGGACAGTGCCCGCAGTATCGCCCAGTCTTCCTTGGCATCGCCCGGCGCGAAACCGGCGCGGTTGGTCATCTGCACCCGGCCCTCGGTGTTTACATAGGTGACGGACTTTTCCGTATAGGTGGCGGCAGGCAGGATAACGTCCGCGCGGTGTGCACCGGCATCGCCATGGGTGCCGATATAGACGGTAAAGGCCTCGCCAATGGCGTTCATGTCGATCTCGTCGGCCCCAAGCAGGAAGAGCACGTCCATCGCGCCCATCATGCCCTTGACGTTCTGGCCGCCCTTCCCGGGCACAAAGCCGAGATCAAGACCGCCAACGCGGGATGCTGCCGTATGCAGCACGGCGAAACCGTTCCACTCTGCCGAAACCGCCTTGACCGCACCGGCAAGCTTTGCCGCAAGGCCGAGAATCGCCGCACCATCGGAGCGGGCCAGAGCCCCCTGGCCCACGATGATCATCGGCCGCTTGGCCTTCTTCAGGACCGAAGCAAATTTGCCCTTGCCTTCGGCCAGTTCCTTGAGCGTTTCGGCCCCGGCACCGAGCTGCTGGTAATCATAGCGCAGATCGCCCATCTCGCCGATCACGCCGATGGGGAAATCGCCCATGCGCCAGCGTTTGCGGATGCGGGCATTGAGCACGGAAGCCTCGAAGCGCGGATTGGCGCCGACGATCAGAAGCGCATCGGCATCCTCGATGCCCTCGATGGTCGGGTTGAAAATATAGCCCGCACGGCCAAGCGCCGGGTCGAGGGCGGCACCGTCCTGACGGCAATCATAATTCGCCGAACCGAGCGACTGCATCAGCGATTTCAGCGCATACATTTCCTCGACGGCTGCCAGATCGCCGGCGATGGCGCCGATCTTTTCCGGCTGGGCCTTCGACACGGCCTTTGCGATGGCATCGAACGCCTCGGGCCAGGTGGCCGGCTGCAGGCGCTTGCCCTTGCGCACATAGGGGCGGTCGAGACGCTGGGTTCTGAGTCCGTCCCACACGAAGCGGGACTTGTCGGAAATCCATTCCTCGTTCACCGCTTCATTGATGCGCGGCATGATGCGCATGACCTCGCGGCCGCGCGTGTCGACGCGGATGGCCGAACCGACCGCATCCATCACGTCGATGGACTGGGTCTTGTTGAGCTCCCACGGACGCGCCTGGAACGCATAGGGGCGCGAGGTGAGCGCGCCGACCGGACAAAGGTCGATGACATTGCCCTGAAGCTCCGAGGTCATCGCCTCTTCGAGATAGGTGGTGATCTCGGCATCTTCGCCACGACCGATCAGGCCGAGCTCGGAAATGCCGGCGACCTCGGTGGTGAAGCGGACACAGCGCGTGCAGTGGATACAGCGCGTCATGATCGTCTTGACGAGCGGGCCGATATATTTGTCTTCGACGGCGCGCTTGTTTTCCTTGTAGCGGGAGGAATCCACACCAAAGGCCATCGCCTGATCCTGCAGATCACATTCGCCGCCCTGATCGCAGATCGGGCAATCGAGCGGGTGGTTGATGAGCAGGAACTCCATCACGCCTTCGCGGGCCTTCTTGACCATCGGCGTGTTGGTGAAGATTTCGGGCGCCTCGCCATTGGGTCCGGGGCGCAGATCGCGCACGCCCATGGCGCAGGATGCGGCCGGCTTGGGCGGTCCGCCCTTCACTTCCACCAGACACATGCGGCAATTGCCGGCGATCGACAGACGCTCATGGAAACAGAAGCGCGGCACCTCCGCGCCCGCCTCCTCGGCGGCCTGCAGCAGCGTGTAGTGATCGGGTACCTCGATCTCCGTGCCGTCGACTTTCAATTTTGCCATGGTCGCTGTCCGCTTACCTCTCGCCCCTTCCGGAGCAAACCTTCACTTTTATTCCGCCGCCACCAGCGCCGGCCGGGCCTGATGCGCGTTGCGGGTGAACTCGTCGATGCGCCGCTCGATTTCCGGGCGGAAATGACGCACGAGACCCTGGATCGGCCACGCTGCCGCATCACCCAGAGCACAGATCGTGTGGCCTTCCACCTGCTTCGTCACATCGAGCAGCATGTCGATTTCGTGCTTTTGCGCCTGGCCGACGACCAGACGCTCCATCACGCGCCACATCCAGCCCGTGCCCTCGCGGCATGGCGTACATTGGCCGCAGCTCTCGTGCTTGTAGAAATAGGAAAGCCGCGCGATCGCCTTCACGATGTCGGTGGACTTGTCCATCACGATCACGGCGGCGGTGCCGAGACCGGACTTCAGTTCACGCAGGCTGTCAAAATCCATCGGCGTGTCGATGATCTGCTCCGCCGGCACCAATGGCACGGAAGAGCCGCCCGGAATAACCGCCAGAAGATTGTCCCATCCGCCGCGAATGCCGCCGCAATGGCGCTCGATCAGCTCGCGGAAGGGAATCGACATTTCCTCTTCCACCGTGCACGGGTTTTCCACGTGTCCGGAGATGCAGAAGAGCTTGGTGCCCTTGTTGTTCTCACGCCCGAAGGAGGAGAACCACGATGCGCCACGGCGCAGAATGGTCGGTGCAACGGCAATGGATTCGACGTTGTTGACGGTGGTGGGGCAGCCATAGAGGCCGACATTGGCCGGGAATGGCGGCTTGAGGCGCGGCTGGCCCTTCTTGCCTTCAAGGCTTTCCAGAAGTGCGGTTTCCTCACCGCAGATATAGGCGCCGGCACCGTGGTGGACGTAAACGTCCATGTCCCAGCCACACTTATTGTTCTTGCCGAGCAAACCCGCCTCGTAGCACTCCGCAATGGCGCGCTCGAGCGCCTCGCGCTCGCGAACGAACTCGCCGCGCACATAGATATAGGCAGCGTGTGCGCCCATGGCGAAGCCGGCGATCAGGCAGCCCTCGACCAGCGTGTGCGGGTCGTGACGCATGATGTCGCGGTCCTTGCAGGTGCCGGGCTCGGATTCGTCGGCATTGACGACGAGATAATGCGGGCGGTCGCCCGGCTCTTTCGGCATGAAGGACCATTTGAGACCGGTCGGGAAGCCGGCGCCGCCGCGCCCGCGCAGGCCCGACGCCTTCATCTCGTTGATGATCCAGTCGCGGCCCTTGTCGATCAGCCCCTTGGTGTTGTCCCAAAGGCCGCGCGACTGCGCGCCCTTCAGCGAACGGTCGAACTGGCCGTAGATATTGGTGAAGATGCGGTCTTTATCCTGGAGCATGGCTCAGTCCCTCACCTCGGCTTCTTGCCGAAAACTTTGATGTATTCGGCTTCACCGCCCTTGGCGAGCGCCTTGGCCTGTTTGACCCAGTCCTCGCGCTCGATGCGGCCATGAAAGCTCAGATAACCGTCGACCCATTCGCGCTCGGCCTTCTTCCACTTCGAAACCTGTTCGAAAGTGAAGATGCCCAGATCATGCAGAATGCCCTCGATCTTCGGGCCGACACCGGAAATCATCTTGAGGTCATCGGGTTTTGCCGGACGCTCAATGCCAGCCGGACGGTTCTTGTCTTCAAGCGCGGCCTTGGCCGGTTTTGCTGGTTTTGCGGCCGCAGACGCTTTGGATGCGGTGGCGGATTTGGGCGACGTGCCAGGCTTCCTCTTCGGAGCGGCTTTGGCAGAAACAGCGGCGGCTGCCGACGTCTTGCCATTGTCGGCCTTGACCGGAGACGGCGACTTGATGGCCGGATCGGTTTCGGTTGCAGACGTGTCGGGCTTGGCCGCGCGGGACGGAGGCACTTCGGCACCTGCCGAAGCCTTTTTCCGGCTGCCGGGCTTGCCCTTCGTCTTGCCGGTAACGGCCTTTTCGTCGGTCAGTGCGGTCAGGCCGCTGGCCGGGGCCGAATAGATTCGGTCGATCTGCGGACCGGGAGCGATCGTGTCGCCCTTGCCAGCCTCGAATGCATCGATGATTTCTTCAAGACGCTCGGGCGTCAGATCCTCATAGGTGTCCTTGAAGATCATAACCATCGGCGCATTCACGCAGGCGCCCTGACACTCCACCTCTTCCCACGACAGTGTGCCGTCGGCATTGGGGTGGAAGGGTTCGGGATTGATCTTCTTCTTGCACAGATCGATCAGTTCGCCGGAGCCGCGCAGCATGCAGGGCGTGGTGCCACAGACCTGAATGTGGGCGCGCGTGCCGACCGGTGCGAGCTGGAACTGGGTGTAGAAGGTCGCCACTTCCAGAACGCGGATCAGCGGCATGTCCAGCATTTCTGCCACATGCTCGATGGCTGCGCGCGTGACCCAGCCTTCCTGCTCCTGCGCCAGCATCAAAAGCGGGATCACCGCCGACTGCTTGCGGTCCTTGGGGTATTTGCCCAGCCAGCGCTTCACCTCCCCGTTCATGGCACGGGAAAAAGCGAAGCTCTCGGGCTGGACGGCTTCGTCTGCGAGACGGCGGACTGACATTTATCTGTCTACCTCACCAAACACGATGTCGAGGGAGCCAAGCACGGCGGCGACGTCGGCCAGAAGATGGCCGCGGCACAGGAAATCCATTGCCTGGAGATGAGCAAAGCCCGGCGCGCGCAGCTTGCAGCGATAGGGCTTGTTGGTCCCGTCGGAGACGAGATAGACGCCGAACTCGCCCTTGGGCGCTTCCACGCAGGCATAAACCTCGCCTTCGGGCACGTGGTAGCCTTCGGTGTAGAGCTTGAAGTGATGGATCAGCGCTTCCATCGACCGCTTCATCTCGCCGCGCTTGGGCGGGACGATCTTGCCGTCGGTGTTGGAGACCGGGCCGACACGCTCCTTGCCGAGCAGGCGGTCGACGCACTGGCGCATGATCTTCGCCGACTGGCGCATCTCTTCCATGCGGATGAGATACCGGTCGTAGCAGTCGCCATTCTTGCCGATCGGAATGTCGAATTCCATCTGCGGATAGCATTCATAGGGCTGGCTCTTGCGCAGATCCCATGCCGCACCCGAACCGCGCACCATGACACCGGAGAAGCCCCAGGCCCATGCGTCTTCCAGCGACACCACGCCGATATCGACATTGCGCTGCTTGAAGATGCGGTTGCCGGTCAGAAGACTGTCGAGATCGTCGACCGTCTTGTGAAAGGGCTCGATCCAGTTGCCGATGTCCTCGACGAGCTGGTCTGGAATGTCCTGATGGACACCGCCGGGGCGGAAATAGGCCGCGTGCATGCGCGCGCCGCAGGCGCGCTCATAAAACACCATCAGCTTTTCGCGCTCTTCAAAGCCCCAGAGCGGCGGGGTGAGCGCGCCGACATCCATCGCCTGCGTGGTGATGTTGAGGAGATGGTTCAGAATGCGGCCGATCTCGGAGAACAGAACGCGAATGAGCTGGCCCCGGATCGGAACGTCGATGCCGATCAGTCGCTCGACGGCGAGCGCGAAGGCGTGTTCCTGATTCATCGGCGCGACATAGTCGAGCCGGTCGAAATAGGGCACGGCCTGCAGATAGGTCTTGTGCTCGATCAGCTTTTCGGTGCCGCGATGCAAAAGGCCGATATGCGGATCGACACGCTCGACCACCTCACCGTCAAGCTCCAGCACGAGGCGCAGCACGCCGTGCGCGGCCGGGTGCTGCGGGCCGAAGTTGATGTTGAAATTGCGTACGGAGTGTTCAGTCATGACGCGCTCCATCAGCGGCTGCAGCCGCGTGAATGGTGAATGGTGAATGGTGAATGGTCATGCATCACCCTTTGCGCGCTGTAGTGATCTCACGAATGACACCAGCATCTTTCCAAGTTTCTCATATCTAGGTTCAAGCGAACGCAACTGATGATCGGCGAGTAAACCAACACGCGCCGCGAGTATTGTGTGCGTTTCAAGCTCCTTCAGCGAGCCCTGAGCCATTCGTAGGTACTGCACAAACACCTTGCGTTGCGCGCGACCAAAACCTTCTGCAATGTTGGCTGGAATCGAAGATGCAGAACGGCGCATCTGGGAGGTCATCCCAAACATCTCCTCACGCGGAAAAGCGCGTGTCACTGCATAGATGTCTGCTGCCAAATCCATCGAATCCTTCCAGACGTTCAAATCACGGTAGTCGTGAATCGCAGGCCGTTCTGGTGTCGCGTCATCCATTCACTATTCACTATTCACCATTCACTCTTTCGCCTTTTCATCGCCGGGCAGAACGTACTCCGTCCCCTCCCATGGCGAAAGGAAATCGAAATTGCGGAATTCCTGTCGCAGCTCGACGGGTTCGTAGACGACACGCTTCAGAGTGTCGTCGTAGCGCACCTCGACAAAGCCGGTCAGCGGGAAATCCTTGCGCAGCGGATGCCCCTCGAAACCGTAATCGGTGAGGATGCGTCGCAGGTCCGGATGGCCTGTGAACAGAACGCCGTACATGTCGTAGATCTCGCGCTCGAACCAGTCGGCGGCCGGGAATACCTCGATCGCCGAAGGCACGGGCGTGTCCTCATCCGTCGAAAGCTTCACGCGGACACGCTGGTTCTGGCGCGGCGACAGGAGATGGTAGACCACCTCGAAACGCTTCTGGCGCGAGGGATAATCCGCACCCGAAATGTCAACGAAAGCGAAGAACTGGCACTGAACGTCGTTCTTCAGAAAGTTGAGCACATCGACGATGTCACCCGGCTCGACCAGGAAGGTCAGTTCGCCATAGGCGACGACCGCATCCTGAATCTGCGCGTCGAGCTTTTCCGTGACGTAGGGCCGCCAGGTCCTT
Organism: Nitratireductor sp. GISD-1A_MAKvit; assembly: GCF_040819555.1. Classification (GTDB taxonomy): domain Bacteria; phylum Pseudomonadota; class Alphaproteobacteria; order Rhizobiales; family Rhizobiaceae; genus Nitratireductor. The sequence goes on from NZ_CP161920.1 coordinate 2,582,437, forward strand.
CAGCGCTTCGCTCATATCCGCCTCTAACGTTCGATCGTGCCGGTGCGACGGATCTTCTTCTGCAGAAGAAGAATGCCGTAAAGCAGCGCTTCCGCCGTGGGCGGGCAGCCGGGCACATAGATGTCGACAGGCACGACGCGATCGCAACCGCGCACCACCGAATAGGAATAGTGATAATAACCGCCGCCATTGGCGCACGAGCCCATGGAGATGACGTAGCGCGGCTCGGGCATCTGGTCATAGACCTTACGCAGGGCCGGCGCCATCTTGTTGGTCAGCGTGCCGGCGACGATCATCACGTCGGACTGGCGCGGCGAGGCACGCGGCGCGATGCCGAAACGCTCGGCGTCATAGCGCGGCATGGAGATGTGCATCATCTCCACGGCGCAGCACGCCAGACCGAAGGTCATCCACATGAGCGAGCCGGTGCGTGCCCAGGTGATCAGCGCCTCAGAAGAGGTGACAAGAAAGCCCTTGTCGGACAATTCATTGTTGATGCCCGTGTAGAACGGATCGTCCGAACCGACCGGGTTGCCGGTGTTCGGGTCGATGAGGCCCTTGGGCTGGGGCGCTACGAGCGTACCGTTGTTCAGTCCCATTCCAGCGCTCCCTTCTTCCATTCATAGATGAAGCCGATGGTGAGAATGCCGAGGAACACCATCATAGACCAGAAACCGAGCCAGCCGATATCGCCGAACGCCACCGCCCACGGGAAGAGGAAAGCCACTTCCAGATCGAAGATGATGAACAGAATCGCCACCAGATAGAAGCGCACATCGAATTTCATGCGCGCATCGTCGAATGCGTTGAAGCCGCATTCATATGCGGAGAGCTTCTCCGGATCCGGATTGCGATAGGCCACCAGGAATGGCGCGACCACCAGCGCAAGCGCAACGACAAGCGCAACGCCGATGAAAATAACGATAGGTAGGTATGAACTCAGAAGCTCATTCATGGTCCGACTTTCCGTTGCCCGCCGCGGGCGAGGCTGCGTATCGAGGCCCGAGACCGGGATTCTGCGCCTACGGCCAAGGCAGCAAGGCTAGGCTCATGTTGCAACGCGGCGAGGGTTAGCGCAGGGCGCTTGGCGACGCAAGTCAAACCTTGGCCAGATTGCGGCATTGTCTGATGCATTTGCCGGCTTTTTAACACCTTCCCCACCGGCACAAGGCCTGTTTGCGTGGACATAACGCGCACGGGCCACGTGTAAACACCGTCCGCTCGATGTCAGGAGAGTGAGGCAGTACCGGCGTATTCGGGTGGCGTAGCTCCTGGATCACCGATACGTCTGGATGTGTGCTGAAGACCAGAAACAGGCAATTTGGATGAAGAGACAGCGACTCACCCCCGCCGAGGTGCGGCGAATTGCCCTCGGGGCACAGGGCTTTTCCGCACCAATCCCAAGGGCAGAGGTTTCCAGACAGCATATCAAACGCCTGCTCGGGCGCACCGCCCTTTTGCAGATCGACTCGGTCAACGTGGTGGCACGCGCCCATTACATGCCGCTTTATTCGCGGCTCGGCCCCTACCCCACGGATCTCCTGCATCGCGCTCAAGCAAAGAAACCGCGACTGCTCTTCGAGTACTGGGCGCACGAAGCCTCGCTTCTGCCTGTCGAGGTGCAGCCGCTTTTGCGCTGGCGGATGGAACGCGCCAGAAACGGCGAGGGTGTCTATAAGGCTCTTGTGCGCTTCGCCCGGGAGAATCGTGATCTCATCGACAATGTGTGGAACGAGGTGATCACCCATGGTCCCCTCGCCGCTTCGGATTTCAAGGGAGAGGCGGGGTCCGGTGGGTGGTGGGGCTGGAGCTCAACGAAAAAGGCGCTTGAATGGTTGTTCTGGTGCGGGCACTTGACGACGCACTCTCGCCGCGCAAGCTTTGAGCGTCTTTACGATATCCCCGAGCGCGTTCTGCCACGCGCGATCATTGACACACCAACTCCCGGTGAAGAGGACGCCCAGCGCGAGCTGGTGGACATTGCCGCGCGCGCCCTTGGCGTCGCAAGCGAACCTGACATCAGGGATTACTTCCGCCTCACCCCGAAAGACTCCAAGGCACGACTTGCCGAACTCGTGGAGGAAGGAACACTCCAGCCTGTCGCGGTTCCGCACTGGCGCCATACTGCCTATCTGCACCGGGACGCTCAGCTTCCACGCCGTATTGACAGGGCCTACCCTGCTTTCTCCTTTCGACCCAGTCGTCTGGGAGCGTGACCGGGCCGAGCGAATCTTCGGATTTCGATATCGCATAGAGATCTACACACCGGCCCACAGGCGGGTGCACGGTTACTATGTTCTTCCATTTCTCCTTGGCGACCGCCTGGTCGCACGTGTGGACCTGAAAGCGGATCGCACTGCAGGCCGACTCGTGGTCCGGGCAGCTCATCAGGAGCCAAACGCGCCCACCGACACAGCCCAGGCCCTTTGTCTGGAACTTTCACGATTTGCATCCTGGCTGAACCTCGACCACTGGACGGTCGAGCCGCGCGGAAATCTGGCACATGGGTTGAGGCCCCCGCCAGGGTGACCGCCGCGAAACCGGTTCGGGCCGTAGCGCACCGCTGCCAGTCGATTTTGTAACTTCTTGATACTCTCCCTCAGGAATGAAATCGACTTTTCTGCATCTCGCTCGATTTAATCTGATGGTCGCAGAAGCTGCTCCGCTCAGCAGTTACAAATCGATATCAGTGCATCACAATTCTCAACCATGAGGCGATAATAAAAAGAATCTTTTTCTTGAGAACGCTGCCAAACCGGGGTTTTTCTATTTTTAAAGAATGTAAAATCGAACCCCCTTAACCCAGAGTTGATCCTTAAATTACCTCACAATATCCACCATTGGTTGTCTGATTGACTGTCATCTCTATTTATCGTGGAATATATTTACTTACGATGTACTGGAATGTTTATAGTTTATTTATTTCTTCAGACGAATTCTTCCATCGGGAATGGGAGTACAGGAAATGAAAAAAGACAATCTGAGGCGCTTCATAAAAGGCCGGGAAGCCACGGCAGCACTCGAATTCGCGATCATCGCACCTCTCTTTTTCATGACCGTATTTTCAATGATTGCCTATGGAATTTATCTCAGCGCATCGCATTCCGTGCAGCAGGTCAGCGCAGACGCCGCCCGTGCAGCAGTTGCCGGGCTGTCACCTTCAGAACGACAGGTGCTGGCCCGCGACTACATCGAGCAATCGATGATCAATCACCCCTTCATCGACCGAACGAAATTCGAAGTTGCGGTGGCAGACGACACCCGGAACCCGAACCAGTTCACCGTGACGGTCAAATATGATGCCAGCGACCTTCCGATCTGGTCGCTTTACTCATATGCGATGCCCGACAAGGAGATTGTGGGCTTTTCCACCATCCGGCTCGGGGGGATTTGAAGATGGAGCCGCCTCCCCTTCAATTCTCCAGCGCTTCAAGAACGATAGGAGCGCCAACATCGCGACGTTGTTTGCGCTGTTTCTTCCCATCTTGATCGGATGCGTGGCGCTTGCCGTCGACTACGGCAACCTCACCCTGCAGGACCGCAAGCTGCAGAAAGCCGCCGACCTCGCCTCGATCATCGCTGCGGCAAACATCGACGACCCCGAAAGAGCGGTGGCCGAGTTCTTTGCGTTAAACGATCATGACATCGCTGTCGAAACGGAGCGCGGCCTGTTACTCGGCAACCGATTCTATTCGAGCGCCGAGTTTATCGACCAGCAGAAACACGGCATCGCGAGCCTGGTGCGGGGGCGCTACTATCCAGATCCAGCGGTCGCCACGGACCGTCGCTTCGTCGAGATGGAAGCATCACCCGATGCCGCACGCGTCACCATCAGGAAACGCGGAGACATCTATTTCGGGAAAATGTTCACGCAACCGCCTGAACTTTCTGCAGTGGGCACAGCCTCGGCGGAGAAGCTCGCCGGTTTTTCCATCGGGTCCCGCCTCGCCAGCCTGAATGAGGGTATCTTGAACGCCCTGCTTGGCAGGTTGCTGGGCACCAGCATCTCCTTGAAAGCAATGGATTATGAAAGCCTTCTCGACACCGATATCGAAGTGCTCTCTTTCCTTGAAGCGCTCGCCACACGTCTCGAATTGACGGCGCTGACCTACGACGAGATTCTCGCACAACAGATTGATCTGCCGCAATTGCTTTCAACGATGCGGCTGACGAGCGGCATCCCTCCCTCCACCCGGTCGGCGCTACGAGCGCTCGAGACCGCCACATCGGGCAATGACGGCAGGTTAAGGCTGGCGCGCATAGTCGATCTCGGCTCCAGGGGGCCGCTGACGCTTGCCACCGACGCCCCCTGGGACATGAAGATTGGCGTGATGGAGCTGATCATGGCGGCTGCTGCACTTGCCAACGGCGAGGATTACATTTCTCTGGACACGGGGCTGAGCCTGCCCCCGCTTGCCAACGTGCAGTTAAAGCTGGCGATCGGTGAACCGCCAGCCGGCACACCGAGCCATGCTCTGGCGCCTATCGGAACGGCCGTGCGCACGGCACAGACCAGGCTGAAGCTGTCGTTCGAAGTCGGCCTCGACCTCATTGTTCTCAAGACAACCCTGCGTGTTCCGCTCTATGTCGAGGTTGCCCATGCCGAAGCACGGCTTGCCGACATACAATGCAGCAGGACAGCGAGCGGAGGGGGAAGCGCAGTCGTGGACGCGATGCCGGGGGTCCTGGAGATCGCCCTCGGCGAGGTCGACGATCGCGTCCTTTCAACCTTTTCGGATTCGCCCCGCGTGACACCGGCAAAACTGATCGATGTCAGCAGTCTCTTGAGCATATCCGCGGAAGGCATGGCGCATGTGGAGACACAGAACATGGAGCCTGATCGCCTGCGGTTTTCCGCGTCCGACATCCGGCGCGCCCGCATCCGGAGTGTCTCCACGCGGCAGTTGCTGGGCTCCACCACCAGTTCACTCATCAGCAATCTCGATCTGGACGTGAAAGTTCAGGGCGGTGGACTGCTGGGAGGTACGCTTCTCAACAATGCGCTCGTGAAAAGCACCGTGAAGACGGCTCTGGCCGGTCTCTCCAGGCCAATCGACGAGCTACTTTACAACGTGCTTGTCCTTGCCGGTGTGAAGATTGGTGAAGCGGACGTGCGTGTGACCGGTATCAACTGCGAGCGACCGGTTCTCGTGCAATGACCGCAGGGCAACGCGCCGGACCGACGACGGGAACTGCGATGGCCTGTTCGTGTCGGTGGCCGCGTCTACTTTTCTGAACGTGTTTCGGCGCGATTGCGGCCAAGCCGCTTCGCCTGGTAGAGGGCTTCGTCCGCTTCGGCCAGAAGTGCGTCGAGTTCAACGGAACCATCGGCAGCGGCGGCAAGCCCCACACTGAGCGTCACCACGATCGACACCCCGTTTTCCAGCGAAACCGGGGTCTGGGAGAAGGCGCTCCTGATGCGTTCGGCAATCTCGATCGCCTGCCTTCGACCGCAGCCGGGAAGAAGAATGGCGAACTCCTCGCCACCAATCCGGCCGATGACGTCCTGCAGACGCAGGAGTCCGGAAAGACGCGCTGCGGCTATTGAAATGACCTTGTCGCCCGCGGCGTGGCCGAAGCGGTCGTTGATTGACTTGAAGTGGTCGATATCCACCATCAACACGGAAACGGGCCGTGAGTGCCGTGCGCATTCAAAAGCCCGCCTGCCCGCCAACTCATCGAAAGCGCGGCGGTTGAGGAGATTTGAAAGTGGATCCCGGCTGGCGAGGTGGGAGAGCTGTCCGATCAGTTCCTTCTGCCTGGCCATGGCACTGGCGAGCATCATGGGCGCGAGCGCCACGAGGCTGACACCAAGACGCATGGAGATGAGAGTGTTCTCGTTGTTGAGCTCGCCAAACGCGGCAAGATGCTCCGAGGACATTGCCACGAGGCTCCAGAAACTCACCGCCGAGGTCAACAGGACTGTCAGGAAACGTGGATAGACGATGGCGGCCCACAGAAGAACGGGAACCGGAAAGGCAATGGCGCCCGGTCCACCGATCCAGATGGCGGCTGCGCAGGCCACGAGGAGGCCCAGTGCTGGCAGGGCCAGGTGGACAAGTCGCCTCAGAGACACGTTGCGTGGAAGCTTCAGCGGCTGCGCTGTAAGCAGCAGCGGAAGAATCGCCACATAGTTTGCGAATTCCGTGACAAACCAGAACGTCCAGCCGCGAAGCGCGGTGGCATTGAACAGCATGGGATTGGCAAGCGCCCCCACACCGCCGGCCAGGCATGCACCGAATCCGATGGCCGCGACCAATAGCGGAATCGATTCCGGTGTCTGCAGTCGAATCACGTCCTTGGGATACTGCTTCAGGATCGAATACGCCCCGGCAACGCTGATGAGATTGGCACCGGTGAGCAACAATGTCTTGCCGAGCGGTGAACCGGTCACAAGGTCAGCACAAACAAAACCGACGCTGGCTGCCAGCCAGCCAGCGGGCGATGCCGCCGCCGGCAGGCGCAGCAACAACCCAAGCATGAGCGCATTCGCAGGCCATACACTGGCCAGGAAACCGACAGGACGGGTGTAGATGCCAAAAAGGGAGGCTGCGAAAACCAGCGCGCCCATCGTCAAGGCAGCGCTGAGTGCCGGTCGGGATAGGTGGTTCGTGACTTTGTGAATGCCACTCGAGTTCATCAACATGGATGCGCCCCTGCACACCAGACCCCAGCTTAATACAGACTGAGGTCGCTAGCGTTAATAAAAGCGTGACTGACGGTTCTCATACGCGAAACCTCTTGGTTAACGCTTTCATGCAGACACTGTTAAAGCTGGAAGCGTAGTCTGCATGCCATGAGCCTGATCAAGATTTTATCGGCACTGTTGCGCGCAGTGCTCCTTTTTTCGCCAGCCACCATCGCGATCATGATGTTCACGTATCTCCTGCAGAATGCAGAGCACCCCAGGCAGCCGCCTCCCCTCGATACGATCCACACGGCAACACCGCGATAGGCCCGCTCATCCAGCGAATGGCGTTGCCAGACATATCGCAATCGCGCGGAAACCGGCAGCAACGCCGCTTCTGATTGCTTGGATGAAAAGAAATATCACCAGGCCTTAGGGCCTATGGCCATTTCTTCCGTAGGGAAGAAATGGCGCGAGTGACGGGGCTCGAACCCGCGACCTCCGGCGTGACAGGCCGGCACTCTAACCAACTGAGCTACACCCGCGCTTGAGGCGCTGTGCCGAAGCAGCAACGCGTCGATGAGCGCTGAATTAGGAGGTTCTTGAGGTGGTGTCAAGCAGGGTAATCGCGGTTTGTGAAACTTTCTTGAGCTTGTCCCAATTCCTGTAACAAATGCAGTTTTTCACTTGCGAACTTCGCGCGAACCACCTAAACGATCCGCTTGGAATGGGCGATTAGCTCAGTTGGTAGAGCGCTTCGTTTACACCGAAGATGTCGGCAGTTCGAGCCTGTCATCGCCCACCATTCCCCCCATCATTCTTCCACCGCCTCCCCCTTTGCTGATCGCTAGGTCGAAAAAGCTTCTACTGCTTGCCTGACGCCGAGCGTTCTCGCCAGAAACATCGTTCAGGAAGGGACATGCCGTCCTGCCGGAGACATGGCGCGGCGCGAACGCGGCTGCCCATAGCCTCTCTTGCCGGCAGGGGTTCAGGGCAGTTGAGAGCCCACGCTGCCGGCAAACACCTGACCACGAGGAATCATGGGGACGCAGCTGGCGGGGAAAGTCCACGACAGAAAAAAGAAAAGCCGGGCTTGTGACCCGGCTTTTCTTGCATCCCCTAAAGGGCGCAATCAGCTGTTGACTGCGTCCTTCAGGCCTTTGCCGGCGGAGAACTTCGGCACGTTGCGCGCCGGGATCTGAACCGTTGCGCCGGTCTGCGGGTTACGGCCCGTGGAGGCCTCACGCCGCGAAACGGAGAAGTTTCCGAAACCGACGAGGCGCACGTCCCCACCCTTCTTGAGTTCGCCCTCGATTACACCGAAGACCGCATCAACCGCGGACTGGGCATCACTCTTGGAGAGGCCCTGCCTCTTCTGCGACTGCGGATACGAGCTCGTTCTTGTTCATGTAATTACCCCTTCCTGATAAGGACCAAGTGATGCGACTCACTCAGCTCGGAGCAGTCTAGGGAGAAGCAGGGGCCGCACCAAGCGAGAAATGCGTTAAACGCCTCTCAAAACCCATGTTTTCCGCGGTTTTCGACAGAAAAGCCGGGCAAAATGCCCGGCTTTTCAAGCTTTTTCTTGAAAGACGTCGGAAAAAGGGCAAACCCTTGTGTCACAACGCCTGTACCATTTTGCGCGCCAGCGGTGAAAAACCGGCTCAGTGCGCGATGGTCTGCTCCTTGCTCCCGCCGGCATCGACTTTGCCGGCCGGCTCTACCGGCTCAACCCAGTCGATCGGTTCGGGCTTGCGAACGAGAGCATGTTCCAGAACCTCGCCCACGCGGCTGACCGGCACGATTTCGAGACCGTTTTTCACGTTCTCGGGAATGTCAGCCAGGTCTTTCGCGTTTTCCTCGGGAATGAGGACCTTCTTGATGCCGCCGCGCAGCGCCGCAAGCAGCTTTTCCTTGAGCCCGCCAATGGGCAGAACCCGACCACGCAGGGTGATCTCGCCGGTCATGGCGATGTCCTTGCGCACCGGGATTCCTGTCATGATCGACACGATTGCGGTGGCCATGGCGACACCTGCCGACGGGCCATCCTTGGGCGTTGCGCCTTCGGGCACATGCACGTGGATGTCCTTCTTGTCGAAGACCGGCGGCTCGATGCCGAAATCGACAGCCCGGGAGCGAACATAAGACGCCGCCGCCGAGATCGATTCCTTCATCACGTCGCGCAGATTACCGGTGACAGTCATCTTGCCCTTGCCGGGCATCATGACGCCTTCGATGGTGAGAAGCTCACCGCCGACTTCCGTCCATGCCAGTCCGGTCACGACACCCATCTGATCTTCGCCTTCGGCCTGGCCGAAACGATAGCGCTGAACGCCCAGATAATCAGACAGATTGTCCTCGGTCACTTCGACCGTGTCCTTGCCGTCTTCCTTCTTGGCGTTGCGCAGGATTTCGGTCACCGCCTTGCGGGCGAGCTTCATCAGTTCGCGCTCAAGGTTGCGGACACCGGCTTCCCGCGTGTAGGTGCGGATGATCTGCTGCAGAGCGCCATCGGTCACCGAAAACTCACGCTCTTCAAGCGCATGCTCGCGCACGGCCCTTGGGCAGGAGGTGGCGTCTGGCGATCTCCACCTTTTCGTCCTCGGTGTAGCCGGCGATGCGGATGATCTCCATACGGTCCATCAGCGCCGGCGGAATGTTCAGCGTGTTGGCCGTGGTCACGAACATCACGCTCGACAGGTCGTATTCCACCTCGAGATAGTGGTCCATGAAGGTTGCGTTCTGCTCGGGATCGAGAACCTCAAGCAGGGCCGATGACGGATCGCCGCGGAAATCCATGCCCATCTTGTCGATCTCGTCGAGCAGGAAGAGCGGGTTGGACTTCTTTGCCTTCTTCATCGACTGGACGACCTTGCCGGGCATCGAGCCGATATAGGTGCGGCGGTGACCACGGATTTCGGCCTCATCGCGCACGCCACCAAGCGCCATGCGGACATATTCGCGTCCGGTGGCCTTGGCGATGGACTTGGCGAGCGAGGTCTTGCCGACGCCGGGCGGACCTACGAGGCACAGGATCGGCCCCTTCAGCTTCTTCTGACGGCTCTGGACGGCCAGATATTCGACGATCCGCTCCTTCACCTTCTCAAGACCGAAATGATCCGTGTCCAGCACGTTCTCGGCAAACTCGAGATCGTTCTTGATCTTGCTCGGCCTCCTCCACGGAATGGAGAGCAGCCAGTCGAGATAGTTGCGCACCACCGTGGCCTCGGCCGACATGGGCGACATGGTCTTGAGCTTCTTCAGCTCCGCCTCGGCCTTCTCGCGCGCTTCCTTGGAGAGCTTGGTCTTGTTGATGCGCTCTTCCAGTTCCGCAGCTTCGTTGCGGCCGTCCTCGCCCTCGCCGAGCTCCTTCTGAATGGCCTTCATCTGCTCATTCAGATAATACTCGCGCTGCGTCTTCTCCATCTGGCGCTTGACGCGCGAGCGGATGCGCTTTTCCACCTGAAGCACGGAAATCTCGGCTTCCATGAAGCCCATGGCCTTTTCAAGCCGCTCGCGCACGGAGAGCGTGGCCAGCATTTCCTGCTTCTCGGGAATCTTGATCGCCAGGTGCGAGGCAACCGTATCGGCCAGCTTCGAGTAATCCTCGATCTGGGTCGCGGCACCCACCACTTCGGGCGAAATCTTCTTGTTGAGCTTTACGTAATTCTCAAAATCGGAAACGACCGAACGTGCCAGCGCCTCGATCTCGACCTGATCTTCTTCCGGCTCGGGAAGCAGATCGGCGCTCGCCTCATGGAACTCCTCACGGTCGGTGAACTCGGAGATGCGCGCACGCGACGTGCCTTCGACAAGCACCTTGACCGTACCATCGGGGAGCTTCAGAAGCTGCAGCACGTTTGCCAGCGTACCGACATCATAAATGCCACTTGGCTCCGGATCGTCGTCCGCAGCATTCATCTGCGTGGCCAGCAGGATCTGCCGCTCTGCGCCCATAACCTCTTCCAGCGCCTTGATAGACTTGTCGCGGCCGACGAAGAGCGGAACGATCATGTGCGGGAACACAACGATATCGCGCAACGGCAATACCGGGTATGAAGCACCACCAGCGGTCTTGGGGTTATCAGTCATGTTTTAGCCTTTTCATACCGCGACCACTCAAAAGCCAGTCACGGATTTCATTCTATCCGGCCAGAGCGTTATCCACCAGAAGCAACCGCAATTTTGCGCGATGCATGAATGGAAACCACCCCACCTTTGCTCCTCTCTTAGTTGGAGACGTCCACAGAGAAGATCAAGGGCTTAGCCCGGACACAGGAGCGTACACGCGGAATGCAGCCACGGTTCGATCCGATTCAGCACGATTTACGATAAATTCACGCCAGAAAACGCGAACGTCACCGGAGGCAATCCCCGGTGACGCAAAAAACAAAAACGCATTCCGAACCAGACCTCTCATCAGGCGCTGGCGTTGCCCTTTTCCTGCTCACGCTCTGCATAAATGTAGAGCGGGCGGGCATTCCCGGCGACCACCTCGTCGGAGATCACGACTTCCTGAACACCCTCCAGAGCCGGCAGCTCAAACATGGTGTCGAGCAGGATCGCTTCCATGATCGACCGCAGACCGCGGGCACCCGTCTTGCGCTCGATCGCCTTGCGGGCAATCGCGGCAAGTGCATTCTCATGGAAGGTCAGTTCCACATTCTCCATGTCGAACAGACGCTGATACTGCTTCACGAGCGCGTTTTTGGGTTCGCTCAGAATCTGGACCAGTGCAGCCTCATCCAGGTCTTCCAGGGTCGCCAGAACTGGTAAACGGCCGACAAATTCCGGAATAAGGCCGAACTTGAGCAGGTCTTCCGGCTCGACCTGGCGGAAAAGCTCTCCCGTCGGCCGATCCTCCGGAGAGGCAACCGTTGCGCCGAAACCGATGGACGTCTTTCGACCACGATCCGAAATGATCCGGTCGAGACCGGCAAAGGCCCCCACCGCAGATGAAGAGGATGTTTGCCGTATCCACCTGCAGGAACTCCTGCTGTGGGTGCTTTCGGCCGCCCTGCGGCGGTACGGAAGCGACGGTTCCTTCCATGATCTTGAGAAGCGCCTGCTGCACCCCCTCGCCCGAGACGTCCCGGGTTATGGAAGGATTGTCGGACTTGCGCGAAATCTTGTCGATCTCGTCGATATAGACGATGCCGCGCTGCGCCCGCTCGACATTGTAGTCTGCCGACTGCAGCAGCTTGAGAATGATGTTCTCGACATCCTCACCCACATAACCGGCTTCGGTCAGCGTCGTTGCATCGGCCATGGTGAAGGGCACATCGATGATGCGTGCCAGCGTCTGGGCCAGAAGCGTCTTGCCGCAGCCGGTCGGGCCGATCAGCAGGATGTTGGACTTGGCCAGCTCGACATCCGCATTTTTGGATGCGTGGGCGAGGCGCTTGTAATGGTTGTGGACAGCTACGGAAAGGACGCGTTTGGCATGCGCCTGACCGATCACGTAGTCATCCAGAACCCCGATGATTTCCTGCGGGGTCGGTACACCCTCGCGTGACTTCACCATGGAGGATTTGTTTTCTTCGCGGATGATATCCATGCACAGCTCGACGCATTCATCGCAGATGAAGACGGTCGGGCCCGCAATAAGTTTGCGGACTTCGTGCTGGCTCTTGCCGCAGAAGGAGCAGTACAGCGTATTCTTGGAGTCCCCGCTGCCGTTGCTGGCCTTGCTCATGTCTTACGTCCTTTCACTACCCACCGGCATGTCGCCCCGAACTGCCGGGCGGTCATGATGTCCGGGACGGAATGGTCCCAGACACTCCACGCTCTGTTTTCGAAACGAACCACAAATCCGAAAACGCGGCAACCACACCGAGCCCCCAACAAGACCTTGGCTTTGGAAACTCAATATAGACTTAACGTAGGCGTTCACACACCGGCTGCAAACACAAAAATGTGACAGAAATGCCGCATCCCCGACCATGAGCATGGACGGGGTGCGCAGGCATTCCGTTGTACGTCCGGTTACGAATCAGACTTTTCCGATTTCTCGACTGCGTCGCGCGAGCTGATCACCCGATCGATCAGACCGAACTCCTGCGCTTCGTCGGAGGTCATGAAATGATCGCGATCGAGGGTCTTCTCGATGGTCTCATAGTCCTGGCCCGTGTGCTGGACATAGACCTCGTTGAGGCGACGCTTCAACTTGATGATGTCCTGCGCGTGGCGCTCGATATCGGATGCCTGCCCCTGGAACCCGCCCGAAGGCTGATGCACCATGATGCGCGCGTTGGGCGTGGCAAAGCGCATGTCCTTGTGACCGGCACACAGAAGCAGCGAGCCCATGGAAGCGGCCCTGTCCGATACAAAGCGTCGAGACCGGTGGCTGGATGAACTGCATTGTATCGTAAATGGCCATGCCCGAGGTCACGACACCGCCGGGAGAATTGATGTAAAGCGCAATCTCTTTCTTGGGATTGTCCGCCTCAAGAAACAGGAGCTGGGCGCAGACGAGCGAGGCCATGCCATCCTCGATCGGGCCGGTGATGAAGATGATGCGCTCTTTGAGAAGACGCGAAAAAATGTCGTATGCCCGTTCACCCCGGTTCGTCTGCTCGACGACCATGGGCACCAGATTCATGGCGGTATCGACGGGATTCGGCATGAATATACCTTTCGGTTTGAAGCAGCACGCCGCAAAATCCGACGCACGCAAAGCGGCAGAATCGTTTTGTTCAAAGCGATAGATAGGATGCCCCCTTCCCCCGACGCAAGAGGAAGCGCGCATCATGGTGCCGTCCAAAGCCATTTCAACGGCACGAAGGGCCATGGGCGGGGCATCATGGCCCGCCCATGTTTCTGTCTCAAAAAAATCAGATCTGGGCCAGCGCCTGCTCCAGATCGGCGATGATGTCCTCCACATCCTCGATACCGATGGACAGTCGGATCACGTCAACGCCGGCGCCCGCAGCCGCTTTCTGTTCATCGGAAAGCTGACGATGCGTGGTGGAAGCCGGATGAATGATCAGTGACTTCGTGTCCCCGATATTGGCCAGGTGCGAGAAGAGCTCGACGCTCTCCACAACCTTCACGCCGGCATCAAACCCGTCCTTCAGGCCAAAGGTGAACACGGCACCCGCCCCCTTGGGCGAGTATTTCTTCATCAGCGCATGATTGGGGTCGTCAGCCAGTCCCGGATAGGAAACCCAGGCCACCCTGTCATGCCCCTTGAGCCATTCAGCCACTTTGAGCGCATTGTCGCTGTGACGCTGCATGCGCAGGGCAAGCGTCTCGATACCGGTCAGGATCTGGAACGCATTGAAGGGCGAAATGGCAGGACCGAAATCGCGCAGACCCAGGACACGGGCAGCGATTGCGAAGGCGAAATTGCCAAAGGTTTCATGCAGCACCATGCCGCCATACTCGGCGCGCGGCTCCGAGAGCATCGGATATTTGCCCGATTTCGACCAGTCGAACGTGCCACCATCGACAAGAGCCCCCCCCACTGAATTGCCATGCCCCCCCATGAATTTCGTCAGCGAGTGCAGCACGATGTCCGCGCCATGCTCGATGGGGCGCAGGAGATAGGGCGAGGCCATGGTGTTGTCGACGATGAACGGCAGACCATGGCGGCGTGCGATGTCACCGATCTTTTCCAGGTCGACAAATGTACCACCCGGATTGGCGAGACTTTCCACGAAGATAGCCTGCGTGTTCTCGTCGATCTGGCTTTCAAAACTGTCGAAATCTTCCGGATCGGCCCAGCGCACATGCCAGTCGAAATTCTTGAAGGCGTGGCCAAACTGGTTGATGGAACCGCCGTAAAGCTTCTTGGCTGCGATGAAATTCGCGCCCGGTCGCATCAGATTGTTGAAGGTTAGAAGCTGTGCGGCGTGACCGGAAGCCGTGGCAAGCGCCGCCGTGCCGCCCTCAAGGGCCGCGACGCGCTCTTCAAGCACGGCCTGGGTCGGGTTCATGATCCGGGTGTAGATGTTTCCGAAGGCCTTCAGGCCAAACAGCGATGCGGCGTGATCCGCATCGTCGAAAACATAGGAGGTGGTCTGATAGATCGGCGTGGCGCGTGCGCCTGTCGCCGGATCGGGCTGCGCGCCTGCGTGCACCGCCAGCGTGTCAAAACCGGGCGTACGCTCACTCATAACAATTCCTCCATATACAAATTGAGTCAGCTGCATCAATACAGAGGCGACCGGCGCAGGAAAAGGAGATTTATCCCGGAGTGCGGCGCCGGCCTGGAAAATCAGCGCTGGCGGATGCCAAAACTCTGGAATCCCTTGCGCATGACAGGCTTTTTGGAGGAAATGACCCGGCTGTTGACCCCGTTCCAGCCGATTTCGCGTGAAAGCCGCGCATATTCAATCTTCGGGCAGCGGTCCATCACCACCTTGATGCCATGCGCTTCCAGCTTTTTCGCCGCAGCGTCATCGCGAACTGTAAGCTGCATCCAGACAACGCCAGGAAGCGGCTGCATCGCCAGCACTTCATCGACAACGCCGGGAATGGCGGAAGACGGTCGGAATACATCAACCATGTCCACGGGTTCCGGCAGATCGGCGAGACGGGCAACGACCGGCCGACCGGCAATCTCCTTGCCCGCATGGCCCGGATTGACGGGAAACACCGTGTACCCCTTGTCGACGAGGTATTTCGTGACGAAAAAACTCGGTCGCACCTCATTGGCGGATGCGCCGACGATGGCGACGGACTTTACCGTGTTCAGAATGCCGGAAATATAGGCTTCATCATATCTATCGTGGTTCATCATCTCTCCAGTGAAACTCGTGCTCTCACCGCGCCTCAGTCGGGCGACCCTGCACGGCCAAGGGATATGAGAGGCCGATCTCATTCCAGGCACAAACGCGGATCATGTTATGCTTTCCATCAAGAGCTGCCCGTGGAAAACCGAAGGGGTCGAACATGTTGAGATATGCATCACCTGTATTGGCAGCGCTGATCATCGCCAGCCCGGCCGAGGCCATATCCCGTTACACGTCAACTGCCATGAGCTGCACCGAGGCGCAAGCAAGGATCGCATCGGAGGGCGCGGCCATCATGCGGTATCAGTCGCGCCGAACGCCGGGCCTTCCCCTCTATGACCGCTACGTGGCCAATGAGCGGCTTTGCCCGCCGGGCCATACCGGCACGCGCGACCATATTCCCACCGCCGACCGTGCCGCCTGCCCGGTTTTGCGATGCAAACCGGAGTTCCGAGAACGGCATTTTCGACGCCCATGGCACTTCAGCGACCGTTAGAACACATTCGAATTTTTACAAATATTCCAAAAGATCATTTTTATAATAATTATTTTCGGCGATTGAAAATACTTGTCTTCACTTTTGTATAAACATTCGCTTTTTTCCTGAACTGAATACCCACATTACTTTCCTCGCGCCGATACCGGCACCTTTTCAGGAAACGGGATCCGGCGTTTTTTATGTCTGTTCGAAAAAGAGGAAAGTTATGCGTAAGACATTAATTCTTGCGACCAGTATAGGCTTTCTGTTTCCGCAGAACAGCCTACAGGCTTCAGGTCTTGGCTGTTATCAGATTCAGAACGCAATTCAGTCGAATGGAACGCTCATTCTGCGCTATTCTTCGCGCAAGGGCGGGCCAGTTGACCGCTATGACCGCTTCGTCGCCAATCTCGACGAATGCCCCCTGAGCTTCAACACGCTCAAGGCGCGCCGCATACCGACACAGGATGGAAGGGCATGTCCGGTTCACATATGCTGGACCCATGAGTAGAGCATGCCGATTTGGGGGCCAGCAGATGTCCGCGAGCGGTATCCACCGCTCGCGGCGACAGCGTGTTCACCTGCCCTGCCACTCGGGCGCGCGCTTTTCGATAAAGGCACCGATACCTTCTTCAGCGTCCTGTGCCATCATGTTTTCCACCATCACCCGCACCGTGTACTCATAGGCTTGCGCAAGATCCATCTCGGCCTGTTCATAGAAGGCCTCCTTGCCAATCCGAAGTGTCAAAGGTGATTTGGAAGCAATGACTTGCGCGAAATCCATGACAGTCTGATTCAAGCTTTCCTGGGGCACGACCCGGTTGATGAGACCAAAACTCCTGGCCGTTTCCGCATCAATCATCTCGCCTGTCAGCAGCATTTCCATCGCATGTTTGCGCGAGACGTTGCGCGACAGCGCCACCATCGGCGTGGAACAGAAGAGGCCGATATTCACGCCCGGCGTGGCGAATTTGGCTGTCTCGCTCGCCACCGCCAGATCGCAGGAAGCGACGAGCTGACAGCCCGCAGCGGTTGCCACCCCGCTCACTTCGGCGATCACCGGCTTGGGATGACGAACAATCGTCTGCATAACACTGGCGCACAAAAGCATGGTCTTCTCAAAAAACGCCCTGCCCCGGTCTTTCCCAGATCGATGTGCGGTCAGTTCCTTCAGATCGTGGCCGGCGCAGAACACCTTGCCCTCGGAGCGAAGCACGATCACCCGAACGGTTTCGTCCGACTGAGCACGGTCCAGCTCGCCCTTCAGCGCTTCCATCATTCCAATCGAAAGTGCATTGGCCGGTGGACTGGCCAGGGTGATCCTCAGGATCCCGTCGGCCTCGCTCACTGAAACCGGTGCCTTAACGCTCTCATGAACTGCCGCCGCCTCGGCCATGGTCATTCTCCCACTTTATGTACCATCATCACCATAGTGCCGCTTGTGTTGCGCCGGCAATCCGGCAATTGTGCTGTTCGCTAGGCTTTTTAGGGTCAGGAAGCGCGGAGTGAGAGGAAAGCGCCAATGGATGCCACACGCGGGGCGCCCGGAAACGACAACACCACATTCAAGCCGGTCCTGAATGCGGAAGAGGTGAATTGTTATCTCCGCGAGGTTTTTCCGCAAGCCTGCAGCGGAGATCCTGCCGAGTATCGTGCCATCGATATCTGGCCCGGCGGCTGTACGGTCAGGCTCGAAGTCGCCTTCAAGCATCTGCGCCCGGGCGACACCGTGTCGGGCCCCTCGCTTTTCGCGCTCGCAGATATCGGCGGCTATGTCTGCGCACTCTCCCATATTGGCCGCAAGGCCCTCACCGTCACGACCAATCTCAACATCAACTTCATGCGCAAGGCCGGTCCCGGTGTCATAGACGGCCATTGCCGAATTCTCAAACTGGGACGCCGGCTGATGGTGTTCGAGGCTGAACTCGTGGCTGGAGAGGCGAGCGAAACCGTTGCGCACGCAACCGGCACCTACGCAATCCCGCCCGCCAACTGAGCCGATGAGCGACTGGCAAGGGCGAAATCATCTCGGGTTTTGCGGTAATATAATACCTTATTTCTAGGCCTCTGTTTTTATTGGCCTTTTTTCGGGCGCAAAACAAAGAACTGACTTGACGGGTCGGCTGCCCCTCTATAGGAAACCATCGCTGCACCTCAAATGTGGTGCTGCATTGGTTTGCATTGCCTGAGCCTGCCGGGTTTCGACAATGTCAAACACAAGCAACAAGAAACGCCCTGCCTTTGGGCCGGGTTCATGAAAGTGGATAAAGACCCATGAAAACCTTTTCGCAGAAGCCTGCGGAAGTAACGAAGAAGTGGATCCTGATCGACGCTGAAGGCGTTGTCGTCGGCCGTCTCGCTTCCATCGTTGCAAACCGTCTCCGCGGCAAGCACAAGCCCACCTTCACCCCGCATGTGGACGATGGCGACAATGTCATCATCATCAATGCCGACAAGGTTGTGCTGACCGGCAAGAAATACACCGACAAGAAATACTACTGGCACACGGGTCACCCCGGCGGCATCAAGGAGCGCACCGCGCGCCAGCTGCTCGAGGGCCGGTTCCCCGAGCGTCTGCTGGAGAAGGCCGTTGAGCGCATGATCCCGCGCGGTCCGCTTGGCCGCCGCCAGATGAAGAATCTGCGCGTCTACGCCGGCGCCGAGCATCCGCACGCCGCCCAGAACCCGGAGACGCTCGACGTCGCCGCCATGAGCAAGAAGAATGTGAGGGCCCAGTAATGGCCGAAATCAACTCCCTCGAAGAGCTGGGTGCGGCAACCGCTGCGCAGACCGCCGAGCAGGAAGCTCCGGTGCATGTGCAGAAGCTTGACGCCCAGGGCCGCGCTTACGCCACTGGCAAGCGCAAGAACGCCATTGCCCGCGTGTGGGTCAAGCCGGGTTCCGGCAAGATCACCGTCAACGGCAAGGATTTCCAGGCATATTTCGCACGCCCGGTCTTGCAGATGATCCTGCAGCAGCCGATCGTCGCGGCCGACCGCAATGGCCAGTACGACATCGTCGCCACCGTTGTCGGCGGAGGCCTGTCCGGTCAGGGCCGGTGCTGTTCGTCACGGCATCTCCAAGGCTCTGACCCATTACGAGCCGGCGCTGCGTGGCGTCCTCAAGAAGGGTGGCTTCCTGACCCGCGACAGCCGCGTGGTCGAGCGCAAGAAGTACGGCCGGGCAAAGGCTCGCCGCTCGTTCCAGTTCTCCAAGCGCTAGGCTTCCAGAACTGTCGGAAACGAAAAGCGGGCCTTCGGGTCCGCTTTTTTCTTGCGCAGAGTCTGGCTTCACCCTACCCATCGGGATCATCACAGGAGGAGCGCCATGCCGTCGAATTCGATCGACCACGCATTCACCGCCCGCAGCCTGACCGGTGCGGCCAGCGACCCCACCTATGCAGGGGCGCTCTCCTTCATGCGCCGCAAATTCACCAAATCACTGAAGGGCGCCGACGCCGTGGTCTGGGGCATCCCGTTCGATGCTGCCGTCTCCAACCGGCCGGGCGCGCGCTTCGGCCCGCAGGCGATCCGCCGCGCCTCGGCGATCTTCGACAACGATCCGCAATACCCATTTGGCGCGGATCTGTTCGAGACGATGTCCGTCACCGATTATGGCGACTGCCTGCTCGATTACGGCAACCATCAGAAAACGCCGGCGACCATTGAGCGCGAAGCGGCGAAGATTCTCAAATCTGGGGCGTTCGTGCTGTCGCTTGGTGGTGATCATTTCGTCACCTGGCCGCTGTTGAAAGCCCATGCGGCAAAGCACGGCCCCCTCGCCCTCGTCCAGTTCGACGCCCATCAAGACACCTGGCATGACGATGGCAGGCGGATCGACCATGGCTCCTTCGTTGGCCGCGCGGTGCGCGACGGTGTCATCGATCCGGCCGTTTCCATCCAGATCGGCATACGCACCCATGCGCCGGAGGATTGCGGCATCGCCATCCTCCATGGCTATGACGTGGAGGAGATGAAGGCCGGCGAGATTGCCGAAGCCATTCTCTCCCGTGTGGGCCATCGTCCCGCCTATGTGACTTTCGACATTGACTGCCTCGACCCGGCCTTCGCGCCTGGCACCGGAACGCCTGTTGCTGGTGGCCCCTCCAGCGCAAAGATGCTCTCGGTGCTGCGCCAGCTCGGTGCTCTGGAGATTGTCGGCGCGGATATTGTCGAAGTTGCCCCTGCCTATGACCATGCGGATGTGACGGCCATCGCTGGGGCGACCATCGCCATGCACTATCTCGGCCTTCTCGCGGCGCGGAAGCGACGATGAAAGCTGAAGCATCGATTCAGGCGCTTTACGGAATGATTCCGAACGCGTGCGTAACCAGTTGAAATAAGACTCTTTTCCAGGACTGACATCATGACGGCGAAAATCTTCATCGACGGCGAACACGGCACCACCGGCCTGCAGATCAGGGCCCGTCTGGCCGAGCGCCGCGACATCGAGGTGATCTCCATTCCCGCTGAGAAGCGCAAGGATCCGGCAGCGCGTGCGGAATTCCTCAACGCCGCCGACATCGCCATTCTGTGCCTGCCGGACGATGCCGCGCGCGAAAGTGTCTCTCTGATTGAAAGTGAAACGACGCGCGTCATCGATGCCTCCACGGCCCATCGCGTCGCCGAGGGATGGACCTACGGTTTTGCCGAGATGGACAAGGCACAGAGCGAAGCGATCCGCAGTGCAAAGCGTGTCGCCAATCCCGGTTGCTGGCCGCAGGGCTCCATCGCGTTTCTGCGTCCGCTCATCGGTGCGGGCCTTCTGCCCGCCGACCTGCCCGTCACCGTAAACGGTATCTCGGGCTATTCGGGCGGCGGCCGTACCATGATCGAAGACTATGAGGCCAAGGGTGCCGACGCGCCCAAATTCATGCCTTATGGGCTCACACTCAACCACAAGCACCTGCCGGAGCTGCAGACCTATGCGAAGCTTTCCGGTGTGCCGCTGATGCAGCCGGCGGTGGGCAATTTTGCGCAGGGCATGCTGACCGCCCTGCCCCTGCAGCTTGGCCATCTCGAACGCGTGCCTTCGGGCGCGGAACTCCACGCGGCACTCGTTGATCATTATGGAGCGATCAAGGGTGGTGTGGTGCGGGTTGCCCCGCTCGCCGCCATCGAGCGCACAACCGACATCGACCCCCAGATCCATAACGACACCAACACGATGACGCTGCACGTCTTTGCCAACGACACCCGGGCGCAGGCGCTTCTCGTTGCGGTCTACGACAATCTTGGCAAGGGCGCTTCGGGGGCAGCAGTGCAGAACATGGACCTGATGCTCGAAGGGCTGTGAGCCCGTCTCCCGCAGAGGGATCGGTTCCTTTGCCGCAGGCTCAGAACAGCTCGTTGGACGCAGACCACAGAACGCCGTGACGTTCCTCATCCTTCAGGCTTTGCGAGCCGAACTGGTAGCGCGCGCCCAAAATCACATTGTGCGCGCGCGCTATCTCGCCTGAGGCGCCGCCAAGAGACGCGTGAACGGCGTCATAGCGATACCCGCCGAAGGCCGTGACGGGCGTTTCGGAGAAGCGATAATTTCCCGTTGCGCCAAGCGAATAGACATCGAGATCGGCGGAACCATAGCTTACCCGCTCAAGGCCTGCCGCCAGGTCGAAGCGCAGATTGTCCGTGGCATAGAACCTGCCGCCTACTCCCACCGAAATCCGATCGGCACGCACACCGGAATAGGAAACCTGTCCAAGACCAACACGGCCATGGATCGTCACATCATCCAGAAAGACGGCTGCTTCCGCACCTGCGGTCAGGTCCATGGCGTACCGGTCCCCGCCCAGGCGTGAAAGTGCGTTGAACGGGCTTCCCTCATACCGGTTGACGCCGCCAAAAAGACCAATGGCATAGGCTTCCGGGTCACGTAAGTAACCGTGGACGGCTCCTGTCAAAGCCCGGGCATGCCCGTCGCCGACATCAGTGCCGCCATAGCCGATGTCGAACTGGATGTTCGCACCGCGTTCCAGGCTGGTGTTCAGGGAGCCGCGCAATGCCCATTCCGAACCATCGACGCTGGCGCCCAGCGCACTGATTTTGCCATAGCCGAAGCGGGCCTCGGCAAACCCAGAAAGACCATCGTGCAACTCGACCTGATCGGATTGTGGCTGGTCGGGGCTGTAAAATACAGGTTCTGCAAACAGAACCCGGTCGGCATCGGCGGCGCTCGCAACGCCAGAAACAATTGCGCCAACCAAGCCAAGTGAGATGACCCGGAAATGCATACACCCCTCCATAACCATAAGTTGCAGAGACCATAATTTCTGCATGGTTAACGGGAGGTAAAACAGCCCTTTGGCCGCCCACACGTTCACACCAACGGACAGCGCCGTGCCCTGCTGCTGCAGGCCTTTTTCTATGCCCGGCTATACGCCCAGTCATCGTGGTCGCCACCAGCTGATGACGGCAGAGGATAAGGCCCCTTTGCCGCCCGCCAGTGGGCGCAGGCAAAGAACAGGAGCACAAGTGCCATGCCCTGATGGGTCAGGGCCACGTCTATCGGCACGACCATGATGAGTGTGGCAATTCCGATGGCGGCCTGGAGAAGGACCAGCACCGAAAAAAGAATGGCGCGGCGCGCATGGGGGCTTTGCGGCTCCCGGCGGATCACGAACACCATCTGCCAGAGCGCCAGAAGGAGCAGCGCATATGCTCCGAGCCGGTGTATGAACTGCACCATTTTCGGGTTTTCGAAGAAGTTGACCAGAGCCGGTGTCTGCGCAAAAAGACCACCTGGCACGAACGCGCCATCCATCAGCGGCCAGGTGTTGTAGGTCATGCCTGCGCGCAGGGCCGGCGACCAGACCACCCAGATAGATCTGGAACAGAACGGCGATCACCATCCAGCCGGCGAAGCGACGCACGCCCTGATGTGCCGCTCCCGCAGAGTGAGGTGCAAGCCCACGGGCCACAAGCGCCGTGGCGGCAAAAATCAGGCAGGCGATGGTGAGGTGTGTTGCAAGCCGGTATTGGCTCACGTCAACCCGGTCCACAAGGCCCGAAGCAACCATCCACCAACCCACGGCGCCCTGCAGACCGCCCAGCGCCAGAATGCCCAAAAGCTTCGGTTTGAGATTGCTTTCCAGCCGCCCCGTCAGCCAGAAAAACGCGAGGGGCAGCGCAAAGACGAACCCGACACCGCGCGCCAGGAGCCGGTGCGCCCACTCCCACCAGAAGATGGTCTTGAAATCATCAAGGCTCATGCCCTTGTTGATCTGCTGATATTCCGGGATCTGGCGGTATTTTTCGAGTTCCTCATGCCATTCGGCCTCGCTCAGCGGAGGGATGACACCGTGGATCGGCTTCCACTCGGTGATGGAAAGCCCCGATTCCGTCAGTCGGGTCGCCCCGCCGACGATCACGAGGGCAAAAAGAGTCAACAGCACGAAATAGAGCCAGAATCGGACGAGTTTGCGGTTGTGCAGAAGTATGTCCTGCGAGACCTGCGCACCCGCGGAACTGGAAACGGTCATATCCACAGCGTCAGCCATCATTGTTACGGAACCCTGCCAGTAGGTGGACCAAAGGCCAGGAACTTGCAAGCCGAAGGCCGCCTTGCGCGACAAGCCGTCGCGCAGGGGAAGAACCGCGATTGCATCGTTTGGCCGCGCGCTTTAAGAAGCGTGCGAAAGGTTTCTTGAATGCCCGTTCGCCTGCGAAAATTCATCGGCATGATCGCGCTTGTCGCGCTGGTTATCGTCTATGCCATTCTCTCCACGGCAATCGCCGTGGCGCAGCTGGCCGAGTCCGGCGCGTTTGTGCATCTTGCCTACTTTCTTCTGACGGGCCTTCTGTGGATCGTACCGGCCATGTTCATCATTCGCTGGATGATCGGCAAGCCGCAGGATCCCTCCTGAGCGTCGATCATTCCTTCATTTTTTACCGCTATTGATCAGTTATGGATCGACAGGCGCCGCCCAATTGGCGGTGTCGTGAGTTGCGGTGGATAATGACATTTGCAAAGCAGCCAGACCCGGCGCCAGGTTCCAGCCATCACCTGCACGACGGCCTCCATGTCGAGGTGTGTGCGGCCGATGCATCGGCCATAGAGCGCTACCGTTCCGACAGTCTCCACGCCGGGTTCATGCCGGCGCAAAGTCCCGACTGGATTTCCGCATGGGCAAGACACATGCGCGAAGCACCGATCATTGCAAGGCTTGCCGACGCCCACGGCCATCTGATGAGTCTGGTGCTGGAGACGGCACGCCAGGGGCCCTTTGTGACCGCCCGTTTTGTCGGCGACCGCCATGCCAACGGGAATTTCCCCCTGCTTGATCGCCGGGTTCGAGACGGCCTTTCCCCGCAACATCTCGACATGCTGCGCGAAGGCATTCGCCGTGTGCGGCCCGACATCGACCTTCTGGCCCTGGAGCGGCAGTTGCGTTGCCTGGGAGACCAGACCAATCCGCTTCTTGCCTGGCCCCATGGCGACAGTCCCAATGTTTCACTGGCGGTCGATCTGGATGGCGGGTTCGATGCCGTTCTGGCGCGCGCAAGCGGCAAGCGCAAACGCAAGCAGCACCGCTCTCAGGCACGAAAGCTGGAAGCTGCCGGCGGCTACCGGCGTATCAGGGCGGCAACCCCTGAAGAAGCCGCTTCAATGCTCGACGCTTTTTTTGAAATGAAAGCGCACCGCTTTGCCAGGATGGGCATTCATGACGTCTTTGCACCGCATCACGTCAGGTCCGCATTTCATGCGCTTTTTGGTGAAGCCACCGCCGAGCCTGATCCGAAATTCGTCCTGCACGGTCTGGAGGTCGCAGGAAAACTGCGAGCGATCACCGGCTCCAGCCGCGCAGGCAGCCGCATCATCTGTGAGTTCAGTTCCATCTCCGACGATGAACTCACGGAGGCCAGCCCCGGCCGTTTCCTCTTCTATCAGAACATTGAGGAGGCCTGCGCAGAAGGCCTGGAGCTATATGATTTCAGCGTGGGCGATGAATATTACAAACGCCTCTGGTGCGATGTGGAAACGATCCAGTTCGACACATTCGTGCCCATGACGCTGAAGGGTAAAAGTCTTGCGGGTGCGACCAGCGGGTTTGCCCGCCTCAAGCGGCTCATCAATGGCAGTCCGAGACTGTGGTCGCTGGTCAAGACCGCCCGGCGCAGCACCTCATGGCTGCGCCGCTGACGGTGTTTCAGGTACCCTAGGCCGCATCCCGCCCGGGGGGAGCCGGGGGCATTGTATGCCCTGCAGCCGACACGAGGATGGGATCGGCCACACCGGAATCGCGCAGATCGTCAAGTATCTGCGCTGCCAGGTCCACCTCGTCGGGATTGAGCACACTCACCAGAACTTCCGTGCCGCCAGAAAGCAGGCGCCCGACGGCCTGTGCATCCGTGGGGCCGCACTCGACGACAACGACGTCATAGGCAGCACTTAACGATTCCATGATGATGGGCAGCCGGTCGGCTGCGCGCATGGCCTTTGCCGGATCCGCCGTTCCCACGGGGATGATGTGGCTCTCGGAGAAAAGGTCCGTATAGATCACATCGCCAAACTGCGCTTCGGAACTCAGCAGATTTGTTATGCCGGGATATGCAACGCTCTCCAGCATCGGCAGCGAAGCAGCACCGGACGCAGTGAGATCGAGCAACACCACGCGCAGCCCCGAGTCAGCCACATCCCGCGCCACCAGCACCGAAGCCGCTGCCCCCTCATCGCCTTCCGGTGAGATGAAAAGCGCGCGCGTGGCGCCGCCGGTGACCAGCCTTTCGGCGGCCTGTTCGATGCCAACACCGTCAACGCCACCGCGCTGCCAGGGCCATTCCGGCACCCGCGTTTCCTCCCCGGAGGCGTCCGCCGGTTCCATCGGATGTTGCGGCAAATGCGGTTCCGGCTCCTGCGTGGCCAGATTCATTGGAGGCTCGGCGCGCGGCATGCGAACCGCACCGGGGACAGGAGCGCTCACCCGGCCGGTCGGTCGCATGGCACGCCCACTCGCCAGCTCCTGAAGGAGGGTAAAGATCGCCATGACCAGAAGCGATGCCACGAAGGCTGCCACGGTCACGGGAAGGATTTTGGGAAAATATGGTTCGCTGGGGGTGATTGCGCGCGAAAAGATTCTGACATCAGCCGGTAGGTAGTTGCGATCACTGCGCGAGGCAGCTTCGCGGTACCGCGTCAGGTAGGATTCCAGAAGTTCGCGCTGAGCAGCCGCTTCCCGCTCGAGTGCCCGCAGTTCCACCTGTTCCTCTTCGGCCATGGCAGAATTGGCCTTCAGCCGGTTCAGCTCCGCCGTCAGTTCCTCTTCGCGTCGCTGTGCGGTCGCCGCCTCCGATTCAAAACCAGCCAGAACCTTGTTGGCCTCACTTCTGATCTGCGCATCCAGATCGCCGAGCTGCGAGCGCAACGCGCGAATGCGTGGATGATTGTCGAGAAGCGATGTGGACAGATCCGCAATCTGTGCATTGAGTTCAACCTGCCGTTCCCGCAGGCGCTGAATGAGGGGCGAAGCCATGACTTCCGGCAGGTTCTCGACTGAGGCGCCACGCTCCAGAGCGCTGCGGATGGAGGCAGCCTGGGCTGCCGCCGCCGACCGGTTTGCGCGCGTGCGCGACAGCTCGCTCGAAATTTCCGCCAATTGCTGTGTGGCAAGCACCGTGTTGTTCTGCCCGAGGAGCAAGTCGGACTGGCTGCGGTATTCCGCCACCCTGGCTTCGGCCTCCTTCACCCGCTCGCGCAGATCCTTGATTTCCGGCTCAAGCCACTGGGTCGCACTGGTGTTCGACTGGAGCTTGGCATCGCTCTGCATGGCCACATAGGCGTCGGCCACGGCATTTGGGATTTGAGCCGCAAGCTTGGGATCAGCAGATGAGAATTCGATCACGATCACCCGGGAATTCTCAACACGATAGACGGACAGACGCTCACGGAACTCGCGAAGAACACGTTCTTCGGCGGTGCCTTCAACCGGAGCGCTCTTCAGCCCCGCCATAACCAGAAGCCCCGACAGCAAGGAGCCCTTTTGCCCGGAGAATTCCCCACGGTTTGCGAGATTGAACTCCTCGGCGACATCGGTGAGAATCTTGGTGGATGTTATCAGCTCAACCTGACTGGCTACTCCCTCCCCATCGAGGATTGGGCGATCGCCACTGTCGAGTCCCTCTGGACGGGTGTAGATGGATTCGCGCGTCTCAATGAGAAGCCGGGTCTGGGCACGATATTGCGGCGTCATCATGTAGAGCGCGGCAAACACAAGCCCCGTAATGATGAGCGAGGCTATCAGAATCCGGGCCCACTGGCGCCGCATTCCTGCCAGCAGTCGACCAAGGTCGACATCCACATCCCCATGCGCGATCTGATCGCTGTTCATCAAACTGGCTCCCAATATGCTTGGTGCCAAGGTAAACACGCATAGTAACCAGCCGGTTAAAGTGCGCCTGACGGGCGATCCGATGGAACATGCCCGTTATGCGCGTATAATTGCGCACTTTACCCGACATTAACCCTAACGGATGGATAAGACCAACAGGTGCCTGCTCTGCGGGTCACAAATGACGTCAGAGGTTTGCAGTCGGTCATGAAGAAAACAGCCAAACTCTTGCCTGCGCTTGCCGCGCTCGCCCTTGTTGCGGGGTGCTCGGGATACCGGCCCGCCCCTGCAGCTTTCCACGAGGCGCTGTACCAGCCTTACGTTCTGGATGCCGGCGATACGCTGAGGATCACGGTTTTCGATCAGGACAACCTCACCAACACCTACAGCATCGATCAGGCAGGCTATATCGCCTTTCCGTTGATCGGCTCCGTTCCGGCCCGCGGAAAGACGTCCAAACAGGTCGAGAAATCCATTGCCACACGGCTGAAACAGGGCTACCTGCGCGATCCTGACGTTACCGTCGAGATCGACCGGTACAGGCCTGTTTTCGTGATGGGTGAAGTTGGCGCTCCGGGCCAATATTCTTATGTGCCCGGGATGACGGTGCAGAAGGCCGTCGCGGCTGCCGGTGGGTTCAGCCCACGCGCCAATCAGGGCAATGTCGACATCACCCGAGACATCAACGGCAAGGTCATGACAGGCCGGGTTGTCACTTCAGATCCACTGCTTCCAGGTGATACGGTTTATGTCCGTGAACGCCTGTTCTGAGGCAGGCACGCCAGCCAGGCCGAACGCCAGGTCATCGAATGCCCCGTTGCGGATCGTTCACTGTTTCCGCTCGCCGGTCGGTGGCATATTTCGCCATGTGCGCGATCTCTGCCAGGCGCAGCAGGCTGCCGGCCACCAGGTGGGGATCATCTGTGATTCCACCACTGGCGGCGCCTATGAAAACCGCCTCATTGCAGCGCTCGGGCCCCACCTTTCGCTAGGGGTGCGGCGCACTCCCATGCAGCGCCATATCGGGCTCGGCGACCTGACGGCAGCCGGACGCGCCTGCGCCGCACTGCGCGAAATGCGCCCCGATGTGGTGCATGGGCACGGTGCCAAGGGCGGGGTATATGCCAGAGTGTTCGGCACGCTGATGCGGCTGTCGGGTCAGAAGCCATCGCGGATCTATTCCCCGCATGGCGGCAGCCTGCACTACGCCGCTCAGACAATGACGGGTCGGTTCTTTTTCATGATCGAACGTTTCCTCGACCGTCTGAGCGACCATATCCTGTTTGTTTCCGAGTACGAACGCAAAACATTCGAGACCAAGGTCGGCGTGCCACACGCGCCCTGCACGCTCGTCTACAATGGCCTGACCGAAGAGGAGTTTCAGCCGGTATCGACCACCGGCAATGCCGCCGATTTTCTCTACATCGGGATGATGCGCGACCTGAAGGGGCCGGATCTCTTCATCGATGCCCTCGCAATGGCACAGAAACGGCTGAACCGTGAGCTTTCAGCCGTGATGGTGGGGGATGGCGACGACAAGGGGCGCTACATGGCTCAGGCGCTGGAGCTTGGCTTTGGAGAGCGCATCCGCTTTCTGCCTGCCATGCCAGCCCGCGAAGCCTTCGGCATGGCGCGCTTTATGGTGGTTCCATCGAGAGCAGAGGCCATGCCTTATATCGTTCTTGAAGCGCTTGCTGCAGGACGCACGCTGATTGCCAGCGCGGTCGGCGGCATTCCCGAGATATTCGGCAACGGTTCCATGGCGCTCACGGCTCCCGACGCCCAGTCGATCGCACACAAGATGGTTTTCGCGATGGAAAACCCTGACGCTTTCCATGCGGCGATGCCCACCCTCGAGCAATTGCGCGCACGCTTTGGCGCCGATGTTATGGCGCGGACCATCGAGAAGGCCTATCGCTCAAGCCTTTGAAAGTAATTCGTTAAGCAAAACCACAGATACCTCCTCACAGAACATTCATGAAAGAAAATCTTATCCGCCGATATTTATGCTTCACGCATAATATTCAGGGGGTAGTGCCTTTTCATGAACCAGATCGATCCGAATCGGCTCCAAGCTTCCAGGACGCCGCGCCACTCGGTCGTGTCGCAGCAGGGAGAAAAGGAAAGCAAGCTTAACCCGATTGCCTGGCAGGTTGCGCAGCAATACAAGCGCGAAACCATGTCGCCCGTCATGGTTCTCGGTGTCATGCGTCTGGTAGAGTTTTCCATGCTCATCCTGACCGGCGTTGCGCTCTATCTGCTTTACGTCGGCCTCTCGCCTGTCCTGTTCTGGCACTACATGATCGCGATCGCCGGCGGGTCGACCCTGATGGTGATCCTGTGCGAATTCACTCATGCCTATCAGATGCGCGCCCTTCGCAACCCAACGGGCTCCATGGGGCGCATTTTCATGGCCTGGGCAGCAACCTTTGCAGCACTCGCGCTTGCCGGCTTCTTCCTGAAAATCTCCGACAGTTTTTCGCGGTTCTGGCTGGGCGCCTGGTTTGTGTGCGGCTTCGGCGCGCTTCTCTTTCTGCGCATCATTGCTTCACGCCTTTTGCGCCGCTGGGCGCGCAATGGAACGATCGAGCGACGCGCTGTGATTGTCGGGGGCGGTGCGAATGCGGAAAAGCTCATTCGCTCCATTGAGCAACAGCCCTATAACGACATCCGCATCTGTGGTCTCTTCGACGACCGCGACGATCTTCGCTCGCCGCCCGTCACAGCCGGTTATCCGAAACTCGGTACAATCACCGAGCTTGTCGAATTCACCCGCATTGCCCGCATCGACATGCTGATCGTCGCCCTGCCGATTTCAGCAGAGAAACGCGTTTTGTCACTGCTCTCCAAGCTGTGGGTTCTGCCCGTCGACATCCGTCTTTCAGCCCACGCAAACCACCTGCGTTTTCGTCCCCGCGCCTATTCCTATATTGGCTCGGTTCCGATGCTCGATATCTTCGACCGGCCAATCAACGATTGGGACTCGGTCGCCAAGCGCGCCTTCGACATCATCTTCAGCCTGATTGGCATCATCGTGTTTTCGCCAATCATGCTGCTCACGGCCATTGCGATCAAACTCGACAGCAAGGGGCCAATTCTGTTCAAGCAGTTGCGGCATGGTTTCAACAATGAACCGATCAAGGTCCTGAAGTTCCGCTCCATGTATGTCGAGCAATGTGATCCGACCGCAAAGGCGGCCGTGACCAAGAACGATCCACGCGTGACACGGGTTGGTCGTTTCATCCGCAAGACCTCGATCGACGAGTTGCCGCAGTTTTTCAATGCGCTGTTTGGCAGCCTCTCGCTCGTCGGCCCCCGCCCCCATGCGCTTGCCGCGCAGGCCCACAACCGCCTTTATGAAGAGGTCGTGGATGGATATTTCGCCCGCCACAAGGTCAAACCCGGTGTGACAGGCTGGGCCCAGATCAATGGCTGGCGCGGCGAAATCGATACGGATGAAAAAATCCGCAAACGTACGGAATACGACCTCTACTACATCGAGAACTGGTCGCTCTGGCTCGATCTCAAGATCCTGTTCCTGACGCCGCTCAGCCTTTTGAACACGGAAAACGCCTATTGAGCCTTCTTGCTTACGATAGAGTATCGACGGACCTTGTCAGCCGGGCCGTGATCGACGCCAAGCTGGTTTCACTCATGAAACTGGGCGCCATCGGGCTTGGGGTTTTCCTGTCCGGATTCGTGATCCGTGAACCGGCACCCTATGAGCTCTATATGGTGGGTCTCATTGGGGTGTGGGCATTTGCCGGCCTGCGGATATCGCGACGCATCGCACCACTGCTCGTCCTGCTCATTGCATTCAATGTGGGCGGTCTGATCTCCCTGACACAGCTGTCGGATCTTGGAACGATACCGCTCTATATAGCCGTCTCGCTCTTCCTGGCACTCACATCCGTCTTCTTCGCAGCCGTGGTCGAGGCGGAGGCCGAGTTGCTTTCGACCGTCTTTCGCGCCTGGGTGGCTGCCGCCACCGCCACGGCACTTGTCGGTATCCTCGGTTATTTTCACGCCTTTCCCGGCGCAGAGATGTTCACCAAATTCGGGCGTGCCGCCGGTGTTTTCGAGGATCCGAATGTGTTCGGACCATTTCTGACACTGCCGGCGATTTATCTTCTTTATCAGATTTTGACCGCGCGAACCGGTCAGGCGCTTCTTGCCACCCTGCCCTTTCTGATCGTTACCGGGGGCATATTCTTCTCGTTTTCACGCGGGGCCTGGGGCCTATTGGTCTTCACCGCCGGCCTTCTGACCGTCACGCTGTTTCTCAACGCACGTCGCGGA
Organism: Nitratireductor sp. GISD-1A_MAKvit; assembly: GCF_040819555.1. Lineage (GTDB taxonomy): Bacteria > Pseudomonadota > Alphaproteobacteria > Rhizobiales > Rhizobiaceae > Nitratireductor. The sequence goes on from NZ_CP161920.1 coordinate 2,613,903, forward strand.
ACCGAACGCCTGCGCATTGCCGTCACCGCCCTTCTGGCGCTGGCAGGCATAATGCTGGCGCTGCTGCTTGCACTGCAAATCCCTGCGGTGTCCGAACTGTTCACACAGCGCGCTCAGCTTGTACAGGATTACGACGGTGCACGGCTTGGCCGCTTTGCGCGCTTCGGCATCGGCTTTGCCTGGGCGACGGAAAATCCGTTCGGCATCGGCCCATTGCAGTTTGGCCAGATTCTGGGCGAAGACACGCACAATATCTGGCTTAAGGCTCTGCTCGATTATTCCTGGCTGGGTTTCGCGGCGTATCTGACACTGATTCTCTGGTCACTGATGGCCGGGTTTCGCATTCTGTTTCGCCGTCGCCCGTGGCAGCCTTACCTGATCTGTGTCTACATCGTCTTCGTCGGCCATGTCGCGCTCGGCACGGTGATCGACACTGATCACTGGCGCCACTTCTACCTGTTGCTGGGCCTGTTGTGGGGCATGATCGCACTTGACCAGAGATACATGGCCAAACAGACATCGGGTGTCTGAGCTGCTAAAATGGCAGGCATGGATCGGAAGAAAAATGGTCGGAGCGGCGGGATTCGAACCCACGACCCCTTGACCCCCAGTCAAGTGCGCTACCGGGCTGCGCTACGCTCCGAACCGGCGCAAGGGATATAGTTTCCTTCCCGCGCGCGCAAGGCCAAAAAGCCATTCGGGAACAAAAAGCCTGGATCAACCCCGGTTTGGTCGGTTGCACCTGTGATCGACGTCTCAGAACATGCATCGCACGCTGCCGGCACGGTTCAGCGCACCTGATCCAAAAGCCGTTTGCACTCGAGAAGATCGAACAGAGCCTCTTGCAAAAGCGCCCTGTTGTCGCGGGACAGGCTTGAGGAATCGGCAGGCACCGGTCCCTCGGTCTCTCCGCGCCCCAGCCCGAAGAATCGCTTGCTCGGCTTCGCCTTCGCCGTGCCAACCAGAACCTCTTCGTCCGAGGCCGATTTTTCGGATTCGACCTGCTGGCTCTGCGCAATCGCCTCCACGGCAGCCAGATCTCCGCGTCCAATGGCGACGACGAACTGGTTCCCATTCTCGCGCAGGAGCTTCTGCACGCCCTTGATCGTGTAACCCTGATCATAGAGCATGTGACGGATGCCCTTGATTAGGTCGATGTCCTGCGGGCGGTAGTAGCGGCGTCCCCCGCCTCGTTTCAGCGGCTTGATCTGCGAAAAGCGCGTTTCCCAGAAGCGCAGGACATGCTGGGGCAGATCCAGCTCTTCAGCCGCTTCGCTGATGGTGCGGAAAGCGTCGGGGCTCTTGTCCATGATCGTGATCTCTCCTGAAGGTCGGTGCCTTGCAGCCAACCGGATGCCCAACACGCCCAGGCGAACGCACCAGGCACCAGCTGCGGCATCACACCCGCCGATTCGCGATTTTAAACCACTTCCCCTGCCGGCAGAAACCGGCGGTGTGTTGGTTCAGCGAAAGCCGTGTCAGGCGCTCTTGCGCAGGCGCCTTGCCTGATGTGCCTTCAGGATGCGCTCCTTGAGCACATTGGACGCCTTGAATGTCATCACGCGGCGGGGAGAGATCGGTACCTCCTCACCGGTTTTTGGGTTGCGGCCGATGCGCTCGTTCTTGTCTCGCACCTGAAAGGTGGCAAATGAGGAGAGCTTCACCGTTTCACCGCGCACCACCGCGTCGCAGACTTCCTGGAGAACCATTTCGACAAGCTGAGCGGATTCGGTTCGTGACAGTCCGACCTTCCGATAAACGGCCTCAGCCAGCTCGGCACGCGTCAGTGTCTTTCCCCCCATAGGGCTACCCATCCAGATCTTGAAAATGCTTGTGATTTCAATACGCGGCGCTGACGATACAAAAATTGCTTCGCAACGGTCAAGGACGATACACGTGTTTTGCTTCCACTACCAGCGCACCAGCACCGCCCCCCAGGTGAAACCGCCGCCCATGGCCTCCAGAAGCACGAGATCGCCCTTCTTGATCTGACCACGTTCGACAGCAACCGAAAGAGCGAGCGGAACAGAGGCTGCTGAAGTGTTGCCATGCAGATCGACCGTCACCACCACCTTCTCTTCGGCGATGCCAAGTTTCCTGGCCGACGCATCGATGATGCGACGGTTGGCCTGGTGCGGCACGAACCAGTCAATGTCCTCGGCCGTGATCCCCGCCTTGGCAAAGACATCCTCGATCACGTCGGTGATCATGCCGACCGCGTGTTTGAAGACCTCGCGCCCCTGCATGCGCAGATGCCCCACCGTGCAGGTGGTGGATGGGCCGCCATCGACGTACAGTTTGTCGCGCTGGCTGCCGTCCGAACGCAGGGAAGAAGCGATGATGCCACGCTGATCCAGTGACGCGGCGCCCTCCTCCGCTTCGAGCACCACCGCGCCTGCACCGTCGCCGAACAGCACGCAGGTGGTGCGGTCGTTCCAGTCGAGAATGCGCGAGAAGGTTTCCGAACCGATGACCAGCATCCGCTTTGCCTGTCCGCCGCGAATGAAAAGGTCTGCGGTGGTGATGGCGTAGACGAAACCACTGCACACGGCCTGCATGTCGAAAGCAAAGCCGCCCGGCATGCCAAGCCGCTCCTGGATTTCCACCGCAGTCGCCGGGAAGGTGTTGTTTGGCGTCGATGTGGCCAGAATGATCATGTCGATGTCGGCCGGGGTCAGCCCCGCACTGTCGAGCGCGGCGCGAGCGGCCGCTTCTCCGAGCGATGCGGTGGTCTCGTCCTCGGAGGCGATGTGACGCTGGCGAATGCCTGTGCGCTGAACGATCCACTCGTCGGTCGTATCGACCAGTTTCTCGAATTCCGCATTTTTCATGACGCGGCGCGGCAGAGCGGAGCCGATACCACGCACGACGGATCTAATCATGACTACGTCCTATTCATTCACGGCAGCGGCGCCTGCAGCCGCCTGTGGCTTGCGGGCGTGATAAAGATCGAGGGTTGCACGGGTCTTGTCGAGAAGATGGCTGCGCGCCATCTCATAACCGAGCTCGACAGCGGCCGCAAAGCCTTCCGCATCCGTCCCGCCATGGCTTTTCACCACGATTCCGTTGAGGCCGAGGAAAACACCGCCATTCACCTTGCGCACATCCATTTTTTCGCCAAGACGCTGAAATGCGCCACGTGCGAACAAATAGCCGATGCGCGCCATCAGCGTACGGCTCATGGCTTCGCGCAGATAGCCGGCAATCTGTCGCGCCGTACCTTCTGCACTCTTCAGCGCGATGTTTCCGGCAAAGCCCTCCGAGACGACAACGTCCACCGTGCCCTTGCCGATATCGTCGCCTTCCACGAAACCCTCGTATTTCATCGATTTCAGGGCAGCCTCGCGCAGCATGCGGCCGGCTTCCTTGACCTCTTCCTGCCCCTTGATCTCCTCGACCCCCACATTCAGGAGACCGACTGTCGGTCGTTCGAGATCGAAGAGCGCATTGGCCATGGCGGCTCCGAGGATCGCGAAATCCACGAGCTGCTGTGCATCGGCGCCGATTGTGGCGCCGACATCCAGAACGATGCTTTCGCTGCGCGCCGTCGGCCAGATTGCCGCAATGGCGGGCCGTTCAATATCGGCCATCGTGCGCAGACAGAATTTGGACATGGCCATCAGCGCACCGGTATTGCCGGCGGAAACGCTGGCATCCGCCTCGCCGCTCTTGACCGCCTCAATCGCTTTCCACATGGACGACTTCCAGCGCCCCTGGCGCAGTGCCTGGCTTGGCTTGTCATCCATCTGCACCGCGACTTCACAATGCGTGAACTCGCTCACGTCACGAAGGCCTGGCAGACCATCCAGTATGGGGACGACTGCATCCTCGCGACCGTAAATCAGGAACCGGGCGTCTGGGCGCCGTTCGATGACCCTGGTCAGGCCACGCAGCGTGACCTCGGGACCATGATCCCCGCCCATAGCGTCAATCGAAATGCGTACCACGCGTGATGTGCCTCAATGGTTGATCGGGCGCCGGCATCGGCTCAAATGTGCGGCGAAAATAGCGTTTTTGGCCTGCGGCACAACCTCGTTTCGCGCCTTCATCACGCAATTCAGGACTTTTGTCCGAGCTTTCGCAACCCCTCGTAAAGGGGACCGGCCTCATTCGGGGTGTCATCAAGCGGCTGGGAGGTCTCAATAACAGCCCCCGGCTTGCGCGGATAGGGGTCAATGCCGAGAGAGAAAAACTCGACGGCAATCGCACCAACGTCGATGATGCTGCCCTGGAATGTGTCGGGCATGTCGGGGCCTTCCGCGTCGAGCACGAATTCCCCCCCTTCGATCTCATTGCGCGCAAGGCGTGATCCTTCCGGGACCAGCGTGACGGACACATTCTCTTCAATCCGGCTTGCGACCGGTTCCAGCGTCACCACGCAGGCCTGTGTGATATCCGCCGCCACCGTGCCGGTGATCCGCACGCCGTCGGCCTTCCATGGCCGCACCATGAGCTCCGCCGCGAAATCAGCGACGGAAAGAAGGTCGTGCTCTTCGGCAAGAGCCCTGCGTTCGCTCTCATTGGCGCTGATAGACACGGGCAATCCCTTGCGGGCAAGGTGATGGACGTTCACCTCGTGCGAAATGGGTGTCTTGTTCGTTTCGGGCATGGCTCAGCCCTCCCTTTCTGCATCAGGGAACGAAATGTCTGCGGCGATCAGGCGTTCCAAATGCTGTGTTTCCAGCTGGGCGGCGGCGTCAAGTGCGTAGCGCGCGAGCGGGTCGGCGCCCGACCAGCCTTCCGCATCGGGACGGATATTGCGCTGCATCGCTGCTGACAGGGCTTCCAGATCGCCAGCGTCGATCGCTTCACCATACGCGGCAGCGCGACCATAAAACATGCGCGCGAGCTTCTTGATGCGCTTTGGAACGCCCAGATCCCCGATCCCAAGCTCGCGAATCGCGTGTTCCACATCCTGGAAAAACAGATCGGTGAGTTCCTGCGCCACATCGCGCACCTGGTCCCCTTCCTCATCACGAACCCGGCGTAAAAACAGGATCATGTGCAGCGCGATCATCTCGAAACGGCCGAGCGGCGTGTCGGGCACCGCCCAACGCGCATAGAAGACAGGCTGCCGCGAGGCCGCCACGATTCGTTCATACAAGCCGTCGATGACCATACGGCGCGAGCGCTGTCCAAAGCCAAACAGCTTCTGGAACATGAGAATTGCCCTCCCTTGGGGCCGGTTTGGGACAGGATCAGGTTGCATCGGCGCTTAAGCTGGTTTACCCGTTTTGCCGGCGGGGACAAGGGTTTTCGATCGAAAGCCCTCGCGCCGGAGACGTTATGGAGATGTCGTTGCAGGTGAAGAAAATCAACAGTTATCCTGTCGGACGCACAATTTTGGCTGCCGGTATCGCCGGTGCGGCGGCTGCGTTATCCGGCTGCAATGTCGCCAACACGCTCGACGCGCGCGAAACGCTCACCCAGGGCTACGTCATAGACGAACAGGCACTCGAGCTTGTTCCGGTCGGCTCCAGTCGCGAGCAGGTCCTGCTGGCTCTCGGGTCGCCGTCCACAACGGCAACCTTTGACAATGAAGCCTTCTATTACATTTCTCAAAAGCGGGTTCGCGGAGCAGCCTTCATGCGTCCGCGTCTCGTCGAACAACAGGTTCTGGCCGTCTATTTCGGCGACGACCAGCGCGTTTCGAAAATTGCCCATTACGGTCTGGAAGACGGCAAGGTGTTCGATTTCATCTCGCGCACCACGCCAACCGGCGGCAAGGAACAGACCTTCATCGGACAGATTCTCGCCGGCGCCTCGAAGGGCGGCCCTCCTTCCGGTCTCTTCGGCGGCTAGGTCGAGGACGCATTAGCGCGTAGCGATGCGCCGACAGTGTTTCATCCGGTTGAAGACCGCTCAACGTGATTTCGATGACGGTAGAGAGACGGACTGAAACATATCCGATCGCGCCGGTTCCCGCGGGGCAGGATGTTCGCCCAGCCTCCTCGGGAACACACGAACGTCCTTATCCCGGTCTCGTCGTAAGCCCTGTCGGCAAGAACCATTCTGCCCTCGGAAGACCTTCATGTAGAGCACGTTCCATCAAGCTGTCATGCTGCTGACCGCGTGTCTCATGTAAAGGCTCCCTCCCGGCGCTTAAATCACGCCAGCATGCAAAACTTCAATGTCTGCTGTGCCCCGAGACACTCCGGCTTGGCCCGTCAGGTCGGCCGACCGCTTCGAGCCCAAGCCGGACATGCGGCTGCTACTCTCCTCGTATCCGCTTGCGACCCGATTGCCGCCTTTCATCGGCCTGAACACGGCAGCCCAAACCTGCCATTGGTGTAACAACTGAAATTGTCGCAAGTTCTTTCATGATAGGTCTGTAAAAGGATTCAACTGGTTAGGTCATTCGACCTAGCAGTATCAAATCCAATTCTTGCCGCCGTGCTAATTTCTTTGATAGGCAATCCACCACCGTTTTGACTGCGTCAATGGAGTGTCAACTCCGGTATTAAAGTAAAATGACCCCGATCAACTTCCATGAGAGATTGACTTGCCTGTCACCTTGAACCTCTACCTCGACGATTCGGGAACTAGACATCCCACCCGCAAGATAGGGAAGAAAGCGGCGCACGGATACGACTGGTTCGCGCTCGGCGGAATCCTGGTTCGAAGTGACGAAGAGGACTATGCTCGAGATCTTCACGCTAAGTTCTGTGAGAGATGGGAAATCACGGCCCCCTTGCACTCTTCGGAAATCAGATCGCAGAAAGAGAACTTCAATCTCTTGCGTGGTTGGGAGAAGAAGAAGCTAGAGGCATTCTACGAAGAACTTTATATTCTGATGCGAGAGGTACCTGTCCTCGGTATCGCGTGCACTGTTGACCGTCCCGGATACTGTGGACGATACCTTGAGAAATATCAGCAGAACCCTTGGTTGCTCTGCAAAACGGCATTTACTGTCGTCGTCGAACGTGCTGCGAAACACGCTATCGCAAAGGGCATGAAGTTGCGCGTGTATCCCGAGCGCTGCAACAAGGCTGAAGATGCGAACTTGGAGGGCTATTACGAGACTCTAAAGGCGGAGGGTATGCCGTTCGCAAAGGAAAGCTCCGATAAGTACGCCCCCTTGACCCAAGAGCAACTGACGGAGACGCTATACGAGTTCAAGACCAAGCGGAAGACTTCACCGATGGCGCAACTGGCGGATTTGTATCTCTGGCCGATCTGTATGGGGGGCTATCACGCCAGCAATCGTCCTTACCAGCGCCTAACCGAAGATGGAAAGTTGATTGACTGCCATATCAAAAAAGACGCGCGGGCCGATGCTCGGCTCCAAATATAGCTGCTTTGAGAAAGTCGAACGCAAGGCCTGAAAACTCAAAAAGCCTCCGACGTTTCCGTCGAGGCTTTTGGGCGACCGCAAAGGCGATCTCGTGGGCCACGCCCAACTATGTAACTAACCTACCGTATGATTCGTTGCAAGGGATTTTTCGTTACACCGAATTAACCAGACGACGGGACGAACGAGCAGCCGACCCGCGATATCGATAGTTTGAGGGCATTGGCTAAGTGAACGACCGCTCCGTCCCGCAATGCGGACCTACGCGGTTGATTGATCGTTTTCGGAGGTTTCGCCGAAAGCGGTCATCGGCGCTCGCTTATGAGTACACGGCCTGGTCAATCAGATATCTCAGGCAACACCAAAGCCCGCGAGCGATGCTCGCGGGCCTTTTTCCTTGTCACGAATGCAGGCTTGTCGGCCTGTCAGTGAGCCAGAACGGCAAGCAGGAGAAGCGCGATGATGTTGGTGATCTTGATCATCGGGTTCACCGCCGGGCCTGCCGTGTCCTTGTAGGGATCGCCCACCGTATCACCGGTCACCGAAGCCTTGTGCGCCTCAGAGCCCTTTTCATGTCTGGTGCCGTCAGCATCGACGAAACCGTCCTCGAAGGATTTCTTGGCATTGTCCCAGGCGCCGCCGCCGGCGGTCATGGAGATTGCCACGAACAGGCCCGTGACGATCACGCCCAGAAGCATGGCACCAAGCGCGGAGAAGGCTTCGCTCTTGCCTGCGATGGCGTAGACCACCGCAAACGCCACCAGCGGCGAGAGCACCGGCAGGAGCGAAGGCACGATCATTTCCTTGATCGCGGCCTTGGTCAGAAGGTCCACCGCCGCGCCATAGTCAGGCTTTTCCCTGCCTTCCATAATGCCAGGTTTCTCACGGAACTGCCGGCGCACCTCCTGCACGATGGCGCCGCCCGCGCGGCCCACCGCCGTCATGGACAGACCGCCAAACAGGAACGGCAAAAGGCCACCGAAGAGAAGGCCGGCGACCACATAGGGGTTTGAGAGTGAGAAATCGACGCTCACGCCCTCAAAGAAAGTACCCGGCTCCGCATTGGCGGCAAAGTATTTCAGGTCCTCTGTGTAAGCAGCGAAGAGAACCAGCGCGCCAAGACCGGCAGACCCGATGGCATAGCCCTTCGTCACGGCCTTGGTGGTGTTGCCGACCGCATCGAGCGCGTCGGTGGTCTGGCGCACCTCGGCCGGCAGATCCGACATTTCAGCGATGCCGCCGGCATTGTCGGTCACGGGACCGAACGCATCGAGCGCCACCACCATGCCCGCCAGCGCCAGCATGGTCGTCACCGCAATGGCGATGCCGAAGAGACCCGCCAGATTGAACGACAGGATGATGCCGGCAATGATGACGATTGCCGGAAGCGCCGTCGCTTCAAGCGAAACAGCCAGCCCCTGGATGACATTGGTGCCGTGCCCGGTCACCGATGCCTGGCTGATGGAACGCACCGGCCGGTAGCCGACGCCGGTATAATATTCGGTGATCCAGATGATGAGCCCGGTCACGCCGAGGCCCACCACGCCGCACCAGAAGAGCGACATGCCCGTAAACTCTGAACCATTGCTCGCCGAAAAGGACGTGGATCCGCCGAGCCAGCCCCAGACAATGCCGCCAAGCGCGACGACCGAAAGGGCGGCAGTTGCCCAAAACCCCTTGTAGAGCGCGCCCATGATGGAGTTGTTGGAGCCGAGCTTGACGAAAAACGTCCCGATGATCGACGTCACCACGCAGGCAGCGCCGATAACCAGCGGGAAGAGCATGAGCGTCAACGCCACTTCGCCGGTGAAGAAGATCGAGGCGAGCACCATGGTGGCGACGACGGTCACCACATAGGTTTCGAACAGATCGGCGGCCATGCCAGCGCAATCGCCGACATTGTCGCCCACATTGTCGGCGATGGTCGCCGGGTTGCGCGGATCGTCCTCCGGGATGCCCGCCTCCACCTTGCCCACCAGATCGCCGCCGACATCCGCACCCTTGGTGAAAATGCCGCCGCCCAGACGCGCGAAGATGGAAATCAGCGAGGCGCCGAAGCCGAGCGCCACCAGCGCGTCAATGACGATGCGATCCGTCGGCGTATGGCCGAGCGGCCCGGTGAGAACCCAGAAATAGACCGACACGCCGAGCAGCGCGAGACCCGCCACCAGAAGGCCGGTGATCGCACCGGACTTGAACGCGATGTCGAGACCGGCTGCCAAGCTGTTGGATGCGGCCCTGCGCCGTGCGCACATTGGCACGCACCGAAACATGCATGCCGATAAAGCCTGCGGCAGCCGAAAGCACCGCACCGATGAGGAAGCCGATGGCCGCCACGCCGGTGAGAAGCCACCATGCGAGAATGAAGACCACGACGCCGACGATGGCGACGGTGGTGTACTGCCTTGTCAAATAAGCCTGCGCCCCCTCCCGGATGGCACCGGCGATTTCCTGCATGCGTGCATTGCCCTGATCGGCGGCCAGCACCGATCGTGTTGCCCAGATGGCGTAAAGTATGGAAAGCACACCGCAGGCGATGACCACGTAAAGCATGTTCATTGCCAATCTATCCCTTGATCTCGACCCGCGACTGGAACCCCCTCCCGGGTCACGCTGGAAAGGCCGGCGGCATTCGCGCCCCTCCCGGCCCAATGCGCGCAGCTTGGGCGAAGGCGCGCGGACACGTCAAGCTTGTAGGGGATAAATTGTCGCAGGTATGCGCCGGCACGGCTGTCAACGCGCCGTTCTCAAGGGGTTGAGGGTCAGGCGACCTGTCTGGAGCGGCGGCCGATGGCCATGACACCCAGTGCGAGAAGGCACGAACCGGCAACAGGAATCACGATCCAGGCGAGCATGTTCCAGCCGAACGCATTGTAGATCTGACCCGACATCAGAGAGGCAAAGGCCGTGGTCGAGAACAACAGAAAGTCGTGCACACCCTGCACACTGTTCTTCTCCGATGGCCGGTAGCACTCCGCAACCATCGCCGTTGCGCCGATGAAGCCGAAATTCCAGCCAATGCCAAGCAGGATCAGCGCCGTCCAGAACTGCCATAGCTCGATGCCCGATAACGCCACGATGGCGCAGGCAATAAGCGTCAAAAGTCCGGTTGCGACAATGGTTTCCTTGCCGAAACGCGCGATCAGCCGACCGGTAACGAAACTTGGCGCGAACATCGCCATTACATGCCAGGAAATGCCGAGCGTCGCTTCGTCGGGCGTGAAGCCGCAACCCACCATGGCGAGCGGCGCACCCGTCATGACGAAGCTCATCAGCGCGTAAGAGGCGACGCCGCAAAAGAGCGAAACCAGAAAACGCGGCTGCGACAGAATCTGAAGCAGCGGCCGGGCCGGCTCATGATCGTCCAGCATTGCGGATGGCGCCTCCTTTGGCAGGCGCAGGAAGGACAGAATGAACGATCCCAGAAGGCCCAGAACCACGAGCGCTGCGAAGGCGCCGGCAAACTGGATCGGTGCAAACAGGTCACGCGTATAAATCACGGTCTGCGGACCGATGATCGCAGCGAAGACGCCGCCGCCCAGAACCCAGGAAATGGCTTTCGGTTTGAAATCCGAGGGCGCGTTGTCGGCGGCTGCAAAGCGGTATTGCTGCAGGAACGCGTTGCCGATGCCTGCCAGCAGGAGGCCGATGGCGAAAAGCCAGAAACTGCTCTGGAACAGAGCGGAGGCGGCGACGAAACCGCCGCTTGCCGTGACAAGACCACCGGCCATGAAACCGTTGCGACGCCCCACCGCTCGCATCAGGGCGGCAGCGGGAAGCGCGCCCAGCGCGATGCCGACATTGAAGCCCGTGACTGGCGCCGTTGCGAGCGATTTGTCGCTGCCAAGCAGATAAAAACCGGCAAGACCACCCATGGAGATGGCGATCGGGGCTGCGGAACCGACGATGGCCTGTGCGGAAGCAAGAATCAGCGCGGTGCGTTTTGCCTCGCGGTACAGGTCATCGCGTGTTTCGGTCATTCCGCGTCTTTCCCCCTGCCCTCATTGCGACTGCGCCGGGCAACCCGGTCGAGCACCGCATTGACAAGCTTCGGCTCGTCCTCGGTGTAGAACGCCTTGGCAATGTCCACATATTCCGAAACGATTACGGCAACCGGCACATCCTTGCGCCGCGTCAGCTCATAGACTCCGGCGCGCAGGATGGCGCGCAGCGTCGAATCAAGACGCGAAAGCGGCCAGTCCTCCGTCAGTGCCTTGCGGATCACCGGGTCGATCGTCTTCTGATCTTCGACAACACCCGAAAGAATGGCACGAAACCATTGCGGGTCTGCATCGCGGTAGAGTTCGCCGTCGATCTCCTTGCCGAGACGGAAAAGCTCGTATTCCGCCGTGGTTTCCAGCAGGCCCGTGCCTGCAACATCCATCTGGTAAAGCGCCTGAACGGCAGCAAGCCGGGCTGAGCCCCGTTTGTTGGCCGGGCGAAAGCCGTCTGCGGTCGGTTCGGTCACATCAAGCTCCCATGCGCTGTTTGAGCGCAATCATCGTCAGTGCCGCTTCGGCGGCAAAATATCCCTTGCCCATGCTCTCGCCGCTCGTGCCTTCGCTTTTTTCGATGCGGGCCAGTGCCTGCGCCTCGTTCTCGACGGTCAGGATGCCATTGCCGATGGCGAGGTTCTTCTCAACGGCAAGGTCCATCAGTGCACGGCTCGATTCATTGGCGACCACATCGAAATGGTAGGTTTCGCCGCGGATGACACACCCAAGCGCCACATAGCCATGATAAAGCGCACCGCCATTTCCGGACGCAGCAAAGGCGATTGCGGCCGGAACTTCCAGCGCTCCGGGAACGGTCACCACATCATAGGCCGCTCCGGCGGCATCCAATGCAGCCTTTGCACCTTCAAGAAGACCATCGGCCAAATGGTCATAGAAACGGGCTTCGACGATCAGCAGCCTCAGGGGGCGCGCATCGGCCATGACATTCTCCACACGGCTATAATTCTAGAATGAGAGCGCTGCCTTAAGCCTCTTTGGCGGCATCCGCAAGACGTGCGGCGTAACGGGCCATCGTATCGACCTCGATATTCACCCGGTCGCCCACCTTTCGCTCTCCCCAGGTGGTAACGGAGAGCGAGTGATGAATAAGCAGAACGTCGAAACGCTCACCTGAGACGCGATTGACCGTAAGGGACGTACCGTCCAGCGCCACCGAACCCTTGGGCGCGATGAATTTGGCGAGTTCCTTCGGCGCTTCAAGCACGAAACGAACGGCTTCCCCCTCATCCTGGCGCTCGACGATTTCGGCCATGCCGTCCACGTGACCCGAGACGATATGTCCACCAAGTTCATCGCCCACTTTCAGCGCGCGTTCCAGATTGATGCGCTGTCCCTGCTGCCAGCCGGAAGCCGTCGTCAGTCGCAGGGGCCTCTTCCCAGGCCTCCACCTCGAACCAGCGCGTGTTCGCGCCCTCTTCAGGCAGCGCCACCACGGTGAGACAGACACCCGCGCAGGCAATCGAAGCGCCAATGTCGATGGTCGCCGGATCGAAATTTGTCTCGATGCGCAGCAGCACCCCTTCATCGCGCGGGGTGACGGACTGCACCACGCCTATGTCCGTGACAATGCCGGTGAACATCGCTCGCCTTTCACATATTCCAGATAAACATCGTCGCCAAACCGCGCTTCGCGCAGCAGGTGAAAACCTTCCGGGATATGGTCGCAATCGATCGGTGCGGCAATCCCGCCAGGGCCGATTTCCGATGGCCCAACAAAGAGTGCGAGCCGGTCGACCACCCCTTCCTCGATGAACATCCGGGCAGTGAAGGCCCCCCCCTCCACCATGAGGGTCAGAATACCCCGCGCTGCCAGATCCTCCAGAAATTCCGGCAATGCGATCTCGCCGTCATGGAGTTCGACGCCGAGAAAGTCGACGCCTGCCTCGGCCAGGGCCTTTCTGCTTTCCGGCTGACAGTTTTCCGCCGCCGTGATCAGAACCGGCACATCGCGTGCAGACTGTGCCAGAGCGGACTGCACCGGGAGCTTCATCCCCCGGTCGAGCACGACGCGGAGCGGTGAGCGGTGTTCAAGCCCCGGCAGCCGGCAGGTCAGCGACGGATCATCCGCCAACACCGTACCGATGCCGACGAGGATAGCGTCGCTCTCCGCCCGCATCATGTGCGCCTGCCTGCGTGATACGGGGCCGGTGATTGCAACCTGTCCCTCCCCTTTCCGACCGATCATCCCATCGGCGGATATGGCAAGCTTGAGAGTCACTTCCGGACGTTTTCTCTCGGATCGCGTGAGATAGCCGCGCAGCATGTCCGCAGCCTCGTCCGCCAGCACGCCTTCGACCACCTCGATGCCCGCGTCGCGCAGGATGGCGTAGCCCCTGCCGCTCACGCGCGGATCGGGATCGCTCGCCGCGCCCACCACACGGGTAACGCCGGCGGAGACCAACGCATTGGCGCAAGGGGGTGTGCGGCCGTGATGGGCGCAGGGTTCGAGCGTGACATAGGCAGTCGCGCCACGCGCCGCCTCGCCGGCTTCTGCAAGCGCCTGCGGCTCGGCATGCGGGCGTCCGCCAATGGCGGTGACGCCACTGCCCACGATGCGTCCATCGCGCACGATCAGGGTTCCAACGGAGGGATTGGTGCCGGTCAGGCCGAGATTGCGGCGCGACAGCCGGATCGCAGCCGCCATGAACCGCCGGTCGAGCTCGCTTGCCGGCCCGCTGTTCATACCGCTAGTCCTCTTTGCCCTTCAGTTCACCCAGAACGTCCTGAAAATCCTTGGCTTCGCGAAAATTGCGATAGACCGAGGCAAAGCGCACATAGGCCACGTCATCCAGCGCCTTGAGCGCATCGATGACAAGCAGGCCGATATCGTCTGACGGGATTTCCGTCTCGCCCGAGCTTTCGAGCTGGCGCACGATGCCGGTGACCGCGCGTTCCACGCGCTCCGGCTCCACATTGCGTTTTCTCAGCGCGATGTCGAAGGAGCGCATCAGCTTGTCTCGGTCGAACGGCACCTTGCGGCCCGACCGCTTGACCACCACCAGATCGCGCAGCTGGATGCGTTCGAAAGTGGTGAAACGCCCGCCGCAATCGGGACAGGCGCGCCGTCTCCGGATCGCCGCCCCGTCTTCGGCGGGGCGGGAATCCTTTACCTGTGTGTCTTCCGACTGGCAGTAGGGACAGCGCATATCGGGCCCTTCTTCACGAATCCGTTCGTGACTGCTTACCCCAGATAGGGGTAGAGCGGGAAGCGCTCGGTGAGTGCGATCACCTTGTCCTTCACAGCCTGTTCGACCTGGGCGTTGCCCTCATCCGAGTTCGCTGCCTTGAGACCGTCGAGCACCTCGGCGATCAACTGGCCGATCTCGCGGAACTCCGCGGTGCCGAAGCCACGCGTCGTGCCGGCCGGCGTGCCAAGACGAATGCCCGATGTCACGAACGGCTTTTCGGGATCGAACGGGATGCCGTTCTTGTTGCAGGTGATGTTGGCACGGCCAAGGGCAGCCTCTGCGCGCTTGCCGGTGGCGTTCTTCGGGCGCAGGTCAACGAGCATCAAATGGTTGTCGGTGCCGCCCGACACGATGTCGAGGCCGGTTTCCTTGAGGCTCTCGGCCAGCGCACGGGCATTTTCAACCACGTCGCGCGCATAAGTCTTGAAGTCGGGCTTCAGCGCCTCGCCCAGCGCGACAGCTTTTGCGGCGATCACATGCATGAGCGGACCGCCCTGCAGGCCCGGGAACACGGCCGAATTGAACTTTTTCGCCAATGCTTCGTCATTGGTCAGGATCATGCCGCCGCGCGGGCCGCGCAGCGATTTGTGCGTCGTGGTGGTGACCACGTGTGCGTGCGGCAGCGGCGACGGGTGCTGGCCACCGGCCACCAGGCCGGCAATGTGCGCCATGTCGACCATCAGCCAGGCGCCGATCTCGTCAGCAATCTCGCGGAAGCGCTTCCAGTCCCAGACACGTGAATAGGCAGTGCCGCCGGCCAGAATAAGCTTCGGCCTGTGCTCCTTCGCCAAACGCTCAACCTCGTCCATGTCGAGCAGATGATCGTCCTTGCGCACGCCATAGGAGATGGGATTGAACCATTTTCCGGACATGTTGACCGGCGAACCGTGCGTCAGGTGACCGCCCGAATTCAGGTCGAGGCCCATAAAACTGTCGCCCGGCTGCAGAAGCGCCAGGAACACGGCCTGGTTCATCTGCGAGCCGGAATTGGGCTGTACATTGGCAAACTCGCAGCCGAACAGCTTCTTGGCGCGCTCGATGGCCAGCTCTTCGACGATGTCGACATACTGACAACCGCCATAATACCGCTTGCCCGGATAACCTTCCGCATATTTGTTGGTCAGGACCGTGCCCTGCGCTTCCATCACGGCGCGCGAGACGATGTTTTCAGACGCTATCAGCTCGATCTCGTGACGCTGGCGGCCAAGTTCCTTTTGGATTGCGGAGAAGATGTCCTGGTCGCTGTCTTCGAGCGGCCGGGTGAAGAATGCGTCGGTCTCGCTGGAAGCGGCGGCGGTCGCAATTGCCATGGCGGTGTGTTCCCTTCGATGATGGATCAAATGCGGAAGTGGCGCATCTAGCATTTTTCCCCCGGTGTCACCACGCCTGCCGGCGAAAATTTATGCGCCAGAAACGAAACAGCCGCCCGTTTCCGGGCGGCTGCGGCAATTCATCATGCAACGGGTCGTCAGAGTGCCGTCGAAATCTGCAATTCGCTCGCTCCGTCGCGACCGTAGATATCGTCGCGCAGATGCACCGCGCCATCACCCGTCGACCAGGCCGAGATGTAGGTAAAATAGACCGGGACGGGATTGCTGAGCGAAACCCGGACATCCTCGTCGTTCTGGATCGTCTGCTCGATGCGCCGGCGGTCCCAGCCGTCGGTCTCGCGCAGGAGCCAGGTGACGAGATCGCGCACGTTTTGAACACGCACGCAGCCCGACGAATAAAACCGGTCGAGATCGCGGAACAGCCCCTGCTGCGGCGTATCGTGCATATAGACCGCATGCGGGTTCGGGAAATTGATCTTGATCGACGCCATGGCGTTGATCCGGCCCGGATCCTGGCGGAACCGGTATTTGGCCGCGTCGTCCGTCGACCAGTCCACCGTCAGCGGATCCACCTCGCTGCCATCGGGCGCGATCAGGCGGATATTGTTGTCCGTCAGATAGTTCGGGTTCTTGCGCATCAAGGGAATAATGTCCTTGCGGACAATCGAAACCGGCGCGTTCCAGTAGGGATTTATGATGATTTCGTTGATCTTGGAATTCAGGATCGGCGTCTGGCGGTCGACCTTGCCGACGATGGCCGTGTGGCGCAGCATCACGCGGCCATTGTCCACCGCCTCGATTTCGGCGGCGGGAATGTTCACCACCACATAGCGGTCGCCAAGAAAACCCGACATGGAGCGCAGCCGAACGAGATTGGTTTCAAGCTGGCCAAGGCGGATTGCGGCGGGAACGTTGAGAGCGGCGAAAGTATGCCGACCGGTCACACCGTCGGCCGGCAGGCCGTGGCGGGCCTGAAAACGCTTGACGGCCGCATCCACGTAAGAATCAAACGATGGCGACATGCCTGCGCGCTGTGAAAGGTCGCCTGAAATCATCAGCCTGCGACGCAGGATCTCCACGCTGGGGTCGACAACGCCCAGTTCCAGTTTCTTGTCATCTGGCACACGCGGCCAACCGCCCTGCGAGGCGATGCTGGAATATTCCATGATCGCGCGCTCGACATAGGAAACGGTTTCCTGGCTGAAGATCGGAAGGTTGGAAGCCACCTTGCCGCCGCTGCTTGCCCGTGCATCGAACTGGTCGCTCCATGCACCGCGCCGCGGCGAACGGATAATCGCCTCGATCAGGTCCTGGGCGTTGGCGGCTCCGGTCATCGCTGCCGTTGCGGCGGCGCCGGCACCGGTTAGAAACATGCGGCGGTTCGTCTTCATACGCGTATCCGTGCTCTCTTGGCTCGACAGCCCGTCTCATCGAAGGGCTGCATGCAGTGCTACAGGCATACATGCCGCGACTGCGTTAAGAATCCGCGAACCCTGATGAAAATCGGCGCAACACGCACCGCGCGGCCTCCATCAGGCTGCATTCCACCTGATTATGACCTTAACGTGACCAAGCGTCACCCGGTAGGAAAAAACAAATACGTGAAGACCGGCGTCCCGCCACGCCGGCCTTCACTGGCTGCACACCGGCGCGCAGCCAGGTGATCAGGATGAGACTACATGCGGTAGGCGATCGAATCGTTCCAGAAGCGGTCGAGCCGCTGCAGGGCACGGTTCATCTGGCTGAACTCGTCGGGGCTGATGCCACCCACCTGCTCGATGGAGCCGATGTGACGGTTGTAGAGCCCTTCGACCACCTTCGCGACCTGCGCGCCCTTCGGCGTCAGGCTGATACGCACCGAACGACGGTCGACGCGCGAACGCTGGTGGTTGACGAAGCCGAGATCGACCAGCTTCTTGAGATTGTATGAGACGTTGGAGCCGAGATAGTAGCCGCGCGAGCGCAATTCGCCAGCCGTCAGTTCCGTGTCACCGATATTGAAGAGCAGCAATGCCTGGATGGCGTTGATGTCGCTGCGTCCGTTGCGCTCGAACTCATCCTTGATCACGTCGAGCAGGCGACGGTGCAGCCGCTCCACGAGCTGGAGAGATTCAAGATAAAGAGAACGCAGTGCATCTTTGCGTTCATCATTCGAAGCGGCAGGTTTCGCCGCGGGTCGCGAAGTATTCATAACTAAAGCCTCTCGTTTGACGCCGGTGATTTTTGTTTTTTGTCTCACCTTGGCCTGACCCTATCGAATGCTTCTAAAATTCGACTTAAACACTAGGCTTAACAACGCCTTACAAAAGCCGACCCTGTAAATACAGCTAACAGGCAGTAAACCCGCCTTCGGACATTCGATGAAAGATTGAGAGACCGGCATGGGATGCGCCGATGTGCGCAAGGCGTTGCAGGGCTAAGTCCCTAATGGACCGCGCTGCGTTCCTCGCGATAGCGCAGGAAGCGCAGGGCCGCATAGCTGGCGGCAACGAGAAGATGGAATCCAATCAGCAGATAGTTCGACCCGAAGGTATCCTGCAGGAAGCCGTGCATCACCAGCTCCGCGCCCGCGCATAAGCACCAGATCACCGCGCCCCAGGGCGCAACCAGCCAGAGGCCGACTGAAGCAAAGGGATAAATGACAGCCAGTATGACACTGACAACCTGCCACTCCACGGGCATGAGATCGAACCGCCAGAGCGAGCCGGGATATATCCCCAACAGACGCACCCAGTAGAAAAGCCCAATCAGCAGACAAGCCAATGCAACCAGCCTGTGAAGCGCGTGATAGGCACTATCCAGTTGAGAAGGCCTCGCAGAACCGAGACGGGACAGAGCGTCATCATTCACAGCGTCAGGTCTCCACCAGGTAAGGGAGCAAAATAGGCTTCGATGTCTCCTGCGGACAGATCATCGAGCGCATCGGGCTTCCATCTGGGCGTGGTTCCCTTTTCGACCAGCGCGGCGCGGATGCCTTCATAAAAGTCATGTCCCGCCAGCATCCGGTTGAGGATGCGGAACTCCATTCTCATGCATTCGTCCATGGTCAGCATTGCGCCGGCGCGGATCTGCCGGAACGTGACACCGAGACTGGTTGGTGAACGTTTGGCGATCGTTGCGCGGGTCTCGCCGGCCCAGTCATCCTGATCGGCCGCCAGCGATCCGAGAACCTCCGACAGCGTATCGAACGAGAAATGGCGCGCGATCGCATGCAGGACCGCATCATCGATCTGCCGTTCGGCTTCGGCGCCGAATGAGGCAAGCGCGCGATCGATATCATCCGTGCCACACAGCGTTTCGGTCAGCTCCTCCAGGCATTCGGCTTCGACGGCATGTGTTGCCAGCCCTGCGGCCAGGGCGTCGCCATGTCGAATGCGGCTTCCGGTCAGTGCCAGATACATGCCGAAATCCCCCGGCAGACGCGAAAGCAGGAAACTGCCACCGACGTCGGGAAAGAAACCGATCCCGACTTCCGGCATCGCAAACACCGCGTTCTGCGTCATCACGCGATGGGAGCCGTGAAAGGATATTCCGACGCCGCCGCCCATGACGATACCGTCAATCAGCGAAACGTAGGGTTTTGGGAAACGGGCAATAGCCGCATTGAGCCTGTACTCATCGGCGAAAAAATCCGGTCTGGCCTCGCCCTTGAGCCCTGCCCTGTAGACATCGAGAATGTCGCCACCGGCGGAAAAGGCCCTGCCCTCGCCCCGGAGAACAACGAGACGCACATCGTCGTCCGCTTCCCAGGCAAGCAGTGCGCGGTGCAGCGCGTGCACCATGGTGTGATTGATGGCGTTGAGAGATGCGGGCCGCGTGAGGGTCACCAGCCCCGCATGGCCGCGTCGTTCGAACCGAATGTCTTCTCCGCCACCGAAATCGACCTTCACCGCCACCCCCTTGAGACACTTTGCAGACGCTGCCGCCACCCTAGCTGATTATTCGCCGTCTTGGGGTGCGTCAATGCCATCGGAAAGTGCGACCACACAACATCCGTCCCGCCCTTGGTCCGCCCATGGCCACATGCTAGAGAAGCGCGACACTGGAGTCTTTGCCGTGAACAAGTTTTCCCGTACCGTGAACAGGCCCGCAGCCCGCCGCAGCGTTGATGAGATCACCGGCAGTCGGCGTCTGCGCCGCACCCGCAAGTCCGACTGGTCGCGCCGCCTCGTGCGTGAAAACCACCTGCGCGTCGACGACCTGATCTGGCCCGTCTTCCTGATGGAGGGTGAAAATTGCCAGGAACCGATCGACGCGATGCCCGGTGTCATGCGGCTCAGCGTCGATCAGGCCGTGCGGCAGGCCGAGCGCGCAGCACGCCTCGGGATTCCGGCAATTGCGACCTTCCCGAACATTGCCTCTTCCATGCGAGACGAAACCGGCTCGCACAGCCTGGATCCGGACAATCTCATCAACAGGGCAAGCCGCGCCATCAAGGAGGCGGTGCCGGAGATCGGCATCATCACCGATGTGGCACTTGATCCCTTCACCGTCCACGGCCATGACGGCATCCTTCGCGACGGAGAAATCGTCAATGACGAGACCGTCATGCAGATCGCTGCCGCAGCCGTGAGACAGGCCGAAGCCGGCTCCGACATCATAGCGCCTTCCGACATGATGGATGGGCGTATCGGCGCCATTCGCGACGCCCTTGATCAAAGCGGCTTTCATGACGTCGCGATCATGTCCTATGCCACCAAATTCGCGTCGGCGTTCTATGGTCCCTATCGCGAAGCGATCGGCACAGGCGATCGGCTGAAGGGAGACAAGAAGACCTATTACATCGACCCGGCCAACGCGGATGAGGCGCTGCGCGAGGCAGAGCAGGACATTCTGGAAGGTGCGGACATGCTGATGGTGAAGCCCGGCCTCCCCTATCTCGACATCGTTCACCGCATCAGGGACACCTATGCATTGCCCACCTTCGCGTATCAGGTGTCGGGCGAGTACGCGATGATCAAGGCGGCAGATGCCAATGGCTGGATCGATGGCGAAAAAGCCATGATCGAGAGCCTTCTGGCCTTCAAACGCGCTGGATGTGACGGGATTCTCACCTATTTTGCGCTCGAAATGGCCGAATTGCTCTGAATCTGCGGCAACTGCGCTTGAAGCAGGGAACAGGCTCCCCATCTCTTTCTCGAACAGCACATGCGAGGATGATTGATGGCAACCCGGCCCCTTGATGGTGAAATTCTGGATGTCGCAAAGCGTGATGATTACGATTTGCGTGGCGTCCGCACGCGTCGCGTGTTCGCCTTCTGCATCGACTACCTGCTGATCGCCCTGATGATGATCCCGGTTGCGATCATTGTGGCGCTGCTCGGCGTAATGACACTGGGGCTGGGCTGGCTGCTCTTCGGCATTCTGGCGCCACTGACCGCCCTGCTCTATGTGGCCATGACACTGGGTGGTCGCAGCCAGGCAACGCTCGGGATGCAGTTCATGGGCATTCGTCTTGTGCGTCTCGACGGTCAGTCCACCGATCCGCTTCTTGCCGTGGTGCACACGGTTCTGTTCTGGGCGGGAAACACGATCCTCACGCCACTGATCCTGCTTGCCAGCCTGTTCCTCGATTACAAAAGAACCGTTCACGATCTGCTTTTGGGAACGGTGGTGGTCCGCAGCGACCAGGTTTGATTTCCTCGCATAAATTGCATTATTCAAACAAGAATAAACCTTAGGTTTATGAATTCACACTATCGCTCTACCATTGAGTGCTTTCGGGCACCAAAATGATATTGCGAGTGATTTTCATGACCGAAACATTGGAAACGACAATTCCCTTCAAGGCGCGCCCTGCCGACCGGGCGCCCGAGATACTTCTCAGACAGGGCCATGGGCTCCATCTTCAGCGTGTGCTGGCGTTTACCGTCGACTACAGCCTCTACATCACCGTTGCGTTCGCACTTTCCGTGTTTGCGACCATGCTGATCGAATCGCTCTCATGGTGGTGGGTCGCACCTGAACACGCATTCGGCGACCTTCCCGCACGTCTTGGCGAGACACCGTACGTTCTCTCAAAAAGCCTTGCCGCGCTGGTGACCCTCGCGCTGGCGATCGCCTATACGGCGCTCACACTGGGTGGACGCTATCAGGCCACGTTGGGCATGCGCCTGTTTCGTCTGCGCCTGGAGCGGCTCGACAGCGTCGAGATCACCCCGCGCTACGCGGTTGCCCACACGCTCTTGTTTCTTGCCACCACGGCAATGTTCACACCGTTGGTTCTGCTGGCTCCGCTCGTTCTGGCCAACAGGCAGATGCTGCATGACCGGCTTCTCGATACCCTCATGCTGCGAACCGGCTGACTGCGACAGCGTTTCGCAAACCAGGAAATGGCGTTGCGCGCTTCACAAAAGAAGAGCTTTCCCTTGCGCTTCTTTTCCTGGGGGCGAGCAAATCCATGCTTGCGGGCTGGCGGTGCGTGCTTATTCTCGACGTTCACCTGTGGGGGTGCTCATTCCCCCGAAAGGCATGTCCTGAACTGCGGGAGCTGAATGACCGATTTTCATCTCTGGGCAACCTATGGGATCATCCTCGTAACAGTCGCTGCCTATGTCAGCGAGCGGTTCACGCTGGAAATCGTCGCTCTTGGCAGTCTGGTTGCGTTCCTGGCGCTGTTTGCCTTTTTTCCCCATGAAGGCGCGCACGGTGGGTTGCAGCCCGAAGAGCTTCTCTCGGGCTTTGCCAACCCTGCCCTCGCGACGGTCCTTGCCCTTCTGATCGTCGGTCAGGGCCTTTTCGCCACCGACGCACTCGACAAGCCTGCGCGCATACTCGCAAAATCGGCTGGCAGCTCCAGCACCCGCACCATCATCATAACGCTGATCACTGCTGCGGTGCTGAGCGCGGTGCTCAACAACACGCCTGTGGTGGTGATTTTCATTCCCGTCCTGATCGTGTTTGCCGCACAGCGCAATTTCGCTGTTTCCAAGGCACTGATGCCGCTTTCCTTCATGACCATACTTGGTGGCATGACCACGCTGATCGGCTCCTCCACCAACCTTCTGGTTGCCGGTGTTGCCGGGAAGGCAGGCCTGTCCATCGGTTTTTTCGACCTCACCATGCCCGGCTTCCTGCTGGCCGCCGCCGGAGCACTCTACGTCTTTTTCGTCATGCCCCGGATCCTGCGCGATTCAAGCAGTGAGAAGACCTTCCGGCAGATGCAGTCGGGGACCCAGTTCATCGGAGAGATCCGCATCGTGCCGGACCATCCCTTCATCGGCAAGGAATCGAAGGCCGGTCTCTTTCAGGGCCTCGGCGACCTCACCCCACGTCTCATCATCCGTCGCGGCATGAGCTTTCATCCACCCTTTGAGAATGTCGTCCTGTCGGAAGGCGACCGGCTCATGGTCACGGCCACACGCCGCGCGTTCACACAGGCGCTTTCGCACGGTGCGGCAGGGCATATCGCAGATTCAGAGACGGAGTCGGCTGCCGTTGGTCCTGATTACCATATCGCCGAAGCCGTTATCCCTCCCGGGTCGCGCCACGCAGGCCGCACCATCCGCAATGCCGGGATCGAGACCGAGCACAGCGTTCACATGCTGGGCGTACAGCGCAAAAGCCGGATGGGCCGCACGCCCGTCTCCGATATCCGGCTCGAACCTGGCGATACGATTCTCGTGGGCGGCACCGACCGTGCACTCGAGGACCTGCGCGAAAGTCACGATCTTCTTGTTCTGGAGTGGTCGGCCGAACCGGTTCCCCAGCGCCGCAAGGCGTGGATCGCATTTGTCATCTTCGCCGGCATCGTCGCCACCGCAGCGCTCGACATCGCTCCCATTGTTGCCACAGCCATTGCCGGCGCCTTTGCCATGATCGCGACGGGCTGCCTCACCCTGGCCCAGGCTGGCCGAGCCTTCGACCGGCAGATTTTTCTGCTGGTGGGCTCGGCCATTGCCGCCGCCACGGCGCTGGAGCGCACCGGCGGCGCGCAGCTCATCGCAGACGGGGCGGTCGCCGCCCTTGAAGGCCAGGCCCCGGCGATCATTCTGTCGGGCTATTTCGCCGTTGTCGCGGTGCTCACCAATTTTCTGTCCAACAATGCCACGGCGGTTCTGTTCACGCCCATCGGGCTGGGCATTGCCGCGGCCATCGGCGCGCCCCCGGAGGCTTTTGTCGCCGCCACGATATTCGCGGCCAACTGCTCCTTCGCCACGCCCATCGGCTATCAGACCAACCTTATGGTCATGGGCCCCGGACATTATTCCTTCCGCGATTTCATGAAGGCTGGCATGCCTCTGGTAGCGATAATTTGGTTGACGTTTTCGTTTGTCGGGCCATGGTATTATGGGCTTTAGGGTCAGAATTCAGAAACAGGAGTGACGCCCCGCCGACATGACGCACCAGCCGCCCCAATCGCCGCAGTTCTTTCTGACCGCCCCATCGCCCTGCCCCTATCTGGAGGGGCAGTACGAGCGCAAGGTTTTCACGCATCTCGTTGGTGACAAGGCACCGGAGCTCAACGA
Source organism: Nitratireductor sp. GISD-1A_MAKvit (assembly GCF_040819555.1). GTDB lineage: Bacteria > Pseudomonadota > Alphaproteobacteria > Rhizobiales > Rhizobiaceae > Nitratireductor. Next base: position 2,638,197 of record NZ_CP161920.1, read on the forward strand.
CCTGCTCACACAGGGCGGTTTTCGGCGCTCTCAGAACATCGCCTATCGTCCCGCCTGCGAGACCTGCCGTGCCTGCGTTTCGGTTCGAATCCTGGCACAGGAATTCCAGCCCACCAGAAACATGAAGCGCATTTTCAGGCAGAATGCGGACTTGATCGGAACAGCGCTTCCTGCACAGCCCTCCACTGAACAGTACACGCTGTTCCGCTCCTATCTGGACGCCCGCCACAAAAAGGGTGGCATGTCGGACATGACCGTTCTCGACTATGCGATGATGGTTGAAGATACCCATGTCGGCACACAGGTGATCGAGTATCGCCGCCGCGGTCCCGACAGTTTCATCACCGGAAAGGGCGAAGGCGAGTTGATGGCCGTTGCGCTCACCGACATGATGAGCGACGGGCTTTCCATGGTCTATTCCTTCTTCAACCCGGAGCTTACCGATCGTTCGCTCGGCACCTTCATGATCCTCGACCATATCAACCGCGCGGTGGCGGCCGGTCTGCCGCATGTCTATCTGGGTTACTGGGTCAATGGCTCGCGTAAAATGGCCTATAAGGTGCGCTTCAAGCCGCAGGAGCATCTGGGGCCGCAGGGGTGGGAACGCGTTGACTGAGCGAGCGATGCAGGACCGGATCTATCCCCTTGCATCTTTCACCACGTCGCTGAAGGGTCTTCCATGTCCACTCCCTCGCCGTCTTCCCACGCCAAGGGTCTTGCGCTCACAGCCTTTGGGGGCATGGCGCTGACCATCGACATACCGCTGATCCGTTTGGCGGACGGCGATCCATGGCCGATCCTGATGGTACGGAGTGCGTTGACGGCCGGGGTGGCACTCGTCGTCTGGTTCGTCTGGCGGTTGTTCTCGCGCAATGTACCACCGCTTGTCCCGGGCCGCGTTGGGCTGGTGGTCGCCGCTCTCTATGCCCTTTCGGCGCTCTGCTTCATCACCGCCGTCTACAACACCTCGACCGCCAACCTGGTGTTCATCCTCGCCTTCAATTCGATGTTCGCCGCCGTTCTTTCATGGCTTTTTCTCAAGGAAAGACCCAAACCCGCCACGCTCGCCGCCATGGGGGTGATGCTCATTGGTGTGTTGATCATTGTTGGCGGAGGCATCGGCGCCGGCAATCTGTTTGGTGATGTAATGGCACTCACTGCCGCGTTTCTGCTCGCCACTGCGATCACCATCTCCCGCGGCAGCGGTCGCGACATGGGATTTGCCGCGCTGGTGGCCGTGGCGCTTCCCTGCGTGGTTGCAGCGATCATGACCGCCAGAACCGGCTATCGCATCGAGGCCCCCTGGTGGATCATCCTGAACGGTGCGGTCATCATGCCGATTTCGTTCTTCTGCCTGTCCAACGGCCCCAAATACATTTCAGGCCCCGAAGTTGCGATGTTCTACCTTCTGGAAACGGTGCTGGCGCCGGTCTGGGTGTGGCTCATCTTCTCCGAGGTGCCAGGCCGTGCCACCCTGATCGGGGGCACGATCATCATCGTCACGCTGGTCGCCCACTCGCTGTGGCAACTGCACTCGGCCCGCAGGCGGCGACTGGCGCAAGGCGTGGTGCGCCACCCGCTGTGAGGGCTGAAGGACGAGCGCCCTTTATTTCTTCTTCATCGCCTGAGCCAGCGCTGCAGCGAGCGCGCCCTGCGGTTCGCCACCGCGGCCGCCCGGCTTGCCACCAGCATTGCGTGGCATTGCGGGACGGGCGGGCTTGCCCTGATCGCGCGATCGACCGGCGCCGGTTCCGCCGCCCGCCCCGGCTCCACCGGCATCCCTGCGCATGGATAGGCTGATGCGCTTGCGCTTGATGTCCACCTCAAGCACGCGCACCTTCACCACATCGCCGGCCTTCACCACCTCATGCGCATCCTTCACGAAGCGGTCGGCAAGCTGCGAGACATGCACCAGCCCGTCCTGATGAACGCCAATGTCGACGAAGGCACCGAAGGCGGCGACATTGGTCACCGTGCCCTCGAGGCTCATGCCGGGCTTCAAATCCTTAATGTCGTCGATCCCCTCGGCAAAGGTCGCGGTGCGGAAGGCCGGGCGCGGGTCGCGGCCCGGTTTCTCAAGCTCGGCGATGATGTCACGCACCGTCGGCAGGCCGAAACGCTCATCCACGAAGACGCGCGGATCGAGCGCCTTCAGCGCCCCGGCATCGCCCATCAGCGAACGCACATCGCGCCCGCAGGACGAAACGATCTTGCGCGCCACGCCATAGGCTTCGGGATGGACGGAGGAAGCGTCGAGCGGCTCGGTGCCGTTCTGAATGCGCAGGAAGCCCGCGCATTGCTCGAATGTGCGCTGGCCAAGCCGCGCCACTTCCAGAAGCTGCTTGCGGCTTGAAAAGGCGCCATGGACATTGCGATGTGCGACAATCGCCTCTGCAATCGATTCCCCGAGGCCTGAGACGCGCGCCAGAAGCGATTTCGACGCCGTGTTCAGATCGACCCCCACCGCGTTCACCGCATCTTCCACCACCGCATCGAGCGCCTTTGCCAGACGATACTGGTCCACATCGTGCTGATACTGGCCGACGCCGATGGATTTGGGCTCGATCTTCACCAGTTCGGCAAGCGGGTCCTGCAGGCGGCGGGCGATCGAGACCGCCCCGCGCAGCGACACGTCGAGATCGGGGAATTCGGCTGCCGCCGTGGGGGATGCCGAATAAACCGAAGCACCCGCCTCCGACACCACCACCTTGAGCGGTTTGGGCGCCGGCATGTCGGAGAGCATGTCGGCCACCATCTTTTCCGTCTCGCGGCTGGCGGTGCCATTGCCGATGGCAATGAGTTCCACACCATGTTTTCGCACGAGCGCCGAGAGCGCCGCCTGGCTGCCGCGCAGGTCGTTGCGCGGTGGGAAGGGATAGACCGTTGCCGTGTCCAGCAGCTTGCCGGTGCCATCCACCACCGCGACCTTGACGCCGGTGCGGATGCCCGGATCGAGCCCCATCGTTGCGCGGGTCCCGGCGGGGGCCGCCAGGAGCAGATCCTTCAGATTGCGGGCAAAGACATTGATCGCCTCTTCCTCGGCCCGCTCGCGCAGATCACGCATCAGATCGAGGCTCAGATGCAGGTAGAGCTTGACGCGCCATGTCCAGCCGGCAACCTCCATCAGCCATTGATCGCCCGGCAACGTTCCACCGATTTCATAGGCTGCCGCAATCATGCGCACGGCCGGTTTCAGCGGGCTGGTATCGTCGGCATCCACTTCCAGATCGAGCGCCAGCACGTCCTCATTGCGCCCGCGCAGCATGGCAAGCGCGCGGTGGCTCGGCACGCCTGCCCAGCGCTCTGAATGGTCGAAATAGTCGGAAAACTTGGCGCCCGCCTCTTCCTTGCCTTCGACAACGCGCGAACGCAGCACAGCGCGCTCCTTCATGTGGTTGCGCAACTGCCCCACGAGATCGGCGTTTTCCGCAAACTGCTCAGCCAGAATGTCGCGCGCGCCCTCAAGTGCCGCCTTTTCATCCGGCACCTCTTCGCCCAGATAGTCCTTCGCGAGGTCTGCCGGCACCTTTGCGCGGTCCGCCAGAATGGCCTCGGCAAGCGGCCCCAGCCCGCGCTCGCGCGCGATCTGTGCCTTGGTGCGCCTTTTGGGCTTGTAGGGTAGGTAGATGTCTTCGAGCTCTGCCTTGGTGGCGGCCTGGGCGATCTTGGTTTCCAGTTCCGGCGTCAGCTTGCCCTGCTCACGGATCGACCCGACGATCGTCTCACGACGCTGATCGAGTTCACGCAGATAGGAAAGCCGCTCGGAGAGCCTGCGCAACTGCGTGTCGTCGAGCCCGCCGGTCACCTCCTTGCGGTAACGGGCGATGAAGGGGACGGTTGCCCCCTCGTCCAGAAGCCCTATCGCGGCCTCGGCCTGCTCCGGGCGGGCGCTGATTTCGGCGGCAATGAGGGTGGCTATGCGTTTGGCGTTCGCGGACATGGAATTCCCTGAATCGATTGGTGCCGGCAAGATAGTGCCAATCGCAGCAGGCTGCCGCTCACAAGAGAGGCTTTTCCACAATCGCGGACGTGAAGGGGCAAGGTGCGCTGAGAGGGAGTGCGTCCTTCGACAAGCTCAGGATGAGGAGGGATGGAGCTCGACCTCTCGGAAAAGAAGGAAGAGCTCGACTTCTCTGACCGAGGGAGGAAGTGCTCGCAACGTCCACCTTGATGGCGCGCTCCATCCTCCCTCATCCTGAGCCTGTCGAAGGACGCAACAGCCGCGCCCCTCGCCTGCGCCATGCGCTCACATCCCTCATCCTGAGCCTGTCGAAGGACGCACGAAGCCCATGCCGGCGATCATACCGGCGCGCACCTCAACGCGGAGCGAGGTCGGAAATCAGGCCGTTCACCACCTCCGCCATCAGCATGGAGGCGGCAAAATCAAACTCGTTGATAGCGACAAACACGCCCACCCCACGTGTGGGAGCAAAGGCGTGATAGACGAACATGCCCTGCCGGCCGCCCGCCTTCTGCAGGATCAAAGGCCGGTCTCCCTCCGGCTGCATCACAACCCAGCCGAGCCCCATCGCATCCATATGGCCGGATTCATCAAACCCATAGGTAGGATCCAGCGCGTCGCGCTGCACATAGGAGGCATGGTTGAGCATTCGCATCTCCGCCATGTCCGGTGAAAACCGGTCGAGATGCCACTCAAGCCATTTGAGCATGTCGTTGGTGGTCGTGTAGAGACCGCTGGCCCCGGCCATGACCGGCGTGTTGGGCGCATCCGGCAAGGGCGAACCATCGAAATTGTGCCCCTGCATCAGGCGATCGCGATCGGGCCGCGTCGGGCGCCAGCGTGGTGTCCATCAGCCCCAGTGGTTCGAGAACACGCTCGGCAAGCAGCTCGGCATAGGGCTTTCCGGCGGCAGAGCCGAGAGCGACAGCCAGCATGTCGAACCCGAAATTGGAATAGAGCCCGCCCGTGCCGACGGGGAAAAGCTGAGCACCTTCCGCAAGCGCCTTCGAATAGGCTTCCTTCGTCACGGTCGAGAACGGGTCGTTGTCCGGGCCGCGCTCCACATCCACTTCCCGGGGCAGGCCCGAAGTGTGTGTTGCCAGATCGATCAGGCGGATGGGTTTGTCATCGACAACGGGTATGTCCACGTCCCAGCCCAGCCGATCCTGCAGTCGATCGGTAAAATTGACCGTCCCGTCGGCCACGAGGCTTGCAAGAACCGCACCGGTAAACACCTTGCTGATCGAGCCGACCCGCATCAGCGTGTCGCCATTGGGCTCCTTGCCATTGCCCTTGGCAGTTTCACCAAAGCCGAAGACGGCGGTTTCACCATCCCGCACGGCACCGATGATGAGGCCTGGAACATCCGTCTGCAGATAAAGAATCTGCCCGGAAAAGGACACCGTCTCCTCAAGCAGGCTGTCTTGCGATACGGCAGGCTGCGCAAGCCCCAGCAGTCCGATAAGCGCCAAAGCGGCCGCGGCAGGTTTCGTTCCGTTCATCCAGTGCAGCATGCTACCCCTCCTCTGTCTGCACGATTTCCTTAAGACCCCGCCCCGGTCCTCATCCGAATTTGCCGGTGCGCGGAAATCCTTTCGGCGCCATACGGCCGGCGGCCGCGCGGTTGCCCATCCATTCGGTGAGTTCCTCGCGCGTCTTGACGAAGGTCCGGTCGGCCGAATCCTTCCACGAAAGCCCCTCCTCCATGGCAAATGTCTTGATGTCGGAAACGCCGCCATCCTTGTAGCGCTGGAGGCGCACGCCCTTGCCACGGGTCATCTCCGGCACTTCAGAGAGCGGGAAGACAAGCAGCTTGCGGTTCTGACCCACCACGGCCACATGATCACCCGAAACCGGCAGGCAGAGCTTGGCCTCGTCCGGTGCCTTCACGTTCATCACCTGCTTGCCCTTGCGGGTGTTGGCGACGATCTCCTTCTCGGCCACGACAAAGCCGTTACCGGCGTGGGAGACAACCAGAAGCTTCCGTTCGGGATCATGCGCAAAGGCTGTCACGATGGCCTGATCATTGTCCATGTCGACCATGATGCGCACCGGCTCGCCATGACCGCGACCGCCGGGAAGACGGTCTGCGCCGATGGTGAAGACCTTGCCGCCCGTCGTGAAGAGCAGGATCTTGTCGGTCGTCTGGGCATGGAAAGCGATCTTGAGGCTGTCGCCCTCCTTGAAGGACAGAGACGAGAAATCCGCCAGATGCCCCTTCATGGCGCGCAGCCAGCCCTTTTCGGACAGAACCACGGTGATCGGCTCGCGCTCGATCAGCGCCTCGTGCACCTCTTCCAGATCGTGCTCCGGCGCTTCGGCGAAGGTGGTGCGGCGCTTGCCCAGACCCGGGTTCTTCTCCGGATCGAAGGTCTGGCGCACCTTGGCCACTTCCCAGCGCACCGTCTTCCACTGGCGTGACGTGGAGGCAAGCAGTGCCTCGATGCCTTCCTTCTCTTCGGAAAGCTTCTCGAACTCCTTGCGGATCTCGAATTCCTCAAGCTTGCGCAGGGCGCGCAGGCGCATGTTGAGGATCGCCTCGGCCTGCGTGTCCGTCAGTTCGAAACGCGCGATCATCACCTTCTTGGGCTCATCCTCCTCGCGGATGATGCGGATGACCTCGTCGATGTTGAGATAGGCGACCAGATAGCCGGCGAGAATCTCCAGCCGGCGCTCGATCTCGGCGAGCCTGTGGCGCGAGCGCCGCAGAAGCACTTCGCGGCGGTGGTCGAGCCATTCGCGCAGCACCTGTTTGAGCGAGAGCACGCCCGGCACCTTGCCGCGTGAAAGCACGTTCATGTTGAGCGGAAAGCGGCTTTCCAGATCGGTCAGCTTGAACACCGATTCCATCAGGAGTTCCGGCGCAACGGTCCGGCTTCTGGGAACCAGAACGATGCGGATGTCTTCCGCGCTTTCGTCGCGAATGTCTTCCAGCAGCGGCAGCCGGCGCGAGATGATGAGTTCGGCGATCTTTTCGATCAGGCGGGATTTCTGCACACCATAGGGGATCTCCGTGACCACGGCCGTCCACATGCCGCGCCCCTGGTCCTCCTTGTGCCAGCGCGCCCGCACGCGGAACCCGCCGCGACCGGTCGCATAGGCTTCGCGGATCGAGGCCTGATCCTCGACGATGATGCCGCCGGTCGGAAAATCCGGCCCCTTGACGAATTCGAGAAGCCGTTCGGGATCGACATCCGGCTCGTCAATCACGGCCAGCGCCGCATCGCAGACCTCGGCCGCATTGTGTGGCGGGATCGAGGTGGCCATGCCCACGGCAATGCCCGACGAACCGTTGCACAGAAGATTGGGGAACGCGCCGGGGAGCACGGTCGGCTCCTCGTCTTCCTCATTGTAGGTCAGGCGGAAATCGACGGCATCCTCGGTGATGCCAGTCAGGATTTCCGAAGCGACCTCGGTCATGCGCGCTTCGGTGTAGCGCATGGCGGCCGCGTTATCGCCGTCGATATTGCCGAAATTGCCCTGCCCGTCGACCAGCGGATAGCGCATGGCAAAGGGTTGCGCCAGGCGCACCAGCGCGTCGTAGATCGACTGGTCGCCATGCGGGTGGAATTTGCCCATCACGTCGCCGACGATGCGGGCGCATTTGGCAAAGCCCTGATCGGGATTGAGCCGCAGAAGCCGCATCGTGTGGACAATGCGCCGATGCACGGGCTTCAGCCCGTCACGCACATCCGGAAGCGCGCGATGCATGATCGTCGACAGCGCATAGGCGAGATAGCGCTCTTCAAGCGCCTTTTTCAGATCGACCGGTTCGACGGCATCACCGCCGTCGCCACCGGGCGGAAGCAAATCTTTTCCCATGGTTTTGGGTTAGACCAGCCGGTGATTCGCGGCAAGGGGGCTGGTGAATGGTGAATGGTGAATGGTGAATGGTGAATGGTGAATGGTGAATGGTGAATGGTGAAAATATCCCGTGAGGTCCACATGACCCGCAAGGCATTTTATCTATTTACTATTCACTATTCACTATTCACCATTCACTCTCTTCACCATTCACTCTCTTCACCGCGTCACCTGCGCCAGAAATCGCTCGATCGTCAATGTCGCCGGATCGCCCGGTTCGCCCAGCTTGCGGGCGATGGAGCCATGGGTGTAGCGACCGCCATCGAAAACCGCCGAACGCGCGCCGCGCGCCCTCAGGAGATTGGAATAGCCATTGGTCAACGCCTTGCGGCGCGCGCCATTGGAGCCCGAATGCAGGAAGAGATGCGGCGGGAAGCCCGCCCCGCGCCGCGCATAGGTGACGGGCGACCAGCGCACCCAGTCGCTCGGGTTGGTGCCAAAAGCGTTGATATAGGGATAGCCGAGAGAACCGCGCATCCCCGCATAGGCGACCATGTCATAGGCCTGCACGTCGTTGGGAATGACCCCGCGCACGGAGCCCGCAACATTGCGGGCAGCTGCCATGGCCACCAGATGCGCACCGGCAGAATGGCCCATCAACACGATGCGCGAGGGGTCGCCGCCATAGCGTGAAATGTTGGAACGCACCCAGCCGATGGCCGCCGCGAGATCGCTTACCTGACCGTCAATCGTGGTTTGCGGCACTTTCCGGTAGTCGATCGCGACGAGCATGTAACCGCGCGATGTCAGCCATTCGGGCAGCGAATAAACCTTCTTGCGCGTCCCTTTCACCCAACCGCCACCATGGGCATAGATGACCACGGGGACTTTGCGTCTGCCAAACGAAAACAGGTTCATGCGCGCCACACCCGCCTGTGCCGTCCTGCCCGGGCGATCGGGCGCGTGAATGTCCAGTTTCAGTCCGCCACGGTAGGTGATCCCCTCATGGAGTTCCACCGCCTGAGCGGCAAACGAGAACAGGATGATCAGAAGAAGGCCCGCCCCCAGTTTCCCAATTGCCCGCATTCCCTGCCTCTCCCGCGATTTCCTTAATCAAGCATGCACCACTCGTCGCCTGCGAAATTGACACAGGATTGGTGTCGGGTCATCCTCCCACCGCAATTTCCGACGATCAAGCCGTTGGATGACTGTTACCTTACGCAATTTCAAGGAAATTCCCATGCTCAGCCACGTGACCAAGCTGAAGTCCCTTTCGCTCGCAGCCCTGCTCTCGGCAACGGCGCTGCAGCCCGCCTGGGCATGGGAGGCGGAAGAGGTCGCCGCCCGGTACCAGTTTCTGCTTGGCCAGCAGGGCCTGACGGCAGAGTGGAGCGGTGTGCGCCGGGATGGCGATTCAGTCGTTCTGGAAAATGCTTCGTTCGGAGTTGTCGATATCGATGAAAAAATCGATCTCGGCGACTTTCTGCTTCAGAATGTGAGCGAGACCGACAGCACCTTTGAAATCGGTCGCATCGCTTTGGACAGTTTCGAGCAGACCAGGGAGGATTTCGAAGTCAAGCTGACCGGCCTGTCGGTGGAAGGCCTCGTTCTGCCGAAAGAAGGTGAGGACATGCCCTATGGCGGCATGATGCAATATCGGCATTTGTCGCTGGATAAAGTCCAGGTCAACAAGTCTGAGACACCTGTTTTCACGCTAGACACGCTCAGGGCCGACACAACGCTTGGCAGCGGCGGTGACAAGGTCTCCTTTACGGGAGCGGCCGAGCGCTTCTGGATCGATGTCGCTACACTTGCCGAAAGCGAGGAAGCGCGCAGCCAGTTGCGTGAATACAATTACGAAGAACTGTCCGGTCGTGTCGACATGGACGGCAGCTGGACCCTGGATGACGGACGCCTGAAGATCACGCGCTACGACGCCAAGATCGACAATGCGGGAACCCTGGCATTTGCCGTCGATGTCAGCGGGTATACGCCAGAATTCATCCAGACGCTGCAGGACATGCAGAAGACGATGGCCTCCGGGTCAGAAAAACAGAAGCAGGCCCAGAGCCTTGCCATGCTCGGCCTGATGCAACAGCTCAATCTGCATGGAATGTCGATCCGTTTCACCGATGCTTCACTCACCGGAAAGCTGATCGCCTATGTGGCCGACAAGCAGGGTATCAAGCCACAGGATGTGGCCCATCAGGCAAAGGCCATCGTGCCCTTGCTGGTTGGGCAGTATCTGGGCCCGGATCTCACCCAAAGCCTTTCGCGGGCCCTCAACACCTATATCGACAATCCGCGCAATCTCACCATCAGCGTGGAGCCCGAGGACCCGATGCCCTTTGCTGTCATCTTCGGCACCGCCATGGGCTCTCCGGACGCTCTGGCCGAGGAGGTCGGGCTCACCATTTCAGCGAATGACTGAGTCGTGAATAGTGAATAGTGAATAGTGAATAGTGAATAGTGAATAGTGAATAGTGAAAAGGGGTCGCAGGCTGTGTAAGCCTGCAACCCCTTTCTTATTGCGACCAGCTATTCGCTACTCGCTACTCACTATTCGCTCACTCAGTCCTTCTTCACCGGCGCCAGACGCAGGTTCAGCTCGCGCAGCTGTGCCGGGCTCGCCTCCGAAGGCGCGCCCATCAGAAGGTCCTGAGCCTGCTGGTTCATCGGGAACATGGTGATTTCGCGCAGGTTTTTCGCCCCCAGAAGCAGCATGACGATGCGGTCGATGCCGGCTGCCATGCCGCCATGGGGCGGTGCGCCATACTGGAATGCGCGGTAGAGGCCGCCAAAACGCTCTTCCACGTCCTCTTGCGTGAAGCCGACCTTCTCGAAGGCCTTGACCATCACTTCGGGAAGATGGTTGCGGATGCCGCCCGATGCGATTTCGAAGCCATTGCAGACAAGGTCATACTGCCATGCCTTGAGTGACAGCGGGTCCTCGCTTTCAAGCCCTTCCAGACCGCCCTGCGGCATGGTGAACGGGTTGTGGCCGAAATCGATCTTCTTTTCGTCTTCGTTCCACTCGTAGAAGGGGAAGTCGACAATCCAGGCGAGCTTGAACTGGTCGCGGTCGACGAGGTCAAGCTCCTCGCCGGCCCGCGTGCGCGCGGCACCGGCAAAAGCGGCGAATTTCTTGGGATCGCCAGCAACGAAGAAACAGGCATCGCCGTCTTCAAGACCAAGCTGGGTGCGGATCGCCTCCGTGCGCTCCGGGCCAATGTTCTTGGCAATGGGGCCAGCGCCCTCAAGGTTTTCGCCTTCCTTGCGCCAGAAGATATAGCCGAGCCCCGGCTGGCCCTCGCCCTGCGCCCATGAGTTCATGCGGTCGCAGAATGCTCTGGAGCCGCCGGTCTTTGCCGGAATGGCCCACACTTCCGCCTTCTCGTCATTGGCGAGAATGTTGGCAAAAACCTTGAAGCCCGATCCGCGGAAATGCTCGGAAACATCCTCCATCTCGATGGGGTTTCTCAGGTCCGGCTTGTCGGAACCGTATTTGCGCATCGCTTCGGCATGCGGGATACGCGGGAAGACATCCGTCACCGGCTTGCCCTCGGCAAACTTTTCAAAAATGCCACGCATCACCGGTTCCATGGTCTGGAACACGTCTTCCTGCTCGACGAAGCTCATTTCAAGGTCGAGCTGATAGAACTCGCCCGGCAGGCGGTCGGCGCGCGGGTCCTCGTCGCGGAAACAGGGCGCGATCTGGAAATAGCGGTCGAAGCCCGACACCATGATCAACTGCTTGTAGATCTGCGGTGCCTGCGGCAGCGCATAGAACTTGCCCTCGTGAAGACGCGACGGCACCAGGAAGTCGCGCGCACCTTCCGGAGAGGAAGCCGTCAGGATCGGCGTCGAATATTCGGTGAAGCCCGCCTCGACCATGGCGCGGCGCATCTCGGCGATGATCTTCGTGCGTTGCACGATGTTCCTGTGCAGCGTGTCGCGGCGCAGGTCGAGGAAGCGATATTTGAGGCGGATGTCTTCGGGATAGTCCGGCTCGCCAAACACCGGCAACGGCAGTTCCTTCGCCTCCGAAAGCACTTCGATCTCGCGGGCGAAAATCTCCACCTCGCCCGTGGGCAGGTTCTTGTTCACCGTCTCGTCGGTGCGCGCCTTCACCTCGCCGTCGACACGGATCACCCACTCGCCGCGCACGCTTTCGGCGGTCTTGAACGAAGGAGAATCAGGATCGGCCACGATCTGCGTCACGCCGTGATGATCACGCAGGTCGATGAACAGGAGGCCGCCATGGTCGCGCACACGATGCACCCAGCCGGACAGGCGCACATTCGCGCCCACATCGGATTTTCTGAGTTCGGCGCAGGAATGGCTGCGATAGCGATGCATGGTCATATCGTCCGTGTCTTGGAATTTCTGCTCGGGACTGGTCGAAACCGGTCCGGAAGGTCGGCGCGAAAAGCGCATGGGAGGTGCGATTTGTCAAGGTGTGGGGCCGGAAGCGGCCCAATCGGCTCTCCGTTTTCGGCTGGGATCATGGCCATCGCCGGCTGGCACAAGAGAATTGGCACAGCGCAGCCTATAGCTCGTTGGTGAACGGCGCGACCTTCCGCGCCTCCCAGCCCGGGCCTCCCACCATGTCCAGCCTTCGCCCGCTGATTCCGCTACTCCTTGCCGCCGGCATCCTACTGGCAGGCAACGGGCTCCAGGGCACGCTGATCGCGCTGCGCGGCGCGGCGGAAGGGTTTTCCGAAACCACGATCGGCCTGATGGGCAGCGCCTATTTCGCCGGTTTTCTTATCGGCTGCCTTTATGTGCCGCGTCTTTTGCGCGCGGTGGGGCACATCCGGGCCTTCGCGGCGCTTGCAGCTCTGGGTGCCGCCGGCGCGCTGATGCTTGTGCTTTTCGTGGATCCACTTGCCTGGATCGCCGTGCGTTTTCTTTCCGGAATCTGCTTTTCGAGCCTCTTCACCACGATCGAAAGCTGGCTCAACTCGGCTGCGCAAAACACCAACTGCGCCCGTGTGCTGGCCGTCTACCGCATTATCGACATCGCGGCCGTCACCGGCTCGCAATACATGCTGCCGGCGCTTGGCGTTGAAGGGTTCGTCACCTTTGCCGTCATGGCGATGATGATCACCCTGTCGCTGGTGCCCGTTTCCATGACCGACCGTTCCAATCCACGCCCGCCGGCCGAGCTGCGGCTTGACCTCGCCGCCGTCTGGCGCATCTCGCCGCTTGCCGCATTCGGCTGCTTTGCCGTCGGCCTCACCAACAGCGCCTTCCGCATCGTCGGGCCGATCTATGGCCAGTCAATCGGCCTCAGCGTGTCGCAGATCGCCACCTTCATGAATGCGGGCATCATCGGCGGGGCGGTGATGCAATATCCTCTGGGAGCACTCTCCGACCGTCACGACCGCCGCGTCATCCTTCTCGGCACCACCATCGGTGCGCTTGTCTCCGCCCTCATCATCGTGTGGTTTGCCGGCGACAGCCCAAACGCGAACATGCTGCTCGTCTTTCTGTTCGGCGCTTTTGCCATGTCGCTTTATTCATTGTCGGTCGCCCACGCCAACGATCATGCCCAGAAGGATCAGTTCGTGCAGCTTGCCGCCGGCCTTCTGTTTTTCTACTCGCTGGGCGCCATGGTCGGTCCGCTGCTGGCTTCGCTGCTGATGCAGCGTTTCGGACCACACGCGCTCTTCTCCTACACATCCGTGGTCTACGTGGTGCTGATCGGTGTCACGCTCTTCAGGATGAGTGTGCGCCCCTCTGTACCGGCCGCAAGGCGCCGCCGCTTTGCAGCCCTGTTGCGCACATCTCCTGTCTTCATGCGCATGGCACGCCGCAGCCGAAATCACCGATCGGTTGACGACATGTGAGGGCGGCGAAGCGGATTCTTTTCTTTTTCGTCCGCATGACCTAAAGAAACAGTATGGATCTGATTACCAAACAAAAAGACCTCGAAGCGGCGATCTCCGCTCTCGAAAAATCCGATTTTGTCACCGTCGATACCGAGTTCATTCGGGAATCGACCTTCTGGCCGGAGCTCTGCCTTATCCAGATGGCGGCACCAGGCGTGACTGCGCTCGTCGATCCGCTCGCCGATGGCATCGATCTCAAGCCGTTTTTCGCGCTCATGGCCAATGAAAACATCGTCAAGGTGTTTCACGCCGCGCGTCAGGATGTCGAGATTGTCTACAATCTGGGAAAGCTGATCCCCGCGCCCCTGTTCGACACCCAGGTGGCGGCCTCGGTCTGCGGGTTTGGCGATAGCGTTTCCTACGATCAGCTCGTCGCGAAGATCACCGGTGCCCGCATCGACAAGTCGTCACGGTTTACCGACTGGCGCCGCCGTCCACTGTCGGACAAGCAGCTGAGCTACGCGCTTGCCGATGTCACGCATCTCATCGACGTCTATCAGCATCTTAAGACCGAGCTGGAGCGCGAGGGGCGTGCGCATTGGCTCAACGAGGAAATGGCGGTACTGACAGCGCGCGAAACCTACGACCCGCATCCCGACGATGCCTGGAGACGGCTCAAGCTCCGCGTCAAGAAGCCCATCGACTTCGCCATACTGCAACATGTCGCCGCTTGGCGCGAGCGTGAGGCGCGCGAGCGCAACGTGCCGCGTGGCCGTGTCATCAAGGATGACGCGATCTATGAAGTTGCCCAGCAGCACCCGCGCGACAGCGAGGCGCTCGGGCGGCTGCGCACCATTCCCAGGGGTTGGGAGCGTTCCAGCGCCGCTGCCGGCCCTGCTCGGTGCGGTTGCCAGAGCCATGGCCCTGCCGAAGGAAGACCTGCCACGCCTGCCACGCCCGCCCCATGCGCCCGAGGGTGCGGCTGCTGCCGCCGAGCTCCTCAAGGTTCTCCTGAAACTGGTGGCAGACCGGCAGGGCGTCGCCCCCAAAATGCTCGCATCCAGCGACGACATCGACCGCATTGCCGCCGATGGCGCGGAGGCGGACGTTCCGGCCATGTCGGGCTGGCGCCACGAGGTTTTCGGCAGGGAAGCGGTGAAACTGGTTCAGGGTGAGCTTGCGCTGCGCTTCAACAACCGGAAAATCGAGATTTTCGAGCCCGCCGCCGCACAAAGCGAAGCTGCGGAATAGCGTTTCGGGACGGGCAAACCCGCCCCGATTTTACGCTTTTGCGACTTCCAGTGCGAGTTTGAGCCCCGTCACCTTGGCAAGATGCGCCATGCGGCCAACAGGCCGTTCTCCCATCAACGCTTCATGCGATTTAGGGATCACGAGTACCGTCGTGCCATCGTCACGCTTTTCCCATGTCAGCTTAGGAATGATTCCGGGCATGGATGCGGTGAGCAGGTAGACCACACGCAAAAGCCCGCCCAGAATGCGCGCCCGTTCGACATAAAGCGGCGTCGCGAGCTGGCGCATGCGCGGTGAGAGCGCGTCGTTGAACAGTCCTTCATGGCGAAACAGATTGGCCAGCGCAATGAAAGCGCGGCCTGGATGATCGATGCCGATGAACGAACCATGCGCGATGATGTTGAGCGACTGGGTCCCGCGATATTCGGGATGCGCGCGCCAGCCGATATCGGCGAGAAGGCATGCGGCCCTGCGGTAACGGGCTTCTTCCTCGGTTTCCTTGATGCCAAGCGCCTTGAGCGCCGGTCCACTCCATTCTGCCAGTTCACGCGCATGGGTCACGGAACGGGCGCGAAGCACCGCCAGCTCTTCCGCCGCGGAGATAAGGGGATCGCGCCTGCGATCGTCTTCATCGAGCAGTGAGTAGAGGTAGCCCTCACGCACGCCAAGCGCGGAAAACACGATTTTTGAGGGTTGGGCCGTTCGAATGATCTCCTGCAGCACGGTCGCGCCATAGGGCAAGAGCGTGCGACGGTTTTTGGAGATGTGGCTGATACCGGCAAACCGGTCGACACCGTCAGCCACCCGCGTGAGAAAGTCCATCGACTGCTCGATGTCCATCTCGTAGTGATGCATCACTTCGAGCGGATAGCCGGTTTCCAGCATGTGCAGGCGGGCGAGATTTCGCCATGTGCCGCCGACGCAGTAGAAGGGGCGCCCGGCCCCGTCCTTCATCCACGGGGCTCGGGCCAGCTCATCGCGGGCGATGCGCGCCGCCCTTTCCGGTGAATTCTTCGACATCTCCTTGAGCCGAAGCCCGCCCAGCGGCAGGGTGATGCCATCTTCGAGATCGTAGCCTTCCACATCGACAAGCTCCAGGCTGCCTCCGCCCAGATCGCCCACGATACCGCTCGGTTTGTGAAAGCCCGACATGATGCCGAAGGCCGAGTATTTTGCCTCTTCCCGGCCCGAAAGAACCCGAACGCTCGTGCCCAGAATATCTTCCGCACGGTCGATGAAGTCGGGGCCGTTGCGCGCTTCGCGCGCAGCAGCCGTCGCCAGGACATGCAGCGACTGTGCGCCCGCCTGCTCCGAGAGCGCCCGGAAACGGCGGAACTCACTGACAGCGCGCGTGACACCTTCGGGATCGAGCTCGCCGGTCGTCACGATGCTCTTGCCGAGACCCGCCAGCATTTTTTCGTTGAACAAGACGCTCGGAGAGCGCGCGACCCCCTCATAGATCACCAGTCGAATCGAGTTGGACCCGATATCGATGACCGAGACGGGGCGCCGGTCCTGAAGCCGGCCCTGGGATTCTGCTATGCCCAAAAGACCCGGCTCTTCAATCCGTTGCGGATCTGGTGTCGGCATCCGTCTTCCGGCGCTTCTTGAAAGCGGCGATCCGCTTGGGCGCGTGAGACTTCAGGGCATTGCCGCGTCCCGATAGGCTCGGATTTGTCATGAAATATTCCTGAGCGTTGAACGGTTCTTCTCCCTCGTCGGGCATAATGCGCCGCGAGGTGCCGTCCGGCAATACTTCAAAGCTTTGCTGGTTGTCCATAATGTTTCCCAGCATAATCTGCCCGATCACCTGCTCATGGACGGTGGGATTGGTGATCGGCACCATGGTTTCCACCCGACGGTCCAGATTGCGCGGCATGATGTCGGCCGAGGAAATGTAGACGATGGCCTCATCCGATGGGAGACCATGACCATTTCCGAAACAGTAGATGCGGCTGTGCTCCAGGAACCGGCTGACGATGGATTTCACCCGGATGCGTTCGGAAAGGCCCGGCACCTGTGGTCGCAGACAGCAGATCCCGCGCACCACCAGATCGATTTCCACACCCGCCTGCCCCGCTTCGTAAAGCGCGTCGATCACCAGCGGATCCACCAGCGAGTTCATCTTCATCCAGATCTGGCCGGGCCGCCCCGCCTGCACATGCTCGATCTCGGCACGAATGTGATCGAGCAGCCGGTTGCGCAGCGAGAATGGCGAAACCGCGATCCGCATTTCGCCATCGGGTTCGGCATAGCCGGTGATGAAGTTGAACACCTGTGCCACGTCACGCGCGATCTCCGGATCGTCGGTGAAATAGGACAGATCCGTATAAATCCGCGCCGTGATCGGGTGATAGTTTCCGGTGCCCAGATGGCAGTAATTGCGCAGCCTGCCTTCCTCGCGGCGGACCACGAGCGACATTTTGGCGTGCGTTTTCAATTCGATGAAGCCGAACACGACCTGCACGCCAGCACGCTCCAGATCGCGCGCCCAGCGGATGTTCGCTTCTTCATCGAAACGGGCCTTCAGCTCCACAAGCGCGGTCACCGACTTGCCCGCCTCCGAAGCCTCGATGAGGGCGCGAACGATGGGGCTGTCATTGGAGGTCCGGTAGAGCGTCTGCTTGATTGCCACCACTTCCGGATCAAGCGAGGCCTGACGCAGAAACTGCACCACCACGTCGAAGGATTCATATGGATGGTGAACGATCAGGTCTTTTTCGCGGATCGCGGCGAAGCAGTCGCCATTGTGTTCGCGGATGCGTTCGGGGAAGCGCGGGTTGTAGGGTGCAAAGAGCAGGTCCTCGCGCGGCACCTTGACGATCTCAGAAATCTGGTTGATCGCCAGCGGGCGTTCGAGAACCGTGATGCGGCTTTCGGCAACGCCCAGCTCGCTGGCCACGAATTCGCGTAATCCCTTCGGCATCTCATTGTCGAACTCTATGCGGATCACCGATCCGCGCCGACGGCGCTTCAGCGCGGTTTCGAAAAGGCGCACGAGATCTTCCGCCTCTTCCTCCACCTCGATATCGCTGTCACGAATGATGCGAAACGTGCCGGAACCGATCACCTGATAGCGTGGAAAGAGCTTTCCGATGAAGAGGTTGACCACGTCTTCCAAAGTGATGAATCGCACCGTTCCATTGCGTTCAGGCAACTGGATGAAGCGCTTCAGCGCCACCGGCAGTCGCAAAAGCGCCGTCATCGGCTCCAGCTCGCCCTCATGCTGCAACTCCAGCGCAATGGAAAAGCCAAGATTGGGGATGAAGGGGAACGGATGGGCCGGATCGATGGAAAGCGGTGTCAGGACCGGAAAAATTGCCTCCATGAAATGGTCTTCCAGCCACTTCTTGTCGGAAGGGGTCAAGACGTCCGCACGCACGATCTCGACGCCCTCCCGGCTCAGGAGTGCCAGAAGCGCATTCAGGCTATCGTGCTGGTCGATCTGCAGTCGCGCGACCTCGCGCAGGACATGTTCGAGCTGTTCTTCCGGCGTGCGGCCGTCGGCGCTGCGCGTGGCGATGTGTTCGCGCACCTGGCCGGCAAGCCCCGCAACGCGCACCATGAAGAACTCGTCCAGATTGTCTGCAGAGATGGAAAGGAACCGCAGGCGTTCCAGCAGCGGATGGCTTGCATTCTGCGCCTCGTCGAGAACACGGCGGTTGAACTGGAGCCAGGAAAACTCCCGATTGACGAAACGGTCGGGGCTCGCACCGGCAATCTCGCCCTGCGCCCCTGCTTCCGGGGAAAATTCGCTCCGCACCGGCTTCAGTTCATTCATGATTCCACTCACGCCCTTTTCAACAACGCGACGCAAACTGCTCGCCGCCAGTTTATCTGGTGACACGCTTTTGCGACAGTTTCATATCATAGGCTTGCAAAGAGGCCGTTTATGCTACAAACGCAGGACACTTTCCACGGCATTCCAAGCGGGAGACGATGATGGCCGGATCTGCCATTCCCCATTTCCAGAACACAAGCGGACACGAGGCGGTTGAAATCGGCGTGAAGGAATTCATGTGCGTCGGCGCCAATCCGCCCTTCGACCATCCCCATGTGTTCCTCGACATGGGTGACGAAAACGAGCGGGTTTGCCCTTATTGCTCGACCCTCTACCGCTACAATCCCGCTCTCAAGGCACTCGAGACCAATCCCGCAGGCTGCCTGTTCGAAGAAGCAGCCTGACAGAAGCACCGCGCCATGACGGGCGAACCAGACGCGGTCATAGCCGGTGCCGGCATTGCAGGGCTGTCCTTTGCGCTTGCCATGGCGCGGCACGGGCTTTCAACGCGCATTTACGAAAAAGCTCCCGAGCTGTCCGAAATTGGTGCAGGGCTGCAGCTTTCGCCCAATGCGACGCGCCTGCTGGCGCGGTTCGGCGTGCTTGATGCGCTGAAGGTCAGCGCCGTGCGCCCGAAAGCGCTCAATCTCAGGAAGGCGCGCAACCTTTCCTCCATCGCCCGCTTCCCGCTGGGAATGGCCGCGGAGGAGCGCTGGGCTGCGCCCTATCTCGTGGTGCATCGCGCAGACCTGCAGGGCGCGCTTCTGGGCCGTGTCCGTGAGGAGCCCCTGGTCGAGCTCGTCACGGAAACCCCCGTTGAAAATGCGCGGTTCCACGCGGATGGCGGCGTCCGCCTTCGGCTTGTGCGCAATGGCACCGCGCAAGAGGTCCACACACCGCTTCTGGTCGCCGCCGATGGTGTTTGGTCGCATATGCGCCGTCTCGTCCGCAGCTCCGTGCGCAGCCGGTTCACCGGCTATATCGCGTGGCGCGCGACGCTCCCGGTCGATGAAGCGCTCACGGCAACCGGCGGAGCACTTGAAGCCGACTGCGTCACGGCCTTCATGGACCCGGCGTTTCACCTGGTTGCCTATCCGCTCCGCAATGGGGGGGAGATCAATCTTGTCGCTATCCAGCCAGGCGAAGTGCCGCTGAATGCCTGGGCACAGGTTGCCGATCCAACGCCATTGGAAAAGGCCCTCGCCGGTGCCAACCCGGCGCTTGCACGACTTGCCGCCAGCGCCTCATGGACCGTGTGGCCCATCCATGAAGTGGACCCGGCAGATGCATGGACAGGGCCGCAGGGACTGGCCCTCATTGGCGATGCAGCCCATGCTGTCCCGCCATTTGCCGCACAGGGAGCCGGCATGGCCATTGAAGACGCGGTGGTGCTCGCCAACGCGCTGGCGCGCCACCGCGATGATCTTGCAACCGCACTTTCGGCTTATGAAGCGGCCAGAAAACCGCGTCTGGCGCGTGTGGCGCGCCGTGGCGCTTTCAACCGCTTCACATGGCATGCCGGAGGTGCCGTGGCACTTGCCCGCGACCTGGTGCTCAGATCACGAAGCGAGAAGGCTCTGATGTCCGATTTTGACTGGCTCTACGGCTTTGATGCGGAAGCCTGTGACGGAGCCTGACCAAGCGTTCATCGAGCATGGATCACGCATCTGGCTTCAAGCGGCAGAACGCCGCGCTCCCGAGAAAGAGAACGCGGCGTCAGAGACTTATTCTGGCTGAAGAAGATCAGTGCAGGATCTGCGACAGGAACAGCTTGGTGCGCTCGTGCTGCGGATTGTCGAAGAAGGCCGCAGGCGTGTTCTGCTCCACGATCTGCCCCTGGTCCATGAAGATCACACGATTGGCCACCTGGCGGGCAAAACCCATTTCGTGGGTGACGCAGATCATGGTCATCCCCTCCTCGGCAAGGTCGACCATCGTGTCGAGCACTTCCTTGATCATCTCCGGATCGAGAGCAGATGTCGGCTCGTCGAACAGCATGATGCGCGGGTTCATGCACAGCGCGCGGGCGATTGCCACACGCTGTTGCTGACCGCCCGAGAGCTGGCCGGGATATTTGTTGGCCTGTTCGGGGATTTTCACCCGCTCCAGAAAATGCATCGCCGTCGCTTCGGCCTCCTTCTTGGGTGTCTTGCGCACCCAGATCGGGGCCAGCGTGCAGTTTTCCAGAATGGTCAGATGCGGGAACAGGTTGAAGTGCTGGAACACCATGCCGACTTCCCTGCGCACCTCGTCGATCTTCTTCAGATCGTTGGTGAGTTCGATCCCGTCGACGACGATCTTGCCCTTCTGGTGTTCCTCCAGCCGGTTGATACAGCGGATCATGGTGGACTTGCCCGACCCGGAAGGCCCGCAGACCACAATGCGCTCGCCGCGCATCACCCTCAGATTGATGTCCTTCAGGACATGAAAGTCGCCATACCATTTGTGCATGCCGACGATGTCGATCGCCACATCGGTATCGGAGACCTGCATCTTGCTGCGGTCTGCGTGGAGCTCTTCGGCTCGAACGGCGTTTTCCTTTGCCATTATATCGTTTCCCCTTGGCTCTCGGCCTAGCGTTTGTGACCGGTGTCGAGCCGGCGTTCCATGAAGATTGAATAGCGCGACATGCCGAAACAGAACAGCCAGAACACAAAGCCGGCAAACACCAGCCCCGTCATCGGTGTCTGGGGCGATGCCCAGTTGGCGTCTGCAAAGTTCTGTCGCACGGCTCCCAAAAGATCGAACATGCCGATGATGTAGACGAGGCTCGTATCCTTGAAGAGGCCGATGAACGTGTTGACGATGCCTGGAATGACCAGCTTGATTGCCTGGGGAAGAACGACGAGATTCATCTTCTTCCAGAAGCTCAGGCCCAGCGCATCCGCGCCCTCATACTGGCCCTTCGGGATTGCCTGCAGGCCACCGCGGATCACTTCCGCCATATAGGCAGAGGCGAAAAGCGCCACGCCGACCAGCGCCCGCAGGAGCTTGTCGAACGAGGTGCCCGGCGGCAGGAACAGCGGCAGCATCACACTTGCCATGAACAGGATCGTGATCAGTGGCACGCCGCGAATGGTCTCGATGAAGACGACGCAGACAAGCTTGACCACCGGCATATGCGAGCGCCGCCCGAGTGCCAGCAATATGCCCAGCGGGAACGAAACAGCGATACCGACATAGGCAAGCACCAGGGTCACCAGAAGCCCGCCCCACAGCGGGGTCGGCACCGGTTTCAGACCCAGAACACCGCCCGACAGAAGGAAGAAGCCGATGATCGGGAAGACCACGAAAAGCAGTATCGCATTCAGCCCCTTGCGAGGAACGCTGGGGATCAGAAGCGGTGCCAGCAGCGCCACGAAAAGGAAGCCCGTCAGATAGACGCGCCAGCGCTCGTCGATCGGATAGCGCCCGAACATGAACTGCTGGAACTTTGCATTGACGAAGGCCCAGCAGGCGCCCGACCAGCCTTCCGGCTGCATGCCCCCCTGCACCACCGTGGCGCAGACGGTACGGTCCGCGCCGGTCCACTGTGCGTTGATGAACGCCCACTGGACCAGCGGCGGCACGATCATCACGATCAGCGCAATACCGATAATGGTGAAGACCGTGTCGGCCATGTTGGCAAACAGGTTTTTGCGTAACCACGAAACAGGCCCGTGGTCTGAGACTGGTGGCTTCTGATTGGCCACCATTTCGGCGCGGACGAAGGAAAGATCGTGTTCTTGCATCTTATCGCTCCACCAGCGCCATGCGCGCATTGTACCAGTTCATCAGCGCCGCCGTGCCAAGGCTCAGCCCCAGATAGACGACGAGCCAGATCGCGACGACCTCGATCGCCTGTCCGGTCTGGTTAAGCGTGGTTCCACCCGTTGCCACCAGGTCCGGATAGCCGATCGCCACCGCCAGCGAAGAGTTCTTCGTCAGGTTGAGATACTGGCTCGTCAACGGTGGAATGATGATCCGCAGCGCCTGCGGAATGATCACCAGCCGCATGGCCTGCCCGGATCGCAGCCCGAGTGCCTGCGCCGCCTCGCTCTGCCCGTGGCTCACGCCCAGAACGCCGGCACGCACGATTTCCGCAACGAAGGCGGCCGTATAGAAGGAGAGTGCCAGATAGAGCGCCAGGAATTCCGGCCGGACCTGAATGCCGCCCCGCAGGTTGAAGGTCGACAGTTCCGGAACCTCAAAACTCAACGGTAACCCGGTCAGGAGAAACGCCAGAAGCGGCAGCCCGACAATCAGGCCGACACCGGTCCAGAACACCGGGAACGGTTCACCCGTGGCCATCTGGCGCTTCAGCGCCCAGCGACGCACAAAGAAGGTGAAGACGATGCCGATCACCAGGCCGGCCAGCACCAGCCATGCCCCCTCCTCCCAAAGGAAACGCGGGAAATAGAAGCCGCGGCTGTTCAGATATGAGCCGAGCGGGAGATCGATGCTGTCGCGTGGCGAAGGCAACACGGAAAGAACACCGAAATACCAGAAGAAGATGACGAGAAGCGGCGGAATGTTGCGGAACACTTCCACATAGACAAGGCAGATGCGGTTGATCAGCCAGTTCTTCGACAGGCGCCCGATACCGACGATGAACCCAAGGATCGTTGCCGTCAGAATACCGATAATCGCCACGCGCAGCGTGTTCAGAAATCCGACGAAAAGTGCTCTTCCATAGGTGGAATCAGACGAGAATTCGACCAGCGTATCGCCAATGTCGAAACCGGCACGTCCCTCCAGAAACCCAAATCCGGAAGCAATGTTGGCGCGCTGAAGGTTTTCGGTCGTGTTGCCAATGATCCAGTAGATAAGCGCTACTAAGCCAACGAAAACAACGACTTGATAAGCAATTCCTCGAACGCGCGGATCATAGAGCAGCGACACACGAGGCGCCGCGCCCTCCACGGTTGATTGCGGGGTGGCCATGGCTATCCTCACCAGGAATGGTGAAAGGCGAAGCATTTCGCCTTTCACGCATTGTATTGACGGAACCGATCAGCGGATCAGCGGATCGGCATTCCGTACTGAAGGCCACCCTTTGTCCAAAGGGCATTGAGGCCGCGCGAGATTTTCAGCGGGGTATTCGCCCCCACATTGCGCTCAAAGATCTCGCCGTAATTGCCCACATGTTTGATCACACGCACGGCGAAGTCGTTGGTCAGACCCAGATCCGTGCCGAGCTTGGAGCCCTCTTCCGTGCCAAGAAGGCGCCGAACCTCGGGATTCTCCGAATTCATCATCTCCTCGAGATTGGCCTGGTTGATGCCCAGCTCCTCGGCATTGATGAGGGTGTAGTAGACCCATTTCACAACGTCGAACCACTGATCGTCACCATGGCGCACTGCCGGGCCGAGCGGTTCCTTGGAAATGATCTCGGGCAGAACGATGTGGTCGTCCGGATTGGTCAGGTTTAAGCGAACCGCATAAAGGCCGGACTGGTCGGTCGTGTAGACATCGCAGCGTCCGGAATCATAGGCGGCGTTCACCTCTTCGAACTTCTCGAAAACAACAGGGCTGTAGTCCATGTTGTTTGCCTTGAAGTAATCGGCCAGGTTCAGCTCCGTGGTCGTGCCGGCCTGCACGCAGACCGCAGCGCCTGAAAGCTGCAGCACGGACTTGATGCCCTCGAGCTTCTTGGCGTTGATCATGAAGCCCTGGCCATCATAGTAGGTCACGCCGACGAAGTTGAGGCCAAGCGCGGTGTCGCGGTTGATCGTCCAGGTGGTGTTGCGCGAGAGCACGTCCACCTCGCCCGACTGAAGCGCCGTGAAACGGTCTTTCGCGGAAAGCGGGCTAAACTCCACTGCCTCGGGATCGTCAAAGATGGCGGCGGCAACGGCGCGGCAGAAGTCGACGTCCAGACCTTTCCAGTTGCCCTGGTCGTCCGGTGCACTGAAGCCGATCAGGCCGGTGTTCACACCGCACTGGACATGGCCTTCGTCCTTCACGTCGTCCAGCGTGGCTGCGGAAGCCGGTACCGACATCATCGCGATCACGGCCGAACCTAGCAACGCCTTGACAGTATTTCTCATGATTTCGAACCCTTTTTTCTGTGTTCGGGCTTATCCCCTGACATTTACAGTGCAGAAGCAGGCGAATGACACGACCCGGCACCTGCAGACGAAACACCGTCCGCTAAGGGCGAGTGGACACGCGCTTCCTCTCCCACGCACTGGTTCCATCGAATGCCATAAATCTCTTTGGGTCAAGAGCCAAAGACCCTTGCTCCAGAGCAAGCCACAGGGCTCATGTCCGGTTGACGGTTCGCCGCCAATGGCGTTCCATCCGGCCTCCCACGCGCCCGGTATGCGGGGATCCTCCTTCCCCAAAAGCATCCGGGTGAGACCGCAGTCAATCAGGCGACAGGTTCCATGAACGAGAAGACTAAGACTAAAGTCGGAGACAACACGCGGCTTGCACATATCGGCAACGATCCGCACGCGTTTCACGGTTTCGTCAACCCGCCCGTGGTTCACGCGTCAACCGTGTTGTTTCCCGATGCCCACACGATGGCCACACGAAACCAGAAATACACCTATGGCACACGCGGCACGCCAACAACCGATGCACTCGCTTCTGCGATGAACGAGCTGGAGGGTTCGGCAGGCACGATCCTCGTGCCATCCGGTCTGGCGGCCGTCACCGTGCCGCTGCTTGCGTTTCTTTCTGCCGGCGACCACGTCCTCATTGTCGACTCGGTCTACCATCCGACACGTCATTTCGCCGATACGATGCTGGCCCGCCTCGGGGTGGAGGTCACCTATTACGACCCGCTGGCCGGTGCGGGCATCGCGGCCGTGATGCAACCCAACACCAAAGTGGTCCTTACAGAAGCACCCGGTTCCGGCACGTTCGAGATGCAGGACATTCCCGCCATCGTCGAGGTGGCGCATCACGGTGGCGCAGTCGTGATGATGGACAACACCTGGGCTACGCCGCTTTATTTCCGCCCGCTCGACCACGGAGTGGACATCTCCATTCAGGCTGCCACCAAATACCCGGCCGGCCATTCGGATGTTCTACTTGGCACCGTCTCGGCCAATGAAGCGTGCTGGGAGCGTCTGCTTGACGCCCACGGCGCGCTTGGGGTCTGCGCAGCCCCTGACGATGTCTACCAGGTGCTTCGGGGTCTGCGCACCATGGGGGTCCGCCTTGAGCGGCACCAGCACAGCGCCTTGACGCTGGCGCGCTGGCTCGAAGGCGAGAAGGGTGTCGCAAGAGTGCTCCATCCCGGGCTCGAATCGCATCCCGGACACGCTTTGTGGAAACGCGACTTCTCCGGTGCCAGCGGCCTCTTCTCCATTGTTCTCGATGGTGGTCGAGAAAAGGAAGCGCACGCATTTCTGGATGCACTTCAGCATTTCGGCCTGGGCTATTCCTGGGGTGGTTATGAAAGCCTTGCAGTCCATGTCCAGCTGAACGACCGCACCGTTGCACATGCTCCGAAGGAAGGTCCCGTCATTCGCCTGCAGATCGGTCTTGAAGACGTGGCAGACCTGCAGGCAGATCTCGAACGGGCACTTTGCGCGGCTGCAAAAGCCTGAACGTGGCTCTGGGGCTTCCGGCTCACTGCCCTTTACGACCCCTTCCGGAAGCCCTGCCACGGCCCGTGAGACGCCCGCCGCATCAACCTGCGCGGTTGCCCAAATGTGGAGAAGAAACGGCGCCACCGTGCTCATCCAGGCGCTCGCTACGCATGAGCTGTTCGATCACCCGGCGCTGCCTGCGTGATCTGATCTGCTCCGCCGTGAAGTTCCGGGGGGAGAGCCGCTCGCCCGCGGAATCTCTCGTGATGTCGAAAGTGCGGCGGGCTGCAACCAGCGTATCCTGCGCCCGGTAGGTTGCCACCACCGTAATGGTTACCTGCCGCATGCGTGAGGCCGCCTCACCGCGCGCGACCGCCTGGCCGATCAATTGTCTGTAGGTGCCGATGTCAATCCATTCGCTGCTGTCGAGCGGCCCCCTGAAACCATTGCGGACGCGGATCGCTGCGATCCTGAACATCGAGATCGAGATCACTGAGCGAGCAGCGCTGCCATTGCATCGCCCCCTCCTCTCCCCCCCCAAGACCGACATCGACCAGCACAGCCTCGATGTAGATGGGTTCCGCACTCATGTTGGCGATCAGACAGTGGGCATCCAGATGCTGCCCTGCCCCACGGTTGATCAGGATTTTGGCGCGCAGCGTGCGCCTGTAGCTGCTTAGCAATATCTGGAAGTAGAGCGTCCAGATGACCAGGGTGAGAACGCTTGCAAGCGCACTCACCGAACCATGATACTCTTCGAGCCAGTTCCACATCATCCGTAGCTCCAGTGAACCCGACCATGTCAACGGGTTTTTGGCTGCTGCGTTCCAGTTGCGGTGTCGGTCCACCCGGGATGTGCATGAGGATTTCCTGCCAGCGATGGAACGGATGTGCCTTTCCACCGTTCGATCCTGAAAGGAGATACGCCATGAATGACCATCGCAAGAAACAGCGTGCATCGGAAATCCGCAGCAGCGACCTTGCCGCCGAAAGGATGGGAAACAATCAGCTTCAGGGTGATGATCAGGAAAAGGTCCGCAACCAACGACACGCCGTTCCGGATGTGAAGCAGGAGGCCGATGACGTGATCGAAAGCTTTGAAAAGATGGACAAGGATGTACGTGCGCGCCGTGATCTCAACAAGGGCGCGCGCAGCAGCGACACATCCGGCAAGGAATGAACGCTCCGGCTGACTGCTTGGAAAGCGGCTCCGCCCGGCAATGCCGCCCCCCCCCGTTCTGCCGAGCGGCGCCATGACGAGTGCTTCAGGCCGCGCCACCACCAGTCTGATAAAGGCGCGCCCACGCCGCCTTGCCTTCCGGTGGTCCCGAGAAGAGATCAGCGCATCCACCGTGCCCGTTTGTCCTCGTCAAACAGCGCCGCCGGCTTGAGATCGCGCAGAAACACATTTTGAGGCGCCCGCGGTTGGAAATTTCCCGTCGTGCATTTCATCGTTGATGCCAGCGAAGGCTTCAGCTATGAAAGCGACGCGCTGGTGCTTCGTCACCCGCGCCACGGCCAGCACCCGTAGCTCAGCTGGATAGAGCGCTGCCCTCCGAAGGCAAGGCTAAGTCAAGTGGGCAAAGGGTGTGAGGCAAAAAAATCGAGTAAAACCAATCAATTGGCGGAACTCGAAGGAAGCAGAGAAGCCGCTTCCGTGGTCACGGAAGCACCACGGAAGCAAGTTGAAGGAGCTTGTAGAGTACGAACGGCGACAATCGGCAGAGCTTTTTTCGCCCGCTCCGTTTGAGTCGTTACGAAGTTGGATTCGTGATTGACCCTGCTCGGTCTCCATCACTATCTGAACACCGAATGCACCCGTAGCTCAGCTGGATAGAGTGTCGGCCTCCGAAGCCGAAGGTCACAGGTTCGAATCCTGTCGGGTGCGCCACCCTCCTCCAAATCACATCGAACCTCGCCGGCGTTTTGCAGCCATGCTTCTGGCGATGCCGAGAAGATGCAGAGCAGCGCGTTTTGGGTTGGTGTCCAGCCAGACGGCCTGGATGGTTCCTGTGCTGTTCGGGCCGATGATCGGCCGCCACACCGTCCCTTCAATATTGACACCGCTCGCGAAACTTGCGCCGGTGATGGTAAACCCCTTACCGATCTGCACCTTGAGGATGACCGTCGCCTGGCAGGCACGGCACTGTTCGATCCTCGGCGCGCGATCGTTTGCCGCGATCCGTTGCGTCAGGCATGGGTCGAGCAACGGACCGTCGGTGCCCTGCGGTACGAGGAGGCGCTCGCCTGCGAAGTCGGTCCAGGTCAGCGCGTCCTTTCCGGCAAGCGGGTGGCCGGCCGGGAGCAAGGCCGCCATGCCTTCTTCCCAGATCGTCTCGCTTTGGCAGGATCGCATCTGACAGCCGCCGCACATGAAGGCGATGTCGAGATGGCGCCGGCGAATGGCGTTGGCCTGCTTGCGGCAGGAGCCGTCCTGCAAGGTGACCTCGATCTGCGGATAGCGGCGTTCGAAGCGGTCGATGAGGTGGACGAGGAACGTCCGGCCGAACGGCGCGGAAAGCCCGATGTGGAGTTGCTCCCCGTTTCTATTGCGCTGCGCGGCCCTGCTCAGGGCTTCTTCGAGGCCGTCATAGTGATCGCGGACGCTTGCGATCCAATCGCGCCCCTCGTCTGTCAGCCGGACGCCATTGTTATGGCGCTCGAAGACCTGAAGATCGAGGCGCTGTTCAATTGCCGCGATATTTCGGCTTACAGTGGATTCCTGAACTGCCAATGCCTTGGCTGTCTTCCGCATGCTGCCCAGTTCCGCGGTCTTGAGCACATATTTCAGATAGCGCAGGGCAGCTTCGTTCATGCGGTGACATCCTCCGGTCGAGAATCTCACGCGGCGGCCGTCAACTTGGCACCCCCCTGTTCAGGGGGGTGAGATTTGTCCTCGGCGGTCTATTTTGATGCGGTCATCGTCTGCTTCTGGAGATAGCCTATGTTCCGCCGCTCCGTCCTCGCCTGCGTTGCCGCAGTCATGGTGTGCACGCCTTCATCCAGCTTCGCTCAGGAGGCTGAGAGGGCCGGCGGCCCCTTGCACGTGGTCGGCTCAAACCCGACGGTGGTTGTATTGATCGCCGGTGAATTGCCCGAAACGGCACCCGAGACACCGGTGGATGTCTGGATTTGGTCCTTCTATAATTCTATCGGTACGGTCCGTGATATATCCTTCGACGCTAATGCCTCATTGATGCGTGTGGATTGCCAGGCACGGACCTTGCAATCGCAAAGGCTGGAGCTGTTCCTAGAGGATCGTCAGGTGGCAGGCGAAACCAGCGCCGGGCCGATAGAAACGCCAGGGACTGACACACTGCCGCATATGTTAATGATGGATATTTGCGTCCCTTCGCAGCGTGTTGCCCTGGATGCACCGTTTCCAGACCATCGCATCGCTCGCGCTGCTGTTCGGCGCCATTTCAATAGCCAGTGATCCAAAACCACGCCTGCCGCTGTTCCCTGGGACGTCCTGGCCGTGATTACCGCGCGGACGGGTCGCGGATTGAACTGAAGCAGGCCATCACGGCGTCTCTGTTGGTCCGTAATTTTCGAATGGCGGCGCTCAATTCCCCGCCACCGGACCATAAGCGGTCCTGGTCCGGTACGCCGAATTCCGTCTTGCCGAGAAGGAAGCTGATTTCGCCCACTTGCCGGTCTGCTCCGAGGGCCTCGAATCGTTCACCCAGATCGTCCCAATGCGCCTGGAGCGTGGTGAGCACGGCCGCTTCGTTTTCCGCCGTCTCCCTCAGCCCTTCCAAATCGGCGGCTGTCCCTGCATGACCGGCCAAGCGGGCTTCCCGCGCCATGTCTCCCAGATACGCTGACAGAACGGTTGCATATGACCGGGCGCCGTCCAGCAAACCCATACAATGCCGATACCTGTCATAGGGCGCCTGGACGGCCGCACCACGGGCAGGAGGTTCGGGTTGCGCCGGTGATGGCGAGGCGGGTATCATGGGCGCAGACGAAGGCGCGGGCGATACTGACGGTGTTGTCCGATTGAGTATCTCAGGATCGATCCGGGCCGGCGGCAGGCCGAGACCCAGCGCCTGATTGAGAACACCAGCCTCGAACACCACCGCATCGAGCATCGTCCGGGCGCGCGCGGCCAGCTCATCCGGCCCCTCCCTGTCGGCGACGCCGCCGGGGACGAAGATTCGGATCGCATTCCTTTCCGGCTCCGCCCCGGGAAAGGCGGCGGCATGGACCTCGTGGGTCAGTTCGCGCGCCAGCCAGGCGCCGACGAGGTCTGCCCTGTCCGAGGACAAGGTGCTGACGGACGGTATGGTCAGCCTGCTCTCTCCCGGCGCGAGGCCGATACCCCGCTCGTGCGCGCGCTCGATGACGGGAGCTTGCGGGAGATGTCTGTCGATAACGGCGAACATGTCACCTCTTCTCAGCACAGCCATCAGGTGGGCCGTGGCGACTGGAACCGTGCGCCCGCCAATCGCGGCCTGACGCGGTTGCGGGCCGGCCTGCACCATGAAGAAGCCGCTGCGGTCGACCGCGTCGTTTCCGTGACCCAGCTTGCGGGCGCGTATGGAGACGCCATGCTCGTCGCCCGGAAGCAGAAGATTGTCGGTGCGCCAGCCATTGGCTCCGTCCACCCAGGTCAGGGTGATGCACTGACCAGTCCCCGTGACCGGACGGGTATCCTCGAACGTCATCTCGCAATATCGGCCATCGGGTATGAGCGGGCTGGTATACGCATTCTGCTGCGTGACGATGGGGAGCTGCGTCTCGTAGCAGCCGGAAAGCGCCAGCATCGCGGCGGCGGCCAATGCGGTTCGCATCGAGCGCCCATACCTTGCCATCGTCATGGGCTGTCCGGCCTTTCCATCGTCGGCGCTTCCGCTTCAATCGCCGCCACGATGCCGGCCGCATTGGCGAATCGTGCCAATTGCGGCCATGCCGCTGCCGAGAGGTTGATCCAGTTGCGCCGCTTGCCGATGCGCCCCGGTGCATCGATTGTCCTGCCTGGGATCGCCACACCTTCGGGCCAGAACTCGAATTCTTCATAGGGGCGGTCGAGCCAGGCGCGAAAGACTTCTTGGCCGCCACACACAGCGGCAATCGACAGCCAGCCCGAAACGTGCGGTTCAAGGACGATCTGCGCATGCTCGCCGGCCAGCTCTGCCAGGATTTCGAGGCCTTCCCCCTGGCGGTGCGCGCAAACCCGTAGCGTTATCGCGCCGCCGCAGCCCGTTTCCAGCAGCCAGCGCGGGGCATTGCTCAGCGCATCCGCGAAATCGTCGAGCGCGGCGGCGGCGGCGACGCGGGGCGGCGTTTCTCCGCCTGTCATGCCATCGAACCAGTATGGCGGAACCGGCGGCGACGACCCGTCACCCGGCTTGCACCCATCTATCGGCATCGGTCTCCATCCCTTCGCGCTTCGGCGCAGTTTCACCTCATGGCCCGGCCGTCGGATGCGGAGCGACGAGGCATTGCGTACGCCTGAACACGCCGCGCGGCATCGGATCGCGGTCGGCGGCCTCGTCGTCGGTCAGCGCTGCGGCGTCGTACCAGAGCGCGCGGCCGAGCTCGGGCAGCATAATATAGGGCGGCGCGTCCTCGCCGCTCATGGGAGGCTCGAACGCAATGTTGAGTTCGGCGTCGAGCGTGAGGAAGCGCAGGGCGCCCAGGATGTCGGGATCGGTGACGCCATCGGCGTTGGCGCCGAAGGGCGGGCCGAGCAGGTCGCGCGGACCGCTATCCGCATAGGGGTCGGTGACGGGAAATACCGATATGCCGGAATAGCCCTGGGAGACGGAGAAGGTGAACCAGTAGTCGCGCTGGGGCGTGGTGAGCTTGAGATAAAGATCGGAGGCGATGGAGGCCATGTTGCGCGCCGGAACGAGCCCGATGCGCCAGACCTCGTCCGTATCGGGGGCGGTCATTTCATAGACGGCCCGCTCGGCCTCGCAGGTCGCCGGGCCGATAACCGGCGCCTGGGCCATTGCAGCGACGGGAAACAGAATGACGGTCAATGTCGAGATCAGGCGGTTCATTGTGACCGCTCGTCTGGCGCGGAGCGTGGTGTAGGTGATCCTGTTGCCGTTTCTGCGAGCGTGTTGGCAAGGTCCACCGGATCGATTTGGGGGCGGTCACGCCACGGCCCGTAGCTTGCGATCAGTAAAACACCAAGCGTCAGCAGCAGAACGACCGGCGTGGCTGCCGCAACGAGCCGGTCACCCGACACCCCGGTGGCGACGGCGGCGACCAAGAGACCAGCCCCAAGCAGGACGGCTCCGGCGCCGACCGCGAACATTCCCCAGCGGGCACCTTGCACCGCCCCGAGTGCAACCCGCATTTCAGGACGAACCCTCGAAAGCGCGTGCAATGTGGCAATCATGGCAGCGCGGTGCTGCCGCGCATCTTCATTGGCCTCCATCCCCGCCATGCTCCCATTATATGACACCGAATGACGGCCATCGCCGGTGTATAGATCAAGTCGGATCATCTGATTGCCGCCAAGGCGCGTACGGACGAAGGCCGCCTTATCGAGATCCGAAAGATCAACCGACCAGAGCCCTCTCGCAGTGATCCGGTTCGGTCCGACGCTGATCTTCACCGCTCTTCCCAGCGGCGCGGGTCGATAGGAAAATTCTTGCTCCATTTGCTGCCCTCGCAATTGCACGATGCTTGATTGCGTTTTCTTGAACTGACGAATGCGCCCATCACCCGACCAAGGAATGTCAGGGATGGGCAGCGCATCGCGAAGCGAAAATGGCACCGGCTCATTCTTGCCACTCCTCGCGGTTTGGCAGCGAGGTCGAGGATTTGAGCATCAGCCCGGTGAAGCCCGTCTGCGCCGCCACCTCGCTGGCTTGGGGGATGAAGGTCAAATAGGTATCGAGCGTGCGCGGCAGGCTGGGCGGCGGACCCCAGACGGTGGTGACGAGCAGCTCCGGATCGACCGCGTAGAATGGATCCCCACCATCGGTGGTGTGGGCGATGGGCTGGCCAAGCAGCCGCGTCACCGGCTCCGGGTCGATGGGCGCGGTCGCAGCGAAATCGTAGAGATAGCAGCCCAGTGCATCGAGATACTCCGTCAGCAGGTAGCTGACCGCCAGAAGATGCGGCCGTTCGCCAACCTCGCGGGTAAACCACGCGTTGCCCGTTCCCTCGATTAAGTCCGGATCCTCCGCGACCTCCTCAGCCAGAAGGGCGTCGGAATGGGCGATGAAGCGGTCATAGCCGGCATTCTCTCCGGGCACGACGTGTTGCCAGCCCAGTTTTTCGGCCAGCGCAACCGTGCCCTTGTAGCTCAGCCGCTCGGGGATGCAGACCTCGCCGAAGGCGGCAACGAAGGCCTCGCCGTCGGGTGTTTCCGCATAGGCTGGCGACAGGAATGGAGCGGCGAAAGCGACGGAAATGATCAAGCGGAATACCGGTCGCGCGAAGGTCATGGCTTCAGGGGAAGAGTGTCCGCGCACTGGCTCAGGACAGGAAGTTGGGTTCCCACATCGTGAACGGCGAAACTGACACTGCTCTCCTCGATCTCGACTGTCAGTGTTCCCGATGTATCCAGATGCTGCACGAATTCCATGAAGGACGAGGGGCCGAAGGTCGTGAACGAAATGGCCGCATTGCGTTTCCGGTAAGCCTTGGTGACTTCCTCGCTCGAGGGGAAACGGAACGTCGCGTGCCCCCGCTCCGGGACATTCAGGAACTGATCGGCTGCGATCCCGACAAATGAGACACGGCCATCGCGATATCCCATGATCGTGAATTCGATGATCGGCCGCGTGTTGCTATTCTGGAGCGTGCAATAGGATGTGCCGTTGTTATAGGTGCCGGGCGATGCCGTCACCATCCAGCGTCCCAGCGCGCTATCTCCTTGCGCTACGGCAGGCGAGGCGGCGAGAAGCGCCATCGCGGCAAATGCGGCTTTGAGGCCAGCCGCGAAACCCGAAAAATGCATCGAAACCCTCCTGATCAGTCATGCAGGGCAAGCGCCCTGCTCTGGGGGATGGGACCTGAAGTTGGTATTGTCACTGCCTCCCACCGCTGCGCCGCCGCTCGAAGTAGTAGCGGGCGAACGCCACCCGCCCAGCGTAACTCTGCGCGGGAACGATCGCCTCGCTGGCATAGACGCCGTTGCACAGGCCATCGGCGACCGCCGCCGCTAGGGTATTGGGCTGGATGGGCATGACATCATCGCCAGGAAGGTCGCCTCCGGTCATCACACCGCTTGCAGTGCGGCGTGTGGTTGTTCCGATGTAGATTTCCCGCGACGTGCAATCGACTCCACCATAGAGGTCCTGCCAGGCGACGCTCTGGCCGCCTTCCACGCGTGCGCCTTCGTCGTAGTGGGTGGTCAGGCGGAAGGGCTTCAATTTGCCGCCATTCGCGTAGCCGCCGCCTTCGGTCAACAGCCAGAACTGTGCATCCTCCAATGCGACAGTTCGGGCCGGTTCGAGCATTGCCTCCATATCGAACGGTTCCGCATGAACAGACGCGGCAGTAAGCAATGCCAGCGCAGCGAACCCGGCGCCAAGCGTGGGGCGAGCGGTGAGGCCAGACGGGCGCATGATGGATCTCCTTACGAAGCGGGCAATTGGCTTTCGCAGTTGCGCAGGTGGACGATGGCCCCTGCCAGGTCCTGCCATACGGGATAGCTGACTGAATGCCCTGAAACCGTCACCCGAAAGACGCCGAGCGTCGAGAGGTTTTCAAGCAGCGTGTCCACGGAAGCCGGCGAAAGGCGCACGATGAAGATGCCCTCGCCGTCGGCATTGACGATCGGAATGCCCGCTTCAAATCCCGTGGGGAAGCGCAGCGTCGCGGTATCCCCGCCCCGCGCTTCGGTGAACTCCGGGGCGGCCAGGATCAGCAAACGCCGATCGTTCCTGACCTGAAGCTGAAGCATCGGCCGGGTGCGGCCATACCAGAGTGCGCAGTATGGTCCGGTATTGTCCGTCTGCGGCGTATCGCTGACGCCCCACGCCTGTTGCTGGGCTTGAGCGGCACCCGCAAGTGTCAACATGGCGGCGGCAACGGCGGTGACGGATACGAACCCGGAATAACTCATCGAAAACCTCTCGATCCATGAAACCGTGGACGCAGGCTAGAGGCGGGAGACGCCCCGCTCACCCCCCTGTTCAGGGGGTCATTGTCCGAACTGGCCGGTTTTCAGAAAATCCTCACCCACCAGCCGCCAGGTCAGGGCATGGGCGCCGCCAAGCTCGGCCTCGGGCGGCAGGAAGAAGTGGCCGATCCCGCCCTTCTGGAAAATGCGTTGGGCGGCCGTGCCGCCGGTTCCCAGCGTGGACCAGCCCTCGGGGCGGTGGAAGAAAGTCAGCGCCGGGCGCATATGGCCTTCGACGCCGGGGCCGTAATAGAGCGCGATGTCGGCATTGGCGCCAAGATGTGCGTCGGTGGTGTGGACGGCGCAGTAGCTGACGGTCAGCCCGCCGGGATTGCCGGTGAGCTCGTATCCCGAAAGCGCCCAGCCGCGATCGTCGGTGCCGATATTGTAGGCGATCTCGCCGGCAAGCCGGTCGCGCACGTCATAGGGCCAGACATCTTCATGATGAGCGAGCAGCCGCATGCAGGCATTGCGCAGCGCCTCGGCCGGGTCGGGCGCCCACAGACGGCGCGGCGCGTCCGGCAGGGCGGTGCGCAGCAGATAGAGATCCTGCGCGGTGGACGCGGTATAGGCCTCGTCGGCGCCCATATTGGTGATGCGCGAGAGAACGCCGTCATCGACATTCCAGTAGACGAGCTGGTCGATCATCAGGGCGATGTTTTCCCGCGATGCGCCCAACACCTCCTGGACGCCGTATTGAGCAACAAGCTCCCCAAGGGAGTCCGCCACAACATAGGGCGCGTGAAAGCCCAGCGTGCCCCCCGGCTCGATGGTGCGGTCTATATAATCGCCCGTCGCGGGCCAGGACGAATGGCCTGAACCGCCGAGAAAGGCAAAGGCGCAGGCCGAATAGCAATACGAGCCGGTCTTCACCCAGGTGGCGATGGCGTTCTCGCGGAAGAAATGCGCGATCCGCAATCCCTCGACATAATTGCCGCCCTCACTGGTCATGGTGATGACGGCGCAATTCCCGCCCGTATCGGGCAGCGTTTTGGGGTCGCAATCGACATACTGGCTGACCGCGGCGGCGATCCGCTCCAGATCGCCTTCAATGACCTCGCCTTCGTAGTGGAGATGCGGCACCGGCTTGCCGGCCGAGAACTGCATGGACTGGAGCGTCACCGTGCCGGCAAGCGCCGGTGCGGCGGATAGGGACAAGACGGCGGAGAAAAGGGCAAGAGCTGCGTTCCTGGCGACGCGTTTTGGCATTGGCGGCGAACCTTCCGGCGTGGATGCGTTTGCCCGGAGGCTAAGGGCGGCGGGCGTCACGCTCACCCCCCTGTTCAGGGGGGTCACTCGTCCTTGCAGAAGTCGGCGATCTCCGCGCACAGGTCGGCTTGCGCGCCTTCGTGTCCCTGGGCGGCTGCCTGCCGCCAGAGGCCGTAGGCCCGGCCGAAATCGCGGGGCACCCCGCGGCCCTCATAATAAAAATGACCAAGGGCGTATTGTCCGTCAGCGTTTCCCGCTTCGGCGGCGCGGGCATACCACTCAGCGGCCGCCCGATCGTCCTGCGCGAAGTGATGCCCCAATTCGTACATCCGGCCCAACTGCACGTAGGACGGGGCATGAGCTTGCTCGGCTGCCTGCATATGCCAGAACGCCCTTCGCTCGAGATTTTCGGGCACGCCCCACCATCCGCCCCAGAAGGACTCCGCCAGCCAGTATTGCGCTTCCGGATCGCCTGCCTCGGCCAATGGCGTCCAGATCGCGATGGCCGTGGCTGGATCGCCCTGTTGCGCGGCGGCGCGACCGTCCTCGAAGCTCTGGGCGAAGGCGGGGGCGCAGAGGAATGCCGCTAGCAACAGGGCAATGGATGGCGCGGTTGCGCGCCGGGCGGGACGGTCAGCCATAGTAGAACTCTTCAACGCAGTCTTTCATCGTGGGGATCGCGTGCTCCGCGGCGGGCACTTCAGGGAGTCTGAACGCAGTGGGCCTCCCTCCCAAAACTACGACCGAGAAGTCACCGGGCACTGCGAAGCCGTCGATCATGTCGTACAGGTTAGCGTCCGACTGAATCTCCACCATCGCCGTGTCGCTGTCTGTGCTATCCTTGATCAGCGGTACCCTGGACTGGAATCCGTCAGGGAATCTGAGCACGATGTCTGTAGAGCCATGGACACCCATTAGGAGGGGTGATCGGATAAGCAAATTGGGCTTATCGCCATTGAGCGTGATGGCCAAAGAGTACTCGGGATGATCCATCAGGCCCATACTGCAAGTAGTGATCCCCTGGACTTCAAGCGGTGCTGGTGTGACGCGCCACTCCTGCGCGATTGCAGGTGTTGCAATCGCCATGAGCGCCACCGCAAGGGCGGGCAGAGCACTGGCCTTAACGGTCGAAAATCGCATCTCCTGCCTCCAGTCTGCGAAACCATGCCGGCAAGTTGTCGAGCGGAAGGAACGATCAGCCATTGTCGAGTTCCCTCAGGCAGTTGTGAAGGTTCTCCATTTCGCTGGACGCGCTGGGCAAGGCAGGAATTTCAATGTGGACACCATTGCCTGTGAGGGAAAAATCGCCAGAGACCAGGAAATGCTCAAGGAATTGCAGGCCGGCTTCTCGGCTACTAAAAGTAAGCACGGCCAAGTACGAAGATGGGTCGCTACCCAAAGACATAGTGAATGAGGTGCCTGACGGCAGTGTGGCTCGATATTCGCGTATGTCGTCGCGGTCAAAAAACGCGTCGGCAGAGAGGCCGAAACGGGTTCTGTCTCTCTGGAAGGTGAACCCGACAAGCGGACGCGCTTCCCCTGAGCTGATGTCACATAACGCGCCGAAATCAAATATGAGTGGGGTTTCTCGTGCATACCACTCCTGCGCCGTGGCGGGCGCAGACATGGCGGCTGCAATTGCGGCCGTGGCGACGATACTCAAACCAGGAAATCGCATCGCCATCCTCCAATCCGTGAAATCATGCCGGCAAATTATCGACCGTCGGAAGCGGGCTCACCCCCCTGTTCAGGGGGGTCAAAACACATCGCCCAGCCCGATATCCGGCCCCAGGGCCTTGCGCAGGTCGTGGGCGAGCGGTGAATCGGGACGCGGGAACATATGCCCTTCGACAAAGCCGACCACGACCTCGTTGCGGACTGCGGGCGGCGCGTTTCGGATGATTTCCGTCACCCGGTCGAGGATGCTTTCGCCGTTATCCGATTTCCGGGTCAGGATGTCATAGTCCCGGTCGCCGACGTAGCTCCAGAACAGAGTGGGTGTCGTGCGAATGAGCTCTCCGAAACTGCCGTTGAAGGAAATCGCGTCCTCAAGGATGCGGTCTTTCGCCTCGGGAAAGTGATTGCGCAGCCAGCTCACGAAGCGGAAACTCGTGTCGAGCAAC
This sequence comes from Nitratireductor sp. GISD-1A_MAKvit, assembly GCF_040819555.1. GTDB lineage: Bacteria > Pseudomonadota > Alphaproteobacteria > Rhizobiales > Rhizobiaceae > Nitratireductor. The sequence continues at coordinate 2,676,777 of NZ_CP161920.1, forward strand.
TGCTCTTTGTCGTCGGGGTTCATGCGCCCCTCGGTTTATGGTGGTGCATCCTATTCCCAGTCATGCCCGTAGAGACGAAGGCAGCGGACGATCTCGGCATCTGGTGCCTCGCCCTCGTCCTCTAGCGAAAAGAGCACGGCCTGCCAGTCGGCGCGGGCATTGCGCCGGTCGATGGGCAGGTTGTCTGGCGCGAGGATCGCCCCACTCATATCGACGACATTGCCGCTTTCGAGCAGGAACAGCGCGAAATTGACCGTGTAGTTGACCCCTTTTTCGAGCTCCGGGCGCTGCTTGCTCTTCGGCTCGGCCTCAAACGCCCGCTCCAGCACCGCGTTGCACAGGACGGTATCGTTATAGAGGTCGTAGGCGCCCCGGCCGGTCGTTTTGAGATAGGGCGAGAAGTCCTGAGCCATTGCCACCTGCGCGCTCATGGCCGAAACAACCAGCGCGAGACAGGCGATGCGGTTGGATATGCTGGGTGTCATCGTCCCTCGCTTTCGGCGTTGGCCAGAAACATGGCGATCAGTTGGCGGGCGGATTCGTCTTCCTCGCGGGCCAGCGCATCGCGCAGGATCGGCAGCGCAGTCTCGTGCTCATGCTCGGCCAGCGCGCCCGCGACGTAAACGCGCGTGCCCCATTGCGGGCTTTCGAGCCCGGCGGCGACATCCAAGATATAACGCGCGGGAACGTGGGCGAGGATGCACTTGAACAGCTCCTGCGTCCGGGCGATGTCGTCGCGGCTGTCCCCGTCCCAGTCCGGCAGCCCATCCCTTTCACGCGAGAGCTCGTCGAGCCTCGTGATCGCCGCCTCGATCTCCGCGACGCCGCAAAGCTCCCCGATCCATTGCCCCCGATCCTCGGGCATCGGGGTCCATGGCGAAAGATCGTGCCGGGCATCGCGCACAAGCATGTCGAGGGCGGAGATCTGCACGTTGAGCGGTCCGGGCCATTCACGCCCGAGATCCCCGGCGATGGCATAGCCTTCCCGGACCCAGGCACGTTCCGCCGCAACACTCGGGAAAACGGCGCCGAGCGGATTGTCCTCGCGATAGGTCGCCTGAAATTCCTCGTTCCATGCCTCGATCCGCGCCACCAGCTCGGGGCTCAACTCCAGATCGATGGGAAGGAGCATGTTTCCGCGCTCGTCGTCCCACAGGGAAGAACAGTGATACTCGGGGGCCAGCCTCAACCGTTCCGGAGGCAGCGAGACCTGGGCTTCCACCTGCGGGGCGGGTGCGTGCATCGGAGCCGGCCCCTCGCTCGGAGCCCGCAAGCCGCGCCGGAAAAACCATGAAACCGCGATTGCCGATGCAAGGATGATCGCAAGCTCAATAAGAGCAGGCTCGAACCAGATGCGCCACAGGCCGAGCCGGTCGAGCGCAACGACGAAGCCGAATGCCGCAAGATAGATGAGGAAGGCGCGAACGGTGCTGCGCCGTCCCCGCCGCTCGTTGTCGTTCTGCGGCGGGAAGGCCCGGCCCGCCCAGAGGAGGTAGGCGCCCTGAAGCGCCGCGTTGACGGCGAAGATCGGCAGCGTCCAGCGCGACATCGCCAACAGCGAGAGCCCGGAGGCAAAGGTCAGCGCCGCGCCGAGGGTCATGATCCGCGTGCGCCGACGCTCCTTGCCGGCGTTACTGTCTCCGAGCACGGTGAGCAGTCCATTGGCCATAGCGTCCATGACCAGGGCACGCATGTGTAGAACCCCGCCCGCCGCATAGAAAAGACCGACGGCGAAGGCGATCACGGTGACGATGCTGGCAAAGCTCTCCGACATGGCGTGAGCGTATGGATATCCGGCGATCCCACACCCCCCTGAACGGGGGGGTGCGGCCCTTCGAGCCGGCGTTCAATCTGCCAGCATGACAGATATTGGACAGGCCCAGGACAGCAAACCCAAACCCTCCGTCGGCCGCTTCGTCGGCATCATCGCCGTGTTTGTGGCGCTCGGACCTCCCGTCGGAGCCTTGGCGGTTACGCTTCTTCTTGCCGGTTTGGGCCTCGGTTCGGGTCTCGCCGCGGACGGTTGGTTGGATCAGGGGCGTTTCGCCGTGGGGGTAATGCTGCTCGGCCTCGTGTTTGGCCTGCCGATTTCCTACATCACCGGCACATCCCCGGCAGCGCTGGTCGGACTTGCAATTGCCGCATGGGATGCGCGCACGGGACGCATTTCACTCTATGTCGCGCTCGGAGCCGCCCTGGTGCTGGGCGTTCTGGCAGCTTCGCGAGCGTCAGGTCTCGTCTCGGCGTCGGAAGGTGAAGGCGCCGCGCAGGGCGCGATTCTGCTGGCGCATCTGGCCGCAGCAGGGCTGTGCTGGCTCCTCGCGCGAGCGATCTTCAGTCGTCCAACGGTGTCGAGCATTTCCGGAATGGGGAAAAACCAATGAACACGCAAAGCCAAACCGTAGCGGGCCAGCCTCGGCCCCGTTCGCAATCCTGGGGGCGATTCGCCGGAATCGTGGCCATTTATGCCTTGCTTGGACCGCTGGTGGGCGCGGTCGGCGTAACCGGGCTTTTTACCGTCTATGCCGTGGGCGTCGAAATCGCGATTGGCAATTTCGATGACATCGCCCGGCGGTTCGTGGGCGGCATGTTGGTCGGCACCATTGTCTCGGCGATCCTCGCCTACGCCTACGGGATCGTATCGGCGGCGGGCGTCGGGCTGGTCGTTGCGTTCCGGGACCGTCGCAAGGGCGGGATTTCATGGAGAACATCATTGGTTGCCGCGCTCGCATTCTGGCTGCTGATGTCGCTGGCAGCCACCGCCGTCGTGCCACCGCAAGGATTGGTGCAATGGATCGGAGCGCTGCTTGCCGCGCATGTGCTGGCGGCGGCTGTCTGCACCTGGATCGCGCGCCGGATCTTCCGGTAGCCGGACAATTCCGGCGACAGGCGAGAGGTAATCGTGGAAAAGGCCAAAGGCAGGCAGGACCGGCGCCACTGGGGCCGTTCGGTGGGAATTGTCGCATTTTTCGCCGCGACGGGTCCCTTGGCCGGTCTGGCGACCTTTCTGGTCTGGTTCGTCCTGCTTGGGATAGTCTCTGGAACGCCGGCATCGATCAGCGACTTGGCCGGGGGCGTATTGGAACTGCTGAAGATTGCCGTGATCGGCATGTTCTTCGGCCTGCCGAATGCCTATTCGATCGGCTTCCCGGCGGCCGCCGTGGTCGGCTTGGTCGTGGCGCTTTGGGAATGGCGGTTCAGGACAATCTCCTGGTTGGCGGCCGGTGGGGCAGCATTCGTCGTTTGGCTTGTCCCGCTTCTTTACTCGGGTGACCGATTTGCAGCCGATGGAGTCACGCTGAGCCGAACAAGCGGGATGCTCCCCGCCTATATCGGCGCCACGATCCTCTGCACCTGGGCTGCGCGCCGGATATTCCGGTAGCGCCTGGCATTTCTGAAACCGGGAAAGGGAAGCAGTGGCGACTGAACCAATTCCAGGGCCGGATCAGTGGCATCAGCCTTCCTGGAAACGCTTTGCCGGCATCGTGGCGCTGTTCGCGCTCATGGGGCCGCTCATCGGGGCCATTATCCCGATCATGCTCAGCTTCGGCGAATTGCCGGAACTGATGCAGATCGGGTCCCCGCTCAAGGCGTTCGGCTTCATCTTCGCTTTCGGAGTGATCATCGCTTATGTTCTCGGCGCCCCTCAGGCTCTGGTTACCGGCCTTGTCATGGGATTCTGGTATCGCCGCACCGGCGCTATTTCGTACTGGGGCGCTGTGCTTTGCGCCCTCGCGGCGCTCGGCCTGCGGCTCAGTATCATGGGGCCGCCGCATTTCGGGGGACGGGAGCCGCTGTCGCTCGACAACCACGATTACCTCTGGTTGGCACTGGGCCACCTGATGGCTGCGCTGGCCTGCGCCTGGCTCGCGCGCCGGCTGTTCGTGCCGGTCAGGTCGTCAGGCGATAGATGAGATAAAGGGTTACACCGAGCAGCACTGCGCCCGCCATCATGGCGATGGTGATATTGCGATCCCTTTGCGCTTGCTGCTTGTATTGCAGCGCCAGGGGCGGAAGTTCCGTCCGATGGCCCCGGCGGGCGTTCTTCTCGGGGATGCCCTCGGCGATAAAGATTTCGGCATCGCGGACCAGCCCCTCGACCCAGCCCCAGACGCTGATCGAGACCTGGCCGACCTTTCCCGTATCCGTATCGAACAGAAAGACCGGGGAATCCTCGCGGGGATGGTAGGCGCGCGGTTCGGCAAGGATGAACCAGGGCGACATGCCATAGCGCGCACCGATGAAGATGGCGTCGTCGGGAATGGGCTCGCCACCCTCCGCCTCCCATTCCGCGCGCCTTTCGCGGCCCATGCGGTTCACTTCGGGCAACTGATCGGCGTAGATCTGGAGCTCGCGGTCGTCCACCAGCCGACCGGCACGGCGACCGATCACGGAAAGCACCTGCCGGTAGCTGCGCGGCAACGCGCCGGTCGTGAATTCGAGCTGACGGATTTCCTCTTCGCTCACGCCTGTAATGTCCTCGGGCCGGGCGATTCCGTGTTCGATCAGCGTCTGGCGCAGATTGTCCGCATTGAGCGGGATCGCGGCACGGCGTGCGTTGAGCGTGGGCGCGCCGATCCATTCGGGCCATTGACGCAGGGGCAACGTCCCGGCATCCGGCACCATATCGAGTTTGTCCCACAGAAAACCGCTGTCGTCATAATCGGTCCAGGCCTGGCCCATGGAAATCTCGACATGATCGTGCGGCACGCCGAGATCGAGCACATAGACGATCCTCAATCCAGCCCCCAACGCGCTCGGCTCGGTCCTGGCCCAAAGAGGCGATTGCAGCCAGAGGCAGAAGGGGTCGTAGGGTCGGATTTCGATGCCGAAAGCGCGTTGGCAATAGTCTTGCCAATCCTCGCCGGGCAGCGCCCCGATGCCGGCCAGCGGACCATAGGCCAGCGGCGGCATGGCGGCGGGGGGATGCGCTGCGACGCCCTCGGGCATCGGCTCGAAATCCAGCATATAGGCGCGATCGAACAGCAGCCCGCCAGCGGCATCGATTGTGCCGGCATTGACAACCAGATAGCGCGCCAGCGTTAGAAGATTGTCGTACTGCTCAACGGTCTGTTCATGGAAATGATGCTCGTAGCGATCGCTCACCCTGCCACCGCTCAAAAGCCACCCTCAACGGTTCCGTCGGATGGTGGAGCGTCGCAATCCGGACCGCAATCCCTGATGATGTGGTTCTGGTAAATATCGCAGAACCCCAGCGCTGCGAACCCGGCCAGAAGGATGCCGAGCAGAACGAGGGCCGCGATGGTCAGCGTTCTTCGGGAGGTCATGTACGAAGGCTCCTTTGTTGTGTCAGGGCAGGGTGCCGGACCCGGCCAGCGCCTCGCGAGCTTCCGTGTGCTGAGGATTTTCCTCAAGCACGCGCCGGAAATCGGCGATGGCGCCCGGCATATCGCCGAGCGCCCGGCGCGAGCGGGCGCGCAGAAGATAGCCTGTCCAATCCGCGCCGAGCGCGATCGCCCGGTCGAGATCGGCGAGCGCCTCTTCGTGTCGGTCCAGCCTTTGCAGGGCTTCGGCCCGGCCGAGCAGGCTGGTCATGTAATCCGGATCCAGTTCCAGCGCGCGGGAATAGGCGCCGATGGCGCCGGCGAAACTTTCACTCGAATATTGCAATTCCTCGCCATACATATGCGCCGCAATGACCATGCGCTCACGTGTCTGCCGATCGGGGTCGAGCCCGTATTCGAGCGCCATCTCGAAGTGAAAATCGGCCATCCTATGATCGCCCTGTTCGAACCAGATGTGCCCCAATTCCGCGTCGCGCGACACGCCGGGCCACAGGCCCGTCACCAGAGCGAGGGCCGCATCGTATTCGCCGCGCGCGCGCAGGACGCGCGACGCTTCGACCGCGCCCAACGCCTTTTCCTCCTCGGTACCGGACATGATCGAGCAGATATGGAGCCTGGCGTCCTCGTCCCGATCGGCCAAGCAATCCTTCAGCGTGAAGGGAAGTTGGGCATGCGCGGGCATGACGATGAAAATGGAAGCAACCAGCAGGGCGCCGGACATCATACTCCATGTTTTCGCGCTGGCGGAGGAGGCTGGAGATCCTTGTCCGGTCAGTCGAAACATGTCTGGTGCGTGCTCGATGTCTGGTAGCACCTGCGCGGCTCGTAGGTCTTGACAGAAGATGATGACCCGGACGAGCCGCTGCTTGTCGAGCTTGATGCGGTGCTGCTGCCGCCGACCGACGTTCCGCTACTCCAGAACTTGTTCCAGGCGGCCTGATTCCGCGCGACTTCGGCATGACGCCGGGCCATCTCCTCGGGATCGTTGAGAACGCTGTTGGCGCAACCGGCAGTGAGAAGTGTCGCGCCGACAAGCAGCGTTGAAATCAGGATTCGTGTCATTGTTCCCTCCATTCTGAATCCTCCGTGATCCTGGGCGAAGGCAGATTCCGGTTCACCCCCCTGTTCAGGGGGGTGCGAATGGCGGGAACGGCGCCAGGGTCGACACAAGGAACGTCACAGGAGGAGGCTTGGATGTATCGCCAGATCGTACTCGGCATTACGGTTGCCGTTTGCCTGAGTTTTAGCCAGTCGGCGCAGGGCCCGGTCGGCCGAACGCTCGTATGATCAGGGCGCTCGTGCGTATCGCGCCCAGAATATGGAGGAAGCCCGCGATCATTTCCGCCGCGCCTGCGATCTCGGGCATGGCCGGGCCTGCTACAATTACGGGGTCATGTCCTATCAAGGGCTGGCTTTCGGCGAGCAGGATATGGAACATGCGCGCTGGCTTTATGACCGGGCCTGTCAGTTCGACCATGCAGCCGGCTGTTTCAATCTCGCTCGCATGGCCTTCAATGGCGAAGGCGGCCAGGTCGATCTTGCTGTTGCCCGAACGGGTTTCGAGGCTTCATGCGACGCGGGACTCGCGAACGGCTGCAACGGCTTTGCCATCATGCTGGAACAGGGACAGGGCGGACCGGCCGATCGGACGCGTGCTCGCTCACTTTATCAGCAGGCCTGCTCGGCGGGCGAAACGGAAGCGTGCGACAACCTCGCCAGCTTCGATATCGGGCCGGTAACGGCCGAAACATTGCGCGCTGGACTGGAAGCCTTTGAAGCTGATCGTTTTGGCGAAGCGATGCGGCTCCTGCGCCCACATGCGGAAAACGGTGAACCGGCGGCCCAATACGCGCTTGGTTTCATGTACACCTATGGGCAAAGCGTCTCGCGCGATTTTCTGGCGGCCGCCGACTGGCTCACACGGTCGGCAGAACAGGGATATGAGCACGCGCAGGACCTGATTGTCCGCATAACACCGAACATCGCCCAGGCCCGCTACCGCCAATACAGTGCTAATACTCAATTCGTCTGCTAAATTGAAGCTCCGACTCTGCCTTTCGCGCTATTTGAGCTCAGGCCCTCGTTAACTCCAGAAGGAAACTGACCAGCCTCACTCCGCTGATGCGCAAAATGGCGTGGTAAGCTTGAACGCACCCATTTCGGAAACTTCTGCCAGACCATCAGCGATAAGTTCTTCGCCGATAGCGCGGAACTCCTCATCGCTGAGCGCAAGGCCGTCGAGGATCTCGTTGATGTTTGAGCGATCGAGAACACAACCGGCTTCCTCGATCACGGCAACCGTGCGATCTTTCGGGGTCCCGGCATGCGCGTTGAGGGGTGCGGAAGGGCAATTTGGCGAGGTGAGCCGGAACACGCCCATTTCTGAAACATCGGCCAACCCTTCGGCGACGAGTTCCTCGCCGATAACGCGGAACTCCTCATCGCTGAGTCCGAGACCGTCGAGGACTTCGTTCACGTTCGAGGCATCGAGGACACAACCGGCTTCTTCGATCACAGCCACCGTGCGGTCCTTCGGGGTCTCGGCATGAGCGGCGAGCGGCGCAAACATGCAGGCTGCGAGCAGGATATGTGAAAGTTTCATCGTCGGGTTCACCTTCCCATGCGCTATGGTTGAAAGGTCTCCACTCGCCGTCACGCGACGGCATTCCCCAACCCTCGTGCCGGAGCCTATAGCACTGCGCTACGCACTCCGCCCCGTTCGTTCAAACGGGCTGAAGCCGGCATGAACTGAAAAGCGCTCCCGGCCACCTTCGGTATCATGGGAAGGCTGCGGGTGGGGCGGTGTCGAGGCAGGCCGTTAGCCGGAAGATACCCCGTGGCATGGGGTCACGTTCGGCTCCCGGATCGTCGGTCAATGCCGGCAAGTGATACCAAAGCGCCGTGTTCAACTCCGGCATCAGCAGCCAAGGTGGGGCCGGCTGCCCCTGTTGCGGCTGCGCCAAGGTAAAGCCCAGTTCCGCATCCAACGCATAGAAGCGCAGCAGTGACGGCAGTTCATCCACCGGCGCATCCGGCCAGTGGGTACGAAAGGCCTCGATGGTGTTTGCCGGACCGGTTGCACGCGCTTCGGACGCGTAGGGATCGCCGACCGGATTTAGCGTTATGTTTCCCTGTGACGCGGCGACCTCGAATACAAACCAATAGTCGCGCTGAGGCGTGGTGAGCCGCAGATAGAGGTCCGAGGAAAACCCGGCCCGCGTCCGTGCCGGGACGAGCGTGATGGCATACTCGTCGCCCTCGGTCGCCAATGTATAGACAGCGCGTTCTGCTGGACAGCCCGCCAATGCGATCTCAGATTGGGCCGCCGCTGCCGCGGGGAAAATCAACGCAGCCAACAGAGTGGCGAGATATCGTTTCACAATGCCTCCTATTCGCCGGCCCGGTTCAGCCAGACCACACGCCGCGCGACGACATACTGGCCCTGGGCGGCACCCTCGATCTCAAGGATGGCGTAGATCGTGTCCATATCGACGGGCAGCATGCGCAGCGTCATGTCCATGACCGCCCCCGCCATGGCCACATGGCTCTGACCGATGAGACGGGGCAGATCCTCCTGATCGCAGTCTCCGGCCCACGCCAGCACGGCTTCGTCCGGCGTCAGTGCCGGCTCGGGGATCTCGGGATGGTTGGCCTCGATCACCCAACGGCCTTCGTCGGCAAGGGTGATAGCCATCGGCTCGGTCATCTCCGCATGGTCGAGCAGCAGATCCTCGCCCAATACCCAGATCGACATGGTCTCTGTTTCGGGGGAAGGCCCCATAGGGATGACCATCCTGCCGGCATGGACGTAGCCGGACAGGTGGTCAACGCGCCAGTCACCCACGAAGTGTTCCCGCAGCCCCTGCCACGTTGCCGGCGAGGACGTTCCGCAAAGGCCCGAAATGTCGCTCGCGCGCTGCGCCAGCGCGGGAACGGCGGCGCAGGACAAAATGGCTGTCAAAACGATGACCGGTCTCATTGGATTTGTCCTCCCTGCCGCAGAACGCTAGTGCCCGGTAGCAGTGATCCGGCCTCCATCCACATCCAGAACCAGCATTTGTCGTTCGCCGGCAGTTCGGCCTGACATCGGGTAGGCCATCAGACCTGCCTCGATCACGCCGGTGAAGTGAAGTGAACCGTCATTGTCGTGGTCGATGTCGAGCATTGCCTGGCCCCCGGCCTCGCTTGACAGTCCAAGAGCGGGATTTCCGTCTTCGTCCTCGAGCCGCAGTTCGAGAAGACTTGTGGTCCCATCGGCCACCATCACCATCAACCGAACGGAACCGATGCCCGATGGCACCTCCTGCGGTTCGGCAAGAATCCGCAGAGAGCCAATGCCTTCGCTCTCGAAATGGAATTCTGACCGCTCGGCGTCGATCCGCCATGAAACAGGTTCCACTTCGAGAAACCCAGTCATATCCCCACCCGGCTGATCGGCCAGCACAGGCGCGGACAGGCAGATCGCAATTAGGGAAAACGCCGCGGTCCTCACTGCAACTCACCCAATACGGCTTCAAATGTCAGGCTAACGTTGAGAGTGTCGTCAGGGTCAGGATTACGAAGTGCAATCCGGTCCATACTCGTTAGAACACCTTGCACCTGGCCCGCGATCGCCAGCACACCGCCTTGGTGCGAGGCGCTCGTAATTGTCAGGGAGAGTTCATCGTCCAGGTCCGCACGGTAGATGCGATACGGATCGGTATCGAGAATTGGGATATCGATTTCTGCGGAAAAGAAGTCACCATCAAGATCGCCGATCCACTCTGCGCCGAGGGATAAGTTGCCCAGACCGCGCTCCCTCAGTGCCGGTGCTCGAAAATAGATCGAAAAACTGGAAGACGTGAAGTCGGACTGCTCTGTCCAGACCGACAGTTCTATCTCTTCGCCTGCGATCGTCCCTGACGCCGCTCCCCCCGGTTCTGCAGCCATGACGGGAACGGCAAGGGCGAGTAAGCCAAATGCAGTGATGACTGATCTGAGCATGGTCTTGGGTTCTCCGGATTCTTTGATGTGTTCGTAGTTCATTCGCCGAGCGTGATCATCGCGCGTCCGAGAACGCTCTGGCTTTGAAGGTCGAGAAACCGCACTTCGTATTGTCCCGGCTCGTCCGGGAGCTTGATTACCGTTTCGGTTTCGTCGCCCACGCGATGGACTGTAATCCAGGTAAAGTCGGGCGCATCAGCTCGTGCCAGCGCCACGCGCCGGTCGGCATCGCCAGCTTCGATTGTCCACGAAACTGTAACGATATCGCCCGGCCTTGCTGTACCAGGAACCATAAGCCCGGCACCCTCGTCTATCGGCGCATCCGCCGCCAGCACCTCGAGCGGTCGCCGGGCCATGACCCGATCGCCGCGGTCCAAATGGTAGCGGATTTCATAGGCACCAGGCTCCGCGGGTGCAGTGAACGTGGCCTGATCTTCGTCCTGAACACGGCGATAGCCACTTTGCTCGCCGTCCGGTGTGCCGCCGGGAACGATGGCTATGTAGTCGCGCGGATGTATGGCACCGGTCCAGGATAGCGTGATCTCGGCGCCGGCCCCGCGCCCTGTCCGGTCCGTCAAGTGAAACATCACCATCCATCACCTCGACCGGGGTGCGGGCGAGCACGCGGTCCCCCGCGTCCAATTGCAGACGCACTTCGTATAGACCGGGCTCGGCAGGCGCTCGAAGCTCGCCTTCGCTCCGACCTTGCATGCGATCGTAATCGGCATAGGTGCCGTCCGCCGAACCGGCGGGAACAATAGTCACGTAGTCGCGCGCGTGCAGGCCCTCACCCTGCCAGGTGACCGGGAATGCCGACCCGACAACGACCTGGGCTGGCGCCGAGACAGTAACCTCGGCATCAACAACTTCGACCGGGGTGCGGGCGAGCACGCGGTCACCCGCGTCCAGTTGCAGACGCACTTCGTAGAGGCCGGGCTCGGCAGGTGCACGAAGCTCGGCTTCGCTCCGACCTTGCATGCGATCGTAATCGGCATAGGTGCCGTCCGCCGAACCGGCGGGAACAATAGTCACGTAGTCGCGCGCGTGCAGGCCCTCACCCTGCCAGGTGACCGGGAATGCCGACCCGACAACGACCTGGGCTGGCGCCGAGACAGTAACCTCGGCATCAACAACTTCGACCGGGGTGCGGGCGAGCACGCGGTCACCCGCGTCCAGTTGCAGACGCACTTCGTAGAGGCCGGGCTCGGCAGGTGCACGAAGCTCGCCTTCGGTACGGTTCTCTAGCCGGTCATAATCCGCATAGGCTCCGTCTTCGGCGTCGGCGGGGACAATTGTCACATAATCACGTGGAGCCAGACCCTCACCTTCCCAGCTCACCGTAAACGCGGAGCCAACCAGGGTTTGTGCAGGGCCAAAGACCTGGGCGGTGGGCTGTTGCGACGTGATGGGCGGGAAAATGGCGTGGACATTGCGCGCGCTGTCCAACGCCAAACTGGCCTCGGTCTGCGAGAAGTCGTCCTGCGCCGTCGAATGCACCGTTACGATATAGTCGCCGAACGGAAGATCCGTGGTGAAAGGGTTCGCGGTGCCGGTCTGCACCCTGTTGAACGAAGTATCCGATATCTCCCAGATCACCTCGTCGGACAGAAGTGGCAGCTCCAGTGGCGCTACTGGCCGCTCCCAGACGGTGTCGTCGCCGATCTCCTCGCCTCCGAGATTTGCGGTGAAGGTGAAACTCCCTGAGGCCGGCGCGGCAGTGACCTCGCGCAAGGCTTGGTTGAGTTCCTGGGCATTGTCGGCAGTCAGGAAGCGGCCGCCGGTTTCCTCGGCGATGCATTGCATCTGCAACAGGGCGTCGGCTTCGCCCCGCACATCGAAGCCAATGACATGGGCGGTAAAATCTACGCCCGCTTCTTCCAATGCGCGGGCGGCGGCGCAGGGATCAGGATTGCAGGTCTCGATCCCATCGGAAACCAGGATCACCGTCGCCGCCTGTTCGGTGTGGCGCAACGCCTGAGCCGCGGTGACGACGGCATCGGTCATCGGGGTCATGCCCCGCGGGTTCAACCCTTCAACGATGCCGGCGATCTCTGCCGCAGTGCCGGGCGCGGGTTCGACCAAGGTTTCGATATCCGCGCATTGCCCGCGCTCGCGATGGCCATAGGTGACGAAACCGAGATTCTGATCGGCGGGGAAATCCGACACAATGTCCCCGACGACATCGCGCGCGATGGTGATTTTGTTTATCCCATCGATCTGCCCCCACATCGACCCCGAGGCGTCCAAAACAAGGATCGTGCTGGGGCGCTCCTGGGCAAGCGCCGCCGGCGCAAGGGCGGATGTCAGGGCGATAAGCCCGGCGGTCACAAGAGATCTCATGCGGCTTCTCCATCGCGCGCTGTCCCGAAGCGGGCACCGGCGCGCTCTTTCAGCTTGCGGAAATGTGAGGACATCTGCTCCAGCCGCGCATCCCACTCAGGGTCGGGCTCCTGGCCATCGGTGATCCTGAAATAGACCTGCATCAGGCAGGTGACGGCGAAGGGCTCGAGAAAGGCAGCCTTGACGCTCCAGGCGAACAGCAACGCGAAAACGAAGCCGCCCGCCGACCAGGCGCCGGGCATGACGTAGACCAGTGCCGCTGCCGGGGCGAGCATCACGAGGAAGATCAGGAAGGCGAGACCATAGGTGAAGAGCGTCAGCCAGGCGGCGTTCCGGAGCATCGCCTTCCAGTTCTGGCCATATAGCACCAGCGCCTCGCGTGCGGATCCCCAGGGATCGGTCGAGCGGGTGCGGATGGCATGGGCGAGGATCACCTCATCGATGAAGCCCACCGCCACGCGCAGGAAGGCCTGCACAATGCCCATCAACTGCCGGACATAGGGGATCGGCAGGATGGACAATACACCGCGCACAAGGCCGATGACGGCGCGAATGACTCCCTTGACCAGTTGGTCCAGCGCGAAGAGCAGTGAGGCCCTGGCCGAAGCGCCCCTTCACCACGGCCGTTGCATGGGCGATCTGGCCGCGTCCTTCCGGCAGGGGCTTGCCGTCAGTCAGTTCGACAAGAACCGCGACATGGCCTGCCTTGACGATGTAGAGAATGTATTCCCGAAGCCAGTACATTACAGCGCCGGTCAGGCCAAAGCCGGCAATGCCGCCCCAAGCCATCGCGGTCGCGCGGAACTCGTCATCCCCGAAGGCGCCAACGCCCCAGCCGACCCCGATACCGGCGCCGGTGGCCAGAATATAGGCCAGTGTGATTCCGAAATAGACGGCGGCACGCAGGAGCACGAAAGGCAATGTTCGGCCCAACAGTCCGAGAGCTTGTCCGATATTGAAATCCCACATGGCTCCGGTTCCTTTTGGGGCAATCAGCTTGAAGGTTGAGATGCGGGAGCAGTCTGTTCGCCCCCGAAATGGCGTCGCAGCCAGGCATTGATGTCATTGGCGACCTGCCCAGGTCCATCGCCCGATACGCCCCAACGTGACAACGGAACCCGTGTTGCCGGGCGGGTGTTGCGAAAAACCAGAACCACCTTCGAGGTGCTGCGGTCCTCTCGCGAGGTATGGCTGCGGTCAAGTTCGGCACTGTCGAGCGCCTCGAGCGGATAGTCCCGCTGACGCGTGCCGAGGCGCGATGTCCGGATGATGCTGACCAGCCCCGACCCTGCGTCCAACCTGAGCCGTGTGCGCTCGGACAGGGCGATATATCCCGCGAGAAAGGCCCCGTTCAGCCCGACCAGCAGCACCAGCGCGGTCAGGATTTCTCCCCCGATCAGATTGGCCAGCCCGATCAGGGTGATCGGCAGGACAGGCAGCATGACGAACCACAGGATAAAGCGCGGTATCGCCAGTTCCAGTTCCAGTCGTTCGGGCGTATTCGTCTCAATACTCATGACGGGTTTCCCTTTCCCTGGCGGGAAAGCCAGCCATTGACGACGCCCGTCAGATGCGCCACTTCTTCGGGATCCGGGCGGAACATGGGCACTATGATCTCGCGCCGCTCTGGTTCCGATCCGCAAATCAGCACCAGCCGGGTCTCATCGTTTCCTGCCGCCGTGCCATAGTGCGCGACGCTTTCCAGCTTGTGCAGGTCAGAGAGTGCGAATGTATCTTCACGCCGCCCGCGCAATGTGGTCACACGCAGCCGGACAAGACCGGCATGCCTGTCCAGGCTCAGTTGAGTCAGCTGCACCAACTCGTGCATGTAGAGCCAACCGATCAGGCCCACCACGGCAAGCACGATGATCCCCGTTCCGGTCGCACCATCCCCGATGGCTGCCAGGCCCGCCGCGATCGCCACCAATATCACCGCCGCAGCAATCACCGCCCGCCGGACCGGACGATTCTCGATCTCCAGCACGCTGTCGGAGATTTGCGTCACGCGCAGCGGATCAGCCAGAAACTCGGCCAGTGTCATGGGCCTGCACCCAACGACGTGTCGATCCGCCCCTCGACGTCGCGACAGTCGTCCGGGGCATCCCGGCGGCATAGGGTTGCCGCAAAGCTGGCCTGGATGCGGCCTTCATCCTCAAGATCCAGCAGGTCGATCGACATCTGCGGCGGCTCTTCCTCGCTTTCCCAGACCGCGCCCGCCATCGCCCCGCGATCGGGCCGCATGTCGATGGTCAGACCGGCGGGCGGCGTATCTCCGGAAGGCTTGCCGTGAAAGATCAGGCCGATAGAAATGCTGCCGTCACCAAGTGCATGCAGTTCGATCATGGTCAGCGGGCCGATATCGGTGATCTGCACCATCGCCGAGCCATCATCCTGACGCATCACCTGCCAGTTCAGTTCTTCACCGTCCAAGTTTGCCCCGATCTCGCCGATGGCGTCCAATGCACCAGCGGGGGTTGCGATTCCGAGGGCCAGGACAAGCGGGACAAGCACCTTCATTGGCATTCCTATCGGCTGATCAGCTGTTCGCGGACGCCCCGCGCCGAATTGCGTTTTGTTCCCATCGCCTCATTGGCCGAGAAGAAACTGATGATCCCGTCCGAGCGCCGCGCACCGGTGCCGAATTGCCATTCGAATTGCGGCGCCGAGGCAATCTGGCAATCCTGAACCAACGCCCATTCCCAAGGCTCCGCGCCGGGCTCGGAACCCGTTGAAGTCAACATATAAAACTGCGGGTCCATTGCCTCGCCACGCACAAAGTCAAAGCGCAGCGGCTTGTTGCCACCTCGAACCGGCACCAGTTCGGTCTGAATGCCGTCCGAACCCAGATACAATCGGTTGCGGTTCCGATCATAAATGATCTCGAAGGTGCTCTCCTGAACGCCTATTGCCACACTCGTTCCGATGGCGGCTTCGGTCCACGTTCCCGCGATCAGCGGACCAATCTGTCGCAGGTCAAAATTACCGGCGCGATGGACGTCCGCGTGGCAGACCGGGTTGGACGGTTCACCGGCCAGTGCTGAGGTTGCCGTAGCGATCAGCAGCAGGGCCGCAGTTCGGGCAAAGGCGGGTCCAGCCATCTCAGTCAAGCTCTTCAAGCCGGGTGTCGAAGCTGAAGGTGACGGGCCGGGTTTCGGATGAGGGGCCGCCACTGACTTGCCCGGTGAGCGTGCCCTTCAAGGCGACAATCCCGTCGCCCGGCGTGAATTCCTCCAGGGTCAGTGTCAGGCTGTCCTGATCGCCGGTCCAATTCCGTCCCATGTCGCGCGCAAAGGTGATCGTCAGCGCCATTTCGCCGGGCGCGGGCAATTCGCCATTGATCGTCAGTTCCAGATTGACCGGCCCCTGATCGCCCTCCATCTGTGAGGCAAGCAAGGAGGCATCGGCATAGTTGCCGATGATCGTCGCGCCGGACAATTCGGGGGCAACAGTCAGCTCCAGCGGCTGATCGCCAAAACTGCCGGTAACCAGCCCTCCAGGCTCGTCGGCCAGCGCCGGCAGCGCCAGAAGACAGGCCAGAACAGGTATGCCCGCTCTTCGCATGGTCGAGAAGATGGTCAAGCGTAGATCCTCCTGCTGTTTGATTCCGAGTTTAGTTCTGCTCAAGACTGGCCGCCCCGTTCGTTTGAACGGGGAACATGTAGTCTCCTGTGATAGAGTTCAGTCCGGAACCTGGTTTTCATTTTGGGTTGTGGTGATGAGCTTGCGGTATCACATCGTTCAGACCGCGTTGATGACGGCACTTGTGTTCATGGCCGTACCAGCGGCTGCCGAGGACGTCCTGCTGACCCTGACCGGCGCGGTCACGGACGGCAGAGTGGAGATGACGCGCGCGGATTTCGATACGATGGACTGGCATGAGTTTTCGACATCGACCAGCGTCACAGATGGCAGGCCGGAGTTCCGCGGTGTGCTGATGCGAGACGTCCTCGCCCATGCCGGAGCCGAGGGAAGTAGTGTGCGCGCGACAGCGTTGAACGACTATGTCGTCGATATACCTGTCGAGGATTTTCACCGGTTTGATGTTCTAGCCGCGCTTTACATGGATGACGTGCCTCTGACCCCGCGTGACAAGGGTCCAGTCTGGATCGTCTATCCGCGCGACAATCACGGCGTTCTGGCCGATATACGGTATGACATGCGATGGGTCTGGCAGCTTGTCGCGCTGCATGTGCAATGACCGGCACAGGCGGGCGGGCCCGCTATCTGTGGCTTGGTGGGCTGGTGGCGATCTGCCTGGGCCTGTTGGCGCTGGCTGCGTGGCAGCTTGTGGTGCTGGAACGCCAGATGCGCATTGCCGCAACCGAGAACATGATCTGGGTCTTTGGCCAGACGCAGATCGAGGCCTTGAACCTTGCGCTGGCGCTCTCGGATGAGGCAGCGCCACAACAGATCCAGACCCGTTTTGATATATTGGTTTCGCGGCTGACGCTGTTGGAAGATGGGCCGCAACGTCGCTTTCTCGAGAATGCGGGAGTGTCCGAAACACTTGCACGCTGGCGCAGTGGGCTTCTGGCGCTTGACCCCGCGCAAGGTGCCGATCCGGCCGCGCTGCGGGCACATGTCACGGCGCTGGTCGCTGCACTAAGGACCAAGGCGAGTCTGGTGATGTCCCATGAATGGCAGAGTCAGGCCACGCGCCTGGACAGCCTGAGGCACCTGCATTTGCTTGCGCTGATGTCAGTGCTGGGGGCTGCTGTAGCGGGATTGGGGCTGGTGGCAATCCTGATCGATCGTGAGAGGCGGCTGATGAGCGGACAGCTGGACCACCTGCGGGCTGAGAAGCTCGCCAGCGATCTGGAACGCGAACGCGAAACCTCCGAGAACCACCGCCGGTTCGCCGACCTGATTGCCCATCAGTTCCGCACGCCGCTAGCCGTAATCGACAGCGCGATGCACCGCCTGACGCGGCGCAGCGGCGGCCCGGTTCCACCAGAACTGATCTCGGAAAAGGCGGCGGTGTCCCGTGAGGCGGTCGCGCGGCTCGTGAAGTTGACAGATACCGCATTGATGATGTCCCGGCTGGAACGCGATGCGGTTCTTCCTAGCCTGCGCGCCCATGACCTAAACGATCTTGTATCTTCAGTCATTGATGACCTGACGGCGACGGCGTGGGACCGCGACCCGGCCCGTATTCGGCAGTCGGTGCAAACAGAACCAACTGTCGCGCTGTGCGATCCGATGCTGACCGCCGAAATCCTGTCCAACCTCCTGCGCAATGCGCTCTTGTATTCTCCGCCCGATTGCCGCGTCGATGTGAGTGTTTTTCAGTCGCGGGACTGCATCGTCTGTCGGATCGAGGACAGAGGGAGGGGTATGTCGCCCGAAGAGATTGAGTGTGCTTTTGACAGGTTCTACCGAGGCAGCGGGCACGAGACTTTGCCCGGCTCCGGATTGGGGCTGACGCTTGCGCGCCATCTGGCCCGAATGCAGCGTGGCGAGGTGACCTTGATGCAGCGTGACGGAGGGGGCCTGACAGTCGCGCTTTACCTGCCGAGGGAGGCCTCCGCATGACCGCGCCACTGATCCTGTGTGTCGAGGATGAGCCATCCTTGCGCGATGACATCGCCTTCGAGTTGCAGGAGGCCGGCTATATTGTGAGCGCCGTCGGAGATGCGCGCGAGGCGCTGGCCTGTCTGGAAAGGCAGCGCCCCGATCTGATCCTCTGTGACATCCTGATGCCCGGCATGGACGGCAAGAGGTTCATGTCCTATTTGCGTCAGACGAGACCCGATCTTGATGACGTGCCCTTTGTCTTTCTGACTGCCCTGTCCTCACGCCAGCAGGTAATCGATGGGCGCATGGCGGGGGCCGACGATTATGTGACCAAGCCCATTGATTACGACCTGCTTCGTGCAATCGTCGAAGCGCGCCTGAACCGGATGCAAAGGTTGCGCGCAATGCCGGGAGACCGGTCCGGCCTGGCCGCCCTGGACCGCCTGGCTCTTGGCGTGGTGCTGCTCGATGCTAATGGCGGCGTGGTCCATGCCAATCCACTCGCCCAAAGCTTGTCGGGCGCAGCCGGCATCTCGCTGAGTGGACGTATTACCGCCAGCGGCGTAGATGGCCGGAAGCTGTCGGCGTTGATTGCGGGATTAGCTCCGGGTGGCGGGATGGCCCCGACGGGGTTGCGGTTGGACGATGGGGGCCAGCTCATGGTTATCGGGATGTCGCTTCCAGCGCACTCGCACCATGATGAGGCGGTTACCATGCTGATACTGAGCGGCACAGACAGCAAGCCCCCTATTGACACTGCGACCCTTGGCCAGTTGTTCGGCCTGACGCCGATGGAAGCCCAGGTTGCGTGTTTGCTGGCTGAAGGGCTGCGCCGCAGCCAGGTCGCAGACCGGTTGGCGATCTCGGGCACGACCGTCGCATTCCATCTTCGAAATATCTTCTCCAAGACCGGCGTGCAAAGGCAGGCGGAACTGGTGGCATTGATTCTGTCGGTTCCATTGGCGCAGCGCTGCGATATGTAAGGTCTTCGCGCCGTCCACCATCGGTCACACTTGATCCTGCGGAGGTTGCGGCTTGTTGCGTGCGTCTGCTGAATGCTCCGCTTCGAACGCGCACTTTCCCTTTCCGGCCCATAACTTTCGCGCCTGTTCGCTCTGCTCGCTGCTAAGCTTTTCGGCCACCCAGATCAGCGCACCGTAGATCATGGCGCGGTCGTCGCCGGTCAGGTCCACGACCCTGGCCTTGACGACGAGGCCGCCGAGTTCCATCAGGTGTCGTGTGCGCTTGCGGCACTCGACCTGCCATGTCCGCATGCCATGCCGCGCCCGTTGCGTCTGGTGCCGGTTGCGTGCCGCCCGGTTGCGTTTGAGCGCCGCCGTTGTCACGGTCAGACGTTGATGCAGATCGGCGCGATTTCCCGCGAAAGAACGCTTGCCAGCGCTTGGCCCACGACTCCTTCTTTGCAGCATCGGTGATCTCCGTCAGAGAGACCAACGCACCGGCCAGTTCCTCTGGCGAGAGGCTGTCGGCTCCGGTGGCGATGACCAGGTCGCCGAGTTGCTGCACCTTGCGGACTTTTAGTTCCCGCGCCTTATCCTACAGTGCCTTCAGTTCTGTGTTATTGTCTCTTGGTTTGGCGTTGTGCAAAGTTTCCGGGTCAAGGGGTTTGGGGCCGCCGGATCGGATGACCGGCCAGATCATCGGCAGATAGATCGCCGCGAGGGCCATGAAGGCGGTGGCAGCAGGTTCGAACCTGGAATGCACCACCATCAGCGCGGCGCCGCCGATGACAATGGCGACGGCGAACGCGGCCACTATGCAGGTGGCGAGCCATTCGCCTCGGCCTGGTCCGGTTTGGATAACGGCGTCGGGGTTGGCTTTCTTCAGTCGCCGCGCCAGGGTGAAGGTCAGGCCCCGGAAGGTCGCATCGCGCCTTTGGAGCCGACCCCAGTATCGGCGCTCTTCCTTCGTCCAGCGCGGCCAGTAGATGTCCGAGAGCTTGTGGACCCGGCCCGTTTGCTCGACCAGCACGCAGCGCGCCGCCCCGGTTCCCTCGGGCAGGTTGAGGCGCATGGAGTCAATATCCGCGAGCCGGACTTGGCCGGGATGATCGCTGATGCGCCAGTGGAGAACCGAGCCGTCCAGCCAGTAGGCCCGCCGCCAGTGAAACGGACCGGGGCGGAAGACATGGCCATGCTGGCTCTGTTCGCGGGCGTTGGTCATCGCGCCAATCCCCCCGTTTACGGCAGGAACCGGGTGGCGATCAGATCGGAGCAGAATTCCGATGTCGGCCCGGCCAGGGGCGTGCCGGTGATCTGCCACAACCCGTCGTCGCGCCGGTTCAACTGGCCACGGAAGTTGGCTGAGCCGTACCCCTCGGGCTCGAGCAGCCACTCTTCGCGCTGGAACTGGAGATAGCCGGCAGTGTTGGCGCCGCGCGGCTCTGTCAGGAGAAACCCTGAGATCGTGAAACTGCCCGCAACGTCCGCAAGCTCGCCATTCGCTCCGGCGAGCACCGGAACGAATCCCAAGGTGCCGGTGAGGCGCAGTTCGGATCGGCCCTCGATTTCGCTCATTTCGATATCGAGCACAACGCCATGCTCTCCGTCCTGGCACATATAGCTGCCGGCATAGAGACCGGCGATCCCTTCGCCATCGGCGGGGATTTCGGCGAAGGCCGGCGCGGCCAGCGTGGGGAACAGGATAAGGGGCAGGATGGTGGGTCTGATTTTCATGGGGCATTTCTCCTATGATTCGAGCGGTTCCAGGCCGTATCGCGCATCGCAGGCCCGAGCGTCGGCGACGAGGGCGGCGGGGTTTTCCTCGCCCGTCTGAATCCGTTGCCCGCGCGCCTGCACGCGCGGCAGCACGTCCTCACGAATGCCGGCTTCGGTCGCCGTCGGCGTTTCCCTGGCATAGGCCTGCGCGGCATGCCGCACACGCGGTGTCGTCTCGGACTGGAGATCGGGGCGGAGTGCGCCCAATGTCCAGTAATGCGCGACACACTGGAGGTGATCGGTGGCGCCGAAGTAAAACACGGGCCAGAACCCATGCTCCCGGTCGCAGGTGCTGATCCGGTGGCCGTAAGGGGGTGTGGCGCTCGCGGGGGGCGCTTGCGTATTGTGCAAGACCGCGCCTTGGGGAAAGCCGGCCTCGGCGCTTCCGGGGTTGGGAAAGCGGGGGCGTCCGGAAATGCCGAGCACCTGGATATCGAAGGCAAGATCGCTCTCGCCGGACCTCTCCTTCAACGCCTCCCTTCGTTCACCGAAATCGATTTGACGGGCATTGCTGAACGCCCAGAACGCGCCGGCGTCCCGCCACCGCGCGTCCTCTTCCGCAAATCCGTACAAAGAGTTCAATCTTAGGGCCATTTGTTGCTGCGATTTCTTAGCCTTGTCGAGCGTGTCATAGAGCGCCGCGCAGCCATGGAGATCAGGGGCAAATTCCTCAGCCTGGGCTGATTTCGACGTACCGGGCGCAAGCGCCATCAGCATCGCGGCGCAAGCTGCCGTCCACCCTCCTCTCATCGCATTCGCTCCTTTCCTTCGCCGATTGTCTGATCATCCGTTGCGGCAGAATCGGCGAGGCGGAAGGTCGGCGCACCCCCCTGTTCAGGGGGGTATCAATCCCGCCAGGGTGTCGGCGTCGGGGGAAGATCGTAGCGGGCGTCGCAGGCGTGAATGTCGGCAAGGAGGGCGTCGGTTTCGCGCGACACATCTTCGTCGGAATCCGCGTCTGCAAGTCGTGCCCCCCGCGCCTGCATTCGCACGCGGGTCTCGGCTTCCATTTCGCCGCTGGTCAGTGGCATGGGCACGGGCGAGGGAAAGGGCAGATCGCGGAAATATGCCTGCCGGGTATGGGCCATGCGATCTTCGGCCCAATCGGCGAAGTTCGGTGCCGCCATCCTGAGCAGGGCATAGAGGCCGAGGCAGTCGAGGTGGGCCTCGGCGCGTTCGAGTGCCTTTGCCGGCCCGGCCGAAACGCCGATGGACACTGCCAGGATCACCTTGAAAGCCTCCATGCTCATCCCGGTGCGCCTACTGTCCGCTATTCTGAGCGAAGCCGTATTTCATTTCGCAGCGGGCCAGCGTTGCCTGCATCAGATCGGATGATTCCTGCCCCTGCTGGATGCGTTGACCGCGCGCCTGCCCGTCGACCATCACTTGCTGTTCGACCTGCTGTCGCTGCGTGCCGGGGTTAGCCTCCAGGTGGCGGGCGATAGCGAAGCGCGCGCGGTGGAGCGCCATGCCCTGCTGCGCCGAATTGAACGCGCCGAGCAGCCAATAAGCGACAGCGCAGTCGAAATCGCTGAGCACGGGTGCAAGCGCGATCACTGGCGCAAAGCCGAACGTCCGGTCGCAGTCGGCGAGGCGCGAAACGGCGCTTTCCTGCAGGTCTGTATCCCCGGAATCGATATCCGCCTGGAGAGGGAGCTCCGGGAGAAGCGTGATATCCCGCATGCGTCCGAGCTGCAGGTAGCTGGCCTGCCCCCTTGCAAAATTGTTGAGGTCTTCAGCAAAGGTGGATGATCCGGTCGAAATGGCAGGCGCCAGTTCGTGCGTCCAGATCAATTGCCACGCCCGATCCCGCAAATCGATGGCCTCGTATCCGGCAATGATCCGGCTCGCGTTGGTGGAATGATTCACCTGTAAGTAGCGCACGGCACAGCGCCCAGCTTCCTCTCTGGTTTCATCCGCGCGCGCTTCCTGCGGCATTACGGCGAAGGCCGCCGCTGTCAGCATCGCGGCAAAAACCATCATCACTTTCCGTTTCATCGCGGTTCCCCACTTTCATGCCCACCACATGGCG
Organism: Nitratireductor sp. GISD-1A_MAKvit; assembly: GCF_040819555.1. Taxonomy (GTDB): domain Bacteria; phylum Pseudomonadota; class Alphaproteobacteria; order Rhizobiales; family Rhizobiaceae; genus Nitratireductor. The sequence goes on from NZ_CP161920.1 coordinate 2,699,690, forward strand.
CGCCTACTGTCCACCGGCAGCGGCGAAACTGTAGTGCGCCTCACAGACATCAATGTCGTTGGTCAGCGCCTCGGCCGACTCCAGACCTTGCCGAATCCGCTCGCCGCGTGTTCTTGCTAGCGCGTTTACCTGCGGGCCAAGACTGCCGGGGTCCAGTTCGGGGTTGGCGGTATGGTGAAGCCGGAGCGCATATTGCGCGCGCTCCATTGCGCTTGCGCTCTGAGCCTGATTACTATCACGCCGGATCATGGAAACTAGACGATAAGCAACCGCACAATCGAAATCGGCGATTGGAGGTATGCTGGGACTCGAATCGATCATTTCGGTGATTGGGCTGAATCCGAACGTTCGATCACATTCGGCCAGAGCCTCCACATGCTGCTCGACTGGCGGCATGAAATTCAAACCTTCCAACCCCCAATATTCTACCAGATTGCTAGGATTTAGGCGACCTACCATCGCCGATTGCCGTTTCCGGAAAATGGGATTTGCCACAGCATGCTCTCCATATCGGAGGGCCTCTCCATATCGGAGGGCACAGCTTAGTGCGAGTTGGGCATCGTTCGACCGGTCCTCGTTTTTTTCTGCGTGGACATCTACCGGCGACGCAATTGCCAGCACGGCAAGTATCGCACAAAAACCAGAGATCCATTTCCGCATCATCGGCACTCCCTTTCTTCCCTGCGGAAAGGATTACGCCCGCGCGCGCGTGACGGCACCCCCCTGTTCAGGGGGGTCACGAGGCCGGGGGCGTTCCATAGGGTGCGTGCAACAGGCGGATAGAGGCGCGCGGCGCCACCGCCGGATCTTCGCACAACGAGGAGATGCGCCCCCTTGTCGGCCCGCCTTACGCCCAATGTTCTGCTTTCCGCCGCTGTCGCGCTCAGCGTCGTCCTGGCGGCGATCATGCTGGGCGTTGCAATGGATCAGCGCTGGCTGGGCCTTGGCGTTACCCCTCAAACCGAACTCGATCTCGCCTGGATCGATCGCGTCGATCCGAATGGTCCTTCGCAAGCGATTGCACCGTCCAGCGTTCTGGTCGCGATAACGGGCCGGGATGGCGAGCGGATCGAGATCGGGCCGGAAGACCTCATCGAGGAACCGGACGCACTTGCGAGCTACGAGGCGATGCGAGCCTTTTTTGCCCGGCAGGAGGTGATCGCCGAAGCACTGGGCATGAAGCCGGTGGTGATCGAGACGGAACATCTGTCGATCCCGCGACGGGATGAAGTGCTGCCCCCCGGCCAGCGCCCGGTCGCCTCTTTGCCGCCTGCCTTCTGGATGCAGATCGGCGTGGGGCTGGCGGGCTTCTGGATCGGGGCGTGGATATGGGCGCTGAGGCGCGGCGAATGGGCGACACGCTTCCTGCTGCTCGCGGGGGCGGGCCTGATGATTTCGGCCTTTCCAGCCGCCGTCTATTCCACACGGGAACTGGCGCTTCCGGGCGCGCTGTTCCGGGTCCTCACTACATTCAACCATATTGGGGCGCTCACATTCGGCGTGGGCATGATCGGACTGTTTCTGGTCTATCCCCGAAGGCTGGTATCAGCCCGCTGGCTCGCGCTGCCCGCCATTGTTCTCGGCGCGTGGCAGGCCGTGGATATCCTGCAACTGGCGGACGGGCCGGGCCTGGGTTTCCATCTGGCGGTCGTGTCGGCCATGCTCGCCATCGTCGTTCTGGTCGCCATCCAGTTCAGGGTCACGCGCGGGCATCCGCGCGACCGCGCGGCGCTCGCCTGGCTCGGACTGGCGGTGATCGTCGGCGCGGGCGCCTTCGTCGCCACGGTCATAGCGCCTCATGCACTGGGCATCGGCGCCTTCGTCTCGCAGGGCGAAGCGTTCCTGTTCTTCCTTCTGGTCTATGTCGGCGTCGCGCTCGGGGTCGCCCGGTATCGGCTGTTCCAGCTCGACGAATGGGCCTTCCGCATTCTCTTTTATGTTGTCGGCGTGCTTCTGCTTCTCGCGCTCGATGCCATCCTGATCGTCACCATCGTCGATGAACGCGCACCGGCCTTCGCGCTGTCGCTGCTGATCGTGGCTCTGGCCTGGCTGCCCCTGCGCGACATGCTGGCCCGAATCGTGCTGCGCCGCGCGGAACCGTCGCGCGGAAACCTGTTCCGTCAGGTGATGGACGTGGCGCTCACCCCGCCGGGCCGCGACCAGCAGGCGCGCTGGCGCGTGCTTCTGGAAGATGCCTTTCGTCCGCTCTCGATTACAGCCGCTACGGATGTGCAAGACCCTGCGCTGATCGATGACGGTCTGGCGCTTGCCGTGCCGGGCGCCGGCGGTCTGCCGGACTATCGGCTGGATTATGCGGACGGAGGACGAAAGCTGTTCTCGCTGCGCGATGCGGATTTGGCGGTCGAACTCACCACCATGCTCGCCAATGCGCTGGAAAGCCGGGAAGCCTATGAAAAGGGCGTCGCCGAGGAGCGTGAGCGTATCGCGCGCGACATCCACGACAATATCGGAGTGCAACTGATGGGCGCGCTGCACAGCCGGGGGCTGGCGCGCAAGGACATGATGATCCGCGAGACGCTGACGGACTTGCGCGACATCATCAACAACGCCTCCAATCCCGACCTCTCCTTTGACGAGATGCTGGCCGATCTGCGCTCGCAGATCTCCGAACATCTGTTCGCCGCCGGCGTGAAGATGAAATGGGAGGTGGAGAATGCCGGACCCGCGATCCTGCCGCTGGCTGCAGCGCATACGGTGCGCTCGGTCGTCCGAGAGGCTGTCCAGAATGCACTCAAGCATGGACAGCCAAGATCGATCCGCGTCGCCGTTCGTCTCGATGAAGACGCCATAGCCTTGACCGTGGCCGACAATGGCAGCGGTTTCGATCCCGGCAGCGTCCAGGCCGGCAACGGGCTTGCCAACATGCAGGCGCGAGTGACAAGTCTGGGTGGCCGGTTCAACGTCGCAAGCGGGACAGAGGGCACCCGTATCGAGGCGCAGTTCCCCGTTGATATTGTACGGATTACACAATGACGAAAATACTCATCGTCGAGGACTTGAGCGAAACCCGCCGCTGGCTGAGCGAGATCGTCAGCGCGGCTTTCGAGGAGTCCGAGATTCACGAAGCAGCGAGCATGCGCGCCGGCATCGCGCAGGCGGCGGCGCGCGACTACGACGTCGCGCTGATCGATCTCGGCCTGCCGGACGGGTCCGGCCTCGACGTATTGCGCAATCTGCGTCTCCTGCGCCCCCAGACTGTCTGTGTCGTCACAACGGTAATGGGCGACGACGCCTCGATCGTGGGCGCGCTTTCGGCAGGCGCGCAGGGTTATCTGCTCAAGGAGCAGCCCCAGGATCTGCTGGTCCGGCAGCTCAAGCAGATGGCCGAGGGCATCCCCGCTCTCTCACCCTCGGTCGCGCGCCGGATCATGGAGCATTTCAAGAGAACTGGTCCGGCCGCGCCTGAAGACGACCTGACGGGACGCGAGCGCGAGGTGCTTGGCCTGATCGGCCGGGGCCTGCGCAATGGCGAGGTGGCCGAGACGTTGGGGATTTCGGAAAACACGGTGGCGGGCTACATCAAGGACATCTACCGCAAGCTTGGTATTTCCTCGCGCGCCGAAGCCTCCTGGCATGCGGCAAGGCTGGGCCTCGGCGAAGCGCCCGCCGCCAACAAGAAGAGCAAGTAACGTCCTGCTCCGGATTCTGTAATTCTCTGCCGGTCTTGGTATAAGAAGAATGGGGAATTCGGAGGGGGCTTTTCTGTATGCGGCTCAACGCGGCGCCATCGCTGCTTCTGGCACTCGCCGCGCTGGTCGCGGCGTTCATTGCGTTCGGCGCCATTTACGCCGCGCTCTCCCAGCCCTGGACGGGTCTCGCGCTTGGCGTTCAGGGGGAGCGTGTGGTCGCCACTTCGGCGAGAGGCCCCGCAGCCGGCCCTGCCGCGGGGCGTGGAGGTAGAGAGCCTGTCGGGCGGAGGCCAGGACGTTCGCCTCGAGCCGCTCGACCTCGCGCCCGAACCGGACGGGGCGATGGGCGACTACGCAACATATCGCCGTTTCCTCGACCGACAGGAGATGCTGGCGCAGATCCTGCGTGCCGGGACCGTTGAGGTGCAGCTTGCGAGCGGCACGAGCGTCACCGTCATACCCGAAGCCCGACGCCCTGTCGGTTCTCTTCCGGCTGCCTTCTGGGTGCAACTGGCGGTGGGCCTGATCGCCTGGGCCATCTCGGCAAGCGTCTTTGCGTTCCGCAGACACGACCGCGCCGCGCCCTATCTGCTCTTGTCGGGCGCCGCCACGCTTGCCTTCGCGCCATTTGCGGGCGTCTATTCCGCGCGGGAGCTGGCTTTGCCCGCGACGCTCTTCCAGTGGCTCAACGATCTCAACTTCCTGGGCGGCAGCCTGTTTGCGGCGAGCTTCGTTGCACTGCTTCTCAATTATCCGCGGCGGATCGGACCGGCCTGGCTCGGTCCTGCCATTGTGGCGGTATATGTGGTCTGGTTCGTGGCTCAGCAGGTGGGCCTGTTCGAGTCGATGACTTTTGCGCGCCGTTTCCTCGTGATGATCGGGGTGTTCGCGACCTTCGCGCTTGCGGGCTGGCACTGGTTCACGTCGCGTCGCGAGCCGGCCACGCGCGCCGCGCTGCAATGGTTCCTGTTGTCCTGGGTGGTGGGAACGGGGCTGTTCGCCCTGTTCATCCTGCTGCCGCAGATGTTCGGTGTCGACACCTCCGGCTTGCAGGGTTTTGCATTCCTCTTGTTCCTGCTCGTTTACGGCGGGCTCGCCTTCGGCATCCTGCGCTACCGCTTGTTCGATCTCGACCGTTGGTGGACGGGTGCGGTGCTGTGGATGCTGGCCGCGCTTGCGCTCATCGGGCTCGATTTCCTGTTTCTCTTCGTGCTGCACCTGTCTTCGGAAGTTTCCCTGGCGCTGGCGCTCCTCATTTGCGGCGTGCTCTGGCTGCCCTTGCGGGGATTGATCTGGAGCCGTCTATTTGGCCGGCGCGAGAAGAGCGCCAAGGCTGCGCGGTTTCGTCAGGTGACGGATGTGGCGCTGGCGCCGCCCGGAGCTGACAGGCAGGCACGCTGGCAGGAACTGCTACGCGGCGTTTTTGACCCCCTCGGCGTGGAAGCCCACACCGTGGACGGCGCCGTCGCTCTCGATGAGGAAGGGCTTGCCCTGCTTGTTCCCGGCACAGACGGACTTTCAGGTGTACGCCTTTCCTATGCTGGTGGCGGGCGGCGCTTGTTCGGGCCGCGCGATATCGAGCTTGCAGGCGAACTTCTGGAGATGCTGGCCGGGGCCGCGGAGAGCCGGAAATCGTACGAGACGGGCGTGATGGCCGAACGCGGGCGTATTGCTCGCGATATCCATGACAATATCGGCGCGCAGCTCATGACGGCGCTTCACAGCCCGGCGCCTGACCGCAAGGACATGGTGATCCGTGAGACTCTTCAGGGGCTGCGGGGCATCATCGACGATAGCGCGGCGGAAGCTGCCAACTGGCCGGAAGCGCTCGCCGACTTGCGTCAGGAGACTGCCGAGCGTCTACACGCGGCGGGCCTCGACTTCGACTGGCGCGTCGATGAAGCCATGTCGCTTCCGCTCGAGGCGCAAATCCTGCACACGCTGCGTTCGATCCTGCGCGAGGCCGTGACGAACACGCTGCGCCATGCCGATGCGACCACTATGAATATCTGTGTTACGGAGCGGGACGGCCAGCTCGTGCTTGACATAAGGGATAATGGCAAGGGGCTCCACGGCGGCGCGCAAAGGGACGGCAACGGGCTTGCCAATATGCGCGCGCGGGTGGAGGCGCTCTCAGGCCGGTTCGTCGTTGCCGGCGCCGGACCGGGTCTTCGTCTCGACGTCGCAATTCCGCTCGAGCCGAGCTAGCTGTTCGGAGACCGCTTGTATTCGGGCGGGCCATGCCAGGGGCGGACAATTCCTGCGAATTCAGCTTCCGTTGTCAGGTGCCGAAGGAGACCGTACGTCTTTCGCCGCTGACGCGCCGGACTGCCGCCGTGCCTTGGCGAAGCCGCGATCGGTTGCGATGAATCGTTCCAGCATTGGCACGATGAGCTTGAGGGGATCGGCGACGGGCTGGCCGGACTCGCGGGCCAGCACTTCGGCATAGGCGACGAGATCACGGTGAAGCGGCCCCGGCAGCTCCACGGTGGTTTTCACCGGCTTGTCCTCGATGATGGGACCGAGTTTCAGTTTCACCATGATCAACCTCCAGCCGGCTCGAATACAAGGTCGCGGGTGACGATTATCCTGACCGGGAAGCCGGGCCGAATGGTCAATGTTGGTGCGACCTGCATCTGGCGCTGGATGATCTGCTGGCCGGCCTGATTGATGGTGTCCTGCGCCCCGTCGCGGATGGCGCGGATCAGCCGGTCCTCGTCATCGGTGGAAAGTTCGGCGCCGACGCCAAGCAAGGTCGAAAGTCCGGCCGCCTTCATCAGATCCCACCAGTGATAGTCGACGCCATCCTCGAGCCCGGCATAGCCGGAAGCGTCCGCGCCCGGTAGGCGTCCCAGCACGATGGAGCGACCGTCCGGCAGGATCAGGCGGTTCCACACAAGCAACACGCGGCGCTGGCCGAAGGTCACGCCGTCATCATACTGGCCGATGATCCTCGTCCCCTGCGGAATCAGGAGCAGCAAGCCGGTCGGGCTGTCATAGACGTTCTCCGTGACCTGGGCAGTGATCTGGCCGGGAAGGTCGGAGCGGATGCCGGTGATGAGCGCGGCCGGGATCACGGACCCGGCCTGAAGGATGTAGGGCGATGCCGGCGGCGTGACGCGATCGGGGGCAACGATCTGCCGGTCCACCGGCCCGTTGAGGAATGCCGTGTGCCGGTCCTGCGTGGCAATCTGGTCGAGCTGACCGGTCAGGTCGAGGCCGGCGAGGTTCGTGCCGGTTCCGGGCGCGGCGCTCGTGCCCGGTGCGGCCTGGAAGAAGACGCGGCTCAATCGGGCGGCCTCTTCCTCGGCCAGGCGGCGTTCCTCTTCCGGATCGACGGCAGGCGCGGTGATGGCGGGCACCGCAACCGGCTGCCCGCGTGTCTGCGCATCGAGGATGGGGCGACCGAGGTCGCCGGGCAGCGCCGGGCCCAGGACCGGGCCGGTATAGTCGGATGGTAGGCCGGACAGGCCGTCCGCCGTCGGCCGGTTCTCGGTCGAATAGAGTTCTTCCCCTCCCGGTCCCGCATCGCGGGTCTGGAGCGCGTAGATCAGCGCGCCGCCGATGCCAAGCAGCGCGACGGCGCCGACGCCGGCGAGCATCTTTCGTGACAGGCGGGTGACGTGCGGCGGTTCGGCACGCAGCCGCATGGTGGCCGCGGCGTCAGTGGTGGTGCTGGTATCTGTCATGGCGACGATCCTTCTGTGGCGCTGGCAGGACGTGCCCCGGCCGCCTGCCTTTGCTCAATGCGCACGATCCTGACCACCTGCTGCCGGTCGCCACTGCCAAGGCGCAGCTCTGCGGCGCCGAACAGGCGGTCGACGATCAGGATATTCTGGTGGATGCGGCTGTTGACGATCTGCGGCTCGCCGTCCGCGCCAAGCACGAAGATCGGCGGCATCTCGCCCTGCACGATGCCGCGCGGGAAGACGACATAGACGCGGCGGCCGTCGTCGAAGACGGAGATGGGCCGCCAGGGCGGGCTGTCGCCCTGCAGACCGTAGCGATAATTGCGCGCCGCCTCGGCCGGGATGACGGGAGCGGCCGGAATGGTCTGGCGCTGGCCGGCAGGCGGCGCGGGATAGGCCCAGGCCACGGCGGGCATGTAGAGCGTTTCCCGCGCGCGCAGCTCGATCATGTAGATGCGGCGGTCGGTGGTGATGACGAGGTTGGTCGAGATGTTCGGGCGGGTCGGCTTCACCAGCACATGCACACGGCGAGTCGTTCCCGAACCGCTTGTCGTATCGCCGATGATCCAGCGGGCGGTGTCGCCGGCCGCGATCGGTCCCGCGCCGGTCAGGCTCTCTCCCGGCTCCAGCGCAATCGTCGTGATCTGCCCGACGGCGGCATAGACCTGATAGAGCGCGCCTTCCGACCAGGGATAGATCTGGATGGCGTTGTAATAGCCTTCACGACGCGGCTCGACGCGGGCGGCGGCGTTGGCGTTCTCGACGCGGCCTGCCGGCGTGCTCGCGGCGGTTCCGCCCCGCGCGACGGTCCAGGCCGGCGGCGTATGCAGCGGCCGCGGCCGTTCGTCGGTTGCGGTCGTCTGCACCACGGGCAGCGGGGGCACGTCGGCATCATAGCTGAACTGCGGCGTGCGGTTCGTGGCGCAGGCGCTCAGTGCGGTTGCAGAAAGCAGCAGAACCAGAAGACCGGATTTACGGAAAGCCGCAGAACCGGGTTCGAGCTTCGTCATGCGGGTCATTGGCTCATTTCCCGCGACCAGGAGATCGCATTGACATAGATGCCGAGGGGATTGGCGCGCAGGCGCTCTGCTGTGCGCGGCGTCTGGATCACGATGGTCAGGATCGCGGTCCAGCGCTCGGTGGTGGAAAGCTGGCCGTTCTCGTAATGGCGCTCGGTCCATGCCACGCGGAAACTGTCGGGCGAGGCCCGGATGACGCTCGACACCTCTACGGCTACAGCCAAGCGGCCGACACGGGTGAACGGGTCGTTGGCGCGGGCATAGTCGTTTAGCGCCGCCGCGCCGCGGTCCGTCGTGAACTCATAGGCGCGCAGCCAGTTCTGGCGGACGATGATGGCGTCAGCCGGGATCGCGCGGACCTGCTCGATGAAGCGGCCGAGATGGAAGGCGATCTGCGGATCGGTGGGCCGATAGTCTGCCGTGGCCGGCGCGACCGCCTGCGCCTGGCCAAGATTGTCGACCTGTACCACCCAGGGCACGATCGTGCCGCGCGCCGATTGCCAGACAAGAGCGGCGGCGAAACCAGCCGACAGGATCAGCGAGCCGAAGGCCATGTAGCGCCAGTTTTTCGCCTGCACGCGGGCCGAGCCGATGCGCTCGTCCCAGGCTTGTGCTGCCTTCTGATAAGGCGTTTCGGGTTCGGGCGATTTGCCATAGTGCGTGGCGGGTCGTTTGAAGAGGTTCATGAGCGGTCACTTTCGGACAGATTGACGGAGGAACCGGTGCCGTGGCCGTCGCCGGAGCGCACCGCATGGGCGGCCATGGTGGTGCCGTGATTGAGAGCCTGCCGGCGCTGCATGCGTTGCGCCCATGCGGGCGGGCCACTGACAGGAACGGAAGATGATGCGGCCGCAGCTTCCCGCGCACCGCCGATTGTGCCCATGGATGATGTCCCGCCTCCTGCGGCAAAGCCCGCGCGGGCGCCCTCGGCGAAGCTGGACTTGACGGATGCGCCAGCGCGGGTCGCAGCGCGTTTGAGGGGTGAGACGGCTGCCGACCCAGCCGCGCGGGCAACACCGCCGAACCCAGAGGCGACACCGGCAGCGCCGGTCTGGCCGAGCGAACCGACGCTGTAAGCCGCACTCGCCGCCCCTGCCGCAGTCGCACCGCCCCGGACAGCGGCAGCGCCACCTGACAGCGCGGCGGCACCGCCCTTCGCGCCCAGCATGGCCGCGCCGCCCGCGGCAGCGCCACCGGCAAGCATCATGCCGCCGGCGACCAGACCGGTGCCCACGGCCGAACCTGCGCTGAGCTGCGGCCCGCCCGAGACAATCCCTGAGGCGATGCCGGGACCGAAGATGCCGAGGCCCAGCAGCGACAGCGCCGCCAGCACGATGGCCATAGCGTCGTCGATGGTGGGCGTCGCCCCGCCGAAACCGGCCGTGAACTGGCTGAACAAGGTGCTGCCGATGCCGATGATGACGGCCAGCACCAGGACCTTGATGCCGGAGGACACCACATTGCCCAGCACGCGCTCGGCCATGAAGGCGGTCTTGCCGAACAGGCCGAAGGGGATGAGCACGAAACCGGCAAGCGTCGTCAGCTTGAACTCGATCAGGGTGACGAAGAGCTGCACGGCGAGAATGAAGAAGGCGAGCAGCACCAGCGCCCAGGCGAAAAGCAGGCAGGCGATCTGGATGAAGTTCTCGAAGAAGGACCAGTAGCCCATCAGGTCGGAGATGGAATCGAGCAGCGGACGGCCGGCGTCGAGCCCGGTCTGGGCCACGCGGCCGGGGCGCATGAGATCGGAGGCGGAAAAGCCGGTGCCCGAAGCCATCAGGCCGAGGCCGGCGAACGAGTCGAAAACGATCCTCGCCAGATTGTTCCAGTTGCCGATGATATAGGCGAAGACACCAACGAACAGGGTTTTCTTCACCAGCCTTGCGATGATGTCGTCATCGGCGCCCCAGGCCCAGAACAGCGCGGCCAGCGTCACGTCGATGACGATCAGGGTGGTGGCGATGAACGCCACCTCGCCGCCGAGCAGGCCGAAGCCGCTGTCGATGTAGGAGGTGAAGACCCCGAGGAAATTATCGATGACGCCCGTGCCGCCCATCGGTCATTCCCCGGTGCCGGATTGCGGGACGGCAGGCGCTGGCGCAGGTGCGCGACCCAGGAAACGGTCGCGGCTTTCGGCCCAGGCGGCACGGCAATCGGCGTTGCGGGTCGCGGCCTCGCCGAGTTGCTGGCACCGGCGCAGCGTCGCCCGCAAGGGATCGGCCGGAGGCTGGAGCGCCGGTGCCGTCCTGGCCGGCGCGGGCTCGTCCTTATGGGTCATCTCGACCACGGTGACCGTGATCGCGATGGCAACGAAGACGATCGCGCCGATCCGTGCGAGGGTCTTTCCCTCCATCGCTTCCCCCTTTCCGGCCGCCCGCCGCCTCAGTTGCTGCCGTTGAACATCTGCGCGTTGCCGGGCTGGTAGCCCGAGCCCGGCGTCAGGAAGCGCTCGCGCTGAACACGGCCCTGCTCGGCGGCGGTTGCGCGCTCGGCCTCGATCAGCGCTTCAGAGCGGCCATTGGCCGACATCACGGCGATCAGGTCGGAAAGCTGCTGTGACTGGAGCGCGAGAAGCTGGTTGCCGGCCTGCGTGGCTTGCAGTGCGCCGGCAGCATTCTGGCTCTGGCCGACAAGCTCGGACATCTGGGTGCGGTTGGTCTCGATATTGCCGACGACTCCGGCCTGAACGCGCATGGCGTCCTGCAAGCCGCCGACCGTGTTCTCCCAGCGGCTGCGGGCATCGGCGACAAGCTGCTGGTCGGTGGCCGAGAGCGAGACGTTGCCATATTGCTGCTGGAACGCCTGGTCGATGTTCTGCACGTCGAAGGCGATGCTCTGCGCCTGGCCGAGAAGCTGCTGCGTGCGCTGGACGTTCTGCTGGATCTGCTGGAGCGCCGAATATGGCAGGCTCGCGAGGTTGCGGGCCTGATTGATGAGCATCTGCGCTTCGTTCTGGAGCTGCTGAATCTGGTTGTTGATCTGCTCCAGAGATCGCGCCGCGGTCAGGAGATTCTCTGCATGGTTGGTCGGGTCATAGACGATACCGCCGAAGCCGAAGAGCTGTGCGCGAGCGGGGCTGGCCAGCATGGGTGACAAGGCGACTGGCGTGGCAAGTGCCAGTGCGATCGCCGAAGCGCCGGCAATGCGGGGAATGCGGATGCGATTCATGGAAGTGGCTCCTCTTCTGCGGGACTATCCGGCGCGGCCGGCGCAGCGGTGTCCGACCGGTCGGCGAGATTGGTGAGATCGGGGATCAGGTCGGTGGCCCAATCGACGCCGCGATGGCGCAACCAGGCGGCGAGAAAACCGTCGCTTCCGTGCTCGGCGTGGATGCGCTCGATGGCGGCCTGATCGGTCTTGGAGGACGCGGCGCAAAGAGCGAGCCCGACATCCGACAGGCCGAGCTCGAACAGGCGGTTGCCGCGCCGGGACTGACAGTAATAGTCCCGCTTGGGAGTCGCCCGGGCGAGGATCTCGATCTGCCTGTCATTGAGACCGAAGCGGCGATAGATGGCCGTGATCTGCGGCTCGATGGCGCGCTCGTTGGGCAGCAGGAGCCGCGTCGGGCAGCTCTCGATGATGGCGGGCGCGATATTGCTGCCGTCGATGTCGCTGAGCGACTGCGTGGCGAAGACGACGGACGCGTTCTTCTTCCTGAGCGTCTTCAACCACTCGCGGAGCTGGCCGGCGAAGCCCTCGTCGTCCAGCGCAAGCCAGCCCTCGTCGATGATGAGCAGCGTCGGGCGCCCGTCGAGCCGGTCGCCGATGCGATGGAACAGATAGGCGAGCACCGCCGGCGCCGCGCCGGTCCCGACCAATCCCTCGATCTCGAACGCCTGGACATCGGCCGCCCCCAGATGCTCGGATTCGGCATCGAGCAACCGCCCATAGGCACCGCCGACGCAGAACGGCCGGAGCGCCTGCTTCAAGTCATTCGACTGGAGCAAGACACTCAAGCCGGTGATGGTGCGTTCCTCGACTGGCGCGGATGCGAGCGAGGTCAGCGCCGTCCAGAGATGCTCCTTCACCTCGGGCGTGATCGCGACGCCCTCGCGCATGAGGATGGCGACGATCCAGTCGCCGGCCCAGGCGCGTTCATAGGTGTCGTGGATGCGGGCGAGCGGCTGAAGCGAGACGGACGCCGCATCGCCTTCCGTCAGCCCGCCGCCGAGGTCGTGCCAGTCGCCGCTCATGGCGAGCGCGGCGGCGCGGATCGAGCCGCCGAAATCGAAGGCGAAGACCTGACTTCCCGGATAGCGGCGGAACTGAAGCGCCATCAGCGCGAGCAGCACGGACTTGCCGGCGCCCGTGGGGCCGACGACAAGGGTGTGGCCGACGTCGCCGACATGAAGGGAAAACCGGAACGGGGTCGATCCCTCGGTCTTGCCGTAAAGCAAGGGGGGCGAACCGAAATGCTCGTCCCGTTCCGGCCCCGCCCACACGGCACTGAGGGGGATCATGTGGGCAAGGTTGAGCGTCGAGATGGGCGGCTGGCGGACGTTGGCGTAGGCGTGTCCGGGCAGTGAGCCGAGCCAGGCATCGACGGCGTTGACGGTTTCGGGCATGGCCGTGAAGTCGCGGCCCTGAATAACTTTCTCGACCAGGCGCAGCTTCTCTTGCGCCACGCGTGGATCGGCGTCCCAGACGGTGACGGTCGCCGTGACATAGGCCATGCCGGCGACATCCGATCCGAGTTCCTGCAGGGCCATGTCGGCGTCGGCGGCCTTGTTGGCGGCATCGGTGTCGACCAATGCGGATTGCTCGTTGGTCATCACCTCTTTCAGGATCGCCGCGATGGACTTGCGCTTGGCAAACCATTGGCGGCGGATGCGGGTGAGCAGCCGCGTAGCGTCCGTCTTGTCCATGAGGATGGCGCGCGTCGACCAGCGATACGGGAAGGCGAGCCGATTCATCTCGTCGAGCAGACCCGGCGTCGTCGCGGTCGGGAAGCCCACGATGGTCAGGACGCGCAGATGTGCGTCGCCAAGGCGCGGCTCCAGCCCTCCGGTCAGGGGTTGGTCGGCGAGCAGCGCGTCGAGATGCATCGGCACCTCGGGCACGCGCACGCGGTGCCGGTTCGTGGAAACCGCCGCGTGAAGGTAAGTCAGCGTCTCGCCGTCATCCAGCCAGCGGCATTCGGGCATGAAGCCGTCCATGAGCGCCAGCACACGGTCGGTGCGGTCGATGAAGCCGCGCAGGGTTTCCCAAGGATCGACGCCGGTCTTGTCCCGGCCCTCGTAGAGCAAGGCCTCGGTGCGGGCCGCTTCTTCGGCGGGCGGCAGATAGAGGAAGGTCAGGTAGTATCGGGACTCGAAGTGGCTACCGTCCTCCTCGAACTGCGCCTTCCGCTCGGCATCGACCAGGGCCGAGGCCGCGTCGGGAAACGTGCTCTTGGGATATTGCTGCGCCGCAAGCCGAACGGCTTCGACGAAGATGCTCCAGCCGGAACCAAGACGGCGGAAGGCGTTGTTGATGCGTCCGGCAACCGCGACTAGCTCGGCTGCGACGGCGGAATCCAGATCGGGACCGCGGAATTTCGCGGTGCGCTGGAAGCTCCCGTCCTTGTTGAGCACGACGCCCTGACCGATGAGCGCCGCCCATGGCAGGTAGTCGGCGAGGCGCGTGTTGCGATTGCGATACTCAGCGAGATTCATCATCGGTCCGGCTCCTTCAGACCGCCAGGTGGCCGGGAAGCTTGAGATGCCGCCGTCCCACTTCGACGAAGAGCGGGTCGCGCTTTGCCGCCCAGACGGCCGCGAAATGGCCAACGGCCCAGATGACGATCCCGGCCAGCCAAAGCTGGAGGCCGAGCCCGACAGCGCCGGCCAGCGTTCCGTTCAGGATGGCGATGGAGCGCGGCGCGCCGCCAAGCAGGATCGTCTCGGTCAGCGCCCGGTGGACCGGGACAGTGAAGCCCGGCACGGCATCGAGTTGTTCGAAACTGCCCGCCATCAGACGAGCGCCCCGCCGCCGAAGGAGAAAAACGACAGGAAGAAGCTCGACGCCGCGAAGGCGATGGAGATGCCGAAGACGATCTGGATCAGGCGCCGGAAACCGCCGCCGGTATCGCCGAAGGCCAGCGTCAGGCCGGTAACGATGATAATGATCACCGCGACGATCTTGGCGACCGGTCCCTCGATGGATTCGAGGATGGATTGCAGCGGCGCTTCCCACGGCATCGATGAGCCGGAGGCGTATGCGGCGGGCACCATGAACAAGTTGACATAGGTGACGGCTGCCGCCGTCGCGATATGGCGGCGAAAACGCAGGGCATTGCGGATCATTCGGGATTTCCTTCCGGTTCGGTTGCCAAGGGGATGGGTTGGGTGATGCGGTAGTCGCCGTCCGGCCCGAGTCCTTCGACGCGGGCGAGTTCGGCGAGACGGCGCGAGGCGCCACGACCGGCAAGGACGGCCACGAGGTCGACGGTCTCGGCGATCAGCGCACGCGGCACGGTGACGACGGCTTCCTGGATGAGTTGCTCGAGCCGGCGCAGCGCGCCGATGGCGGAGCCGGCATGTATGGTGCCGATGCCGCCGGAATGGCCCGTGCCCCAGGCTTTGAGCAGGTCGAGGGCTTCCGCGCCGCGCACCTCGCCGATGGGAATGCGGTCGGGCCGCAGGCGCAGCGATGAGCGGACGAGATCGGACAGCGTCGCCACGCCGTCCTTGGTCCGCATGGCGACGAGATTGGGCGCCGCGCATTGCAGCTCGCGCGTGTCCTCGATGATGACGACTCGATCCGCACCCTTCGCTACCTCTGCCAGAAGGGCGTTGGTGAGCGTGGTCTTCCCGGTCGAAGTGCCGCCGGCGACGAGGATGTTGGCGCGCGATGCAACAGCTTCGCGCAGCGCCACAGCCTGATCGACGGACATGATGCCGGCGGCCACATAGTCGTCGAGCGTGAACACCGCGACGGCGGGCTTGCGGATGGCGAAGGGCCGGCGCGGTCACCACCGGCGGCAGCAATCCCTCGAACCGCTCTCCCGTCTCGGGCAGTTCGGCCGAGACCCGTGGCGCCCTGGGATGGACTTCCGCGCCGACATGGTGGGCGACCAGCCGCACTATGCGCTCACCATCGGCTGCGGGTAGCCGCTGCCCCGTATCGGCCAGGCCCTCCGACAGCCGGTCCACCCAGATGCGGCCGTCCGGGTTCAGCATCACCTCGACCACGGCGGGGTCCTCGAGCAGCCCTGAAATGGCGGACCCAAGCGCCGTGCGCAGCATGCGCCCAAGGCGGGCTTTGCCCGCCGCATTATCAGAAGAATCGGCGCGACCGTGTCGCGCTGGGCGTGCGATCGCCTCCGGTTTGTCGTGAGTGGCAGTCATCTCGGCCCCGCTTCTTAGCGGGGCGCGACAAACGGTCCCCGCATCGGGGTCGATTAAGAAAGCCCGAAATCGGGTCGGTTCAACAAGTATTTACGCGTGTGCGGGCATCGGCGGTGATCGGCGGCAAATAGGAGGGGTTGAAGGTTCAGGGCTGGTCGTCGTTGACCCCGACTTGCTCTTGCAACGAACTCACGCCGGTCGAATCGACGTCGCGTGACAACTCTTTCAGGAACCTGTCTCCCGTCGCCAGCCTCCGGCCGAGGGTCTGCATGAAGCCCTCGAATCGCTCCACGCCCTTAGCTCGAGCCGACTCTTTTCCGGCCTCCGGGATCGGCGGTGTGATGGTCAGCCAGAAGCGGATGAACAGCGAGAGGGTTTCGCCGAGAATAGCGAGATCTTCGTCCAGTCCGTCGATCTGGCGACCAAGCTTGTCGAGGCGGCGCGACATGGCCGCTTCCAGCCGGTCCGCCGTGTCTCCGGACAGGAATGAGGCGACGGCCGCCTCGATGATCGCGGACTTTGATACCTTGCGCCGCAACGACAGCGCCTCGACCTGTTTCAGCAATTCCGGGTCGAAATAGACATTCATGCGCGTGCGTTTGGTCACGGGTGTTCCTTCAAAGCTCGATGCCGTCATCGGGGTTCATCGACGCCTGCCGCGCGACCATGCGCATGCGGGAGCGCAAGGCGCGGGCTTTAGCGGCGTCTACATCCGGTTCGTCGTCGAGGATGTCGAATTCCCGCGCCGGCGAAGGCGGCGGCGGGACGATCTCCTCTTGGCTTGGCAGTTCCGGTTCGCGGCGGATACCGGCATTGGCCGGATCGCCGGGAGCGCCTTCCGTGGCGCCCGACGCCAATCGGTCTGCCGCGGCAATCACGCGGCGCGACCAGTCGTCGGTTGGGGGCGCCGGCGCGCAAGCCCGCCCGGCGGCCGGATCGGGCGGCGTGAGGACACGCTCGGTGAACCGCGCATCCTCATAGTAGCGGGCCTTGGTGGCGCGGATCGGCGGCGTGCCCGCGACCATGACGATTTCGTCGGTGGGCGGGAGCTGCATGATCTCGCCGGGTGTCATCAATGGCCGCGCGGTTTCCTGCCGGGATACCATCAGATGGCCCAGCCAGGGCGCGAGCCGATGGCCTGCGTAGTTGGTGGAGTCGCGCAGTTCGGTCGCGGTGCCGAGCGAGTCGGACACGCGTTTTGCCGTGCGCTCGTCATTGGTGGCGAAGGCAACGCGGACATGGCAGTTGTCGAGAATGGAATTGTTCTGCCCGTAAGCGCGCTCGATCTGGTTGAGGCTTTGCGCGATCAGGAAGCTCTTCAGACCGTAGCCGGCCATGAAGGCGAGCGCCGATTCAAAGAAGTCGAGCCGGCCAAGCGCAGGGAACTCGTCCAGCATCAACAGCAGGCGATGACGTTTGCCGGATGTGGTCAGCTCTTCGGTGAGCCTGCGGCCGATTTGGTTGAGGATCAGCCGGATCAGCGGCTTGGTCCTGTTGATGTCGGATGGCGGTACGACGAGGTAGAGCGTGACGGGCTGGCCGCTGCCGACCAGATCGGCGATGCGCCAGTCGCAGCGCGATGTGACGCGCGCCACGACCGGATCGCGATAGAGGCCGAGGAACGACATGGCGGTGCTGAGCACGCCTGACCGCTCGTTCTCACTCTTGTTCAGCAATTCGCGCGCAGCGGACGCCACGACCGGGTGGACGCCGGCCTCACCCAGATGCGGCGTGTCCATCATGGCGCGCAAGGTCGCCTCGACCGGCCGCTTTGGATCGGACAGGAAATTGGCGACACCGGCCAGCGTCTTGTCGGGCTCGGCGTAAAGCACATGTAGGATCGCGCCGACCAGCAAGGCATGGCTGGTCTTTTCCCAATGGTTGCGCTTGTCGAGGCTGCCTTCGGGATCGACCAGAATATCCGCGATGTTCTGTACGTCGCGGACTTCCCATTCGCCCTGCCGCACCTCGAGCAGCGGATTGTAGGCTGAGGATTTCGCATTGGTCGGGTCGAACAGCAGCACGCGGCCGTGCTTGGCCCGGAAGCCGGCCGTCAGCGTCCAGTTTTCGCCCTTGATGTCGTGAACGATGCAGCTTCCCGGCCAGGTCAGCAGGGTTGGGACGACCAGGCCCACGCCCTTGCCGCTGCGGGTCGGCGCGAAGCACAGGACATGCTCCGGTCCGTCATGGCGCAGATAGTCGCGGTCGTATTGGCCGAGCACCACTCCGTCAGGCCCGAGCAGCCCGGCGGCACGGATTTCCCTGTCTTCGGCCCAGCGTGCCGAGCCGTAGGTGGCGACGTTCTTTGCCTCCCGCGCCCGGATGATCGACATGAGGATAGCGGCGGCGATGGCGATGAAGCCGCCGGACGCCGCGATGATCGCGCCCTCGACAAAGATCGCAGGCGCATAGGCATCGAAAGAGAACCACCACCAGAAGAAGGATGGCGGGTAGTAGACGGGCCAGCCGGCCAGATCGAACCACGGGTTGCCAAGTTGCGGCTGAAACCCGAGCCGCCATGCGGACCATTGTGTCGCCGCCCAGGTCATCACCAGAACAATGGTGAAGACGACGGTGATCTGGCCCCAGAGTATTCTGCCTCCGCGCATAAAGGCTCCAATCGGCAAAAGAGATGGAGCCGATCAGAGAATAGGTATTTGCGCGAGAGGCAACAGGAAAGACCGGACCGGAGAGCGGGCGAATACCACAGCGCGCAAATAGGACGGTTCCCAGCGCCGAGGCACGCGCCAAGCGAACGCGCGTCTGCTTAGTTCAGATTCCGATGCCGCGCGATCTGCCAAGCTGCCACGACACCGAACCGCCCTGGACGACGCCCATGACCTCGCGGCCGAGCTGGCGGTCGATGACCGGTCGCCAGGGAACGAGGGTGAACTCGTGGCTCTTTTCCACGATGGCGAACTTGCCGCTCGATAACTGTACCGTGCCGGTGAACTTGCCGCTGATGCTCTCGCCCTCCGCCGCTGCCCGGAACGGCAGGCCCCTGTTCCCGGCCATCTCCGCACCGACGCGGGCAACCTCCTGCTCGCGCAGGGTGGCGAGAAGATTGCGCCGGTAGAAAACGCGGCCGTTCTGTTGCCGCGTGGCGTCGCCACGTTCGATATGATACTCGCGCCGCTGGTCGATCGCCTTGCGCACCTGGCTCCCGAACCCGGCCGGTGCGAGATCCGATGCCTCGCCGGAGATCAGCCGCCGGTCGAGCCAGGTCGCGCCATCGGCGCCGATCTGGCTTTCCAGATCGAAGGCGGACAGGATCCGCACGCTGGCCTGCCGGTTGCGGCCTGCATCATAGGCGGCGGCGCGGCTCTCGAAATCCTCGGGGATGCGCCATTGGTGAGCGTCGATCCGCTCCACGATGCCGGCGCGGCGCAGCGCTTCCAGCCTGCGCACATGAGCATCGACATAGCCTTCGTAGTCGTCGCCGGGAACGCGGCCCTCGAACCTGGCCTGTTCCAGATGGCGGCGCGGCCGATAAATGCGGTCCTCGGCGATGGCGGCAATGGTGCGGTCGGCCGGGCGCTGCGTGGTGTCGGCCCGACCGATCTCGACGATGCTGCCAATCCGCGCATCCTCGACGCGGGCCAGGTCGATGCCGGCGAGATGATGCGTGCGGCCGTCGATCCCGTCCACCACCAGGGTCAGGTTCTCACCCAGCTCGTCGGACAGATGTTTGTCCACGACGCGGCCGACGATGGAGGATGCGGGCGGCCCGTCATGAATCTGGAAGGTCATCGGATCGCGCTCCAGACCATCGGCCTTCAGTGCCTTGTGCATGGTGCGGATGATGTCGCCGCGTTCACCCAGTTCGCGCAGGGCAGGTTCCATCTGCGCGCTCAATTCCCAGACGCCAGTTGCGTGTTCGGTGGCCAGGCCCATTTTCTCGAGCTTGGCGAGCCGGCGCAGGCGCAGCGTCCGCTCGAACTGCCGCCTCGGTTCGGCGGGCTCGTGGCGCAGATCGAGGAAGCGGCCATCGGCCTCGTCTGCCATTGCCCGGTCGATGCGGGTGAAGCGGTCCTGATCGATCTCGGCCGACAGCTTTCGGCTCTGCTCGATCCCGGTGACGGGGCCGAGCTCGAGGGTGGTCAACTCGCTCGCCCGCTCACGAATCCCGTTGGCGAGATAGTCGCCATTGATGACAAGGTTCTCGCCCAGATCGTCCTTGCCCCGGACGATGACATGCACATGGGGATGGCCGGTGTTGTAGTGATTGACCGCGACCCAATCGAGCCGCGTGCCGAGGTCGGATTCGATCCGGCTCATCAGATCGCGGGTATGAGCCGTGAGGTCGGTGAGGTCGGCTCCGTCTTCGGGCGAGACGATGAACCGGAACTGGTGACGATCATCGGCACCGCGATCAAGAAAGGCGTTGCCATCGGCGCGATCCTCGTCGGCCGAATAGAGCTGGCCGCGCTCGCCATCGCGCGAGGTTCCGTCGCGCTGGATGTAGCGTAGATGGGCGGCAGACCTGCCGTTCCTGCCGGCGTTCCGGATATAGCGGGTTTTCACGATGACGCGGCGCATGCCGGGGGCGCTGTGCCGCCAACCGCCCGAGAGCGTGCGCGCCCGGACGAAGGCCACGCCGCGCCCGCGCTTGACGCCTGGTCCTCCACTTGCCCGCGATGCCTTGCCGCTCTTCCCGGCCGCACCGGACACGGAGCGCATTAATGATCGCGTCGCTGATCTGGACGGGCCATTTCTGTGCTGCCGCGCGAGCTTCTTCGCCTGGGTGAGAAAGCTCTTTGCCTTGCCCGCGCGCGGCGTGTCGGAGCGGATGCGGCCGGGCTTCGGCCGGAAGCGGATTTCGTCGTCGGCGCTCATCGCCGCGCTCCGGGCCAAAATGGTGCGAAACCGACCGATTTCGGACGATAGTGCCGGTCAAAACCCAGCAAGGCCAGGGCGTTGCGAGACATCGCGGCACGCGAGGCCCCCGAATGGGGTGCCGTTCGCGTCCCGCCTAACCAGTGTGCAGACAACAGTAATTTCGAGAACTGGCCCGACCTGGTGCCATGTTCCTTTATCTTGCCCTCCGCCTTTTTCGCTCTTTCTGCCCTTCCTGCCGTCATTGCAGACAGGCGCAAATATGACGGTCTGCACACAGCAATCGGCGCACTGAAGCAGGGCAGCGCCGTGCTCATGGCGTGCTTCCATCGCTCGCGCGGGCGACGAAAACGCTGCCGTCCTGCGGCTCCGCGCCGGCGGTATCGCGCACCGGAACGGGTGTGCGGGCGTCACCGGATTGCGCTTCGGATGACCGCGCGTCGGCGGCCTGCGTTCCGCCCGGGCGCGTGACGAAGAGCGGTGCCTCGCGCCAATCGGGCGGCGATGGCGGCGCGGATACCATCATATCGGATGACGCCGCACCGCCAATTATCGGCGCGATCGCGGCGACATAGGCGCGGGTTTCTGGAGGCAATGTCCGCCCGGTCGCCAAGTATTCATCATAGCGGGCGGGGCCGGCATTGTAGGCGGCGAGCATGGCCGCGACATTGCCGTAGCGGTTCCACATCTCGCGCAGATAGGCAGCACCGGCAAGGATGTTGTCGCGCGCATCATAGGGATCGCGGCCGAGGCCATGGCGTGCGCGCAGCTCCGCCCATGTGGCGGGCATGACCTGCATCAATCCCATCGCACCGGCCGACGAGATTGCGTGCGCGTCCTCCGCGCTCTCGGCGCGCAGCACGGCCGCGATCCAGTGCTCGGGAATGCCGAAGCGCTGCGCAGCTTCGGCAATATGAGCCGCATAGGGATGGCTCGCGGGCGTGGCGGTCGCGGGCGCTGGCTGAGCGAAAGCGGTCCCATCGGGCGATACCAGAAGTGGAAGGCCGGAAAGGAGAAGGAGCGCGATGCGCCGGGCGGCAAGATGATGCCCGGACGCATGCTGGTGGCGTGGCCGAGCCATGGTTCAGTCCTTCCCGTCCCGCCTGGGCCGGCTCCAGTGCAGCGACCAGGACGTCGCCTCGGCGCCATCGCGGAACAGATTCGCGCGGATCGGACGCGGCAGCGCGGGGTCGTCGATCAGGACCGAAAGATATTCGCCGGCCTTCTCGCCCGTGCGTTTCCACGCCGCGCCGATCTCGGGCGCCGCATCGTCCGCCCCGTGAAAGATGCGGTAGTCGGGCGCGTTCTCGGTATCGGAGGGTTCGGCCGGAACGATGCTGACTTCGCGGTAGAGGGTGAGCGTATGGACGCGCCCGACGAAGTGCGTTTCCTCGCGTGTGAATTGACCGATCTGCGGCATGGAAAATCTCCTGCGTTTGGGGTGGATGTGCGGGTCAGTGCGCCCCTCATTGTGTTTGGGCGCGCCAAATGAAGCGGCCGTCGCCTTCCTCATCGGTCCAGAGCGGCAGCGCCCGGCCGATGACGGAACTTGCGGGGATGGGTCCGAAATAGCGGCCATCGAGGCTGTCGCGGACCTGCCAATTCATGAGGAAGAGTTCACCCTCGCGAACGACGCGGCAGCCCTGCCAGACAGGCAGTTCGCGGCCCAGACTGTCGTGCTCCAGCGCTTCGCCCATCTCGATCCCGTCCACCGTGATCGCACGGCCAGCACGGCAAACGCGCTGTCCGGGAAGGCCGACGACGCGTTTGAGGAGCGGCACGCCGCGCCCGACATAGCCGCGCTCGATCATGAAGCCGGCAAGCGGTTCGGGTGGCATCACGGCAACCAGTTTGGGCACCTCGATCCGGTCTGCCGGCTCGACAGTGTAGAAGCCGACCGGCGCGCTCGTCGTCGCATTCCAGATCAACCTGGTGGGCGTCTCGACGGTGCTGGCGGCGGCGATGCCGATGACCGCCATCGCCGTCACCACGAGGGTGCGGCGGCGGGTCATGGCTCGATCCTCCGGCGCTGCAGCCAGGCGGCGTGTCGCTCGGGTGTATAGACGTGCGGCTCCAGGCCGGCGCTCAGCCGGTTGTGGACGTGCCGCCAATGATCCGGCGCGGCGTCGGCCGGATCGAGGCCGAGCGCTTCCACGGCGTCGATGGCCTGCAAAGCGCGCTGCACCTTCGCCCAGCTATCGAGACGCAACAGGATGTCGCCGCCGGGGCGGACGAAGGGCAGCGTCTGGAACGGCTCGCCGTGCCGAACCGCGCGCACGATGTCGATGCGCGAGATGATCGTGCCATGTCCGCCGGCCGCCCAGCGGACGAAGGCGAAGACGCTGTCCGGCGCGAAGCCGACGATGCTGCGGCGGCGGTCGAGGATCTGTTCGTAGCTCTTGCGGCCGAACCTGATCCAGTGCTCGACCTTCTGCTTTTGGAAGGTCAGTTCGACCAATGTGGTGAAGGGCGCAGGCCCGTCCGGCAGCGGACGGCCGTGCATGCGGTGGGCCGGCTTGCCGGTCATGTCGGATCTCCGTCGGTGGATGGGAATTCGCGGGCGAGCAGGTCGCGCAGCATGTCGGCGACGGTGATCCCGCGCCGGAAAGCCGCGACCTTGATGCGCCCGCGCAGCGCGGGCGTGATGTCGATGGTCAGCCGGGCGGTGAACGCCTCGCCGGCGGCCTTGCCATCTGGCTGCGTCTCGGCCGCCCTGATCCAGCTTTCCGGATTGCCCGGCCGGGATGCGAAACCGCGTTTGCTTGTACGCCCGGTCATGGCGCACTCCCGATACCGAGACGGTCGATCTCGTCGGCCAGCGCCGTGACCTCGCGCGCGGCCAGGCTGTCGCCGTCGATCTCGGATGCGATGCGGCCGGACTGCGCGGCATCGGCGAAGACGACGCGCTGGCCGACGGTGGCGGCGAGCAAGGGTGGATCGTGGTCGGCCAGCGTCTCGGCCGTTTCACGGGCAATGACGGTGCGCGCACCACAACGGTTGAGGACGAAGCGCGCGGTCAGCTCGGGCCGGTAGAAGCGCGCTTCTTGGAGAAGCGCCAGCATCTCGGCCGAGGCCCAGCCGTCGAATGGGGAAGGCTGCACCGGGATCAGCACCAGGTCGGCGGCGAGCAGAGCGGAGCGCATGAGACCAGCGACGCGCGGCGGCCCGTCGATGACGATCGTGTCGGCGTCGCGGGCCAGCTCCGGCGCCTCGCGGTGCAGCGTGTCGCGGGCCAGGCCGACGATGCCGAAGGTGCGCGGCAGACCCTCATGGCCGCGGCGCTCGGACCAGTCGAGCGCCGAACCTTGCGGGTCGGCATCGATCAGCGTGACCCGCTTTCCCCTTCCGGCCCATTCACCGGCGAGATGCAGCGCCAGCGTGGTCTTGCCGACCCCGCCCTTCTGGTTGAGGAGCGCGACGATCATGGCTGTCCTCCCGGCTCGTCATCGAGGGGGAGACGAGAGGCGACCGGGGTGGCGGACAGGGCCGCGCCGATCTGGCGGAAACGCCCGGCGCGGCGCGTGTGGGATGATGCCGGTTCGCGGGCAGTGGCGGTTCCGCGCAGCGGGTTTTCCACAATGCCTGGGCGCTCTTCAGGGTTAGAATCTACGTTAGAGTCTATGTTACGGGCGCGATTTCGATTGGATTTTCCGTGGGTTGGATCATGTTTGGGTTCCCCATGGCACGTGATACCGGTTCCTGATCGCACGTGTGGGCGGGTTCCCGATGGCACGAAGCCATCCACAGTTTTTCCACAGGATTTCCACGGCTCGAACGCGAGCAGGGTTCGCCCGCCGGCCTCGACCTCGAGAGAGAGCCGGTAGCCCGGCAGCGGCTGTCGGCGGACGATGCCGCGTATCTCGAAAGCGAAACGCTTGAAGGGGGAGAGGCTGCCGGACTTTTGATGGAGGTGGCGTAACTCGAAGCGCCAGCCGTGGCGCTGTCTGCCGCCATGCTTGCGCACGATTCGATAGAGCCAGCGTTCGAGCCCGCCGGTCAGATCGAAGTAGGTCCGGTCGATGGTGAGCACGAGCGCGTCCTCGAGCACCGCGCTATAAAACCAGTCGGGCAGGATCAGTTCGATGCCCGCCGGCCGGCCGCGATGATCGGTGCGCTCCTTCCATTCATTGATCCAGGAGAAGCGGTGACGGCGGCCTTCGGCGGGCTGGCGGATCGAGGTGGAGATCGTCGTCGATTGGAGCCGGTCGAGGGCCGCCTTGAGGCGCTGATAGTCGCGCGCTCCGACACCACGCTGGATGAAGGTAAGGATTTCGTAGGGCGTGGCCGCCATCAGGCGGGACGTTCCCAGCCCGGCGTCCCGTGCCTCGACGATCTGGCTCGCGGCCCAGATCAGGATGTCGGCATCCCAGATCGTGGCCATGCCATGATCGGGAACGGCTTCGACACGGATCGAGACGCCACCGGCGACGAAGTCGATCGGAGCGATCCGGTGCGATTTGGAAAGGGAGAAGAAAGGATAGGCCATGAGATCCTGCGCATCGCGCGGCGCGAATTCGCCAGGGAGTGCGCGGAACAGGTCGAGCTGTCCGCGTTCCAAGGACTGGCGTTCGCGCGGCGGCATCGGGGGGCGCCTCGCGGTCAGCGGGCGCGGCGTTGGGCCGGAGCAGGCTCGTGCCGTTTGGCCGGCAATACGCTGCCGCGCGGATCGGAGGTGGAGGTGACGGCGCCGCTGTCGGCCCAGGCGCGCAGGTCGTCCACCGAATAGACGACGCGCCCGCCGAGCTTGCGATAGGCGGGACCGGTTCCGTAGGTGCGGTGCTTTTCGAGGGTGCGGGCCGAAAGGCTCAGGAATTCAGCCGCTTCCTTGGTGCGAAGATAGCGCGGCGGGAGTACGGCGAGATCGGGTCGCATGGATCGGGCCTCCGTGGGGTTCGTTGAGGCCGCTGGTGCTCAGCGGCTGACGAAGGCCACGATGGCGAAGGCGGATCGGCGAGTTGCAGTGGGAAGTTGGGGGGACCCAAAATCGCACACCGGCGCGACGGCCAGTGCCAACTATGGTCGGCGGCGATGACGAAGCAGTTTGCGATACCCGCCCGCTATCAGCGTCTCCGCTCCTTTAAGGAGGCTGATGACCGCATGGCGGGCGGATGCAGACTGCCATTCATCACGGGTGAGCTTGCCTGTCTTAAAGATGACCTCGGCGATTTCCTGCTGGGTCGCACCGTCACGGCGACCATCGAAGGCCTGCAACATGCGCCGCGCGCGTGCCCGCTGCTGTCGCGTCAGGCGGGTGTCGGGAGGTACGGATCGGCCGTGAAGCGAAGCGAGCAGGCGCAGGATCGCTTCGACGCGATCAAATCCTTCGTCCCCCAGCGGTACCAGGGCGACCATGGCTCTATCGGGCGCGGCATCGGCTGGAAGAACGAGATGGACATGCTGCCCGCCGCCGAGTGGATGCAGGATATGGTTTGTCTCCGGCGCAAGCCGCAGGTGTTTGGCGTTCAGGGCATCCGCCGGCATGGAACTGGAGGAAAGCACCGGCGGGGCGGTTGCGAGGATCACCGTCCCCGTATCGTCCTGGGGAAGCCAGAGGACCGGTATTTCAGTGGCGTCGAGCGCTGGCGAAACCGCGAAATCGCAAACCCCACTTTGCGCTTGCCCGCTCGATCAACTCCGGGGTTTGCGAACTCGCTTTGCGCAGGTCGTCGAAATCGCGCTGATAGCCCTCATTGCGCCGCAACCACTCCCAGCCGAAATCCGGCGCCGTAAGATGGTCGGTATAGTCATAGGTCGATGACGATCGCCACCGGGATGCGTCGGGAGACATCCGGTCCTCCAGCCTCGTGGTTCTGGTGCGTGTCGAGGCGAGGACGATTGCCGGTTCGGGGGAATAGTGGAAGCTCCGTTGCCGGCAACGGGTGTTGCAGCCAGCGCATCGCCAGCTCAGTGGTGTTGGCCTTCCCGGACCAGCAGGCGATAGCCATGGGTGGTCATCCAGCGGGCGCGGGCGAGATGACGATCGTGGATATGGCGAGCGCGCTCAGGCTCCCGCTCCGGATCGAGACCGAAAAGAACCGAAACGGCCTCGCGCCAATCTGCGCCATCCGACGCCGCATCGAGCAGGCGCAAATAGAGCTTCATATGCGCCCGGTCGTAGTCGGTGAGCACTGCGCTCTCCGGCGGTTCGTCAAGAAAATCGGCCTGCGTCATGAAGCCCCCTTCGAGACATTCCTATCCAAATCGGAGGCATTTGTTAACCACACCACTATCGCAAAAGCGCTCCCGGCGAACGGTGTCGCCGCTGGGTGGCTACAGCGATGGAAGGGACCGGCGGTGTTTCTCATCGACCAGCAGCACTCCGATACCCTGGTCGGAATTCAGGAAGATGACACCATTGCCCTCGAAAGCCCTGCGGACCTGATCGCGCGTCGATTCATACACCTCGAGGCCGCTCTCGGATTCGAGGCGCTTGAGCGCGGTCAGAGATATCCGGGCCTTGTCAGCGAGCGTCTCCTGCGTCCAACCAAGCAACGCGCGTGCGGCCCGCGATTGTCGGGCGGTGATCATGCATGATCACCTCCCATTCAGACCTGCGCGCACGCCAGAACTACGACTATAATAGTCGTTCTTGTCTATCTGAACCAGTCAAAATGGTCTCAAAAGCTTCATTGAAGCCCAGTCAGGCTCGAACTGATTCGGTCGCCCGCCTAATAGGATTGGCCCCGCCCGGATATCTTCCGGGCGGGGCGTTGCGCTCGCGCCTTACTCGCCGTTGCGGCGGGTCGGGCGGGACCAGATGAGGCTGTAGCCCTCGCCGTCCTCGTCGTCGAAGAGGTTGGCGTAGATCGGGGCGGTGAAGCTCGGATCGTCGAGCTTGAGGCCCAGATAGTCGCGGCCCTCATTGGACTGCTTGGCCCAGGCGGCGCCGATCTCTGCGCGGCCGACGAAGACGCGGTGGCTGGGGGCGTTCTCGCCGGTGGCCCGGGTCTCGGGGACGATGCGGACGCCCTTGGCCTGGACGCTGAGGGTGACGATTTCGCCGGTGAACTCGTTGTTGCCGGACTTCTTGAAGGTGCCGATGGTCGCCATGTCAGTTCTCCTTGATCTGAAGCTTCGAGCCCGCACCATGCGGCCTCGATGGCGATCGGTTGGCCGGAGGCGATCGACGGCGCACCCCCGAAGGGGCTCGACAGCAAAGGAGGAACTTTCTTGTTCCGCGCGGAATGGCGGCGCCCTCGGGGTCCCCATGCGACCTGTCGCATGGGGTGGGGGTCCGGCAGGGGAAGAAAGTTGTGACGACGCTGTTGCGCCATAGGCGATCGAGGCGTCAGCCGTCCTTCGGCCAGATCAGCCCATTGGAGAGGCCGCTACGGTGCGCTCGATCCGGCTGCGATCACATGGAGAACCTGGTGACCCGCCGCAACTGCGGAATCCGGCCATGCTGTTCAGCGCTCGGGCTTCCCCATCACGACAGGCAAGCTCACCGCTTCACCGACACGGCGATGGCACACGACCCGCCTCTAACGCCTTTTCCGGGTTGCCGGGATTGGCGTTCACTGGATTCAGGCATCGCGAGGAGAGGATGTGCGTGCCTCGTATGCCGCAGGCCGATCGTCGCACCATCACCGTCCAGCACATTGGCGAAAATGGCGCCCCGGCTGTCCTGGTCCGCCCGTTCATATCGCCAGTCGGCTCAGGCCGTCGCGATTCCCTGTCCGGAGGCTTCGGGCGCGGCCAATGCCGTCACCCGGACGAATGCCGTTTTGCCGACCGCGGCCGCGCCGATGATGGAGAAGACAAGCTGCCAGGTTTCCGTCGGCATGGTGTGGCTGACGATGCCATAGGTCGCGTAAAAGCCAGCGAGAGCGGCCGGGGCGGCGAAGGCGAGCGCAACGAGCAGCCTCAACCAGCTCGAACGCAGGACGGCGAGCAGGAACTGGCCGATGCCGAAGGTGGCGCCGGCGGCGAAAGCTCCGATGAGGAAAGCTGCGAATATCCCGGTACCAGCCTGATGCGTCCAGATGCCGACATTCAAGCCGACGAAGAATGGCAGCGCGAATACCGCAAGGGTGAAGAGCAGCCAGCACAGCAGGCCGATGACTGCAAACGATCCGAGGATTCCTAATGCGATCATGGTGGTGGTCCCCGTGAGAACAGATCAGACGGTCGCGCCATCCACCACCACCGCGGCGCAATCGTCAGCATAGCCGAAACCGCCCCGTTGCGGGAGCGGAAATCGGGCCGATCTCCACCCGCCGCGGCGGTTCGCCTCCTCTCAGGAGGCGAAGGGGTCGATCTCGTTGATGATGGCATCGTCGTCACCGTCATATTCGGTGGCGGGCATGGCCGAGACGGTGCCGTCGCCAGCGCGGAAGATGACGATCACGGTCATCAGGGTGGCGGCGAGGCTGAAGGCGAAGGCGTTGGCTTGATCGAGGGACATCGTTCCGGCTCCTGTCTTGGAGGCGGGGGACCATCCCCCGCGCGACAGGCGCCCGATGTGTCCGGCTGAAGGCCGCAATCACCGCCGAGGCGCTGGAGCGTTTCCAGAAGAAGTGGGCACCTCTTTTTCGGTTCGGAAACGCAATCGTCAAAAGCGCCTCAAGGCCGCACGCTTGCGTAGCGGACCCTTCACGGGTTGATGGCGTCAGGCCATCGGCCGGACCAAGGACAAGCGCAAAGGAAGCGGGGAATGGTTCCGCAAGCGGATGGCGCCGGACCGCCCTCCGACGGTGCCCGAGTGCGCAGCCCAGGCTTGTACGCTCGACAGGGAAGGATCGTCAGCCGCTATCCCTTGGCAAGGAGATATCCGCCCGTGCCGATCATCAAGGTGCCGGCCGCCATGCGAACCGGCCTTTTGAGAGGAAAACCCTGCGAGGCATTGGCGATGGCGCGCGCCGCAATCGCGTAAGCCACCTTCACGCCGCCCACGCTGACGAGCGTGATCATGCCGATCACGGCGACATCGAAGCTCGTGAGCGCGGACACGTCCACAAAGACCGGGAACAAGGCAGCGTAGAACAGGATCGCCTTCACGTCGCCAAGCGTGAGCGCGACTCCGGCGGCGAAGCTGACGCCCATGCCACCCACGTGATGCGCATCCGCCGGCTTTTCCGAGCGCCGGTCGCCACGGATCAGGCTGAACCCGAACCAGATGAGATAGGCGGCGGCCGCATAGCGCAGAACAGCAAAGAGCGTGCCCATCGTCTCGGCTACTACCGCAAGCCCCGTTATCGCCAGGGCGACGAAGACGAGGTCCCCGACGACGATGCCCAGCGCGGCGGCGATGCCGTTGGGTATGCCAAGCGTTGCTGACCGGACGACCACCAATGCGACGCTCGAACTGGGAATTGCAGCCAGCGTGATCATGACAAGCAGCAGGGACAACGAACTGGCGAAGGTCATGGGGGGCGAATTCCACAAATGATCAATATCGCCGGAACAATAGGTTGAGCCTTCGGGATTATTCAATGCATCGGCATCGCTGGCTGAGCCTGACAGATCGCCGTAGACGAACGGGCGACGCTCACGCGCCGCCAAATCTCCAGACCGGGATGCCCATCTTGCGGGCCTTGTCGGCGAGATTCTCCTGTATCCCGGTGCCGGGGAAAACGATCACTCCGATCGGCATGATCGCGAGCATGGCATCGTTGCGCTTGAAGGGCGCGGCCTTGGCGTGTTTTGCCCAGTCGGGCTTGAACGCGACCTGCGGCACCTTGCGCGTGTCGGCCCAGCGGGCGGCGATCTTCTCGGCGCCTTTCGGCGAGCCACCATGCAGGAGCACCATGTCGGGGTGCTTGGCATGGACCCGATCGAGCTTGGCCCAGATCGTCCGGTGATCGGTGGTGTCGCCGCCCGAAAAGGCGATCTTCGGGCCTGCGGGTAGCATGACCTCGGTCTCGGCCCGCCGTTTGGCGGCGAGGAAATCCCGGCTGTCGATCATCGCGGCGGTGAGGTGTCGATGGTTGACGCGCGATCCGGTCCGCGGCGACCAGGGTGATCCGGTGGCGGCGAGGTATCGGTCGGCGGCGCTCTCGCGGAAGACTTCCAGGCTGTCGCGCCGCTCGATCAGGGATTGCCCGTTCTCGATCAGGCGCTCGAGCTGCACCGATTTGACCTCCGAGCCGTCCTGTTCGCGCTGGAGGCGCTTCTGCGCCTGCTCGTTGTCGTCGAGCTTACGCTCGACCCGCTCGACGGCGCGGTGGAACATGTTGACGCTCGACCAGAGCATCTCGTCGAGGTCGAAATCGAGGCAGGTGTCGGCCATGGTGGCGATGAGCGCGTCGAAGATGTCGGCGACGGCGCCTTCGATGATGCGATCCTCCGGGGCGGGTCGCGGATCGGGCTCGCCCTCGGCAGGACGCCAGCCATGAAGCTGCAACTCGGTAAGGACATGGTCGGTCGGGGATGCGCTGTGGTGCGGTTCGAACTCGTCATGCTCGTTCATGGGATGCTCCGTCGGCAGGACCGCGACCCTCGCGGCCTTCATGGCGACGAAGCCCGCGGGCGGGCCGGGCCTGCACCCGGAGCGAAGCGGAAGGGCCGAAGCGACAGCGGAGGATGGCGGATACCGGCTATTTTGCCTCGCGATGGAAAGGCGCGTAGCGCCGCCGGAAAATAGCCGGCCGCCGCCATTGCCGGACCGGCCCGTCTGTGGGCCGATCGCCCTCTCGAAGGCCGAGGTGCGGTCCCCCCCCGGCGGCTGGCGCATCCGGGCGGGCATGGCACCGTCGCACCACCCGGCATCTCCCTTTCGGCTATGCCACGAGTGACAGGAAGCGCGCGACGTCCTCGGGAGCGAGTTGCGGGCGCAATCCGGCTCTGAGTGCATCCAGGCCGAGATGGCGGAGATCCTCGTTGAGATCGCCCATCGCCGGCGAGAGCACGATCGCCTCGATCCCGGCCGCGCTCGCCCGGTCGATCAGGATGTCCCGCGCGCCGTCGCCGGCCGGGTCGTTGTCGCGGACAATATAGAGCCTGCGCAGTTGCGGCGGGAACAGGATGGCGGCGAGATGGGCTGCGGAGAGCGCTGGCGCGACAGCGAGGTCGGGCACAACCTGCCGGAGCGACAGCATGGTTTCGATGCCTTCGCCGGCGGCCATGACGGCCCCCGGCACACCGATGCGGACGGCGTGACCGAGCAGATCGCCCATTGCCTTGCGCTGTATGTCGATCGGCGCCTTGCCGGACCCGTCCTGGGCGAGCCAGGTGCGGTGCGCGCCTGTGATCCTGCCCTCGAGGTCGGTGACGGCTGCGACCATGGCCGGCCATGTCTCGGTCGCACTGTGCTCGTCGGGCCGATAATAGCATCGCGGATGGAAGCGCAGGCTTCCGGTTCCGTGCAAAGCCGTAATGCCGCGTTTGCGCAGATACGTTTCCACCAGCGTGCCCGCGATCGGTTGCGACATGGCGAACAGCCGCCCCGCCGCTTCGGCCGAGCCCATTCGCGTCGGTGTGCTGGCTGGTTTCCTCGGTGCTGGTTGCGGTTCTAAATGTGGCAGGCTGAGAAAGCGTCGGGCTTCCACGACCACATCGGCGAAGTCGAGCAAACCGCAGCTCTCGCGGATGATGTCCAGCAGATCGCCATGCTCGCCGGTTGCCGCGTCAGTCCATTTGCCGGCCGGTCCCTTGGTCGAATCCTTGAGCCGCACGAACATCGAACGGCCTGGCGTGTTGCGGACATCGCCGACCTGCCAATAATTGCCCTGGCGGCGGCCGTTGGCGAGATAATGGCGGCACACAGCCTCGGCCTCCCGGCCGAGACGGTGCGCGAGATCGGAAGCGTCGGGACGGGCCATTACGCTGCCTCCCGCTCGGAAATCCGCGCAAGCGGATAGGTTTCGAGCAACCTGCCGAGAACGACCGGGCCGTTCGCATCCACCGGAACGAAGAAGCGGAGCTTCCACGAGATGATCTCGGTAAACAGCCCATAGGAACGCAGGCGATCCCGCATTGCATCGGTTAAACTGGTCAGTTCTATGCGGTTCGCGCCCATGACGCTGACGCGGCGAAGCTGAAGCCCTTCGGCCAGATCGAGAATCGTCCGCCCGTCGATCAGCGCGGCATAGGCGTCGTCAGGTGCAAGGCTGGCCGTGCCGGTCGATGCGGCGTTCGCCGCCCAGGCCGGTGACACGCGGCGGCCGATGATGCGCTCGCCGTCATCGGTCTGGAGCCGATAGACGCGCGTCGATTCATTGGGCAGGCGCTTCCACACCGGCAGGAGCAGGCCGGCGACGATGTGGAGCGTGCTGTTTTCGTAGTCCGGCACCTCGTCGAGTTCACAGGTCCACGCTGCTGCGAAGGTGTCGCGGTCGGCTTCCCGCCAATGGCTGCCGGCCATCGTCTTGAGGGAAGCATGATGATGCTCCATCGGCCGGACGAGGCGGACGCGGCGCTCGATCTCGCCATCGTCGAGCATCAGCGAGGGCGCCGGAAGTTGCACTGCGGCGCGGCCGGATTTGCCGTTCACCAGCAGCTTGCCGCTATCGGCATCGGCATGTGCCAGCGCATCGGCCAGCGACAGGGGCCGGTTGCGCCGTTTCTCGGAGATGGTGAGCAGCCGGGTTTCCGCGCCCGTCGCCGGATGGGTGTAGATCACCTGCCGGTCGGTGACGACGAAGCTCTCGGCTATCAGCGTTTCGAGGCCAACATCATAGACGCCGCTGGCAATCGCGCCCTGGACCCTGGTGTCGAGAAGCTGCTCGAAGGCGGTGAACAGGATGCCCTGAAGATCGATGGTCAGCGCCAGCAGGCGATTGAGGAAGGTGGTGATCGGCGGCAGATCGTCCTTGATGCCGTTGGCATCCATCAGCTTGAGGCCTGTGGCGCTCTCGAAGCGTTCGAGAGAGCATCCCTCGATCTTGCGGCGCACGATCAACAGATAAAGCTGGCGTAGCGCATCGCGCGCGTAAGGGCTTTCCAGATTGTCCTCGGGGCGGAACAGCCCCTGGCCGCCGGTCTGGCGTTGCCCGCGCGTGATGGCGCCGAGCGTATCGAGCCGCCGGGCGATGGTCGACAGGAACCGCTTTTCGGCCTTCACATCCGTGGCGATCGGCCGGAACAATGGCGGCTGCGCCTGATTGGTCCGATTGGTGCGACCGAGGCCCTGGATGGCGGTATCGGCCTTCCAGCCAGGTTCGAGCAAATAGTGGACGCGCAGCCGCTGGTTCCTAGCGGAAAGATCGGCATGGTAGCTGCGGCCGGTGCCGCCCGCGTCCGAGAACACGAGGACGCGTTTCTGATCATCCATGAAGGCGGCGGTTTCCGCGAGATTGGCGGACGGCGCGCGGTTCTCGACAGTGAGGCGATCGCCTTTGCGTACGATGCGGCGCGAGCGGCCCGTCACCTCGGCCACCAGATCGGTGCCGAAGCGTTGGACGATCTGGTCGAGCGCGCCCGGAACCGGCGGCAGGGAGCCTAGATGCTCGATCAACTCGTCGCGCCGGACGACGGCCTCGCGGCTTTCGACCGGCTGGCCATCCCGATAGACCGGCCGCGAAGACAGGTTGCCTTCGCTGTCGGTGAAAGGCTCGTAGAGCTGGGTCGGGAAGGAATGCTGCAGATAGGAGCCGATATATTCGCGCGGCGTCACGTCCACGCAGATGTCGTTCCACTCCTCGGT
This sequence comes from Nitratireductor sp. GISD-1A_MAKvit, assembly GCF_040819555.1. GTDB lineage: Bacteria > Pseudomonadota > Alphaproteobacteria > Rhizobiales > Rhizobiaceae > Nitratireductor. Next base: position 2,733,794 of record NZ_CP161920.1, read on the forward strand.
GGGAATTTCGGCCAGGCGGCGTTCCATCAGGGCCTCGCCGGTCGAGACGATCTGGATGACGGCGGCGTGGCCTTCCTTGAGATCGCGCTCGATCGACCGGATCAGGGTCGGCGTTTTCATGGAGGTCAGAAGATGGGCGAAGAAGCGCTGCTTGGTGCTCTCGAAGGCCGAGCGAGCGGCGGACTTGGCCTGCCGGTTAAGGGTTCCCTCGCTGCCGGTGATGTTGGCGGCCTCCATCGCCGCGTCGAGGTTATTGTGGATGATCGCGAACGCCCCGGCATAGGCATCGTAGATCCGGCGCTGCTCTTCGGTGAGCCGATGCTCGACCAGCTCATATTCCACGCCGTCATAGGAGAGCGAGCGCGCGGTATAGAGGCCGAGCGAGCGCAGATCGCGCGCCAGCATCTCCATCGCCGCGACGCCGCCATCCTCGATGGCTTCGATGAACTCGGCGCGCGTGGCGAAGGGAAAATCCTCGCCGCCCCAGAGGCCGAGCCGCTGTGCATAGGCGAGATTGTGGACATTGGTGGCGCCGGTCGCCGAGACATAGACGACACGGGCATCGGGAAGCGCGTGTTGCAGGCGCAGGCCGGCGCGGCCCTGCTGGGAGGGGGCGGCGTCGCCCCGTTCGCTCTTGCCGCCGCCGGCATTCTGCATGGCATGGCTCTCGTCGAAAATGATTACGCCGTCGAATTCCGAGCCCAACCATTCGACGATCTGCTTCACCCGCGAAACCTTTTCGCCGCGGTCGTCGGAGCGCAGCGTGGCATAGGTTGTAAACAGGATGCCTTCGGTCAGCGTGATGGGCTTGCCCAGCGGGAAGCGCGACAGCGGTGTCACCAGCAGGCGTTCCATGCCGAGTGCGGACCAGTCACGCTGCGCATCCTCGATCAGCTTGTCGGATTTGGAGATCCAGACCGCCTTGCACCGGCCGCGCAGCCAGTTGTCGAGGATGATGCCGGCCGACTGGCGGCCCTTGCCCGCGCCGGTTCCGTCGCCGAGCATGAAGCCGCGCCGAAAGCGGACGGCATTGGTGGCGTCGGCGGGCGCCGCCTGGACGAGATCGAAGGTCTCATCGACCGTCCACGATCCGGCGAGATAGTCGGAATGCGCCTCACCGGCATAGATCACCGTTTCGAGCTGGGCGTCGGACAGCACCGAGTGGATGTTGGCCGGCAGCAATGGGCGATAGCTCGGCCTGGGCGGCGCGACACTCGCCATCGCGGCCGACTGCACCAGTCTGGTTGGATGTGCCTGAGCGCCGGGAATGCGGATCGATTGCAATCCGTATGCCTCATAGATGGCGTCGGTCAGCCGCGTACCGTCCGGCGGGGTCCGGTCCACGGTCTCATAGGCCAGTTCCAGGCCCTCGGGATCGGCGGCGACGGATGTGGCGGGACGCGCAGCGGTCGAGCGCGCGAGGTAACCGCGAACGGTTTTCGGCGTGGCGCACGAAGCCGCTGCACCAGGTTTCGGCAATGATACCGGCAGGCGCGGCGGCACCTGCGCCTCGATCCAACTGAGCAGCGTCGCGATATCGGGTGCCAGGCCGGGCGATGCGGGAAACACGGCCAGATCGCCGGTGGGCACTTTGTCGATGACGGTGAGCCGCGTCGGGAAGGTCGTCCCGTGCCGGGCATAGACCGAGCCGTCGATGGCGGCGGTGAAGACGACACGGCCGCGCTCAGCCAGGCGGGTGAAGGCATCCCGCCAGTCCGGAGCGTCGGGCGCGAAACCTGCGCCGGTAATCGTCACCAGCCGCCCGCCGGGAGCAAGGCGGGCCAGCGCCGAGGCGACGTGGCGGTAGCAGGCATCGGCCATCCGGCCCGACACGTTCGCCATTGCCGAGAAGGGTGGATTCATCAGCACCACGCTCGGGACGGCGACGGGATCGAGATGATCGTCGATCTGGGCGGCGTCGAAGCGGGTGATGTCGATCGCCGGAAAGAGGGAGGCGAGCAGGTCGGCGCGGGTCCCGGCCAACTCGTTGAGCAGGAGCGCACCGCCGGAGATTTTGGCGAGGATCGCGAGCAGGCCGGTGCCGGCCGAAGGCTCCAGCACGATGTCGCTTGGCGTAATGCCGGCGGCGGTGACGGCGGCGAGGCCGAGCGGCGATGGCGTGGAAAACTGCTGGAGCGCCTGGCTCTCTTCGGAGCGGCGCGTATGCGTCGGCAGGAGACCGGCGATTATGGTGATGGCGGAAAGCCGTGCTGAAGGAGACGCGGCTTTGCGGAAAAGCGCCTTTCCGTATTTGCGCAGGAACAGGACGGTCGCCGCCTCGCAGGCGTCGTAGGCGGTTTTCCAGTCCCAGGCGCCAGTCGCATCGGATGCTCGACAAGCGGTTTCCATCGCGGTGCGCAGTGTGGCAGCGTCGATGCGCTGGCCGCGTTCGAGATGGGGTAGCAGGAGATTGGCGGCGGCGAGTAGGGATGGCGCAGTGCCAAGCGGCGCGGCCGGATCGGCCGCGGGGAACACCATGTTCATGTCGGGGAACCTCGGGAGAGCGGGAACGGGAAAGCCCGGACGGCGCTCTCTCTCGACCGCGCGGGCTCAACCCGTTCCGGTCCGACCTCTTCCTCTCGGCGTTACCCGGGACATGAAAACAGCGCCCGGCCGGGAGGCGGGGCGCTGTGAAAGTTCGGGACCAATACCAGGTGGCAGTCCTGCGTGTGGTCGCTTTGACCTCCGTTATGGTGCGGTTTCCGGCGCGTCGGGGCGTACGAAGCCCGCAGGGTTGTCGGGGTCCGGCGGCAGGTAGGCATTGTACGGATTGCCGTCGGCGAGATGGCCGAAAGGCGTGAAGACGTAATCGGCGCCATCCCGCGCCACCGCACAGATCACATAGCGTGGACTGCCCGATTGGGCGTCGAGGCACTCCATGAGCGCGAGATTGCCGTCCGCAGCCGCACGCAGCAGCGTCTGGAAATTGCTCCGTGCGTGGAAGGGGATGCTCATATCCGGTCCCCCTCGTCGGAGATTGTCTCGGCGAGCCAGCCATCGGTGTAGATCCAGTCCACCATCTCGCCGGTGGCGAGGTCGAGCACATGCGCGCCGCCGCCGAAGGCGTCGAGCCGGGGCTTCGAACAGGTGTTGGCGTATTGCATGCCCCATCGCCCGGTCAGGCCGAACTCGGCGGCGCAGCGCTTGACGAACTGGATGACGTGCTCGGGATCGCCGGTGCCGTCATCGCGCATCCACAGATGCGTTCCGCCATGCTCGGGCTGGATCGAGAGGAGGAAGCCGTCCGAGGGCGGGTCTTCGGCGTCGTTCTCATCCGACAGCGTGTTGTAGAGATCGAGCGCGCGGGCGGCGTTCTCCGGGGTGCCCACATCGAGAAGGCAGGAAAAGTGTGTGAAATAGTCAGCCATATCAAGCTCCTGAAAACGAGAAAGCCCGGCGCGATGGCCGGGCTGAGTTGAGGGGGATCGTGATGGTCAGGCCGCAGATGGGCCTGGACCGGGATGCGGTGACCTGGCGGCGGCCGGTTTGGTGTCCGGTCCTTCCGCGAAAGGATCGACCAGCTTGTGAATCGGCTGGGCGCGGCCCATCCAGGGCTGGGGCCGGATCGCACGCACCCAGTCGGCGAAGCTCGGGATGAAGCCGAAATCCTCCAGCAGGTGCTGTTCCCCGATCAGCCGAACGGGCACGACCCGGCCGGTCGAGATGGTGATGGTCGGGCCGAAGATCCGCTCCAGTTCGAATATGCCCTGGGCATGGTGGCGCAGCGCCCGGTGCCGGAAATCCGCAATGATCTCCTTGGACTCGTCGAACCACTGGTGCAGCGACAGATAATCTTCGGCCGTCCCGCCCCATTTGCGCGCCGAGGACAGCGCGTGATGATAACAATGTCCCATCGTCGCCTCCCTCAGAAGCTGTAGGTGTAGTTTTCGGACGCGGTGTAGCGCTCGTTGTAGTCGAGCGTGACCGTCCTGGCCGCGACGTCGAAAACGATGTCGCCATAGGCGCCGTCATTGTTCTCCCAGCCGCAATGCGTTCGCTCCAGAACGTCATAGGCGAGGCTCTCGACGGCCGTGGCGATGGAGACCGTCGAGCGGTCCGGCTCGGATTGACCCCACACGGTTTGCGCGATCTCGATCATGGCCTCGGGCATGGAGACGGTCTCTCCGCCGGCCCGGACCTCGACGTCCTCGATCTGGCCGGAGTCGCCATATCCGTCGAAACTGACGATGATGCTGGTGACGCCGGTGGGTTCCAGCACGTTGAACAGGGTGGCCTTGTTGAGGCTGAACAACTCGGCCTCAAGCTGCTCACGAAGGGCGGCCATCGCTTCCCCGCCGGAAGGCGGCGGGCTGACGCTTGGCGGGGTTTTGCTCTTGTCGGTCATATGTGTCTCCTGAAACGAAAGCGCCAGGCGCGATGGCCGGGCTGATGAAGCGTGGAACGGAAGAAGCGGGACGGCTGGAGCCGCCCCGCATGAAGGTCATTCAGCGGCAACCATGTGCCGGGCCTCGTCCTCATCGTCGGCGGGTTCTTCGTCATCGCCGTCGCCGGCAAGGAACTCGGGCAGGTCGTCGGCCTCAACCTCGCCGGAGGTCGCGGCATCGGACTCGGCATCCGGGTCCAGGCGCAGCGGCTCGGGCAGCCAGCCGGTATCGGCCAGGAGCCGCTCGGCCTCGGTCGCCATGTCGCCCTTCTTCATGTGGTCGATAAGCTGGGCGGCCCGCTCGCCCGCGCCTTCGCGGACGGCTTCGAGAATGCGCGCCTTGGTGACGCGGCCGAGATAATTGCCGACGGTCGGCTTCCATCCTGCCGCCACCATATCGAGGCCTGTGGCGCGCTGGAGGCGGTCGGCCTGCGCCAGACGCACATCGAGCCCGTGCTGGCTGACGCCGGTTCCGCCATAGGGGTTCGGCCGCTCGAACAGCGCGTTGACGCCGAAGCTGACGCAATGGGCGAGCAGATCGAGCCGCGAGGCGTCGTCGAGATCGGTCAGCCAGTCCCACAGCGCCTGATCGTCGGCCGGGATGTGGTCTCCCCAGCGTTCATGCCGCTCGGTAACCTCGCGAGCAGATGTGCTGTCCTTCAACTCCTCCGGCTGCGCAGCGAAGAAGACATGGCGCACGCTGGCCTCGAGGCACCCGGTCGGCGCGGTGCGCAGGAAGGTGTCGCTGACCAGCTTGTGCAGCAACATGGTCATGGCGACGTCCGGATGCTCGGCGACAGCGTTGCGCAGCGCCAGGGTGCGATGCGCGGTCAGCTCGATGACGAGACGTTCGGGCAGCGGCTTGACCCCGTCATCCTCGTCTTCCTCCGGCTCGGCGGGCTGGCCGCCGATCGTGATGACGGCGCGCTGGCCTGCGGGTCCGTTCGCATGATCGGCATCGCCACCAGGCTCCGATGCGTCATCGTCATCGGATCCGGCCGGGCGTTCATCGTCGGGGCGCACATAGCCGCGATCCACCGACAGCGCGCCATCCGCACCGATGCTGACGAAAGCGCCGGCCATGGCGATGTCGCCGGGATCGTAGATCGCCGGACGCTGCTCGAAGGCGTCGAGCGCCTGTTCGATCTCGCCGAGGCGCTGGTCGATCGCATCGGGCAATTCGTCGGCTTCCGAGTATTCGGCCTCGATCCGATCGTATTCCTCGCGCAACGCCTCTCGGGTCGCGCGCTCCTCCTCGGTCAGATCGACCGTGCTGCCGACGAGTTGCCGCAGCCCATGCTGGTGGCCATAGGGAAAGCTCACAGCGACCTCGATCCATTTCCAGCCCTCGGCGGCAATGGTCTCTGCTTCGGTCTTCAGCTTCTCGGCCACCAGCTGATCGAGCAGCACCGGGTCCTGCAACCAGCCGCCATCGTCGGACTGGAAGAGATCGCGCAGCACGATGCCGTCCGCCGCCTCGTATGCTTCGACGCCGACGAAAACGGCCCGCTTGTCGGAGGCCCGCACGGCGGTTTCGGTCAGCATCCGGCGGATGGTATAGGGCTCCTTCTGCCAGCCATCCTTGATTGCTGCCCAGACCTGCTCCTGACGATCATGGTCCTCCGAGATGGTGAAGGCCATGAGCTGCTCGAGCGTCATGCCGTCCTCGGCATAGGTGTTGAGCAGCGTCGGCGAGACGGATGCGAGACGCAGGCGCTGCTTCACCACCTTGACGTCGACGAAGAAGGCTGCCGCGATGGCCTCTTCGGTCATGCCTTTCTCGCGGAGGCCCAAGAAGGCGCGGAACTGATCGAGGGGATGCAGCGGGGCGCGCTCGATATTTTCGGCTAACGACACCTCGTCGATGAGGATGTCGCCACCGGCTTCCGAGACGATGCAGGGCACCGGCGCGGTCTTGTTGAGGCGCTTCTGCTTCACGAGCAGTTCGAGCGCGCGGTAGCGGCGCCCGCCGGCCGGCACCTCGAACATGCCGGTCTCCTGGCCCTCGGCATCGATCACGGGCCGGACGTGCAGCGACTGGATCAAGCCGCGCCGGACGATGGATTCGGCGAGTTCCTCGACTGAGACGCCGGCCTTGACGCGCCGGACATTGGACTGGGACAGCACCAACTTGTTGAAGGGGATGTCGCGCGAGGACGACAGCGTGATTTTCTGAGCGGCAGTAGCCATGTTTTTCACTCCACGACGGGCGCCGAAAGCCTCTCTCTCGGTCTGAAAACCCGTCACGAAGCGAAGCGCCGCCCTCTTCCTCTAAGAGAGCGGCGCAGCAGAACCCGATGATCGGCATTCAGGCTCTGCGGTTTTCCGGATCGGCGGTTTTCCGGTCCGGCGCCCCGCCACCGAAAGAGCGGGCGTAGAGGATGCGCTCGGCTGCCCGAATGCTGCCGGCCTGCCGCGCCGCCTCGGCCCAGACCGAGATCGGAAAATCCCCGGTGAAGAGGACGTCCCACTCGATTCCGAGGCCGAGGGGCAGCCGGATCGCTTCCATCTCGCGCAGGCTCCAGCTTCCGAGTTCGGGGCAGCCGATATCGGCCAGGCCGAACATGGTGTCGCCATCCGCGTCCAGTTCGGTCGCGAGCCAGACACCCTCGCCCAGGGGATTGAAGAACTTGGCCACCGGGATGTGGTCGCCATCGCGTTGACGGCCATTGGCGAGAAGCCTTGCGCGCAGTTCGTCGGTCAGGAGGATCATGCCGCAATCCTCCCGTCGTTCGCGATGGCTGCATCGCCGCTCGCAGCGTCATCGTCAGGCAGATGGGCCAGCAGCCAGTCGGCCGCCTTGCTGGCCTGCGACGCGGCGCGGACGACGGCGCGGTTGTCCTCGCGCATGACCTTGAGCCAGGAACCGATGTAATCGGCGTGCCGGACGGTCGGCACGATGCCGAGCGCGGCGCAGCAGAACGCCGCCGAAATTTCCGCCACCAGCTCCTCGAAGGCGTATTTCTTCGAGCCGAAGGAACCGGAGAGATCGCGGTTCAGCCGCTGGGGCGCGCCGCTGGCATGGGAACATTCGTGCAGGGCGGTGCGATGCCAGTTGATCGGCTCGAAGAAGGCCTGCGGCGGCGGGACCATCACATAGTCATGCGCGGGAACATAGAAGGCGCGGTTGCCGCCGATGCGGAAGTCGATGCCGGTGGCCGCAATCAGTGCCTCGACCCTCGGTTCGATCAGGCCGGGTTCGGGCGGCGGCGCGGCCGCCGCGATTTCTTCGGGGAGGTTCTCGCATTGCGCGGCATTGAAGACCGTGAAGCGCTTGAGGAACGGAATGGCCTGCGCTTCCTCGCCGGTCTCACGGGCGCGTTGCCTCTCGTCCTCGGGGGTGAAGCGATCGGCATAGACGACGGTCGTGCCGCGCTCGCCCTTGCGCACATTGCCGCCGAGCGCGAGGGCCTGGCGGAAGGTCAGCCAGCTCTGGCCTGGAAAGCCGTGCTCGATCACGGCGCCCCACAGGATCAGCACATTGATCCCGGAATATTGCCGGCCGGTCGCGGCGTTCTTCGGCATGGCGAGCGGCGCCTTGGCCGCCGCGCTCCCCCAAGGCTGGACCCAGGGCACGCGGCCGCCCTCCAGCTCGGCCACGATCTTGTCGGTGATTTCGTCATAGAGGCTCGTCCGGGCTGAGCCGGCGCGAGCGGTGCGGTCATGTCTCGTCATCGCGGTTCTCCGCGACGGGCGCCGGAGGCCTCTCCTCCAGCTTCCAACCCGTCACGGAAAACCCCTCCGCACTCTCCCTCTAAAGGGGGCGTTGCGGGGTCTCCCCGCAGAAGGGGTCGGCCGAGACAACAGGCTCGGCCGCAGGGGAAGGCTTTCCCCTCCCGGGGGCTTCCAGATCGCGGTTTACTTAGTTCCAATTAGCGGGCTGTTGACTTCCAATCAGCCGATATGGATAGTTCCAAACTGTCGAGGATTCGGGGATGGGATGTTCAAACGATTTGTAGAGCGCCAGGCGGAGGAGGCCCTGTCGGATACGCCCGTGGTCCTGATCGTGGGGCCGCGCCGGGCGGGGAAGACGACGCTCGTCCGAAAAATGGGCGAAGCCGGCCGGTCATATATCACACTCGACGACCAGACGGTTCTCGACGCTGCCCAATCCGACCCGGCCGGCTTCATCCGGGGCCTGGACAAGGCGATCATCGACGAGATCCAGCGCGCACCCGACCTGCTGCTGGCGATCAAGAAGACGGTCGACGAGGATTATCGTCCGGGCCGGTTTCTCCTTACGGGCTCGGCAAATGTGCTGACCTTGCCAAGGGTGGCGGACAGTCTGGCTGGCCGGATGGAAACCCTCCAGATGCTGCCGCTGGCCCAGGCCGAGATCGAGGGCCGGAGCCCGGAATTTCTCGAACGCCTCTTCGCGGGGAAGCTGGAAAGTCAGCCCAAGGCCATCGTCGGCGACGATCTCGTCCACCTCGTCCTGCGCGGCGGTTTTCCCGAAGCGATCGCCCGCGAAAGCGAGCGGCGGCGGCAGGACTGGGCGCGGTCCTATCTGACCTCGATCCTCACCCGAGATCTGCGGGATATCGCCGACGTGGAGAAGCTGACCGAGCTTCCCAAATTCGTGCGGCTGCTGGCTGAGCACTCCGGCCAACTGGTCAACTATTCGCAGCTCGGCGCCGGCATCAATGTCAGCCACAAGACCGGGCAGCGCTATGTCGGCCTGCTCGAACAGGTGTTCCTCATCGCGACGGTGCAGCCCTGGTTCACCAATGCGCTGAAACGCATCGTCAAGACGCCGAAGCTGCATTTCCTCGATTCCGGCCTGCTGGCCAGCGCGCGAGGACTGACCGTCGACAGGGTCAAGGCGGATCGCGGAGCGTTCGGCGGACCGTTGGAGAGCTTCGTGTTCTCCGAAGTGCTGAAGCTGATGACGGCCTCGGACCTGCGGCTGACGCCGTATCATTTTCGGGATCGGGACATGCGCGAGGTTGACATCGTGCTGGAGCGCGACGACGGGAAGATCGCGGCCATCGAGGTCAAGGCAAGCGCAACCGTCAAGGCCGGTGATTTCGCCGGCTTGCGAGCGCTGGCCGAGGCTTGCGGAGATCGCTTCGCCTTCGGCGCAGTCCTCTATGACAATACCGATGTCGTGCCGTTCGGCGACCGGCTGGCAGCGGCGCCATTGTCGTCATTGTGGACTTGAACGGATGCGCAGAACTCGCCGGCAGATCGAACCGAAGCGGCCCGCAAATAGCGGGTACACCAACCGGCCTACGGTACGAAAACCTTCAAAGCCATATTCACGAGGGACTGTGTGCGTTGCTCGACCCTGTCAGCCGTCCAATCGGCATGCGCACCGATATCGCGGTTCAGCTTCAGATTTGAGGCTTGCAGGACAGGGCGCTTCTCCGCGAAGGACTTGTTGGCAGCCGCATCATTGTCGTTGGGGCCGAAAATCGTCAAATTCCCCAGCGCGTGCTTGTTCTTCTCGAGATCCTCGACCTTCTCGCTTCCCTTGGCCGAGCGCGGGTAGACATGTTCAAGAGTCGTGTTGGAAAAGTCGAATACGCGGGTTTTATCCTTGCATTTGGGTACGCCGTTCGCCCCTCCCTCATACCATTGGGCATAGTCCTCAAGCGTAATGAGGAGATAGCGGATATGGCCGTTTCCGCTTCTCGGCGAGTACCTGACTTCGGAAAGATTGGCTTCGAAAACACTGTCCGGCACCGCTTTGTCGATCAGCTCCTGTAGATCTTTGCGAAGCTCTTTGATCGCGTAATTCGCATCTCCCCGTATTTTCTTCGCATGACGCAGATAAATCTCCGTCATCGGGGTGATGTGGGCGTTGCCAATTGTCCTGAACCGGAAAATGAACCGCTCCAGCGCTGCTATGGCCTCGGCAAACTTCTTCGGCTCCAGATTTTTCAGCGATAGCAGCAGCGGCATGGCGTTGGTGTGCTTCAGGTGGACCACCAGCATCCGAAGACGCTCCCGGTCCCAGCTCACCACCTTGCTATGGTCTTCATAGGGCCACTCGCCGTCACCAAGCGTTTGCAGCGTCGCAAACTCGGTATCTATCCTCTCGACCTCTTCGAGCACGGCCTGTGCTTCGGCTTTGGTTGCCGATGACTTGTCCTTGCACTTGAAGCGGTATTCGAGGAACTGTTCGGCGAGGTTGGAGGATTTCGGGCGCTTGCCTTCATGGGAAGAGTAATACCAGCGCAGGTAGCTGTCGATATCGCCCGGCGCATAGGCCAGCACGCTGTCCCACCGTTCAGCGAGCTTGTTCTGGATTGATGCCAATCCCTTGCTGTCCAGCAATTCCAAAGTGCTCGCCCGCAGCAAATCACCGTCAGTGAGATGGACCCCGCGGTCATTCAACACCTGGAAAATCTGGTAGGCCTCGCTGCGCGTCTCCGAGCACATGAAAATCACGCTGCAATCGGCGGCCAGCACGCTGTTCACAAGAAGCTGCAACCGCTTCGCTTTTTCCCAAGGGGAACCGCTCTTGAGTAGATCGTCCTCCACGAACCCGACCAGCCGGTCCCAGGCGGCCTGGATACGCTCATGTGAAGCCCTCTTCGAAACGGCCTTCTTCTCTCCAATGATGTTCTGGAAGAACTCATCATCCGCGCCCGAAAGCTTGAGTTTGGGGACCTCGACATATTCCAGATCAATCTCGTCGCGGTAGATCAGGTATGTGGTCCGCAGCGTCTCGATCGTATCTTCGAGAAATTTCTTCGCCTTCTTCTCCTCCGCCGATAGGTTTCCTTTTTTGGCCAGGTCCCCGACGATACCCCGCATACCGCGAACAATCGCCGCGACGAACATTACGAAGGAAGCCAGCCGCTGCTGGCCATCGATGACTTCGTAATTCGAGCGATTGGAGCTGGCGACGGGCATGCGAACCGTAACGACACCGCCAAAGAAGTGGCTTTTCTCCGAACCTGCCTCGCGTACCTTCAAGCACCGCGATAAGTCCTCGATAAAATCATCTATGGCGTCTTCATCCCAAGCATATCCGCGCTGGTACTTGGGCACGGCAAACGTATGGTTTTGCTCAAAGAGAAACTTGACCCCCAGTTGGGTAGGTTTGATTGGCATGCTTTAGGCCGCCTTGCCGGTCAGTTTCTGGTCTACTTTCCGCTTGAAGCTCCGCAGGAACGTTTCCAGAGACCGTGGGCGATCTTCAAACCATTCGATAAGTTGTTCATATCCCCCATGAGCATACTTATTGAACTCTCGAACCCCTTCATCGCTCAAGAAGTTGGGGGCGTCAGGCGTAACAAGGTGTGCAATTGCCGAATGGACTTCAGGACGCTCTTCCATGGATACGCCCAGAACCTCGAGTTCGGATTTGAGAAAAAGGCCGACAAGCAGCTTGCCACGGGAACTGTACCGGTCTGGAAAGTAGGCGACCAGTTCGGCTGTCTCATCGAGCGGGACGGCTTCCTTACGCTTGGTTGTGACGCCCGCGATGAAGCAGAAATAGAAGGCATCGAAATCGGTTTTGAACACCCTTTGGTCGCGAAGATCCTTGAACCACTGGCGCGCATCCAAGCGTAGTCTGAACGGTTGCATCAGGCGGCCTCCTCTTCTTCGAGCTGGAACTCGTTGAAGAACTCCTCGCCCGTCACATTCAGCCCGTCCTCCGTCTCAAGAACGCTTCCTTTTTCATGGGCGGCGCGTGCCAGCTCTTCGGAGCCTTTCCGGAACAGGGTGACGAACTGAATATCGGAATTGCTGGCGCGTTTGAGCGGCGCGATGAACCGGGCGCGCTCGGAAGAAATCGTGAAGGCGATGAACTGGCCAGTGAGATTCGGGATCAGCTCGCCGATCTTCGGGCGCACAGCGAGATCGATGGGACCCGCCGGGCTGTCCACCACAAAAGGAAGCTGGTGGTCCGAGCGGTGGAACAGCGTCGCAAGGAAGGCGTAGGCTACCGAAAGGGTTTCGCCGACGCTGCCGCCTTCCTGCCCTTCAAGGATGAGGTTCTGCTCGATCCGGTCAATCGAGATGTTATTGTGCGGCATCAGCTCGGACATGCGTTTGTTGGCCTGCTCGCACAGCTCCGAGGTTATTCCCGTCCGCGCCTTCCTGTGGGCGCTGTTGATGATGGCGGTCAGCGCATCGCGTTTCGCTTTCTCCGTGAGGGTGTGCGTTATTTCCGCCAGTTTCCTTTCGGCGTCATCCACCCGCCGTTCAAGAATCTCGATCCCGTAGGTACGTTCGTCATTCTGTGTCTGATCCTTGCTGTCGAACTTCTCCAGCTCGGCATCCACGTCTTCAATCTGTTTGCGCAGGTTCTCAATGTCATCCCGCGCGCTCTTTACGGCCGGGTCAGCTTGTTCCGCTTCCAAGCGAAGGGAGTCCCGGTCGTTGCGTGCATCCCGCTCTTCTTCCATCGCGCTCGCCAAGTTGGACATCCGCGCGTTCAGGTCTTTTTCGGCTTCATCGGACTGTTCACCCACGGCATCCTTGATGGCCGTCTTCATCGAGTTCAGGAGGGCTACGTCTTCTGTGCCGAGATAGCGGGCGGCACGTGAGCGGATCGTCTCGGCAATCTCGGCATCGATAGGCCTGCCGCAAACGCACTCTTTGGCATCGGCGAGATCTTCGAAGAATTCACGCGCGGCGCTCTCCGGCAGCTTAACCTTGTCGAGACCGTCCTTGAGAGCCAGCATGGAAGTCGCGAATGACGACGAGAGGGCGTGGGGATCGCGCATCCGGTCCAGAACGTCTAGGGCCTCTTCGCGGACCTTCCCCTTAAGGCGTTCAACCTTCGTTTCGGCGTCGTTCAGGGCCTGGAAGCGGGCATCCTCTTTCTTGATTTCCTGATGATAGGCGTCTTCCTTTTTCTGGAGCTGAGCTGCGAGGTCGGCTCGCTTTTCCTGCAGTTCCTTTTGTTCGCGCCTGCAATCTGCAAGGTGCTTTCTCAGGCTGGCCAGCCGGTTCTGCCTGCGGGCGAGACCCCGTTCCTCGGTGGCGCTGACATTCTGCGTCTTGTTGTCCCAGAATTCACTGACTTTGCGGGCCATCGCGTCAAAGGCATTCATCTGGAACAGGTTCTCGACGACGACCTGCGCGTCCGTATATTCCCGGTCGAGAAGATGCTGCGCCAACTCACCGTCAAAAACGTAGAAGTTGACGAAGTTCTCATTCATGAAGCGCCGGAAATCGGACGGCGGATGAAACCCGTCGCGCCGTCCGGGGCCGTGTGTCGTCTTGTACGAGACCCGGCCGTTCTCGAAATCGAACTCCATGAGGATGGTCGCGCGCCTGTCGTTGAGCAGGAGGCGCACCTCAAAATAGCCGTCCGTCGCGTCGCTGTTCCGTTTCCGGAAATCGGCTATCGTGTGCCGGTCCCAGCCGGGGCTAATCGCCGCGCCGGACAGGGCCGCCCGCAGCAGCGCCAGCGTTGTCGTCTTGCCGGTGCCGTTCGGCATCTGGATAAGGGACACAGGAAAGGGCTGGCCGTCCGCATCAGCGCAACTGATTTCATGATCGGGACACCGGAGCCCCTGGGCTTTCCAACCCAGTATGCGCATGACGGCGGGCATCAGTCCTCGTCCTCCCCGTTGCCGTTCTGAACAACGGTGCCCTCGAACAGGACTTCCAGATGCCGGGCGGTCGTCGCCTGGTCGTTGATATCTTCGTTGCCCGATGTCACGGCCTCGAACCACGCGATCAAGCGCCGGGCCAGCGTTTCAGGCTGGCCCGCTTCCGCGACAGCTTCATTGATGGCCTGCGTTATCCGCGCATCTATGGTCACTTTTCTTCTCCCCCCGCGCGCACTTTAGACAGCTCCGTCAGCCACTCCGCGCGCTCTTCATCCGCGTTCTGTTCCCCGTCTTCGTCAGACTGCCGGATGAAATCCACTATGTTTGCGACTTTTCCCGGATTGTCCGGGTCCGTCCGCAAACAGCGCCCCATGCGCTGGATCGTCTCAAGCCGGGCGCGCGCCGATGAGAACAGGATCACGGAATTCAAAGACCTGATGTCAATCCCTTCTGACACGCGATGGCATGTAATCAGGCATTCAAGCTCGCCCCGCGCAAAGCGTTTCAACGTCTCCGACTCTTCACCGGAGAAGTAAGTATGAAAGTCTGATCTGTATTTGTGAATAATTTCTAATACTTCATCCCCATATTCCTGAGTTTCAACAAACACTATGCATCTTTCAAGCATGTGCTGGTTGTTCCGAATGAACTCGTCGAACACGGGAAGCTTGGCCCTGGAGGTCTTGTAGACGCGGGCAATCTCTATCCAGACTTCCTCATCGCTCATGGGATTGCCGGCGGCCGCCCTGGCCGCCTGGCGCTTGTACACATCGCGGACCCGCTGGCGGTCTTCAACCGTCATTTCATACGGCAGCGGGAAATAGTCGAAGGGCGCAAGGATTTCGCGGCGAATTGCATCGTCAAGTTCGAACCGCATAAGCTCCGGCCCGATATGCTCCAGCAGGAAGGCATTGCCTTCTTCGTCATACTCGCGATCCGGCGTAGCGCTCAGGCCAAGCCGAAAGCGGATGTTGTCTGACAAGCCTCCAAGCCTTGCCCGGTTCGCAGGACTGCCCAGCCCGTGAACCTCATCATGGATGAGCAAGGTGCGTTGGCCGATTTCGGCGGGCAACTGCCTCAAAGCCGATGCAAGTGGCTGGCGCGACACCAGAAGGATGGCGTTCCTGGGTTCGAGAAGGAAATCTTCCGTCTCCCGCGCGGATTTGTAGTGGCGAAAGACCTTCGATCCTATGTCTTTGCGCACAGCGAGCAGTTCGGCATACCACTGGTCCAGCAGGTCATTGCCGTCCGTGCTTACAATGACCGTGTCAATGCTGTCGCGGTCGTACAGTGCCCGGAGGATTTTGAGCGAGGTGCGCGTTTTGCCTGTGCCGGTAGCCATGTTGAGCACGCCGCGCTCGGCCGCAAGAAACTCTTCCAGCGCATCATCTTGGTGACGCCACTTGCCGGGCTTCGCTTTCTCTTCCTGTTTGCGTCGCCGGTGGCCCGCCTCCCATTCGCCGCACACCCTTATGAGTTGCTGGCGCGCCGCATCAGGAAAGCTGTAGACTTCAACACCCTTGTCCTTACGCTCCCAAAGTTCTTCGAAATGCGCCTTCTTCCGCGCAGCCCTCGCGGCACTGGACCATGACGGATAAACATCCACGCATTCCCGGTTGTTCTCGAAGGCATTGCGGCTTTCGTTCGACGAGCCGGTGAAAGCCACATAGTCGTTCTTGTCGAAAAACAGCCCGATTTTTTCGTGATAGATGCCCGAACCCGTCCGGGGAACCGCGATCTGAATCTCCAGCCGTCCGATCTCAAGGAGGCGTGCCAGCCGGGCGACACCATCGCCGACGCCGTCGGCGAACTCCGTATCGATGATTTCTTCGAGACGTTGAGCGCAGATATCCTGCTTCGGCACGCCGTTCTGGATGGCTTCAAGATCGCTGTGGGAGAGTTCAACCGAGGTGACCAGCCGGATGTGGCCACCCTTCTTTATGAACTCACCTAGAGGGGCACCGAAGGATTCCAGTGCGCTGCTGGAAAAATACCCGACCGCACGCCAGTAGGCCTGGGCTCGGGCAAGCGAGGGCCGGATGAAATCCTCAACGATGTTCTCGTAGCCGGACCGGTAATCCTCCTGATACTCAATATCGCGCAAACTCATAGGAAACGGCCTTTCCCCCACTTGTCGGCCGCACCGCACCGACCCCTGCGATCCTGATCGTCACCTCGCTTCGCGCTCGAATATATCTATGACGTACCAGAATCCTGTTTTTCTTTATCAAAAGAGTTTGCGTTACAGAGGGTTGCGGATCAACCTTGAATTTAGCCATGAGATGGTGACCATACCGGTATGCCACTCTTCCCTTGATGTTCCGTTAGCTGAGGGCTGCGATCCGCGAGGCCAGCAAGGGCCAGTCCACATCAGGGGTCAGGTGAGACCATGATACGCGGATAGCACCGGAGACCGCCTCGGGCGGCAGCTCCATCGCCTCAAGTACATGGCTGGGCGTGTAGCTCTGCGACGTGCAAGCCGAGCCGTTGGACACCGCCGCCACATCCTTGAGCGCCACCATCACCGCTTCGGAGTCGACGCCGGGCACCGAGAAATTCATCACATGCGATAGTGTGTGATCCGGGTTCGAATGCATCCGGATGCCCAGCGGCTCCAGGGACGCCAGTGCTTGCCGACGGATATCGCAGCACCGCTTGCGGCGGGCCTCGTTGTCCTTCAACGCGGTTTCAGCCGCCACGCCAAGACCCACGATCAGCGGTACGGGGAGCGTGCCGGGTCGCAATCCGCGCTCCTGGCCGCCACCAAAGGTGAGAGGGGTCAATGGCAGGCGCTTGAAGCCGCGCCGCCGGGCGATGAGCGCGCCGACACCGACCGGGCCGTATATCTTGTGTCCGCTGACGCTGATCAGATCGATCCGCTTGCTGCGCAAGGGCTCCAGGTCCTTGCCGTATCCTTGCGCGGCATCGACATGGAAGAAGGCCTCATGGCCATCCAGCGCATCCGCGATTTCCAACAGGGGCTGGATCGAACCGGTTTCGTTGTTTGCTTGCATCACTGACACCAGCAGCGTGTCCGGGCGAAGGGCGGCCCTGACGGACTCGGCCGTCACCACGCCGTTCGCATCGGGGGGCACCAGCGTGACGGAGAAACCTCTGGCTTCCAAAGCCTCCAACGGTTCCAGGACCGCCTTGTGCTCAATGGCGGTCGAGACGATGTGTCGGCGCTTCGATTCGTCACCATGCGCGGCCAGCCCCAGGATCGCCAGGTTGTTACTTTCGGTCGCACCGCTCGTGAAGATGACCTCGTCTGCAGCCGCATCCACCACGGCTGCTACCTGCGCACGCGCGGCCTGCACAGCCTTTTTGGCGCGCAGCCCATACTCGTGAGTCCGGCTGCCCGCATTGCCAAGCTCATCTGTCAGCCACTGCACGACAGCGTCCCGAACGGCCGGTTCAATGGGTGCGGTCGCGTTGCAGTCGAGGTAGACAGGCCCGGCCTCTTGTTTGTATGTAGATGCAAACGTATGTTTCATGTTTGACAAACTTTGGTCGATGTGATTCAGTATGTTTGTATCGCATAACCCTTCGACTTGACAAAGAAATATGAGCGACGGCTTCGAGTATCAGTTCCCCGCGATCAGGGGCATCCAGGCGCAGCGGGAGTACTACGTTTCCATGTGTCCCATGCGGCTTTTGCCCAAGCTGTTCCAGTTTGACGAGGATGAACTCGCGCCGGAACTGCGGGCGCAGCGGCAGCTCAACAGGGCGCGGATTCCGGAGCTTTCACGCTATATCACCGAAAATGTGGATAACTACGTCTTCTCGGCCATCACCGTCTCTATAGATGCCGATATCGCCTTTGCCCCGTTCGCGGGCGAAGGGGAAGCAAACCGAATCGGCATCCTGAAAATCCCGATGTCGGCCCGTTTCATCATCAATGACGGCCAGCACCGCCGCGCGGCCATCGATCAGGCTCTGCGTAACCACCCCGAGCTGGGCGATGAGACCATCGCCGTGGTCTTCTTCCTCGACAAAGGGCTGGAGCGCTGCCAGCAGATGTTTGCCGACCTCAACCGCTATGCCATCCGGCCATCCCCGTCGCTCAGCATCCTCTATGACTACCGCGACGAAACCGCGCAGCTCGCAAAGACGCTAATCGCCGGTTCCGACATATTCCGTGACGTGGTCGAGCTGGAAAAAACCAGCCTCGCGCCGCGCTCACGGCGGCTCTTCACCTTGAGCGCTATATACCATGCGACGAACGAGCTGCTGAACGGGTTGCCGGAGACGACGCCGGAAGAGACGGCCCGCCTTGCGTTGGACTTTTGGGAAGCCGTCGCGGCTCAGTTCGACGAGTGGGGGCCGGGTCCGCAGCGGCGACCTGACGGCCGGTGAGGTGCGTACCGATTTTATCCACACGCACGGCGTGGTGCTGCAAGCATTGGCGCGGGCCGGGCGGGCGCTCATTTTGAAGTATCCCAAGAGCTGGAAAAAGAAGATCGTCAACCTCAAGAGCATAGACTGGCGGCGAGCCAATAGTAGAATGTGGGAAGGCCGTGCCCTGGTAGGCGGCCAGCTTTCAAAAGCACACCAGAACGTCGTTTTGACTGCAAACGCCATCAAGAATCATTTGGACCTTGAGCTATCGGACGACGAGTTGCGTGTCGAAGACGCATATAAGCGGGGGGCCAATGGCATCGAAAAAGCCACAGCGTAATTCGGCATTTTCCGAAGCCGGGTTCAAGAAAACGATTGAAGCGCTCAAGCAGGAAATCGTCGATCTTTATCTGTCGGACGAGATTCCCTGGGTTGTCGGTTACAGCGGCGGGAAGGATTCGACCGCCGTTCTGCAGCTCGTCTGGCTGGCGCTCGCCGACCTGCCCGAGGATGAGCGTTCCAAACCAGTCTATGTCATCAGCACGGATACGCTCGTTGAGAACCCGGTTGTTGCCTTGTGGGTGTCGAAGTCGCTTGATCGTATGGGCAAGCAGGCGGCCGATCAGGGCCTGCCTCTGACCTCCCACAGGCTCACGCCAGCGCCGGAAAACACATTCTGGGTAAACCTCATTGGCCGGGGCTATCCCGCGCCGCGCCCGAAGTTCCGCTGGTGCACCGAGCGGCTGAAAATCAATCCGTCTACCCAGTTCATAGGCTCGGTCGTCCAGAAGCACGGAGAAGCGATCCTCGTTCTCGGGACAAGGAAGGCTGAGAGCATAGCCCGCGCGAAGGTCATGGAGCGCTATGAAGAAAAGCGTGTCCGCGACCGCTTAAGCCCGAACGGCAGCCTGCCCAACTCCTACGTCTACTCGCCCATCGAAGACTGGTCGAATGACGATGTCTGGATGTTCCTTATGCAGGTCGGAAACCCGTGGGGCTACAACAACAAAGACCTGCTGACGATGTACCAGGGAGCATCGGCTGACGGGGAATGTCCGCTCGTCGTTGACACCACCACACCGAGCTGCGGCGACAGCCGCTTCGGATGCTGGGTGTGTACGCTTGTCGAGAAGGACAAGTCTATGCACGCCATGATCCAGAATGACGAAGAGAAAGAATGGATGTTGCCGCTGCTTGAGCTGCGCAACCACCTCGATCCTCCCAAGACTCCGGATGGTGACCGTCCATTGCGGGATTTCCGGCGTATGAACGGCGCCGTCCAGCTTTATAACGAACGGCCGATCCCCGGACCCTACAAGCAGGAAGCCCGCGAAATGTGGCTGCGTCAGGTGCTCGAAGCCCAGCAGCATATCCGCGAAAACGGGCCAGAAGAGGTTCGTGATATCGAACTGATCACGCTTGAAGAGCTTGAGGAAATCCGGCGCATCTGGGTCGTCGAAAAACATGAAATCGAAGACAACCTGCCGCGCGTATATGAAGAGGCTACCGGTGAATCGTATCCGGGCGGCAGCCTGGACGACAATCTCGTGATGGGTGCCACAGAGATGGGCCTGCTTCGCGAGCTGTGTGGCGACGACGATCTGCATTTCCAGCTCGTGCGCGAGCTGCTGTCGATAGAAAAGCGGCACAAATCCATGCTGCGCCGCGCGGGGCTGTTCGAGGCCATAGAATCCTCGTTCTACCGGAACTTCTATGAGGATGAACACGATGCCATCGAAAGGGCGCGGCTGAGGCGGGATGCACTCGGCGAAGCGAGGGAGCGCGCCACCGATGAGTTTGCGCCCGCAGGTGATGCCGCGTCCATACCCGATGAGGCCTGCCAATGATCCTCGACGAAATCACTCTTCATGATTTTGGGCTTTATGAAGGCACGCAGAGCGTTGAACTGACGCCTCCTGCTCCGAACAAGCCCATCGTGCTGATCGGCGGACTGAATGGCGGCGGAAAGACGACATTTCTCGATGCGCTGCAACTCGGCTTCTTCGGACCTCATGCGAAATGTTCCAACCGCGGATCGCTCGCCTATGCCGAATATCTTACCCGGTGCATTCACAGAGGCGCAGGGAAAACCGAAGCCGGAATAGAGATCGCCTTTCGCCATACCGTTGAAGGAACTGAGGAACGATACCGCGTGCGCCGTTTCTGGAAGCTGTCTAGCAGCGGCTGCAAGGAACGGTTTGAGGTCCTGAAGAACGGCCACGCTGAACCGGCCCTTGGCCGACAACTGGGCGACGCAGGTAGAAGAGTTCTTTCCGGCCAACATTGCCCATCTGTTCCTGTTCGACGGCGAACAGGTCGAAGCCTATGCTTCGCAAGCCGATTCCGCCGCGCTGATCGGGGCGGCCATCCAGAACCTGCTGGGACTGGATATGGTCGATCAGCTTGAAAAGGACCTGCTGGTTTACGAGCGGCGAAAGCGCTCGGAAGAAAAAGACGCGCCCCGTCAAACCGAAATTACATCCGCCCAGGACGCGGTCCGGGAGTTACGCCGCCGCCTTGACGCCCTCAAGCAGGAGCGCGCGGCCTTGCAGACGCACCGGATCGACAAGGCGCACCGTGAATTGAAGAAGGTCGAGGAGAAATACCGCAAGATCGGCGGCGCCCTCTATGACCAGCGCGAAGCTATCGAAGGCAAATGGTCGGACGCCGTGCAGCGCGTCAAGGATGGCGAGGCTGCGTTGCGTGAGTTCGCGGGCGGGGCCGCGCCGTTGCTCATGGTGCGCGTCCTTCTGGAGTCGGCCGAGCTGCGCGACCAACATGAGGAAGAATGCCGCCGTGCCCGCGACCTTTCGGGTGCGCTCAAAGAAAGAGATCGGGCCGCGCTCAAGCACCTGCGCGGACAGAAAGCGGAGAAGCAGGTCGTCGATGCACTCAAGGCCTTCTTTGACGCCGACCGGTCCGAACGTGAAGCATTGGGCAAGAAGGACACCATCCTCGATATCACACCGGAAGTACGCAGTGATCTTCACACGCTGCTACGCGGAGACCTGGACCAACTTCGCACGGATGCGGTCCGGCTTCTCAGCGGGCAGGAAAAAGAACGTGCCCGCGAAGAGCAGGCGCGGATCGAGTATGAGAGCATTCCCAGCTCCGATACGATTGCACTCATTGCGAAGGACCGTGAAGAGCTTCGCTCGGAAATCGCCGAACTTGAAGCCATGCAAGCCGCGATCGGGCAGGATATCGAGCGCCAGCAGCGCGAACTGGAACGCCGCGAGCAGTCCCTCGCGCGACTGCTGGAATCCGATGCGAAAGATCGAGGCCGGCGCGATGACCGCTCGCGAATCCTGCGGCACTCAGGAAAAGTCCGCAGAACGCTTGAGACGTTCCGGCAGGGCCGTCATCGCCCGCCATGTGAGGCGGATCGAGCAACTGGTTCTCGAAAGCTACCAGCAGCTCTTACGCAAAAGCGGTCTGGTTACGCGCCTTTCCATCGATCCGGAGGACTACGCGCTAACTCTTTACGGCCGCGATGATGAGCCGTTGAGCGCCGAACGGCTGTCTGCGGGCGAGCGACAGCTCCTCGCGGTGGCGCTGCTTTGGGGGCTTGCCAAGGCGTCCGGCCGCCCGCTGCCGACCGCCATCGATACGCCGCTTGGGCGGCTGGATTCCGTTCACCGTATACATCTGGTCGAACGGTATCTGCCGTTTGCCAGTCATCAGGTGCTGCTGCTCTCCACCGATGAAGAGATCGCGGGCGAATATCATGAGCGCCTGCGCCCATGGATCGGGCATACCTATCAGCTCACATATGATGACAATACGGGGGCGACACGCATCACGACGGGCTACCTGCCATCCAGGGAGGCTGCGTAATGGCAATAGAACACATCCGCGTCTCGCAGCAGGCCAAAGACCAGCTCATCAAGCTCAAAAGGGTTACGGGGATCGAGCACTGGAACGTGCTGTGCCGCTGGGCGCTGTGTCTGTCGCTCGCCGAGCAGAGCGTTCCGCCTCAATCGAAGATCCCGGCCGACAGCAATGTTGAAATGAGCTGGAAAGTTTTCGGCGGGCGCTATGCTGACCTCTATATGACCCTGCTGCGGGAGCGGTGCGTCCGGGACGGGTTGGGAACGGACGCTGATACAGTCGCGCAGCAATTCAGGCTGCATCTGCACAGGGGCATATCCTACCTCGCCGGCAACAAGGACTTGCGCAAAATCGACGATCTCGTCGCGCTCGTCGCCTGAAGCCATGCGGGCGCCGGGGGGAAACCTTAACAACCGTGCGCGCACAGCCATTGGACGCGCGGAACCTTCACGCCCGTTAAAATGCATCCTTACTGACGGGCTTCTTCAGCCCGGCATGCGCCTGTTTGATTACGGATGCGGCCGTGGTGACGACCTGCGTCACCTCGCCATGCTCGGTTATGAAGCGGGCGGATGGGACCCCGTTCACCGGCCCGACCATGGCCACCAAAAGGCTCCCATCGTCAATATCGGCTACGTCGTCAATGTCATCGAGAATCCCGCCGAACGGCAGGAGGCCTTGCGCCGGGCCTGGGAACTCGCCGAGCAAATTCTGGTCGTCAGCGCGCGGCTAACGCTTGAAGCGAAGGCTTTGCGCGAAGCCACGGACTATGAAGACGGCTATCTAACCAGCCGGGGCACGTTCCAGAAGTTTTTTGAGCAGCAGGAACTGCGCCAATGGATAGACCGGACCCTGGAGGTAAGCGCCGTCCCCGCTGCCCCCGGCGTATTTTATGTCTTTCGTGATGAGCAAGCACGTACCCAGTTTCTTTCTT
Source organism: Nitratireductor sp. GISD-1A_MAKvit (assembly GCF_040819555.1). Classification (GTDB taxonomy): domain Bacteria; phylum Pseudomonadota; class Alphaproteobacteria; order Rhizobiales; family Rhizobiaceae; genus Nitratireductor. The sequence continues at coordinate 2,756,799 of NZ_CP161920.1, forward strand.
CGCGCTACCGCCGCCGCCTTGCCGCGCCGCGCCTGACGAAATCGGCGGAGTTGTTCGCAAGGCACGAAGCGCTGCTTGCGCCATTAATGACCTTCCTGGGCGAGCGCGGACGGCTTCCCCATGACGACGAGCTAGCGAATGTTTCCGAGCTGGTTGAGGTGTTCGGCTCGATCCGAAAAGCGTTTCGCGTGGTTCTTTACGCGACTGAACAGGCAGATTGGGATGCCGTCGGCGAAGAGCGGAGCCGCGACCTGTTGATCTATCTTGCGCTGTCGCAGTTTGAAGGGCGGCCGCCTTTCGGGAGGCTGCCGCTCCCGCTGCAACGGGACGTGAAGGCCTTTTTCAACACCTATAAGCAGGCCTGCACCGAGGCAGACACTTTGCTGTATTCCTTAGGACAGCGGGGCACAGTCGATCGGGCCTGCCAGGATTCCAGTGTCGGGAAACTTACCCCCACGGCGCTTTATGTTCATGAGACGGCGCTGCCTGAGCTTTCTTCCGTACTGCGCCTCTATGAAGGCTGCGCCCGTGCGTATCTTGGGCGGGTGGAAGGGGCAAACATCATCAAGCTCCACCGCGGCGAGCCAAAAATTTCCTATCTGAGCTACCCTGAATTTGAGAACAGTCCGCACCCGCCGCTTGTCGAATCCCTGAATGTTCACCTGCAAACATTCCGCGTGAAAACCCGGAATTTCCGGGAGAGCCGCAACCGGCCCATCCTTCATCGCAAAGAGCTTTTTGTCTCTGCCGATCATCCCCTCTACGGAAAATTCGAGCGTTTGACGCGGATCGAGGAAAGCAAGGGGCTTTTCGAGGATACCAGCCGCATCGGGCTTGAGGACGGCTGGAATGAGATGCTTGCAGAGAAGGGTCTTTGTCTGAAGGGCCACCGCCTTTTGTCGCGACACAGCGGCCGAACCGAATAGGTTTCGCTTTGAGCGCACGTCCGCTGAGCGGCAATCATGTCCAGTGCATAAGGTCTATGCTGCCTTGCTGAGATCTGGTCGTTTTTCCTCCATCTCGGCGCCCACCGCTGACTGCAGGAATCGATCAAGCGCGGCACGTCGCGATCCGCGGTCCAGGGCGTAGGCGGTTTGCTTGAATTCGACCCCATCGAGCAGTCCCTGAATGTAGCCAGAGATGGTGTCTGCCGCCATGATGAGCGCGGTATCGAGCGTATGGATGTAGTTGCTGGTCACCGATCCTTTGGCGTGCCCGACCAGCGCGGCGATCGTGACTTCGGTGAAACCGAGATCGTTGGCAATGCTGGCGAAGCTGTGCCGCAGGACATGCGGCGTCACATCAGCAAGCGGGCTGTTCCTGAAAATCTGTCTCCAGTGGTTGGGAAAGCCGCCAAAGGCGTTGTCCTCGCCCTGGCCGGGGAAGACATAGGTGCCGGTTGCAGTCTTGCGGCGTTCTTCCAGATATTCGATCACCGGCAGGCCGATGGGCCGAATGGACGCGCCTTCCTTGCTTTCCTGCAGGCGTATACAACTCGCGTCGATATCCGCCTCGACCCATTTGAGTCCGATCATCTCGCTCCGACGGCAGCCGGTCAGCGCGATCTGCCGGATTATTTCGACTGTCATCTCATATTTCGGATTCTCGTTTGCCGCCCGCAGCATCTCGCCGAGGATGCGGTACTCGGCTTCGGTGAGACGGCGATCACGCACATTATCCTTGGGCTTGCGGATGCCATGCGCGGGGTTGGAAGTGATGATCCCGGCCTCCATCGCGTAAGTTAGAATGCCGCCGAGCAGCCCTACGGTTCGCGTGGCCGTGCCGGCGCCGCCGCGCACGATGGCTTTGCCGCGCAGCTTCTTGGTCTTCACCGATACCGCCGTTTTTCCGGCCATAACATCCTTCAACACCTTGGCGACGTCGGCCTTGACCAGGTCCTTGACCTTGCGGTTGCCGATTAGCGGAATGATGTGCCGGTGAATTCGGCCCACATCGCTGACGATGGTGCCTGCCTTCTTGGGGCGTCCGCCTTTTCCAAGGATGAGACCGGCGTCGAGATCCTTCAGATACATCGCGCACAGCTCCTTGACGGTGATTGCCTGGTGATCGAGCTGGCGTTCCTCGGAAGGGTTGTCACCTTGGGCTACCCGGCCGAGCTGTATCTTCGCTTCCTGCCGTGCCGTTTCTGCCGTCCAGATGCCATGCAGGCCGATCGTGTAACGACGAGTTCGACCTGCGGCGCGATACTGGATAAGGTAGCTACGTTTTCCGGATGCGAAGATGCGGAGGCCAAAGCCGGGCAACTCGTCGTCCCAGATGAAATAGTCTTTCTCGCGGACAGTAGCGGCGTCCACTACACGTTTTGTTAGCTTTGCCATTAGCCGGTCCTCCCGCTGAGGAAGGGCTGCTTCCGCGGAAGCACCACGGAAGCAGCCGGATGGAATTCGGAGCGAAGTCCCGGATATGGATTTCGGCGGGAAAATCTAAATTGTCCAGATGTTTCAAGGTGTTGTAGTATCATAGCGTGCCCTGGCGTGTAATTAGGATGGCCAGGACAAAATGCTCCGAAGGCAGAGGTCACAGGTTCGAATCCTGTCGGGTGCGCCAGTAAAATCATAGCGAATTCAACGGCTTAACACCAATACGCGCTGTCTCGAAAACTCTGTGAAACCAGTTGGTCACTGACAGTGGCTAGATGCTAGATGGGCTCGGTGATATCTTCATAGTTAGCACCGCGAAGGTAGTCTGAGCACACTCGCACCAAAGTTCACGCCATAGGTTAGAGATAAAGACAAACTCTCTTACCTGAGTGAGCCTGAAGCAAGAAGTCTCAGACCGAACTCGCTTTCTTTACCTTCCGCAACATAATGTGCTCAACGCGGTGACAGGTCGGGCAAAGCAGAGCGAAATCAGCGGTTGTCGTGTATCGCCCCCCTTCATCCAAGGGATTCTTGTGGTGCACATCGAGGAAACCCCGCGCCTTCACGCCAAGCTCTGCGGCAAGAGCGGCTGGATCGAAGTCACAGGCGTCGCAAGCAATCATGCCGGCCTTTTGCCTTTCCCGTATGAACCTGTCGGCAATCCACGCAGCGCGGCGTTTCACCTTGACTAGTCGCTCCGCCTCCATACCTTCCAGCGCTCCCAGGTCGCGACCGATCGCGCGTTCAGTGTCGGGGTTGATTTCACTCCGCTCTGCTAACGCAAACTCGTCTTCAATGCCGATCCAGGAATTCTTGGTATCGACCCGTTCGATCTCAAGCTCGGCGATCAAGTGTTGTTCCGCTGCCCTCAGGGGACGCAGTGTTGCCGAGGAGTGCGCGTAGAGCCTCGCATAGGCATCCGGACCGAAAATCTCCTTTGCTTTTCGCGGGTCCTTGATCCTGTAGCTTTCTACGATGGGGAAGGCCACAGACCAGCGAAAGCGCTTCCCTTCTTGTGCCCACATGTCTTGAAGCAGTTTAAACTCTTCGGGTCCCAGGATCGTCTCAAGACTACGCGACGTGGTCCTGAGTTTGTGGACGGCGATGAGCCTGCCTGCGCGCTCCTTGTGAGCCTCTCGATCAGCTATGTATTGCGGATCATTTTCGAAGCCATCGTTCGGCTTCTGGAATGTCTCAGTGATGTACTCGATAACATAGCCGCTACCAAATTGTCGTTGAATCGTGCTTTGGCATTTGTTGCGTGATCCGAGGTCACCGTCCGTTGGCGTGAACCCCAGCCAAGTGGTTCCGGGAAGCCAATCGGCTTTGGATGCGGTGACAGGCGCAGGGAGGTCTTTGATCTTCAAAACCAACGTCAATCCTTTTTCTGATAGGCAGAGAAGAACTCCGGTTCGATAGTCAACGCCTTCGTCTCCCGGACGCCAAGCCCCTCCTCGATCAGAAGTTCAAGAAGCCGATCAATGTCGACGAGTTCGATGGCCGTCGCGTTGTCCTGTGCCGCAGCCTCCCTCGCGCCCTTGGTGAAGGAACCGGTCGTAAGAAAAATGCCTCGTTCGGCCCGACCTTGGATGGCCCCGCGAAACTCGCGGATTTTCTCCGGCCCAACGGTGCCCTCGTAGCGCTTGCACTGGAACATCACTTTTGTTCGCACGAAACGGTTGATCAGAAGGTAACCTTCGCCATCAATACCCTGATCGCCTCGCTGCCCCGTGACTTTGACATTCTCAAAGCCGATGTGGCGCAGGAGGCGCGCGCAAAGCTCCTCGAACCCCTTGTTGGTTAGACCTTTGAGGATCTCGACAAGCCGCTCCTGAATCTCGTCCTGATTGAGATAGGCCTTTTCGTCCGGGGCGCTGGCGTCTTCGTCCTCGACCGGGGAGATCGGCTCGTTCTTCTCCTGTGTCCTATCAGCCCGGGGGAACCCGTCATGGATGGCCTTGAATAGACTATAGGCTTCTTCATGTGTGAGGTTGGTCGTACGTCCTCTTTCGGTCAGAACCCACACCCCGCGCTGCTCGGTGTCGATCAGTCCAGCCTTTGCAAGATAGAAGCGTGCCCAGCCAACCTTGTTTTCGAACTTCGACTGACCACCCTTGGTAGTGCCTTCGATCTCAGCCTTGGGAATGTCGTGATTCTCCGCGATCCAGTTATAAACCTCCTTGGGCTTGGCAGACGAGCCCAAGTCCCGAAGCCCGTCAATAACCGGTTGGAAGTACTGGATGAATTTCGGGCCTTTTAGTTTCTTCACTACTCCAACGCCTCCGGAATGAAGTGTCACCTATGTCTCGATAAGCTCATACTGTACGCTCGAGAGACAAAGGCAACACTTCTTCCCGTATGGGTTCTTCAGCGGGATCGAGGCGGCTGCTCATCACCGATATTGGACACGCCCCCCGCTTTGGGCGGGCTGGCCTGTCAGCCGCGCTGGCGTTCCAGCATGGCGAAGAAGACCACGGTGATCCCAAGAATGATCAGCATCAAAACCAGTGCTGCAGCATTGCCCTCGTTCACCGCAAGGCCCTGAAAGGCGCGCCGGTAGGCGAAGAACGACAAGAGTTCCGTCGAGGTGCCTGGCCCCCCCTTTGTCAGGACATATACAAGATCATAGGTGCGGAACTCGTTGATCAGCTGAATGACGATGGCGATCGCCGAGATCGGGCGCAGCATCGGCAGGGTAATATACCAGAATTGCTGAAGCGCGTTTGCGCCGTCCACCTGCGCAGCCTCGTAGGGATCCTTTGGAAGAGACGCCAGGCCCGCCGCCATCAGAAGGACAACAAAGGAAGTCTGCTGCCAGATATCGATGCCGGCAAGCGTCGAGAGCGCCAGGCTGGAGGAGCCGAGCCAGTCGACCGGTGGCAGGCCGACCTGGACCAGAAGATGATTGACGATGCCCAGATTGGGCTGCAGAAGCATGCGCCAGATCAGCGCCACGGCAACGGGCGACATGGCCATGGGCAGGGTCAGGATCGCGAAATAGAACGGGCGCAACCGCAATGTGCGCTGAAGCATCAGGGCAATGCCCAGCCCGATGATGAACTCGCCAATCACCGTCACCACCGAATAGCGCAGTGTCAGAAAAAGCGAGTGCCAGAAGATCTCCTCGCCGGCAATGGCGGCAAAGTTGCTCAATCCCGCAAAAGGCTGGAGCGACGGGCGCACGAAGGTCATCGACGAAACGGAAATCACCATCGCGTAAAGGACGGGCAGTCCCATCACGATGGCGAGAACGGAAAGCCCGGGCGCCGCGAAGGCCCAGCCTGTTCGTGTCACGCGCGATCCATTTTTCACGAGGTATCTCTCCGCCTGGGAGTGAGCCCGGCCCGAAGGCCGGGTCACAGGAATTATTTGGACATCAGGTCTTCAAGGCCCTTGGCGGCTGCCTCGATCGCTTCGTCCACGCTGCGTTCTCCGCCGGCGGCGAGCGAAAGCTGCGTTCCAAGCACATCCTCATACTGGGCGGTGTAGGTGAAGATGGGGAAGGATTTGCCGCTGGCAACGATCTCCAGCCCCTGCTTGTAGAACGGGTATTTCTCCTGGACGCCGGGATCGGAGAAGACATCCTCGCGCACCGGTGCATGGCCCTGTAACGCGCGCTTCACGGAGACATCCTTGCTCTGCACCCAGGAAATGAACGTCCAGGCCGCCTGCTTCACGTCGTCGGGAACATTGGCCGGAATGCCCCAGCCCCAGCCTCCGCTTTCGCCATGTCCGCCCGGCATGACCGCCAGACCCAGCTTGCCGGCAACTTCAGGGCATTTTTCGGCATTGTCGAGCTGCGGAAGCATCCACCAGTAGGTGGTCATGCTGAACGCCTCTCCGCTGCACATCAGGCGCATCGTGTCGTCGAGCGTTGCCGAGAGCGCACCGGTCTGAGCCGCGTTCTGAACCGCGTCGGCATAAAGGCTGAGCGCGTTGCGTGCTTCCTCCGAATTGAGAACCACATTGCGGTCATCGTCCAGATAGGCGCCACCGGCCGAAAACAGAAAATTCGAGAACTCCATCGAGTTCGGATCGCCGCGCTGGGCCTGCATGGCGGCACCATTGACGCCAGCATTTGCCTTCATGAAGCGTGCAAGGGCGACATAGTCTTCCAGCGTTTCCGGCAGGGCGAGCGCCTTGCCCGTTTCCTTTTCATATTGCGCGGCCAGCTTCTCGTCCTCAAGAAGGTCGGTCCGATAGATCAGCCCCATGGAATAATTGTACATGGGGAGGATAGGCACCGCTTCGCCGCCGCTGCCAAGGAGATCCATCATCGAGGGCAGGAAGGGCTTCAGGTCAAAGCCGCTTTCGTCGATCATCGGCTTCAGGTCGGTCAGCCAGCCGGCTGCCGGAAACTCGCCCGCCCACAGGAAATCGACGGAGAGCACGTTGTAGAAGCTCTCACCGCTGACCAGCTGGGTGACCAGCTTGTCGTGCATGTCGCCATAGCCGACCTTTTCGAATTCCACCTTGATGCCGGTTTCCTTCTCGAACTCCGGCAGAAGAGCCTCGATGATCTGGGTTTCGGGCACATCCTCCATGAGCGCGTGCAGCGTGATGTCGTCTGCCATCGCGGTGGAAGCACCGGCCAGAAGGCCGACCAGTGCAACCCCGGCAGCCAGGTGCCCGTGTTTTCCGAATTTTCTCATTCCCCTACTCCTTTTTGGTTTTTTTGAGTTTGTGTCGGTGTGCCCTATTTGACGCTGCCGAACGACAGGCCCTGCACCAGGTATTTCTGGATGAAGCGCGAGGCGAGCATGAGCGGCAGGATGGCGAGCGACACACCCGCCGAGACCTTGGAAATCTCCACCCCGTTGGAGGTCTGAAGCGCCGCCAGCGCCACCGGAACCGTCGCCGTGCGCGGCCCGCCGAGGATCAGGGCGAACAGGAATTCGTTCCACGAGATGATGAACCCGAGCACCGCTGCCGCCGCGATACCAGGTGCTGCCACCGGCAACACCACGCGCACAAATGCGCCAAAGGCGGTCGCGCCATCGGTCATCGCGGCCCCCTCAAGGTCGCGCGGAACGGCTTCGAAGAAGCCCATCAGGATCCATGTCAGGAAAGGAAGATTGATCGCGGTATAAACCAGCGTAAGGCCAAACAGCGAGTTGGTCAGGCCCAGGCTGCGATACAGCATGAATGTGGGCAGAGCGAGTGCCACCGGCGGCAGCATCTGTGTCGCGAGCACCGCAAAGCGCCCTGCCCGTCCGCTGGTGCGAAACCGTGCAAAGGCATAGCCCGTCGGCGCTGCCAGCGGCAGCGCCAGAATGACAGAGCCGGCTGCCACGATGATCGAATTCAGATAATTGGTGCCAAACCTGTTGTCGGCAAACAGGCTTGCATAATTGTGAAGCGTCACTTCCGGCAGGATCGCAGTGCTGTAGGAGAGGCTTTCAGGAACGAGGCTGGTGCGCAGAACCCAGAGAATGGGCAACAGCACGATAAGGCATGCGAGACATAGACCGAAATGGCTCAGAACACGCAGCATGCCTCTACTCCACCGTTCCGCGCGGAAAGGCCCGCGTTGTTTCGGCATCGAACAGATGCATGCGGGCGACATCGGCATGAAAGGTCAGGCGATCGCCGACGGAGGCAGCAAAGTCGCGCCCCAGCCGCGCGGAAAGTTCGCGTCTGCCGCCATTGTCCAGTGCGAGAACGACGATGTTCTCCATGCCCAGGGCCTCGATGGCGACCACCGATGCCTCGAAGGGTACCGCGCCCGGCCTGGCTTCGGCATGAATGTCTTCAGGCCGCAGTCCGAAAATGACCGGGCGGTCCAGCGCCTTGCCGAATGCTTCGTGCAGAGACCGCGGAAGCGTGAAGGAGAGCACGTCGCTCGACAGTTCGATCGCGTCGGCATTGCCGCTCAGTCGCGCTTCCATCAGGTTCATCTGCGGCGAGGCCAGAAACTGCGCAACGAATGTGTCGACCGGATTGGCGTACACCTCAAGAGGCTTGCCCACCTGCACCAGATTGCCATCCCGCATGATGCAGATCCGGTCACCCATGGTCATGGCTTCCACCTGGTCATGGGTGACGAACACCGTGGTGCGCTTCAACCTGCGATGCAGCTTGATGAGTTCCAGACGCATCTCGGCGCGCAACTTGGCGTCGAGATTGGACAATGGTTCGTCCATGAGAAACACATCCGGCTCCCGCACCATGGCGCGGCCGAGCGCCACACGCTGGCGCTGCCCGCCGGACAGGGCAGCAGGCCGCCGGTCGAGATAGGGCTCTAGCCCCAGTATGTCGGCGGCCGCCTCGATCCGCTCGGCCCGATCAGCCGGAGCCATGCCGCGCATCTTGAGGCCGAACTCCATGTTCTGCCTGACACTCATGTGCGGATAAAGCGCGTAACTCTGGAAGACGACAGCCACATTGCGCTCGCGAGGAGCGGCGCGCGTCACGTCACGCGCGCCGATGTGCAGACTGCCGGAGCTGATATCCTCCAGACCGGCGATCATGCGCAGCGTGGTCGACTTTCCGCAGCCCGACGGACCGAGGAAAATCATGAACTCACCCTCCTCGATCGTCAGATTCATGTCCCTCACTCCGACAACGCCGGAGCCGTAATCCTTGGTGACGTTTTCGAGGGTGATGCTGGCCATATGCGGGTCCGTTGTTGGCTAAGAAGCTCAGCCTAGACGAACATTTCGAAACTTATCAAGCAAAAATTCAAACATTTTTTTGTTCGAATGATCATTCAACGCTAAGTCGTGTAAACCCCGCCGGTCACATTGATCGCCTGCCCGGTCATGAAGCGAGCAGCGCCCGAGCACAGGAACACCGCCACGCCGGCAACGTCTTCAGCGGTCTCAAGCCGGCCGAGCGGGGTCTGACTGATATAGTCGGCGCGCACCTCTGCAGGTGTCATTCCGCGCAGTTCAGCTTCCCACGCGACCTCCCTCTCCTGCATCGACGTCCGCACAAAGCCGGGGCAGACCGCATTGACGCGTATGCCTTTGGGCGCCAGCTCCCGCGCGAGCGCCTGGGTCCATCCGACCACGGCAAACTTGCTCGCCGAATAATGCGCCAGCAGCGGCGCGCCCACCTTGGCCGCAAGCGAAGCCGTGTTCACGATCACGCCATTGCCTGTCTCGACAAAATGCCGCGCGGCCACCTGATTGGCATAAAAAACGCCCCGGGCGTTGACATCCATGTTGAAGTTCCAGTCATCGTCGGTCAGCTCCAGCGCGGGGCGCATTGACGAGACGCCGGCATTGGCAATCATGATCTCCAGCCCACCCTGCCGCTCGATCGCCTCGGCGGTGGCCTTTTCGACCGAGGCGCGGTCGCGCACATCCATTTGCAGACCGATTGCCCCCTCGCCCAGTTGGCCAGCAGCTTTCTCTGCGGCACTCATGTCAAGGTCGGCGATTGCAACGGCGACGCCCTGCACATGCAGGGCACGCGCAATGGCCAGTCCGATGCCGGACGCGCCGCCCGTGATGAGCGCCCGCCTGCCGCGCAGATCCGGATAGCTTTGCTCGGCCAATTGATCCTGATTCATCCCAAGGTCCTTCGCATATGAACAAAAACAAACAATTCCAATGTTATTCATGTTTGATTTTGTCGCAAGTGCGGTTTATTCAATGAAGTGAGCAAACTGCGAAACCGGTGGAACCATGTCCAGCAGCAGCAGATCGGCCATCGAGAAGGAACGCCCTCCCGCACAGGCGCGCCTGGCAGCCATTCTAGAGCGGCTGCATGACGGCGGCGCGGTTACGGTCACCGAGCTTGCACGCATGTTCGGTGTCTCCGACATGACGGTGCGCCGCGACCTTGCCGAGCTGGAGCGCGACGGCCTTCTGGAGCGCGTGCATGGCGGCGCTGTTCCCCCCTCACGCGGCCCGCTCAGCCTGCTCGACGACGTGGAGCCGAATTTTGAGGCCCGCTCTCGCAACAATCAGGATGCAAAGAAACGGATCGCCGACCTGGCCGCCACTTTCGTGGCCCGTTACCGCACCATCGCTATGGATGTGGGGTCGACGACCTTTCTCACCGCGCAACTCCTCCGGGACCTGCCTCATATCCGGGTTTTCACCAACAGCCTGCGGATTGTCGAGGAGCTGTCGTCCACAAATCTTGAAGTCTACGTCCCGGGCGGACGGGTCAGGCCCGACGAGCGCTCCGTCATGGGTCCCATCGCGGTGGAGCAGTTCAGCAAGCTTTATTTCGACGTCGCGCTGATCGGCCTGTCGGGTCTCACCGCCGAAGGCATGTTCGACTACTCGATTGAAGACACACAGATGAAACAGGTCTACCTGCAGCGTTCGGCCCATCGCGTCCTCCTGTGCGATTCATCGAAGTTCCGCCGGATGTCGCTCGTCCGCATCGGCGGGTTTCAGGAGATCGACACACTCATCACCGACGCCCTTCCCCCTTCAGACATCGCATCTGCCCTGGCCGCAGCCCGGGTCGACGTGCGGATCGCCACCGCGCCTTGAAGGCTGCCGGTGCGTCATACGTTTGCATGGATGCCGGGTCGTGCCCGCCATGCTCAATCGGCTGAACAAACCCAAACCCGAAAGGAAATCCATGTCCCTTGTCCTCGGGCTTGATATCGGAACCACTTCGACAATCGGCATCCTGATCGAACTTCCCGACCGCGTGCTTGCCACGGCCAGCCGGCCCGTTCGCCTGTCCTCTCCGCAGCCGGGCTGGGCGGAGGAGGATCCGCAACAGTGGTGGCAGAATGTCTGCGCCATCGTGCCCGACCTTCTCGGGCAATCGGGGCGCGCGGCGTCCGAGATCGCCGCCATCGGCGTGTCGGGCATGCTGCCTGCGGTGGTGCTTCTTGATGAGACCGGCAATCTCCTGCGCCCCTCGATACAGCAGAGCGACGGGCGCTGCGGGCCGCAGGTGGCGCAGATGCGTCGCGAGATCGACGAGAGCGCGTTTCTGGCGCGTGCGGGCAACGGCATCAATCAACAGCTGGTCGGTGCCAAGCTGCGCTGGATCGCCGAGCACGAGCCCGAAATTCATGCGCGCGCGCACACCGTTTTCGGCTCCTACGATTATATCAACTGGCGCCTCACCGGCGTCAGGGCCATCGAGCAGAACTGGGCGCTTGAAGCCGGTGTGGTGGATGTTGCCGCCGACGCGCTGGCTCCCGATCTCGCCGCCGCAACCGGAATCCCCCCCGAAACGCTGCCACCTCTCGTGCGCTCACACGAAATTCTTGGCCACGTCAATGAGAAGGCCGCAGAGGCGACCGGGCTCGCGGCCGGCACCCCTGTCGTGGGCGGTGCGGCGGATATGGTTGCCTCCGCGCTGGGCGCCGGCGTGATCAGCGATGGCGATGTGTTGCTGAAGTTCGGCGGGGCCGTCGACATCCTGACGGCGACACGCCGCGTGGTGCCCGATCCACGCCTTTATCTCGATTATCACCTGGTGCCGGGGCTCTTCATGCCCAATGGCTGCATGTCGACGGGCGGTTCGGTGCTCAACTGGTTCGTCGACACGTTCGTGGCAGACCGCGCCGGGATCGAAGGGTCTGTGCATGCCTGGCTCGACGCACAGGCGGCTCAACGCCCGGCCGGAGCCAGCGGCCTGCTCGTTCTCCCCTATTTCCTGGGCGAGAAAACACCGATCCACGACCCTGACGCGCGTGGCGTCATCGAGGGCCTCACCCTCTCGCACACAATTGGCGATCTCTGGCGCGCCGTTCTTGAAGCCTATGCCTTCGCGCTTCGGCACCATGTCGAGGTGCTTCGCGACATCGGCCATTCCGTGACACGTTTCACCGTTTCGGATGGCGGAGCGGCCAGCACCGTGTGGATGCAGATCGTGGCCGATGTGCTCGACGCACCGCTCCAGCGGCTTGGCGGCCACCCAGGCTCGTGCCTTGGCGCGGCCTGGACCGCTGCGGTGGGCGCGGGCCTTGCCGATTGGGACGGCATCACCGCTTTCACCACCAAAGAACAACCGATCGCGCCCAATCCGGGACACCGCGACACCTATGAAAATGGCTATCGGCGCTACCGCGCGCTTTACGATCGCCTGAAAGGCTTTCACGAATGAACATCCTAAAGGCAGTGGCATGGGATATCGATGGCACCCTCATCGACAGCGAGCCGCTTCATCATCGCGCCCTGCTTGCTGCGAGCGCCACCCATGGCGTGGACCTTTCCGGCGATCCGAAGGAGCGTTTCGTCGGCGTGCACATGCATGATGTCTGGACAGCCCTCAAACCGCTCTATCCCGCCACGCTCACGCGGGAAGACTGGCTCGGGCAGATCAACCGGTTTTATTGCGATGCGACGTCTTCCCTCGATCCTATTCCAGGCGCGCGGGAGGTGATCGAGGCCCTGGCAGCCCGTGGGGTGCCGCAGATCTGTGTGTCGAATTCCGGCCGCACGGTCGTCGACGCAAACATCGAATGCCTGGGGATTGCCCCCTTTCTCGCAGGCTCGATCTCACTTGATGATCTCAACAACGGAAAGCCGGACCCGGAAGGCTATCTTCTGGCAGCGCAGCGCCTTGGCGTGCCGGCCGGCGCGGTGCTGGCCGTCGAAGACAGCAACACCGGCCTTAAGGCCGCCCGGGCCGCGGGCCTGGTCACGGCAGGATATGCTCCCGAAGGTGCCCCCCTTGCCGGCGCCGACCATCAGATCCGCAACCTCCATGAGTTGCTGGACCTGTTTGCCTGAGCAGCAATCTCGCCCGCAGGGATCAGGGGGCGCGGGGGAGGCTCACCTCTGGCCTCTTCCGGTGCTGTAGATCGCCAGCCCAAGCGTCATCAGCGCCAGAACGGCTGCGCCAGTGAAGGTCATCGAGAATGCCCTCGCAACATCGGCTCCAGGAGCCTGCGCGACCTCCCCTCTCCCCAGAAAGACAACGAACAGGGAAGACATCGCCGAAGCTCCGGTCATCAGCCCCAGATTCCGTGACAGGCCGAGCAGTCCGGAAAGTCGGCCACGCTGTTCCCTGGGGGCATGAACCAAAACCGCGGTGTTGTTGGCGGCCAGAAAGAGCTGAAAAGCCGGTGTCAGCGAAATCAGCGCGATGACATAACCGGACACGCCAAGCACACGCGGCAGGAACGCCAGACACAGTGCCCCGGCAGTGATCTGCATCAGTCCGAGGATCATGACCCGGCGCACGCCGAGACGATCCGTCAGCCGCCCGGCCGGCACGCCCGAAAGTGCGGCCACGAAAGGCCCCACCGCCAGAACCAGGCCAATCAGAGCGTCGTTCAACCCGAGCGAAAAGGCCAGAAAGAATGGCCCCACCACCAGTGTTGTCATCATGATCGCACCGACCGAAAGATTCATGAGAAAACCCCCGCCCGTATTCCAGTTCAAAAGCAGCGCCATGGGCACGAGCGGCGAGGCGGCGCGCTTTTCGACGGTCACGAACAAGGCAGTCGCGAGCGCTGCGAGGGCCATCAGGAACACCGGTGAAAACGAAAGCCCCACTCCGGTGCCACTGGTGGCCAGCGCATAGGCGGCCAGCGCGATCACCAGAACAAGCGTTCCTGGAGCATCGAGCGCCTTCAGCGATGGCCGCACCCGTTGCCTGTCCACCGAAATGGCCGTCATGCTCAGGAAAAGCGTCACGATGGCGAAACCTGCCAGCAGCCAGAATGCCCAGCGCCAGTCTCCGCCCGCCAGCATCAGACCACCCAGCGACGGGCCGAGCGCGGTGCCGCTGGCCGACGTCGTGCCCAAAAGCCCCATCGCCGTCCCCAGCCGATCGGCGGGCACCAGATCGCGCGCAATCGACATGGGCAGAGCCATGAGGATCGCGCCGCCCATCCCCTGCAGGGCACGGCCCGCGATCAGCGCCCCGAGGCCCGGCGCCATGGCACTCCAGACCGACGCCGCGATGAAAATGACGAGGCCCGCCAGGAGAACGCGGCGGTGGCCGAAGAGATCTCCCAGCCGGCCAGCCGAAACGATGGTGACGGTCACCGAAATCAGGTAGGCCAGCACCACCCACTGAACGTCCGAAACCGTGGCGGAAAAGTCTTTTGTCAATGTCGGCAGCAGAACCGAGGCGACGCTGAGACCGAGCGAAGCGGTCAGCGTGGCAAAGGCAAGCGTGGACAGAACGGATACGGGCGTGCGCGCCTCTACCTCAATGGTCATGATTTTCTCTTGTATCGAATGTGGCTATGGCCCTACCCTGCCACCTCAAGTCAACTTGAGGTCAACCATGAAACTTCTCGATATTGGCGTTCTTTCACGAAGAAGCGGCATTCCCCCTTCGACGCTGCGTTATTACGAGGAGATCGGGCTCATTCGGTCGGTGGCGCGAAACGGTCTTCGCCGGCAGTTCGATCCGCTGGTGGCCACACAGCTTGCCTTGATATCTCTGGGCAAACTGGCTGGTTTTTCGCTTCAGGACATCAAGCGCATGTTCTCGCAGGACGGGACGCCACAATTGCCGCGCGATGACCTGCATTTGCGCGCCGACGCGCTGGATGAGCAGATTCGCGGTCTCACGCGGCTGCGCGACGCGCTGCGTCATGTGGCCGATTGCCCTGCCGAAAATCATATGGAGTGCCCGAAATTCAGGCGCCTGATGGACTTCGCCTCACGCACCGCCGGCAATCGAAAGGCGTGACCCGCGATAAGCCAGCGCCGGTCCCTTAGCGACCCGCAGCCTCCCCCTTCCACGACAGGGACATCCTCGTCACCGCATGCGGCCGCATCTGCATCGGAAAGAGGAAAATCAACCTTAGTCAGGTCTTCGCTGGCCAGCTTCTCGGCCTGCGCGAGGTCGATGACCAGATCTGGCTCGTCTCATTCATGGACTATGACATCGGATTCTTCGATAATACCGAAGCTCGGGTCGAGCCAACCAAGAACCCATTCGCGCCGGAGAAAGTGTAAACCATCTCTCCAGCATCAAATGTAAAGCATGTGCCAAGAATGGACCTTGAAATCGTTGGCGATCCCGGCAGGATTCGAACCTGCGACCATCGGCTTAGAAGGCCGACTATTCTTGCAACATGAATATAACAACACGTTGAAATTTAACAAATCCCATGCAACAAACAGTCACCATGTTGCATTTATGTTGCGAGAAAAACTATGCCAAGCGTGCGCAAAAGGGTTTGGAAGACCAACGGGGTGGACAAAGAAGCGTGGGTTGTTGACTACAAGGACGTAACCGGAAAGCGACGCATCAAAACTTGCCCATCCAAGAAAGCTGCAGACAACTTTGTCCGCGCATTGAATACCATCGGGGGCCATGTACCTGAAAGTTTGAGCAGGCACGGCGCTCTTGAATTCACCGCACCCATCCCGAAAGGGAAGCGAAAATCGGAACGCTCCGTCATTGCAGACGCCTTTCGCGCTGCTTTCCCTGACCGCTCTCCGACTACTGGCACAATAGGCATACAGGTTTTTGCTGAGGTACCTCCAGCCATTGCCGTAGCCGACGTGGACAACCTTCTGAAGCCAGTTCTAGATGCTTTAAGCGGTGTAGCGTATTTTGACGACACGCAGATTAGTGAGTGCCTTATCCGGCGCATTCCGAGCAAGGAGCGACGATTGTTGATTAAGATATGGTCCGTTCCGACCGAACTGCTTGTGCGAGGGCTTCCATCTAGTCCCGCGCCAACGTAATGCCGAGCAAAGCGCTTGCAGCATCCGCCATTTCCTTGCCGTCATCCTTGCGCGGAAACAGGTGGCTATAGACGTCTGCAGTCACCGTGATTGACGAGTGACCCATGCGCGCCTGCACTGTCTTCATGTCCAAGCCCAGTCCGCCCGCCTCCTTCGGATTGATGAGCCATGAGGCATAGAAATGCCGGAGCGCGTGAAGGCCGGTATAGGGAAGCCCTGCCCTTGCCATTGCAGGCTTCAAGCCACGGTTCACGACGTTGGAGTGCGAGTGAGGCTTACCCGTCGCGGTGGGGAAAACCAACTCACCGGGCGGACATGCCAATTTCCATTCCTTAAGCGTGTTGACCACGACAGGCGGGACAGGAAGCGTGCGCTGCCCTGCATGGGATTTGGTCGCACCTATCTCACCCCATTTGTCTGCACGCTGCCTGACCGTAATTGTTGCCTTCCCGAAATCCACATCATGCCAACGCAAGCCACGCAGCTCCGACGAGCGCAAGCCGGTGAAGACTGCAGTCAATAGCACCGGACGCCATCGACCTTCCAGAGCGGCCAGAAACGCTTTGATTTCATCCGGTGCAGGAATATCAACGCCAACTTCCAGAAGTCTCCTCTTGCGCTTTTCTGCCCCGTTGCGGCGACGAGACATTTCCTTCACGGCATTGTGTGTGACACAGCCCCTCTCCTGCGCATCTGACAAAAGCGCACCAAGCGCTGTCATTGCCTTTTTCACCATGGCAGGCGAACGCCCCTGAGACCTCAACGTATCTGCAAACGCTCTAACGGCAGGAACCGTGATCTTTGTCAGCTTCTCATCACCGATGAAGGGAACGATGTGGAGATTGAGCCGCTGGCGATAGGCTTCGACGGTTGAGCGTTCGAGACCAGCCGCTTCGCTGCTTTCAATCCATAGTTCGCCTGCACGCTTAACCGTGACCGTATCACGGTCAGCAACGTGAACACCTTTGCGCACTTCAACGGCTGTGGTCGCTGCGAATTGATCGGCTTCCTTCTTCAGCTTGAAGGTTTTCAGCCTGCGCTTGCCCTTGCCATCCACATAATCAACAGCCCAAGCGGTGCGCGTCTCGCCTTTGGAAGTGGTCCAGGTTCGTTTGCGGACGCTCATTCAGGTTTCTCTTCATTTTCTTCCGAATGTCCGGGCGCAACACTTACTTCATCATCTGGGCTTAGCTCCCCAGTTTCAAACTTTTGTCGAGTTTCTAATAGCTTTTCGACAATGCGCCTTCGACTAGAGCCCGGCTCCAGCCGTTCAGGATCGGTGCCGTGCATTTGCTCAAACATATCAACAAGGTCGCCGAGCCGGAATTTGGGAGGAGGATACGCAGCAAGCAGAGCCGCGTTGACCTCTTCCATGAGTGTTCTTTCATTTTCATGTGCAGCGATTTCGATACGCTTCCGCAGGCTGCGGGGAATTTCACCAAGTGTGCGGTCACTAGCTTTGCTCTTCGCTTTGGCAAGTTCCGCATGAAGCTCCCGCTCTCTGAGTTGGGCGTAGTGAAGCTGCAGCTGAAGCTTTGAAAGCTGATCTTGACCAGCAAGAGAATCTTCAAGCCGCGCAACAATTTCAGCGTTCATTGAGCGCGCATTTTCACCGGCTGCCCTTTTCAGTGCCTCACGCATTTCTTCGGGCATCCGCACCATGAACTGCGCGAGTTGGTCGCTAGGGTATTTGGGTCTTGCCATAGTTTTCCCCAGTTGGAGTCAGTTGTAGCGACTACGTATATTTTTCACTTGCAGCAATCCTAGCGACTCGCTAGGTTGCGATTTGTAGCGACCCCGTACCATGAACATGGAGCGAACAAGTGACAAGCGCGAATGAGCAAGACCTTATTTGGGAAGTGAAGAACATTTCCAAGCTGATCGGGCGAACCGAACGGCAGACATTCCACATGCTGAGCAATGGATTGCTTCCCGCAAAAAAGATTGGCGACCGGTGGGTTGCCTCACGGTCACGGCTTCTTGAAGCCCTTCTAGGAGACGCAGCATGACCCAGAAAACAGAAAGGCCCGGAGGTGCTGCAACACCGTCCGAGCCTCTAACCCATAACCTCCCTAAGGAAATGAGTGACATGACACATAGCACCCCAAATGTGGCAAGCATAGCCCCTAATGGCCCGCATAGCATTTCGATGGATCTAGAAGCGCTGGCGACTATGCCGCTGGATGAACTGCGCTCACTCTACTCGGCGCTCAATACGCTGGGGGACGTGCTTGCAGGCCTCTATTGCAAACCACGCTATTGGCAGAGGGAACAGGATACTGCTTTGTCACCGGCAGGATTGCAACTTGATGCAATTCTAGACTTCCTCAGCTCTTACCAACAGGCCTGCATCAATGTGGCGACGGCCCGCAAGCCTGAGACAGAAAGAGACGTTGAAGAGCGCGCACGACTCCTGATCGAATTCGACGTCGGTTGCGACGACACACTCAATTGCATTGCCGCTCTTGCAGCCAATGCAGCCTACGAAGCCGAGGAAATGCTGCGAAAGGCACGGAGGGCTGCAGCATGAGCAAGCGAGACACATTCAAGGTCGCACGCCTTCAAGAAGTCATGGAGGAAATCGACCAGTCCGGCGCTGTCACCGTGCAGGAGAAGCTTAACGTTCTGTTTGAGCTATTCAACCGTGCTGCACGCACGATCGACCCGACCATTCAGCGCACCATGGTGATGCATGACGCGGTTCTGGATCACCGGCTTGCGGCACTCCAATTCGTGCGCAAAGGCCAGTTCGGGCAGGAGGACGCAGCATGAGCAACCCACAGCCAATCAAGGTCATTGAGGAAACGATCCCGCTCCTGCGCAAGATGTCTGAGGTAATGCAGGGCGAACACAACTGGTTTCTAGAAGAACTGGCTGCACGACGTGCCGAGAACCGCGAGGAATTTGAGAACGGCTGGAAGAGCGAGGCTGACCTTCAGGCGGTAACGCTCACCTTCCTAAGCGAACAAGCCGACAAGCATCTCGACAACATCTGGGTCGCAGCGGCAATAGCGGAGACTCTAGCTGATTATCTGCAAAACACCGTCAGGCTGACGAAGGCAGGTGCAGCATGAGCATCACCGACCACGAGCATACCGAGGCCATTCGTGAGGCTGCGCTGTGGTTGGCTACAACACCTGACCACATGAAGCCGCATCCTATCGTTCCTGAGCTTCAGAAGCGGTTCGGGCTTTCCGCCCGGGAAGCCTGTGCCGCTGTCGCCGAAGCCTGCTTGATCCGTGGGAGGGCGCATTGAGCATTGAGGCGATCAAAGCAGTCTCACAAGCTGACATTCGACCGTGCGGGCGCAAGTTCACGCTGTTGGCGCTGGCCGATTTTGCTGACGCGAATTGGTCATGCTTCCCAAAAACGGCAACGCTGGCCTCTTACACGGGGCAGAGTGACCGTGCGGTGAGAACGCACCTTGCCGAACTGGAGAAGGAGGGATTTCTGACACGGTTCCGGCCTCGTCGTGAAGATGGAAAATTGGCTGGCTATCGCTATAAACTCCAGCGGCAGAAATTGCCGGTTGAAGCTCCTGTCGATGGTGAAATTGACCAGTGGCAAAATCTGCCAGAGGCAGAAACTGCCATAGGCGAAACTTGCCAAAACCAGCGGCAGAATTCGCCAAAACCAGCGGCAAATATTTCCGAAACCAGCGGAAGAATTTTCCGAAACCAGCGGAAGAGTCTGCCGGTCATTAACCCCCATCTTAACCCCCAAGAGAAGATAGCTTCTTCGCTACGCTCAGAAGCTTGTCAGCAGCAGGCAGTTTCAGCGGACGTTCAAAGCGAAATCTTCATCCACCTACCGACCAAGACGGGCGATGCAGTCGCGATCACTCGCAAGCAGGTGGACGAGTGGTCCAGAGCCTTCCCTGCGCTTGACGTGGAGCAGAAGCTTCGAGCGATGAAGTCATGGCTGGACGCCAACCCCTCCAGGCGCAAGACCGCCAACGGCGTACCGCGATTCGTCGTCGCATGGCTCTCGAAGGATCAAGACCGTTCGGCGCGAGCGGCACCGCCCGCGCATTCGCGGCAAGCGGACAAGCCGAAGACCATCGGTGAAATCTTTCTGGAAGAAGCGATGAACACGGGGCTGATCTATGACTAACTCCATTCCATCGACCGAAGTCAGCAACCGGGGCGCGTTCGAGCAAATCGACCCGTGGAAGCTGGCGACCGACGAGGACAAAGTTGCGGCGCTGGCTTCGCTGGGAAGTCTGCCGTCCAGAGAAATCAAATCTGCAAAGCTAAGTCGCGCGGCCTATCTCCTAGCCTTGCGAGGCGTGACGAAATACGCGCTCTCACGAGCAGTTACAGCGATCTTGCAGGGCGCGCTTGGCCATGCCTTTTTCCCGTCCCCGCCTGAGTTGCGCATCCAATGCAATCGGATGATGGAGTGGCACGAGCAGAAGGAAGCGGAGCGCCGACGGATTGCCCGCGAGAATGCCGACTTCATACGGCAACACGGTAGACCGCCTGAGAAAACGCAGCAGGGGCGCAACCGCGTTCGAGCGCTCTATGCAGACTTCACTCAGCACTGGCATGAGATCAAATACGGCGAAGATCCGAAGGCTGCGGAGGAAAGGCGCAAAAGGCTTGGCATGACCCCGGAGGTTCTGGCGAAGATCCCCGACGCTCCCAAATCCGACAATGACGAGAACAGCTTTCGAGGTGCAGCTTGAAGTCCGGTCGCAAAAGCAACGGCTCGACCGGACACAGGAGTCCTGTCGCGAGCGGACAATTGAGGCCGCCCGAGCGGACAAATGGCGACATTTACGACCGGACACAGGAGTCCGCGGAACACTTACGTGAGAACTACTTACCAGAACACTTACCTACGGGCCGCGAGGGAGACGATTATTCTCTACATAGGGAAGCACTCTCCAATGCCTATGCAGCAGCTTCGAAAGGAGCCTGACCATGAGTGATGATCACAACCTTCCTCTGTTCTCCTGGTCGCCACCTGCATGTGTGGTGATCCCATTCCCAGCCGCAAGCCGCATTGGTCGTATTCGGCACGTTGCCCAGATCCTTGTCAAAAAGAGGGGCAACGACGCGGATGCTTATTGGCGTCGGATCATCAAGGATATGGACAGGCAGATGGCACGAGCGGGCATTGAAAAGCCCCAACGTGAGATCGAGCTGCGGTCATTCTTCGATGGTGTCCGGAAGGAACTGGATCTGATGGCGGTCCGCCACGGCAATGGCGGAACCGGAGGCGGTGCAGCATGACAACGCAAACTCATCAACAGACCACAGCGGAATGCATGGCACTGATTCAGAAACTAGGCGCACACCATGCCAGGCAAATCATCAACAGTGTGGTGGTGTTCGGCATCGATCCCGACGAAATGGAAGATATGATCAGGGGTCGTGTTCGCGGCTTTCTCACCTTGATGCTTGAAAAGGGGGCGGACCCAAATGACGCAGAGACAGCGGCGCATAAATTCTACGCCTCAATCGTAAAGGAAGGTGGACGCCTCGCCCGTGAGATGAGCTGGGAGGCTGGCCACGCATGACGGTACAGCCACCACTCAACCGCTGGCACTTTGCCAAGCAAGGAAGACACTGCAAGACCAGTCTCATTTATCGTGCAGAGCAATCTCAGCGCTTGGCGCGAATGCATGGAGGGTATCCCCATGCATAGTCACGTTGAACACCACAAGCGCATCATGAAGCTTATCGCGGCGATGCAATTCCACGAGAGCGAAATCGTTCGCGAGGCCGGTCATGAAATGCTGCGATGGTGGTTTGAAGGCAGGAAACAACCGCTGGAGCGTGCCTTGGGGCCTGTCCCATCACGGGGGCGTTTCACCGCGACGGGCAGCAGCATTGGCACGACGGGACCAGATGCTCGTCAATCTCTGGCAGACGTTACCTGAGTGCAAGGAACTGCCAGCGCGCTCCGCAGCCAATCTGATCTCGTCGTGGGCGAGACGGTACGAGTCTATTCGGTGGCTTCGCGAGCGGAACCACGTCTCCGCACCGGCATCGGAACCATTCGCAACCTTCTGGCACACGCTCCAGAACGATCTGCCGATTCCGGCTGCGAAAAGGCTTCAGCAAATTTTTGAAGCGGAAATTCAAGATCGATTTTGAGTTTCCATGACTCGCCCCCATCCTCTTCTAAAGATTGGAGAATTGCATGGCGAAGACACCAACTATCGACAAAAGCCGACTGGCAAATCTGGAGCAGCGTTACAAACGCGCACTGGAGGCAAGGCGCAAAGCTTACGAGGCTATGATCGAGCTGAATGAGAGGAAGCGGACGTTGCGCGCAAGGATAGTAAACGCAGAGGAAAGCGCGCTGCAAGTGCCACAGCAGAGCGCGAGCTGGCAGAAACAGGCGGAGGAAATTCGGAAGCAATTGGCAGACCTCGAGCCGCTCGCATCCGAAGCAATGGCCGCACACGAGGAGACCCGTGAGAAGGTTCAGTTGGCTTACGAACTTCTGCAACGCTGTCGGGATTACGCTGGAGAAACCCGCTGATGAAACGTATCAAAGACTTGCTTGCCAAAACGAGCCGCGCATCGAGCGAACTGCGTGTCGGATTGACCGAAGCCCGTGAGCGTATCGATGCTCTGAAAGCGCAGCGCGAGGAAATAGGTCACATCCCCCCAACGATGAGCGTTGTGCGCAGGCGCGTCGATGCGTTTGCAGAGCTTGTGGTCGAGCGTTCCACCGGGATGTATCCCTCGCCGGAACATTTCCTTGCTGGAGGCGACTACCAGCAACCCAATTACTTCGCGATGGAAGACGTCCTCGGGCGCTATCTGAAGCGCACCCTCGCGGCTTCCATCATGGAAGAGGTAGAATCCGCTGTCGAAGAGATGGAGCTGATCTCCGAAGAAGAGCGCGAAGCCAGGGTTGCCAAGATCGACAGCGATATCCTCTCAGCAGAATTGGCGGAAGAGGCGCTGATCCGCGCCGCCGAGGAAGCAGGGTTCCCTGTCGAAAGGCGGCTTGATGCTGATCCACGCGCAGTCCTCGCACCGGCTACCTCACTGCCATGACTGAAGAGATCTCAAACCCAGCGCTAGCGGACGATGGCGTTGGCCAGGAGCGCGCGGGGGAGTCTCCAACCCTGCGTCTCGCGGGGCGGAGGTATACCAGTGCTACTTCCGCTCCGCCGCTCCGATCTTCCACCACCACAAAGCCACCCCCCCATTCAGGGACCGTAGCCTGGCCCTTTGGGCCGTGCGGGGGCGGCATCCCGAAATTTGTCTAGGGACAGCTCCCAAAAAGAGGGTAACAAGGTAACAATCCATGGCAGATAACTTCGTCTCACAGGCTCGATATGCCGCTTATCGCGGCGTCAGCCGAAAGACCGTAACCACTTGGAAACAAAAGGGTTTGCTCGTTCTCGATGAAGCGGGGCGCGTTGACGTTGCCGCCACAGACGAGGTTCTGCCGAAGGACGCAGAATGGCGCAAGATTGTTACCCAGGGTAACAGTCCAGACACGGGTTCACTGGTTCGCAAGGTTCTCGCTGAAGAGGGTCTTGAGGTTGGGGAATCTCCGCTTACGCTCACTCATGTGCGGATGGCTGTCGGCATCTTGAAGGCCAGGGAACAGGCCATCGCGAATGATA
This sequence comes from Nitratireductor sp. GISD-1A_MAKvit, assembly GCF_040819555.1. Classification (GTDB taxonomy): domain Bacteria; phylum Pseudomonadota; class Alphaproteobacteria; order Rhizobiales; family Rhizobiaceae; genus Nitratireductor. The sequence continues at coordinate 2,780,360 of NZ_CP161920.1, forward strand.
AGGAACGCGGTGCGCTGATCGAGATCGAACAGGTCGGCGCGGTCGTGGCGGACGAGTACGCGACCATCCGTGCCAACTTTGTCTCATTGCCGGGTGATGTCGCGGCTGATCTGGAACATCTCACGGCACCTGAAATCCAGGAAGTTCTAGCGGCGAAGGTCTCTCAAATCCTCGACGCCCTTTCCGCTGACGAAACCTATTCCGGCAAAGAGGCCGCGTGATGACGGATCGTCACAAAGCCATTGCAGAACGAATGGCGCTCGCTACTGCGGCTGCATCCGCACCGGCACGCGCCATACTTGACCATCTGGACAGGCTTAAAGCCGGTTGCGCTCCGCTCCCGGTATTCGAGGACCACTGGCCAGCAGAAACTGAAACCTTCCACACGCAATTCCAAGGATAACTTCTATGGCGAAGAACGCAAACACCGTCACTCTCGCAACACCTGTCACCGTGAACGGTCTGCCGCTCAACGAGATCACGCTGCGACCGCTCAAGGTTCGCGATCTTGTGAAGGCAAACCGTGAAGGCGGTGACGACTTTGAGAAAAGCCTAAACCTTCTGGCAGCAGCTTCCGACCTGGACCGCAGCGCGATCGATGAAATCGACATCACCGATCTGGAAGCACTGAACGCAGCGATGGATTCGCTGCTGGGAAAGTCGGCGCTGCAGGCGAATGGGAGCACCTAGTCGTTGCGCTGTCATCTGAAACAGGATCATCGATCCGGGAAATAGAAGAGATGAACCCGTCAGAGGCATTGAGCTACTTCAATGCTCTGGCGCGGCTTCGCGGCAAAAGGTCGTCCCGTCATGGCAACACTTAAATCAGAACTGATTCTCAGCCTGATTGACCGCGTTTCCAAGCCTGCAGGAGCGCTGCAATCGAAGATCGCGGCTCTGGAACAGGCAGCGCGTCGGAACACTGCCAAGATGAACGCCATGAGGGGACAGCTGTTTGGAGCAGCTGCCGCTGGCTGGGCGCTGTATCGCGGTCTGTCTGGACCGATCAATGCCGCTGCTGAGTTCGAGGCGGCAATCAACCGCGTGCAGGCCGCATCCGGTGCCACCGTGGCTGAGACGGAATCTCTGTCAAAGCAGGCCCGCGAGTTTGGCCGTTCGACTGCGTTCACCGCCACGGAATCGGCTCTGGCGCAGGAGATGCTGATCAAGAATGGTCTGCGGGTTGCGGACGTTCTCGGCGGCGCGACTGAATCAAGCCTGAAACTCGCCGCTGCATCGGGTAGCGAACTGGCACCATCCGCCGACCTCGTGACCGATGTCATGGCCAATTTCAAAAAGAAGGCTGGCGACTTGGCAAAGGTTGCGGATCGCGTGACCGGCGTGATGCTCGCCTCAAAGTTCGGATTTAACGATTACCGACTCGCGCTGGCCCAGGCCGGTGGTGTTGCCGGTGGCGTCGGCGTAACGCTGGATGACTTCAACGCGGTGATCGCGGCGACATCCTCCCGGTTTGCCAGCGGCTCCGATGCAGGCACGTCGTTTAAGAACTTCCTTCAACGGCTTGTGCCAAGCTCGAAGAAAGCAGCGTCGGTAATGAAGAAGATGGGTCTGGAATTTTTCGAGACCGACGGCTCGATGAAATCCATGGCCGAGATCGCGCAAGAGCTGCAGGAAGGGTTTGCCGGCCTGTCGGATGAAGCACGCAATGATGCACTCTCGACCATATTTGGCACCGATGCCATGCGCACCGCTGTCGGACTGATGGAAGCGGGTGCGGACGGCGTTCGCAAGCTTGATGAAACCATCAAGAAGGCCAGCGCCGACAAGCAAGCCGATGCGCGCATGAAAGGCTATGCCGGTACGCTCAAGAAGTTTCGCAGTGTCGTTGAGGATCTGCAAATATCCATCGGCAACGGGCTGCTTCCGGCACTCACCAGGGTCATCGAAGACATCTCGCCTGCGGTCAGCAAGATCGCACGCCTTGCCGAAGCCTACCCGCAGGTCACTTCATCCATCGTGGCACTGACTTCCGGTCTGATCGGCTTGCGTGTTGCCAGCCTGCTGGTGCGGTATGCTTTCCTATGGATGAAGGGCGGAGCAATCGCAGCGGCACTGCCTGTCTTGCGCCTGTCGAAATGGGCTTCAACGGCAGCAGGTAATGCAATCTCGCTGCAGAAATCCTTAGCGGGATTACAGGGCGTAAAGTACACGCCGCTGCAGAAGGTCGGTACGGCCATCAAGGCAATCGCGCGCGCTGTTCCGGGAGCGGGTATAGTCGCCGGACCACTGGCCAGCATCGCAGCCGCAGGCGCGGCGCTGTCGGCCCCTGCATGGGGTGCCATTGCGTTGGGCGTGGCGTTGGTAGCTGGTGCCGGTGCGCTCATATGGAAGTATTGGGACCGGCTTTCTTCGCTCTTCAGCGGCGTTGCACAACGCCTCAGCGAAGAACTGGCACCGGCCCTGGACTGGATCAGGGACAAGCTCTCAAGCTTCAGTGACTTTGTGAAAAACACGGTCGGACGGATTGCAGAATTCTTCGGAGCGGATGCAGAAGCCGCAGTTCGGGCGCTGGAAGCGATGTTCGATTTCTCCCGCGTCCGGGAGAAGATCAGCAGCTTTTTCACGTGGCTGGGCAGCCTGTTCCAGCGCGAAACTCTGACCGAGGAAGACAAGGCCGCTTTCGCACAAGCAGGCTATGAGTGGGCTGACGGCATGGTCAATGCCGTGAAGGAAGTCGTGACCGGCATGGTCAGCTGGTTTGGCGGCTTGCCAGGCCGGATCATGTCAGCCATCGGAAGCATTAACATCGCGTCCCTCATAAATTGGGGCGAGCCGCCTGCATGGCTGAAATGGGTTATGCAAAAGGTCGGCCTTGGTGGAGGTTCGGTGGCAGAGGGCCGCTTCAGGCGGTATCGATGGAAAGCGTGCGGCAGGTGGCCCGGTGCGGGCGGGCGGCACCTATCTTGTCGGTGAACGTGGTCCGGAACTGTTCCAGCCATCGCACTCCGGTAAGATCATTCCGAACAACGTATTCGGCCAGATTGCCTCGCCACCACGGAAGACAGAAGGCGCGCCGAGTGGTGGTAGTGTCAATGTCCACATCGCCTCGCAGACCTTCCAGGTCAGCGGTGTTAGCGATCCGGCAGCAGTGGCACGAGAAGCCGCGCGGCTGATTGAACGCGACCTGCGAGATGCATTCGCAGGCGGACATTGGAACGGCGGATATAGGGTGGCGTGATATCAAGCGTTACTAAGTAACATTGCGGATCAAACCGCATGGTAAAAAGTCAGGAAGTCAGGGATTCCGGCCTAGGAAGTTTGCCAGCACTCGTTCACTTGATAAGTAGCAGTCCTTCCTCCCGGCTACCGCCAGAGCCGAACAGTATCTTACCTGTTGAGCAGTGCCGATACCCCGTACCCATCGTAGTATCCAGCAAGCTATCTAAAGAGTGGGATACCATACGTCTGGCCTGTAGCCCTACCTCGTAATAGAGGCCACCTTTGCGGAAATCATCCAGATTAAGAAGCTCTCGCGCCTTCATCGCTTGCAACGCGTTATAGTTCCAGTCGAGGTCCTGACATTCCTTCAATATTTCGCGCCCCATGATGAAGCTTTCAAAAGCTCGGCACTGGCTGGCTGTTAGCGTTTCGGCTCCCTTGACACCATAATAGTATGGCAGACAAGGCTCGGCCATCAATCTTGTGGTGGTACTACTCCAAAACAAAGAAATAGCAGCGATACCAATCAGCAATCTGGCTCGCATCATTGCCCTTCCAATAACCGCTGCTTTTCTACTGCGTTAGAACACCAATACTACGCGCCGTTGTTCTTGCCAAAGTACAATCTGCGGCACTGGGTTCACCGTCGAAGCCACTAAGCGAAACGCCGTCGGAAATGAACGATAAAACTTCGGGCGTAGCTAAGCCTTCGCCTGCGTAATAAGCCTCTAGCGCAGCGACATCGATCTCGTAGCCGCAAGGTTCGGATTTAGTAATAATCTCCACCAGGCCACTGGCCAATTGCATCTGCCGCAAATCCATAGCCGATGCAACCGAAGTGATCGCCATAATGCAACCAACAACCAGCACAATACGCATAATGTTCTCTCCCCCGACTGAGCCTGCATAATCTGCCGCAACCTAAAGGCGAAGGCAAGACGAAGCTCACGTTCCGCAGGTCTTCAGTTACATCGTTTATCTGGGCGCTTGAGCACTCTCTGCTTTTTCACTGCTCTGAGTGATCACACGGCGAAGATGTTTCTCACTGATGTCCTTGATCTCAGTCAAGCGGCTGAGAATTAACCCCATCGCTAAACTAAGCACGCCCATGCCATACATAACTGCCCCAAGAATCTGATGTATTGCTGAAACTGCATCAAGATAAGCTAGGACACCGCCCAGTATCTGAACGGCACCTAGGAACACGATCAACGCGGCCATTAAATCCCCTGTATGTCGCAAACATGTTGCATGGAGCTGCCGAGCATGACGGAAAACCTTTAGAAATCAAGGGGAATGGATTGCAACACAGCGCAACATGATATGGAGAAGATGAACTGCTAAATAATTGATTTTATTGGCGATCCCGGCAGGATTCGAACCTGCGACCATCGGCTTAGAAGGCCGGTGCTCTATCCAACTGAGCTACGGGACCGGTGCGTGGCAGTGCAGGTCAATGCGTCCACGGTGTCTTTCGGTCATAGCGAAAATTTTCCGCGTAGGAAACCTGACGGCGTTTGGGCTTGTGCGGCTCTTCAACGCGAAACGGGATGCCATTGCGCTCGGCATAGGCAATCGCCTCTTCCCTGCTTTCGAAGGTCAGGCGAACCTGGCTTTTCATGTCTGAAGACGATGTATAGCCCATCAGCGGCTCGATCTTGCGCGGTGTCTCCGGATCAAACTCCAACACCCATCGACCGGTTTTCGCCTTGCCGGACTGCATGGCGGTTTTTGCTGGACTGAAAATGCGTGCAGACACGTCGAATTCCTCGTTCCCTGCAGGCGTTAGAACGCCGAAACAAGCACCGCACCACCGCGCAGGGTGGCAGGAGACAATGGTCGGAGCGGCAGGATTCGAACCTGCGACCCTCTGGTCCCAAACCAGATGCGCTACCAGGCTGCGCTACGCTCCGAGCGATTGAACCCCTATAGGCTCAGAATTTTTCGCGCAAGCCCCAATTGCAAATTTCCGCAGCCAGTTGGCCGGTCGGCTCCCTTTCAGGAGCCGGCGGGTCCTTATTCTGCGGGTTTGGGTGTTTCGATCGTTACCTTCTCGGGAACCTCGACATTGACACCACCGCCGGAATTTCCACCAAAAACGCCTCCGAAGAACAGGAAACCGGCCAGAATCGCCGCGACGACGAGACCTCCTGCGATGAACCATCCTGCTCCTCCGCCACCGCCGCTCGTGACCACGGTGGTGCGATCTTCGCGATCCCGTTCCATATCGTTCTCCTTTCACGCAAGTGCATTCAGGGAGAACAAACTGGATTGCATGCAAATGGTTCCCTAAGGCCGCAAGAGGCCGATCGGTACGCGCACCCGCGCCTCAGGCGCCGGCTGGTTCGCTACCGGTGTCCAGCGCATTCACCACTTCGGCAGCGAGCGGGCGGGTGATGCGGGCCTTGCGTTCGAGCGCTGCCCTGTCAATCGCATCCACGACGTGGATTGCGCTCGATAGAGAGCGTTCGATGCGGCGAACCAGAAACTGCACCACATGCGGCTCCACATCCACCTGACGGTCGGAAAAGAGCTTCGTGATCACGCCGGCCAGAAGCATGTCGTCGGGCTCGTCGATCTCCACCGTGGCCGCCGCCTTGAGGCGCGAAAGGAGATCAGGAAGCCTGATCCCCCATGCGCCGGGAAAGCTGCGGGCGGTCAGAAGCATGGGCTGGCCGCCGGCACGGGCCGCGTTGATGAGATGGAAAAGCCCGTTTTCATCCACTGGCGCGGCATCCACGCCGTCTATGAGCACCGGGCGGAGGCCGGCCCTGCTTGATGACATCACCGTCAATTTCCTCTGGCGCAAGCTGCATGGCACCAGCCTCCTCGCGCCAGACGGCCGCGAGATGGGACTTTCCACTGCCTGCAGGTCCCGCCAGGATCACCACGGGAGCCGGCCAGGATGGCCAGTTCTCTATCAGGGCAGACGCGCGCTCATTGGCCGGTGTCACGACCAGATCGTCACGCGTCAAAGCTTCTCCATGGGCCAGGTCGAGCGGCAGCTGACGGGAGGGCATGGCGAGAATCCTAGGATCTGGGCTTTCGGGCCGGCGTCTTTTGATGGTCTTGATGTCCGCTATAGAGCGGTGATGCCAGATACTGGCTTATCGCAAATCGCACAAGCACCGCGACGGCCGCAGCCGCCGGAACCGCAATCAGCAGCCCCGCAAAGCCAAAAAGATAACCGAAGGCGAAAAGTGAGAACATGAGCCAGACCGGATGCAGGCCGACACTCTTTCCAACCAGCTTTGGCTGCAGGATGTTGCCTTCCAGAAACTGGCCCGAGAAAAAGACGGCAGCCACTGCAAGGACCCACCACCAGTCGGGCCAGAACTGGACAACGGCGATGCCGATGGCGAGCCCGAAACCGATCAGCGACCCCACATAGGGAATGAAGCTGATGAGCCCGGCCACAAGGCCGATCAAGAGCCCGAAATTCAGCCCGATGAGAGAAAGCCCGACGGCATAGAAAATGCCAAGAATGAGGCACAGCGTGCCCTGCCCGCGCACGAACCCCGCCGTGGCGACATTGATGTCGCGGGCGATCTGGCGCACCGTCTCCACATGGTCGCGCGGCACCCAGCTGTCGACCTTCTCGACCATGTGGTCCCAGTCGAGCAGCATGTAGAATGCCACCACCGGGGTCACGACGAAAAGGCTCGCCACATTGACGATCGCCACGCCTGAACTCCAGACGGATTTGAACAGCGTGCCGAGAAAACCGGTCCCCTGCGCAAGAATCGAGCTCAGATTTTCCCGCACCGCGTCGGTTTCACCATTGATGAAATTATCAACCCATGCCGGCTCGAGCCGGTTCGCCAGGTCCTGGAGCCGTGTCAGATATTCGGGCAGACGGCTTGCGAAATCGGCAAGCTGGGTTCCCAGCACCGGCACAACGATCATCAGGCCCAGCAACACCGCGACAACAAAGCCAATCAGAATGACCACGGACGCTGCCATGCGCGACAGCCCCATCCCCTCCAGCCGATCTGCAACGGGATCGAGAAAATAGGCCAGCACCATGCCCGCCAGAAAGGGCAACAGAATGGAACTGAAAACATAGAGAAACAGGACAAGCGCCAGCCCCGCCAGCGCCCAGAAAGCGACATGTCGCGCAAGTGTCGGGCGGGCAACCACCGGCCCGGCTCCGTTTTCAGCGTCCTTCGGCGTCACTTTCGGCATAACCACCCATATGCTTGATCCAGGCGACGAGATAGGCCGCTCCGGAAGCCACGGTCAAGAGGCCGGTCACCGCGATCAGCGCGATCCGCACCGCACCCGAACCGTAGCCGAACGCGAGCTCCGCCAGAACCAGAAGTGCCAGCAATATCTGCGCCAGAGTGTTCGCCTTGGAAACGAAGAGCGGCTTCATGGCCACCGGGTGCCCCATCACATTGGCCAGCAGAACGCCTCCAACAATCAGCGCGTCGCGCGAAACGACTGCAATCACCAGCCACAGCGGAAGTTCCATCATGTAGCCGAACACGACAAACACGCTCACCAGGAGCAGCTTGTCGGCGATCGGGTCCAGATAGGCGCCAAGCTCGGTGCGCTGGTCGAAATGCCTGGCGATGAAGCCATCCACGCCGTCGGAGATGCCCGCCGCCAGAAAGCCGGCAAACGCCCAGCCATACTCGCCCGTCAAAAGCGCGAACACCACGCCCGGCACAAGAAAGAAGCGCATCAAGGTGATGATGTTGGGAATCGTCAATCGATAATCTCCACCCTCGCCGCCATCTGCCCCGGCACCTTTTCATCGCGGTCCCGGCGCCTCTTCATTGTTGTTCCCGGTGCCTTTTCATTGCGGTCAAAGGCAGTTTCGGGCCACACTCATCGCAGGCTTTCACACATTGTAGGGGAAGCGTGCGCTTTCAATAGGCCAGCCTGTGAATATCTCTCGCCTTGCGGAAGCGTCCCCTTCATGTCAGAAGCCGAAAAAAACGCGGCGGCGAGAACGAAATGGCTCAGGACAGCAAAAATGGCCTCACCTATGCCGATGCGGGCGTCGACATCGATGCCGGCAGCCGGATGGTGGACAAGATCAAGCCCATGGTGCGCGCCACGCGCCGGCCGGGCGCCGACAGCGAAATCGGCGGGTTCGGTGGCCTGTTCGATCTCAAGGCGGCCGGCTTCAGGGACCCCATCCTCGTGGCCGCCAATGACGGTGTCGGCACCAAGCTCAAGATCGCCATTGAAGCGAACCGGCACGACACGGTGGGCATCGATCTCGTTGCCATGTGCGTCAACGATCTCGTCGTTCAGGGTGCCGAGCCGCTCTTCTTTCTCGATTATTTTGCCACCGGCAAGCTCGATCCCGACCAGGGCGCGGCCATCGTTTCAGGCATTGCCGAGGGCTGCAGGCAGGCCGGATGCGCGCTGATCGGTGGCGAAACGGCGGAAATGCCGGGCATGTATCACGGCGACGACTACGATCTGGCTGGCTTCGCCGTGGGCGCGGCAGAGCGCGACCGGCTTCTGCCCACGGGCGACGTGACCGAGGGTGACGTCCTTCTGGGCCTCGCCTCCTCCGGTGTTCATTCCAACGGGTTTTCGCTCGTACGCCGCATCGTCTCCGATGCCGGTCTTGGCTGGGATGACAAGGCGCCGTTCGCGGCGGGCAAGACGTTGGGCGAAGCGCTGCTTGAGCCCACCCGCATCTACGTCAAACCGGTCCTTGAAACGCTGAAGGCCGCCTGGGGGATCAAGGCGCTGGCCCATATCACCGGCGGCGGCTTCCCGGAAAATCTGCCACGCGTTCTCCCCGATCATCTGGCTGCCGAGATCGACCTCGATGCCATCGATGTTCCTCAGGTCTTTTCGTGGCTCGCCAGAACGGGCGGGGTGGCCGAAAACGAGATGCTCTCCACCTTCAATTGCGGCATCGGCATGGTTGTGGCTGTTGCCGGCGATGAAGCGGCGCAGATCGCAGCACTCCTCCAGCAGGCGGGCGAGCATGTCACCATGCTTGGCCAGATCGTTCCGCGTCAGGCAGCCGGCGTCACCTATCGCGGTTCTCTCGGCCTATGACGCGGCGAACACGCAAAAGGGTTGCGATCCTGATTTCCGGGCGGGGCTCCAACATGGCCTCGCTCATCGCCGCCGCCATCGACCCGTCGTTTCCCGCCGAAATTGTAGGCGTGATCTCAAACCGCTCCGACGCGCGTGGGCTTGAGGTCGCCGCCACACACAGCATTCCCACCAGAGTGGTCTCATCGCGCGATTATGACGGGCGCGAAGCGCATGATGCAGCCATCCACGCCGAACTCGTGGAACTGAAGGCCGAGATCGTCTGTCTGGCGGGCTATATGCGCCTTCTTTCTCCCGATTTCGTGAAAAAATGGAAAGGCCGGATGATCAACATCCACCCGGCTCTTTTGCCAAGCTTTCGCGGGCTCGATACCCATGCCCGTGCGCTGGCCAACGGCGTGCGTGTTCACGGATGCACCGTTCATTTCGTCACGCCCGAGATGGACGAAGGTCCGATCATCGCTCAGGGCCGCCGTTCCCGTTCTCACCGACGATACGGAAGAAACGCTCGGCGAGCGGGTTCTCAGGGTCGAGCATCGGCTCTATCCCCTGGCGCTCCGCCTTCTTGCGGATGGCCGTGTGCGCATGTCCGATGGCGTCGCCGTCTTTTCCGGCGTCGAGGACGAACACCGCGACATCGCGATCGTTTCTCCCGGTGAACGCCGCGATTGAGGAAGACCCGTCACATCCCCTCTCACTGTCGTCATCCTCGGACCTGATCCGAGGATCCATGCCGCAACGCCGGGGATAAACTCCGGCCTTCAAGAAACTGCCCACTTTTTCTCCCGCGCACCCCGTCACCCCCGCAACGGCATGGATCCTATGGTCAAGCCATAGGATGACGACGCCAATGCAGCGCGTTTCCCATTCACTATTCACCATTTACCATTCACTCCTTTTCCCCCACCCCCAAGACCTCCGCTACACTCGCCCCATCACCCCTGTCGGGAACCGGGTCCGGAGCCGGGGATCAGGAGGGGCGACGGCAGCCTCCCCCTCGGGTTCGGTGACCCGAGGCCTGTGAGGGCCCGCGAAAGGCCGGCGGCCGGCATCATGTCGGTTGCGGAAAAGCCGCTAGGGCAAAGTTTGCCCGAGTGACCGGTCGGCAGTCGGGACAGCGGCCGGCGGGGCGCGCTTTTCGCGCCACTTATTTCCCAACAGAGAGGCACGAAAAACGCGCCCCGTTTCCCGAACGATCCAGACCCCGGCGGCACCCCCGCGCGGCAACGATGGAGCCTGCCCAACAATGCCCGCGCCACACCATCCCGTCATCCCGGGCTTGACCCGGGACCCATTGGCAGAGCGTGCAGGAACACGGCCCGGTCCTCGCCCATGCTCCGTTTGAAGAATGCGCACCAACACCAAACGCCCCCTTCTCCCCGCGAGCGGGGAGAAGGTGAGGATGAGGGGCGAGCGCCGTCAGTGGCCATGATGACAAAGGTGAAACGCTCACCCCACCCCGTCATCCCGGACTTGACCCGGGACCCATTGGCAGAGCGTGCAGGGGCCCGGCCCGGTTTTCACCCCGGCACCACCCGCCGCACCCTCTCCTTACACCGGGCACGCCTCTCAATGGGTCCCGGCTCTCGCTTCGCTCGGCCGGGATGACGAGGGTGGATAGGTCACGCCACACCGTCATCCCGGAAGCCGCAGGCTATCCGGGACCCATTGGAAGAGCGTGCAGGAGCACGGCCCGGTGCTTACAAAGCGCGCACCCAGACCTTCGTGTCATGGAAGGCCGCGCCGCCATAGGGCGCGATGGAATCGGCACCCGTCAAAACATTGATGCCCTCGCCGCGCTCATGCGCGCTGTTCGGCCAGATGCCTTCGGCAATCACCACGCCGCGCCGCACTCCGTCGAAGAGCTTCACATGCAGAACCACCTCGCCACGCTGATTGCCGATTTCCACGCGATCGCCCACCTGCAGCCCAAGCTCCGCCGCATCATCCGGATGCAACATCAGTTCGGGCCGACCTTCCCGTTTCACCGAGCCCGGTGTCTCCGTAAAACTCGAATTGAGGAAAGTACGCGCCGGCGAGGTCGCCAGCCGGTAGGGATGCTCCGGATCCGCCACTTCGATGAAGTCCATGTGGTCGGGAAATTCCGGCATGCGTGCGTGCGGACCCTGCAGCCCGATGGAGGCCGGCGGACGGTTCGGCGCAGGCGTTCCCGTCCAGTCCGGGCGGAAACGGTATTTGCCGTCCGGATGACCGAAACCGCCGACGAAATGGGCGGTATCGAAATCCGGCTGCACATCGGCCCAGCGATCGGCCCTGAAGCTTTCGAACGTTCCAAGCCCTCGCTTCTTGAGCATGAATTCGACATGCTCGCGCGCCGTGAGACCGAAGCCCGGCTGGTCAGCGACGCCAAGACGTTTGGCAAGCTCCTCGATCACGAAAAGGTTTTCCCGCGCCGCGCCGGGCGCATCCACCAGTTTGGGGCCAAGAATGATGTGCTGGTGACCGCCACCGCGATAAATGTCGTCATGTTCCAAAAACATCGTCGCCGGCAGAACCACATCGGCAAGCTTGGCCGTGTCGGTCATGAACTGCTCATGCACGCAGGTGAAAAGGTCCTCGCGCAAAAAGCCTTTTTTCACCAGCCGCTGTTCCGGGGCGATGTTGGCAGGATTGGTGTTCTGGATCAAAAGGGGCCGTGACGGGTGGGCCCCCATGCAGGGCCTCCGCATCGTTGGTCAGGACGCGCCCGATCTGCGCCTGATCGAGCGAACGGATGGACGGATCCCGCAGCGCACTGCCCTCGATCTGCGACTTGTCGAGGCGGAAGATGCCGGAATTGGAGTGAAACGCCCCTCCGCCCTCATATTGCCAGCAGCCGGTGACGGCGGCGATGGAAAGGGCGGCATGCATGTTCACAACGCCATTGCGATTGCGCGTGAAACCATAGCCCAGCCGGAAAAAGGTGCGCTTGGTCTCGCCCACCAGTCTCGCAAAACTCTCAATTTCCTCAACCGAAAGGCCCGTGATGGCGGACGCCCATTGGGGCGTGCGGGTCTTGAGATGCGCCTCGAGCCCCCGGGGATCGTCCGTATACTTGTCGAGAAACGCCCAGTCGGCCAGACCATCGCGGAAAAGGACATGCATGACCGCGCAGGCAAGGGCCGCGTCCGTGCCCGGCTTCAAAACGAGGCCGAGATCGGCCTGTTTCATTGTCGCATTGTCATAGACATCGATGACGACGATCTTCGCGCCGCGCTCCTTGCGCGCCCTGATCGCGTGGGTCATCACATTGACCTGGGTCGCAACGGCATTGGTGCCCCAGATCACCACGCAGTCGGACTTTGCCATCTCGCGTGGATCGGGCCCGCGCAGATCGCCCGTTCCCATGACGAATCCGGTCCAGGCGGCATTGGTGCAGACCGTGCCGAAAAAGCCGGAATAGCGCTTGGCGTGGCGCAGTCGATCGATGGAATCGCGCTGCACCAGCCCCATGGTTCCGGCATAATAATAGGGCCAGACCGTCTCCGTCCCGTATTTTTCCTCCGCTTTCAGGAAGGCTTCTGCGACGCGGTCGAGCGCGGCTTCCCAGCTCGCCTCCTTCCACTGCCCCTCACCTTTCGCTCCGGAACGGACCAGCGGCTTAAGCAGGCGGTCGGGGTGGTTGATGCGTTCCGCATAGCGGGCAACCTTGGCGCAGATCACACCGGCGGTGTAGCTGTTTTCCTTGGCGCCATGAACGCGGCCGATGCGACCGTCCTTCACCTCGACATCGAGCGCACAGGTCGATGGACAGTCATGCGGACAGGCCGAATGGCCGATATGGATGTTTGCGTGTGTGTTCATGGCGAGAACACTAGCGATTTTCTGTGCGGACGCGTAGAGGCAATCAGCAGAAATTCAGATACAGGCATCATCGAAGCGGGAACCATGAATTATCGCCACGCCTATCATGCCGGAAACTTTGCCGATGTGGTCAAGCATGCCATTCTGGCCCGCATCGTCGAATATCTGAAGCGCAAGGATAAGGCTTTCCGTGTCATCGACACCCATGCGGGCATCGGACTTTACGACCTGACTTCGGAAGAAGCGCAGAAAACCGGTGAATGGCGCGACGGAATCGGCCGTCTGGTCGAGACTTCCCTCGATGAGAAAACATCAAGACTTTTGAATCCCTTGCTGGAAGCGGTTCACAAAGAGAATCAGGGTCCGGGCATCCAGCATTATCCGGGATCACCCCGCCTCGCCCGCCATCTTCTGCGCAAGCAGGATCGCCTGACAGCCATAGAACTGCACCCACAGGATGCCGCGCGGTTGAAAGAAATTTTCGCCGGCGATTTCCAGACACGGGTCATCGAACTCGATGGCTGGCTGGCGCTGGGCGCGCATCTGCCGCCGAAGGAAAAGCGCGGACTGGTGCTGATCGACCCGCCCTTCGAAGAGGAAGACGAATTCGGACGGATTGTCACGAAGCTCGAAAAGGCACACCGTCGCTGGCCGGGCGGCATCTATGCGGTCTGGTATCCGATCAAGAACCATGACGCGGTTCAGGCTTTCCGCAGACGCCTTGCCGAAAGCAGCATTGCCGATGTGATCGACATCCGTCTCGAATTGCGCGCGCCCTCCAGTGAACAGCGCCTCGACGGGACCGGCATGATCGTGGTCAATCCACCTTTCGTGCTGCGCGAGGAGATGGAAACGCTGCTTCCGGTTCTTGCCGGCGTTCTCGGCGAAGAGGGCATGGGGCGCTGGGCACTCGAAAGGCTTACGGCAGAATAGCATGGCCGTGCTTGACCCAAACCGCGCACTGGCGCAAAACTTCAACCCACCGCACCGCAACAATCCGGGAGACAGACCTATGGCGCGCTTTTTGGCTCTTGCAGCCGGCCTCACCGCATCATTCCTTTCGATGCAGGCGCAAGCGGCCGATCCGGTCATGGGCGCTTATGGCGATGTCTGCGCGGATGCGCGCGTTCATTCGACCATCCAGAAGCGTTTCCGGCATCAGGTCACCCATGTGCCGAACTTGGCCGACGTCGACATCGTCGATTTCTACGGATCCTACCAGACCCGCTACAGCCCGTCTTCCCATGACAGCCCGATCGAGCGGCGCTATTGCCGCGCCACGGCGCGCCTGTCCGATGGGCGTGACCGCACGATCTGGTATCTGATCGAATACGGTCAGGGCTTTGCCGGCCTCGGCAACAATGTGGAGTTCTGCGTTTCCGGCTTCGACCGCTGGAACGTCTATGACGGCCACTGCCGCGTGCTGCGGTAGAAGATACGAATTCGGGGCAAATAATGTGTTTGGCAAAGCGGCTTTGTGCCGCCCTTCTGGCGTGTCTTGCGGCATCTCCTCTCCCGGCGTTTGCCGGAAAACGCGGCGCACCGGCGGGTGAGTTCGATTTCTATGTGCTGTCTCTCAGCTGGTCGCCCAGCTACTGCGCCGCCGAAGGCGCGGAAGCAAACCGGCAGCAATGCGGGCGCGAGCGGCCCTATGCCTTCGTGGTTCACGGGCTGTGGCCGCAATATGAGAAGAGCTACCCGGAATATTGCCGCTCGAAGCGCCCGCAGCGCGTGCCCGATGCGCTGGTGGACCAATACCGCGACATCATGCCTTCAGCCGGCCTGATGGGCCACCAATGGCGCAAGCACGGCATGTGCACGGGATTTGCGCAGAAGGACTATTTCGCTCTTTCCCGCAAGGCGCGTGAACGCGTGGAGACCCCGGCCGAGTTTCGGAGGCTGACCAAACCGGAGATGGTTTCGCCAGAACACGTCGAAGAGGCTTTCCTGGAGGCCAATCCGGACCTGCCGAAAGACGCCATCGCCGTCACCTGCGACAAACGCTATCTGCGTGAGGTGCGCATTTGCATGACAAAGGATCTGGAGTTCCGGTCCTGCAAGGCGGTCGACCGAAAGGATTGCCGGCGCGAACGGGTTCTCATGCCACCGGCCAGAGGCGGATAAAGAAAAAGCCGGACACGGGGCCCGGCTTTTCCGTTTCAGTCTGTCGTTTCGATCAGAACTGCATACCAAGGCCGAACATGACCTTGTTGGAGCTGTCGCTGACGTCCTGCGCACCACTACCGGTGTTGAACGTTTCATCACCGAACTTGGTGTAGCGATACTCGACGCGACCGAAAACCTTGTCGGTCAGCTTGGCATCAACGCCAGCACCGGCCGTCCAGCCGAGCATGGTGTTGGTGTCGGAACCGGCAGCGTCGGTGAGCTTCAGACGCTGAGCCGCGCCACCGGCCGTACCGTAGATGAGGATGTTGTCGGTTGCGGCAACACCCATGCGGGCGCGCAGCGTACCGTCAATGCCGTGCTTGGATTCGACACCGGCATTGGTGCCCTTCATGGCATTGTAACCGACATCGCCTTCAACACCGTAGACAAAGCTGCCGGACTGCCAGTTCCAGCCGGCAAAACCGTTGCCGACGAAACCGTCCGTGTCGATGTCATTGCCCGGGGCCGGCTGATTGGCGGCGGTTTCACCAGAGAAACCGTAGCCCAGCGCGATACCGGCATAGCCACCTTCCCAATTGTTGATCGGGGTGGAAATCACCGGAGCGGCAGGCGGTGCGGGCGGCTGCTCCATCACTGCATCAGCTGCCTGGGCGGACCCGGCTGCTGCAACAAATCCAACGGCTGCGGCCGCAGACAGAATTACATTCTTATGGGCTTTCATGGTCCATACTCCTTAAGCCACTAGCATTCCATTAGCTGTGGGTGCCCCTCTTGGCATC
Source organism: Nitratireductor sp. GISD-1A_MAKvit (assembly GCF_040819555.1). Classification (GTDB taxonomy): domain Bacteria; phylum Pseudomonadota; class Alphaproteobacteria; order Rhizobiales; family Rhizobiaceae; genus Nitratireductor. The sequence goes on from NZ_CP161920.1 coordinate 2,796,280, forward strand.
ATGCCCTTCAAACGCACCACGCAGGCGAAACCGACCTCTTGGGAGGAAGCGGTCCGATTTCGCATGAGACCTATCTGGGCGCGAAATGAGGCCGAACGTGCCCGAAAAATGGGTCATTCAGGGGCGCCAATGAGGCGGAAAATTGACGTTGCAGATTCGCAACAATTGCGACCTTGGCCTTGGAGAGAGAAGCGAAACACCTATATTCGTCCCGCCTGATCAACCCCAAGAGGATATCGATGTTCACAAGCCTGCTCATCCTTGCTGCCGGTGTTTCCCTTCTGGTTCTGGCCGGCGAAATTTTCGTCAAGGGAGCGGTTGGTCTCGCGGAAAATCTGGGAGTATCGCCACTTATTATCGGCCTGACCGTCGTTGCGTTCGGAACATCGGCTCCAGAGCTGGTCACGTCCATAAAGGCAGCGCTGTCCGGGGCGCCGGGACTGGCCGTGGGCAATGTGGTTGGTTCGAACATCGCCAATGTCCTTCTGGTCCTCGGCCTGCCGGCGCTCATTTACCCCATTGTTGCGAACGGCCAGGGTCTGCGCCGCAATCTTGTCGCCATGCTCGTTTCCACCGCAATCTTCATGTGGATGCTGACAGGTGGCGTGCTCACCCGGTTCGAAGGAGCGATCCTTTTCGCTGGTCTTTGTGCCTTCATCGCATGGCAGGCCCGCGACGCAATTCAGGGCAAGGTTTCGGCCGATCACGACTTCCACGAGGATGTCGGCGATACTCCGCATGACCGCAGAAGGATCGCGCTTTTTCTGATAGCCGGTGTGATCGGATTGCCGATTGCAGCACATCTGACGGTGACGGGTGCGGTACGGATCGCCGAAAGTTTTGGAGTGAGCGATGCGGTGATCGGCCTGACCGTTGTGGCCATCGGCACTTCGCTTCCCGAACTCGCGACAAGCCTTGCAGCTGCCCTCAAACGCCATTCGACCGTGGCATTGGGCAACATCGTTGGCTCGAACATATTCAACATCGCCTGCATCATGGGCCTGACTGCGTTGATCACACCGATTGCGGTCGATCCCCGCATTGTCTCGGTCGACATGTGGGTGATGCTGGGTGCGGCAATGGTTCTGGCTCTTCTCGGATTCCTTCGGATCGTATCCGGCAAGATCATGGGTGGCGCAATGCTCGCGGGGTTTGCTGGCTACGTAGCAGCGGTTTTCTGATGCAACGGGAGGACACGGCACGGCGTCCACCAGCCGCGTGTCAGGAATGAACGATCCTGCGCTGCATGGACTTGGACCCGCCTGATATTGGGCTTAAACAGCATCGTGGAGTTCGATGACTCATGTCGTCGCGATTCGCAGCTGGGTGAAACAAGGCAGGCGTGACATGGCGCAATCAAGAGCAACGGCATTGATCACCGGAGGCGCCAGGCGCATCGGCGCCGCCATTGTGCGCGATCTGGCCGCACATGGTTTCGCAGTGGCCATTCATTGCAGCCAGTCCAGGGAAACTGCCGAGACACTCGCAACGGAGATCATCGACGCCGGCGGAGAAGCCGGCGTGGTACAGGCGGACCTGCAGAGCAGCACGGCGTGCAGCGGCCTGATCGAGCAGACACGCCTGGCACTCGGCCTTCCCACCATTATCGTCAACAATGCTTCCGTGTTTGAAGATGACGGGGTGGCCGATTTCACCGAAAACGGCTGGGACGCGCATTTCAATCTGCATGTGAAAGCACCGGCGTTGATCACACAGGCTCTCGTTCACGCTTTACCAGCTCGTCAGGAGGCGCTCATCGTGAACATGATTGATCAGCGGGTCTGGCGCCTCAACCCGCGTTTCTTCAGTTACACACTTTCCAAATCGGCGCTCTGGACCGCGACAAAAACGATGGCACAGGCGCTTGGGCCGAATGTTCGCGTCAATGCCATTGGCCCCGGCCCCACCCTGCCCAACCAGCGCCAGCAGCAAGAAGATTTCGACCGCCAGACGGACGCGCTCGTTCTTGAGCGCGGTCCGGATCTGAGCGATTTCGGCCGCACTATACGATATCTTTGGGAAACACGGTCCATCACAGGCCAGATGATCGCGTTGGATGGTGGCCAGCACCTGGCCTGGGAGACCCCGGACGTGGCGGGAGTGCCCGAGTGAGCGCAAGAACCACATTGCAAGAGCCGGCGAATCTGGCGCTGGAGTGGGACAGCAGTGTGGCAACGGACGGTGTCGTTGGCATCGAAGTGATCCAGTCGGCGGTCAAGCGGCTGCCCAATGCACCTGGCGTTTACCGCATGATGAATGCCGATGGCGATGTTCTTTACGTCGGCAAGGCCCGAAGCCTCAGGAAGCGCGTGAACAATTATGCGCAGGGACGCGGCCATAGCAACCGCATCGGTCGCATGGTCCGCGAGACGGCGTCCATGGAATTCGTGGTCACGCGGACCGAAACCGAAGCGCTGCTTCTGGAAGCCAATCTGATCAAGCGGCTGCGGCCACGATTCAACGTTCTGCTGCGCGACGACAAGTCGTTTCCTTATATTCTTCTGACCGGCGATCACCCGGCCCCCGGTCTCTTCAAACACCGCGGCGCGCGCTCGAAGAAAGGCGATTACTTCGGCCCGTTCGCGTCGGCAGGCGCCGTCGGGCGCACGATCAATTCCCTACAGCGCGCCTTTCTCCTGCGCACCTGCACAGATTCGGTGTTTGAGAGCCGCACCCGCCCCTGCCTCCTCTTTCAGATAAAACGCTGTTCCGGGCCCTGTACGGGCGAAATCGGCGAGGAAGGCTACACGGAGCTCGTATCCGAGGCAAAAGCGTTTCTTTCGGGCCGGTCCAGCAAGGTGAAAGCCGAGATCGCACAGGCGATGCAGGAGGCATCCGAAGCGCTCGACTTCGAGCGGGCAGCGATTTACCGCGACCGGCTTTCTGCCCTCAGCCATGTGCAAAGCCATCAGGGGATCAATCCGCAGGGCGTAGAAGAGGCGGACGTGTTCGCCATCCATCAGGAAGGCGGACAGAACTGCATTCAGGTCTTTTTCTTCCGGACGGGCCAGAACTGGGGCAACCGCGCCTATTTTCCAAAAGCCGATCCGAGCCTGGAAGCAAGGGAAGTTCTCGGCGCATTTCTCGCCCAGTTTTATGACGACAAGCCCTGCCCCCGCATGGTTCTGCTTTCGCACGGTATCGACGAACAGGAACTGCTGGCCGATGCTCTCTCGACGCGTGCGGGCCGGAAGGTGCAGGTTTCCTGCCCCCAGCGCGGCGAGAAGAAGGATCTTACCGACCACGCATTGCAGAACGCGCGCGAAGCGCTTGGGCGGCGGCTGGCCGAAACATCCTCGCAGGCGCGCCTGATGCAAGGGTTTGCCGAGACATTCGAACTTGAGCGCACTCCACGCCGCATCGAGGTCTACGACAACTCCCACATCATGGGCACGAATGCAGTTGGCGGAATGGTCGTTGCCGGCATCGAGGGCTTTGCCAAGAACCAATACCGCAAGTTCAACATCCGTTCGACCGACATCACGCCGGGCGATGACTACGGAATGATGCGCGAGGTAATGCAGCGCCGGTTTTCGCGATTGATAAAAGAAAACGGCCTGCCAGTCTCAACGGATGCGCCCGACATGGAGACGGCAGACACGGATGCAGCCGAGATGCCTGTCTGGCCCGACGTTTTGCTGATTGACGGCGGCCAGGGGCAATTGGCAGCGGTTAGCCAGGTGCTGGAGGAACTCGGAATAGCCAGTATGGTGACGGCTATCGGTGTGGCCAAGGGCGTTGACCGCGATGCCGGACGCGAACGTTTTTTCATGGCTGGCAGAAACCCTTTCAGCCTCCCCGTTCGTGACCCGGTTCTATACTTCATCCAGAGGCTGCGTGACGAGGCGCACCGATTTGCAATCGGTTCACATCGTGCCCGCAGAAAGAAAGAGATGGTGAGGAACCCGCTGGATGAGATCAGCGGCATCGGCCCGGGGCGCAAGCGCGCCCTGCTTCATCATTTCGGCACGGCGAAAGCTGTCAGCCGTGCGGGGATCGATGACCTCATCGAAGTGGAGGGCATTTCCGAAGCGATCGCACGTCAAATCTACGAGCATTTCCACGAAAACGGCTGACGCGGCGCTGTTTCGTCGCGGCGACCCCGGTTGCCGCTTGCCGTAGACTGTTGCTTCTGATTTGACAGAGGTGGATGATGTGCCGCGTGGGCAGACCCGCCGGACTATCGTTCATCGCCTCCCTCAAGCCTGTGCGCGGCGGGATGGAATTCAACGGGCAGGCGCCGCGCAGGCGTTCTGCGGCAGAACGGAGCAGGATTGCGCTTCATGGCCACACGTAGCAAGCCGGCGTTCAACATTCCCAACATGCTGACTTACGGGCGGATTCTCGCAGTGCCCGCGATCGTTTTGTGTTTTTTTCTGGAAGGCAGGCTGCAGTCGAGTGACTTTGCCCGCTGGTCGGCTCTTGCACTGTTTATACTGGCGAGCATCACCGATTATTTCGACGGCTACCTGGCTCGCATCTGGAAGCAGACCTCCAATATCGGCAAGATGCTCGATCCCATTGCAGACAAGCTTTTGGTGTCGACATGCCTGTTGCTGCTGGCCGCCGACACGGACCGTACGATAGCGGGATGGACGCTTTGGGCGGCGATCATCATTCTTTGCCGCGAGATCCTGGTTTCGGGCCTGCGAGAATATCTGGCGGCCCTGAAGGTCAGCGTTCCGGTGACACAGCTCGCCAAATGGAAGACCACCATACAGATGGTGGCTATCGGCTTTTTGCTTGTGGGCCCTGCCGGCGACAAGATACTGCCCTACACGACCCAGCTCGGCATCGCCCTTTTGTGGATATCGGCCATCGTCACCCTTTATACCGGGTATGACTATTTCCGCGCCGGACTGAAGCACATTGTGGAGGAGTGATCATGAAGCTGGTTTACTTCGCATGGGTGCGCGAGCGCATCGGCCCTTCCTGAGGAGACGCTTGTGCTTCCCGACACCGTGAAAACCGTCACGGATCTGCTTTCCTGGCTTAAAGGACGAGGCGAGAACTATCAGGGCGCGCTTGAACGCAGCGACGTGATCCGCGTTGCCATAAACCAGGAGCATGTGACTCACGATACGGCACTACCGCCCGATGGCGAAATTGCCCTCTTTCCCCCGATGACGGGTGGATAGTCTGATGCCTCCCTGCCAGCCGTACATCCGCGTTCAGGCCGAAGATTTCGATGCGGCCGCCGAAACAGCTCGCCTCACACACAACCGGAAGGATGTTGGTGCGGTCGTCTGCTTCACGGGGTTGTGCCGGGACGAGAACGGTCGTCTCAATGCACTGGAGCTTGAGCACTATCCCGGCATGGCCGAAGCCGAGATTGAACGGATTGCAAATGATGCCCTGAAGCGGTGGCCGCTGAGCGGTCTGACAGTTATCCACCGGTTTGGGCGCATCGCCCCTGGCGAAAACATCGTTCTGGTTCTTGCCGCTTCGGCACACCGGCGGGCGGCTTTCGAAGCGACCGACTTCCTCATGGATTTTCTCAAGTCCCACGCACCTTTCTGGAAAAAGGAGCACCTTGCGAAGGACGGCGAAACAGGCTGGGTTGAGGCAAAGGCAAGCGACCTTGACGACCTGAAACGCTGGTAGGTCGGGGCCTCTCCCTTTACGCATCGCTAAGGATAGCGCCCGAAACTGTTCTTGCTAGAGGATTTGGCAACTCGAACAGGGCTATAGCTTCCTCAAGGTAAACTTGGCGGGAGAGCAATGTCGGGACCTTTCCAGACAACGCTGCAGGCGAGCGGCGGCTTCGCATGGTGGCTTGCTGTGGCGTGCCTGATGGCATGCATGGTGCTGCTTTATCGACTGTTTCGCCTGTCCGCGCGGTATCGCGCGGCACTTGAGGAAAACCAGCACCATCAGGAACTCATCGACAATCTCTCCGAGGGCATTTACCGGTCCTCGCCGGATGGGCGGCAACTGAGCGCCAATCCGTCTCTTGTGAAGCTCAACGGATACACGAGCGAGGACGAACTCCTTGCCAGCGTGGGAGACATCGCCACCGAATGGTATGTGGACCCGGAACGCCGAAATATATTTCGCCGTGAACTCGAACGTCACGACAAGGTTGAAAATTTCATTTCCGAGATCTACCGCCACAAGACCCGCGAACGGATATGGATCAGTGAATCGGCTCGTCTGGTGCGTGATCGGCGCAGCGGCGCGCCCCTCTACTACGAAGGATCCGTACGCGAAATCACCGAAACGGTGAAGCGGCTGAAACTCCAGGACCTGTTCGAAAAACTGACATCACAGCTTCCCGGCGGTCTGTTCCAGATGCTGCGGCGCGACAGTGGCGAATTTCAGATGCTGTACAGCTCGGCCGGGCTACGCAGACTTCTTGGCTATCGCGACGCCAGCATCCCCGAGGATCCGAACACGGTTCTTCATATGGTGCACGCAGACGACCGTGCGCACTATCTCGACAGCCTGCGTGAATCCGGCAGGAACCTGAACCCGTGGGAATGCGAGTTTCGCATCCGCACAGCCGATGGAAAGGACCGGTGGCTGCGTGTTTCGGCCACGCCGGAAACCACCGACCAGGGCATCGTCTGGCACGGGTATCTGGCCGACATCTCCGTGCGCAAGAAAAACGAGATGGAAATCGAGCAACTGGCTTTCTACGACCCGTTGACGCGCCTTCCCAATCGCCGCCTTCTCTTCGATCAGGTAAGGCGCCAGATGTCGGTGTGCAGCGACAGCGGGAAGCTTGGCGCAATTCTTTTCATCGATCTCGACAATTTCAAAACCCTGAACGACACGATGGGGCATGACGTCGGGGACGAATTCCTCAAACAGGTTTCCGAGCGCCTTCAGGCCGCAATTGCTCCCAACGACACGGTTGGAAGGATCGGAGGAGACGAATTCGTCATCGTTCTTCAGCTCAATGACAAAACCGCGGCAAGTGCGACGCGCAACGCCATCGTCGCGGCCAACCGTGTTCTCGCCGCCCTTCGGCAGGAGTTCACGCTGGGTCAGATGAACCACCACACTTCAGCCAGTGTTGGCGTTCTCGTTTTCAACGGCAGGGAAAAGGGGCCCGAGGTCCTGATGAAAAACGCGGACATGGCGATGTATCAGGCGAAGAATCAGGGGCGAAACAACGTCGCCCTGTTTGATCCCGAAGTGCTGCAGAAGGAGCACGCCCGGTTCCGCCTCCTCAGCGACATGCGCAGCGCGCTTGTCGAAAACCGGCTGGAGATGCATTACCAGCCGCAGGTCAATACTGCCGGACATGTGATCGGCGCAGAGGCGCTGTTACGCTGGAAACATGCAGACCATGGCAAGCTTTCGCCCAGCGACTTCGTCGCTCTTGCAGAACAGCACGGGCTGGCTGAACTGCTGGGCCGTGGAGTGATCGAATCAAGTCTGCGCACGCTCGCCGCCTGGAAAAAGAACCCGCGCCTGAGCGGCTTACGCATGGCTGTCAACATAAGCCTTAAATCTCTGCGCGATCCCGAATTCCTGGATTTCCTGCATGATCGGCTCGACGCGCACGCAGTCGCCCCGCAGCGCCTTACTCTCGAAATGACGGAACGTGTCCTGACCAGCGATCAGTTGCACATTTCCAGGCGAATGAACGAGTTGAAAGCACTTGGCGTGCGACTTTCGCTCGACGATTTCGGCACCGGGTACTCTTCCATCGCCTATCTGAAGAAGCTTCCCTTCGACGAGCTCAAGATCGACGGCAGTTTCATTGCCGAGCTTGAAGAGAATGAAAGCAATCGCGCGCTGGTGCAGACCATGTTGAACATGGCATCGACGCTCGGACTGTCTGCCGTGGCCGAGCATGTTCAGACACCACAGCAGGAAGCGCTCCTGAAAACGTGTGGCTGCACTTTTTTCCAGGGTTGGCTATACGGCCGCGCCATGACCGGAAGGGACTTCACGAAATTCGTACTCGAGCGCAATCCTGCCTCGATCTTGAAATTCCCCAACTCGCTTCAGGGTGCATAAAAAAACCGGGGCCGAAGCCCCGGTCTCAGATCCTGTCTGACAAACCTTCCGGTCAGCCGACGATCTCCGTATCGGAAAACCAGTAGCGGATCTCTTCGGCAGCCGTTTCAGGCGCATCCGAGCCGTGCACGGAGTTCTCGCCGATCGAGGTGGCGAACTCCTTGCGGATGGTGCCTTCGGCGGCTTCAGCGGGGTTGGTGGCGCCCATCACTTCGCGATTTTTCAGAATGGCGTTTTCGCCCTCGAGGACCTGAACGACGGTCGGGCCGGAAGACATGAACTCGCACAGTTCGTCAAAGAACGGACGCTCCTTGTGGACTGCGTAAAACCCTTCTGCCTGGCGACGGCTCATCCAAACACGCTTGGAGGCCACGACACGCAGGCCTGCATCCTCAAGCTTCTTTGTGATGGCACCGGTCAGGTTGCGCTTGGTGGCATCCGGTTTAATCATGGAAAATGTGCGTTCGATCGCCATGGTCTGTCCTTCGATTGTCTGGATTGCGGGGCAAGCCCGCATGTGGAGATGGCGCGCTCTATAGCGGTCCAGACGGCACAAGGGAAGGCCCAGCCGGTCAACTCGCGGCCGGCACCCGCCGTGCAAAGCCCTCATGCAGGTCCAGACAGCGTTCAAACCATGCGGCCACCGGATCGTCTTTCGCCAGCAGCCCGTACGTCGACACGATGCGGGCCCATTGAAACACCCCTGCCATGATATAGTCGGCAAAAAGTGGACCCTGCCCACCGAGAAACGGCTGTTCTGCCAACAGCGAACGCATCGGGGTCAGCGATGCCCGGAAGCCGGCAAGACGCTCTTCACGCCCCTTCACAACCTCTTCCAGAGTCTGCCCAAACCGTTTTTCGCGACTGGTCCGGAAATAAACCTGATCGGAACCATCCAGCATTGCGTGAATATCGAGTAAAAGCGCGCGGCCAACGAAGCCAGAAATGACGGTCTGCACCCACTTCTCGATGAAGCGTGCAAGCGTTTCGCCACCTGTTCCGGAAAATAGCGACGGCCCTGTCAGGATAGGTCCGGTCGAGATAAAGCGCGATCTGGAAGGAATCGGCCAGCCAGGTTTCACCATCCCGGATGACAGGCACCGTGGAAAAACTGCCTTCTCCTAAAGTGGGTATCTGGGTGAACAAGACAGGCACGGTTTCATAATCGAGCCCCTTGTGTCGGAGAGCAAAGGCAACTTTCCAACAGTGCGGGCTGAAAGGACGCCCCTTGTCCCTGCCAGCCAGTTCGTAAAGGACAATCGCCACGCTGCTTCCTCTGGTTTGCGACAGTTTTACAATGGCCGACCATTATTTACTCCACAAGAGGTCTTGGGCAAGAGACGTCCACCTCGCGCAATGCGCGCAATGGAAACAACTAATACAAGAAATTCGAATTTTTCAAAAATGTACTTTGAGCTTAAAAAATAAAATTTTATGAAAAATTTCATAACCTTGTAATTCAAAAAATAACGATCCATACCTCCAACTATTTAAATCTACATACCCCGCCCTACCCTCCTCTCTGTGTACAGCAACCACAATCTATCAGCGAGGAAGAGAATGACTCAGATTTGCAGCAATATTACCGGTACTCTCAAAAGCGCTGCTCTTGTATTGGCGCTCACCACACCTGCAGCAGCCATCGATCTCGGCGGCGTCAGTATTGGCGGAAACGACAAAGGTGGAGTAAGTGTCAGTGTCGGCGGCGTATCTGCTTCCGTTGGCACAAGCAACGGCGTTTCAGCGGATGTCGGAGCAGATCTGGGTTCGACCTCTGCCAATGTCGATGCCTCCGTTGGTGGCGGCAGCCTGGCTGATGTCAATGCAGATGCGAATGTCGGCAATGCGGTTAGCGCAAGAAGCAACACGACTGTCGGTGGAGGCAGGGGCAGCCTGCTCGATTCGAACACCACCGCATCCGTGGGAGGCGACAAAGGTCTGAACGCCGAGGTCGGAGTCAATGCCGGTAAAAGAGGCCTGGGCGTCCTGCTTGGCTTTGGCAAGCGCCCGAGCGACAACCCGGGCACGGGTAATCCTGGAAACGGCAATGGAGGCGGCATCATCGGTGGCGGCAATGGCGGCGGCAAAAGTGCGGCTGAAAGAGCCATTGAAGGCCTGAGCGACAAACAGATAGCGATCTACCGGAACCGGTGCGGCAGGATCCTGCGCAATCCGGCTGCCTGGGATTACGGTCTCGTGCAGATGTGCAAGGCTTTGAGTCAGGCTGCCTCCCGCTGAGATTGGAGCGACCCAAAAAGGTGTGACCCGTTTACCGGGTTGCACCTGTCTGCTTTCGGCAACACAAAGCGACTTCCGTGACTGGACTGACAGCGCACCGCCCGTGATGACTTGCCAGCGTCGCAACAAGCAGTCAAAACGCGCAGATGTTGACCATTTCAAACCTTTCGCTGCGCATTGCCGGACGTCTTCTCATCGACCAGGCTTCACTCACCCTGCCTGCCGGAACCAAGGCGGGCCTGGTCGGGCGGAATGGTACGGGCAAGACGACCCTGTTTCGCGCGATTACCGGCGACCTGGCTGCCGAAACCGGAACGATCAGCCTGCCCAAGGGAACACGGACCGGGCAAGTGGCGCAGGAGGCGCCGGGCACGGACGAGCCACTGATCGACATCGTGCTGCGGGCCGACACGGAACGCGCAGCGCTCTTGATTGAGGCCGAAACTGCGAGTGATCCGGATCGAATTGCAGAGATTCAAACCCGCCTGACCGATATCGACGCGCATTCAGCCGAAGCCAGGGCTGCATCCATTCTCTCGGGACTCGGCTTCGATGCCGAAGCGCAGAAGCGTCCGGCCTCGTCGTTTTCCGGCGGCTGGCGCATGCGCGTCGCGCTGGCCTCGGTGCTTTTCACCCAGCCAGATCTCCTGCTTCTGGACGAACCGACCAACTATCTCGATCTGGAGGGCACGCTCTGGCTCGAGAATTACCTGTCTCGATACCCGCACACGGTTCTGCTTATCAGCCATGATCGCGACCTTCTCAACCGGGCGGTTTCTTCGATCGTGCATCTGGAGCACAGGAAACTGACTTTCTGGCGCGGCGGTTACGACCAGTTCGCAAGACAATATGCCGAGAAGGCCGAGCTTCAGGAGAAGATGCGCGTCAAGCAGGAAGCCCAGCGCAAACACATGCAATCCTTCGTCGACCGCTTTCGCTACAAGGCATCGAAGGCGCGCCAGGCGCAATCCCGGCTCAAAGCCCTGGAACGCATGTCTCCCATGGCGGCGGTGCTCAACGAGACGGTCCTGCCATTTCGCTTTCCCAACCCCGAGAAGGCAGTTGCATCGCCCATCATCGCACTTGAGGGGGGAACTGTCGGTTACACCCCGGGAAAGCCGGTCCTGAAGGGGTTGACGCTGCGGATCGACAATGACGACCGAATTGCGCTGCTGGGTGCCAATGGAAACGGCAAGTCCACTTTTGCGAAACTGATCGCCGACCGGCTCACGCTCGAAAAGGGAACGAAAACCGTCGCCCCGGGCCTGAAAGTCTCGATTTTTGCCCAGCACCAGCTCGATGACCTGAGACCGGAGGAAAACGCCTATCAGCACCTGCGCCGACTGATGCCCGATGCACCTGAAGCGAAGGTGCGGGCGCGGGTAGCCCAGTTCGGGCTGACCACCGAAAAAATGACAACGCCGGCACGCGACTTATCCGGCGGCGAGAAAGCGCGCCTTCTCATGGGACTTGCAACCTTCGAAGCCCCGCATCTTCTCATTCTCGACGAACCGACAAACCATCTGGACATCGACAGCCGCGAGGCGCTGGTGGAGGCGCTCAACATGTTCGACGGAGCCGTGATCCTGATCAGCCACGACCGGCACCTGATCGAAGCAACCGCCGACCGGCTCTGGATTGTCGGGGACGGCACCGTTTCGCCCTTCGATGGCGATATGGACGATTACCGCAACCGTATGACCGGTGGTGTGACGCGCAGCAAGGAAAAGCGGGAAGCAGAGAAAGCCTCCAAGGCAGACAAACGCAAGGAAGCAGCACGGCGCCGGGCGGCCCTTGAACCGCTCGCCAAAGAGATCAAGGCCACTGAGGGACTGATCGAGCGCACGCGAAAGCGGATCGACACGATCGAGGCACGCCTGGCCGATACGAGCCTTTATGACAAGGAGCCGGAAAAGGTCTCATCGCTGGCCAAGGAACGCGCTGACCTTGCTGCCATGCTGGAACGCCACGAAGACCGGTGGCTCTCGCTTTCCAGCGAATATGAAGAGGGGATGGCCTGATGGCGCAACCGCTTACCATAGGGTTCGACGCGGATGACACGCTCTGGCACAATGAGCGTTTCTACCGGCTCACGGAAGCGCGTTTCGCCGAGTTTCTCGCCGATTTCGCGGAGGCGGAGCATCTGTCCGAACGGCTCTTGCAGGCCGAGAAGCGCAATCTGGGACGTTACGGTTTCGGCATCAAGGGGTTCACACTCTCGATGATCGAGACGGCCATCGAAGTGACTGATGGCCGGGTTCCGGCTGCAACGATCCGCGACATTCTCGAAGCCGGCCGGGAGATGCTCGAGCATCCCGTCGAAACGCTGCCACATGCCCGGGAAACACTGGAACGCCTGTCCGGACGCCACCGGCTGGTGTTGATCACCAAGGGCGACCTTTTCGATCAGGAACGCAAACTTGCGGCTTCCGGGCTTGGCGACTATTTCCACGCCGTCGAGATTGTCAGCGACAAATCGCGCGTCACCTATGAGCGCATCTTTGCCGCCCATGGCGATGGGCCGGACCGCTCCATGATGATCGGAAATTCACTCAAATCGGATGTGATCCCCGCCATTGAAGCCGGCGCCTGGGGTGTGTTCGTTCCCCACGATCTGACATGGTCTCATGAGCACGCCGAAGAACCAGGGACAGCCCCCCGCTTCCGCAAAATCGCTCATCTGGGGGAAGTCGATACAGTTTTGGCAGAAATCGGCTGGTAATCCCGGCGGCGGACTGGAGCCAGAGGTCCTTGATAGCTGAGCCCCTCTGGTTGCGCTAGGCCTTCTTCTGCCAGCGCCTGTCGGGCCCCTGCTGCCAATAGGTAACGGCATGACCTGCCGATTTGAGCGATTTCCAGTGTCCGCGAGCCGCGTCGAGCTGAGCAGCGTCGTGACCGTCAAACATCACGACCGCACGTTCATAGCCGTCCACGCCGGCTGGGTCCGCGCCATCCACAAAGAAGCGGATGCGGGCATTGTTGGGATTGGCAGCAGCGTCGGTCAAAATCACGGGCTGGTGCTCGGGATGCGCGTCGCGGTCGGTGGCATGGGCGAGAAAGGATTCCTCGCGCCATGTCCACAACCAGTTGTCGAGCGCTTCACAGCGTTCGCGCGTGCCTGTCTGGATGACCACTCTCCATCCCCGCTCAAGACTTTTCTCCACGAGAGGAGGCAATGCCTCCTCCAGTGTCGATTCGGTCAGGTGATAAAAGAGGACATCCATCGGCCTATTCGTAGCTGTCGGCGACGAGACGGTCGAGCAGCCGCACGCCGAAACCAGAGCCCCAGGACCGGTTCACCTCATCGAGCGGTGCACCCATTGCGGTGCCAGCGACATCCAGATGAGCCCAGTTCGTGTCTTTGACGAAGCGCTTAAGGAACTGGGCCGCAGTGACGGAGCCCGCCAGACGGCCGGACGAGTTTTTCATGTCGGCATTCTTGGAATCGATCTGCTTGTCATATTCCTCGCCAAGCGGCAGGCGCCACAGCTTTTCACCCGTCGCCTCACCTGCGGCGGCGAGCTGTTCGGCGAGCGTGTCATCGTTGGAAAACAGCCCCGCTCGATGATGGCCGAGCGCCACCATCACCGCGCCTGTCAGCGTTGCGAGATCGACCATGAACTGCGGTTTGAAGCGATCATTGCAGTACCAGAGCACGTCGGCGAGTACGAGCCGGCCCTCGGCATCGGTATTGATGACCTCAATGGTCTGCCCCGACATTGAGGTTACGATGTCGCCGGGCCTCTGGGCATTGCCGTCGGGCATGTTTTCGACCAGCCCCACCAGACCGACCGCATTTACCTTTGCCTTGCGCGCAGCGAGTGCATGCATGACGCCGACCACGGCGGCTGCACCGCCCATGTCGCCCTTCATGTCTTCCATGCCGCCAGCCGGTTTTATGGAGATGCCGCCCGTGTCGAACACGACGCCCTTGCCAACGAAGGCGAGCGGCCTTTCCTTGGATTTTCCGCCGTTCCACTCGATAACGGCCAGCCTTGGCGGCCGGACAGACCCCTGCGCGACACCGAGCAGCGCCCCCATCCCGAGCTTCTTCATCTCTTTCTCGGTCAGGATTTCCACGCTGGCACCGAGTTTTTCCAGCTCCTTGGCCTTGGCGGCGAACTCGACCGGCCCCAATACATTGGCAGGCTCATTGACGAGATCGCGCGCGAGCATGACGCCTTCTGCCACCGCTTCAGCGCGCATGAATGCCTTTTTCGCGGCGGACGGGTCTGCGCACTGGATGACGATCTTCAGCTTCTTCGCCGGTTTGTCATTGCCGTTTTCCCGGCTCGTCGTCTTGTATTTCTCAAAACGATAGGCGCGCAAAAGCATACCCAGGGCGATGTTTGCGGCATCCCCAGCGCCAATCTTCCCATCCTTCAAGTCAACGACAACGGTGATTTCACCGGCCGACTTGCCCGCAGCGAGCGCTGCGCCGCCGATCTTTACCCATTCCTGTTCGCCAAGCTGCGAAGGGTTGCCGATGCCGACGGCGGCCAGACGGTCAAGCTGCGTGCCTTCAGGAGCAAGAACCTCGACGCTTTTTGCCAGTTTCCCCGAGAATCCCGAGATTTCCGATGCACGTGCCAGAACACCCTCCGGGTCACACGCGCTGGCCTGGTCTCCAAGCCCTCCGCCCTGCGGTGCAAGGACGATAACAGTGCCTTTCCCAGGGGTTGAAAATTTGGCGAAGGAGACACTCGGTCTGTCGGTCATGATAATTCCCAGATTTCCACGATTGGTCGTTTTGGAGACGGGCGCGATCTTGGAGGTTTTATGCGAATTGGCAAGAGCCGGAGCCTGGCGGACCGTCTTTTTTCGCCCCGGTACGGACTGCGGGCGATCGCGCTATCGTTGCATAAGCATATTGTTAACCGCGTTTGTTTCACATTTTCTAACCAGTACTGCCCAGACTCCCGGAAGGGACAAGAATTGGTGGGCTGCTCCTCAAAGCCATCACGAGTGCATTGTGTGTCTGCGCGTCGACCGTTAGGTTCGCGCGCGCCCCAGAGGCTGCTCTAACGAAACGGATCGTCGATTTCCATGAAGGTGATCGAACTTTACATCATGCGTCGCACCTTCGCGCTGTTTGCAGCAGCGTTGCTGTGGGTGCTCGCGCTGGTGTGGACCACGCAGGTTCTGAACCGTATTGACCTGGTGACCGACAGCGGTCAGTCGGCAGGCACCTTCTTCTTCGTTGCCGCGCTCGTGCTGCCCTCCGTCATACCGATCGTGATTCCGTTCGCCCTGGGTATTGCCGTTGCGCAAACTTTGGCGACGATGAATGCCGATTCCGAGCTGGTGGTCATCAATGCTTCGGGTGCCCCGCGCTCGATCATCGTCAAGCCGGTTCTCATCATTGCGATTGGCGCCAGCCTTGCATCTTTTATGATCAACAACACGCTGGAGCCCGCGTCGCGCCAGGCCTTTCGCACGGTGCTTGCCAATGCACGCGCAGATCTGATCACGACCGTGCTGCAGGAAGGCTCGTTTCAAAAAGTCGATGACGGGCTGTTCGTGCAGGTCTCCGAACGCCTTCCCAACGGCCTTCTGGGCGGAATTTTCGTCTCCGATTCGCGCGATGAGAACACCAAGCTGATCTATCATGCGAGAACCGGTGCGGCCGTGGAGCGCGAGGGGGGCTCGGTACTGGTGATGCAGGACGGCATGGTGCAGCGCCAATCGGCAAACGGCGATGTCTCGACCATCCGTTTTGATTCCTATGCATTTGATCTATCGCAGTTTTCCAGTGGCGGCGGCGGCAAACCGACCCTGCACCCCAAGGACCGTTCTCTCGCCTTTCTGCTCGATCCGGACGTGAATGACAGTTTTTATCAAAAATCGCCGCAGATCATTCGTGCCGAACTGCATATGCGCCTTTCCGAATGGCTCTATCCGCTCGTCTTTGCCATGGTAGCGCTCGCGGTTGCCGGTGATGCACGCTCTTTCCGTGAAGCGCGACTGCACCCGATTGTCACGACCATGGCAATTTCGCTGATCGTGCGCTGGGTCGGTTTTTATTCGGGCACGGAAGCGGAAAGCTCTCCGGTCTTCTCTTTCGTGCTTTACGCGGCTCCGATTTCGATGATTTGCCTATGTGCGGTGTTCATTGCGACCACTCGTGTGATGGAACTGCCAACGCACTGGGTGGAAAAACTGCACGCGCGCACGCACCGTCTGACGGAAACCATGACACACTGGCGGTTCAAACTGGCCCACGCTCGTTCCTCCGACAGGAGGCGCGGATGATCGGCCTCACACTTGGCGGATATTTTTTCCGGCGGTACGCTTCGATCGCTGCATGGAATTTTTTCGGCATCGGGCTTTTGGTCTTCATCGTGACCTTTGCGGAGGTTTCCAGCCGCTCTGCCGGTCTGCCCGGTTACACGGCGCAGTGGGCCTTTTCGCTTGCTGCCCTGCAGACCCCAATCATTCTTCTTCAGGCTGTCCCTTTTATCGGGCTGATCGCTGCCATGGCCACGTTGATCAGCCTGAATCGGAAATACGAGCTTGTGGTTGCGCGTGCCGCGGGCGTCTCGGCATGGCAATTTCTGACACCGATCGCATTTGGATCCTTTCTGTTCGGCGTGCTCGCTGTCGCCGCGCTGAACCCGCTCGCAGCCAACGGCTTTGCGCAGGCACAGCTGGTCGAGGCCGAGGTTCGGGGTGCAAAAAGCAACGCCAATTCGGAAGCCGAACAATGGATCAAGCAGCGCTTCGAAGATGAAGAAACGATCATCGGTTCGAGTGCGGTTCTCAACGGGGGCCAGACCCTGGTGAGACCGGTTTTTTTCCGAATCGACACCGACGGGCGAATCGTCGAACGCCTGGACGCCGAACGGGCGTTTCTGCGCGATGGATTCTGGGAGCTGCGGGACGTGGCACGTCGACGCGGTACCGCTGCGGCAGAACGACTGACGAGCCTGCAGATAGCGACCAATCTGCAGCCCGAATTCGTGGGTGAACAGCTGGCGCGCCCTGAGGCCACTTCGATCTACGAGTTGCCTGGAAAAATTGAAGTGGCGAGGTCTTTCGGGCTCAAGGCAAACGCATTTGCCACGCATTTTCATTCACTTGTAGTGTTACCCGCCCTGCTGGTCGCGATGACGCTGATTGCCGCTACGGTATCCATGAGATTTACCCGAATGGGACAGTCAGCAACCGTGATTCTGGGTGGCATCCTTGCCGGCTTTCTGCTTTATGTGGTTTCGGTCTTGGTCAAGGCGTTCGGCAGCGCCGGAGTTGTTCCTCCGGTGGTAGCTGCGTGGACGCCTGTGGCTGTCGCGATGTTCTATGGGGTCACTTTCCTGTTGTACAAGGAGGACGGTTAGTGGGGGTTACGGCAAAAAGAGCCGGCATGTCCGCACGGTCAGCGCTTTTATTGAGTGCGACCGCGTTGGCGACCTTGTGCACCTATTCATTGCTTCCCATGGCCCCCGCTCTCGCGCAGACCGGCGGCCTGGACGTTTCCGATCTGCCCCAGAACGCTCAGATGCTTCTGACCGCAGACAATCTCATTTATGACAACGATCAAAGCACCATCACCGCTGCCGGTGGCGTGCAGATCGAGTATGCCGGGAACAGTCTCGTTGCCGACCGGGTCGTCTACGACCGCAGGACCTCGCGCGTGATGGCACGCGGCCGTGTTCAGATCATCGAAGAAGACGGCGATCGCATTTTTGCTGACGAGATCGACGTCACGGATGATTTTCGTGATGGCTTCGTCAACGCGTTGCGCGTGGAAACCGTCGACAAAACCTATTTCGCAGCAGAAAGCGCGGAGCGTTCTGGCGGCAGGCTGACGACATTCAACAATGGTGTCTACACCGCCTGTGAACCCTGTAAAGAGAAACCTGGAAAACCGCCGATCTGGCAGATCAAGGCACAGAAGATCATCTGGAACGGGGAAGCAAAGACGGTTCGTTTCGAGGGATCGCGATTCGAATTTTTCGGCATGCCGATCGCTTATCTGCCGTTCTTCGAAGTGGCCGACCCGACGGTGAAACGGAAGTCCGGTTTTCTGATTCCGAGCGCCTCCTACAGCGAAGAGCTGGGTGTTGGCGTCAGCGTCCCCTATTACCTGGCCTTCTCGCCGACCTACGACCTCACTGTAACGGGAACCTACTACACCAAGCAGGGTTTTCTCGGTGAGGCGGAGTGGCGGCAACGCTTCGACAATGGTCAGTACAGCGTCACGGTAGCAGGGATCAGGCAGCAGGATCCCGAAGCCTGGAGCTCCGGTACGGTCAACGCAAGCGAGACCACGCGTGGCATGATCGGCTCCAAGGGCCAGTTCCGGATCAACCCGCGCTGGAGCTTCGGCTGGGATGTTCTGGCCCAGTCGGACAAGAATTTTTCGCGCACCTACGGCATTGACGGATTTTCCGACACGGTCCAGACATCGGAGCTTTACCTGACAGGGCTCGATGACCGGAATTTCTTCGACCTGCGTGCCTATCATTTTGACATTCAGGAGAATGTGCCGGACAGCTCTTCCAGCGCACGTGACAGGAAGCAGCCCTGGGTTTTGCCGAGCTTCGACTATTCCTACACGCCGGATGAGGCGGTAGCCGGCGGTGAGCTGAACCTCGACGTCAATGTGCAGACCGTTTACCGGGATGCCTTGAGCGGGAGCCTCGCTTCGACAACTCCCGCTGTTTACGACCGCATTGACGGTGTCGAGGGACTGGGTAGCCGCCTGACGGCCGAGGCCGAGTGGAAACGCTCTTTCGTCAGCGCGGGCGGGCTTGTGATCACGCCGCTGTTGCAGGCACGCGGCGATGCGATCTACACCGATTACGATGCCAACACGGTCAATGGTGTGACAAGCTTCGAGCTGAACGGAACACCTGTCGGCAGCGACGTTCGCTCCTCTTATTACCGGTATATGGCGACTGCAGGCCTTGAAGCTCGCTGGCCGATACTCTTTTCAACGTCGAGCGCCAGCCATGTGCTGGAGCCCATGGCGCAGATTTTCGTGCGGCCCGACGCTCCCTATCAGGAGAGCCTGGGCATTCCCAACGAAGATGCGCAATCGCTTGTGTTCGATGCGACGACCCTGTTCGAACGCGACAAGTTCTCCGGTTATGACCGGATCGAGGGCGGCACGCGTGCCAATGTCGGCATTCGCTATTCAGGCAGTTTTGCCAATGGCTGGACGACCCAGGGGTTGATCGGACAATCCTACCATCTGGCAGGCGACAATCCGTATGCCCAGCCGGATCTCGTTCACGCCGGTGCCTATTCCGGACTTGAAACCGACGTTTCCGATCTGGTCGTGATGGCCGGCATAGCAAGCCCGAACGGGTTTGCCTTCTCGGCAGGCGCGCGCTTTGATGAAGAGACGCTTGATCTGCGTCGGACAGACCTGAAATCGGCAGCCGAGTTCGGGCCGGTCACCACCTCGCTGCAATATGCCTACATCCAGTCACAGCCGAATTACGGCTTTGACGAAGACCGACAGGAATTTACCGGCATTGCCAAGGTTCGGTTTGATGAGAACTGGAGCGGCTTCGCTTCGGGCACATACGACATCAAGAGCCAGACGCTGGTGAAGAACGACTATGGCTTCTCGTATGGCGATGAGTGCTTCATCTATTCGATGACCTATTCGCGCAGCAAGAACCGCGACACGAAGGAAACAAGCCAGTCCTTCGGCTTCCGCATTTCGCTGCGCACGATCGGTGATTTCGGCACAAGCAGCGGTGAGCTGGCGTCGGGATTCTAGATCCCGACACGGCTCCCCTGCCCTGTCCGGCCCCGCCTGTCGCGGGCAGAAGCGGACCGGCCATTTCCGTCAAAGTCATTTTTTTGCCCAACCCGGTATCGATAAAACAGATCTAGGGACTGTAGCTCTGTCGCGTTTGCTGTTATTTCAGGCGCTATTGCGGGGTGCAAAGATGAGAACAATGACGATATTCAGCAATTGCGGGCGCATCTTGCGTCTGGGCGCGTTAACGCTGGCAGTGGCAACAGCGATGCCGCTGTTGCATGGTGCGAGTGCTCTGGCGACAGAGATCCGGTATGTGGTGAACAATGCGCCCATCACGAGTTACGACATCGACAGGCGCGTCGCATTTCTGAAATTGCAGCGCGAAGGCGGGAACCTGCGCCAGAAGGCGACCGACCAGATGATCGAGCAGGCGCTCAAGCTGCAGGAGATGCAGCGGCGAAAGGTCAACATTCCCAATGAAATGGTGAATCAGGCATATGCGCGCTTTGCAAGCGGCAACCGCATGTCCACCAGCCAGTTGAACAGCGTGCTCGCCCAAAGTGGCGTCACGGCCGAGCATTTCAAGGAGTTCATTCGATCCCAGATCGGCTGGGGGCGTGTCATGCAGATGCGCAGCAGCTCGGCCGGCAAGCTGAGCGAACAGGACGTGGTTGCCAAGATGCTTGAACAGGGTGGCAACAAGCCAAGTGCCACCGAATACATGCTGCAGCAGGTCATTTTCGTGGTCCCCTCCGGCGAACGCTCCAGCCTGCTTGGGAAACGCAAGCGCGAGGCGCAGGCAATGCGGGGTCGTTTCAACGGCTGCGACAGCACGCGTGAATTTGCCAAGGGTCTGATCGACGTTACGGTTCGCGATCTCGGTCGGGTGCTGGAACCGGAATTGCCGGGTGACTGGAAGGACCAGATCAAGAAGACCTCACCAGGCAATGCAACCGGTGTGCGGGAAACCGACCGCGGGGTCGAGTTCATCGGTGTGTGCAGCACACGCGAGGTCTCGGATGACCGGGTTGCCCAGATGGTGTTTCAGAACGAAGGCGCTGGAAACGAGGCAACGGAAAAGGCATCCGAAGAATATCTTGCGGAACTGCGCAAGAATGCGCGCATCAGTCAGCGTTGATGCTGTTGTGAGCCCGTTTCGGGCGGGCTCACTTTTGCCCAGAGCAGCTTTTCCAGAAATCGTGAGGTAATGCGTGCTTCCGCTCGCGCTCAGCATTGGCGATCCATCCGGCATCGGACCCGAAATCCTGCTTGAGGCGTGGCTCCGGCGCGACACGAACGGGCTGCCTGCGTTCTATATTCTGGGCGATCCCTCTTTGCTTGCATCGCGGGCCGAAAGGCTGGGGCTGAACGTAGCGATCGCGGAAACGGATCCGGAGGGGGCGGTTGCGCACTTTTCACGATCTCTGCCCGTTTGCCCGCTGAGAAACAGGCTTCACGATAGGCCGGGTTCTCCCGATTCCGCCAATGCGGCAGGGATTGTTGAGGCCATTTCGCGTGCCGTCCAAGACACGATGCAGGCCCGCGCCGCTTCGATGGTCACCGCCCCGATCGCCAAGAAGCCACTCTATGATGCCGGCTTCGACTTTCCAGGACATACCGAATTTCTCGGTCATCTTTCAGAAAAGATCACCGGTCGAAAGGTCGAACCGGTCATGATGCTGGCCGGCCCGGAGCTTCGCACGGTGCCTGTGACCGTTCATCAGGCATTGGCTGAGGTGCCTGCGCGCCTTTCGCAAGACCTGATCGAAAACACCATCAGAACCGTGGCGCAGGCCTTGAGCGAGCAGTTTTCCATTCCAGAACCCCGTCTTGCAATCGCGGGCCTCAACCCCCACGCGGGGGAAGGCGGCGCCATGGGCAGCGAGGATGCTGAGATCATTGCCCCCGCGATCGAACGGCTGCAATCCGAAGGCATCAATGCTTTCGGCCCCCTGCCCGGCGATACACTGTTCCACGCGCGCGCAAGGGCGCAGTATGATGCAGCCGTTTGCATGTACCACGATCAGGCATTAATCCCGGTGAAGACCATCGCATTTGACGAAACAGTGAATGTGACGCTCGGTCTGCCCTTCGTGCGCACCTCCCCGGACCATGGCACGGCATTCGACATCGCCGGTCGGGGCATCGCACGTCCAGACAGCCTGATTGCCGCCATTCACCTTGCACGGAAGCTTGCCGACAACAGGAACAGTGTACGATGACGGCCGATGGTCTTCCGCCACTTCGCGCGGTCATCGCAAAACACGGGCTTGCGGCGAAGAAATCGCTCGGACAGAATTTTCTTCTCGACCTGAACCTCACGGCCAAGGTTGCCCGCGCTGCGGGTGACCTGAATGGTGCAACGGTGGTTGAAATCGGTCCGGGGCCTGGCGGCCCTGACACGCGCGCTGCTCATGGCTGGTGCGGAGAAGGTCATTGCGGTGGAGCGGGACGAGCGCTGTCTGGACGCACTCGCCGAAATCGCCGCCCATCACCCGGGCCGGCTTGAGGTCATCAACGGAGACGCACTGGACACGGATTTCGCTGCTCTCGTCGCAGCGACAGCGGGTGCGGTGCGCATTGTTGCCAATCTTCCCTACAATATCGGCACCGAACTTCTGATACGCTGGCTCACGCCCGAAAGCTGGCCTCCCTTTTATACTTCCATGACACTGATGTTTCAGCGCGAGGTGGCACAACGCATTGTCGCAGAAGCCGGTGACAAGGCTTATGGCCGGCTTGGGGTGCTGGCGGGGTGGCGGGCACAGTCGAAAATCGTGTTCGATCTGCCGCCACAGGCTTTCACTCCGCCCCCCAAGGTGACCTCATCGGTCGTCCATATCGTACCTCGCGAGAGGCCGCTGGCCACCGACCCCAAATCGCTTGCAAAGGTGACCGAGGCTGCGTTCGGCCAGCGTCGCAAGATGTTGCGACAAAGCCTCAAATCAGTGGGGGGAGAAACGCTTCTTGAACAGGCGGGAATTGACCCGACCCGTCGTGCAGAGACCCTCTCCGTGCCGGAATTCGTGACCCTGGCCAATCTGATCTAGGTGTCCAGTTCTATCGAAACGCGCCTGAAACCCTGCGCTCAGCCGCCGGTTTCTTCTAGCAGGCCTGCCACGAAATCAAACAGTCCTGGCCGGCGGTCACGACGCAGGCGCTCGGCTTCCACAATGGAGCGAACCGCCGAGAAGGCATGATCCAGCTCGTCATTGATGACGACATAATCATAATCCAGCCATTTCTCGATTTCCGTGCGAGCATTGGCAAGACGCGTCTGGATGATCTCGGGCGTGTCTTCGGCGCGCCGTGTGAGGCGACCGAGCAATTCCTTCATGCTTGGTGGCAGGATAAAGATCGAGACGACATCGCCGCGCATTTTCTCGCGCAGTTGTTCTGCGCCCTGCCAATCGATGTCGAACAGCATGTCGCGACCTTCGGTCAGCGCCTTCTCCACCGGCGCACGTGGTGTGCCATAGTAGTTGCCGTGAACCTCGGCCCATTCAAGCAGTTCGTCATTGTCGCGCATGATTTCGAATTCGCGCTGCGACTTGAAATGATAATGCACGCCTTCGATTTCGCTGGCACGGCGTGCTCGCGTGGTCACGCTGACAGAAAGTTCAAAACCACTCACTTCGGCCAGAAGCGCACGGGCAATGGTGGACTTCCCGGCTCCCGAGGGCGATGAGAGAACGAGCATAAGGCCGCGGCGGCGCACCGCGTTCAATCCGGCCGAGGGTATTTCCGAGGACATGATCTACTCCAGATTCTGAACCTGCTCGCGGAACTGATCCACGACAGCCTTTAGCTCCAGCCCTATAGCCGTAACCGTCGACGCGTTGGATTTCGAGCAAAGCGTATTGGATTCGCGATTGAATTCCTGTCCCAGAAAATCGAGCTTTCGACCTATCGGACCGCCTTCGGCAATCAGTGCGCGTGCGGCTGCAATATGCGCTCGCAGGCGGTCGAGCTCTTCCTGGATATCCGCCTTGCCCGCAAGAATGGCAGCCTCCGCATGGAGCCTGTCCTGATCGAACCCTGCCTGGGTCTCCAGAAGGCGCGACACCTGTTCGCCAAGACGCGCGCGGATGTTTTCCGGCCGGCGCGATGGATCGGAACCGGCTCTTTCCGTCAGCTTTTCGATGGTCGACAGCTGTTCAAGCAGGACGGCCTCCAGTGCGGCACCTTCGCGGTGGCGGCTCATCCCCAGCCCGTCAATGCCTTCGTCGAATGCAGCCAGTATCTCCGCATCGAGCGAGGCACGCACGTTCTCGTCGGCGACGGGATCTGCGTAGTCGAGCACGCCCCGCAGGGCGAGCAGACCATCGGCACGCGCAGGGGCTGCTCCGAACTCTTCGTGCATGCGCTGTGCCAGCGCGGCGATCTCGTTCAGGAAGGGTTCGTTGACGACTGGCTGGCGCAGGGAACCGTTCGGCGCGAAGGTTAGCGACGCCTGGACATTTCCGCGCGCAAACCGTTTCTGCACCTTCTTGCGCGCCGCCTGCTCGATGCGCTCAAATCCCGGCGGCAGGCGAAAGCGAACCTCAAGGCTGCGCCCGTTGACGGACTTTAACTCCCACGCGATGCTGCCTGCTTCATGCTCGCGTGAAGAGCGGGCAAAGCCCGTCATGCTCTGGAGCCTGCTCATGCGTTCCTCTTCCCCCAGTTCATCGCCACGCATGAGCCCCCCGGCTCAGTTGGAGCCTTCCGTCTGCGCTTTTTCTTCAGCAGCCCGACGCTCCCGTTCGATCTTGCGCCAGCGAGCGACATTCTCATTGTGCTCCTTGAGCGTCTTGGCAAAAACATGCCCACCCGTGCCATCTGCGACGAAATAAAGCTCATCCGTCTGGGAGGGGTTGGCAACGGCCTCAAGTGCCGCCCGGCCGGGATTGGCGATCGGTGTCGGGGGGAGTCCGTCGATATGATAGGTGTTGTAGGGTGTCTTCTTGTCGATGTCGGAGCGGTAGATCGGACGATCCGAAGGCTTCCCCTGCCCGCCGAACAAGCCATAGATGATCGTGGGATCGGACTGGAGGCGCATGCCCTTGCGCAGGCGGTTGATGAAGACCGCAGCCACCCGTGAGCGCTCATCGGCAATGCCTGTTTCCTTCTCGACGATGGAAGCAAGGGTCACGAATTCGTTCTTGTCCTTGATCGGAAGGTCTTCATTGCGCCGCGCCCAGATACTGTCGACCAGCTCTTCCTGGTCCCTGAGCAGTTTTTCGACCACGGCGGCACGGGCCATGCCACGTGTGAAACGAAGCGTATCCGCAGCAAGGCTACCTTCAGGTGGCATTTCTTCGGGCATTTCTCCCGAAAGCTCTTCCGTCTCCCGAATGCGTTCAAATACCTGATAGACCGTCTGCCCCTCGGGAATGGTCAGCGAGTAAAGAACGCTCTTGCCGCTTTTCAGGAGTTCCATGATTTCATGCATGGAGGCGCCAGCGTCTATGGCGTATTCGCCGGCCTTGAGTTCGGAATCCGCACCATAGGCACGCACGCCGAGCGAGAAGATGCGCGCGTCGCTGATCAACCCTTCGCGCTCCAGAAGGCTGGCGATCTGACGAACACCGGTGTTTGGCTTGATCATGACCGTCTCAGCCGTATCCGCGGGGCCTGGCTGATGGAATTCGCGCTTGCCGAAATAGAACGCAATTCCTGCAAGGATCACGAGGAAGACCACTGAGGAGAACAGGAAGTTCAAGAAGACGACAAACTGGCTTCGTGCCCTCTTCGAACGCCGCGGAGGCGGAGTGCCGGCCTCAGGCCTCAAAGTCCTGCTCGAGGATTTGAAGCCACGACCAGGGCCTTCGCCGTCCTGCCGACCGAAGCCGGAATTCTCATCGGTATTTCCTGTCATGCCTCTTGGACCGCTCCCATCCGGAACGGCAGCAAACTGGACCGTTCCGTACTAAAATGTGTTCACGCTCTCGGCGTTCAGACAAGTCCGAAAAGATAGCGCTTTCGGAGCCTGCAGGCTGCCATTTCGATTCGTGTCCATCAGACTGAATTGCGAAAATGGCAAAACTGCAAGCCCGTTATGGGAAAGCTTCAGGCGTCATAACGCTTGAAAACGAGTGACGCGTTGGTGCCGCCGAAGCCGAATGAGTTCGACAGTGCCACATCAATCTGCCGTTCCCGAGGCTTGTTCGGCACCAGATCGATCGCCGTTTCCGCCTGTGGATTGTCGAGATTGATGGTTGGCGGCGCAATGTTGTCACGGATGGCCAGCACCGAGAAGATCGCTTCCGCAGCGCCGGCGGCGCCGAGAAGATGACCGATCGACGATTTGGTGGACGACATGGAGACCTTGTCCGCAGCATCGCCCATCAGCCGCTCCACGGCTCCAAGCTCGATCGTATCCGCCATGGTCGATGTGCCGTGGGCATTGATGTAATCCACATCGGAGGGGGAAAGACCCGCACGCTTAAGCGCTGCCTTCATGCAGCGATAGGCACCATCACCATCTTCGGCCGGAGCCGTGATGTGGTATGCGTCGCCCGTGAGGCCGTAGCCGACCACTTCCGCATAGATCTTCGCGCCGCGTGCCTTTGCATGTTCCAGCTCTTCCAGCACGACAACACCGGCGCCCTCGCCCATGACAAATCCGTCGCGGTCGCGATCATAGGGCCGGGAAGCCTTTTCGGGCGTGTCGTTGAAACCGGTCGAAAGCGCCTTGCAGGCGGAAAAACCGGCTATGGAAAGGCGGGTGATCGGCGCCTCCGCGCCGCCAGCAAGCATCACATCGGCATCGCCCAGCATGATAAGACGGGCTGCATCACCGATAGCGTGCGCTCCTGTCGAACAGGCAGTCACCACGGCATGGTTTGGTCCCTTCAGCCCGTGCCGTATCGACACCTGGCCTGAGACCAGATTGATGATGTTGCCGGGAATGAAGAAGGGGCTGATGCGGCGCGGGCCGCGCTCAGCGAGCGTCAAGGCGTTTTCAGCAATGCCTTCGATACCACCGATACCCGAACCGATGAGTGCGCCCGTGGCGCATTTCTCGTCTTCGGTCTCCGGTTTCCAGCCAGAGTCCTCGAGTGCCTGGTCTGCCGCGGCAATGCCATAGGTGATGAACTCACCGATCTTGCGCTGTTCGCGGGGTTCCAGGAAAGCGTCGGGGTCAAAAGCCCCTTCGCCTTCACGCGGTATGGAATTGGCGATCTTGCAGGCCAGATCATCCACCTCGAACCGGTCGATGCGGCTGGCTGCACTCTTGCCCGAAAGCAGGCTCTTCCACCCGTGTTCAACCCCGAGGCCGAACGGAGAAAGAAGCCCCATTCCTGTGACGACAACGCGTCTCATATGCTGATATCCGCCTTGACTACGTTCGTAGTGACCACGCCGAATGGCGTCAGGCGGTCGCCTTGTCGATGTACTTCACTGCATCGCCGACCGTGAGGATGGTCTCTGCTGCATCGTCGGGAATTTCAACACCGAACTCTTCCTCGAATGCCATGACCAGCTCGACGGTATCGAGGCTGTCTGCGCCAAGATCATCGATGAAGCTTGCGCCTTCGGTTACCTTGTCGCCTTCGACGCCCAGATGTTCGACAACGATTTTCTTAACGCGTTCTGCAGTATCGCTCATGAGAGAACCCTCGACTTTCTGAATTTCCGATCTTCGTTAGCCGCACGATTGCCGCTAATCAAGCTAAATGACAACTAGAGCGCTGACAGGGTCAGCACCTAGTCTGGTGTGATCCGACGTGGGCGCACGGCTTTCGTGCGGCTCGCGGAATGGCTTTTGGCGGGCGCATATCATGATTTTATCGCGCGCGCCAAGCGTTATTCACCCCCATCCACGTGGAAGGTCCCGACAGCGCCGGTTTCGCTATCGCAATTCCACAACACTGAAAGCACGGTCACGAGACGCCTTCTGTTCAGGGATGGTGAGCACATGGTTGGGAGCAGGCCCGGATAAAGACCCGGTCAGATCATGGCCATGCCACCGTTCACATGCAGGGTCTGGCCGGTAACATAGGATGCCTCGCTGGAGGCGAGATAGGCCACTGCGGAAGCGATCTCGCCACCATTGCCCATGCGCTTCATCGGAATGGCTCCCATGATCGCATCACGCTGCTTTTCGTTGAGTTTGTCGGTCATGGCCGATTCGATGAAGCCTGGAGCAACACAGTTCACGGTGATCGACCGGCTGGCGATTTCCTGGGCGAGCGACTTGGAGAAGCCGATCAGGCCAGCCTTGGAGGCGCAATAATTCGCCTGTCCGGGATTTCCGGTCACACCAACGACGGACGTGATGTTGATGATACGGCCGAATCGGCGACGCATCATCGGGTGCGTCAACTCACGCGTGAGCCTGAAGACGGAGCCCAGATTGATTTCCAGAACCTGATCCCAGTCATCATCGCTCATGCGAACGAAGAGGCCGTCACGGGTGATGCCGGCGTTGTTGACGAGGATATCGACCCCCTCAAGTTCCGATTCCGCTTTTTCAGCCAACTGCTTGACCTCACTACGATCGGAAAGGTTTGCCGGAAAGAGTTTGACACGATCACCGAGATCGGCGGCCAGTGTTTCCAGCTTTTCCACCCGCGTGCCATGCAGGCCAACCATGGCTCCCTGAGCGTGCAGAGTGCGGGCAATGGCCTCGCCAATTCCCCCGGTCGCTCCCGTCACCAGTGCCTTGCGGCCGCTCAGATCAAACATGGGCTTGTCCTTCTCAATCAACTGAAATTCCTGCTCACGGCCCGCAAGGCTCAACCGAGCGTTGCCATGGCCGTTTCGATGTCTGCCGGTGTGTTGACCGGGATTGCGGCGATATCGCGATTGATGCGGCGTGCAAGCCCCGACAGGACCTTCCCCGATCCAATTTCATAAAGCGTTTCCACACCGTTCTCGCCAAACCATCCAACGGTTTCGCGCCAGCGCACACGACCTGTGACCTGCTCGACAAGCCGCTCGGCAATCTCTGCGGGATCCCGAAGCGGCGTGACGGTCACATTGGCCAGGACGGGAACGGCGGGGGCATTTTTCTTCACTTCCGCCAGGGCTTCACGCATTGCGTCTGCCGCCGGCTGCATGAGCGCAGAATGAAACGGTGCGGAAACCGGCAGCATGATCGCCCGCTTGGCGCCTTTATCCGATGCGAGCTTCGCAGCCGCCTCGACGGCAGCTTTTGCGCCCGAAATCACCAGTTGTCCGCCACCATTGTCGTTCGCGATCTGGCAAACGCCTTCATCGCCAACCGCCTCGCACACGGCTTCGACATCCTCGGCTTCAAGGCCGATGATTGCCGCCATCGCGCCTTCGCCCACCGGAACGGCTGCCTGCATGGCGTTGCCGCGGATGCGCAACAGCCGCGCCGTGTCGGCCAGGGAGAATGTCCCGGCTGCGCACAGGGCCGAATACTCTCCCAGTGAATGGCCGGCGACGTAAGAGACCTTGTCGTTGAGCGAAAGACCGCCCTTTTCCATCACCCGCATTGCAGCAATGGAAACGGCCATCAAAGCCGGCTGTGCATTGGCGGTGAGGGTCAGTTCGTCTTCCGGTCCCTCCCACATGATCTGGGAAAGCTTCTGGTCGAGCGCGTCATCAACTTCATGAAAAACGTCTCTTGCTTCGGGAAATGCGTCGGCAAGCTCGCGTCCCATGCCGACAGCCTGACTTCCCTGCCCTGGAAAGGTGAAAGCGATGCCCATCGCCAAATCTCCGGTATTCAACATTATCGGGCGCATCTGGTGACGCAACGCAACGGGAACGTCAAGTTTTTTGGCTTTTTTGCGCCGTTTCCGGTCTGAACATGAAAAATCCACAATCGGGTCGAGATGTGGCAATGTTCCGCCCCGATTCCGGTGGCACACGAAGGGTTATACGCACATGTCTCTTTCTACATCAGACGCTCAACGGCAATCCACCGCCTCGCAGCGCGGCCTGAATCTGGCGCAGATCGTGGGGGTGGTCTCCGTGACACTCTTCACGACCACCGAAATTGCAGCAGCATCAGCGGCGGGTGTCTGGGGACTTTCAGGTCTGCTTCATCTTGGAACCACGGGTGAGATCGTGCTGTCGGGGATCATCGGCCTGCCCGCCATCTATGGGGTGTGCCGCTGCGCGCAGCTTGCTTTCGAAGCGGAGACGGATCCACAGAATCAATAAGCGTCAGCGCTCCACCGGAGCGGGGTACGGGTGTCAGTAAATGTCAGCGCGGTTAGGCGTGTGCTGGCATCGGAACGGATGAAGGCCTATATCTTCGCGGGCCGTCATTCTCCAGACACCACGGACCCGATTTCATGGCGATTGCCCTTTCTGTAAAAAACATTTCCAAGACGTATGAAGGCGGCGTGACCGCCTTGAATTCTGTCGACCTCGACATCAACCGCGGCGAGATTCTTGCTCTGCTTGGCCCCAATGGTGCCGGCAAGACGACGCTGATCTCCATCATTTGCGGATTGGTGAAACCCTCCACCGGAACCGTCAGCGTGGAGGGCAACGACATTGTTCAAGACTATCGCCAGGCGCGCCAGCTCATCGGCCTGGTGCCCCAGGAACTCCATACGGAAACCTTCGAGACGGTCTGGGCGACCGTCAGCTACAGTCGTGGTCTCTTCGGCAGGAAGCCGGCCCCCCGCGCTTGTGGAGCAGATCCTGCGCGATCTTTCTCTCTACGACAAGAAAGACAGCCAGATCATGACGCTATCGGGCGGCATGAAGCGGCGCG
This sequence comes from Nitratireductor sp. GISD-1A_MAKvit, assembly GCF_040819555.1. GTDB lineage: Bacteria > Pseudomonadota > Alphaproteobacteria > Rhizobiales > Rhizobiaceae > Nitratireductor. The sequence goes on from NZ_CP161920.1 coordinate 2,826,888, forward strand.
TGATGATTGCCAAGGCACTGGCGCACGAACCACGAATCCTGTTCCTGGATGAACCGACGGCCGGAGTGGACGTTGAACTGAGGAAAGACATGTGGCGGCTTGTCAAGCGGCTGCGGGACACCGGCGTCACGATCATTCTGACCACGCACTACATTGAAGAGGCTGAGGAGATCGCCGACCGGGTGGGCGTTATCAACCGGGGACGGCTGCTTCTGGTGGAGGAAAAGGCCGAGCTGATGCGCAAACTGGGGCAGAAACAACTCACGATCGACCTGCAAAAGCCGCTGAAAACGCTACCGAAGCAGCTTTCGGAATACGACCTGGAGCTTGCCGACGACGGTGAGCGGGTCATCTATCATTACGACACACAGGCACAACGAACGGGCATTGCCTCGCTGCTGTCGGCACTCAGTGAAGCCGGGGTAACCGTTCGGGACCTCGACACCGAACAGCGCTCGCTTGAAGACATTTTCGTGAGCCTCGTGGTGGAGGAAAACAAGTGAACTTCGAAGCCGTCAAATCCATTTATCTCTTTGAAATGGCGCGTATGAAGCGCACGCTCCTGCAAAGCGTGATCTCGCCCGTGCTTTCAACGTCGCTTTATTTCATCGTCTTCGGTGCTGCCATAGGCTCACGTATCGAGGAAATCGACGGCGTTCAGTATGGCGCATTCATTGTTCCCGGGCTGATGATGCTGACGCTGTTGCAGAACTCCATCTCCAACGCCTCGTTCGGCATCTATTTCCCCAAATTCATCGGGACCATCTATGAGGTCCTTTCAGCCCCGATCTCGTTCTTCGAAATCGTGCTGGGCTATGTCGGGGCCGCGGCGACGAAATCGATCATCCTCGGTCTCATCATTCTGGCGACCGCACATCTGTTCGTCCCCATCGAAATAAGGCACCCGTTCTGGATGCTCTTCTTTCTCGTGATGACGGCCGTGACGTTCAGCCTTTTCGGCTTCATCATCGGGATATGGGCCGATAATTTCGAAAAGCTTCAGCTGATACCGCTTCTGGTGGTCACGCCACTGGTCTTTCTCGGAGGATCCTTCTACTCCATCAACATGCTGCCCGAATTCTGGCAGAAAGTGACGCTGGCCAATCCGGTCCTCTACCTGATCAGCGGTTTCCGCTGGAGTTTCTACGAGACTTCGGACGTGGGGATCGGCACGAGCATCGGCATGATCACCTTCTTTCTTGCCCTGTGCCTTTGTGCCATCTGGTGGATTTTCAGAACCGGCTACAAACTCAAGACGTGAACCGACCTTGCTTCTGCGGAAAAACCCTGTATAAGCGCGCGGTCTGCCGGTCTCAGCTGGGGGCTGAACGGAGGGCCGTATGCTTCCCTTTTGGATAAGCGTGCGTTGTGAAGACAGGTTCTTCCGCCTCCCGTGTCTCCGCTCTCGACCGTCCAACGCGCTTTTCTTCGGCCCTTCGGGGACAAGACAAGTCGCAGAGGCTTAGCCGCTGGGTCGGTGGATGGAAACGAAGAAAGGCAAGACAATGGCACTTTACGAACACGTGTTCCTTGCCCGGCAGGATCTCTCGCAGCAGCAGATCGATGCTCTTGTTGAACAGTACAAGGGTGTGATCGAAGCTGGTGGCGGCACCGTCGGCCGGGTCGAAAACTGGGGACAGAAGTCCCTCGCCTACCGGATCAAGAAGAACCGCAAGGCATATTTCACGCTCATGGACATCGACGCTCCGGCTGAAGCCGTGAAGGAAGTCGAGCGCCAGATGGGTCTGTCGGAAGACATCCTGCGCTTCATGACGATTCGCGTTGATGCGCATGAGGAAGGCCCTTCCGCGATGATGCAGCGCCGCGACGACCGTGGTCCGCGCCGTGACGACCGTGGCCCGCGTGGTCCGCGCCGTGACGATCGTGGCCCGCGCCGCGACCATGACCGCGACAGCAACAAGGAAGGCTCCGAATAATGGTCGACATCAATCAGATCCCGACGCGGCGTCCTTTCCACCGTCGCCGCAAGACCTGCCCGTTCTCCGGCGCCAACGCACCGAAGATCGACTACAAGGACGTAAAACTCCTGCAGCGCTACATTTCCGAGCGCGGCAAGATCGTTCCCTCCCGCATCACGGCGGTCAGCCAGAAGAAGCAGCGTGAGCTGGCAAAGGCCATCAAGCGCGCCCGCTTCCTGGGCCTTCTTCCCTACGTGGTGAAGTAAGACATTTCGGCGCGGGCGGCTTTCCGCCCGCCCCCTCCCCGCGGCGGGCGCGGATGAGGTTTCTGCAAATCCCGAGTTGGGGCAACGGCCCCTAACTGCCACCTTGGGCAGGACAGCGACCTGCATGCCGCACGGCGGCATTTCCGTTTCTGACCTGCCTTGATGAAATTCCGGCGCTTCGCGCCGATGACAAAGGACAGAAACGATGGACGTCATCCTGCTTGAACGTATCGCCAAGCTCGGCCAGATGGGCGATGAGGTGAAGGTGAAAGACGGCTACGCACGCAATTTCCTGCTGCCCAAGGGCAAGGCACTGCGCGCCAACGAGGCCAACCGCAAGAAGTTCGAGAGCCAGCGCGTCGAGCTTGAGGCCCGCAACCTGGAACAGAAGAAGGAAGCCGAGGCTATCGCAGAGAAGCTCGACGGCAAGTCCTTCGTCGTCGTTCGTTCGGCCGCCGAAACCGGCCAGCTCTACGGTTCGGTTGCCACCCGCGACATCGTCGAGATCCTGGCCGAGGAAGGCTTCAAGATCGGCCGCAACCAGGTTGAGCTCAACCAGCCCATCAAGACCATCGGTCTGATCAACGTGGCCATTGCGCTGCATGCCGAAGTCGAGGTCACCGTCACGCTCAACGTCGCCCGTTCGAGCGACGAGGCCCGAACGCCAGGCGCGTGGTGAGACACTTGATTCCGCCGAAGCCATCTACGGCGAAGACATCAACGACAGCGCTCGCCCGGACGAGTTCTTCGATCCGGAAGCGGAGTTTGAAGACGAGGATGGCGCTGCCGAAGAAGCCAATGAAGAAGAAAGCGACGAAAACGCGTAATCCGCGCGTTTTCCGTCAAAAGCCGGGCGTCATCGCCCGGCCAGACTGCTGACAAACCTCCCGGCGGCACGAAATCACTCAAGATTCACGGAACGTCTCGGATTCACATCGCGAACAAAACGGAATCAAAACCCCTCGATTCCGACTTCTGCCAAAAATCGAGGGGTTTGTAATCAATCTGAGCCGGGCGTCATCGCCCGGCTTTTTTTGTCCTGGCCGGCACTGGATCCGAGCACGCGCTCCCTTTTTCAGCCGGTTGGCGAAAAGGTCGTTTGGCCCGAATTCGTCCCTCTACCCATGTCATGAAGCGGCAGGAGCGGGCATCTGGACGAATGCCTGCAGACCCGCTGCCCCTTTTCAACGGGCGTATATTTGTTTCATACTCGCATTCTCCCGTGCGTTTCTGGGGGTATTGCGATGAACTGGTTGCTTGAAAAATTCGTTTCTCGCCTTGTCCGCAAAGGGAAACTTCTGATCACCGATGCGGCCGGAACACGGCATGAATTCGGCGATGGAAGCGGCGAACCCGTCCATGTTGTCATTCACACGGCGGCTGCAGAACGCGCCATCATGCTGGATCCGACACTGGCCGTTCCCGAGCGCTACATGGACGGCGAGCTTGACATCGTGGAAGGCGATTTACTGCGCTTCCTCCATCTTGCCTATTCCAACATGGACCAATCGGGGCCGTCTCTGTTTTCGGCCAGGCTTCTTGAGGTTTTGAGGAACTCCCTCCGCCGCCTTCAGCAATTGAACACGGCCGCTCGGGCCAAGCGCAACGTCCATCGACACTACGATCTATCAGAGGAGCTTTACCGGCTCTTTCTGGACGAGGACATGCAGTATTCCTGCGCCTATTTCGAAACGCCGGAGGCCTCGCTCGAGGAGGGCCCCAACGAGCCAAGAAACGCCATATCATGGCCAAGCTGGCGCTGGAGCGTGGACATAAAGTGCTCGACATCGGCTGCGGATGGGGCGGGCTGGGGCTCGATATCGCACGCGGTTTCGATGCCGACGTGCTAGGGGTCACGCTCTCGGAAGAGCAACACCGGGTGGCCAGTGAGCGCGCCCGCGAGCAGCAACTTTCCGACAGGGCCCGTTTCGAGGTTGTAGACTACCGCTCACTCAAGGGGCCTTTTGACCGCATCGTCTCGGTCGGCATGTTTGAGCATGTAGGGCTCAACCACTATCGCAGGTTTTTCGATCAAAGCGCCCGGCTGCTCGCTGAAGACGGTGTGATGCTGCTGCACACGATCGGGCGTTCGGCCCCGCCTGCCGCCACCAATGCATTCATCCGCAAGTACATATTCCCGGGCGGCTACATTCCCGCCTTGTCGGAGGTGATGCCGGCAATAGAGAGATCGGGGCTGATCGTTACAGATGTCGAGATCCTGCGCCTGCACTACGCCGAAACCCTGAAGCACTGGCAGGAGCGCTTTCAGAAAAACCGCGCCAAGGCAGTGGAGATATATGACGAGCGTTTCGCGCGGATGTGGGAATTCTACCTGGCTGGATCTGAAGCTTCATTCCGGTGGCAGGAAATGGTGGTGTTCCAGATTCAGCTCACCAAAAAGCGAGAAACCCTGCCGATGACCCGGTCCTATATCGCCGAAACCGAGAAACGGCTGACGGGTTCGGTAGGGAAAAATTCCAGAAAATTCGCACAGGCTGCTGAGTAGCCCCGATAGGTCATACGTGGCATTACGAACACGATGTCAAGCGAATCGTTTAAACTGCAGGCAATTTTCGAGACGCTGTGCATTTTGATCCGTGGATAGTGGGATTACCTGACCTGGCGGTCAATTCACCCCTTACCCTGAGTGCATCAACCGTCTACGAGAGTGATGGGGTGCCGGGCGTCGCGATTGCAGTTCGTCCGGCCGCGCGTGGTGAAATCATACCGGAACAGATGCAAATGGCAGAGGCGGCAGTCCGCAAGCTAGAGACGGCGGAGACCCAGCTTTATCGGGAAGCGCCCAACAACATCGAGGCCGAGCAGGCGCTGCTTGGCGCGATACTGGTGAACAATGACGCTCTTTATCGCGTCTCGGACTTCCTTAAGCCGGTTCATTTCTATGAGCCGCTTCACCGCAAGATCTTTGAGGTTGCCGGCGAGCTCATCCGCATGGGCAAGACGGCCAACCCGGTCACGATCAAGACCTTTCTGCCGGCCGAGGAAAAGGTCGGCGAGCTGACCGTGGCGCAATATCTGGCGCGTCTGGCGGCTGAAGCGGTCACCATCATCAACGCCGCCGACTACGGGCGTGCGATCTATGACCTGGCGATTCGCCGCGCGCTGATCACGGTTGGCGAAGACATGGTCAACATCGCCTATGATGCGCCGGTGGACATGGCACCCAACAAGCAGATCGAGGACGCGGAGCGGCGTCTTTTCGAACTGGCCGAAACCGGACGCTATGATGGTGGGTTCGAGAGTTTTGGCGACGCGACCAAGATCGCCGTCGACATGGCCAATGCCGCCTTCATGCGTGACGGACATCTTTCGGGCATCTCGACGGGTCTGCGCGACCTCGATGGACGCATGGGCGGGCTTCAGCCTTCCGATCTGATCATCCTTGCCGGCCGTCCGGCCATGGGCAAGACCTCTCTTGTCACCAACATTGCCTTCAACATCGCAGCGGCCTACGAGCCAGCCCAACAGGCAGACGGATCCTTTGCCGCAGCCAATGGCGGTGTGGTTGGCTTTTTCTCTCTCGAGATGTCGTCAGAGCAGCTCGCCACCCGTATCATTTCCGAGCAGACGGAGATCCCCTCCTCCAAGATTCGTCGCGGTGAAATCACGGAGAGCGATTTCGAAAAGCTTGTGGCCTGCGCTCAGACGATGCAGAAGATCCCGCTCTTCATCGATCAGACAGGTGGCATCTCCATCGCCCAGCTCGCGGCCCGTGCAAGGCGTCTCAAACGCCAGCGTGGCCTCGACGTCATCATCATCGACTATGTTCAGCTCATGCAGGGTTCGTCGGCGAAATCTGCACAAAACCGCGTGCAGGAGATCACCGAGATCACCACCGGCCTCAAGGCACTGGCCAAGGAGCTTTCTGTGCCTATCATCGCGCTTTCGCAGCTTTCGCGTCAGGTAGAAGCGCGCGACGACAAGCGCCCACAACTTGCGGATCTGCGTGAATCCGGGTCGATCGAGCAGGACGCCGACGTCGTTCTGTTCGTGTACCGTGACGAGTATTATCTGAAAAACAAGGAGCCCAAGCCCGGCACTGAAGAATACATGCAGTGGGAAGCTGAGATGAACGAGGTGCGCGGCAAGGCAGAAGTCATCATCGCCAAGCAGCGCCACGGCCCCACCGGCACGGTGCAGCTTGCCTTCCAGGGCGAATTCACCCGCTTCTCGGACCTTGCCGAAGAGGACCGCATGCCCGAGCGTTTTGAGTAATGATGCGATGAGCCAGAACGATCCGCATCTGCGCGGTGCCGACCCTCGTGTCGCCGGTGGGCGGCTAACGGTCGACCTCGATGCCCTCGCAGCCAACTACAGATATCTTGCCGAACAATCGACGCCGGCCGAGGCCGCTGCCGTGGTGAAGGCGGATGCCTATGGGCTGGGCACCGGCCCCGTGGTCGAGGCACTGGTTGACGAAGGCTGTCGCAAATTCTTCGTTGCGCTACCCGAGGAAGGACTTGCCGTTCGCAGGGCTGCCCCTGAAGCCGAAATTTATGTCTTCAATGGTCTTTTCAGTCCAGAAGCGGCCTCCTTCTACCGCGAGGGGAGGCTCCTGCCGGTTTTGAACTCGCAGTCTGATCTTGCCATATGGGAGGCCCATGGCTGGGACGATGCTGACATGCCCCGCCCCTGTGCCCTTCATGTGGAAACCGGCATGAACCGGCTCGGGCTGACACCCGAACGAGTGCGCATCCTCGCACAGGAGAATGCGCTGACCGGTGCGCTTACGCCACGGCTTATCCTGAGCCATCTGGCGTGCGCCGACACGCCGGACCACCCGATGAACCGGCAACAACTGGAAGAATTTCAGGCACTTCGCGCTCTTTTTCCAGATGCAGATTCAAGTCTGGCAAACTCCGCGGGCATCTTTCTCGGCGGCGCGTTCTTGTGCGACGTCACCCGTCCGGGCGTGGCGCTTTATGGCAGCAATCCCGTCAATGGAACTCACAACCCGATGCGCCCCGTCGCTTCCGTACAGACGCGCGTCGCGCAATTGCGGCACGTGCCGGCAGGCGGAACGGTCAGCTATGGCGCCACCGTATTGAACCGGGACACGGTCGTTGCCGTGGCGGCCACCGGATATGCGGACGGCTACCATCGTTCGGGCTCCGGCGCCGGAGTGCCGCTGCGCGAGACGGTTCCTGAGGGTGCCTGCGGTTTTGTCGATGGTAAACGTGTGCCTGTGCTCGGTCGCGTAACCATGGATCTCACGCTTTTCGATGTGACCGACCTTGGCCCCGACGCCCTGCAGGTGGGCGACTTCATCGAACTCATGGGTCCAGACCTGCCGGTGGACGACCTGGCCATTGCGTGCGGCACCATTTCCTATGAACTTTTGACCTCGCTCGGACACCGCTTCGAGAGGCATTATGTACGTGGGGGAGCGCGTATCTGATGGCTCGTGCGCGCGTTCAGTTCATCTGTCAGAATTGCGGGACGGTGCATGCGCGCTGGGCCGGCAAGTGTGACGGCTGCGGTGCATGGAACACACTGGTTGAGGAAGGCACGTCAAGCGGCATTGGCTCAGGCCCGCAGGCCGCTTCCCGCAAGGCACGCAAGGGCCGCGCGGTGGCTCTCACGACACTCTCCGGCGACATTGAAGACGCACCGCGCATCACCACCGGCATCGGCGAACTCGACCGGGTGACGGGTGGCGGTTTCGTGCGTGGCTCGGCGCTGCTCGTCGGTGGCGATCCGGGCATCGGCAAATCCACCCTGCTCACTCAGGCCGCCGCTGCCCTTGCTGCACGCGGTCATCGCATCGTTTATGTCTCGGGCGAGGAGGCGGTCGCTCAGATCCGCCTGCGTGCCCAGCGCCTTGACGTCGCTCAACAGCCGGTGGAGCTGGCCGCCGAAACCAATGTGGAAGACATTCTGGCGACCATCGAGGATGGCAAACGGCCGGACCTGGTCATTCTGGATTCCATCCAGACGCTGTGGACAGATCTGGCCGATTCCGCGCCTGGGACCGTAACGCAGGTGCGAGCCTCCGCTCAGGCGATGATCCGCTATGCCAAATCGACCGGTGCCGCCGTGGTTCTGGTGGGACACGTGACCAAGGAAGGCCAGATCGCCGGCCCCCGGGTGGTGGAGCACATGGTCGACGGGGTTCTCTATTTCGAAGGTGAAGGCGGGCATCACTACCGTATTCTGCGTACGGTGAAGAACCGCTTTGGCCCGACCGATGAAATCGGTGTCTTCGAGATGGGTGACAAGGGCCTGCGTGAGGTTTCCAATCCGTCCGAGCTGTTTCTGGGCGAGCGTAGCGCAGCGGCTCCCGGAGCCGCCGTCTTTGCCGGAATGGAGGGAACAAGGCCGGTTCTTGTGGAAATCCAGGCCCTTGTCGCCCCCTCACCTCTCGGCACACCGCGCCGCGCCGTGGTCGGCTGGGATTCTGCCAGACTTTCCATGGTCTTGGCGGTTCTTGAGGCGCATTGTGGCGTGCGTTTTGCAACCCATGACGTGTATCTCAACGTGGCCGGCGGCTATCGTATTTCCGAGCCTGCAGCAGATCTGGCGGTCGCGGCAGCACTGGTCTCATCCCTTACCGGGCTTGCCCTGCCAGCCGATTGCGTTTATTTCGGCGAAATCAGCCTTTCGGGCGCTGTCAGACCCGTTGCTCATGCAGCGAGTCGTCTCAAGGAAGCCGAGAAGCTCGGTTTTGCCCAGGCGGTCATGCCGCCAGGCAACGAGGACGGCTCGGGTGCGATTGCATCGCGATCAGCCAGACCCGAGGCGCTGGCCGAACTGGTTGCCCGCATAGCGGGAGCCAAGGCGGCCCTGAATGATATGGATTGGCGGCCCTGTGCCCGAAAGACGTTACAATGCCCCTGCGGGGACCAAAAGGTTGACCATATGCGGGCATCCCAATTGCCAGAGGAGTAGGGGTGACAATGCCAATCACGTTGCTTGACGGAATCCTTGTCGGCTTCACGCTCGTTTCGGCCATGCTGGCCATGGTGCGCGGCTTTTCCCGCGAGGTTCTGTCGATTGCTTCATGGGCAGCGGCTGCTGTGGCTGCCTATTATTTCCACCCCCTGGTTCTGCCTTATGTTACGCCGTATATAAGCAATGAGATGCTTGCACTTGCCGTCGCTGCAGCGGTGGTGTTTCTCATTGCGCTGGTGGTGGTGACGATCATCACGATGAAGATCGCCGATTTCATCATCGATTCACGCATCGGTGCGCTGGATCGAACACTCGGCTTTCTCTACGGCGCTGCAAGGGGTATTCTGGTTGTGGCCGTGGCGCTTCTGTTTCTCAACTGGCTGATGGGTTCCAATCCGCCGAGCTGGGTCGCAGAAGCCAAATCCCGTCCGCTTCTCGACGGTGTCGGCCACTGGATACAGAGCATGCTTCCGGATGATCCGGACAACTCGGTGTTCGATCGCCTGTCCAATGGCGTCTCAGGCGATGGTGAAACCGCTAACTGACGGTTTGGGCCGTCTGTGTCACAATGAAAGGGCGGCCAGAAATGGCGACGGAAGATAATTTGCCTCTCGCGGGCGAATCGGATGACCATTTTCATGATGAATGCGGCGTGTTCGGCATTTTCGGGCGCAGCGATGCTGCTGCGATCGTGACACTTGGCCTGCATGCCCTGCAGCATCGCGGACAGGAAGCGGCAGGCATCGTTTCTTTCGACGGCACCCAGTTCCATGTGGAACGCCATATCGGCTTGATCGGGGACCGCTTTACAAAACAGGCAGTGCTGGACCGACTGGATGGTAGCCGAGCCATCGGACACACGCGATATGCCACCACCGGCGGCTCGGGCCCTGCGCAACGTGCAGCCTTTCTTTGCCGAATTATCGGATGGCGGGCTTGCGATTGCCCACAATGGCAACATCACCAATGCCATGACGGTGCAGCGCAGGCTTCAGAAAGAAGGCGCGATCTTCTCATCCACCTCCGATACCGAGACCGTGTTGCACCTTGTTGCCACCAGCAAAGGGCGGGACACCAATTCCCGCTTTATCGATGCGGTACAGCAGATCGAAGGGGCATTCTCCATCGTCGCCCTGACGTCCAAGAAGATGATTGGCTGCCGCGATCCCCTTGGTATCCGCCCTCTCGTGCTCGGCGACCTCGATGGTGCCTATATTCTGGCCTCCGAGACCTGTGCGCTCGACATAATCGGCGCGCGTTTCGTGCGTGATCTCAAGCCAGGCGAGATGGTGGTCGTCACCGAAAAAGGGATCGAAAGCTTCTTTCCTTTTGAAAACGAGGAGAAGCCGCGGTTCTGCATATTCGAATATGTGTATTTCGCCCGACCGGATTCCATCGTCGAGGGGCGCAATGTGTACGAAGTCCGCAAGGAGATCGGCGCGGAACTCGCCCGCGAAATGCCGATCGAGGCGGATATCGTGGTTCCCGTTCCCGATTCTGGAACACCTGCTGCCATCGGTTACGCGCAGGCGGCCAACCTGCCCTTTGAACTGGGCATTATCCGCAATCACTATGTCGGGCGCACCTTCATCCAGCCGACCGATTCCATCCGACACATGGGTGTGAAGCTGAAACACAACGCCAACCGGCGCTGCATCGAGGGAAAACGGGTGGTTCTGGTCGACGATTCCATCGTTCGCGGCACGACCAGCCAGAAGATCGTTCAGATGGTGCGGGATGCGGGTGCGGCCGAAGTGCACATGCGCATCGCGTCTCCACCGACGCGCTCGCCCTGCTTTTATGGTGTCGACACGCCCGAAGCCGCCAAACTGCTCGCTTCGCGCATGTCGATTGAAGAGATGGCAGACTTCATCCGTGTCGATTCGCTGGCGTTTCTGACGATTGACGGGCTTTACCGCGCAGTCGGCGAAGCGGCCCGCAACATGGACCAGCCGCAATATTGTGATGCCTGTTTCACACGGGACTATCCGACGCGGTTGACCGATCATGACAGCACCGACAATGTGCGCTCGCTTTCCCTTCTTGCAGCAGGCGGACAATGACAGACATCAAACCAGACTTGAACGGCCGGTTGGCTCTGGTCACCGGCGCATCACGCGGCATCGGCTATTTTTTGGCAAAGGAACTTGCAGCCTGTGGCGCTCATGTGATCGCCGTGGCGCGCACCGTGGGCGGTCTTGAGGAACTCGATGATGAAATCAAGGCGGCCGGTGGCGAAGCCACTCTGGTTCCGCTTGACCTTACCGACATGGCCGGCATCGACCGGATCGGCGGAGCCATTCACGAGCGTTGGGGCAAACTCGACATCATGATCGCCAATGCTGGCGTGCTTGGCGTCATAGCGCCGCTTGGCCATGTCGAGGCAAAGGTGTTCGAGAAGGTCATGAACATCAATGTCACCGCGACCTGGAGGCTCATCCGGACGGTGGACCCGCTGCTCAGGGCTTCGGATGCGGGCAGAGCGATCATCATGTCTTCTGGTGCAGCGCATTCGGCCCGTGCCTTCTGGGGTCCCTACGCGGCTTCCAAGGCGGCGGTGGAAGCGCTGACCCGCTCCTGGGCAGACGAGACCAAGAACATGCCGCTGCGTGTGAACGCGGTGAACCCGGGGGCGACCCGTACTGCGATGCGTGCTCAGGCCATGCCGGGTGAGGATCCGGAGACATTGCCGCATCCTTCCGAGGTTGCAGCCCGAATTCTTCCGCTTGCAAGCCCCGAACTGAAGGAAACGGGACAGATCTTCGACGTGAAGAAGAACCGCTTCACCCATTATCGCCTGCCCGAGTGAGGTGGGAACCGAGGGCTTTTTCCTTCGGAGATCGAGATTGACCTGCCAGCCGCTTTCGTTACTTTTCACCGCGGCAGCGGACGCAGACGCCGCACCAACGAGGGGCCCGTAACGAGCTGCCGGTAAAAACGGCCTGCCAGTCGGAGCATAGATCAAATTTCCGGTGCTCTCGCCAATCGTTCGGAGCCCGGCACCTGGGAGACGCGGCATGATTCTCGTCATGGAACTCATACTCTTGTGCGCCGCGTCGTGGATCGCGATGGCGGGGATCGTTCAGTACCGCCGCGGTGTCAGCTTTCACCAGGCAGCCCTTCACGCTCCACTCAAGCTTCTGCTGCGCATCAGTGACCGGGAGATTGACATCGCGCGCGGTGCTGATGCTCCCGTCATTTACGCGATCTGGCACCAGTCCCGGCTCGATCCCGCGACGATGCTTGCCCTGTTGCCGGACGACACGCTCCACATACTCGATGAAGGCTCGGCGAAGTCACCTTTTCTGGAGCCGTGGCGATCGCTTGCGCGCACCATAGCGTTCAATGCACACCATGTTTTCGTAAGCCGTCGTCTGGTCCGGCGCCTGAAGGGGAACGGTCGCCTTGCCGTGTATCTGCCTGACGAGACCGATCCTGATACAAAGGCGTTTCGTCTGTTTCGCGCCGTGGCACGGATTGCCCTGAAAGCCGAGGCCCGGGTGGTGCCGGTCTACATGGAACGGCGTGGCCTCATTCCCGCCCGTCATGTTCGCACGCTCCCCCCCATGACGATCGAAGAGCTGATCGCACGCGCGCAGCGCGATGACATGCGTGCTTCAGAGGCGCTTTTCGAACGCATGCTCGAAGTCCGGGCACCGGAAAAAAACACGGCGGAATCTTAAAAAACTGAACGGATTTGCCTGAAAACGGTGCCCCGCTTTTCAGCTTTTCGCCGGTTTGTCCGCGTTTTCGTCGCTTTTTTTCTCTTCCCTCTCGGCCCGCCTTGTATAGGCGCGCATGCTGAACACCAGGAACACGAGGTAGAAAAGCGTTGAAATCGTGAGCGTGAGCCAGGTGTAGCTCGTCAGAAGCAGAACATAGAGCGCAAGCCCCAGAATAAGTGGCAGAACATACTCTCGCCGAACGCGGCTTCCTGAACTCTTCCCCGAATAGACTGGAAGGCGGCTGACGAGAAGAAAGCCCACCAACACCGTGTAGGCGGAGGCGGACAGCGCCATCGTCAGATCCGGTGCAACACCCAGAAACCCCAGATAGACCGGCAGCAGAACCAGTGCAGCACCGGCCGGCGCTGGAACACCTACGAAATAATCCGTATGCCAGGCGGGACGATCAGGGTCGTCAAGCATGACATTGAAGCGCGCCAGCCGCAGGCAACATGCAATGGCAAACAGAAGGGCTGCGATCCATCCAAGTGCGCCGGCCTTGTCGAGAACATAGGCGTAGAGCACCAGCGCTGGCGCCACGCCAAAATTCACAATGTCGGCGAGCGAATCCATTTGCGCGCCGAAATTCGATGACGCCTTGAGCATGCGGGCCACGCGGCCATCCACCGCATCGAGAAAGGCGGCGATGAGGACCATGACCACGGCTGTCTCCACGCGCCCTTCGAATGCCAACCTGATTCCCGAAAGCCCGGCGCAAATGGCGAGAACCGTGATCAGGTTTGGCACCAGCATGCGCAGCGGAATTTCGCTGAACTTCGGCCCGCCTCCTCCGTGCGGCTCGAACGGTGGAAAGGGGCCTGCCATCACGAAACCCGCACGATCGGCTGCTTCAAACCGGTGTCAAAAACGGCCAGAACGCTTTCGCCACCGACCGCCGTCTGGCCGATTGCCACCCGGGGAACAGCGCCCTCAGGCAGATAAACATCGACGCGTGAACCGAACCGGATCAGACCAAATCGTTCACCCACGGCAAGCTCGCCGGGGGCTTCGGCCCAACACACGATGCGTCGCGCCACGAGCCCAGCAATCTGCACCACCGGGACCGGGCCATGCGGACTTTCGATCACCAGTCCATTGCGCTCGTTTTCGGCGCTCGCCTTATCGAGCTCCGCATTCAGGAAGCGTCCCGGCCGGTGTTCGATGAGCGAGATCCGGCCACGCACCGGTGCACGGTTGATATGGCAGGAAAAGACATTCATGAAGACGGAGATGCGCGTCATCTCCCCCTCGCCCATACCGAGCTCGGGCGGCGGAACAGCCGGCCCGACAAAGGAAATGACGCCATCAGCCGGTGCAATGACCAGACTGTCGTCCACCGGGGTCACCCGTTCGGGATCGCGGTAGAAATAGACGCACCATGCGGTGAGGATCAGGCCAATCCAGAAAAGCGGTCCCCAGATGACACCAAGAATGATGGTGGCACCGGCGAAAGCCGCGATAAATGGATAACCTTCCCGGTGTATCGGCACGAAGGTCTTGCGGATCGTGTCAATCAGGCTCATCGACGGCCACTTTCAAATTGAATGAAGTAGCGGCCTTGGTAAAGGAAAGCGGCCTTTCCCGCAACGCGTGAGCTCCTCTCGCCTGTCAATAAGCAGGCGTGCGCCGCACCACCACACCCATCTCGTCGGTTTCGCGCGCCTTGCGCAGGCGCTCTTCGGCCTCGGTCGCCTCGCGCTGACGGTTCCACATTTCAGCGTAAAGCCCCCCGGCATCGAGAAGCTCCTCGTGCCTTCCCCGCTCGGCAATCTCGCCGCCCTTGAGCACGATGATTTCGTCTGCATTGATGACCGTGGACAGGCGGTGCGCGATTACCAGCGTCGTGCGGCCGCGACTGACCGTATCCAGGGCTGCCTGGATTTCCTGCTCGGTATGCGTGTCGAGCGCCGAGGTGGCCTCGTCAAGCAACAGGATGGGCGGGGCCTTGAGTATGGTCCGGGCTATGGCAACACGCTGTTTCTCGCCGCCCGAAAGCTTTAGCCCACGCTCTCCAACCATGGTTTGATAGCCGTCTGGAAGGCTCTCGATGAATGGACCTATCTGTGCCATCTCGGCAGCCTTGCGCACCTCCGCCTCCGTCGCATCGGGACGGCCATAGCGGATGTTGTAGGCAATGGTGTCGTTGAAAAGGACCGTGTCCTGCGGGACCATGCCAATCGCCGCTCGCAGGCTCTTCTGTGTGACGTCTTTCACGTCCTGACCATCGATGGTGATTTGCCCGCTCTGGGCATCATAGAAACGGAAGAGGAGACGCGAAATGGTGGATTTTCCGGCGCCGGAGGGCCCAACCACGGCAACAGTTTTGCCCGCCGGGATCTCGAAATCGATCCCCTTCAGGATCGGGCGGTCCGGATCATAGGAAAAATGCACATTGTGAAACCGTACATCGCCCTGTTCAACCTGCAGCGGTTTGGCATCCGCCCTGTCGGTAACCTCCGCCCGGACATCGAGGAGATCGAACATCTGCTCGATGTCGGTCAGCCCTTGGCGGATTTCCCGGTAAACGAACCCAATGAAATTGAGGGGGATGGAAAGCTGCATCAGCATGGCGTTGATAAAAACGAAGTCGCCGACGGTCTGCGATCCGCGCATGACTTCATAGGCCCGACAGCCCCATGGCTGCCGTCATGCCAAGACCGAGAATGACACCCTGCCCGAAATTGAGCCAGCCGAGTGAAGTCCATGTGCGGGTCGCGGCGTCCTCGTAGCGCTCCATCGAACGGTCAAACCGCCGGGCCTCCATGGCTTCATTGTTGAAGTATTTCACCGTCTCGAAGTTGAGCAGCGAATCGATGGCCTTGGTGTTGGCGTCCGTGTCGGAATCGTTCATCTGCCGGCGAATGCCGATACGCCAGTCACTCGCCTTGACGGTAAACCAGGTGTAGAGCCACACGGTTACGGCAATGATGACCACATAGATCCAGCCATAGGCGAAAGCGAAAATGCCCGCTGCCAGAAGAAATTCGAGCAGCGTGGGGATCGTGTTCAGGATCGTGAAGCGCACGATGGTGTCGATCCCCTTGGTGCCGCGCTCGATGATACGCGACAGCCCCCCGGTGCGCCTTTCCAGATGGAAACGCAGCGACAGGTCATGCATGTGCACAAATGTGCGGTACGCAAGCTGCCGGACCGCGTGCTGCCCCACGCGGGCAAACAGGGCATCGCGCAGCTGATTGAAGCCGAGCTGGACAACCCGCACCACATTGTAGGCGACGACCAGCATGATCGGCCCTGCGAGCATTGCCGGGAGAAGTGCGGGAAGCTCCCCTTCGCCCGACAGCGTGTTGGTGGCCCATTTGTAGAAATAGGGAACGAAGACCAGAATGATCTTGGCCAGCACCAGAAAGACGGCTGCGACAACCACGCGACGCTGGAGCTCCGGTCGGTCGGATGGCCACATGTAGGGCCAGAGGTTTCGCAGGGTTGCGAGTGTGGACCCTTCGGCCGAAACGGTCTTATTGTTCATCGGTTTCGGCCTCCTGCCGCATCTGCTTTTTTTCCTTGGCATCAACACATGTGTGAACCAGCCCGGCCAGGCTGGACGAAAGAGCCTTGAGCGCCACCGTATTGACTTCGTAACGCGAGCTCTGCCGCTCTGGCCGCACATGCACCAGCCCCGCCTCAACCAGCACTTTCAGATGCTGTGAGACCGTTGACTGTGCCAGATCCAGATGATGCACCACATCCTTGCAGCAGCAGGCATCGAAGCCGGAGAGATGCTGCAGGATTTTTACCCTTGCGGGATGAGACAAAGCACTGAAGCCGCGGAACATGCGGTTGTCAGAGCAACAGGTATCGGGAGATTGAGGGGGCACGGCGCAACACCTTCTATCGTTAATCGACGATATACGATGAAAGGTGTTGCCGATGCAATGCCTGGCCGGCTGTCTTTTCAGCTATTCCGAAGTTTCGGGCGTTACCACCTGATCCTGGATCGCTTCCATATCAGCGGGCTCGCCTTGATCCGAGCTTTCGGGAACGGTGAAGACCTGCCCTGGCCAGATCCGGTCCGGATCTTCGATCTGGTCCTGATTTGCAAGATACAGAGTGGTGTACCGAATGCCACGGCCATAGACACGCCGTGAAATGTGCCACAGCGTATCACCCCGACGAATAATCACGGACCCTTCCACCGGAGAGAGCCTGGGAGCGACCGTGTCACTCTCTGCCATCGCGTCGTCAGACCCGGGCTCTGCTTCCCCAGGCGCAGTTTCGCTCACACGAGCTTCCTCGCCGTCTACCAGATCTGCGCTTGCAGCATCACCACCCGAAGCGATGTCAACTTCTTCGGCGGAGCTGTTCTCTTGCTGTGCGTCCGGCGTTTTCGGTGCTTCCGGTGTTGCAACTGCGGACAGTTTCTCTCCGCTGGATCGCGTGAACGGCACTGCAGCGCGCGCCATGACGCTACGGCCATCCTCGGAAAGCATGTCGGCACGAACGATATAATCGCCAACGGGCAATTCGCGTCTGGCCTCGACGAGAAAACGGCCGTTTGGCGTGGCGATGGTTTCACCAAGCAGGGTGTTGTTGGCATAGACACGCACCACGCGCCCCGGGCTTGTGGCACCGGCAACGAAGATTTCGCCACCGTCTATCTCGACAGCCTCTATGAAGAGCTCACCGCCGTTTTCCGTGGCCGGCTCGCTCTCCGTCGCGGTTTCAGTAGCATTTGCCTCGGTTTCGTCGGTTTCACGCTGAACGGATACCGAGGGCTCGGTCCGCTCTACGTCATGCGTTTCCTTCTCAGCCGGGGATGTATCAGGCTCCGGCTCCACCGCCTGGGCCTGTGCGGGCTCCGATACCTCTGCCTGCAAGGTCTCTTCAGAGGCCGTCCCATCCGGTGCTTCTGTTGCCGGCGTGGCTTCTGCGCTTTCCTCCGCGGCCGGGGAAGAGGGTGTCTGGGCCTCCGGAACAGTGATCAGGCGGCTGGGTTCACCTGGTTGATCGACGAGAGCAAGGACCTGCCCCGTTTCTGAATCCGGAACCGTAACAATCGCTGTTTCAAGGGAAGTCGCAACCAGATTGTCTGGCGTCGTGGCGCGCAGGACGATCTGATAATCGCCCGGTTCCAGCGGATTGTCCAAAACAGCCGCGAAATCCCCCGATGGGCCGCTGGTCGCCATGCCTATGACTGTCGCCCCGTTGACGATTTCCACCCGGGCGTTGGGCGCCGACCGCCCGGCGATGACCATGGAACCGTCGGGCTCGACGCGCACAATGTCGAATGATGGCGGATCGATGGTTTCGGCATTCGCCTCCTCATTCGGCACCAGACCCGGTTCGGTCTGGCGAGCCTCTGCCGGCTGCCTATCGACGGTCTCTTCCGCCGGCTCATCATTCCTGGTCGGATCTTCTTGTGAGGATACGGTCTCGCGTCCCTCCTTGCCGCCGGCCACCCTGGGGCCTGCAGGTTCCTTCTGGTCGTCCTGCGGCGACGTGATGGCGACAGGCGCAGGCTGCCGCCCATCGAACGCACCAAGAATGTATGCCGCTCCAAGCCCCGCAATGACGGCGCCCGAGAGGAAGAGAAGCCCCGTTTTAGGTGTCAAGCCCATATAACCCACGCTTTTCCGTTCCCGACTGGCTGTAGCGCTTTTTCCTCCTGCCTACAAGAAAAAGCCCTTAACCTCTTGACCGCAACGGTAACCCATACAAGCAATGGACACCATGAAAACCATCGAGTCGGTATGCGTGTATTGCGGTTCGAGCAATGGACGCAATGCAATTCATTTCCAGGCTGGGCTGACGCTGGGGCGCGGGCTTGGCGAGGCCGGGATTCGGCTGGTCTACGGTGCCGGCACCAGAGGCATCATGGGCGCGGTTGCGCGCGGCACGATGGAGGCCGGCGGCAAAGTGACGGGGATCATTCCCCGCTTTCTCATCCGGCGCGAAGCCAATGAGGTGGACCTGGCCGAGCTCGATGAACTCATCGTGACCGACGACATGCACCAGCGCAAACACGCCATGTTTGAACGAGCCGATGCGTTTGTCGCCCTGCCAGGAGGGATCGGAACGCTGGAAGAGATTGTCGAGATCATGACCTGGGCGCAGCTCGCCCGCCATGAAAAGCCAATGGTCTTTGCCAATGTCGGCGGCTTCTGGAACCCGCTTCTGACCTTGATCGATCATATGAAGCAGGAAGGCTTCGTACACTCCGATCATCGGGTTCGTCCGATCGTGGTGGATCATGCGGAAGCCATCGTTCCCGCCATCCTGGCAGCTGCAACTGAAGACAGGTCGTCAAACGGGGAAGATCCGGCAGTCATTGACCGGATGTGAGACGCAATCGCTCTCTGGACTGGTGGGGCCGGGCATCTTATCCGGTGGGGGCGCCCTGCCTCTTTGCCCGACGCGCCTCCCGCAGCATCGACCAGCTGTATAGCGCGAGCGCTGCCCAGATGAGCGCAAACGCCACGGCCTTGACGCCGCCAAACGGCTCCTTGAACACAAACACGGCAATCAGGAAGATCATGGTTGGCGCGGTGTATTGCATGATGCCGATGGTGGAATACCGCAGAAGCTTGGCGCCCATCGCAAACAGGATGAGCGGTATTGCAGTGACCGGACCACAGCCGATGAGAAGCGCGACATCCCCCGGGCTGGAGAGCGAGAAATGCGATGCGCCTGATGCTGCCACCCAGATGAGGTAACCCAGAGCGGGCAGCGCAAGAATCATGACTTCGAGAAAAAATCCCTGGCTCGGTCCGATGGGAAGCGTTTTGCGCAAGATCCCATAGGCCGCAAAGCTGAATGCAAGGCTGAGCGACACCCAGGGCAGTCCACCCGCATCAGTGGTCAGGATCAACACGGCAAGGCCTGCAAGGCAAACCGCGGCGATCTGATAGCGGTTCAGGCGTTCGCCGAGGAACAGCGCCGCCATGGCAATGCTGACAAGCGGGTTGATGTAGTAACCGAGTGCCGTTTCGACAGCCCGGTCGACAGCGATCGCCCAGACATAAATGCCCCAATTGACCGAGATGATCGCCGCCGTGAGCGCTGCCATCAACAATGTGCGAGGCGAACGAATGGCCTGTCGAATGTCGGCCGTGCGGCCCAAAACATAGAGAATGATGGCCGCCACCGGGACGGACCACAAAACCCTGTGCGCCACCACCTCCATCGCCGGAACATGGGAAACAAGCTTCATGTAGAGCGGCAGAAAACCCCACATGCCATAGGCCGACAGTGCAAAAAAGAACCCGCGCATGGCATCGTCACGCCCGCGTTCAAGAGGTTTTTCCACTACTTCAGACATGATCTTCCCAAGGGACGTTCCGGCAAAGGCGGCAGGCAGTCCCACCCTGTCACAAAGCCGGGGTTCAACGCCATTGCAATGTATTGGTCCAGCAATCCTGGCGGGAAGCGGTCATGCTGTGCTTGCAGGCCTGTCCCGGTTCTTGACCAGCTTGTAGACAATGGAATCCATCAGGGCCTGAAACGACGCATCGATGATGTTGTCTGAAACACCGACCGTCCACCAGCGCGCGCCCGTTCCGTCAAACGATTCGATCAGCACTCGCGTGATCGCCTCGGTGCCGCCGTTGAGGATCCGCACCTTGTAATCGGCCAGCGCCAGGTCCGAGATTTCCGCCTGATATTTGCCGAGGTCCTTGCGCAGGGCGATGTCGAGCGCGTTGACCGGTCCGTGGCCTTCCGCAACCGACATGAGCGTTTCGCCATCAACGGTCACACGGACAACGGCCTCCGAGACGGTCTTCAACTCGCCGTTTGCATCGAACCGGCGCTCCACCATGCAGCGGAAACCATCGACCTTGAAAAAATCCGGTACGCGCCCGAGCGTACGCCGCGCCAGAAGCTCGAAGCTCGCATCCGCGCCCTCATAGGCATAGCCCTCTGCTTCGCGTTCCTTGACGAGTGCAATGAGAGTGTCGAGCCGCGGGTCGGTCTTGTCGACGGCGATACCGCGACGCTTCAGCTCGGCAATGAAATTCGATTTCCCGCCCTGATCCGAAACCATGACGCGGCGCGTGTTGCCCACAATTTCCGGCGGCACATGCTCATAGGTTTCAGGCTCCTTGAGCACGGCGGAGGCGTGGATGCCTGCCTTGGTGGCGAAGGGCCGATGCGCCGACATAGGGTGCCTGCTGCTCCGGTGCGCGGTTCAGAAGCTCGTCGAACCCGTGGGCAAGGCGCGATAGATCAGCCAGTCTGTCTGCCGGTATGCCGGTTGTGAAACGGTCGGCATAGGCAGGCTTGAGCATCAGTGTCGGCAGGATGGTAACGAGATTGGCATTGCCGCAGCGCTCGCCAATTCCGTTTAGCGTGCCCTGAACCTGACGCACGCCTGCCTCAACGGCGGCAAGGGAATTAGCCACCGCCTGCCCCGTATCGTCATGGGCATGAATGCCCAGTTGCGTGCCGGGAATGCCCGCCGCAATCACGGCGCGCACGATTTCCCTGATTTCGGCCGGTTGCGTGCCACCATTGGTGTCGCACAGCACCACCCAGCGACAACCCGCTTCATGCGCCGCCTTCGCGCAGGCCAGCGCATAATCGGGATTGGCCTTGTAGCCATCGAAGAAATGCTCGCAATCGACCATCGTCTCCTTGCCAGCGGCTACCGACGCCGCAACGGAGGCCGTGATCGATTCGAGATTTTCCTCGTTGGTGCAGCCCAGCGCGACACGCACATGGTAATCCCAGCTCTTGGCGACGAAGCAGACCGCATCGCTGGCCGTCTGAAGCAGGGCCGCGAGGCCCGGATCATTGGAGGCAGAGACACCGGCGCGCTTGGTCATGCCAAAAGCGACGAAGGCGGCGTTCTGCGTGCGTTTCTTCGAAAAGAAGGCGGTGTCGGTGGGGTTCGCCCCTGGATAACCGCCCTCAACATAATCGAAGCCGAAATCGTCGAGCAGTTTTGCCACGGCGATCTTGTCCTCGACGGAAAAATCCACGCCCGGTGTCTGCTGACCATCGCGCAGCGTGGTGTCGAAGAGATAGATGCGTTCTTTTTCTGCCATGGTTACTTGCCTGCATGCTGGTCTGTTGCCCGGATCAACCGGTCGAGAATGCCGAGCTGGGAGATGCGCGCCCTGACCCTAGCGACTACCGATATGGCCGATCACCGTTTCATCTCCCATTTCGTGCGGCGTTCGCCGCTTTCGGGATCCCTGTAATCCATGAGCTGGACGCCCTGTGCGGCAAGCTCGTCGCGGATGCGGTCGGCTTCGGCGAAGTTTTTTCCGTGCAACTGCTTTAGGCGCTCGTCCACCGCCGCTTCCACGGCACTGATATCGACGGATGCCTCCGACGCTTTGGCAGCGAACCATTCGGTCTCCGTCCCTGCCAGCAATCCAAGAAGACCCGCGCTGGTCTTGAGTGCCTGTCTTGCCGCACTGCTGCCCTTCGTCGCTTCGCTGCGCAATTCATGCAGACTGGCAATCGCAGCGGTCGTTGCGAGATCGTCGCCGAGTGCGGAAACGGTGTCAGCGCAACCGATGCCGCCGTCCTCGACATCCCCGACAGCCCGATACCAGCCGTCGAGCACCGCTTCCGCTTCTTCGAGCTTGCGCACGGAGAAATCGATCGGCTCGCGATAATGTGTCATCAGCATAGCGAGACGCAGCACCTCGCCCGGCCATTTGCGCCCGCCGAACTTCTCCGTCTCCAGGAGATCGTGAATGGTGACGAAATTGCCCTCGGATTTGGACATTTTCCTCCCTTCCACCTGAAGGAAGCCATTGTGCATCCAGTAGTGCGCCATGACATCGCGGCCATGGGCGCAGCATGATTGTGCGATCTCATTTTCATGGTGCGGGAAGATGAGGTCGAGGCCGCCGCCATGGATGTCGAACTCCTCCCCGAGATAGGCCGCCGACATGGCCGAGCACTCGATGTGCCAGCCAGGCCGACCGTGGATCGTGACCACCTTGCCACCGATGGTGAACCTGGCGTCCCAGCCCGGCTCGTCGGCTGATGATTGCTTCCAGAGAACAAAATCGGCCGGGTTCTTCTTGTGTGCTTCCACGGCGATACGGGCGCCGGCCTGCTGGTCTTCCAGCTTGCGCTTCGAAAGCCCGCCATAGGCAGGCATGGAGGCAGTATCAAACAGGATTTCGCCTTTTGCCTCATAGGCATGGCCGCGATCGATGAGAGATTGAATCAGGCTCGCCATGTCGGTCAGCCCGTCGGCGCGCGGCAGGACAAACTCGGTTGCGCGCGGCTCGATGGTCGGCTTCAGGCAGCCAAGTGCGGCAACGTCCGCGTGATACTGGTTGGCCGTTTTCTGTGTGACCTCGCGGATCGCCTCATTGAGCGGCAGAGCGGGATAGTCGCGGCGGGCACGCGCATTGATCTTGTCGTCAACATCGGTAATGTTGCGCACATATTTGACGTGATCCTCGCCATAGTGATGGCGCAGAAGGCGGAACAGGACGTCGAAAACGATGGCCGGACGCGCATTGCCGATATGGGCGTAATCATACACCGTCGGCCCGCACACATACATGCGGACGTTCTTCTCATCGATGGGAACGAAGTCCTCTTTGGCACGCGTCAGCGTGTTGTAGAGCCTGAGGCCCCTGAAACCGTTCGTCATCCTCGCCTTCCGTTTTCATCCCGTCATCACGCCGCCAAAACACCACATGCGGGCATGGCTTGCGCCGGCCGTCTGGCCTGGGCGTTTTTCTCGTCGGGGAAGAAAGGCGAAAACGTCCGGACCAGCGGTGTGGCGCTAGCCGATAATGCAAATACCGAAAATGGTGCACAGCGTTTTCATAGGCGTTCTTATCGCTGTCGCGGGCAGTTTGGTCAAGACTAAAAGCTGAACGCCAAAAGGCTGGGGATTGCTGCAAAAGCCGGCTCTGCGGCCCTAAAGAGGTATTGCAAGCAAATTGGCAATGTGAAGGAAATGTTAAGGCTGATGAGGCAATTTTAAGAATGCGCCTTCCGTTGGGGCGGACCGTCAAGATTTTGACGGATTTGAACCCCATCTGCGCGGAAGGGACGACAACGCGGAACCAAGGATCAGTCATGCCCCGCGAATTGAACAAGCCAGCAGAGTACAACGCCGATCAGGACAAGCCCCTGCTTAGCCAGTATCATGCGGTTGGACCGGCAGCCATCAACGCCGCTCTGCAGTGCAAGACCGAGAAGCCGGCACCGGCGCCACGGCACACGTCCTACGACACCCAGACCGACTGAGGTTTTGCTCCGGCTGGTCCGGAGTGGGGTGGTAATGGGTCAGGTCGTGCATCTGTCTGCATCGTGTCAGCGATGAGGTCGAAGGCATTTGCCCCCTGCCGCACTTCAATGCGGCACCGGCATGACATGATGCGTTTTTTTCGCTTGGACCGACAGCAGCAGACATGTGATGTCTTCGGGCATTGCAAGCTTCCGATGAGTCCACGATATGAGGAACGATCCCCTTTCCCATGGCCTTTGGGAAAAAACGGCACCACCCCCTCCCGAAACAACGGTTCTTGAAGGTGACGTTACAGCCGAAATAGCCATCGTTGGCGGCGGCTATACCGGCCTGTCCGCCGCGCTTTTCCTCGCAGAGGCAGGAAAGCAGGTGGTTGTGCTGGAAGCCGAAGAGATCGGCTTCGGCGGGTCCGGGCGCAATGTCGGCCTTGTAAATGCGGGCATGTGGGTGATGCCCGACGACCTTCCCGGCATTCTCGGCGATAGCTATGGTGAAAGACTGCTGAGCGTTCTGGGCGAAGCGCCGCGCATGGTCTTTGATCTCGCCAGGCGGCACGAAATGGACTGCGAGGCGATGCCCGTGGGAACCCTCCATTGTGCGGTCGGTGAAAGCGGGCTGCGTCAGCTTGACCAGAGGGCGAAGCAATGGAAGGCACGCGGTGCCCCGGTGCGCCTTCTCAACCGGCAGGAAACCATCGCGAAAGTTGGAAGCGCGGCATTTTCAGGTGCGCTGCTGGATGAGCGCGCAGGAACCATTCAGCCGCTCGCCTATGCGCGTGGCCTCGCCCACGCCGCAGCGCGGGCCGGTGCCGATCTTCGCACTGGCTCCCGCGTGCTCAAGGCAGAACGGAGCGGCAACAAGTGGCGACTGGAGACACCAAAAGGGTCCCTGACGGCTCAGAACGTGATTGTTGCGACCAACGCCTATACTTCGACGCCCTGGCCGGAGATTCGCCAGGAAATCGTGCATCTGCCCTATTTCAATTTTGCGACCCCGCCCCTGCCTCAATCGCTGAGGGACACGATATTGCCTGAACGCCAGGGAGCCTGGGACACGAAACAGGTGCTCACCTCCTTCCGCTGGGATCGCGAAGGACGTCTCGTGTTCGGCAGCGTGGGAGCGCTTGAAGGCACCGGACGCGCGGTGCATCGCGTCTGGGCCGAACGGGCCATCGCCCGCCTGTTTCCTGAACTGAAAGGCACGCGTTTCGAGGCCTCCTGGTTTGGACATATCGGCATGACCGCCGATCATTTGCCCAAACTGCATCGTCTGGATATCGGGGTCTGGGGCTTTTCGGGCTATAATGGTCGGGGCATCGGGCCTGGCACGGTGTTTGGCAAGGCGCTTGCCGATCTCCTGCTTGGCAATCTCGGCGAGAAGGACATGCCCCTGCCCGTGAGCGATGCATCGACCCAGCCCTACCGCAGCCTGCGGGAAGGCGTTTATCGCCTGGGTTCGCAGGCGGTCCACCTCATGCGGACGATCGCCTAGAAAAGATCGAGCTGGCTGTCGTCGCCGGCCGGCTTCTTCCGTGAGCCCGTGACGCGACTGCTTTCTACGGGCTCCTGCAAGCCGGGGCCGGCATTGGCCACCCTGTTGACTGCGTCCGAAACGGGCACTGCCTCGAAAAAACCGGGTTCGGCAGGCTTGAGAAGATCTGCCACGTGCCGGGGTTCCTGGTTGAGGCAATCCAGCCAGCGCTCGAAATCCTGCGGTTGGATGACCACGGGCATGCGGTGATGAATGCCTCGCAGATCTTCATTTGCCGCGGTTGTCAGGATGGCACCGGTATCGATCTCCGAGCCGCCGGGCTCCGCCCAGCTTTCGGCGAGCCCCGCAAATGCGATCAGGCCGCCCTTGCGCGGTTTGATCCAGTAAGGCTCGGGCGAGCCACCACCCGCTCGCCGCCATTCGTAAAAACCGCTCGCGGGTACAAGCGTGCGGCGATGGCGCATCGCCGTACGAAACGACGGTTTTTCGGCCGCCGTCTCGGAGCGGGCGTTGAAGAGCAGCGAAAGACCTTTCGGGTCTTTTGTCCAAGAGGGTATCAACCCCCAGCGGACCAGCATGCTTCTGCGTGGCGGCAGGTTGGATCCTGGTCGTTGCGGTGGTCCGGACATCACCATCAGCACGGGCTGTGTGGGGGCGATGTTGTAGCGCGGCGGAAATGGCTCGAAATCAGCAACGCCCAGTTGGTTCTGGACCGCCTCGGGCGTTTCCGTCAGGGCAAAACGACCGCACATCTCTTCCCTTCCCGCTAGTAACGCCCTGCCGCTTCCTCATAGAGATAGCGGTCGTAGAGGCGCTCGGCATCGCGCAACCGCCCTTCCGCCAGGAACAGGTCGGATTCTCTCAGCGTTATCCGGTTGCGCACCTTGCGACGCTCGTCGCCCTTGGGCGCGTCTTCGAGGTCGTCGTAGAGCTGTTCGAGTTCGCTCTTCAGACGATCATATTCGGACTGTGCATCGTGCACGCGTTTGCCCACCCGATATGCATTTTCAAAGGCCGGCGCGATTTCGGCCGGGCAAGAGTTGGCATAGCCGCGCCCCTCACGCCCTTCGCTCAGACCGTTTTCTGCCGTGCAGTAGCGACGAATGCCCGCTTCCCAGCCGGAACGCCAGGCATTTTCATCCACCGGCAGATCGTATTTCATACAGGCTTCGCGATGCCGCTGAACATAAGACACGCTGCGGCCGGCAGCGCCATCACCGCGCCCCAAATCTCCCCAGTTCACCGTTTCACATTCGCTTTCATTGAGCGTCGCACATGCCGACATTGCCAGCATCATCGTCAAACCGGCGATGAATTTTCCGCACCGCATTGCCTGCATGATTGCCTTCCCCTCTTTGCCAGACCATATCTGATGCACCGGACTGTTGGTCATGACACCGAAGGATGCAAGACATTTGCCGACGAAACCAAAGGAAATCCGTGCCGTATCCGCGGCGGTGGAGAAGGAGGGACGTTTTCTGCTGGTGCGCCGGGGCCGCGCCCCCGCAAAGGGACTGTTTGCCTTTCCGGGCGGACGTGTTGAAGCCGATGAGAGTGCGGATCAGGCCCTCGCGCGCGAGCTTCTGGAGGAAACAGGGTTGCGCCTTATCCATGCCAGCCCCTACCGGGAGATCGTCCTGCGAGGTGATGGCCCCGAGCAGATCTATCGCCTGACCGTGTTCTGCGCCTCGGTTGAGGCAGGTGAGGTCACCGCTGGCGACGATGCGAGCGAGGCCGGCTGGTTCGGGCGGCGCGAGATTGCAGCAATGCCACTCACCGAAACCACACGAGAAATGATCGATACACTGCAGAACAAAGCGGCTCGATGAGCCGCCGGGGTCTACTCCCCCACAATCTTGCCACGATTGTGAACGCCATGTGATATCTGCCACACTCATGGATGTTTGACAGTTGCAGACTGCCGGAGGACAACACGGTATGCAAAAATCACTGTTGGTTTCAGTTCTCCTCCTGGCCGTTGTTGCAGCGCCGCTTTCCCTGCGCGCCAACGAAGTCAGCTACGAGGCGCCCCTTCTGCGGCTTGCTGAAACACTCGGATCGGTTCACTACCTGCGCAATCTCTGCGGTGAGAAGAGCGAAACCTGGCGCGGCAGGATGGAAGAGCTTCTGGCAACCGAGGATCCCAGCCCCGCGCGTCGCGAAAAGCTCGTTGCAAGTTTCAACCGTGGTTACCGCGCTTTTGCCGGGACCTACGAAAACTGCACCGACCAGGCACTGAGAGCCATTGATCACTACATGACCGAAGGTGCACGCCTCTCGACAGAGATCGTGCAGCGATACGGAAACTGAGAGCAGCCAATGACGGGGAATGATCGGAATGTCGTGTATGCTTGGCGCTGGGGCTCTCAACAGCCAAGGGTGACGCGAAGCCTCCTTGCGTTTGTCATTTCGACCTCGCTCGCCATTTTTTCCGGGTCCGCTTTTGCGCTCAGCGAATTGCAGGAGCTGCCGCCGGGCCTTGAAGAGGAGGCAGACAGCGAAGGCGTGGAGCGCGTGCCGCTGCCTCCCCCGATCCGCCTGCCCTCAACATCTTCACAGTCCCCCGACGAAGACGCCCCTCCGCTGCGCGATGTGGTGCGCCCGGTAACGGACCCGGACAGGCAGCCGCCCGAAATTCACTACGACATGTCGCGTCTGCCCGAACCGGTGCAACGGATGCACGGGCTGATTGTCGAAGCAGCGAAGAGTGGCGATATCGAGAAACTGCGCCCTCTGATTGGCAGTGGAAACACGGGAACGCGGCTTTCGCTGGGAGGGCTGGACGGCGACCCGCTCGACTTTCTTCTGGAGCTGTCTGGCGATGAGGAGGGTCAGGAAATCCTCGCCATACTGCTGGAGGTTCTTCAGGCGGGATATGTGCATCTGGATTCCGGCACGCCCCAGGAGATGTATGTCTGGCCCTATTTCTTTGCCGTTCCGCTTGAAACACTCGACAAGAAGCAGCGGGTTGAACTTTTCACCCTGGTCACCGCTGGCGACTATGAGGATATGAAGAGCTTCGGCGCCTATATTTTCTATCGCGTGGGTATCACGCCCGAGGGGCGCTGGGCCTTTTTCGTTGCGGGAGACTAGGCGCATTCTTGCAATCCCGGAGCGTTTCCCCATATCCGGTCAGGACACGGGAGGAACCCTGATGCAAGCAATCGGGCCGGCGCAGGCAAGCGCCGACGAAAGGACGCATAATCCGCCCGGGCGCGGGCGCGTTTTACGGCGTGTCGCCCTGTTTCAGGTTAAGCTGATGGCCGATGGTCTGCGTGATGTGGTGCTGAGCCCACTGTCAATCGCGGCAGCCGCGCTGGGGCTTTTGTCACGTCGTCCCGACACCGAGATCTATCTCGACAGGCTCATGCGGTTTGGTCGGGAAACCGACCAATGGATCAATCTCTTCGACCATCGCAGCGATGCTGAAAAGACGCCGTCCCACTCACTGGACAGCATTGCACAGCAGATTGAAGAGGCGCTCCGGCGCGACTTTCAAACTGGCGGGCTTAGCGCGAAAAGCGCCAAGGCACTCGCTGAGGCGGCCGCGCGCCTCAGGGACAAGGCCAGGCGATAAAGTCAGCCGACCGCCGGCCCGGGTTGCAGCACACACAAAAGCACCTTAGCTAGAAACGGGTTGCGAGGACATCTCAGTTCTCCATCGACAGCACCGTGGAGCCAACATGCCGACCTGCCATCTGGACAATCGATCTCTCTTTCGATTGCAAGGTCCTGAAGCCGAATCTTTCCTTCAGAACGTGATCACCACCGATCTCTCTTCTCTTGGCGAAGGAGAATGCCGTCCATCGGCACTCCTCACCCCACAGGGTAAAATCCTTTTCGACTTCCTGATTTCGCGCTCTGGAAATGATGCGCTTTCAATTGAATGCCGTACCGAAGTCGCCCCCGATCTGGTCAAGCGCCTGACCCTGTACAAGCTCAGGGCCAAGGCAGAGATTTCCAAACCGGAGCAATGTGTTGTCGCGGTTTCATGGGAAACCGATTCTCCTTCTTCACACAGTGATTCAACTTTTCTGGACCGGCGCTTTCCCGACTCCTTGAAGGTTTGGCGTCACTATGGAGCGGTACCGAATGCCGACCGGGGCGAAGCGGACTTTGATCAGGTACGGGTCGCCAACGCGGTGGCTGAGAGCGGCAAAGACTATACGCTTGGCGATGCCTTTCCTCACGAAATACTCTACGACCAGAACGGTGGTGTCGGGCTTCGGAAAGGATGTTATGTCGGACAGGAAGTGGTATCCCGCATGCATCATCGCGGGACGGCGCGCCGGCGCCTTTTGATTGCCAGGGGCGCAGGGCCGGTTACCCGAGGCAGGCACGGCGTTGCAAAGCGGCGGAAAACCCCTCGGTGTTCTCGGTACCGTTTCAGGCAATGACGCTCTTGCAATTGCAAGAATCGACAGGGTGAAGGACGCCATGGATGCTGGTGTGCCCATAACCGCGAATGATATCGAAGTGACACTGTCGATCCCCTCCTGGGTCGGCTTTTCGTTTCCTGAGGGCGACGGAGAGGCCGGCTGATGCCAGAGGACCGCGCCTGGCAGAGAATGCTGTCCGGTCGACGGCTGGACCTCCTGAACCCCTCCCCGCTGGATATCGAGATCAGCGACATCGCCCACGGCCTCGCGCGCGTTGCCCGCTGGAATGGCCAGACCGAAGGAGACCACGCCTTCTCCGTGGCGCAGCATTCGCTTCTGGTTGAAGACATATTCCGGATGATTGTCCGTGACGCCACGCCGGAGCACTCACTGGCCGCGCTCCTGCACGACGCGCCGGAATATGTGATCGGCGACATGATCTCCCCGTTCAAGGCGACACTGGGCGACGACTACAAATCCGTCGAGAGGCGGCTGCAGCACGCAATACATCTCCGGTATTCGCTTCGCCCCGAACTGCCTGCAGCGCTCAGGAAGCAGATAAAACGCGCCGATCAGATTGCGGCGTTTCATGAAGCCACCCAGCTCGCAGGTTTTGACAGCTCCGAAGCTGCCCGCTTCTTCGGGCGTCCGCGCGGCATTGCTCCCCACACCATCCGGCTGGTTCCGCTCCCTGCCAGAAAAGCTCAGGATGCATTCCTCCAGCGTTTTGAACAAATTGAGGAAATAATAATAAATAAAACAGGTAAACTTTAAATCACGATGTATTTGTAAATACAACCAACAATAATTATAGGAAACAACGCAGGAAAATGCAGTCAGATATTGATGTGCGCTGAAACATAATTCCACATCATACGAACACTGACGCGGGCGGTGCTTGAAAACCTGTCAAAGGGTCGGGCGCGTTGCGTAAGGTGTTCAGATGGATCAAGGAACGGAAAAGCTTATCGTATCTGCGGCAGCCGGTTGGGATTTTGCCGAATCTTTAATTTCAAATTATGCGTTTTCGGTGCTTGGCGCTCTGCTGATTTTCGTATTCGGCATACTTTTCGCCGGTTTGCTGCAGCGTTGGGTCAAGCACATGCTCGGCGAAGTATGCGGTCTGGACGTCACTTTGACCTCCTTTCTCTCCAAACTCGCCCGCTATGCGGTTCTGATGCTGGTATGTGTCTCGATTCTGGCGCAGTTTGGCGTTCAGACCGCAAGCATCGTGGCCATGCTCGGTGCAGCAGGTCTTGCCATCGGTCTTGCGTTGCAGGGGACACTGCAAAACGTCGCAGCCGGCCTTATGCTCCTGCTTCTGAAGCCCTTCAATGTGGGGGACTATGTGGTGGCAAGCGGGGTAGCGGGTCACGTGGAATCTCTCGGTGTGTTTGCGACAGAGTTCAAAACCGACGGTGGCCTGCTCGTTGTCGCTCCCAACAGTTCTCTCTGGAACACATTCGTTACAAACCATTCGCGCAACGAGATGCGCAGGAATGAGGTGACGATATCGATCCGGGCCGATGACGACATCGACCGGGCTCAAGAAACGATGATCGAGATCGCCAAGGCAGACGAGCGGGTTCTGGACACGCCCCTGCCCGAGGCATTTGTTTCTTCGCTTGATGGCTGCGCGGTGGAGATGACGCTCCACTACTGGGTGGCAACACCGGACTGGTGGCAGGTGAGCTGCGACATGAACAAGGCAGTACGGCAGACATTCAACGCTTCCGGGTTCACCACCCCCTATCCGCGCTACGAAATTTCACAGCTTCCGGCAGACAAAAGGGTTCGCTTGCCGGCGGCATCCACAAAACGGGAGCAATTGGCATAGGCAACAGACGGGTTCCTGCAAGGGAGCCCGTTTTCTATCGCTCCAGGCGATCGATGAACCACTGGGTAAGACCGGTCCAGACGGCATCTTTCTCCCCCGCATCTTCGCAGCCGTGATCCAGATTGGGGTTGTCGTTGACTTCGATGACGAAGATGCCCTCCGGCGTTTCCTTCAGGTCGACGCCATATAGCCCTCTCCCGATGCAACGCGCTGCCCGCACCGCAGCGTCAATCACCTCTGCAGGGGTATCGGCAAGCCTGAACGAACGGAAACCTCCTTCATCGGGCCGTCCCTGCCGCTCATGGTTGACGATCTGCCAGTGCTTCTTTGCCATAAGATACCGGACCGAAAACAGCGGCGTGCCATCGAGGACGCCAATGCGCCAGTCGAACGTTGTCGGCAAAAATTTCTGGGCGATAAGCAGGTCGGAATCATCGAGCCATTTCAAGGCCAGCGTGCGAAGCTCAATCATATTCGAGGCCTTCTTCACACCACGCGAAAACGAACTGTCCGGTGTCTTGAGAACAAGTGGAAACCCAAGCAGATCGGCAGCACGCTCGAGGTCAACAGCACCGGCGATCATCACTGTGGGAGGGACCGCTACCCGGTTGGCGGCCATGAGCTCGTTGAGGTAAACCTTGTTGGTACACCGGATCATCGATAGCGGGTCGTCAATAACCGGCATTCCCTCCTGTTCGGCCCGGCGGGCGAAGCGGTAGGTGTGATTGGAGATGGAAGTGGTTTCTCGAATGAAGAGAGCATCGAAATTCGCAAGCCGCGGCAGATCCTTCTTCGTGATCGGCTCGACCTCAACCCCCATGCGGGCGGCCACGCGCGACCAGTGCTTGAGTGATGCAACACTCGATGGCGGCAGTTCCTCACGGGGATCGATCAGTGTGGCAAAACTGTATCGTGCGGGAACCCGGGTTCTGCTGTCGCGCCACTGCCGGCTCGTATAGCTTTGAAGTGAGGCGGTGAACCGCTCCTTCTCCACAGGACTCATTCGTGAGAGCGGTCGAAACCCGATGCGTGTGATCGTGGCCCATTCCCCATCGCGGATATGGACTTCGAGCAAGGGAGCGCGGAACCAGTCGAACAGAAGCTTTGCAAAGCGTTCCCAGGCTTTTTCCGGGCCTATGCCAAAGAAGACGCTTACGCTTGAGGGAAAGCTGCCACCAATCTCTGCGCGACAGCGATTGAGTGCCTGTTCGAGCTCCGGTAGCGCGTTCTCATAGAGTTTGCGTGCCGAAAGATCGATCATCGTTTCGACCGACGGGATTACCCGGTGACCGCGCGAACTGGCGAGCAGCGACGCATAATACCCCCGGCTCTGATAGGCATAACTGGACGAGAGGTTGATTATTTTGGGTCTCTGCCCGCGAAACAAGTCCGGATGGGCCAGATAGTCACGATTTGTGATAATCTTGTGAGGCGTAGCAGTCTCATCGAGATCGCTCTTTCTGCCTGTCAGGATGACCCAGCTCATTTGGGGTCGTTCTCCATGTCCGTCGGGTGCAGGGATTTTTCGAAACGAAGCGCATCCATGCGGTCCTGATAATAGTTCTCATATCGACCGAACTGTCGATATCCCATCCGTTCATAAAGCCGGATAGCCACCGGATTATCTTCCCGCACTTCAAGGCAAACGGTGGAACCGCCTTTTTCAGATGCCATACGTTCAATTGCGCCAAGCAATGCTGAAGCAACACCACGACCAACCGCGGCAGGATCGACCGCGATGGAGTAAAGGCGCACCTTCCGGCTGTTGCGTCGGGAAAGCGCCACTGCGTAGCCTGTGATCCGCCCACCCTCTTCTGCAACGCAGGCGATAGCACTCGCTGTCCCTATCAGGTGACGTAAAGACCGCCGCGACAGTCTGTCGCCTGAAAAAGCGGCATTTTCTATCGCTACCAGAGCATCCAGTTCACCTTTCTTGGGCGGCCTTGTCTCAACTGGCATGCCTGCTCTCCACGGCGATGGTCATATCCGCATTTTGGTTGTTGGAACCTATGTTTGCCGTCGTGAGTTAGGCTTGTTAGACACGCGAAGCGCGTCCAGCAAAAGCGGCGGGTTGATCCAGCTCGGCCGCCGCTTTTTGTTGCTTAGAGTGAACATCAACATGACCAAGGCCGCACACTTTTGGCCGGCAACGAAAAATACGGCACGGAGACATTCCCCGATATGGAAATGCAAACTGAGAACCTCATGACAGCCGCCCAGGCGGCCTGGACCCAAGTCAGCGCGTTTGCTGTATCTTACGCCTTCTCGATTCTCGGCGCCATCATTCTCATCATCGCTGGCTTTATTGTGGCGGGAATGGTGGAGAAATGGGTTGCCCGTACTCTTGAGCGCTTTCCTTCCTTCGATGTGACACTGACCAGTTTTCTGTCCAAAACTGCTCGCTATGCCGTTCTAATCCTCGTTGGTGTCACGGTTCTGGCGCAGTTCGGCGTGCAGACGGCAAGCATCATTGCCGCGCTGGGTGCGGCTGGCCTGGCAATCGGACTGGCCCTTCAGGGCACGTTGCAGAATGTTGCCGCAGGCATCATGCTCCTGGTTCTGAAGCCCTTCCGTGTCGGAGAATATGTGGAAGCGAGCGGCATTTCAGGAACAATCCAGACAATCGGCCTTTTTGCCACCGAAATGAAGACCGTCGACGGACTTTACATACTTGCGCCCAACAGCTCGCTTTGGAACACGTCGGTCACCAACTACTCACGCAATGCGCAACGCCGCAACGATCTCGTTATCGGCATCGGGTATAACGATGATATCGACCTTGCCCAGGAGACAATGCTTGCGCTCGCTGCGGGGGATGACCGGATACTGCAGGATCCGCAGCCGGCAACCTTCGTCTCCGAACTCGGCGATAGTGCGGTCAGCGTCACATTGCGCTACTGGACCAATACCGCTGACTGGTGGCAGACACGGCTCGACCTCACGAAAGCGGCGAAGCAGGCGTTTGATGAAAAGGGCATATCGATCCCCTTCCCCCAGCGCGACATCCACTATCTCCCCATCGAAAAAGACACGGCGGCCTAGCCGTTTCCTCCTCACGACGAAGCGACGTCAGCGCTTCGGTGCGTATCCAGACCCGCCGGGGCAAGCCGCCGGTGGGTTTTTTTTCATCATCAGTATTGATCGACAATGCAGCATTTGTCGATTTTTCTGATCGGAAGCCCGTACTATTCTCGCGTTTTCAGAGATCAGCGGCGATGGCTTTCATGACCCGACAACGCAGCATCCAATCGGCATCTTCAACCCCCTTTCCGTGGCTTATCGTCGTGTGTGGCTGCCTGATTGCGGCCATCAATTTCGGCCCTCGCTCCGCGATGGGCTTTTTTCAGCTCCCCATGCTGGCCGAGACCGGCTGGGACCGCACGACATTCGGCCTCGCCATGGCGATACAGAACCTGCTCTGGGGAGTGGGGCAGCCGGTTTTCGGCGCCATTGCCGACCGGTTCGGCACATGGAGGGTCCTTGCGCTATCGGCCATTCTTTATGCGGTCGGCCTTTTGATGATGTCGATCCCCACCCATGTGGGGATGCTTCACATTGGCGGTGGCGTTCTCGTGGGGCTGGGTGTCGCCGGTGGAGGCTTTGGCATCATTCTTGCCGCATTTGCGCGCAGCACCCCGGCCGAGAAGCGCAGCATGATTTTTGGGCTTGGCACGGCTGCCGGTTCGGCCGGCATGTTCATCTTCGCGCCCATAACGCAAGGCCTCATCACGGCATTCGGCTGGTCCGACGCACTGGTCTATATGGGCATCGCGATGCTGATCGTCCCCGTGCTTGCCATTCCGCTGGTTGGCAATGCGACCACCGCCAGAGACCGGAGTGAGGTGTTCGAACAGACGGTGCGGCAGGCCTTGCAGGAAGCCTTTTCCCATCGCAGTTTCATTCTTCTGGTTTCCGGATTTTTCGTATGCGGATTTCAGGTGGCTTTCATTACCGCGCACTTTCCCGCCTATCTTGGAGATATCGGGATCGATGCCCGCTATGCAGTGATAGCCCTGGCCCTTATCGGTTTTTTCAACATTATCGGATCCCTGGCTTCGGGATATATCGGCCAGCGCCACTCCAAGCCCGCATTTCTGGCCCTGATCTATATCGCGCGCTCGATTGCCGTCACTGCGTTCCTTCTGCTTCCCCAAACACCCACAAGCGTGATCATCTTCGCTATCGTGATGGGGCTTTTGTGGCTCTCCACGGTTCCCCCGACGAATGCTCTGGTGGCGATCATGTTCGGCACCGGTCATCTGGGACTTCTGGGAGGCCTCGTGTTTTTCTCTCACCAGATCGGTTCGTTTCTGGGTGTTTGGCTTGGCGGCTATCTATATGACATGTTTGGAAGCTACGATCCGGTCTGGTGGCTGGGCGTTGTCCTTGGCCTCTTCGCTGCCCTCGTGCACTGGCCAATCAAGGAAACCGCGGTAACCCGTCCCGGGTTGACCCCGGCACAGTAAAAACCGGTCAGAGGCCCTCCTCCCCACTGCGGGCGAGAACGGATAGAAAAGCCTGTCGGACGTCTGGCTCGTCCATGCCGCGCGGCTCGTAGACATTGCGGCGGAAGAAGTGGCCTGTCAGCCGATACGCATCCAGCAATGCTTCGCGGCCAGGGCTTTCAGTTCTGGAGATGAGAAAGGCCGGCAGTGGCAGCAGCTTTTCCTGCCAGGGCGCGCCTGCTTCACGGGTGACCGCTCGACCGGACTTCGGCGATACAAAGGCAAGTTTTTCGCGGTTCCCGGTCAGCGCGCATCGAGCCAGATCGAGCCCGAAGCCGAGTTCTTCCAGAAGTGCGAGCTCAAATTTCACCATCAAGGGTCCGGCGACATCCGGATCGTCGAGATGACTGGTGATGACTTTCAGGGTTTCGTAGAGACCTGCGTGAGGGTCCCGCTCGGGCATGAGCCTCAAATGGGCGGCAGCAAGCTGAATACCGTGAATTGCCAGTGCGGAAGCAAGGAGGCGCGCGGTGTTCTGTTCCAGCGGCTCGACCTGAAACAGGCCAAGATGCTCGGAAAGGCGGGCGCGCCAGACGAGCTCCACACGATTGCCCGGTTGCAGGAGCGGCTGCATGCGCCGCGAACGCCCCCCCTTCACCAGCCCGAGATAGCGGCCGTGCTCGGCCGTCATCGTTTCAAGAACGACACTTGTCTCGCCATGTTTTCTGGCGCCCAGAATGATCCCTTCATCGCGCCATTCCATGCCACCACGATCCTTGCATCAACTGGGGAATTCCAACCCCATTTCACGATAGCGCTCGGGATCGTTGCCCCAGCCTTCCCGAACCTTCACAAACAAAAAGAGATGGACCTTCTGGTCCAGGATTTCGGCCATTTCCTCGCGCGCTGCCTGACCGACAGCACGAATTGCCGATCCCTTGTGTCCGAGCACGATTTTCTTCTGGCTGTCCCGTTCCACATAGACGACCTGATCGATGCGCACGGACCCGTCCTTGCGCTCCTCCCATTTTTCCGTTTCCACATGGATTGCGTAGGGCAGTTCCTGATGCAATCTCAGGAAAAGCTTTTCGCGCGTGATCTCGGCTGCAAGCTGCCGCATGGGCAGATCCGAAAGCTGATCTTCGGGATAGTACCATGGTCCACTCGGGAGCGACGCTGCGAGATAATCCATAAGGTCCTCGCAGCCTGAGCCCTGCAGTGCCGAGATCATGAAGGTCCGTTCGAAGGAAACCGTCTCGTTGGCCTGCGCTGCAAGCTCGAGGAGCAGCTCGCGCTTGACCCGGTCGATCTTGTTTAGAATCAGGACCTTGGGCTGGGCGGTATCACTAAGTTTTTCAAGGATGGCGGCTGCATCCCCCCTGATACCACGCTCGGCATCGATCAGGAGTGCGACGATGTCGGCATCCTTGGCTCCCCCCCAGGCCGTGGTCACCATTGCCCGATCCAGAGTGCGTCTCGGGTTGAAGATGCCAGGCGTGTCGATGAACACGATCTGCGTTTTGTCGTGGGTAGCGATGCCGCGAATCATGGCCCGTGTCGTCTGGACCTTGTGGGTGACAATGGAAACCTTGGCACCGACAAGCTGATTGAGCAGCGTCGACTTTCCTGCGTTGGGCGCGCCGATCAGCGCCACAAATCCAGAACGGGTTTCCGCCGCCTGCTGTTCGACCGGATTTTCATCACTCATCATGCGCTCTCATTGTCACGCCACACATCTTCGCGCTCCAGCATCGCGGTGGCCGCTGTCTGCTCGGCTTCCCGCTTGGAGCGCCCTTTTCCCCGGGCTGTCTCATAGCCCTCGACCTCTACCGCCACCGAAAACACAGGATCATGATCCGGCCCCGTCCTGTCTTCCACGCGATAGCTCGGCGTGACACCGGCTACCTGGTGCGCCCATTCCTGCAAGGCGGTTTTAGGATCTCTTCGGTCAGCACCTTCAGCGCGAGCCCTCGCGCCCCAGTGATTGCGAACGAAAGAGCGTGCAGCGTCAATCCCCCCCTCGATGAACACGACAGCGATCAACGCTTCCATGACATCAGCGCGCAGATTGGCACGTTTGCGGCTGGCAGCCGCACGCAGGTCACTTCCCATTCGAATGAGAGAGCCGATTTCCAGGTCATCGGCGATCTCGGCCAGCGTGTCCGCATTGACGAGTGCATTGAGGCGCACGGAAAGCTCGCCTTCACTCGCCTCAGGAAAGGACTCATAAAGCAGCTCTGCAACCGCCAGGCCCAGAACACGGTCACCAAGGAACTCCAGACGCTGGTAATCGGCACCATCACGGCCACGCGCACTGGCATGTGTCATGGCCTCCTCGACGAGCGCCGCATTGGAGAAAGCAAATTCGGTGCGCTGAGCGACCTCGCTCAAAAGCTGAGATCGGTTCAGGCGCTTTTCGGACGCGGGTTTAGACAAAATCAATCGACCCAGTTAAAGAATCGCGACGGTCGCACTTCCGATGGCCAGCGCCACAGTTCCAGTGGGCTCGCACCACCGGCAATCGAGAAGAAGATGATGTTGGCACGCCCCACCAGATTCTCGCCCGGCACGAACCCGACGGAGAAACGGCTGTCTGCCGAATTGTCACGGTTGTCGCCCATCATGAAATAGTGGCCTTCGGGTACGATGAACTCGCGCGTGTTATCGCCTATTCCACCGGTGGTGAGGTCAAGCGTTTCGTATGAAACGCCATTCGGCAGCGTCTCCCGATAGACATCCACGGGCCGGTCCATCTCGGTGATGTCGGGATCGTTGATCTGTTCGAGTTTTTCGCGCTGCACGGCAACATCATTGATGTGGAGAACGCCTTCACGCATCTGGATTTTGTCACCAGGCAAACCGACCACGCGCTTGATGTAATCGATGGAGGGATTGGGCGGATACTTGAACACGACCACATCGCCGCGCTCGGGCTCCGAAGACCAGATCCGTCCGGAGAAAAGATCTGGAGAGAACGGCAAAGAGTGGCGCGAATAACCGTATGCCCATTTGGTGACGAACAGATAATCGCCTTCCAGCAGCGTCGGCCGCATCGAGCCTGACGGAATCGAGAATGGCTGAAACAGAAAGGTGCGGATGACCAGCGCAATCAGGAGCGCCTGAACGATCACGCTTATGGTTTCGCCCACTCCACCCGATTTCTTTTTCGTCTTATCAGCCACGCTCATCATGTCCTCGGTTCGAGAGTTGTCGAACGGTCTTATCGTGCCAGAAAGGCCGCGGCAATGCGACAGCACGACCACGCTGCGGATTTCAGCTCGACCGGGTATTATCGAGTACGGCTTCGATGATGACGAAGGCCTGAGCCAGGGGATAATCGTCCGTGATGGTCAAGTGAACGACCGCTTTGGCGCCCGTCGGCGTCATCCGCTCAAGGTGTTCCCATGCCTTGCCCGAGAGCTCCATCGTGGGTTTTCCGCCGGGCAGGTTGACGACCCCCATCTCGCGCCAGAAGACCCCACGTGAAATGCCGGTTCCGAGCGCCTTCGAGCAGGCTTCCTTGGCTGCGAAACGCTTCGCATACGATGCCGCACGTTCTCGTCGTTTGTCCGACTTCTGCCGCTCGACCTGTGTAAACACGCGTTGCGTGAACCGTTCGCCATAGCGATCTAGCGTTTTGGCGATCCGGCGAATGTCAATGAGATCGCTGCCAATGCCGATAATCATGAACTCGTTGCTGTCCTCGCGTCGAAGGCCTGCCGGCTGGCTCTGCGACGCGCCTTTTCGGCAAGCCGTTTGCGGCGCTGTTCGCGGAAAGCGACCGTTGCCCAGCGTGTAGCAAAGTAAAACACCAGCGCGAAAAAAATGCCCAGCGGAAGAGCTCCGATGGACATGGGCTTGATGAGCGGTTCCCAAAGCTGAGAGAACTCCAGATGCCGGAGCATCCTGCCAAGGTGGAGCGGCGCAGCGTGGGACAGTTCCTTTCCGTAAAGAATCATCCGTCCCGTTTCCAGTGTCGCCCCCCAAATCAACGGGAAGGTGAGCGGATTGCCGACCGCCGTGCCGATCGCGGAGGCCACAAGATTGCCGCCAAGGCACCAGGCGAGCCCTGCCGCGATGAAGAAATGGAAGCCCATGAAAGGGGTGAAGGATGCAAAAACGCCGGCCGCGACACCGGCAGCGATGGCGTGCGGCGTTGCCGTCAGGCGCAACGCACGCTTGACGAAATATTGGGCAGACCTCCAGAACGAACGGCGCGGCCACACCATGGTCCGCGTCTTCTCCCAGATATCCGCCGGTTTTCTACGCCGAAACAACATCCCGACTACACCACGTCCTCGCCCGCACGTCTCCCACTCACAGCCCCAAGACTATGCCTGCCACTCTTAACGGCAGGTTCCCCTGAAAATGCGCTTGCATTGATATAGGCAGGCTGGGTGAAACGGGGCAAGGGTCGTAAGTCGGCCAATTGCGGTTTTCGATCAGTGCCATTGAATTAGGCTTCGACCCTAAGCGTGAGAAGCGACAGAAATAGGGCAGATCGCTTGCCGGCCGTTATCCGTTCACCCGATGCGCATCGCTGACGCTGCTGATTTCCTTGAGCTGGGAAACAAGGCGCGTGAGATGCTTCAGATCCCAGACTTCAAGGTCAAACAGCATCTCGGTGAAATCCGGTGCCGTCCGTTCCATGGCGAGGGTGTGAATGTTAGCGTCGTTCGACGCAATGACCTGCGAAATTTCGGCAAGCGAGCCAGGTTCGTTGATCGCGGTTACCGACATGCGAACCGGAAAACGCTCCTTCATGTGTTCATCGATATCCCAGCGCACATCAATCCAGCGCTCCGGCTGATCATCAAACGCCGTCAGGGCTGGCGATTGAATCGGATAGATGGTGATGCCCGAGCCGGGGTGAAGAATGCCGACAATCCGATCTCCGGGCACCGCCCCCTCCGGTGCGAAGCTGACCGGCAGATCGCCGGAAACGCCACGGATGGGCAAAGCGCCACCGGGACCCTTCTCAAGTGCGCTGCCACCCTTCACCCGCTTTGCCTTGCGCGAAGAACGCCCGGGAATCTGGAACAGCATGCCGGCCGCATTGCGCAGATTGAACCACCCCTCCTCGCGCTCCTTGGGCGCATGGGTGACGCGCTCGTCCTTGTAGTCTGGAAACACGGCGCGCACCACGTCCTGAGAGGAAAGCTCGCCTCGTCCAACCGCGGCCAGAACATCTTCAACGTCCTGTCGCCCCAGCCGATGGAGAACCGGTTTCAGCCCATCACGGGAAAACTGCTTGTTCGCCCGCTCGAATGCGCGCTCCAGAATCCGGGCTCCGAGCCCGGAATACTGTTTGCGGATCGCGTTACGGGTTGCCCGGCGGATCGCCGCTCGCGCCTTGCCAGTGACCACGACCGATTCCCACGCGGCAGGCGGCACCTGTGCCTTCGATCTGATGATTTCGACCTCGTCACCATTCTTCAGCTCGGTCATGAGTGGCATGATACGCCCATTGACCTTTGCACCCACGCAGGTATCCCCCACCTCGGTGTGAACCGCATAGGCAAAATCGATTGGCGTGGCGCCGCGGGGGAGCGCGATCAGCCTCCCCTTGGGCGTGAAGCAGAAAACCTGATCCTGAAACAGCTCCAGCTTGGTGTTCTCAAGAAAGTCCTCCGGTGTATCGCCTTCCGACAGCGCTTCGATGGTGCGCCGCAGCCAGGCATAGGCATTCGTGTCGCGTGAAATGCGATGGTCAGCGCCATTCACCTTCCCGCCAAAATCCTTGTAGATCGAATGGGCGGCGACACCATATTCGGCAATATGATGCATTTCGTGCGTGCGTATCTGCAGTTCGACACGCTGACGTGAAGGCCCCACGATCGTTGTGTGGATGGAGCGGTAATCGTTCTGCTTCGGCGTCGAAATGTAGTCCTTGAAGCGTCCCGGCACCATCGACCAGGTGGCGTGAATGATCCCGAGCGCGCGATAACAGTCTTCAATACTGTCCACCAGGACACGAAAACCGAATATGTCCGACAATTGCTCAAAGGAGAGAGCCTTGGTCTCCATCTTTCGGAAAACCGACCACGGCTTTTTCTGACGGCTTTTGACCAGTGCAGCGATGTGATTCTCGGTGAAAAGGTGCGACAGCGCCTCTTCAATGGCCTTGATCACCCCGCGATTGCGTTCGAAGAACTCTGCCAGTCGCTCCGTAACGGCACGAAATGCCTCCGGATTGATATGCCGGAAGGCGAGTTCCTCAAGCTCCTCGCGCATGTCCTGCATGCCCATGCGTCCGGCGAGCGGCGCATAGATGTCCATCGTCTCTTCGGCAATGCGCAGCCGTTTGTGCTCGGGCACGTGATCCAGTGTGCGCATGTTATGCAGGCGGTCGGCGAGCTTGACGAGAAGAACACGGACATCCTCTGAAATGGCCAATAGCAGCTTGCGCAGGTTTTCGGCCTGGTGGGCCTTTTTCGATACCAGATCGAGGCGTTTCAGCTTCGTCAGCCCCTCGACAAGCTTGCCGATATCGGGGCCGAACAGTTCATCGATCTCATCGCGCGTGGCGCTCGTGTCCTCGATCGTATCATGGAGCAGGGCCACGGCTATTGTGGCCTCGTCCAGATGCATGTCCGTCAGGATGGCAGCGACTTCAAGTGGATGGGAAAAATACGGATCACCGGAAGCGCGACGCTGATGGCCGTGCTTCTGCATCGCGTAGACATAGGCCTTGTTGAGAAGCGCCTCATTGACGTCCGGCTTGTAGCGCTGGACACGCTCGACAAGCTCGTACTGACGCATCATGGGCGACTTCCTCTTGTTTTATTGTTGTTCAGGGCCCGGCCCCCACGCAAACCAAAACATGCGCCGCAGAATCCCACGGCGCATGTCTAAGATAGGCAGGAAAGTTTCGGCCGGGAAGAGAGTGTTCCGCCGAAGCTTTGTTTCAATTAGAAATCGTCGCTTTTCTCAGGTGGCACGAGCCCCTCAATGCCGGCGAGCAGATCTTCCTCGCTCATGCGATCGAAGGAGACCTCTTCCTCTGGCTGGTCTGCACCCGCCTCAGCAGGCACGGCCCTCGTTGATCTCCGGAAGGTCGGCTTCCGGCTCATCCACCTCGACGTGCTTCTGCAGCGAGTGAATCAAATCTTCTTTTAGGTCGCCGGGAGACAGGGTCTCATCGGCGATCTCGCGCAATGCAACAACGGGGTTCTTGTCGTTGTCGCGGTCGATCGTGATCGCTTCACCCTGCGAAATCTGACGCGCACGATGGCCTGCCAGAAGCACGAGTTCAAAGCGGTTATCGACCTTGTCGATACAATCTTCAACGGTCACACGGGCCATTCAGTGCCCCTTTCATGCGTAAATCTGCAAGGAAA
Source organism: Nitratireductor sp. GISD-1A_MAKvit (assembly GCF_040819555.1). Lineage (GTDB taxonomy): Bacteria > Pseudomonadota > Alphaproteobacteria > Rhizobiales > Rhizobiaceae > Nitratireductor. The sequence continues at coordinate 2,870,387 of NZ_CP161920.1, forward strand.
TCCAGCGTGTCAATAGCCTGTCGGATCGAACATTTCAAGGCCGTCGCGCCGGGGAAGCACGCGATTCAACACCCAAATGTGTCGCCGGCGTGGCTCGCGGCACGCCAATCATCAGCTTGTATTTATGATGAATTTATATATTGGTTGGAACAATCATATCGCAGCGCTATTTCCTCATGAGAGACGGCTTTATCGGCAGTTTGCGGAGCCTGGCCTCTCGTTTGAGCGATGATCTTTTTGAACCAGGAATTTTGACAATGTTCGACCCGCGGGAAAAAATCGCCCTCTTCATTGATGGCGCAAATCTTTATGCTACCTCGAGAGCGTTAGGTTTCGACATCGATTACAGGAAGCTTTTGAGCAGCTTTCAGGAACGCGGCTACCTTCTTCGCGCCTACTATTACACGGCTCTCGTCGAAGATCAGGAATATTCCTCCATACGCCCGCTGATCGACTGGCTCGATTACAATGGCTACAAGGTTGTCACCAAACCGGCCAAGGAATTCACCGATTCTGCCGGGCGCCGCAAAATCAAGGGCAATATGGACATCGAGCTGGCGATCGATGCGCTCGAACTCAGTGATGTGGTTGATCACTATGTCGTCTTTTCGGGTGACGGCGATTTTCGCACGCTGGTGGAAGCCCTGCAGCGCAAAGGCCGCAAGGTGAGCGTGGTTTCGACCATACAGTCGCAGCCTCCCATGATCGCCGACGACCTGCGACGCCAGGCGGACAATTTCATCGATCTCTCGTCCTTGCGCGATGAGGTGGGGCGTGCAACAAGCGAGCGTTCCCCACGCAGGGTGGAACCTGAACCTGACAGCGAAGAGACCTTCGACGATCTATGACCTCCGTTCCGGCGCTTGATACCGAGCCGCCACACGACTGTCGGCTTTGCCCGCGTCTGCATCAGTTCATTTCCGAATGGCGCTCCCGCGAACCGGAATGGTTTAACGGTCCCGTACCCACCTTCCTGCCCGAGGGAGGCGACGACGCGGTGGAGCTGCTTGTTGTGGGGCTGGCACCGGGGCTGAGAGGTGCCAACAAAAGTGGGCGCCCCTTCACCGGCGACTATGCCGGCGACCTCCTATACAGCACGTTGAAGACCTTTCGGTTTGCCCGTGGAGAATATGAGGCCCGGCCTGATGACAGCCTCACCCTTGTCAACGCGGCCATCGTCAACGCGGTGCGGTGCGTTCCGCCACAGAACAAGCCTGTTGGCGCGGAAATCAACACCTGCCGGCAACACTTTTTTGCGCCAACACTGAGGCGCTTCCCGCAGCTAAGAGCCGTGCTGACGCTTGGCCTGATCGCGCACCAGTCTACGGTGCGTGCACTGGGGGGACGGGTTGCAGAACATCCCTTCACACATGGCGGGCGACAGGAGATTGCGGGGCTTTCCGTTTTTTCGAGCTATCACTGCTCGCGTTACAACACGAACACCGGTCGCCTGACTGAAGAGATGTTCGTCAACGTTTTTCGTGACATACGCGAGTTTCTCGACAAATAGAGTCGGGCTGGAAAGGAGCCTTTCCGCATCCGGTCAGCCATTTTGCTTGAGAAGTCTTGCCTTCTCCCGGTTCCAGTCGCGCTTCTTGGCCGTTTCTCTCTTGTCGTGGAGTTTCTTGCCTTTCGCGACAGCAAGCTGAAGCTTGGCAAGGCCTCGCGCATTGAAGTAGAGCCTCAACGGCACAAGCGTCATGCCTTCCCGCTCGATAGACTGCGCAAGCCGTCCCAGCTCCCGTTTAGAGACAAGCAGCTTTCGCTTTCGCCGCGGTTCATGATTGAAGCGGTTGCCGGCCGAATATTCCTGAATATAGGAATTGATAAGCCAGCACTCTCCGTCTTCCACGGAGGCGTAGGCTTCCTGGATGTTGGCATGGCCATCGCGCAACGATTTCACTTCGGTTCCCGTAAGCACGATGCCTGCCTCGAGCGTGTCGAGCACCTCATAGGAGAAACGCGCCTTGCGGTTTTCCGCGATGGACTTGGCGTTTGGATTTTTGTCTTTTGTCATCGATCCCAAATGCGCCGGAAGCGCTGTTGGCACGCTTCCGCCTTTTAGCGAACAGAACGCAGGCCCCTGCCCGTTTGTTTCATCGCATTTGCGTATAGTCAGGTGACTTACCCGACGGCAAAATGCTTCAATTCAGCAACCCTGCATGCTTCATGGCCTCGTCGATGCGCTGTGCCGTCGATGCTTCAATGGGAACCAGCGGCGAACGCACCGTGTCTCCGATCCTGCCGAGGCGTGCCAGGGCGTATTTGGCGCCGCACAGTCCCGGCTCGATGAAGATCGCCTTGTGCAGCGGCATCAGGCGGTCCTGCAATTCGAGCGCCTTTTCCTTGTCATTGGCAAGCGTTGCTTCCTGAAACTCGGCGCACAGGCGCGGGGCAACATTCGCGGTTACCGAGATGCAGCCGACACCGCCATGAGCGTTGAAGCCCAGCGCGGAGGCGTCTTCGCCCGACAGCTGAACAAAATCCTTGCCACATGTGAGGCGCTGTTCGGAAACCCGATCCACCTTCGCAGTCGCATCCTTCACGCCGACGATGTTGGGAAAGTCGTTCGCCAGCCGCCCCATCGTCTCCGGTGTCATATCGATCACGGAGCGCGGAGGGATGTTGTAGATGATGATCGGCAGTTCTGTCGCACGCGCAACCGCGGCGAAATGTTCATAAAGCCCTGCCTGGGTCGGCTTGTTGTAATAGGGCGTCACGACCAGCGCCGCATCGGCCTTCACCTCTTCGGCAAATTTCGTCAACGCAATGGCTTCGCGGGTTGAATTGGAACCCGCACCGGCAATGACAGGAACACGCCCTGCGGCCGCCTCCACGCAAATCCGAACCACCTCGCGGTGCTCCTCATGGGTGAGTGTAGGCGATTCACCGGTTGTACCGACCGGCACCAGACCGGTGGTGCCTTCCGAAATTTGCCACTCAACGAGTTCGCGGAACGCTTTCTTGTCCAGGCTGCCATCCCTGGCAAACGGTGTCACAAGCGCTGTGAGAGACCCCCTGAACATGATGTCGAACTCCTGAAAAATGAATGATCTTCTGCCGCGCGCAGTCTGCGCTGGATGCTTCTAGCGGAAGTTCAGGCCGCACACCATAGTTTTGCCATCTCTTGCCCGCAAGATTTCCGCAGCGTTGAATTGTGGCGTCAGTATCCTGAAATCGTGCACCAACTCTCCCGGGATCCGTGCGCGCTCATGCGTTTGAGCGCGAGACGGGACCACAAAGATCAGGACGCATTGTCGATGACGATACGAACCGCGCTTCCATTCCTGTTCATGCTGCTTGCCTTGCCTCTGGCACAAGCCCAGTCTCTGCCAGAGCTGGCGCCCATACCTTTTGCCCGCCCTGACAACATTTCCCCAAAACCCGGCAATCCGGGTTCAGCCATCGATGCGCTGACGGCTGCAGGGGTTTCTCGTCCGGAGGTGGCCAGGAGCGGTGTAGCTCCATCAGCCAGGGTGCGGACGATGACCCAAGGGCTGGACGCTCTGACCCGCGGTGACATTCGGGCCGCACGCAGAGCGCGCAACCGCCTGGAAAAGGCCAGCCTCGAACGACGTGTCCTGAACTGGGCCCTGGCCCAGAGCAACAACCGGTCGCTCTCAAGCACAGACATCAGCGCAGTTGCCGACAGTCTGGCAAACTGGCCCGGAGCGCTCAAGCTGCGTGCTCAGGCCGAGCGCGCGCTCTTTCGCGAAAACAGGCGGCCTCAGCTTGTGATATCGCTGCTGGGCAGCAAGAGACCACAGACCTTTCACGGCGTGGTGGCGCTTGGCCGGGCCTATCTTTCGCTCGGACAGAAGGAGAAGGCGCGCGCACTGGTTTCGTCATATTGGCGCAAGGCCAATCTCGACGCCTCGAGCGAAAACACATTTCTCAAGACGTTCGGCAAACTGCTTTCCAAGGCGGACCACCGCTTTCGCATGGAACAGATGATGTATCGCAAGCGCATTCGCTCGGCCGAGCGGGTTGCCGGCCGTGCCGATGGCAAAGAGCTTGTGAAGGCATGGGCCGCCGTCATCCGCGGTCACAAGAACGCGCTGAGGCTGCTCAATGCCGTACCGATGAGCAAAAGAACGGCAGGCTATATCTTCGCCAAGACGCGGTACCTGCGGCGTGCCGACCGGTTTGACGAAGCTGCGGCACTGATCTTGACAGCTCCGCTGGACGCGGAAAGCCTCGTTGATCCCGATGAATGGTGGGTGGAACGGCGGGTCCTGTCGCGCGAACTCCTCGATATCGATGACCCGGAAAGGGCCTATCAGGTGGCCGTGGCGCATTCTGCCGAAAGCCCGGCCCGGGCGGCGGACGCCGAGTTTCACGCTGGCTGGTACGCACTGCGTTTTCTGTATGACGCCCCGACCGCGGCCAGACATTTCAGCCGCATTGAGCGAATTGCGAGCGGTCCCATTTCAAGGGCGCGTGCAAACTACTGGATGGGGCGTGCTGCAGAAGCCGGCGGCCCTGGAGAAGCCACGGAATTCTACGAGAAAGCCGCGCACTATGGAGCGACATTCTACGGGCAACTGGCCACGGCCGCACTGGACCGGGAAGAATTGACCGCGCACAAGCCCGCCGCCACCGATCGTGATCGCCGGCATTTCTCCGCACGCACCCTCGTGCGTGCAATCAAGTTGCTCGAACAGACCAACCATGCGTGGCGGGCAGATGGTTTTTATCGGGAGCTCGCACAGACCCTGACAAACCCTGGCGAGCTATCGCTGCTTGTCGACATGGCAAAGGCGCGCAAGGACTATATGACTGCGCTCCGGATCGGCAAGATTGCCGCCAGCAGAGGCCTCGACATTGGTGCGCTGGCACATCCGCTTGGCGCCATCCCGGCTGCGGCCGCCCTGCCCGCCCCCCGCGAGGCCCTCGCCTATGCCGTGGCGCGGCAGGAGACCGAATTCAACACCAGTGCGGTCTCGCCGGCTGGCGCGCGCGGGCTGCTGCAACTCATGCCGGCGACTGCCCGCGAGATGGCGCGCAGAAGCGGCCTGCCCTACTCGCGCACCCGGCTGAAGGCCGATCCAATCTACAACATCAGACTTGGGGCAGCCTATCTCGACCAACAGCTCGGACGCTTCAACGGATCCTATATCCTGACATTCGCCGGTTATAATGCAGGGCCGAGCCGGGCCGTTGACTGGATGAAACGCTATGGCGACCCGCGCGGCAAACCGGTCGAAGAGATTGTCGACTGGGTCGAGCGCATCCCCTATACCGAGACCCGCAACTATGTTCAAAGAGTGATGGAAAATCTGCAGGTCTACAAAATGCGCCTGACCGGCAAGTTCGACATGGCCCGGGACATCGCTGCAGGCGGTTAGACCTGCACTGTTCCAGCCTCATTAGATTCCAGCGGTGGGAAATGACAGTGGATATCGCAGAACCCGGGGGTTGTTATCGCGAATTCTTCTATTCCGCCCGGGATGGTTTGCGGCTGCATGCCCGCATTTATGGAGAGGGCAGTTCCGGTCTGCCCGTCGTGTGTCTTCCAGGCCTGACCCGCAACGTTCGCGATTTTCATCAACTCGCATGCCATCTTTCGACCGATTGCAAAAATCCGCACATGGTCGTGGCATTCGATTATCGTGGACGCGGGCGCTCGGCCTATGATGCCGACTGGCGACGCTATGATGTTTCCGTCGAAGCCGACGACATCGCAAACGGACTGTCCGTGCTGGGCATCGAGCACGCTGCCTTTATCGGAACCTCGCGTGGCGGGCTTGTCACCATGGCGCTGGCGTCGACACGGCCCGGATTGCTCAAAGCCGCGATACTGAACGATATCGGACCAGTGATCGAAGGAGACGGGCTCGCTCAGATCCGGGCCTCACTTCAACGCGCTCCCATTCCCGAAACACTGAGCGAAGCCGCCCGGATCCAGAAATCCATTCATGGCGCTGCCTTTTGTGCGCTCAGCGATGAGGACTGGCGCCGATTTGCCGAAGCCCTTTACGTGCAGAAAGCCGGGAAGCTACGTGGCGACTTCGATCCCAAACTTCTACGCACGCTCTACGCCATCAATCTCAACCGCCCCCTTCCTGAACTCTGGCCGCAATTTGACGGCCTGGCCCGCATTCCCGTTCTGGCCATTCGTGGCGAGAATTCGCGGCTCTTGTCAGCCGAAACACTCGCGACCATGGCGTCGCGACATCCCAACCTGCAACAGATCGTGGTACCCGGACAGGGTCATGCACCGCTTCTGGAAACGGATGACCTGCCAAAACAGATCGCTGCTTTTCTCAACAGGATCAAATAAAGCCAAGCGTAGAAGCGCCGTCCCAATCTGTTGACCTCAGAATGCCCATGGAAGGTCCGATTGCCCCATATGCCAAAGCTGTCAGGACGGCGAGGGCGGCAACCGGCGCCCTCTACCCGGTCTGTGACGCCTTTGCGGACGTGAACTGCTCCAGCACCCCGACGCACGGGTCAAGGTCACCTGTAGCCAGATGCGCATACCGCATGGTCATCGTCAGGGTCTGGTGACCAAGCCACATCTGGACACGTCGCAGGTCGATGCCGCCCTGAACCAGCCGGGAAGCACAGGTGTGACGCAGGACGTGGGGCACGACCTGAGTATCCTGAGATAGCCCAATCTCGGCCTTGGCATCGTTCCATATCGTACGGAACTGCGCCTGGGAGAGTATGTCGAAGGGTCCCTTTCGGCCATTTTTCGGGATGTCGACGACCACTTGTGCCCGGCTGGTCAATGGCACGGAGCGGGGCCCGGGCGGATTTTGTGATCCAGAAACTCGCGCGCCCCTCCCCGACATCGTTCCATGTCAGGCCCATGGCTTCACCCAGGCGGCAGCCCGTATCCACGAGAAACACGCATAATCGCCACGCGTCCTCGCTGCGCTGTCGTATGGCTGAAAAGAGGAGTTCCTCCTCCGCATGGGACAGAAACCGGATGCGACCGGACCGTTCCTTCTGGCGCCGGAATTCCGGCAGGCTGTGAATATCACCCATTTTATGCGCTTTCCGCAGAAGCTTGCTCAGCGCGGCCATCTTTCGATTGATGGTCGCATTGCTGTTTCCGCGAGCGCGCAATTTTCCGATCAGTTCATCGAGCTGGCTTTGCTCGAAGGCACTGAAGCGTTTCCCCATCAAGAGCTCATCAAGCTCGCCGATGAAGAAGGTGACATTGTATTTATGCGTGCCAGGTTCCCAAAGTATGTCGCCATACTTTTCAAACAGTTCTCTCAGACTGTGCTCGGAAACGAGACGCAGCTTTTCGCTACCGAAAGTCACACAGTAGCGAGGCCTGGAAGTCTCCCAGGCTTCTGCGGAATTGTTGGCCGTCTCCATGTCAGGCCACCCCGCAGATTTTGATATCAGCTACGACAACATCGCAATTCCGAGACTCGAACCACCCTCTCAGGACAAAAATCCCAAACTCCCCCAAGCTTTGACTGGCCCCTGCGATGGCAAATACCACCATTGGTTGAGGTTCGTCCATATTTTTTCACTTTTACGCTTGTGTGTACATTCATCTCAAGAGCCCCAAGCGATGAACGATGACCTCTCCTTTCAGGAGGTTCGGGATCCTGTACAACTGGACTCGCAGTACCGAGAGCCTGACCGAAGACCGCGCTAAACCCTGTCACCCGAAGCATTTGCATCTGTTGCGCCCGCTACCAGCGAAGTCTTCAAAGCCAAAACCCGGCAGATCGCTCTGCCGGGCTCAGAAGTTTTTTCACTGACGCTTCGTTAGAAGCCCCGCGTGATGCGGAAGAAGCCGCTGAACGCGCCGTCAGAGTAGCTGTCGCCGTCCTTGTAGTTGACCGCGATCTTGGTATCGAGATTTTCGACCAGCTCGTAGTCGATGACGCCGCCAACGGCCCAGTCGTCTGCACCGTTAGAATGCTTGTCGCCAAAGTACTGGCCGCCGAAACCAACAGCCAGCTTGGGCGAAGCGGCATACTTCATGTAGCCGCCGAGCGAGTAGTCGTACCCATTGCTGTAGAGGCTTGCGTCGGAGAAGTAGGTGGCAAGCAGCTCAAGCGAGAGGTTCTGCGTGGCGTTGAAGCCAGCATGCCCCTTGATGCCCCATTCCTTGGCCGTCGCGTCGTAGGCAGCGAATGCCGAGACCGAACCCCAGCCCTGCGAGACGCTGAACTTACCGACCACATTTGGCGTGTAGTCGTAGTTGTAATCAGCCTCTTCGAGAGCGAGCGAAACGGAAACACCGCTGCCAGCAACGAAGGTGTAGCCGAGCGTGTGGATTGAGGAATCAAACCCACCAGCGTCGAATTCGCCGCCAAGGCCCTGATCGAAGATCGAGGTCTTGTAGCCCACGAAGAAGCCACCGAGCGTGATGTAGGGCCTGGTTCAGATATGTTCCGCGGGTAATGCCGTTCAGTGAAAGCGGAGCGGTATCGCTCGGCAGACCCAGGCTGGAAACACCGGAATAGGCATCGGCGCGCAGTTCGAAGAAGCCGCCGAGCGTGCCGTATTCGGTCTCGGAGCGAGCATCGATCGTGAGGTTGGCGCGTGCCAGCTTGCGCCAGCCACCGGCGTCCGTTGCAACGATATCGTCCAGAGCACCACTAACCTTCGTCCCGCCCATGAGGCCGAGTTTGCCGTCGTCGCTGTCCGACCAGTCGATCTGATAGCGGGCATAGCCGCCGATCTTCAGGCAGGTTTCGGTGCCGGGGATATAGAAGAAGCCTGCGCCGTAGACGTCGCAAACGCGGACATATTCCATCGGCTCCGGCTCGGGGACGACGACCATGTCGGCCGCTTTGGCACCGGTTGCTGCAGCTGCGAGCGCAGCGGAGCCAATGAGAAGGCTCTTGAGTTTCATGTTCTGACCTCCAGTCAGAATCCTGAAGAACCTGCAGCCATTTCAGCTCAACTCATTGAAAAAACGCCGGAAAACCACGCTTCAGCACGAAGGAGGCGTGGCACGGAAGAATGATTTGCAAAGGGAAAATGGCGGAGAGGATGGGATTCGAACCCACGAGGCCCTTTTGGAGCCTACTCCCTTAGCAGGGGAGCGCCTTCGACCACTCGGCCACCTCTCCGGCGAAACGGTGGATAAAGAAAACCGGCCCGACAATCAATACGGCATTCCCATTTCCCTGCCTAATAATAAAGAAATTCGACCTGAAGCCATGGTTCGACATCGATGCAACGGGAATCACCAGGCTCAAAGGCACCTTTCCCGCGTGAATCGAAAAGGCTCAATCAGCGTTTGTAGAGACGATTCGTGCGGCCAGGCGGCGGAAATACGGGCCGTAAACACATATATAATGCCGCTATCACCCCTCCAGATGTTAAGAAAGAGTTACCCGACGCCTCAGATCGTGTCATTTGTGCAACAGCCGTTCGGGATAGAAGGCCGCCGGGCAGGCTTGCCGTCTAATCGCGGTTGAACGTAGCGTCGCCATGAGTAATGTCAGGCTCGGAAAGGGGGCGCGAAAGCGCGAACTTTTCTTTTCTTGGGGATGGGGCAGGGAACGCTGTCCTTCAGCAAAATACCCAGACCCGCATTTAGAACTTTGACTGGAGGTCAGAACATGAAACTCAAGAGCCTTCTCATTGGCTCCGCAGCTCTCGCAGCTGCAGCGACCGGCGCCAAAGCAGCCGACCCGATCGTCGTTCCCGAGCCGGAGCCGATGGAATATGTCCGCGTTTGCGACGTCTACGGCGCAGGCTTCTTCTACATCCCCGGCACCGAGACCTGCCTGAAGATCGGCGGCATGGTTCGCTACCAGATCGACTGGCATGAGAACGACGATGGCTGGAAGAAGTATGCACGCGGCGAGCTCAACATCGACGCCCGCTCCGAGACCGAATACGGCACGCTCGGCGGCTTCATCAAGCTGCGTGCATCGTCGGCAAGCGGCCTTCCGACGCCAACTCCCGGTCTGAACGATGGCGGCTTCCTGTCCAACGGCATTGTCAGCTCCGGCGTTAACCTTCAGCAGGCAATCATTTCGCTCGGCGGCCTCTCCATGGGTATGTCCGACACGCTGTATGATGCAGCCCTTTCGGGTGAGTTCGACAGCGGCGGTGGCGATCGCGTTCACTTCATCCGTTACGACTTCGCAGCCGGCAACGGTGTGACCGTTTCGCTTGCCGTTGAAGAAGCTGACAGCAACTACGACTACACGCCGAATGTTGTTGGTAAGCTTGGCGTCAGCCAGGGCTGGGGCTCCGTTGACGGCTGGGTTGCTTACGACGCGACCGCTGAAGAGTGGGCAGCCAAGGCAATTGCCAAGATCAAGGCGACGCAGCAGCTCTCCCTCGAACTGCTCGGCACCTACGAGTCCGGCCACAGCTTCTACTCCGTGTCTTGGGACGCCATTACCGGTTACGAGTACTCGCTCGGCGGTTATGTGAAGTACGCTGCTACTCCGAAGCTCTCGGTTGGCTTCGGCGGTCAGTACTTCGGTGACCAGCACGCTTCCGGCAATGACGACTGGGCCATCGGCGGTGTTGTTGATTACGCTCTCGTTGAGAACTTCAACACCAAGCTTGCAGTCAACTACTTCGACGGCGACAGCGCGTCTGACGGCTACTTCAAGGGCTTCATCCGCTTCCAGCGCGACTTCTAATCAGAAGAGCCTTATAGCTTGATGCAGGGCCTGGCATTTGCCGGGCCCTGTTTTTTTGTGCCTTGCCAGCCAGAGGAACGGTGCAAAGCGATTTCACACGGGTCGTGCTTGATGTAGGGTCGCTGCGTTCCAGAATGTAAAAGCACAGACCAGACACGGCCCATGACACGACGCCCACCGCTTACCCCGCTTGCCCAATCCCTCCCTTCCACGGTCCCGTTTGTGGGGCCGGAAACACAGGAGCGCGCCGCAGGGCGGCCTTTCCGTGCTCGGCTTGGAGCCAATGAAAACGGATTTGGCCCCTCCCCTCGTGCCCTTGAAGCGATCAAAGATGCAGCACGGCATGTGTGGAAATATGGTGATCCGGAGAGTTCCGACCTTCGTGCTGCACTTGCCATGGAACATGGCGTGAAACCGGAGAACATTGTCGTCGGCGAAGGCATTGACGGGCTTCTGGGCCTTGTCGCCCGCCTTTATGTTGAGCCGGGCACCCCGGTCGTCACCTCGCTCGGCGGCTATCCCACCTTCAATTATCACGTTGCCGGTTTCGGGGGACGATTGGTGACAGTTCCCTATGCGGGCGATTACGAAGACCTGGAAGGGCCTGCACGATGCCGCGGTCGCAGAGAATGCGCCGCTGGTCTATCTCTCAAATCCGGACAACCCGATGGGGACCTGGTGGGCAGCAGAAGAGGTTCAGCGCTTCATCGAATCCCTGCCTGAAACCAGCATGCTGATACTGGACGAGGCCTATGGCGAGACGGCCCCTGCAAGCGCCCTGCCCCGCTTCGAGCCGGACAGGCCCAACGTCCTGCGCATGCGGACCTTCTCAAAAGCCTATGCGCTCGCTGGCATGCGATGCGGCTATGTTATCGGAGAAGCGCAGACCATCCGCGCGTTCGACAAGATCCGCAATCACTTCGGAATGCCGGGCGTGACGCAGGCAGCCAGTCTGGCCGCGCTCAAGGACAAGGCGTATTTCAGCGAAACGCTGGAGAAAATCAGCGCCTGCCGCGACCGGCTCGCTGCGATTGCCTCGGCAAACGGGCTCAGCTCAATTCCTTCGGCCACGAATTTTGTCGCCATCGACTGCGGCGGCAAGGCGATCGCCGAAACGGTGATGCAGGGATTGCTTGAGCGCGATGTTTTCGTGCGCAAGCCAGCCACTCCCGGTCTCGACCGCTGCATACGGGTGAGTGTGGGGCCGCAGCACGAAATCGACGTGTTCGAAGAGGCGTTCGCTGCGGCATTGGCAGCCGCGCGCAACCGGCTCTGAGAGACCGGTCGGCGAGACTGCCCTGAAACGGAAGGCTTTTCACCACCCTTGGCTGCCGGAGCCTGCTTCCCCGCTCAGGCTGCCAGGGCGGCGCGTGTTTTGCCGATCATGAGCGCGGCTTTCGCAGCTTCCCGGCCCTTTTCGACAAAATGCTCGCGGTAGATGGCCGTGTGATGTTCGGTTGGCTGATAGTGATGCGGCGTGAGCGAGATGGAAAGAACCGGAACGCCGGTGTCGAGACTGGCGCGCATCAGCCCGTCGACCACCGCCTGCGCGACAAAGTCGTGCCGATAAATGCCTCCATCCACCACGAAGGCTGCGGCGGCAACCGCTGCATAACGGCCCGATTGTGCCAGGTCACGGGCGACGAGCGGCATTTCGAATGCGCCGGGCACATCGAACACATCGACCTGATCGGCGGGGATAAGCTCGCAAAACCCTTCGAGTGCACGATCGACAATGTCGGCGTGCCAATTGGCCTTGATGAATGCATAGCGGGTGTGTGTCATCGAGATCTCCTTTCGCAACAGACACGTCACCCAAGGCGATCACGGGCGAATGTCGCCGGCGGTGCTACGGCAGACGACATCGCGCGTTCTCTTCCATCCGGACTGTCACCGTCGGCTCAGGAGTTTCACCTGATCTGCTGACCCCTTCCGGATTTCACGAAAGGGCGCTCGCGGGCTTGCGGCAAATGCCGCTTACCGCCGGTGGGGAGTTTCACCCCGCCCTGAGAACGGGGCGAAGATAAGGGCAGTGGTTGCCAACGGCAAGTCGGAAAACACCGGAATACGACCGTCTTTCAGATGCGACGGAGATGATTGTCCCATGCCGGAGCAGCCGGATCCGCAGCGCGAACAGCCCCTGACGATGCGTCGGGGCCCGGTGCGAACGATTGCGCCGCGGCCACTCGTACCCAGGAGGCGGTGCCGGGCCAGCGGTGCAAGCCCGCACCCGTCCTTGAGCCTGCGTTCGCCCAGACAACGGCCTGTCGCCGCATCCCAGAACACGGATAGCCCGCCGCGCGGCGATGAAGTGGCAATGATCTCACCGGCCAGATCGGTCGCGACCGAGCCGATGTAATTGCCCAGAGATTCGAGTGTCGCAACCGGCCCGGGAAAAAGCTCGATCGAGGCTCCCCTGCGATGGCGACCGACAAGCGGCGGTCGGGCGCCATCTTCCCCCTGATACTGCGCGCCAAACCAGACCGCTCCGTAGCGATCGAGAGTCATATGGCGGATGGAGAGCCTGTGCAGTTCGGGCGCGAGCTCCGCCTGCTCGAGGATGTCTCCGGTTTCCAGGTCGATATAGGTGAGGTTTGGCTTCATCGTCGCCAGATTGAGCTTGACGCGCTCATAATCGGGATGGGTCAGAATGCCACCATTGGCGATGCACAGCGTCCTGCCGTCTGCCAGGAGGATCACCTCATGCGGTCCGAACCCACCAGCGTCGAACTCCCCAATTCGATGAAATCCGGCGGTGGCATCGTAAAGCCCGGTAACGCCGCGCTCTGCGTCGAAATCGTTTTCGGTGGCAAGCAGGAGCCTGCCATCCGCCGTGAAGACACCGTGCCCGTAAAAATGACGGTCATGCGGCGGAGCGAAGGCCACCGGTTCGCCCTTACCATCAATCGAGAATGCCACCGCAAACCGGCCCGGCGAGCGGGCAAAGGCCACGGCGCGACGGCGCGGTGCATCGATGGCGAAGGAATGCCCGCGCGCTTGCAGCGGCAGCACGATACGGTCGCGACCGCCCGCATCGATTACCGCAGCTTCAAAGCCCCCCGCATTGAGCCGCGCGCCGAGAAACAGCGCCTCGTCCTCCTGCGCAATTGCGGGTGTGACACCCTGTGCAATGGCGGCACCGGCTAGAGCGAGGAATGTTCGCCGGTCAATCTCCATCGAGCGCATTGAATCCCATAACCAGTCCCAGAGCGCCGGAAAGCTCCCCGTTCAGAGTTTCCTTCGCTCCTTCCATGGCAATGCTGGCGTAGGAAATACGGTCTCTTTCCTCGCCGCGTGAGAAAGCCCTCTCCGGCTCCGTGTCCACCGAAAGCAGCGCCTTGCGGGCGTTTGCCAGATCGAAAGCCATCGCGCGGCCATAGCCATTGACGAGCGTTGAAGGGCCGTCGACAAAGCCGGCCGCAGTGACCAAATTCCGAACTCCTTCGATCTGCGCGGCCACAAAGCTGAAGGTCTGACGACTACGCCAGAAGGGTGCCCGTTTGCCGCGGGCTTTTTCAGCGGTATTACCGAGGGCCGGCAGAAGTTCGGCGTTTCGCGCGAACTCCAGTGCCGTGCCCGCGGCCTTCACGATCTCGCCGGCGACTTCCGCTTTCGAGCGGTAGGGGTCGCGGTCAGACGCTGGTGCGGTGAAGGCGGTGTGAAAAGCACTACCGTCTTGCCACGCATTGTCCAGAGCCTTGGCCAGATCCGCAATGTTGGCGGCGATCGCCTGTGCGTAGGAGCAGCGCTTTTCGTCTTTGCTCAGCGCATCTGCGCCCGAACCGAAAAGCACGAAATCGAGCGCAGGCAGCCCTTGCAGGGCGACGCTTTGACCGGCGAGTTTATCCGGTAAGGGGTCGTCTGAGGCGAGCAGCGCCTGCACCTGGCGCAGGGTCACCCCGCGCGGATCCGGCCAAAAGAAGATGCGTTCGAAGCGATTGTCTTCCACAAGCGGGCCAAAACGCAGAACGTAGATCTGGGCAAAGGCTGCTAGCGTGTCCGCAAACCGCGCTTGCGTTTCTTCAATGTCGGCGTTGCCAGTTCCCGCACATAGGTTTGCCAGAGAAAACGACAGGGCGCCGCTCGTCTGGCGAAAACCCTCCAGCGCCGGTGAGACATAACGCTCAAACACCCGCCGACCGATGTCGGAAGCGATTTTCTCCTGTCCGCCCTGCCCCAGAGCCGGCGCGGTCAACAGACACAGGATCAGGATGGCATGAAACGGACGGGCGTGCATGAAGTGTCTCCGGAACCAGGGATTATTGCTGGCTGTCGCACCCAAGGGAGAGGAGATGTGCGAGGGCTGGCCGGAAGCCGTGAAACGGCTCCCTTGCCCCGGGCTTACTCCTCCCGCGAACGCGGGACAAGAGCGTCAGGCCGTATGTGGCAAAAGTTGATCGCTCAGGACCGGTAGCCTGAGCCCGTCATACCCAGTTACGGGTCTGGCGTGCCACAGCCCGTTCAAGACCGCTTCCTCCGCCGCTTCGACCGCCGCAAGAAGGAAGCGGTCGAGTTTTGCCTCCGCAAGCCGCTCGATGGTCTCCATTTCGCCATCGATGGAGAGCCGGTTGGCAGTGGAAAATGCCAGCGCCACATCGCCACTCTGGTCGCCCCAGTAGCTGCCCAGCCGCCCCAGGGCCGCGCCTCCTCGCCTTGCGATACGGCTGAGCTGGCGCGCATCAAGCGGCGCATCAGTGGCATAAACGATGATGACTGAACCCTTGTCGTGCGGGTCTGCACGCTGCGGTTTTGGAATGTCGACGCGCCTGCCCAGCAATCTGAGATCTCCAGGCCTGCCGAAATTGGAAAGCACAAGGGCACCCAGCACGTGCGAACGCCCCGACGGCAGCGAAACACACCGTGAGGCGCTGCCAATGGCTCCGGCAAACCCGAATGTACGCATGCCGGTCCCTGCACCCACCGTTCCCTGTGCAAATTCACCCGCGGCGGCTGCGATGGCGTCACTCCCCATTGTCTCCGTGACCGCGAGCGCCTGAATGTCGCTGACACGCCCGTCATTGCATTCCAGCACAAGCGGGTTGACCGTGGGAAGGCTACGACCAATTTGGGGATTTTGAGCAACCGCGTGGCGGATCAACGCCGTGGTACAGGCGGCCACACCAAATGTGTTGGTCAGCAGGATCGGCGTTTCGATGCGCCCCAGTTCAGCGAGCTGCATGAGCCCGGCGCTTTTTCCAAAACCATTGAGGACGGCCAGCCCGGCCGGCACTGGCTGGCGGAAAAGGTCGCCGTCATGCGGCAGGATTGACGTGACACCGGTGCGCGCGGGCCCCTCACAATGCGTGACATGCCCCACACGCACGCCCGGCACATCGGCAATGGTGTTGGCTGACCCCGCAGGCAGATCCCACCAGCTTTCCGCTCCCTTGAACAACCTCATGCCCATGGCCGTTCCGCCATGGAAGATGGGTGGTTCCGCATGTCTTGAACAGACAAAAGGAGGATATCATGCATTTGAAGGTTCCCGAAGTGAATCGCCGGCATTCGACTTGAATCGGTCAATGATTTCCACCCCTCATGGTTTGCAGGCAGAGCTCGGCACTTGCAAGTCGGCGCGACATCCTGCAGGATGATGACACCGTTTGAGAGCCTTTCTCTCGCGTGGCCCGGCCACAGCCCCCCGGTACCGTCTCCCGTCTTCTTAAAGGTCCGAGCAGCACATTCATGCTGCGTGAAGGGGCCTCTCGCTTTCTGCTCCCCGTCGCCTTCCCACTTCGTTTCTGGAGAAGTCCATGCATTCCGGGCTCTTTTTGCCAGTGCTTGCGCTGGCCGTTTTCTTCGTCGGTGCAACGGAATTCATGATTGCGCCATTGCTGACACCCATCGGCCTGGCCTATGGCGTGGCCCCTGCTGCCGCGTCATGGCTCATCTCTGGATACGCGTTGGCATATGCAATCGGAGCACCGCTCATCGGGCTTCTCGCACGAGGGATCGATCGGCGACGTCTTTTGCTCATCGCACTTGCCCTGCTTGCCGCTGACGGTCTTGCCGTGGCCATCGCGCCTTCGCTCGGTGTGGCAATATTCCTACGTGTACTGGGTGGCATGGCTGCCGCTGCCACCATACCGGCCGTCTTTGCCCTGATCGGCGACCGGTTGCCGCGGCAGGATCATGCGCGGGCTATGGGACTGGTGATGCTCGGCATGACTGCCGGCATTGCGCTGGGACCTGCGTTCGCTGGCTGGCTCACACAGGCATTCGGTTGGCGCGCGCCGTTTCTGGCAAGCGCTGCCGGGTGTCTCGTCCTGCTCTTGCCGCTGAGCCATGTTCTTCGATGCGATCCCACCGTGCGATCCGTGGCTGCCTCGCCCCGGTTGAGTGACAGGATGCCGAAACTCTTCACAATCCTGGCGGCGAAAGCCCTGTGGAACGGAACTGCTGTCGCCGGTTTCGCTCTTAGCGGTGAAGTGCTTCGCCAGCGCTTCGAGATCGATACCTTGCTCACCGGCCTTTCTGTTGCCGCGTTCGGCGCTGGCCTGGCCCTGGGCAATGTCTCCGTCGGACCGGCCAAACGCGCTTTGAAAAGTGACCGGCGGCTGCTCGTCGCCGCAGTGTTTCTGCTTTTCCATTCCTTCGCTGCGTTCCTCATTGCGCCGTTGCCGCTGTCGGGGGCACTTCTTTGCCTGGGCGGTTGTGGCCTGGCGCTGGGATATGCCGCTCCTGCCAGCACCGCGCTCATCGCGCAGCGAGCTGGAAGGGCGGCGGGTTTCGTCCTTGCGCTATCGGAAAGTGCCAACAATCTGGTGCTTCTGGCCGCTCTATCCGTTTCGGCCCTTGAGCTGGAAAGAAATGGATTGGGTGCCGCGAGCATGGTGATCGTGTCGGGCCTTGCTGCCGGATCGCTCCTTCTGCTCGTCGACACACTGCGCACGAGGCGGCAACGGCAAATCCGTGATGGTGGATAAAATTCCAAAATCGCGGAGGGCGATTTTTCTGGAACCTCGAATGGGTGACGACGTTGTTTCGACAACGGAGCCGCCTGTGTCAACCGGGCGCGACGGTATGGAGAACAGGGTCGATTTTCCCGGTTTCCCGCCCTGGCAACAACGAATTGGCATACGTGCTTCTGTCCCGTCCAGACGGCTCCGTTTTCTTCATCATTGGTAGCGCTCCCCGTTTGGCGTTCGGTTCGAACCGAAACGCTTATCCTTCACCTTCTTGAATTAATTGAACGTTCGTTTTATTACTTTCTCGAAGGGAGGCTCCATGGCGCGTACAACCGGCTCCGATGGCGAGAAAACGGAGGCAGCAATCCGTGCTGCCGCCCTCGACCTCATGGCGCGTCTTGGTTTTGAAGCGATGTCGATGCGACAGCTCGCCGCCGAGGTGGGTGTGCAACCGGCAGCGCTATACCGGTATTTTTCGACCAAGGAAGCATTGCTGCATGCGCTCATGCGCGAGCATATGGAAAATCTGATCGCTTCCTGGGAGGAAGCGCGTCCTGCAAGTGGCTCCAACAGGCAAAGCGCGCCAGGACGCCTTGCAGCCTTTGTCGAACACCATATCCGCTTTCATCTGGCCCGTCGCAACGCCACGCATGTGAGCAATCTGGAACTGCGCAGTCTTTCTGAGCCACGCCTTCAGGACATTCTCAGGCTGCGCAGCCACTATGAAGGCGCGTTGCGACAGATCCTGACCGATGGGCAGCGCGATGGAGCGTTTCAGATCGATGACCTGGCGCTGACAGCGATGGCAATCATCCAGATGATCACAGGCGTCATCGTCTGGTTCCGACCGGAACTTCGCCTTTCTGCCGATGAAGTCGCCGCAAATTACCACACAATGACCATGCGCCTTGTAGGCGCTGTGAATTGACCGGAGGAAACGATGTACACCGGATCGATGAATTTCGGACTGGGCGAGGACAACGACGCGCTACGCGAGATGACGCATCGCTTTGCGCAGGAAAGGATCGCGCCGCTGGCCGCCGATATCGATGCAAGCAACGAATTCCCGTCACAGCTGTGGAAAGAGATGGGGGCGCTCGGACTGCTTGGCATAACGGTAGACCCGGATCACGGGGGTTCAGGTCTCGGATATCTGGCCCATGTGGTTGCAATGGAGGAGATATCACGGGCGTCGGGCCTCTGTCGGACTGTCCTATGGCGCCCATTCCAACCTGTGCGTGAACCAGATCCGCCGCTGGGGCAGTGACGCGCAGAAGGAAAAGTACCTGCCCTCACTGTGTTCGGGAGAGACGGTGGGCGCGCTTGCCATGTCGGAAACGGGCGCTGGCTCTGATGTCGTTTCGATGAAGCTCAGGGCCGAGAAGCGAAATGACCGCTACGTGCTGAACGGTTCCAAAATGTGGATTACCAACGGTCCCGATGCCGGCACGCTGGTTGTCTACGCAAAAACCGAACTGAATGCGGGGCCACGCGGCATCACCGCCTTCATCATCGAGCGCGACATGAAGGGATTCAGTGTGGCGCAGAAGCTGGACAAGCTCGGGATGCGCGGATCCAACACGGGGGAGCTTGTATTCGAGGATGTGGAAGTGCCGTTCGAGAATGTGCTGGCTGAGGAAGGCCAGGGCGTGAAAGTCCTCATGTCCGGGCTCGACTATGAGCGCGTTGTGCTGGCTGGTGGACCTCTCGGGATCATGGCCGCCTGCCTCGACGTGGCTTTACCCTATGTGCGTGAGAGACAGCAATTCGGACAAGCTGTGGGCGCGTTTCAGCTTGTTCAGGGCAAGCTTGCCGACATGTATACCGCAATGAATGCCTGCCGGGCCTATGTCTACGCCGTTGCGGCGGCCTGCGACCGGGGCGAGACAACCCGCAAGGATGCGGCCGGGTGCATTCTCTATGCGGCCGAGAAAGCCACGCAGACCGCACTCGATGCGATCCAGCTTCTCGGTGGCAATGGTTATGTGAACGAATTTCCTGCCGGCCGTCTTTTAAGGGATGCCAAGCTCTACGAGATCGGTGCCGGAACAAGCGAAATCAGGCGCTGGCTCATCGGGCGCGAAATGATGGCGGAAACGTGAGAACCATGCCCGCTCCCGTGCGTTGACATCGGTAATGCACCCTAGGAGAGAGACCATGCCACTCAACGATCTGCAAAAACGCCTCGCCGATCAAAGCGACGGCCGATTATCCGGCCTCACGGCACTGTTCATCAACACCACGCTTAAGCCGAGTGATCGGGCCGCCTCCCACACCGAAGACCTGATGCAGGATTCAATGGCGCTGATGAAGCGTTGCGGCGTCTCAACGGAATATCTGCGCGCCGCCGATTTCAACATTGCGTTCGGCGTGGCCCCGGATATGCGTGAGGAAGGGGCCAAGGTCGACGACTGGCCGGAGAAAATCTGGCCGAAGGTGAGCGCGGCCGACATTCTGGTGATCGGCTCCCCCATCTGGCTGGGCGAAGAAAGCTCGATCTGCCGACTGATCATCGAACGGCTCTATGCCCATTCGGGACAACGCAACGCCAGGGACCAGTACATTTACTACGGCAAAGTTGGCGGGGCGATCATCACGGGCAACGAGGATGGCATCAAGCATGTCGCCCAGACCGTGCTTTATTCCCTTCAGCATATTGGCTACACGATCCCGCCCCAGGCCGATTGTGGATGGATTGGCGAAGCCGGCCCGGGTCCGTCCTATGGCGACGAGATGGAGGATGGGACCCGTGCGGGCTATGACAGCGCGTTCACGCGCCGTAATCTGACATTCATGACATTCAATCTTATGCATATGGCACGCATGCTGCGCGATGCGGGCGGCCTGCCAGACCATGGGAACCAGACCACCGACTGGGCGTGAGCCCGGCACGCCGCAGGAGACCGCATGACCGTCCTTCAATCGCAGCTTTCCCCCTCCTCCGACGCATTCAGGGCCAATTTCGAGCGCATGGAGGCGCTGGTTGGCGAGATGGCCGAGAAAGCTGCTGCCATCGAGCGCGGCGGTTCTGACGAAGCCCGCGAACGCCACTTACGACGCGGCAAGCTATTACCGCGCGAACGGCTTGCCCAGTTGCTCGATGTCGGGGCACCTTTCTTGGAAATTGGCCAGTTCGCTGCCTTCGACATGTATGGTGGCGACATCGCGTCGGCCGGACTGATCGCCGGCGTCGGGCGTATCGAGGGGCGTGAATGCGTCATCGTCGTCAATGACGCGACAGTTAAAGGCGGCACGTATTATCCGCTCACGGTGAAGAAACATCTGCGTGCGCAGGAAATCGCGCTGGAGAACAATCTGCCCTGTATCTATCTGGTGGATTCGGGCGGTGCCAACCTGCCCAATCAGGATGAAGTGTTTCCAGACAGGGAGCATTTCGGGCGCATCTTCTACAATCAGGCCAACATGTCGGCAAAGGGGATCCCACAGATCGCCTGCGTGATGGGTTCCTGCACGGCCGGAGGCGCCTATGTTCCGGCGATGAGCGATGAAACCGTGATGGTGAAAGGCAACGCGACGATCTTCCTTGGCGGTCCGCCGCTGGTCAAGGCCGCCACCGGAGAGGTTGTGACGGCCGAGGAGCTTGGCGGTGCAGAAGTGCACACACGCGAATCCGGCGTTGCCGATCACTATGCGATGAACGACGAGCACGCGCTTGCCATCGTGCGGCGTATTGTAAAAAATCTGAATCGGAAGAAGAGCTTATCCCTGGACCTTCGCAAACCGATTCCACCGGTTTACGACCCGTGTGAAATCTACGGCATCATTCCCGAAGATACCCGCCAGCCCTATGATGTGCGCGAAGTGATCGCCCGGGTGGTGGACGGTTCGGAGTTCGATGAATTCAAGGCCAATTACGGAACCACGCTGATTACCGGATTTTCTCACATTTATGGGATTCCGGTGGGAATTCTGGCAAATAACGGTGTGCTTTTCTCCGAAAGTTCACTCAAGGGCGCTCATTTCATCGAGTTATGCTGCCAGCGAAAAATCCCCCTTGTCTTTCTCCAGAACATCACCGGCTTCATGGTGGGCCGCAAGTATGAAGCCGGTGGAATAGCGCGGGATGGCGCCAAGCTGGTGACCGCCGTCGCCACCGCACAGATTCCGAAGGTGACAGCCATTATCGGTGGCTCGTTCGGTGCGGGAAATTACGGGATGTGTGGGCGTGCCTATTCTCCCCGCTTTCTCTGGATGTGGCCGAATGCACGCATTTCCGTGATGGGCGGAGAGCAGGCAGCGACGGTGCTTTCCATCGTCAAGCGTGAAGGCATAGAGCGCAGGGGCGGTTCCTGGAGCGC
Source organism: Nitratireductor sp. GISD-1A_MAKvit (assembly GCF_040819555.1). Lineage (GTDB taxonomy): Bacteria > Pseudomonadota > Alphaproteobacteria > Rhizobiales > Rhizobiaceae > Nitratireductor. The sequence goes on from NZ_CP161920.1 coordinate 2,892,200, forward strand.
TGAGGAGGAAGCAGAGTTTCGCAGGCCCATCCTTGAGAAATATGAACGTGAAGGCCACCCGCTTTATTCGAGCGCTCGGCTTTGGGATGACGGCATCATCGATCCGGCAAAGACGCGCGAAGTGCTCGCCCTGTCTCTTGGTTCGGCATTGAACGCGCCGATCGGCGAAACGAAGTTCGGCGTTTTCAGAATGTAGGCAGTCAAGCGGGCAGTATCAGTTGCCGCGCCCGCGGTCGCCATTGATGAATTCCATGACCAGGCGATGGACATTGCCGCCCTCGCCCATCTCAACACGGTCAAACTCGCGGCTGCGCTGCCGCTGTTCCCGTGACAGCCTTCCAAGGTGCTTCTGGAGCTCCGCCCTCACCTTCTGGCATCCCGGATCGTTTTCGGTCCGCAGTCCGATTGAGACAGCCTCGATCTTCTTCACCATGTCGGTGATGATCTCACCATGCACCTGTTCATGGGTGCGCACACCTTCAATAAAGCGCTCCCAGGCGGCGCTTGTTCGGGAAGACAGCGAGCCTGAAACCTGCGGCAGACGATAGGTGATGATCAATTTCGGTTTCGCGGAGGCCAGGACGCAGGCGCCATCTTTTCGCGGCTGATAGTCCCGGCGCCAGGTAAGCCTGAAATCGGTGTATGCGATCACGCGGCGAATGCCGAGTTTGGGACCGCGTTCACCGATGGATCTGTAGAGATCAAGAGCGGTGGCCCCGGAGATCGAATATGGCTCGACCCGCTCTATGGGTTTCCAGCCCGCCCAGGCGGAGCTTGTCCATACCGCTGTGATCACAATGATAATGCTGATGCGGATTCCACTCAAATCCATGGCCCCTCAGTCCCACACGCTGCAAAACCCGGTCGCGAGAACCGGAATAGCAGACAGGCGAAGCTTCCAAAAGGAAGCTCCGCCTGACCAACCGCATTGAGGTTTCGTGGACGACTATGTCGAAATGACGACTGGCGCCGAACTTTCAGACCGTTGGGTGGCGGGCGCCTCCCCCCCTTGAGCGACGCCCGCCTCGGGCCTCAGAACTTGCCGACCACATTCAGGAAGGCTCCACGGTCATCCAGGGTCAGATCGCGAAGATCGTCTGAGAAGCGCCCGAAATTGTACCCGGCACCCACCTTGAAGTTATTGCCGACGTGCCGGTAGAGGGCTGCAAGCGCACCATAATCCATCGACTGGATTTCGGGCAGATAGAAGGCGCGCCCCTCAAGCATCGCATCCCAGTTCTTGACCACATGGAGATCGGCCCTGAGAATTCCCAGATGGGCAGAAGATTTCTTCCAGTCGCCAAACGTTTTGGTTCCATCTGTCGAGCGCGCGCGCGTCTCACCCATTCGCATACCGTATTTGCCGCCAACCGACAGCCATGGAAGCAGGTCGTAAGTCAGGTCTGCCGAAACAATATGGCTGCGCTGCAACGGCCCGCTTGTCGACCGTGTCTTGCCACTGATCTGCTGATTTCCGGGCAGGTTGTAGAGATATGTATAGCGGAACAGCGCATTGAGAATGTCATGATCAACCGGACGGTAGGCATATCCCAGTGACCCCTCGATGTAATCGCCATTGTAATAGGTGCCTTCAGGCGTCTGAGAGATGACCGCATCGACGTTTCCGAGCACGCGGCCATAACCGTCATGATCCATGGATGCCCCGGCGCTCAGGGCATAGGTGTTTCTGTTCCGCGTCTCGTCATCCGAACGCTCGAACCGCGCTTCGCCGCGGACCCTGGCATTGAGGCCGAGTTCCTCATCCTTGAATCCCACCCCCAGAGAGCCTGCATAGCGTTCGAAATCGGCGTGTTCCTTGCCTGTATCCGGGTTCACGCGGTCGTCTTCCACATTGCCGGCTTCGAGACCTGCATCAAAGGTCCATGCCACATCGGGCGTGTAGATGACACCGTAGCGCTGGGCCAGGGAATTGCGCCGACCGAACAGATCGTAATCGGCTTCGGAATATGCAGAGACCACATCGCTCATGCGCTTCTTGACGCCTGCTACGACCGCTCCGTAGTCACGCCCCTGCAGGTCGTAACCGTGGGTGCCGTCGGTGGCCCGGTCAGGATCGAGGCGATAGCCGATATAGTAGTGGTCTTCCGGGGTGGGGTCATAGGTGAGCGCCGCAAGGCCGCCTATGCCGCTCCTGCCCCAAGAGACCTCGCCTTCAGCTCCCACCTTTTCGCTCAGCCGAACCTCCGCCCCGACACCATAGCGGTCGTTCTTGGCAATGCTGCCTTTTCGATCCACCGTGCCCTGCACAAAGCCGTAATACAGGTTGTCATCGTCTTGCCGGTAATCGACACGCAACCCTGCATCCATGCGGCTGCCATCATACCCCGATTTGCCGGAAGATATTGCTGAAGGTGAGTGAAGTTTCGAGTAGGCGACGCCGAATGTGGCTTTCCAGTAGGCATCGAGAGCGTAGCTTACCTCGATCTCGGCCTCACTTGTCTTACGGCCATCCGCATTCTGGAAGTCGTCATAGGTCATTTTGACGTCCATGTTGGCGGTGACAGGTATCTCGGCCTCCACACCCCAGCTGCGCTCGTCAACATTGACCTGTTCGGTGACGCTTGAGAACCCGGCCTCCTTCTTCTCGTAATATCCGCCCAGCGTGCCTGCCGTGCCGAAGAAGCGGAAATCCTTGAGCGCCATCTGTCCGCGCAGGCTCCAGGCTTTTGCCGACAATCCTTCCTTGCCTGCCGTGTCCGTATCAGTGAGCGTCAGGCCACCATCCGTGGAACGGCTGAAGCCGAAGCCGGGGCCTTTTGAATAGGCAATCTCACCGTCGACAAAGGTGTCCTCGGAGCGTTGAATTCTGATGTCCGCGCCATAAGCCGTCTGATCAGACAGCCCCGTGGCGTCCTTGATGCCCGTCGCGCCTATCCGCACCCGGTCCTTGATCCAGGTCTGGGCGCGCCCGCCATAGACGTAGTTTTCCATTTCGCCGGCGCGGGCCCGGTATTCATACTGGGCCACCATATAGGCCTTGTATCCACCATGCGCGCCATCGCGAACACCCCCGCTGTCGACCGTGCTTGAGGAGAGTGGCGAATCGAGGATCACGACACCCTGCAGGTAATCGATCGTGTAGTCCTCGCCGTATGTCAGGGCTCTGCGTTCAACCACCCGCCCCGTAATCTTGTCGCGGTATTCAATATGCAGCGTCTCGGATCCGTCGACGATCCGCTGCCGCTTCAGGAAGTAGGCGGAGCCTCCCGTTCCGAGAAATTCATCGCGCTGAGGAAGCGTTTCGGGCTTTGCGGCAAATGCCGTCGCCTCGAATTTGGGTTGTCCATTCGAGGTGTTCCCGGATGAACGCATGACCATCTCCGCGCCATACAGGCCACGGTCGACCTGAAGGAACCGCGTTCCGGAGATCTTTGTCTTGTAATTGCCCCACATGACATGGCTTTCGCCCCGTTCCAGGCGGACATAGAATTTTCCGTTGGTGGGAGCATCGTCCACCGATGTGGAATCATCCCCATAGACCGGGTAGTATTTGTCTGGATCGATACGCCGAAGAAGCTCTCGCGGATCGCGGGCATCAAGATCCTTGAACAGGTTCTTGATTTCATTCTCTCCGGTGTCGGCGGCGGCTGTAAGAAGGAATTTTCCCTTGATCTTGCCCCGTAAGTAGAATGCCAGGCGACCGGAGTTCCAGACCTTGTCGTATTCTCCGACACGGGCATCTTCGATTCCGCTGTCGCCCGTGCGTTTGCCCACCGTGAAATCTGCGAGCGCGACGTAGAACCAGTCATTGGTTGGAATGTTGACGTCCCGGCTGAAATAAAGCCCCCCCGCTTTCGATCCGCCGTCGATCGAGACATCCACGACATGCTGTCCCGGGGGAAGGATGCGCTGGGTAACAAAACCGCCCTTTGGATCAAGCGGCACCATCTCGTCGAAGACGACGATGCCATATCCTTCCGGAACATTCTTGCCGTGAACGGTTATGGAGCCTCCATAGACGGGAATGTTGCGGAAAGCGGTGCGATCCTCTGCCCTGCCCGGGGCGGTGCCGTATCCCGAATCGGATAGAAATTCGCCCCGAGTGCTTTCGAATGTCATCGGCACGGTTTCATCGAACCGGCCTTTTGCATCATAGACCCGGAGCACATATCGGAATTCGCGGCCGCTCTGAGGCGGCATCACCCATGAGGCTTCGCCGTTTACATTGATCGGCAGGATCTCGACCGGCTTTTTGCTCCAGGCGACATTGTTTTCATAGATGCGAACCTCGGCCCGCGTAATGTAGGCTGGATAGTTCGATGTCGCATAGAAATGAACCGGTTCGCCCGCACGGAATATGCGCTGCACGGGAACGGTGGATATGTTGAGAAGTGGCTCGGCATCAAGACCGTCGAACTTGACCTGGATATCAACCGAGTTGAGATCCAGGTCGGTTTTGCGCTGCTTGTCAACGGGACGGGCATCTGGCGATACGCCGAACATCCCCTCATTGGTGATCTGTCCGCTCTCGTCGACCACCTGTCCATCGACCGAAATGACGAAAGGCAGTCGGGCGCGATCCTCCGGTCCCGCACGTTCGGTGTTTTCGCCGACCCGAAGCTTTCCCACGGAACTGTTTTCAAGCATTTTTCCGCGCATCGCAGCAGGGCAGGCCACGCCGCCGCACTCTCCGCTGATGTCCAGAAGCGGAGGCAACCCCCCGCCCTTGTAGACGGGGACACCTTCCCCAGGTGCAACCATCGGTGGTCCGCCAACGGTTTCCCGGATCGGGGCACCACCGACAATGCGTGCATTCTGACGCAGCGGTGTGGAGGAAAACAATGGAGGCTCGGGGACAGGCTCCGTTCCCTGCATATCTGCTGCCCATAGCGGCCCGACCGGCAGAGTGGCGGAGATCGATAAAAAACTACTCGCGAACAGAAAGCGGGATCGAGAATATTTCATCATGAAATGTCCATTTGTTGTCTGCTGACAAATTCAACGAATTTCTCTGCTTCACGCCTCCAAGCGCTCCGAAACTCGGTGTATGCGTACACCCGCTACGGCTGCAGGCCGGAACCGATCCGACCGATCCGTATGTCTGTCTTTTTGGATCTCAAACCGAAACAACCATCGAACCTGAAATCACTGCGCGCATCACCACGAGATCGAATAAACGCAAGTATAACGAAATATCTAAATAGAGAAAATCAACAGAAATCGCCAATACTTAACTTGATAAAATTATATATTTATCAAATTTATATTGAAATAACCAAACCCCGTTGCATTCACCAATTCAGTGACTGTCATCCTTCGCCTCGCTGCAAGCACTCATTTGACATGAGTTGCGCCTCAACCGCCAAACCCGACATCAGAATAGGGACACGGGCGCAGCTAAGCAGTAGCAACGGGGTATCGTTACGGGACGAAATTGGTAACGAGCGCACAGTATCGTACTGTTTTTTCAATATTTTTATCACTTTCTCACGCATACTGCGCGGATCCTCAGGCGCGCCCGCATTCTGTTTCACCGCTCGAACATGATGTCATCGGCAGCGACGTGTCCGCACACTTCGATTTTTCTCAGATTTCTCGCCACAAATCCCCTTCGGGACGTTATGCTGCAGCTCTTTGGGAAAGGGGCGTTGCAGATGTTCGACAAGATCCTGATTGCCAATCGCGGTGAGATCGCTGTCCGGATCATCAGGACCGCAAGGCGACTTGGGATATCGACCGTTGCCGTCCACTCGGATGCCGACAGGCAGGCCCTGCACACACGGCTTGCCGACGAAGCCGTGTCGATCGGACCCGCCGCCGCTGCCGAAAGCTATCTGAACGGCGACAGGATTATCGCCGCCGCGCTGGAAACGGGAGCCGTAGCCATCCATCCCGGATACGGATTTCTTTCCGAAAATCCCGACTTTGTTGAGAAGGTGGAGTCGGCCGGCCTGGTGTTTGTCGGCCCATCGTCCAAGGCGATTCGGGCGATGGGACTCAAGGATGCCGCGAAGCGTCTCATGGAAAAAGCCGGTGTCCCCGTCGTTCCCGGCTATCATGGCGACACGCAGGCGCTTGTTGCACTCGCTTCCAAAGCGAACGAGATCGGTTATCCGGTTCTGATCAAGGCCCGTTCGGGAGGAGGCGGCAAGGGCATGCGGCTGGTCAGTTCACCGGACGATTTTCCCGACGCGCTCGCTTCCGCCCAGCGCGAAGCCAAGGCCTCGTTCGGAGATGAACGGGTTCTGGTCGAAAAGTATATTGAAACGCCGCGTCATATCGAGGTGCAGGTCTTTGGCGACAGTCACGGCAATATCGTTCACCTGTTCGAACGCGACTGTTCGGCACAGCGCCGCCACCAGAAGGTGATCGAAGAAGCACCGGCGCCGGGAATGAACGAAGAGACCCGTGAGGCCATGACTGAAGCCGCGATCAAGGCAGCCCGTGCCATTTCCTACAGCGGCGCCGGCACTGTCGAGTTCATTGTCGATGCATCCGATGGGCTGCGCCCTGATCGCTTCTGGTTCATGGAGATGAACACGCGGCTTCAGGTGGAACACCCCGTTACGGAAATGATCACCGGCATCGATCTGGTTGAATGGCAATTGCGGGTCGCGGCCGGAGAGCCCCTGCCCTGCCAACAGGATGAGATAAGGCTGGAGGGCCATGCTGTTGAAGCGCGTCTCTATGCCGAGGATCCCGCACGCGACTTCCTGCCGGCGACCGGGACCCTGCACCATCTGACGTTTCCCGAGCAGTCCGCACACACGCGCCTGCGGGTGGATGCCGGCGTCGCACAGGGCGACACCATCACTCCGTTTTACGATCCCATGATCGCCAAGTTCATCACACACGCTCCCGGCCGCTCCGAAGCGATCACCGAGCTTGCAAATGCGCTTGATCATACGGAAATTGCAGGCACCAGGGTCAATCTTGGCTTTCTGGCCCGTCTTCTGCGCGATGAGGACTTCCGGGAAGGACGGCTGGAAACCGGGCTGATCGGCCGCAAACAGGCTGCACTCACGACACCACCGGCCTTACGCGATCGCCATTTGGCAACTGCATTTGCTGCCACCAGCAATGCCGTTTGCGATCCGGACGCTCCAGACCCGTTCACCGCGATCTCCGGCTATGGCCATTTCGGCGCGCTCCGGCATGAGCGAAAGCTCCATGACGGTGAAACCGCACTGTCAGCGAGGCTGGAAGCGCGCAGTGATGGCGCCCTTTGCGTTGATCTGGCGGGGGAAAACAGGCGGCCGATCGTTGTTTCCCGGGATGATCCGGTTCGCGTGGCCCGCTGGCCTGGACATGTGACGGTGTTTGACGGGGCCGATGCTCTGACACTCACTGTTGCAGATCCCCTGCAGGCCCTGCAGGACACTGCCGGCGGCGACCAGCTTCGCGCCCCGATGCCCGGCCTGGTGAAGCTGGTTCGCACCGCGGTCAACGAGACCGTGCAGAAAGGCCAGCCCCTGCTGGTGCTTGAGGCAATGAAGATGGAGCATACCATTACCGCACCGCATGATGGTGTCGTCGCCGAGATTGCAGCTGAGGGCGCGCAGGTTAACGATGGCGCGATGCTCGTTCGCTTTCAGGAAGCGGAATAGGCTCCAGGCGTGTGATGGTGCCTCGCACTCAGGCCCCGGACGGTTTCAGACCGGGTCCTGAGCGATCCACCCCCACCGCCTCCACCGCATCAGTGCATCGTCATCCATTCGCGGGCATCGCGCAGTGCTTTTGCGAGCTGTTGCTTGGACATTCCGGCCGCCAGTTCCGAACGCAGCTCGGCTGCACGTGCAGACCCCTTGATCGCCGCAATGTTGAACCATTTGTGCGCGGCGACCAGATCGACATCGCAGTCGCGGCCGGTCGCATACATCATTCCAAGTTGAAACAGCACGTCGGCCTGGGTGGACGAACCAGCCGTACCGAAGCCTGCTTCCTGAACATCGTAACGTGCCATAGTTCAAGATCCCTGTTTTCTCCCGAGAGCCTTTTGTTTTGTCCCTTCCGGGCCAGCCCTTCGATGCTTTCGAGAATGCAGGGTGCGGCTGAAATCGCCGTTAAATCTTGTGCTTAATTTGAAGAAAACAAAGTTCAAATTTTCGGTAAATGCCTGTTTTTGTTAAGCATCGCAAAGGCCTGCCAGTCGTGGGTTTTGGACTGCAATGCGGGCTGAAATCTTTAACGGCCGTAGCAAGGTTTCAGTAACCATGCGAAACGCTTTGGCGAAGCATTTCCTGAAAAGTCTAGTCCTGAACAAGCCGATCGCGGCGCCCCGGACAGGCAGCTATGGGCACGCAATAAGGCCGCTGCGACGCCTCTTCCTGCCGCACGATGCATTCGATACCGAACACGTCTTCGATCAGTTCCTGGCGGAATATCTCTTCCACCGGGCCGGAGCCGGCCACTTCGCCTCCGCGAAAGAAGACGATATCGTCGGCAAAGCGCGCGGCGAGGTTCAGGTCGTGGAGAACGACCACCACCGTCTTTCCCTCCTGCGCGCCAAGACGGCGCACCAGAGCCAGCACCTCCAGAGCGTGCGCGATATCAAGATGGTTGGTGGGCTCATCCAGCAGGATAACGGGAGACGCCTGCGCCAGAACCATGGCAATCCAGACCCGCTGGAGCTGGCCGCCCGACAGGGTGCCGATGGCGCGGTCTGCCATGTCGGTGAGATTTGTTTCGCGCAGCGCATTCGTGATCGCTTTGCGGTCTGCTCCGGTGTCAGAGGTGAAAGCCTTGCGATGCGCGTAGCGACCAAGCGTGACCAGTTGCTCGACCGTCAGTTCATCGGGCGCTGTCGGGCTTTGCGTCAGCATGGCGATTTCGCGGGCAAGCTCTCTTGCCGGAAGATCGGCAATGGGCCGGTCGCGCAGCAGCACCGAGCCGGCGTCTGCCGGCAAAAGCGCCCGCATGGCGCGGAGCGCGGTTGATTTGCCGCAGCCATTTGGCCCGCAGAAGGCAGTCAGTCTGCCGGTTCGAATCGAAAGGTTCAGCTCGTTGAAAACACGCTTGCCCGGATAGCCGAGCGCAACGGAGCGCAGCTCGATCTCATTTCGATGGTCGTCATGCATGAATGCGCCCCGCACGTATGAGAATGAAAAGGAAGTACGGCGCACCGATCATTGCCGTCACCGCTCCGGCAGGCACCTCAAGCGGGGCGAATAAAGTTCGCACCATCATATCGGCTGCCATGACCATCGCCGCGCCCACCAATGCCGCAGCCAGCATTTGCGTGCCGGCGCGCCCGGGCAGAATGAGGCGCGCAACATGCGGCGCGATGAGGCCGACAAAGCCGATGGCGCCAGCAAAGGATACGGCGGCAGCCGTGAGGAAAGCAGCCAGCGCAAACAGCATCAACTGTGTGAAGCGGACCGGCAGGCCGGTTGCCTGTGCACTGAGTTCATCGAGCTGAAGCTGATCCATGCGACGCGAAAGCAGAAAGGCGATCGGCACGAGCATGAGGAGCGCCACAGTCAGAACCTGAACATCCTGCCACCGCGCCTGATAAACGGAACCGGCCAGCCACATGGTTGCCTGGCTGGCGCGGTGCACCGGCCCATCGACGAGAAACAGCGTTACGCCGGCCTTTGCCAGCGCGCCGAGTGCCACACCGTAGAGAATGGTGCGCAATGGTGGCGCATCGGTGCGCAGGGCAAGAAGAATGACGACGCCTGCAAAAAGCATGGCCCCAAGCACGGCTGCCAGTGGCTGCCACATGATGCTGACGACAAGAGCGTTCGAGCCATTGCTGAACATGAGAAGGAAGACCATCACACCCAGCGCTGCGCCATCGACAATGCCGAGCACGGCGGGTGAGGCCAGCTCGTTGCGCGTTGCGCGTTGCAGGATGAACCCGGCGAGCGCCAGTGTCACACCGCACAACGCGGCCATCAGGAGCCGCGGCATGCGCAATGACCAGATGATGATCGTATCGCTGCGCTCCCCTGCTCCCAGAATGGCAAGGACCACGCGGTCGAGCGGCATGCCCGAGCTACCCAGCGCAACACTGGCAAGCCCCAACAGGCAGACCAGCACGAGACACGACAGAAGGATCAGCGCCCGCGACGCGGCAGGAGTGGCGGATTGAATAAGGCTTGCTGTTCTCACGCAGCGCCCCCGATCCGTTTGCGTTGCAGCAGATAAAGGAGCACCGGGACACCGACAGCTGCCAGAAGCACACCAACGGGCGCTTCAGACGGATAAATGACAAACCGGGCGGCAATGTCGGCGGCAAGTGCCAATGCCGCCCCTGTCAGAAAAGATAATGGCGCTAGGTTCCGATGGCTTTGAAAACCAAAGAGCCTCGCAAGATGCGGAGCGGCAAGGCCGATAAACGCCACCGGCCCCGGCAACGGAGACAGCCACTCCGGCCAAAAGGGCGGCCAGGACGAGTGCTGCCAGACGAATCCTGAGAACCGGTACCCCCAGTGTTTTTGCCGTTAAATCGTCTGTAAGCAGTGCATCCAGCATGGGGTGAAGCAGAAAACTGATCAGCGCACACCCGACAATGGCCGGAACCGCCAAGTAGAGAAGACTGAACTCCCGATCCGCAAACCCGCCCGAAAGCCAGAAAATCAGTTCCTCCATGGTGCGCTCATCGGCGACCAGGGCGATCTGGATGCCTGAGGACAAAAACGCGGCGACGGTGACACCGGCGAGCAGCAAGTAGGATGGAGACGCTATTCCCCCTGCCGAGAAGGCCAGAGAGAAGACAAGGAGCGCGCATAACAGCGCCCCCAGGCAGGCCGCGGCCGCAATCAGGGTGAGCGAGCTGGTTCCTACGAAGACAACGAGCAGCACCACGGCGAGCCCCGCTCCGGCGTTGATACCCAGAAGCCCGGGTTCGGCCAACGGATTGCGGCTTGCCGTCTGCAACAGAAGGCCCGAAAGCCCCAACCCGCCGCCAACCACGACGGCGATCAGGGTGCGGGGAACGCGCAGCGTGTTGACGATCAGCGCTGCCTGATCCTCTCCCCCTTCCGTCAGGGCGCGCCAGACTTCTGTCGCCGGCGTGAAACGAATGCCGACATGCAGACTGACGATCGCCAGCAAGGCAATCAGCGCGAGCAACAGGCAATAGGGTAGAAAGCGCAGCATCGATCTCTTCTTCACCAAGGCTGCATTTCAGAAATGGGAAAGGGATGTCAACTTAAAACTTGACATTGTTACACAGCATTTGTTTGGACGAAGCCTTCGACAGAACGTCGCGCCGAAACAGGAGACCGAAATGCGCTTCCTTCCACTCTTATCTGCCGCATTGACTGCAATTTTCGCAACCATGGCAAACGCTGCCGAGATCGAGCACTCCATGGGCGTGGCGACGGTTCCGGATGAACCGCAGCGCGTCGTTGTTCTCACCAACGAAGGAACCGAAGCGCTGCTGGCACTCGGCGTGAAGCCAGTGGGCGCTGCCAATTCGTGGAACGGCGATCCCTGGTACCATCATATCTCTGAGAAAATGAGCGGCGTGGAGCCGGTGGGCAAGGAAAGCGCCGTTAATCTGGAACTGATTGCGGCCCTCGAACCCGATCTCATTCTGGGAACCAGGATTCGCCATGAGGCGATCTATGAACAGCTTTCGGCAATCGCGCCCACCGTCATCTCGGAGCGGCTACGCGGCGACTGGCGTGAAAACTTCGAGCTGTGGGCGAAGGCCGTGAACAAAGCGGAAGAGGGCGAGAACGTGCTTTCGGACTTCGACGCCAGTGTTCAGTCTCTCTCGGATGCATTGGGAAACAGGGTGAACGAAAAGGTCTCCGTCATCCGCTTCATGCCGGGTCACATCCGCATTTATCAGAAGGATAGTTTTTCCGGTTTTATTCTGGAGAAGATCGGTTTCAAGCGGCCCGAGAACCAGGATGTCGATAGCTTCGTGCTCAAGGTGGGCAAGGAAAGCATTCCCGACATGGATGGCGACCGCATTTTCTATTTCACCTATGAGCCCGGCGATGGCGAGGCGACAAAACTGTCTGAAGAGGTGCTTCAGGATCCGCTCTGGAAAACGCTTTCGGCCGTGAAGGCGGGGAATGTTCACGAGGTCGACGACACGATCTGGAACACGGCCGGCGGTGTACTGGCAGCCCGGCTGATGCTGGATGATATCGCCCGCCTCTACGGCCTCGAGTAATCCGCCCCCCTCCTGCCGACCCAAAACACTTCCCAGAGGATGCAGGTGCAGAAAGCGGTTGTATTACGTTTACGTTTGCGTAAGCTGAACTTGCAACATCATCGGGAGGAAGAGTGATGATTGGCAGACTTGTTCTGAGCAGCGCAGTGCTGCTTGTGGCCGGAGGCATGGCCCTGGCCGACCCCATCGAAGGCAAGTGGAGGACGGAGTCCGGTGCGACGGCACAGATTGTAGCGTGCGGTGGGTCTTATTGCATCACGTTGAAAAGCGGCAAACACGCCGGCAAGAAGATCGGCACGTTCCAGGCAGCCGGCGGCAGCAAGTACACCGGCAAGATCACCGACCCGGCCAATGACAAGACCTATTCCGGCAAAGGCACGCTTTCCGGCAACAGTCTCAAGATGGGCGGATGTGTTCTCGGCGGATTGATTTGCCGCAACCAGACATGGTCGCGTCTTTGAAGCGGGCCGAGGCGATATCACCGACCTCCTGACGACAGCAGGCTCCAGTCAGCGCCCTCATGCCTCCCCCCCTGCGGGAGCATGAGGGCGCTCAATCTGCAATGAGACCTGCACTACGCATCTGTGCGAGAATGATCTCGTGTGCACATGATTGAAGCGCGGCTTCGCCCCTATTACCAACAGCAAGCGGCTCGCGACTGCACACGAAATATGGGTACCAGGCAGCACCGAGCCCGTGATTGATCTGACCAAGCTGTGCGTCGTCTTCTGCCGAAAGAAGCGATTCGGGCACATACCCCCATCCCAGACCGTCACAGATCGCGTCTTTTCCGAGCTCGAAACTGCTGAGTGCGATGCGCTCGCTTCCCATGGCCTCAAGGTGAAACCGCTCATTCTGCGTGCTGTCGAGATAGGTGATCTGCGGCAGCACGGCGAGATCATCGTCCGCCACATAGCTCATCGAGTGAAGCGGATGGGTTCTTGCCACCAGCAGTCGCATGCCGATGCGTGCAACAACGCGACTGTAGAGCCCCGGAGCGGGGGCCGGCGCGGCCTGAAGCAATGAAATAGGCGAGATCGAGCTGCCCTTCCCGAACCAGTTCAGGAAGCACATCGCTTTCGGCATATCGCATGCTGAGGCGCACATGGGGCCGTGCCTTTCGGATGGCCCGGATCACGTGACGCCAGAAGTTTTCCGGCAGCACGTCATCACGGCCGATCCGCAACTCCTGTCCGGCGCTCTGCTCACCCCGCGCACAACGCTCGATGATGCTGTTTGAAAGCGCGATGATGCGGGCGCAGTCATCGAGGATATGCTCGCCGACCGGCGACAGGGCGAGGCTGTTGCCGCGCCTGACGAAGAGGTCTGCTCCAAGCTCATCCTCCAGTGCCGCGATTGCCATGCTGACCGTTGAGCGGTTGCGGCCGAGCTGAAGCGCAGCGCCGGAAATGGACCCCGCGCGCGCCGCAGCCTCGAAATATTCCAGATAATCCAGTCTCACGCCAAAGGCTCTCCGTCAAAAATCCTGTCGCTCAGCGATTTTCCATACGAAGAATGGGCGGATATTTCAATCAAGCGACATAAAACTTGTTCTGACAATATGAGGTCGAAATTGCACTGGTTCTATCTGATCGCTGCGGTCATTGCAGAAGTCGTCGGAACCACGCTCATGAAATTTCTGGTTTCGGGGGGCGCGCTTCTCCAGGGAACCCTGGCGGCGATCGTGATGATCGGCATCGCCTATCTCTTTCTGGGACGGGCCACGCTGCGCATCCCGGTTGCGCTGGCCAACGCCTTCTGGGAAGGCCTTGGCATGATCATGATCGCGGTCACCTCTCTCTACCTTCTCGACGAAACGATCTCGCCGGTTCAGGGCATCGGCATCTTCGTGGCGCTGCTCGGGATCGCTGTCATCAATTATGGCCATTACCGGCAGGGAGAGGAGGGATGAGCATCTATATGGGTTATGTTCTGGGCTCTGTGGCGCTGGACGTTCTTGCCAATCTGGCTCTGGAAAAGTCGAACGGATTTGCGCGCCGGGGCTGGGGAACGGCAGCTGTCCTGCTCATCATGGGTGCATTTGCGCTTCTGGCGCTTGCCGTCACCGGGATGGACCTGTTCATCGCCTATGCAGTGTGGGGCGTGCTCTCGATCCTTGGAACGGCACTTGCGGTCTGGCTCGTTTTCGGACACCGCCTCAACCTGACGAGCTGGCTGGGGATGGGCATTCTCATCCTCGCCATCCTGTTGATCCGGCTGGGCTAGGCTGAAAAGAGGGCGGGCGCCCAATGGCGCCCGCCCTGTCTGAAGTCTTTCGGGATCAGCTGGCGCGCTGTCCGAAAAGGACCTTCTGCGCATCCTTGTCGTCTGCAAGATTGCGGCGATGTTCCTGACCGACCTCCAGAGCACGCACCACCGCCGGCCGCGCCATGATGGTTTCGAACCAGCGCTTGAGGTTCGGAAAATCGTTGAGATCCTGCCCCTGCTGTTCATAGGGTTTCACCCAACCGACGCTTGCCATGTCAGCAATTGTGTATTCATCGCCGGCGAGGAACTGCCGATCTGCCAGGCGCTTGTTCATGACACCGTAAAGACGGTTCACCTCATTGGTGTAGCGATCGATGCCATAGGCAATTTTTTCTGGCGCGTATTTGCGGAAATGATGCGCCTGACCGGCCATGGGGCCGAGACCACCCATCTGCCAGAACAGCCACTGATCGACTTCTACGCGGGCGCGCTCGTCGGACGGATAGAATTTTCCTGTCTTGCGGCCGAGATACTGAAGGATGGCGCCTGATTCGAACACGGAGATGGGTTCGCCACCCGGACCTTCAGGGTCGATGATCGCCGGCATGCGGTTGTTGGGCGCGATCTTGAGGAAGGAGGGCTCGAACTGCTCGCCCTTGCCGATGTTCACATAGTTCACATCATAGGGGAGCCCCGTCTCTTCAAGATAGATGGTGATTTTCCAGCCATTGGGCGTGGGCCAGTAGAAAAGCTCAATGGGCTTGGTCTGGGTGGTCATGCTTTGTTGCCTCCAAGGGTTGAAACCGCGCGGTCGGGGGAGGATCGCGGCGACATCCGGGCACGTAAGCACCCGGTGCGGCTTTTGCAATGCGCCGTGCAGTAAACGAACCGTTACCCCTTCATAACCCGCCCGTTAACACTGCTGAACGCTGGATGAATACCCCTCTCAGTATGGGTTCAGCGCCCTCATGCGAGATTGATCGCGAGAGTGAGGACGAACCGATGTTGATACGCCGCTTTTCCGTTGTCTGCCTGATCACTGCCCTTTTCGGCATGGGGCTTGCGATTCTCGTGGCCGAGGCCGGGCGTACTTCCGACCGATGGGAAAACAATCGGCCGTTCTCCTGTCTCGCCGAGCACTCGGCATTTTGCCGCGGGCCGGCTGCGCAGTGATGAAAACGGGGAGCACCATTATGAAGATGATCACGCATATGGCAAAGGGTCTGGTGTTCGCCATGCTCGTTGGCTCGCCCCTGCTCGCCGTTCAGAATGTACGCGCGAGCAACGAAAACATCATCGAAGGCGAGTATGAGGGATCGAGCGGGGCCGGTCTCGTGCTGATGGTCAGCCTCAGGCGTTCGCGCTGAGTGGGCTCAATCGAAGCTTCAATCTTCGAAGGTTTCACAAGTCGACCCGATGACGGGTCTTGAGATGGCCAAGAATATCCATATAAAAGGTCATGGAACACAGAATCTACCCTCAGCCCATTCAGACGATTTCCAGCCCCGAGCCTTTTGCCCGGAAAAGCTTCACCAATGCCCGCGAGGCCGTCGCAGCACTGAAGGCGCTTTACGAGCGCAACACCGCATTTCTGCGCGAGGCCTTCACGCAGGTGGCCAGGGACGGCGAAAGCGACCGCCGCTTTCGCGCTTTCTATCCCGAAGTCAGCCTCGCCACCGGGTCCTACGCCCAGATCGACACGCGGCTTGCCTATGGCCATGTGGCAGCGCCCGGTGTTTACGCCACCACGATCACCCGGCCCGATCTTTTCGAGGATTACCTGACCGACCAGTTGGACCTCGTGATCCGCAATCACGGTGTTCCCGTCACCGTCTCCGAATCGGAAACACCGATCCCGCTGCATTTCGCGTTCCTTCAGGACACCTATGTGGAAGGGTCCATCGCCGACCGGCTGAAACGACCGCTCCGTGATCTCTTCGACGTGCCGGACCTGAACGCCACGGACGACCACATCGTCAACGGCACACATGAAGCGCCGCCCGGGGAACCCCTGCCGCTTGCGCCCTTCACCGCGCAGCGCGTCGACTACTCCCTTCACCGGCTTTCGCACTACACGGCGACGGCACCGGCGCATTTTCAGAATTTCGTGCTGTTCACGAATTACCAGTTCTATATCGACGAGTTCTGTGCGCTTGCCCGCGAGATGATGGCCGAAGGTGGAAATGGCTACACCGCCTTCGTGGAGCCGGGCAACATCATCACCAGAGCCGGGGAGACGAGCCCTTCGGCCAGCACGCCGGCCCGTCTGCCGCAGATGCCGGCCTATCATCTGACGCGCGAAGGCCATGCCGGCATCACGATGGTCAACATCGGCGTTGGCCCTTCCAACGCCAAGACGATCACTGACCATGTGGCGGTGCTGCGCCCGCATGCCTGGCTGATGCTTGGCCATTGCGCGGGCCTGAGGAACACGCAGGCGCTTGGCGATTACGTTCTGGCGCATGCCTATGTGCGCGAGGATCACGTGCTCGACGACGACCTGCCCGTCTGGGTGCCGCTGCCGGCGCTCGCGGAGGTGCAGGTGGCGCTTCAGGAAGCGGTGGCCGAGATCACCGGGCTTTCCGGCTATGATTTAAAGCGCATCATGCGCACCGGCACGGTCGCCACCATCGACAACCGCAACTGGGAACTGCGCGAACAGCGCGGGCCGGTGCAGCGCCTCTCACAGTCGCGCGCGATTGCGCTCGACATGGAATCGGCGACGATTGCCGCCAATGGCTTCCGCTTCCGTGTGCCCTACGGCACTTTACTGTGCGTTTCCGACAAGCCACTGCATGGTGAACTGAAGCTGCCGGGCATGGCCACCGATTTCTACAAGAGGCAGGTCTCCCAGCATCTCAAGATCGGCATGAGAGCCGTGGAAAAGCTTGCAGCCATGCCACCGGAACGGCTTCATTCACGCAAGTTGCGGAGCTTTTTCGAGACCGCCTTCCAATAGCCCGAAACGATATTTAGGCGCTGCTCCGCAAAATGAGAGCAATGGGTGCGTGCCAATGAAGAGACCAGCAATAGCTTCAAGTCTGCCAGCCATTCTGGCCATTGGCGTGGTTCTTTTATCGCTTCCTCTGGTGGCCGGATATTGGGGGCAGTTGCATCCTGCCCTCGATTCCATGGCGCATTTCCGCATCCATCTTGCGGTTCTGATTGCCCTTTTGGCAGCGCCCCTTCTGTTTGTGAGAGGCTGGCGGCAGATTGGCGCGGCGGGTTTCGTTCTCGGCGCGGCGACATTGAGTGCAACACTCCTGCCGCAGCAGTCATCGGCCGGGGCAGCGAGAGCTGATCCGGCGAATGTTCCCGCCGCGCGCTACCGCCTGCTCCAGGTCAATCTCAGATACGACAATGCGACACCCAAACAGGTGTTTTCGCTGATCGGCCGCACGAAGCCCGACATCGTCACGCTGAACGAGGTCTCGAGCATGTGGGTGGAAGAGCTGAAATTCCTTGAGGCCACCTACCCCTATCGTGTGATCTGTCCACCGCCAGCCCGCATTGGCGGCGTTGCCATTCTCTCGCGTAGGCCGTTTGCCAATCCTGAGACCTATGCCTGCTATGACCGCGGTTCCATGGCGGTTGCAACAGTGCGGCTGGGTGCGGATGTCGTGGAAATCGGCGCCCTGCATCTGGGCTGGCCCTGGCCTTTCGAACAGCACCGTCAGGTGGGTCGCGTGGTCCCCGTTCTGGAAGGTTTTGCAAGAACGGCCATTCTGGCGGGCGACTTGAACGCCACACCATGGAGCGTGACGGCCCATCGCGTGGCAGCGGCGGGACGGATGGATCTCGTTCCGGGCATAGGGCCCACATGGATGAAGCCGCTCGTGCCCGACAGTTTTCGCCGGCTCGTGGGCCTGCCCATCGACAATCTATTCACGAAAGGCCGCATTGTGCCTCTGTGGGTCGAAAGGCTGGAAGATGTGGGATCCGATCACCTGCCCGTTCTGTTCGAATTCGGCATCATGCCCGAAGACAAACCAGAAGAAGTGCTTGAGGTGAAGCTGGCAAGACGCAGCCGTTAAGCGACCACCTTCCTGCGCGCAACGACAAGATGACCGGGAACGGGTTTTCCCATCTCATGGCGAACCACGATGTTGGCGATGGCAAGCCCGGAAAACCCGTGCCGGGCGAGCATTTCCGCGAGATAGGCCTCCGAATGGGCGAAGCGCTGGTGCGGCCCGACCATGAAGGCACGGCCGGCGAGCACCTCGTCCGGCAGGGTCTCGCTTGAAAAGGCGAGAACCGCCCCATCCCCGGATAGCTCCGCCGCGCCAGCGAAAAACGCATCGAGGTCGCCCAGATAAGGCAAAACATCGGTCGCGGTGATCAGGTCGAAGGGTTCGACATCCGCGTGATGGAGAAAATCCACCGCATCGCCCACATAGAGCGCGTCGTAGACGTCTTTCTCGTCGGTGACCTCGATCATGGACTCCGAGAGGTCGATGCCGGTGATGTGGTCTGCGATGTCACGCAACACCTCGCCGGCAAGCCCCGTTCCACAGCCCAGATCCAGCATGCGCCGGTAAGGCCCCGGTGCGACCTCATCCAACGCCCTGCGGGTCAGTGCCGGCACGTCATAGCCCAGTTGATCGACCAGAATGGTCTCAAATGCACCGGCGTGCTGATCGAACAGCGTCGCCACATAGGCTTCAGGAGCCCGGGAAGGCGTATCGCCCCGCCCCATCGAGGCAATCCGCACCGCCGCACCGCCATGGTCGGCAGGATCGAGAGCGAGCACCTCCCGATAGGCGGCAGCGGCTGCATCAAGATCGCCGGCTTTTTCGAGCGCAAGGGCGCGATTGTAGGCCTCGGCCAGCGCCTCTTCGTCGACGGGGCTTGTGGTGGCGGTTTCAGGTTCGGACAATGAAGTTACATCCCGGTATAGACGGGCCCCTCGCCACCCTGCGGCGGCACCCAGTTGATGTTCTGGTTGGGGTCCTTGATGTCGCAGGTCTTGCAGTGGACGCAGTTCTGCGCGTTGATGACGAAGCGGGCATCGGCCACGTCGCTGCCATCGGTGAGCGCGTTGCCGTCAGCATCCACCCATTCATAGACACCCGCCGGACAATAGCGCGAGGACGGACCGGCGTAGACCGCGTATTCCGATGTCTTCTGCAGCTCCATGTCCTTCACCTGGAGATGAACGGGCTGCTCCTCCTCATGATTGGTGTTGGACAGGAACACCGAGGAGAGACGGTCAAAGGTGAGCACACCGTCGGGTTTCGGATAGTCGATCGGCTTGTGCCTTGCGGCCGGCTCCAGCGAGGCCGCGTCGGTCTTGCCATGTTTCAGCGTGCCCAACAGCGAGAAGCCGAACAGCGAGTTCATCCACATGTCGAAACCGCCAATGCCGACCCCCAGAAGCGTGCCGAAGCGCGACCAGAGCGGCTTGACGTTGCGCACCTTTTTCAGGTCCTTGCCGATGTCCGAGGCGCGCCAGGCGGCCTCATAGCCCTCCAGCGTATCATTCCCGCGGCCCTTGCCCAGCGCTTCCGCGACATGCTCGGCGGCGAGCATGCCCGAGAGCACCGCATTGTGGGAGCCCTTGATGCGTGGGACGTTGACGAAACCGGCCGAGCAGCCGATGAGCGCACCGCCCGGAAAAACCAGTTTTGGAACCGACTGGTAGCCGCCTTCAGTGATGGCCCGGGCGCCATAGGAAATGCGCTTGCCACCCTCGAAGGTCTTGCTGATCGCGGGATGCGTCTTGAAGCGCTGGAACTCCTGAAATGGCGACAGGAAGGGGTTCTTGTAGTTCAGGTGAACCACAAAACCGACCGCCACCTGATTGTTTTCCAGGTGGTAGAGGAAGGAGCCGCCGCCGGTTTTCATGTCGAGCGGCCAGCCGAAGGAGTGTTGCACGAGGCCCCGGCCTGTGGTTTTCCGGCTTGATTTCCCAAAGCTCCTTCAGGCCGATGCCGAACTTTTGCGGCTCGCGATCCTCGGAAAGGCCGAATTTCTCAATGAGCTGTTTGGCGAGCGAGCCGCGCACGCCCTCGCCGATCAGGACATATTTGCCCAGAAGCGCCATGCCGGGCTGATAGTTGGGACCGTGCGAGCCATCGCGCTCGACGCCCATGTCGCCGGTGGCGACACCGATGACCGCGCCATCGTCGTTGTAGAGCACTTCGGCGGCGGCAAAGCCCGGATAGATTTCAACGCCCAGTCCCTCGGCATGACCTGCGAGCCAGCGGCAGACATTGCCGAGCGATACGGCGTAGTTGCCGTGATTGTTCATCAGCGGCGGCATCAGGAAGTTGGGGATGCGCATGGAGCCCGCCGGCCCGAGAACGAGAAACTGATCGTCGGTTACCGGCGTCTTGAACGGATGACCGGGATCTTCGCGCCACTCCGGCAGAAGCCGGTCGATGCCGATGGGATCGACGACAGCACCAGACAGGATGTGCGCGCCGACCTCTCCGCCCTTTTCGAGAACGACGACGGAAAGCTCCGGGTTCAGCTGCTTGAGCCGGATGGACGCGGCCAGCCCCGCCGGCCCTGCACCGACGATGACCACATCGAATTCCATGCTTTCGCGTTCCACTTCGCTCATTCCACCCTCCGCAGTCTTTTTCTCTCGCGTGCCCTGCTCTCGTTTTCTGCCGGCACGAACCGGATACCCATCAGTCCCGCATAACGGTTTCAACGCCGGGCTATAGCGCATCCGCGCGACTGTCGAAACCAGAGAAGTTGCATCAATCCATTCCTGATTGCTGCAAACTGATATTACTTTAACGTAAACGTAAATAATTGAGAAATCCGGCATAGGCAATTCCTGTTTGCCTCTAGGCTCGAATCCACGCAGTTTCAGCCCGTTTCGAGATTTGGGGACAGAACGTGGTCGCACAGGAAAATCTGCTGTTGAGGGCCTACAGGCAAAGACCGGTTGCGGTGACCGCTTTCTGTGTGCTTGCCATACTCGCCCTTCAGGCGCTTTTTCTGAAGCTTATGGGACAGACGACAATCTGCGACTGCGGAACGGTAAAACTCTGGTATTCCGACCCGTCTGGCCCCGAGACCTCCCAGCACATTGGTGACTGGTACACCTATTCGCATTTCCTGCACGGTTTACTGTTCTACGGCCTTCTCTGGCTTTTCGCGCCGCGTGTGCCGCTCGGCTACCGACTTGCGCTTGCCGTGGGGCTGGAGGCTGCATGGGAGATGGCAGAGAACACGCCCATGGTGATCAACCGATACCGGGAGTCGGCGCTCGCCGAGGGCTATTACGGAGACAGCGTGGTCAATTCGCTCTCTGACACGCTTGCCACCATCGCCGGATTCTTCGTCGCGCGCTTTTCGCCCCTCTGGCTCAGCATTCTTCTGGTGGTCGCAACGGAGATTTTCATGGCGGTCATGATCCGCGACAATCTCACGCTCAACATTCTCCAGCTTGTCTATCCATCGCAGACAATCTCCAACTGGCAGGTCGGTGGCTGAGGCGGACCGCTTTCCATTCTCTCATCAGTGAAGTGGCGGTATAATGCGGCAGGAAGGGAGGTGTTGTCCTGCCTCGCATCATGTTCATGGCCTCAATCCCCCTGCTTGCAGCCTTGCTGGGCGCGGGCCCGGGAGACGATGGGCGCTGGCACGCCGGACAGTACTCGTTTTCCGATGAATTGGGCGGTTTCCGTATTCTTGCGGCATCCGGCGCAGGTTCGCGCAGCGACCCGGTGCGTCTAAAGCAGGAGCTGTATTCGGCCTCTGCCGTGGTGCTGGTCATCCGCTCCGGCGGTGACGTGCCTCGATATGCCTTTGACGAACGGAGCGGCGGCTTTCTCTTCATCGAGATCGAGACACTGAATGCAAGCAACCTGCCCTGGGTCGAATTCGAGTTCGAGCTGCAGGAACTGCGCGGCATATCGAGTGTCTATGGAGACGGCCTCTCTTTCGATCAGAGGAACATCGTCGCCAGGCATACCGGCTCCAGTGCTTTCGCCACTCACGATCGCAAATTCGAACCCCATGACCGGATTCTGTTTCAGGCAGGCACGGTCGATGCAGGCGATTTCGTGACCTTTCGGCTGCTGATCACCGACCTGACGCCGAAACCGTTGTTTTATCTGGTGCAGGACCCGCGCATTCCCGCTTCCTGATCTTGCAACAACCGGCAAAGAAAGAGAGAGTGTCTCCCTTCGTCACCCGCCGACAATCAGGATTTTGGACGCGATGGATTCCGCTGGACTAAGGGAGCTTTTGACCTTCTACGCCGATGCCGGCGTGGATGAGCCGCTCCTTGATGAAGCGGCCGACCGATTTGAGGAAACCCGGATCGAAGCAGAGAAACGCGCGGCCAGACGCGAGCCCGTGCGGCAGAAAACGGTTGTTCCGCCCCAGAGCCGGCCGGCTGTGCCAAAAGCTGCGGTACCCGATGATGCACAGGCTGCGCGGGCGCGCGAGCTTGCCGGAAGTGCAGACAGTCTCGAGGCGCTGCGCGAGCTGCTCTCAGGCTTCGATGGGTGCAACCTCAAGACCACTGCGAAGAACACCGTGTTCGCCGACGGCAATCCGCAGGCAAGCGTGATGTTTGTCGGCGAGGCACCGGGCCGCGACGAGGACCTGCAGGGGCTGCCCTTTGTCGGCCGCTCGGGCAAACTGCTTGATCGCATGCTTGCCTCCATCGGTCTCGACCGGACATCCGCCTATATTTCCAACGTAATTCCGTGGCGGCCGCCCGGCAACAGAGACCCCTCGCCCCTGGAAACCGAAATCTGCCGCCCGTTCATCGAACGCCACATCGAGCTCGTTGCTCCGAAGGTGCTGGTGACGCTCGGCAACCCCTCTACAAAGCTGCTTTTGAACACCCAGACCGGCATCATGCGGATGCGTGGCAACTGGGCGGCACACAAGACGCCGTCAGGCCGTGCGATCCCCACCATGCCGACATTGCACCCGGCGTACCTTCTGCGCAATCCGGCTCACAAGAAACTTGCCTGGAACGATTTTCTGGCAATCCGGCTGAAACTCGATGAGGCGGGTGGATCGGGCGCGCCGGTCTCTTAAGACTGCATTAACGCTGCTGCGGCACACTCCGAGCCTTCAGTAACGTCCCGGAGTCGAGCATGTGTGTTCGCGTTGGTTCCGGGGGGCGCATCTTTCTGCTTTGGTCCATTTCTCTCTGCGCAACGCCCGCGTTCGGCGCGGACCCCTTTGCGCATGATGCGCTCAACCGTTATCGCGCCGCACAAGCGGCGATGAGCAAGACGCGCCCTGCAATGAGCGGGGTGATCGAGTACCGCCAGTTCGATGGGACCGGCCGGCACGCCTTGCAACCCGCACGTCACTCGACGGTGCATGCTTCAGGCAAACTCAACCACAGGATCGGCGCCGGGTGGAATGTGCAGAAGAATCTGAAGCACAGGCGCGCACAATCCGGTCATCAGAAAATGCAGCAGACGCAGGGCAGCGTGCATGTGTATCACCGAAACCCGGCCAGCCATGCGGCTGGGGCGTTTGTTGCCGTTGGCGAAACCCACGGGCAGAATGCCGAGCACGGCACAGCCACACCCGAGCTTAGAAATCGCCGAAGAGTCGCGACCGGCCTGGAGGCAGCGCTGTTTTCCGACAAGGCCACACTGTTGGCGCTGGCGGGCGTGCGCACGGGCGATTTCATCACGCTGAGGCCCGAAAGCGCCTTTGCCGGCCTCGGCGCACGTTATTACCTGACCGACCAGTTGCGCTTTGAAGTGCGCGGCACCTATGAGCATCCGCTCGACAAAACCGAAGATGCACATGCCTATGGCCTGACTTCGGCCATCGATTACCGGCCCGACGAGCTGCCTTTCAGCACGTTTGGCGGCTACCGCTACAGGCTGACCGAGTACGGGCGCAGATCCGCCACCCCGGATGAGATCCGGTCACACGGAATCTTCGCCGGGTTTCGCTACCATTTCGGCAATGACACGCTGCAGGAGGAAGAGCGCTTCGGCGCCCTTTGGCCAGATCTGCCCGAAGGCCTTTGATCGAAGGGCTTCAGCCTGCGGACGAGCCACCGTCATGAAGCCGGGGGAACGAAGCGGCGGGCGGCAACTCTTTTGAGGCCCAGCTGCCGCTCGCGCCAGATGATGAACAGACCGGCACCGATAACGATTGCCCCACCGACCAGTGTGTAGGCTGTGGGAACATCGCCAAACACGAAATAGCCGATTACAATCGCCAGAAGCATCGACGTGTATTCAAAAGGAGCAATGGTTGAAAGCTCTGCATGGCGATAGCACTCGGTCATGAGGATCTGCGCGACACCGCCGCAAACACCAGCCCCGGCCAGCGCCAGATATTGCTCGCGCGACAGGCTTTCCCAGCCGAACGGTATGGTGAACAGCGCAAGCACCGTTGCCGTGACGGAAAACCACAGAACGATCGTGGCTGTCTTTTCCGTCTGCACCAGACGGCGGACCAGAAGCATGGCGACAGCGGAGCCGGTGGCCGCGCAAAGGGCCGCAATGACCCCAACGGCCTCGGCCGCCTCCAGTCCCGCGCCGCCGGTGAGCAGTGTGAGTTTTGGCCAGGCAATGATGATCACGCCAACGAAGCCGACCGCAACCGCGCTCCAGCGGTATATGCGCACCACCTCTCCCATGAAGATCGCCGAAAACACCACCACGATCAGCGGCTGCGCGTAATTCAGGGTGATGGCATCCGGCAGGGGCAGCCGTGTCAGTGCGAAAAAGCCAAGCCCCATTGCGGTGACGCCGACAAGGCCGCGCATGATGTGGCTGACGGGGTGCGTGGTGTGAAACGCGGTTTTGAGTTCCCTGCGCCATGCGAGCATGGCGATGATGGGGAAGATTGCGAAGAACGAGCGGAAGAAGACGATCTGCCCGGATGGCACCGTGCCCGCCGATTTGATCAGCGAAGACATGATCACGAATATGGCGACCGATATGACCTTCAGCGCAATGCCGACAAGAGGCTGGCGTTCAACGCCGACGTCGCTCGCAGCGGGCATGTTTTTACATCCTGAAAAGAGTTTGGCTCGGTGGGGCGGGATCGGGGTGTTCTCCCGCTCCTTTCATGCGGCGTTTCGGGCCTCGTTGATGGCGGACCACACCCGCTTCGGCGTGGCTGGCATCTCGATATGTGTAATGCCATAGGCACGGTAAAGTGCATCTGTAACGGCATTGAGAACGGCCGGTGTTGCTCCGATGGTGCCTGCTTCCCCTGCCCCCTTGATGCCCATTGCATTGGTGGTCGAGGGGACGTTGCGGGTCTGAAAATCGATGAAAGGCAGGTTGTCGGCGCGCGGCATCGCATAATCCATGAAGCTCGCCGTCACCAACTGACCGTCTTCGGAGTAGATGGTTTCTTCCGTCAGCGCCTGGCCCAGGCCCTGTGCAACCCCGCCATGCACCTGCCCTTCCAGCAGAACCGGATTCACGGTGGCACCGAAATCATCGACGATCGTGTAGGCAACCACCTCGGTGCTGCCGGTTTCCGGGTCTATTTCAACTTCACAGATATGCGTCCCGTTGGGATAGGTCGCCTCTTCCTGGAAGAATTCTCCAAAACCCTCGATGTCCTCCGGCTTCCTCGCAGCCGTGGCTATGGATGCGAAATCCACCGACCGGTCGGTGCCCACGATGCGCGCGGCACCGCCCGACAGCTCGATATCCTCGACCGAAGCCTCAAGCTCATCGGCTGCCAGCTTTCGGATCTTTTCGGCAAGGTCTTCGCCCGCACGGGCGGCGGAAACGCCTCCCAGCGGGATGGAGCGCGACCCGCCGGTGCCGCCTCCCGATGCCAGTTCGTCCGTATCGCCCTGACGCACCGTAACCTTGTCGATATCGATGTTCAGCCTGTCGGCCACGAATTGCGCATAGGCGGTGGCATGCCCCTGCCCGTTCGATTGGGTGCCGATCAAAAGCGTGACGGTGCCGTCTGCGTTGAGACGCACATGTGCGGGTTCCGACCCGGCAAAAGCGCAGGCCTCGATATAGGTGGCCATGCCGATGCCACGCAGTTTTCCCTTCTCGCGCGAGTGGGCTAGCCGTTCTTCGAACGTATGCCAGCCGGCATTTTTCATGCACTGGTCCATATGCCCTTCGAACTCACCCACATCGTAGAGGCGTCCGGTCTGGGTGCGATAGGGAAACTGCTCGGGTTTTATGAAATTGCGGCGGCGGATTTCGTCGCGCTCGAGACCGATCTCCCGCGCGCAGGCATCAACCAGTTTTTCCAGAAGGAAAGCCGCCTCCGGGCGCCCGGCGCCGCGATAGGCATCGACCGGGCATGTGTTTGTGTAAACGCCCTTGATCGTCACATCCAGCGCCTGGATATCGTAGACACCGGTCGACATGGAAACGCCGACAAAGGGGATGAATGGAGCGAACTGAGAGATGTAAGCTCCCATATTCGCCGTGAGATCGACACGTAGGGCGAGAAAGCGGCCATCCCTGTCCATGGCCATTTCTGCGACCACGACATTGTCGCGCCCCTGGGCATCGGTCATGAAGTGCTCGCTTCGGTCGCCGGTCCATTTGACCGGGCGCCCGAGCTGCCGCGCGGCCTCCATCACCATTGCATACTCACGGTAGACAAAGGTTTTCGGGCCAAAACCTCCGCCGACATCCGGCGTGACGACCCGGAGCTTTTCCGGCCCGAACCCGAAGGTCTTGCAGAGAATGGAGCGCATGGAATGCACGCCCTGCGAGCCGGTGGTCAGCACAAAGCGGTCTTCATCGTCCCGCCACTCCGCCAGAGCCGCCCGCGGCTCCATGTAATTGCAGACGAGGCGGTTGTTCACAAAAGCGACGCGCGTCACATGATCAGCCCGTTCGAAAGCGGCCTGCGCTTTTTCCCTGTCCCCGACATGGTTTAGAAATGCCCGGTTGGTGCCCAGCTCCGGCCACACAAGCGGCGCCTCTTCCGACAGGGCTTCCGCGGTAGCCGTGACGGGCTCATCATCCTCGTAATCGATCTCGATCAGTTCAGCCGCATTCTGTGCCTGCGCGCGGGTTTCCGCCACCACCAGGGCCACGGCATCACCGACATACTGGACACGGTCCCGGCAAAGGATGGGGATGTCGCGCGTGGGAGCCCGCGTGCCGTCGGGCTGTTTCTGCATTGCCCCCGACTGCAGGTCCTTCAGATGCGCGACATCGGCACCCGTCAGCACCAGCTGAACACCCGGGGAGGCCCTGGCCTCGTCAACGGAGGAGATGCTGAAGACCGCTTTTGCAACGGGCGAGCGCAGAACATGGAGATGCAACGTTCCTTCAGGCAGGAAATCGTCCGTATAACGCCCGCGCCCCGTGATGAACGCGGCATCCTCCTTGCGACGCGGAGATGCGCCCATTCCGAATTTCGGCGTCATCACACTCATGCATAATCCCTTCTGGTCAATCGAATACTGACCGGCGTTGGGTGATCTGGCTGGAAGCG
Source organism: Nitratireductor sp. GISD-1A_MAKvit (assembly GCF_040819555.1). GTDB lineage: Bacteria > Pseudomonadota > Alphaproteobacteria > Rhizobiales > Rhizobiaceae > Nitratireductor. The sequence goes on from NZ_CP161920.1 coordinate 2,919,891, forward strand.
GTCTAGCGACATTTGCCCCGTCAGTTTTGTCGAGCCACGTGTTCGTGTAAAGAGCAGCAATCCGAATTTGTTATACCAGGTAAAGCAGCAATTTCCTGTTGGGCAGTTCCTGGTGTTTGAAAGAGTGAAGATGCGCACTGAAAACGGCCAGGTTGTCCGTCTCGAGGACTACAAACCAAGTCCTTATCTCATCCCCGAAACCAGGCTGGATTTCCAACTGGACCCGCACGAGACACTGGTAACGGCCACGCTGAAACTGGAGCGGTCCGAAGGCGCGTCGGTTGACGCTCCGCTGGAACTCGACGGAGAAGAACTCAGGTTAGAGACACTGAAGATCGACGGATGTGACGTGCCGGCCTCGGGGTATGAACAGCACCCCGACGGACTCACGATCACCTGTCTACCGGCCTCGCGGACCTTTGAACTCGTCATTCGTACGCGGATAGCCCCGGCCCTGAACAAGGCTTTGATGGGCCTCTACGTTTCAAACGGAGTGTTCTGCACCCAGTGCGAGGCAGAAGGGTTTCGGCGCATCACCTATTTCCTCGACCGACCCGACGTGCTTTCGGTCTACACGGTGCGCATCGAGGCGGACAGAAAGATCGCCCCCCTCCTCCTCTCGAACGGAAACCCGGTGAGTAAGGGAGAGCTGGAAAACGGACGCCATTTCGCCGTCTGGCAGGACCCCTTCCCAAAACCGTCCTATCTCTTTGCGCTGGTTGCCGGGGACCTCGGTGTCCTTCGGGACAGTTTCGAGACCGCATCAGGGCGCACGGTGGAGCTTGGCATTTATGTCGAACATGGCAAGGAGGCACGGGCAACCTATGCGATGGACGCCCTCAAGCGGTCCATGCGCTGGGACGAAAAACGCTTTGGTCGGGAATACGACCTCGACGTCTTCAACATCGTTGCCGTCTCCGATTTCAATGCCGGTGCTATGGAGAACAAGGGGCTCAATGTCTTCAACGACAAGTATGTGCTTGCCGACGCCGACACGGCAACGGATGTTGATTTCGCCAACATCGAAGCCATTATCGCTCACGAATATTTTCACAATTGGACTGGAAACAGAATCACTTGCCGTGACTGGTTCCAGCTTTGTCTGAAGGAGGGGCTCACGGTCTTTCGTGACCATGAATTCTCCGCGGATGAGCGCTCCCGGGCGGTCAAGCGCATCGCCGAGGTCCGCGCCCTGCGCTCCCATCAGTTTCCTGAAGATCAGGGACCGCTTGCCCATCCGGTCCGCCCAAGGCGCTATCGCGAGATCAACAATTTCTACACGGCCACGGTCTATGAAAAGGGATCGGAAGTCGTGCGCATGCTGCAGACCATCCTGGGAGATGCTCTCTTCCGGGCGGGCATGGATCTCTATTTCGAGAGGCATGACGGTCAGGCCGTGACGATCGAGGATTTTCTCAAAGCATTTGAAGACGTTTCAGAGTGCGATCTCGGTCAGTTTTCCCTTTGGTATCACCAGGCGGGCACCCCCAGCGTGACCGTTTCTTCGCGGTACGATGCCCGGGCCGCGACCTTTACCGTTGAACTTGAACAGTCCGTGCCGCCCACCCCCTCCGAGAACCGCAAACGCCTCATGCACATTCCGCTGTCCTTCGGGCTGGTGGGCCCGGACGGAAGCGATCTCCCCTATCGAAGCGCCGAAGGGGCAAGTGTGGAAAACGGCGTCATCCATCTGCGCAAGCGTCATCACACGGTGACGTTCACCGGGGTTGAGGCCCGCCCAGTTCTCTCCATCAATCGTGGCTTTTCCGCTCCGATCGCCCTTTCCACCCAGAGTCGGGTGGAAGACAGGCTGTTTCTGGCGCGACACGACAGCGATCCGTTTTCGCGCTGGCAGGCGCTCACCAGTCTTTTCAACGATGCGCTGATTGCCGCCAGCAAGGCGGTTCGCGGCGGCAAGAAACCTGTGTTCACCGAGGATCTGCTCACGCTTGCCGTAAACCTGGCGACGGATGCATCGCTCGAAGAAGCGTTTCGCGCGCTGGTTCTGACGGTGCCGGCAGAGGCCGATATCGCACGTGAAATTGGACGAGACATCGATCCCGATGCGATCCACGCTGCCCGCATGGCGCTGCTCCGGTCCATCGCGGAGTCCGGAAGGGATGTTTTTCGTAGCCTCTACGACAACATGCGCACACAGGCCCCGTTCTCCCCCGACGCAGCGAGTGCCGGCCGGCGTGCATTGCGCTCGACTTTGCTCGAATTCATCGCGGTTGGAGAACGAAGCCCCCGGCTCGCGAAACAGCAGTTCGATGAAGCTGACAACATGACCGAACGCGCAGGCGCCCTGACCGTACTGGCACAGCACTTTTACGATACGCAAGAAGGCCGCAGCGCGCTTATCGCCTTCGAGGAGCGCTACCGCGACAACCCGCTCGTGCTCGACAAATGGTTCCAGCTCCAGGCGATGGTTCCAGCACATGAGACGGTTTTGAATGTTCGAAAACTGATGCGGCACGGGCATTTTTCAATGGCCAATCCCAATCGGGTCCGTGCGCTCATCGGCACATTCTCCATGGCCAATCAGACGGGGTTTCATGCGGCCGACGGCGAGGGCTACCGCCTCGTCGCCGAGACGGTCACCGAACTGGACCGGCAAAATCCTCAGGTAGCAGCGAGGCTGGCGACCGCATTCCGCTCCTGGCGTTCACTGGAAAAGGGCCGCCGGGAGCTTGCCCGGTCGACTCTAGCCGAGCTGAGCAGTCGGAAGAGCCTGTCGCGCGATCTTGCTGATATCGTTGAACGTACCCTCGCCTGATCGTCCGCGTTAATATCTTTTTTACCAAGAACACTGGACAAGGCGAATCACCTTTGATTCCTTATGGATGATTCGGCAGCAGGCGGAGCCGAATCATCGAACTTAACGAGGAACGAGGGAGCCCGTCGTATGGCGAAGGCAGGGGGATGGGCTTTGCCCCTGATTGCGGGCGTGGTTGCCAGGCCAGGAAACCGACGCGCAGCGCGAATGGGACTTGCCGGCAACGCGAAAATCATCGCTGCTCCCGCCTATGAGCGTCTGCTGGCGATCGAACCTTATCTTCGTCGTTCCATCCCTGTCCTGATTGTCCTGTTTCTTGTCGTTCTTGCCGCAGCGCGACTGCTCTCGCTGTTTTCCTGGCGCGACGATATCGAGCGTGATGCGCGAACCATGCTGGCTCTGGCTGCCGATTCACTGGCGGCAAGCGTTGCAGTCGATGATACCGAGGCCGACCCGACCCGGAAGGCGCGGCTTCTGATCGAGGAGGCCATGCGCCGCGCGGGCTCTGCGGACCAGCGGGTTCTGGCAATCACCAATGATCGCTTCGAGGTGCTCGCCACCTCTCCCAACGGGCAGGAGCTCGTCAACCGCTCGCTGGAAGACGTGCTCTCGGGTGGCCAGCCTCTGTTTCTTTTCGGAGCACGGGCGGGCGTGATGAATGTGGCGATTGCCGGCGAGCAATGGCTGGCTTCACTCGTCCACGTGCCAAACCAGCGCGGTGCAGCGATTGTTCTGACATCGAGGGATCTTCTGTTTGCAGACTGGCGGCGCTCGGTTTCGCTGAATGTGACGCTGTTTGCACTGACGGCGGGGATCCTGATGGTGATCCTTTACGCCTATTTCAGCCAGGCAGCGCGCGCGCAGGCAGCCGACCGGATCTACATGGAAGCCCATCAGCGCATCGACATGGCGATGGTGCGCGGCAAATGCGGCCTTTGGGACTGGGACATGGTGCGGGGCAAGATGTTCTGGTCGCGCTCCATGTACGAAATGCTGGGGTACGAAACGACCGACGAAATGCTCTCCTTTGGTGAAGTTGCCGCGATCATTCATCCCGATGATGGTGACCTGTTCGATCTTGCAAACCGCATCATGGCGCGCGAGATCGATCATGTGGACCGGGTCTTCCGGATGAAGCGCGCTGACGGGCAGTGGGTCTGGGTGCGGGCGCGGGCGCAGGTGGTTGACCCAAATGCACCGGAACTGCACCTCATCGGCATCGCGGTGGATGTGACGGAGCAGCGTACCCTGGTGCAGCAGACCGAAGTGGCAGACCAGCGGCTGCGCACGGCGATCGAGAGCATCGGAGAATCCTTCGTGCTTTGGGACTATGCCGAGCGGCTTGTCATGTGCAACACGAAATACAAGCAGGATCTGGGTATCGATCAGAGCATGATCGTGGCCGGTGCTCACAGGCGTGACATAGAGGCGCTGGCCCCTGCCCTGCGTTTTGAGCGCCGGCTTGCCGTTTCCTCCAGCGGCAGCAACGGTGCGACCTATGAGCGCCAGCTCGCCGACGGCCGGTGGCTGCAGGTCACGGAACTGAAGACCCGCGATGGCGGCACCGTTTCGGTCGGCACCGACATCACGCAGCTCAAACAGCATCAGGGCAAGCTCGTTGACAGTGAACGGCGGCTAATGGCCACGATTCACGATCTCAGTCTCGCACGCCGCGCCGAGCAGGAGCGCAGCCACGAACTGAGCGAACTCAACCGCAAATATATGCGCGAAACCGAACGGGGCCGAGGCGGCGAACCGGGCAAAATCCGAGTTCCTCGCCAACATGTCGCACGAGTTGCGCACACCGCTGAACGCCATTATCGGCTTTTCCGAGGTCATGGCGTCGGGCATGTTCGGTCCACTCGGATCGGAAAGGTACGAAGAGTATGTGCGCGACATATGTTCGAGCGGGTCATATCTTCTGGGCGTCATCAACGACATTCTCGACATGTCCAAGATCGAAGCCGGTCAGTTCTCGGTCGACTGCGAGGAAATCGATCTTTGCCCCCTTATCCGGGAGACCGTGCGGGTGGTTGATCTTCAGGCCTCGGAAAAATCCATCGCGATGAAGGTCGACATTCCCGACATGATGAAGGTTTTTGCCGACCGCCGCGCCATCAAGCAGATTGTGATCAATCTCCTGTCGAACGCGGTCAAGTTCACGGGAGAAGGCGGGCACATCTCCTTGCGCGCGCGCAAGGTCGGCCCTGCCGTGACGCTGACCATCGAGGATTCGGGCTGCGGCATTCCACGCGATGCATTGCAAAAGCTCGGACGGCCCTTCGAGCAGGTCCAGAACCAGTTCTCGAAAAACCACACCGGGTCCGGCCTCGGACTGGCGATTTCCCGCTCGCTGGCGGAGTTGCATGGCGGTGTGTTGAAAATCCGCTCCACGGAGGGTGTCGGCACCATCGTTTCGGTCAGGCTTCCTGCGGAAAACCGCAGCAAGCCTGCGGTCGCAGCCTGATCCTGGCGCCTATTGCACACTGCCTATCAGATCTTCGAACAGCCCGCGGACCCGGCCAGCAGTTTCTTCCAGATGGGCAGACAGAACCTGAAGGTCGGGCAAATCCGTCTGGCGCAGGAGAAGGTCGGAAAACCCTGGTGGGGCCTCGTCGGGGTCGAACCCGCCTTCGAGGCACAGCCGCGTGATCTGCGTCAATGTCATGTAGAGACCATGTGCCTCGACAAGCTCCTGACGGGCCTGTTTGGAACAGAACCCCTCGGGGAGTTCGTGCAACACATCGGCCGTGCCGGTGCCCACCGCCCCGCCTGAGATGTTCCGTGTCAAAACCGCCACCTGGGCGATGAACTCCAGATCGATCAGGCCGCCGGAAACCAGCTTGAGATCCCAGATATCGCGGGCCGGCTTTTCTTCTTCAAGCAGACTGCGCATTCTGGTGGCTTCTTCGCGGATTTTGGCTTCATCGCGCTGCAGCGCCAGGACCTCGCCGACCTCTTCCTCGACACGTTCCATGAGATCGGCATCGCCGGCCACGGTTCGGGCGCGGGTCAATGCCATGTGTTCCCAGACCCAGGCCTCCTTGCGCTGATAGCGCGCGAACGCCTCGATATGGGTCGCGACCGGCCCCTTGTTTCCAGACGGGCGGAGCCGCAGATCAAGATCATAAAGCACCCCCTCGGCCGTCGGGGCCGAAACGGCTGCAATCAGCCTCTGGGTCAGGCGGGCATAATATTCCGAAGGTGCCAGCGCTTTCTGTCCATCCGAACAGTCTGCATCCGGATCATGGTCGTAAAGAAGGATCAGATCGATATCGGAACCGGCTGTCAGTTCCCTGCTGCCGAGTTTCCCCATGCCCAGTATGGCAACCCGGCCACCCGCAACGGTTCCGTGTCGTTCGGCAAAGTTCTTCACCACCGCTTCGAGCGCCGCCGCCACTGTCAGATCCGCGAGATCCGAAAAGGCCTTGCCGGCCCGGTCCGCATCAATGGCCCCGGTCAAAAGCCGGATGCCGATCAAGAACTTCTGTTCGGCAGCAAAAATGCGCAGCCTGTCCAGTATCTCCTCATACAGTTGCGCACCGGTGAGAAACGCCTCGAGCCGCTCGGCCAGGTATCTCCGGTTCGGCAGTTCGGACAAAAGCGCCGGATCGAGCAGACCATCGAAGACGTGAGGCCGCCGGGTGATGATGGACGCGAGTCTCGGTGCCGCGCCCATGATGCTGACCAGCATGTTGAGCAGCGGCGGATTGGACTGCAGCAGGGAGAACAACTGAATGCCGGCAGGCAGGCCCCGACAGGAACGTGTCGAAGCGCAGAAGCGCTTCATCCGCCCGTCTCGTTCCGCCGAAGGCTTCCAGCAGTGCTGGCGTGAGCTCGGTCAGGCGTTCGCGTGCCTCGGCGGATTGTGTGGCGCGATAGCGCCCGTAGTGCCAGCCTCGGATGACACGGCACATGTCGCTTGGACGCTCAAACCCCAGCTCACCAAGCGTTTCCAAAGTGCCGGGGTCGTCGACATCGCCCGTGAATACGAGATTGCCCACACCGCGTGAAAGCTGCGGTGCCGTTTCGAACAATTCGGCATAATGCTGCTCAACCAGACGAAGGCTCTCGCGGAATGCGGCCGAAAATGCCTCAGCCCCTTCAAAGGCGAGCAGGTGGGCGATGCGCTCGAGTTCGTCATTGTCTTCGGGCAGGGTGTGTATCTGCTCGTCGGCGACCATCTGCAGGGCGTGCTCCACATCCCGCAGGAACCAGTACTGCCTGCTCAGCGCATCCCGCGCTTCATCATCGATCCAGCCGCAGCGTGCAAGTTCACCAAGCATCGCGATGGTGGACCGCCCGCGCAGTTCGGGAAACCGCCCCCCCGCGATCAGTTGCTGGGTCTGGACGAAAAACTCGATTTCCCGGATGCCACCGCGCCCCAGCTTGACATTGTGTCCCTTGACCGCAACCTCTCCATGCCCCTTGTGCGCATGGATCTGACGCTTGATGGAGTGCACATCGGCAATCGCCGCGTAATCGAGATATTTTCGCCAGACATATGGCTGGAGTTCTTTCAGAAACCTTTCACCGGCAGCCGTATCTCCCGCAATGGCGCGCGCCTTGATCATTGCCGCGCGCTCCCAGTTCTGACCACGGCTCTCGTAATAATGGAGCGCGGCCTCCACCGGAATTGCGAGCGGTGTGGAGCCCGGATCGGGTCTCAACCGCAAATCCGTGCGAAACACATAGCCGTGCTCTGTCCGGTCCTGCAATATTCGCACCAGACGGCGCGTGAGGCGTACGAACAGATCGACCGCCTCATACGGCTCGGTGATGGCGGGAGCCTCCGGGTCCAGCAGCACGATCAGGTCGATGTCTGACGAAAAGTTGAGCTCGTCGGCGCCGAGCTTGCCCATGGCGAGCACGATCCACCCGCTCTGGGCGGCCGGCTTATCGCGATTAGGCAGTTTCAGCTTTCCGCCACGATCAGCGTCCAGAAGAAGGAAATTTACTCCCGCGCCAATGCAACACTCGGCAAGCCTGCTCAGCCTTTGCGTGGTTTTCTCCGTATCTGCGGCATCCGCCAGCCGCTCCAGGGCAATCAGGAAATGCGCCTCCGCCTTGAGATGGCGCAGCGCCTTCATGACCCCGCTTTCGCTTTGATCGTCTTCGAAAGCCGTCTGCTCTATCGAGCTGAACAGTTCCTCGATCCGATCGGCCAGCGGTCTTTCGAACAGTGCTTCGAGAGAATGCGGATTGCGGCGTGCGCAGTCGCGCAGGAACGGAGACAGCTCGAAGACGGCAGCAAGAAATCCCGCAAGCGCGGTCTTTCCGGACAATAGACCGCTGAGCCGCTGGCATCCGGCTTCCCGCGCTGCCTCAAGCACCATCCCGCAGGCTTCGGCTGCCTGCTGCTCATCAACCGGCGACAGTTCACAGACCGGAGAGCCAAACCACAGGCTGCCATCTTCGAGCGCCTTCTGCTCCATTCCAACTCCCTTTTCGTCAATCCTGCCTGTGGCCGCCAATCCGCCGCGCAAAGCAGTGTGACGATGGTCGTAATATCGTTCTAGGTCCGCTTGGGACGTTCCAGAGGAAAGACCATCGTCACAGCCAGGCCAGGCGAATTGTCGGCGAATTCGAGGGAGCCACCATGGAAGGTCATGACAGCCTTTGCAAGGCTGAGCCCAAGTCCCGAACCGGGTTGCGTGCGGCTTTCCTCAAGCCGCACGAAACGTTCGGTCATTCGCTGCTGATCTTCCCGGGGAACACCCGGCCCGTTGTCCCGCACCGTCAGACGCACCTCCTGCGCTCCCTTGACGAGGCTCACCTCGACTGAAGGGCTTTCGCTGGAGCCGGCCGAATATTTGATGGCGTTGTCGACGATGTTTGAAAGAGCCTGGCCGATCAGTTCCCGATTGCCCCGCAATTCCACCGCATCGTCGATCCGTGCGCTGAGCGAGACGCCCTGCTCTTCTGCAAGAGGTTCATATAGCTCAACCACATCAGCGAGGATCGCCCTTATATCGATCCGCGAAGTCGCCTCGGCCGAATACCCTGCTTCAAGTCGCGAAATCATGAGAATGGCATTAAAGGTCCGGATCAACTGGTCGGATTCAGCGATGCTCTGCTCCAGCGCGGCACGATAGTCTGCCTTGCTCGGATCTGCCGCAAGTGCAGCCTCCGCCCTGTTGCGCAGCCGGGTGAGCGGCGTCTTGAGATCGTGAGCGACATTGTCGGAAACCTGCCGAAGCCCCTCGTTCAGTGCCGCGATGCGATCCAGCATCTTGTTGAGATTGTCTGACAGTCGATCAAATTCGTCACCGGCACCAGAAACAGGAAGGCGCCTGCTGAGGTCTCCGCCCATGATGCTGCGGCTTGCCTCGGACACACGGTCAATGCGCTTGAGGGCGCGTCTCCCGACAAAATACCAGATTAGCAGCGCACCCGCACACATGATGGCCAGGGTGACCACGAGGGCGCGCTGCATCACGTTCCGAAACTTTTCCGGTTCACCCAGATCTCTGCCAACCATGACAATGATCTGATTGGGCAAACGAAACACCACCGCCACGGCCCTGTGTTCGGCCCCGCCGGGCCGCGGCTCCAGCCGCGCCTCCCCTTCTCCGAACCGACTGTAGGTGAAGGGCCGTTCGGTCCATCCCATCCTGTCGAGCACACCGGGCTGAAGGCTTTCCACATTGCCCGAGAGGATGCGGCCATTGGCATCGGCCAGCAGATAGAGGTTGGCGCCCGGCTGGCGCGACCGCGATTCGATTACCCGCACGAGCAGAGGCAGTCCGCCACGCCGATAGGCCCGGTCAAGGCCTCGCACCTCCTCATTGATTGCTTCCTGCGTCTGCCCGACGAGCATACGTGCAGACAGCGATGTCATGTAGATGACCAGAAACGACGCACACACCGCAAACAGAATGAGGTACAGCGCCGACAGGCGCGCTGCCGTCGTGTTGAGAATGGAGAGAAGCCGGGCCATCAGTCCTTCAGCATGTAGCCCGCGCCTCGCACGGTATGGAGCAACGGCTTGTCGAAATCCTTTTCGATCTTGCCCCGCAGCCGCGAGATATGCACATCGATGACGTTGGTCTGCGGGTCGAAATGGTAATCCCAGACATTTTCGAGAAGCATGGTGCGGGTGACCACCTGTCCCGCATGGCGCATCATGAATTCCAGAAGACGGAACTCCCGGGGTTGCAGCACGATCTCCCTGCCGGCGCGGCGAACGGTATGAGAGAGCCGGTCAAGCTCAAGGTCTCCCACCTGATAGGATGTCTCGATATCCTTTGAACCCGAACGCCGCCTCAACACTTCCACGCGCGCAAGAAGTTCGGAAAATGCATATGGCTTGGTGAGGTAGTCATCGCCGCCGGCGCGCAGGCCAGTCACGCGATCATCCACCTCACCCAATGCGGAAAGGATCAGCGCCGGCGTTGTGTTACCGTTCTCGCGCAGTTCGGTGATGATCGAAAGCCCGTCGCGGCGAGGCAGCATGCGGTCGATAACGAAAACATCGTAGCTTCCGGTATCGGCAAGGGAAAAGCCACTATCGCCATCGCGGGCGATATCGGCTGTGTGACCGGCCTCTGCAAACGCGTTCTTCAGATAATCGGCCGCCTCCCGATCATCCTCGATGACAAGAATTTTCATGACACTTTCAATATCCCGGTTGCCGGAGGCGATAAACCGTTGAATGCCGCCCCCCATGCTGTGAGCCGGAGAGCGGCACGAATGTCAGGCTTCAGCCTTCGCCGGCTGGAAGGGCAATGAAGCGCGTGGCATCATCGCGCTGGATCTGCACCAGGACGGCCTTGCGTCCCGCCTCTACGGCAGCAGAGACCGCTTCTTCCACATCCTTGCCGGACTTGACCGAGCGCGAGTTGACCTCACGGATGATGTCACCGGGGCGAATGCCACGCTCGTCGGCCGCGCTACCCGGTTCGACATCCGTCACGACCAGCCCGTCGCCATCCTCTGCCGGCGTGACCTTGAGGCCGAACTGCGCGTTCATGATGTCCGACTGTGCCCCCCCGCCGGCCGAAGCCAGAGACTTCGTGCCCGGCATCTCGGCGAGTGTCACGCTGACGCTCTCCGTCTTGCCATTGCGCCACAGGGTCACTTCGACCTCGTTCCCCGGGGCGAAAGCGGCCACCAGGCGTGCAAGCTCCTTTGGTGAGGACACTGTTTTACCATCCACCGCAATGATGATGTCGCCGGAGCGGATACCGGCCTTGTCGGCGGGCTCTCCGTCCTGTGCATCGGCAACCAGTGCACCTTTTTCCTCATCCAGGCCGACGGATTCGGCGATGTCTTTCGAGACAGGCTGGATCTGAACGCCAAGCCAGCCACGCTCGACGGTTCCATCTTCGATCAGATCCCTGACGACTTCTTTGGCGACGGAGGCCGGGATGGCAAAGGCAATACCCACATTGCCGCCCGACGGCGAGAATATCGCCGTGTTGATGCCAACCACTTCACCCGTCAGATTGAAGGCGGGGCCACCGGAATTGCCTCGGTTCACCGCTGCGTCGATCTGAATGAAGTCGTCATAGGGTCCTGCTCCGATATCACGGCCGCGGGCGGAAACGATACCGGCCGTCACCGTACCGCCAAGACCGAACGGATTGCCAACCGCAACCACCCAGTCGCCAACCCGAACCTTCGCGTCATCGGCAAAGTCGACATAGGTGAAGCTGCGCTCTTCCTCGACTTTCAGGACCGCCAGATCCGTGCGGGCATCCGTTCCAACGAGCTTCGCGTCGATCTCGGTTCCATCATCCATGACAACGGTGAAGCTGCTACCACCATCGACCACATGATTGTTGGTGACGAGATAGCCATCTTCGGAAATGAAGAAACCGGATCCCTGCGAAACAGGCCGCGGGCGGCCCTGACGACGGCGTTGTTTCTCCCCGCCCCTGTCTCCGCGGAACTCTCGGAAGAAGCGCTTGAGCGGATGTCCATCAGGCAGCTCTTCAAAACCCGGCATTTCGAAAAGGCCCGAGCCGCCACGGTTAGAGGCCATTTCCACGTCGGCCTTGACCCGGACGCTTACCACGGCGGGCGAAACCTTCTCGACGATGTCTGCAAAGCTCGGCGCCTGGACGGGCTGGTCAAGGCGCACCGCCTCGGCCATGACCGGAGCCGTGGCACTCGTTATGGCGCCAATTCCGACCACCCCGGCGATGGCCAAAGATGCGACCGTTGCGACAAGGCGCCTGCGCCCCTTGCCACTTGCGCCCGATCTATTCATCCCTGTTTCAGCGTTGTGGTGCATAGAAATCATTCCTCTAGAAAGCACTGTAGCGTCGGCGTTTCACGCCGTTTTCCGAAATCATAGATAGTGTTTCATACATTACGACGGCATTTCCAGCCGATGAAATTTTCGTAATGTTGCAGAGTGCGGCTTCAGCTCTCGGACGAACCTTTGTGCCGGTGACGCGTATGCACATGCGCGACGCTTTCCAGGGTGCGATGCACCGGACATTTTCCCGCTATCTCGAGAAGCTTGGCGCGCAACTCATCCGAAATGGCGTTCTCGACGTCAATCACCCGCTCGAAGCGATCGATGCGCCCCCTGGCCGCATCGGCATCGGTGCAATCGACGCAGTCCCGCGCATGGATTTTGGCATGCGAGACATCCACGCTGACGCGGCCGAGCTCGAGCTTCTTTCTCTCCGCATACATGCGTAGCGTCATGGTCGTGCATGCGCCGAGCGCAATCGAGAGAAAATCGTAGGGGGAAGGCCCCGTATCGAGCCCCCCGAAGCTCACCGGCTCATCGGCAAACAATCTGTGTCGGCCAGCCTGAACCGCGTTCTGGAATTTTCCCTGCCCGGTTTCGAGTACACGAACATGCTCCACATCGACATTGCCCTGTGGCTCGTCTGCGGAAATGTATCGTGACAACCAGCCGGCAATGACACTGGCAGCGAAAGTCGCGTCTTCCGAACGGCTCAGCAGGTGATCGCCCGTGTCGAGTGACACGAAACTCTTGGGGTGTCTTGCCGCGAGAAAAATCTCCGTCGCATTGTCTATACCGACAATCTCGTCCAGAGGCCCATGCATCAAGAGCAAGGGGACACGCAGGGCAGAAACGGCCTCAAGCAGACTGTGTGAGCGCACGTCCTCGATGAACTGCGATGCCACGCGAAACCGGCGCCCCCCCAGCGAAACGTCTGCCTGACCGTGCCTTTCAATTTCCGAAAGCGAACTGCCCAGATTCTTCAAAACATGCTCGGTGTCGGCTGGAGCGCCAATCGTTGCGACAGCCCTCACGGATTTGAGGCGACCGGCAATGGCGAGGACCGCGGCACCGCCAAGAGAGTGTCCGATCAGAACGGAGGGTGCTTCATAGTGTTTCTCCAGAAACATCGCTGCGCTCTCAAGGTCGCCTATGTTCGTGGAAAAATTCGTGGACGCGAACTCTCCCTCGCTGGACCCAAGACCTGTGAAATCAAACCGTAGAACGGCGATGCCCGCCCGTGTGAGTTCTGCCGCAATGCGGCGCGCAGCCAACAGGTCTTTTGAGCAGGTGAAGCAATGTGCAAACAGCGCGTACGCCCTTACCGCGCCGTTGGGCAGATCCAGCCGGGCGGCAAGTTTTGCGCCCGAGTGTCCACGAAATTCGAGCTTCTGGGTTATGGGCGCCATGGTTCCACCTTTTGCTCGGGCCGAAAACAAGCCCTGACCCTAGGGTGAAACAGGATCGACTCAAAGTGCATTCACAGAAAAACTCAATCACGCCCGTTCAAGATTCGGTCAAGTTTTTCCTGCTCGTCGGCGCTCAGCTCCCGAACCCCGCCCACACTGTTTCTCCGGCGTGCATTTGCATAGACAAGTGCCCCGCCGAACATCAGCAACAGAACCGGGGCCCCCCACAGGAGCGCATTGCGATAGCTGAATCGAGGCTTCAATAGAACGAATTCGCCATAGCGATCGACAACATAGGCGATCACCTCTTCATCGCTGTCACCCGCGACCAGCCGGTCGCGAACCAGCACGCGAAGGTCTTTGGCGAGTTCGGCGTCGGAATCGTCGATGGACTGGTTCTGGCAGACCATGCAGCGGAGTTCGGCAGAGAGATCTCTTGCCCGCTCTTCCAGTACGGGATTGTTCAGGACCTCATCCGGCTGAACGGCACTCGCGGGTAAAAGCCATACGAAACCAAGACAGGAAATAGAGAGAATGCCCAGAAGAATGCGACGTCTCACGCCCGCCCCTCCTGCATGCGTGGGCGCGCCTTGTGTGGCATGGGCGCCCCCACCCGCAAACGACGGTCGAAAAGCGAAATGGTTCCGCCAGTCATCATCACCAATGCTCCCAGCCAGATGAGCGTTACCATGGGTTTCCACCAGATACGAACGACGAGCTTTCCTTCCGGCGTTCGGTCACCAAGAGAAACATAGAGCTGGCTGAACCCCAGCGTGCGAATGCCGGCCTCGGTGGTCGGCATCTGGCGGGCGGTGTAAAGGCGCTTTGAAGAGACGATCTGCCCCACCTCCCTGCCGGTCACGCGTTTGATCGAAAAATGCGCCTGGTCCTCGGTATAGTTCGGGCCGGTGAAGGGTCGCAGGCTGTCAAAGCGCAGGCTGTACCCCTGGATTTCGACACTCTCTCCGGGAGCCATTGCTGCAATCCGCTCCGTTTCAAGCGTCGTAACCGCGATGATCCCGATTACCGTGAGTCCGATGCCAGCATGGGCCAGTGCCGTCCCGAACACGGAACGCGGCAGGCCCTTGAGACGGCTTAGCGCGACGGACGGTGCAAGCCTGCCAAAGCCGGATTTGACGACCAGGTCCGTCACAGATCCGAAAACAAGCCAGACGCCGAGACCTATGCCCGATGCTGCCAGGACCGATGTCCGGTCGATGAGAACGAAAACGATCAGCGCCACCGTCAGCGCCGCGCCAAATGCCCAGAACAGGCGCTGTGAAACGGCCTGCAGGTCACCCCTTTTCCACGCAAGGAGTGGACCGAACGGAACGATGATCAGCAGCGGAAGGATCAGCGGGCCGAATGTCAGGTTGAAGAAGGGAGCCCCCACCGAAATCTTGTCTCCGGTCACGGCTTCGACAAGCAACGGATAAAGCGTTCCGATGAGCACCGTGGCGGTCGCGGTGGTGAGAATGAGATTGTTGAGGACAAGTGCTCCCTCACGCGAAACCGGCTGAAAAAGACCACCGGCAGTGAGCGTGGAGGCCCGCCATGCGAACAGCGCCAGAGAGCCACCGATGAACACCATCAGAATTCCGAGAATGAACACGCCACGCGTCGGGTCTGTGGCGAAGGCATGTACGGAAGTCAGTACGCCCGAACGCACCAGGAAGGTGCCAAGCAGGGAAAGGGAAAAGGTTAGAATGGCGAGAAGCACTGTCCAGATCTTGAGCGCGGAACGCTTCTCCATCACCAGTGCCGAGTGCAGAAGGGCCGTGCCGCCAAGCCATGGCAAAAGCGATGCATTTTCCACTGGGTCCCAGAACCAGAAGCCGCCCCAGCCAAGTTCATAATAGGCCCAGTAGGACCCCATCGCGATACCGCCGGTCAGAAATGCCCATGCCGCCAATGTCCACGGTCGCACCCAGCGTGCCCAGGCCGCATCAAGCCGTCCCTCGATGAGGGCTGCAATGGCGAAGGAGAAGGCGACAGAGAACCCGACATAACCGAGATAGAGAAGTGGTGGATGAACCGCCAGCCCTATGTCCTGGAGGATCGGGTTCAGGTCTCGCCCTTCCATTGGCGCGGGATCAAGCCGCGCGAAAGGGTTCGACGTTGCCAGAATGAACAGAATGAAGGCGCTGCTGATGGCGCCCTGAACACCCAGAACATTGGCGCGCAGGGACAGAGGCAGGTTTCGACCGAAAACCGCCACCAGAGCGCCAAAAAAGACCAGGATAAGCACCCAAAGCAGCATCGAGCCTTCATGATTGCCCCACGTCCCCGTGATCTTGAAGAGAAGCGGCTTGGCAGAATGAGAGTTTTCCCAGACGTTCAGAACCGAGAAATCCGACTGGATATACGCGGATGTCAAAGCGAGAAACGAAAGCGTCACGAGCAAGAAGCTGGTGATGGATGCGGGCTCCCCAACGCGCATCAGCGTTTCGTTCCGCAACTGAGCCCCCAGGATTGGCACGATCATTTGAACGAGCGCCATCGTAAAGGCCAGCACGAGGGTGAAATGACCGAGTTCGATACTCATT
The DNA here is from genome assembly GCF_040819555.1 of Nitratireductor sp. GISD-1A_MAKvit. Classification (GTDB taxonomy): domain Bacteria; phylum Pseudomonadota; class Alphaproteobacteria; order Rhizobiales; family Rhizobiaceae; genus Nitratireductor. Next base: position 2,935,827 of record NZ_CP161920.1, read on the forward strand.
CTCTCATGCGCTCCAAGCAATCCCGCCCGTTACGGGCCCAGTCGCAGTCAGACCCGGTCAGTCTTCCTGCCAGACACCCTTTTCCTTGAGGCTGTCAGCAACCTCGCGCGGCATGTAGTTTTCATCATGCTTTGCGAGCACCGTATCGGCGACAAAAACATTGTCCTCACCGAAAACACCTTCCGTGACCACCCCCTGCTCTTCCCGAAACAGATCCGGCAGTATGCCATTGTAGCGGACAGCCACCGTGTCAGTGCCATCGGTCACCGCAAAGTGCACACGAGTGTCGTCTGCACGCCTGATCGACCCTTTTGCCACGAGCCCGCCGAGGCGAATGCGTTGCCCGGCGGAAACCGGACGCTCGGCAATGTCGCCCGGCATGTAGAAATACGAAGTCTGCTCCCCCAGCGCATAGAGCGTAAGGCCGACGGCGCTTCCAAGGAAGCCGATTGCGCCTGCAATGATGGCAAGTCGTTTCTGTTTCCGTGTCACGTCAAACCTACTCGGTAGCAAGGCCAAGGCCCTGCGCAAAGATTTCCAGTGCCTGCGCTTCCGGAGCATTCGGACCATATGCATCCAGCGCTCGGTTCAGTGCGGCCCTCGCATCGTCGGGTCGTTGCAACACCATGTAGGCACGAACAAGACGCTGCCAGCCCTCCAAATCATCGGGACTGTCTCGCAGCCTGCTGTCGAGACTTGCGACCATCCCCTCAATCATGCCCTGACGCTCGGCAGACGAAAGCTCAGTGGCATCTTCAATATCACTTCTCGTCGGTCCGGAAGCACGCGTCTCTCTGGATGAACTTGCCAGGGCCTGCCGGGCGGCCGCGTGCCAGGGAGACGCCTCGGGCAGGTCGACAAGCATCGCGCTCCAGGCGGCCTGCGCGTCCTTGGTTGCGCCGTCCTGCGCGCGTGCAAGGGCGAGAAAAAAGCGCGCCCTGGGTTCTCTGGCATTCAGGTCGAGAGCGGCCTTGAAGGCCGTTTCGGCCTCCGCAGTTACCATGCCCTGTGCCCCACCCACGATCGCTTCGCCAAGAGCGGCCTGCCTGTCGGCACTTGCCCCCTCCAGACGAATTAGGTTGCGCAGCGCTTTTTGCGCGTCCCCAAACCGGCCAAGCCGCATGTAGACGGGGGCTAGCACCTGCCAGCCTTTTGAATCGTCCGGATTGTCCGCAAGATGCGCCTCGGCGCGTGCGACCAGATCGTCGATGGGCGCTTCAGCGGGCGGCAGCGCATCGCGCGCATATAGTGGTTGTGCCGGCATGCTCGGCGAGCCTGTAAAGGCGTATACCCCCCAACTGATGAGCGGAACAGCAAGAACAGCTATCGCAGCCGTCACCCGCGTGACGCGCTGAGCGGCACCTTCAGAGTTTTGTTTCTCACGGGTTTCCGAGATCCTGAGAATCCGGCGACCGATTTCTGCACGTGCCTGTTCAGCTTCGTGCTGCCCGATGAGCCCGCGCTCCAGATCGCGCTCCACCTCAAAAAGCTGGTCCCGGTAGACCTCCAAATCATGGGCATGCGCGTCGTGCGCCGTTCTCCCCCGCACAGCGAATGGCCACATCACGGCGAGCGCGGCAACAAAGGTCAGAAAGGCTGCAAGTATCCAGAACAACATCCGACCTAAATAGCGGTCGAGGGACCGGCTGCCAACTCGCTGCACCTGCGGCCATTTGGCAATCTGGGCCGTTTTCCGCACCCGTTTTCACGCATGGTTCTTTCCCACCGGCCGGCGCATCAGGTCCCGGACTGCGAAATTGCCGCGAAGTGCCGGAACGAAACCGACCAGCCGCTATCCGAGAAGCATCCAGCTACCGTCCTCGTTTCGGCATGCCGTACCGCGCGCTTCCCGCATCTCGCCCTCGATGCGTATTACGTGCATGTATTGCCGACAGTCCTGTGAGCCGACGCGATAGGGTTGCGCCGGGCGCACCGTGCCGGCTCGACCAGATCCCGAATCCCGCCATGAAATGTCCTGCCCTGCCGGCGTGCTTTCCAGCGCCTTGTACTCGGCCTCTATTGCAAGCCGTTTCTGTCTGCGGGAAAGAGGCTGCCCCAGCGTGCCACCAACAAGTCCACCCCCTTCGATCCCGAGGATAGCCGAATTGTCCTTGGCCACCTGAGTGGATGCAAAACTCGTGGGCTCCAACCGGGAAACCGGGGCCCCACCGCTCAGGCAACCTGAAAGAAGGGCTGAAAATCCGATGGCTGCAATTGGTGTGAGCTTCATTGATCCCGATGATCCCCTCAGACGCTCTCTCATGTTGGCGTTGCCTTAAAGCTTTGGTTTGACACAATTTGGGCGAAGTGCGTCGAAACGCAATATTAGGCTTCGGCGCGCGGCAGCGCCACGGTTGCTTTCAGCCCCCCAAATTCGGAACGCTCCAGGCTGAGAGAACCACCATATTCATCCACCAGGTCGGCGACGATCGCAAGCCCAAGTCCGGTTCCTGGCTTGGTTTCATCGAGCCTGCGTCCACGCTTCAAAACGTCACGAGCTTTCTCTTCGGGGATCCCGGGGCCGTCATCTTCTATGACGATCTGGAGTTTCCCCGCATCGTTTACCGCTCCCTCCTTTGCGGTCAGGGAGACACGCTTGGATGCCCATTTCATTGCGTTTTCCATCAGATTTCCGCAGATATCATCCAGATCTTCCTGTTCACCGGCAAAGATCATCGGCTGCTTCGCCAGTTCCACCTCCAGTTCGATGGAGGGATTGAGCTTTCCCATCACCCGGGCCATGCGCTCAAGCGACGCCTGAACGGGCGTGCGGAACACGAGACTGTCGCGCTGCGCAACGATGCGCGCACGCTGAAGATAGTGGTCGAGCTGCTGCTGAAGTGCCTGAGCCTGCGCCGAAATCAGCTGTCCACGCGCGCCCCCCACCGCCCGCGCTTCATTCATCACCACAGCCAGCGGCGTTTTCAGGGAGTGTGCAAGGTTCCCCACCTGCTTGCGCGACCGCTCCACGATGCGCCGGTTGTTGTCGATCAGGGCATTGGTTTCTTCGGCAAGCGATTCGATTTCGGTCGGAAATGGACCCGCAAGGCGCTGTGCCGTGCCCGCCCGAATGTCTGACAACGCCTGTTGGACACGGTTCAAGGGGCGCAGCCCATAGAGAATAGCGAACACGTTGATGGCAATCATGCCAAGGCCAAACACCGCCAGATAGCCATAGAGCCTTCGCACAAAGCGGCTGATCTCTTCTTCCAGTTCGCTGCGATTGCCCATGACACGAAAACGCGCGATCTGTCCCTCATCTCCCACCACGAGTTCCGCTTCAAAGACCTCCACGGTCTCCCCAATCGGGCCGGTCGTGTTGTAGGTGCGTTGAAATGTGGTGTTGAATGGCACTTCGTCAATGTCGACTGCGGGGATTGGCGTGACCATTGAAGGCGAACGCAGTGGCGTTCCCAAGTCACCGGTGACGGGCTCGACGGACCAGTACCAGCCCGAATGCGGCTGCAGAAAGCGCATGTCATCGAGATTTGGGCTCCCCCTGAGGCCGCCATCTGCAGCCACACCTACCGAACCGATGACATTGTTCAGATAGGCGGAGAGGACACTGTCGAAACCGCGCTCGGACACCTGACGAAACAGGGTGGAAATGATCGTGGCGATCACCACAAGCGCAATCACCGCCCAGAACGATGAAAATGCAATGACGCGCACCGCGAGTGACCGCGATATCACGCGCCTCAGCCATGTCTGCGGTTTCTGCCCGGTCATCGACCGGATCTATCCTGCGTCCGGCGCGCGCAGCCGGTAGCCCATTCCCCGCACGGTCTCGATGATTTCGGCATCGCCGAGCTTTTTGCGCAGGCGACCTACAAAAACCTCTATCGTATTGGAATCACGATCAAAATCCTGATCGTACAGGTGCTCCACGAGTTCCGTCCGTGACACCACCGTGTCCGGGTGGTGCATCAGATAGGCTAGCAGCCGATACTCGTGCGAGGTCAGTTTCAACGGAACCCCGTTCACATCCGCCTTGGAGGCTTTGGTGTCGAGCCGCACCGGGCCACATCGCAGTTCCGTCGAGGCATGCCCCGCAGCACGCCGGATAAGTGCACGCAGGCGCGCAAGAACCTCTTCGATGTGGAATGGCTTCGTCACATAGTCGTCGGCGCCCGCATCAATGCCTGCCACCTTGTCGCTCCAGCGATCACGGGCCGTCAGAATGAGGACCGGCATCTTGCGGTCATCCTGGCGCCAGCGTTCCAGAACACTGATACCGTCCATCTGTGGCAAACCAATATCGAGCACCACCGCGTCATACGGTTCGGTATCTCCGAGGAAGTGCCCTTCTTCTCCGTCAAACGCCTTGTCGACCACATATCCGGAATCAGTGAGCGCTTCACTTATCTGCCGGTTGAGATCCTTGTCGTCCTCGACAACGAGAATACGCATCAGCCCCTCGGCCCGCTTCGTTTCATATCAGCACCCCGTCGTGTTGCGGTCTGAAACATCAGTTCGCCGGCACGACGAACTCGGCCCGCTTTGGCCGCTCGCCGCTGTTGCCCGGAATCACCACAACCACCTTGCAAACGGTTCGCCCACCCTCGGTTGCTTCGGTCGCCTGCACCAGCGTTCCGCCGTTTTGCTCGGCAACCCGGGATCCCACCGAATAGCAGTCAACCACTGCCTGCGCCACGGTTGCCGTCGACCAGAAGACCGATGGCCCAATGGCCAGGGTCAGAAGAAATGCCGATCTATGTGCGCGGTGCCAGAACATGACAACTGATTTACCTCATCGAGACTGAATAGGAAATGAACGGCATTCTAATTTTCAGCCGCCCGGAGAGACAGAAATACGTGCATGTCTGCCTCTCCGGCAGTCAGCCTGGCTTCAACCTCAGTGAATCCGGCTGCGTGCACGAACCCGCCCGAAAAGAGCGATCAAACCGGAAATCGCAGTGATGGCCTCGAGCAACCCTTCGGAAATGGCTGAACTGTCGACATCGCCGACCGGATAACCCAGCATGCTCGCGCTGGCGGCGACTATCGTCACCATTGATGCCCAGATCGTGCGGGACAGGTACCAGGGTTTCGTTGCATTCATCGTCTTCTCCTTCTCTCCATAATCGCTCAAGCGACGAGGGTGAGGGTCGCCGGTTTGCCCGGCCCCTCCTGATCGCTGATTTGCCTCACCGTGATCCGGAAAGTCGCTGGCCGATGAGGAAAGTCGGCGGCCTGCATCGCGGCGCTGTAGACCCAGCCCGCCGTTTCGCAGGTGGCACTGCGCACATTGGCACCGTCGTCCCCTGCCACATCCACGCGGTATCGCTCACGCGCTTCGCTCATCGGAATGTCATCGCCGCTCCAGCTGTCGGAACGGCCCCGGTCCCGGCGGATCCATGTGAGATTGATCGCACCGGTATCGCTTCTTTGCGCCCGCAGATGCACCGGTGACAGTGGAAGCAGGGCTTCCCGCCCACCAGATTTGCGCATCTGGTAGAAGCGGTCGCTGCCGATCTCCTCGCCCGCCGGTCCCGCTCGCCAGTTTCGCTCCAGCCCGATCTCTCCTGCATGAAGCCCTGCCGGCTGCACGGCCTGGTCCAGCAGCACGAAGCCCGCGCCTTCCGGCGCTCCCGCAAGCATCGCATCTTCGGTCCCGACCTGCCCTCGAAGGAGGCCGGCAAGTCGCCACACCGAAGGCTCGATTTCCTCCGCCGTGGTGAACTGAAGGACCTCCCAGTTTCCGGCCTGACTGAAAACGGCCGCGGCGTTTGCACCATTCAGCAGCGCTCCCGGCGTGGCACTCTCCAGCTCCCCCGAAAGAAGCTCGACGATCACGCGCCCGGCAGCGTCGACCCGGCCGACAACCCCCGCTTCCAGCGTGTTCCTCAAAAAGCCGATCGTCGCTCGGTGTTCGACCATGGTGCGAAGCTCAAAACCGCTTTCCTCGGAAGAGGCAAAAACCGCATGTCTGCTCCAGGGGTCCGCGTGCACCGCAATTCGGAACTGTTCCTCGGCAGTCTGTGTTCCGGGTTGCCACGGCAGGTCGAGCATCATCACGAACGATGCACTCTCGCCGGACTCGCCCGGATTCGCCGGCGGTAGCGAAGCCGACGTGGCAACTGGCGCAGGAGCGCCGTGAACACGCCTTGCACTGATGCTTCGCTGGACACCGTCCTCCACCTCCGTCACAAGGTAGCGCGCCTCGCCCGTCTCCTCCCCCAGACGCAACACCGCACCTGGCTCCACCGACACGGCGGAGAAGGGCAGAGCAAAACGCACCTGTTCGCGCGCGGCCCAGTTTCGTCTCAGCCAGTCCTTCGCACAGATTTCGGCCTCCGGGCCCACCAGAGCGCCCGGAAAACTCAGAAATTGTTTGCGCCTGCCCTTGGCGCCGATGTGCACCGCGCGCACGGTGGCGGCCTGGTGCTCACGCATCTCGTCACGGAAATCCACCTGCACTTCCGCCGGCAGAACATGATCGGGATCGCGGGTTCGTTCGATGATTGCGCTTTCCCCGTCAAATGCGAGATCCCGAATATCCAGTGTTTCCTTCAGCGCGGCACCGAGTGACCGGAACGCAAGGGTTCCACTCCTGTCGGAGGCTCCGACGCCGAAAAGGTCGATGATCGGCTCAAGCGCATGACGGGCAGTGGTGGGGCTGGCTACAATGTAGCCGGACACGGCACCATCAGCATGTGTCACGTCCGCGCCGGGCAGGCCGTGGTCGGCGAGGATCGCGTTGATCAGGTCACCGACCACAATTCCGCTTGCACGGCCATTGAGCCAATGCCCGCAGGCCCAGTTCTCGCCATCGCCCCACACGTCTCGCCGATTCGGAAACGCCGGGTATGGCCTCGCGTCCCATGCCCAGAGAGAAAACATGTCCGGATCGACCATAGGTCCGTGATAGACCGGAGAAACCGGATTGTGCGCTCCGTGCTCTGCCCAATACTCGTAATGGGCCTGCAGCAGTCGGTGCTGCGCGAGATCCGAGCGCCCCCCGTTGGAGAAATACGGCAACGCGCCTTCGGAGGATTTGGCATCCGGAAAGACATTCGGCTGATTGGGGCCCTTGTCGACGGCCGGGCACCCGAGTTCCGTGAAAACAATCGGTTTCGAGGCCGGCTGCCAGGCGGTTGCCGCGCTTCTTTCGACGCCGCCAATCCTGTCAATGTGTCGGTTGGACCACCAAGACACCAGGTCCTTGTAGCGAAACACCCAGGGTTTGCCATATGCGCCATCGCTGATCGGGGTGCGGTTTCTCGCCCTTCGGTCCGCCTCGCTCGCATAATACCAGTCATAGCCTTCACCCGAAGCGATGTTCGCCTTCAGACCTTCCAGGTCATACGGCCCGGAAAAGCCATCGGGGTTTGTCCCGCTATGGTCCTCGTCCCGCCAGTCGGAAAGCGGAATGTAGTTGTCGATCCCGATTGCATCGATTGCGTCATCGGCCCAGAGCGGATCGAGATTGAACAGCACATCGCCACTGCCATCCGTCGGCTGGTATCCGAAATATTCTGTCCAGTCGGCTCCGTAGGTCAGTGTCGTTCCGCCGCCGAGAATGCCGCGCACCTCGTTGGCGAGAACGCGCAATCCCTGCACGAACGGAAAGTTGCCGCTTTCATCGCGAACCCGGGTCAGACCGCGCAACTCGGACCCGATCAGGAACCCGTCGACACCACCGGCAGACGCTGCAAGATGCGCATAGTGTAGAAGGAACCTCCGGTATCCCCAGTCATCGACCGCACCGCCAAAGCTCACGCCCCCTCCCCGCGGCACGAAGTTCTCGGGCCGCGCATTGCCCAGAAAACCCACGATTTGGTGGTTCGCCGTCACCGTTTTGTCTACGCTTCCCGGGCGCCCTGGCGCGGGGTGACACGTAATTCGCCCCCGCCAGGGATAGGCGGGTTGCTTCGCGCCACCATAAGGATCGGGAAGCGCGTTTGCGTGGGGTATGTCCATCATCACGAAAGGATAGAGCCAGACTTTCAATCCCCGGGCACGGATCGCTTGGATTGCCGCCTTGACCGTCTGATCGGACGGTGTGCCACCATACGCCGCACCTTCATGGGTGAAGGACACGATCTGGGCTGCATTGCGCCACAGACCCGAAACGCTCCAGTCCGAACTCCGGTCACGACCGAAAAGAAAATCGGTGAACTCGGGAGACACACCCATCAGGGACCAGATCCCGCCCCAGTCTAACGGGTAGGAATGGCCGCGATGGGTCACCACCATCGGCTTTATCCTGCAGGCTCCTGCCCGCAGATCCGTTCCGAACCACGAAACGACCAGCGAAATGCTCTTCAGATTGGGATACAGCGCCTGCAATTCATCGAGTGATGCTTCAAAATCGCTTTCAGCCACCAGTGTGTTCCGGTTGACGACCGTATGATGCCCTGGCCGATCAAGCACTTTTATCGCCTCGGGCGACAGACCGAATTCCGTTGATCCCGGGATGAGCGCCACCGAGCCGACCTTGTCATTCAACGAACTCACCGGCCGCATCACCTCGAACTGAAGCTGCGGCAAACGGTTTCCATAGTCATCGATGGGCAGGTGGTCGATCACCGCATATGCCGTTCCGCGATAGGCTGGCGCGTTTCCGCTGCCCTGCTTGGCCTCGATCAGCGGATCCGGTCGCTGCTGTTCGGATCCCCGATAGACACGGATGTTGACCTTGCTTTGATCCAGTTCCCGACCGTCCGCCCAGATCCGGCGAACCCCTGCGATCTCACCTTCACACAGCGCAAAGGCTGCATTGGCAAAATAGGAGTAGGTCGTGGTTTTCGGCCCGCCCTTTCCACCCTGGCGCTGTGTCGTGCTGGTCTCGACAAAGCGGGTTGCCCAGATCAGGGTCCCGCCGGTCCGGATCGTGCCGTAAACTCGCGGCAACGGAGCCCCCTCTTCGCCTGAAAAGGGACGTGCGGCAGCGAGCCTGGGGCCTTCATAGTGCTGGGAACCGCCGAATATCGCACGATCGACCACATAGCCCGCGAGAGCTCCGGCCGCCGTTCCCAGTGTTGCCCCGACAGGGCCAAGGAAACCGCCGATGAACGCACCGGCAGCCTGCAAGACAAGTGTCGCCATGAATGGTTACTTTCCAGAGATGCAGCTAACGAGGGAGCGGGAACGCAAACACGCCCGCGATCTTCCGGCGCCATTGCGGCACCAGCGACGAGACAACGACAGCACCACCTTCATAGGCATGCACGAACGCGTCAGGTCCGGTGAGAATGCCGACATGTTTGGCCGGCAAATGCATGCGCCAGCGAAAAAGCACGAGATTGCCGGCACGCAAATCCGTAACAGGCAGCTCCTCGCAGTGACGCCGCGCGGCCTCCAGAAGGCGGTCCTTCCGTGAGGTTTCCGCCCAGTCGGCACTGTAGTCTCCCGGGTGCTCCACGTCGCATTCGTAGACCTTGCGCCACACACCGCGCAAAAGCCCCAGACAATCGCAGCCAACATGCTTTCGGCTTGCCTGATGGCGGTAGGGTGTGCCCACCCAGTCCAGTGCCTCGTGCAGGATCGCCTGACGAAGCGCATCCTCACAATGCAACGTGCCGATGCTCATTTCACAAGCGCCTTCCCGTCAAAGACACCCTGTTCGCTCACATAATCGTAGGCAAAATCGTCCCCCGGGAGGTGTGGAAACCCCCGAAAATTCAGAGCGTTGTTAAACTTCGCCTTGCATGTGGAGAACTGCTTGTCGCAACCCGCAGCCACTGTGAACGTGTCTCCGTCGGTCCCCTCCAGCGTTGCCTCCCGCCACAGGGCCAGCCTCGTCTCCCCGCCAAAGTTCCCGTGGCTGACAACCCGCTCCTTCCGGCCTTCGTGCCCGCCGCTTGTCCATGTCAGCGTTCCGTTGTCGAACCAGCCGTTTTCAAAACCCGAAAGGCCTTCCACGACGATGACACCTCCATCTTCGACCCGTCGCAGTGTGCCGCCTGTCGAGAAGCGCGGATCGTTGAGGTTCACCCGGCATTGCGCATCCCCCAGCTCTGCATCGCAGCCCCGGCGGACTGTGCGTCCACTTGGCTGATCAAGAGCCCAGGCTTCACTTTCGAGTTCCGCGATGAAACTTCCGTCACGGCGTGTCACTTTCCCGATCACCGCCACCCGCAGTTTTTGAAATTCCCGCGGATCGCGCCAGTTGACCAGATAGGTCTCGATCCGGGCGCCGTCATAAAGCCCCGAGAGAATATCCTCTTCCCGTATCTGGCTTGCCGAGAGCGCCCCCTCCACATCAACGGTGTCGATCGAAAGGCCGAGTGACGATTTGGCCTCGCTCGCCGTGAGACCAGTTTCCGGCTCGAAGGCGGTGCCGTCACACACCAGCGATTGATCGTGATCGGTAAAACCGAAAACCACACCATCTGCGCGAGACAGGCGCCAGCAATGGCAAAGACTGGTCGTTTCGCTCGCCAGGTGGGTCTTGAGCGGGCCATTTCCTGCGCTCATGTGATCACCTCCACAAGTGGTATCGTTGGTATTTGCCCGGCCTTGAACGCACTCAAATTCACCGAAAGACGGTCGCAGTCGAAACGCACCGGCACATCGAACTGAAAGCCCGCCGTTATCGCTGTTCCGACCGCCGGTGCCACCTGAAAGACCAGTTCCCCGGTTTCTGTGTCGATCGAATAGTCGAGCGAGGTCTGTGCAATCGCCCCGTCAACTGCGGCGGTGACCGTGTCCGCCACCGCGTGCGTGATGGGCCGGATCATCGCATCCACTCCCTCGCCATAGGTTTTCACCAGCGCGAAACGGACCCTTACCCCATCACCGACCCCGAGCCTCTGATCGAACGCGGTGGGGGTCTCGGACGGCCTGCAGGACTTCATGTCGAACGGGTCGCGAAAGCGAAATGCATGCAATGATCCACGCCGTGCCTCAAAGAACGCCAGAACTTCATGCACGTCATCCAGCGAACGCAGCCCCGTCCCGGCATCATAATGGCGCCGTGACAGTGCCTGACGCGCATTGCGCCGCTCCCGACCCGACACCAGCTGCACGATTTCATTGCGCCGTTCCGGCCCTCCCGTCGCGCCAAAGGAGATCGCAAGGGGAAAACGGACATCATGAAAACTGTTCATGTCACCTTCGGCTTTCACAGGGTCCGCGAGCCGCGCGAGACTGCGCGCGCAAGCATGCCCGTTATCTGTGCTTCGGACTTTCGAAACGATGCCGCATCGGGTGTCGATACGTTGAAGACGATGCTGGGGCCGGCTCCGGCTCCATGCCCGCCCGCCGCGACGCCAAGGCGCCCGTCTGCACCACGCTGCAGGGGCAGGATCGCTTCCGCCCCCGCCTCCCCCATCAGGCCGACATTTCCCCCCATCGGAAAGTAGGTCGGGGAGGAGACAACGCCGCCGCTGGCAAACGGCACCACTCCACCCTTGGCAAAAGGCAGGATGCTGCCCAGAACACCGGAAAAAAGAGAGGAGCCCATTGCCGCGAGCGGCTGCAGGGCATTCGACAGCGCCATGCCAGCAAGGTTCATGCCGATGTTGCGCAGCACGTCTTCGAACGACTTGCCACTCACCACCGCGCTTCTCAGCGCCCCGGTCATCTGCCGCCCGAAACCGTCAGCGAGCTTTTCCAGGTCGCCCAGCGCAGTTTCAAAGGGTCTCGTGTCCGCCCTTATTTCAAATGTTACATCTTCCAAGATCCTGTCTCCGCTGAGTGTCGGCGTTGTCGCGATCGGGAAACCGCTCCATAAGCGCCTTGAGATCGTTGCGGGCCGGTGCGCCGCTTCTGCTGCCAAGTGCGGCCAGCGCACAGTTCAGTTCACGTGGCGTCATCGACCAGAATGCACCGGGCGAAAGCCGCAGCACTCCGAAGGCAAATCCCATCACGTCTTCCCAGGGAAACGGCCTTGGTCGGGGTGCTGCGGCATTCAAGGGTTTTCAGAGGTCGCCTCCCCTCCACCGAAGGTCGCGGTCAGAAGCGCGCTTACAATGCGCGCAAAGCCCGCCGCACCCTCATCGCAGCGCATCGCCCGCACATCCGCCTCGCTCACATCGTACCCACCACCGCGCAACCCCGCCGAAATGACGCGCAGCATGTCACGGGCGGAAAGCCGGCCGCTGGAAAAGCGTTTGGCGAGTTCGCCCAGGTCGTCGGCACCGAAGGCATCTTCAAGCTCGGCCAGCGCTCCCAGAGTCAGGCAGAGCCGGTAATCCCTGCCGTCGATCCGCGCTGGCACCTCGCCGCGCCTGCGGTTGGCGCCGCTCATGGCGTCACCGCAAAAGTCACGGCACCGGCCGACTCCAGTGCGATCTCAAACGTCACCTCGCCGTCATGGTTGCCGCTATATTCAAGCGCCGTGACCTGAAATGGTCCCGAGACCAGACCGAAATCCGGAATTACCAATTGCCAGTCGGCGATTTCACCGGCGAAGAAGCGGCTGCGTATCGCCACATCGGATTCGTTGTCCTTGAAGATACCCGACCCGCTGATCGAGGCGCGCTGAACACCGCTGCCAGCCAGGAGCTCCCGCCAGCGGCCTGCCGATTCGGCATCCGTCACGTCCACTGTTTCACTGTTGAAAGCAATGCGTTTGGCGCGCAGACCAGCAACGGTAATGAATGCCCCCAGACCGCTCGGATCGAGCTTCAGGAGCAAATCCTTGCCTTTCTTGGCCACCATGTTTCTTCTCCACAACTGTGTTGATGTTCACACCGGCTCGGTAAGTGCGCGAAAGCGCATCAGGCCGTGATAGGCCGCCAGATCCTCGTTAAAACGGACTTCGCTGCCTTCACGACGCAGGCTCACCAGCGCATGTCCGGCAAGGGCCGGCAGCGTTGTCCCGAGCACGGCGTCGACCCGCTCCATGAGCAGCAGCACCTCGCGTCGTCCCCTGGCACCCGACCAGACGTTGATTGTGAAAAAATGCTCGCTCCCCACCTCCGTGTCGGTGCTCCAGTCGTGTGTGCTGAGCGGGCCAAAGGTTACATAGGGATAGGCGGTGCGCGCCGGCGCCAGATCGTGCAGTTTCTGGCCACCCAGCGCAGTCGTCAGCGTTTCGTCGGCAGCCAGCAGGCCAAACACCGCCCCTTGCAGTTCAAGTGCGGCGTCGAACATCGTCTCGCTCCCGGGCCTGTGCCAGTTGCTGTTCCTTTGCCCTCCCTGTGCGGCGCGCGGCTTCCGAGGTTTCACTGGCGCGATGCGCCAGCCGCCGCAGCGCGCGGGTCAGCCCCTCTCCCGTCAATCGCAAGCTCATCTTCATCCGTGTTGCTCCTCGGTCAGGCACACCAGATAGCGCCCGGTCTCGTCGGGATCGTGCGCCGTCACGATCGTAAAGTGGCGGTGCCCGCGGGTGAGCCGCATGCCGTTTGTCACACCTGGTCGAAACCGTAGCGTGATGCGATGTGTCACCCGCTCGTGGTGCTGTCCCGCGCCAAAGGGCGCTGCTGCCCTCACCGGTTCGATGAAGCCGAAAACCGTCGCCACCTCGGTCCAGCGTTCGGTGTGTCCGCCAATGCCGTCCGGCGTGACGACGGCGCCCTGCAAGCTGAGTTCGGTGCGGAAAGCGCCCGGGTCGATGAACTGCACCCGCATCACAGCCTCGGCTTTCGATAGCGATTGACGAGGCGCTGATAGCCGACCGGCAGCGAGACGGGCTGATCCTTGGCATCGAAGGAGGCTCGAAATTCGAACCAGTGCGCCACCAGAAGCACGATCGCGCGCCGCAAAAGGTCGGGCACGTCCGTTCCCGCTTCGCCGTAGCCAGCCCTGAAATCGATCTCGATCCCGTTCAGGCGACGGCCAGGCAGCGGGCGTTCCGCAAATGCAAGACGCGCCGGGCAAGCATGGGAATCGAGCTGATACGAGGCCGGATCGACAAGAGAGGCCGCACCGTCATCATCGAACACCGTCACGGAAATCACCTCGCGCACCGGTGTGCGGTTCAGGAAGACGGTTGCCCCTTGCGGCCAGTCATCCATCGTGAGCCGCCAGGACTGGTCGATCAATGCCTGGCCGGTGGTCTTTTCCACCTCCTCACGGGCGGCGCGGATCAACCCCTCAAGAAGAGCATCTTCGCTCGCATGCCCGATCCGCAGATGGGCTTTGGCCTCGGCAGGCGTCACCGGCTCGACGAGTGGCCCGACCGTTCGAAATAGCGTCATGCAAAAACTCCCGTTCAATGAAAACGGCCCCGGAAAGTTCTTCCGGGGCCGCATCGGCAAGGTCGTCGAGGGAGGTCTATACCGTGCCGAATTTCAGGAGTTTCACCGCATCGAAATCCTGAATGCCGCCACCCACACGCTTCGTCGTGTAAAAGAGCACATAGGGTTTGGCCGAATACGGATCGCGCAGGACCCGGACGCCGGCGCGATCCACCACCAGATAGAAGCGGCGGAAATCACCAAAGGCGATCGGCGTGGTGTCCGCGCCGATGTCCGGCATGTCCTCGGCCTCCACCAGCGGAAAGCCCATCAGCATGGCGCGGCTGCCCGGCGTGGCGGGCGGCTGCCAGATATAGTTGCCGTCGGCATCCTTCAGCTTGCGCAGTGTCGCCTGCGTCTTGCGGTTCATCACCCAGTTCGCGTTCTGCCGGTAACCGGCCTTGAGCGCATAGACCAGGTCGATCAGCACGTCGGAAGGTTCGGTCGCCGGCAGTGCGCCGGACGTACCGGTCACGTTGTAGCCGACATTGCCCCAGCTCCAGCCTGCATCGTCCAACTGTGGGTAGCTGAGAAAGCCCTTGGGCTTGTTGACCCCGTCGCCATTGACGAAAGCCGCCCCCTCCTGCTCGGCAAATGCGGTCTCCACCTCGCTTGCAATCCACTGGTCGAGATCCACCACCGCATCGTCAAGCAGCATCGCGGTTGCCGCCGGCATCGCATAAAGCTCGGCCGTGGGAAACTGCAGCTCGTCCAGCGTACCCGCCGCCGTTTCAGGACGCGCAGCCGTCTCGGCCACCCAGCCCACCGCCGGACCGGACACCGCGAACGGCTTTTTCAGGACCGCGCTGGAGACCTGCCTTACCGAGGCGATTGAGCGGATCGGAGAGAGTTCGGCCAGCCGGGCACCGATGGCCGCTTCCGTCTCGTCTGGAACCAGGTAACCACCATCCGGCGCCGAGCCGTAGGACATCGCCTTTTCTTCCAGCGAGCGCAGGTCCCGCTCATCGCCGGAACGCATATAGGCATCAAATGCCTGCTTGCGTTCGAGTTCCTGCAGTGCTGTCGCGCCGCCGCGCCCCAGCACGGGCCGCGTTTTCTTCAGGACCAGCGTATCAAGCGCCTGTTTGTGCTCGTCCAGCGCCTTCGAAATGCGCTCCACCTTTTCCGATGTCACCACATCCGCGCTACGCGTCTCCAGCTGCTTCAGCTTCTCGTCATTGGCCTCTTTGAAGCTTTCGAACGCATTCATGAAATCATGGAAGGCGCCCGTCACGTCACCCTCGTCCAGCGCCGATTTCACCTCCGGCGCGCGTTTTGCCGATCCTGCCGTCATGTCTTCATCCTCAATCGTTGAACATGCGGGCCGCCTTGCGGATCACCGCGGCTAGCCCCTCGTCAAAGCCCCGCGCGGCGTCCCGCTCGCGTCTCAAGGCGCCAAAGCCCTTGGCAATCACCATTCGGGCTTCGCGCCGCGTCAGGCCGGCATCCCGCGTCAGCCAACGCTCAAAGTCGCGCGCCGTGGGCAACAGCGCGCCCCTTTCCTCCGTCTTCACCTCTTCCACACGCGCCTCCGGCAACATGGGAAAGGTGACCACGGAAATCTCCCAGAGATCCGCTTCCACGATGCGGCGCACACCGGTCTTCGCTTCGGTCTTCGCCTTCACCGTATGAAAACCGATTGAGAGACCGTCGAGCGCCCGGTCGCGCATCAGCTCCCAGACCTCGCGTGCCCGGGCTACGCCGAGCGCCAGCCGGCCACGCACCAGAAGGCCACGCCGGTCCTCGCGCAGTTCCTCCCAGGTACCGATGGGCTGGTTCGGATCGTGCTGAAAAAGCATGCGCACCCCTGCAGCGCCGCGCTTTTCGAGCGAGCGCGCGAACGCGCCCCGCTCCACCGCGTCGCGTCCGAGGTCTACCTTGCCGAACAGGCTCGCATAGCCGGAAAACGTTCCGTCAGCCTTGACCGTCTCGATATCGAGCCCGGCATATTTGCGCTCATCGGGTATCGGCGCGATCTTTGCCTGCATTGTCTAGCGTCCTTTCTGTTCACGGTGACGGTCCTGCCTCTCGCCAGGCAGCGGTCCGATCGGACGCATCTGGAAATACCGCAGCGCCAGTCCGATGGCGCTCCAGGCGCACAGGCTCGCCACGGCTGCCCCCATCAACATGGTTTCACCCGTCCCCAGCCGTCCGGTAAGCCCCAGGATCTCTGCGAGTTTCAGCCCCGTCGCCCCGCCGAAAACCATCCCGCACACCACCCCGACCGCAAAGCGAATCGCGGCATCACGCCGGTGTTTGGGCAGAATGTAAGCAAGCGAAATAGCGGAGCCGGCCACAGCGCCAGCGCCCTTTGCGAGCCATATCCAGCCCGCATGGGTGATCTCGGTCATAGGTTTTTTCCTCGGTGATTGGAGCGCCGGTGCCCGACCTGCCGGAGCCGGATCACTCGCCACGCGGCCCATAGCCCACGGCCCGGCGCTTTTCTTCATCGCTCAGGAAGTCGGCCGCTCCCACCCGGCTCCAGAGTGCTTCGCGCTCGGCCGCCAGCCCCTCGATGCCGTCGGCGTCGTACCAGAGCCTCAGCCCTGCGCCGAAGACCGGCTGAAACCAGGCCGAAAATTCCTTCGCAACCCGCCCCACCAGCGGCAGCACGGTCAGGCGATAGAAGGCCCGGTTCGCCTCCTGATAGTTGGCGTAGGTGTTGTCGCCGGGAATGCCCAGCAGCATCGGCGGCACGCCCAGCGCCAGCGCGATGTCACGGGCAGCACCGTTTTTCGCCGCCATGAAATCCATGTCGCGCGGCGAGAGGCTCATCGCCTTCCAGTCAAGACCGCCCTCCAGAAGCAGCGGCCGCCCGGCCCGTGCGGCACCGCCATATCCCTGTTCCAGCTCCACCTTCAGCCGATCGAACTGGTCGTCCGAGAGGTTCCCTCCCTCCTTGGGCGCATAGACCAGCGCGCCGGAAGGACGCGCCGAATTGTCGAGCAGCGCCTTGTTCCAGCGCGCTGCCTGGTTGTGCGTGTCGAGCGCCATCAGCGCCGCACCCAGCGGTGCAAAACCATAGTGATCGTCGAGCGGATGAAAAAGGGTAAGCTGCAGCGCGGATCCGGGATCCAGTGGCACGCGCTCGCGCGCCTTGCCTTCACGATAATCCAGCGCCACCGGCCAGCCGCCCGCATCAGCCACAACGCAGACGCGGTCGGGCCGCAAGAGATGCAGTTCACGCGTCCCCGTGCCCGTTTCCAGCATGCGCAGATAGGCATTTCCCGACAGAAGCAGATGACCGTAAAGCGCCTCCATGAAGCCGCTTCCCGCCTGGCGCTGATTGGGTCGCGCCATCATCTCCAGCACCGGATGGGTGTCGTGCTCCCGCGCGCCCTCGTAGAGCAGCCAGGGGATCGCCGCCGCCGCCTCCGCCACCAGCCGCACGGCGCGATGCGCGATCGCGTTGGTCATGAACCCCTCGCGCGCCAGAGCACCATAATCGCGCCGCGAAAAGCGCGCCTCCGCCTCCCGATGAAGCGCCACGAAACCGCCGGCGTGCATCTGTTTGGTTTCAACCGGCGCAACAGCACCTCCCGGACGCTTTGCCCAGGGCCAATACCAAGCCATGTGTTTTTCCCGATTTGCGTTTCGTTCTGTCAGGCTCAATGCCGCACAGGTCTGTCCTCAGCCGAGCGCACGCACGCGCGGCTCCCGCCGGTTTGAAAGCATGAGTTCGCTCAAGGCCCAGACAAGTGCGTCCACCCGGTCTGGCGAATGCCCGCCCGAAAGCCCGTCGAGACCAAAGTCGCACATCTCGTCCTCAAGCTCGGGAAAGCGCGCTGCATGGCGCACCCGTCCCTGCTCATAAAGGGCCGCCACAGGTTCCGCACGCAGCCATTTTCCTCGTGTCGCCCGCACCGATTTCACCGGCACGCTCGCGTCGACGGTGGCAATCACCGTCGCCACCATCTCCCCTCCCTGGTTTACCTCCGCCACGAGACAGTCAGCCTCAAGCCGCCGATACAGCGCCACGGCACGCGCGGCCCACTCCTGCGGCTTGGCACCCTTCACCGTTTCATCGCTCAGAACCACGCCCATGCCCGCTGCATCCAGGCCGGCCGCCACCAGCCCGCAGGCGTCGGATCTGTGGCTTGAGGCCGCCGGAGGGTCGACCGCTACGACAATGCGTTTCAGGTCATCCCCATTTTCAAGAACCCCGGCCGTCTCGAGCATCGCCCGTGTCCACAGCGCATCGGGCCGGTCCTCGATCAGTTCACCATCGAGCTCCTGCCGTCCAAGCCGCGTGCCCGCATAGCGCTGCCTGATCGCTCTCATGAAACCCGGAGCCAGATTGTCCCGGTTCTCATCCGTCCGCATCCGCGTCACCGTCACATGCGGATCGTCCATCAGCCTCCGGATCAGGGGGATCGGCCTCGGGGTCGTGGTCAACAGCTGCTTTGGCTGCACTCCGAGCCGCAAGCCGAACTGCAGCATGTCGAATGTGGCGTCTGCCAGCCGCCACTTTGCCAGTTCATCGCACCAGGCTGCATCGAACTGAGGCCCGCGCAGACTGTCGGGATCTTCGGCGGAAAAAAGTTGCGCCACCGCGCCATTCTCCCACACGATGCGCCGTCTGCTCGCTTCGAAGCGCGGGCGAGCCCGCCGGGAAACCGCCAGAATTCCAGACGGGCCCTCCACCATCACCTCGCGCGCATCGGAGAGCGTTTCGCCGATCAGGGCCAGTCGGCCATATCGCGTTCCACCGGCAAAAGGAGGCAGCCCCCGGACCAGCGCATTCACCCATTCAGCGCCCAGCCTGGTCTTTCCGGCGCCACGACCGCCCATTACCAGCCAGCTGTCGAAGATCGCTCCAAGCGGATATTGCGCGAGCCGCGCAGCACCCAGCCATTCGCGTTCAATGGCGTGTGCCAGTTCCTGTGCCAGATTCAGCCTTGCCCATCCGTTCTGCAAGCTCTGCAGCAAGGCAGCGGATCCGGTCGTCGATGCGGTCGAGTGCGGCGGCCATTTCTTCATCGCTGGGGGCGTGCTTTCCATCCATTTCCTGCTGCTCGATCAGGATCTCGTTCATCCGTTCGACGACCTTGAGCATCGAACCGAGGCTTTCGATCCGCCCCTTGTCGAAGAGATCGCGATGAACCGCATCCTCGATCGAGCGCTGGAGCTGACCGAAAAGCAGCCCGATCATATGCTGTGTCCGTTCGATCGATGGCGGCTGCGGTGGATCGTCTGGAGATCCCCAGTGTTCCTCCTGCGCCCGCTTGCGCAAGAGCCGCTCCGAGCGGCCGCTAGCAAGTGCCAGAAGTTCAAAAGACGGCGGCGCACCTTCCCGCAGCGCACGCAACGCCATCAGATCGGCAGTACCGGTCTTGCCCATAACGTTCCACCCATGTCCGGAAACAAAAAAAGCGCGCCCCCGTCAAAGGACCCGCCTCGCAACGCCGCAACTGTGCGACCATGCCTGAACACTATCAAACGACCGTCACGCTGTCAAGAATTTTTTCCTATATTTCGTTATAGCCCTTTTTCCCGTTATCCATTCCGCCGGTTTTCCCTTGCTGATGCGGCGGAAAAACCAACAAACTCACAAAACAATAAGCTATGATATTCATTATATGCCCTGATCGCGGTGTGGGGTCGCTTTCGGGAATGGTCCTGCGGGACGGGATTTGAATGGGTTGGTCCTTCGGGACCGGACGGGAGACTGGGTGAAAAAGCCGCGCGAAAAACGGCAGAGCAAGGCGCCGCGGGCGACACGGCTGCTCGCGCTCGACGCTTGGCTGGATTCCACGCTTTATGAAGCGAGCTTCAAGCTCGCCGAGTTATGGGAAAGCATCACTGTCTTCTCCCGCCGCTTCCGGGTCTATGGTGCCAGGCGCGCCGTGGTCGAGTTATTCAGCGAAGCCGCCACGCTCACTGCCGCCGGCTCGATCGTCATGCTCGCTCTTGCCATGCCGGCCTTCGAAGAGACGGCAGGCGACTGGCGCACGCAGGACGACTATGCCGTCACCTTCCTCGATCGTTTCGGAAACGAGATCGGCCAGCGCGGGATCATCCAGCGCGATTCCGTCCCGGTTGAAGAGATACCCGACCATGTCATCAAGGCCATTCTCGCCACCGAAGACCGCCGTTTCTTCGATCATTTCGGGATCGACTTTCTTGGCCTTGCGCGTGCCCTGACCGAAAATGTGCGCGCCAATTCGGTCGTGCAGGGTGGTTCCACCCTCACCCAGCAGCTCGCCAAGAACCTGTTTCTGTCCAATGAGCGGACACTGGAGCGCAAGGTCAAGGAAGCCTTTCTTTCCATCTGGCTGGAGATGAACCTGTCCAAGACCGAGATCCTGCAATACTATCTGGATCGCTCCTATCTCGGTGGCGGCACGTTCGGCATATCGGCGGCGGCCGATTTCTATTTCGACAAACGGGTCAAGGATCTCAGTCTTGCCGAGGCCGCGATGATCGCAGGCCTGTTCAAGGCGCCGGCCCGCTACGCACCGCACGTCAACCTCCCTGCCGCCCGAGCCCGCGCCAATGAGGTGCTCACCAACATGGTGCAGGCCGGGTTCATGAGCGAGGGCCAGATACTGTCCGCCCGATTACATCCCGCCACGGCGATCGACCGCGAAGGCGCTGACACGCCGGATTATTTCCTCGACTGGGCGTTCGAAGAGGTGAAACGCATCGTTCCACGGGGAGCCACCCATTCGCTGGTCGCACGCACCACGCTCGACCCAGGCCTTCAGAAAGCGGCAGAAGAAAGTCTTGAGTTTCACCTGCGCCAATACGGCAAGGATTATGATGTTTCGGAAGGGGCGATTGTCCTCATGGACACCGACGGCGCTGTAAGAGCCATGGTTGGAGGACGCGACTATGGCCATAGCCAGTTCAATCGCGCGACCCGCGCCAGACGGCAAACCGGCTCCTCCTTCAAGCCCTATGTCTATGCGGTCGCCATGGAAAACGGGTTCAGGCCGGATTCAGTCATCTCCGATGGCCCCATTTCCTGGGGCCGCTGGTCACCGCGCAATTATGGGCGAAGCTATGCCGGCCGTGTCACGCTTTCTCACGCGCTCATGAAGTCATACAACACCGTTCCCGTCCGGCTCGCGCGCGATCACCTTGGCATCGAACCCGTGATCTCGATGGTCAAGTCCTTCGGCATTACCTCTCCGCTCAACGGTCACAAGACCATGGTTCTGGGAACATCCGGAATGACCGCGCTGGATCAGGCAACCGGATATTCCGTGTTTGCGAATGGTGGCTATGCCGGCACCCGTTTCTCGATCGCGCAGATGATGACGCATTCAGGCGACCTTTTCTATGATCATGATCGCGATGCACCGCCACCCAGGCGTGTCCTTTCCGAAAAGGCAGCCGCTTCCATGAACCAGATGCTCGTCATGGTCCCCGAACAGGGGACCGGCCGAAGAGCAGCACTGCCCATGACACGCTCCGCCGGAAAGACTGGCACCACCCAGTCCTATCGAGACGGCTGGTATGTCGGCTACACCGGCAATTATGTCGCGTCGGTCTGGCTCGGGAATGATGATTTTCATCCCACCCGCCGCATGACCGGCGGATCGCTCCCGGCGATGGTCTGGCAACGCCTCATGGCCCACGCACACAAGAATCTGGAAATTAAACCGCTTCATGGCATAGAAGGTCCAATGCTCATCGAGAGCGAGGAACCACAGCTCACCGGCGAAGATGGCAGCGACAGCCAAAATGTCGCCGATGAAATTCCGCTTGCACTGTCCGAGCGCACATCGCGTTTCCTGGAGGAACTGGCCACCCGGTTGAAAGCCGCGCCCCGCCTTCGCAACACCAGTCCCGGCAATACAGTGTCGGCCCTTTGATGTCCGTGCCAGTCTGTTTCATCGGTTGAATACAATGAAACATGTCCAAGTCGTCCAACGTGAAGGTCGTCCCTTCAATTCCACATGCTGAAAACCGCCCTTCTCGTTTCATTTGTTCTGATTGTCGCCCTTGGAGGCGGCGCCGGCAGCGTCTGGCTGGCGCTGGAGTCCACCAGGACCATCGGTTCGGTGGAAATCGGCCCATGGGTGGCCTTCCCCAAACTGGGAACGCATGAGGCCGATCCCTATTCGCGCGCTCGAAGTGCCAGAACGGGAGGGCTCAGCCTCGGCCAGGCAGAAGGCATTGTTCTCGTGGCCGGCACCGACAGTATGGGGCGCCCCCTGCGACGTGAGTGCAGCTATCGGATCGAGGGTGATCTCCCCCCGGCCCGGTTCTTCACCCTGCATGCCACCGATGAGGCAAGGCGCTTTCTGAAGGCCCCTGCGCGCTTTTCATCCGCACGTCATTCGCAAAACCTGCTCTGGCGACCGGCGCAGCCCCTCAGGATTACGGTTTCGCCGCAATCCCACCCCGAAAACTGGATCGCGACCACGGGCAGAGGCCCGATGCATCTCAGCCTCACACTGGTCGACACCCCCATATCGACCGGCGCAAGGGTCGGCGAAACCATCATGCCCATGATCAAGCGGATCGGCTGCGATGATTAAGCCCCTGCGTCTCTTGTTCCTCGGTCTTTTTGGGGCCGCTGCCGTTCACATCGCCATCGTTTTCCTTCTTCCCGCTTATTCCGAGCGGGATGCATGGTCGGAACTCGCCTCCAAAGGTGGCCTCTACACAACGGTTCGCCTGGGGCAAGGCAGCGCCGAGGGGGTTCTCGGCGAGAAAGACAATCCGTTTTTCGAACGGGCGGCCTGCCGTTTCGATCTTGCCGACGGAATGGCCCGGGTCACATCGAGCGAAACGGTCCCATTCTGGTCGTTCTCGATCTACGATCGTGAAGGTTTCAATGTATTCAACGTGAGCGACCGGAGTGCCAGCGATGGAAAGCTCGATGCACTGATCGTCACTCCCGCTCAATTGCTGGAGTTGCGCAAGGGCATGCCCGAGGCCCTCCAGACATCCCTGATCGCCGAGACGGAACTTGAGGAAGGAATGATCGTGGTGCGCTCGTTCCTACCCGACGAAAGTTGGCGCGGGATCGTTGACCGCTTCTTCGCAAGAATGCGCTGCGAAGCCTATTAGGGAAGCACCACTCTTCGGTCAGATCTTGCCCGAGCGCTTTCGAACCCCGTCCGGCTGGCTGCCGTCGGTTCCATCGGGATCGCAATCATGTCGACGTTCGTAGCGCACACCGGGAAAAATGATGATCGCGGCCCCGGAAGCACGCTTTTTCTTGGAACCTGAAGGCGCTTTTCCAGCGGCCTTTGCAAAGCTCAGTATTGTTGCCATGACATCGCGTCCTTTTCGTCGTGCAGTGGTACGCAACGCCTCCTGTTATAAGTAACGCAGCTCATGGTTAACGTTTCGTTATCAACGGTTTGGCGAGGAGTGAACGAAAGTCTAAAGAATCCGGTTAACAGCTTGCTAAGGGAATTGCTGTAATGCTCCTTGTCAGACGGCGCACCTGCATTCCGGTCTCCCGTCTTGTTTTTGTTCCAGTGGCGTTTTGGAGGTTGTGGTCTGCGTGTCTTCCGCTCTATTCAGGCAACTGGCTTCCGGCGGGCAGGCTCAGAGACCCGATCGGCTGTTTCGGGCGGCCGTATCCGCGTTTGTCTCGCTGACACGCCCAACCAGGCGTGAAATCGCCCAGCTGGATGACCTCGCGCTCCCCCTTTATGCGTCCATACCTGTCGAAACGAAGCGCTACGCCGCTGCCATCCTGTCGGAATGCAGTGCCGTCCCGCCGACGCTTCTGCGGAAACTGGTAAATGAGGCGCCCGAGATTTCCGCCCCTCTTCTGATCCGTTCTCCGGCGCTCAGCGATGTGGACCTGATCGGGCTGATCGCCCGGCATGGCAGCGCCCATGCCCGCGTCATCGGCCGTCGTGCCGGCCTCAATCCGGCCATCGCATCGTTGATACGGGTTCTTTCGGCTCAGGAAGGCCCAGCCGAGAATGGCTCCACGGCCAAAGGCAGCGATGTGGAAGAAAACGTCAGGGACAGGCTGCGTTTGATCATGCGCGCAGCAAACACCCAGGCGCCCTCATCACTGGACGAGCCAGATCTCCCGGCAGCACACATTGCCGATGCGAGGCTTCGCACGGCAGCGCTCTCCAACGAGCTGCAAGCGTTCGAACAGGCCCCTCTCCGAACTGCTGTCGATACCCATTGAAACGGCCCGGGAAATCACGGATTTCCCCACCTATGGAGAGTTGATCGTCGCCCTCAGAGCTCTCGACCTTCCGGAAACTTCAGCGTTTCTGCTGGTTTCAGCGCGTTTTGCGGGGATCTTCACATCACCCGCTTCCATCGGATTTTTCCTGGAGCGCTACGGCGCTCTCACACCGCGCTCGGCGCTTGAAAAGGTCAAGCAATGGCGCAACGCAATTGCGGCACCGAACAACCACAATCAGCCTGCAGCTATGTCGAAATAGCGGTCTGGACGCTCAATCTCGGCAACCTCGATCTCCACGAGCCAGAAGTCGGGATCGAACCGTCTCTCGCGATCGAGCCGTTTCTCGATCGCTTCCTCGTCGTCTTCTATGATCAGGCTGAACCGGCGCTCGTCCGGCCGGGCCTCATCATAAACGGCCTGTGCGGCAGGACCGTAAAGCGCCTGACGGCCAAGGCGGTCCCGCAGCAGGATGAAAATGCTGCCGGCCTCCATGGCGCCCTTCTGCACCACGGTTGCGAAACTGCCTTCGGAAAAGAGCCGCTTCGTAAGCGCAGAAACCCAGAAACCGCTTGTCAGACGCATCTTCGCTGCCTTTCCGAAAATTGAAACCGCCCCGCCGTTTCAGGCCCGCAGCAGACTTTTCCGGAGCAGCCCGTGTGACAGCATCGCCTGCGAAACCGCCGCTGGAAATCGCTCCGCCCGCAGATTCAAGGACATGCCCTTCCAAACGTCTGCAACCGCATGCCAGAAGCCCGTGGCTCCCGCATCCGCATTAGTTGGTCAGACCGACTTCCCGCATTTTCGCCAGAAATGGCGCGTCGGGCTGACCGCTGACGGGAAGTCCAAACAGACTCTGGAACTCACGGATAGCTGCCCGGGTGTTCTCGCCGAGCACACCATCGACGTTGATGCCGTCATTGCCGAAGGCTTTCAGCCCCGCCTGAACACGCATGATCATCGGGTCTGCTTCAGGCACATTCACCGCTGCACTCTGGACAATCGGCTCCCGAACCTCCGCTCGCGGCAGCGGAACTTCTTGCTGGCCAGGCACGGGCGCGGCGGGCAGAGGCGCTTCACTGCGCGCCTGATAGGCCGGCCGGGGCGTCGGCGTGGGTGCAGCGCCCGGCTCCGGCAACGCCTCGCGCACCGAAGGCTTCTCGGGCTCTGCCGGCACGTTGGAAAGCCCCAGTTGGCGCAGCAACGCCTCATCCACCGCTGCCCCCGGGTTGAGACCGACGATGCGGCGATAGTTTTCAATGGCCGTGCGGGTGGCTGGTCCCTGCAGGCCATCGATGCCGCCCCGGTAAAGCCCGAGCTCCTGCAGCACTGTCTGGACCTTTCGAATCGTCGGATCACCAAGGGCTGCCGGGTCGGGACGCTGCGGTGGAATTGCACCCGTCGTGTCGTCATCCGGTGTTACCTGAACCGGTGTCCTTTCAACCGGGGCGGGGCGCTGGAATGCCGGCTGCGGAGTGGGTTCCGTAAAAACCGGAGCACGCGTGGAGATCAGGGCGCTCGAATGGAAATGCGGCTGATACCAAAGCGCATTTGCAGAGACGAAGGAAAAGGCGACCGCAAAGGCAGTCGCTCCGCCGACGGCCACGGGATTGCGAACGATCGCCATTCCCGCACCAGCCAGACCGGCCTGGAGCAGGGTTGCGAAAGTCACCTCGGGTTCAGGCCGTCTTGCGGTATTCTTCATCACTCCACTCTTCGCTCTCAACCGTTCTGCCATTCCGGTCTGTCATATCCTTTTCAGCACCAACGCCAACAGGCAGCGAGACGCTCACCCGCGTGCCTTCACCCGGCGCGCTGTCGATCGACATGCCTCCGCCATGCAGCGAAACAAGTCCTTTGACAAGGGCAAGGCCGAGGCCTGTCCCTTCCACATGCCGCGTCTCGTCATTCCGCACCTGTGCAAAGGGTTCGCCTATGCGTTCCAGGTCATCGGCGGCAATCCCCACACCGGTGTCGGAAACGCTGAAATCAAGTCGATTGCCACGGCGCTCGGCCGCCACACGAACCTTTCCGTTGGCATGCGAGAACTTTACCGCGTTCGACACAAGGTTGATCAGGATCTGCTGAACCGCACGCCGGTCGCAGTAAATGACGCCAACATCCTGCGAAACTTCGGTGTCCACCTCAATGGACCGCGCGGACGCGTCGCCCATCGCGAAGGCAACACTCGCATCCACCGCTTCGGCAAACCGAAATGCCTCGGGATGCAGCGTGTAGGTCCCCGCCTCCAGCCTTGAAATTTCCAGAGTGGAATTCACGATCGAGAGCAGATGTCCACCGGCTTCATGGATCAGGCGCACATATTCGCGCTGTTTGTCGTTCGAAAAGCGCCCGAAAATCTCGGTCTGAAGCGTGTCGGAGAATCCGATAATCGCATTGAGTGGCGTGCGCAATTCATGACTGACGGTCGCCAGCATGCGTTTGCTCTCCACCCGTGCCTGACGCGCGTGCTCCCTGGCCTCGGCCAGCGCATGCTCTATCTCTGCCCTGTCGGCTTCGTCGCGCAGGATGGCCACAACCTCTCCCGCCTCTTCGCGCCGCAGAAGTTCGATGCCGAACCGCCGGTACCCGGGCGCCTGGGCTCCCCCGTTTTGGGCAGGCATGCGCAGGCGAACACTGACCTCACGCCCCATCCCGTCCTCATATGTATCGGACACCGCACACAGATAGCCGACGCGATCGCCTACATGAATGCGCTCGAAAAAGCCGTTGCCCAGGAGAATGTCCGGGCGCAGCTTCAAGATGGTTTCTGCCTGATGGGAAGCCGTCTGCACATCACCGGTGCGATTGAGACGCATGATGAGCGCATTCATTCGGGATTCGATATCCGAGGCTTCGGATACGGCTTCGGTTTCGGCGACTGTACGCGCGTCTGTGGCTGCAAGCCGCACTGCGAGCGTGACGCAATACGCAACAGGCACCAGCCAGTGAGCCGCTATTGGAAGGGTCGACACGGAAAGCACGCCGGTTGAAGTCGCCAGGTGCGCCGCAAGCACCGATATCACGGCCGCTCCAGCTCCCAGCCAGACCGCACGCCGCTCGCGCGCCACCCAATAGCTTTCCGCGACAGGAATGACGGCAAGCATGGCCATCGGCGAGGCAAGCCCGCCTGCCACCGCGATGACCGCTGCACAGGGCCGCACTCGCCAGGGTCAGGGCCACCGCTTCAATCACATCGCCTCGCCCGCTGGCCAGAAGGCCTGCCGCCGCAAGCCAGCTCATCGCGAAGCCCGCGCTGGAAAGCGCAATGATTTCCGCGCCACCCAGGCTCGAAGCCAACAAGAGCCCAATCGCACCGGCGAAGAAGAAAGGCGCGGCAAACAGCGTGCCGGCCAGACGCAACTGACGGGCCCGTTCAACGCCCCGCTCCACGCGGGGATGAAGCAGCCTTTCGCATGCTGCGGAAACGGCAGCTGGCCATTCTCGATATGACGATACTCGTGAACTCAACTCGACGCGCTCTTGCTCTGTCCGTTCGGCGGGTTCTTGTTCCTGCCGAGGTTCGCACCGAGCCTTTAAAGAAAGGATAAGCGCACGCACCAATCGTCGAAAACCACGGGCAAAATGCGACAATTCCCACTGCCGAAAGCGATCTGAATGCGCGCATGGTTAACGGTCGCTGAACAAGACGCCCTGTTGTAAAACGGGACATTTCATCCTCGCAGGACAGCGGCTCTTCGTTGAATTGCAACAAATTCAGGCATCTAAAGAGATGACAGACCCTGAACCCGCATGATGGCAATTGAATCAGGTTTTCATCAAATGCCGAAATTTCCGAACTTTTAAAAACTTTGCCTCCATTTTTAGGATAATTCTCAAGAGCTCTTTCGCACTGTCATGGCAGTGTTATGCAGGAGTGTCCTTTCGGGGCCGCAAACGGGACTGGACGTCATGGGTTTTCTCATTCGCTCGATATTCTGGCTTTCGCTTGTTCTTCTTTTTCTCCCCATCGGTGGAACGGGTGGCGAAGAAGGAGCGGAGACGTCACAGGTCGGGGCACTGCAGGCGCTCGGGGCCGCTCGTGAAGCCGTCACCGACCTGGTGGGGATCTGTGAGCGCAAACCGGAGGTTTGTGCCACCGGACGCGCTGCGCTCCAGACCATCGGCGCACGCGCCCGTGAAAGTGCACGCATCGCCTATGAAATGCTCGAGACACCGGAAGCTCAGCCCGAGAACGCGCCCGACAGTCAGGCCATCGCTCCCCTCACCACAGGAAGCGTGCCACCACGGGAAAACCGTCGCGAACCGGAAGCGGATCTTTCCGCAAACTGAAGGTTTTCCGTGACGAACGCCCGGACACTCACTATATCCGGCCAAATGAACACGACGATCGACACCATCTACGACGATTTTGCGTTTCTCGACGACTGGGAAGAACGCTATCGCTACATCATCGACCTGGGCAGGGAACTGCCGCCCTATCCCGAATCAGCACGCGATGAGGCCCACCGCGTACGGGGCTGCGCAAGCCAGGTCTGGCTTCACACGGACCGCGGCGAGGGTGCCGACCCGATCCTTACCTTCCAGGGAGATTCCGACGCACACATCGTGCGGGGCCTGGTGGCAATCATGATGCTGCTCTTCTCCGGAAAACGTGCCAGCGAGGTGCTTGCAACCGACGCGGAGGAGGCCATGCGCCAACTGGGCCTTGACGAGCATCTGTCTCCCCAGCGCGCAAACGGCCTGCGCGCCATGGTACAGCGCATCAGGAGCGAAGCCTCGGCTGCCGCGCCCGCCGGAACCTGATGCAATGCACTGTGCATCGGCGGATCGGGTTGCTGCACAAGGCCCGGGCCTCCGGGAGAAGCGCGCGCCTGCGCGCCTCTCCACAGCTGGTCAGATAATGTTCGGCCGGTAACCGTCCGCACCCCAGTGCAGGATGGATTTTCTGCCCCGCCCGGCCCTGCCTTTCTTCGGGGCGTAATGGCGATCAAGCGCGCCTAGCGCCGTCTTGAGAACCACCTTGGCAGACCGCACCGGCCAGCCCCGCTCCGTTTCCACCTGCTCGAAGCCTTTCAGGAAGCAGCATATATCGACCAGTATCCCGGCCAGCTCCGGGCCGACAGCTTCCAGCGCTCCGTCCACACGCTGACGCGCCGCCAGCGCTGAATCCGAAAGCTCAACCCCCTCTCCCGCCGCTCCCGTTCGCTTGCCGGAAGACACCGCCTCCATCCACCTGGCGCTCAGGCGCGGCATGATCTGTCCATGCGTGTAGTCCGCACGCAGTCTCTCTCCGGCATCGAACTCCGCCTGGGTCAGAAACGCCGTGCCATTGCGCATGCGCCGGCGCGCGAGCTGCGCAAGCGGCGATTCGCTCAATGTCGCCGAAACGATCTGCTTTTCCCTTCCCGTCCCGAGAACGCGCTTCTCGACATTCCAGTGCTGCTCGCGAAAGGGTTCGTGCCGCGACTGCTGCCGCTGGAGCGAAGCCGAACCAGCTCCGCTAAGGGCGACCGTGTCGATCTTGCATCGCACGAGGTCTTCGCGTTCGAGCTGTTTCAAAACGTCAAGCTCGATTGAAATCGTGCCTCGCTCACCGCCGTCCAGCAAAACCGTGTTCGGTCTTGCCCCGTTCTGGCGCCAAGCCGGTCCTTTTTGCAGAAACCGCAAGGCACGCCGGCGATCACGCGCAACACGCAGCTCCGCTTTCAACGCTGCCATCTCAAAGCACCTCCATATTTCGGAAAGCTGCGGCCGTGATGCGTTCCGCCATCAGCACGACCCTGTCGAATTCCTCGTCGTCCCGCATATCCTCGATAATGTGGCACGCATACTGAACGGTGGTCCGATCGCGTCCAAACCCCCGCCCCACCTCTGTCATGTTCAGTCCCAGAACCACATGTGCCGCGTACATGCCGATCTGGCGCACACGGGTAACACTTGTGGAAGAGCGTCCCGTTTCGCGCAGTTCACGGCCACTCACATTGAAGAGCGCCGCCACGATATCGAGGACACATTCACATATCTCGCCTGCCCGCTCCTCGGTGATCGGACTCAGCCGGCGATTGAGCGCCCCCGCGCTCACTGCCGCAGGCGATCTGTTCTTACCGAATCTTTCTTCCGACGATTTGATAGCGTTTGAATGCACAAGACTTATCCCTTCGCATAAAGAGGAATAAATTCTTATACCTCACCGGACACCCGCCGGGAACAAATCGAAAACATATATTTCCCTGAAATTCCCTAACATCTTGATTTGATTGAACACCAAAAGGAAGTCGCTTCTTTTCAGCGCTGGTTTATCCCCACCCCTCCACAACACCGCATAGTCGTTGTTCGCGACGACAAAGGTGAATCATGACATCGGTAAAAACTGAAGCCCTGGCATTTCTCGAAGCCAAGCAGCAGCGCTCGGACGATGCCCGGAAAATGGCCGCGCTCTTTCTGATCGGCGGCGTGGACATGGAGGCCGCACGAAAAAGCTCTGGCGCGGACCGCAACGCCATAGTGACGCGGTTGAAACGCCTGCTTGAAAGAGAACGCCTCAAAGGCATTCGCCGCCACTGGAGCTATGACCTGAATCGGCATATCGCGCTCGCACAGGCCCTGCGGCAGCTCAACGGCACCGAGGCCGGAGCCACGGCGCGCTCCCCAAAGCCGCGCCCCCGTCGTTTCAGGCGCACCCCCGCTGCCAGAGAAGGAATGCGATACTGATGCCAGGCAAAAGACCAGGGCCCATACAAACGAAGGGCGACGCTGAGGCGCCGCCCTTCTGGCAATTCGAACCGCAAATCCGCGATCGTCACACGATCAGGTTTCCTTGCGCTTGCGTCCTAAACCCATCTGCTTGGCGAGTTTCGAACGCGCAATCGCATAGCTTGGCGCAACCATCGGATAGTTGGCATCGAGGCCCCACTTCTCACGATATTGCTCTGGTGTCATGCCGTAATGCGTCATCAGATGCCGCTTCAGCGATTTGAACTTCTTCCCGTCTTCCAGGCAGATAATGTAATCTTCATGGACGGAACGCTTGGGATTAACCGCCGGCTTCTGCTTTTCAGCAGGTGGCGTCTCCGGTGAACCGCTGACACGCCCCAGAGCCGAATGAACGTCCGAGATCAGATTGGAAAGCTCGGATGCAGGAACCGGGTTGTTGCTGACATACGCCGCAACAACGTCTGCGGTCAGCTCAATAAGCATGTTGTCGTTTTTGACCGAATCTTCGTTCATCTCGTTACCTTGCCCCAACGTCAGATTAAAATTGCAGACCTCATGCCGCCATTGATGAGGCCTCTTCAGGGTTCTTTTTTCTTTTTGTTCTTCAGAATTTCTTTTACGGCTCCCTGACAGGCAGACGATCTTATCATTATTTTTTTCATTCAAGTCAACTCATATTCGGGACTTAATACTAATGAAAACATGACAGATCAGAGTTTATTACATCTCAAAAATCTTTCGATAATTCCAAAAATCCGAAATCGGACCTGATAAACTCGCCTTAATCTAAGCAAGCCTTACCAATTGCCGATTTTTCAAAACCGGAAAGCATTGGCAGACGGTAATGGAAGGTGGAAAATTTCGGAATTTGGCAAAAAAACTTGCAGCCTGGCGGTCTACTATCCACCACAAGACCTGCCCTGCAGAATAACCGGATAAGTACTTGGTTATTTGCTTTCGCCGGTGCCATCCGGGCTTATTTCCGCTGACTTGCCGGAACCGGCCATGTCATCGTGCACCGAATTGCCCCAGAGCCGATATCCGGCCGCATAGGCCGCCTTGGCCAGAAGGTGCGCCGAAATCGGCGCCGTCAACAGAAAGAACCCCACAGCTGCGAGGGCGCGCGTTACGATCGCCTGGTCCTGAGCGAAAATTGCAAGCGCAATAAGCAACAGTCCGGAGCCGAGCGTACCTGCCTTCGAAGCCGCGTGCATTCTGGTATAGAGATCCGGCAGGCGCAGGATGCCAATGGCCGCGACAAGCGTGAAGGGCCGCCCCGACGACCATCAGCGCACCGGTCAGCACATTGTAAACGTCAGCCATCACTGATCCCTGTCTCCATAGATGCCAAGCGTATCCTGCTTGACGAACTCCTGCTCATAACGGCGACTGAGCACAAAGCGCGCGAACGCGACCGTCGCCAGAAACCCGACCAGCCCCAAGGCAATGGCGATATCGAGATAGAGCGTGAAACCGGTGCGTATGCCGATCACGGCGATAAAACCGATTGCAATCGTCACCAGCATGTCGAGCGCCAGAACCCGGTCGGGAAGGCTGGGCCCGACCAGAACCCGCAGCGAGGTCAAAAGAAACGACAGGCTCAGTAGGGCGAGTGCGACAAACTCGGCAAAATTTAGAAACTCTTCGCTTCCGCTCATCGAAACGCCTCCATGATCTTTGTCTCAAAACCTTCAGCGATATCGCGGCGCAATGCATCGGGATCGGAGCAATCGATCGCATGAACGTAAAGAAATCGGCGGTCTTCAGACACGTCCACCGAAAGCGTGCCAGGCGTCAGCGTGATCAAATTGGCCAGAAGCGTGATCTCGAAATCCCGGTCCACCTTCAACGGATAGGCAAAAATCCCCGGCTTCAGGGCCATTTTGGGCGAAAGCACAAGAAGCGCCACGCGCCAGGCGGACAGAACGAGCTCATATAGAAACAGCCAGGCCAGCGAAACCACCCGAACACTGCGTTCGAAATAGCCAAGCGATCCCACCTGTTCACGAATGAGATACAGCGTTGCCGTGCCCAACAGAAAACCGAACACGAAGTTTGGCAGGGAAAACGACCCGCTCACGGCCGTCCAGATCAATGCCAGAAGAATGTTGATCAGCGACAGTCTCATTGGGCCGCCTCCACGGGGAACACCGCTCCAATATAGAGGCCTGAATCCAGAAGTCCCGCAGCTGCAGTTTCAGCGATGCGAATGAAGGGTTCGGGATAGACGCCCAAAAGAATGATCGGAGCGCAAAGGAGTGTCAGAGACAGATAACCGTGTCCCGGCTTTGCCACCGCAACACCGCCGGTGGGCAGAGCCTCCACACGGTCACGCCAGATCGACAGGATGTATACCCGTCCCAACGCAATTGTGGTCAACAGGCCGGTCGCCAGAATGGCAAGGGCAAGCCATGGCCATTCGGCCTCCAGCGAGGCCTTCACAAGCATGACCTTCGGCCACAGACCCGAAGCCGGCGGCAACCCCGCCACCGCAATCATCAAAACCAGCGCGAAGGCGCCCATGGCGGGATGGGATCGATAAAGGCCGCCCAGGCGATGCAGCGAATAACTGCCTCCGAGTTCCTTCATCATGCCAGCCAGAAGGTAAAGCGCGGTCATGGCAAGCACGGAGTGAAATGCATAAAGCACGCTGCCGGCAAGACCGGATTGCGTGCCTATGGCGAGACCCGCCAGCATAACGCCAACACCAGAAATCACGACAAAGCCGAGCAGGCGGCGAATGTCGGACTGGGCGATCGCACCCATGATCCCCAGCACCATGGTCCCGGCAGCAACCCAGGCAATCACGCTGGAAAGTTCAGCCCGTTCCACCGGAAACAGCATGACCAGCACACGCAGCAGCGCATAGACGCCCACCTTGGTGAGGACTCCGCCAAACAGGGCTGCCGTCACGATGCGCGGCGTATGGTAGGAGGCAGGAAGCCAGAAATTCACGGGAAATGCAGCTGCCTTCATGCCAAAGGCGAGCAGATAAAGGACGGCAAGCGTCATCAGTGGTCCCGTTTCGCGCACGGCGTCCGCCCGGCGGGCGATGTCTGCCATGTTCAGCGTGCCGAACGTTCCATACAGATACGCCGTTGCGGTCAGGAACAGCGTTGTCCCCACCAGATTCAGGATGGCGTATTTGGTGGCGCCATCGAGCTGCCGGTCGGTCGACCCGAGAATCAGGAGACCGAATGAGGAGATGAGAAACACCTCGAACCAGACATAAAGGTTGAAAATATCGCCGGTCAGAAAGGAGCCGCCAACACCCGCCATCAGCAGGAGAACAAACGGGTAAAAGCCATAGCGCCGTCCCGTGGCGCCGATATCCTTCATGGAGTAGAGCGCACACACCGCCGCCACCAGCGTCGCCACCAGGGCAAGCGAGGCCCCCAGCGCATCGGCAACAAAAGAAATGCCGAATGGTGGCAGCCAGCGCCCCATGGTCATCACCTGCGGGCCGTCAGCCAGCACCTGAAACAGCAGGATCGCATTGGCGGCCAGCGTCAGCAGCAGACCTGCAATCGCAATGCCCGCGTGCAGGCGCGTTTCGTGCCGCACCATCAGAAGGATGGCGCCGAAGAGGATCGGCACGCCGACCGGTGCCACAAGCGTCCAGTCGCCCAGCACCGTCGGCTCGATCAGCATTGCCTGGGATAGATCAATCGAATCAGCTGCCATCGGTGTCTCAGTATCCAAGCGGGGGGAGCGGCTCGCCTTCCGGCTCCGCGATGCGCATTCCGTCCGTGTCGTCCGTTCCCAGCTCCTGGTAGGCGCGGAAAGCGAGAACCAGCAGGAAGGCAAACAGCGAGAAGGAAATCACGATCGCCGTCAGTACCAGTGCCTGCGGCAGCGGATTGGCGGTTGCCGCCTCCGGCGTCTGCAGGGCAGCGGGAATGATCGGCGGCACTTCCCGCATCAGCCTGCCGGCGGTGAAGATCGACAGGTTCACGGCATTGCCGAAGATCGAGACGCCGAGAAGTATGCGAATGATGTGCTTTGACAGCATGAGGTAAATTGCAACAGCGAAGAACACGCTGACCACGAAGCAGAGAGCGACTTCCATTATCCGTGCTCCCTTTCCTCAAGCGCCAGGGCGATCGAGGTGATCGATCCCAGCACGACCAGATAAACCCCGATATCGAAAAACAGGACCGTCGACAGATCCAGCGGCACGCCCAGGACGCTCACCTTGGCCCAAAGGCCCGTCATGAACGGAACGCCATGGAAAAGGGAGAACCAGCCCGAGATTGCAGAGACCAGAAGGCCAAAACCCGAAATCGCCATGGGGTGAAAATAGAGCGCGCGGCGCACCGGCGAAACGCCACAGGCAATGCCATAGATCGCAAAGGGCCGACGCTGCAATCAGCCCCCCAATGAACCCGCCTCCGGGTTCGTTGTGTCCGCGCAGAAGTACAAAAACCGAGAACAGGATCATCAGGCTCGTGAGATAAGGAGCGACCGTCCGGAAGATCAGCGTTCGCATGTCATCCCTCCCCCTTGTCTGTTGCCAGCGGCTTGACGCTGCGAATGCGCACGAGAGCGAGGATCGCCAGCCCCGCTATCATCACCACCGCAATCTCGCCCAGCGTATCCGTTCCGCGGAAATCCACCAGGATGACGTTCACGATGTTGCGGCCATGCGCGATGATGCGTGAATACTGCGAGAAGAACTCGCTCAGTTCGGTGTTGAAGGGAACCTGCGTCACCCGCAGGAGCATCAGTCCAAGTGCCGCACCACAGGTGCCGGCCACGCCAATGTCGAGCAGCTTCTCGCCCGTCGGGCGGTGATCGGTCGGCGAAAGCCGCAGCCGGGTCATGACCAGCGCAAGAATGACCACCGACAGTGTCTCCACCATGAACTGGGTGAAGGAAAGGTCCGGCGCGCCCAGAAGCATGAAGATCAGGGCAACCGCAAATCCCTGAATGCCGAGCGAGACGATGGCGGTCAGCCGATCGCGTGCATAGATCACGGCGCCGAGGCCAATCAGTGCGATGAGAAGCACCGTCCACTCATAAAACGGCATTCTGGGAATGGCAGGGACTGCAGGCCATTCGTCGTAAAGCCCCATAGGAATGAGAACAGCGGCTGCAACGGCAATGAAGGTTGCCGTCATGTAACGGTCCAGACGTCCATTCTGAATGATGCCGGTCACAAGGAAGGAAAGCCGGGCGAGGCCGCGCATCACCTGGTCGAACCCCTTGTCCGGCCCCCAGCCGATGGCGTTGAGCGCACCGGCGACTGCCGCTCTTCCCGTGCCCAACCTCATGAACACCAGAACACCAAGCGCAACGGTGACCACCGAAAGTGCCAGCGGCATGCCAATATGCGGCACGGTGGAAATCTTGACGGTTACAGCTTCGCCAAGAACGGCGCTCGACATCGGGCTGCTCACGAGTGCATGGCTCACGCCCGAGAAAAGCGCGGCAAGGAGCCCCAGCCCGCCAAGCACCACCGGACCGAGCCAAAGAAGTGCCGGGCCTTCATGCGCATTCTTGGGCGTTTCCACCTTTGCGCCGAGAAACGGCTTGAGCGCCACGGCAAAGCCGATGGCAAACATCAGCCCGTTGCCCACAAGCGCGACCAGCGTCAGCGCGGTCGTCCAGCCATTGGCAAATCCGAGTGCCGCGTAAATCTCCTCCTTGGCGAGGAAACCGAAAAACAGAGGCGCGCCACCCATCGAAGCAGCAGCCAGAACAGCCGCGCCAAACGTGATTGGCATCGCCTTGCGCAAACCGCCGAGCCGGGTGACATCGCGCGTGCCGGCTTCGTGATCGACGAGCCCCGCCACCATGAAGAGCGCGCCCTTGAACATGGAGTGTGCCACCAGATAGAGAACCGCCGCCTCGATGGCCTTCTCGGATCCCACGCCCGTCAGCATCACCAGCAGTCCGAGTGAGGCGACGGTCGTATAGGCAAGCATGAGCTTCAGATCCGTCTGGCGCACCGCGAGCAGCGTTCCCACAAGCAGGGTCGCTCCGCCAAAAACCGGCAGGATCGTCTCCCAGGCTGCCGTCTCGCCCAGCACCGGGTTGAGACGCATGAGAAGATAAACACCCGCCTTCACCATTGTTGCCGAATGAAGATAGGCAGAAACCGGTGTGGGCGCTTCCATTGCATTGGGCAGCCAGAAATGGAACGGAAACTGCGCCGACTTGGTGAAGGCCCCGCCAAGGATCAGCAGGAGGGCCGCCATGTAAAGCGGCGCATCGCGCAGGGCTCCTTCGGTTGCAAGCAGCGCCGACATCGAGGTCACACCGGTCGCACTCCAGATCACCAGCAAACCGGCGAGCAGGGAAAGCCCACCAAGCCCCGTCACCACAAGCGCCTGCAGCGCAGCTCGTCTGGAGGCCTCGCGCGAATGATCGAAACCGATCAGAAGGAACGAGGTGATCGAGGTCAGCTCCCAGAAAACGAAAAGCGTGAGGAAGGAATCGGCAACCACCAGGCCAAGCATCGATCCCATGAACATCAGGATGAAAGAGAAGAACCGCCCCTGATGCTCATGCCCCTTCAGATAACCGCCTGCGTAAAGAACGATCAGCGTGCCAATCCCGGTGATCAGAAGAGCGAACGTGACCGAGAGACCGTCCAGAAACCATGAAAAATCGACGGAAAGGCTCGGGATCCAGGCATATCCGCCAGCCAGCGTCTGCCCCCCGGAGACGGGCCCGACAAAGCCAGCAAAGTGAACGAAGATCGCGGCAGGCGCGACGGCCAGAAGCCAGGCTGCGTTATGGCGCAGCACCTTGGTCAGAGCCGGTGCTATGGCGGCGGCTGCAAACGGCAGCAACAGAGCTAGAACTGTCAGCCACTGGCTGTCTGCCGTCATGAGTTCTCCCCAGGTGAATTCGGTGTATGGGCCACTTTCTGAAAATCTTACGTGACATAAACACTCCCCCACTTCACCACAAGGCGTAAACGCCCTTTACCGGTGCGATGTAATGACGTCATTCACAGGAGAATGATCAACTTAAACCATTGCAAAAAGCATATGCAAAACCATCTGAAGCCCCAAACCGATGCCTATACAGTCCACGCTACAGGCGAAAACGCAGCTCTTCTGCACCGGGGGACAGAACCACGACGCTATGCTCTTGGCCATTGCCACGCACATTGTGCAATGTGCAAAACATCCCGCAATTCACCATGCCGCTTCGGCAACGCTTCAACACGCACAAGGCTCACTCATGACATCCAGACCGTTCCCCTCAGACGCCAGACCTCCCAGGCCCGCCGCACGTCCCGTGACCGAGCGGCGCCATGGCATAGAACGCACGGACGAGTATGGCTGGCTGAGAGCCGACAACTGGCAGGAGGTCCTGCGCGATCCCAAGCTGCTCGCACAGGACATTCGCGCGCATCTGGAAGAGGAGAACGCCTATCAGGCACGGCTGATGGCGGATACCGAAGCGCTGCAGGAAACCCTCGTCGCGGAGATGCGCGGCCGCATCAAGGAGGATGAAACCTCGGTCCCGCTCAGGGACGGGCCATTCGCCTATGCCTCGGGGTTTCGCACCGGCGGCGAATATCCACGCTTCTTCCGCCTTTCCGGCGATGGCGAAACCGAAGAAACGCTGCTCGATGGCGACAGGGAGGCGGAAGGCAAAAGCTACTTCCGCATCGGCGCCGTCGACCACTCGCCAGACCATGAGCGTCTTGTGTGGGGATACGATGACAAGGGGTCCGAACTCTACACGCTCAGCGTGCGCGATCTTGCAACCGGAAAAGACCTTGCCGACACCGTGACGGAAACCGGTGGGGGCGGTGTCTGGGATGCCGCCAGTGACGGGTTCTTCTACACCCGCCTCGACGAAAACCACCGCCCCTCGAAGGTCTTCTTTCACCGCATGGGCGCAGACTCGGCAAACGACCGGCTGGTCTACGAAGAGACAGATCCGGGCTTCTTCGTCAGTGTTGCCGGCAGCCGTAGAAACGACTGGATCTACATCTCGGCACACGACCACGAGACCTCGGAGTGCCATCTCGTTCCCGCCAGCGATCCCGATGCCTCCCCCCGCCTTGTCGCACGGCGGGAGCCCGGCCTCCAATACTCGCTCGAAGAGGGTGGAGATGTCTTCTTCATCCTCACCAATGCCGACGGCGCGCAGGATTTCAAGATCGTGACGGCTCCCGTCAGCGATCCCTCCCGCTCCAACTGGCAGGAGCTGGTGCCTCATGAGCCTGGCCGTCTCATCCTCTCCGTCATGGCATTTGAGAACCATCTGGTCAGGCTGGAGCGCAAGGATGGTCTGCCGCGTCTCGTCATCCGCGACCGCAACGGCGGCACCGAACACATGATCGCTTTCGAGGAAGAGGCCTATTCCCTGGGTCTCCATGGTTCCTACGAATACGACACCGAAACGCTGCGCTTTTCCTACTCTTCAATGACGACGCCCGAGCAGGTGTTCGACTACAACATGCGCACCCGCACGCGCACTTTGCTCAAGATGCAGGAAGTCCCCTCCGGTCACAGGCCGGACGACTATGTAACCCGGCGTCTGATGGCGCCTGCACCCGATGGCGAGCTGGTCCCGGTTTCGCTTGTCTATCGCAAGGATACCGCGCTCGACGGAACCGCTCCCTGCCTTCTCTACGGCTACGGTGCCTACGGCATGGCCATGCCGGCTTCCTTCAACACCAGCTGCCTTTCGCTGGTCGATCGCGGTTTCATCTATGCGATTGCCCACATTCGCGGCGGCAAGGAAAAGGGCTATGCCTGGTACGAAGAGGGAAAGCGCGAGAAAAAGGTCAACACGTTCACCGATTTCATCGCCGCAGCCCGCCATCTCGTGACCGAAGGCTACACCAGCCACGACCGTCTTGTCGCCGAAGGCGGCTCGGCCGGCGGCATGCTGATGGGGGCCGTTGCAAACATGGCGCCGGAGGTCTTTGGCGGCATCGTGGCGGCGGTGCCGTTCGTCGATGTTCTCAACACCATGCTCGACGACACGCTGCCGCTCACCCCGCCCGAATGGCCTGAATGGGGCAATCCCATTGCCTCACGCGCAGATTACGAAACCATCGCCGCCTATTCGCCCTATGACAATGTCGGCGCGAAGGACTATCCGCCCATTCTGGCGCTCGCCGGCCTGACCGACCCGCGCGTCACCTATTGGGAACCTGCCAAATGGGTCGCAAGGCTCAGAGAGCGCAAGAGCAGCGACAATCCGGTTCTTCTGAAAACAAATCTCGACGCCGGTCATGCCGGTGCCTCGGGACGTTTCTCACGGCTGGAGGAAAAGGCGCTCACCTACGCCTTTGTCCTGAAGGTCACCGGGAAGATGGATAGCCGTTAGGTCTGGCCGGCACCGCCTTGAGATAGGCAGCAATCGCCTCGCGGTCTTCTGTTGAGAGGCGGGCCATGTTCTTCTGGACCGAGACCATGGCCCCGCCAACCGAATCGAATTCCGGCGTGAAACCCGTCTCCAGATAATAGGCGACATCGCCCACCGACCATGAATCGAGCCCGCCCTCACCCGGGGTCACATTGGGCACGACCCCCTCGCCTTCCGCCGATACGGCACCTGCAAGCCACTGATCGTATAGCTGGCCACCGGCAAAATTGCGCGGTGTGTGGCACTCGCCGCAATGCCCCGCTCCCTCGACCAGGTACTGCCCCCTGCGTTGCGCCTCCGAGGCTTCTTCACCGAGCGGCACGACCGGCGCCTCGCGCATGAAGGCGAGCTTCCAGAGCCCGATGCCCCTGCGCACGGTGAACGGGAACGAAAGCCTGTGCTCTCCCGCGCTGCCTTCCACATCCGGTAACGTCTTGATGAAGGCGAAGAGGTCGCTCACATCCTGCAGCGACATGCGGGCATAGGAGGGGTAGGGAAAGGCCGGGTAATAATGCTCCCCCTCCGGCGAAACGCCATGCAGCATCGCATTGGCGAAGTCATTCTCGCTCCACGTGCCGATGCCGTCCCGCTCGTGAGGCGAGATATTGGGTGCCACAAACGTTCCGAAATCCGATCGCAGCTCCACACCGCCGGCAAGCTCAAGACGGGCATCCCCCTCCGCGTCCGGACGTGCGTGACAGGAAGCGCAGCCACCTGCCCAAAACACCTGTTCGCCACGCTCGGCGTTCGGCGCCCTCTGCGCTCTGGCCGCCCCGGCCTCAAGAGAGCCGGGAGCCGTCAGAATCCAGAACGCGACCGCTCCCCCAAAGGCAGCGAGAAGCGCGGCAGAGAGCACTTTCTTCTTCATGTCGTGATCGGAGTCGGGCTTCAGTTTTTCTGGATTCGGAATGTCTCATGACAGCTTTTGCAATTGCCAAATACAGGCCCGATTGCAGCCTGGAATGCGGGCAGGTCGGCAGGCCCGTCTTTTCCTGCGGCTTCCACCGCAGCAGCCGTATCGGAAACGTATTTGTCGAGCGCGGCCTGAAACCCTTCCGCATTCTCCCAGATAGCCGGCGCGGCCGTGGTGTCGCCATCGTTCGAGCCGTCGGGAAAATAATCGCCAAAGGTTTTTGCGCTCGCCGCCAGTGTCAGGATTGCCGCCCGGGCGATCACCGGATTGTAATCGATCTCTCTTTTGAGCATAGCGCCCGCGAGCCCCGCAGACGCGGCATTGGCCTGCATGATCGCCTTGCGCACCGCAATCGGATCGTCCGCAGCCGCGACCCCAGTCGCGGTCAGGCAGAGTATGGAAACGGCAAGAGCTAATTTCTTCATGGGAACCCTCCGGTGATTTTCTTCAACAATACCGCGTTGAACGCACATGGCCCGAAATAATTTTACGACGCGCCTTCAAGGTTTTGTGATCAGGCGGTGAATCAAAAAAAGGCCCGGCATAAAGCCGGGCCTTCGAGTACAAATCGAGTTTGTACTTATTGTGAACTCACATCCCTCAGGAAGCCTGTTCGTAGAGCTCCAGAACGTAGTCCCAGTTGATCAGGCTGTCGACGAAAGCCTCAAGATATTTAGGGCGCGCGTTGCGATAGTCGATATAGTAGGAGTGCTCCCATACATCGACGCCCAGGATCGGCTTGGCGTCGTGAATGAGCGGGTTTTCGCCGTTCGGGGTCTTCATGATTTCCAGCTTGCCGTTCCTCACGGCGAGCCATGCCCAGCCGGATCCGAACTGCGTCGCCCCGGCGTTGATGAAATCAGCGCGGAACTTGTCGTAGCCGCCCAGATCACTGTCGATCGCCTTGGCGAGCGCGCCCGGCAGGCTGGTGCCGCCGCCACCCTTCTTCATCCACTTCCAGAAATGAACGTGGTTGTAGTGCTGGGCAGCATTGTTGAACAGCCCGGCATTCTTGCCATGGGACTGCTTGACCACCTCTTCGAGAGAAAGGCCGTCCATGCCTGCTTCGGCCGCAAGCTTGTTACCATTGTCGACATAGGCCTTGTGGTGCTTGTCATGGTGGTACTCCAGCGTCTCCTTCGACATGAAGGGCTGCAGCGCCTCGTAATCGTAAGGCAGATCCGGCAGTTCAAAAGCCATGGTGGTAAACTCCCTCGTACAGGTGGTTGAATTCTGCAGGACGCAGATGGGATTGCGTCTCCGGTGAGACAATACCCATAGCGCCCAAATGTTCCCGGCGTGTCAGACGGGCAGCCCCGAATGGGCCCACTCCCAATAGAGGTCGCGCGCCTTTTTGGCCACAGGCCCCGCCTGATAATTCTGGTCCTCGACCCTGCATACCGGAACGACCTTGGAGTGGTTGCCCGAGGAAAAGACCTCATCCGCATCGAGGAAGTCCTTCAAAGACAGTGTCTTTTCGACCACCTCGACACCGGCCTCGCGCAGGAGTTTCATCACGCGGGAGCGGGTGATGCCGGAGAGAAATGTCCCGTTCGGCGCGGGCGTGTACACCACGCCATCCTTCACCATGAAAATGTTGGAGCTGCCGGTTTCGGCGACATTGCCAAGCATGTCGAGAACCAGGGCATTGTCGAAGCCGCGGCTGCGCGCCTCCAGGATCGCTCGACCGTTGTTGGGATAGAGACACCCGGCTTTGGCGTTCGTCGGCGCGGTCTCCAGCGAGGGACGCCGGAAAGGCGACACGGTCACGGAAAAGCCGGTCGGCGCCAGCATCGGTGCCTCGTAAAGGCACAGACAGAACCGGCTCGAGTCCGGATCGGCAGGAACACCCATATAGCCGCCATGTTCCCCCCAGTACATCGGCCGGATGTAAACGGCGGTCTTGCCATCGAACTTCTTCAGACCGTCCCTTGCCAGGCCCACGATTTCTTCTGCCGATACCTTCGGCGTCAGGCCGAGATTGGCGGCCGATGCATTGACCCGCTCTGCGTGCAGATCAAGATCGGGAGCGACGTTTTCAAACCAGCGCGCGCCGTCAAACACCGTGGATCCTAACCACATGGCGTGGCTGCGGGGCCCGATGAGCGGAACATTCCCCTCATGCCAGTCACCATCGACATAGGTCCAGGTCGTTGATTGGACGTCGCTCACCACGGTCATTCTGCGTGTTCCTTCCTGCGATCAAACCCGCCGCTTTCGGCAGATGCAAAACTCTTTCGGATCTGTGCCGTGCATCGAATGCACTTTCGGGGGCTTCGTCAATTGCTTCTGCACAGCTATTGATGATGCCAGACAGGGTTTCTTGACCGCTGTTGAGCGCTGCGGTCAAGTATGAGGACACAGAAGGAGCCCCCATGCGTCACGCCGCTTATGTCTTCGATGCCTATGGCACACTTTTCGACGTGCATGCCGCGGTGCGGCGGCATGCCGGGGAGATTGGCCCCGAGGGGCAACGCTTTTCCGAACTGTGGCGCGCCAAGCAACTGGAATATTCCTGGGTCCTCACGCTCATGGGGCAGTATCAGGATTTTTGGGTTTTGACCGAACGGGCCCTCGACTTCGCTTTCGCCAGGGTTCCGTCCGTGGACAGGAGGCTGCGGCAGGATCTGCTGGATGCCTACTGGCGGCTCGACTGCTACGAAGAAGTTCCTGCCGTTCTTAAGGCCCTCAAGAGGGAGGGGGCGCGGCTTGCCATTCTGTCAAACGGCTCTGCGGCAATGCTCGAAGCGGCGATTCGTTCGTCAGCACTCGACGATGTTATCGACGATGTATTCTCGGTCGAAACCCTGCGCCGTTTCAAAACCGATCAGAACGTCTACGAACTCGTCACCAATGCCTGGCGCATCTACCCGCAAAACGTGTCGTTCCAGTCTTCCAACAGATGGGACATTGCCGGCGCACGGCAGTTCGGCTTCCGCACGGTCTGGCTCAACCGCACGGATCAGCCCGACGAATATGAGGATTTTCCACCCGATCTCATCCTGCCGTCACTGGAAGGGCTGCTATCCTGAGGCCTGTTTTTCTCGCGCGGAAGGGCAACGCTCGTGGTATGATGCATCTATAACACACCTGACCGGGAACTTTTGTGCACGAAACATTTTTCACCTACAAGTCGAAGCAACTCGGTCTATCAAGCACACTCCGAATTCTTCGGATCCCTGGGAGGGAAATTGGGGCTGACCCCAAGGTGGAGTCGCGCGTTCTGTTGGAACGATCGCCCCCGCCAATCCTGACAAAACGCGAGTAGACGAAGAAACCATGTCCGATTCCCCCATTGCCGCACGATCCCTTAACCGGCGCCGATTTCTGTCCTTGAGCGCCGCCGGCGCTGCATCGCTCGGCCTGTCCGCATGTGTCAGCAGTTCAGGCGACACGCCCGTTGTCGCGCCCCGGCCCAAGCCGGAGCCGGGTCCGGTGCAATACACCTCTATGTATGGCGCCGTGACGGATGCAGGCTACGACATTCCCGCCGTGCCAATCGACAAGATCAATCCGCGTTACTATCGTCAGGAAGTGGCTGACCCGACGGGAGAACGTCCCGGCACCATCGTCGTCGATACGGCCAATCATTTTCTTTATCTCGTGCGCGAGCGCGGCCGGGCGATGCGCTATGGTGTCGGCCTTGGCCGTGCCGGGTTCGAATGGTCGGGCCGCGCGGAAATCAAATACAAGC
This sequence comes from Nitratireductor sp. GISD-1A_MAKvit, assembly GCF_040819555.1. Lineage (GTDB taxonomy): Bacteria > Pseudomonadota > Alphaproteobacteria > Rhizobiales > Rhizobiaceae > Nitratireductor. The sequence continues at coordinate 2,980,697 of NZ_CP161920.1, forward strand.
AGCAGTGGCCGCGCTGGTTCCCGCCCGCAGAAATGATCGACCGCCGGCCGGAGCTTGAGAAGTACCGTGCAGAATATGACAAGGCGAACGACAAGTGGGTGGGTGGCATGCAGCCAGGCATCGCCAACCCGCTCGGTGCCCGCGCGCTCTACATTTTCGAAGACGGCAAGGACACGCTCTATCGCGTTCATGGTTCGCCGGAGTGGTGGACCATCGGCAAATCGGTTTCGTCGGGCTGCGTGCGCATGCTCAACCAGGACGTGATCGATCTCTACAACCGGGTGCCGGACGGTTCACCGATCCTCGTCACCTCCGGCCTGCGCAGCGTCTAGCGCGGCGCACTGTCGGGAACGAACGCAAAGGGGGGCGCTCTCAGCGCCCCTTTTTCAGACTGCCCAGAATACCCCGCACCAGGGCGCGGCCCAGCGACGTGCCCACGGAACGCACCACGGATTTGATCGCCGCTTCCGTCACCGATTGGCGGTTGGATGTGCGACGGCGCGTGGTGGTGGTCTTGCGCCGCGTCTTCGTGCTCGTGCCGCCATTGCCGAAGTCCGGCAGCGACCAGCGCGAACGCTCCTCCACCTCACCTGCCTCCTCGGCTTTCTGTGCTTCTGCCTCGGCCTTTGCCTTGTCAGCCGCCTTTTTCTGAAGGATCTCGAAGGCTGATTCGCGGTCGACGCTTTCGTCATACTGACCGAAAACCGGGCTCGCCTTCAAAAGCCTTTCACGCTCGGCTTCGGTGATCGGCCCAAGTCTGGATGCCGGCGGGCGAATGAGGGTCCGTTGCACCATGGAGGGCACGCCCTTCGATTCAAGCGTGGAAACCAGCGCTTCTCCAACGCCGAGCTTCGTGATGGCCTCGAAACAGTCGAACTGCGGATTGGGTCTGAACGTGTCCGCAGCCGTCTTCACCGCCTTTTGCTCGCGCGGCGTATAGGCGCGCAGCGCATGCTGGATACGGTTGCCGAGCTGGCTGAGCACGGTTTCGGGCACATCGAGCGGATTCTGTGTGACGAAGTAGACACCAACGCCCTTTGACCGAATGAGCCGCACCACCTGCTCGACGCGGTCGACCAGGATCTTCGGCGCTTCATCGAACAGAAGATGCGCTTCATCGAAGAAGAAGACGAGCCGTGGCCGGTCGGGATCGCCCACCTCGGGCAGTTCCTCAAACAGCTCCGACAGCAACCACAGGAGAAACGTCGCATAAAGACGAGGGTTCATCATCAGCTTGTCGGCGGCGAGCACATTGATAGCCCCCCGCCCGTCCGGCGTGGTGCGCATGATGTCGCTGATCTTCAGCGCCGGTTCGCCGAAGAAGAAGTTCGCACCCTGTTGCTCCAGCACGAGCAGCGTCCTCTGGATCGCGCCCACCGACTGTTTCGACACATTGCCGTAGCGCGTGCCGATCTCGTCGGCCCGATCGGCCACATGAACGAGAAGCGCCTGCAGGTCCTTCATATCCAGCAGAAGAAGGCCTTCCTCGTCGGCAATGCGGAAAGCGATGTTCAAGACACCTTCCTGCGCATCCGAAAGGTTCATCAGCCGTGACAGAAGCAGCGGCCCCATCTCCGAGATCGTGGTGCGGATCGGGTGCCCCTTCTCGCCGAAAAGGTCCCAGAAGATCACCGGAAATTCCTGGAAGTCGTAGGGATCAAGCTTGATCGTGTCGGCCCGCTTGGTCAGGAAATCCTTTTCCTCACCCATCATTGCAATGCCGGAAAGGTCGCCCTTCACGTCGGCACAGAAGACCGGCACGCCGGCATTGGAAAATCCTTCTGCAAGGATTTGCAGTGTCACGGTCTTGCCGGTGCCGGTTGCGCCGGTGACAAGACCATGCCGGTTGGCATATTTCAGAAGAAGGCGTTCGGCCTGCTGGTAGCTGTCGTCCGGGTGCCGGCTGGCTCCCAGAAAGATACTGTCTTCCGCCATTAAACTCTGCCTCGCTCCCGGTAGCGCTGAAATTTGTGGTTCTTCGGTATAGTCAGCCTCGCAGAAAGTCTCAACGTCGTTGTGCGTGAAGCAAAGCGCGGCTTTCCTGCAACGCTAGCCGGCTATTCGGCCTATTGTGCATTGCGGCGTCTCCTGTCGCGTCCTAAACTCGCAGCGCAATGAAAGGGTGGTTGCCCTTGGAATTCGTTGCCCGCCTGGTTGCACGGATTTCAGGACCAACGGCGAATTGGGAGGCATGATGGATCGCGCGATCCTAAAGAAGGTAACGTTTCCACAGATCGACCAGGAGCGCTGGCGTGATCTCGTGATCGAATCCCTGAAAGGGGAGGCCGGCCCAGAGGCGCTTTCGTGGCAGACGGACGACAACATCTCCATGCGCGCGCTCTATGAGCGCATGCAGGATGCAAAGCCTCTCGCCCGCGGGCGGGAGAAGTCCGGCTGGGCAGCGGTCCAGCGCATGGACGACCCAGATCCGATCCGTGCCAACCGCCAGGCAAAGGAAGACATCGCCCAGGGCGCAACAGGTCTTGCTCTCGTTTTCGAAGGCGCGCCCAACGCTTATGGCTATGGTCTTCCCGCCACGCCCGAGGCGGTCGCCAGGGCGCTTGACGGCATCGATCTTCAGGGCCTCCATCTGCGCATGGATGCCAATCCCAACAGCCGCGCCATCGTAGACTGGCTGACCCAGATTTTCACCGAACGCCGCATCAACCCGGCCGCCATGACGCTGTCCTTCGGCATTTCGCCGGCGGCCACCTTCGCCGGCACCGGCAAACTGCGCATGTCGATCGAGGCGCTGGAAGCGTCCATGCCGCAATCCTTTGCAGGCTTTTTTGCCATGGACCTGCCAGGCATCCTGCTTGAGGGCGACGGTCGCGTGTTCCACAATGCGGGCGCATCGGAGGCGCAGGAGCTTGGCATCATGCTGGCCTCCGCCGTCTCGCATCTGCGCATGTTCGAGCAGGCCCGTCAGCCGCTTGTCTATGCCGCACCTCATATCGGCTTTTCGCTCTGCGTCGATCAGGACCAGTTCCTGTCGATTGCCAAGATCAGGGCCTTGCGCCGCCTTTGGGCGCGCGTGCAGGAGACCTGCTCCATCGAGCCATCGCTGGCCACGATCCACGCCGAAACCTCCTACCGGATGATGACGGCGAGGGATCCCGAAACCAACACGCTGCGCACCACCATCGCAGCCTTCGCGGCCGCCGTCGGCGGTGCCGATTCGCTCTCCGTCCTGCCGCACACCATCGTTCATGGTTTGCCGGACGAAGATGCAAGGCGGCTTGCCCGCAACACGCAGCTCATTCTGTCCGGTGAAAGCCATCTCGACCTCATCATCGATCCGGCCGCCGGCGCCGGCGGCATGGAAACGCTCACCGCCGCCCTCTGTGAAAAGGCGTGGGACGAATTCCGCCGCATCGAGAGCGAAGGCGGCGTGTTGCGCAGCCTGATGAACGGCCACATTCAGGAACGCGTTCTGGAAATGCGCGAGCGCCGCGAGCAACGCATCAATGACGGCAAGAGGGCGATCGTGGGAACCACGATCTACCCGGCCGCAGAAGAGCGCCCGGTGAAGACGCTGAAGGCAAAGTCACCAGACTTTTCGGGGGAAACGGCTGCGGTGCGTTGTCAGCCGCTTCTCGCGCAGCGTCTCGATGAGACCGGAGGAGGCATCGCATGATCCCGGATTTTGCCAGCATCGACTGGTCAGATCCGGAAACATCACCTCTACCCTCCGAGGCACCGCCCAAGGCCACACCCGAAGGCATCGAGATCAAGTCCTTCTATTCGCAGGACGATGTGAGGGGCCTGCGTTTCCTCGACACCTATCCGGGCGCCGCGCCCTTCATTCGCGGCCCCTACCCCACCATGTATGCGCGCCGGCCATGGACGATCCGCCAATATGCCGGCTTCTCCACGGCGGAAGAATCCAACGCCTTCTACCGGCGCAATCTCGCCGCCGGCCAGAAGGGCCTCTCCGTCGCCTTCGACCTCGCCACCCATCGCGGTTACGACAGCGACCACCCCCGTGTTGCCGGCGATGTGGGCATGGCCGGTGTGGCGATCGATTCCATCCTCGACATGCGCCAGCTCTTTGATGGCATCCCGCTCGACAAGATGAGCGTGTCAATGACCATGAATGGCGCGGTCCTGCCCATCATGGCGCTCTATATCGTCGCGGCGGAAGAACAGGGTGTCGCTCAAAAAGACCTTTCGGGCACCATTCAGAACGACATTCTGAAGGAGTTCATGGTCCGCAACACCTATATCTACCCGCCCAAGCCTTCCATGCGGATCATCTCGGACATTTTCTCCTATACGGCGGAGAACATGCCGAAATTCAACTCCATTTCCATTTCCGGCTACCACATGCAGGAAGCCGGCGCGACGGCGGATCTGGAGCTTGCCTACACGATCGCCGACGGCATCGAATATGCCCGCGCTGGCATCGCCGCCGGCCTCGACATCGACCGTTTCGCGCCGCGCCTCTCCTTCTTCTGGGCCATCGGCATGACCTTCTTCATGGAAGTGGCCAAGATGCGCGCCGCGCGCCTTCTATGGGCAACGCTGCTCCAGAAGAACTTTGCACCGAAAAACGAGCGTTCGCTCTCCCTGCGCACCCATTGCCAGACATCCGGCTGGTCGCTCACCGCCCAGGATCCCTATAACAACATCGTGCGCACCATGGTCGAGGCCATGGCCGCCACCCAGGGCCACACCCAGTCTTTACACACCAATGCATTCGATGAGGCGCTGGCGCTTCCGACCGACCATTCCGCGCGCATTGCCCGCAACACGCAGCTCATCCTGCAGCTTGAATCCGGCACGACGCGCATGATCGACCCATGGGGCGGCTCCCACTTCGTCGAACGCCTCACCCACGACCTTGCCCATCGTGCGCTCAAGCATATCGAAGAGGTGGAAAGCCTCGGCGGCATGGCTGCAGCCATCGAAAAGGGCGTGCCCAAAATGCGCATCGAGGAGGCCGCGGCCCGCACCCAGGCGCGGATCGATTCAGGCGAGCAGACAGTGGTCGGCGTCAACCGCTTCCAGCCCGAGCGCGACACCGAGGTCGACGTTTTAAAGGTCGACAATGCCGAGGTGCGCGCCCGCCAGCTCGCCAAGCTCCAACAGCTCAAGGGCACGCGCGACGTGGGCGAAACCGAGAGCGCGCTGGAAGCCCTGAGCAATGCTGCCGCCGGAGATGGAAACCTGCTCGAATTTGCCGTGCGCGCCGCCCGCGCCAACGCGACGGTGGGTGAAATCTCCTCGGCGCTCGAAAAGGCCTTTGGCCGGCATGTGGCAGAGATCCGCACCATTTCCGGCGTCTACCGCAAGGAGGTAGGCGACCTCACCGCCTTTGAACAGGCCCAGCAGAAAGTGGAGAAGTTCCGCAAGAAAACCGGAGCCGCCCCGCGCATCCTGATCGCCAAGATCGGTCAGGACGGGCACGATCGCGGCCAGAAGGTCATTGCCACCGCATTCGGCGACCTCGGTTTCGAGGTCACGGTCGGTGCCATGTTCCAGACCCCGGAGGAAGTGGCCGAACTGGCCATCGCCAACGATGTGCAGATCGTCGGTGCCTCCTCGCTGGCCGCCGGTCACCTGACCCTCATTCCCGAGCTGAAGGAAGCGCTCGAAAAACGCGGCCATGGCGACATTCTCCTTGTCGCTGGCGGCGTCATTCCGCCCGACGATTTCGAAGCGGTGCGCGAGGCCGGTGCTGCCGAAATCTTCCCGCCCGGAACGGTCATTCCCGAAGCTGCCGAAAAACTGCTCGACCGACTGCTGAAAGCAGGCTGACGCCCTGATCTTGAAATGGACGGCGCCATGTTATACCTTAAGTTATAACAGACGGAGCCAAAGCCATGAACGTGACCATTCGCAAGATCGGCAATTCGGAAGGTGTCATCCTGCCGAAGGAGGTGCTTGAGCGGAAAGGCTTGAAATCGGGAGACCAACTGGTGCTCACGGAGACCGACAATGGCGTGTCTCTCGCCGCAGCCGACGATCAGTTCGAACGTCAGATGGAAGCGGCGCGGCAGTTCATGGATCGATACAAGGTCGCTCTGCAAAAGCTCGCCGAATGAGTTGGGAATTCCTCTCCCGGCTTGCCGTGGAAGCGATGCATGAAGAGCAATTGCGCAGGCACGGCGGCGCGCGCGGCGTCCGCGATGAAAACGCCCTTGAATCCGCTCTCGCAAGAGCAGAGAACAAGGCCCTGTATGAAACGCCGGACGTCCACGCGCTCGCCGCCGCCTACGCATTCGGTCTTGCACGAAACCACGCCTTTGTGGATGGCAACAAGCGCACGGCAATCGTTGCAGCGGGTACGTTTCTCCTGCTTCACGGCTACCGCATGACTGCCAATGACGGATTGCTATACACTTTCGTGATGGACCTCGCCGCCGGCGAGATCGACGAAGAAGGTGCCGCCCGTTTCTTCCGCGACCATACCGTCCCGCTAGACACCTGACGCCGCGGCACAAAACCTGCATTCAACGGTGGGCATCAGCGGACCGAACCGGAGTTGTACCAATATGAACCGCCGTCGCCTGTTGAAAGCCACCGCAGGGTTTGCCGTTCTCGGTCTTGCGATGCCGCGAGCGGCCTTTGCCGACGCCGCACTGCGACGCGCCGCAACGGGTGCGGCAAACGCAGCCGAATTCGGCCTCGAACCCAACGCAGCCCAGAACCAGACTGCAGCCCTCCAGGCCCTGCTTGAACGGGCAAGCGCGGAAGCCATTCCCATATTCTTGCCACCGGGCCGCTACCGTCTCTCCGATCTCGCCCTTCCCCGGCAAACCCGTCTTTTCGGCGTTCCGGGGGCCACGCATCTGGAGCAGGATAACCTCGGATCGATGTTCACTGCGCGAGCCGGTCACCATCTCGCGCTTTCCGGCCTCGCTTTCGATGGCCGGCTCATGCCGCCTTCCGGTTCAGGCGGCGGCCCTGCTCGACATTGAAGATACCCGCCACATTGCAATCGAAGACTGCACCTTCGCAAACAGCGGCGGCAATGGCCTGTCCCTGCGCCGTACACAGGGCAAAATCCGCGATTGCGCCATCACCGACATTGCGGACTATGCACTCTACGCACTGGATTCGAGTGGCCTCGATGTCATCGAAAACACCGTCTCCGATTGCGGCAATGGCGGCATTCTGATCCACCGCAGAGCTCCAGGTTCAGATGGCAGCCGTGTTTCTGGAAACCGCATCTCCCGCATCCGTGCCGACAGGGGCGGCACCGGCCAGTACGGCAATGGCATCAACGCCTATCGCGCCGACAATCTCCGCGTCTCCGACAATGAAGTCACCGACTGCGCCTTTTCCGCCATCCGCGGCAACAGCGCCGGCAATCTCCAGATATCCGGCAACACCTGCCTGCGCTCGGGCGAAACCGCGCTATACGCAGAGTTCGCCTTTCAGGGCGCTGTCATCACCGGCAATCTCGTGGATGGTGCTGCCCACGGCATCTCCATGGCCAATTTCGACAAGGGCGGGCGGCTCTGTGCCTGCACCGGCAACATCATCCGCAACCTGTCCGCAGACGGCCCCTACCCGTCGCCCATGGCCGGTTTCGGCATCGGCATAAATGTCGAGGCCGACAGCACGGTCACCGGCAACATCATCGAAAACGCACCGCTTGCAGGCATCCGCCTGGGCTGGGGTCCCTTCCTGCGCAACGTCACCGCTTCGGGCAATGTCATCCGCAAGGCAAAAACCGGCATCATCGTGTCGGTGGTCGAAGGCACCGGTTCCGCCGTCATATCCGGCAACGTTTTCGAAGACACGCCCAGTGGCGCGGTCGTCGGCCATCGCTGGGCCGAGCCTGCCACCGGCGATCTGCTGCACTCCGGCAACGAGGAAGTCCCGCACCTGACGCTGGCTGGCAACCGGGCGGGTTAGGACATCACGGATGTTTGCCGCGATCGTCTTCGCAGCAGAGAGCATGCAATGATTGCGCAGCCAAGGGCGTTGCGTGGTTCGACAGGCTCACCATGAGGGAGGGAAACGGTCTCACACCCGTTGCGCCGCCGTTCCGCCAGCCTTTGTGGCAGCAGCCACTTCCCTCATGGTGAGCCCGTCGAACCATGCACCACGTCAATGCACGCCGATGCCATTCACCGTGGTTCCTGTTCCAAACGGATGTGCCATCAAAGCCCTCCCTCATGGTGAGCTTGTCGAACCACGCACCACGTCAACGCAGACCGATGCCGTTCACCGTGGCCCTGTTCCAAACGGATGTGCCATCAAAGCCCTCCCTCATGGTGAGCCCGTCGAACCACGCACCACGTCAACGCAGACCGATGCCGTTCACCGTGGCCCTGTTCAAAACGGATGTGCCATCAAAGCCCTCCCTCATGGTGAGCCTGTCGAACCACGCACCGCGTCAACGCAGGCCGACGCCGGTCACCGTAGCCCTGTTCCAAACGGATGTGCCATCAAAGCCCTCCCTCATGGTGAGCCTGTCGAACCACGCACCACGTCAATGCAGACCGATGCCATTCACCGTGGATCCTGTTCTAACCGGGTACGCTCGAAACGCTCTATCCGACCAGCGCTTCCGAAGGCCGCAATGCACCCACCTCGAAGCCACGCCGATTGGTCAGAACCGGTCGGGCCATCTCATGCAACGTTCCGGCGAGCGCATCGCCCTTCAGAAGCTGCGCCAGCACTTCGGCGACCATCACTTCTGCGGCACGCGTCGTGCCATCATCGCATTTCAGCGCGAGGCCGATGCCCTTTTCAGGGATCGCGGCACAAAACACGCCTTCCGCCCCCGTCTTGGTGAAAATGCGTCCCTTGCCCGCTTCCATCATGCGCGTATCGGCGCGCCCGCTGCCGGCCACATAAAACGGCTCCGCCATGCAGGCGGCAAAAATGCGCTTTGCGGCTTTCGCCCTTTCCGGCGCGAACCCGTTCCCCGTCGCCATGCGCGCGAACCCCTGCGCGAGCGCCTTCAACGGCACCGCATAAGTGGGAATGGAACAGCCGTCCGTGCCGCACAAATCGCTTTCATGCGCTGCACCCGTCACATCCTCCATGGCAGCCTTCACGGCTTCCTGCGCCGGGTGCCCAAGCGCCACATAACCACGCGGGTCATGGCCAAGATGCGCGCAGGTGCAAAGAAAGCCAGCATGTTTTCCCGAGCAATTGTTGTGCGCCGCCGTCGGCTCCGCCAGATCGCGCGCCTGTTCGATCAACACATGCTCTTCCGACGACCAATGCGCTCCGCATTCGAACGCATCTGTGTCCAGCCCGGCACGCTTGACCATGGCAGTCGCCAGCGCCGCATGCTCCGGCTCGCCCGAATGGGATGCGCAGGCAAGCGCGATTTCTCGATTGCCGAAGCCGAAGGCATCCGCCGCCCCGCTTTCCACAAAAGGCAGCGCCTGAATGGCTTTTACGGCAGAACGTGGAAACACGGGCCGATCAATGTCGCCAAGGCTCATCACCTTTCCGCCATCCGCATCGAACACGGCGATCGCGCCACGGTGCCTGCTCTCGACAACGTTACCGCGCAGCACTTCGACCAGAACCGGATTGCCCATGTTTTCACCGTATTTTGGGGGATTCACTTTCAAATCAAGCCAACCGCAATAGACTGGCCCTCATGCGTTTTTTCAAGCGGACTTTGCTGTTTATTACCCTTGTCTTCATTCTGCCGGCCTTTGCCTCGCTGGCATGGTGGGCGATGCAGGAGCGGCCGGTCTCGTGGCGCAGCGCAGATTGGTCCGCAAGCGGCGTTCTCCCACAAGTAACCGACGATCCACGAGCTGCAATCTATGTCATGGCCGCGCGCACCGGCGGCATGAAGGGTGCCCTGTCCGTCCATAGCTGGCTCGTGCTCAAGCGCGCTGGCGCTTCATCCTATGACCGCTATGACAAGGTCGGATGGGGCAGTCCCGTGCGCCGCAACGCCTATCCGGCAGATGGACGCTGGTATTCCAACACGCCCTATGTCGTTGCCGCCATCAAGGGAGAGGAAGCCGAGCGGCTGATGCCGCAGGTAGAAGCGGCCATCGCCAGCTATCCCTTCTCGCGGCGCGGTGACTACGGGCTCTGGCCCGGGCCAAACTCCGATTCCTTCACCGCGCATGTGTTGCGTAACGTTCCGGATCTCGACATCGCCCTGCCACCAACCGCTGTCGGGCGCGATTATCGTCCGGGTCTGCTGGCGTTCGATCACACGCCCGACTGGAGCGACGTGCATGTTTCGCTGGGCGGGCTGGCGGGCATCGCTGCCGGCCTGCGTTCCGGTGTCGAGCTGCATTTTCTCGGGCTGGTCGCAGGCATCGATCTGCGCCGCCCGGCGCTCAAGGTGCCGGGCTTCGGCCGCGTCGATCTATGGCCGTCCGCAACCGCCGGAGAGAAGGCCGCGCCCGCTATTTGATCCGTTCGAGGATCGACACATAGTTTGCGACCGCCGCGCCCCCCATGTTGAAGATACCGCCCAGCTTCGCGTCGGGGATCTGGATGCCGCCGGCCTCGCCGGTTAGCTGCATCGCCGTCAGCGCATGCATGGAAACGCCAGTCGCGCCGATCGGGTGCCCCTTGGCCTTCAGCCCGCCTGAAGGGTTCACCGGCAGCCGCCCGTTCTTCTCGGTCTGACCTTCGAGCGCGATCTTTCCGCCCTCGCCGGGCTTTGCCAGCCCCATCGCCTCATATTCGATCAGTTCGGCGATGGTGAAACAGTCATGGGTTTCCACGAAGGAGAGGTCATCCAGCGCCACGCCCGCGCTTTTCAACGCGCGCTTCCAGGCCTCTTCGCAGCCCTCGAATTTCAGAATGTCGCGCTTCGACATGGGCAGGAAGTCCTGCACATGCTCGTTCGCCCTCAGCGCCACCGCGCGGCGCATGGAGAGTGCCGTCTGCGTGTCCGTCAACACGATCGCCGCCGCACCATCCGAAACGAGCGAACAATCGGTGCGTTTCAGCGGACCGGCGACATAAGGATTGCGCTCGCTCTCCTGCCGGCAGAAGTCGAAACCCAGATCCTTGCGCATCTGCGCGAACGGGTTCTCGACACCGTTTTTGTGGTTCTTGGCCGCAAGCGTCGCCAGCGCGTCCGACTGGTCGCCATATTTCTGAAAATAGGCATCGGCGATTTTGCCGAAAACGCCGGCAAAACCGCCCGGAATCTCGCCATCTTCGGGCAAATAGGACGCTTTCAGCAGGTTTTGCGCGATCTGCGGGCCGGGCGTTTTCGTCATCTGCTCCGCGCCCACCACAAGCACGATGCGGGCGTCGCGCGAAGCGATGGAACGTGCACCCTGCCGCACGGCGGCAGAACCGGTCGCGCAGGCGTTTTCCACCCGTGTCGCCGGCTTGAAACGCAGCCGGTCATCGGCCTGCAGCACGAGGCTGGCGGTAAAATCCTGCGGTGAGAAACCGGCGTTGAAATGGCCGAGCACGATCTCGTCCACATCCTCAGGCCCAATGCCGGCATGGTCCAGAGCCTCGCGCGCCACCTGAACGATCAGCCCTTCAAGCGTGTCATCGGTCAGCTTGCCGAACTTTGAATGGGCCCAGCCCACAATGCATGCAGTCATCTCGTCTCTCCCGGAGGGCGGCCTTCAAAGCCGCAGATTAGAGCAAACATGTGAGCGGACCATAAATCCGCAGCCGATTTTGTTCAAGCATGAACTATTTTCCGCAAAGCCCCTGTTCACTGACTGATGTTTCCCACCGCATGTTCGGCGCTTGGATGATGCCATGAGGATTTTTCTTGATTGACTAATCAATCAATAATAAACAAACCCCATGCCCAAGATCGGAATGGAACCCATACGCCGCCGAGCCCTCATCGATGCGGCCATCAGCGCCATCGGTGAGCGCGGCGCGCTCAACGTCACCATGTCGGACATTGCGGGTCGTGCTGGCGTCTCGACGGCCCTCGCGCATCACTATTTCGGCGGCAAGGACGACCTCCTCTTCGCCACAATGCGCCACATCCTCTCCCAGCTCGGCAGCGAGATCCGCACGGCCATCGCGCCCCTTTCCGGCCCTGAACGCGTCCGCGCAATCATTGCCGTCAACCTGTCGCCCGATCAGTTCCGGCCCGAGATCATCGCAGCATGGCTCGCCTTCTATGTGGAGGCCCGGCGCGATGCCGCACTCGGCCGCCTCTTCCGCATCTATGTGCACCGCCTGCACAGCGACCTGATGAGCGGGCTTTCTCATCTTCCTCGCGCAAGCGCCATTCGCATCGCGCGCGGCATCGCCGCCCTCATCGATGGTCTTTACCTGCGCCGCGCGCTTGGCGAGGGCGTGGAGGATTCCGCCACAGCCATCGCCCTTGTCGAAGACTATCTCGACATGGCGCTCGCCCCACACCCGCCCCATGGGAGCCTGCCCCATGCATGAAGCCGATTTCGTCATCATCGGGTCTGGCTCCGCCGGTGCCGCGCTCGCCTACCGGCTGTCGGAAGACGGAAAAAATTCCGTCATCGTGATCGAGTATGGCGGCAGCGATTTCGGCCCCTTCATCCAGATGCCTGCCGCCCTCTCCTTTCCCATGAACATGGCGCGCTATGACTGGGGCTTTCAGAGCGAACCGGAGCCGCATCTGGGTGGGCGCGTTCTTGCCACGCCACGCGGCAAGGTAATCGGCGGGTCATCCTCCATCAACGGCATGGTGTATGTGCGCGGGCATACGCGCGACTTCGACCACTGGGCCGATGAGGGCGCGACCGGCTGGGCCCATGCCGACGTCCTTCCCTATTTCAAGCGCATGGAGACGATGGCCGATGGCGAGGCCGGCTGGCGCGGCACCGAAGGCCCGCTACATGTCCGCAAGGGGCCGCGCGACAACCCGCTCTTCTCGGCCTTCATCGAAGCCGGTCGCGAGGCAGGCTTCGAGACCACGGAAGACTACAACGGCTCGAAGCAGGAAGGGTTTGGCGCACTTCAACAGACGATCCACAAGGGCCGGCGCTGGTCCACCGCCAATGCCTATCTGAAGCCCGCGCTCAAACGGAACAATGTGAGTCTCGTCAATGGCTTCGCCCGGCGAATTGTCATGGAGAATCAACGCGCCATCGGCGTCGAGATTGAAGCTCACAAAAAGATTCAGGTTGTTAAAGCACGACGTGAGGTCATTGTCGCAGCTTCCTCGATCAATTCACCAAAGCTCCTGATGCTTTCGGGCATCGGCCCGGCAGAGCATCTGCGCGAAAACGGCATCGATGTGGTAGCGGATCGCCCCGGCGTCGGCTCCAATCTGCAGGACCATCTGGAACTCTATATCCAGCAGGAATCACTTAAGCCGATCACGCTCTACTCAAAGCTCAATCTTCTTTCCAAAGGGTTGATAGGCGCGCAATGGCTGTTCCTGAAATCGGGTCTAGGCACCTCCAACCATTTCGAGGCCGGCGCCTTCGTGCGCTCCGCTGCCGGGGTCGATTATCCCGACATCCAGTTCCACTTCCTGCCCGTCGCCATCCGCTATGACGGCAAGGCGGCAGCAAAGTGTCATGGCTTTCAGGCCCATGTCGGACCGATGCGGTCGAAGTCGCGCGGCACGGTCCGCCTTCGATCTGGCGATGTGTGGGATAAACCGGAAATCCGCTTCAACTACATGTCCCACCCGGACGACTGGCGCGATTTCCGTCACTCCATTCGCCTCACCCGCGAGATCTTCTCGCAGGATGCCTTCACGCCCTATCGGGGCCGCGAGATCTCCCCGGGCGAGGATGTTCAAAGCGACGAGGAGCTGGACGCCTTCATCCGCGAACACGCCGAAAGCGCCTATCACCCCTGCGGCACCTGCCGGATGGGATCGGCAGATATCACCATGAGCGTGGTGGATTCCGAATGCCGGGTGATTGGCGTGGAAGGCCTTCGGGTCGCAGATTCGTCAATTTTCCCCCGCATCACCAATGGCAATCTGAACGGCCCGTCAATCATGGTCGGCGAGAAGGCAGCCGACCACATCCTTGGTCGCGCGCCACTCAGCCCGTCCAATCAGGAGCCCTGGATCAACCCGCGCTGGCGGGAAGCCGACCGTTAGAGAAACCCATGCGGAAAAATTGAATGGATCGGGAAAGCGTTTCCATGAAACGATAGCCCTTCCGAAAGCTGGAGAATTCATGCGCGCGCAGCCCAAAGCATCACACTATATCAATGGCCGCCATGTTGAAGACGAACAGGGCGCGGTGATCGAGGTGGTCTATCCCGCCACCGGCGAGATCATCGCCCGCGTCCATTCGGCCACTTCCAACATCATCGAACTCGCCGTCGAGGCGGCCCGCGCCGCCCAGCCCGCCTGGGCAAAGCTGAAGCCGGTCGAGCGTGGCCGCATCCTGCGCCGGGCGGCAGATCTCCTGCTTGAGCACAATGAAGAACTGGCAAAGCTTGAAACGCTGAACACCGGCAAGGCGCTGCAGGAAACCCTTGTCGCCGACGCGCCTTCCGCTGCGGAGGCGCTCGAATTCTTCGGCGGTGCCGTCGCCGCCTTCAATGGCGAGCAGGTCGAGCTAGGCGGATCCTTCGGCTATACGCGCCGTGAGCCACTCGGGGTTTGTGTCGGCATCGGCGCTTGGAACTATCCGATCCAAATTGCAGGCTGGAAGTCCGGCCCTGCGCTCGCCATGGGCAACGCCATGGTGTTCAAGCCGTCCGAGGTGACCCCGCTTTCAGCCCTCAGGCTTGCCGAAATTTTCACCGAGGCGGGCCCTGCCCGATGGTCTCTTCAACGTGGTGCAGGGACTGGGCGATGTCGGCGCAGCGCTTGTGGCCCATCCGGAAGTCGCAAAGGTCTCTCTCACCGGCTCGGTCGAGACCGGCAGGAAGGTGCAGGCGCTTGCCGGCGGCGAGATGAAGCCGGCCACGATGGAGCTTGGCGGCAAGTCACCGCTGATCGTGTTCGATGATGCCGACCTGGAAAACGCCATTGGCGGGGCCATGCTCGGCAATTTCTATTCCACTGGCCAGATTTGCTCCAACGGCACACGCGTTTTCGTCCAGAAGGGCATCCATGAACGTTTCCTGTCTCGCCTGACCGAGCGCACCAGCGCCATTCGTCTGGGCGACCCCCTCGATCCCGAAACCCATCTCGGCCCGCTCGTCAGCAAGGCGCAGTATGACAAGGTGCTGCGCTATATCGAGATCGGCCGCGAGGACGGCGCAACCCTGCACCATGGCGGTGGCGCGCCACGGCTTCAGGGCCTTGAAGACGGTTTTTATGTCGAACCGACCATCTTCACCGGTGTCACCGACCGGATGCGCATTGCCCGCGAGGAGATTTTCGGCCCGGTCATGAGCATCCTGACGTTCGACGACGAGGACGAGGTGGTCGAGCGCGCCAATGACACGCCTTTTGGCCTTGCAGCCGGCGTCTTCACGAGAGATATCGCCCGCGCCCACCGCGTGATCGGGGCGCTGAAAGCCGGCACCTGCTGGATCAACACCTACAATCTCACGCCGGTGGAACTGCCCTTCGGCGGCGTGAAGCAGTCCGGCTTCGGGCGCGAAAACGCCATGGCGGCACTCGCCCATTATTCACAGGTCAAATCCGTCTATGTGGAAATGGGAGACGTGGAAAGCCCATATTGATGACGGTTTGATCTTGCGCAGAAGAAAGACGGCAGCTATAAGCCCGCCGTCTGGTCACGGAGTGTAGCGCAGCCTGGTAGCGCACCTCGTTCGGGACGAGGGGGTCGCAGGTTCAAATCCTGCCACTCCGACCAGTTTCTCAAATGTACAGCCCGGTAATGTGGCCACATCCTGCTTCCTGTGTTTCAGGATGCTATCGGGTTTGGCTTTCAGTCGGCGTCAATCATCTGAACGGGCATTTTTCACGCTTCATCCGCTTGTCGCACTGCATCGCAGCGCGTGCCTGCGCATGGAATGGCCGCGCCGGCCTCCGACCGCCCGGCAGGAATGGATCGCAAAGGCGCCCCCCTCCACGTCTTGATCGAAATGGGTGCCTTGCGCTCGACCGGTGTCGGGCATCGGCGCACTGGCCGGCCGCTTGACCGCGTGGCAACGAGCCGGCAAAGTCGGGCTTCACAAACTCGTGATCAACAGGCTTCCTCTCATCCAGAACATACCAGAGGGACATTACCCGGAGACAGTCATGCGTGGATATCTGGTTGCAGCGTTAATCGCCACTTCACTTGTTTTTTCAGCGCCCGGCGCAAGCCATGCCGAGGGAACAATGCTCACCATCAGCGGATCGGTTGAGAAAACCAATCGCGATGCGTTCGATCCATTCTTTGACGGTTTCTTTCACTTCCACGACAAGACTTTCGACCGGGCCCTACAGCCTGAACTGGGACGCGCTGGCCGCCCTGCCCCAGAAAACCATCAAGGTGAATGCGGATACCGAAGACTGGCCGCGCACGCTGACGATGGAAGGGCCGCTGCTTGATGACGTACTGGATCTGGCAGGCGTATCGGGCGACACGTTGACACTCTACGCCCTCGACGGATTCGGTCTGACCATGGACGCTGAAAAGCGTGCTTCCCGGGAGTGGGTTCTGGCCATGAAGCTCGATGGCAAGCCGCTGGGTCTCGGCGGGTTTGGCCCGCTCTGGCTGGTCTACGACACCAATGGGGAGAAGGTGCCGGAGGAAGAGGAGCGCAGCTGGGTCTGGTCGGTCTTCCACATCGAGGCGGAGTAACCCTGCCACCTCCGTCGGCACGGGCCCGTCAGGCATGCATCACGCCACAAACTCAAGCGGTTGCTGGTGCATCACGCAGTCGCGCCCGTGCTGTTTGGCCTTGTAAAGAAGCATGTCCGCCTCGTTGATAACCGCATCGAGCGACTGACCGGGTTGATGCATTGCAATTCCGATGCTCACCGTGGTCGATACAGTCTGCGCCTGGACATTAGACCCCACAAGGCGACAGCTCAGCGCAATCCGCTCAGAGATCAGCCGTGCCAGCGGCAGAGCAGCACCGGGCATGAAAACGGCAAACTCTTCTCCGCCCATGCGCGCGGCGATGTCTTCA
Source organism: Nitratireductor sp. GISD-1A_MAKvit (assembly GCF_040819555.1). Lineage (GTDB taxonomy): Bacteria > Pseudomonadota > Alphaproteobacteria > Rhizobiales > Rhizobiaceae > Nitratireductor. Next base: position 2,997,614 of record NZ_CP161920.1, read on the forward strand.
CCGCGAACACTCTGCTTTATGGCTTCGGCCATGAGCCTGAGAACGCGATCTCCCTCCGCATGGCCGAACCGGTCGTTGATCTGTTTGAAATGATCCACATCGATGAACAGAACGGCCCCCGCCGAAGAACTGCCACTGTCAATCAATTCACTGACAATCCGCATGAAATCCCTGCGGTTGCGGAGCCCGGTAAGAAAGTCAGTGGTGGCAGCCATGTCCAGCTCTTTCGCCAGTTTCGCAACCACCGCGGTCTTGGTCAAAAAGAGGTAGGAAATGGGATAGGCGACCGTGATCGTGATGACGGCCGTCAGCACAAGATCGAGCAGAAGCCGCTCCGTAAAGAACACGGAATACAACACGAGCGTCAAAGCATCCGCTGCCACCACGCACATCAGCGTCACGCAGGAGGCCTGCTGCCAGATGCGCATGGCATCAAACCTGTCGAATATCGTCTGTAGCCAGCTCATCTCGTTTTCCCGCCCTGAGGCGGAACAACTATCTTGGCTCCCGTAAACACCGGGTTACCTTGCGGAAGGCTTCGCCCCCGCTTGCGAAAAAGCGTTTGTTCCTGGCGGTGTTTTTCCGCCTAGGGTTTTCCCCAGAGCGTATGGAAATCGCAATCACGCTCTTGGGAGAAGCCAGGCTGCTTGCTATCGTGGCCAGCATGGTCGTGAAGGTGGTTGGCAGCCGCATCCTGAAATTGCAGCGTTCCCCCTTGGACCAGACCGTGCGAAGGAGGCACCATTGGGCACCACGGATATGGCTACCGGGCTGTTGAACAGACGGGTTTTTGATAAATTGGGGCCGGAACTCGCAGCCGCGATGAGCTGGGCGGGGCAGCCCTGCTCGATGGCTCTCATCGACATCGATGCGTTTGATCAGGTGCTTGCAGCATATGGCCACCGTGCCGGTGAAGAAGCGTTGCGGCATGTGGCTGGCGTCGTTCAGTCTTCCGTGCGGCAGACGGACATGGTGGCCAGTTTCGGCGGACAGGCCATCGCGCTTGTTTTGCCCGCTTACGATGCCGAGCGTGCATTCGGTCTGGCCGAGCGCATCCAAAATGCCGTCGCCCAATCCCCCTTCCAGTACGAGGGAACAGAGATAAAGCTGACCATCAGCGTGGGGTTGCGCACGCCCTTGTCAGACAAGGAAAGCTTCTGGATTGCGCTCGATCAGGCCGGCGATGCGCTCAACCGCGCCAAATCGACCGGGCGCAATCGTCTGGAAGTGGCGGTGTGAAGCCTGCGGGGAGTTGTATGTTTTTTGGGCACCGTGCCTGAACGAGCGGCAAGATCAGCCTCCAGAAAACCGGCCTCTGCGAAGCAGAGACATGCAAAGTGCTTCAATTACCTGAAAAATCCGGGTTCCCCATGTTTGGCACGGTTCATGCTTTCATATCAATGAGCCCGGAGGGGACTCGCCTGAAAGCGTCGTAAGAACGCCAGGTTGGCCGCCAGACTGACTGCACCTGTTTCCGGGGCGGTCGTCTGGCGGTTTTTCATTTCCCCATATTGTTCTCCTTCGGGGTGATGGAACAATTGATTTGTTCCCTCTTTGTTCGTATTGTGAGGATATGCAATACGCTCCGTCCCTTTTGCCTTTCCACCGAGCGGCAAGCCCTCACCAGGGTTTGCTGGAAGTTTTTCTGCACGTGCCAATCGGCACCAGAGTCAGGGCAGGAAAAACGAATCCGATCAAATTCCTGGAAGCGAAAGCTGAGAGTTTGAGTCAGAGCCGGCCGGTGCCGCAGGCTGGCCCGGCAGCGGCCGCGTCTTCCTGTTTGCGTTCGGAGGCTGCATTATGAATATCCCTGTCGAGATGGAGCCGTGGCCAGAGACTGCGGAGCCTGAGCCCCGCCCGATCCAGCCCGAGAGCAAGGAGAAACTTGCCCTCACAGCCCCGGAAAAAAGAGGCCGGGTTATTGATGCATTGCGCAGTCGCATTGCCCCCCAGGAAAGGTTTGCTTCGGCGCCTCGTCCCACTCTTCCGCTCGGACCGGAGGCTCTTGACAGCGCCCTGCCCGGTCATGGCCTCAGGACCGGCGCGCTGCATGAAATCCTGCCGGCCGGCCATGGCGATTTTGCTGCCGGCATCGGTTTCGGCATCTGTCTTCTGGCCCGTCTTCTGCGCCAGCGATCAGGATCTGTACTGTGGGTGGCTCCCGCACATCTTTCCAGCCGTGAGGGCGCTCTTTACCCGCCCGGGCTTGCAGCTCTCGGCTTCGACCCGAACCGTCTGATCCGAATCGAGGCGCGCAAGCCGATCGATGTGCTTTGGGCGCTTGAAGAAGGGCTTTCCCATGCCCCTCTTGCTGCTGTCGCCGGTCTGTTGCCGGACAATGCCCGCGCCTATGATTTTGCGGCCAGCCGCCGCCTTGGCCTGCGGGCGTCGCGCCATGGCGTCACGGCCTTCCTGATGCGCGGCCGACAGGCCAGCGTCGAAAACACCGCCGCCGAAACGCGCTGGTCCGTCGGTTCGTTGCCAAGCCGCAGGCACCATGCCGGTCAGGCAGGACCGGGCGCGCCGTGCTGGCGGCTTCAGCTTCTCAAATGCAGGCAGGGCCTCTCCCGTCGTTTATCGCAACACTGGGATGTGGAGTGGGATCATGAAACACTTTCTTTCCGTCTTCCTGCCCCGCTGGCCGATCGAGCGCCGGAGCGCACGTCCTGGCGACCCGATGTCCACCAGGCATGGGCAGAAGCTTCGTGATGATGAACCGCTGGTTCTCGTCACCACCACGGAGAGCGGACAACGCATCACCGCTCTCAACCGGCCAGCTAAGGCGCTCGGCTTTTCACCAGGCATGGCGCTGGCGGATGCGCGCGCCATTCACCCCGCCCTCCGGGTCGCCCATGCAGACCTTCCCGGCGATGAGCGCGCCCTCATCCGGCTTGCGCTCTGGTGTCAGTGTTTCTCGCCCTTCACGCGGCCCGACTTCCCCGACGGGGTGAGCCTCGACATCACCGGCTGCGCCCATCTTTTCGGCGGTGAGGCCGCACTGATGGACACGCTGACGCAAAAACTTGGCGGCTTCGGGCTCACGGCACGGCTGGCACTGGCGCCCACCATTGGCGGTGCATGGGCGCTCGCCCGTCACGCGGCGGACAAAAAGCTTATCGCTTCGCGCAAAACGCTTTCCAGGCATATGGCACCCCTGCCTGTCAGCGCCCTGCGACTGGAACAGAGCACCGTCGAAGCCATGGAGAAACTGGGGCTGAAACATGTCGGCGACCTGATCGGCAGACCGCGCGCGCCGCTTGTCGCCCGTTTCGGACCACTTGCCCTGCGGCGGCTGGACGAAGCCCTTGGTCACGAAGAGGAGAGCTTTCGACCGCTCACCCCGCCCCATCTCCATGTCGCGCACGCCCGTTTTGCCGAGCCCATCGCCACGCCGGAAGCAATCGAAATCGCCATTGGGCATCTCGCGCGCGACCTGTGCGCAAAGATGGAAACGGCCGGCAAGGGCGCGCGACGGCTGGAATTGCGCCTGTTCCGCGTCGATGGCTGGTTCGAGGCTCTGCCGCTTGCCACCAGCACGGCCACGCGCGATGCCAGGCATCTTGCCCGTCTGCTTTGCGAGCGTCTCGACCGCATCACCGATCGGGCGGGGTTCGGTTTCGAGGCGGCAAGTCTCACCGCCTTTACCGTGGAAAACCTCGCCATGCGGCAGGAAGACCTGGGCGAGGACCCCGGCGCCGCCCGCGATGGCGATTTCGCCCCTCTTCTCGACAGGCTCGTCAACCGGTTCGGCGCGCGCAACGTCACCCGCTCCGCCCCTTGTGCCAGCTATCTGCCCGAGCGTGCCGCTCACTCCGTCTCCGTGCTCAAACGGGTGCAGGAGCATGACTGGCAGGCCCAGCTGCGACACATCCAGGATGGAGCCGCCTTTGCCAGACCACTCTTTCTCTTGTCTGTTCCCGAGCCCGTAACCACGCTTGCCAGCGTTCCCGACGGCCCCCCCACCCGGTTTGAGTGGCGGCGCGTGGCGCATCGCGTGACCCGCGCCGAAGGGCCGGAGCGCATCGCGCCCGAATGGTGGCGTGCTCCCTTCGGCGCCAGCCGCAAGACACGCGATTATTTCCGTGTCGAGGATGATGCCGGTCGCCGCTTCTGGCTGTTTCGCGAAGGGCTTTACGAACGCGATGAGGAGCCCCCCCGCTGGTTCCTTCACGGGGTTTTTGCATGAGCGGAAAAACAATACAGCGCACCACAGCGCCAGCCACCCCCTTTGTCGAACTCGGCGTCACCAGCAATTACAGTTTTTTGCGTGGCGCTTCTCACCCGCACGAACTTGTGGCCGAGGCAGCCCGGCTTGGCCATGCGGCCGTCGGCATTGCCGACCGCAACACGCTGGCCGGCGTCGTGCGCGCCCATGTGGAGGCGAAGGCGCGAAACATTCGCCTTGTGGTGGGCGTTCGGCTGGTGCTTCTGGATGGTTTTGAAGCCCTGTGCTTTCCCACCGACAGGCAGGCCTATGGCCGCCTCACCCGTCTTTTGACCGATGGCAACCGCCGCGCGCCCAAGGGCGAATGTCACCTGCACATGGACGATCTGAAAGCGCTTGGTCATGACCAGCGTCTCATCGCCATTCCACCCTATGATTTCGGCTCCGGTTTCGAGGAAAACCTGCGCCGTCTAGCCACCCACTTTTCCGGCAATGTCTTTCTGGCGCTCACGCCCTATCGGCGGGCCAATGACGGCGCCCGCCAGCAACGCCTTGCCACGCTCGCCGGCGCCTGCGGCACGCCGCTCGTCGCCACCAATGACGTGCTCTATCACACGCCGGCGCGCCGCCCGCTGCAGGATCTTCTCACCTGTATCCGCAACCATTGCACCATCGACGAGGCAGGCTTTCATCTTGAGCGCAATGCGGAGCGCCATCTCAAGGCACCGGCAGAGATGGCCCGCCTGCTGCGCGGCCATGAAGATGCCATTGCCCGCTCCGTGGCACTCATGAACGATTGCCGGTTTTCGCTCGAGGAGCTGCGCTTCGATTATCCGAAGGAATCGAATGGCGAGAGCGCAACGCCACAAGAAGAGCTGGAGCGTCTCACCTGGCTCGGTGCAAAAGAACGTTTTCCCGAAGGTGTTCCCTCCAAGGTCCGGGCCCTTATCGCCCATGAGCTGAAGCTGATCAGCCAGCTTGAATATGCCGCCTACTTTCTCACCGTGCACGACATCGTGCGCTTTGCCCGCGCGCAGACCCCGCCCATTCTGTGCCAGGGGCGCGGTTCGGCGGCCAATTCGGTCGTCTGCTATTGCCTTGGCGTCACCTCGGTCAACCCGACCGAGATCGACCTTCTGTTCGAGCGCTTCATTTCGGCTGAACGCGGTGAGCCGCCAGACATTGACGTCGATTTCGAGCATGAGCGGCGCGAGGAGGTGATGCAGTATATCTACGGCAAGTATGGCCGCCACCGGGCCGGGCTTGCCGCCACCGTCATTTCCTACCGCACACGCAGCGCCGTGCGCGAGGCCGGCAAGGCGATGGGGCTCTCGCCCGATGTGGTGGCTGCCATGACCGGCCTTGTCTGGGGGCACTCTTCGCGCACGCCCACCGGCGAGCAGGTGCGCGAAGCCGGTCTTGATCCCACCGATCCGCGCCTGCGCCAGACCCTTGTGCTCGTCGGTCAGTTGATCGGCTTTCCCCGCCATCTCTCGCAGCATGTGGGCGGCTTCGTGCTCACCCACTCGCCTTTGAGCGAAATCGTGCCCATAGCAAACGCTGCCATGAAAGACCGCACCATGGTGGAATGGGACAAGGACGATCTCGATGCGCTCAACATTCTCAAGGTGGATGTGCTCTCACTCGGCATGCTCACCTGCCTGCGCAAGAGCTTCGATCTTTTGCGTGATCATTATGGCGAGGATCACACGCTCGCCACTGTGCCACGCGACGACAAGCCCACCTACGCCATGATCCAGCGCGCCGACACGGTCGGCGTCTTCCAGATCGAAAGCCGGGCGCAGATGTCCATGCTGCCACGTCTGAAACCGGAAAATTTCTACGACCTCGTGATCGAGATCGCCATTGTCCGGCCCGGTCCCATTCAGGGAGACATGATCCACCCCTATCTGCGTCGTCGCAACGGCGAAGAGGCACAGGAATACCCATCCGAGGAATTGCGTGCCGTGCTCCAGAAGACCCTCGGCGTGCCGCTGTTTCAGGAACAGGCGATGAAGATCGCCATCGTTGCCGCCGGCTTTTCGCCGGAAAAGGCAGACCGGCTGCGCCGCGCCATGGCTTCCTTCCGCCGCACCGGCACCATCGATCAGTTCCGCGAGGATTTCATCAATGGCATGCTCGCCAATAACTACGAACCCGATTTTGCCGAGCGCTGTTTCAATCAGATGAAAGGTTTTAGCGATTACGGCTTTCCCGAAAGCCATTCGGCCAGTTTTGCGCTGCTTGCCTATGCCTCCTCCTGGCTCAAATGCCACTATCCGGACGTCTTTGCCTGTGCGCTTTTGAATTCTCAGCCCATGGGCTTTTATTCCGCCTCTTCCATTGTGCGCGATTTTCGCGAGCATGGCGGCGACACGCGCCCCGTCGACATCAATCTCAGCGACTGGGATCACACGCTCGAACCAGCGGCAAAACCGGGGGCGATCCGTCATGCGCTGCGGCTCGGGCTGCGCCAGGTGGACGGCATGCGCGAAACGGTCGGGTTGAAGCTCATGGCCGCACGGGAGGCAGGCATGTTTACCAATGTGCGCGATCTCTATTTCCGCTCCGGCATCGACATGTTTTCCCTGCGCCGGCTCGCCGAGGCCGATGCCTTCCGCTCACTCGGGCTCGACCGGCGCGCCGCCCTTTGGGAGGTGCGCGGCCTGAGCGGTCATAAGGGCGTGCGCTCCGTAGCCGAAGAATTGCCGCTCTTCGCCAGCGCCAAGGGTGCAGCCGCAACACCTCTTCAGGACGAAGAGAGCGTCGCACTGCCCGCGCTTTTGCCCGGCGAACAGGTGGTGGAGGATTACGGCACGCTCGGCCTCTCGCTCAAGGCGCATCCCGTCTCCTTCCTGCGCCGCTTGCTTGACAGGCGCCGCGTCCTGAAAACCCGCCAACTTGCCGAAACCCCGGCAGGCCGCTTCGTGCGTGTGTCGGGCCTTGTGCTGGTGCGCCAGCGTCCGGGCACCGCCAGTGGCGTCATCTTCATGACACTGGAAGACGAAACCGGCATCGCCAACATCATCGTCTGGCCTCGTGTCTTCCAGCGTTTTCGCCGCATCGTCTTCGGCGCACGCATGGTCACGGTGGAGGGAACCCTGCAAAAAGAAAGCGATGTCATCCATGTGATCGCGCGGCGCCTCACCGACACCACGCCCGAACTTCTTGCCGCCATGTCCGATCAGGGTATCGGGAAAGGGGATGAAAAGGCCGCCACCACACGGAATCTGTGGCGGCATCCGCGCGATGTCCGCGTCTTGCCAAAGGGACGAAACTTCCATTGACGGGCCGCACCGTGCATTGCCAAGCCGCTGCCGTCAGGCTAGTCCGGTGCGGTGAAAAACGGGAGGCTTTTCATGATCCTTTGCTGCGGTGAAGCGCTGATCGACATGCTGCCGCGCCAGACAGGCCAGGGCGAGGCCGCTTTCGCGCCCTATCCGGGCGGCGCCGTTTTCAACAGCGCCATTGCCATAGCCCGCCTTGGCGTTCCATGCGGTTTTTTCACCGGGCTCTCGGACGACCTGTTCGGCCGCATGCTGCGAGAAAAGCTTGAGGAAAGCCGTGTGGACCTCACGCTTGCACGGTTTTCGGCCCGCCACACCACGCTGGCCTTCGTGACCCTCTCCAACGGCCAGGCCGAGTATGATTTCTATGACGAATGCACAGCCGGGCGCATGATCGAGCCATCCGATCTGCCGGCAATCGGCGCGGACATATCGGCCATGCTGTTCGGCGGCATCAGCCTCGTTTCAGAACCCTGCGGTTCGGCCTATGAGGCGCTGATGGCGCGCGAGGCCAAGAGCCGCGTCATCATGCTAGACCCCAATATCCGACCCGCTTTCATCAGGGATGCACAGGCGCATCGCACACGCATTGAGCGGATGATGACGAACGCGGATATTGTGAAAATTTCAGCCGACGATCTGGAATGGTTCAAAGAGACAGGCAGCGCCGACGAAATTCTCACCCGCTGGCTGGAACGCGGCCCGAGCCTCGTCATCCTCACCGATGGCGGCAATGGCGCGACGGCCTACACGAAATCGCAAAAGCAGTTCGTTCCGGCGACACCCGTCGAGGTGGTGGACACGGTCGGGGCCGGAGACACATTCAACGGTGCGCTTCTGGCGGCCCTTGAGACGGCAGGGCTTCTGACGAAGCAAAAGATCGCGGCGCTCGACGAGGCGCAGATGTCGAAAGCAATAGACTTCGCCTCCCGCGCCGCCGCCGTCACCGTGTCGCGCGCTGGCGCAAATCCACCGTGGAAGGATGAGCTTTCGGTTGTGTGATCAACCCGCGCCCCCGGCCACGAAAGAGGGGCTCACAAAGGCTTCCAGCCCCTCCCCGTCCTTCGGCCCATAGGTGAGCGGCGCGCCATCGAGCGTGTTCGCCATGCCGCCTGCCGCACGCAGGATCGCATCGCCTGCCGCCGTGTCCCACTGCATGGTGCGGCCAAAACGCGGATAGAGGTCCGCATCGCCCCGTGCGATCATGCAGAATTTTAGCGACGAGCCGATGGAAACCGTCTCGGCATCGGGATAGCGGGCGATGAAGGCACGGGTCTCATCGGTGCAGTGCGAGCGACTGGCAACAATCGCAGGCGGCGTTTGGCATGGCCGCGCCCGGATCATTCGCCGCTGTTGCGGTTTCCCACCGATCACGGTCACTTCAAAGGCTTCGCCCGACCGCGCCGAATAGAGCAGATCGCGTGCCGGCGCATAAACTACGCCCGCCACCGGCCCGCCATTGCGGATCAGGCCGATATTGACGGTGAAATCCGGGCGCCGCGCAATGAATTCGCGCGTCCCGTCAAGCGGGTCGACCAGAAGGAAGTTGCCGTCGCCGCAGGCCGGAATGACGCCGCCGGACGCGGCCTCCTCCGAGACGCACGGCGTTCCAAGCCCGACATTGCGGAAACCGTCCAGGATCACCTTCTCCGCCGCGCGGTCGGCTGCCGTCACCGGCGTGTCATCAGCCTTTTGTTCCACCTCGAAGCCAGCCTCGTAGTGCTGCATGATTGCAGCCCCTGCCGCCAGCGCCAGATCCTCAAACAGCGCCAGAAGCGCTGCATCGTCCTTCAGCATGCCCATGGGCCCGTTCAGTCTTTCCCAGTCATTCGATCCGAAGATCAGCAATAACCGCGCTGCCTGAGCCAGGCCTCCACCTCGTCGACGAGCTCTTCGGGCACGCGGTCCGTTGTGTCCAGGTGAATATCAGCCCTTTCCGGCGGCTCATAGGGGGAATCGACGCCCGTGAAGTTCTGGATCTCGCCGTTGAGCGCCTTGGCATAGAGCCCTTTCGGATCGCGCCTTGCGCATTCCTCGAAGGGCGTGTCCACGAAAACCTCCACGAATTCGCCCTCGTTCATCAATTCGCGCGCCATGCGCCGTTCGGCCCTGAAGGGCGAGATAAACGAGACGAGCACGATCAGCCCGGCATCTGCCATCAGCTTTGCTGTCTCGGCCACGCGGCGGATGTTCTCCACCCGGTCCTCGTCGGTAAAGCCCAGATCCCGGTTGAGCCCGTGGCGAATATTGTCGCCATCCAGCACATAGGTGTGCCGGCCGGCTGCGTGCAGCTTCTTCTCCAGAAGGCTCGCAATGGTCGATTTTCCGGAGCCCGAAAGCCCGGTGAACCACAGCACCGCCGGCTTCTGGTGCTTCAGCTCCGCGCGCGACTGGCGCGTCACGTCGAGCGCCTGCCAGTGGATGTTCGCCGCGCGCCGCAAGGGCCGCTGGATCATGCCGGCACCCACCGTCGCATTGGTCAGCCGGTCGATCAGGATGAACGCGCCCGTGGTGCGGTTGTCGCTGAAAGCGTCGAAGGCAATCGGCGCCTGAAGCGAAAAGTTGCACAGACCCACCTCGTTCAGGTCGAGGCTTGTCGCCGGCTCCTCGGCAAAATTGTTGATGTTGCGGCGGTGTTTGAGCTGGCTCACCGTCGCAGAAACCTCCTGCGTCTCCGTGCGCAGAATATAGGCCCGCCCCGGCAGAAGCGGTTTTTCATCGAACCACACCAGCGTCGCGGAAAACTGGTCTGCCACATGCGGGCGCGCCTCTGGCGTCACCAGCATGTTGCCGCGCGAAAGCTCCACCTCGTCTTCGAGCAGAAGCGTGACCGCCTGCCCCTCGGATGCGACCTCCAGATCGCCATCCTGCGTGACGATGCGGCGAATACGCGTCTGCTTGCCCGACTTGGCGACAGTCACCCGCTCGCCGACGCCAATGCGCCCGGAAGCCACGGTGCCCGAGAAGCCGCGAAAATCGAGGTTCGGCCGCGAGACATATTGCACCGGAAAGCGGAACGGCTTTCCCTCCGCCTCGGCCTCAATATCCACCGTCTCCAGATGCTCCAAGAGCGACGGCCCTTCATACCAGGGCGTCTTGCCCGACGAGCGGATGACATTGTCGCCATAGCGCGCCGACATCGGGATCGGCTGGATCGTGTCGAAACCGAGTTCCTCCGCAAATGCGCGGTATTCCGCAGCAATGCGCTCGAACGCCGCCTCGTCAAAGCCGACAAGGTCGATCTTGTTGACCGCCAGAACGATGTGCCTAATGCCCAGAAGCGAGGCGATCATCGAGTGGCGGCGCGTCTGCGGCAGGATGCCCTGCCGCGCGTCCACCAGCACGATGGCGAGATCGGCCGTGGACGCGCCCGTCGCCATGTTGCGCGTGTATTGCTCGTGGCCCGGCGTGTCGGCCACGATGAATTTGCGGCGCGGCGTGGAGAAAAACCGATAGGCCACATCGATGGTGATGCCCTGCTCGCGTTCCGCCTCCAGCCCGTCCACCAACAGCGCGAAATCGACCTCATCGCCGGTCGTGCCGTGCTTGCGCGAATCGTTCTCCAGTGCGGCAAGCTGGTCCTCGAAGATCAGCTTTGTGTCGAACAGGAGACGCCCGATCAGTGTGGATTTTCCATCATCCACCGACCCGCAGGTCAGGAACCGCAAAAGCCCCTTGTTCTCCTGCCCGGCCACATAGTCGCGGATATCGACAGGAACATCGTCGTCTTCACGCAGAAGCGCAGTGTTGGCGGTCAACATGATCAGAAATACCCCTCGCGCTTCTTCTTCTCCATGGAGCCCGCCTCATCGCGGTCGATCAGACGCCCCTGCCGTTCAGAGGTGCGGGCCGTCAGCATTTCGGAGACGATCTCCTCAAGCGTGGTGGCGGTGGAAGGGATCGCGCCTGTCAGCGGGTAGCAGCCAAGCGTGCGGAAGCGCACCAGGCGTTCCTCCACCTTCTCGCCCGGCTGCAGACGCATCCGGTCGTCATCGACCATGATGGTCATCCCGCCGCGATCCACCACTGGCCGTCTGGCGGCGAAATAGAGCGGCACGATGGGAATGTTCTCCTGAAGGATGTATTGCCAGATGTCCTGCTCGGTCCAGTTGGAGAGCGGAAAAACGCGGATCGATTCACCCTGCGCCACGCGCGTGTTGTAGATCTTCCACATTTCGGGGCGCTGGTTCTTGGGGTCCCAGCCATGGCCTGCGGAGCGAAACGAGAAGATGCGCTCCTTGGCGCGGCTCTTTTCCTCATCGCGCCGCGCACCACCAAAGGCCGCGTCGAAACCGTATTTTTCGAGCGCCTGGCGCAGCGCAACCGTCTTCATCACATGGGTGTGCGTGTTGGAGCCATGATCGAACGGATTGATGCCGTCGCGCACGCCCTCTTCATTCACGTGCACCAGAAGATCAAACCCCTTTTCGCGCGCCATCCGGTCGCGAAATTCGATCATCTCGCGAAACTTCCAGGTGGTGTCCACATGCAGGAAGGGAAATGGCGGCTTGGCGGGATAGAACGCCTTCATCGCCAGATGCATCAGAACGGAGGAATCCTTGCCGACAGAGTAGAGCATCACCGGCTTTGAAAAGGTCGCCGCCACTTCGCGGAAGATGTGGATCGCTTCGGCTTCCAGCCTGTCGAGATGGGTTAGGGCTGCCGGCATGTCTTCGCCTTCGCGTCTTTGTCGCTGCGGCCGGAACCTTCACGGCTTCCGGCTCATGCCTTTGAGGTACCACGTGGTTTTCCGCCCTCTCAAGGCGCGCACGCCCAACCTCACCCCGGTTTGAGAGGCGCATTTTGCGTTGTTTCCGGCAAAGGGGAAAAGGCATTTCAGAATGCGAGAAAGGCCCGCTTTCGCGGGCCATCTGGACGTTTTCGACGCTGCTTTTCCGCCTATTCGGCGACAGCGCCGCGAATGGTCTCGATCACACGGTCCTGATCGCTCTCGGCCAGATAGGGGTGCATCGGCAGGCACAGGATGCGGTGTGGCAGGCTCTCCGAGACGGCAAGTCCGCCCGGCGCTTTCTCATACATTTCATAGGCCTTCTGCAGATGCAGCGGCTTCTCGTAATAGACAACCGAGGGAATGCCCGCCTCGCCAAGGCGCTTGCGCACCAGGTCGCGTTTTTCGGACTCGATGGCATATTGCGCCCAGGCCGAGCGATGGCCCTTCGGCGTCACCGCCACCTTCACCACATCGCCAAGGGCCTTCGCCATAGCGTGCGGCCACCTTCTGGCGCGCGTCCATCTCATCTTCGAGTATGGCCAGCTTTTCGATCAGGATTGCAGCCTGGATCGTATCGAGACGCGAATTCAGCCCCACACGCACATTGTCATACTGGCTCTCACCCTTTCCGTGGAACGCAATGGAGCGCAGCACCCTGGCCAGTTCGTCATCGTCGGTGAACATCGCACCGCCATCGCCATAACAGCCAAGTGGTTTGGCCGGATAAAAGCTGGTGGAAGCCACATGGCCGAATGCGCCACAGCGTTTGTTGTTGAGCGTTCCGCCGATCGACTGGGCAGCATCCTCGATGATGCGCAGTCCCTCGCGCGCTGCAATCCCCTCGATGGCGCCGTAATCGGCAGCCAGACCGAAGAGGTCAACCGGGATCACCGCCTTCGGTGTCAGCCGGCCTTCGGCCTTGATGTGGTCGATGGCAGCCGTCAGGCTTTCAGGATCCATGTTGTATGTGTCGGCATCGATCTCCACGAAGACCGGCTCTGCACCGGCCAGCGCCACGACTTCTGCCGTCGCCGCAAAGGTGAAGCTCGGGCAGAACACGGCGTCGCCCGGTCCGATGCCATAAGCCATCAGCGGCATCAAAAGCGCATCGGTGCCGTTTGCGCAGGCGATTGCATGTCTGGTCCCGACATAGGCCGCAAGCTGCTCTTCCAGCGTGCTGACTTCGGGTCCCAGAATGTAGCGCCCTTCGGCAACAACCTTGTCGATAGCGGCCGCGAGTCTGTCCTTGATGCGCTCACGCTGAGCGCCGAGATCGATGAATTGCATTTATTGCCCAATCGGTTGCGGGTGATTCCGCGTTTGCCCCGTCCGTTGAATAGGCATGCAGAACGCGCAGCGCAACCAGCCGCGCCCTTCAAACTGCCACGCCGGCTGTTACACGAGGTGAACGAACCGGCTGCAACGGTTTCAGCCTGTTGTTGGTTTGCATGGCGCGCGCATTTGTCGCCGCAATTCTGTTCCTGTATGCACGCACGCGAATCCACTAATACTTCAATCAGTCATTGCAATGCGGAACAATAAAAGAGCATTGTTCACTGAAAACAATATGCGGGAAGGAAAGTATGGGCGCCCCATTCAAAGCGTATGACGTTCGTGGTCGGATCCCGGCCGAAATCAATGTTCCCTTCGCCTATCGCTTTTCACAGGCGCTCAAGCAGAGCCTCAATCCCGGCACGGTGGTTGTCGGCCATGACATGCGCATGGATAGCCCGGCCCTCGCCGAAGCCTTGATCCAGGGCCTTCTCGACAGCGGCGTCAGCGTGCGTCCGGTTGGACGCTGCGGCACGGAAGAGGTCTATTTTCACACTGCTGCCAGTGGTGCGGACGCCGGCCCTGATGGTGACCGCCAGTCACAATCCGCCCGATTACAACGGCATCAAGATGGTGTTGAAAGGCGCATCCGCCGCCACGCCGGACAACGCGTTCAACGGGATCGAGGAGATCATGCGCTCCGATGCGGTGCTGAAGCCGGTTGCCGACTATTCCGCACGCGGCGCCCTGCACAATGTCTGCGACCGCTACGCCTATATCGAACGCCTCCTCAACGAGGTTGCGGGACAGGACCTGAAACCGATGAAGATCGTCTGTCATGCCGGCAATGGCTGCGCAGGGCCGATCATCGACCTTCTGGAAAAACACCTGCCCTTCACCTTCATCAAGATCGACCATGAGCCCGATCCGCGCCTGCCCAATGGCGTGCCCAACCCGCTGCTGCCGGAAAAGCGTGAGAAGGCCAGCAAGGCGGTGATCGAGCATGGCGCGGATCTGGCAATCGCCTGGGACGGCGATTTCGACCGCTGCTTCCTCTACGATCACAAGGGCCGTTTCGTGGAAGGCTATTATCTGGTCGGCATGATCGCGCAGACACTGCTCGGCAAGCATCCCGGCAGCACGATCCTCTATGATCCGCGCCTCACCTGGAACACGATCGACATGGTGGAAAGCGCCGGCGGCGTGGCAAAACCCTGCCGCACGGGTCATGCCTATTTCAAAAAGATGATGCGCGAGGAAAACGCCATCTATGGCGGCGAGATGAGCGCGCACCACTATTTCCGCGATTTCGCCTATTGCGATTCAGGCATGCTGGCCTGGCTCAACGTCATTGCGGACCTTTCGGCCAGTGGCACGACCCTTGCCGAGCGGCTGGAAGAGCGCATCGCCGCCTATCCCTGCTCCGGCGAGATCAACTTCACGGTTTCGGACGCAGCCGAGGTGCAGAAGCGCATTTCAGATCATTACATGCCGAAAAATCCTCAGATCGAGAGCCAGGATGGCCTCGGCATGGTGTTCGACGACTGGCGCTTCAACCTGCGCGCCTCCAACACCGAACCGCTCCTGCGCCTCAACGTGGAAACCCGCGCTGACAAGGCGCTGTTGAAGGCAAAGGTGGATGAGTTGCGGGGGATGATCGAGGGGGCTGGTTAGACAGGTAGCGAGGTCAGAGCTCCGTGGCGAAGCACCCGCTCTTTATATAAAGCGGTTCAGCAAGATGACGCTTCCCACGGAACGGCCCGCTGGCAACTTAGTGTCAGGACGCCGCCTACGACCACCACGCGCGGAAAAACTGAGAAGCAAGAACCGGTTGGAAGGGATCAGAAATGCCTCTTCGCGAAAGCGCGGCCTGAACCGGATTTCAGATACTTTTCAAAAGCAAATGCCTTCGCCCTGTCTTCAAATCCTATCTGAACCACCAATTTCCATGGCCCAAACAAGGATGAGTGGCGCGACTGCGATTCTGATCGGCCTGCATTGTGCCTTCTCAGCCGCTCATCAACGTCGTTTGTGCATCCGACATAATATTTGTCGGCATATGTCAGGCTTTGCAGAATATAAACATAGTGCATGGCGTCTCCGGCCCGCCTTCGCCCTTTGGGCTACGGCGCGGCAGCCTCCACTCGCGCTCCGGCTTGCCCAGCCGTAGCTTTAGCGGAGGCTGGCTGGGGCGGCAGGATTCGAACCTGCGAATGACGGTACCAAAAACCGTTGCCTTACCACTTGGCGACGCCCCAAGACCGAGCGAAGCGGTGGATAGCAGAAGCGCGGCCCCTCGACAAGAAGGCGTTTTGAGCCTTTCTGTGGAGCACGCGCTTTCCGCTCCCTCCCGTCAGGCCAACCATTCGCCGAAAAACTGCGTGACCGTCGCCGGTACATAGCCATCCAGCCCGCCGAAGAACTGTGCCAGCTCGACCGTATCGCCCGCCGTCAAACCCGCCATGACGTGAAGGTGCAGGGCCGTCTCCGAGCCATCGACCGCGAGACTGGAGACATCACCCTTCACCAGCGGCGCGCAAAGATCGACCGTACCGTTCAGCAGCAGCTTCGCTTTCAACACCGTTGGCAGATTGGCGCCGTTCTGCTTCCAGCCAATGGTCGCTCCAAACCGATAGAGCCCGTCCGCCGGTGCGGTAAAGCGGTTGGTTCCAGTGTCAAAGGTCATCTGATCGTTGGCCAGCGTATTGTTGATGGCCACGGTCTGCCAGGTATCGGCAGCGACATACTGGTCATAATTGATGAGGCCGAGAAATTTGGGGTTCGAGGGCAGCGAAACCCGGCCGGAGCTCTCGTCAGCACGCAATGCATCTTTGAACGCTGCGCCATCGGCCGAGACGGCAAGCCGCCAGCCATCCGTGCCCATGAGGCCAGCCGTCGCCTTCGTCACAAAGCCGGTCTGAAACAGGAATCCCACATCGCCGGCAGGGCTCTCCTTGTTCATTGTGTAAAAAAGGCTGCCGGTCCCGCCTTCCGCAGCATATCGTGCGGTCCACAGAGCCTTGTCGAGCCTGGCTGCGAATGGATTGTCGGCATCGGCCCCCATCCCGAAGCCGAAAAGAGCTGCGTTCTGAATTTCCGCACCGCTTTCGGGCAATCCGTTGATGGGCTGCCAGCCAGTGCCGTCGAACGCGACAAGACGGTTCTCATCCACCACAAAGGCGCGCCAGCCGGAGGCGGGTACAAGCTTTTCCCACGCGCCGTCGACAAAATAAGCGACACTTCCGTCCCATCCCTCCCACGCACCCGTTGCCGCAGCGCCCACGATGTAGCACGCACCATCATCCGGACTGGCAGGTGGAGCGGCAAGATCACGGTCGCGTACGGCAAGCTGCACGACCCCGTCCAGTCGTCGGATTGCCTCATTGTGTGTCACGTGCTTCTGCGCCTGCGAGGGCATGATGTAGGGAAGTCCGAGATTGCTTGTCTGTTCCATGTTGGCCCGTTCCTTCTGATGGCCGCAGTTTACAGGCTGCCCCGGTTGCGGGGACAAATACAGGGATAAAGCGGGCGCCTCTCCCCGGCGCCGCTTCCCTTCACGGTGCACGAGGGCTGGCGTTTTCCCGCCTTTCGCGGGTTCTGGCGGGGGAAAAGCGCCCTGCCGAGGTAGGAGCCCCTCCCCATGGACAGGCCGGCGCACCGGATTGACCTGTTGCCTACACCCGGCGTCAACCTTTCCAATTCAAACTGGTCGCCGGATTGTCAAAAGCCTTTCACGTGCGGCAAGGGCAACGCATTCGACAGAACAATGACGGGGTGGGTTCATGTTTGTACCGGTTATCATGGCAGGGGGAATGGGAACGCGGCTGTGGCCGGTTTCCCGCGAAAACTACCCCAAGCAGTTTTGCGCGCTTGCAGGCGACAGGACCATGCTGCAGCAGACCGTGGAACGGCTGGACGGTATCGAGTGTGCCGCTCCGATCACCGTCTGCAACGAAGAGCATCGCTTTCTTGCCGCCGAACAGCTGCGCCAGATCGGTATAGAAAACGCTCCGATCCTGCTTGAGCCGGCCGGGCGCAACACCGCACCTGCGATCGCGCTTGCGGCTCTTCACGCCACGGCCGGCGGTGAAGACCCTCTGCTTCTGGTGATGCCGGCCGACCATCTGATTTTGGACCAGGCGGCCTTTCATGAAGGACTGGCTAAGGCGCAGCAGCTCGCACGAGAGGGCTGGATCGTCACGTTCGGCGTCGTCCCCACCGGGCCAGAGACCGGCTTCGGCTACATCCGGCGCGGAGACCGCATCGACGAGAGCGGATTTGCCGTTGCCGGGTTCCGGGAAAAACCCGACGCGGCCACAGCAGAGAGTTATATCAGGGATGGCGGATACGACTGGAACAGCGGCATGTTCGTGTTCCGCGCCAGCGCCTGCCTCGATGCGCTGCAGACACATGCACCGGCAGTTCTGGAAGCCTGCCGCGCGGCGATGGAAAGGGCCGAGCAGGATACGTCCTTCCTACGCCCGGAGCGTGCCGCATTCGAAGCATGCCCCTCCATTTCCATCGACCATGCCGTGATGGAAAAAACGGACCGTGCCGCTGTTGTTCCGTTTGATGCGGGCTGGAACGACATTGGTTCATGGTCCGCCATCTGGGAAGCGCAGGACAAGGATGCCGATGGCAACGCGCTCATCGGTGATGTCGTGCAGGTCGCCTCGAAAAATTCCATTGCCTTTGCGCACAAACGGCTGGTTGCGCTCGTCGGCGTGGAAGACGTTGTGGTGATCGAAACGGCCGATGCGGTTCTCGTTGCCCAGCGCGATACGGTTCAGAGCGTCAAGGACGTGGTTGAGCAGCTCAAACGGGGCCGGCCGCTCGGAGCATGTGAATCATCGACGTGTCTACCGTCCCTGGGGCGATTATGATTCCATCGACATGGGCAACCGCTATCAGGTCAAGCGCATCACGGTGAAACCGGGGGCAAGGCTGTCGGTGCAGAAACACCATCATCGTGCCGAGCACTGGGTCGTGGTGCGCGGCACAGCGAAGGTTCTTAAGGGTGAAGAGACGATCATGCTCACCGAGAACCAGTCGACCTATATTCCGCTGGGGGAAATCCATGCACTGGAAAATCCGGGGAAAATCCCGCTGGAGCTGATCGAGGTCCAATCCGGATCTTATCTGGGAGAAGACGATATTGTTAGGCTGGAGGATCGCTACGGGCGCGTCTGAGGCACGCCCGTTCTCAGTTCCGGGCGGAGACCGTCTCTTGCGCGTCGGGCAGGCGTGAGGTCCCGCAGGAAAGATAAAGCCCGACGATCAGGAACATCATGAACACCGTGTCGAGAATGTCGTGACCGAACACGATGTTCACGCTACCCCCGCCCGCATACACCGCGACAAGGACCAGCAGGATCATTCCCCCAAGGCGCGTGACCGGTTCGTTTCGCGAGGAAAGTGCGCGTATCGCGAAAAAGGTGATCAGCGCAAACATGGCTACGATGGCACCACCGGCAACAATGCCTCCTTCCACAAGAATGGTCAGAAACCCGTTGTGAAAATGGGTGAACGAGACGTCGAGCCCGTAGCTCTCGTGCAGTATTTGCCTGATCAGGTCCGAGGTGTTCTGGAGGCCGTAGCCCAGGATTGGCCTCTCCGCAAAGAGCTTTAAACCGGTTTCCCAGAGCGCCACGCGCAGCCCCACAGACGTGCTGTAGTCAGCGCTTTGTGTCAGCCTGTCCAGATTGACCAGCAGGGTCTCGAACCGGTCAACGATCAACCCCGATGTCAAGACGACAATGATGAGGGCCATGCCGACGAGCGCGAGGACGCGCCCGCGGATGACTTTCATGACCCTTTTGCGGAACACGAACAGTTCGATCAGGGTAAGAACAATCATCACCCCCCAGACCGAACGCGATCCGGACATGATCACCGCACAGAATGCGGCCATGAATGCAAACAGCAAAACCGGAACGCGTCTGTCATCCAGGATGAGTGCACCCGCCAGACAGGAGAGACCTGCAAGACAGGCGACATCGGCAAACACGAGTGCGTTTCCCGCGCCGCCTTCAGCCCGCAGCCCCAGGTAACCGTACTGGATCAGCGCCAGGACCAGCGCACCGAAGCTGGCCAAGGTACATCCAAGAAGCACGGCATGGGCCACCTCTTGCCGGTCGGAAATGGTCCAGATGGAATAGGAAAACGGGAAAAGCAGGAAGGTCGCCAGCGGCAGAAGCTTGTAGGCGAGCGCCCATGAAGGGTTGCCGGCAAGAAAGGCAGCAATGTTCGCGGCGATATAGACCAGCATGAGTGCCGCCAGCCAGCGCATCGCCCTGTCGGGACTGAGGCGCCGTCTTTTTGAAAGCACCTCAAAGACACACCAGAGCGCTCCGCCATGCCACACAACGCTCGTGACCGATCCAAGTACCGGTGGCAGAGAAAACGCGCCAAGCGTAAAAAGCCTGTTGGTGGTCCGATAGTTCATTGCCGGTTCCGTCGGGAGAGCTTTGCCTCCCACTGCAGTGCATGGCTGACGATCGTTCTTAAATCGTCATAACGCGGTTGCCAGCCAAGCTCGCTGCGACAGCGCTCAGCCTGTGCAACGATCGCCACCGCGTCGCCCGGCCGGCGGTCAACCACGCGAACCTCGAATTCGGTCTGGGACACGGCCTTCACCGCATCGATGACCTCAAGAACGGAATATCCCCTGCCATAGCCGCAATTGGCCACGAGGCTTCCACCTCCAGCGCGCAGACGCCTGAGAGCCAGGTAGTGCGCATTCACCAGATCCGAGACATGAACATAGTCGCGGATACAGGTCCCGTCGGGCGTGTCATAATCCGTTCCGAAAACATCCATGTGATCCCGCTTGCCAGTCGCGGCTTCGCAGGCAACCTTGATGAGATGCGTGGCCCCCTTGGTAGACTGACCGGTTCTCTGGTCAGGATCAGCACCCGAGACATTGAAATACCGCAGGGCGGTGAACTCGAAATCATGGGCTGCCGCACAATCACGCAGCATGAGTTCCGTCATCAATTTCGAGGTCCCATAGGGAGATTCGGGCTGCAGGGACGTGTCTTCGTTAACCAGAAACTGCTCCGGGCTGCCATAAACGGCAGCGGTGGAGGAAAAGATGAAATGCTTTACCCCGCATCGGATCGCACTCTCGATGAGACTTCGCGATTTGACGGTGTTGTTGAGATAATAACCAAGCGGATCGGCCACCGATTCAGGCACGATGATTGAGCCTGCAAAGTGGATGATCGCATCGACATCATGTGTGCGGATGAGGTCTTCAACCAGTTCCTGATCGGCGATGTCTCCCACGACCAGTTGCGCGCCCCCTGCCACGGCCCAGTCGAATCCTGTGCTCAGCCGGTCGAGAACCACCACTTCTTCGCCCTGGTCAAGTAGCTCCCAGACCATGTGGCTGCCGATATACCCGGCACCGCCGGTCACCAGAACGCTCATCCCCAATCCCCTGAAAAATAAAGCGGGCCAGAAATCCCCTTCTGGCCAGCTTTGCATTCCGCTTCAACGCGGCGAGACAGCGAGGTGCTATCGCCCGAAATTGCCGAGCCCGCGCAGCAGCGCCCAGGCCGCAGGCATGAAACATGCCGCCAGAGCAACCTTGATCAGGTCGGGCAGGACGAACGGCACGACACCAAACTGCCAGGCCTTGTCGGCACCGATCAGACCGGCAAGCCAGACGAAGCCAAGCCCCATCAGAACAATCTCTGCCACAAGCATGGCGCTGCCGAGCTTGAGCGGATTGCGGTCCCAGCCGCGGTCTGCCGCCCAGCCAGCAATGGCTGCCATGGCAACAAAGCCAAGAAGATAGCCGCCTGTCGGCCCCATCATGTATGCCAGTCCGATGCCCTTTTCCGGCGTTCCCTGAAAGACGGGCAGGCCCATCGCGCCTTCGGCCATGTAAAGAAGCAGCGTCGCAACACCGAGTCGCATGCCGAAAGTGGCACCGATCAGCAGAACCGCGAGCGTCTGAAGGGAAAGATCCACCGGCCCAAGAACAACACGTGTCTTTGCCGAAAGTGCGAGCAGTAATGTAGCTCCGAAGGCCAGAAAAACCTGCGTCGCCAGGCGCCGCGCGCCATGATGCGGCAGTGCCTGCGAAACGAAAGATTGTGAAGCGATAGCGAGCGACATAGCTCCTCCATTCGTGCTTTATGCGATTTGATCCGCTTTCCTTCTCCTATAGAAGCTTCCATGGTATGCGGCAACCTGAATGCGCTCATCCGGCGCGCAACTCCCTGCCTTTTCGGACATTTGCCCATGGCCCTGGAATTCGAGACCCGATTTGAGCCGGCTTACGGCGAGGCAGTCGAAATCGCACCGGACGTCCTTCGCCTGACCGTCAACAATCCCAGCGCCTTCACCTTTCATGGTACCAACAGCTACATCGTGGGAAAGTCGTCTCTCGCCGTTATCGACCCGGGTCCTGAAGACGAAGCGCATCTGGCCGCTCTTCTGAAGGCCATTGGCAACAGACCCGTCAGCCATGTTTTCGTGAGCCACACCCACAGGGATCATTCTCCGCTAGCGGCCCGCCTTGCAGCGCAGACCGGCGCGATCATTTGCGCTGAAGGCCCCCACCGCCCTGCCCGCCCCCTGCGGATCGGAGAAACCAATCCTCTCGATGCCAGCGCGGACCTTGATTTCAGACCCGATCTCCGGCTTGCCAACGACCAGCTGGTCGAGGGCGATGGCTGGGCGCTGCGCACCATCCACACACCGGGGCATGCCGCCAATCATGCCGTTTTTGCGCTTGAAGGCACCGGCATCGTGTTTTCGGCCGATCATGTCATGGCGTGGGCCACCTCCATCGTCGCTCCGCCGGACGGTGCCATGTCCGATTACATGGCATCGCTAGATCGTCTCCTGGAACGCGACGACAGGGTTTTCTTCCCCGGCCATGGCAGCCGTGTCCGCAATCCCCGGCGTTTCATGCGCGGGCTCAAGGCTCACCGAAAAATGCGCGAGCGCGCTATTCTCGAACGCATCACACGGGGAGACCGGACCATTGCCGAGATGGTCCGGTCCATCTACCGTGACACCGACCCCCGCCTTCACGGAGCGGCAGCGCTCTCCGTTCTTGCCCATCTTGAAGATCTTGTTGCCCGTGGCTCCGTCACGACCGACAACGAACCTTCCATCGACGGGGTTTATTTTCCCGCCTGATCGGCGCTGCGGCCGCTCCGGAAACGAGCCGGGACAGTTTAAACCGCCGCGAGAAGTGCCAAGCGCTCATCGAGCTCATTCAGGAAGCGCTTGATGCGTGCCGCATTGTCACCAAGGTCATGGCGGCCATAGCGCGAGGCAGAGCGCATCTCAACGAATGTCGCTGTCTGGTCGTCTTCGATGCGAATGGCGACATCGGCCGGAAACCCCAGGAAATATGAATGCGCCAGACCTTCCAGCGTCACGCTGGCGCCGGCAAGCTTCGCCTTCGACATCCCTTTGGGCTGCCACCCGCGCTCTTCCATCATCAGGTGTACGACTTCGACCACTTTCTCGGCGGTATGTTCGTAGCGGCGGCCGGCAATCTCGGGATACTCGGAATGCTGAAGGTCGCGATTTTCATCCGTTGCATCCACGAGCGCATTCATCGCCCCCGTTCGGGCGCCTGCAGCCAGTGGCATTTTCGGCGGATCATCCAGATCCGATGAGATGTCCATCAGCGGTGGATGCTCGAAAAAACGATATGCGGAAACACCGTAGGGGGTCAGCGCAATGACGGCGACGAAGATCCCGCCTGCCGCGACCGACGCACCGGAGGAGCCATGCTCCCAAACCTGAACCAGCGCAATGCCACCTAGCACCAGCGACGCCAGCGACAGCGCACCGGCGATACCAAGAAGCCAGAAGAACGGAACAGTCTCCAGGAGACCGAAACGATGTCCCGCTCCCGACACAAGAAACAGCGTTAGCGAGAAAAACGCGCCCCGTCGACACCAGGGTGCTGCAGGGGCCTGTTGCCGTATAAATCTGGCTTTCATCAGCTCAATCGGGCGTTCTGCTTTTTCAAGGACAGTTCCTCATACCCCATAGACCGCCTCCGTTAAATCCGATTTCGGTTTATTCTTCGGCGTTTACAGTGGATGCACAAGACCGGGCCGATGCCCCCAGATCGGGTTTGGCAAGCATAACCCGCCACATTGCAGCCATCGTCTGGGTCAAAATACCCGTTTGGAGGGGATGGGCGGAAATGTCATGAGGTACCGCCATGCACACACTGGCTCCCGAACACGAGGATAGGGCAACACGCTCCCTTGAATTGGTCGAGCTGGAGCTTGCCCTCAAGCACCAGAACCTTCTAGCCCTGGGCTTCGAGGGGACGGTTCTGGAAGCCCTTGAACAGGTAAACGGGCGGCTCCTCTTCAAGCTGCGACTTGATGGTGTCGACGACTGCGACTGGGTGGCCGCTGTGGCACTGAAAGAACAGTCCCACGAAACATTTGCGCTGATCACACAGGAATCGGAGAGCGGCTCCATTGGGGTCGAGCCCATCGAGACCAGCCACTTGCCCGTAGCCGGGATAGTGACTGCGTTTGCAGGCCTGATATCAACGATCGAATGCCCCCGGTAGTTTGCAGCCCGTTGCCATACGTGACTTTACCACGAGGAACCGCGTCGCATGGCGCGCGTTGTGCCGGAAATGGAGTAAAGCGGCATGACGAGTGTGAAAAACCCTGCCCCGGGCTTTGACCGAAATCCCGACAAGCGGATCACGATACGGCCCTGCGCTGAAACGGTGCGGGTCATTGTCGACGGCACCGAGCTGGCCTGCACGCAGCAGGCCAAGCGCATGCGTGAGAGCGGCTGCCCCGAGGTGGTCTACATTCCGTTTGCCGACATCAATTTCGCCCTCCTTGAACGCACCGGGACGCGGACGCACTGCCCCTACAAGGGCGATGCATCCTACTGGCGGCGGACTGGGGCCGGAGAACCGGGGAGCGACATCATGTGGGCCTACGAAAACCCGTTCGACGAGGTCATCGAAATCAGGGACCACGGCGCTTTCTTCACCGACCTCGTCGAAATCAAGAAAGGCTAGCCGGCCGCGCTCTCCCGGATTGCGGCCTGCGCCGCAGCCAGTCGCGCGATTGGAACCCGGAAAGGCGAACACGAAACGTAATCCAGCCCCACGGTCTCGCAGAACCGTATGGACGCAGGGTCTCCGCCGTGCTCACCACAGATGCCAAGCTTCAGGCCGGCGCGGGCCTCCCGCCCCTTTGCCGTGGCGATCCTGACCAGTTCCCCAACGCCATCGACATCCAGAGAGACGAACGGATCCTGCTCGATGATGCCGCGTGTGCGGTAGGTCTCGAGAAACGAAGCTGCATCGTCCCGTGAAATACCGAATGTGGTCTGTGTCAGATCATTCGTTCCGAAAGAAAAGAACTCGGCGCTGGCAGCGATTTCATCGGCTCGAAGAGCTGCGCGCGGCAGTTCGATCATCGTCCCCACGAGATAGTCGAACGTGACGCCCCGCTCCTCCATCACCGTCCTTGCAACCGTGTCGATGCGCTCTTTCACGAAGGTCAGCTCGGCTGACATGCCCACCAGCGGCACCATGATTTCCGGCACCACCGGGGCTCCCGCCTTCTGGGCGGCATCCGCGGCCGCCTCAAAGATCGCCCGCGCCTGCATTTCGGCGATTTCCGGATAGGAAATCGCAAGCCGGCAGCCGCGATGTCCCAGCATCGGGTTGAATTCGTGCAATGCTTCCGTGCGCTGGCGCAGCTTGTCTGTCGAAACGCCCATGGCTTCGGCCACTTCCGCGATTTCTTCATCCGTCTTGGGCAAGAACTCATGGAGTGGCGGGTCGAGCAGGCGGATGGTCACGGGAAGCCCGGCCATCACTTCGAAAATTTCAACGAAATCCGATCGCTGCATGGGAAGGAGCTTGGCAAGTGCCGCGCGCCGGTCGCTCTCGGTATCTGCCACGATCATTTCGCGCATGGCAAGGATGCGCCCATCATCGAAAAACATGTGTTCGGTGCGGCAAAGGCCGATGCCCTCCGCCCCGAAAGACCTTGCCGTGCGCGCATCGGCTGGCGTTTCGGCATTGGCGCGCACACGCATGCGCCGTGCCTGGTCTGTCCAGCCCATGATGGTGGAGAAATCGCCGGAGAGTTCCGGCTGCAGCATGGGAACCGCCCCCTTCAGAACCTGACCCGTAGCGCCATCGATGGTGATCGTATCGCCTGCCTTGAGCAGCTGCCCCATGGCGAGGAGAACGCCTTTGCGCTGGTCAACGCGCAACGAGCCTGCCCCCGAAACGCAGGGCTTGCCCATGCCACGCGCCACCACGGCCGCGTGGCTTGTCATGCCGCCGCGTGTGGTCAGAATGCCTTCTGCTGCATGCATGCCGTGGATATCTTCCGGACTGGTCTCCACCCGCACCAGAATCACCCGGCGCCCTTCCGCCTTTGCCTCTTCGGCGGCTTCGGAGCAAAACACGATCTCTCCCGTTGCGGCTCCCGGGGAAGCCGGTAGCCCCATACCGATAATGTCGCGCGGAGCGGAGGGGTCGATGGTGGGATGCAGAAGCTGGTCGAGTGATGCCGCGTCGATGCGTGCCACGGCCTCTTCTCTCGTTATGAGCCCTTCATTGGCCATGTCGACGGCGACCTTGAGGGCAGCACTGGCCGTGCGCTTGCCCGAGCGGGTCTGCAGCATCCATAATTTGCCGCGCTCGATGGTGAACTCCAGATCCTGCATGTCGCGATAGTGCCGCTCCAGCGTGTCGGCGATCTGGATGAAGCTGGCAAACGCCTCCGGCATCAGCTTTTCAAGCGAAGGCTTGTCGGAACCCGCCACAAGCCTTGCCGCTTCGGTAATGTTCTGTGGCGTACGGATGCCGGCAACCACGTCTTCGCCCTGCGCATTGACGAGGAATTCGCCATAGAGCGCCTTTTCGCCGGTCGAGGGGTCACGCGTGAAAGCCACGCCCGTCGCCGAGTCCTCGCCCCGGTTGCCAAACACCATGGCCTGCACGTTCACCGCCGTGCCCCAGCTTTCGGGAATGTCGTGCAGCCGGCGATACGTCATCGCGCGCGGATTCATCCAAGAGGAGAACACCGCGCCCACCGCGCCCCAGAGCTGTTCGTGCGGATCCTGCGGGAACGGCGCACCCAGTTCGGTTTCGATGCGTCCCTTGTAGAGCGCGATGACATTCTGCCAGTCGCCGGCGGAAAATTCCGTGTCGACCTCATAGCCAAGCCGCGCCTTCTCCTCTTCGAGGATCTCCTCAAAGACATCATGGTCGAGCCCGAGCACCACATTGCAGTACATCTGGATGAACCGGCGGTAGCTGTCATAGGCAAAGCGCGCGTCATCCGCCTCCGCCGCAATCGCCTCAACCGTCGCATCGTTGAGGCCCAGATTGAGCACCGTGTCCATCATGCCGGGCATGGACGCCCGCGCACCCGAGCGCACCGACACCAGCAGCGGCGCCCCGGCATCGCCAAAGCGGCGACCGGCCACACGGCCCACCTCTTCGAGCGCCGCCTCGACCTGTGTTTTCAATTCGTCCGGATAGGTGCGGCCATTGGCATAATAGTGGGAGCAGAGTTCGGTGGTGATCGTAAATCCGGGCGGCACCGGCAGCCCGAGACTGCACATCTCGGCCAGATTTGCACCCTTGCCGCCGAGCAGATTCCGGTCGCCCGCACTGCCTTCGGCACGTCCATCGCCAAACACATAGACCCACTTGGTCATGCTGCATTCCCCTTCCGGTCGTTCTGCCGGCGCTGGAACCCTGCTGCACCGGCCACGGGAGGCAGCGTTAAGGGGCTGCGCACGCCATGGCAAGGCCGCCTTCGGCACCATCCGCCGCTTTATCGATTGAAGAGTTCATTTTTGTTCACCCGAAACCACCCCGTGCTCCGGAAAGGTCCAGCTCCCCCTTCACAAGGGGGCCGGCTACCCCTCTTGCCATCGGAAACGCGATATTATAGAACAAACAAGGAACATTGGAGAGAAAGATGCGCAGAACCGGAAAGCTCGACTATATCGAAATGCCAGCAAGCGGTGAGAGCCTCGGTCAGGTCAAGGCGTTTTACGCAAAGGCCTTCTCCTGGAAGTTCACCGATTATGGGCCGGCATACTCGGCGTTTTCCGAGGGTCTCGACGGCGGTTTCGACGGCAACCCGGAAGGAAACGACAAACCGCTCCCGGTGCTGTTCAGTGAAGATCTCGAAGCCACCTTGAAGACGGTCGAGGCAGCTGGTGGAAAGATCGTGAAGCCAATCTTTTCTTTCCCCGGCGGTCGCCGCTTTCACTTCGTCGATCCCGCCGGAAACGAATTGGCAATGTGGAGTGAATCATGACAATGGCGAACATGGCTGTCCGTCCTGATGTCGGACATTGCAGCGATGAAACCGACGAGCGGGAAGAAATGTTAGCCTGCCTCGCGCAGGCGCTCGGCGGTCTGCAGATCGACCGAGACGAGCTGGCTGACGCCCTGCTCGGCCATGGTTACACCGAACAGCCTGCTCATCCGCGCCATGGTGATGGGATTGTGCGTGATGACTACAAAGCGTGTGTCCGTTGAGGCAGCCATTTCATCCATGAGGTTGCAGAAGCGCTCGACATTGTGATCGTCGAGCGGCGCATCCACCTCGTCCAGCACGCAGATGGGGGCGGGGTTCGTCAGGAACACAGCGAAAATCAACGCCATCGCCGTCAGCGCCTGCTCGCCACCTGAAAGAAGCGTCATGGTTTGCGGGCGCTTGCCGGGCGGACGGGCGAGAATTTCAAGCCCGGCCTCAAGCGGATCATCGGATTCGATCAGCTGCAGTTCGGCCGTGCCGCCACCGAACAGATGTGTGAAAAGACGCTTGAACTGCTCGTTGACCACGTCGAAAGCGGCCAGGAGACGTTCACGCCCCTCCTTGTTCAGGCTCTGGATCGCGTGCCGCAGCTTTTGAATGGCCTCAATCACGTCCTCGCGCTCTGAGACAATGTTTCCGTGCCGCTCATTGAGTTCGGCCTGTTCTTCCTCCGCGCGCAGATTGACCGCGCCCAGGCGTTCACGCTCCATCTTGAGGCGTTCCAGCCGCCGCTCCACATCGGCGATGTCCGGCATTGGCGCGTCGGGCTGCAGCTCGGCCATTGCCAGCACTTCGTGGGGCGGTACACCCAGAATTTCCTGGATGCGCGCTTCGGCTTCTTTTCTTCGTTCCTCTGCCGCCGTCATGCGCTCTTCCGCGCGCGCCCTGCTTTCGCGTGCCGATGAGAGCGACTGGATGCTCTGCGTCGCCAGCTTGTCCAGTTCCGCCTGCCGGTTCTCCGCCTCCTGCAGCTTGTCGGCAGCCTCCCTGCGCACGGCCTCGGCGCTGGAAATCTGGGTCAGCAGGGAGCGCCCGCGCATCTCGATTTCCTCAGGTGCCTCCGCCAGCTCCTCAAGCTCCGCTTCGGTATCGGTGCGGCGCTGCAAAAGTGCAGACGTGTGGCGGTCGGCGTTTTCCACCCGTGACTGCCAGTTGCGTCGTTCGGCAGCGATGGCTTCAAGGCGCCGCCGGCGAGCCTCCGCCTCGCGGCGCAGTCCCTCATAGGCCGCCCGTGCCTCGGCCACGGCTGCCCGCTTGGCTGAAACCTGTGCTGCCTGGTGATCGAGACGCTGCTGCAGTTCGGTAATGTCCGGTGCCGCTTCAAGCGCTTCTTCCGCAGCCAGGGTCGCAGCCTCCGCTTCCTCCAGATCCTCGACAACACGGCCGCGCGCCTCTTCCAGGCTCATGCGGCGGCTTGACAGCTCGCCCGCAGCCTTTTCGGCACTCGCGAGCGCATCCCTTGCCCGGCTGAGTGCTGCCTGTGCCTCCCGCGCTTCCTCGCGCGCACGTCTTTCTGCTTCAACGGCGGCTTTTACCCCCTGCTCCGCGTCCGACAGGGCTGTCTCGGCTGCATGCAGGCGCGCCGAAGCCTCGATCACCTCGCCGTCCAGCTCCGCCAGGCGGTTCTTCTGGGCAAGCCTCTGTGCTGCGGCGGTCGGTGCATCCGCACTGGCGCGGTAGCCGTCCCAGCGCCACAATGCGCCATCGCGCGCCACCAGCCGCTGGCCGGGTTTGAGTTCTTTCTGCAATCGCGCGCCATCTTCCGCATCCACAATACCGATCTGCGCGAGGCGACGTGCGAGCTGTTCAGGCGCCTTGACCACGGAAGCAAGCGGCACGACGCCACCAGGCAGCGCCGGGTCGTCGGCTCCGATCTCCGACGGCCCCCAATAGACCGGGGCAGCGCTGTCCAGCGGCACATCGAGGTCTTCGCCGAGGGCCGCGCCCAGCGCTGTTTCAAACCCGCGCTCCACCCGCAATTGCTCCAGCACCGCGGGGAAAAGATCCCCCCCACCCGCATTCAGGATCTTGCGAAGCGTCTGCGCTTCGGTCTCGACCCGCCCGAGCTCCGCACGGGCATCCTGCAGCGGCGGCCGGGCAGCCTGTTCGGCCTCGCGGGCGCCTGTCACCCGCTCTTCAGCCTCGGCAACGGCTTCTTCGGCCATTTCCAGGCGTTCTGCAGCTTCATCAACCAGAAGCCGTTTTTCCGCAGGATCCGGCAGACCCGCAATTTTCGCCGAGATGTCCTGCAGCTCCGCATCCATGGTGGCAACCTGCCGTGCGAGCCGGTCCCTGCGCTCGGCCTGCTCCCTTATGGCGCGCTCGACCTGCTGACGGCTTGCCGAAGCCTCGGCCTTTTCGGCCGTCAGGCGCGAAAGCTGCTCCTCGGCCGTCGCCAGTTCGGCCGAAACCGTTTCGAACACGTTCAGAAGTTCGCTCTCGCGTCCATCCGCCCCCTCGTCGGCTTCCCTGAGGGTCTCTTCCTCTTCGGCCAGTCTTGCAAGCGCTTCGGCATTGTCGCGCACCATCTGCTCTTCGCGGGCGATGTCGGCATTGAGCTGATCGACCCGTTTCCTGAGCTCCTGGGTGCGCGCTTCCATGCGCCGCGCTTCCTCTTCCATCTGCGTTCTCGCGATGGTCAGCCTCTGAAGGGCAGCCGCGGCGGCGGCTTCGGCCTCGCGCAGCTTGGGCAGTTCATGTGCGGCAATCGCCTGGGCCTTGGCCGCTTCCATCTGCTCGCTAGCCGTCTCCCCGACCAGAGCCGTGGCCTTGGAGAGCATGCTTTGCGCTTCGGCTTCCTGATCCTTGGCCGATGACCAGCGCAGATGCAGCAGGATCGCCTCGGCCTTGCGGACTTCCGCCGAAAGGTTCTTGAAGCGCGATGCCTGCCGCGCCTGGCGTTTCAGACTGTCGATCTGGCTGTCAAGTTCACTGACAACGTCGTCAAGGCGTTCGAGGTTCTGCTCCGCTGCGCGCAGCCTGAGTTCGGCTTCATGCCGGCGTGAATGGAGGCCGGAAATACCTGCAGCTTCTTCCAGAAGTGCGCGGCGCGCCTGTGGTTTTGCCTGGATGAGTTCGCCAATGCGCCCCTGCCCCACCATCGATGGAGAGCGTGCGCCGGTCGACTGATCGGCAAAAAGCAGCTGGACATCGCGCGCGCGGGCTTCCTTGCCGTTGATCCGATAGACCGAACCGGCCTCGCGCTCGATCCGCCGGGAGACCTGCAATTCGTCGGCATCGTTGAAGGCCGCGGGCGCTGTCCGGTCGGCATTGTCGAGAAACAGCGTCACCTCGGCCGTATTTCGGGCCGGGCGCGTCCCCGATCCCGAAAAGATCACGTCGTCCATGCCGGAAGCGCGCATGTTCTTGTAGGAGCTTTCGCCCATAACCCAGCGCAGCGCTTCCACCAGATTGGACTTGCCGCAGCCATTCGGCCCGACCACACCGGTCAGACCGGTTTCAATGATGAATTCGCTTGGTTCAACGAAGGATTTGAACCCCAGAAGACGCAGTTTGGTGAATTTCATGCCGGGCCCACCCTGTTGCACGCGCGCAAAATCAACGGGCAGTCTTCCTGTCCGTCAATGCAAGCCCACAATGCGTCCCGGCGCTTCATCAATCCAAATGGCTCCCGAGTGCTTCTTCCAGCGGATGAAGAATGGCGGAACAGCCGAAACCGGCAAACGCTCCAACCCCAATCACACGATGCCTTGACTTCATCCAGAAGCTCGAGCTGCGTCAAGCAAGCTTCGGAGCTCTCTTGCGAGAAATCCGCAAATTCGCCGGTTTTCAACAGGGTTGAGCGGAAATTGCACAGCTCAACCCGACATGCGTGCGCTGTAAAACAAATTCGGGAAACAATGAAATAATCGCCTGTTGAACGGTCTCCGGGCGCTCCTACGGCCACCCAACCGGGGGAGCCACAGCCGGGTGCGGGACGTATCAGCGCCCGCCTGGGAAAGGCATGATCGCGCCACCGATCGAAACGGCTGGCGCGATCATGTGCTGTCAGAGCATACCGTCAATCACTGCGGAAATTTCGTCGATCGACATGGCGCCCGAGTACTTCTTGCCATTGATGAAGAAGGTCGGCGTCGCATCGATGCCAAATTCTTCAGCGCCGCGGGTGCGCACGGACCGCACATTCTCCAACAGCTTCTGATCGGTCAGACAGGCTTCAAAGCTCTCCTGGGTGAAACCGGCCAGTTTGGCGATTTTCAGGAGAGCAGACTGCGCATCCTGGACCGGCGCCCAGTTGCCCTGCTGCTTGAACAGAACGTCGACCATGGCGAAATACTTGTCATCGGAGCAGCGCGCGAGCATGAAACCGGCTTCCGCGCGCGGATCGAACGGGAATTCGCGCAGGATGAAACGCACCTTGCCCGTCTCAATGTATTTCTTCTTCAGATCGGGATAGGTGCGGGTGTGGAAAGTCGCGCAGTGGCTGCATGTCATCGAAGCGTATTCGACGATGGTAACGGGCGCGTTTTCATCGCCCTGCACCTTGTCTTCCAGCGCCCCTTCTTCAAGAAGCTTGTCCATGTCCACTGTCCCGGTCGATGCCGGAGCGTCCACGGCAGCCGTGGTGACCGGATCTTTCGCAGCCGCCCCCGCATCTGCCTCGGCACTGCTGTCTGAGCATGCGGCCAACCCCAGACCAAGGGCCGGCAGGGCGGCCATGGAAAGAAGAAGTCTGCGGCGCTGGATCAGTTCGGACATGGAATTTCACCTGTTTGTCTTGGAGTGTTACCTGCGAGAACGCCACAAAGCTGGCGTTTCGGGCGAATTTGGGTCAGGGGCGGAATTTTCTGAAGCAGGCGCCCCATCACGTTTTGGTGATCGGTCTCATCTGCGCCGCCCCAGAATGCTGGCTCCCAGGTTTTCGAGCGACTGGCGCAGGGCGTCGTCTTCCACGCCCGCGATAAGCGCCTCGATCCGCGCGCTTTCGCCAGCCGTCAGCGGTCGCGAGGGCGCGGGCTTGCGTTTCGGGGCAACGGCCACCGGTTTTTGAACGATCTTGATTCGCCCCACGGCGGCAAATCCCATGAATGCGTTCACCCGGCCGATCACCTCGCCTGTTTCGTGCTGCAGCCGCAGTGCCGCCGCGCCCTCACAGGCGATCACAAGCGTGGCCGGCTCAAACGGATCATCCTCGTGCCGCCTTCGGGGCCAGGCAAGCTTTTCTGGCCTTGTGCTGAGCGCAAGGCGTTCGCCGACGATCTCCGACCAGCATTGCACGAGCTCGACAGAGAGCCCGGCTCGCTTGCGCATCACCGGATCCAGAATGCCCGTTGCCAGATCGCTCACAGCGACGGGATTGCCGTATTGCCTCTTCCCTGTCATGACATGACTTCTCGAATTGATCCGAAACACCTGTTGGGCTCCGCCACAGTATGGCACGCACGGAAGCGCCGGTCACCGACGCACATGCTTCTTCTGGCGATTTTTCGCAGCCGCTTCTCGCCTGGTATGATCGCCATCACCGGAACCTGCCCTGGCGCACCCCTCCCGGCGAGACGAAACTCGGCGTTCTGCCGGATCCCTATCGCGTCTGGCTGTCGGAGGTCATGCTTCAGCAGACCACGGTCGGTGCGGTCAAACGCTATTTCGATTTCTTCACGCACACATGGCCGACGGTCGAAGCCCTTGCCGCGGCTGAAACCGATGACGTGATGAAGGCATGGGCAGGTCTCGGCTATTATTCGCGGGCGCGCAATCTGAAGAAGTGCGCCGAGACTGTCGCTTCGCAACACAATGGCCGCTTCCCCGACACCGAAGCCGACCTCAAGGCCCTGCCCGGTATCGGCGATTATACCGCGGCCGCCATCGCCGCCATCGCATTCAACCGCCCCGCCGCCGTGGTGGACGGGAACATCGAGCGCGTCATCACACGCTTTCACACGATCGAAACCCCGCTCCCGCATGCCAAGCCAGAGATTCGCGACCGGGTCAGAAAAGTGCTGCCAAACGACCGGCCAGGCGATTTCGCACAGGCCATGATGGACCTTGGCGCGACGATCTGCACGCCGCGCAAACCGGCCCTGCGTGCTTTGCCCCGTCTCCGCCGGTTGCTCGGCAAGGCGAGATGGCTCTGCAGAGCGCTTTCCCGTCAAGGCCCCGAAGGCGGAAAAACCCGCGCGCAGGGGAGCCGCTTTCGTCGCCGTGCGTGCCGATGGAGCTGTTCTCCTGCGACAACGCGCTCCCACGGGTCTTCTGGGGGGCATGAGCGAGGTGCCCGGCAGCCACTGGACGGCACGCCGGGACGGCGTCACCGACACCACGGCCGCTCCCTTCCCCGCCGACTGGCGCGAAACCGGAACGATCCGCCACGTTTTCACACACTTCGCGCTTGAGCTTTCGGTCTTTCGTGCGGATATTCATGACGATGTGCCCACCACCGACGGCTGGTGGTCATCCCCCGACAGCCTCCCCGGCGAAGCACTGCCGACGGTGATGAAGAAAGCGATCGAGGCCGCAATACCGGGGGCAACGAAAAAGCGCCCGAAAGGATAGATCTGCATGAACGAGATCCGTCACATCGTGTTCGACATCGGCAGGGTCCTCATTCATTACGACCCTGAAATACCCTACCGGCGCATCATTCCAGACGACGAGGAGCGCCGCTGGTTTCTGGAGACCGTGTGTACGGGCGACTGGAATGTGGAGCAGGACCGCGGACGCGGCTGGGAGGAAGCCGAAGCCCTTCTCATTGCCGAGCATCCCCATGAGGAAGACAACATCCGCGCCTTCCGCCGAAACTGGCACGAGATGGTGCCCCATGCCTATGACGACTCGGTCACCCTGCTCGAAAAACTGATCGACAATGGCCACGATGTCACGATGCTCACGAACTTTGCAGCAGACACGTTTGCCGAGGCAAGAAAGCGTTTTCCCTTCCTCAATCGGCCGCGCGGCGTCACCGTCTCCGGCGAGGTGGGCATCATCAAGCCAGACCGCGCCATCTATGACATTCACGTCGAGAGTTTCGACCTCGAACCCGGGGCGACGCTCTTTATTGACGACAGCGAGAAGAATGTTGAAGGCGCAAAAAGTGCCGGCTGGCAGGCCGTGCATTTCATTGATGCGGAGAAACTCCGGCAAGACCTCGCCGCCTATGGTTTCTCGCTGTGAAGAACGGGGCGCCTCGCCGAATCACAAACTGATTCACAAAAGCGCTCCATCTCCCTGATTTTCTGAACGTTTGCGGCTCCCGAACATCTTCTGGAGCCGCCGTTGCGCCGCACTCAGGCTGCCACGCCCTGCATGTTTTCACGCATGATCTGGCGCAGGCTGTCGATCGGCTTGAGGCCGCCATCTTCCTCGAAGTGCCAGAAGGTCCAGCCATTGCAGGCGTCGAGCCCCTGAACCCGTGCCCCGATGCGATGGATCGAGCCCGCCTCGTCACCGATGGCAATGGTGCCGTCGGCGCGCACGCTGGCCGTCCAGCGGCGCTTCGCATCATGCAGTTTCGTGCCGGCCTGCATGAGGCCGGCATCCAGAAGACTGCCAAATGCCACGCGCGGCGCCGCGCGCTTGGGCTGCATCTGCGCCAGGTCCATCTCGTTCATGGGTTCGACTTCGGCAATGCGCGCGCTGGCCGCCTCGATATAGTCGTCCTGCCGCTCGATGCCGACAAAATGCCGGCCAAGCCGCTTCGCCACCGCGCCCGTTGTGCCCGATCCGAAAAAGGGGTCGAGCACCACATCACCGGGTCTGGTCGAAGACATGATGACTCGAGCCAGGAGTGCTTCCGGCTTCTGGGTCGGATGCAGCTTGCCACCCTCCTCGTTCTTCAGGCGCTCCTTGCCGGTGCAGATGGGGAACAACCAGTCCGAACGCATCTGTACATCGTCGTTGGAAGCTTTCAGCGCCTCGTAGTTGAAGGTGTATCCCTTGGTCGATTTGTCACGCGATGCCCAGATCATCGTCTCATGCGCGTTCTGGAACCGGCGACCACGGAAGTTCGGCATCGGATTGGTCTTGCGCCACACAATGTCGTTGAGCAGCCAGTAGCCCAGATCCTGCATGACAGTGCCGACGCGGAAGATGTTGTGATAGCTACCGATCACCCAGATCGTGCCGTTGGGCTTCAAGACACGGCGTGCGGCCAGCATCCATGCGCGGGTGAAGGCATCATAGGCGGCAAAGCTGTCGAACTGATCCCAGGCATCGTCCACGGCATCGACCCGGGACTGGTCGGGGCGGTGCAGATCTCCCCCGAGCTGGAGATTGTAGGGAGGATCGGCAAAGATCACGTCGACGGATTTCTCGGGCAATCGATCAAGAGCTGCAATGCAGTCCCCCTTGATGATCGTATCGAGCCATTCGGCCTTTTTCGGTTCGGGTGCAAGCTCATCGATACGACGCACGGCGGACATGGACTGACCTCTAACTCGGACTGTTTACCTGCCGTTATGGTTACGGAAGATGGTAAATATTCCGTAAGGAGGCTTGTCGATTTGCGAGCATGCGGAAGCTGTGCAATCTTCCCCTGCGTCAACTTTTCCCACTGGAGAGCCGGCATGTTCCGCACCCGCCTTTTGAGCGTCCTTGCAGTTCTTTTCTTTGCCCTTCCCGCATTTGCCGACGGAAAGACAATCATCGTCCTGGATGGCTCGGGGTCGATGTGGGGGCAGATCAATGGAACGACGAAGATCGAGATCGCCCGCGAAACCCTGCGCCGGGTGATGGAGACCCTGCCACAGAACACCGAGCTGGGTCTGGTTGCCTATGGGCACCGCGAAAAAGGCTCCTGCTCCGACATTGAAATCGCCATTCCGCCGGCTGCCGGCACGGCTGGCGCGATCGCGGATTTCGCCGACAGGCTCAATCCCAGGGGCAAGACCCCGCTGTCCGAAGCGGTCCGACAGGCCGCTGCCGAGCTTCGGATCGAAGAGAATGCGGCAACCGTCATTCTGGTGACCGACGGTCTTGAGACCTGCAATGCCGACCCATGCGCGCTCGGACGTGAGCTTGAGGCGGCCGGTGTCGACTTTACCGCGCATGTGGTGGGCTTTGGTCTTTCCGAGGAGGAAGGTCGGCAGGTCGCCTGCCTGGCCGAGAACACTGGCGGTCTCTACCTCAAGGCTGACGATGCCGGCCAGCTCGCCGAAGCGCTCGAAAGCACTGTCGCCAGCGCACCCGAACCCGAGCCACAGCCGGAACCGGTACCGGCTGCGGTCGAGTTCAATGTTCGTGGCATTGCCCGCCTGTCGGAAAACGGGCCGGACATGACAGACAACACCGAAGTGCGCTGGGATTTCATCCCGTTAGGCGAGAATGGCGAGCCCGCAAAACGCAGCGCCGCCGGTGCCTATCGCGGTGTTTTCGCCGCCAGCGTCCCCGCCGGCACCTATCGGGCAAAGGCCCAGCTCGGGCGCATCACTTACGAGACCGATGTCGAACTTACGACGGACAGGACAACGGATGTCGTCGCTGTGCTCGACGCGGGGCGGGTTGAGGTTACACCCAAGCGCACTCCTGAAGAATCAGGCGCCGATCAGAGTGCGCGTGTGGATGTGCATTTTGATGGAACCAAGGCTGGAGGCTATGGCGAGACGTCTGTGTGGGCCAAAGCCGGCACCATCAAGGTCACCGGAAACATCGGCAAGGCCACGGTCGAAGAAACCCATCAGCTTACCGCCGGCGAAACTCTCAAGCTGGATCTGATCATCGGTTCCGGTCTCGTTGTTCCCGCTGCCGTTTATGCCGAAGGCGGACCCGAGGTGGAAGGCAGCAGCATCCGTTTCGAGGTGAAAGAGGCCAAGGCCGATCTCAATGGAAACCGCAAGACCCTTTCGGGCCAGTATGGTCCCGGCAAGCAGGGAATGGACGTCCCACCGGGCGACTATGTGCTTCATGCAAGGCTGGGCAAGGCCGAAGCGATGGTGCCCATCACCGTAAAGGCGGGTGAACGCACGGAAGCGACCGTCAACATCAATGCGGGTGTTCTGGCAGTGTCCGCACCTGGTGCCTATCGGATCGAGTTTCTCGAAGGAAAGAAAGACATTCAGGGCAACCAGAAAACCCTGAGCGGTACCTATGCTGCCGAAGCGCAGGAAACGCTGACACCCGGATCCTATGAGGTCCTCGTACAATACGAAGGTGACAGGGCTGAGAAGCGTGAAAAGGTTTCCGTGACTGCCGGTGAACGCACCGAGGTCGTCATCGAATAGAGGGGCGAGAGCCAGGGGTGAACCGGGGCGGCACGGCGTTTTCACCAATGCCGTGCCGTCCTGCCTTGGCGGGAACACGCCCGGACGAGTGGTTGTCTAACGGCCCCATCCGGGCTATTCCCCCTGGCGTCTCCATTCCCGCTTTTGAACCAGCACAGGGTCCGTCATGACAGCACCAGAACTCGTCATCTTCGATTGCGACGGGGTTCTTGTCGATTCCGAAGTTATTGCCGCGCGCGTGGAGGCGCGCATGCTCACGGAGGCGGGGTTCGAGATCACGCCGGAGGAACTGGCCAGCCGCTATGCGGGCCTCACCTTCAGGGACATTCTCCTGTCCATCGAGGAAAGCGCCGAAGCCCCGCTTCAGGCAACCCTGCTCGACCGCGCCGAAAGCGAGGTCGACCGCAAGCTGCGCAAGGAGGTCAAACCGCTGGAGGGTGTGCATGAAGCCGTGGCAGGCGTCACGCTTCCCAAATGCGTCTGCTCGAATTCTAGCCAGGAGCGCGTGGAAGCGATGCTTGCGCGCACGCAACTGCTTTCGCTCTTCGAAGGCCATATCTTTTCGGCAATGGAAACGCCGACCCGGCAGCCCAAGCCTGCGCCGGATGTTTTTCTTCATGCTGCCGAAAAAATGGGCGCCGCGCCCGAACGCTGCTTCGTGATCGAGGATTCGGTGCACGGGATTGCCGGCGCAAAAGCCGCTGGCATGCGTGTCATCGGTTTTACCGGCGGAGCGCATATTCAGCCCGGCCATGCGGATCTCTTGATGGAGGCGGGCGCGGAAACGGTCATTCACCGCTTCAGGGATCTGGCTGCCGTTCTCGAGGCGCTGTCTGAATGGGCTGAAGACGCCTGAGCAAAATCCTCCTCACATCCTGATTCCGGTTGTGAGGATCACCCCCTTGTTTCAAAAAAGAAAAAGCGGGGAGATCGCCCCGCTTTCGTATCCAGCTTTTTCAGCGCTTCGTGGCTATCGGCCGCCGTCTGGCCCCTCGTCATATCCGACCATTAAACGAACGCTGCGATCGGGCGCGCCCGAAATCATGACGTTTGGATCGTTGAAGATGAACTGGGTGGCGCCAGCGGTGTCGTTGATGGCCACCTGGTGCTGGAACAGCTTGGAGTAAACCACCTCATCACCACGAAGGGCGACAATGCGTATCGGCATGGTGATGGACCCCGTGCTGCCGACGGGGCCAGGCACCACACGCCCGGCCACCGCAACAGTCATGCCGAACGAACCGGTGCCATAGTTGCATCTGCGCGTAACATCGGTGATCGACGCCTGATACAGGACCTTGTCAGGCTGGCCCTCCCCACCTTTCTGATAGGTGGTGAAATAGGCCGTGCCTTCACGCAGCGAGACCGGCGGGCAATAGGCGCGCAGTTCGCTTTCGCGCACCGCACCGCCCGGCTGGCTGCTGGTCTGGGCGACCTGCTGCTGGCGTTGAACATTGCCATCCTGCAGGTTGAGCCCGGCGGTTGCGTCGTCTGACTGGCAACCGGACACAATGGCAGTGGCGGAAAGCAGGATGGAACCAAATAAAAGACGATAATTGATCAAGTGACGTGCCCCGTGGATCTGCGCCTCCTTCTAGCAAACCGCAAACGGCGGAGCGAAAAGGCTGCGGAGAGATGACAGATTTTTCCGGCCAATTCCAGAAAACCCGTCATCGACAATCAATTTCCTTGCGGTTTGGGCGGAAAACCGGTTCCCACCCGTCCAGATCATGCTCTATACCAGACGCGCGAACGGAATGCGACGGGCTCTTGTCCGCGCTCCCTTTCTTCCTCGCAGTTCATGAGGCAGCACAAAGAATGGCGACAGATTATATCAGCACGCGTGGCGACACGCCGGCGCTTGGGTTTTCCGATGCGATGCTGGCGGGCCCTGGCCCGAGACGGCGGTCTTTATATCCCGCGTGAATGGCCGCAATTTTCCCAGGACGATATTCGCGCCATGCGCGGCCTGAGCTATGGCGAGATCGCCTATCGCGTTCTGTCCCCGTTCATTGGCGATGCCATAGACGAGGCGACCTTGCGTCGCATCATCGATGAGAGCTACGCCACTTTCAGGCACCCCGCCGTCTGCCCCCTCGTTCAGACGGACCACAACGAATTCATTCTGGAGCTTTTCCACGGCCCGACGCTCGCCTTCAAGGATGTCGCGATGCAGTTGTTGGCGCGCCTGATGGATCACGTGCTTGCCGAGCGCGGCGAGCGCGTCACCATTGTCGGCGCGACCTCCGGCGACACCGGGGGAGCCGCGATCGAAGCCTTTGCCGGCACAGAGCGGGCCGATGTCTTCATCCTGTTCCCCGAGGGTCGTGTCTCGCCGGTTCAGCAGCGCCAGATGACCACCTCTTCGGCACCGAATGTCCACGCCCTCGCGGTGAAGGGCAATTTCGACGATTGCCAGGCGCTGCTGAAGGACATGTTCAACGATCATCGCTTCCGCGACAGCGTCTCCCTCTCGGGCGTCAATTCGATCAACTGGGCCCGCGTCATGGCTCAGATCGTCTATTATTTCACCGCTGCCGTCTCGCTTGGAGCACCGGAACGGGCGTCGTCCTTTACCGTCCCCACCGGCAATTTCGGCGACATTTTCGCGGGCTACGCCGCCAGGGAAATGGGCCTGCCGATCGACCGGCTGGTGATCGCCACCAACGACAACGACATCCTTGCCCGCACACTTGCCACGGGCGAATACGCAACGCGCGATGTGGTTTCCACCACATCGCCTTCCATGGACATCCAGGTTTCCTCGAATTTCGAGCGTCTGCTCTATTTCGCTTCGGGCGGCAATGCCGAGGAGATTCGCGGATACATGAATGCGCTCAAACAGTCCGGCAGCTTCACGGTCGAAGAACACACGCTTGCGGCAATCCGTGAGGGTTTTCTGGCCGGTCGTTCAGACATGAGCGAAACCGCCCAGACCATTGAAACGGTCCGTAAAGAGAGCGGCTATCTCCTCGATCCGCACACTGCGGCAGGCGTGAAGGTCGCCCGTTCCCTGCCCGCTTCCGTCGCCCCCAGCGTGATCTTGTCCACCGCCCATCCGGCGAAGTTCCCCGCCGCGGTGAAAGACGCCAGCGGCATTGAGCCTGAACTGCCCGAATGGCTTGGCGACCTCATGAACCGCAAAGAATCCTTTACAGTCCTTCCATCAGATCTAAGAATGCTGCAGGATCATATTAGCCGCCTTGCGAGAGCGGCGCGTTAAGTTTGTTCAAGGAGTAAGAGCAATATGGGTGTTGAGGTAAGCCGTCTGTCGAACGGCCTGACGGTCGCAACCGAAACCCTGCCACATCTGGAAACCGTTGCGCTGGGGATCTGGGTCAAGTCCGGGTCACGCAATGAGCACGAGAATGAGCACGGTATTGCACATCTTTTGGAACACATGGCGTTCAAGGGCACAAGCAAGCGCAGCGCCCGCCAGATCGCCACGGACATCGAAGATGTCGGCGGCGAGATCAACGCGGCCACCAGCGTGGAAACCACTGCCTTTTATGCGCGTGTGCTCAGCGCGGACATGCCTCTGGCGGTGGAGCTTCTGTCCGACATCCTGACCGATTCCAGGTTCGATCCCCATGAACTTGAGCGGGAGCAGCACGTGATCCTGCAGGAGATCGGTGCGGCACACGATATTCCCGACGACATCGTTTTCGACCGGTTCACCGAAACGGCTTTCCGTCATCAGGCCCTTGGCCGCTCCGTTCTTGGAACCCCCGAAACGGTCCAGTCCTTCACTCCGGACCAGCTGCGTGGCTTTCTGGAGCGTCAGTATTCGGCGGACCGCATGGTGATTGTCGCCGCTGGCGGCCTGAAACATGACGACTTCGTGCGTGAGGTCGAAAACCGTCTTGGCAGCTTCCGCAGCAAGGCCGAGGGCAAGACGCCGCCCTATGCCCATTATGTTGGCGGAGACTTTCGTGAACATCGCGACCTGATGGATGCCCAGATCATTCTCGGCTTCGAAGGCCGGGCATACCATGTGCGTGACTTCTACGCCTCCCAGGTGCTTTCCACCATTCTCGGCGGGGGCATGTCATCGCGGCTTTTCCAGGAAGTGCGTGAGAAACACGGACTTTGCTATTCCGTCTACGCCTTCCACTGGGGCTTCTCCGATTCCGGCATCTTCGGTATCCATGCCGCGACAGGCAAAAGCGACATCGAGGAACTGGTCCCCCTGCTTTTGGGCGAATTGCAGAAAGCCGGGCAGGAGATTGGCGAGGACGAGCTCAGCCGTGCGCGGGCGCAATATCGGGCAGGCCTCATGATGGCACGCGAGAACCCGGCCAGCCGCGCCTCCCAGATCGCCCGTCAGTTGCTTCTCTATGGCCGCCCGATCGAGGTGGACGAGCTGATGGACCGCCTGTCCAATCTGACGGTCGATCGACTGACCGATCTCTCCCAGCGCCTTTTCACCTCCAAGCCGACCCTCGCAGCCATCGGTCCTGTTGGAACGCTTGCGCCTTTCGAAGCGATCCAGGATGCACTTGCCGAACAGGGCAGCCTGCCACGCAAGCTCGCCGTGTAAGGCGTACGCAGAAATATGCTGGACGTACCCTTTTTCCGCCGCCCGCCCCCGGCGCTCAAGGGTGAAACGGTGTTCCTCAGGGCCCCTGTAATGGCGGACCATGCGGCGTGGGCGAGGCTGCGCGAGGAAAGCCGGAACTTTCTCGTCCCCTGGGAGCCGAGCTGGGCGCCGGATGAACTGTCGCGAAGAGCTTACCGGCACCGCCTCAGGCGCTACCGCATGGAGCATGTCAACGGCACCGGGGCGAGCTTCTTTCTGTTCGACACCCAGACAGAAGCTCTTCTGGGAGGGATAACCATGTCCAACATTCGCCGCGGTGTCGCCCAGTCGGCCAGCATCGGCTACTGGATGGGAGAGCGCCATGCCGGGCGCGGTCTGATGCTCGCGGCCCTGCAACTGCTAATCCCCTACGCATTCGATGGCTTGCGGTTGCACCGCCTTGAAGCCGCCTGTATTCCAGACAATGGCAGGTCTGTCGGTTTACTTGAAAAAGCCGGATTTCAGCGCGAAGGCCTTCTCAAGTCCTATCTCAGGATCAACGGTTCTTGGCGCGATCACTATCTTTATGCGCTGATCGCCGAGGAGCGTCATGTGCCCGCAGTAAAAACACGAGGCTGAATTCGTTGTCGCGTTCATATTTCCTCGCAGCCTTTGCGCTTCTGGCCACCATCTTGATGGCCCTGGTCTCGGCATCCGGTGTGGCGAATGCCATTGAGCCCATCAAGATCGCCCGTGATGATGTCGCGCTGGACCTGTCGGGCGCGGTCGAGATCTATCGCGGTCAGGGCGAAGCCTTCCAGGTTTCGACGGCTCCGGATGTCGATGGCATCGTGCGGCGCATCGAGGTCGAGGCACAGGACGAGCGTTCCACGGGA
This sequence comes from Nitratireductor sp. GISD-1A_MAKvit, assembly GCF_040819555.1. Lineage (GTDB taxonomy): Bacteria > Pseudomonadota > Alphaproteobacteria > Rhizobiales > Rhizobiaceae > Nitratireductor. Next base: position 3,040,975 of record NZ_CP161920.1, read on the forward strand.
GACTGGGCCGTCTTCGCGCTCGCGAACACGACGGACCAGCAGCTCGATCGCCTCATCGTCGCACCCCATTTTCGCCTGGTCGGTTCGGGCCTCATCTGGCCGGACCTGGGGTCTCAGCGTATTGCCGCCATCACCCCCAGCTCCGGCTTCACGCTGGACCGTCAGGAAAGTCCGGATGCAGACGAATTCCGCGTCACGCTCAATCCCGGCTCTGTCGTTACTTTCGTGGCCGAGCTTTCCTCCCCCAGCCTGCCACAGATCTATCTCTGGGATCCCGGTGCCTACAAGGACACGGTGAACGCCTACACGCTGTTTCGTGGCATCGTGATCGGCATTGCAGGCCTTCTGGCGCTGTTTCTGACCATCCTTTTCGTGGTCAAGGGAACGTCGATGTTCCCCGCCACGGCCGCTCTTGCCTGGGCGGTTCTGGCCTATATCTCCATCGATTTCGGTTTTTTGAACAAGGTCATCGAAATCACACCGGGAAATGAGCAGATATGGCGCGCCGGCACGGAAGTGGGCCTTGCGGCCACCCTCGTCGTCTTTCTCTTTGCCTATCTGAACCTCAATCGCTGGCACGATCACTTCAGCTATGGCGTGCTCGCCTGGATTCTGGGTCTTGGAATCATTGCCGGCTTTGCAATCATCGATCCCTCGGTTGCCGCCGGGATTGCCCGCATCTCCTTTGCCGCCACGGCGGTCGTTGGTCTGGGCATCATCATCTATCTCAGCCTGCAGGGCTATGACCGCGCCATCATGCTCGTTCCAAGCTGGGTCATGATCATCGCCTGGATGGTGGGGTCGTGGATGGCCATTACCGGCATTCTGGACAACGACATCGTCCAGCCAGCCATCGGCGGCGGGCTCATCCTGATCATTCTTCTGATCGGTTTCACGGTGATGCAGCATGCCTTTGCCGGCGGTGCGTTGTTTCAGGGCCTGTTCAGCGACATGGAGCGTCAGGCACTCGCGATTTCGGGTTCGGGCGATCTCGTCTGGGACTGGGACGTCTCGCGCGACCGGATCGTCACCCGTCCGGATGTGAGCCGGCAGCTGGGTCTATCATCAGGTAGCCTCACCGCACCTGCCCGCGACTGGCTCGCCGCCCTTCACACCGAAGACCGCGACACCTTCCGCACCATGCTGGACGTGGTGGTCGAACAGCGGCGGGGCCGCATCTCGCAGAGCTTCCGCCTGCGCGGTGCCGATGGGCACTATCACTGGTTCGATCTGCGGGCGCGGCCGGTCATCGGCTCGGATGGGCAAGTCATCCGCTGTGTGGGCACCATGGTGGATGTGACGGAGCAGAAAAAGGCTGAGGAGCGGCTGCTTCACGATGCCGTGCATGACAATCTCACCGGCCCTTCCGAGCCGCGAGCTGTTTCTCAACCGGCTTGACGCGATCATCTCCATCGCACGCACAGAACAGCAGGTGCGACCGACGGTTTTCGTGATCGACATCGACCGGTTCAAACAGGTCAATGAAGAGCTGGGCATCTCGGTTGGCGACACGATTCTCCTGACGATCGCCCGCAGGCTCCACCGTCTCCTGAAACCGCGTGATTCGCTGTGCCGTCTGTCCGGTGATCAGTTCGCCATGATCCTGCTTTCCGAGATCGAGCCAGCCCGCATTGCTGCCGTTGCCGATGCGATCAAACAGGCGATCCGCACGCCGGTCACCTTTGCCCGCCGCGAGATCATTCTCACCCCTTCCATCGGACTTATTTCGTGGACCACGACGCAGGAATCGGCTGAGGAAATGCTCAAGGATGCCGAGCTTGCGATGTATCAGGCAAAGCGCTTCGGTGGCGACCGTATCGAGCCCTTCCGTCCTGCCTTCCGCTCCAACGACAACAACCGACTGCGCATGGAGGCGGATCTCCAGCGGGCGATAGAACGCTCGGAGCTCAAACTTGCCTACCAGCCGATCATCCGCCTGTCGGATCAGTCGATTTCCGGATTTGAAGCTCTGCTGCGCTGGGACCATCCACGTCGTGGAGCGATTCCGCCAACCGACTTCATCCCCATCGCAGAAAGCTCCGGCCTGATCGTCCAGCTCGGTCTGTTCGCAATGCAGCAGGCCGCCGAAGATCTGTACCGCTGGCAAAGGCAGTATGCCGACACGCCCCTTTTTGTTTCCGTCAACATTTCAAGCCGGCAACTCATCCGGCGGGATCTGGTGGGCGATGTACGCTCCGTGATTGCCCGCTCGGGCATCTCACCAGACACCTTCCGCCTCGAATTGACGGAATCCGTGGTCATGGACAATCCCGAACAGTCCGTGCACGTGCTCCAGAAACTCAGAAAGACCGGCATCGGCCTTTCTCTGGATGATTTCGGGACCGGCTACTCATCGCTCTCCTACCTGTCGAGTTTTCCCTTCGATACGATCAAGATCGACCGACGCTTCCTGGAAGATCACACGCCACGCGGTGTGGCGCTGGTCCGCTCGATGGTCAAGATGGCCAAGGAACTGGATCTGGCCGTGGTTGCCGAAGGCGTCAGCGACCAGCAGGATGCCGAGCAGCTCACCGAGATGGGCTGTGATTTCGCACAGAGCTTCGTTTTCGGAGAACCCGCAGATGCGGAAGCCACGGACAAGCTCCTTCTTGAGTTGACGACGGCCGCCAAATCCTGAAATCGCCCAGGTCATGGAGCCGGCGCTGCCGCGCCTGCCGGGCTTTATGCGTGGCCGGCCGTCAGGCTGAGATTTGCCGCATCGATGCCGATGGAAGCCAGAACGCCGTCATACTTCTGGTCAAGTTCTCCCTCGAACAGAAGCTCGGGCGTTGCCGGGCATGTCAGCCAGCCGTTTTCCCCGATTTCCATTTCGAGCTGTCCCGCGCCCCACCCTGCATAACCAAGGGCCATCAGGGCGCAGCGCGGCCCCTGACCGAGCGAGATCGCACGCAGCATGTCCACCGTTGCGGTGAGGCAGACACTGTCGGAAACCGGCATGGACGACTCCACCACATAGTCATCCGTGTGCAGCACGAAACCGCGGCTGCGGTCCACCGGGCCGCCATTGCGCACCGGCATGTCGCGCGCCTGTGGCGGCAGCCTGATGGCCTCGGACTGCTCCAGAATGCCTAATTGCACCAGGATTTCGGGAAAGGCGAGCTGCTGCGGCTGATTGATGATCAGCCCCATTGCGCCTTCTTCGCTGTGCGCGCACAGATAGATGACAGCGCGAGCAAACCGCTCGTCACGCATGCCCGGCATTGCGATCAGGAACTGGTTTTCCAGATAGGGGCTGCCCGTCATTTCCCTGCTTTGCGCTTGTATATCCATTGCCGCAGGGTAGCGCTTTTTCACACGCCTTTAAAGATGGATCTCCGCTTGCCCCGGCTCCGCCCTTCACACAGATATGATTGCCGGGCCAGAAGCGTGTGTTGCGCACGCATCGCGTGCTCTGCAGTCTTTCTCGATGTTCCGAATCATACTGTCCCTGCTCGCGCTCATGGCGCCCTTCCCCGCGTTTTCGGCGTCCAGTCAATGGGCGAAGAGCGAGGGTGGCGCCGTTCGGCTCGTGACAACAGGCCTGCCCGACAAGCACGGCCGTCTGCGTGGTGCACTCGAAATTCGGCTTGAACCCGGCTGGAAAACCTACTGGCGCAACCCCGGGCCCGCCGGGATCCCCCCACAACTCGACCTCTCCCGCAGTCCCGGCATTGAAGCTGTCGAGGTGGAGTTTCCGCCTCCGCGCCGCATCCGTGACGGTGACATCCAGTGGGCAGGGTACACACAGTCTGTCTCGCTGCCGGTCACCTTCACTTTCGAAAATGCCGAAACGGTCACACTCATCGATGCGGATGTGTTTCTGGGAATCTGCAAGACCATCTGCATTCCGTTTCAGGCTTCCTTTCTTATCGACCCGGGGGCCGGAGCCAGTAACGCTGCAGACGCTCTGGTGGTCCAGCGTGCGTTCGACCGGCTTCCCGGCCCGGCCAATGACGAGCTTGGCCTTGTCGGAATCAGACGGGAACAGTCCCGCCTCGTCCTGACTGCGACCCTGCCGGAGGGCGCCCGCAACCCGGTTCTGTTTCTGGACCATCAGCGCTCGCATCTTCTTGCCACGCCTCAGCTGACGGGACGCGGGGGCGCACACGCCACCTTTGCAGTCGAAATATCCGGCCGAGCCGATGGAAAGCTTGAAACCACACAGCTCCTGTATACGTTGACCGTCGAGGGAAAAGCGGTTCACGGAACCATTCGGATTCCATAGGGTCGTTTTTCAGAAATTTCTCTTTTCAGTCTCGGGAGTTCACATGAAAGTTTCGGTTGGAGATCGCATACCGGACACCGCCTTCAAGACCGTTGGGGCAGAAGGGGCGGAAGATGTTTCCGCGCCTGATTTTTTCGCAGGCAGGAAAATCGTCCTGTTTGGCGTTCCCGGTGCTTTCACCCCCACATGCAGCAACAGCCACCTGCCGGGTTTTGTGGAAAACGGCAATGCGATCCGCGAACGAGGCGCCGATGAGATTGCGGTCGTCTCGGTCAACGATGCCTTCGTGATGCAGGGCCTGGGCCGGCTTCACCGGCGCGCAGGACAAGATCACCTTCATCGCCGACGGCAATGGAGAGTTCACGGAAGCCCTGGGGCTCGACACGGATCTTTCGGTCGCGGGGCTGGGCAAACGCTCAAAGCGCTATTCGATGATCGTTGACGATGGTGTCGTCAAGGCGATCAACATCGAGGAAAATGCCGGTCAGGCAGAGATCAGCGGCGCGGCCCGCATCCTCGAACAGCTGCAGAGCTGAGACATCAAAAAGGCCGGTTCGGACCCGGACCGGCCTTTTTCTCAAAACGCTGCGCCCCGAACCTGCAGGCAGTTCAGCCCCGCTTCTTCTTGAAAGGCTCCATTCCCGCTCTGGCCAGCGCGTCCGCGCGCTCGTTCTCCGGATGGCCTGCATGGCCCTTCACCCAGTGCCAGCGGATCTTGTGGCGTTTGCGGGCCTCGTCGAGCGCCTGCCAGAGTTCCGCATTCTTCACCGGCTTCTTCGCTGCGGTTTTCCAGCCATTGCGCTTCCAGCCCTCGATCCAGCCCGAAATGCCGTCCCGCACATAGACACTGTCGGTGTAGAGATCCACTTCACAGGGGCGCTTGAGCGCGTTCAGCGCTTCGATGGCCGCCTTCAGTTCCATGCGGTTGTTGGTGGTTTCGGCTTCGCCGCCGGAAAGCTCCTTTTCGGCTCCATTGTGGCGCAGCAATGCACCCCATCCGCCCGGCCCCGGATTGCCCGAACAGGCCCCGTCCGTATAGATTTCAACGCATGTCAAATTATGCCGATCCCGTATTCAGAAGGTGAGTTGATCTGCCGGTGGAACCGCAGCCGCCGGACATATTCCATCGGATCACGCTTGTTGACCAGCGCACCGTCGGGGATCGTCAGCCAGTCATAAAGCCGTGTCAGCATGAACCGCAGCGCCGAGCCCCGCGCCAGAAGCGGCAGCGCCTCGATTTCCGGTGTGGTGAGCGGGCGGACCGATTGATAGCCTTCAAGAAGCGCGGTTCCCTTGGTGAGATTGTAGGACCCGTCCTTTTCGAAACACCAGGCGTTGATGCAGGTGGCGATGTCGTAGGCCAGAAGATCGTTGCAGGCGAAGTAGAAGTCGATGATGCCAGAAACGCGCTCCCCGAGGAAAAACACGTTGTCGGGAAAGAGGTCGGCATGGATGACGCCTGAAGGCAGGTCCACCGGCCATTCCTTTTCCAGCGCAGTCAGATCGGCTTCCACCTCGGCCTCGAGCCCCGGTTCCACCTCATTGGCACGCGGCTTCGCCTTCTCCCAGAGCGGTCGCCAGTCGCCCACGGTCAGCGCGTTGGGCCGCGTCAGATCGAATCCCTGTGCCGCCAGGTGCATTCCTGCCATTGCCTTGCCGACCTCGCGGCAATGCTTTGGAGCGGGCTTTCTAAGCCACATGCCTTCCAGAAACGTGATAAGCGCCGCCGGGCGCCCGGCGATCTCGCTGATAACCTTTCCGTCGCGCCGATGAACCGGCAGCGGGCAGGTCACGCCATTGCCGGCCAGATGCTCCATCAGCCCCAGGAAAAACGGTAGATCGGGACGCTCCACCCGGCGTTCGTAAAGCGTCAGTATGTAGGCCGCTTTCGAAGTGTGCACCAGATAGTTCGAGTTCTCTGAGCCCTCGGCAATTCCCTTGTAGGAAAGCAGTTCACCAGCGTCATACTCGGTCAGAAGCGCACCGAGTTCGACCTCGGAAACATCGGTATAGACTGCCATGCCTAGGCGCTACCATTCACGAAAGCCATGTCGGCGCTTGTCAGCTCCACATCCCGGATTGCGCGCATGACCGGGAAATTCTCCGTTTCCTCCGCCGTGATGGCGAGTTCCACGGACACATCGAAACGTTCACGGAAAGCATCGATAATTTCGTTGACGATGATTTCAGGAGCCGAAGCACCGGCCGAGAGGCCCAGAACGCGTATGCCGTCCACTTCGTCCCACGGTATTTCGGAGGCACGCTGCACCAGAAGCGAGCGCTTGGCACCGGCGCGCTCTGCCACTTCCACTAGGCGCCGCGAATTGGAAGAGTTGGGCGCCCCGACGACCAGGAAAAGATCAGAACCGGGCGCAGCCTTTTTCACCGCTTCCTGACGGTTGGTGGTGGCATAACAAATGGATTCGGCCGCCGGCGCATGCATGTCCGGAAACCTCTCTTCAAGAGCCTTCAGGACATCGGCCGTATCCTCGACCGACAAGGTGGTCTGGCTGACAAATCCGAGTTCGGTATCGCCCGGACGTTCCAGCTTGCGGGCGCATTCCACGGTCTCCACCAGCGTCACCGTGCCCTCGGGCAATTGCCCCATCGTGCCGATGACTTCCGGATGCCCGGCATGTCCGATCAGCAGGACATGCCTTCCAAGCCGGTGGTGCCGCATGGCCTGCTTGTGCACCTTGGACACCAGAGGGCATGTCGCGTCGAGATAGAAGAGGTTGCGGCTCTCGGCATCGGCTGGAACTGATTTCGGCACCCCATGCGCGGAAAAGACCACCGGGCAGTCGTGGTGCTCTTCCGGGATCTCGCTCAGTTCCTCGATGAACACCGCGCCGCGTTCCTGTAGGCCCTCAACCACATAGCGATTGTGGACGATCTCATGGCGCACATAGACCGGAGCGCCGTATTTCTTCAGCGCCAGAACCACGATCTGAATGGCGCGATCAACGCCGGCACAGAATCCGCGTGGTCCGCACAACCTCAGCGTCAGCTTCTGTTTCGTCATATCCGCAGCCATCATGGGAATTCCTTTTGCTCACGCCGGAAATGGCGGGTTGGCACGGTCAATGTCAAGGCCTCGGTTTGAGGGTTCAGCCCGGACGGCGAGACCTTTGCCACCAGAGGAAGAGGACACCGCAAAGTGCAAGCGCCAGCCCGTACCACGTGACCGCGTACTGAAGATGATTGTTGGGGAGATCGATGCGCGTGACACCTCCTACCGGCAGTCCGCCGGGATTGGGCGTGTCGTCGGCATCCACGTAGAAAGGCAGAACTTTCGCCGCAGACGGGAGACCTGCCGTTCTGGCCATCGTGTCGAGGTCTTTCCAGTAGAAGATGTTCTTCCCGATATCGTTGTCGGGCACGATGAAAGAGGGTTTCTCGGTCAGACCGTTGCGGGCAAGTCCATTGACACGGACCCCGCCGATCACCTGCCCCTCGCTGCGGGTGGCAGGATCCTTGCGGTCAAACGGCACGAATCCCCGGTTGACGAAGATGAACCGCCCGTCATCGAGCTTGAGCGGCGTGTGCACGAAATAGCCAGACTGCCCCTGCCAGGTCGCAAAATAGTGCCGTTCGCCCGTGTGACGAAAAGCGCCCTCCACCCGGACCGGCCGGTACTCCACATCCCCCGACTGCGCATGGACCTGTTCCATCGTGGACAGATCGACAGGCCCGGCATTGATCCGAAGTTCGATCTGGTCGATCAGCGCCTCTTTCCACTGCAGCCGCTTCACCTGCCAGGTCCCCAGCGCCAGAAGACAGGCCAGCACCACCCCACTCAAGAGGACGGGCAGCCATGCCATGCTGGAGGGTGCAGTGTCTCGCTCTCTTGAAGTCATTAACAATCCAGCACGCCCTTGCCTCTTCATGATCGATGGGACCTCCGGCGCATTCCCCGAGACAGCTCGCAGCTCTCTCCGGCACACGGTCCGCGTTTCGGTGATACGCCTATCATGATCCGGCGGGCATGGTCGACGCCGCCCCTTGCCGCACCAGCACTTGTTCCCATCTGATAGGCCAGAAACATGGCCGGAAAAGGAAAACGGCCGGGTCGCCCCGGCCGTTTCTCGCAAAATCGCTACACATGCGTCAATGCGCGATGGTGGCCCCTGCCGAAGCCCAGACATAGACGAAGACGAACAGGAAAAGCCAGACAACGTCCACAAAGTGCCAGTACCAGGCAGCGGCTTCGAAGCCGAAATGCTGTTTCGGCGTGAAATCGCCGGCCATGGCGCGAATGAGACAGACAAGCAGGAACACCGTGCCGACGAACACGTGGAAACCATGGAAGCCCGTCGCCATGTAGAACGTCGCTCCGTAGATCGAATCGGAGAACGCGAAAGGCGCATGCATGTATTCGTAGATCTGCACGAAGGAGAACAGCACACCCAGCGCCACGGTCAGGGCAAGCCCCCACACAAGGCCCTTGCGGTCGTCTTCAAGCAGCGCATGGTGCGCCCAGGTCACGGCCGTTCCCGACAGAAGCAGGATGATCGTGTTGTAGAGCGGCAGATGGAACGGGTCCAGAACCTCGACACCAGCCGGCGGCCAAACGCCACCGGTGTATTCGGTACGGGCGGCCAGGACGGCATCACCCGGGAACAGGCTCGCATCAAAGAAGGCCCAGAACCATGCAACGAAAAACATGAGCTCCGAAGCGATGAACATGATCATGCCGTAGCGCAGATGAAGCGAAACGACGCGTGTGTGATGCCCTTCATGGCCTTCACGGATGGTATCGGCCCACCACGAATACATGGTGAACAGAACCAGGAACACACCGATCAGGAAAAGCCAGTAGTTGGTTGCGGCAAGATCGAAACCGAAGATGGTGAAATCGGCACCCTTGAGTGCCTTCATCCAGGCAATGCCGCCGATGGACATGACCAGAGCGCCTACCGATCCAACGAAAGGCCATGGGCTCGGGTCGATGATGTGATAGTCGTGATGTTTAGCGTGCGCGTCGGCCATGTCAGCCCCCGAGATTCTCGTTCTGATTGATGTTGGTCTTGGGCGCGGCAGCAAGCGGCGCCTTCTTCTCAAGCGGGAAGAATGTGTAGGAAAGCGTTATTGCATTGATGTTCTTGAGCTCAGGCACATTGATGATCTCCGGGTCGACAAAGAACACGACCGGCATGTCATAGGATTGCCCTGGCTGCAACTCCTGTTCGGTGAAGCAGAAACACTCAACCTTGTTGAAATAGGCTCCGGCCTGCGGCGGCGAAACGTTGAATGTCGCGGTGCCGGAAGTCGGTTCGTTCGAAAGATTGCGCGACACATAGGAGATCTGCTTCGTCTCGCCCAGTCGCAGCGTGACCTCACGCTGTTTGGGCTGAAACTCCCATGGAACGCCATTGGTGTTTGCATCGAAACGAACGGTGATCGTTCGATCAAGAATCGTATCGGAATACTGTTCGACACGCTGTGTGGTGCCACCATATCCCGTCACCTGACAGAACAGCTGATAGAGCGGCACTGCGGCATAGGCCATGCCGATCATGCCCCCCACAACGGCGGTACAAAGAATCGCCGCATTGCGATTGCGCCTGCTGGCCGTCTGTTTCTGGTCTGTCGTCCCGCCGCTCATGTCACACCTCACATCGCACGCTCAAACAGGCCCGGGCCGATCTTGGCCAGGCTACCGATATAAACGATCACGACGAAAGCAGCGAGCGCCAGGGCAAGCGCGATGGAGCGCTTGCGGCGCGCCTTCAGCTGGGCTTCGGTCGGTTTCACAAACTCCTTGTCCATCACATCACCTCACAGGACCAGTCCGAAGCCGGCAAGCAGCCGCTCGGCGAGAAGGGCCGTGAACAGAGCAAAGAGATAAAGCAGGGAGTATCCGAACAGAGCCTTGGCAGGCTTCATGTCGGTGTCACTTTCGGGCATGCGAAGCACCCGCCAGGAGTACCAGACAAAACCTGCCCCCAGAATGGTGGCGATCGCGCCGTAGGCAAGGCTGGCGAAGCCCGCAACCACCGGCAAAACCCCGCTGGCGGCGAGAAGCAGCGCATAGATGAAGATCTGCTTCTTGGTCGCTGCGTGTCCTGCCACATTGGGCAGCATGGGAACGCCCGCGCGCTCGTAGTCGCCCGATTTGAACAGTGCCAGCGCCCAGAAATGCGGCGGCGTCCACAAAAAGATGATGAGGAAAAGCACAAGGCTTTCCACGCTCACCGTACCCGTGACAGCGGCCCAGCCGACAACCGGCGGAAGCGCGCCTGCAGCACCGCCGATGACGATGTTCTGCGGCGTGGAGCGCTTGAGCCACATCGTGTAGATCACGGCGTAGAAGAAGATGGTGAAGGCCAGCAGCGCGGCCGCCGTCCAGTTGGCCATCAGGCCAAGCGTCGCAACGGAGAAGGCCGAAAGCACCAGTCCGAAGCCAAGAGCCTCGCCCGGCGTGACGCGACCGGCTGGAACCGGCCGGCGGGCCGTGCGGCCCATCACCGCGTCGATGTCGGCGTCGTACCACATGTTGAGCGAGCCGGAAGCGCCCGCCCCCACTGCGATGGCCATGATGGAGATCAGGGCCAGCAGAGGATTCGGCACGCCAGGCGCCATCACCATGCCGACGAAGGCCGTGAAAACGACAAGTGACATGACACGCGGCTTCAACAGCGCGATGAAATCACCGGGCGCCGCCTCGGAAAGGCGAAACCCCGTGTCGTCCATATGCTCCTGATCAACCAGTGCCATATCTTGCCTTCGTTTCGGTAGTCGGCGGCGCAGCCCAGGCAGAACCAGGCTGCGCCCCCTTCAAGCGTCGTTTCTGCCAGTGATCAGCGGATCTTTGGCAATTGCTCCCACTGGTGGAACGGAGGTGGCGAAGGAAGCTGCCACTCGAGCGTCGTCGCACCCTCACCCCACGGATTCGCACCGGCCAGGCGCTTTTTGGCGAAAGCCTCGTAAACACCGTAGAGGAACACCAGAACACCAAAGGCCGAGATGTAAGACCCGTAGGACGACACGAGGTTCCATCCTGCAAACGCATCCGGATAGTCGATGTAGCGGCGCGGCATACCGGCCAGGCCCAGGAAGTGCTGCGGGAAGAAGATGATGTTCACGCCAATGAAGGTGATCCAGAAATGAACCCGGGCGATGAACGAATTGTACATGTAACCCGTCATTTTCGGGAACCAGTAGTACCAGGCGGCGAAGATCGCGAACACGGCACCCATGGAAAGCACATAGTGGAAGTGTGCAACCACGTAATAGGTGTCATGCATGGCGCGATCGAGGCCCGCATTGGCAAGCTGAACGCCCGTCACGCCTCCAACGGTAAACAGGATGATGAACGCAATCGCCCAGAGCATCGGCGTGCGAAACTCTATGGAGCCGCCCCACATGGTGGCGATCCACGAGAAGATCTTCACGCCGGTCGGAACAGCAATCACCATCGTGGCAAACACGAAGTAGCGCTGTGTGTCGAGCGACAGGCCGGTCGTGTACATGTGGTGAGCCCACACGATGAAGCCGACGGCACCGATCGCAACCATGGCATAGGCCATTCCCAGATAACCGAAGATCGGCTTTCTGGAGAAGGTCGAAACGATATGGCTGACAATGCCGAAGCCCGGCAGGATCATGATGTACACTTCCGGGTGTCCGAAGAACCAGAACAGGTGCTGGAACAGGATCGGATCACCGCCACCCTCGGGCGCGAAAAACGCGGTGCCGAAGTTGCGGTCCGTCAGGAGCATCGTGATGCCACCAGCCAGAACCGGCAGGGACAGAAGCAGCAGGAATGCAGTGATCAGAACGGACCAGGCAAAGAGCGGCATTTTGTGCAGCGTCATGCCCGGAGCACGCATGTTGAAGATCGTGGTGATGAAGTTGATCGCACCCAGAATGGACGATGCACCGGCGATGTGGACCGACAGGATGACCAGATCCATGGACGGACCGGGCTGGCCTGAGGTCGAGAACGGCGGATAAATGGTCCAGCCGCCACCGGAGCCATACGCGCCGGCCGGTCCCTGCACGAACAGCGACATCAAAAGCAGAATGAACGCCGGCGGAAGAAGCCAGAACGAGATGTTGTTCATCCGCGGGAACGCCATGTCCGGCGCACCGATCATGATCGGCACCATCCAGTTGGAGAAGCCGCCGATCAGCGCGGGCATCACCATGAAGAAGATCATGATAAGGCCGTGTGCCGTGGTGAACACATTGTACATGTGCTTGCCGGCATCGATCGCCGCATCGCCTTCGATGCCATAGACCATGGCGGAAAGGCCGTGGAAAATCTGAATGCCGGGCTCGGCAAGCTCCCAGCGCATCATGACGGACATGAAACCGCCGATGATGCCCGCGATGATCGCGAAGATCAGGTAGAGCGTTCCGATGTCCTTGTGGTTGGTGGAGTAGACCCACCGCGTCCAGCCGGTTGGCTTATGTTCGCCATGGGCGTCCTGGGTTGTAGCGCCTGCCATTTCCTACCGCTCCATTTCCTCTCTAGACGTCTGCCGGCTCATTCGCCTGCAGACGCAACTTTCGTCTTGCCTTCGATCGCAGCCATCAGGGCCTCGTTGGCGCCGGTGAGGTCGTCACCAGCGGCTGCGATCCAGGTGTCATATTGGTCTTGAGCCACAACGCGGATGGCGATCGGCATGTAGGCGTGATCCTTGCCGCAAAGCTCGGAACACTGGCCGTAATAGAGGCCTTCCTTGTCCGCCTTGAACCAGGTCTCGTTCAGGCGGCCGGGGACGGCGTCAACCTTGATGCCGAAGGCCGGCACGGCAAAGGCGTGGATCACGTCGCTCGCGGTGACGAGCACACGCACGGTCGTATCGACGGGAACGACAACCTCATTATCGACCGCAAGAAGGCGCGGATAAACGGATTTGTCTTCCTTGCCGGCATCGGCGCGCTCGTCTTCCTGGAGCATCAGCGAGCTGAAGGAAACCGGTTCTTCGAGCTGGTATTCATAATCCCAGTACCACTGCACGCCCGTCGCCTTGATGGTGATGGCAGGGTCGTCTTCCGGCGTATACTGCGCGGTCAGCAGCTGGAACGACGGCACCGCCAGAAACAGCAGAATGACCACCGGACCAACGGTCCAGATGACCTCGATCAGCGTGTTGTGGCTGGTGCGCGACGGCGTCGGGTTCGCCTTGGCACGAAAGCGCAGGACACACCACGCCAGCAGAGCCATTACGAGAATGGTGATCGGTACGATGAACCACAAAGTGTATTCCTCGAACCAGATGATCTGTTCCATGATGCCGGTTGCGGCTGGTTGAAAGCGCATCTGCCACGGCTCAGGTTGCGCAGCAACGGCGCCCGTGGCGAGAAACGGCAGAGTGGCAAGGCCAACAGCGATATTCTTCATAACCCTCGTCATCTCCCGTGGCGACACGGCAAGCCGATGGATCCGACTTAGCCGCAAAGGGAATTCTGGCTTTATATAGGCGCGTTCAAACCATACTCTCATTTGAACCGCAAGGAAGGCGTTGGATACCATGTGCGGCATTTTTGCGCCCCCCGCGGCAGCGCTCATACTGCCGTCACTGTCGAAAGTGCAATAGCACAAAACGTCCCGGCGTCCCATTTCGGTCGGAATTGCCCGCAAATGTTTATATTGTTGTCGCATAATCGGGTTTTCCCAATCTTTTGCCGACACGATCCCTTTTCGACGACTGCAATCGCAGGATAAATTGCCCTGATTCGTATGGGAGCCAGGAATTGATGAGCACGCCCTTTCTTAGATGCGCCGCGGCTGCAATCGCGATGATCGTATGTCCCCTCTCGGGAGCGTTGGCGCAGCAGAGCGGGACCGTTCGCTCCACCCATGGTGCCTGGTCCATCCTTTGCGACACGCCTGCCGGGGCCTCCAGCGAACAATGTGCAATGATGCAGAACGTCGTTGCTGAAGACCGCCCCGAAATGGGGCTTTCGGTTGTCGTGCTGCGCACCGCCGACGGAAAGGCGGAAATTCTGCGTGTTCTGGCTCCGCTCGGTGTTCTGCTGCCAAATGGCCTCGGGCTGAATGTCGATGGCAAGGATATCGGCCGCGCCTATTTCGTGCGCTGTTTCCAGGATGGCTGCTATGCAGAGGTGATCCTTGAGGATCAGCTTGTGGAGACCTTCAAGACCGGTCAGTCCGCCACGTTCATCGTCTTCCAGACGCCCGAAGAAGGCATCGGCATCCCCGTTGATCTCAACGGTTTTGCCCAGGGTTTCGACGCGCTGCCCCGCTAAGCTACAATTCCTGTCGAAGCTGCACTGGATTGCATGCCCACGCTCCCTTAAATGAAAGGGAGTTTCGACAGGATATTGTTCATGACCGCCAAATCGCTTCTCGACGCGTTCGACTGTTCTCCCGACCGCCTGAAATCCCTCGTTGCCGACACGGTTCAGGGCGCGGATGACGGGGAACTCTTTCTGGAATACCGCGAAGGAGAGGCCCTCGTTTTCGACGATGGACGGCTCAAGACGGCCAGTTTCAACACCGATCAGGGGTTCGGTCTGCGCGCCGTCGCCGGCGAGGCGTCTGGCTATGCCCATTCCAGCGAGCTGTCGGAAGCTTCTCTGCGCCGCGCTGCCGATGCCGTCTCCACCGTCAAGGACGGATATTCCGGGAAACTGGCCGCCGCGCCCGCAGGCACGAATCAGCGTCTCTACGGTGAAGAGAATCCGATCACCTCGCCGGGCTTCGAGGAAAAGGCAAAGCTCCTGCAGGAAATCGATGGCTGGCTGCGCGCGAAAGACCCGCGTGTGCGACAGGTTACCGCCTCGCTCGCCGCCTCCTGGCAGCAGGTCGAGATCTTGCGCGCCGACGGCCACATTGCCCGCGACATCCGCCCCCTGGTCCGCGTGAACGTCTCCGTCATGGTCGGCGATGGCGACAGGCAGGAAACCGGCTCCTATGGCATGGGCGGACGCAAAAGTTTCGGCGAGTTCCTCGCGGAAGATTCCTGGCAGTTCGCCGCGAGCGAGGCGCTGCGCCAGGCGCTCGTCAATCTGGAGGCCGTCCCCGCTCCTGCAGGCACCTTCGACATCGTGCTGGCCAATGGCTGGCCGGGCGTCATGCTGCATGAAGCCGTCGGCCACGGGCTCGAAGGCGACTTCAACCGCAAGAAGACCTCGGCCTTCGCCGGCCTGATGGGTGAGCAGGTCGCCGCAAAGGGCGTAACCGTTGTGGATGACGGCACGATTACCGAACGTCGCGGTTCGCTCACCATAGACGATGAAGGCACCCCTTCGGGCCGCAACCTCCTGATCGAGGACGGCAGGCTGGTCGGCTACATGCAGGACCGTCAGAACGCCCGTCTGATGGGCATGGCCCCCACCGGCAATGGGCGCCGCGAATCCTATGCGCATGAGCCCATGCCGCGCATGACCAACACCTACATGACCGGCGGCGACAAATCGCCCGAAGAGATCATCGCTTCGGTAAAGAAAGGCATCTACGCCGTGTCCTTCGGCGGCGGACAGGTGGACATAACCTCCGGCAAGTTCGTGTTCGGCTGCACCGAGGCCTACATGATCGAGGACGGCAAGGTCACCCAGCCGATCAAGGGTGCCATGCTGATCGGCAACGGCCCGGATGCCATGCACCGCGTTTCCATGGTCGGCAACGACATGACCCTCGACAATGGCATCGGCATGTGCGGCAAGGCCGGTCAGGGCGTGCCCGTAGGCGTCGGCCAGCCCCACCTGCGCATGGACCAGATGACCGTCGGCGGCACGCAGACCTGATGGACATCCGGGGGCGGTTGATCTCGGAGACCTCGAATGATACAAAAACCCCTCCTTTGTATCACAATCTTGTCTGATTGCTACTTGTGTAACACTCCTTCAAGATTCTGATACCTAACAGGATTTTTGGTATCAAATGGACTTGGCACAGTTTTCTCCGAACGCCCCCGGTCATTTCGTCGGCACGATTGAGAATGCGAAGGCTTTTGTGCCGGCGCCGCTTCCCCCTGAGATTGATTTCGCATCAATCTTCAAGGAGTACGGTGCTGCAATGGCGGCGATCGGCATGCTGAATGCAAAGATGGCACAGCTCAGCAATCCTGGCCTGATCATTAGGCCACTACAGCGCCGCGAAGCACTGCTCTCGTCAGCAATGGAGGGTACATTCACGACGAGCGACGAGTTGGCTCTGCTTGAAGCTGGTGCGGAGGGGACCGGAAAGGCTGATACGCGGGAAGTGCTCAACTACATGAAGGCATTGACCCATTCGGTAGGCCTCATGAAGCAGCTTCCCATTTGCCACCGGTTGATCCGCGAAGCCCATGAAAAACTTCTGAGTGGCCTGTCAAATCAAAGGGGCGGTCACAAGCGTCCGGGTGAATACAAGAAAGAACAGAACTGGATCGGCGGACCAACGCCAGCGAAGGCGAGATTTGTTCCTCCGCCCCCGTCTGAAACAATGAAGGCGATGGATGATCTGGAGGCGTTTATCAACCGTGAGTCACCTGACGACATCCCTCCATTGATCGAGGCGGCGCTGATCCACTATCAATTCGAGACAATCCATCCTTTCGCCGATGGAAACGGGCGGGTGGGGCGTATACTCATTCCGCTGATACTGCTTGCACGCGGCCTCATTACCGAGCCCGTCTTTTATCCCAGTGCCAGTCTGGAAAGCCGGAAGGACATGTATATCGACCGCATGTTCGTTGTATCCGCAGAGGGGGACTGGATAGGCTGGTTGCGTTTTTTCCTCAAAGCCTGTGAAGATACCTGCATTACTTCGGCAGCGGTTGTTGATCGGATGCTCGGCCTGCAGGCGGAGTACAGAGAACGAGCCATGAAAGAGTTCCGCTCGAACAACGTCATCATTCTGATCGATCATTTGTTCTCATCTCCCGCAGTCAGCACACCGATCGTGCAAAAATTGCTCGGCGTCACGCACCGGGCGGCACGTATGACAATCGCCAATCTGGAGAAAATTGGCATCCTCGAAAAAATGGACGGCTTTTCAATGCCAGAATTTTTCGTCGCGAAAGGGATACTGAGAGCAGGCAGCTAGAGTCGGGAAAGGCGGACGAGCTTTAGGCACAGTACTTCAAAAATGGATTGCGGCTTCAGGTTTTGACGTCACTGAACTGTTGTGCATCCAAACATCTCTCAATCCATACTGGTTTCGCAGCAACAGGGGTCAGATAAACAGCTGATCAGCGCCGCTTCGGCTTCTTTTCAAGAAGCGCCACGGCTTCCACGTGTGGAGACCAGAGAAACTGGTCGATCGGCACAACCCGCGTGACCCTGTAACCGCCTTCCACAAGGATCGCCAGATCCCGCGCCAGCGTGCCCGGATTGCAGGAAACCGCCGCAACCCGCTTCACATCTGATCGCGCTATCTGCCGGCACTGAAACTCCGCCCCCGCACGTGGAGGATCGAACACGAGACCGTCGAACTGCGCCAGCTCCTTCGTCAGCAGAGGCCTGTGGAACAGATCACGTTTCTCCGCCGTCACCGGTTTGAGAGACGGCCACTGCCGTGCGGCTAGATCGAGCGCGGCGAGCGCCATGGCATCGCCTTCCGCCGCATAGACCCGCGCCTGCTGCGAAAGCCGCAGCGCGAAGGTACCGCTGCCGGCGAAAAGGTCCGCGACATGCTTGCACCCGTCAAGATGGCCGCTCACCAGCCCGGCCATTGCCTCTTCGGCAGCAAGCGTGGCCTGCAGAAATCCCGCCGGCGGAATGGCCACCGGCACGTCGCCGAACACCACAGTGGGCTTTTGGCCCTCCACGATGATCTCGCCATCGGCTGAAAGCCGGGCAAATCCCTTTGCCAGCGCCAGATCGGTCACCGCACGGCGCTGTTTTTCGCCAAGCCGCCCCGCACCGGCGGCTGCAATGTCGAGCCCGGTGCGGGTTTCCGTCACCGTCAGGTGGAATGGTTTGGGGGTCGCCGCGATGGCCTTGGCCAGGGCACGCAAATCCTCAAGCGCGGCGACAATGCCGGGGGTGGCAATCGGGCATTCCTGAACCACGACAATGCGATGGGATTGCGCCGCATTGAAGCCCAGCAGGACCTCCGACCCCAACCGCCTTGCGGTAAACGTCACCCGGCGACGCGAATGCGGCGGGCAGGAGAGCGTCTCTTCCACACCGGTTTTGATACCGCGTGTCTCCAGTGCGGTCGCGACCTTCTCACGTTTCCAGGCGAGATAGGTTTCATTCTCAAGATGCTGTACCGCGCAGCCCCCGCAATCGCCGAAATGCCGACAGGCAGGCTCGATGCGCTGGGGCGACGCCTCGCGCAGCGCCATGTTCACGGCGCGTCCTCTGCGCAGTTCCGCGTCCACCACTTCGCCAGGCAGCGCGAACGGCACATAGACCGGCCCCCGCCGGCGTCAGCACCACGCCGTCGCCCTGTGCCCCCAGATGATCAATGGTCAGCGTTTCGCTCATTGGTCCTTGCGCCCGGCCAGTAGAAATTCACGGTTTCCGTCTCCGCCTTCGATGGGCGAAAGCGCAAGCCCCACGGCCTTCCAGCCGGCATTCATCCCCAGCCAATCCTTGAGATCGTCAGCGATTTCGTCCGCCTGCGCCGGATCGCGCAGCAAGCCACCCTTTCCGACGGCCTCACGCCCGCCTCGAACTGCGGCTTCACCAGAAAGATACCACATGCGCCAGGTGCCGCCAGCGCAAGTGCCGGCGGCAGCGCAAGCTTCAGCGAAATGAAACTCACATCCGAGACGAGAAAGTCCGGTACGTGCCCTCCCAGAACCTCCGTCGTCAAGTGTCGGGCATTCACCCCTTCAAGCGAGGTCACCCGCGGATCGCCTTCTATCCGCCGGTCCATCTGCCCGGTTCCCACATCGATCGCCGTGACATGGGCCGCCCCACGCGCCAGAAGCACCTGTGTGAAACCTCCCGTGGAGGCTCCGATGTCAAGCGCATGGCGGCCAGCCGGGTCAAACCCGAAAGTGTCGAGACCATGCAAAAGCTTCAGCGCCGCACGCGAAACAAAGTCCCTTGCCGGATCATCGACGACGATTTTCACCTGGGGCGCGACTGTCTGTCCCGGCTTCTTCGCCGGAAGGCCGTCCACCTGAACCGTGCCCCGCAGGATCGCGTCACGCGCTCGGGCGCGGCTGTCGAAGAAGCCGCGTTCCACAAGCAGCTGATCGAGCCTCATCAGGCTCTCCCGCGGAGATTTTTTTCGCGTACCGAGACAACGCAATCAGGCACGGGCCGCACTCTCGGCATCCTGCCCCAGGGTAGCAAACACGGTGCGCACGATGGCGGCCGCATCGAGGCCCGCATCCGCCACCATGCGTTCGGGCTTGGCATGGTTGATAAACCGGTCCGGCATGGCCATGGGCCGCACCTTCACGCCGGTTTCCAGAAGCCCTTCATGCGCAAGAAAGTTGAGAACGTGGGAGCCAAAGCCGCCAATAGCGCCCTCTTCGATGGTAATGAGCACCTCGTGTTCCAATGCCAGCCACCTGATCAGTTCCGTGTCCAGCGGCTTTGCAAACCGTGCATCGGCAACTGTGGTCGAAAGGCCGGCAGCATCCAGTTCGTCCGCTGCCTTCAAACAGTCCTCAAGCCTGCTGCCAAGAGAAAGCAGCGCCACCTTGGAGCCTTCGCGCATCACCCGTCCCCTTCCGAGCTCCAGCACTTCGCCACGTTCCGGCATCTCCACACCAGCGCCATTGCCACGAGGATAGCGGAAGGCGATGGGCCCTTGATCGTGCTCGACGGCGGTGCGCACCATGTGCCGCAGCTCCGCCTCGTCGCTCGCTGCCATGACCACGAAATTCGGTAGGCTGGCGAGATAAGTGATGTCGAATGCGCCACAATGGGTGGGACCATCCGCGCCCACAAACCCCGCCCGATCGATGGCAAAGCGCACCGGCAGGTTCTGCAGCGCCACATCGTGCACAACCTGGTCATAGCCGCGCTGCAAAAAGGTCGAATAGATCGCCGCAAAGGGGCGCAGCCCCTCGGTGGCCAGTCCAGCTGCAAATGTCACTGCGTGCTGCTCGGCGATGCCCACGTCGAAGGTTCGCTCGGGGAACTCCTTCTCGAAAAGATCGAGCCCGGTGCCGGAAGGCATGGCCGCCGTCACGGCAACGATCCGGTCATCCTCCCGCGCTTCCTGGATGAGCGACTGGGCGAAAACCTTGGTGTAGCTCGGCGCATTGGCAGGCGCCCTGGCCTGGGCGCCGGTGATGACGTCGAACCTGTTGACGCCATGATACTTGTCGGCGGCGGGCCTCTGCCGGCGGATAGCCCTTGCCCTTTTTCGTCACCACATGGATGAGCACGGGCCCGTTGCCATTGTCGCGCACATTCTTCAGCACCGGCAGGAGATGCTTGAAATTGTGTCCGTCAATCGGACCGATATGAAAAAAACCCATCTCCTCGAACAGCGTGCCACCCGTCACATAACCGCGCGCATGCTCCACGGCACGGGTGATGGCGCGATCGACGCCAGCGCCCAGATATGAGGTGAGCTTCTTGCCAAAATCGCGCACGCCCTGATAGGTGCGACCGGAAGCGAGACGTGCCAGATAGGCACTCATCGCGCCCTGTGGCGGGGCGATCGACATTTCGTTGTCATTCAGGATCACGATCAGCCTGGCGTCGAGCGCGCCGGCATTGTTCATTGCCTCATAGGCCATGCCCGCCGACATTGCGCCATCACCGATCACCGCGATCACATTGCGTTTTTCGCCGGCCAGACCATGGGCGACCGCCATGCCGAGACCGGCGGAGATGGACGTGGAGGAGTGCGCGGTGCCGAAGGGGTCGTATTCGCTTTCCGAACGCTTGGTGAAGCCGTAGAGCCCCCCCTCCTGGCGCAGGGTTCGGATGCGGTCGCGCCGCCCGGTGATGATCTTGTGCGGATAGGCCTGGTGGCCCACATCCCAGATCAGCCGGTCAGCGGGCGTGTCAAACACATGGTGCAGCGCCACGGTCAGTTCGACCACGCCAAGCCCTGCCCCCAGATGCCCGCCGGTTCTGGAAACCGCGTCGATCAACTCGGCTCGCAATTCGTCGGCGAGCTGCGGCAGCGCGTCCTCTGAAAGCTTTTTCAGATCGGCGGGCACGTCCACCGTGTCAAGAAGGGGAGTCTGCGGCGGCGATTTCACGCGCGTCACCTCTGCTGTTTGCATCACATCGACATAGAACTTTGATTATCCAAAGTAAACGCGATGCAATGAAACAGTATGGTTCTATCAGGGTATTGTTCATTCTGAAATGCGCGCAGTCTTTGCGCCCGCACCGCAGGGCACGGGCGCTATTCCAATCGAAAATGGTGAGGTTTTAACCCTGGTCGAGCGGCTCGCTGCCGGCAGCCTGGCCTTCACGTGACAGGCGGATCTTCTCCACCTTGTCTTCTGCGGTCTTCAGAAGTTTGTCACAGTGCTTCTTGAGCGCCTCGCCACGCTCATAAATCTTGATGGACTGGTCGAGCGGCACGTCGCCGCGCTCGAGATCCTCAACGATCTTCTCCAGCGCCTCGAGTGCCTGCTCGAAGCTCATGCTCTTGATGTCGTTGTTGGCTTCTTCGGCCATCTCTCATCCCTTCAACAAACGGCCCACATGTGCAGCGACCGACACGGAAAGTCCCTGCAGGTCGTACCCACCTTCAAGCAGGCTGACAAGCCGCCCCTGTGACAAACGGTCGGCCCGTTGCATCAGAACAGCCGTTGCCCAGTCAAAATCCCCGGCTTCCAGATTGATCTCTGCCAGCGGGTCGCGCCAATGCGCGTCGAACCCCGCGGAAATGATGATCAGATCCGGTGAAAACCGATCGATCGCCGGCAGAACCTTCTCCTCGAACGCTTCGCGAAACGCCTGTGAACCGGATCCGCTCGGCAGCGGCGCGTTGACGATGTTGCCGGCTCCGGTTTCATGCGCTGCACCCGTGCCGGGATATAACGGCATCTGATGCGTGGAGCAGTAGAGCACGCTCGGGTCATCCCAGAAGATGTCCTGCGTGCCATTGCCGTGGTGCACGTCCCAGTCAACGATGGCAACGCGTTCTGCTCCGTGCCTGTTCTGCGCGTGGCGGGCAGCCACAGCAGCGCTGTTGAACAGGCAGAATCCCATGGCACGGTTCTTTTCGGCATGATGGCCAGGCGGTCGCCCGGCAACGAAAGCATTGCCCGCCTCGCCGGAGAACACATCGTCCACGCCTGCGAGCGCCCCGCCAATCGCCGTCAATGCCGCTTCAAGACTTTTCGGGCTGACAGTCGTGTCCTCGTCTATGACCGCCAGTCCCTCCGCAGGAATGCTCCCCTTCACCTTGTCGAGATGCTCCGGTGGATGCGCAAGCAGAACCGTCTCCTCTTGGGCAAGCGGCGCTTCCAGCCGCTCGAGATAGGCGAATGGCTCGTCGTCCAGGCAATCGACAATCACCCGCAGGCGGTCGGGGCCGCTCCGGGTGGCCCGGCGGCGTGAGGTGTTCACGACAGATCGGGTGTGTGTAGAAACGGGTTCTCATCCCACAAGTGTAGTGGTCAAAGGTCAGCTTGACCATGAGGCGGCTCAACGCCGCTCCCACCGTCAACAGGGTTTCACCCCGCCGTTTCCCGGGACCCGGTCGCGGGCCGGACACGCACTGTTTCCAGCGCCCGATCCTTCAGCTCGCGGAATTGTTTCGACGCATCGCTCAAACGCCGGTCCCATTCGGGATTGGGCGTCTGCCCTTCGATGACCTTGAAATATACAGACATGAGCGCTGCGATGGCAAAAGGCTCGATCAACGCTGCCTTCACCGCCCATGCAAACACGATTGCAAACACGAAGGCCCAGCCCGAAAGCTGACCCGGCATCGCATAGAGAATGGCGCCCGCCGGTGCCAGCATGACAAGGAACACGACAAAGGTGAGCAACCACATGAAAAGCGCCAGCCAGACGGCGTTTTTCAGCATGGTCTTGCCGTTCTGCGCATAGAGCACGACGCCGTGGCGCGCCGTTTCGAACGGGGTGCTGGATTTGATGCGGATGTTGTAGCCGAGAATGATTTCGTCGACATAGGTCAGCGCGATGCGGATCACCGTATTTACAAAACGCATGAGCGTGTCGAGGCCGGGAATGGGCAGAAAGCCGGCAATCCCGCCCAACAGCCCGGTCAGAACACGAATCACGCCCTTCACAAGCTGATCGAGAACGAAAAGAATGTTGGCTTCGGCGAAACGCGCTGTCACTTCCTGACGCGCATAGCTGATCTGGCTCTTGCCATCTGGCACGTCGCGCCCGTCAATCAGGTGCACCATGACCGCGATATGACCAGCCTTGACGATGTAAAGGATGTACTCGCGGATCCAGTAGACGATGGCTGAGACCAGCCCGAAACCGACAACACCGCCCCACAGCGCAAATGTGCCGGGGCCGCCGGGGTCCGTGGAGATGTGGCCGACACCATAGCCGACGCCAGCCCCCGTTCCCGTGGCAAAGATATAGGCCACCGTGATCCCGAAATAGACAAGCATGCGCAGCACGATGAAAGGCCATGTCCGGCCCATGATCGCAAGCGTCCTGCCTATGTCAAAATCCCACATCTCATTCCCCCTCAATCGAATTCGGTGGAGGATGACCGATGAAAACGGAATGTCAACGCCCCAAATGGGGGAGCCGGAAGCACCGATCTACACGATGTCGGTAGACGCGATCTCGATGCCGAAACCTTCGAGCCCCACATAGTGCCGCTCGCGCGAGGCCATCAGCTTGATGGAGGAAATGCCAAGATCCTTGAGAATCTGCGCGCCAAGGCCGATTTCGCGCCATTCGCTCTCACGCCGCAGCGCCTCGTCATGGTCCTCGCGGTCGCTGCCAGCCGGACGACGGCGGTTTTCATGGGCCACCCCCACAGAACCTTCACGCAGATAGACAAGAACGCCGCGACCAAGGCCCGCCATGCGGTCCATGGCTTCGCGCAGCCGCTCTTCCGTGCCGAACACGTCCGTCACCACATCCTCGGTGTGCAGCCTGACCGGGATATCCACCCCGTCACGGATGTCGCCAAACACGATCGCCACATGCTGCATCGCCTCCCACGGGAGCGTATAGGCATGTGCTTTTGCCGGCCCGCTCGGCGTGTCGATGTCGAAGCTCGCCACCCGTTCCACCAGCGTTTCCTGCCGCTGGCGGTAAGCAATGAGGTCGGCAACGGAGACCTGTTTGAGGCCGTTTTTCTCCGCAAAGGCCGAAACCTGCGGTCCGCGCATCACAGTGCCATCATCGTTGACCAGTTCGCAGATGACGCCGATGGGCGGCAGCCCGGCGAGCTTGCACAGATCGACGGCAGCCTCCGTATGGCCCGAGCGCATCAGCACGCCGCCCTCGCGCGCAACCAGCGGGAAGATGTGGCCCGGACGCACGAAGTCGCCAGGTCCCACATTCGGGTTAGCCAGATTGCGCACGGTCAGTGTGCGGTCCTCGGCTGAAATGCCGGTGGTGGTGCCATGTTTGAAATCGACGCTCACGGTGAATGCCGTCGCATGCGGCGCATCGTTCTCGGCCACCATGGGTGCAAGGTTCAGCCGCTTCGCCTCGCCATGGGGCATCGGCGCGCACACGATGCCCGACGTGTGGCGCACGATGAAAGCCATCTTTTCGGGCGTGCAGTGCACGGCCGCAACGATGATGTCGCCCTCGTTCTCGCGCCCGTCATCGTCCATGACGACAACCATTTCGCCCTTCTCAAAGGCGCGCAGGGCTTCGACGACCTTCTTTTGATCATATGCCATCAGGAAACTCCGTCAGATGCGGCCGGTCTGGCCGCGATGGCGCAGATAGTGATCGGCGATTGCGCAGGCAACCATCGCTTCGGCAATCGGCACGGCGCGGATGCCCACGCAAGGATCATGCCTTCCCTTGGTCAGGACATCGACCTCATTGCCATCCCTGTCGATGCTCTGGCGCGGCGTCAGGATAGAAGATGTCGGCTTGACGGCAAAGCGCGCGACAATCGGCTCGCCGGTGGAGATCCCCCCCAGAATGCCGCCGGCATTGTTGCTGAGGAACCGCGGGGTTCCGTCATTTCCCATGCGCATCTCGTCGGCGTTCTCCTCGCCGGTGATGCGGGCTGCCTCGAACCCGTTGCCGATTTCCACGCCCTTCACGGCGTTGATCGACATGAGATTGGCGCAGATGTCCTGGTCGAGCTTGGCATAAATCGGCGCGCCTAACCCCTCTGGAACACCCTCTGCAACCACCTCGATGACCGCGCCCACCGAGGAGCCGGCCTTGCGGATGCCATCGAGATAGTCGGAAAAGACCGGAACAGACTTCGGATCCGGCGTGAAAAACGGGTTCTCCGCATCGCCGATGAAATCCCAGTTCCAGTTCGCCCTGTCGATTTCCTTTTCGCCCATGGCGACCAGAGCCGCGCGCACGGCCATGCCCGGCACCACCTTGCGCGCAAGTGCGCCGGCAGCCACCCGCGTTGCCGTCTCGCGCGCCGAAGAGCGCCCGCCGCCGCGATAGTCGCGCAGGCCATATTTGGTCTCATAGGTGTAGTCGGCGTGACCCGGCCGGAACCGCTTTGCGATCTCGCCATAATCCTTGGACCGCTGGTCGACATTCTCGATCATCATGGAGACCGGGGTCCCCGTGGTGATCAGCGTTTCGCCATCCTCGTCGGGCAGCACGCCCGAGAGGATCTTCACTTCGTCCGGCTCGCGCCGCTGGGTGACAAAACGCGACTGTCCCGGCCGCCGTCTGTCCAGCTCCGCCTGAATGTCGGCCTGTGTGAAACGGATGCCGGGCGGGCACCCGTCAACCACGCAGCCAATGGCCGGGCCATGGCTCTCGCCCCATGTGGTGACACGAAACAGGTGGCCGAATGTGTTGTGAGACATAGATGCGGGCTTCCAGAAATCCTGACACAGCAGCCGTCGCGGTCGGGCCGCGGGCCAATCGCCTCGCTTCTATTGGCGTTTGCCGGCACCGTCAAACCGGATTGCCTTTCGCACCAGTTTTGACACATTTATGTGCTTCAACTGAAACGGTGACACCGTCACCAATTTTTGAGGCCCACATCGAAACCCAAGAGGTATTGAATGCGCATTTTCGCTGCTGTGGGGGGCTTATTCATGCTTGTGTCCTCGGCCCTTGCCCTGGATGCCGAAGGAACAATCAAGAATGTCGATACCGACAAGCTGACCATCACGCTCGAAAACGGAGAAACATACCGGCTTCCCGGCGAGATGGATGTAACCGCCGTCGAAACCGGAATGTCCGTCATTCTCGCCTATCGCGAGGTCGACAATGGCGTGAGGCAGATCACCGACATGCTCTTGCCGGAATAGTTTCAGAGCCAGTCTGCCGAACCATTCTCAAAACGCAGGATTTTGTCCTGAGGGATGGCGAGTGCTGCCGCCTCGTCGCTCGAAGCGTGCCCGGTGAGATAGAGGAGCGAACGGATGACCCCGCCATGGGTCACGCAAATCGTTGGCGTCCGAACCTCTTCAAGCCAGGGCTTGATGCGCTCTGCGAGCGTTTCGTAGCTCTCGGCAGCCTCCCCGGGGGGCAGGAAGCTCCACTTGTTTTGTGAACGCCCGGCCGTGCAGCCCGGTTTCGCCGCTTCCAGCTCGGCATAGGTATATCCCTGCCAGTCGCCGAAATTGAGCTCCATCAGGCGCGGGTCGGTGCGATAGCCTTCCCGTGGAAGGCCAAGCCCTGCACGCACCCGTTCCATGGTTTCCCGCGTACGCCGTAAGGGGCTTGCGACAAAATCAAAACCGCTGGCATCGTGGTCGAGCAGGTCGGCAAGGCGGATACCGTTGCGGTCGGCCTGCACCTGGCCAACCGCATTGATGTCCGTATCGGCCTGTCCCTGAAGTCGCTCTTCTGCGTTCCAGGCCGTCTGGCCGTGGCGGATGATAAAAAGTCTTGGAAGCACAACTCGCCTGCGAACTTATTCGTTCACCACCGAAATGTCGGGGGCATCGACCGCCTTCATTCCCACCACGTGGTAGCCGGAATCCACATGCAGAATTTCGCCGGTCACGCCGCGCGAAAGATGCGACAGCATGTAAAGCGCTGAATCGCCCACTTCATCAGTGGTGACCACCCGCTTCAGCGGCGAATTGTACTCGTTCCAGCGCAGGATATAGCGGAAATCACCGATGCCGGAGGCGGCCAGCGTCTTGATCGGACCGGCCGAAATGGCGTTGACGCGGATGTTGTTGCCGCCCATGTCGACGGCAAGATAACGCACGCTGGCCTCGAGCGCGGCCTTGGCGACCCCCATGACATTGTAATGCGGCATAACCTTCTCGGCGCCGTAATAGGTCAGCGTCAGGATCGATCCACCATCGCTCATCAGCGGCTCGGCGCGTTTGGCAATGGCCGTCAGCGAATAGACCGAAATGTCCATGCTGCGCAGGAAGTTTTCACGGCTCGTATCGACATATCGGCCCGTCAGCTCGTCCTTGTCGGAGAAAGCGACCGCATGAACGAGAAAATCCAGCTTGCCCCACTCTTTTTCAAGTTTTGCAAACACCGCATCGACACTGTCCATGTCCGTCACATCGCAATGACCGGCGACAATGGCGCCCAGCTCTTCGGCCAGCGGCTCCACACGCTTCTTTAGCGCGTCACCCTGATAGGTGAGCGCAAGCTCTGCACCCGCATTGGCGCATGCTTTCGCGATCCCCCAGGCGATCGAACGGTTGTTGGCGACCCCCAGAATGAGCCCGCGCTTTCCGGCCATCAGGCCATTGCCATTGGTCATGGAATGGTTCTCCGAATTCAATTGCCGAAGCGTCATGCATTCACCTGAAGGCGCGGCGCTTCATCGTCCCGTGTTCTGCATTTGCACAGCCGGCGATTCCCCGGTCGCGCAATGCGATAAGCCGGCAGCCCTATCGCACAGCCCGGCCAAGGCATCAAGCGGATTGGCGGAACAATGCTTCAAGAGCCGGGTCTCCGCCCTCCGGCAGCATGATCTGAACATGGACGTAAAGATCGCCATGCCCCTCTGTCTTGCGCGGCAGCCCGCGTCCCTTCAGGCGCATGGTCTTGCCGGAGCTGGTCCATGCGGGAACCGTCAGCGCAAGGCGCCCCGTCGGCGTCTCCACCGGCACCTTGGCTCCCAGCACCGCATCACGCAGGCTCACCGGAAGATCCACATGGAGATCGCGTCCCTCCACCCGGTAGCGCGGATGGCGTCTGAAACGCAGTTTCACCAGTGCATCGCCACGCTCGCCGAACGGCGTTTCCTCGCCCTGCCCTTTGAGGCGAATGGTCTGACCATCCTCGACATAGCGCGGCAGCTTGACTGCTATGCGCCGCCCGCCGGGAAAGATCGCCGTCACCTTTTCCGCCTTCGCCACATCCTCAATGTCCACATCCAGCGTCGCGTTCAGATCACCCATGCCACTGGGGCGACCGCCGGCGTTCCCAGCCCCGGCACGGCGCCCGCGAC
This sequence comes from Nitratireductor sp. GISD-1A_MAKvit, assembly GCF_040819555.1. Lineage (GTDB taxonomy): Bacteria > Pseudomonadota > Alphaproteobacteria > Rhizobiales > Rhizobiaceae > Nitratireductor. The sequence goes on from NZ_CP161920.1 coordinate 3,069,573, forward strand.
CGGTTCCTGCCTGCGAAAAGGCATCACCGAAAATCTGGCTGAAAATGTCCGCACCGCCAAAGCCCGCGCCATCGGCTCCGCCGCTTCTGAATTCAAAGTGCTGCGCGCCCGGTCCGCCGCGTCCGGAGCGCCGAAAGCCCGCAAACGGGTCGCCACCTGCGCCGGCACCTTCGAATCCTGCAAAACGGGGTTTGCCCTCGGCATCGATCTCGCCGCGGTCAAAAGCGCCGCGCTGTTTGTCATCGCCCAGAATCTCGTAGGCCTGGCCGATTTCGGCAAACCGCTCCTTGGCTTTCGGATCGTTCGGCTTCTGATCCGGATGATACTGCTTTGCCAGCTTCCGGTAAGCCGATTTTATCTCCTTGGACGAGGCGTTTTTGGCCACGCCCAAAACGTCATATGGATTGCGCATGTGCAACTCTGTTCCTGGTCGTTCCCCATTATAGGGCAAAACGCTCGTGAATTCGGGATGTTGTTCACTATATGCGTTCGGTTAGGAAGAAATTCCAGACCCTGCGCCGGTTTCGCCCGTCAAACCGCCTCGAAAGCCTGAATTTGCAACCCGAATTCCGGGCTCGGGCAAGCCGTGCCGCGATAGAGGCTGATCCCGTCAAAACTTTCGCGCGTGGTCACGAAACTGCGACACGTTCCATCATCATATATATGGGAGATCACACCGCGAACACCGTTTTCCTCATCGGCCCATGAGAGTGGCAGCGCACCGTCCAGCTCCGCTCCCATCTCCGCCACCATTGCATGAAGCATCGCATCCGTTCCGGCTGGCAGCGTCAGGGCCGGGGAGGTTTCCATCACTGGGGAGATCGAGCCCGTGACGGCATAGCGGTCGATATCCGCACCCGCCCCCTCAAGGTCGAGCGCCGATACGCTGCAGCCCGCGAGCAAGCCCACGATAACGGAGAAGAAAAGGCACTGCAAAAGACGCAGCCCCAAGACCATACCCCGAACTGGCGCTTGCACTGGCACCGACAATCGGCAAACTCCCCGTAGATAACGCGAACAGGCAGCCAGTATGATTGACGAGACGTTAAAATCCGGTGACTTCACTGAGCGCGACGAGCCATTCCGGCTCTTTGCCGAATGGCTGGAAGACGCCACCAAATCCGAGCCCAACGATCCCAATGCGCTGGCTCTGGCGACCGTCGATCCCGATGGAATGCCCAATGTGCGCATGGTGCTCCTCAAGGGCTTCGATGAGCGCGGCTTTGTGTTTTACACAAATTTCGAAAGCGCCAAGGGACAGGAAGTCCTGAGCGCGAAGAAAGCCGCCATGTGCTTTCACTGGAAGAGCCTGCGCCGACAGGTGCGCATTCGCGGGCCGGTCGAAGTGGTGAGCGACGAAGAGGCCGACGAATACTATGCCTCGCGTCCGCGCGGCAGCCGTATCGGTGCCTGGGCCTCAAAACAGTCACGACCGCTTGAAAGCCGCTTCGCGCTTGAAAAGGCCGTCGCGGAATACACAGCGAAATTCGCCGTCGGCACGATCCCGCGTCCGGCCCACTGGTCTGGCTTCCGGATCCTTCCGCAGGCCATCGAGTTCTGGCACGACCGCCCCTTCCGCCTGCACGACCGCGTCGTCTTCAGCCGCGACGAAAAGGGAGATTGGCAGACGGAGCGGCTTTACCCGTAACTCCCAGGCCGGGCCCACCGCCTATTTGCGGCTCATGAAAGCCATGAAGGCGGCCCGCGCCTCGTCAGATTTCAGTCGTGCGCGAAAATGCTCGCCCTCTTCCCGAATGCGCGCGACAACATCGTCGCGCGGTCCGCGCAAGAGATTGCGGGCGATGCGCAGCGCCTCAGGCGGTTTGGCGGCAAGCGCTTCTGCTGCCATGAAAACCGCGCCCTCCAGCTCGCCCTCATCCACCACGCGGTGGATCAAACCTGCCGCCTGCGCCTCATGCGCCGGCAGTCCCTCCGCCATAGCCAGCATGGCAAAGGCGCGCTGATGGCCCATGATTGCCGGTCCCAACAGGCTCGAGCCCGCTTCAGGTACGAGACCGAGATCCACAAACGGCGTGGAAAACACGGTCTCAGGCGTGGCGAATGTCAGATCGCAATGCATGTTGATCGTCGTGCCGATCCCGACTGCAATACCGTCGACGCCCGAAACCAGCGGTTTTCCCGCTCCTGCCAGCGCCAGAAGAAAATCATAGACCTCTTCGCCGCCTTCGCCGCCAGCGGCCACGGCCATGAAATCGGCAAGATCGTTGCCCGCCGAAAATGCACCCGGCGTGCCCAGAAGCACATGGCAGCGCACCGCCTCATCGGCGTCACCCGCTTTCAGCGCTTCCGCCATTGCCGCATACATCGCTCGGGTGATGGCATTCTTCTTCTCCGGGCGATTCAGGCGGATGACCTGCACCGCGCCCCGTCGCTCAATGAGAATATGCTCGCTCATGATTGTCTCCTCAGGCCGAAAGAAGGGCGTCGGCCGCCGCATCGAGGCTCGATGCCCCCTCCGTCACGCGCTGCCTGAGTGCGCCCGTTTCGCCCAGCAGGTTCTCCGCCATGAAGCGCACCAGCACGGCATGACCGGGGTTCTCGTTGCCGGCAACAGCGCGCGCATTGAAAGCCACGCCGATGACGAGAGAAAACAGGCGCAGATAGGGCGTCGCACCCGCCAGCGCCTCGTTCACCCGCCCCTCGGCCATGGCATCGGTCATGAAACCGGTCGCCGCCTCCAGATCATCGATTGCGTTGGCCAGCTTCTCACCGGTCGCCCCAAGACCGGATGCGCCGGCAGCCGCTTTCTGGTCCGCGCGCAATTCGCCGATCAGACCCGCCACCGCCTCGCCGCCCTGAAGCGGCAGCTTTCGCATGACGAGATCAATCGCCTGAATGCCGTTCGTGCCCTCATAGATCGGCGCAATCCGCGCATCCCGGTAAAGCGCGGCAGCGCCCGTTTCCTCCACATAGCCCATGCCGCCATGAACCTGCAGACCCAGCGAGGCGACCTCCACGCCCACATCGGTGGAGAAGGCCTTCGCCATGGGGGTCAGAATATCCGCGCGCGCCTGCCAGGCTTTTGCCTCGTCGCCCTCGTCGATCCGCGCCCGGTCGATGGCATAGGCGCAGGCATAGGTGATCGCGCGTGCCATCTGTGTCTCAGCCTTCATGGTCAAAAGCGTGCGCTTGATGTCTGGGTGCTCTACGATCGGGCTCATACCGCCATCCTTGGGCGCACCGGCGGCGCGGCCCTGCCGGCGTTCCTGCGCATAGGCCATCGCCTTCTGCGTTGCCGCCTCGGCAATCCCCACACCCTGCATGCCGACCGCCAGCCGGGCGTTGTTCATCATGGTGAACATGCAGGCGAGCCCCCGGTTTTCCTCGCCGATCAGCCAGCCGACCGCGCCCGGGGTGTCGCCAAACCTGCCGTCGCCATAGATCATGGTGCAGGTGGGCGAGGCATGAATGCCCAGCTTGTGCTCCATGGAGGCGCAGAACACATCGTTGCGCGCACCCAACGTGCCATCGTCATTGACGAAAAACTTTGGCACGAGAAAAAGCGAAATGCCCTTCGTGCCCGCCGGTGCATCCGGTAGCCTTGCCAAAACCAGATGCACAATGTTGTCGGTGAAATCCTGCTCGCCATAGGTGATGAAAATCTTTTGGCCGAAGATGCGATAGGTGCCATCGCCCACCGGTTCCGCCCGCGCCTTGAGCGCATTGAGATCGGATCCGGCCTGCGGCTCGGTCAGGTTCATCGTGCCCATCCACTCGCCCGAGACGAGCTTTTCAAGATAGGTCTTCTGCAGTTCCGGTGTCGCGTGTTTCTCCAGCGCTTCGATTGCCCCGATGGTCAGTGTCGGGCCGATTGCAAACGCCATGGAACCGGAGTTCCACATTTCCATCGCGGCAACGGAAAGCAGGGTCGGCAGCGCCTGCCCGCCGAATTCCTCAGGAGCGGCAAGTCCGTTCCAGCCGCCCTCGCGCCAGCGCCGGTAGAGGTCGGCCCATCCCGGCGGCGTGGTCACGACACCGTCCTTTAAGACCGCGCCCTTTTCGTCGCCCACCTTCGCCAGCGGCGCGATCTCCTCAGAAGCAAAGCGCCCGGCCTCGCCCACGATCGCATCGACCAGATCTTCGGAAAGATCGCCAAATCGGCCGGCATCCAGATCAGCGGCAAACCCGGTGACATGTTTCAGGGTGAAGGCGATTTCGTCGACCGGGGCTCGATACATGCTGCAATCCTCCTGATGTCCCGACAGCGCCTGTAAGTGCGGCGCGCACCAAACTGTCCAGCGTGCGCCCGGGACCAAAATCTAGCCGCTCGACCACACCCCCGCCATCATACCTTGGCGCAAGATTGCTAGTTTCTTTTTACGTAAACGTCAATATTGAATTCCTTGCAGTCACCCTGCACCAGGGGTAGAAGTCGCCCAACGGAAGGAACACCAATGCTTGCAAGGCCGGAGAAGAACCGCTGCATCGAATGCGGAAAAATGTTTGGAACGCCGGGCTTTGCCTATCATGAAGGCCTGATCGAAAACGGCCCGGCCTACTGGACGGATCGCGGCATTCTCTGTTCCATCGAGTGTTCGCTCATCCACCATAAGAAGCGGATGGCGGAAGGCACCGTCCCAGAAAAACCCGCTCCCGATCCCTTCGAGATGGCGCATCTGTTCGAGGACTGAGCGCTCTCAGGCGGCGCCAGCACTTCTTGAGAAGTTCGAGTCCCGCCGTCCCGTTCTCCAGCCGTTCAGGATGCGCTCGGTATTGAGGGAAACACCATCCAGCGATTGAACTTCCAGATCGTAAGTCTTCCCGGCATGGATGGTTTCAAAATCACGCCGTGCGCTGCCTTCAGGCCGATCTCCCCGCGCCTTCTCGCGCTCGATCAGCGCGGGCAACGGGCAATGAACACCCACAAAGTACACATCGAAGGGTGAAAACAACGACTGCAACTCTGGCAGCCATTCGTCATACTCAAGAATGTGCTCGAGGATCAGGTGGTTTCCCGCGCCGGCATAGGCAGCCAGAGACTTGTGAAACCCATCGAAGAAGGCTGGCCTGAGACCCGGCCAGTCGAAGTCACCGCGCCGAAAACGCTCTGATGGCACGACGCCGGCATCGCGCAAATGGTCAATCGATATATGCCAGAATGGCAGTTCGATCTCGGCCTGAAGCGCCCGCGCAAGCGTCGACTTGCCGCTGCTCGAAGCGCCGTGCAGAAAAATGATATGCGCCATGGTGTCCAGTCCCGCCGTTCGCTCCCGCCTTCACGGTCAGGATCTAGTGGCTGCAGGTGACACTCGGATGTCAGGTAACGCCTTGGCGCTCCGCCCTCAGCCTTCGCGTTCCACCGCGCGCCAGCCAATGTCGCGGCGACAGAAACCTTCCGGCCAGTCGATCAGATCGACCGCGCCATAGGCCTTCTCCTGCGCATCTTTCACCGATTTGCCCAGTGCAGTGACGTTTAGCACCCGCCCGCCATTGGCCACCAGTGCGCCCTCCTTCAGGGCCGTTCCGGCGTGAAAGATCTCGACACCCTCATCCGCGCTCGCCACGTCAAGTCCACCGATCACCGTGCCCTTTTCAGGGCTTGCCGGATAGCCGTTTGCGGCCAGCACCACGGTCAGCGCCGCCTCGTCGCGCCAGCGCACGGAGACATGCGCCAGTTGCCCGTCCACCGCCGCGTTGATCAGAAGCAAAAGATCTTCCTTGAGCCGCATCATCAGCACCTGGCATTCCGGGTCGCCGAAACGGACATTGTACTCGATGAGCTTGGGGCCATCCTTCGTCAGCATCAACCCGGCATAAAGAACGCCGGTGAACGGTGCGCCCATCTCCGCCATGCCCTTCAGCGTCGGCTCGATGATCTCGGCCATGGTGCGCGCAAGCGTCTCATCGTCCAGCACGGGAGCGGGCGAATAGGCGCCCATCCCGCCCGTGTTCGGCCCCGTGTCGCCATCGCCCACGCGCTTGTGGTCCTGTGCGGTGCCGAAGGGCAGCGCCGTCGTGCCGTCGCACAGGCAGAAGAAGCTTGCCTCCTCGCCCTCCAGAAACTCCTCCACCACGACAGAAGCGCCCGCATCGCCGAAGCTTCCGTCAAAGCAGTCGTCGATGGCAGCGATGGCCTCATCCTCCGTCATGGCCACGGTCACGCCCTTGCCGGCGGCAAGCCCGTCCGCCTTGATGACGATGGGCGCGCCATGCGCGTGCACATATTCACGCGCTGCCAGCGCATTCTCGAAACGCCCATAGGCCGCCGTGGGTATCGCGTATCGGTCACACAGCTCCTTGGTAAAGCTTTTGGACCCTTCAAGCCGGGCTGCCGCCTCACTCGGGCCGAAAACGCGGATTCCCGCCTCATTCAGCGCATCGGCGAGGCCGGCAACGAGCGGCGCTTCCGGCCCCACCACGACAAGATCAATCGCCTTCTCCCGGCAAAAGGCGACAACAGCCCCGTGGTCGGCCACGTCAAGCGTCACGCATTCGGCATCCTTCGCCATACCGGGATTGCCGGGCGCTGCATAGAGCTTCGTCAATACAGGAGACGCTGCCAGTTTCCAGGCCAGCGAGTGCTCGCGGCCACCGGACCCGATCAGGAGAACATTCATCTTCCGCATCCCCGCTTGTTCAATCTTTGCTTCGGGCTATGGCCCTTCGCGCCGAAAATCAAGGCGCTTGTCTGCCGTTCCCCGACAGAAACGCTTGACGCGGGCATGCTTGCTTGTCACTCCCTGCATGGAAACCACACGAGAACGGATAGTTTTTGCCATGGAAAAGATCCAGTCACGCCAAGGTCAGGGCCGCGTTTCCGATGCCCCATCCGGCCACTGGGTCTATCGCGTCATGCCGCGCGGCATGTGGCCCTATGCGCAGCTTGCCCGGTGGGACCGTCCCATCGGCTGGCAACTGCTCCTGTGGCCCTGCCTCTGGTCCACCGCTCTTGCCGCTTCGGCCTATGCAAAGCCCGGCGCTCCCTTCACCGAGGTGCTGCCCTCGCTCTGGCACATCCTGCTCTTCCTCATCGGTGCGGTTGCCATGCGCGGGGCCGGCTGCACCTACAATGATCTGGTGGATGAGCGCATCGACAATGCGGTCGAGCGCACACGCTCCCGTCCCCTTCCCTCCGGACAGGTTTCGCGCGGGCAGGCCTGGGCGTTCCTTCTGGCGCAGGCGCTGCTAGGGCTTCTGGTGCTCGTGCAGTTCAACGCCTTTGCCATCGCACTCGGCTTCGCTTCGCTCATCGTCGTGGCGATCTACCCCTTCGCGAAACGATTCACGGACTGGCCGCAACTCTTTCTGGGACTTGCCTTTTCCTGGGGGGCGCTGATGGGCTGGGCGGCCGAGTTCGAAAGCCTGACGCTCGCTCCCGTGCTTCTCTATTTCGGCTCCATTCTCTGGGTCATCGGCTATGACACGATCTATGCGCATCAGGACAAGGAGGACGACGCCATCGTCGGCGTTCGCTCCACCGCACGCCTGTTCGGAGACAAGACCCGCCAGTGGCTGATCGCCCTTTATGGCGGCGCGCTTCTGTTCTTCGCCGTCGCCTTCGCGCTTGCCGAAGTGCCCATGCCCGCACTCGCCGGCCTTGTCGCCGCAGGGGGCCATATGGCGCGGCAGATCCGGGTCATCGACATCGACAATCCCGATCAGTGTCTGGCGCTCTTCCGCTCCAACAATGTGGTTGGCTGGCTGATCTTCCTCGGCCTGATTGGCGGCGGCCTGTGGGCCGTGATCAGCCCACAGTTCTGATCTGAAAAATCAGTCGCGGGCAATGATCTCGTCGCCGGCGACGACCACCCTCAGCCCCAGGCTTCCGCATTTGCGACGTGCAAGAAAACGTGGGCGGCGCGCGCGCACCGGACGGCCCTGCCGCCGGTCCTGCGGCTGGCCGGCCTTCACCTCGCCAAGCGTGTCTTCCAGCGCATGGGCAACGCCGTCTGCCTCGATCATGAGCATGGGCAGGCGCAGCGCCTCCGACCAGGCGCGCCAGTCGGCCGCCACATCGTCGAGGTCATCTGCAACCAGCAGCGGGACACAAAGCATCGGATCCGTGTGATGCAGTTCCAGCGTAACGGTCACGACACCGTAATCGTCTTCGATGGCACGCGCTGCCACTCCACGAAAAGCGCGCGGCGGCAGGGCGAAGGTCACCGGCAGGCCGCTCCTGTCGAGCAGACGCTTCATCCGCACGCCGCGGCTGTCCACGGTGAATGATACTTCACCGAAATCGTCATGCGATGCATAGCTCACCGCCTGCGGCAGGCGAAAAGGGTCGAGCCGCATTGCGCGGCCCGCCCAGACTGGCTTGAGCCCACTGTTCATGTTCTTGCCTTCCTGTCACTCCTGAGAGCCGGTTTTCCGGTTCTCTCACCGGGCCGTTTTCGACCTCGTTATGGAAGGCACCCTAGCGCCGGCCCGTTACCGTCAGGCTTAGAAAGTCGGTAAATTTTTGCTGACCTTACAGTTGGTTAGCGATTTCCCACCAGGTGTAACGATCTGGCAAGAGGCGTGACCGGGAAGTAAATGGCGGCAGCTTCCGCCCGCCGGGCGCACGCCCTTGAGCAGCGCTGGTGCGCAGTCAGATCACCTTACCCGGGTTCATGATGCCGGCCGGGTCAAACGCTGCCTTCACCCGGCGCATCAGCTCCGTGGCGATGGCAGGCTGCGTGGCGATCAGCTCGTCGCGCTTCATGCGTCCAATGCCGTGCTCAGCCGAGAACGATCCGCCCAGATCGCGCACAATGGCGTGGATCGCATCGTTCATCTTCCGGTAGAGCGCAAGATAGGCGTCCCGGTCGCCATCCTTCGGCTGCGAGATGTTGTAGTGCAGATTGCCGTCACCCATATGGCCGAAGCAGACCACCCGGCAGCCCGGCGCAACCTTCTGTGCCTCGTTGCCCGCGCGCTCGATGAATTCTGGGATAGCCGCCACCGGCACGGAGATGTCGTGCTTGATCGAGCCGCCTTCGGGCTTCTGCGCCTCCGACATGGATTCGCGCAGGTGGCGGAAGGCATTGGCCTGACCCTCGTTCTGGGCAATTGCGGCGTCCACCACCAGCCCTTCCTCGAAGGCGACCGTCAGCACCTCCTCCATCAGCTCCTTGGCATCGTCGCCCGAACGCCCGGAGGAAATCTCGACCATCACATACCAGGGATGCGCCTCGGCAAGCGGGTCGACAGAACCCGGCACATGCGCCAGCGTGAAGGCAAGCGGCGTGCGCTCGATGAGCTCGAAGGCCGTCAGCCCATTGCCGATACGATCATTGGCCAGTTCGAAAAAGCGCAGCGCATCGGCAGGCGTCGGCAGCGCCGCCCAGGCCAGTTCCCGCCCCTTGGGCATGGGGAAGAGCTTCACCACCGCCGCCGTGATCACGCCCAGCGTGCCCTCGCCACCAACAAACAGATCTTTCAGGTCGTAACCGGTGTTGTCCTTCTTGAGCTTGCGCAGATCGTCAAAGACCTCGCCCGTGGGCAGCACCACCTCGACACCCAGGCAAAGGTCGCGCGCCGTGCCATAGGAAAGCGCGCCCACGCCACCGGCATTGGACGAGAGATTGCCGCCGATCTGGCAAGAGCCCTGCGAACCGAGCGAGAGGGGAAACAGGCGGTCCTTCTCGGCCACCGTTTCCTGCAGCACCTGCAACACCACGCCGGCCTCCACCGTCGCCGTGTTGGATTTCAGATCGATTTCGCGAATTTTGTTGAGGCGCGAGAGCGAAAGCACGATTTCATTGCCTTCGCCGTCCGGCATCTGGCCGCCAACAAGGCCGGTATTGCCGCCCTGCGGCACGATCGCCGTGCCGGTTTCGCTGGCAAGCTTCAGGATGGCACTCACCTCATCCACCGAGCCGGGACGCAGCACCAGCGACGTCTTTCCCCGAAACAGCCCGCGCGGCTCTTCTTCGTAAGGCGCGAGTTCGTCGGCGGCGGTCAGTGCGTGGCGCTCGCCGACGATTTTGGCAAAACGGGCGAGAAGAGCGGCGTCGATGGTCATGAAGTTGCGGTTTCCTGAAGCATTGGGGTCTGAATCTAGTGATCGCGGGGGGCGGCAGCGCGCGCGAGGCGATCATTGATGGCTTCGCCAAGCCCTTCAAGGGGCACCGGCTCAACAGCGATTGTGGCAGTGCCCGACCGGTCGAGCGCAAGCAGGTGTGAAAAGAGGTTCGCCGCCGCCTCGCGCATGTCTCCGGTCTCCGACAGATTGCGCATGGCAACCGCCCTCTCCGCCCCCGTGGCCCGCTCAGGCCCGAAGGCAAGCAACGCCTCTCCCGGTTTCACCTCTGCCACGGCGAGCCGCATATGAGCACTGGGCGCGTAGTGAGAGGCCAGCATGCCGGGCGCCTGAACGCCTTTCGCGCCCCTTTCAAGCACCATGCCGGTCACGCGCTCGATCTCATCAGCCGCGATGCCACCGGGACGCAGAAGCGTGATCCTGTCTTCCTCCACCTTCACAATGGTGGATTCGAGCCCTACAGGCGTCGGCCCGCCATCCACGATCAACGGAATACGCGACCCGAGATCAGCCTCGACCGCCTCAGCCGATGTGCCGCTGATACGACCCGACGAATTGGCGCTCGGGGCCGCAACAGGCCGCCCCAGCGCCTTGATCGCGCGTGCGCCAAAGCCTTTCGGGCAGCGCAGCGCGATCGTGTCGAGCCCGGCCGTCACCAGCGGGTGAACGCCGGAACCGGCGCGATGCGGCAGGACCAGCGTCAGCGGCCCCGGCCAGAAGGCATCCGCCAGAAGGCGCGCGAGCGGGTTGAAAACGGCAATGCGCTCGGCCATCTCGCGGTCCGCCACATGGGCGATCAGCGGATTGAACTGCGGGCGTCCCTTGGTCTCATAGATGCGCGCCACCGCCTCGCCATTGGTGGCATCGGCAGCAAGCCCGTAAACCGTCTCCGTCGGGATGGCGATGGCCGCGCCTGATCGCAACAGCTCCACCGCCCGTGGCAATGCCTCACTCTCTGCCAGTATGTCAGCCAAGCACCTGTTCCTTTCGCAATCACTCTGCTGACTATCGCGCCTTTCCGACGCGGGCAAGCATGGCGGGCCGACAGGTGCCGATTTCAATTTGTCCGCACGCTCGCCAGCCGGATCACGCAGGGTCCAGAAATTTCGCCGGCGAAAGAGTTTGTCAAATCTTAAGGCATTTCGCGTTTGATGGACTGCACGAAAAGGAATGCGCCCACACACCGCACATCAAAGCGGGGGGAAAGCAATGCAGCCATGGCACTTAAAGCCAATGCTCGTCACCATGCTGCTTCTGGCAGCTGATCCCGTTCGTGCCTCTTCCCTGCTCGAACTGGCAGATCAGGTTTCCGGCCACACCCATTCCACCGTTTCCCTGCGGGAGATCGAACCGGTCCTCCCAGCTGCAACAGCTCCCCTCCTGCCGGATCTGGCATACCCGATCCCTGCGCTGCACCAGATGCCCGGTGCAGAGTTTATCGAGCTATCGCCTTCTATGATCAGCATCGGCGTCGAACTGCCGACGGCATCGTCACCCAGCAGAAAAACCGCCGGCACTGCTCCCCATGGTGCAAGGCGCCCGCCACAGATCATAAGGGGCGGAACCCACGCATCTCCAGCACGTGGCCCGGCGACCACGCCCCAGCCATCGCAAACCGGATCGCCCACGCCCCCCAAGCGCGAAGCCTCACGGCGATCGCCGGCGCAAGGCACTGCGTCGCCGCCATCGTCTCAAGCGCCCGCTTTGTCCACCGGCCAGCCGGTCGGAGAACCCGAATAGGCTCCTGCCATCAGCCTGACAGGAAAGCGCGTTGCGATGCGCTTGACCTTCCACGCCGCACGGCGCACCCTCCGCGCATCATTTCCCGGAGACCAACGCCATGCTCACCCTCATGAAAATCCTGCACCTGTTCGGCCTCATGCTGGGGGCGGCCGGCGGTCTCGGCGGGATGATGGTGGCCATTCAGGCCAGGCGCTCCGAGGGCGCGCCGCCGCCGGGCCTTCTGGCGCTGCGCCCGCGCTTCACGCTCATCACGCTTTCAGGCGTTGTGCTCCTGTGGCTGACAGGCCTGTGGTTATGGCTGGTGCGCTATGAGGGTGCTTTCTTGAGCTCGGCCTTCCTGCTCAAGCTTGTCGCGGCAGCCTTCATCCTTGCCGTCGCCGTGCTTGGCTTCATGGCCGTCCGGCGCGGCCAGCCCGGCACGCCACCACCGGCCTATCTGCAGCGGCTCGGCCCGCTGGCGGGCTTCGCCTCCTATATCGCCGTGGCGCTGGCGGTCTACGTGTTCGCGTAGCTACCCGGTGATTTTCGAGAAATCGGCAACCTGTGCCGTGGCGCTGCGAATGCGTGAAAGCAGCGCCAGACGGTTTGCCCGCACCGCCTCGTCATCCGCATTGACCATCACGCCATCAAGGAAGGCATCGACCGGCTGGCGCAGCCGCGCCAGGAAGGACAGCGCCTTCACATAATCATTGGCGGCGATGGCCTGACCGGCAAAATTCTCCGCCTCTTCCAGACTGTCGAACAGCGCCCGCTCCTCATCGGTCTCGAAGAGCTTCGCATCGACCGTCTTGGCGATGGCCGTCCCCTTCTTCTCCGCATCGGCCACGATGTTCGCCGCCCGCTTGGCGCCCGCCAGAAGGTTCTCGCCATCCGTGGTCGCCAGAAACTCCGAAAGCGCCTCCACGCGCCGCACGATCAGGAGGAGATCGTCGGCATCATCGGCGATCACCGCATCGATCAGATCATACCGCGCACCCTGATCGCGCAGATAGACTTTCAGACGGTCATGGAAGAAGGAGAGCAGGTCGGACAGGAAGGCAACATCCCAAGCGCGCTCCAAAGCATCCCGACTACTATCTGCATTCGTGTCCGGTTTCGGATAAGGAACCATCGGTGTATGCAGTTGACGAGCATTCGCGAGGCAATTCGAAAGTGGCATCCTTGCCTGTTTCTCAATCAAAATCCGGATCACACCCAGCGCCGCGCGTCTCAGCGCATAGGGATCCTTCGATCCCGTGGGCTTCTCGTCAATCGCCCAGAAGCCCACAAGCATATCGAGCTTGTCGGCCAGCGCGACAGCCACGGCCACCGGGTCGGTCGGCACGGCGTCGTTGGGCCCCTGCGGTTTGTAGTGATCCTCGATGGCCGCCGCCACCGCAGCGCTCTCGCCCTGAAGCTCGGCATATTTGCGGCCCATGAAGCCCTGCAGCTCGGGGAATTCTCCCACAACTTCCGTCTGGAGATCGGCCTTGGCCAGATGCGCTGCACGCACGGCCTCTGCCGGGTCCGCCCCCACCACGGGCGCAAGCCCATTCGCCAGTACCGCAATCCGCGCCACGCGCTCACCCTGCGTGCCGAGCTTGGTATGGAAGGTCACGCCCAGATGGTCGAGCCGCGCCATGCGCTGGTCGAGCGGCTTTGAAAGATCGAGCCCGAATTTTTCAGCCGATTCCTCAAGCCTGCCGAGATCGGGCAGCGAAGCCTGATCCGTCTTCCAGAAATAGAGCGCATCGGAAAGGCGCGCGCGCACCACCTTGCCATTGCCGTGCGCGATCTCCTTGCCGCCGTCCTTCGCCTCGATATTGGCGGTGATGACGAAGCGATTGGACAGCTTTTCCGTCTCGCCCTGCGGGCGGCAGACAAAGCATTTCTGGTTGGCGCGGATCGTCAGCCGGATCACCTCCGGCGGGATCGTCAGATAGTCTTCCTCGAATGCGCCAAGCAGCACCACAGGCCATTCCACAAGGCCGGAGACCTCTTCAAGAAGCCCCTCGTCCTCCACCAGCTCAAGCCCGTTGGCAAAGGCCAGATTGCGCGCGTCATCGAGGATGATGCGCTTGCGGCGGTCGGGATCGAGCACGACCTTCGCCGCTTCCAGCTTCTCCGCATAATCGTCGAAACGCCGCACGGTGATGGCGTCGGGCGCGTGGAAGCGGTGGCCATAGGTGACATTGCCCGAGCGGATGCCGTCGATCTCGAAATCGACCACCACCGGATCCTCCGTTTCCGGCCCGAAGGTGCACAGGATCGATTGCAGCGGGCGCACCCAGCGCAGGCTGCCCGGCTTTGCCGAGGCAGCGCCCCAGCGCATGGATTTCGGCCACGGGAAATTGCGGATGATGCCCGGCATGATCTCGGCAACGATCTCTTCGGCCGCCCGGCCGGGCTTCTCGATCACCGCCACATAGAAATCGCCCTTCTTCGGGTCGCTCTTCACCTCCGCCTCATCGATGGAGGAAAGCCCCGCCCCGCGCAAAAAGCCCTGAATGGCCTTTTCCGGCGCGTCGGTGCGCGGGCCCTTGCGTTCCTCGCGCACATCCTTGGAGCGGGCGGTCACGCCGCGAATGTCGAGCGCCAGCCGGCGCGGCGTCCAGTATTCGGTCGCCGCCTCATAAGTCAGCCCCGCATCCACAAGACCATCCGTCACCAGCTTCTTCAGGTCGCCGGCGGCCTTGCGCTGCATGCGGGCGGGAATTTCCTCGGAGCGGAGTTCGAGAAGAAGATCGGGCATTGGGATGTCTCTGAAAAGCGGACTGTGTCGCGCCCGGCAATAGCAACTCCGTCCGCCAATGTCACCCGCCACGCGGCGCGAATGAACCTTTTCATCGCTCGAAGCGACTGATCGGTATCAGGTCACCACCCGGACAAGAACGATGAAAACCGCCCCCGCTCTCCTTCATGCCATCGCGCTCAGCGCCTGCCTGATCCTTCAGGCCATGCCCGGCAGCACCGAGCGCCCCTCCGGCATCCGCCGCGCCCTGCAGACGCTTTCGGCAGAGCGAACACCAGCCACCGTCATCCCGGAAGCCCCAAGGGCTATCCGGGACCCATTGGAAGAATATCCTGAAGCGCAGCCCGGTCCTGTTTGGACCATCGTTGGCGATTCCGGCATCATCTGAGGAAACCCGCCCCGCTGCTCAATGGGTCCCGGCTCTCCCTCTGGTCGGCCGGGATGACGCGGATAAGGTCCTGCCGAAAAACCAGAACCTACTCCTGCGGCGCAGGCGTCATCCAGCCAATCACGGCACCACCCGGCTCGCGCAGGATGGCGATGCGTCCCACACCCGGCACGTCGAAGGGCTCACGCAGGACCTCGGCTCCCTTGCCCTTCGCCTTCTCCAGCGCCCCATCAACACCATCAACCGCGAGATAGGGCATCCAGTGTTCGGGAACACCATCAAAATTCGGCCCAGTCATGGTGAAAATGCCGCCTGCGGCCTCTTCTCCTGCCATCGCGACCCAATAGGTCTGCCCATCGCCCATATCCATACCATCGTAAGTCCAGCCGACAGTGGCCGCATAGAAGTCCTTGGTCTTCTCCGCGTCGCGGGTCATCAGTTCGTTCCAGTGGAAATGGCCATGCTGCGTCATGATTTCCTCCCTTGGCCCCGTGGAACCAAAACAAACGGGGCGCATCCATGATACGCCCCGCTGCGAGAATCACCAAAAGAGGTTGTTCAGGCCGCCGCCTTCTCCGCGCCGCCCGCATCCGTTTTCAAGAATGCCTCGCCGCAGGCCCTTCGCCAGTTCGCGCACGCGCAGAATGTAGCTCTGGCGCTCCGTCACGGAGATCACGCCGCGCGCATCGAGCAGGTTGAACACGTGGCTGGCCTTGATGCACTGGTCATAGGCGGGGAAAACGCATTTGTGCAGATGGCCCTCATCCGCGGGAGCGCCGGCTTCCAGGATCGCGCGGCACTCGGCCTCGGCATCCTTGAAATGCTGGAACAGGATGTCCGTGTCGGCATATTCGAAATTGAAGCGGGAATATTCCTGTTCGGCCTGCAGAAAGACATCGCCATAGGTCACCTTGGCGTCGCCTTCGAGGCCGTTGAAATTGAGGTCATAGACATTGTCCACACCCTGCACATACATGGCCAGTCGCTCCAGACCATAGGTCAGTTCGCCCGCCACCGGCGCGCATTCGATGCCGCAGACCTGCTGGAAATAGGTGAACTGCGAGACTTCCATCCCGTCGCACCAGCATTCCCAGCCAAGCCCCCATGCGCCCAGTGTGGGGCTTTCCCAGTCATCTTCCACGAAGCGCACATCGTGCGTCGCCATGTCGAGGCCGATGGCCTCCAGCGAGCCGAGATAGAGCTCCTGCAGGTTGGAAGGGTTCGGCTTCAGGATCACCTGATACTGGTAATAGTGCTGCAGCCGGTTCGGGTTTTCGCCATAGCGCCCGTCGCTTGGCCGGCGCGAGGGCTGAACGTAAGCCGCGTTCCACGGCTTTGGTCCGAGCGATCGCAGCGTCGTTGCCGGGTGAAACGTGCCCGCGCCCACTTCCATGTCATAGGGTTGCAGGATCACGCAGCCATGCGAAGCCCAGTAATTGTGCAGGGTCAGGATAAGCCCCTGAAACGAGCGCGTGGGGTGCGTGATGGGCAGATCGGTGCTTGGCGCGGTCACAATGCTTCTCCGGATGGTGCCGGCACGTCCTATTCCGCGCCCCGGCAGGCGTCAAGGCCGTGCTGGCGTGGAAAGCACGCACTCACTCCGGCAGCCGGATTTCCTGTCCCGCGCGAAGCAGGTCTGGATTGCGCTGGAGGTCGGGGTTGATCGCCAGAATGTCGCGGAAGCGTTCACCATCGCCAAGCTGGTCAGCGGCGATGGACCACAGGGTCTCCCCCGGTTTGATTGTGTACATCACATCACCGGCGTCGCCGTTTTCGGGTGCCTGCGGTTCGGTAGTCCTGTCTTCCGGCTCCGACTCCGGTTCCGGCTCCGGCTCGGTCGCTCCGGCATCAGGCATCGCATCGGTTGCCTGCGCCCCACCCGTGTCGTCGCCGGTGGAGGATGCCTCGGCAATGCGCTTCGGCTCCTTGTCGGGAAGGCCTTCCTTCAGCTTCTTTTCCACTTCCGCAAGCAGGTCCGGGTCCGGATCCAGGTCGCGTGCGTGGGCCCACTGATAGGTTGCCTCCAGCTTGCGGCCGGTGCGCCAGTAGGCGTCTCCCAGATGGTCGTTCAAAACCGGGTCTTCCGGTCGCAGCTGAACCGCCCGCTCCAGTTCCTTCGTTGCCTCTTCGTAGCGGCCGAGCCGATAATGCGCCCACCCAAGAGAATCGACGATATAGCCGTCATTGGGGCGCAGCTCGACCGCGCGGCTGATCAGCTCAAGCCCTTCCTCAAGCTTCATGTTCATGTCGACCCACGAGTATCCCAGATAGTTCAGCACCTGAGGCTGATCGGGATAAAGCTCCAGCGCCTTGAAGAAATTCGGCTCCGCCTTGTCCCATTCCTTCAGCCGCTCATAGGCGATGCCGCGCTGATAGAAGAGGCTCCAGTCCTCGCGCTGCGGCTCACCGATCCGCGTGACGGCTTCATCGTAGACCTCGGCAGCCGAACGATAGTCCTCCTGCACCGCAAAGACCCGGCCCAGCGAAAGATAGGCGCGGATATCGTCGGGATCTTTCTCGATGGCAGCCTTCAAGAAGCTCTCGGCCTCATCATGCCGGTCGAGGTCGGCCAGGTTCAGCCCCGTCTGCAGTTCTGCCAGGCGACGCCAGGGCGAGCCCGGTCCAATGCGTTCGTAATAGGCAATTGCCTTTTCCGGCTCGCTCTGCTGTTCGGCCAGCGAGGCAAGCTGGATCACGATATCGTCATTGTCGGGGCTCAAGGCGAGTGCGTAGTTCAGATAAAGCTTTACGAAGGGCTCACCACCACCCCGATTGAGGGCCGTGGCGATGTTCAGGAGGATTTCGGCCGCACCCTCGCGCGGGTCGGCAACGGGAAATGCCACCTTTTCATCGGCCTTGATCTTCTGCCGCATGGTAATCGTGGCCGCACGGCCCGTAATGTAGTTTTCGCCCCTGTCGAGTGTGGCAAGCGCCTTTTCCTTTTCGCCACGCCCGGCCAGCCATGCCGCATAGGCCTCGATGCTGCGCATATAGGTGTCGGGGCCGGCCGAAGCGGCGGTCACATCGTCGAGAATGGCCTTGAAGGCCACTTCAGCCGCCTCGTCATCGCCCTCCTGAACAAGAATGAGAGCGATGTGATAGGATTTGAAAAGCTTGTACCATTCGGGACCGTCAAGGTCCGCGAGCGACTTGACCGCGTCATCAAACGCCCCCTGTCCGGCCTCGGCCCAGGCCGACATGATGGCCGTGATCAGGCGGTCGAGATCCGATTCGAGAACCAGCTTCAGCCAGTTTTCCGCCTGCGCATAATTTTCGTTGCGCAATGCATCAACCGCCAGGCCAAGCCGTGAGAAACGCTCCATCTCGGGCACGGATTTGAGGGCGCGGGCGTGCGGCAACGCATCGTCGAAACGCCCCTCCGCCACGAGCGCAAGCAGCAGGCTCTGCTGGATCGCCAGATTGTCCGGTTCAAATGAGAGCGCCCGCTCGTAATAATCGATGGCACTGTCGAGGTCGTTGTCCGCTTCAGCGGCCCGACCGGCAAGAAATGCGCCCGAGAACGAAGAGATCGCGATCAGATCTTCGTCATTCGCGCCGCCCCCCTTCGCAAACCCCGCTTGAGCCGACACTGCAAGAAACCCCGCCAGGCTGACCGTTGCAAACAGTCCCGTTTTGAAGCGTTTTCTCATCTGCCGACCCGCGGCCTCCTATCCTCGTATCGTTCTTCTCGCACAAGCGGCTTGGCGGGAATCTCTCCTCACCTTGCAGACAAGCATGGCCTTTTTGCGGAAAGGCATCAACGAGAACTGTCGTCAAGATTCCTGAATGGCCGAGGCTGGCCTCATGTGACGCGGCTTATGCAAAAATCGATCACATCAAGCAGGGCACTTTTTTGCGGCGTGTCCTTCAAGGGTGCCAGCGCATCGCGGGCGATCTCGCCAAAATGGCGTGCCCGGCCGATCGTGTCGCCAATTGCACCGTGCCTGTTCATCAGTGTCACGGCCTTTTCAAGCGCTGCATCATCGGTCTGGTTGTCCTCGATGGCGCTCTTCCAGAAGGCGCGTTCATCGGGGCTGCCACGCCGATAGCTCAAGATGACCGGCAGGGTCACCTTGCCTTCGCGGAAGTCATCGCCAACATTTTTGCCAAGATCGCTGCTCTTGCCGCCATAATCCAGCGCGTCGTCGATCAGCTGAAAGGCAAGACCGAGATTGGTGCCGTATGAGCGCAGCGCCGAGCGATCGGTGCGGCTCGCACCGGCCACAACCGGGCCAACCTCTGCGGCGGCCGAAAACAGCGCCGCCGTCTTCGCCTTGATGACAGCGAGATATTCGTCTTCCGTCGTTTCCAGATTCTTGGCCACGCTGAGCTGCAATACCTCGCCTTCGGCGATCACCGAGGCCGCTGTCGACAGAATGTCGAGCGCTTCGAGCGATCCCACCTCGACCATCATGCGGAATGCCTGGCCAAGCAGGAAGTCTCCCACCAGAACACTCGCCTGGTTGCCCCAGATCATGCGGGCCGTCTTGCGGCCGCGCCGCAGGTCACTCTCATCCACCACATCATCATGCAGCAGCGTGGCAGTGTGCATGAACTCGACGCTGGTGGCGAGCCTGATATGCCCGTCACCCGCATAATCGAACATCTGGGCGGCTGCGAGCGTGAGCATGGGACGCAGGCGTTTTCCACCGGAATCGATCAGGTGCTTAGCCAGCTCAGGAATAAGCTCCACATCGGAGCCTGCCTTCGACAGGATCAGTTCGTTGACGCGCGCCATTTCATCGGCGGTCAACTCCATCAGGCTGGCGATGGAAGCGGCACCGCGCTTGCCATCGAGATTCAACACTACACCCACAGATGGTCCTCCAATCGCGGCCAGGCCGGAAACCTAAAGCATCCTGCAGCCAGATGTAATCAACTGGAACTCGCAAAAATGCAGAATTACAAAAACATAGAGCACGGCCACGCCCTCAGGGCTTGCACGGCACCCTACCACGCTCAGGGCAATCTAGTGCCCCTCCCCCCGAAGGGGCAAGCGGCGAATGCGCGCGGCCGTTCCCCACACACAGGCTCCCGCGTTCACGAATCCCGTTTACAGGGGCAGCGCAAACTGTCAACGTCGCGGCCATGTTCGAGCTTATCCGTACCAACGACCCCGTGGTGATTTCATTTGTCGAAAGCCTGCTGCGCGATGCCGGCATCGGGTTTTTCGTGGCAGACCAGAACATGAGCATTCTGGAAGGATCGCTGGGCATTCTGCCGAAGCGTGTCCTCATCGATGAAGATGACCGGGCCAGGGCATTCCGGATCCTGGAAGATGCGGGCATCGAGCATGAACTTCGGCAATACGACAACGACAACAATGGCTGAAATCCTCACCGACGCAGGCTACAGCGTCGATTCCTTCCACCGTGATGCCTTTCGCCTGGTCCAGCCCACCGGTCGTGGACACCGCTCCGGCGTGGATGCCATGCTTCTGGCCGCAGCACTCCCGCATGGCATTACCGGTTCCGTTGCCGATCTCGGTGCGGGTGCGGGTGCAGCCGGGTTCGCCGTTGCGAGCCGCTGCCCTCACGCAAACATCACACTTGTCGAAAACGCACCCGAAATGACCGACTGCGCCCGGCGCAGTATCGCTCTTGCCGAAAACCGCCCGTTCCACGATCGGGTGCGCCTGCTTGAAGCCGATGTGACACTCAGGGGAAGTGAGCGGGAGGCGGCGGGCCTTCACCGCGACAGCTTTTCTGCCGCGATCATGAACCCGCCATTCAACAGCGCCAGCGACCGTGCGACCCCGGACCCCTTGAAAAGGGCAGCCCATGTCATGGCCGAAGATCTGTTCGAGACATGGCTGCGCACTGCAGCAGCCATCGTCCGACCCGAGGGGCTTTTGGCGCTGATTGCGCGGCCCGCCTCATTGATGAGCATCCTTTCGGCACTTGAGGGCCGCTTCGGCGGCGCCCGCATCGTGCCCGTCCACGGAAGGGCCGAACGCCCGGCAATTCGCATCCTGCTGCGCGCTCAAAAAGGCAATCGCGCCGGATTGACGCTGGAGCCCGCCCTTGTCCTGCGCGACCGCGAGAACCGCGTGACGGAGCGTGCGGAGGCGCTTACCAATGGTCGTGCGGCGCTTTTTGGTGATTGAACCGGCTTCGCCATTGCACGTCGCGCGCAAATGCCTACATGCTTTCGAACCACACCGACACGCATTCAGGAGCGACCTAGCCCTTGCGACGCCTTTTCAGCCGTCTTCTTCCCAAAAGCCTGCGCAGCAACGCCGTCACCATACCTGTGGTCCGGCTGTCCGGTGCGATCATGCCATCGAACAGCGCCTTTCGTCAGAACCTGTCGCTCGCCACAACCGCGGCCGTGCTCGAAAAGGCCTTTGCCAATTCCGATGCCCCCGCCGTCGCCATTTCCATCAATTCGCCGGGCGGTTCACCCGTGCAGTCGCGTCTGATATTCCGCCGCATACGTGATCTGGCACAGGAAAAAGGCAAGAAGGTCTTTGTCTTCGTCGAGGATGTCGCGGCCTCCGGTGGCTACATGATCGCGGCAGCCGGCGACGAGATCATCGCCGACCCCTCCTCAATCGTCGGCTCGATCGGTGTCGTGTCGGCCGGTTTCGGTTTTCAGGAACTGATCAGCAAGATCGGCGTTGAACGCCGCGTCCATACGGCCGGCCAGAACAAGGCGATCCTCGACCCCTTTCAGCCCGAGAAACCGGAAGATGTCGAGCGCCTGAAGGCCCTCCAGCTCGACATGCACGAGATGTTCATCGATCTCGTGAAGGAACGCCGTGGTGCAAAACTGCCGGATGATCCCGAGCTCTTCACCGGTGCCTTCTGGACAGGCAAGCGCGCGCTCGATCTGGGCCTGGTGGACGCTCTGGGCGACATGCGTTCCGTGCTCAAGGAACGGTATGGCAAGAAGACGAAGCTTGCCCTCATTACCCAGCCAAAGGGGCTGTTCGGGCGCAGGCTCGGCATTTCGAGCAGCGCCACGGCCCCTGCCCGATCTCGGCGCCAGCCTTGCCGGCAACGCCGCCTCGGGCCTTCTGGCAGCGGCCGAGGAACAGGCGCTCTGGCGTCGCTATGGGCTTTGACCTGACGGCCCACCGGGATAAACTCGGGGCTGGAGAACCGGAGGATCGACAATGCCGCAACTGATCTTCTTTGCCGTGGTGGGTGCTGTTGCCTATTTCGGCTACCGCAGGCTCGTGCGCGAAGCCGAACGCGTTACGGCCAAGGCCCGCCGTGCACGCAAGGAAGCGGCCAATGGCAGCATGGGAACACTGGTCTTCGACCCTGAAACCGGCGAATACCGCGTTCCCAAGGACTAGGATCTCACCCTCGCATGGTCTCGCACGGCAGCATGGCCGCCCCGGCCAAGGTCAATCTCGCGCTGCATGTCACGGGGCGGCGTGCAGATGGCTTTCACCTGCTCGATACGCTCGTCGCCTTCACCCGTCACGGCGATTTGCTGGAGGTGGAGGAAAGCGCGGAAGACACGCTGATCGTCTCGGGCCATTACGCAGCGCATGTGCCCATCGGCGAGAGCAATCTCGTCACCCGCGCCCGCGATCTTCTTCGGGAGGTCTTTGGCGGTGAGGCCCGCGCTCCCGTCACGCTCCACCTTGAAAAGAACCTGCCCGTCGCTTCCGGCATTGGCGGCGGTTCTGCCGATGCCGCCGCAGCGCTGCGCCTGCTTGCCCGGCACTGGGAAATCGACATCGCCGACCGGCAGCTTGCGCAGCTGGGCCTTCGCCTTGGTGCAGACATTCCCATGTGTCTTGCATCGCGGCCGCTGATCGCCCGCGGCATCGGCGAAAACCTTCAAACCCTGTCGCGCTTCCCGACCCTCCACCTGGTTCTGGTCAACCCGAACATTCCGCTCTCGACCCCGGCAGTGTTTTCTCAGCTTGAAAAACGCGAAAACACCGCGCTTCCGGTGCTGCAGGATCTGCCCGACACTGCCTCCGCGGCCCAATGGCTGTCCGCGGCACGCAACGACCTTGAAGCTCCAGCCCGCCTTCTGGTGCCGCAGATCGCCGAGGTTCTGAAGCGTCTTGTCCAGACCGGCGCCATGATAGCGCGCATGTCCGGTTCCGGCGCCACCTGCTTCGGCCTCTTCCCCTCCGCGCCGTTGGCCGAACGCGCGCGGTCATCCCTTGCCGAGGAACATCCCGACTGGTTTGTTCTTGCCACCCAAACCCAAGCTGCGGATCAGGCCGATGCCCACCATGCCACAACGTGACTTCATCCCCGTCCGCTTTGCCGTTCTCACCGTCTCCGACACGCGTGGAATGGAAGATGACCGTTCCGGCCAGACGCTTGCAGAACGAATAGAATCAGCGGGGCACACGCTGGCCGACCGCCGGATCGTTGCCGACGACGTCTCCGCCATCCGACAGGCTGTCAGACTGTGGTGCGCGGATGCCGGCATCGATGCCATCATCACAACGGGCGGAACCGGCCCTGACCGGACGCGATGTTTCGCCCGAGGCACTGGAGCCGCTCTTCGACAAGCGCATGGACGGCTTCTCCCAGGTCTTTCACCGCATCTCCTACGAAAAGATCGGCACCTCCACGGTTCAGTCCCGCGCCACCGCCGGCCTGATCGACCAGACCTTCGTGTTCGTCCTGCCCGGCTCCACCGGCGCCTGCCGGGATGCCTGGGATGGCATCCTCAGGGACCAGTTCGACTACCGCCACATGCCGTGCAATTTCGTGGAGATCATGCCGCGTCTTGCCGAACATCTGAAACGCGGCGGCGGCAAGTCCGCCTGATCCCGGCTTAACCTCGAAAGCGTCTCAGCAAGCGCCCCGGCGCGCGCGCAGACTGGAGCCCGCGCTGCGTGTGCTTCCGCGCCGCGACAATACAGGCCACCGACTTCCTGTCCCCTGATCACGCCCCCTCAAGAAACCGCGCATCTGTGGAAAGATCGTGGACCAATCTGCCACGCTGCAAAAGTTCTTGCTTTGTTCCACTTTGTTCGATAGGAATAGATTCATCAACGGCGATGCTGATTCCGTTTTCCACCTGTTCCCGCGTCCGAGAAACCGGCCACATCGCCCAGGCACGGAGTGTCCCATGGATCAGATGAACAGAGCAGACGCGGTTGCCTTCAATGGCGGTGGTGCCGCGATGGCCAATACGGTGATTGACCGGTCCGGCATCCGCATCGATACGGAGCGCAGGCGAGGTCGGGCTGCGGGCATCAACCCGTCGGGCCGCTATGAGCCCGTTTCCCGCCACGTGTTCGACGATGGCTGGGGCTCGATCGAGGAATTGCCGCCCTTCAAGACAGAAGTGCAGGTGGAAAAGCCGCGCAGCATCATCACGCGCAACACCTCCCCGGACATTTCCTTCGACCGCTCGATCAACCCCTATCGGGGCTGTGAGCATGGCTGCGTCTATTGTTTTGCGCGGCCCAGCCACGCCTATATGGGGCTATCCGCCGGCCTGGATTTCGAGGCGAAACTGTTTGCCAAGCCGGATGCCGCGCGTCTTCTCGAACGCGAGATTTCAAAACCCGGCTATCAGCCCCGCACCATTGCCATCGGCACCAACACCGACCCCTATCAGCCCATCGAGAAGAAATACCGCATCATGCGTGAAATCCTCGAAGTGCTGGAAGCCCATGGGCATCCCGTCGGGATTGTTACCAAGTCTGCGCTTGTTCTGCGGGACATGGACATCCTGTCCCGCATGGCCGAACAGGGTCTTGCCAAGGTGGCCCTGTCCGTCACCACGCTCGACCGCAAGCTGGCGCGCACCATGGAACCGAGAGCGGCCACCCCGCCGCGCCGGCTTGAGACCCTGCGCGCCCTCTCCGAGGCAGGCATACCCACGTCGGTGATGCTTGGCCCCGTCATCCCCGGGCTCACCGACTGCGAGATCGAGCGCATTCTGGAATCGGCTGCCACAGCCGGTGCACGGGAGGCCGGCTACATCATCCTGCGCCTGCCGCTTGAGGTCAGCCCGATCTTCAAGGAGTGGCTTCTGCGCCATGCCCCCGATCGCTACCGACATGTCCTCTCGCTCATCCGCTCCATGCGCGGCGGCAAGGATTATGACGCCGAGTGGGGCAAACGCATGAAGGGCACCGGCCCCTATGCCTGGCAGATTGGCCGCCGTTTCGAGATCGCAGCCAAAAGGCTGGGGCTCAACCGGGAAAAGCGCAAGCTGAGAACGGACCTGTTCAAGCCATCACAGCCGGGAGGCGAGCAGCTCCTGCTCCTGTGATCGCCACGGGGTCTTCACCCCTGCGGCTCACCCTCCAGCTTACGCCGCAGATCTGCGGCGCACCCATCCCGTCCGGCTTCCCATCCCCGTGGGCCGACGGTAGCTTCCCGGCTTTTCCGCCCCTTGAGCCGGGAAGACCTTGCGGAGAATCGGAACCGATGCGAGCATCGCCGCACCATGGCTCGCACGCGTTCCGATTCTCCCACTCTCTTCGACCTTCCCGTCCGCCCCGATTTCCAGATGGAGGCGACATTGATGCGTGAAGGCATGGCGCCTGTCGTCGGTCTCGACGAAGCCGGGCGGGGGCCCCGCTTGCCGGTCCTGTCGTGGCTGCTGCCGTGATTCTGGATGGCGACAGGCTGCCGGATGGGCTGGATGATTCCAAACGCCTTTCAGCCGAGGCCCGCGACCGATTGTTCGAAGCGATCATCCAGTCGGCCGTCAGTGTGTCCGTCGCCTCTCTCTGCGCCACGAGCATTGACGGGTCCGACATTCTGCGTGCCAGTCTGGAAGCGATGCGCCGGGCTGCTGCCGGTCTGTGCGTCACGCCCTTTTTTGCGCTTGCCGACGGGCGCGATGTTCCCCCCGGCCTCTGCTGCCCCGCCCGCGCCGTGATCAAGGGCGATCAACGCAGCCAGTCCATCGCCGCCGCCTCGATCGTGGCCAAGGTCACCCGTGATCGCATGATGGCGCGTGCCGGCCAGATTGCGCCCCATCACGGTTTCGAGGCTCACATGGGCTACGGTACAAAACGCCATCGCACCGCGATCACCGAGCATGGCGCGGTCCAGCGCCTTCACCGGATGACCTTCGCACCACTGAAAAGCCTTGCCACGCCGGTGAGCGAGCCTTAGCCGGTTCCGGCATCTCTAAGATCAGAGATCGGCTGTTCGTTTCCAAACGGGTGCTGGCGCGAACGCACCATGCACCTTACCCACGCCTCGCCTTGCCCGAGGATCGGATTGAGTCGGGCGTATCGCTTCCCCCTCACACCGCGTCTTTTGAAGCGCCCAAATGAAAACGCCACCGCAAGCGGTGGCGTTTTCCAGTCTTGCTGCGGAAAACCGCTCAGTTCAGCTTTGCCTTGACGTCCTGCAAAGAAGCCTTGAACAGGTCGGTGCCGGTTTTCGCGTCCACCTTGTCGGCCAGCACGCTGCGGGCCGCTTCGACGGCGAGATCAACGGCGCTCGCGCGCACTTCATTGATCGCATCCTGTTCGGCCTGCTCGATCTTCTGTTCCGCCAGGGCAGTGCGACGGCTGACATATTCTTCCGTCTTCTGCTTGGCTTCCTTGACGATCAGCTCGGCCTCGTGCTTGGCGGCGGAGACGATGTCCTGCGCCTCCTGCTCGGCTTCCTGCCTCTTGCGCTGATACTCGGCAAGAAGCTGCTGCGCGTCTTCACGCAGCTTGCGGGCTTCGTCCAGTTCGTTGCGAATGCGCTCGGCCCGGGAGTCGAGCGCACCATTGATCATTCCCGGAACCTTGAAATAGGCAAGAACGCCCAGGAATATGATCAGGGCAACAAAAGCCCAGAATGTCGCGTCCATGGCCTTCTCCTACTGCTTGACGGCAGCTTTTGCCGCAGTCTTGTCGAGCCGGCCGCCGACCAGTTCCTGAACGATGGATGCTGCCGTTTCCTCGGCAATCGATCCCACGTCCTTCATGGCCGTTTCCTTGATCGACGCGATGCGATCTTCGGCTTCTGCGAGCTTGGCATCGAGGTTCTTCTCGATCTCGCGGCGCTCTGCGTCCGCCTCGGCTTTTGCCGCGTCGCGGGCCTCCTGGCCGATGACATTGGCTTTCATGCGGGCGTCGGCAAGCTCCTGCTCATAGGCAGCAACTGCCGCGTCTGCCTCTTCCTTCATCCGCGCTGCCTGATCCAGGTCCTGGGCAATGCGGTCGCGCCGCACTTCCAGAATGCCGCCGATGCGTGGCAGCACAACACGTTTCAGAAACAGGTAGAACAGCCCGAAAGTGATCGCCAGCCACAGAATCTGCGACGGAAATGTCGACGAATCGAAGGGCGGGAAGCCGGCCTCGTGTGCGCCTTCAGACGCCACGCCGGTTTCCGAATGGGTCGCCTCCGCGGCGTCTTGCGCCGAGGCGGCGAATGCCGATGCCACAAACATTGTCTACCTCTTGAAAAACCGGCCGGACGCCCGAGAGCGGCCGGCCACGCACGCGATCTGCGCGCTTAGGTGAAGAGGAGAAGCAGAGCGATGAGCAGCGAGAAGATGCCGAGAGCTTCGGTCACGGCGAAGCCGAAGATCAGGCGGCCGAACTGGCCGTCTGCTGCCGACGGGTTGCGCAGGGCGCCCGAAAGGTAGCTGCCGAAGATGTTGCCGAGGCCGAGGGCCGCACCGGCCATGCCGAAACAAGCGATACCGGCGCCGATAGCCTTTGCTGCTTCTACTTCCATTTTAAAACTCCTTGTGATCGCGGATTTGCGTGTTTTCTTCAGACTTGGCGGAAAACCGCCGGTGAAACCTGTTTCCCTCTACCGCCCCTCGGGGGCCGCCCACGGGGACGTTACGAACCGTGCCTCCAGAACCTTTCGATCAGTGGCCAGGATGAACGGCGTCGTTGAGATACATGCAGGTCAGGACTGCAAAGACATAGGCCTGCATGAATGCGACGAGGAACTCGAGACCGGTAATCGCAACCGTCATGATGAGCGGCAGGATGGCACCGGCAACACCGGCTGCGCCAAGCGCACTCATGGAGGTGACGAAACCGGCAAAAACCTTGAGCGTGATGTGTCCGGCCAGCATGTTGGCGAACAGACGAACCGAAAGGCTGACCGGGCGGGAAAGGAAAGAGACGATTTCGATCAGCACGACGAGTGGAACCACCACTCCCGGCACCCCCTCAGGCACGAACAGCTTCAGAAAGCCGAACCCGTGTTTCCAGAAACCGTAGACCACCACGGTGCCGATCACCAGAAGCGCAAGCGCGAAGGTCACGATGATGTGGCTGGTAACGGTGAAGAAGTACGGGAACAGGCCAAGCAGGTTGGCCATGAGCACGAACATGAAGATGGAGAACACGAACGGGAAGAACCGCATCCCGTGCGACCCGGCCGAATCTCTCAGCATCGAGGCCACGAACTCGTAACTCATTTCCGAGATCGACTGAAGACGGCCGGGCACCAGGCCGCGGCTCGACGTCGTCAGGAACAGGAAGGCGCTGGCCGCTACGACCGTCGCCACCATGAAGGCGGACGAATTCGTGAACGAGAAATCCAGTCCGCCGACCTCAATCGGAATCCATTTGGAAATCTGGAACTGATGGATCGGATCGTTGGCCACCTGGCCCCCCTCGCTTCTAATCTGGCGCGCTGGCGCCGTTCATTTCTTCCCGGGATCCCGGTCGCCCTTTGGCGTGCCGGCCCCGAATTCAGCAATCTGTCCTGACGCTCGCAGGACATTGAGAACCCCTGCCCCGAAACCGAGGAGCAGGAAAATGATCAGCCCCCAGGGCGACGTGCCGGCGAAATGATCGATGACCCAGCCCAGCGCAGCACCGACGGCAACGCCGGCCACAAACTCGCTGGACAGTCTGAGCGCCTGTCCGACGCCCGCCATATCGCCCTTCGTCTTCCCCTCGCCGCCGTCGTGCTTTGCCGGCCGCTTCTTTGCGAGAGCCCTCTCCAGATCGGCGCGCCGGAGTTCCAGGTCGTCCGGCTGATCCTTGTCGGCCACCGCAATCTCCGTACCGGGTTTGCTGGTCAGCGGCTATCCGCTTGAAAGTCGCGCGCAACATAGTGAGCACCCACGCCTCAGTCAAGCCGCAGTTACCCCCAATCGGAGAACAGGAAACAGATTTAAAAACAATATGATAAGCGGATGCGACAATGCGCGCAGCAGCAATTGGGCTGCCAAAAGGGGGAATCGCGGCGGATGCCGGGTGTTTTCGGCCCGCCGCGCAGCATCATTTGCCCGTCCCGATCAGTTCCAGCCGCCGCCATACGTGCGGTAGAAAATGTGTTGTCCGATCTTTTTCATGCGCTGCATGGCGTGGGCCCCAGCGCGGATTCACATAGGTCGCATGGTAGTGGGTGGAGGATCCCACCTCCGGCAGCCAGATCTTGCCTGCGGTGGTGGCCATGGCCACGTCCTGTGCCGTCTTGAAGTGCGCAGGGCTCGCCACGCGATCGCGGATCCCGTCACAGGCGAAGGAGAACTGGCAGCGATTGCGCCATTTCTTGTTCTGATACACCACACCGCAGATCGTGTTGGGATAGGTCGGGTTGCGCACGCGGTTCAGAATCACCTGAGCCACGGCGGCCTGGCCCTTGACCGATTCTCCCCGGGCCTCGAAATAGACACCTGCCGCGAGGCACTGCTGCTCCCGCGCAGAAAACACCTTGGCCGGCAGCGCCTTTCGGGCCCATGGATGGTCCTTGGCATCCACCGGTGGAATGAAGCGCCCCCGCGATGGTTCCTCCTCCCGCAGAATGCTGGCAAAGGGTGAAGCCTTGGCATAATCGGGTTTCGGCGGCGCGTAGGCGGTCGCCAGAATGTCGGCATCGTCATTGTTGACAAGCGCCGCGATCGTCTTCGGTATCGCTGGGTCGGCCTTGCGGTCGTGCTTCATGTAGAAGGCGGAGGCAATCCGCACCTCTTCACCCTTGATTTCGGGTTTCACGAAAGCCATGCGCTTTGCGTCCTGCCGGGGCTTTTCAAGCAGGAAGCTGGTCTTTTCGAAGATCGTGCCCGCTTCGAACAGCCGGGGCGGCTGAACCGGAACGACCTGAACCAGCCGTCCCGTCTTGTCGGCCCGGTTGATGCGCTCTTCATCCGGTGTCGTTCCGGTGAAGCCCTTCTTGCCACGAAAGGCAACCTTGCCGATGCCCGGCGCGCTCACGCCGGAGCCTGAAATCGTGCCGGTCTTCAGATCACCATCGACAAAGGGCATCTCGGCCTGATGGACCGACCCCGCGACGGATTTTTCCACATAGGTTGCCCATCGGGCGCCGCTGCCCTGTTCTCCGGCAACAAGCCCGACCATGTCCTGATGCGCGATTACATTCGGAAACCCGACCCAGAAGCCCAGCGCCACCACGAACGGCGCCATGAATGAACGTGTTTCACTGCCCGCCATGCGCGGCACTCTTCCCGTCCGACAAAGCACCCACACTCTCCGATACGCAACTCAACCAATTTCGATAACCATATTTGGTTAACCTTGATCACTGGTTAACGCCGCTCGTCGGCATAAAAGCAAACGGGCCCTGCATTGCAGGGCCCGTCGCGGTTTCGGTCGAAAGTTGCGGATCGGCGCGCGCTCAGCGGCGCTTCTTTGCACGGCCCGCATAGGGGTTGTCGGAGGTGCGCAACGCCACACGGATCGGAACACCGGAAAGACTGAACGTCTCGCGCAGCCCGTTGACCAGATAACGCACATAGGATTGCGGCATGGCTTCCGGCCGCGAACAAGACACCACGAAACCCGGTGGCCGCGTCTTGATCTGGGTGATGTATTTCACCTTCAGACGCCGCCCTGCGACAGCCGGCGGCGGGTGCTGTGCGACGGCCGCCTCGAGCCAACGGTTGAGACGCCCCGTGGAGATGCGACTGTTCCAAGTGCGGTGCGTCTTCTCCACCGCCTCCATGAGTCGGTCGAAACCGCGCCCGGTTTCCGCCGAGATGGGCACGGCCTGCAACCCGCGCACCTGTGGCAGAAGCCGCGCCGTCTTCTCATGCAGTTCGGCAAGCGTCTCCTGCCGATCCTCGATCAGATCCCACTTGTTGAAGGCGATGACAGGTGCCCTGCCCTCGCGGATGATCAGGTCGGCAATCTGCAGGTCCTGTTTTTCAAACGGAATGGTCGCGTCGAAGACCACGATCACCACTTCGGCAAAGCGCACCGCGCGCAGACCGTCTGAAACGGAAAGCTTTTCCAGCTTTTCCTGAACCCGTGCCTTGCGGCGCATGCCGGCGGTGTCGAACAGCTTGATCTTGCGGTCGCGCCACTCCCAGTCGACCGAGATCGAATCGCGCGTGATGCCCGCCTCGGGGCCCGTCAGCATACGCTCTTCGCCAAGCAATGCGTTGATCAGGGTCGATTTGCCGACATTCGGGCGTCCGACAATGGCAATCCGCAGAGGCTTCGACGAATCATAGACTGCCTCTTCTTCGGAATCCGGCTCAACATCCTCGCCAACGGCAATCTCATCGGTCGATACGATAACCGCTTCCGGCTCTTCGGCGAGCGCAACATCCTCGCCCAGCCCCTCGACAATCGCGTCACGCAGATCCGACATGCCCAGGCCATGCTCGGCCGAAACCTCGACCGGGTCGCCAAGGCCCAGTTCCCACGCGTCGAGAACCCCGCTGCGGGCGGCATTCACGTCCATCTTGTTGGCAACCAGAACCACGGGCTTGCCGCTTCGGCGCAGCACATTGGCAAATGTCGCATCATCCGGCATCACGCCGGCGCGGGCATCGATCATGAAGATCGCGATGTCAGCCTCTTCAATCGCCTGCTCGGTCTGTGCGCGCATGCGCCCTTCCAGAGAAGGAGCCGCAGCGCTTTCCAGTCCCGCCGTGTCGATAACCTCAAACCTCAGGTCCTGCAGCCTGGCAGGATGTGAACGGCGGTCGCGCGTCACCCCCGGCGTGTCGTCGACAATCGCCAGTCGACGCCCGGCAAGCCGGTTGAACAGCGTCGACTTGCCGACATTCGGACGGCCAATGATGGCGAGCTTGAAAGCCATGGTGCTTCTTCAGGTTTCGTTTATTCGGCCGGGCCCGAACCGACGATCAGCTCGATCATCATTTCGGCGCGCTGGCGGGTGTTGCGCGGCGCTTCGGCATCGCTCGCAATCTGCTGGAAAAGCTGCAATGCGTCATCGCGCTTGCCTTCCTTCCAGGCTGCCAGCCCCAGCGCTTCACGCGCCGTGTGGCGCAACGCGTTGCCATCGGCCGTCAGGGTCTCCACCCGCGCCGAAACATCCGCATGTGAACCGTGATCCACGAGCAGGAGCCCCGAGCGCAGACGGGCAATATCGGCAATCACGTCGCTCACCGATCCATCGGCCGCAATCGCGTCGAATGCCGCAACGGCGCCATCCACGTCGCCGTCATCGGCAAGAACCGTCGCCGAGCGCATGCGGGCGAGAAGCGGGTAAGAGCCGTAACCGCTCTCTTCCAGTTCCTCGAAGGCGGCAAGCGCCTCCTCCGTCTCGCCCTGACGCGCCAGGCCAAGCGCCTGCGAGAACGCGTCTCCCGATGCGTTCGCGCGTGACGACGTCCAGCGTTCATAGCCCACATAGCCAGCCGTCGCGACCACGATCAACACGGCCGCGCCGATGGCCACAGGGCCAAAACGACGCCACAGGGATTTGAACTGATCCTGGCGGAGCTCTTCGTTGACTTCGCGAATGAAACTGTCGTCGGACATATGCGACCCATGTTTGGCGGGAGGTCCCGCGCTTTTCCGGTTCCGGGCTTTTTAGACGAAATTTGCCGCCATGGAAGGGGGGGACGGCATTTCGTCCCGAATCATCTGCCTTGAATGTGCCGTAAGACTACAGGCTAGCACGTGCCGTTTCCAAAGTCGGCCATAATTGTCATCTACCGCTGCCCCTCTGAATCGCATTCTGGATACGGCACTGATGTTCAAATCAATGTGCGCCGGGCTCATGACCCTGGCGTCGACCACCCTCTGCTTTGCCGGTGAAACCGCGCAGACTCAATATGTAATCATTTCTTTCGACGGGGCACTGCATCTGGAACAGTGGGAGCGCAGCCGTGCTCTGGCCAGGGAAACGGGCGCGCGTTTCACCTATTTTCTGTCCTGCGTCTATCTTCTGTCTCCAGAAACGCGCAAAGCCTACCAGGCGCCGGGCATGGCGCGTGGTCGCACCAATGTCGGCAGTGGCTATTCGCGTGAGGATGTCGCCGGACGACTGTCACAGATATGGAGCGCCCGCTCGGAAGGCCACGAACTGGCCAGTCATGGCTGCGGGCATTTCGATGGCGGGAAATGGAGTGCCGACGACTGGTCGGCGGAGTTCGATCAGTTTTCCACCATCGTTGCCAATGCCTGGAAGCTGAACGGGATAGAGGGCGAGCCGCAGGGCTGGCAGGAATTCGCCCGTTCCGGGTTCCGCGGGTTCCGGGCGCCTTATCTTTCCACCAGCAAGGGGCTTTTCAGAACGCTGGAGAACAAGGGGTTTGCCTATGATGCAAGCACGGTTTCCAGCGGACCGGCGATTCCTGAGAAACGCAATGGCGTCACCCGGTTCTCTCTTCCTCTCATTCCGGAGGGGCCGCGAGACAGGCAGGTCATCGCCATGGATTACAATCTTTATGTCCGTCATTCCGGTGGAAAGGAGAAGCCAGAAGCGGCTTCCGCCTTCGAACAGCGCGCCTATGAGGCGTTCATGGCATCGTTCGAGAAGGAGTATGCCGGTCGTCGCACTCCCATGCAGCTCGGCTTCCATTTCACGCTCATGAATGAGGGAGCCTACTGGAATGCACTGGAACGCTTCGCCCGCAATGTGTGCGTGAGAGCCGATGTGAAATGCGTGAGCTACCAGACATATCTGGAAGCCGTCTCCGACAGGGCGCCCGCGGCCCAGGGCGGCACCTGAAAAGGTTCAGGCCCGGCGGTTGGTGCCGCCGGGGCCTGTCCTGCAGATCCTGCGGGTGGTCAGTTCCCGCTCTCCCTTTCCTGACGCAATGCCTTGTAGGTGGCATAGAGCATCACCATCAGAAGAATGGCGAACGGAAAGCCGGTCGCAATGGCGCCCGCCTGAAGTGCCGCCAGGCCGCCGCCGAGCAGCAGCACGATCGCAACAAGCCCCTCGAACAGTGCCCAGAACACGCGCTGTGCCACCGGCGCGTCGATCTTGCCGCCGGCGGTGATTGTATCGATGACCAGCGACCCCGAATCCGACGATGTCACGAAGAACACGATTACCAGCACAATGCCGATCAGCGAGCTGATGCCGGCAAGCGGAAGGTCGGCCAGCATGGCGAACAGGGAGAGTTCGGGCACATAGTCGACAACCGTGTCCTGAACCCCCGTATAGCCTTGGGCCAGAAACTGTTCCATCGCCGTGCCGCCAAACGTGGTCATCCACAGAATGGAGACAAGCGTCGGGATGATCAGCACGCAGGTAATGAATTCCCGAACGGTGCGCCCCTTCGAAACGCGGGCGATGAACATGCCCACAAAAGGTGACCAGGAAATCCACCAGGCCCAGTAGAACGTGGTCCAGCCATGCATGAAGCCGGTGTCTTCGCGACCAATCCAGTTCGAAAGCTGCGGCAGTTCCTTCACATAGGACCAGGTGTTGGAAAAGAAGCCGGTGATGATGGCCAGCGTCGGGCCGAAAAGGATGACGAAGAGCAGAAGAAGGATCGCCAGGACCATGTTGATCTCCGACAGCCGCTTCACGCCGGCATCCAGCCCCGCAACCACGGAGATCAGGGCCACGCCGGTAATGCCCATGATCAGCAGAACCTTGACCGTGTCGGTGTTGGGCACGCCATAAAGTTCGTTGAGGCCGGCCAGCGCCTGGGAAGCGCCGAAGCCCAGCGATGTGGCGAGGCCGAACAGGGTGGCGAAAACCGCCATGATATCGATCAGGTGACCGGCCCAGCCGCGCACACGCTCGCCCAGTATGGGATAGAAGGCCGATCGGATGGAGAGCGGCAGGCCCTTGTTATAGGCTGCCAGCGATAGCGAAAGCGCAAGAACGGCGTAGATCGCCCAGGGGTGAAGCCCCCAATGGAAGATCGTGGCGGCCATGCCCATCTCGCGCGCCGCCGGTACTGCGCTGGCGACAAGTTCGCCGTCTGCCAGCGGCGCCTCGAGGCCAAGCGGCGGATTGTTGAAGTGATACATCGGCTCCAGCACGCCGAAAAACATCAGGCCGATGCCCATGCCGGCGGCGAAAAGCATGGCAAACCAGCCGGAGTAGGAATACTCGGGAACGGCATCCTTGCCTCCCAGCCTCACCTTGCCGAGCGGCGTGAACGCCACAACGATGCAAAACAGCACGAAAAGATTTGCCGACAGCATGAAGACCCAGTCGAAGGTCGAGGTCAGCCAGACACGCAGACCGCCCAGAATGCTGCCTGCCGAATCTCGGAAAATCAGTGTGATGATCACGAATGCGACAATCAGCACGGCCGAAATGAAGAAAACGGGGTTGTGAACGTCGAGACCGAGCAGACGTATATTGTCCTGCCCCGGTTCGAGCCCGTGGTCCTCCTCGATGATATCGTTTGACATGTTTCACTCCATCTCTGTCCTGGGCTGGAAGCAAACGACGGAATGGTCGCCCACCACCGGAACACTTCTCCACACGGTCGACGGTGGCCCAAAAGCACAAGCGCTTGTTGTCTGTATGCGACCTTGAGCGTGTGAATTGAGACCAGACTCGGGCAAATGGAAGGCAGATGGAACCCCATTCGACAAAATTTTGCCTGAAAAACGCCCAACTTCCTGCCGCGGTAGAAGTTCTGCACCGTTTTTTGCCTGCCAATTGGTCAGACAATGCGAGAAATCGATAAAAACTGAGCTTGTCTTACGAAGTTTTGCCGGGTTTCATGTGCATGCTATATGGCTATAGGGACATCATTTCATGCGGCTTCAGATGGAACCAAATTGATATCTGCCGCTTATGAACACTGCATAGATTGGAAAGGATCCATGAAAAAATCACTGCTTCTCGTACCGGCGCTTCTTCTTGGCGTCGCAGCCTGCACCCCCACGCAGCAGGGTGCGGCTTTCGGCGGCGCCAGCGGTGCTGCCATCGGCGCACTCGCGTCCGGCAACAAGGTTGAAGGTGCAATCGTCGGCGGTGCCATCGGCACCGTAGCGGGTGCTCTCATCGGCCGCGCGTCGGAAAACAGCAACCGCTGCATCTACCGCGACGAGTACGGTCGCCGCTACGAAGCGCGTTGCCCGCGCGGGTACTGACGCGACAAGGCGGCTGCGGACCTTCCGCAGACACACGCTCTCGGGCCGGGATGTGAAATGCATCCCGGCCCTTTTCGTTTCGGCATGGTGTCATGGCCCCTGCGCCGTGCCGGCAACACACATGCTCCTGTGGTGTATGCCGGCAGCGGGTCTGCCTCTCCTCGCCTTTGGCCCGGATCCGGTTCAGGCATCGGCAGACGCCCGTGGACAATATGCGCGTGAAACCCTCCTGAACCGCCCTGGTCCACGCCCCGGGGCACCCCTGTGAACATCACGCTCCACAGACGCCTCCACCGCGTCGAATTGACTTTTGTCAATCGCCGTGAATAATGTCGAAAGGAGGCGCGGAATGGCTTATCGTCCTGCAGACCAGATCATACACAAGGCCGCCTGGCTATATTACACGCACGGCCTGCGTCAGGACGAGGTGGCGCAGCGGCTCAACATTTCGCGCGCGTCGGTGGCGCTCTATCTGCGCAAGGCCCGCGAGGCCGGCATCGTCAACATCTCCACGTCCACCCACCTCTTCAGCGGCGAGCGTCTCGCCCGCCAGATGGAAGATGCGTTCGGGCTCGAAGCCGTGTGGCTTGTGGGGGAGGATTCCCTTTCGCCCTCGCCGGCTGCAGAAATCCCGACACTGGCTGCCAATGTCTTTCTCGAAATGGTCGAGAATGGCAATCAGGTCTGCGTTGCCTGGGGCCGCACCGTCTACGACATCGCCGACGCCATGAGCTATGCCGACCGCGAAGGTGTGACGGTTGTGGAAATGTGCGGCAATCTCGGCTCGCCCTATGCCTATCGCCCCGACCAGTGCACCATGGAAATCGCCCGGCGGCTCAACGCCAAGGGCCTCAATTTCTATGCCCCCCTTGTTCTGAGCACCGAGGAACTGGCGTGCGCCCTGCGCGAAGAGCCCGTCATCCGCGAACAGCTCGACGGTATCGGCGAATGCGATCTGGCCCTCTTCACGGTCGGCGCGCTCGATACCGACAGCCACGTCATCAAATGTGGCGCCCTCAGCATCGACGAGCTGGAAAAGCTGAAAGGCATGGGGGCCACCGGTGTCATCGCCGGCCAGATCATCACCGCGGATGGCAAATTGCTCGACTGTGACTACAACAGGCGCATGATCTCGGCCGATTTCGATGCCATCCGCGCCATACCGAAGCGCCTGATGGTGGTGCAGGAGGACGAGAAACTCGAACCTCTGAAGGCCGCCATCGCCGGTCGTTTCTTCACCCATCTGGTCACCACCTCCTCCATGGCGACAGCGCTTTTGAAGCACCATGCCGCCAGTGAACCCACGCCGGCCTGATCCTCGCCGGCAAGCGCAACCCTTCAAGACGATACAGGACTGACATGCAGAACCTCTGGAAAGACAGCGAAGCCGAAACGCTCGTCGAGCACTACGCCGCAAAGGGCGTCGACCGCGATCTGGCGCTGCGCGTTTACACGACGCGACTTCTCGGCGGCGAGCCGCGCCTTGTCCTGCATGGCGGCGGCAACACCTCACTCAAAAGCAAGGCCACCGACATTCTGGGCCGCGAATATGATGTCCTTTGCGTCAAGGGCAGCGGCTGGGACATGGGCGTGATCGAGCCCGAAGGGCCTGCCCGCCGTGAAAATGGACGCGCTCCTTGCTGCCCGCAAGCTCGATGCGCTGGCGGACGAAGACATGGTCGCCATGCAGCGCGCCAACCTCATCGATCCGGGTTCTCCGAACCCCTCCATCGAGACGCTGCTGCACGCCTTCCTGCCGCACAAATTCGTCGATCACACCCACTCGACCGCCATCCTCGCGCTGGTCGATCAGGAGGATTCCGAAGCGCTCTGCAAAAAGGTCTTTGGCAACCGGCTGGGCTTCGTGCCCTATATCAAGCCGGGCTTCGACCTCGCCAAGGAAGCCGCCGACATTTATGACAAGAACCCGTCCGTCGAGGGCCTGATCCTCGACAAGCACGGCATCTTCACCTTCGCCGAAGACGCCAAGACGGCTTACGATCTCATGATCGAGTTCGTCACCATGGCCGAGGATTACGTGGCCAAGAACGGCAAGGCGCCGTTCAAGCCCGTGGCGCTGCCAAAGGAACTCGCCACTCCGTCCGAGATCATGCCCTATCTGCGTGGCGCGATCGCCATTGACGAGGGCGAGGGCAAATATGGCCGCATGGTCTGCGATTTCCGCACCTCGCCGAAAATCCTCGACTATGTGAACGCCGACACGGCCGAAGAGCTCGCCACCCGCGGTGTCTCCACGCCCGACCTGTCGATCCGCATCAAGACCGGCCCCATGGTGCTGCCCGCGCCCGAAGCCGGCAAGCTCGATGAGTATGGCAAGGTGATCCGCGAAAAAGTCGCCGAGTTCTCTGCCCGCTACAAGGACTATTTCGAGACCAACAACGCCGCCGACGATGTCGAACGCACCATGCTCGACACCATGCCGCGCCTGACGCTGGTGCGCGGTCTTGGTCTCATCGGCCATGGCCGCAGCATGAAGGAGGCGAAGATCGCCGCCGATGTGGGCGAGATGCTGGTGGAAGCCGTCACCGGCGCCGAGGCCATCGGCACGTTCCATCCGCTGGCGCTTTCCGACCTCTTCGAGCTCGAATACTGGTCGCTCGAGCAGGCCAAGCTCGCCTCCAACAAGCCCAAGCCGCTGTCCGGCCAGGTCACGCTGGTCACCGGCGGCGCTGGCGCAATCGGTGCCGCCACGGCGAAGCTCTTTGCCTCGCAGGGCGCGCATGTGGTCGTCGTCGACATGTACGCCGACAAGGCCGAAGAGGTCGCGAAATCAATCGGCAATGCCGCCATCGGTATCGGTGCCGACGTCACGGATTCCGCAGCCGTTCGCGCCGCCTTCGATAAGGCGCGCGACGTGTTCGGCGGCGTCGATATCGTCGTCTCCAATGCGGGTGCGGCCTGGGAAGGCAGGATCGGCGAGCTGGAAGACGCCACGCTGCGCAAGAGTTTCGAGCTCAATTTCTTCGCCCATCAGAGCGTGGCGCAGAATGCGGTGCGCCTCTTCAAACAGCAGGGCACGGGCGGCGTTCTGCTCTTCAACGCCTCCAAGCAGGCGGTCAATCCGGGCGCGAATTTCGGCGCTTACGGCCTGCCCAAAGCGGCAACGCTGTTCCTCTCGCGCCAATATGCGCTGGATTACGGCTCCATCGGGGTGCGTTCCAACGCAGTCAACGCCGACCGCATCCGTTCCGGCCTCCTGACCAGCGAGATGATCGCCAACCGCTCCACCGCGCGCGGCGTTTCGGAGAAGGATTATATGGGCGGCAATCTTCTGGGCCTTGAAGTGCGCGCGGAAGACGTCGCTCAGGCCTTCCTCAACCACGCCCTCGCCGAGCGCACCACCGCCGACGTCACCACCGTCGACGGCGGCAACATCGCAGCAGCGCTGCGCTGATATAGAAAAACCGGCAGGCCCCTCATCCGCCTGCCGGCACCTTCTCCCCGTAAACGGGGAGAAGGAGGAAGCTTCGATTGTCACGCCTCCATTTGCAACGTTGAGACAGCTCCGCCATCATCGCCACGCTTTCCTTCTCCCCGCAAGCGGGGAGAAGGTGCCGGCAGGCGGATGAGGGGCGGCTCCAACGATCACAAGATCGCTCCTCCATCCAGCCCTCGCCCTTCGACAAGCTCAGGATGAGGGCTCTCGTTGCCACTTCACCGCGTGCCACGTTCCCCGTTCAAGCCGCCCCCCGTGTCCCTGCCCTTTCCCTCATCCTGAGCATCTTGAGCTTGCCGAAAGGCGAAGGGTCAAGGGAAAGGGCACGCACCATCATCTCCGCGCAAAACAAAAAGGGCGGCCCGAAAGCCGCCCTCCTCGATCCACTCTTCCGCGACCTCAGTCGCGCTCAGGCAGCGGCATCCAGTCCGGCACGGCCACATCGGCATGGGCAAACTGTGGCATCTTCGCCGACAGATCGTCCATGTTCTTGATGTCGCCCTCGTTCAGCGCCTGCTGGGTGATCAGCGTCGGCGGCACGATCACGCTCTTGCCCGGCTCCTCGCCGGCCAGAAGCATGGCAAGCGCGCGTACCGACACCTCGCCCACAACAGCGGGGTTGGTCGCAGCCGTTGCCACCCAGGCGCTGCCGGGCTCGCGCATGGCCGAAATGTCGGCCGTCGAAACGTCAGCCGAATAGATCTTGATGCTGTCGGAAAGACCGGCCTCGTCCACGGCAATCTTCACGCCCTTGGCGAATTCGTCATAGGGCGCGAACATCACCTGAATGTCCGGGTTCGCCGTCACCACCGAGCGCGCCTGATTGGCCACCGAATTGGCAATCGGATTGTCGAGCGTGCCAAACTGCGCCACTTCCTCGATGCCCGGATATTTTTCCTTGAATTCGCGCCAGGTCTCGTCGCGGCGGTCGAGCGGCGCAATGCCGGCCACGTAGACATAGCCCGCCTTCCACTCTTCGCCATTGTCCTTGATCGCCTGCTCCAGCGCCAGCCGCGCCAGATCCCGGTCGGACTGCTCGATCTGCGGGATCGCGTCATTCTCGACATTCACGTCGAAAGCCACGACCTTGATGCCCGCATCGACGGCGCGCTGGGCCGCTTCCTTCATGGATTCGGTGAGACCGTGCTGGATGATGATGCCGTCGACGCCAAGTGCAATCGCCTGATCCACCATGTCCGCCTGAAGGGCTGCGTCCTGCCGGCTGTCGAGCACACGCAGGTTCACACCCAGCGCCTCGGCCTGCTTTTCCACACCCGAAAGATAGGCCTGGAAAAAGTCGCCGGTGGAAAGATAGCGCACCAGCGCAATTTCCACGTCACCCGGATTGTCGAATGGCGCGGGCTTGTCCTGTGCGCCGGCTCCTGCCGGCAGGAGCATGGTGGCGCCGGCGAGTGCCGCGGCCATCTTGCCCAGAAGTCTGCGTGAAATTTTCATGTTCTTTCTCCTCCACTGCCTGTTGCTTCCTGTTTCGCGCTACCTGGCATTCCTCCCCAGAAGCGCAAAGGTGAAGATCAGCGCGATGACGAGCACCGCCCCCTTGACGAAATCCTGCGTGTAATAAGGCACGTTCATCATGGTCAGCCCCTGCAGGAGCACGCCCACGAACAGCGCCCCGATGGCCGTGCCGAATGCGTTCGGCTTGGCAGCCCCCAGCACCGCAAAACCGATCAGTGCCGCCGCCACCGCATCCAGAAGCAGATTGTTGCCCGATGCGATGTCGCCGCGCCCAAGGCGTGCCGCCAGAAGAATGCCGCCGATTGAAGCGAACACGCCCGAAATCACATAGGCCCAGATGCGATAGGCCTTGACCGGCGCACCGGCAAACTCCGCAGCCCGCGCATTGGACCCCACCGCATACATCATGCGGCCAAACCGCGTGTATTCAAGGAAGAACCAGATCAGGAGCGCAAGCACGATCAACACCACCACCGAGGCCGGAACGAGGTTTTCTATGAAGAGATCGAACCGATGCCGCCCGAGCGCCAGAAACGCCTGGCTGAACGTGCCTTCGGCCGTCGAACCGTCGGGCAGCGTCATGCCGGTGGCGATGGAGCGTCCCTCGGTCGGAATGCGCTGCAAGCCGATCAGCAGAAACATCATGCCGAGCGTTGCCAGAAGATCGGGCACCCGCATGTAGCAGATGATCAAACCGTTGATCAGCCCCACCAGCGCACCGATGGCAAGGCACACCAGCACCGCCACGAGCGCGTTCTGCTCCAGCACCACCATCACATAAGCCGCCGCCATCATGGAACTTGTGGCAATCGAGCCGATGGAAAGGTCGAAACCGCCCACCACCAGCGTCGCTGTCACGCCAAGCGCCAGAATGCCGGTGATCGAAACGGATTGCAGGATGAACACCGCCGCCTGCGGCGAGGTGAAGCCGCGCGTGGCAAGCGAAAAGAAGATGATCAGCCCCACAAGCAGGCTGAGAAAACCGTAGCGGATTGCCAGCTCGCGCATTGAAAGCCCCTCTTTCGGCCGCGCATCAGCCTTTGCTTCCACTGCGCTTTCCCGTGCCGTCTGGCTGTCCATTCTCATTCAGCTCCCTGTCACTTCCAAACGCTGTCCGGCAACCTCTGCCAGAAGCCGGTCCATGTCCACATCGGCATTGCGATGCTCGCCAACAATCGTGTTTTCCGACATGACGAGAATGCGGTCTGCCGTTTCCAGCGCCTCATCCAGCTCGGTCAGAAAAATGAGTGTCGCACGGTCGCCAGCACTTTCTCGCAGCTTGGCCGCAATGTCGTGGCGGGCCGCAATGTCCACGCCCTGAAACGGTTCGTCCAGAATGAGCAGCCGAGAAGGCTGCGTCAGCCAGCGCGCCACCGTCACCTTTTGCTGATTGCCGCCCGAAAGCGTCGCCAGATCGTCACGCTCGGTGCGGCAGACGATCTTCAGATCGGCAATCTGGTCCCGCGCCGTCTGGCGCTCGGCGCGCCGCCGCATCACGCCCGCATTGGCGAAACGCGGCAGAAAGGGCAGGCTCATATTCTCATAGATGTTGAATTCCGGCACGATACCCGTGGAGGCGCGATCCTTGGCGACGAGGAAAACACCGTCCCTGATCGCCCTTGCCGGTGTCTTCGGTGCGTAAGGTCTGCCGTCCAGTTCCATCGTGCCCGAAAGCGGCGCGTGAATGCCAAACAGCGTCTCGGCGAGCTGCGTCTTGCCCACGCCCACAAGGCCCGTCACGGCAACGATCTCGCCGGCCCCCAGATCCATCGTGATCGGCTTAGCACCCTGAGCGATCCTGAGATCGCGCGCCGAAAAGACCGGCGTTCCTGCCGCGCGAACGTCAACGCTGTGGCGGCCGAGATTCTGCCCCAGCATGGCATTGACCGCGCCTTCGTAATCGAGCGGCTTTTCTTCGAACTGGCCGACAATCGCCCCGTCACGCAGGCTCACGATACGGTCCGCCAGACGGCGGATATCCGACATGCGATGCGAAATGTAGAGAATGGCAACGCCCCGTGCCTTCAGCCGGTCGATCAGCGCAAAGAGCCGTTCGGCCTCATTGCTCGAAAGCGACGAGGTCGGTTCATCCAGAATCATCACCTGCGGCTCGTGCGACATGGCGCGGGCAATCGCAACCATCTGACGGTCGGCAAGCGGCAGGTCGGTGACTTCCGCATTGAGGTCGATTTCCAGCCCCATGCGATCGGCCACGTCGCGCGCCTCGCGGCGCACCTTGCGCGGGTTGAAGAAAAAACCGCTGCCCGCACCATTAAACCGGTCGAGCACGAGATTGCTCGCCACGTCCAGCGCACCGACAACACCGTCATTGATGTTCTGGTGAACCGTCACCACGCCGGCACGCATCGCCTCTGCGGGGGTGGTGGGGGAGAAGGGCTTGTCACCCAGCATCATCACACCACGGTCGGCGCGATGAACGCCGCTCATGATCTTGACGAGCGTCGACTTGCCGGCGCCATTGGCGCCCATCAGAACCGTGACTTCACCCGCGCGCAGCTCGAGCCCCACACCGCGCAAAACGGCGTTTGGTCCAAACGCTTTGGTCAAACCGGCAATGCGAAAAATGGCAATGTCGCCCATAATCTCCTCCCAATGTGACGCTAGCAGGTAACAAGCATTTGTCAACACGATTGACAAATGACAGAGCATTGGTAGCGTGGCATCAGAATTGACGGCGCTGGCATCATGGTCATCGTCCTTCTCTCCCCACTCGGCGAGAAGGTGCCGGCAAGCCGATGACGGGCAAACGTCACACGCTCGCGTGCGAATGGGAGGAGATGGAGACATGAAAGAAAACGCCTTCGAGGCTCTGACGGTGGAAACCCTGCCGGCGCGCCTTGGCAGCATTCCCGAGATCGCGGACCGGCTCGGCGGCACGCCCACAGGCTGGAAGGTCCGCGAAGTG
The DNA here is from genome assembly GCF_040819555.1 of Nitratireductor sp. GISD-1A_MAKvit. Lineage (GTDB taxonomy): Bacteria > Pseudomonadota > Alphaproteobacteria > Rhizobiales > Rhizobiaceae > Nitratireductor. The sequence goes on from NZ_CP161920.1 coordinate 3,113,427, forward strand.
GGCGACGGCAATCTCAATCTCGTCTTCATCGTGGAAGGTGAGGCGCAAACGCTCATCATCAAGCAGGCGCTGCCTTATGTGCGGCTCGTCGGCGACAGCTGGCCCCTGCCGCTCAAACGCTCCTTCTTCGAGTATCACGCGCTGACACGTCAGGAGCAGCGAGCCCCCGGCACCGTGCCTGCCGTCTACTATTTCGATGAGGCTCAGGCGCTCATCGCCATGGAGTTTCTCGCTCCGCACATCATTCTTCGCCGCGCCCTCATCGAGGGGCAGGAACTGCCGAGGATCGGCAGGGATCTGGGTCTCTTCATGGCCCGCACCCTCTTCCGCGGGTCCGACCTTTCCATGAAGGCAGCGGACCGCAAGGCCGATCTCGCCCTCTTTGCAGACAATGTCGATCTTTGCGACATCACGGAAAATCTCGTCTTCTCCGATCCGTATTTCGAAGCGCCGATGAACCGGCACACACCCGGTCTTGACGCGCTGGTGAAGGAGCTGCGTTCAGACCGCGACCTGAAGGTCGCCGCGCAGCGCATGAAGCATCTTTTCGCTTCAAAAGCCGAGACCATGGTTCATGGCGACCTGCATTCGGGCTCCGTCATGGTCACGAAGGACGACACCCGCGTCATCGATCCGGAATTCGCCTTCTACGGCCCCATGGCCTTCGATGTCGGCATGCTCATCGCCAATTACTGGATGGCCTATTTCTCCCAGCGCGGGCATGAGGAGAACGGCAGCCGCGCCTCCATGCGTGCCTATCTGCTTGGCGTCATCTCCGAGACCTGGACCACCTTCCGCGACGAGTTCGCCCATCTGTGGCGCACCGAGCGCAGCGGCATGCTCTATCAGGCATCGCTCTATGAAGACCAGGGTGATGCGCTTGGCTCCGAACAGGCGCTCAATCACGTGATCCACGATCTGTGGACCGACATGCTTGGCTTTGCCGGCATCGAGATGCACCGCCGCATTCTGGGCCTCGCCCACAATGCCGACTTCGAAGACATAGCCGACGAGAGCCTTCGCGCTGCCTGCGAGGCTCCGGCGCTGAAATTCGGCCGCCACATCGTCGTCAATCGCAACAACATTCAGTCGCTGGCCGAACTTGACCGGCTGGCCGAAGCACTTGATCAGGGGAAACTGTCATGAAGGTTGGAGACAAGCACTACCGCACCATCTGGGTGAACGAGGATGGCTGGTCTGTCGACCTTATCGACCAGCGCTGGTTGCCGCACGAGCTGCGCATCGAAAACGTGAAGACAGTCGAGGGGATCGCCACTGCCATCCGCGACATGTGGGTGCGCGGCGCGCCGCTGATCGGCGTCACCGCCGCCTATGGCGTTGCCATGCGCATGCGCGAGGATGCATCCGATGCCGCACTCGATGCGGTGTGGGAACAGCTCCACGAGACGCGCCCCACCGCGATCAATCTGCGCTGGGCGCTGGATGAAATGCGCGGCCTCCTGCGCGACATCCCCGAGGCCGACCGTGCCGAGGCGGCCTACAGGCGCGCCGCCGAGATCGCTGATGAAGATGTGGAATTGAACCGCGGCATCGGTCGGAACGGTCTCGAAATCATTCGCCAGATCGCCGCCCGCAAGAAGCCCGGCGAGCCGGTCAACATTCTCACCCACTGCAATGCTGGCTGGCTTGCCACCGTCGATTTCGGCACCGCCACCTCGCCCATCTACCACGCGGTGGAAGAAGGCATTGCCGTCCATGTCTATGTGGACGAAACCCGTCCGCGCAATCAGGGCGCGCAGCTCACCGCCTGGGAGATGGCCGGTCATGGCGTGCCGCACACGCTGGTGGTCGACAATGCCGGCGGGCATCTGATGCAGCATGGCATGGTCGACATGGTGATCGTCGGCACCGACCGCACCACCGCCGATGGCGATGTCTGCAACAAGATCGGCACCTATCTGAAGGCGCTGGCGGCGAAGGACAACAACGTCCCCTTCTACGTCGCGCTGCCCTCACCCACCATCGACTGGACGGTGCATGACGGCGTGAAGGAAATTCCCATCGAGGAACGTTCGGGCGACGAGGTTTCGCTCGTCTGGGGCAAGGACAAAGATGGCAAGGTGCGGCAGGTGCGGATTTCGCCCGAGGCGTCACCCGCCGGAAACCCCGCCTTCGACGTGACGCCGGCCCGTCTGGTCACCGGTCTCATCACCGAGCGCGGCATCGCCGATGCGTCACCCGAAGGGCTTGCCAAACTCTTCCCCGACCGGGCGAAATCGAACGCTGCGTGAATTTCAGAAAACGATTCAGAAATCCGGGAGAATCGCCTGATTCTGAATCGTTTTCGGGAAAAATCGGACATTTTCCGGAAAACCGAGAACCGCCGCTTTGGCACTAACCAAAGCGGCGGTTTTTTACATCAATAAGGCGTGTCGCCACCATCGATCGTGATGGACTGACCGCGAATGATCGTCGCCGCATCCGACAACAGAAAGACAATCACACGCCCCACCTCGACCGGCTGGATGTGACGGCCAAGCTGAGCGGGAACCATCTGTTTCATCATCTCTTCCGACTTCGCCGCATCGCCGCCGACGATGAAGTCCGCCACGGTCTTGAGCATGTCGGTTGCCACGCCGCCCGGGCACACGGCATTGACGTTGATCCCGCGCGCTGCCCATTCGAGCGAGAGCGAGCGGGTGAGGTTGATCACCGCTGCCTTGGAGGCGTTGTAGCCGGCCATGTTGGGATAGCCGACCTTCCCGGCATTCGACGCGATGTTGACGATCGCACCGCCCTTTTCCATATGGCGCGCGGCTGCCTGCGAGGCGAGAAGAACGCCCTTCACATTGACCGCCATTTCGAGATCGATGTCGTCTCCGGTCAGTTTATCGGCAGGTCCGAGCCGCACCACGCCGGCATTGTTGACGAGCCCGTCCAGGCGGTCCATGCGGGAGACCACCTCGTTGAATGCGGCCTCCATGCTGTCGCTGTCCGTGACGTCGCTTGCAGCCGCCATGACATTCGGTTCGCCGCCAAGATCCCTGACGGCCGCTTCGAGTTTTGGTCCCGGCAGATCGAGCAGCGCCACGCGCCCGCCCGCCTCGATGATCGCCTGAGCGATGCCTCGGCCAATACCGCCGGCTGCCCCGGTTACCGCAATGACCTTGCCTTCTAGTGCCTTCATTTGAGCCCCATTTCCTTGCCGGAAGCCGCTTTACGAAGCGATTCCGCTTTTTGTTGTAATTGCCTGTTTTCAGATTTGAATTTCACCAGGTCGACCGGGCGCTGATGCCGCCATCGACCGTGATGTTCGTGCCGCTCACCCAGCGCGAAGCTTCCGAGAGAAGGAAGAGCGCGGCATCACCAATATCCTCCGGCTGGCCGAGCCGGCCAAGCGGTGCCGCCTCCTTCCAGCGGTTCACGCCTTCGGGCCATCCTTCCTCGATGCCGTCGCGGTGGATCAGGCCGGGCGAGACGGAGTTGACGCGAACGCCAAGCCCGCCAAGCTCCAGTGCCGCCGCCTTGGTGAACATCAAAAGCGCGGCCTTGGAGGCCGCATAATGGGCATGGCCGGGAGCCGGCTGATGCCCTTCGATGGAGGCGATGTTCACGACCGCGCCACCGCCGCCGCGCGCCTCGACATGGTCGGCAAAAGCCCGCGTCAGGAGAAACGGAGCGCCGGTGTTGATCGCCATCATCTGCGCCCAGCCCCCTTCGTCGATCTCCCGCAAGGCCTCGACGGGCTGGAAGCCGGCATTGTTGACCACGCCGTGAACAGCGCCGAATTTTTCAAGCGCCGCTTTCATGAGAGAGGCCGCACCGACTTCCTTCGACAGGTCACCGCCGGCAGCTATAGCCCGCGCGCCAAGTTCGCCGGCAAGCGCCTCGGCGGCGCCTTTGTTGCCATTGTAGTGGCACACCACATTTGCGCCCGCTTCATGCAGCCGCCGTGCAATGCCGCCACCAATGCCGCCGCTGGCGCCGGTGACGATGACCGTGCGACCGGTGAGATCAAGCAGGGATGCGACGGTTGGGATGGTTGCAGCCATGATCAGGCTCCTTTCAGATTGGGCAGAAGCTCGGCGAGGATCGCCTCGATTTTGCCACCGGCAATCTCGGCATTGGCAAACACCTCTTCGATCGTGTCGGGCTGCTGGTCCGGCCCGCCGGTTGCCTTGTTGGTGATGGCCGAAAGCCCGATGACGGGCAGCGATGCGTGGCCGGCGGCAATCACCTCGGTGACCGTCGACATGCCGACGGCATCCGAGCCGGAAGCGCGGTAATAGCGGCGCTCCGCCGAGGTTTCGAGGGACGGTCCCAGAACGCCCGCATAGATGCCCTGCCGCACGGCAATACCAGCCGCATCCGCCGCCTTCTTCGCCATGGCGAGCAGGTCTGGATCATAGGCGCGCGACATGTCGGGAAAGCGCAGGCCGATCTCATCGTCATTGGGGCCGACCAGCGGGTTCAGCCCCGTGAAGTTCATGTGATCCTCGATGAGCATCACGTCTCCGGGGTCGTAATCGGGATTGAGCGAGCCGGCGGCATTGGTCACGATCAGCGTTTCGGCACCCAGGCGCTTGAGCAGATAGACGGCAAGCGCGATGTCGCGCGGCGCCCAGCCTTCATAAAGATGCAGCCGGCCCTGCATCATGACCACGCGCTGGCCTTCCAGATTGCCGATCACGAAAGCGCCCTTGTGGCCGGGTGCGGTGGAGACCGGAAAGCCCTCGACCTCTCCGTAAGGGATCGTGACCGCATCCTCCACCCGGTCGGCAAGCTGGCCGAGCCCCGAGCCCAGCATGATGGCGATGGGTGCGGGCGCCCCTGCCCGCGTGGCGATTGATGCATGGGCGCGCTCAAGACGCGCGAGCTGGCTTTCGCTCATTTCATTCTCCCAGGGTTTTAGTGTCAGGCCACGGTGGCGGCGATGCGCGGCGCAAGCTCTGCCACTGCGTCCAGCGTGTCGTCGATCGAGTGACGGGTGAGCACGCCATCGCGCACCACCTGCTCGCCGCCGACGAACACATGGCGCACGTCGGATTTGGCGGTGGAATAAACGAGATGGGTGACGGGATCGAACATCGGCACCGCATGCGGGCGCTTCACGTCGATCAGGATCATGTCGGCGAGCCTGCCTTTTTCGAGACTGCCCAGCCTGTCGGCTGCGCCCAGCGACCGCGCGCCCGCGCGTGTCGCCATGGCCAGTGCCTGATGGGTGGAGACGGCGTCGGCCCCGCTGGCTCGCCCCCTTGTGCAGCGTGGCGGCCAGCCTCAGCGCCATCCACATGTCGAGATCATTGCCGCTGATCGCGCCATCGGTGCCAAGTGCGACATGGACACCGGCGGCCAGCATGTCGGGTATGCGGGCAATGCCGGAGGCGAGCTTCAGGTTGGACATGGGGTTGTGCGAGACGGTCGTGCCCGTCCGCGCCAGTATGGCGATTTCCTCATCGTCCAGATGAACGCAATGGGCGAGCGTGGTGCGTTCGTCGAGCAGATCCAGATGATCGAGATGGCGGACCACCGAACTGCCGTAGCGCCCTTCCACATCGGCCTGTTCGGCCTTGGTTTCCGCCGCATGCGTGCTGAAGAGCCCACCGTGTTTGTCCGTGATGTCCTTTGCCGTCTTCAGGTTTTCCGGCCCCACCGTATAGGCTCCGTGGGGCATGGTTGCCGGGAAGACATCGTCTGCACCCGCAAACGCTTCAAAGAAGGCCTCGGCGCTGGCAATGCGGTCATCGAGCGTTGCCCCGTCCACTCCCGGACCGTCGAAGAAGATGCCCCCTGTCGACACCCGCATGCCCACTTCGCGCGCGGCGCGAACCGTTTCCACCGGATACCAGAACATGTCCATCGTGCTGGTGACACCGGAAAGAAGCAGTTCGGAAAAGCCCAGAAGGCTGCCGAGATGCGAGGTATCGGGATTGAGGATCGCGCCTTCGGCGGTCCACACCTTCTGAAGCCAGGGCTCCAGCGGCAGATCCTCCACCAGGCCGCGAAACAGGCTGTCTGCGGCATGGCAATGGCTGTTGATCAGCCCCGGCATCAGGATGTGCCCGTTGCCATCGATCACATTGCGGGCTTTCTCTACCGCCTGTTCAAGCGCTGCGTTTTCTCCGACCTGCGTAATCCGGCCATTTGAGACCACAACGCCGCCATCTCGGATCACGGTTTGCGCTTCGTCGCAGGTCACGACAATGGTGTTTTTGACAACCAGATCGACGGTCATGAAGCATCTCCTCTTGCGCGTCTTGCCCGCCACCATGACAGGGCAACCAGCACGATAAGGGTCGCCAGATACGGCATCATGTCGGTGAACTGCTGGGCAAGCCCAAGACCCTGCACCCGGAAGGACAGGCTGTCGACGGCACCGAACAGGAGCGCGATGAAGAAGAGCGGCCACGGGCGGCCACGGGTCAACAGCACCGCGACAACTGCAATCCAGCCGCGCCCGGCGCTCATGTTCTCAACGAAGAGATTGACATTGGCGATGGAGAGCTGCGCCCCGCCCAGACCGCAGAGCGCGCCGCATGCAATGAGCGCCAGAAGCTGGACACGCTTTGGGCTGACACCGCCCGCCCGAAGCGCCTGAGGATTTTCACCCGCGGCGCGAATGCGCAGGCCAAGGCGGTGACGGGCGAGAAACACATGCAGGAACGGAACGCTGAGAAGCGCCAGATAGAAGGGCAGAGACTGGCCGCTCAGGATCGGGCCAAGGAGCGGCACATCTTCTATGAAGGGCAGGCGGATGGGCGAAAAGCCGGCAATCGCCGGATCGCTGAAAGCGCCCGTGACATCGAAAATGGCGCGCAGGAAGAAGGTGGTGAGACCGGCTGCCAGAAGGTTGATGGCGATGGAAACGACGATGGAATCGCCGCCGCGCCGCACATTAAACTCGGCAAAGACAACACCAAGCGCCATGCCGGCCACCATGGCCGTCAACGCGCCGATATAGGGCGTGCCGGAGAAATAGGCCCCCAGCACCGCCGCGAAAGCGCCCACGAGCAAAAAGCCTTCCAGCGCGATGTTGAAGACACCGGCCCGCTCGCACAGCGCGCCCCCAAGGGCGGCCAGAAGAATGGGCGTGACAAAGCGCGGAATGGAGGCGGCGAAGGAGGGATCGGCGATCAGCTCAAACATGGCCGTCTCCATCGTTCCTCGATGCCGTCAACGCGCCGGAAACGCGGCTTGCCACGAAAAGGATGATGACCGCCTGCACCACCAGCGCGATCTCCTTGGGAACGCCGGCCGCCCGCTCCATGCCGGCAGCCCCCGTCTGGACGGCAGCAAAGAAGAAGCCGGAGATCGGCACCGCCCACGGCACCATGCCAACCAGCAGCACCGCGATGATGCCCGTCCACGCATAGAGCGGCTGCACCAGCATGCCGTCGATATAGCGGTGGTGAATGCCGAACACGGCGATTGCACCAACCATGCCGGCAATGGCACCGCTGAGCGCCAGCGTCTGCAGTGTGAGCCTTCGCACCGGCAGGCCGACCGTGCGGGCGAAATCGGGCGAAAGACCGTTGAGCCGCGTGTGATAGCCGTGGACGGTCCAGTAGCTGTAGATCAGCGCAAAGGCTGCCGCCACGGCCGTGAAGAGAATGCCGATATCGAGCCGCGTTCCCGGGAAATAGGCAAACCAGGTTTCCTGCGGCACGAGATGCGACTGCACCATGCCCGACTGCACGTCGCGGTAAGGATGGGCCACCAGATAGGAGGCGATGTAGCGGATCGGATAGTTGAGGAGGAGCGAGCCGACAAGCAGCGGCACGCCCATGAAAAGCTGGAGCACGCCGGCAAGCAGCGCCCACAAGGCGCCGGCCAGCATGGCAGCGATGATCGCAACGACCAGCACAAGCAACGGCGGCCCCGGCATCAGAACGGCGACGAGGGCTGCCACCAGCCCGCCGGCGACAAGCTGCCCCTCGCCACCAATGTTGAACAGGCCGGCGCGAAAGCTCAGCATGACCGAAAGCGCCATGCCGACAATGAGGGCCGAGCGGCTGAGGGTCGCCATCAGATAGGCACTTCTGCGCCCACCGAACGCGCCGTTCCAGAAGCCCGAAAGAGCTTCGCCCACCGGCGCGCCGACGAAAAGCAGCAGCGCCAGAGTGATCGCGGCGATCCACAGGAAGGTGAAGAGCCATGGCAGCGCGCTGCGAGTGGCCCTGCCGGCATCGAAAGCCATCATGCCGCAGCTCCTGGGGAAGCCGCGCCCAGCGCATCGGCGGCGCGCGAGGTCATCAGGGCGCCAACACGCTCTCGGCTCGCCTCGCCGCCATCGACCTCACCGGCGATGGCGCCGTCATACATGACCAGAATGCGGTCGGACAAAGCGATCACCTCGTCGAGCTCGGTGGAGACCAGAAGAATGGCGTGACCCGCATCGCGCATGCGCATCAACTCGCCATGGATGAAATCGATGGCGCCGATATCGACGCCCCAAGTGGGATTTTCGGCAATCACCAGCGGCGTGTTGCGCGAAAGTTCGCGCCCGACGACAAGCTTCTGCTTGTTGCCGCCCGACATGGTGGAGGCGGAAGCGCGCGGACCGGCCACGCGAATGCGGTAGCGCTCGATCAGGGAGCGCGCATATTGGGCCATGGCCCCGTGTTTCAGGAACGGGCCGGCGGTGAAAGCGCCCGCATCGTCGCGGCCCGCATTCGCGTTTTCGCTGACGGAGGCGCGAAGGGCGAGCCCCATGCGCTGCCGGTCTTCGGGGATGTAACTCATGCCGGTCTGCCGGCGCGCCTCCACATCCAGTTTCTCGATTTCATTGCCGCACAGGGTGATGTTGCCGGAATGCGTTTGCTCCAGGCCTGTCAGCGCACGGATGAGCTCTGCCTGGCCATTGCCGCTGACACCGGCAATGCCGACGATCTCGCCTGCCCGCAGTTCGAACGAAACGGGACCGACATCGCGGCCGCGCCGCGCAACGGTGAGGGCTTCGACTGCGAGCACCGTTTCGCCGGGGCTGAGCGCCTTGCGGGTTCTGGCCGCCGGCAGATCGCCGCCGACAATGCCGCGGGCGATCTCGTCCTTCGAGGTTTCCGCAAGCGTCGTGGACGCGACAAGACGCCCTGCCCGCATCACGCTCACCCGGTCGGCGATTTCCATCACCTCATCGAGCTTGTGGGTGATCAGGACAATCGCCTTGCCCGCCTCGCGAAAACTCTTGAGCGTTGCGAAAAGACGGTCCTTCTCCTGCGGGGTCAGCACGGCGGTCGGCTCATCCAGAATCAGGACTTCGGCCTCGCGGTAAAGCACTTTGAGGATCTCCACCGCCTGCCGTTCGCCGACCGAGAGACGGCCGACGCGTCGGTCGAGATCGATGGCGACACCGTGGGTTTTTGCGATTTCATCAAGGCGGGAACGGGCGCGGGAGAAATCCACAAAGCCGAAGCGGCCCACCGGCTCTGCGCACAAGACGATGTTTTCCAGCACCGTCATCTCTTCCTGCAGCATGAAGTGCTGATGCACCATGCCCAACCCATGGGCGATGGCATCCTGCGGCGAAGCCCAGTGGCGCGTCTCGCCATCAAGTCTGATCGTGCCGCTTTCCGGCGTGACCAGACCGAACAGCGCGTTCATGAGGGTGGATTTTCCGGCGCCGTTTTCGCCCAGAAGCGCGTGGATTTCGCCCGGCTTGATGCCGAGCGAAACATTGTCCACGGCCGTGACCGGGCCAAAGCGGACGGTGACGTCCTGCAGGTCGATGCGCATGATGCGTGCTGCTCTGGCGCGCTTACTTGGCGAACATCGGGTCTTCGAGCGTCAGCAAGCCGTCCTCGATCTGCCCTGCAACCTCACGCATCTTGGCCGCCACCTCCGGATGATCGGCAATCAGGCAACCGCTGTCGGCCAGTTCGTCTTCCTCGAGCGCGATGGTCGACACGCCACCTTCCTTGAGGCCGAGCGCCATGGTGAGTTTCTTCTCGCCTTCGAGGATTGCACCAATGGCCTGTACCATGGCGTTGTCGACGCGCTTCAGCGTGACATCGACCACGTGGCCAGGCGCATTGGGGCACTGGTTCACGTCGACGGAATAGACGTCGAAATCCTTTTCCTTCGCCGCCTCGAAGACGCCGAAATCACCGCCCGATGTGGCCGTAAAGATCTGGTCGGCGCCGGCAGCGTTCATGGCCACGGCCTGTTCCTTGGCGCGCACCGGGTCGGCAAACGGATTTTCGCCACCCACCCAGCGAATGTCGACAGAGGCGTCGGCATTCACCGATTTGACGCCATCGGCATAGGCGTCCGTGTAGCGGTGCAGGAAGGGAATATCGAGCGCGCCGACCACGCCGACCTTGTTGCTCTGCGTCAGCATGCCGGCGGCGACACCGACGAGATAGCTCGCCTCATATTCGCGGAAGACCGCGCAGTGAACGTTATCAGGCCGGTCGTCGATGCACTGGTCGACGATCAGGAACTGCGTGTCGGGTGCGGTGGGTGCGACCTGCTTGACGATGTCGTTGAACTCGAAGCCCAGCAGCACCACGATGTCGGCGCCCTCGTTGACGGCGGCGTTGACGTTTTCAAGACGGTCGGCCGCCGTGCGGCTTTCATAGGTTTCCACATCGGCACCGTATTTCTCGCCCGCCTCTTCGATGCCCGCCTGGCCAAGCTTCAGGAACGCATTCACGCCGATCTGATCGGGAGAGACATAGACGAAGAATTTATCCGCCGCGGAAGCCGGCATTGCAAAGGCCGTTGTTGCAAGAAGTCCCGCCGCCAGCCAAGTTCTCAATCCCCTCATGACCATTACTCCCTGTTTGGTCTTTAGTCGCATGCATACTGACGCACGGACAGCTCTTTGACAATTGTCAGTCGAGTTGATCATTGTGGAAGGACGAATGAAAGAGGTCCTAAAATGTTACCGTTATGGTTTGTCGAAAACAGCAATGCGGACGAGTTCTGGACAGAGGAACGCTGTTACATCACCGAGTTGATGAACACGCCGGCTTCGCCGGAAACCTCGCTTGCGATCGCCAGGGTCGAGGCGGGAGTGACCACGCAGCTTCACCATCTCGACGGAATCTGCGAACGATATGTGATCCGCAAGGGAAGCGGCATTATCGAGATCGATGGCGAGCGCCAGACGATGCAAGCGGGCGATCAGGCGATCATCCAGCCCGGCGCGGCCCAGCGCATCACGAATACCGGTCCGGGCGAGCTGGAGTTTTACTGCCTCTGCACGCCCCGGTTTCGCCCCGAAACCTATGTCAATCTCGAAGAATAAGAAAACAGCCGGCCACTCGGCCAGCCGGAGTTTAACGCGATGCCTTCTCGCGCGCGCGCCGGCGCGCAAAGAGGCTCACGATTGCATTTCTCGGATCTTGTAGGCGACCTCGGTTCTGTTGGTCGCATTGAGCTTCTTCATGATGTTTCGAATGTGCACTTTCACGGTGCTTTCGCACAGTTGAAGCTCATAGGCGATGATCTTGTTGGCCTTGCCGCGCCGAAGCGCCTCTGCAACCTCGGCCTCACGCGCCGTGAAGAGATTCCCGAGACCGACGACACGGCTGCTGTTGGAATTGATCACGTCGCGCATTGCCAGGACACCGCTGGCCGGTACGAACACGCCACCGGCTCTCGCCAGAAGGATGGCCTCCGCAGCCACGCCGACTCCCACATTGCTTGGAATATATCCCCTGGCGCCGGCCTCCAGCGCCTTGAGTATCTGCCCCAGATCATCCGTGTCGGCAATGACGACAACCGGGTGCTGGCTGAACTCCTCGGCCAGAGCGTGAATTTCAGCGCAGATTCCCTGATCGGTGATCTTGCGGCTACCGGCGATCAGAAGGACGGCTTCGGGCTCCCTCCCGTCGGCAATCCTGTGCCACTCTTCGGCAGAACCGACCGCGATGATTTCAAGAGAAGAATTCTGGGTTTCGAGACTTCGTGCCAGACACTCGCGGTCCAGCACCCTTGGGTCGATCAAGAGAACGATTTCACGCTCAGCATCATTTTCGATCGTCTCCCAGTCCTCATTGCCTGATACGGCCAGCGCGCCTTCGGCTGGATCCACCATGGTGCGCAGATTGCTGTCGTGACCTAATTTTGCCTGTTCCACAACACATGCTCCCCAACTCTTACACAAGTCGAACCTAGTGATATGGAAGAAACGCGTGCTTGTTTGTTATGTACGCCCCTACCCGCCCGCCGATTGCACAAACGGCGGAATGCCTCAATACAAGAGGCCCCAACAGGACTATCACTTGGAAATTTATTATCCTCACATTTAAGGATAATTTGCATTAACATGGATCATGTCGGAGCAATGATAATCCAAAATGATTACAACTGGAGAGTATTCGTTACAGATTGCGTATGTCGTGAAAACCTATTTCAAGTTGATAAATCTACTTGAAATGGATCGCGCCAAGCACCCATCAGGTCTTCCAAATCCAATGAATTCAAGGATTTGAAAAGCCCCCCCTTCCTCAATGTGACACGACAGCCTCCGGTCCCACGCCGGCAAGCATCCCAGGTCCGTGAAGCCCAAACATTTTCAAGATTATTGTCGTTACTTCGAAATAGTTATGTGTGTACCGGCTTGGCAAGAGCCAGATACGAGCTGTCGAACCCGGTTGCTTCAATCAGCCCGGGTCGGTTTTGAAAGGCCACCACCCCGCCGCGGAAAGTCACGTAGCCGCCCTCCCGCAGTTTTCTCAGCACTCGATTGACATGCACCACCGAAAGACCAAGCGCATCGCTCAGATCAATCTGGGTGAGCGGACAGGCAAAGGAGTTCGCTCCGTCTTCCTGGTGACCGCCAACCCGGAATGACAGTTCAAGCAGCAGATTGGCAACGCGCTCGAAGGCACCCCGCCGGCTGATGTTGACGAAATGCTCGGCCACGCGCGCGTATCGCCGCGCCATTCCCTTGAGAATGAATTCCCGGACATGGCGGGGATAGGTCGACAGGTTCTCGTAAATCGCTCCGGGCAACTCGAAAACGGTAACCGCCGACAGAGCCCGCACCTCTTCCCTCGCCCACTCTGTGCTCCCGACGGTGATGATGTCACCCGTCAGGGAAAAGTCGATCACGGTACGCGTCCCGTCTTCCAGTTCCTTACCGTTGGAAACCCAGCCCGAAACCACCAGCATGACAACGCGTTTCTGTCCATCCATGTCCGCGATGGTGTCACCACTGGCATAGATGCGCTTGCGCAAGCCGGTGTGGTTTGTCTTGCCTGCATCATGTCCAAACAAACCACGAGCCGTCTCAGCTTCGAGATAGTGCAGGATTTCCCTGTAATTTTCGGTAAGCGGAACCGACATGCTACCCCGCTATTCGCGCTTTCGGTACTGGGAAACACGCGGATATTGCATTTGCATCAGACTTTGCATCAGACATGGAACGCCCTCTTCTGAATCGGCTGTCAGACAGGATCCGGCCTCTCTCGCAACCCGCCCCCGGCGCACCATACCTCAACCGATTGACGCTAATCGCCACGAACCAGGGGTACACGAGCCAATCTGTCGGTATGTTATCCGCCATAAGCAAACCACCGCAACATCGGTGTTGCATGTCTTCCATTCATCTCCCCTGACTTTCGGCTCGAAGCATCATGCGGGTTGTCCATTGCGCTCCTCAATTCTCACACTCAGGCTGTCGGCCAGCCGGACAATGGAGCCGGCAGCGGCTTGCATGCACTGTCGGCGCCGTTCACTGTCGAGCCCGGTTTCGACCGCAGCGAGAACGCACTCTCGGATATCGCGCACGCTTCCTGTGTGCGCGGAAACGAAAAAGGGTTCACGCCCGACCAGGCGAAAGAACGATTCCACTTTCTGATCCCAGCCTATGCCCACGGGCGGAACATTGAGCGCATAGGCCGAAATACAGGCGTGCAGCCGATGACCGGCCATGGCATCGAGACTGCTGACAAGTGCGACCAGCTCGCGGGGAGCAACCGGCCTCGGCGCAAACGTGCACCGCCCCGGATTCCGGGAGGCAAAGGCCGACATCCGGTGCCGGATGCGATCCAGAAAGGAAGCATCTTCCACCGCACCATTGGTGAAGAACAAAACATCACAGCCCGCATCCACAAGCCCTTCTGCCAGAGCGCGGTATCCATCCATCGTGCCAAGCAGATGTCCTCTCCCGGCCCCGCCCCCGTGTCGCTGCAGGACCAGGGGATGCGTGACACAAAGCCCGACCACCGGACGCTCCCGATGCCTCCCCCGATGCGCACGCCCTGCCAGTGTGAGCGCGGGATCGGGGGCAATCGAGGCCTCGGGGCCCTCGCTGAAATGCATTCTCCAATTGTGCATCGCACCATCGTCCCGTACCGAGACATGAAAGACGTCGCAGGCTTGCAGCCGCCCGAACAGGTTGGCAGCCCGCCGCGACCAGGCGCGGCTGACACCGACCGCAAAAATGCCGACAGGACGTTGTTCCTCCCGGCACAGTTCCAGGACCTGCGCGATCTTCAACGGGAAGTTCAGATCATCATCCTGGAAGAGATTGCCGCCTCCGATAATCACCGCATCGGCCCGGGAGATCTTGCGCCGCCAGAGAGTGCGAAGCACTGCCAGTCTCGATCCGATCGCGCGCTCCACCACCATCCGGCGGATGGGCGGAGGCATGGTCTGCAGTAGGCGCAAGGCTTGCGAACGACGGGCATCCTGAGCCCCGTAGGCCGTGCGACCTGCCAGATCCACGGTTTCGATCCGAGCACCCGGCAGCGCGATCCCCAGTTGTCGTTCAAGGCATTCGGCCAGAATTCCGTCCCCCAGATTGGGGCTGTATCGAACATTGAAGATGACGATCTTCATTGCACCGCCCCCACTCCCACCGGCGAGAAACGTTTTCTCTCAGCAGCACCTTGACGCAGTGCGGCAGCGCTGCCCGACAGAACGAAAAAGAGAAGTCCCAGATCGTAGACCGTTCCTGAAATCATCGCTTCGCACAGCCCCGCGAACACACCCGCCTTGGCCGCCCGCATCGTCGTGTGCTCCAGAACCCCGCCGGTGCTTTTCATCATCAGCGTGTTTCCGACAAAAAGGGTGAACAGCAGAGTGCCGATCAATCCGACATTGGACAGAAGCACGAGCGCATAGCTCGAGGCGCGTGCGCTACCCAGCCCCGCTCCCCATCCCCACGTATCCAGAAAGACCTGAAAAGCCACAGCATTCCATTGCATGCGCTCACGCGCAGAGTGGCTGTTGATCTTTGAATAAAGCGTCTCATCCAGAAACGCCTGCACGGACCTGGCAAATTCGGGCATCAGCACGAGGACCAGCGTGACGCACAGCGGCACGGCAAGAAGTGCCAGCGCAATGGCGGCAGGCAGACCGGTGGCATGCTTTCCATAGGTCGCCGGCAGTGCCCGCCAGAACAGAAAGACCATCACCATGGCAAGGCTGAGCAGCGCCGTCGTGGAGGTTGACAGAAGGAGCGCCAGAAAAAGCAGACAGGCAATCAGGCCGGTTGCCATCCTGCGCATACGGTCGATCCAGAGGCTGGCCGTGAAGGCAAACAGAACGATGGTGAAGCCGGCAAAGGCCGAGGCTTCGGGAAACGTACCGGATATCCGTTTGAACCCAGCCTTCTCAGACCCGGTCAAGAGGGCATAATTGGCGGTGCGAATGAAATCCAGAAAATGAGCCGTACCGGTTCGATACGTCACCACGTCGAGAAGCGCAAAGACGAGATTGACGACGCCAAGAAACAGCATCGCGTTGACCACGTCGCGCGCGGTGCCACCGCATTTGAGATAGGCATAGGTGAAAGCAAAGCAGAAGAGCCCCCCCAGCGCATAGATCGTCTGGGTGATGTTGTTGCTGGAGAATGACAATGGCGTGAGATCGATGATGCGATGGCCGACGGAGGATCGCAGCACGATCATCGTTTCCGTCACGCCCTCCATCAGACGGGGCAGAAAAAGAGCCGAAAACACCCCATAAACCGTGAGCAGCAGCAACCAGATGCCGGGTGATGCCGAAGACACCGCCGAAAAAACAGGCTTCTCGCCAAACGCCATGAATAAACGCAGGCAATAAAAGGCGAGCAGGAGACTGGGAACGAGAATCGAAGCACCGCCGAGACCTGGCACTGCAAATGCGGCTGCAGCGCCAAAAAGTGTCGAGACAACGATGACATAAAAGGCCAGCCGAGGCGGTGACACAAGCACGACCGCCCCCAGAATCAACGATAAAAAACCCAGCAACTCGATGCGCATGATGCGCCTCGCCCTTTAGCCGCAGAGACGGCACAAACCCGGCTAATGATACCACGCAAGCGGCGGAGCGTCCCGCTTTGCCGGTTACCACTTATGGCCAGTGGGGCGGCATTTGGCTGAGTACCTGGAAAAAGCAGGGCAATGCTACGCTTCCTGACAGGAGGTATCTGCCGTGTCATTCGCCACAGGAAAACCGCCTCATCTGTCACGCCGGCGCGCACTCGTCGGCGGCGCGGCGGTTTTGGCCATGTCTCTTGTCACTGCATTTGTGCCCGGCTCATCCCTCGCCGGGGATCAACTCCCAACCCAGTCTGACATGTTGAATGTGGAGACAATGGAAATCTCCTTCAACGAGGATTTCGCCACGCTCGACGTCTCTGCCTGGGGACCCGGCACGCGCTGGATCGCGCACACGCCCTGGGCAGGAGACTTCGGCGGTGCGCGCTTTGCCAATCCCGATGAGCGCTCTCCTTTCAGGATCGTGGACGGCAAGCTTCACATTGAGGCGAAACGCGACCCGGAAGGCGACTGGCAATCGGGACTGCTTGCCTCGGTGGACGCGGATGGCAACGGGTTCTCGCAGCAGTATGGCTATTTCGAAATGCGTGCCCGATTGCCCGAGGGGCCGGGAGTCTGGCCGGCATTCTGGCTTATCGGCAGGGATCGCTCGAAGGCCACGGCCGAAATCGACGTGATCGAGTTCTATGGCGACAAACCCGAGGGCTATTCCTCCGTGGTCCATGTCTGGCATCGCGACGGGCGCCACTACTCCCGCTTTCATCGCAACGCGGTCTTCGTCGAAGCACGCCCTGGTGCGTTTCACACCTATGGCGTGAAAGTGGATCCGGGCTGGATCCGTTTTTACTTCAACCGTGAATTCGTCTGGAAGACCGAGACACAGCCCGAACACAGGCAACCGCTCTACATCCTGCTCAACCTGGCTCTGGTCGACGGGCCCACAAAAGACGACACTCCGGACCCCTCGCACATGATCGTCGACTATGTGCGGGCCTACCGCCTCGACCGAGATCTCTAATGCTTTGGGATAGGCACTGTCCTTCGCCCGCCCCTTACCCCACCGAATGGTCTATCCGCGTGAAAGCACCAGGCATCCCCCCGGTCCGCACATCATCCAGATGGCCATCTGTCTCTTTGTCGGTGGGCGTGAAATCCTTCTCTTCGAAGGCATGAGAACCAATTCTTTCCTGCGCCTCCCCTATAATCAGAGAGCGTTTTCGGATGCTTGAAACATAGGCGCGGGCTTTTTCGGGCGGGGCGTCTACATGCATCACAATCAGCAACACGCCGAGCGATCCGGCCACATTGGCGCCGGCACCGCCACACGGCCAGCGGCGCGGCGCGCCTATGACCGCGACGTGGCAGTGCATCACATCGTCGCCGGGATCGCCGGCACCAGACCCGACGCAACGGCCATCTCGTTCGACGGTGTGGAGATGACGTATGGCACACTCGAGCGAACGACCTCGGAACTCGCCGCGCGTCTCATCGCCATGGGAGTGCGCAAGGGGGACATTGTCGGCCTTCTTCTGCCGCGCGCTCTGAAAACGCTGATCGCCAAGCTGGCGGTCCTGAAGGCAGGGGCGGCCTATGCCCCCTTCGACCCCGCCTATCCGGTGGAGCATCTCTCCTACATGACCCGGGACTGTGCGCCGCGTGCACTCATGACAGACCGCGAAAGCGCCTCGCTCGCAGCCGGTCTGCCGGTGGCGACTGATCGGCTTGTCGACATAGACCTGGCGCTTGCCACTCAGACCGGTGGGGAGACGGCTGCGGCGTTTCCGTCCGTTGGCGGCGGCGATGCCGCCTATGTGATGTACACGTCTGGTTCAACGGGGCGTCCAAAGGGTGTGGTCATTCCGCACCGCGGCATCCAGCGGCTTGTATGCGACCAGAATTTTGTCGACTTCCGCCCGGATGACGTGGTGCTGCATACGGCGACAATCTCCTTCGATGCCGCCACATTCGAGATCTGGGGCGCGCTTTTGAACGGGGCGCGGCTGGCTGGCATCGGCGACCGCACGCTCTCCATGCCGCGCATTGCCGAAACGATCGGAAAGGAGCGCGTCTCGGTGATGCTGCTCACCACCGGGCTCTTCAACCTCCTGGTCGATCATTCCGGCGGCAAGCTCAACTCGCTGCGGCATGTCCTCTTCGGAGGTGAAGTGGCATCCGCCGATCATGCGCGGAGATTTCTCGCCGCTCATCCGACATGCCGCCTGACCAATGCCTATGGGCCGACGGAAGTCACCGTCATTGCCTCGACCTTCGACATTCCGGCCGACCTGCAGGACGACACGGTGCCCATCGGTTATTCCATCGCCAATAACGGTCTTCACATTCTCGGTGATGATCTCAGCGAGCTTCCGCCAGGGCGGGAAGGCCAGCTTGCGGTTTCCGGCGACGGGCTCGCCATCGGCTATCTGAACCGCCCGGAGCTGACGCAGGAACGCTTCGTCACAATCACCGCAAAGAATGGCGAGAGCCTGCGCTGCTATCTGACGGGCGACATGGCGGTGATGGACCCTGACGGGCTCCTGCATTTTCGCGGCCGCCGCGACCGGCAGGTGAAAATCGACGGCAAACGTATCGAGCTCGATGAGATCGAGACCGCGCTGCGTCGTGACAGCCATCTGGCCGATGCGGTGGTCGAGTGTCATCAGGCCGGATCGGCAAGGCGGCTGATCGCCTATCTTCGCCCGCACACGATGAACGGGCATGACGAAGGGGACTTCGCCGCCGCCGTTCTCGGGCGGCTGAAGGGCGTATTGCCGGCGCATATGGTGCCGGGGCGGGCCATCGTTCTGCAGGAATTCCCCATGAACCGTGCCGGGAAGGTTGACCGCTCCCGCCTGCCGGCTCCGAGCGAAGCACAGGCGCCAGAGGCAGCGCCGGCAGAAGGAATGGAAGCCCTCATCGCGCGGCACTGGCGCCGGGTGCTCGGTACCGAAAATTTCGGCCCGGATCAGAACTTTTTCGACCTCGGCGGGACATCCATGCAGCTCATGCGCGTGCATGCGGCGCTTGAAGAGGAGCTTGGCCGCAGCATCGATGTGGTGAGCGTATTCCAACACCCGAAGATCCGCAGTCTGGCGGCCTTCCTCGAGAAAGCGCCGGACAGTCTCCAGAAGACCGCCGCAACACAAAGCCGCGCCGCTCGGCAGAGAGAGGTCATGTCACAATTCCGCCGGAGCAGACGATGAACGAGCGCATCCCGATGACTCCCGGGCCGATGGAACCCGTAACGGAACTGGATGAGGGCATCGGCAGCGTTGCCATCATCGGCATGGCCGGGCGCTTTCCCGGTGCGCCCTCGGTCGATGCGCTGTGGCAGATGGTGCGCGAGGGACGTCACGCCTTCCGCACCTTTGCAGCCGACGAAATCGAGGACGCTTATGACGAGGCGACGCGCGCCTCGCCAGACTATGTGCCCTCCCGCCCCTGTCTGGACGATGTGGGCATGTTCGATGCGGAATTCTTCGGCATGTATCCGCGCGAAGCGGCGGTGCTCGACCCGCAGTTCCGGCTGTTTCTGGAAATCTGCTGGGAAGCGCTGGAAAGTGCGGGCTGCGATCCCTTTGGCGCGAAACAGTCGATCGGCGTTTTCGCGGGCTCGGCAATGAGCACCTATCTCATCAACAACATCCTGTCCGACCGGAAAAAGGCCGAATCCTTCACCTCCGGCTATCAGGTCGACATGTTCAACGAACTGGTCGGCGCCATCAACGACACGCTGGCGACGCGTGTTGCCTACAAGCTCGACCTGAAAGGGCCGGCCTTCACCATCCAGTCGGCCTGTTCCACATCGCTTCTGGCCGTGACGCAGGCCTGCCAGAACCTTCTGACCTATGGCTGCGACATGGCGCTGGCCGGCGGTGTGTCGATCTCGGTGCCGCAGAAACGCGGCTACATCCACATGGAAGGCGGCATGGTTTCGCCGGACGGTTTCTGCCGGCCCTTCGATGCGCAGGCAGGCGGCACGGTTTTCGGCAGCGGCGCCGGCGTGGTGCTTCTCAAGCGGCTTGAAGACGCCATCGAGGATGGCGACACGACCCATGCCGTCATTCGCGGCTATGGCGTCAACAATGATGGCGCGGACAAGGTGGGCTACACCGCACCCAGCGTTTCGGGACAGGGCCGACGCCATTGCGGCAGCCCTTGCAAGTGCCGGCATCGACCCCGAGAGCATCGGCTATGTGGAATGCCACGGCACTGCCACGCCGCTCGGCGATCCCATCGAGTTCAACGGCCTGATGAACGCTTTTGGCGGCGATTGCGCTGAAGGCCGCTGCGCGCTCGGCTCCGTGAAAGGCAATATCGGCCATCTGGACGCCGCTGCAGGCGTCACGGGTCTCATCAAGGCGGCACTCGTGGTGCGCGACGGCGAGATTCCGCCGGTGGCGAATTTCGTATCGCCCAACCCGCATATGACGCTCGACGGCAGTCCGTTCCGTGTCCCCACAAAACTCCAATCGTGGATGGCAGAGGGTGCAAGGCGTCGCGCCGGTGTCAGCTCGTTCGGCGTCGGCGGCACCAATGTTCATGTGGTGCTCGAACAGGCGCCCGACAGAATTGCTGCTTTGGAAGAGGTGCAAGACAAACCGCTCATCCTTCCGCTTTCTGCGCGCAACGAGGCGACCCTCGCCGCGATGCACAAGAATTTGGCCGAAGCGCTGCGCGAGAGCACAGAGCCGCTTGCCACCGTGGCGCACACGCTGCAGCAGGGGCGGCACGCTTTTTCGCACCGAACGGCGGTGGTCGCCCGCACGCGCGATGAAGCGATTGCCGCGCTTGAAGCAGAACGCCCGATCAGCGGCGAGGCAGCACAGGATGCTCCCCCGGTGATCTTCATGTTTCCCGGACAGGGCGCGCAGCATGTGGGCATGGGCGGCGCGCTTTATGAGACCGAACCGGACTTTGCCGAATGGATCGACAAGGGTGCTGATTTCCTTGAGCCTCTGATCGGCCGCGATATTCGCGATTTCATTCGATTGCCAGATGGCGACGCGCCAAAAGAGCTTTGCGAAGCACTGCGCGACACGCAGATCGCCCAGCCCGCCCTCTTTCTCGTCGAATACGCGACGGCAAAACTCTGGATGAGCCGGGGCCTCATGCCTGAAGCCATGATCGGCCACAGCGTTGGCGAGTTCGTTGCCGCCACGCTTTCAGGCACGATGCGCTTCGAAGACGGACTCAGGCTGGTGGCCGCGCGCGGACGGCTGATGCAGAGCCAGCCCAGGGGAGCCATGGTCTCGGTGCGGGCGGACGCCGAAACCGCAGCAAAGCATCTTTGCGACGGGGTGGAGATCGCAGCCCTCAACGCACCGGAGCTCAGCGTCATCTCCGGCATGTTCGAGGCGATGGACAAGACCTGCGCGGCGCTTGATGCGGCGGGCATCGCCTATAGCCGGCTGCACACCTCGCACGCCTTCCATTCGGCCATGATGGATGCGGCTGCCAGGGCGCTCGAGGAAGAGACGGCAAAGGTCGAATACGGTTCATCCAGCATTCCCTACATCTCCTGCGTAAGCGGTGACTGGCAGACGGACGCACAGGGCGCTTCGCCCGCCTATTGGGCGCGCCACTGCCGCGATGCGGTGCGCTTTGCCGATGGCATCAAGACCGTCGCGCGCGACCGCAGGCCCGTCTTCATCGAGGTCGGCCCCGGCCGCACGCTTTCTGTCTTCACCGCGCAGACGCTGAAGCGCGATGACATCGCCGCCATTATCCAGTCCCTGCCCGAACACGACCGCGCATCCTTTGGTGAAGAAGTCTTTGCCGAAGCCCATGCGCGGTCGTGGATCGCCGGCTGCGGGCTCGACTGGCCGACCCTGCCACAGACGGTTCAGCGGAAAATCCCGCTGCCGACCTATCCCTTCCAGCGCCAGTTGCACTGGATCGACGCACCGACGCCGGAGAACCGGGCGCATGCGGCTCTTCCCAATCCGCTGCCCGGAACGCCGGTACAGGCAATCTCGACAGACGGAATGAGCCCAATGAATGCTGCACCCTCGACAATCGACCGGCGCGCCACGCTGGAACGCGCCCTGACCGCCCTGCTCTCTGAGCTTTCAGGCGAAGACCTGCCAGACGATGCAGCGGGAGCGACCTTTCTGGAGCTAGGCTTCGATTCCCTCTTCATTGGCCAGTTCGCGCAGAAGGTGGAGAAGGAATACAGGATCAAGCTCTCCTTCCGCGAACTGCTCGGCAACATTCCGACCGTTCATGAACTGGCGCGACACCTCGACACCGAACTGCCGGCGGACGCCGTGCAGGCGGTGTCTCCCCCTCCGGTGGCTCAGGTCCCCCCCACGCCGGACGTCGCGTCTGCTGCGCCATCTTCAGTGGCGAATGGAACCCCACAGGCACCTCATGGGCTCGAGGCGCTTTTCCAGTCCCAATTGCAGATGGCGCAGCAACTTTTTGCGCAGCAATTTGCGGCAATACAGTCGCTCGGGAGTTCAAACCCGATGGCAGCGCCACCGGCCGCACCGCAGGCTTCCTCCGTATCGGCACCCACGCCAGCCCCGGGAGCCAGCAGCAGCGACAGCGAAATCGGTGGCGGGCGCATCCGGTTGTTCAAACCGGGCGTGCAGACCGGTGAACAGGAACTCACAAAGGAAAATCGCGCCTTCATCAATGATCTGGTTGCCCGCTATTGCGAGAAGAACGCGCGGTCCAAAGCGTTCACGCAGGAGCACCGGCCGCAGCTGGCCGATCCGCGCGCGGCCTCCGGCTTTCGCGCCGACTGGAAGGAACTGGTATTTCCGATAGTCTCCGATCGCTCGAAGGGATCGCGCATCTGGGATATCGATGGCAATGAATATATCGATCTCGTGAACGGCATGGGGCAAACCGCCTTCGGCCACGCCCCCGATTTCGTGGTCGAGGCGATCCGCGCCCAGACCGACAGGGGCTTCGCAATCGGCCCGCAGACACCGCTCGCCGGCGAGGTGGCGGACCTGATCAGCGAACTGACCGGGCACAGCCGCGTCACCTTCTGCAACACCGGATCGGAAGCCGTGATGGCCGCCATGCGGGTTGCGCGCACGGTGACGGGCCGCGACCGCATCGTCGTTTTCGGCAATGACTATCACGGCCAGTTCGACGAGGTTCTGGTCAAGGGCCACAACCGTGCGGGACAGCATCGCACCTTGCCCATTGCCGCCGGCATTCCGGCAGGCTCCCTGTCGAACATCACGGTTCTGCCCTATGGCGCGCCAGAGAGCCTCGATTGGATCCGCGCCAATGCGGACGATCTTGCGGCCGTCATCATCGAGCCGGTGCAAAGCCGCCATCCGGAGCTGCAGCCGGTCGAATTCGTGCGTGCGCTGCGCGCACTCGCAACGGAACGCGATTTCGCACTGGTCTTCGACGAGGTGGTGACGGGCTTCCGCGTCGACCCCGGCGGCATGCAGGCCGTGTGGGGCATACGCGGCGACCTCGCCACCTATGGCAAGGTGCTGGGCGGCGGAATGCCGATCGGTGTTCTGGCCGGGGACAGCCGTTACATGGATGCGCTCGACGGCGGGCTCTGGGATTACGGCGACGACAGCGTTCCCATGGTCGCGCCCACGTTCTTTGCGGGTACGTTCGTGCGCCATCCCGTGGTGCTGGCGGCGACGCGTGCCGTGCTTGAGCACATCAAGGGTGAAGGCCGCGCACTCTATGACCGGGTGGCCACCCGCACGGAAGCGCTCGTCACGGAGTTGAACGGCCAGCTTTCGGATCGCGGGCTCGCGACGCAGATCCACGGCTACAAGAGCTGGTTCGTGACAGATTTCAGCAGTGCCGATCCGCTCGGCGCGCTGTTTTACCCCTATGCGCGGATGCAGGGCCTGCATGTCCAGGACGGCTATCCCTGTTTCCTGACGACCGCGCATTCGGAAGAGGACTTTTCGCGCATTGCAACGGTCTTCGGCGAGACGCTCGACGCACTTCAGCGGTCCGGAATTCTGATCGCGGGGGAAGATCGGACTGATCGGCCTGCTGCAAGACCCGCACAAGAAGCTCCGCTGACCGAGGCGCAGAAGGAAATCTGGCTTGCGGCCCAGGCCGGTAACGAAGCCTCCTGCTCCTTCAACGAATCCTTCAATCTCAAGCTCGATGGCGCGCTGGACGAAGCTGCATTCCGCAAGGCGTTCGATCTTGTCGTTGCGCGACACGATGCGCTTCACATCCGTTTTGCACGCACAGGGGAGCATTTCGAGGTGATGCCCGACTTCCGCATCGACATGCCGATGACGGAGGTTTCGGATAGCGAAGCACTGGCAAAGATCGTCGAGCGCGAAGCGCGCACCCCGTTCGATCTCGTCAATGGCCCGCTGGTGCGCGCAGAACTTGTGCGGCTGTCAGACGACCGGCACGTGCTTTTACTCACGGCCCATCACATCGTTTGCGATGGCTGGTCGGCGAACGTTCTGATCGAAGAGCTGGCAACGGCCTATAGAGCGCTCGCGCAGGGTGAAACGCCTGACCTGCCACCGGCACTGGCTTTCTCGAGCTATGCGCAGACGCGCGCAAGCCGGGCTAAGGACGATGAAGAGACGGAGCGGTTCTGGCTCTCGCAATTCGAGACCGTGCCGGACCTGCCGGACATGCCAACCGACCGGCCGCGCCCAGAACAGCGCAGCTTTGCCGGCGGGACCGTCACCGCTTATATCGACAGCCATGTCTACAGGCGGCTTAAAAAGGCCGGGGCGAAGAACGGCGCGACGCTGTTTTCCACGCTGCTCGCAGCCATGCAGGTGATGATCGCGCGGCTTTCAGGCAGCGACGACATCGTGATCGCCGTGCCTTCGGCAGGCCAGAGCCTGCTTGATGACGAAACGCTGGTCGGCCATTGCGTCAATCTTCTGCCCCTGCGGCAGACGCTCAACGATAAACGCTCCTTCGCCGAGCATTTGAAGGACACGCAGCAACTGGTTCTTCAGGCTTTCGAGCATCAGGACTTCACCTATGGAACGCTGGTGCGGAAGCTTGGCCTGAAGCGCGATCCCAGCCGCCTGCCCCTGACCGAAATCCAGTTCAATCTGGAGCGGGTGACGAAGGGAATGGATTTTGGCGGGCTTGCCGCCGAGGTGACACCCAATCCGAAAGCATTTTCGAATTTCGACATGTTCGCCAACATGATCGAAAGCGAGGACGGCATTCGCATCGATGTCGACTACAATGGCGACGTGTTCGATCCGGAAACCATCGAACGCTGGCTCGGCCATTTCGCTACGCTGGTTGAGGCGCTGGCAGAAGATATGTCCAAACCCATCGAGCGCCTGCCCCTCATGTCTCAGGACGAGATGGACTGGCTTGCCTATGGGCTAAACCAGACGCAGGCGGCCTATGACGATGAGCGCTTTGCCTTCGAGCTGTTTGGCGATCGCGCGGCGGAGACGCCCGACGCCATCGCCGCCACTCATGGCGAGGAAAGCATCACCTATGGAGAACTCGATGCGCGAAGCTGGCAAATGGCACGCCTGCTCCAGGAAAAGCTGCTCGTCCCCGGCTGCCGTGTCGCGGTAGCGCTCGACCGCTCGATCGACATGCTGGTGACGCTGCTGGCGATCATGAAGGCCGACCACATCTATGTGCCGCTTGATCCGGACCATCCCGAAGCGCGGCTGCGGCAGACTATGGAGGCGGCCAAAATCTCCGCCGTGATCTGCAAGAGTGACAGGATTGCGGACCTTGCCGGTGAAGACGTTCTGCCGATCCGGCTCGATCACGAGCGGGAGGTGATCGCCGCCGGGGATGCGACACCGCTGGAAGAGCGGGTTCATGGCACGCGGTCTACGGCCTACATCATTTTCACATCAGGCTCGACGGGTGTGCCCAAGGGCGTGGAGGTCCCGCACAACGCACTCGTCAACTTCCTCACTTCCATGGCGAAGGAACCCGGTTTTGCGGCGGACGACACGCTGCTTGCCGTCACCACCATTTCCTTCGACATCGCCGCGCTGGAACTCTACCTGCCACTGATCTGCGGCGGGCGTGTGGTGATCGCCGACCGGATCGAGGTGCAGGACGGGTTCCGGCTTGTGAAGCGCCTTGAGGACTGTGGTGCAACCGTTTTGCAGGCAACGCCGACGCTCTGGCAGATGCTTGTCGAAGCGGGGCTTGGCGAAAGAAAGACGCTCAAGATGCTGTGCGGCGGCGAACCGCTAGCCGCAACGCTGGCGCGGAGCCTCTGCGCACTGGGCGGGGAATTGTGGAACATGTACGGACCGACCGAGACCACGATCTGGTCATCGGTCGCGCGGATCGACGATCCGGATGCGCCGATCACCATCGGCCAGCCCATCGCCAACACCCAGCTCTACATTCTGGACGCGCGCAACCGGCTTGCGCCCGTGGGCGTGACGGGCGAACTGAACATTGGCGGCGACGGGCTGGCAACCGGCTATTTCAACAATGCCGAACAGACGCAGGCCGCTTTCCGCAATGTGTCGATTGGCGGTGTCCCACAGCGGCTCTACAAGACGGGCGATGTCGGACGGCGCCTGGCTGATGGCTCGCTACAGCTTCTGGGCCGGCGCGACAACCAGATCAAGCTGCGCGGTTTCCGTATCGAGCTCGGCGACATTGAGGCGGTCATTTCGAATGCCGAGGGCGTGCGCCAGTGCGCCGTGGTCGCCCCCGTGAACCGCAATGGCGACCGGCAGCTGGTGTGTCACACCGTGCCGGACGATCCCGCGAGCCCGCCTGCCGCACAGGCGCTCAGCGCGCATGCGAAGGCGCATCTCCCCGGCCACATGGTGCCCGCCTTCTGGGTCGATGCCGAAGCGCTGCCCCAGACGGCCAATGGCAAGCTCGACCGCAAGACGCTCGAAAAGCAGGGCATCCCGCGCCAAGAGGCAGCCATCATCCGCACCGCGCCGCGCACACCGATGGAGGAGCAGCTTTCCGCCATCTGGCGCGATGTGCTCAACATTCCCGAAATCGGCGTGGAGGAAAACATCTACGCGCTGGGGGCGGATTCGCTCAGCATCTTCCGCATCGCAGCCCGGATGATCGATGCCGGCCTGCCGCTGGAGGCGCGGCATCTGCTGCAGCATCCCACCATCGGGGAACTGGCGCTGATCGCCGATGAGGCCGATGGCGAGACCGCGAACGGGATCAAGCCGCATGTGCCTTCGCTGAAAGATTTTCGTCATGGCGCGCGCCGCCGCATGGAGGCACACGGATGAGCGACATCGAACACAGGTCGCGGGCACTCGCCGCGAGCGACATCATCGGCGAATTTCCCTGCACGCAGACGCAGATGCGCTGCTGGTTCCTGGATCGCCTGAACCCGGGAAATCCCGCGCTCAACGTTGCCGTGCGTTGGGAAATTCGCGGGAGTTTCAGAACCGAAAGTATCGAAGAGGCTTTCCGGCAGATCATCCAGCGACACGAAATCCTGCGCACGCGTTTTGTCGAGACGGATGGGAAACCCATGCAGCAGGTGGTGCGCGGGGTCGAGTTCCGCATGCCGGTCATCGACCTGCGCCACGTGCCGAAAGACCAGCGCGAGGCGCGCATCCAGTCGATCAGCAGGGAGACGGCGGCAGCACCCTTCGACCTCAGTCAACCGGGGCTCTTCCGCGTCACGCTCCTGATGGTGGAGAACAGGCGCGGCTTCATACTCATCACCGCGCATCAGAGCTGTTTCGACGGCTGGTCGATCCGCGTTCTGGGGCGCGAAGTGGGGGAGCTCGCAGCGGCCATCGACGCGAAACGCGCGCCGCACCTGCCGGAGCTGGCGCTGCAATATGGCGATTTCGCGCTGTGGCAGGAAGAATACCGCAACAGTTACGGCTTCGAGGCGGAGAAGACCTACTGGCGCGAGCAGTTGCGCGATGCGCCCTATTTCGAGATCAGACCCGACCGGCCGCGCGGCCGCGTGAAAACCAGCCGCGGCGAGATCCTTTCCGCCGCGCTGCCGCTGGAATTTGGCGAGCGGATCGAGGCTGCGGCGCGGGCGCATCATGTTTCGCTTTTCAGCTACGGCGCGGCGGTCATCAGCGCAGCGCTGCACCACTATACGGGCGAACGCGAAGTGCTGTTCGGGACGCAGATCGCAGGGCGTGACGACGTGGATCTGGAGAACCTGATCGGCGTTTTCATCAACAATCTCGTTCTGCGTTTCGATATCGGTGAGGAACTGAGCTTCGCCGACCATCTCTCAAGGGTCAGCGCTACCGTGGGGGCGGCGCTCAACCACCAGAAGATGCCGTTCAACAATCTTGTCGAGCTGATCAACCCGGTGCGGGACCCTGCCCGCAATCCGCTCGTCTCGGTGAACTTCAACCAGCAAAAGGCCTTTCTGGAAGACACGCGCTATGGCGATTTCGAGCTGATCAGCGCCCCGTCGCAATCGCCGGGCGTGATCTATGATCTCAACTTCATCATGATCGGCCGACCGACCGGCTGGCGCATGTCGGTGGAATACAATACCGATCTCTTCGACGAAGCGACCGCGCGGGAACTGCTCGATCTCTGGCAGAAAGCCTATGCCTTAGCGCTTGACGATCCGCAGGCGAAGATCGGCGCGATGGCGGGGCCGGTTCGTGCCGGCACATTGCCGAAGGAAGCGCAGCCAAAGCCGGCATCGCGGCTGGAAGCGCTGCTTCGCGCGCACCCGGATGTCGCCGATGTCGCCATCCGACAGGATGAACCGTCTAGTCCGCCCCACGCCTTCGTGGTGCCGAGTGCAGGGCTCATGGTGCCGCTCGAGACCCTTCCGGCGCTGCTGAACGCCTATCTGGCCGAACGGCTGCCGAAGGATGATCTGCCATCCGTTATCAACGTTCTTCTTTCCCTGCCAGAACGGATGAACGACACACTCGAATTGCCGGCCATGTCGCCGGACGACAACGATGTTTCGGTAAAAAATCCGGCACCTTCGACAGACAGGCAGGTGGAGCTTGGCCGGATATGGGCGCGCGTGCTTGACGTGCCGCGGGTGGATGCAAACGACGACTTTTTTGCACTGGGCGGACATTCGCTTCTGGCTCTCAGAATGTTCTCCGGCGTGCGCGAGGCCTTCGGAGTACAGCCTGATCTCGCCCTCCTCTTCAGGGAGCCGACGCTCTCGGGATTCGCATCGGCGATCTTCGGCACACAGCCCGAACCCGTCACAGAACCGGCGGAAGAACCGGAGGCTCCGTCGCCGGTCACCGTCGACTGGGAAACGACGATCTACCGGCAGGGCAGCGGAGATTGCGCGGTCTATACGCTCAACCACCCCTTCCTCTATTACCGGATGGCGAAATCGCTTCCCGGCCATGCCTCCGTCGTCAATCTTCACATGTTCAATGCGAGGATCGATGAAGAAACCGAAGGCTTCTCGCTGGAAAAGATCGCCGGCGACGCAGTGGATGCGATGCAGCTCGGCGATACGCCCAAAACGGTTGCGCTGGTGGGGCTTTGCGTCAACGGCATCCTGGCCGCCGAGATGACCCGCCAGTTGCGGGCCCGGGGTCATGATGTGAGTTTTGTCGCGCTGATCGACAGCTGGGCGCCCGGTTATGTGCGTTCGCAACCGGCCATGACCCGCTGGCGCTGGAACACCGAGAAACGCGTAAAGCGGCTTCTCTACTTTTCCGGTAAGCTTCTGCGCGGGCGGATGCCGCTGATAACCTATCTGAAGGAGTTCAGCCTTTCGCTCAGGCTCATCGAGCGCTTTGCGCCTTCCCGTGCCATGAGCGAAGAAGAAGAAACGACCGAAGCGGTTACCCGGTATCTCGTTCGTGCGGCCCGGCGCTACAGTCCGCGCGCGCTTTCCGGCGAAACCGTTCTCTTCTTCCGCAGCCAGGCCACACACCGGCGTGCAAGGCGGCTTTTGTTCGGGTGGCGTGGTTTCGTGCCGGATGAATCGCCGGTTTTTGATCTCAGCGGCTGGCACGAGGATTCGCTCAGCGAAATGGGGATCGACAAGCTTTCATCTGTGCTGGGCGAGCGTCTTGAACTGGGAGGCTCCGCTGACCGCCGTTCCTAAAATGCATGGAAAGCAGGCGAAGGTGGCGGCGCCCCTGCGCATCGGCATCATGCGCGAGGCAGGACAGCCTTTTGAAAACTGGGAGCTTCAACTCATCGAGCGGCTGCTTGCGGACCGCCGTTTCCGGCTTGTCGCGTTTCTCGATACTTCGAAACCGGCTGGCGCAAAGGCCAACATGCTCACCAGAATGGTGGCACGATTTGACGGTGCGCTATTTGCGCGTCAGTCGGGCTATAGCGCAAAGCGGTTCGAGCGCGCGCGAAAAGCCATACTCAATATCCCGCTGGCCAATGCTGTCGCGAATGGAGACCGGCACGGACCGCAACTCGACATCATCCTTCGCCACCGCAATGCAGATTTGCCTGAGGCAATTCTTAATGCTCTCCCGCTCGGCGTCTGGTCGCTCAGCCATGTTTTCACGCAGTCGGGCTCGGCGAGTTGGGACGGCATCGCCGATATGGCGGCCGGTGCTCCGACTAGCCAGCTCTCGCTTTTTCTGGAAACGGCACGGCACCCGGAAAGGCGCGTCATCGCGCAGGCCGAATTCAATGTGAAATTCAGTGCGGCGCGCAATGCCGCCTTCATCAAGGAAAAGTCGGTTCTGCTTTTAATGCGTGAACTCAGACGCGTCGCGGATACCGGCAAACTGCCAAAGCCGCTCAAAGCCCCCGATGCCGTCCAGGCGCTCAGGGCCGCCCGGCATTTTCAGGACAGGCCGCTATGCAGCGGCACTCACAAAAAACATAGCGCAGCGCGCGCTCAAGACCATGCGGCGTGCCTCTCATCAGGAAACCGCCGTCTGGACGCTTTTCAGCGGGCGCGGCGCCATTGACGATTTCGAGCCCAGCGAAGCCATCGAGATCCCGCCGACGGACACGGCCATCAGGGCCGATCCCTTCCTTTTTCACCATGAGGGGCGGACCTATCTATTCTACGAGAACTATGGACTGGGCGATACCAAAGCGCACATCGCCGTGGGCGAAATCACCCGCAGCGGCTTTGAACCCATCGGCATAGCGCTGGGTGGCAGCGAACACCTCTCGTTTCCCTTCGTTTTCCGCGAGGGGGACGAGATTTTCCTCATGCCGGAGACGCATCAGAGGAAGCGCATCGAAATCTGGCGCGCGGTGAGTTTTCCGTTGATCTGGGAGCCCTATTCCCGGGCCTTTGAAGGATGGTCGACCGCCGACAGCACGCTTTTCAAACATCGCGGTCAGTGGTGGCTTTTCACCAATCTTTCAGAACATCATGCGTTCGAGGACCACTGCTCCGCGCTATACGCGTTCCAGGTCGACGGACCGGAATTGAAACGGATCGTTCCCCATCGGCGGAATCCCATTGTTGTGGGCAGCGCCACGGCACGCAATGCCGGCCGCATCTTCTCACGCCATCGCCGGCTTTACCGACCGGCGCAGTACAATGCGCACGGCATCTATGGCTACGGTCTCAACATCATGAAGATCGAACAACTGGACCTTGATGATTATCGGGAAACATGTGTGCGCCGCATCCTGCCCGATTTCAAACCGGGCCTGACCGGCTGCCATCATTTCGATGCGAGCGGCTCACGCTATATTCTGGATGCGCGGCTCAACGCCTGATGACGTTCGATCCGTGCTGCGGGCCGCCAGGCCCCGCGCCTTTCTCGCCGGGCAGGCTGAAGCGTGCCGCCGCGATAGTTCAGCGAAACGGCATTTCCGGCCGTCAGCGCCGCGACCGCGCCGACATAGCCACGCGGCAGGGTGAGGTTGAGAAACTGCCACTGGGCCGGCGCATCGTCCACGCCATCGAGCCGCAGCAGTCGCGGCTCACCGACGGGATCGATGGTGACATCAAAGGATTCAAGCGGCAGCGAAAGCCCCGCTCCATGCGCCTTCACGAACGCTTCCTTGCGTGTCCAGCAGCGGAAAAACGCTCCAAGATAATCCTGCGCCGGCACCACCTTCAGCGCTTCGTTCTCAGCCCCGGAGAAAAAGTGCTCTGCGAGATTTTCCCGGAACGGAAGAACGCGCTCGATGTCTATGCCGAGCTGATAGCGGTCGGAAACGGCGAGAACCGCCGTCGGGCCGCTGTGACTGAGATTGAAATGAAGCGGCGGTTCACCGCGCCCGGCAAGCCGGGGTTTGCCAAAGGCATTGTATGAAAAAGCGAGACGGTTTGCCGCGACGTCGAGATAGGATCCGAGGATCGCACGCAACCGCCCCCTCCCGGCGATGAAACGCAGCCGGTGCTGCTCATGCACGAAGCGAGAGGCGCGTGCGAACTCCGCCTCGCTGAGAGCCGAGACGAGCGGCGGCAGCGCCTCCAGGGGAACATCGAGTGACCACTGCCAGACATCGATCGTGCCGGCACCGACGCTTGCGGGTTTAAGCTGCATACGAGAACCGCCTTTCAAGCACACTCCGGCCTGCCATGCGGCGGGCGAGATAGGCCATGAGCGCCGTGGGGTAATTTTCTCCAAGACTGATGCGGCAGGTGCGCTTCAGAATATCCAGCGAGCGGGCGCACATCTCGGGCCCGTATTCCACATCCGCCGACGCCCAGCCAAAAGGGTTCATCGCCGGATGGAATGCCCTCTTTTCCAGGATCGGAGTCCAGTGGGTACACACATGGCGACTTGAATCGAAAACCCGATGGACGCCCCGCCGGTTTTGCGCGGCAAAAGCCTTCGCCTCGCCTTCCGTCTCAAAGAGCAAATGAAGGCCGACGGCGTTTTGCGGGTCATTGTGCGGTCCAAGACGGAAGGCGTCGCTGCCCGACAGAATGTGCGACATGACCCGATGCCGCCTGCGCATGCGGCGCAGCATGGGATCGAGCTTTCCAAGCTGCACGTTGAGCATCGCACCCTGGATCTGGCTTGCCTTGAAGTTCACGCCGAAAAAGCTCGGCTCGTTATAGTTGTCGAGATGCCCGCGAAAGAGTTCGCCCACATCGTGATACATGCGCGCACGGGCAAAATACCGGTCGCTCCGGGAGGCCACAGCACCGCCCTCGCCGATGTTCATGTTCTTGAACTGGTTGAAGCTGAAAGCGCCAATGTCGCCGATCGTGCCGACGCGCTGTCCCCGATAGCTCACGCCCACCGCCTGGCAGGCATCCTCGATCACCACGAGGCCGTTCTGGCGGGCAAGTGCCGTGATCGCCGCCATGTCGCAGACCATGTTGGCCATGTGCACCGGCAGAATGGCTCGAGTGCGCTGGGTGATCTTGCGCGCGATGTCTTCGGGATCCATGGTCAGCGTTTCGTCGATATCGACGATGACGGGAACAGCTCCCACCGCGAGCACCGAGGCGGCCGTTGCGATCCATGTATAGGCCGGCACGAGCACCTCGTCGCCGGGTCCCACGCCGGCGGAAGCCAGAGCACTGATCAACGCGCCAGTGCCGCTGCTGACCGTCAGCACATGCCTGACACCGAATTTTTCGGAAAAAGCCCTTTCGAACCGGTCGAGCGGCCCCTCGCCGGGACCGCCATATCGGGCAAGACGCCCCGAGGCGATGACCCCGCCGATGGCCAGCCACTCGCGCAAACCAACTTTTGCCATGGTGTTTTCCCGCTTGGCCGACGGGCGAGCCACGCCCGCGGCGCCCCAATTGTCCCTGAAGCGTATGCCCGGGACATGGGGTTTTCAAATAATCCAATAATGTAGCGGCGAAGCGTTTCGCCCTACCCGGCAATGGCCAAAACCCTTAGCAAGCTGCCCCTTCTATGCAATTTGGATGAGTTCGGTCGGGCGCGCGATTTTGATAGCCTCTTGCGGGGTCTTCACCGTGCAGCGAACCCATTTTTCGCAACTGACACGCTGTTCTGATGACCCGCTCAGGGGGCAGTGTGTCCATTCTAGATTTGCGCAGCATGCCATCCGGCACACGGTTTGACGCCGATCTCGCCCTCGTGGGGGCGGGTCCGGCCGGACTGACGCTCGCACGCGAATTCGCCGATACACGTCTCAAGATTCTTCTGATCGAAAGCGGCGGCATGGAGTTTGATCCCGAAATCCAGCTCCTCAATCAGGTCGAGAATATCGGCGAACCGGACACGCGGGACACCATGCCCCTTCAACGAGGCTACACGGGCGAACTCGCCTGGCTCAACGACATTCCCCCCTTCGAGCTTCGCAACCGGATGGTCGGCGGCAGCACACACACCTGGGTCGGCAAATGCGCCGCATTCGACGAGATCGACTTCGACGCCCGCAAATGGGTTCCCGATTCCGGCTGGCCGCTGCAGCGGCGCGATCTGGCGGATGTGCTCGACCGGGCGGCAAACCTGCTCAATCTCGGTCCCAACATCTACGACAAGGCACTTTACCGGAGGCTGAAATCGCCACCGGCGGATATCGATCTCAACGACAACCTGCTGCGCACTTTCTTCTGGCAATTCAGCCACAGGCCCAGGAGCAGCAAGCCCTTGCGGTTTTCGGAGCTCGCAGCAAAGCTTTCGGCCGACAACATCGACATTCTCACGCATGCGACCGTTACCGGCATTGGACTATGTGAAAGCGGGAGGAAGGCGGAAACACTCGATGTCAGAAGCCTTTCCGGGGTGGACGCCTTGATACGGGCACCGGTGATCGTGCTGTGTGGTGGCGGTATTGAAAATGCGCGCATGCTCCTTGCATCCACGAATGTGGCCACACAGGGCATCGGCAACGATCATGATTGCGTGGGCCGTTACCTTGCCGACCATCCACGAACCGTGATCGCCCGTTTTGGAAAAGACACGCTGCAGGATGTGACCGCGCATTTCGGCTTTTACGGACTCAGTCACAACCATCGCACGCATTTTTATCTGCGCGGGCTGGCGCTCGGCCCGCGTCTGCAGTCACGCGAGGGCCTGCTCAACTGCGCCACCTATCCCGTGCAGGAGCTTGCTCCAGGCGATCCATGGCTGGCCCTGAAGCGTTTTTATGCCGGCGACCGGCCGTTCCGGCTTGAGGATCTGAAGACTGCGCTTGCATCACCTGCTGGACTGGCGGCCGGCCTGCACCGCCGGCTGATCATGAAACGGGGACTGCCGCGCCAGCTCAGCGAGCTGCGCTTCGACGCCATGACCGAACAGAGGCCCGACCGCGACAGCCGCATTACGCTCTCATCGTCGCATGACCGTCTGGGTGTGCCGCTGGCCCGCGTGGACTGGAGGATAGGCTGGGCGGAAGCCGCCAGTCTCGCGCGGCTCGCCGAGCTCATCTCGGCCGAGTTCTGGCGGATCGGCCTGCCACAGCCCCAACTCGAACCCTGGGTCCTGGATGAAGATTTCGCGAACGCCCCTTTCAGTGACATGGCCCACCCGGCCTGCACCACGCGCATGGGCGAGAACCCGAAGACGAGCGTTGTCGATCCAAACGCCCGGATACATGGTGTCGAGGGTCTTTACGTGGCGGGCAGCTCGGTTTTTCCCACGTCCGGCCACGCAAATCCGACGCTGATGATCATCGCCATGACGCTGCGGCTTGCCGACCATCTCAAGACGCGCCTTCTTGCGTGAAAACATTTCGGTTCATAGCCCGGATTTCAGCCAGCCTGTCCATTTCCAGCTTGCATAGAGAACGCTCAGATAGATGGTGGCCCCCACCAGCACCTGCATCGCCATTTGCGAATAGGGCGGCAGACGGGTCTCGGCTGGCCAGTGGGCAAGCAACGAAACGCCAACGAACATCACCGCTGCCGCAAGCGCAATCAGCCCGCTATTGGCAGTGATGCGTGGCCAGTCGAGCTTGCCGTAACGGGACTGGAACCAGATGGCGAGTATGCCCGCAAACCCTGCCGCCACGCACTGCCCGACGGCTGCGTAGACGAGGCCGAACGGTGCCAGAACCACCATCATGCCGATGGAGGCAATGCTGATCATGAGCGAGAGTGGCCAAAGGCGCCTCACCTCGCCGCGAACCGAAAGCAGCGGTTCGGTGACATACCCCTGGAAGGACAGGAGCTGGCGCACGGCGAGGATTTTCACGATCAACGCCACGGGTGCCCAGGTGGCGCCAAGCGCGATGTCGACCAGATTGGGTGCCACGAGGATGAGTCCGACATAGACGGGCGCTGCAACGGCGAAAAGAACCGGCAGGAAAAGGTTGCCGGCCCGGCTGACCGGGTCTCCTCTTCGCGCGTTGTCCGACTGGCCTGCGGCGCGGCGGAAGATCACCCAGGCGAGCATGCGCGCCGGCTCGCCAACCAGTTCGGAAAAAGCCGCGACGATGCGCTCCGCAGCCCGGTAATATCCCGCATCCGCAAGGCTGAGCAGCGCGCCGACCGCCAGCGTGCCCGAATAGGACCGTCCGAAAACGATGAAGCGGACGCTGACGATGTAGCGCGCAAAATGGAGCACCTCGCCCAGCAACTGACGGCCTGGCCATGCGGGCGCGATCCAGCCGATCACGATTGCCCCTCCGGCCACGGCCAAAAAATGCGTGACAAGGCGCCCCACCACGAGCGCGACAATGTTCCAGCCGGCCCAGAGACCGATCAGCGTCACCACAAGACCGGCGGCCTCGGCAGCCATCCGGATGATCGCCTGCCTGTCGAGCAGGTTTCGATGCACCAGCGTGCCGTCATAAACGGTGTTCAGCGCCGCGGGGATGAACCAGAGTGAAAACAGGAGAAAAAGCCAGGTCTGCCACGCGGAAAACCAGAGCGCCCCGATGATCAGGGAGACCGAAAAGCCGGCAAGGGTGAAGCCACAGCCACTCACGAGTGCGATGGTGGCCAGTTGCGGCAGGTGTTGCTCGCCGTGATCGGCGCGCATGATGTACTCCGCCCAGCCGCCTTCGCTCACCACCACGAACAGGAAGGCAATGGCGGACACGAATGCGAAGAAGCCGAATTCTTCCGGCGTCAGCACACGGGCAGCGGCAATGAAGGCTGCCAGTTGCGCAATCTGGGTAAGAAGCCGCGCGAGCATGACCCACATCCCGCCGCCAAGCACGGAGGAGAAGGAGAGACCGAGCAGGCTCTTCGATTGTGTATCAGCCTGCGGCTGTTTGTGATCCGGTTTCACCCTCCATTCCCCCGCCTGCTATTCACCTGGGCCCGCGCATCCGCTACGGTCTGCCCGAGAGTGCCGATGATTCGGTGTCCCTGACGAAAAGAGATACGGATATGCAATCGCATTGATTTCGTGTCCGTTTCAGCTGCGGCTTCCTTCGGGATCAAGGTCGCCGGGATCAAGGTCGCCAGGGTCGAGGTCGCCGGTATTGTGTTTCTGCGTACGGTTTCCAGCGTTGGTGCACAGCGACAGGCAAAGAGCTGACAGTGCGGAACGTGACGAAAGAAAACCGGCTTAACCAGAGCCCCGCTTCCCGGCCTTTCAAGGCCATCGGGACCAGGATTGCCACCCGATGGCTGGTTGTCATTCTTTGCCTTGTCGTCTGGCTTGCCGTTCTTTGCCTGTTTGTACTTTGATGCACGGCGCTCCGGCACCATTCGCACCCTCTCAGCACCCATTGTGTTCGAATAGAAAAACCCCGACCGTGCGCCATACGATCTTGAGATCGAGCCAGATGTTGCGGTTCTCGCAGTAGTGGACATCGAGCTGAACGCGTTCGGCGTAAGAAGTGTCGTTGCGACCCGACACCTGCCAAAGGCCGGTAATGCCGGGCTTCATCAACAGATAGTCGTGAATGCGCTCCCCATACCGCACCACCTCCTCCTCCACGATGGGGCGCGGGCCGACGACACTCATGTCTCCCTTCAGAACGTTCAGGAATTGCGGCAGTTCATCGAGGCTCGACACACGCAGGAACCGGCCGATCGGATTGATGCGCGGATCGTCGCGCAGTTTCTGGCATGCGCGCCATTCCTGCAGAAGGACGGGATTCTTCTCCAGCAGTTCCTTGAGCAATCGGTCTGCATCGCGTCGCATGGTGCGGAATTTCAGACAGTCGAACACCCTCCCGTCGCGCCCGATCCGCTTCTGCCGAAAAAGGATCGGGCGTCCATCGCTTATCAGGATACCGAGCGATATGAGAATGATGGCCGGCAGGAGAAAAATCAGGACCAGAATGCTGAACACGATGTCGAAGCCGCGCTTGAGGGTGAAATAGGCGCGGAACTGCCTCGTTTTCCGCAGCTCCAGTCCCTGCTTTACGGAATCATCGAATGCGTACAGCATGAACCCGCCCCTGGGTGTTTTGAATTGCCTCGCCGCCGTTCATTATAAGGTTGCCGCACATGCTGGATATAACTCCAAGGGGGTAATGGCCGAGGCAATTCAGATGCAATCCACCAGCCAATCGAGCCATCTCTAAACCCGCTACTTGATCCCTCTAATCGGCATCATTTGTCTTGCCGTCCAACTGCCCAAAAGGATTAGCTGCCCGTGATCGATCCTGCCGTGGAAACGCCGCGATCAGGCGCTGCCCGACTCTCTGCGACACGACCGGCTTTCCCATGCAGATGCGTGGGAAGACACGCTCCAGTCTCGCGGGTCAGGCTTTCAAGAACCCGCGCATAAAGGTTCAGCATCGCGACATTCCAGCTTTCAGCGGTGTTGGACAGATGCGGTGCGCAGCGATACGCGGCAGCACTCATTTCCGCGACCATCCGGTCATCGTCCGCGAGCTGGCGAAGCCTCGCCGCCAGCGCTTCGATACCGGCCGTTGGAAAGGTCAATGCCGCACCTGCTGCCTTCAGTTCCCGACCGAGCAGCGCATGCTCGGGAAGCACGACCGGGATGCCGCTTCCCACTGCCTCCAGCGCCGCCAGACCAAAGGGTTCTGGAACACGTGAAGAGATGACCACGCATCGCGCGCAGGCCAGCAGACGGGCAAGCGCGGCCCTGTCGCACCAGCCATGCAGCACCACTTCCCGATACCGTTCCTGAAGGAGGGTCCGTCCTGCTCCCTCCCCGACGACATGAAGAGGAACTCCGGCAAGTCGGGCTGCAAGGGCTGCGTCTTCGAACCCCTTCTCCGGCTCCAGACGGCCGACGAAGAAGAAGTCCTGCATGGCCTGCGGTTGGGCCCGGCTTCTCAGAAACGGCTCGACCGGATTGCGTATGGTCACCATGCGGCTCTCATCGATGCCGGCCTTGCGAAAAAAACCGCGCATCTCTTCGTGAACGAGGACAATGTTTGCCGCAATGCGCTGCAATGAGAAAAAGCGCTGCATGAGTAGATGCCGGGCGGACCGCCACGTTTTCTGGGAAAAGCCACGCTTGTCGCATTGGGTTATCAGACAGGCGGTGGACATGGGCGACAGGGCGCAGATCGAAGCCCGCGGATAATTGACGAACCCGCCGTTTGGACACGCCAGAAAATAATCATGCGCGTGAAGGATCACGCGCTCGCGCACCGGAAGAAGTGCGCGGAAGACCGACGGAGAGAGGATCTTCGACCATCCATGCAGATGGTAGATGGTTGTGGGCCGGTCGTTTTCGGCAATCCATGCACGCAGCGTCGAGAAAGCCTCGCGGTTGTACAGACCTCCGACAAGCGCAGATAGCCGCCCGCGTTCGACAAGCGGGCTGCCGCCGAGATGGATCGTGTCGGGCTGCACCGGGTCTGCTGCCCGATCGCCCGCAAAAAAGGTCACCGGCACCCCCGCCTCCTGCAGCCAGCGTCGCGAAAGACATGCCAGACCGGACGCGCCGCCAACCTCCGAAGACCGGTCATTGATGATGACGACACGCCCCGGACGCATAAGGCCCCCTCCTATTCCAGAACGTTGACGTTTTGCGGGGCCAGGCGGCCACGCATCAGATCGCCGACGGCTCGGATGTTTCCAACAAGACGCCCTCTGCGGTCCACCCACGGCTCCGGATAGAGTGCCCTGAGCGCGTTGGCGGCAAGGTTGCGTGCGATCTGGGGCGCAGCCTGCCCGGGACTCATGGTCCTTTTGCGCATGAGATAGAAGGGATTGGCGATCTGCGAGTAGCCGAGCCTTACACCCGAAGTGCGCCCGGTCTTGGTGCCAAGATGCACGCCATGCAGTCGCGGTGATCGCACGATGCGCCCGTGCCGGGCGATCTGGCGGCTGAAATCCACGTCCTCCAGCCAGCCATACAACGGAAGGTTTTCATCGAACCGCAAACCGTAACCGCGCACGGTCGACATGCGAACGGCCATGTTGCATCCGTAGGCATTGTAGATCGAGCGTTCCTTTTCCTGCCTGTTCCCGGGGGGCCGGATCGGCCGAGGTCCGTTTTCCAAGGTATTGCAGCCCCTCATCCAGCGGGATGCCTGGCCCCAGAATACCGTCTGCATCCACGACACCCGTGGTCATCACCACCTCGGGATGGCGCTCAAACAGGTCCGCCATCTCTGCAAGATAGGAGGGTGCAGCGAGAAAATCGTCGTCGAGGAACAGAAGAATGTCGGTCTGTTCCGTGCAATCGAGGATGCGGTTTCTCTGGCGGCACAATCCCTTTTCCGAGA
Source organism: Nitratireductor sp. GISD-1A_MAKvit (assembly GCF_040819555.1). Taxonomy (GTDB): domain Bacteria; phylum Pseudomonadota; class Alphaproteobacteria; order Rhizobiales; family Rhizobiaceae; genus Nitratireductor. The sequence goes on from NZ_CP161920.1 coordinate 3,153,950, forward strand.
GAACCACCCTCGTACGGCCTTCCAGCCCTCCCAGCGCAGCGCAATCGACATCACTCACGTCTGCCGCGCAGATGACAACCTCATCAGGCAGGCGCGACTGCCGCGTGAGATGTGGAAGAACCGAGCGGAGGATCGCCCGCCGGCCAGTCGTGGCGATGCCGACAGCCACACGCGTTTTCGCCAGTGCAAAACTCGTGCGTTCACATCGCATGATATCCTCCCCGTCCGGGCAGGGCGTTTGAGCGCGGACGCCACCACCGGCCGGTCCTGCGCTTGTTGAACACCACGCCCAGAATTCCCACCCGGGACTTTCCAAAAGTGGCAAGGGCGCCAGCAAGCCATTCCACGGTCATCTTTCGCCGGGTGCCGAGGATGAGCAGGATGCCATCCACATAGGCGCTGGCGGCCCGCGCGTCGGCGGAACTGGCGAAAGCAGACAGATCGACAATGACCGCGTCATGGTCCTGTCGCAGAGCTTCCAACTGGCTCTTCAGCGCGGGAAGGTGCCCGAACCGGTGTCCGGGATGTGCAGCCTTGCGGATCTGTTCCACCGTGAGGACAGGCAGAACCGGCGCGTCCTCGACGGAGACCTTCTTGCCGGATTTGCCTTTGACGTCCGGCTCTTCCTCACCATGGCCATCGCTGCGATGAATCCGCAAACCCGCCGAAGTCCCCGATTTCGCGGCCTGAAGGCTGAGATAAGGTCTTGCAAAGCTTGCATCGACCAGCACCACCCGAAACCCTTCATTTGCATAAAGCTGCCCCAGATTGGCCGCTATGGTGCTTTTGCCCTCTCCGCTGCCCACGGACGTCACTCCGATAACGATGGGCCCACCTGCAGGAAAGACCGCATCGATCGAACTCTTGGCACCTCTCAGTGCTTCGGAAAATCCCGAATATGGCGCATCCAGCACAAAGCGAAGAGCATCCTTGCCAGCGGCAGACTGAAACCGCGTGAAGGGCACGTAACCGAGTGTGGGCAGGCCGAGCTCCCTGCCAAGACGCTCTCCCGAACTGATGCGCCTGTCGAGCACGTCGCGCAGTCCCGCCAGCCCGAGACCGCCGGCGAAACCCAGCATCAGTGACATCGGAATGATCAGCGTGGTCTTTGGCCAGATCTTCGACAGCGGCGGAGTGGCGGCTGCAACCATCCGCGCATCGCCGATGGGGAACGACTGTTTCTGCAGGGTGCTGATCAGCTGCTGCAGGACACTTTCATACATGCGCCGGTAGGTCGCCGCCCGGCTTTCCAGTTCCGTCAGCTGCACGCGTGCGAGATTTTTTTCCGTCACACTGCCCTTGATGACATCGAGCTGTTCCCGAAGCAGTTTTTCGCGCGCTCGGGCGGTGTCGAGATTCGATCGGTAGACACCCTGAATCCGCACGAGTTCGGAATTGATCTGCGCTTCGAGGCGGGCGATCTCGGCCCGGGCGGCACGTGTCGGTTCACTCGTGGCGCCATACCGTGTCATGAGGGTCTCAAGCCGCGCCCGCGCCACACCCAGATCACTTCTCAACCGGTTGATTTCCGTGTTGCTCAGCGCCTCACTCACATAACTGTCAGGCAGCTCTCCGGCCAGAATGCGATTGATTGTCGCCAGCCGGGCTGCCTCACCCGCGATTGCAGCCTGGGCGGAAAGCAGCTGGCTGCTGATCTCCGTGAGCTGCTGCTGATCGATACCGGATGTGCCAACCTGAGCGATGTCGTTGCGGCTTCTGTATTCCTCGACGCCGAGAGCGGCCTCCTGTGCCTGCTGTCCGATTTCGACCAGGCGATCCTCGATCCATTGCGCACCCCGCGCGATGATCTGCGCCTTCGCATCAAGGCTCGACTGCATATAGGTGTGGGCAATGGCATTGGCTGCCCGGGCCGCCTTGTCGGGATCGATGGAGGTGTAGCCGATTTCCAGCACATAGGACTGCCCCACGCGCCGCACGGAAACCCGGCCCAGAAACCCGGCCATGGTGCGCCGCATAATGTCTTCGGCATCCGGCGCCGGGGCACTGGCTGCATCGTCACTGGACATTGTCTCGAAGAGCGAGAGCCCGGCTGACACGGCGTTGCGCAGTGTCGAGCGCCACGACGTGCTGTTCTGGATCTCGGGATCCTCGGTCAGGTTCAGCTGTTGGATCACCGAACGGGCGATGGCCTCCGACTTGACGATTTCAACCTCGCTCGCAATCTCTGCGGTCTCGATGATGATCGTGCCGGTCGAGACATCCTGAGAGGCGATGCGTGCCTGTTCGCGATCGATCACGATGCGTGCGATCGAGGTGTAGAGGGGCTGGGTTCTGGATATGTAGAGCGCGCCAAGCGCTCCGCCTGCTGCCGAACAGAAAGCGAGGATAAAGAAATGCCGGCGCAAAAAGGCCCATATGTCTCGGAAAGAGATGTAGTCCGCCTGCTGACCACTGTCCTGCGGAGCCCTGTCTGCCCCCGACAGCTTTCTGATTTCCTGCACCACCATGTCCTGCCCCACCCATTCTCGCTCTTGTCTGCCGCCGCACTGCGCAGGCGAGCCCGGCTATCGTGCCCGTGCCTGCCGCGCCCCGGTTCCAGCGGCCGCCTGCGGCGCTGCCGCCCGCCGCAAATCCAGCTGCACTTCCAGTACGTCGCCGGGCCGGAGCGGTGTCGTCTCGGAGATGTCCGCCCCTCCTTCACGTGATCCCTCGCGGAGAATGTCGAAACGCAGGGGCTGCTGTTCGAACGCCCGCTCGCCACGGCGAAGGAGCGACGCACCGGTTGCCTGAAGAAGCTGCTCCGTCACGCTGCGGCGCAGCTCCAGATCATCGATTTCCAGATTGACCTTCTGCAGCTCCGTGCCGATTTCCGTTCGCCGCGCGCCTTCAAGGCTGAGCGCGTCGCGCTCCGTCTCGCTCAGGCGCTGCTGTGCCCGCATGGAAGCGACCGCAAGATCCAGACGGCTGGACTGCAGATCGGCCACGATGCGCTCAAGCCCGGTTTCGCGTGATTTCGTGACCGTGCCTTTCTTGACCAGCTGGGCGACAGTCTTGAGCTCTTCCTCGGCAATCCCGATCTGCCGGTCCTGGGCAATCATCTTCTCGCCCAGTATTCTGATCTCCTCACGAAAGAGCATGCCCAGCTCTTCCAGAGCCTTGCTCTGGCGCTGAAAGGCATTTCGCCGCGCTTCGAAAATCGCCTGCTCGTCGCGAACGAACTGGGCTGCGTGCCCCGCCAGCGGACGCCCTGCGAGGGCCGCCTCGAAATCCACTTTCGCATTGTCGAGCAGTTCCGCATCGAGCCGCGCACGCCGCGTCGCCAGTTGCAGAAGTTGCAGGTCAATGCGGCCAATCTCGCCGGCGTAGCGGATCTGCTCGAGTTCGGAATATCCGCCAGCCAGGTCGGTTCGGCGTACCCGGCCACCGGCCATGGCCAGTGCCTGCATGACCGTCAGGCCCGGCCTGAACTCGAATTCTCCCGGCCGCTCAACGCTGCCGGTCACGAATATGGAGGGATAGCGGACGACCTCCACCGTGGTTGCAGGGGGGGCGAGAAGTCCGGTTTTGCGCTGCAGGGCCTGCGAAATCTGCTGCGCCAGATCCAAGGCCGTCTGCTTCCGGGTCTGCACCGGGCCGACCAGCGGGAGCGCGACCGTACCGGCCGGGGAGATGACATACTCTCCATTGAGTGCAGTCCATTCCCGATACTCACCCTGCGCCTCCATCCACTCGACCACCGAGATCCGGAGACGCGTCTGCGGAAGCAGGAGAAACTCGTCGGCGGCACGGGCCGTTCCGGGCCCGGGGAGCACGAACAGAAAGGCGAGTACCGTCACGAGTCCGGTGAGACTGCACGCCTGCCCGACGCGGCCCGTTGCAGCATGATTGATCCTGTCGCCTGTCATCCCGCCCATTCCGTGGGTTCATCGGATTGCTGGAAGGTTGGTTTTCTTCCGCCCCCCGATCATCGGGCGAAACGACGCCGGGTAAATTCGGTTGAACTGCTTTGCAGCTAATTCCTTTCGGGTAATGGCACTAAGCCGATTGGGCTTCTGCCGAAAAACCGGGTGCCACGGGGAAGCGCAACGAGCCGTTTGGAGGATGATCTAGGCCGTTTGTGCATTCGGCTCCATCGTTCAGACACGCATGCAGCCGTATTGTCGGTGTGCCCCCGAAGGACAATTGGCAGCACTATCGTGGCCAGCAAAAACGGGAGAAAGAGCGTGCGCGTCGCCATTGTCCATTACTGGCTCGTTTCCATGCGCGGAGGCGAGAAGGTCGTCGAGGCTCTGTGCGACATGTATCCCGATGCGGATATTTTCACTCTCGTCTACGACGAAAACCGGGTTTCGGAGAAGATTCGCAGACACCGGGTCATCCCCTCGTTTCTGCAGAAGATTCCAGGAGCAAAGCGACACTATCAATCGCTTCTCCCCCTCATGCCCTTTGCGCTCGAGAGCCTCGACGTCTCCCGATACGATCTTGTCATCTCCAGTGAATCCGGACCTGCAAAGGGCATCACCCCGGGGCCACAGGCGACGCATGTGTGCTACTGCCACTCGCCCATGCGCTATGTGTGGGACCACTACCATTTCTATCGCGCCAATGCCGGGATTCCCGCGCGGCTGCTGATGCCATGGCTCGCTCCAGCCCTGCGTGCATGGGACGTGACCACCGCAGCCAGGGTCGATGCCTTCGTGGCCAATTCACGCCATGTGGCAGACCGCATCGGCAAATATTACAGACGCCACGCCACCGTTCTCAACCCGCCGGTCAGCGTGAACGACTTCACCCCGGGCGACGGCGTTGGAGACTACTATCTCGTTGCCGGACAACTGGTGGGCTACAAGCGGGTTGAGCTGGCCGTCCGCGCCTTCACCAGAATGAAGCGCAAGCTCGTCGTGATTGGCGAAGGGCCGGAGGCGGCAGAGCTGAAGCGCATGGCCGGCCCCACCATCACCTTTCTGGGGCGTGTCCCCTTTGAAGAGCTCAGGAATGCGATGGCGCATTGCCGCGCTCTTGTCTTTCCCGGCACCGAGGATTTCGGGATCGTGCCCGTGGAAGTCATGGCGAGTGGACGACCGGTCATCGCCCATGCGAGCGGTGGCATTCTCGATTCCGTCGTGCCGGATCGGACGGGGCTTCTCTTCGATGACCAGACCGAAGACGGCCTCGTCGAGGCGGTCCTCCGCTTCGAGGCACGGGAGACGACTTTCCGTACCGGGGACATTCGAAATCACGCCCTGCAGTTCGGTGAAGACCGGTTTAAACAACGCCTGCAGCTGATCATCGACCAGGAGATCGAGAGACGGAAGCCGCGTCCCCACGCGCTATCGCCGGCACTTCGCACACGCGTGCCCCTTCAGGTGCGCATGCAAAGGGACGTCCCCCAGGATCACCATCTGAGAAACGGAGCGTGACGAGATCATGTTTTCTGCCCTGCGCCTTCGACACAGGACGCGCGACGAAGAAACCGACCGGTGGCGCATCAACAGACTGTTTCAGACCATGGAAACCTGTGAACTGGGCCTGCAGGCGGAAAAACGCCGATTGGAAAAGCGCCGGGAGAACGTGGCCGCCACGGCGGCTTTTGCGCAGGCCCGCTGTGAGAATGGCACGCTCGAAGTGGCTCTTTCCACCCAGGTCGAGGAGATGACATGCATCCTGAAAGTTTACAGCGATCGTCTCGAAAGCCTGCAACGCCAGATCGACCTCATTCGGTGCCTGCGTCAGGCCGCCCAGACGCGAGCTGACATGAATGATCCGATCCCAGCGGCTGACCAGGTTCGAACCGTTCGCCAATAGACGAAGCGACGCGCGGTTGCCGGCACTGCAGCTTCCAAAATGATTAGAGAAGGAACCACGATACCCTGACAAGATGAGCTTCTTAAGACCTAAGCGCAGGGGATTTGCACCATATGTCTAGCTGCGCACAGCGTCTGGACTCTTATGATTTCCAGCAGTTGGAAACACTGGGAATCGCCGTTCAGGCGACGCCATCGCCACCATCTTTGCCAGGGTTCTGGAACTTGGTGCAGCGCCAATGCCGAACCACGGGCCATCAGGCGCGGGGCAAACGATCAATACGGTTTCCGGACGGGTGCGAGGTCCGCGTACCGGGGACATGAAAAGACGTGAACCAGGGAAGGTCGGCAAACCGGGCAGATTTCTCATGACAAGCAGCGGCAGTCCAGAACGTGCAGTTCAGCCATCCGACACCACCGGGATGGTGGAACTGATCGAAGAGAACATTCGCGCCTTCGACCTGAGCCTGTCGGGAATGCGCGTGGTTGTTCCCGTCGACAACGGGTTGCTCGCCGCAGCCGCCACCACCGCTCTGATGGCTGGCGCCGCAGCTGTCACCGCTGTCACCCCGGTGACAACCAGGTTTCAGTCGGCAGAGGAGGCGGCCGAGGCCACCCGTGCCCTCGCCGGCGCGGCTGGGCGCGCGGACAGGCTTGTCATCAGTGAACGCATCGACCATGAGACCTGCCGGACGACGAACATTCTGTTGAACGGCCCCTCCATCCGGCCCATCACACGATCGCTGATCGAACGCCTGCCGGTGCATTCTGTCGTGGCACTCATGCACGAAGCGTGGATGACGCTGGAGGGCGAACTGGATGTGGACGCCTGTCTCGAACACGAAGTCCCGATTTCGGCCGTCAACGAATCCCACCCGCTCATGGGTGGAAGGGAACACCAGGCCGCATTGTGTCTGGCCCTTCTCGAACAGGCGGAAATACCGGTTTCTGATGCAGACATTGTTCTCATCTGTGACAACCCCCTTTCCGAAAATCTGGAACAGGGGCTGCGGCAGGCCGGTGCCCAGGTGGCCGTCGTCGCGCATGCGAGGCAGGTTTTCGAGCACGCGTGGGACGCCATCGTTCTGGCCAAGCGCCCCCACGATGAGCCGCGTCTGACCATTCAGGACCTCGGCTGGATCGCCAAGACCGCACCCGGCGCCACCATCGTTCAGTATTGGGGCGATGTCGACCGCAAGGCGGCCCGCTATTTCGAACTCCGGGTCTGGCCGTCCCGCACGCCGGGCAAGGGACAATGGGGACTGCCGCTCGAAACCCTGGGTGCGAGGCCAATGCTGCAGCGCATCACCGGCGCGCTGAAAGCTGCCCAGAATGTTCTGGCAGGTCTACCCACGGCACCGGGAGGCCTTCACCAAACCCTTGCATCTCTGGACCTTTTCAAAGACGAATGACGTTCGGCAATTCGTTGCTCGACCTTCGCAACTGCACAAATCTATGCCATATCCCTGAGATCCGAAGCGTCAATTGACCAGTTTGTGGAATGGCGGGCCGGACCGCAGGGAGGGAAGTTTGAGCGTCAATGCACGGAGCGCGGCTGTCACACCGCGCGGCATACTGGCGAGAAAGGGAGGCGAACCGCTCGTCTGCCTGACCGCCTACACGACACCCATGGCACGTCTCGTAGACCGCCATTGCGACATCGTTCTTGTGGGCGACAGTGTCGGCATGGTGTTGCACGGACTTCCAGACACGCTCGGCGTGACACTGGACATGATGATCCTGCATGGAAAGGCTGTCCGCCGTGGCCTCGAGCGGTCTCTCCTCGTGGTCGACATGCCGTTCGGCACCTACGAGGAAACGCCCGAACAGGCGTTTCGCAACGCGTCGCGGCTGATGGCCGAAACGGGCTGTGGTGCCGTGAAGATCGAGGGCGGCCAGAGCATGGAGAGCACCATCCGTTTCCTGACCCGCCGCGGCATCCCGGTCATGGCGCATATCGGACTGACCCCTCAGGCGGTTCACATGCTCGGTGGATACCGGGTGCAGGGTCGTGGTGACGACGCCGCGCACATTCTGCGCGATGCCGAAGCCGTGGCCCAGGCGGGCGCCTTTTCGGTCGTGCTGGAAAAGGTCCCGGCAGCGCTCGCAGACCGGATCACTGCCGCGATCACCATACCCACCATCGGGATCGGCGCTTCGGTGAACTGCGACGGGCAGATCCTCGTGATCGATGACATGCTGGGCATGTTTCAGGATTTCCAGCCGAAATTCGTCAAGCGCTTTGCCCGGATCGGAGAAATCGCCAAGTCAGCAATCGCGGATTACGCTGCGGCGGTTCGCGCGCGGCAGTTCCCGAACGAAACACATGTCTTCACCGACGCACCTGCCGTCGAACAGGGGGAACCGTGATGGGTCTGAGCATTCTGCGCACGGTCGATGCGCTGCGCGAACGGGTTCGGTGCTTTCGAAACGCTGGCGAAAGCGTGGCAGTGGTGCCCACCATGGGCGCCCTGCATCGGGGTCATCTCAGCCTCGTCGAGACGGCAAAGGCGAACGCCGACCGGGTGATCGTCACGCTTTTCGTCAATCCGAAGCAGTTCAACAATGCCTCGGATCTGAAAGCCTATCCCCGCACGGAAGCTGATGACGCGGCGAAACTTGCTCCGCTTGCGGTCGATGTGCTTTTCGCGCCGGATGTTGCGGAAATGTACGGGACCGGATTTTCCACAAACGTCTCGGTAGCAGGCGTCAGTGACGGGCTGTGCGGCGCCCATCGGCCCGGCCATTTTGACGGTGTGGCGACCGTGGTTGCCAAGCTGTTGCTGCAGAGCGGTGCCGACTACGCCTGCTTCGGCGAAAAAGACTACCAGCAATTGCTTGTGGTGCGCCGCCTCGTCGCCGATCTGAACATCCCGACGGGGATTATCGCCTGTCCCACGGTGCGGGAGACTGACGGCCTCGCGCTTTCTTCGCGCAATGTCCGCCTGTCCACGCAGGAGCGGCAAAAAGCACCAGCCATGGCGGAGATTCTGTTTGAAAGTGCCAGGCGCCTGACCGATGGCGTGCAGGCCGGCATTGTGCTCAACGATGCTCGCAGTGCACTTGAAGATGTCGGTTTCGACAGGGTCGAATATTTCGAACTGCGCGATGCAGAAACCCTTCAGCCGATGGAGCATGCAGATCGACCCGCCAGATTGCTGGCAGCTGCCTGGCTTGGCGAGACCCGGCTGATCGACAATGTTCCGGTCGCGCCCTCAGCTTTCTGAACCACCTCCGTCGTTCTTCTCAAATGCCCGCACGTCGTCGGCCAGCATCAGGGCGATGGGGCGCGTGCCTTCGAAATTTGCCATGATGATGGCAAACATGGAGGTCAGCGGAATGGCAAGGATCGCGCCGGGAATGCCCCACAGCGATGACCAGACCGAGAGAGAAACCAGAACGACGAAGGGCGACATGTTGATCCTGCGTCCGATCATGCGCGGCTCGAGCGCATTGCCGACCCACATCTGGGCGGTGGTAAGCAGGAGCGCCACAAAAAAGGTGGTCTGAAACGAGCCGTATTGCGCAAGAGTCAGCAACACCGGAAACGCAACCCCCATCAGCGAACCGACATAGGGTATATAGTTCAGCAAGCCGATCAATACGGCCCAGAACAAGGCGAAATCGACCTCGAACACGCGCAATACGCCGTAGGAAAGTGCGCCCAGAACGATGTTCACAAGTGTCTTCACGGCAAGATATTCGCCGATCGCCCGGTTGATCTCCCCGACGATGGAATGGGTCTGGCTCGCACGATCGTGAGGCAGCGCCGCCGCCACCTTGCGGGCGAACCCGCCTCGCTCCGCCATCAGGAACGTCGCGTAAACAACCGCCATGAAGATGACGCCGGCAAGCGAGCCGACCGAACCGAGGCCGAGCGCTGCCAGACGCTGCAGGTTGATGCGGCCCCAGAGGCTCTCGATCAGTGTTCCCAGGTTGGGAATCTCTTCTATGTCGAAGCGGGCGAGGATGCCTGAAAGCATGGCCGCCAGGTTTTTCTGATAGACCGGCAGACGCGCGATCACCTGTTCCGCAGTCCCGACCATCACGCTTGCAAGCACAAGCAGCGCGAACACGAAAATGGCCAGAACCAACGCTCGCCGGGTCCATTGCGGCAGGAGGCCGATGACCGGCAGTCGCCCGAGTGCCTCGGACGCTGTCAGAAGCACGTAGACGGAAATAACCGCAATGAAGATCGGCATCAGCACCGATTTGCCGATCACCAGAAGCCAGCCGACCATCACCATCAGGATGATGGCCAGAACCAGAACCACGAAAGCGCGCAACGGATCGGATTTCTCGAGCATGGTTCTCCAGTCGCAAGGTGGCAGGGCCCGATGGCGGAGCCTGCCCCTAAAGCAGCCATTCCACCGGAAGCCATCCGGCAAGTTTGATCACAAGCCGCCGCCCCCATGTGGCACCCGGCTCTTCCCCGTGAACCAGCGGTTCGGCATTCTCTCGTTCTTCCAGCCAGACCATTTTGTCCCCGGATGTCAAACGCGGCTGATAGCTGACAAGACCGAGCCTGCTGTCGAACCCCTCGCTGATCCGGCCGGCCAGGCTGTTGCTATCGATCAGAAAACCCATCTCGCAGTTCAAAATGGCCGAGCGGGGATCGAAATTGAACGAACCGATGAAGATGCGTTCGCCATCAATCGCGAAAGTCTTCGCATGCAGGCTGGCGCCCGAAAGGCCGAAAGGCTTCAACTGCATTTCGGATTCCTGCGATGCGTCGCCGCGCAGTTTCAGTTCGAAGAGTTCCACTCCGGCTTCCAGAAGCGCACGGCGATACTTCGCGTATCCGCTATGCACCAGCAGAACATCGGTCGTGTTCATCGCGTTTGTGAGTATGCGCACCGTCTTGCCGGCTTTTGCCAGGTCCCCGAAATAGGAGTTTCCCACCGTGCCGGGAACGAAATAGGCCGAGATCAGGTCGAGCCGGTCCCGCGCCTCGCCCAGAATTGCACCAAGACGCATGATCATCAGCTGGTCGCGGCGGGCGATTCCCTGCCCCTTGACCGGATCGTCGGCAACCAGCTGGACGTCGGTCCATTCGAGTGCCGCCAGCCCCTTTGCATAACGGGCCGCACTGTTTTGAAACTCGCTGAGTACCGCCTGTGCGTCCTCGCTTGAGCGCACCTCCTCGACACGGGCCTCGAAGGCTGCAAGATCGCCGGAGCCGGCCATGATCTTCTCGACCCCGAAGACGGAACCGCTGTTCCAGTATTCATCGAAGACCGCCATCGTGTCCGGCAGGATCGCCCCCGCAGCAAGAACGTCCATATCGACGTAGAACGCATCGCCGATCTGAAAATACTCATCGCCAATATTGCGCCCGCCAACGATCGCGGCGGCTCCGTCCACGATGAACGACTTGTTGTGCATGCGCCGGTTCATGCGAAAGAAATCGAATGCGTATCCGAGCAGTTTCGGGCTGCGCACCGTCGACGGGTTGAAGAGCCGTATCTGGATGTTGGGCAGGGCATTGAGCGCCGCCATATGGGAGTCGAGCCCCGGCACGCCGTTGTCATCGAGCAGAAGACGCACACGCACACCGCGCTCCGCCGCGTCGCGCAATGCGGCAAGCAGAAGGATGCCGGACATGTCGTCGTGCCAGATATAGTACTGGGCATCGATGGAGCTTTGCGCACGCTCGATCAAAGCCAATCGGCTTGCCAGCGCGTCCTTGCCATCGGTAAGGGGCAGAATTCCCGTCTTGCCCGGATGCGCCTTCTCTCCCGACCGCAGCAGCTGGCGCAGTTGCGCACTGGGGGCGGCGTCAATCGATTTTTGCGGTTTCCGGTCCGAGATGTCGGGTAGCGGAAAGACAAGACGAAGGACGGCAATGGCCACCACAATAGCGAGGGCAAGGGAAATCAGACCGATCATAATCTGCTTTATACGCACAATGCCCCCTCCGGCACGAACGGAATGTTCCGTTTATCCCAACTGTGCGGGAGCAAGGCAAGGAAAGCGTGGCCGGGAGGCGGTGGAAACCGGCATGGCCGGTTCCCGCATGACGTCGAAGGGCTTCAGCCTGCGAACTCGGCCTCGTAAATCTCGGGCTTGAATCCGACCACGCGGCGCTTTCCGAGATCAAGCACCGGCCGCTTGATCATGCTTGGCTGCTCCGCCATCAGGCGCACGGCCTTTTCGGCATTCATGTCAGCCTTGTCTGCATCCGGCAGTTTGCGAAACGTCGTGCCGGCGCGGTTGAGGAGTTTTTCAAAGCCAGTTTCTTCCACCCAGGCTTCCAGGCGGCCGCGCTCGATGCCTGCCGTCTTGTAGTCGTGAAACGTATAGGCAATGTCTCGCTCTTCGAGCCACGCCCGCGCCTTCTTCATCGTGTCGCAGTTTTTGATACCGTAGATCACCACCGTTTCCGGTTTCGTCATGGTGCGATCACTCCCACTCGATGGTGCCGGGGGGCTTGGACGTCACGTCGTAGACGACGCGGTTGATGCCCTTCACCTCGTTGATGATGCGGGTGGCGGCGCGGCCGAGGAATTCCATGTCGTAGTGATAGAAATCCGCTGTCATGCCATCGACAGACGTCACCGCGCGCAGCGCGCAGACGAATTCGTAGGTGCGCCCGTCGCCCATCACGCCAACCGTCTGCACCGGAAGCAGAACGGCAAAGGCCTGCCAGATCGCATCGTAAAGTCCGGCCTTGCGGATCTCGTCGAGATAGATCGCATCGGCGGAGCGCAGGATTTCCAGCTTCTCGCGTGTCACGCCACCGGGGCAGCGGATCGCAAGGCCGGGTCCCGGGAAGGGGTGGCGTCCGATGAAGCTTTCAGGCAGGCCAAGCTCCTTGCCGAGCACCCGCACTTCATCCTTGAAAAGCTCGCGCAGCGGCTCCACCAGGCTCATGTTCATGCGCTCGGGCAGACCGCCCACATTGTGGTGCGACTTGATGGTGACCGAGGGGCCGCCGGTGAAGGAAACGCTTTCGATGACGTCGGGATAGAGCGTGCCCTGCACCAGGAAATCGGCGCCGCCAAGCTTCTTGGCCTCCTCCTCGAACACTTCGATGAACAGGCGGCCAATGGTCTTGCGCTTCTTTTCCGGGTCGCTCTCGCCTTCCAGTGCGCCGATGAAGCGATCGGAGGCATCCACCAGAATGAGCGGCAGATTGTAGTGTTCGCGGAACATGGCGACCACTTCGGACGCCTCGTTCTTTCGCATCAGACCGTGATCGACCAGAATACAGGTGAGCTGGTCGCCAACGGCCTCATGCGTCAAGAGTGCCGCCACGGAAGAATCGACGCCGCCCGAAAGCGCGCAGATCACCTTGCCGTCGCCAACCTGATTGCGGATCGCCTCGATCGCCTGTTCGCGATATGCCGCCATCGTCCAGTCGCCCGAAAGGCCCGCGATCTTGTGCACGAAATTGGACAGGAGCTTTGCACCGTCAGGCGTGTGCACCACCTCGGGGTGGAACTGAACGCCGTAATAGTTGCGATCTTCGTCGGCGATGGCCGCAAAGGGGGCGCCAGTCGATGTGCCGACAACGCGGAAGCCCGGCGGAAGTGCGGTCACCCGGTCGCCATGGCTCATCCAGACCTGATGGCGGGTGCCTTTGGCCCAGACGCCCTCAAACAACGGACAGTCACTCTCGATCTCAAGGAAGGCCCGGCCGAACTCGCGATGGTCGGAGCCTTCAACCTTGCCGCCAAGCTGGGCGCACATGGTCTGCTCACCATAGCAGATGCCGAGAACGGGAAGGCCCGAATCGAAGATCACCTGCGGCGCGCGCGGACTGCCGATGTCGACCGTCGAGGCCGGGCTGCCCGAAAGGATGACCGCCTTGGGCGCAAGGCGGCTGAACGCCTCCTCGGCCGACTGGAACGGTGCGATTTCGCAATAGACTCCGGCCTCGCGCACCCGCCGCGCAATGAGCTGCGTGACCTGGCTGCCGAAATCAACGATGAGAACTGTGTCGGGATTGGATATCGTCATGGCGAGCCTTTAGAGAAAGATGCGTTTGGGTGCAAGCGGCGATGCCGTTTTTTGATTAAAGGAGGCCATCAGCAATGGCCTGTTCGAGCTGGTCCACCGCATTGGCGAGCTTTGCGTCGATGACATGGAGATATTCGGTCCAGTCGTTGACGTGCTGCAGTTCCGCTGCCCCGTCGGAGATGCCGCGCAACGCCACAAGATCAAGGCCGAAGCGCTGGCAGGCACGCAACGCGGCAAAGGTCTCCATGTCCACCATCTCGGCGTCGATAGCGTCATAGGCGGCACCGGAGACGATGTTGCCGCCCGTCGATAGCGTTGCTTCGCGGATGCCCGGAATGCGATGCGGCAGCGGCATGATTGCGGGATGATCGAGAAACGGTGTCACCCCCTTTTCGAAGCCAAGCGGCGAGGCATCCATATCCCGGTAGGAAACGGCGGTGGCCTGATAGACTTCCGTCTGTTCGAGGCTTCGGCTTCCCGCAGAACCGAGAGACACCAGCAGATCGGGCAGTTGGTCCTTGACATCGAGAAGCGCAAGCTCCGCACCAAGGACAACGCCCGCTTCCACCGGCCCGACGCCCGTCATCAGGGGTTTGAAGCGCTGCTTCAGATGCGGTCCGTATTCGGCATCTGCGGCCATCACGAACAGAACCCGCTTTCCGGCAAGGGTGGCCGGCTCCACCGGTGCCCGCGTCATCCTTCGATCCCCTCACGTCCGATTATGGTCATCATGGTCCCCGTCATGGTGGCGATCAATTTGGCGTCTCCTTCAGCCGAATAGGCATAGGCCTGCCCGTCCGCCACGATGATGGTGCGGCCGGGCTTGGTGACCGTGCCGCGGAACAGAAACCGCTCTCCGCGCCCCGGCGCCAGCAGATTGACCTTGAACTCGATGGTCAAAACGGCAGCATCCTCGGGCATCATGGAAAACGCGGCATAACCACAGGCCGAGTCGAGAGCACTGGAAATGACGCCCGCATGGAGAAACCCGTGCTGCTGGGTCAGACCGTCCGCATAGGGCATTTCGATTTCGACTATGCCCGGCGTCACCAGCGTCAGCTCGGCGCCGATCGTCTCCATCATTTTCTGACGGGCGAAACTCGCCCGGACACGGGCTTCGAGGTCGGCGGGATTTGCCTGGTTCATGGTCTGGCCATCCGGTCGTCAGCTCCGCTCCAGCGCAGCAAAATGAAAGCCGTCCGTGGCTGTGCGGTTGGGAGAAAGGGCGATGCCCGTGGTCCTGTCAATTCTTGCCTTTGTCGCCTGTCCGGGAAAGTGCCTTTCCCACAGCGCCTCGTGGTCCACCGGGCGGAAATCCGGATTGGCTTCAAGGAAGGCCCCCACCTGATCCTCGTTTTCCTCGGCAAACACCGAGCAGGTGATATAGGCAAGACGTCCACCCGGGCGCACGAAGCGTGCGGCCCGCGCGAGAATTTCGGCCTGCTCCGCCTGCCGCTGTTCAAGCTGCTTTTCACCGAGCCGCCATTTCGCATCAGGGCCTGCGCCGCCAGGTGCCCGCACCCGTACATGGCGCATCCACAACGACCAGATCGAACTTTCCCTCATGCACGGCAAGCGCCTCGGGATCGGCCACCGCCTGCACATTGCGGCAGCCTGCCCGCTTCAGGCGGTCGAATATCGGCGCAAGCCGCTGTTTCTCGGCATCAAAAGCCTGGATCTGGCCGGTGTTTTCCATCGCCGCCGACATGGCGAGCGATTTGCCGCCAGCGCCGGCACAATAGTCGAGCACCTGCATGCCCGGTGCGGCCTCGGCAAGCGCGGCAACGATCTGCGACCCCTCGTCCTGAACCTCAAACCAGCCCTTCTGAAACGCGGGCTCCGCCTGCACATTGGGATGCCGCCCCTGCCCTTCGATCGGACCGATCCGCAACCCCTGTGGCGCAAGGTCACTCTCGTGAACGCCGGTGCGTGCCAGCGCCTTTGCAACCTTGTCGCGCGTGGATTTCAGCGTGTTGACCCGCATATCGAGCGGCGGACGCTGGGCAAGAGCGGCTGACTCGGCCACCCAGTCTTCGCCCCAGACGCGTTTGAAAAGCGGTTCGCACCATTCAGGGCATTCCGCCCGCACGCCCTCAGGCGCCTCTTCCAGAGGATGCGCCGCAATGAGGGCTGCTTCCTCGCCGGAGATCGGTGGCGGTGCGAAATTGTCTTCCGAAAGCGCTGCGTTCAGCGTCTCCGCGTCGTAGCCAGCCTCAATCATCAAAGCACCAACGGCCATTGCGCGCGGGCTTTCTTCCTGAAACATCCACGCCGCAGAGCGCTTTCGGCGCAACGCGTCATAGACGAGATTGCCAATGGCAGCACGATCCTTGGAGCCGGCGAAACGATGGGAAAGGCCCCAGTCTCTCAGCGCTTCCGCCGCCGGTCGATAGCGCCGGTCGATGTCTTCCAGAATTTCAAAGGCTGCAGCCAGCCGTCCGCCAAGTCGCATGTGACACCTTTGCCGGTTACCCGAATGGCGCACAGCTAGCCCGAAGCGGGCCTTTAGACAAGCGAAACGGGCGTGGATCGCTCCACGCCCGCACGTTATCAAAGCCTTTTCCGCCCTGCCTATTCGGCGGCCCGCTGTGGCGTCTTGCCAGTCACGGGCACGGCATTGGCTTCATAGCCGTGCGCTTCCTTCAGTGCCTTGCGAACCCCATTGCCATAGTCGGGGTGGACCTTGTCGAAATGCGCAAGCTGGCGCTCGATGATTTCGCCGGGAACACCGTCCATGGCAGCGGCAATGTTGGAGAACAGCCGGTTCTTCTGCCCCTCGTCGAAGAGGTTGAATAGCGCGCGCGGCTGGCTGTAGTCGTCATTGCCGATGCGATGGTTGTAGCGGTCCGCATCGCCCGAGATCTTGAGCGGTGGCTCCTTGGCTGCCGGGTTCTCCACCGGCCCACCGAAGGAATTCGGCTCGTAATAGGCATCCGGGTTGCCTGTCTTGATGCCGCCGAACGTGTTCATCTCGCCATCGCGGTGATAGTGATGCACCGGGCATTTCGGCTGGTTGACCGGGATCGTCTCGTAATGCGTGCCAAGCCGGTAGCGGTGCGCATCCGCATAGGAGAAGATGCGCGCCTGAAGCATCTTGTCGGGCGAGTAGCTGATGCCCGGCACGATGTTGGAGGGCGAGAAGGCGGCATTCTCGATCTCGGTAAAGTAATTGTCCGGATTGCGGTTCAGCTCCATCACGCCAATGTCGATCGGCGGATATTCCGCATGCGGCCACACCTTGGTGAGGTCGAAGGGATTGTAGGAGGTCTTTTCCGCATCCGCCTCGGGCATGATCTGCACCTGCACCTTCCATTTCGGAAAGTCGCCATCCTCGATCGCCCCATAGAGGGCTTCCTGGTAGCTTTCGCGGGTCTTGCCCACCACCTGCTCGGCCTCTTCATTGGTGTGGTGCTTGTGGCCCTGCATGGTCTTGAAGTGGAATTTCACCCAGAACCGCTCGCCCTTGTCGTTCCAGAACGAATAGGTGTGGGAGCCATAGCCGTTCATGAACATCGGCGCGGTCGGCAATCCGCGATCCGACATCAGGATCGTCACCTGATGCAGGCTCTCCGGCGAGAGCGACCAGAAATCCCACATGGCCGTGGGCGAGCGCATATTGGTGCGCGGATGGCGCTTCTGCGTGTGGATGAAATCGGGGAACTTCAGCGGATCGCGAACAAAGAACACGGGCGTGTTGTTGCCAACGAGGTCCCAGTTGCCGTCCTCGGTATAAAACTTCAGTGCGAAGCCGCGCACATCGCGCTCGGCGTCTGCGGCACCCTGCTCGCCGGCCACGGTGGAGAAGCGCGCTAGCATCGGCGTTTCCGCACCTGGCTGAAGCGCCTTGGCGATGGTGTATTTCGAAATGTCACCGGTGATCTTCAAAACACCATGTGCGCCCCATCCCTTGGCATGAACCACCCGCTCGGGGATACGCTCGCGATTCTGATGCGCGAGTTTTTCGATAAGCTGATAGTCCTGCAGCAGAACCGGGGCCCCGTTCGCCCGCGGTCACGGTATTCTGATTGTCGCTGACGGGGGCGCCAGCCGACGTGGTCATCGTGCGTTTGTCTGCCATGAAAGAAACTCCTTGCTTGGTTTCCTGTTGTGCCCCGCTTCGGGCCTCACCTGCGGCGAGACCTCGTTACTTTCACGCTATCGACGCCCCTTGATAAATTCCAATTGTCTTTAATGTTCGATGCGATAACCTTTCTCTATGATACGTCTCACCATCAGACAGATGCAGTATTTTGAAAGCCTGGCGGAAACGCTCCATTTCGGGCGGGCAGCGGCAAGCTGCGGTGTAACGCAGCCCGCTCTCTCCGCGCAGATATCCGAAATGGAAGCCCAGCTCGGCTTCAAGCTCTTCGAACGTGGCAGCGGCAGCGTGCGCCTGACCACCGAGGCGCAGTCTCTTTTGCCACGCGTGGCGCGCATTCTTTCTGAGGTTCGTGCTCTGGAAGGAGAGGCCCGGCGCGAGCGCAAGGCCCTTGAAGGGCGCTTTCGGCTGGGCGTCATCCCCACGATCGCGCCCTATCTGCTTCCCGAGCTTCTTCCATTGCTCAAACAGCGCTTTCCGCAGTTGCAACTGGAAGTGCGCGAAGCCGTAACCGATGCCCTGGCGGAGGATACCGCTTCCGGTCGCCTTGACGCCATGATCGCTGCCGCACCCATTGACGACACGCGGCTTGCGCCCGATGTTCTTTTTGAAGATCCGTTCTACCTTGCGGTCCCGAGCGCGGATGCTGCACGCATTGCCCCACCGGTGGCGCAGGAGAGCATGGCACTGGAACGGCTGATGCTTCTGGAAGACGGCCACTGCATGCGCGGACAGGCGCTCGAAATCTGCGGGCGGGTCAAGCCGCGGACGCTGGAGAGCTTTGGCGCTACAAGTCTGACGACGCTGTTGCACATGGTATCGCATGGGATGGGCGTCACTCTCATTCCGCGCATGGCACGCGCCTCGGCAAATCTTCTGCCTTCCGTCAGCGTGCTGCCGTTTCTCGCCCCCAGTCCTTCCCGAAGCATATGCCTTGCCGGCCGAAAAACCAACCCACGCAAGGCCGACTTCAGTGCGCTTCGTGGCACGATCCTGAAGGCGCACGAAATTCTGGTCTCCCGCGCCTGACCTTCAGGCCGTCCAGAGACGGAACACCAGAAGGGCCCACAGGACGGCAAGAGCAACAAAACCCGCCGTAAACAGTGGCTGGCGATAGCGGATACGATTCGACGTGACATGCACATAGGCATGCGCATAGCGCGTGAGCACGACCCCCCATGCCACCCAGACCGCCACGGGACCTGCCGCGCCGGTTACATACAGCGCCAGACAGGCGGGATGAAAAAGCATCGGCAGTTCGAACTGGTTGGCCAGATTGTTGCGCACAAACAGGCTTTCGGCCGGCTCGTCCCTGTTCTCGCGAAACTGTGCGACGCGGGCACTGCCGCGTTCAACGGCAGCCTTCCGCCGCACCGCGATCAGGAAATAAACCCCGTACACCAGAACGGCATGGGCAATCATCGGCCAGAAGATGGCATTTTGGGACATGGTGAAAACCTCGCCTTGTCAGAAATCTGATTTCCCCATCAGCATTGAAAACCGGACGCTTTGCAAGGGTGGGCATAGCGTAGGGAAAAAGCCATGAAAGCATACGTCGCTGAATGTTTCGGAACGTTCTGCCTCGTTTTTCTGGGGTGTGCGAGTATCATCGCCGGCGGGTTCGGCACCCTGCTCCCGCTTGGTGCAATCGGGATCGCCGTAACGTTCGGGGTGGCATTGATCGCCATGGCTTACGCTGTGGGGCCCGTGTCAGGCGCGCACCTGAACCCGGCAGTGACCGCCGGGGTTTTCCTGTCCGGTCGTATGCCGGCCAGGGATGTTCTGCCCTATATGGTCGCGCAGGTGGCCGGTGCCATCATGGGCGCTGCAGCGCTTTGGGCAGCGGCCAATGGATCAAGCAACATCGCTCCGATTTCCCATGCCGCCAACAGTTGGGAGAATGCCGGCCTTTACCCTGTTCCGGCGGCGTTTGCGCTGGAAGCGCTGGGTACCTTCATTTTCGTTCTCGTCATTCTCGGCGTGACCGCCAAGAAACATCGAACCCCGCTGTCGGGTGTTGTTATCGGTCTCACGCTCACGGCAATTCACCTCAGCCTGATCCCTGTTACCGGATCATCGGTGAACCCGGCCCGGTCGATTGGCCCCGCCGTGTTTTCCGGCGCCCGTGAAATGAACCAGCTCTGGCTCTTTATCGCGGCTCCGCTTGTGGGCGCGGCCGTGGCAGGGCTGATCGCGAGAACGGGTCTGCTGGAACGCCAGTAGCGGCAAGAAAAAAGGGCCCGAAGGCCCTTCAGACTGCTGACAAACCTCCCGGCGGCACGAAATCACTCAAGATTCACGGAACGTCTCGGATTCACATCGCGAACAAAACGGAATCAAAACCCCTCGATTCCGACTTCTGCCAAAAATCGAGGGGTTTGTAATCAATCTGAAGGGCCCGAAGGCCCTTCTCCATCACAACAGTCCAGTCACGCGCCACCTGGATAATTGGGGCTCTCCCGCGTGATCGTCACGTCGTGAGCGTGGCTCTCCCGCAGGCCCGCCCCCGAAATGCGCACAAAGGTCGCCCGGTCGCGGAACTCCTGAAGATTGGGCGCTCCGACATAACCCATTGCAGCCTTCAGGCCGCCGGTCAGCTGATGCAGTACACCGCCTGCAGGCCCCTTGTAGGGAACCTGCCCTTCAATGCCTTCCGGGACCAGCTTCAGTGTGTCGCGCACCTCTGCCTGGAAGTAGCGGTCGGCGGATCCGCGCGCCATGGCCCCCACGGAACCCATGCCGCGATATGCCTTGAACGAACGTCCCTGGTGCAGATAGACCTCGCCGGGGCTTTCGTCCGTTCCGGCAAGAAGCGAGCCGATCATCACCGCCGAGGCACCGGCGGCCAGTGCCTTTGCCAGATCGCCGGAGAACTTTATGCCTCCATCCGCGATCAGTGAGACACCTTCCCTGTCAGCAACCTCGACGGCCGACATGATGGCGGAAAGCTGCGGCACGCCAACACCTGCGACAATGCGTGTGGTGCAGATGGAGCCGGGCCCGATGCCGATCTTGACGCCGTCCGCGCCCGCATCGATCAACGCCTTGGTGCCCTCGGCGGTGGCAACATTGCCGGCGATGATGCGCACGGCGCTCGACAGTTTCTTGGCACGGGCGACCGCGTCCAGAACACGCTGGGAATGCCCGTGCGCCGTGTCGATTACCAGAAGGTCGACACCGGCATCAATCAGACGCTCCGCGCGTTCAAAACCGTCTTCTCCGACACTCGTCGCCGCGGCGGCCCGAAGCCGCCCCTGGGCATCCTTGGATGCATGGGGATTGAGCTGTGATTTTTCGATGTCCTTCACGGTGATCAGGCCGACACAGTTGCCCGCCTCGTCCACCACAAGCAGCTTTTCGATGCGATGCTGATGCAGAAGCCGCTTGGCTTCATCCTGTGCCACACCATCCCGGACCGTGACCAGGTTTTCATGCGTCATCAGTTCGCGCACCCGCTGCTGCGGGTCGGATGCGAAGCGCACGTCGCGATTGGTCAGAATGCCGGCCAGACGCCCTGTGGCATGACCTCCCGCGCCGCCATTCTCCACCACCGGAATGCCCGAAATGCCGTGCGCACGCATCAGCGCCTGCGCTTCGGCCAACGTCGCGTCGGGGCCGATCGTGATGGGATTGACCACCATGCCGGATTCAAACTTTTTGACCTGGCGCACCTCCTCGGCCTGCTCGGCCGGTGAGAGATTGCGATGGATGACACCGATGCCGCCGGCCTGCGCCATGGCGATGGCAAGGCGTGCCTCCGTCACCGTATCCATGGCCGCCGAAAGGATCGGAATGTTGAGATCGATGTCGCCTGCGATGCGCGTGCGCACATCCGTCTGGCCGGGCATGACCTCCGAGTGGCCGGGCTGCAGGAGCACGTCGTCGAAAGTTAGCGCCTCTGCGCCGGTTGCTGTCTCGATGATTTTTGCCATGGCCGACCCTTTGGAATGAGAGGACACGCGGCCCCGCCACAAAATGGCGCGGCCCCGCAGGATTGATTCCCTTTCAGGATTGGCGCTGGCTGGTACCACGTCAGCGCCAGCTTGAAAAGGTGGTGGCTTTCCATGGGCGAAGATTGTCTCACTGAAAAGACACACCAGCACCAACACAGCCCCGCCACTGCCACAGGACAGCCCCCTCACTGCGTGCTATAGCGCGCGAGCTGATCCGGTCTGCTTTCCTTCTCTTGCCAATTCACCCGGCAGGCCGGCACAGGAATAGAACGCCTTGAACCGCACACTGCCGCTCATACTCGCCGTCGCGCTCTTCATGGAGCAGATGGATTCAACCGTCATTGCCACCTCTCTTCCGGCCATCGCCGCCGACATCGGAACAAGCCCCGTCACGCTCAAGCTGGCCTTGACGAGCTATCTCGTCTCGCTTGCGATCTTCATACCGATCAGCGGCTTCATGGCCGATCGTTTCGGCGCCAGGAAAGTGTTCCGCATCGCCATTGCCGTTTTCGTGGTCGGCTCGATTGCCTGCGCGTTTTCCAATTCGCTTGCAGCATTCGTGCTGTCGCGCTTCCTGCAGGGCATGGGAGGCGCCATGATGACGCCGGTTGGCCGGCTTGTCCTGGTGCGCGCCACCCCGCGCGAGCAGCTGGTCAAGGCAATGGCCTGGCTGTCCGTGCCGGCACTCATCGGGCCGATTGCCGGTCCGCCGCTCGGCGGCTTCATCACGACTTTTTTCTCGTGGCACTGGATCTTTCTGATCAATGTGCCGATTGGCCTTGCGGGCATTGCGATATCGGGGCGCGTCCTGCCAGAATTTCCCGCAGAAGAAACCGGCCGGCTTGATGCCACGGGATTTCTGCTTTCCAGCATTGCCGCATCAGGGCTCGTCTTCGGCCTGTCGGTGATCAGCCTGCCTGCCCTGCCACCCCTTGTGGGCGTGTGCACCGTCCTGATCGGCATCATTGCCACGACCCTTTACATCCGGCATGCGCGTCGCACGCCGCGACCGATCCTCAATCTCGGCCTGTTCGCCAATCGCGCGTTCCGGGCGGCCATACTGGGTGGTTCCCTTTTCCGCATCGGCGTGGGCGCCGTTCCTTTTCTTCTGCCACTCATGTTTCAGGTCGTGTTCGGTCTCACGCCCTTCGAATCGGGGCTACTGACCTTTGCTTCCGCCTTTGGCGCCATCGCGATGAAATTCATCGCGAGCACCGCATTGCGCACGGCCGGCTTCCGGGTCGTCCTGGTTGCCGCCTCCCTGCTTGGCGGTGCCAGCATCGCCATAAACGCCGCCTTCACCCCTGCGACCGCCCATTGGGTCATCATATCCGTCCTGATATTTTCGGGGCTTCTGCGGTCGCTGTTCTTCACCTCGGCCAACGCGCTTGTCTTTGCGGAACTCAGTGATCGCGAGGCGAGCCAGGCGTCCACACTCTCTGCGGCAACACAGCAGGTCAGCATCGCCCTCGGAGTGGCCATTGGGGGTGGAATTCTGGAGGCGACGGCCATGATGACGGGAACCGAACTGGGCATCGACGCCTTCATCAACGCGTTCCTGATCGTTGCAGCGCTTTCAGCACTGGCGGCCGTCCCGTTTCTCACTCTTCCGCCGGAGGCCGGCAGCAGGGTTTCCGGTCACCGCCGGAGATCGCGCGCGCCTCTTGCCGAACCGGCGCCGGCCGGCGAGTGAGCCGCGCCGTCCCGGCTGGCGCGCTATTCGCCGTCCCGGTCCACGCCTTCCTGACGTCCCTTAAATCCCTTGGCCAGAAGGTAAAGCTCGACCGATTCGGCGCGGGAGGCCTGCGGCTTCACGTGATGAACCGACTTGAAATTGCGCTTGAGCTGGTCGAGCAGACCCGTTTCCGCACCGCCTTGAAACGTTTTGGCCAGAAAGTGACCTCCCGGTTTCAGCACGGAAAGAGCGAAGTCAGCAGCGGTTTCGCACAGATGCATGGTGCGCAGATGGTCCGTCTGGCGATGCCCGGTGGTCGGGGCCGCCATGTCGGATATCACCAGGTCCGGCCCATCGCCCAATGTCTCCAGAAGGCGCTCGGGTGCATCGTCATCGAGAAAATCCATTTCCAGCACGATCGCCCCGGGAACCGGGTCCATGCCTAGATAGTCGATGCCAACCACCAGAGGATTTTCAGGCGTCGACCTGACACGCTCCGCCGCGACCTGACACCAGCCGCCGGGTGCAGCGCCCAGATCGATCACGCGTGCGCCAGGAAACAGGATCTTGTGCCGGTCATCGATCTCCGTCAGCTTGTAGGCCGCGCGCGAGCGCATGCCTTCGGCCTGGGCACGGTGCACATAGGGGTCGTTCAGATGCCGTTCGAGCCAGCGGCGTGAGGAGTTTTTCAGCCCTCGCTTTTTCTTGACCCGCGTCTTGAGCGCCCGCGCACCGCCGCTCGTTTTGGTTGGTTTCTTCGTCATGCGCCCTGCCCCATGCGTCGCCGCCGGCGCCAGGCGCCATCAGCGGCCATCATTTCATTCAACATGCCTTCGCGC
Source organism: Nitratireductor sp. GISD-1A_MAKvit (assembly GCF_040819555.1). Classification (GTDB taxonomy): domain Bacteria; phylum Pseudomonadota; class Alphaproteobacteria; order Rhizobiales; family Rhizobiaceae; genus Nitratireductor. The sequence goes on from NZ_CP161920.1 coordinate 3,178,243, forward strand.
AGACCGCGATCGGCAACCCTTAGCCTTTCGGAGGGCCAACGACGCCGTATCGCTTCCAGGATTGCGCAGCCCGCGAGCACCAGATCGGCGCGGTCGGCACCGATACAGGGATTGGCCTTGCGCTGCTCAAAATCCCATGAAAGCAGCGTTTCGATCATGCGGTCCACATTGCCGCGCTCCATCCACAGCCCGTCCACCTGGCGCCGGTCGTACCGCGCCAGGCCAAGGTGGACCCCAGCCAGCGTCGTCACCGTCCCCGACGTTCCGATCAGGTGAAAGCGTCCACCCTTGGCAACCCTGGCAAGCCGCCCGCCATCATCGAACCGGTCGAGCATCTCGCTCACCGCATCCACCATGGCTGCAAAGCTCTCGCGCGTGACCCGGTGCCCGCCAAACCGCTCCGCCAGTGAGACCACGCCCACGGGCAGAGAGGTCCAGGCGACGATATGATCCGCCAGTCGCGGTGTGCGGTGGCGTGAGATGTCCACCAGCGCAATCTCGGACGAACCGCCGCCGATATCGAACAGCACCACACCTTCGGTTCCCCGGTCGACCAGCGTGCTGCAGCCGGCCACCGCCAGCCGGGCCTCGGTTTTCCGGTCGATGATTTCCAGTGTAAGGCCGGTTTCGTGTTTCACACGCTCGATGAACGCTTCACCGTTTTCCGCCGAACGGCAGGCTTCTGTTGCAATCAGCCGCATGCGTCTGGGTTTGCGGTGTCCGAGCTTGTCCGCGCAAATGCCGAGCGCGGCGACGGCGCGATCCATCGCCTTTTCGCTCAGCCGGCCTTCAAGGCTCAGCCCCTCGCCGAGGCGAACGATTCGCGAAAATGCATCCACGACGCGGAAATGCCCCGGTCTCGTCGGCACGGCGACAAGAAGCCGGCAATTGTTGGTGCCGAGATCCAGCGCCGCATAGCAGCTTCGCTGATCCTCCCGGGAAGAATCACGACGCTTTCCCGCGCTGGGCCGGGTTGCCTTCCCCGCCTCTCCATCCTGCTCGATCGCCGGCTTGAGCGCCTCTTCCCCGCCGTCGCGAACAAAAGCGCGCCGCTTGCGCCGCTTTCTCCGCTTGCGTTTGCGCGCGGGAGGATCTTCATGTGACGCCCCGCTGGCAGATGAAGCGGGAGCTTCGTCTGCGCAGGTCGAGGTTCCGGCCGACCGATTGTCGTCGAAGCCGAGGGTTTTGCCCCCATCCGACGCGGCATCCCGGACGACCCCTTCAACCGGCGAGACCTCGCCGTGGTCGTGGTTTTGCACCGCTTTTCCTTCGCCCCCGCGCAAGCCCGTGAGGGCGCAGCAGGCGGCTCATATCGTTTAGTTGGCGACAGAGTATCAGCCGTATACGGTTTCACCAAGAGTGGTCTTTGCATGAAGCGCTTCCATCTGGCGCGGACCAACAAAAATGCGTGCGGTTGCTCATGTAGGCGACATCCACCCTTGACTATGAAACTCAGCTTGCTAAATAGCGTGGCGAAAGCGGCGCTCGCCGCCTGCTGGGGAATAGGTTAACGGTAGACCCACGGACTCTGACTCCGTTAGTCCTGGTTCGAATCCAGGTTCCCCAGCCATTTCGCACGTCCGCAGTTTGGATTCATTAAAGAATCTGTCCGCTGCGAATCCTCAAATGCAGTGTTTTTGCCGATTTTTGCCCTCTGTGCCCAAAACTGTCGCACAGGACTGATGCACATGGCTGTGCACGTCCTGCGCCAAGTACACAAGGATTCACTCATGGCAGCACGGCATCGCATCGCCAATCTCACCCGCCGCGGCAATGTCTTTTACTGGCGCGCAAGGATCCCTTCAGCGCTTGCGATCGATCAACGCAGCCACCTCGCATTGTCACTGCGCCACGGGGATCATACAAAGGCCAAGAGTATGGTCCGGCGGCTCAACACGCTGCTGGCGGAACTGGCCGAAGGTGACAGGGCGCGCATGACGAGCCGCGAACAGCTGGAAGAGATTTTCCGCGCCGAGATCGAGCGCATGAATGAGAGCCTGGAGGATCTCGCCTTCGCCGCACGCCGCACGGGCTCGGCGGCGGAAGACAATCTGCGCGCCGACCTCCTGGTGGGCTGGGCCTATCGCCTCATCGAATTGTTTGGCACGGGCCGCCCGATGCGATTCGACGCAAGCTGTCCTGCCCGCCGCGTGCTCGAACAGGAAGGTTTTGCGGAAAGCCAGATCAGCGAGATTGCTGCGACCTTCGAGCAGGAGCGCAAAGAATGCCGCACGGCCTATTTCGAAGGCTTCCTGAAGTCGGAAATGGACGCGCATGGCGTCCGGGACACACCATTGAACCGCGAGCGGGCCACCCAGCAGATCATGCGCGCCAAGGCAGATGTTCTGCTTGGCACGCCCGACCGTTATGGCCCCCTGAGCACGGACAGTGATGTGGCGGCGCTGTTTGGCGAGCAGACGCAGCCGCAAAGACCCGCCCCGGAAGCCGCTTTGTCGCCAGCGCCTACCGCAGCGAACACAAATCAAGACGACGCGCCTGCAATCGCCCGCCCCTCGCTGGAACAGATGCATGTGCCGCCAGCGCAAGCTCCCGAGTCTGCGCCTTCCGCCAACGCGCCTATCTCGACCACGCCCGAAACGGTTGCTCCGCAGCAGCGTCAGCATGCACCTGCGCCAGCGTCGGAAGTCATCGCACCCGCCGTCCAAACACCGCCCGCGCCTGTCATCGACGACGAGAAGGGCGTGGATCTGCCGCTTTCGCAGTTCATGACGGAATGCGATGCGTTGATGAAGAGCAACCAGCATCACTGGGAGGATGCCACGGCCAAGGATGTGAAGGTCGCGGTCACCATGCTGGTGGGTGTGCTCGAGGAACAGGGCATCACCCATTCAAGCCAGATGCGACAGATCCATCTGGGCAAGCTGCGGGAGCATTTCGATCACATCCTGACGAACTATGGCCGCAGCCCGCGGCTGCGGTCGCTTGGCACGGCAGCCCTGCGCGCTGCCTCAGCAGAAGCCATTCGATCGCATAAGGAGGCGGGCAAGGAACCGCCAAAACTGGGCTTAGGCCCGACGACAATCCGCAAGCACCTGGCCAATATCAACACTTACCTGACCTATATCAAAGGCCGTGGCTATCACGTGCCGAACCTCACCATGGATGGGCTGCGCCCCAGGAAGCCGAAACTGAGCGATGCGCGCCGCATCACGGACAAGCCGGGGCCCGAGCAGCTGCGGCCGATGTTCGACATGCCGCTCTTCACAGGCTGTAAAAGTGCGACGGAGCAGGAGGTGGCAGGATCGCATATCTTCCACTCGGCCAACTATTTCCTGCCAATGCTGATGGTCTATCTCGGGCCGCGCCGCAACGAAGTCGCGGGTCTAGCGGTGAAGGACATCGTGAAGACGGGCCAAGGCTGGGCGATCGACATCCGTCCAAACAAGCTCCGCAGCCTCAAAAATGCAAGCTCGGCACGTATGTTGCCAGTGCCCGATGAAGTTCTTCGGTTGAACTTCATCGACTATGTCGAGGCGATCAAGGCGCTGCGCTACGACGCGCTGTTCCCGGAGCTCTTTTCCAAAAGCCGCAAAACCGATCCGGGCGACCGCTTCTACAAAGATTTTGTGCCCAAGCTGCACCAGCATCTCGGCGACGCAGAGCGTTGGAACCGCGTGCTGCACGCTCTACGTCACGGATTTGCAGACACGCTGAAACAGGCGCTCGTGCACCCAAGCATCATCAGTGATATTGCGGGTCGTCTGGGAAGTGACGAGACCAGCATGCGCTACACGAACCGTGCTGGGCTGAACGTGATCAAGGATGCGCTGGAGAAATATCCGAGCATCACGAGCCATCTGGAACCGCAGCCGATCCGGGTGTTGCCCTGGGTGGAGGCGCGGGAAGCTTCGCCATGGGAGGGGCGAACGAAGGACGAAAGGCTGAAGATGGCCAGAACAATGCGGCAACGCAAGTCTCGATAAGGCTTCGCAAGACATGCTACTGATCCCAAACATTCTGCACTAAGAGGGGCCGTCATTCAAACCGCCCGGACACCAGATTCACTCATAGCTCGAATAAAAATCAGCACTTCTTCTGGCTCGCACTTTTGCCTTATATGAATGTCATAGCCATGCATTTGATAGGAGGAACACGTGAAATTTTATAATCTTCTGCTTGGGGCGATTGTGGCGCTACCGGTACTGAACTCCGGCCCCTTACTGGCTACGGAATGTAGTTTCCCTCGAATGGAACCTTTGGAACGATCTGATGGAACGGAATACCGGTTTGTAGACAGCTGCGGGAAACTGTACGAAGTGGGCTATCGCATGGAAGGCAATACGCTGTACTTCCCAAAAGGAGGCAAGCATACCCTCCCCGAAGCGAATGCAGAGGAAGCGGAACGTGTCCTGCGTGAGACCTATGGCCTTGTAGGGGAGCGGGAACATCTGATACGGACGAAGATGTTCTAGTTCTTTGTCTGCTGGTTCCTGTCTAGCCTCTCTTGCGATCTGCCGCGACAGACATTCATGAGCTGGTTTATCGAGGAACAATCAGCCTGACGGAAGCGCAACTATCGCCAGCGCCTCACAGGCATCACGAGAGCAAGCAGCAAGCATCGTATTGATATGTTCCATGCGTGGTGATATCGAAACGCCAAGTGGTACACAGCAAGCGGAAACACCTGCCGAACCCTACATCGAACGGCACGACAATGCTTCGATCGCGGTGGCGCAGTCCATCGTGCCCTGGATCACGTATGTGCGCGTTTGTTATCGAGGATCAGCATCTGGGGGAGCAGTCATCGGCCCCACAACAACCGAGATAATATGAGCACTTCCGGCGTTTCAGCCCCCCCTTCATCCTTCTCTCCCTCTCTTGCGGCTCGCCTTCGTTTGCTCGGGTTGCTCGCATGGCGTGACATCACCAGCCGGTACCGCGGGTCGATGATGGGACTGGTCTGGTCATTCGTCACGCCCGTATTGTTGCTCGGTGTTTACACGGTTGTCTTTAGCGGTATTTTTAGGGCGCGTGTAAGTGCAGGAAGCGGCAGCGCAGCGGATTTCGCCTTGCAGCTATTTGCGGGTCTCATTGTTCACGGTCTTGCTGCGGAAGTTCTTAGCCGCGCGCCTGGGCTGATTGCCGGAAATACTGGTTACGTGAAGAAGGTCATGTTTCCCCTGGAAATCCTACCGCTGGTCCTCATACTATCGGCGGTGTTTCACGGTATAATTAGTGTCGTTATCCTCATGATCTTTCAGCTGTTTGTTCATCAGCACATCGCTCCTACGATCATATTCGTGCCTCTGGTACTGCTACCATATATGATATTTCTGGCGGGTATATCGTGGCTGGTTTCAGCGGCCGGTGTGTTCATTCGCGACATCAGTCAGATCACCGGCTTCGTCATCACGCTCCTTCTGTTCCTCTCACCCGTGTTCTACCCGGCATCAACCCTTCCCGAACAATGGCAATTCGTTCTGATATTGAACCCGCTGACCATTGTTATCGAGCAGATGCGAGCGGTTGTGCTTTACGGGGAGCTTCCGCACTTTCTCGCACTGTTCGTTTTCACTTTGATCTCACTATTGGTCTTTTGGGCTGGCCTGTTCTCCTTCTCCAAATTGAAGAGGGAGTTTGCCGATGTCCTCTGACATTATTCTGGATGTTCAGAACATCAGCAAAACCTTCAAGATGTACAATCGACCATGGGATCGGTTGCTGGAACGAATTCCGCCATTTCGTACGAGACACAAGGCATTCAAAGCTCTTGCGGGCATCGATTTGCAGGTGCGTCGCGGCGAGACGGTGGGGATCATTGGTCGCAACGGCTCGGGAAAATCGACCTTGCTGCAATTGGTATGCGGTACCCTCACCCCGAGTTCCGGAACGATCGGTGTGAACGGACGGATTGCGGCACTCCTGGAACTCGGTGCCGGGTTCAATCCGGAGTTCACTGGTCGCGAGAACGTTTACCTCAATGCGGCAATACTGGGGCTGGAACGGAAACAAATCGAGGAGCGCATGCCGGAAATTCTGGCATTTGCGGACATCGGCGATTTCGTTGATCAGCCGGTGAAAACTTACTCGTCCGGGATGTATGTCCGCTTGGCCTTCGCAGTCATCGCACATGTGGAAGCTGACATATTGGTAATCGATGAAGCGCTCGCCGTCGGTGACGCATTGTTCACTCAGAAATGCATGAGGTTCCTGAGAAAATTCCAGGAGACGGGAACGATCCTGTTTGTAAGCCACGATAGCGCTGCCGTGACGAATCTTTGTGAAAGGGCAGTTTGGCTTCACGAGGGAGAAATTGCCGCGCAGGGGGATGCGAAATCCGTTTCGGAAGCGTATCTCGCCTCTCTTTTCGAAACGGTAGCGACCAGTCACCGGAGCGAAGCTAACCGACCGAATGTTCCCAAAGCAGATGAATGGGTGGATCGACGACAGGCATTCATAAATTGCACCAATCTAAGGAATGATATCGAAGTCTTCCGTTTCGAAGCTGCGAATGCTGACTTTGGCAGTCGCGGGGCATCGATCGTGGATGTTTATCTTGCAGATGATGACGGGCGGCGCATGTCATACATCGTAGGCGGTGAGATCTGCAATCTTCATGTGGACATCGTAGCTCATCAGGATCTGGCGCGACCGATCGTAGGCTTTTTCGTTAAGGATCGTCTGGGTCAGCAGTTGTTCGGTGACAACAGCTACCTGACATACTTAGACAGCCCCCGCTCGGTATTGGCGGGGGGGACGTTATCTGCTGTTTTCCGTTTCCCCATGCCGCTTCTACCGGTCGGAGATTATTCGATTGCGGTAGCGGTCGCAGACGGTACCCAGGAGGACCATGTTCAACACCATTGGATCCATGATGCGGTGATTTTTCGTTCTCATTGCAGCGCCGCGGCTGCCGGATTGGTAGGCATACCGATGCTTGATGTGAAACTCGATACCAGCGCTCCATCCACCGTCCAGACATCATCAGCTTGACGCTCGTCCATCATGATTTCACGTTACGATTACATGTTCGATCCCGGAGATCAAAGTACCGCAGCACTGGTGTGTCGATGGGCAGGCGAACACGGTGGCCGTGTGCTCGAACTCGGTTGTGCGGCAGGGGCAATGTCCCGGATCCTTAGCGAATATTATGGGCTCAAGGTCACGGGAATAGAGTACGATGTCACCGCCGCCGAGTTTGCAGAACCTTACTGTGAACGTGTTATCACGGCGGATCTCAATGGCTCTTCCTGGTCATCGCTCCTCGGAGCGGATCGCTTCGACGTGATCATCGCGGCTGATGTCCTAGAACATCTGTCGAACCCGGCCACGTGCTTGAAACAGATACGGAGTCTACTTGCACCGAGCGGCAAGATTATTATTTCTGTTCCAAATATCGCTCATAACGGCGTGATTGCGGCGCTATTCAACGACGATTTCCCCTATTCGGACATTGGCCTTCTCGATCGCACTCATACGCACTTCTTCACTTTGTTGTCACTCAGGAGAATGCTGGAACAAACTGGGTGTCAAGTCGAGGATGTGAAGCACATTGAGGCAGCACCATGTCATGAGGAGTTTCGTGTCTATTGGGAGAGACTTCCGGAGCGAATACGGGCGTGGCTGGCCCGCAACCCAGCAGGTGCAACTTATCAGATCGTCGTCAAGGCAGTTCCGGATGCGAAGCGAAACGCATGCACCACATATTCCAGGAGCGATGCTTTGGGTTGGCTAGATGAATGGCCGCCTGAAGCAGGAGTTGACGCTGCCGCAACCGATACTCAGGCGCTACCGCTGGTAAAATCGCTAACACAGCAGCGCGACGAGGCGCTGCTGAGAGCTGAGAGTATTGAGCACTCGCGCATCTGGCGGTGGTCAATACCCTATCGGTGGTTGCGCGACAAGTTGCGGTCACACCTATCATGACCACCCGCCCCCCCTTCGTCAGCGTCGTCATACCGTCATTCAATCATGCGCGGTACCTGACAAATGCCATCGAGAGCGTGTTGACACAACGCGGAGCCGAGTTGGAACTGATCATCGTCGATGATGGTTCGACCGACGACTCATGGGATTTGATCCAGAAAGCAAGCGAAGCGGATGGTCGCGTAGTTGCTTTGAGGCAAGAGAATCAAGGAGCGCACGCTGCCATCAACCGGGGGCTTGCGGCAGCCCGAGGTGATTATCTCGCGATATTGAACTCTGATGACATCTACGAAGAGGAGAGAATAGTAACTCTTCTCGATCGTGCTCGAACTGGAGCCGGCAAAGATTTCCTTTTCACCTTGGTTACTCTGATCGATAGTGAGGGAGCGCCGATCGAAGATCACCCTTGGCTTGACGAGTACACAGCACTTTGCCTCAAAGCCAGGGATTTCGGTGTTCTGCAAGCGCTGCTGGAGCGAAATCTCTCTGTATCGACGTCCAACTTCTTTTTCAGTCGATCCTTATACGATGCGATTGGCGGCTTTAGGCCGTTTAGATACACCATGGACTGGGATTACGCGCTTCGTGCCATCCTCCGTGCACAGGAGCGCGTCGTCTGGCTGCCGGACCAAGCCCTTCTCAGGTATCGACTTCACGGCAGCAACACGATCCTTGGGGGGTTGCCTCGATCGGCTCTGGAGGCAAACCATCTATTATACCGCACACTGCGCCACCACTATCAGGTGCCTCCGGCCACGATTCACGCTCTGCGGCGACATCATCGTCTGATACGCCGCCAGCAAGCGGCAACGCTAGCGCGCGCACGTGACACTCATTGGGAAGGGCCTGCTCAAAGACACGCGCCAGCGATGGGAGAAAGCAGAGCGCAGTTGGCGGAACGCGGAACAAGGTTGGCGGCGCGCGGAACAAGGTTGGCGCGCCACAAGACAAGAAGCCGATGAAACGCACGCCAGACTTGGCGCTGCAATTACAGAGTTGTCACGACTCCGCGCCTCCAGAAGTTATCGATTGGGCCGTCTTATTACCATGCCACTGCGCAGGATTAGAAGCTTGGCCAAACGCGTTCAAAAGCATGTCGATGGTGCTGTGCGTCCCATCGAAACCATACAGGAAGACTGCTATCGTTCGGTCTCGTTACCTCTTGCCCTGAAGTCAGAGCCTCCAACCATTGCGGTGCACCTGCACATACATTTCGTGGAACCATTGGAGGAGCTGCTGGATACTTTAGGTGGCCTGGACGTTTCTTTCGATCTGTTCGTTACCACGACAGATCCTAGTGGGTGCGTCCGACAGAGTGTCCATGCTCGCTTCCCGCAGGCTACCGTTCTCCAGTTACCCAACAAGGGCAAGGATATCGGCCCGTTCTTGCAGGTTTTGGAGCAGGAAAGACTTGATCGCTACGATCTGGTCTTGAAGCTGCATGGTAAGCGGAGTCGGAATGATCCCGAGTACATGGATGTTGTCCGGACCCTTTTCGGAAATGACATAACGGACGGCGACGATTGGCGGCGCAAGCTGATCGCACCTATAGCTGGAACCCCTGTGCGTGTTGCGCGCATTCTACAGGCTTTCGCTGAAGATCCAGAACTTGGGATGCTCGGTGCTGAGAAATTCATCTGTTCAGCTCCGGATGCAAATTCGGACACTTACACTAAACTTTGTGACCGCTTGGGAGTAGCTCCCGAATGCCGCTTCTTCGGTGGCACCATGTTCTGGATCCGCGGGAAACTGCTGCAGAGATTACACGAGGCAAAGATAACGCAGAGCGATTTCGACGCGGATCAGGCGCGAGCTGTCGAGGGTACGCTTGAGCACGCCTTTGAGCGCGTGTTCGGAGATCTTGTGATCCGTCAAGGATGCTATATCGGCGGTGTGCCGGATTTGCCTGAAGAGCACTCGGGCAGCAACAAGTGAGCGCTTTCGGTTCCATGGATTACTTCACAACTCCAATATTCCTGATTGTCTTCAACCGGGTTGAAGCGCTTCGTCAGCAGGTTAGATGGCTGGAGCAAGCTGGTTATAGCAACATCTACATCATTGATAATGCCTCAACCTACCCTCCACTGCTCGACTATCTTCGCGACAGTCCGCACAAGGTCCACAGGATGACGCGCAATTTTGGTCATCTGGTTCTTTGGGAATCCAGAAGATTTGAACACATTATCAATAGCGAGCACTTCGTTCTCAGTGACTGCGACATTGTGCCGGTTGAGGATTGTCCGCGGGATGTTGTCGCACGCCTAGCCCGGGTCCTGGAGCGCTATCCCAGCTTCACAAAAGTGGGACTTTCCCTGCGCATTGACGACATTCCGGATCACTATGCCTTGAAATCTTCGGTTCTGGAGTGGGAGGCTCCCTTCTGGGCTCATCCTCTAGAAGATGGCAGCCTCTATGAAGCTGCGGTAGACACGACATTTGCCTACTACCGCCCCGGCATCACGCCAACCAGTAAACGTTGGTGGCGCTCGATACGTACAGCGCCTCCGCTCGCGGCGCGGCATCTGCCTTGGTATTCCGACACTGCACGACCTACGGCAGAAGACATATACTATCAGACACATCTAAATGAGATGTCTTCGCAGTGGAGCACCACCGATCCGGTATTGTTGAAAAACCAGAATACCAAGCTGCAGCAAGAGATACACCTCTTACGACAGGAGATAGCGATCCTAAAGGCAGGCAAATCCGCGCATCTCCGCCATGCACTACGAAAGAGTGTTGTGTCCTGGTGCGATAAAATCGGCATTGGAGACACGTTACGTCGCTTCAATCGCTGGCGACTCCGGTGAGAAAGACGAGATTATGAACTACGTATTCACATCCATCAACAACGCCTACCTTCCGAAGGCCATAACGCTCGCGGATTCGCTCAGGCAGGTATATGGCAACGACATGCACGTTACGTGCATGTTGTCGGACAAGCGAGATCCGGACCTAGATTATTCGGCGTTCGATGAAGTACTGACCATTGAGGATCTCGATCTCCCGGTCGAGTCCCTTGAGGCTTGGATTTTTAAGCACACGGTCGTCGAGCTCAGCACCGCTGTGAAACCTTGGGCCTTCAAGAAGATCTTCCAGCGTCATAACGCTGAAAGCGTTCTATATATGGATCCGGACACCGTTGCATACAGCCGGATGGAGGAAGTGCATGAAGCACTTCGTCATTCACCTATTGTGCTAACGCCTCATGTCACTGTGCCAGCGGTCACCGATGACGCGCTACTCGATGGTGAAATGTTGGGATGCCTACGCCATGGTGTCTTCAATCTCGGTTTTCTTGCGCTTTCAGCTCACGGGGAAGGTAAGAATTTCCTCGATTGGTGGGCAAGGCGCTGCCTTGAGTGGTGCTATGATGATTCCGCGCGCGGGCTCTTTACAGACCAGCGATGGCTGGATCTCGCGCCTTGCTTTTTCCCGAGCCTGTCCGTACTTCGTCACCCAGGCTATAATGTTGCCACCTGGAACCTGTATTATCGCCATCTATCGCAAGGCGAGAGCGGCGAGATCATGATCAACCAGAAGCATCCGCTGCGCTTCTTCCATTTCTCCGGTTTCGACCTCGGCACCTACGAGCACATGCTCAAAAAGCATGCTCCTGGACATTCTCTGCTTCGACAGATGACCGATTGGTATGTGGCAAAGCAGATTGCAAATGGCCAGAAACGCCTCGGTGGGTACCCCGGCATCTATGACGTTTTTGCAGATGGTGAACGCATCCCTCGCGAATGGAGGGTACATTATCGAGAGAATGCAGATTTACAGAACTCATTCCCGCGTCCTTACAGCGATTCTAGTCTCCATCGGACGCTGAAAGGGCAGACGCTTCAGCAACGTCCTCACACCGCGCAGCCGTTCTATCCTCGAAACCGCTTTATCCAGCTTGGCATCAACCAACTGCAGCGCAGGCCCCAAGCTCATGCGCTGGCTGCGCGAGCACCTGCCCGCCGGTGTCACCTCTCGCCTAAAGCATCTGCTCTTGCGATAGCAGGCGTAGAACGACAAGTTCGCTGGACTGGTGCCAATGCGGCGCGGTCCAGCCGAACTCTTCTGCGAACAATGCGCTAGAAAGCCTAGAATCAAACGGTCGTTTGGCCTTGGTGGGAAATTCGGCTGTCGTGATCTCGGACAGGTCAGCGTGCGGTCCCCCGTATCTCTCGCTGACATCTAGCACATGTTTTGCCAATTCCAGCCAGCTGGCTTCGCCTGTGCCTGCGAGGTGGTATAATCCGGGCTTGGATGATTTTGGGTTGCTGTGAACAGTTGTTGCTAAGTGTAATATTGCATCCGCAACATCCAACGCACTTGTGGGAGTGCCCCACTGATCGCCAACAACTGTTAGCGTCTCGCGCTCCGCCGCAAACCTCAACATTGTTTTTACGAAGTTTTTGCCAAACGGGCTGTAGACCCAAGCCGTGCGTAAAATGAAGTGGGCTGAATTTGCCTCCGCAACGAGTTCTTCTCCAGCCAGCTTGGTAGCGGCGTACACGCATTGTGGATCTGTGCTGTCATTCTCTGAATGTGGTCCAGGCTTCGCGCCGCCAAAGACGTAATCCGTTGACAGGTGAATGATCGGGATGCCGAGTTCAGCAGCGATGGCCGAAACATGCCCAGCCGCTGTAGCGTTAACCGCATAGGCTAGCTCGGGCTGATCTTCTGCTTGATCGACTTTCGTATAAGCAGCTGCAGACACCAGAATATCCGGCGCTGACTTCCGGATTGCAGGTGCTATGGTATCCGGTTTCTCTAGTAGTAGTTCGGGTCGACCCAGGGGCCGGACCTCTATTCCGGGCACCCTACGTGCCCGCTCGACTAAACTGCGGGCAACCTGCCCATTAATTCCGGTTACCGCCAGCTTCAACTTCTGCTTGCTCCGCTGCCCAACCTTTCACCACCATATCGTTGGCTCCAGATCGGCCCCCCACCACCAATCATTTCGCAAGTACCAGTCCACAGTCTTGCTGAGTCCGCTCTCGAAGGTTTCACGTGGGGCCCAACCAAGCTTCTGCTCGATCTTCGAGGGATCTATGGCATAACGTCTGTCGTGACCGGGTCTGTCATTGACAAAACGAATAAGATCATGGTAGCTTGCGCCGTTTGAGCGAGGTCTCTTCGCATCTAGGATAGTGCAGATTTGCTCCACCACGCTCAGATTGCTGCGCTCAGCATGTCCTCCTACATTGTAGTTTTCACCCACTGTCCCGCTCTTGAGAATAAGCTCGAGGGCGCGAGCATGATCTTCTACATACAGCCAGTCGCGCACATTCTTACCAGTGCCGTAAACAGGAAGTTCACGCTCCTCGAGTGCACTCAGAATGACAAGAGGAATGAGCTTCTCCGGGAAATGGAAAGGACCATAGTTGTTTGAGCAGTTAGAGAGGACCACGGGGAGCCCGTAGGTTTTATGCCATGCTCTGACGAAGTGGTCAGCCGCTGCTTTAGAAGCTGAATACGGCGAAGAAGGCGCATAAGGGCTCACTTCGGTGAACACCCCCTCGTCGAAAGGCAAATCTCCGAAGACTTCGTCAGTCGACACGTGGTGGAAGCGAAACTGTTCCTGTTTGTTCGACGGGAGATTGCGCCAGTATGTCAGTGCCGCACTAAGAAGCTTGTACGTACCCACTACGTTAGTCTCAACGAAAGCTCCCGGTCCCTCGATAGAGCGGTCTACATGACTCTCTGCAGCAAGATGCATGATTGCATCAACGCGCTGCTCCTGCATGATGGCCAGAACTTTGTCGCTGTCACAGATATCAGCTTGTCTGAACACGTAGGAGGGTTCATGCTCTACGGACGACAGAGAGCTCAGATCTGCCGCATAGGTGAGTTTGTCCACGTTAACGACATGATCCTTTCCTCCTCTAATGAGATGGCGACAAACCGCTGAGCCGATGAAGCCAGCACCGCCTGTGACTAAAATACGCATCAAGCCCTCTTAAAACCACCTAGTCGAAAACATCTGCATCGGAAAGAAAAGGCGCAGCTTCATCCTTCTCTGACAGGATGATGTCTTCGCCCCTCAGCGGCCACTCGACTGCGATCTGCAGATCGTCAAAGCGAACCGCCCGCTCACATTCTTTAGCATATAACGCGGAGACTTTATAGACGACTTCTGTATCTGGCTCCAGGGTTACAAACCCATGCGCGAAGCCCTTGGGTACCAAGATCTGATTCCATTTCTCAGCCGAGATTTCTAGGCCTACCCAGCGTCCAAAGGTTGGGGAACTCCGCCTGATATCCACCGCCACGTCGTAAATACGTCCGCGAACCACACGCACCAGCTTATCTTGAGCCATGGGCGGCAACTGGTAATGTAGACCACGCAAGGTGCCTTTCTCTACCGAGAACGAGTGATTGTCCTGGACAAATGGTGAAGCCTTTCCTTCCTCCTCAAGCCACTGGTCGCTGTAGGTTTCAGAGAAGAACCCTCGATGATCGGTGTATCTCGGCGGATGAAGTTCCAGGACTTCGTCCAGTTCCAAGCGGCGAATCTCAACCATTAGCTGCGTCCCTCACCCTTCGTCTAAGGTATTCCGCGTAATCCGTTGCGCCCAACTTATCTGCTGTTGCCAGCACCTGTTCACCCGACAGATAACCAAGTTCGAAGCCAATCTCTTCTGGACACATGACTTTGATACCTTGCCGGTGCTCTATGGTACGCACGAAGGCAGAAGCCTCGTGCAGGCTGTCGTGGGTACCAGTGTCAAGCCATGCAAATCCGCGCCCCAGCCGCGTCAAATGCAGCTTTCCCTCTCTCAAGTAAGCATTGTTGACATCAGTGATTTCAAGCTCACCTCTCGCGGACGGTTTGACTTCAGCGGCAATGTCAAGGACGTTATTGTCATAGAAGTAAAGGCCTGTTACCGCCCAAGGCGATTTCGGTGCGGAAGGTTTCTCCTCAATGGACCGGACGACTCCCGTGTTCCCATCGAAGGAAATCACCCCGTACCGCGTCGGATCATCCACACGGTAGGCAAACACCGTTGCACCGCCTTCTCGTTCACGTGCCTGGCGGCAGGGCCTGTGACAGACCGGCTCCGTAGAAGATGTTATCGCCAAGAATCAGTGCTACGGAATCGCCACCCACGAACTCACGACCGATGATAAACGCCTCTGCCAACCCGTTAGGTGCAGCCTGTGCTGCGTAGGAAAGAGAGATGCCGAACTGACGGCCATCCCCGAGCAAGGCTTGGAAGGCTGGCAGGTCCCTTGGCGTGGAAATGATCAATATCTCCGTGATACCCGCTATCATCAGTACACCCAGCGGATAGTAGATCATCGGCTTATCGTAAACGGGCAAAAGCTGCTTTGATACAGGCACCGTCACGGGGTACAAACGTGTGCCACTCCCGCCGGCCAATATGATACCCTTCACTTTATACTCCCTTTCAAACCTTCTTTGCGACCACTGACATAAGAAGCATCAGCGTGCCTACCCTTGACTGGCGATACACGCCTGAGCGCAGGAAGGCCAGAACCCTTTGGGGCATGTTTTCGGACCTTAACCCGCGGAACTCTACCAATACTTCCTTTGCTTCGGCACACAGCAGGTCACTGCACAGTTCCAGGGCAACTAGATGCTGATCGTTCCATTCGCGTAATTGACCTGCGAACAGACGTCTCATCCGGCGAAATCGCGCAGACCAGCCGGTGTTCCTACCAATGACGTTGGAGGCATGCTGTCGATAACCGATCCGCGGCTTCGGATCGTATAGGACCCTTCCGTTCGCTGCCGACACAATAATATAACACCACCAGTCATGACTTACGAAGCTGGACCTACGGGCGCTTTCTATAGCAAGTTGCGCTGCAACACGATTCAGCACCATTGTGTTTCCACCACCGATGCTCTGGACGATGGCGTTACGAAAGGAAGCCGGCCTTTGAAATTCTGGTGAGTAACCGACGTCGTCTCCGCTTTCATCGACCAGCCTCGTTCGTGAGCAATACAGACCCGGACACTCCCTCGGGAGTCGCCTCAGGCACCGAATTGCCGTTATCAATTTGTCTGCATCCCATATATCGTCTTGGTCTGCGAAAGCGATATAATCTGCAGCAAGGTCGCAACGCTGCAACAAAGATCTGAAGTTTTCCGCGTAACCGGATGAGGGTCCACTCAGGATGATGAACTCACCTTTGGTCCAATTCGCTTTCCATCGACGCAGTATTTCCACGGTAGCGTCATCAGAATTATCGTCCGAAACTATCAAATTGATTCTGACATCAGCTTGACCGTGGATCGACCGCAGCTGCTCGTCGAGATAGAGGTCCCCATTAAAGGTCGCCATCAGCACGTTTACTACCGGATTAGTCATCAAGTCCATCTTCGAGAAGAATATGTCGTTACTGTATAGTCCAAAATTTCAGCGGCTACCCCGCAATGGCCTAATGCGCTGTCGCGACGAAGCTTCCGGATGCTCAGCCTTTAACACCGTGAATGGGAAGCGCGAAGTTTTGCAGCGAAATAAACAATAGAGATTGTTCCCTACCCTTAGCTACCGTATAAAGAGCAACGAGAGAGCACCAACTGACAGTTGCGCACGCCAGTCAGCCGACCACACATATATGAGCAAAATGACTAAAAATCCACGCAGCAAGTATGGTCCCACCGCACTTGAGAAAGCGATCCGGACCGCGCGTCCCGCATTTGGGATTGCCATCCTGATAAGCCTGTTCATCAATGCCTTGGCATTGGTTGCACCGCTGTACATGATGCAGATTTATGATCGCGTCATCACCAGCCGAAACATGACAACGCTTCTGATGCTGACGATTATAGCCGGGGCACTTCTCATTTCGTACGCTCTTCTCGAAGCATCGCGTTCAAGAACTCTGGTCCGCGCAGGTATCTTGTTTGACGAGAAAGCCAGTGACGAGGTGTTCGATACTGTGCAGCGCGGCAGCGTGAGCCGCCCAGGTGGTGCATTCAGCCAAGGCTTGCGAGATCTTGATCGCGTACGTGAATATCTAACCGGAAACGGCCTGATCGCTCTTTGTGATGCACCCTGGGCACCAATTTTCATTGCCGGATGCTTCCTACTGCACCCATGGTATGGCTTTATCGCGCTTGGCGGCGCAGTGGTGCTGTTCCTCTTCGCGCTCCTGAACGAGTTTCTGACGCGGCACCACCTGCAGCAAGGTTCGCGATCTATGATCGAGGCTGGAAATTATGCCTCAGCTTCACTGCGCAACGCAGAAGTTACACAAGCCATGGGAATGCTGGGAGCGCTCAGGCGACGGTGGAACGAGCAACATAAAGCAGTGCTAGGCTGGCAAGCGATGGCCAGCGACCGCTCAGGGGCTATTCTTGCTCTTACCAAATTTGTGCGCATGAGCCTGCAGATCGCGATCTTAGGGATCGGTGCATTTCTGGTCATCACGGAAGGTTTGTCTGCGGGAACAATGATCGCAGCCTCCATCATGATGAGTCGAGCACTCGCACCTGTGGAGCAGTCCGTGGGCAACTGGCGTTCGTTGGTTGCCGCACGGGAGTCTTATAGCCGATTGAATGAACTGCTGCGCGCTTTTCCGCAGAGCAAGGTGCGCATGTCATTACCAGCGCCAAAAGGGGCCATCGCCGTCGAACAGGTAACGGCGGCACCGCCGGGCGCACAAAAACCAACATTGAAGGGCGTAACCTTCAACGTCGACAGCGGTGAAGTTGTCGGAGTGTTGGGACAAAGTGGTGCGGGTAAATCCACGTTCGCCCGTGTACTGGTTGGTGTATGGCCGTACCAGCATGGACATGTTCGGCTTGACGGTACGGAACTGCCACACTGGAACCCGGACGAACTCGGTCGCCATATCGGCTATTTGCCGCAGGACGTAGAGCTCTTCTCGGGCACCATTGCAGAGAACATCAGCCGGTTTGATACCGACGCAAGACACGGGGATATCATCGCAGCGGCAGAACTTGCGGGTGTACACTCCATGGTTCAAAAGCTTCCTGACGGTTACAACACCGAGATCGGTCCAGGCGGCACTGCGATTTCTGGTGGGCAACGCCAACGCATTGGTCTTGCCCGCGCCGTTTTTCGGTCCCCCCCGCTCATCGTGCTTGACGAACCGAACTCGAATTTGGATGCAGGTGGGGAAGCAGCGCTGCTGAAAGCTGTCCAAAAATTAAAGGCCCTGGGGAGTACCGTCTTCATTATAACCCATAAGACCAACATCATCTCCGCTGTGGACAAACTGCTCGTGCTCAACGAGGGGCTGATGCAAGCGTTTGGACAGAGAGATGAGATTCTAGCGCGAATGTCGAGCCCGAGGGTGGTCCCTATTCAGAACGCCCACACTTCAGCAATCGAAGCGAAAGCCTGAGCAGATGTCCAAGGAACCAAACGCTCCTAAAGCATCTACGAACTATCTCGCACCAGCACTGGCTGCGGGAGCTATTATCTTTCTGACATTTGGTGTTGCCGGCGGTTGGGCAGCAATCGCCCCGCTAGACAGTGCGGTCTTGGCACAAGGGGTAGTGGCAGTAGAGAACAATCGCCGCAGTGTCCAGCACTTGGAAGGTGGCATCGTAGCTGAAATCAACGTTACCGAAGGGCAAAGGGTAAAAGAGGGCGATGTCCTTTTCCGGCTCGACACGACGCGGGCGCGGGCAAATGAGGCAGTAGATCGGCTACAACTTTCGTTCGCCCGGATCCTTGAAGCGCGTCTTCTCGCTGAGCGCCATCATCACGATGCGATCTCTTTCCCAGAAGATATCGAAGCTCAGAGAAGCATTCCCGCAATTGATCAAGCAATCGAAAATCAGGTTGCGCTTTTCAATGAGCGTAAACTGTCAATAGACGGCCAGATCGATATTCTGGAATCAAACATCCAGCAGTCAAGGAAGCGCATCAAAGGCCTTGAAACGGAGCTTCAGGCAACTCAGGAGCAGATAGGCTTCATCAAGGAAGAGCTCACTGGTGTTAGAAAGCTTTTTGAAAAAGGGCATGTCTCCTCCGTCCGGCTCTACTCCTTGGAGAGGGAACGAGCCCGGTTGGAGGGGCTGATCGGAAGTAATGAAGCGGAGATCAGCAGCACTGAATCGCGTATAAGTGAAGTTCAACTGAAGATCGACCAACTTCGTCAAGAGCGCCTTGAACACGCAGCAGAAGAAATCACAGAAGTTCGGAAAACAATTAATGAACTTCGCGAGCGTTTGAACGTATCCAGCGATGTCCTGCGACGCACTGCCATTGTTGCGCCGCGGGGTGGCACGGTAATCGGCCTCAAGGTGTTCACAAAGGGTCAAGTGGTTCGGGCTGGCGATGTTCTCCTTGAGATTGTACCGGAAGACGAAGGGCCGGGTGGTGAATGCGAAAGTCTCACCAATAGATATCGACAACGTGCGCGCGGGGATGCGTGCCGAAGTGCGGTTCTCTTCGTTCAAGTCCCGTGACATCCCTGTTATACACGGGGAAGTACGCGAGGTTTCGCCCGACAGGTTGATCGATGAACACACACAACAGCCGTATTTCCTGGCGCGCGTCATAGTCGCTGAAGAAGATATTCCTGCTGAACTTCGTGATAAGATTGTTCCCGGTATGCCCAGCGATGTCATACTGCCAACGGGCGAACGTACAGTTCTGGAGTACCTTATTAATCCCCTGCAGACTGCAGTCGCCAAAGCGTTCACAGAAGAATGAACAGGGTTTCGATTGTGCCTGCCTCAACAGCGCGCTACCATAGGTTTGCGGGTGCACGGCTCGCAGATGTGCACCTAAAGGACGAGCAGCATGCAAACCGAGTACAATCAAGGTGAATCCCATGCGCTACAGTTGCGTCGAGAGGCAGGACGGTGGCTGAAGGATAAGCGCGAAGAGAAGAAGCTTTCTCAGCGCCAGCTGGCTGATTTGTTGGGCTTCGAATATTACACGTTCGTATCGCAGCTAGAGACCGGACGTGGCCGGATACCGCCGGAGCGCTATGTTGATTGGGCAAATGCATTGGGTATTGAACCCCGCGTCTTTGTTAAGACGTTAATGCGCTACTATGACCCGATAACCTTCAACATCTTGTTCAGTGATGAGATCCCTCAAAAGAATCATCTGAATCGAGGTTAGGAAGCGAAATGGCGCACGTTCTCAGCTTCTTCAACAGGAGAACCGCATATCATTCGTCTGACTGGTCGAATCAGGATCTTGCGGAACTTTACCGGGTAGAGGCTGTGCTGATTCAGGCGGGGTTCAGCCTTGAAACAGAAAGAGGGCTTAGCGACGAGGGTGATCCGTGGTTCGTATACTGCTTAAAAGACAGCGGTGAGGTAGTTGTCCATTTTGCGCGCATTGATGGAATGTGCGTTGCAGCTTCCCCATTCGTCCAAAAACTACTTCACGGACCCGATCTGGGAAGCGTTGCTCGTCAGTTCGTCTCTGAGAACCCTACCGCCCTGCTCCCGCTAACCGAGTCCCACCGCGAGGATGTGCGGTTGCACCCAGCTTCGTTGCTAACGATTTTTGTTGCCTCTATTCTCGTAATGGATATGCGAAGCGGCAATGCACAGGCTGCTTCAGAAATGCAGCACGTGTCACCTGGGGCTGATATTCAGGATGGAGTATCTTCTCTCTCTTCTACTGCACTGGTCAGTGATATCAATCGGGCTCATGAACAGGGGCTATTACTTGCTGGTATCGCCTTGGCGGTCCTTTACGATACGGTCGCCCAACGCGTCTCTGCGCCGGAGAGCCTTAACGATGTAAAGTTTGCGGATAGCTTGAAGATTGGCAAAAACAGTAGCGCCCCGCGATCTGAAGGAGAAAGCGTCACCTTTGTCGATCTTACTGACGTTGTGCCTGACATCAGTGCTCTCACTAGAGCCAAAGAAACACGTCCTCAGCTTGAAGATGACGATGCAAATTTCATGGTTCCGAATGTTGTTTCAGCGGACCTAGGCGCTGCTCAATTTTCGGCCGTGAAAGTTGAGTTGCAGTTGGAAAGTGAACTAGTGCCGCACGTGGCGGAACTCCAGACGAAGGGGGTCGATAGTGCGCCCCAACCGACTGGTTGGTCCTTAAAACCAGCATTCCTGGCAGCGTCCACAGCAGAGAGAACAATTGACATCCCGGCAATTTCCCTAGGGGCCACACACGAGTGGTATAACTTGTCGGCCGAGCTAATGGGATGGAGGCTTGTAGAGGCTTCATCACAATGGCCCGAACTGATTATGCTGCACGGTGCTGACGGTTACGAAAGTTCGACGGTGGTCCTTACTGCTGGTGAAGCTGTTGATCCTCACCTCCTGACTTCGCAGCAACTGACCTTCGATGAGAAAGCGAAGGCAGCAATCTCTTACTTCATGGCAAGTGATGAAGATATCGTCGCTATTGCCTTAGAGAGTAACGTGATTGCACTCTTCGATGAATCCGATCTCAACCAGAATCCTGACGACTTGATGATGCAGTCGTGGGTATTTTCGGATGATACTGAAATCATGATTATCGGTCATTCACATGTCGTGTCCGAAGCTGTCGCTCTTGTAGCGTAGGTCCTGTTGACAAAGTTGATTCACAAAAGGTGCGAATGCTGATTCATAGCTGTCTTTTGGGAGATGTAATGGTTCGCGGGTTGATGACGGACAAGGAATGGCGGTTTTTCGAGCCCTTTGTGGTTGCGAGCGGCGGCAAGAGCGGGCGGCCCCCGGCGGACCATCGGCTGGTGCTTGACGGGATATTCTGGATTGCGCGGACCGGCGCGCAATGGCGCAACGCGTCCGGCCACCGCCGATGGCCCCGGGGGCCAACAACTACATCTAAATCCGTGAGAAAATCCGTTGAGCGCTCCATGGAGAAAATCCCTGCCAAACTACACCGCGCAGGGACTCGCAGATCATACGCTCACAAGGAAGGTGGGGTCAGAACACCGGTTACGTCACATCTACGGCCTGAGAAACCGCGTCGAGCGTTGCTTCAACAGGTTGAAAAACTCGCGGCGCATCGCGACCAGATATGATAAAACCGCAGACAGCTACACAGGCTTCCTGCACATAGCGTCAATCCGTCTATGATTAAACACTTTGTCAACAGGACCTAGAAGAGACGACGCGTTGCCGATCGTTTGCAATCACAAACTTGCGGGCTCACCAATACTACGTATTGCAACCTATATAGGATTCACTGTATAGAGAATCGTACTGGATGCGGTTCAGCAGTTCTGATCTGTGAATTCGCTCTTAACGCGTATACATCTCCAACTGTGGGTTGGTCATGAACGCCTCACTTGCATAAGCAGGAGGTGAATGCGCTGAAGCGAGCTTCAGAATGAATTGAACTGTTTCAGTGGTAATCTCTGACGCAGATGATGCGCGCTAGAGGTTGTATCCCTTGTTTGTCGTCCGTTGACGAACAAACATCCCACCTTGCAAGAAGGGTAGTGACAACGATGTCTCAATTCCAAGTCAACCAGGCCTACTATTTCGCGGCCAATCCAGACGTATTCCAGGCATGGGCAGCTGGTGATATTCCAAGTGCGGAATTCCACTACAACAACTATGGCTGGGTCGAGATGCGTGATCCGAACGATCATTTCGACACCTCCTATTACCTGCTGCAGAACCCTGATGTAGCCGCAGCAATCCATGCTGGTGACTTCTCCAGCCCTCTGCAGCACTTCATGCTTTACGGTGCAGCCGAAGGGCGCGCTCCTAGCGCTCATGCAGCGACTGCAATCGCGAACTTCGACGAAGATGCCTATCTCACGGCCAATCCGGATGTGGCGGCAGCCGTTGCAGCAGGTGATTTTGCCAACGCCATGCAGCATTGGCAGCTGTACGGCCAGTTCGAAGCTCGGCCAGGCGCTCCAGCTGCACCGGGTGTCCCGGGCGACACCTTCACGCTCACTGCAGGTCTGGACGAGATCGAAGGTACCGATGGCGACGACACCGTCCAGGGCATCTCTGCCAACGTGACCACGTTCGACTCGATCGATGGTGGCGCAGGTGAGGACACCCTCAACATCATCGGCAACTTGACTGCGGGCGATTGGACCGGTGTCAGCGTCCAGAATGTTGAGACCGTCAATCTGGTGAGCAACACCGATGCAGTGGATGCTTCGCTCTTCGGTAGCGCAGCTGCCCAGATTTGGCAGATCAATTCGGCCGCCAACATCGATGGCGTTTCCGCTAACCAGACCGCTGGTTTCCGCAATGTAGACCCAGCAGCTACACAGGCTGTGTCGGTTGGCTTCACCGGTGCAGAGGCCAATATCGCGCTGGAAAATGTGAACAATCTTGAGTTCACCATCGTGGATGAAGACACCGGCGCTTCGGATGTTGACCTCACGGTGCTCAACGTTTCCGGGTCTACCGGTGGTAAGTTGGAGTTCGGTTCGGCATCTCTCGGAACTATTGAGACCGTTAACCTCGCTATCTCCAACGACACCGACATCAGCGTACAGTCGGCCACAGCTCTGTCCGGTGTTATCAACATCGATGCGTCTGCATCCACTGGTGGTCTGAACGTCGGCTACGCTGCCGTCACCAATTCCGCTCTTGAAACACTCGTTCTGGGCAGCGGAAATGACGTTGTCGGGCTCGACCTCGCCAACATGGATGCAGACAATCTGTCGGTGACTCTGGGTGCAGGCAACGATACTCTGGATATCGATACCGGTGGTGATGTTGTCGCAGCTGTGAGCATGGGTGAAGGTGATGACAACGTCACGCTTACCGGTGCCTCAACCAGTGGCAGCCTTGAGCTGGCACTTGGTGCAGGCAACGACGGGGTTACCGTTGATGCTCTGGCGAACATTGCATCCGCAGCCGCGTTCGAAGACAGCATGATCGTCATCAGCGACTTCAACGCTGACGAAGACACGCTGGACGCATCTGCGCTCGGTGGCCGCGATGTTATCACCAACACGGAGCAGGCCAACATCGCCGCTCAGGCAAGCTTGGAAGATGCTCTTGGTGTTGCTGCTGGCTATATCGATGCGGCTAACGGTTATGCCGTCTTCGATTATCAGGGCGATGCCTACATTCTGGTTGACAACGATAGTGGTTCGGACTTCACCGATAATGACGGCCTGATCAAGCTTGCGGGTGTTTCCACGGCTGATCTGGACGCTTCTGCATTCGTGGCCTAATCGGCCTTCATACATCGATCTACGGATCGGACAGAGAGGGGGCCTTTGGTCCCCTCTTTGCTATTCAAACCCGATGTTCGACGTGTTTCCCCAATTTCTCGAAACCTGAGAGGAGTGCAGGTATGGCTGAAGGCCAGACAATCACCATTGACGGCAAAACCTACGAGATCGACAAGCTGACGGATGAAGCAAAGAGCCAGCTCGGGAATATCCGGGCGGTGGACGCGGAGCTGCAGCGTCTCGAGCAACAGAAAGCGATTGCCCAGACAGCACGGCTGGCCTATGCGCGCGTGTTGCAGGAAGAGCTCGTGAAGATCGAGCCGCAGCAGTAACTACTGGTATGGGAACGCCTAGGGTTCAGGGGCATGCCGCCCCTCCCCTGTTTCACCCTGCAATGTGTGGCAGCAGTCTACGCGTTCTGCAGGAGAGTGAAGCACCTGAAACCTTTGTTGAGACTTTTATTCCACGCCACACGCGACCGCGTTTCTCCACCAGATACCGATCGTCATCCAGCTCTGAAAGCGCCATGCGAACAAGGGAGGTGGCCCTGCTCCTGTGCGACCTGGCTGCTTCCTGGATAGCCAGTCTTGCTGCTCTCTGCCGGATATAGGGGCTTTGTGAAAAGGCAGCGCACCAACTGCCAATCTTCGTCGCCAGCGCACGCACATCGTGCCGTGGAAGATTGTCCAGATCACTTGCCTTGATCAGCTTGCGCACACTCTCCCTGAACTTGGCCTCGTTCTTCTCAGCCGCGATGATCTCGATTGAACGTCCCATGTTCACGGGACCGCAGCGAAGTTGATAACCTAGGAACTTGAAGGTAAGGCTCCGGGGGCGGCCGTCTGATCACGGCTACGATCCGATGATAAGTCCGACGTTATGTCCGACTTTATTTACCGCCCGCAAATCGAGGTTCTTTCCGCTGCTGATGGTGTTCGCCGTCGGCAGTGGTCAGATGAGGACAAGCTCCGGATTGTCGAGGAAAGTCTTGTTGGCTATCGACAAGTGACTGCCACGGCACGGCGGCATGGCATTTGTCGCTCGCTGCTAACAACCTGGCGTCGGCAATATCGGAACGGTGAACTTGGCGCTTCCCGCTCCGCATCCTTTGCGCCGGTCACCGTGACGAAGGATATCCCCGCCTCTCAGCCAGGGCCCGGTTGATCCCGTTGAGCCGGCACGGGGCTCTGAGGTCGAGATTGCCCTGCCCAATGGCCGCCGGCTCATCGTGTCCACCGAAGTGGACCCGAACACACTTGCCCGGCTTTTGTCGGTGGTGGACGGGCAATGATCGCGTTTCCGGCGGGCGCGAAGGTTTGGATCGCTGGCGGTGTGACCGATATGCGGCGGGGCATGAACACGCTGGCGCTGCAGGTGCAAGAAGGGCTCGGCCGCGATCCGCATGCGGGAGAGATATTTTGCTTTCGGGGCCGCAAGGGCGATCTGGTGAAGATCCTGTGGCATGATGGTGTGGGCATGTCGCTCTATTTGAAACGCTTGGAGGCGGGCAAGTTCATCTGGCCGGTGAGCCGGTCTGGCGAGGCGGTGCAGATCTCGGCGGCGCAGATGGGCTATCTTCTGGAAGGGATTGACTGGCGCAATCCCCGTTGGACGCAACGCCCTGCAAAGGCTGGATAAATTTGGCCAGCAGGCTTGTTTTTGTTGGCGTTTTGCGGCCTCGGATGGTAGACATCCGCCATGTCGAATACCGCTTCCGAACTCGTCAGATTACGCGCTGCCCTGGCCGCCGCCGAGGCCCGTGCAGAGGTTGCGGAAAGCGAACTGGCACAGACCCGTGCGGTCGTTTCCTGCTCGGAGGCGATGATCCAGGAGCTGAAGCTGGAGATCGCCAAACTACGCCGCGACAAATACGGCATCTCGTCGGAACGGCGCGCCCGGCTGATCGATCAGCTGGAACTGGAGCTTGATGAGTTGGAGACGGCGGCCACCGAGGATGCCCTGGCCGCAGAGCAAGCGGCCGCCAAGGCTACCACAGTGCGGGCCTTCACGCGCCGTCCCCCTGTGCGCAAGCCGTTCCCCGATCACCTGCCGCGCGAGCGGGTGGTCGTCGAGGCCCCCGACACCTGCGGCTGTTGTGGCTCGGATCGTCTCGTGAAGATGGGCGAGGACATCACCGAGACACTGGAGGTGATCCCGCGGCAGTGGAAGGTGATCCAGACCGTGCGCGAGAAGTTCACCTGCCGGGCCTGCGAAAAGATCAGCCAACCGCCGGCTCCGTTCCATGCGATTCCGCGTGGATGGGCCGGGCCCAGCCTGATCGCCATGATCGTCTTTGAGAAGTATGGCCAGCACCAGCCGTTGAACCGGCAGGCCGAGCGGTTCGCACGTGAAGGCGTCGAGCTGAGCTTGTCCACCCTGGCAGATCTGATCGGGCATGCCGCTGTTGCATTGGAGCCCATCCATGCCTTGATCGAGAACCATGTGCGCACCGCACACCGCCTGCATGGCGACGACACGACCGTGCCGCTTCTGGCGCGGGGCGGTTCGAAAAAGGCCCGTCTGTGGACCTATGTGCGCGATGATCGGCCCTGGAATGGCGGCGCACCACCGGCCGCGCTCTTCCGCTTCTCCCGCGATCGCGAGAAGACCAATCCCAATCAGCACCTGGCCGGTTGGCAGGGCATTCTGCAGGCCGATGCTTATGGCGGATACAACGATCTCTATCGCGCGGACCGCGATGCGGGGCCCGTGACCAGCGCCTTGTGCTGGGCCCATGCGCGCCGGAAGTTCTTCGAACTGGCAGACATTGCCGGGAACGTCCGCAAGGGCAAAACCGCCCATCAGATCTCGCCGGTCGCGCTTGAAGCGGTGAAACGGATCGACGCTATCTTCGACATCGAGCGCGGGATCAACGGGCTTGATTCCGATGCCCGTCTTGCCGCCCGCCAGGAACTGTCCCGCCCCTTGGTGGACGACCTCCATGACTGGCTGCTGGCAGAGCGCGCGAAACTGTCCAGGCACAACAAGGTGGCCAAGGCGATCAACTACATGTTCGAGAAGGAAGGCCGTTGGCAGGCCTTCACGGCATTCCTCGATGACGGGCGCATCTGCCTGACGAACAATGCGGCCGAACGCGCCCTGCGCGGCGTGGCCTTGGGCAGAAAGTCATGGCTGTTTGCCGGCTCCGAGCGCGGCGGACAGCGGGCCGCCGCCATGTATACCCTCATCGTCACCGCAAAAATGAACGACATCGACCCGCAGGCATGGCTCGCCGATGTTCTCGCCCGGCTGCCCAACATACCCGTCTCGCGCGTGCACGAACTTCTCCCCTGGAACTGGAAGGCCCAGCCCCTGAGCAAGGCGGCGTGACCATGCAGTTGAACAAGGTTCATTTCGTCAAGACCATCGATCGTGTCGCCGCCGAGCTGGGGGAGTCCGTCGATCGGCTCTTCGATCTCGCCTTCGATATGGAGCCCGAAGATGGCGTGATCTGGGTCTACGGCCCCAACGATGACGGCGTCATGGCCTTCTCACCGTTCGGAATCGAAAACCTACGCGAGACCATCAAAATGAACCGTGAAAGCGGGTCCTGACACCGCCGCGGTCCTCACCGAATGCTTACACTTGAAGCCACGATCAAGCCGTCTGATGGTGACGGCGCGTTTAAGCCTTAACGAGCCATAGTGGCAGTGACCTGCTCCCCTGAGATGTTCGCGATTTTGGGTTAGCCTGTTCCTCAACGAAGGAGACAGGCAATGAAACGGTCACGGTTCTCGGAAGAACAGATCATCGGCATTTTGAAGGAACATCAGGCGGGTATGACGCCGGCTGAACTGTGCCGCAAGCACGGCATCTCTGATGCGACGTTCTACACCTGGCGCAAGAAGTACGGCGGCATGGACGTATCGGATGCCAAGCGGTTGAAGGCGCTTGAGGAAGAGAATGCGAAGCTGAAGAAGCTTCTGGCGGAGCAGATGATGGATGTATCGACGCTCCGCGAGATGCTGACAAAAAACTTCTGACGCCCGACTCCAGGAGGAAAGCCGTGAGTTGGGCAATCGAGATGAAGGACTATTCTCAGCGGCGGGCCTGTGCCTTGGTTGGCATTGCGCCGCGCGTCTTCCGTTACCAGTCGAGCCGGCCGGACGATGCCGGCCTTCGACAGCGATTGCGTGAGCTGTCGTCGGAACGGCGGCGGTTCGGTTATCGTCGCCTGCACCTGCTTTTGAAGCGGGAGGGCATCGCGGTGAACTGGAAGAAGCTCTATCGAATCTACAAGGAAGAGCGTAAGCGCCGTCAGGACCCCACCTTTTCTTATTTGTGGTGATGCTGGATTCCCTATCCGTTGTAGATTTGGCAATGGAGGAAGGGTTGGGCGTCCATAGAGAGCTCCATATGGAGTCCATTTGCGGTTATGCAATTTTGCCGCGCGATGCGGGGAAGCGACGCTGGCCGGATGAGGTGAAAGGCCAGCTTGTCGCGCAGAGCTATGTGCCCGGAGTGACGGTGAGCGAGGTTGCCCGCCGGGTTGGTCTGCGGCCCAACCATCTTTCGTCGTGGCGGCGTTTGGCCCGTGAGGGCAAGCTTGTGGTGCCGGATCTTCCCGGAGCGGAGTTTGTGCCGGCCAAGCTTGAACCGGCTGCCCCGGCAATTGCGGAGGATGCAAGGCCGTCGGCCGCGGTGGAGATCATTCATGACGGCACCACAATCCGCCTGGAAGCGACTGCGAGCCCGGACAGGATTGCCGGGATCGTGCGCGCGCTTGGGCGCGCGGCATGATTTTCCCCTCGAACCGGGTGCGGATTCTGGTGGCGACAAAGCCCGTTGACTTCAGAAAAGGACACGATGGGCTAAGCGCCCTGGTCCAGACCGTGCTGCGCAAGGACCCGTTCACCGGCACGGTATTTGTGTTCCGGTCCAAGCGGGCCGATCGGCTCAAACTGCTTTATTGGGATGGGACCGGTCTGGTGATGGCGTATAAACGTCTGGAAGATTCGACCTTCACCTGGCCCGCCATCAGGGATGGTGCGATGTCTCTGAACCATGCCCAATTCGAGGCGCTGTTCTCAGGCCTGGACTGGCGCAAGGTGAAGGCGTTGGAGGCGCGTTCGCCGGCTGCGGCAGAGTGAATCATCCGTTTGAATTTACGCGCTTTCCTGTGCTTCCCAAGGTATGTTCGGCGCATGTCTTTCACCCCGGATATCGACCTTGCCGCCATCCCGCTGGAGCAGCGCGGCGCTGTCGCCGCACTGGTGCGCGAAGTGGCCGAGCTCAAAGACATCAACAAACGCCTGGAGCATTTGGTCGCGGAATTGAACCATGCGGTTCATGGCAAGCGGTCGGAGAAACTGAGCGAAGACGAGCGGCAGTTGGCGTTTGAAGACCTTGAGACCGCCACCAGCGAGGTCGAGGCCAGAAAAGAAACATCTGCTTTCTCCGAGAGGGCCAAAAAGCGGACGAAGCCCGCTGCAAGGCGCAACATTGGCAACCTTCCCGATCACCTGCCGCGCATTGAACAGGTCATCGAACCCGACAGTCTTGAGTGCCCCTGCGGCTGCGGAGAGATGCACAGGATCGGCGAGGATCGCAGCGAACGGCTGGACATCGTGCCCGCGCAACTGCGTGTGATCGTGACCGTGCGGCCCAAATATGCCTGCCGGTCCTGCACGGATGGCGTCACCCAATTGCCGGCTCCGGCTCATCTGATCGAGGGTGGACTGCCTACCGAGGCCACCATCGCTCATGTGCTGGTGTCCAAATACGCCGATCACTGTCCGCTCTACCGGCAAAGCCAGATCTTGGCCCGCTCCGGGATCGACATTCATCGCGCGACACTGGCCGATTGGACTGGCAAAGCCGCCTTCCATCTCAAACCGGTCGTGGACCGGCTGGCCGAGCATGTGAAGACCTCCACGAAGCTGTTCATGGACGAAACCACGGCACCGGTGCTCGATCCGGGGCGCGGCCGCACCAAAACCGGCTATCTATGGGCGCTCGCCCGGGACGACAGGTCCTGGGGCGGCGGCGATCCGCCGGGGGTTGTGTATTTTTATGCACCGGGCCGCGGGGGCGAAAACGCCGAACGCTTTCTCGCCGGCTTCAACGGCATCCTCCAGCTTGACGGCTATCAGGGCTACAACCGTCTGACACGTCCTTCCCGTAAGGGAGGTGACCCCATCCGTGTTGCCCATTGCTGGAGCCACGCACGGCGCAAGCTGAAAGAGGTTTTTGACCGCGACGGCTCACAGATCGCCGCCGAGGGCCTGCGACAGATTGCCGGGTTCTATTCTGTGGAGGCCGACATCCGTGG
Organism: Nitratireductor sp. GISD-1A_MAKvit; assembly: GCF_040819555.1. GTDB lineage: Bacteria > Pseudomonadota > Alphaproteobacteria > Rhizobiales > Rhizobiaceae > Nitratireductor. The sequence goes on from NZ_CP161920.1 coordinate 3,208,490, forward strand.
AACGTCTCATGGCCAGCGCCTCTCGGCCCGGCAGGCCCGCACCGCACCTCTGGTGGCCGAGTTCGGGCAATGGCTGCAAAGGGAGCGTCTGCGCGTCTCGGTGAAGTCGCGCCTGGGCGAGAAGCTCGCCTATATCCACCGCCACTGGGAGGGCTTGCAAACCTTCCTCACCGACGGCCGCGTCGAAATCGACAGCAACAGCGTTGAAAACCTCATCCGCCCAATCGCGCTCAATCGGAAAAATGCCCTTTTTGCCGGCCACGACGAAGGTGGAAATGCCTGGGGCCGGATCGCATCCCTCGTCGAAACAGCAAAGATCAACGGCGTCGAACCCTTCGCCTACCTCAAGGCCACGCTCGAAGCCATTGCAAACGGATATCCCAAAAGCCGCATCGACGATCTGCTGCCCTGGAACTTCAAAGCGTCAAGCTGAAACTCCTGTGAGCCGCTGACAACGCTTACGGAAGAGCGGCTGACAGTGCGCAAACGCGGCGGCCGCAAGCGAGCTTTGGGCACGCGAGCGCCGATGGCGGTCCCGCAGTATCCGAACCAGAGATGGAGCCTTGACTTCGTGTCGGACACGCTGGTCGACGGCCGTCGCTTCCGCATCCTGTGTGTCATCGATGACTTCAGCCGGGAATGCCTGGCAACGGTGGTCGATAACTCACTCTCGGGTGAACGTGTGGCCCGCGAACTGGATGCGATCGCCGAACGGCGCGGCTACCCCTGCATGGTTGTCAGCGACAACGTCCTATATCGGGAAGATTTGGCTGCTTAGGTCAGCAGGTCATGGGGCATCCGGTGTCCCGGATGCCCTGATATGGTTGCCCAAGCGGTCTCCGCCGTCAAGAAGCGGTCTCTCCCATAGCAAACACAGGGTACGCACGATTGCGGCCCTCACCGTCCTTAAGACGAGATCCAAATTCCCAAGCGGAAGACCTGAACATTATCTACGAGGTCAGCGAACTGCCTCCACGGCTCTTATCAGACAAGGGTCCTTCCGCCTGGACTCACCCCCTCGAAGAAGGGGCGATAGGGTTCGCCGTGCTTGACCACAGCGTGTACGGTGCGCGCCATCTTGGCCGCGATGGCGGTGTAGGCCTTGCGGCGCAAATGGGCGTTATGTCGATCTCGTGCGATGTAGCGTTCGAACTTGTCGCGGAAGCTGTTCGTGCGTTTGAGTACGGCAACCTGCCCAGCCATCCAGAAGGTCGCGCTATAGTCGGGCATTGCCGTATTTGGAGATCCGGCTCTGGCCGCGGAACATGCCGGACTGGACGGTGGCGAGGTCCATGCCGCAGAACTTCAGGAATTGGCGGTGATGGCGAAAACGGCGCAAATCCCCGGCCTCTGCCAGGATGGTCAGGGCGTTGATCGGGCCGATCCCGGGGATGGTTGTCAGAAGCTGGTAATCGGGATGATCGGATAGAAGCTCGACGGCCCGCGCCTCGATCTCGTTGCGTTGGCGAACCAGGCTTCGGCCTTCGGCCAACACGAGGCGGAACATGCGCACGGCGTCGGAATCCGGGTGAACCGGCAGGCCCACAGAGCCAACCGCCGTTGAGTAAATATCTGAGAGCAGGCGCTCTTTGGACACCTTGCGGCCGACCACCTGCCAGGCGTCGGCGACGAAGACCTCCTTGCTCATGGCCGTGATCATGCCGGGCGTTGGATACTTCTCGAGAAAGGCGAGAAACCAGTCGGTTCGCGAGCTTCGATGAAACCGTTCGGCCTCGGGAAAGTAGAGCGGCAGGTAATGCGTCAGAATGCGGTGCCAGAGCTCGGTCTTCGAACGCGAGACGATCTCATGGGTCTTCGACAACTCCTGGATGTCGGCAACGCCGGTCGCAAGCGGATCGTGGAAGAACTGCACCGCGCCGATCTCCAGCATGCGCAGGATGACCTGGGCGTCCTTCGGATCGTTCTTGTCCCAGCTGTTGTGCAGGGCCTCACGCGTTCGAGCCAGGCCAACAGAGGACACGAGCTTCAGATCGAACCCGGCCTGGCCGAGATGATGCGCCAACGGTCGATGATAGTTGCCGGTCGCCTCGAACCCGATCCTCACAGGCAGACCGTAGTCCATAAGTATGGCGGCCAAGCGCCGAAAGTCGTCGAGTGTGTTTGTGATCGTCAATCGACGGCGGCGCTTCTTGCCAGGCGCGCCGATCAGCACCTCATGGCGGTGCTTGGAAATGTCGATGGCGACCAACAAGGTCGAGGCGGTAGTATCGGTGGCGGTCATAGCCGGTCTCCTCAGCGGTGTGATTTGTGCAAAACCACTGTTGAGACCTGAGACCCGGTTATGGCCACCCGCTGCGCTATTTGGGGGCTGCGCGCGCGGCCATAACCTCAAACAAGCGCTTCTTCCCGAGGTGCTACGGGTCGAGTTACATCTCTGGTGAATTGGCCGATTGGCTTGAAGACCGGCAAATCGATCATGTGCGGGGTGCGCCTTACCACCCCCAGACCCAGGGCAAGATCGAGCGCTGGCACCAGACTCTGAAGAACCGCATCTTGCTGGAAAACTACTACCTGCCCGGTGATCTCAGGCAACAGATCGATGCATTTATCGATCATTACAACCACCGGCGCTATCACGAGAGCCTCCAAAGCCTCACCCCGGCCGCTGTCTTCTTCGGGCGCGGCCAGACCATTCTGAAACAACGAGAAAAGATCAAACGGAAGACCATCGAAACCCGGCGCTTGCTTCACCGCAAATACGCCGCATAATCACAGCAATCAGATGAGCCAGATCCTCTCTTAGCTCAGGACAACAAATGTCCCAAAATCCCTGACGACGGACACTCATTCGTGTCGTCAGCCTGCCGAGATTTTTGCTCTTCCATTCCCGCCCCCACAGTTCGTTGCTTGCACCCATAGCGGGCAATCCATTGCGAGCCGGTGAGAGAGATCGTTCAAATGCAACCGATCTCGGAACTAAACAACATTACTGCTCAACGAGGCTCCGGAGCGTCACTATGTGCGTTTCTGTAATTCCGATTCCAAAACATGGAGTAATGGGGGGAATACGTTCAGAACAGTGCATCACCATGTGACCCGAACAGCGCCAGCACTAACCGAAGCGGCCCATCCGGCGGTGAAGCACCCGCATGACCTGCTCCCGGTCATAGCCGTCGTCGACCAACCGTCGCCTTGCGTACCTGAGAATCCACTGCAGCGCGTTTGGACGAAGTGAAGGGTTCCGCGCTGCTGCGCTTGCGAAAGCTGCCACGGCAGCAGCAACAGCAACATCGATGGCTGACGCTTCTGGCCGTCTCTCCGCTGCCAGCCGTTTTCGGTAGCGCTGCTGGCGCTCCCTGTGGGATGCATCATCTGACTTCCCTAGTCGGGGCATCTTCATTCTCCTCTGTCCCGTCACTACGAGACAAGGATACCGGACACCCATGCAAGGAACAAAAGCCGGTGGAAGGAGGACAAGGAAGCGACTGTGCACGAACAGCGACAGCCACCCTTCCCTCCGCTCGAGCACGTCGTTTGCCGGAGTAACGCTTTCCACTGTCTCGGAATCGACTTTTGAGAGATCTGAATCGCTTGTTCGTGAAGCAGAATCCGCAGAAGATCTCAATTTATTTTGAAGAGATGCCTTGCCTGCACATGGAGATGCATTCTTCAGCTGTCAGAATCGCATTTCCCTTATCCGGAATCGTTGGTCCGCATTCCGGAATCGGCTTCCACCGATCCGGAATCCACACATCTCAATTTATTTCGCGTTGCAGGCACTGCATTATGCGCTGGCTGCATCTCATCACGCATCATTGCGCATTGCCGCACCTGGTCGATGACTTGAGCAAGCGGCTCGCCTTCAAGTGTTCCGTGCTCAACAAGCGCCTCAGCTACAAGCCTGATCCCGCTGACATTCTGTCGAACCAGTGAAAGTGCTTCTGCATAGGCTTCGTCCAGACGCTTACTCACTCTCCCTCGCATTTCGGGATCGCGTGCGAGAGCATCCTCCCAGCCATCCGGTGAACGATAGACGAGCGACAGGACGGATGATGAAAGACAAGCGAGTGTGAGAGCGAAAAGCTGTGCAGACATAGCCAAAAGCGCTAACTGCCACTGATCGTGAGATGGGTTTACTGTTGCGGCGCAGGCGCAAGCAGATTGGGCTCACCCAAGCTGATTTGGGAACAGCATTGCATGTGTCCACGCAGCAAGTTCAGAAATACGAGTGTGGTCATGATCGCATCAGCGCCGCGAGCTTGTATAAGGCCGCGCAGTTGCTGGGTGTTCCCGTGACCTACTTTTTCGATGAGGACGAGCTGCCTCCGGCAGCTACCTGCCAGGAGCGCGTCTGCCTCGATCTCGTGGAAGCGTATCTACGCATCAAAAACCGAGAGCGGCGTAAAGCATTGCTTGCTTTGGTACAAAGCCTCTCCGACACATGAGAAAGCAGCACCCCAACCTTATCGCCGACAATCGCCGCTGACTGATAAGGGACCGCTGAGCAGCGGTGCGGCGATTTGCCCTGTCCCGTATTGTTCGCGGCAGCAACCACTCCGCGCCCTCCCGAATCTCTTTCCGAGGTGGCTCCCTTTGAGAGCACCGATCAGCATGTCGGCAGCATGGCCAATCGGAACACGCAATGCCCCTTGACTGCATCACAAATGTGATCCACAAAACTGCTACACAGAGTGCCGATCGGCGCTGCCAACCCCTTGGGCTTCCAAGCGGGCGGTGGATTACGTGCGTACACTGGCTTAGAATCCTAGGCCCGCTCTCGATAGCCATTGCGCTGGTTCGCGCGCAGCGGTGCACGTTCGCCACGGGAAGCACCGCAAACGACGCTCACATTTATATCCATCAGCCGCTGCGTCGCCGATGAGTTCCTTGAGAAAATCCGTGTCGTCGCTATTGGCGATCAGCGCCGGAAGTTCAATCATGCGCACGATCATCCAATAGAACGCACTGGGAGGGTAGAGCCACGAAATTCCACCCAATCATTGCTATGCAGATCTATCACGCCTATACCGAGAAAAATACGACGTGCAGATGGATAAAAAATTCATCACGACATTATTATGCACATATAAAATAAAATACACGAGATATAATTAAAATATTATAATTTGTATTAATTTATATATGTTATATTTATGTGAAATATTCACTCTCAACAATCCTCGAATACCTGATGGATGAAACTTCGCAAATTCCAAAATTTAATTGGTCATTCTAAGCGCGCTGGCCTCCCATTACGATGTAGGCGGAACGGTGCCAAACCGAACTCTCCTGCAAGCCAAAGCATGACGATCTGCGCCAGATCGTGACGCATGCGCTGAGCTAGCAAAAGAGCTTGCCGGACGGAACCCTCAATGAAATATCGTAATATCAACCGACTCTTTACGCTGGCCTGTTTCTCAATGCCGCCGATAGTCGGTTCTGCGACAAGCGTGATCTGGCACGGTGGCGCGCTGTGCTGTGTTTTCGAGGTGGTTACGGGACGGAAGCGGCTGAGCACCGACCGCACGATGCGCTGGATAGCCATCCTAATGCTGCTTTATGTGGCGGCGAATCTTGTCGCCTTTCTGGCCAATGACCCTTCTTGGCAGCGTGTCTACAAACTCCTACCGCTTGCGACCTTCGCTCTGTTTCCCTTTTCCTACTCGATCTGGACAATCGCCAATCGGGACGAAGTGGCACAGGCCCGCACTCGTGGGAGCGGTCATTGCAAGTTTCGGCGCGCTGATTTTTGCCTTTGTGCAGTCTGAGTTTCTCGGACTGCGTGCCGAGGGTGGCGCGGGCAACGCACTTGTGTTTGCGGATGTGGCTTGCCTTGCGGGGCTCACCTGTCTGGCAGGGGGACTTATCCTCGACAGTAAGAAGGCGCTTTTTCTCCTGCTAGCCTTCGCCGCTGCTTTTGGAGCCGTACTGCTTTCAGAATCACGTTCTGTCTGGCTTGTCATGATCGTGCTCGCTCTCCTGCAACTCTTCATTTTCCGCGCGCGCGTCTTTACGGTCCTGCGCGGGCATGTGCTCGCACTGCTGGGCGTCGCCCTGCTCTTGCTGATCCTAACCTCCGGCCTGATCGTCAGCCGATTCGATGCTCTCTGGCAGAATGTCGATAGACTTATGACCGGGGGTGACTACAACACCTCCATCGGATTGCGGGTAGCGCTCTGGGAAAGTGGCCTTCGGCTCTTTGCCGAGAGCCCGATTTTCGGTCACGGAATGCAGAACACCTCGGCGCTCATCAAGGAATATGTGCTGCGGGATTTCGGCATTGAGGTTGGGTTCACCCATTTCCACAACGGCTTCATGACCATCTTTATCGAAGGGGGCATTGTGGCAGGGTGTGCGGTGATCGCGATGTTCGCGGTGATCACCGTCTTTGCAATCAAGAGCCTTGGAAACAAAGAGGACCCGCTTGCCCGTCTCGGCGGCGCGATGCTGCTCATGCTTGCAGCGGTCTATGCCGGAGGCGGCAGCGTGAATGTCATGTTCGGCCATGACATTCTCGACGCCGTTTTCATGGTCTTTCTGATCGTGGGGCTCTTCCTGGCGCAGGGAGAGACGCGTGGTTTTGATTGAAATACAACCTTTGCCTATGCGCTTCAAAAGCGTTGAACATCGTCTCCTCCGAAAAGTCGAAATGTAGGGCGCGTTGCCAGAAACGTGGGACTGGCGACAGAGTGTGTACCGATCTGTAATTGATGACCTTTCCCTCACATCATTCAAAGGCCTCACTGCGTACCATCAGACGGGTGTTGAGCAGCTGATCGACCTGTTCTGGTGAACGCTCAGGACTTTCAGAGTTATCACTCTTTGGAGCCACCCTGTTATCAGTTACCCGAGCCTCACGCCCCCCCTTGACTGCACCACAAAAGTGCTCCACAAAACTGGCGCACAGAGAGCCGATCGGCGCTGCTAACCCCTTGGACTTCCAAGAGGGCCTTTGATGCTTGTGCAAGCTGGCTTAGAATCCAGGTTCCCCAGCCAGTTTCTCTTTCACATCCGCACATTGTTTTCTTACGGTGAAGTTTCGGCAGCCTCGTCAAACGGGGCGCGAGTGAGAGCGGACCGAGCCCTCTCTTATTGATATCGATACCTTTGAAGGGCTCAGCAGCAATCGTCAGCGCGCAGATCCAAAACGCAAACGGAGATGAACGCGCGAAGGGCTGTTCTCCGCGCGCCATTCTCTCCATATCGCTCCGTCAGAACTTGCCGACCACGTTCAAAAACACGCCCTGATCGTCGAGCGTAAGGTCTCTCAGGTCGTCGGAAAAACGCCCGAAATTATACCCCACACCAACTTTGAAGTTGCTTCCGACATGGCGGTAGAGTGCCGTCAGCGCACCGAAGTCGGTGGTGTCGGCCTCGGGCATGTGCAGCACCCTGCCCTCAAGCAGAAGATCCCATTTCCTGATCACGTGCAGATCGGCCCGCAGAATTCCCAGATGCGCCGACGAGCGCTGCCAGTTCTGCTCGAAACCCGTGCCCGAACCGCTTGCAGTGCGGTATTTCACCTCGCCATATCGGAAGCCGTATTTGCCGCCGATGGAAAGCCAGGGCACCAGGTCATAGGTCACGTCGGCAGACAGAATGTGGCTGCGCTGGGCTGGCGCATAGGCATCGCCCGTAGCGCCGCTGACCAACTGGTTGTTGCCAGGCATGTCGTAGAGCCAGGTGTATTTGAACAGCGCGTTGAGCCGGTCGTGATCCACCGGTCGATAGGCATAGCCCAGCGACGCCTCCACATAGTCGGTATCCTTGAACGAGGTCACCGTCGAGCGTGTGTCGGAAAGGACCGCGTCGATATTGGCCATCAGGCGCCAGTTTTCGCTGGTCTTCCAGGAAACGCCCGCAGCGAACAGATATGTGTTCTGGTCCCGCGTACCGTCCTGGGAATCCTCGATGCGAACCTCGCCACGGACCCGCGCGGTGATGCCCGCTTCTTCATCCTTGTAGGCCACGGCCAGTGATGGCGCGTATCGTTCGAAGTCGGAGCGCTGGAGGCCGGTTGCCGGATCGATCGTGTCGTCGCGCACCTGCCCGGCCTCGAAGCCCGCATCGACGGTCCACACATCATCGGGCGTGTAGATCACGCCATAGGTCTGGGTGAGCGCGCGGCGTTTGCCAAACATGTCGTAGCTGCTTTCGGCATAGGCCCGAGGCCATGTCGTCCATGCGGCGGCGCACGCCCGCCACGATCGCGCCCCTGTCCGAGCCGACAAGGTCATGACTGCGATTGAGATCGAAGGCACGGTCGGGATCGAGCCTGTAGCCGATATAGTAGTGCTCATCGTCATTGGGGTCGTAGTTGAGGGCGGCAAGAGCGCCGAGCCCGTGGGTGCCGTAGGAGACCTCGCCGGAAACACCCACCATTTCCGTCAGTTGCACCTCTGCACCGACACCGATGCGATCGTTGCGGTCAATGTCGCCCGAACGCTCTAGGGTCGCCTGCCCGAACACATAGACAAGATGATCGTCGTCAAAGCGATGGTCGATGCGCACACCGGCATCGAGACGGGAGCCATCATAGCCGCTTTTGCCTGCCGAAATGGCGCGTGGCGACATGAGCTCGGTGTAGGAAACACCGAAGGAGACCTTCCAGTATTCATCCACCTGCCAGGCAATCGAGGAGGTGCCGTCGCGCTTGATCTGGCCATCATCGTCGCGGAAATCGTCATAGGCGAGCTTCAGCCCAACCCGGTCGTTCAGGGCGAGATCGGCATGCGCACCCCATATCCGCCTGTCGACATCCACCTCGTCGTAAAGCGTGGAGAAGCCGGCCTGCTTTTCCTCGTAATAGCCGCCGAGCGTTCCTTTCATGCCGGCGCTTTCTAAGTCCTCCAGATCGACCTGACCGCGCACCCGCCAGGCCATGGCCGAGCGGTCACGGCTGCCTGCCGTGCCGTAATCGCTGGAGGTCAGTCCACCATCCGTCGAGCGTGAAGAGCCAAAGCCGGGACCTTTGGAATGCGCCATTTCAGCTTCAAGAAAGGTGGTTTCTGAATGACGCAGCTCGATATCGGCGCCGAGCGCCTGCTGATCGGCAAGCCCGGTCGTTTCATTCATGCCGGTCACGCCGACACGAACCCTGTCGTTCACCCAGTGCTGGGCGCGACCGCCATAGACATAGCCGTCGACATCCCCGGCCACCGGTTCGAACTCGTATTGCGCGGTCAGATAGACCTTGTTGCCCCCGAGCGCCCCGTTTCGAACCGGAGCATCGGTTCCCGTGGAGGAGGAGAGCGGTCGATTCAGGATGATGACGCCCTGCATGTAATCAATGCGGTAATCCTGTCCGAACTGCAGCACGCGTCGCTCGATGATCCGGCCGGTGACACCATCGCGGATTTCGACGGTGACCGTTTCCGAGCCCTCGACAATATCCTGCCGTTTCAGGAAATAGGCCGAGCCGCCGGTGGCGAGAAAGGCCTCCCGCTGCGGCAGCGTGTCGGGCTGTGCAGCATAGAGCGTCACCTCGGTGCGCCGTGTGCTCCTCCAGCGTGACAAAACCATGGGCAAAGCCCTTTGGCACGAGCAGCTGGTTCCAGCGCTCCTCGGAAAGCTCGACGCCCACCCATTGTCCGAAGGTCGCCGAATCGCGCCGGATGTCCACCGCCACGTCGAAGATGCGTCCCTTCAGGACACGGACCAGCTTGTCCTGCGCTCTGGGCGGGAGCTGGTAGTGAAGGCCACGCAGCACGCCCTTGCGGGCCGAATAGGACTGGTTGTCCTGTACAAAGACCAGATCGATCCCATGGGCCGCGAGCTTTTCCTGGTTGTAGGTCTCCGAGAAATAGCCGCGCTCGTCACCGAATTTTTCAGGCGTGATTTCGAAGACACCTTCCAGCCCGAGGGGGCGAACCTCCATCACTGCAATTCTCCTTCCTCGACACGGCGTTTCAGATAGGTTCCATATTCGGTCTTGCCGAAGATATCGGCTCTCGCAAGCACCTTTTCCTTGCTCAGCCAGCCCATATGAAAGCCGATTTCCTCCGGACAGGCGATCTTGATGCCCTGCCGGTGCTCGATGGTGCGCACGAAAGCGGAGGCCTCGTGCAGGCTGTCATGCGTTCCGGTGTCCAGCCATGCGTAGCCGCGCCCCAGCTGCTGAACACACAGGGTTCCACGCTCCAGATAGGCGTTGTTCACGGCAGTGATCTCAAGCTCGCCACGCTCCGATGGGGTGATTCCGGCGGCGATTTCCACGACGTCGTTGTCGTAAAAATACAGGCCCGTCACCGCCCAGCTTGACTTGGGAACCCGCGGTTTCTCCTCAATGGTCTGCGCCACGCCCGTTTCACGGTCAAACGAGACGACACCATAGCGCTGCGGGTCGTCCACCCGATACGCGAAGACGGTAGCCCCCACCTCCTGCTGCAGCGCGGAGCGGCAAAGGTCGGGCAATCCGACGCCGTAAAAGATGTTGTCTCCCAGGATCATCGCCACCGAATCGTCACCGATGAAATCGCGCCCGATGATGAAAGCTTCCGCAAGACCGTTCGGCTCGGCCTGTTCGGCGTAGGTAAGCTCGATGCCGAAATCTTCCCCCGTGCCCAGAAGTTCGCGGAAAACTGGCAGGTCGCGCGGGGTGGAGATGATGAGGATCTCGCGGATGCCCGCAAGCATCAGCGTGCTTAACGGGTAATAGATCATCGGCTTGTCGTAGACAGGCAGAATTTGCTTGGATACGCCGAGAGTGAGCGGATATAGACGCGTTCCGCTCCCTCCGGCCAGAATGATTCCCTTCAACACGACCTCCAGTTACACGTCAAAGCTTTCCGACGAACGCGGCCAGGTAGAGCGCGATGTTGGAGGGCAATGACTGACGGTGTATCCCACATTGCCACAACCTTGACGTGCCTCGCAACAACATCGCCTCCCTGACCGCACGAAATCCTGCCAGCACACGTCGGCCTTCATCATTGAGCAGATCGCCGCATTGCTCCAGCGCAGCGATATTGACCGAGTTCCAGCCTGCGAACCGCCCTTCGGCAAGAGCCACGAGACGCTTGCGGCGCGCGCGCCATCCCTGATTTTCCCCGATGAGGTTGCCACCATGCTGACGATAGGCAATGTGCGCCTGCGGATCGTAAATCACCAGCCCGCCGGCTCCGGAAACGATCTGATAGCACCACCAGTCATGACTGACAAAACTAGTTCTCAACGCACTCGCGCGCACGAGATTGTGCGCAGCCGCATTGAGAACAATCGTGTTTCCTCCTCCAATACTCTGGACAATGGCATTTTCGAAACAGGGTTTGCGCACAAACAGTGGTGAAAATCCGCATTCGGCTCCGAAACGGTCCACCAGACGCGTGCGGCCGCAATACATGGCCGACTGCCCACCCCCTGCTTCATCAAGTTTTCTTACCGCACAGGAAAGTTTGTCTGCGTCCCACACATCGTCCTGATCGCTGAACGCAACGAAAGCACCTTCGACCGCATCGTTGGCCATGAGCGAGCGGAAATTTTCCACATAGCCCTGTTGTGGCCCTTCGAGTATGAAAAAACTGCCTTTCACCCACTGACGCTGCCACCGCTCAAGGCACGCACGGGTTCCATCCGTGGATCCGTCATCGCTCACCCAAAGATCGATGTGCGGCCAATCCTGATTGGCAATTGAAGCAAGTTGCTCATCCAAAAACTCGGCACCGTTATACGTTGCCAACAATACGGAAATTCTTCGCTTTTCAGACACTGCTTATTCCCGAGGCGAACATTGTCAGAACGACAATTCCGATTCGTCCTCTTTGACCCGTGACAATGGAAATCTGTTGTGAACTGCAGACACGGCCACGAAACAGCTGTCTAAACGTTTACTGACTTAAAATTCAGCATCCCAAGAAAATACCGTATCCCAGCGAACAATGCCTGTTCATGCCCGTGTGTAGCATGCACAAACGGTCACCTCCAGCCGCGAAATCGCCGGAGGGGGCATCATCTGATATCGAGCTATAGAATGAATGCTTCGCCACACGCTGTGGCCCTGGAGGAATAAGCGTGTTGCCAGCAGAGAGATAGGCTCTGCCTCCCTCAGTCACACATCGCCCGCAATGCGCTGACATCCAGCACTTCCACCGTGCGTGTGTTCACAAGACGCACGAGCCCCCTGGATTTGAATTTCGAGAATGTGCGGGACACGGTTTCGATCGTCAGGCCGAGATAATCGCCAATGTCGGTGCGCGACATTGCAAGCTGCACCTCGCGGTCGCTGTTCTGGCGTTCCATCATGTCAAGCAGGAAGGCCGCAACGCGCTCGGCGGCATTTTGCCGGCCAATCACCAGCAGGTGTTCCTGGGCGCGCACAAGTGCAGCCAGCGCCGCATCCAGCGTCTGGCGCCAGTTCGTTTCCCCCGCCGGCTGACGGAAGACGCGAACACCCGCCTCCCCCACGGCCTCGGCAAAGAAATGATGCTGGCCATCGGCCTCGAAACCGAAAACCTCGCCCGCCACGTGAAAGGCGCTGATCTGGCGGCGCCCGTCCGCGAGAAGGCGATAGAGGCGCACCGCGCCGAACTCGACCTGATAGAGAGCCCCCGCCCGCTCACCCTGGCCGTAGATCTCCTCATTGGCGCCATAAAATACGACTTGATGAGGCTGATCGGGCGAAAAGGATGCTGGCCTTCTGCCAATCTCGGCGTGCTGCCTGCCTGCTCCGGAATGAGCGGTGTGTGTATGGGCGGTCGCGGCCTGTGCAAACATGGGTGCCTCCGTCATGTGACGGCCCATATGTGCCCCGTAAGAATGTCGCGCGAAATTCGGTTTGTCCCCTACGGGTATCTACGTAGTGCGCGATCTTGCAGGCGATTGCCCTCCTCGAGAAGAGTGTGCACCGCATTCACCACTGCGCTGCCCAGGAGCGGCTTCTGGATGGTTCGCAAGTGTTCGGCCCGCGGCATGTCCTCAAGCGTGTCGGCAAGAAGAATCACCGGTCCTTTCTCTTCCACAAGCCGTGTCACGGAGACGCCCGCGGTCGTGAGCGTGTCATGATCGACGATCGTGCAGTCTGCCTTCCCGCGCAGGCGCCAGGCGTCATCGAAACGGTTCGGCACGACCACGTCGAACCCCTCCGCTTCAAGCATGAAACGCAGCGACAGGCGAAAGGCGGTATCAGGCGCCACCACGAGAATCATTCCAGCCACGTCCGGCATCTCCCCACTGCCGGGAGAATGTAGGCCATCCGCCACGGCAGCATGCATTGTCAGCCAGAGCGGGCCGCATTGCATTGCGCTGGATCAAAATGCCGCACAAGGTGCGATGTCAGGGGGTGGCTTCCTCCGCCATCAGCGCCATTCGCACCAGTTCGGGGAGATTCCGGGCCTGCATCTTGGCCATCACATTGGCGCGATGCACTTCCACGGTTCTGGGGGAAATATCGAGCTCGAAGGCGATTGTCTTGTTGGGCAGACCGGCGACAATGCGATGCATCACCTGCTGTTCGCGCTCGGATAGAAGCAGAACCCGCTCGCGCACCATGCCTGCGTCCGCGCCCGCCTGCGGTCTCTTCTCCAGCTTCCCGATCGCGCGTGAAACGGCTTCCATCAAAACCTCGTCGGAAAAAGGTTTTTCAATGAAGTCCAGCGCCCCGGCCTTCATGGCCTCCACGGCCATCGGCACGTCTCCGTGCCCGGTGATCACGATGGTCGGCAGCATGTTCCCGCCCTGGCCAAGCCGGCGCAGGAGTTCGACACCGCTCATGTCCGGCATGCGCAAATCGGTGATGAGACATGCATTGCCGAGCTCTGGTGCGATTTTCAGAAACCCGGTCGCAGAATCATGCACCCGCGCCGCATGCCCCGACATGGTGAGCAGGAACGCCAGTGATTTGCGCACCGGTTCCTCATCGTCGACAATATGGATCACCACGTCCTCAGGCATTCTGCATTTCCTGTTCTTCCAGTGCCGGTAGCGTGAAACGGAACGTGCTGCCTCTCGCCGAGCTTTCGGTCAGTTTCAGCACGCCGCCATGGGCTTCGGCAATCCTCTTGGAAATCGCAAGCCCCACCCCCATGCCGCCCCGTTTGAACGAAACGAACGGCCTGAAAAGATCTTCGGCAATCTCATCGGGAACACCCGACCCCGTATCCGAGATATCGATGTCGATCGAACCGGCTCCATCGGCTGCCACCGAAACCCGGAGCTCGCGCTCATCGCTCTCACGCATCGCCTCCATGGCATTGCGCATCAGGTTTATCAGAATCTGCTGCACCTGCACCCGGTCGACAAACACCTTGCCAAGCTCGGGTTCGAATTCGAACACGGTCCGAATGCCGAGCTCGCGTGATCCCATCAGCGCCAGCGCCGCAGCCTCCTCCACGAGATTTTGCAGGTTCTCGGCCTGTTTTTCGCTTTCCCCGCGTGAGACGAATTCACGCAAATGCCGGATGATCTGCCCGGCACGCAGCGACTGTTTTGTGGTTTCTTCAAGCGCGTCGCGCATACGTTCGGCAAGCGGGTGGTCGAAATCGTTCAGAAGGCGCTTGCAGCCCTGCACATAGTTCGAGACCGCAGAGAGTGGCTGGTTGAGTTCATGGGCCAGCGTCGAGGCCATTTCGCCCAGCTCGTTCAGGCGCGCGAGCCGGGCAAGTTCCGCCTGCACCTGTTCCATCTGCGCCTCGGTCTCAGCACGTTCGGTCAGATCGCGAATGAAGCCGGTGAAGTAGGTGTGCCCGCCGCTTTGCATTTCGCCCACGGCCAGCTTCATCGGAAAGGTCGAGCCATCCTTGCGACGTCCCACAACCACCCGGTCGATACCGATGATGCGTCGTTCGCCGGTTCGTTTGTAGCGTTCGATGTAGCCGTCATGCTGACTCTGATAGGGTTCGGGCATGAGCATGCTGACATTTCTGCCCCGCGCCTCTTCCTCCGTATAGCCGAACTGGCGCACCGCCGCCCGATTGAAGGAAACCATGATCCCTCTGGTGTCGATCACCACGGTAGCGTCGGGAACCGTGTCGAGGATCGAACGCAGATGCGCATCGCGTGCATCGAGCTGGCGCCGCACCTGTCGCCCCGCGTCCTGTGCGTTGAAATAGGCTCCACCGACATGGGCCAGCAAGACAAGAAACGCAAAAAGGGCGGCAAAAACCGGCAGCGAGAGGGGCATGGTCGCCATCAGGCCGACAATGGCGATGGCCCCGGATGTAAGCGCAACCGCAAGGAGACCGGCAGCGCGACCGCCGAAGATCGACGCATATAGGGCAACGAGAGACGCAAGAAAGAGTATCCAGATGCTGCTGAAGGCGGTGTCCAGCCAAAGCAGTGCGAGAAGCATGGCAAGGCTTCCACCCACGGCCACGGCATAGCCGGCTGCGCCGGCACGCCGTGCCGGTTCGGCCAAATCATAAACAGGACCCACGCTCGCCTCTTCGCACCAGTGCCTTCTCACCTTCATTATTTCGACAGCGAAGAGATACTGCAAGTGACGTGCTGACGCGGGGCACCGCCGGAAGCCCCCAGTCGCCCCTCCCCCAAGTGGCCCCAAGCCGCCCCATCACTTGATGCAGCGCAAAGACAGTCAAACGGAAACGCTCAAGACTGGGCTTTTACCGGGGATTTTATCATGAAGCGCCTGTCAAACCACACCGGGACGCGTGCCAGGCTGATGAACGGGATGATGGAGCGCTGCAGTGTCGACCTCCAGCAACTCACCGCAGAACGCGTTCAGCCCACACGGGCCGCAGCCCTGCAGTCCTGCGAGGTGTGCCGCAACGCCGTTTCCTGCGCAGTCTGGCTGGCGGCAACCGCAGGAGAGTCGGCCTGCACACCACCCTCGTTCTGCCCCAACGCAAAGGTCTTCGAAGCGCTGAAAACGGTTCTCGGGGAAGACAGGCGAAGCAATCAAACAGGAAGCCGCATCAACGCGTCCACGGATTGAGCGGGATTGGCCGGACGGATCGAGCCCCCCATCCGTCCGGCCGCCGCCGTGTGATTGTGACAGACCGACCCATCGGGCGGCACCGACGGTAGAGCCATGCGACAATTCCTGCACGACGGCAGTTCGTCAAAGGCGTCGCGAACGAGCGACCAAAGGGCTCGCCTACACCTTCCCTACCGCATGGCGGCAGGTTCGAATTTGCGCTGGCTCAAATCTGCAAAAAAAATCCGGGCAAGGAGCGCCGCGGTCGAATAGCTGAACGTCACACCGCAGCCGAGTGACGCGCTCCTCCCCGTTTCAAATACTGGTCGAAGAGAGCAGCCGTCGAACGGACCAGCGGTCGCGCTTCCTTTTCAACCATGAACAGTCCTCGATGTTCCCGCAGACCCGTCGCGTTTCCCCGCTCTTGCAAGAGAGCCCGCGCTTCCTCCACGATCCTTTGCCCGCAGGCACCGAACCGCTGTATGGCTTCATCCCCTGAAAACGCGAAATCGCACATCAGGCGTTCGATCACCCAGGCTCGGGCGTGGTCTTCTTCGCTGAGCGCAATGCCGCGCACCGTCGCAAGCTCGCCTTGGCGCACGCTGCGCTCGTATTGCGCGGTCGCCGGCATGTTCTGGGCATAGCCCCGTGGCAGACGCGACACCGACGACGGGCCAAGACCGATCAGCCTGCGGCAGGCATCCTCGGTATAACCCTGAAAATTCCGGTTGAGTCGCCCTTCCCGCGCAGCCACGGCCAGCGGGTCGTCCGGCTTTGCGAAATGGTCGATCCCGATCGTTTGATAGCCTGCTTCCAGAATGACGCGCGCTGTCGCCTGCTGTTGTTCGAAACGCTGCTCCGGCCCCGGCAGCCAGGCCTCGTCGATCATGGTCTGGTGCTTCTTGAACCACGGCACATGCGCATAGCCGAAAAGCGCGATCCGGTCCGGTGAAAGTGTCAGCGCCTGGCGGATCGTGTCGCTGACACTTTGCAGCGTCTGGTGCGGCAGGCCGTAGAGCAGATCGAGATTGACCGACCGCACACCCCGCGCCCGCACGCCGTCCACCACCGCCTTGGTCTGTTCAAACGTCTGTTCGCGGTTGATCGCCTTCTGGACCCGCGGGTCGAAATCCTGAACGCCGAGGCTTGCCCGCGTCATGCCGATTTCAGCGAGTGCGTCAAAGCGCGTTTCATCCATGTCGTTGGGATCGAGTTCCACGCTGATTTCGGCATCGCTGGCGAAATGGAATGCACGCTTCAGCGCTGCTCCCAGCCGAACGATGTCGTCTGCGCGCAGCATGGTCGGCGAGCCGCCACCGAAATGGAGCGCACGGACACGCCCGCGCCCATCCAGAATCTCACCCACCGTGCGGATTTCGCAAAAAAGCGCATCGAGAAAGGCGGCGACCGGTTCATAGCGGCGCGTCATCTTGGTGTGGCAGGCGCAGAACCAGCACAGCCGGTCGCAGAACGGGATGTGCACATAGAGCGAGAGATCCTCTCCCTCTCCCGTCTCGGCCAGCCAGCCACGAAAGGTTTCCCCCGTCACGCCCGCATGAAAGTGGGGCGCGGTGGGATAGCTCGTATAGCGCGGCACCGCCTCCGCATAGCGGGCGGCAGCCCCTGTTCCGCTGACCTGTTCTCCTGCGCGCTGCATGGCAACCATTCCCTGTTTTCCAGTGCGCGTCTTTTCATGCGGCAGCCCCATTGGCTTTGACGCAGATCAAGGCGCCGCCGGCCCCATTGCCCGAAGTGTGACGCGTGAGAATCGGGGAACGGATTCCCGCAAGCTTTTCTGAACTGGGGAAACAGCAATGAGATTTGGCACCGAGATCGTACTGGTCAGCCTGGCTGCGTTTGCAGCGCTGGCCGCTGCGGGTCTGGCGCAGGATTCAGCCTTTCAGGCCCATATGTGGGTTCTGTTCTTTGTCCTGCTTGGATCGGCGATCGTATTGATGCGCAACACGAGCTTTGCGCCGGCCGGCGCAGCATCGATCCCGCTCAGGCAGGATACCGATGGCTATATGGATGGCCCGGTGCGTTATGGCGTCATCGCCACGACCCTGTGGGGCATTGTCGGGTTTCTGGTTGGCGTGCTGGTCGCGCTGCAGCTCGCCTATCCGGACCTCAACATCGAACCCTGGTTCAATTTCGGCCGCACGCGCCCGCTGCACACATCGGCGGTGATCTTCGCCTTCGGCGGCAACGCGCTCATCGCCACATCCTTCTACGTGGTGCAGCGCACCTGTCGGGCGCGGCTTTTCGGCGGCAACCTCGCCTGGTTCGTGTTCTGGGGCTATCAACTCTTCATCGTCATGGCGGCGACCGGCTATCTGCTCGGCATCACCCAGAGCCGCGAATATGCAGAACCCGAATGGTATGTGGATCTGTTCCTCACAATCGTCTGGGTCGCCTATCTCATCGTCTTCCTCGGCACGATCTTCAGGCGCAAGGAGCCGCATATCTATGTGGCCAACTGGTTCTACCTGTCCTTCATCGTCACCATCGCCATGCTGCATGTGGTGAACAATCTGGCGGTGCCGGTCTCGCCTTTCGGCTCCAAAAGCTATTCGCTCTTCGCCGGCGTGCAGGATGCGCTGACGCAATGGTGGTACGGCCACAATGCGGTGGGCTTCTTCCTGACCGCCGGCTTCCTGGGCATGATGTACTACTTCATCCCCAAGCAGGCGAACCGTCCGGTCTATTCCTACCGCCTGTCGATCATCCACTTCTGGGCGCTGATCTTCCTCTATATCTGGGCCGGTCCGCACCATCTCCATTACACCGCCCTGCCCGACTGGGCGCAGACGCTCGGCATGGTGTTCTCCATCATGCTGTGGATGCCCTCCTGGGGCGGCATGATCAACGGCCTGATGACGCTCTCGGGCGCGTGGGACAAGCTGCGCACCGACCCGATCATCCGCATGATGGTTCTGGCCGTCGCCTTCTACGGCATGTCCACCTTCGAGGGCCCGCTGATGTCGGTCAAGGCGGTCAACTCGCTGTCGCACTACACCGACTGGACCATCGGTCACGTGCATTCGGGCGCACTCGGCTGGGTCGGCATGATCACCTTCGGCGCGCTCTATTATCTCGTGCCGAAACTGTGGAACCGCGAGCGGCTTTATTCGCTGCGGCTCGTCACCTGGCATTTCTGGCTCGCCACCCTCGGCATCGTCGTCTACGCGGCCGTCATGTGGGTGTCCGGCATCCAGCAGGGCCTGATGTGGCGCGAATACGACGATCAGGGCTTCCTGGTCTACTCGTTCGCCGAAACCGTGGCCGCCATGCACCCCTATTATGTGGTGCGCGCGCTGGGCGGCGTTCTCTTCCTGCTCGGTGGCATCGTCATGGCCTACAATCTGGCCATGACCATCCTTGGCCATGAGCGCAAGGAAGAGCCGATCGGCGGCGCCGTCGCCCAACCCGCCCCTTCCCTTCAAAGTGCCGGTTAAGGAGCCCTGACGATGGCATTGCTGGACAAACACAAGATCATCGAAAAGAACGCCACGCTCCTTCTGGTGGGGTCGTTCCTGGTGGTGACAATCGGCGGCATCGTCGAGATCGTGCCTCTGTTCTATCTGGAGAACACAATCGAGAAGGTGGAGGGCATGCGCCCTTATTCGCCGCTGGAGCTCGCCGGTCGCAACATCTACATCCGCGAGGGCTGCTACACCTGTCACAGCCAGATGATCCGCCCCTTCCGCGACGAGGTGGAGCGCTACGGCAATTACAGCCTGGCCGCCGAATCCATGTACGATCATCCCTTCCAGTGGGGGTCGAAGCGCACGGGACCGGATCTCGCCCGCGTCGGCGCCAGATACTCCAACGAGTGGCATGTGGATCATCTGATCGAGCCGCGCTCCGTGGTGCCGGAATCGATCATGCCCAGCTATGCGTTCCTCAAGGACACGCCGCTCGAGATCAACGATTTCTCGACCGAGCTGATCGCCAATCTGCGTGTCGGCGTTCCCTATACGGAAGACATGATCGCCAACGCCAATGCGGATCTGCGCGCCCAGGCCGATCCCGACGCGGACACGTCCGGTCTGGAAGAACGCTATCCCAAGGCGGTGCTCGGCGATTTCGACGGCAATCCCGATGCACTCACCGAAATGGACGCGCTGGTCGCCTATCTGCAGATGCTCGGCACGCTGGTCGATTTCTCGACCTATGACGAAGCCGCCGGTTACCGCTGAGGAGAAAAGATCATGGAAGCCTATACCGCGCTTCGCCAGTTCGCCGATAGCTGGGGCCTTCTTTTCATGGCCGTCTTCTTCGTCGGTACGGTTCTTTTCGCCTTCCGCCCGGGAAGCAGAAAAAGCGCCGAGGAAGCCGCCCGCATTCCCCTGAAGGACGATTGAGATGAGTGAGAAAGAACATATCGACGAGGTCTCCGGCGTCTCGACCACCGGTCATGAGTGGGACGGCATTCGCGAGCTCGACAATCCCATGCCGCGCTGGTGGGTGTGGACCTTCTACGCCACCATCGTGTGGTCGATCGGCTACACCATCGCCTACCCGGCATGGCCGCTGATCAGCGACGCCACCAAGGGCGTTCTCGGCTATTCGAGCCGGCAGGAACTTACCACCACCATGGAGGCCGTCTCGGCTGAGCAGGCGGATTTGCGCGCAGCCATCGCCGAAAAGCCGCTGGATGAAATCCTCGCCGACGAAACGCTGCGCCGTTTTGCCACCGCAGCCGGTGACGCCGCCTTCAAGGTCAACTGCTCGCAGTGCCACGGGTCCGGCGCGCAGGGCTCTGCCGGCTACCCGAACCTCAACGACGACGACTGGCTGTGGGGTGGCGACATCGAGGCGATCCATCACACCATCGCGCATGGCGTGCGCTTCGATGGCGACGACGACACGCGCTTTGGCGAAATGCCGGCCTTCGGCGACATTCTGAGCCGTGAGGAGATCCGTCAGGTTGCGGCCCATGTGGTCTCCTTCACCGGAACACCGTCCGACCCGGCTCTGGCCGAAGCCGGTGCGCAGGTCTACGCCGACAATTGCGCCTCCTGCCATGGCGATGCCGGTCAGGGCGACGTGACCTTCGGCGCGCCGAACCTTGCCGATGCAATCTGGCTCTACGGATCGAGCGAAGCCGAGATCGCCGCACAGGTGCGCCAGCCCAAGCATGGCGTCATGCCGGCCTGGCAGGAGCGGCTTGGCGACCCGACGGTCAAGCAGCTTTCCGTCTACGTTCACTCGCTCGGCGGCGGCGAGTAGACACACCCACACGCACAGCTAATCCCGGCCACACAGGCCGGGGTTCGGCCTCGCAGCCTCCCGCTTTGATCGGGATCAATGCCCGAGATGTTTCCGGCCGCTAGACGATAGGCTCAAAGAGCAGTTTGCGAGCCGCAGAAATGACACTTGCCACCGAAAACGCAGCCAGCAGCACCGCCCCCCGGACCGTAGTCGAACGCATCGACGCCGAAGCGGTGAACACTGCCGGCAAACGCCAGCCGCTCTACGCTCCACGCAAGAAAATCTTCCCAAAACGCGCATCCGGGCAGTTCCGCCGCTTCAAGTGGATCATCATGTTCGTCACGCTCGGCATCTACTATCTCACCCCATGGCTGCGCTGGGATCGCGGGCCCTATGCGCCAGATCAGGCGGTTTTGATCGATCTCGCCAACCGGCGCTTCTACTTCTTCTTCATTGAGATCTGGCCGCAGGAATTCTTCTATATCGCCGGCCTGCTTGTCATGGCCGGCATCGGCCTTTTCCTGATCACCTCCACGGTGGGCCGGGCATGGTGCGGTTATACCTGCCCGCAGACGGTCTGGGTCGACCTCTTTCTCGTGGTCGAGCGCGCAATCGAAGGCGACCGCAATGCCCGCATCAAACTCGATGCCGCGCCGCTCTCCGCCAGAAAGCTCGTCAAACGGTCCGCAAAACACCTGATCTGGGTGCTCATCGCCGTGGCGACCGGCGGCGCGTGGGTCTTCTATTTTGCCGACGCGCCATCGCTTCTGATCGATCTTGCAACCGGCCAGGCGGCGCCCGTGGCCTACTTGACCATCGCCGTTCTCACCGCCACGACCTATGTGTTCGGCGGTCTCATGCGCGAGCAGGTCTGCACCTATATGTGCCCGTGGCCGCGTATTCAGGCCGCTATGCTCGACGAAAATTCGCTCACCGTCACCTACAATGACTGGCGCGGCGAGCCCCGCTCGCGTCACGCCAAGAAGGCGGCCGCCGAGGGCAAAACCGTGGGCGACTGCGTGGACTGCAATGCCTGCGTTGCCGTCTGCCCCATGGGCATCGACATCCGCGACGGCCAGCAGCTCGAATGCATCACCTGCGCGCTGTGCATCGATGCCTGCGACGGCGTGATGGACAAGCTCGGTCGCGAGCGTGGGCTCATCTCCTACGCCACGCTTTCCGATTACAACGCCAATATGGCGTTGGCGACAGCCGGCGGCACGGAAACCATCAATCCAGGCCGCGTGCGCCGGCAGGGTGGCGGGCTCTCGGAAAAGGTCGCGCATTTCCACTGGCGCAAGATCTTTCGCCTGCGCACCTTCGTCTATTTCGGCGCGTGGTCGCTCGTCGGCCTCGTCATGCTCTATGCCCTGCTCACCCGCGACCGGCTGGAGGTCAACGTGCTCCACGATCGCAATCCGCAATATGTCCTTCTGTCGGATGGCTCGGTGCGCAATGGCTATACGGTCAAGCTGTTGAACATGATCCCGGAACCACGCGTCATCCTCGTTTCACTCGAAGGCCTCCCGGGCGCAACGATGAACGTGGTCGGGCTCGACCAGCCGGACGACCGTTCTGCAGCCGTGCCTGTCGATCCCGACCGTCTGCGCGAGGTGCGCATTTTCGTCACCCTGCCGGCAGACCGGCTGAGCGCGGCAGACACCTCATTCCGCTTCGTCGTCGAAGACAAGGCAAGTTTCGAAAGCGATGTCTACAGGGCAAGCTTCAACATCCCGGAGGGTTCACGATGAGCGGCAAAGTGCAGAAACAGAAGGAATTCACCGGCTGGCACATGCTCGCCATCATGGTCGCCTTCTTCTGCGTCATCATCACGGTCAACCTGACCATGGCCTTCTACGCGCAGTCGAGCTGGACCGGCCTGATCGTCAAAAACACCTATGTGGCGAGCCAGACCTTCAACGAGCGCGCGGAGGAAGGCCGCCAGCAGGCAGCACTCGGCTGGAAGGGCGAGCTTTCCGTTGAAGGAGAAGCGATTACCTACCGCCTGCTGGATGCAAGCGGCGATCCGATTCCGCTGGACGCCGTCACAATGGTCATGCACCGCCCGGTCACCGCCGACGAAGACGTTACCCTTCATATGCAACGTCGACCCGATGGCGGCTTCGGCGTCGATCACGGTCCCGGAGACGGCACCTGGGTCATCAACATCGCTGCAGAAGCGGGGCTTGCCCATCCCTTCCGCGATGTGCGTCGCATCACCATTGCCGGTGGAGAACTCAGATGAGCTGCTGCGCCCCCGGCACCGAAATGGCGCTGGAAGCCGAACAGGCGCGTGAAGCCGGTCCACGCGCCGAAGAACTTGTTCTCGCGAGCCGTTCTGTCGGAGACGGGCTGAAACAGACCGATCTTTCCGTTCCCGGCATTCATTGCGGCGCCTGCATTCAGACAATCGAAACCGCCCTCGGCAGGCTCGATGGCGTGGCGGGTGCGCGCGTCAATCTCTCCACCAAGCGTGTCAGCGTGAAATGGCGAGAGGGGGCACTGCCGCCCATCATCGACACGCTGAACAGGCTCGGCTACGCCGCCCACCTTTTCGACAGTGTGGAAACCGGCAGGGACCCCGTTCTCTCCCAGCTCATCCGCGCCGTCGCGGTATCCGGCTTTGCCGCCGGCAACATCATGCTTCTTTCCGTCTCCGTCTGGTCAGGTGCCGAACAGGCAACGCGCGATCTCTTTCACTGGCTGTCCGCGCTGATCGCCCTGCCCGCGCTGGTGTTTGCCGGTGGCATTTTCTACCGCTCGGCCCTCAATGCGCTCCGCCACGGACGCATGAACATGGATGTACCCATCGCGCTTGGCATCTCGCTGGCCTATGGGCTCAGCCTCTACGAGACCGTCAACAGCGGCCAGCATGCCTATTTCGATGCGTCCGTTTCGCTTCTCTTCTTCCTGTTGATCGGCCGCACGCTCGACCACGTGATGCGCGAGCGCGCCCGCACCGCCGTAAAGGGGCTCGCGCGTCTCGCGCCACGCGGTGCACTGGTCATTGCCGCAGATGGTGGACGCGAATACCTGCCCTTGCCGGAGATCACGCCCGGCATGACGCTGATCGTGGCGGCCGGTGAACGCGTGCCCGTCGATGGCGTGGTCATAAGCGGCCTGTCTGAGCTCGACTGCTCCATGGCCACCGGCGAAAGCGCGCCGCAACCGGTAAGACCCGGTGCGGATGTGCGCGCCGGCATGCTCAACCTCACCCAGCCGTTGACCGTCGAAGCAACCGCCACCGCCGACACCTCCTTCCTTGCCGAGATGATGCGCCTGATGGAGGCCGCCGAAGGCGGGCGCGCGCGCTATCGCCGACTGGCAGACCGCGCCTCCGCACTTTATTCGCCCCTCGTTCATGCCACCGCCTTCCTCACCTTTCTGGGCTGGATGGTGGCAAGCGGCGACTGGCACCGCGCCATCACCATCGCCATCGCCGTGCTCATCATCACCTGTCCCTGCGCGCTCGGTCTCGCCGTTCCCATCGTTCAGGTGGTCGCCGCGCGGCGCCTTTTTGAAAACGGCATCATGGTCAAGGATGGCGCGGCGATGGAACGCTTCGCCCAAGTCGACACCGCCGTCTTCGACAAGACCGGCACACTGACGCTCGGCATCCCCGAACTGCGCAATGCCTTTGATGTCACACCGCAGGCGCTCGCCACCGCCGCCGCCCTTGCCGCGCATTCCCGTCACCCCTTATCGCGCGCCATTCTGCGCGCCGCCGGTTCGGTGCGAGCGACTGACGCGTTCGACAGTGTCGAGGAAATTCCCGGCCTCGGCATCGAAGCCCGCGCGGGCGAGACCGTCTGGCGGCTTGGCCGTGCAGGGTGGTCGCTCGGCAGCCCGAATGCGCATGAGAATCACGCGGGCGGCACAGTCCTTTCCTGCAATGGCGAGAAATATGCCACGTTCCGTTTCGAGGACCGGCTTCGCCCCGGGGCGAAAGAGGCAATTTCTCACCTGAAAGAAAACGGCGTCGCCGTCGAAATCATCTCCGGGGACAGCGCCGAACAGGTGAGCGACATCGCTGCCAGGCTGAGCGTGGATCACTTTCAGGCAAGCGTCCTTCCCGGCGACAAGCTTGAGCGCATGCGTGCGCTCGCTTCCGAAGGCCGCAAGGTTCTGATGGTCGGCGACGGGCTGAACGACGCCCCCGCCCTCGCCGCCGCGCATGTCTCCATGGCGCCTGCCACGGCGGCAGACATTGGCCGCAACGCCGCCGATTTCGTTTTCCTGCGCGAGACCATGCTGGCCGTGCCGCTTGCCCGTGACGTGTCGCGCCGCGCCGGCCGTCTGATCCGGCAGAATTTCGGCCTCGCCATTGCCTACAATGTTCTGGCCGTGCCGATCGCCGTTCTCGGCCATGTCACGCCGCTGGTGGCGGCCATTGCCATGTCGCTCTCTTCGCTGGTCGTGATCGGCAATGCGCTGCGCCTGCGCGCTGGCAGTCGTCACGGCATGACCGGGCAATCCCATGTCGAGGCAACGCAATGACCAATCTCGTGGTGCTGATCCCGATAGCGCTTTTTCTGGGAGCCGCCGGCCTCGCCGCCTTCCTCTGGTCGCTCAAGAGCGGCCAGTATGACGACCTCGACGGCGCGGCCGAGCGCATCCTGATCGAAGACGAGCCATCTCATCAGCGGGAAGACAGCCCCTGAGCCTCTGTCGCTGGACGCGGTCACGCCACATCACTACATGTGAGCGATCTGAATTGCCTTTCTGGAGTTTCACATGGCGATCCGCATCAAAGCAAAGACCTATGGCCCCTTCACCACAGCCATCGGCCCCGGCAAGGTGATCCATGTCGACACCGCGCCTAAACAGAATGTCGCCATCACCTCGCCTTCCACGGAAGAGGCTGGCACGCCCGTCGACTTCATGATCTCCGCGCTCGGTGCCTGCCTTGCTCTCTCCTTCCATCACGCCGCGCAGGAGATGAAGATCGATGTCGGGCAGGTCTCTGTCGAGGTTTCCGGCAAGAAGGCCGAGGATCTGCCCGACCGCATCGGCAGCTATGACGCCACCGTTTCGCTCGACACAATGCCCGGCGAGGAAGAGTGCGCGGAGCTCATCAAGCGCGCCAAGGCCCGCTGCACTGTCTCCAATTCGCTGAATGGCGAAGTCACCATGAAGATGGCGGGCTGACGCCGTTTCAATCTTCAAATCATTGACGACGCCCTCCCCTTCTCCCATACAGAAGCCGCCTTGCGGCAAACCATGGGAGGCAGGTGCATGAACTTCACGCGTGTGAACGGCGTCGTCATTCATCACGAAATACGCGGAACGGTCGGCAAGCCGGTTCTCGTGTTTTCCAATTCGCTCGGAACCGATTTTCGCATCTGGGATGCCGTCGTTGAACGGCTGGAAGCCGACTACCGCATCGTCCTTTATGACAAGCGCGGCCATGGTCTCTCCGAAGCCACGCCTCAGCCCTATGCGCTGACGGATCACGTCGACGATCTCGCAGCCCTGCTCGGTCATCTCGACATCACAGGCGCGACCATCGTCGGCCTGTCCGTTGGCGGCATGATCGCGCAGGGGCTTGCCGCGCGCTGGCCGCATCTCGTCTCCCGCCTCGTGCTCTGCGACACGGGCCATAGAATAGGCCACGACGATCTGTGGAACAGCCGGATCGATGCCGTAAACGAAAAAGGCATCGCATCCATTGCGGACGGTATTCTCCAGCGCTGGTTCACGCCCTCTTTCCGCGCACCGGACAACGATGCTTTCGTCGGCTACACGGCCATGCTCACCCGCACCACGGTCGATGGCTATGCCGGCACGTGCTCGGCCCTGCGTGACGCCGATCTCACCGAATCCACCCGCGCCCTGAAGCTACCCACGCTCTGCATCGTCGGCGATCAGGACGGCTCAACCCCACCCGATCTGGTGCGGGAACTCGCGGACCTCATCGAAGGTGCCCGCTTCGAAATCATTGCAGATGCCGGCCACCTGCCCTGTATCGAACAGCCCGAGGCGACTGCCGCCCTGATTGCAGATTTTCTGCGCGAAACAACACCCAACGCCTGAGCCGCCGCGCCCCGCATATAGGATGACAAGAGGACTCTGAATGAGCGACACCGTAAAGATCACCCGCGACAATGGCATTGCCGTCCTCACCCTCGACAATCCGCCGGTCAATGCACTCGGCCACGCGCTGCGCGCACCGCTCTTCGAGGCGCTTGGCGAGATGAATGCAGACGATGCGGTTCAGGCCATCGTCATCACCTGCGCGGGTCGCACCTTCATTGCCGGTGCCGACATTTCCGAGTTCGGCAAGCCGCCGAAGGAGCCAAGCCTTCCCGACCTGATCGAAAAGCTGGAAAGCATCGACAAGCCCACCATCGCCGCGATCCATGGCACCGCACTTGGCGGTGGGCTGGAGCTGGCACTCGGCTGCCACTACCGTATTGCAGACAGGTCCGCGATGATCGGCCTGCCCGAGGTGAATCTCGGCCTCATTCCCGGTGCCGGTGGCACGGTGCGCCTGCCGCGTCTGGTCGGGCCAGAAGCCGCGCTGAAGATGATCGTTTCCGGAAAGCCCATCGGCATGGGCGAAGCCGCCCGGCTCGGTGCCGTCGACCGCGTGGCCGAGAGCGACCTTCTGGCCGAGGCCGTGGCCTTCGCCCGCGACATGGCGGCATCCGGGAAGCCGCACATCCATATCCGCGCGCGCACCGAAAAACTTGCCGTCGAGCTCGCCGCCTTCGATGAGGCCGTGAAGGCAGCGACGAAAAAAGCGCGCGGTCTCATCGCGCCGCACACGGCGGCAGAAGCCGTCCGCAACGCCATCACCATGGAGTTCGACGCAGCACTCGACCGCGAACGCGAGCTCTTTCTGGAGCGCCGCGACAGCGAAGAATCCGCCGCCCAGCGCCATCTCTTCTTCGCCACCCGCGAGGCAACCCGCGTGCCCGGCATTCCCCGCGAGACCGAGGTACGAAAGATCGCGCGCGCCGGCGTCATCGGTGCCGGCACCATGGGTGCGGGCATAGCGATGGCGCTCGCCAATGGCGGCATTCCCGTCACCATTCTGGAGATGAACGAGGACGCCATCGCGCGCGGTCTCGCCCACATCGACAAGACCTATTCGGGATCGGTAAAGCGCGGCTCCATCACGGCTGAGGAAAAAGAGGCCCGCACGGGGCGCATCTCCGGCACCACCCACTATGCCGACCTTGCCGATTGCGACATCGTCATCGAGGCCGTGTTCGAGGATATGGGCGTCAAACGCCAGGTCTTCACCGCGCTCGACGGCGTGCTGAAGCCCGGCGCCATACTCGCCTCCAACACTTCCTATCTCGATGTGAACGAGATCGCCGCCACCACGAAGCGTCCGCAGGATGTGGTCGGCCTCCACTTTTTCTCGCCCGCCCATGTGATGAAACTTCTGGAGATCGTGCGCGGCGAAGAGACAGCCCCCGATGTCATCAAGACGGCGCTCGCGCTCGCCCGAAAAATCGGCAAGGTTCCGGTCGTGGTCGGCGTGTGCAACGGCTTTGTGGGCAACCGCATGCTCGCCGCCCGGCGCGAGCAGAACGAGGACCTGCTCCTTTCCGGCGCGACGCCCGAACAGGTGGATAAGGTTTTCACCGATTTCGGCTGGCCCATGGGTCCGTTCCAGATGGTCGACCTCGCCGGTCTCGACATCAGCTGGAAGCACCGTCAGTCGCAGGGCCTAACCGCCCCCATCGCCGACACGCTGTGCGAGGCCGGCCATTTCGGCCAGAAGTCCGGGCGCGGCTTCTATCTCTATGAGGAAGGCTCCCGCACACCAAAGCCCGATCCCTTCGTTCAGGAGCTTATCGAGAAGAAGGCCGCCGAGCTTGGCATCGAACGCCGCGAAGTCAGTGCGGATGAAATCACCGAGCGCACCCTCTACCCGATGATCAACGAGGGTGCAAAAATCCTCGAAGAACGCATCGCCGCCCGCGCCTCCGACATCGACGTCGTCTGGGTCAATGGCTATGGTTTCCCGGTCGCCAGGGGCGGGCCGATGTTCTGGGCCGAGCGCTTCGGCATCAAGACCATCGTCGAGCGGCTGGAGCACTGGCACCGAAAGACCGGCAATCCCGTCTTCGAGCCCGCTCCCATCCTGCGTAAGCTCGCGCTGACAGGCGGTGGATTCGGCGATCTCGTCTAGGCAATTGCGCCCCTATAACGTGTCACAAGTGAGGAAAACCATGGATATCAAGAAGATCTCGGACGACTACGCGGTGTCACCGCAGATCGCACCCGAAGATATCGCCGCCATCAAACAGGCCGGATACAAGAGCATCGTCTGCAACCGGCCGGACGGCGAGGATGCCGGCCAGCCCGCGGTCGAGACCATTTCAAAGGCTGCCGAAGAAGCGGGCCTCGCCTTCCGCCATGTGCCGGTCGTCTCCGGTGCCATGACGCTCGACGATGTGACAGACATGGCAGCGGCCCTCAAGGAACTGCCCGGCCCGGTCTTCGCCTATTGCCGCAGCGGCACGCGCTCGGCCAATCTCTACGGCATCATCCGCGAACGCGGTCTTTGAGGGTTAGTATCGATCGCTATCGGCTGCGGAGATAAGTAGACCGGCTTCCGGCCTCCTCACTCCGCTGCTCTATATTGCGTTTTAAGCTACTTCTTATCATCGAAAGCGCTTATGTTAGAAAACAAGTACCCGATAAATGCGCCAACAAGCGCAGCACTTGTTTCCCCACCGATGTAATTTCCAGTTGCTAAAATAACAATCCCAGGGATGAACATCGCTGCAGCCGTAAATTGAACAATACGAACACCAATACCCTTTTGTGTATATTTTCTGTTTAAGAACACTACCAATATGACGAGTGGGAACACAATTGCCGATAAAATTTGAACCCACGCGATTGCGCACTCCATATTTTCTCCCCCTACCTATAATTTTAGTACGTTTTAATATTAAATAAAAATTAACGCAATAATAGATTAATATTTACCTAACACGACTTCATTATTAAAAATTTTATGCGTATAAATTCACCCTCATCAGTAAAGCCAGCGCATCAGGAACAGCGAGATCGCCGGGAAGAGCGTCAGGAGCGCCACGCGCACAATGTCGCTGATCACGAAGGGCATCACACCACGATAGGTGGCCGAGATCGGCGTGTCCTTCGCCATTGAATTGAGCACGAAAAGGTTCATGCCCACCGGCGGCGTGATCAGCCCAACCTCCACCACGATCAGAACGAGAATGCCGAACCAGATGGCAAACTCTTCCGGCCCCAGCCCGAAATCGAGAACCGTCACGATGGGGAAGAAGATCGGGATGGTGAGCAGGATCATCGACAGCGAATCCATAACGCAGCCAAACACGAGATAAAGCAGCAGGATCAGCGTCAGCACCATCCACGGGCTGTAACCCTGCTCGCTCACGAATGCCGCCATCTGCTGCGGCACCTGCGCCAGCGCCAGAAACGAGTTGTAGAAGCCTGCCCCCAGCACGATGAAAAAGATCATCGCCGTGGCGGTTGCCGTGGCGAGGATCGATTCCACAAACGTCTCGCGGGTCAGCCCGCCATTGACGAGCGCGATCAGCCCGGTGCCGGCGGCCCCCACGGCAGCG
Organism: Nitratireductor sp. GISD-1A_MAKvit; assembly: GCF_040819555.1. GTDB lineage: Bacteria > Pseudomonadota > Alphaproteobacteria > Rhizobiales > Rhizobiaceae > Nitratireductor. Next base: position 3,239,111 of record NZ_CP161920.1, read on the forward strand.
CCTTCCGTCGGTGTGAAAACGCCAAGATAAATGCCGCCGACAACCGCCAGAAACACCACCAGCACCGGCCAGACATCGAGCAGCGCCCGCATCCGCTCCGAATAGGGTGCGCGCTCGCGCGTTCCGGCCGAGTCCGGCCACAGCCGCACATAGATCGAGATCGCCAGCATATAGCCGAAGGCCGCCAGAACGCCCGGCACGAAAGCGGCGACGAAAAGCTTGGCAATGTTCTGCTCGGTCAGGATCGCATAGATGACAAGGATCACCGATGGCGGAATGAGAATGCCGAGCGTGCCGCCTGCCGCCAGCGTTCCCGTGGCCAGCGCGCCGGAGTAGCCGTAGCGGCGCAGTTCCGGCAGCGCCACCTGGCTCATGGTGGCTGCCGTCGCCAGCGACGAACCGCAGATCGCACCAAAGCCCGCACACGCACCCACTGCCGCCATGGCAACACCGCCGCGCTTGTGCCCCATCCAGGTTTCAGCCGCCTTGAACAGCGCCCGCGACATGCCGCCCAGCGTTGCAAACTGCCCCATCAGCAGAAACAGCGGAACGATGGAGAGCGAGTAGCCGGAAAAGGTCGAATAGGTTTCGTTCTTCAGCTTGGCGAGCACAGGCGTGACATTGCCGAAGACGATCCAGCTTCCGCCCAGCCCGCACAGGAGCATCGCCAGACCGATGGGCAGGCGCAGAAAGATAAGAAGCAGGAGAAGCGGAAAGGACCAGAGGCCGATTTCAAGATTGGTCAATGGACGCTCCCCTCTCCCGGCCTGGGCATGGGCGTGCCCACCTTGAGTTCGCGATAGCGCACGAGGATCATGTAGAACGATATGATCACCGCAATGACCGCTGCCACAAAACAGGCCGCATAGGGCCACCACAGCGGAAACTGGAGAATGAAGGTGGTCTCGCTGTAGCTCAGCTTGTCGAGCATGCCGTAATAGAGCTGGCGCGCGATCAGAACCAGCACCAGCGTCATGATGATCTCGGTCACCAGATCGATCACGTGGTTCACGCTGGCGGGCAGAAATGTGGTGAAGATGTCCACCGTGGCATGGCCGCGATTGAGCTGACACCAGGGCAGAAATGCGAACACCGCAAAGCCGACCCCGGCCTGCACGAGTTCGAAGTCACCGGGAACCGGGCCGAGACCGAGAAACACCAGCGCGCGGCCGGTGATGCTCGCAACGGTCATGATGATGACCGCCGCCAGAACGATGCCGCCCAGAATGGCCATCACCCTGGCCAGCCAGACAACGATGATCGATAATCTCATGCCCCGTCCCGTTCCATCTCGCGTCCCATGGCGTTCCTGCCTGGTTTTGTCATTGTTGCGCCGGGCCTGAAAACGTTAGCCAGCGGTTGCTGCCTTCGCAAGCTTGGCCTCCACACAATAGCGTGTCCCAAAAAACGGGGCAGGCCTTGCAGCCTGCCCCGTCTCATCTGGTCGGTTCAGCCTCACTGACTGGTGTATTTGTCGATCAGGGCACGGGCCTCGTCGATCAGCATCTGACCGTCGATCCCCTTTTCCTTCATCTCGGCCACCCACTGTTCGTAGACGGGGGCCGCCGCCTCTTTCCAGGTCTCGGTGTCTTCGGCGCTGATCTCGATGATGTTGTTGCCACGATCAACGGCGATCTTCCGGCTGGGAACATCCGCACCTGCCTGCGTCTTTCCGGCGAACGCCGCAAATTCCTGACCGGAATTGTCGTCGATCACCTTTTTCAGATCATCGGGAAGGCTGTCATACTTCGCCTTGTTCATCGCCAGCACAAAGGTGGTCGTATAAAGCGCGTGGTCGCCGCCAAACTCCGTATGGTTCGACACCAGCTCCGGCACTTTCAGCGCCGGCGTGACTTCCCACGGGATAACGCAGCCATCGATCACGCCCTTGGAAAGCGCCTCGGTGATCTGTGGCACCGGCATGCCCACCGGGGTCGCGCCAAGCTGGCCGAGCAGCGAGTTGATGATGCGCGTGGGCGCACGAACCTTCATGCCCTTCAGATCGTCAAGCGTCTCGATCGGCTCCTTGGAGTGAAGCATGCCGGGGCCGTGAACCCAGACACCCAGCACATGGGTGTCCTTGAACTCGGTGTCCTTCATGTGCTTTTCGAACAGGTCCCAATAGGCGCGCGAGGTCGCCTCGGCATTGGTCATCATGAAGGGGAGTTCAAACACTTCAGTCGAGGGGAAGCGGCCCGGATTGGAGCCCGGCAGGGTCCACACGATATCCACGATGCCGTCACGCGCCTGATCGTAGAGCTGCGGCGGCGTGCCGCCAAGCTGCATGGCGGGATAGCGCTCGATCTTGATGCGCCCGCCCGATTCCTGCTCCACCTTGTCGGCCCAGGGGTCGAGCACCAGCTTTGGCACATTGGCCTGCGGCGGCAGGAACTGGTGCAGCCTGAGCGTCACCTCCTGCGCCAATGACGAAGCCGAGGCCCCGATGAGCCCGGTTGCCGCAACGGCAGCCGCCAGGGCCAGTTTTCTGACGGAAAATGGTTTCATGCTTATCCTCCCGATTGCATGTCCCGAAACGTCCGTAATGACGCTCTATATTCTGCGGCAGCGCCGCGCCCAGCTCTTCCCAGGCCCTGCGCGACTGCCTGAGAGCCGAGTATTCACTGGAACCTCGCCTCCCGTCCACAGCGACTTTAACGGAAATTATGTAACAATAAAGAGGGATGCATCGTCATATTCGTAACAGGAAACCTCAAAGCGGCAGCGCGCCCGTTTCCTTGAGCGTTTCGAGCACGATGGCACTTTTCACATGCTGCACCGAATCATGCGGCAGGAGCACGCCATTGACGAAATCCGACAGCGATTTCAGGTCGGGTGTCACCACTTTCAGGATGTAGTCCATTTCGCCCGTCAGCGCGTGCGCCTCCTGCACTTCGGGCAGGCGGGCGAGCAGTTCGCCGAAACGGCGCGCATTATCGGGGTTGTGGGTGGCGAGCGTTACCGTGATGATGTTGACGAGCGGGAAGCCCAGCCTGTCCCGGTCGAGCATGGCCGCGTAGCCACGGATATAGCCCTCTTCCTCAAGCCGTTGCCGGCGGCGGGAACATTGCGAGGGCGACAGGTTCACCCGTTCCGAAAGATCGTTGTTGGTGAGCCGTGCATCGACCTGCAGAAGCGATAATATCTTGCGGTCATATCCATCAATGCGCACATCTGCCATGCATTATTCCTCCTCCACGCATGATAAGTGCATACTTCTCACAAAATACGACCCAGAATGCAAGCCGCGTGCGGCCCATGCGGCTTAAAATGCGTGCATGACATTCGAACACGTTCAGATGTTCCCTTTTCAGGAGGAGTTATTCCATGGGTCCGTTCCCGCACGACGCACCGCCACCGAAGATCAGCGAAGAAAATCCCGCCGGTACCGACGGTTTCGAATTCGTTGAATTCGCCCATTCGGAACCGGAGAAACTCGCCGACCTGTTCACGAAAATGGGCTACACGGAGGTCGCCCGCCACAAGACGAAGAAGGCCTCCGTCTGGCGACAGGGCGACATCAACTATATCGTCAATGCGGAACCCGGCAGCCACGCCATGCGCTTTGTCGAAGACCACGGCCCCTGCGCGCCGTCCATGGCTTGGCGTGTGGTCGATGCAAAGCATGCCTTCGATCATGCCGTATCCAGGGGCGCGGAGCCTTACGAGGGCGCCGACAAGACGCTCGACGTGCCGGCCATCGTCGGCATTGGCGGCTCGTTGATCTATTTCATCGACACCTATGGCGACAAGGGCTCTGCCTACGACGCAGAATTCGAATGGCTTGGCGAAAAGAACCCGCGTCCCGAGGGGGTCGGCTTCTATTACCTCGATCACCTCACCCACAATGTCTATCGCGGCAACATGGACAAGTGGTGGGATTTCTACCGCGAGCTCTTCGGCTTTTCGCAGATCCACTATTTCGACATCGATGGCCGCATCACCGGCCTTGTCTCCCGCGCGATCACGAGCCCCTGCGGCAAGATCCGCATTCCGCTCAACGAATCCAAGGACGACACCAGCCAGATCGTCGAGTATCTCAAGAAGTACAAAGGCGAAGGCATCCAGCACATCGCGGTGGGCACCGATGGCATCTACGACGCCACCGACCGGCTTGCCGACAACGGGCTCAAATTCATGCCCGGCCCGCCGGAAGTCTATTACGAGAAGAGCTTTGATCGCGTTAAGGGCCACGACGAGCCCATCGACCGCATGAAAAAGCACGGCATCCTGATCGATGGCGAAGGCGTCGTGAATGGCGGCATGACCAAGATCCTGTTGCAGATCTTCTCAAAAACCGTCATCGGCCCGATTTTCTTCGAGTTCATCCAACGCAAGGGCGACGAAGGCTTTGGCGAAGGCAATTTCCGCGCCCTGTTCGAAAGCATCGAGGAAGACCAGATCCGCCGCGGCGTCATCAAGGTGGATGCCGCCGAGTAGCTCAGGCAGCCAGGGGGTGGGCCGCCATGGTCCGCCCCTTTCTATGCCTCCCGCGCCGCCTGAAGCGCCGCCCTCAGCACCTCAAGATCCCCCACCTGATTTGCCAGCAGCAGCACCAGCCGCGCGTTTAGGCGGGCGCTTTCCTCAAGGCTCAGCCCTTCATGCGCCTCCATCAGCGCCGCATAGAAATCATCGCCTGCCGAACCCAGCCGGTCCCGGCCGATCTCCCGCTTGTCCATGGTCACTCCCTCCCCATCGCACGGGTCATGGCCGCCGCGATCTCATGCGCGTCGGGCGTCTCGAAAATCGCCGCCACATGCTGGTCGGGCCGCACCAGATAAAGCCGCCCCGCGCCATAGCGTGCAGCCACCGCGCCCTCGCAGTCCTCGACATTCGCAACACCGTCCACCACCCTCCCGCCGGGCTTCGACACCTGCACCACATGCAGCCCCGCCGGCAGCCCCAGGGGCGGGTCGCAATCGACAGCCAGCAACACGAAGCCACTCCCCGCTTCGCCAAGCAGCCACGACAATTTGCCTCCGGCCCGCACCGGCGCATCCGGCAGTGCCTCACCCGGCGCAAGCGGCCCCTCGCCCTCCCATGCGGTCTGAAGCCTGCAGCCTGCCAGCGAACACGGCTTTGAAAGTCTGCCCGAATTCACCAGCCGCCGGGCAAAATCATGCTTCGCTGAAAGCGCGAGAACACTGTCGCGGAACATGCGCTCCATCGCACTCTTGGGCGTCATGAAGGAGGTCGAGCGCGCCGAGTGGAGAATGTTCTCATCCGCCCCCAGAATGCGCTCCTCGTCATAGGTCTGGATCAGCGAAGCCGGTGCCTCGCCCGCAACCACGAGCGCCAGCTTCCAGCCGAGATTGTCGATGTCCTGAATGCCGCCATTGCCGCCGCGCGCGCCAAAGGGCGAAACGATATGCGCGCTGTCGCCGGCAAAGATCACCCGGTCATGCACGAAGCGCGCGAGCCTGCGGCACTGGAAGGTGTAGACCGAGACCCAGTCGAGTTCGAAATTCGAATGGCCGATCACCTTTTCGATGCGCGGAATGACGTTTTCGGGCTTTTTCTCCTCATCCGGATCGGCATCCGGGCCAAGCTGCAGATCGATGCGATAGATATCGTCGGGCTGCTTGTGCAGAAGTGCGGATTGCCCGTTGTGAAAGGGCGGCTCGAACCAGAACCAGCGCTCGGTGGGAAAGTCCGCTTTCATCTCCACATCGGCGATCAGAAAGCGCTCTTCAAACACCTGGCCCGCGAAATCGAGCCCCATCATGGAGCGCACGGGCGAGCGCGCACCATCGCAGGCAATCACCCATGCTGCATCCAGTTCATACGCGCCGTCCGGCGTCTGCACCTCAAGCCGCACATCGCCGCCCGTCTGCTCAAGCCCGACAACCCGGTTCTTCCAGCGCAGGTCGATCCGATCGGAAAGCTCGTCCGCCCGCTCCACCAGATATTGCTCGACATAATACTGCTGCAGATTGATGAAGGCGGGCATCTTGTGCCCTTCCTCCGGCAGAAGGTCGAAGTTCCACACTTCGCGGTCGCGGTGAAAAAGCCGCCCGACCTGCCAGGTCACGCCCTTCTCCACCATGCGCTCGCCCACACCCAGCCGGTCGAAAATCTCCAGCGTGCGCTTCGACCAGCAGATGGCGCGGCTGCCAAGCGACACGACATCGTTGTCGTCGAGCACGACGACGGAGACACCGCGCTGAGCAAGGTCGATCGCCGCCGCCAGCCCCACCGGCCCCGCGCCGACAATCACCACCGGATATTGCCCCACATGTCCGCGGGCAAGTTCCGGAGATTTCACATATGGAAAGGGGTTGTACGCGTAACGCGGCATTGAAATTCACCCTCCCTTCGCAGCCATTCCTCTCAGGAGGAGCGGCTCCAGACCATTTTTCCTGTATTCACCACAGCGCCACCACGGTGCCTGCAAACCACAAGCCAATGGCAACGGTCAGAAGCCCGTAACCCACGCTCACCAGCAGGCGCGACAACCGATAGCGCGCCCCGGCTCCGATCCCTTCTGCAAAGGAGCGCAACTCGCCCCGAATGTAGGCGCGCATGTGTTTTTCGCCGCGCTTGTCCGGCGCACGCCGCATGGAAAGAAACCGCGTAAGCGCTTCCTCATCGCTCCAGCCGAAGCGCTGTTTCTCCAGCAGGAAGGAAAGCCGCAACAGCCCCCACCAGCCCACGGCTACAAACCCGAGGCCGATAAGGAACGCCGCACCAATCCACACCCCGCTCATCCGCTCCTCCCGGGCTGGCGATCAGCCCTGCAACGCCTCCCACATCTGCCGGTCGCGCTCCGCCGTCCAGATGCGCGGCGTGTCGATGCCCAGCGCCTCGTCATAGGCCCGCGCCACGTTGAAGGGCAGGCAGTGCTCATAGATCGCATAGTCGGAAAATTTCGGGTCGCACGCCGCGCGGCAGGCGTCCCATGCCTCCTTCAGCGTGCCGCCGCCCTGCGCCACGCGCGCCACCGGCTGATAGGTGGACATGACGAAATCACTGGTCAGGTCGAGCGCCTCGTTGACCATGGCCTGCCCCACCAGCGCACCGCCGCGTCCCGGTGCGATGGCATCGAGATCGAAGGCGCGGATTTCCTCCAGCGTCGTCGGCCAGTCGTGGAAATGACCGTCGCCGCAATAGCAGGCGGAATGGTGCTCCACGATGTCGCCGGTGAACATCACATTGGCATCCGGCACGAAAGCCACGATGTCGCCCGCCGTGTGCGCACGTCCGAGGAACATCAAATCCACCCGACGCTTGCCGAGATAGACCGTCATGGAACTGGAAAACGTCGTCGTCGGCCAGGTCAGGCCGGGGATCGATTCATGCCCCTGAAAGAGGCGCGGGAAGCGCACGAATTCCGAATCCCAGTCTTCCTGGCCCCGTTCCACCACCATGGAGCGCGCCTTGTCGCTCATGATGATGGTCGGCGCCCTGTAGGCAGAAGCCCCCAGCACACGCACGGCATGATAATGCGTCAGCACCAGATGGCTGATCGGCTTGTCGGTGACGGAACGAACCTTCTCAATCACCTTCTCGGCAAGGCGAGGTGTTGCCTGCGCCTCGATCACCATCACCGACTCGTCGCCGATGATGATGCCCGAATTGGGATCCCCCTCAGCCGTGAAAGCCCAGAGATCCCGCCCGATCTCATCAAACGAAATCGTCTTTTCTGTCAGGTCTCCTGCGGATGCGAACTGCTTGGCCATTACGCGCCTTTCTTCATGCACTTGTAATTGTCTGGAAAAGAAGGGGGAGGGATCGAAACATCGACCAGATGTCCAGCGAGCCCGCAGCCACTCCAGAGAGCGCCGAAACAATCGTCCAGACGATCATCGCCCAGGTCAGTGGCGAACCGCTTTCAACGCGATATGCTCGCACGGAGAGATAAATATTGGTCCCGACGACCAAAATCATAAATGCGGCAGACAGCGCTATCCCTATTCCATAAGGCGGCGCTGCATAGAGCATGGCAAAAACGGGCCTCAGAAGCCAGGCCAGAAACGATATGCCGACAAGATTGAAGATTGCGAAAACCAGCGCGATGCGCTTGAGAGTATCGAGTGCCATTTTCAGGGCTCCTGATATTCCTCGACACGCTGTTCGATCGCGCCGAAGATGGAATGCCCCCCACTGTCTTTCATCTCGATACGCACGGTATCGCCAAAGCGCAAGAAAGGCGTCTTCGCTTTGCCGTGTTTTATCGTCTCGATCATGCGGATCTCGGCGATGCAGGAGTAGCCGACACCGCCATCGTCAACGGGCTTTCCGGGTCCCCCATCCAGCTTGTTGGAAACCGTACCCGAGCCGATAATCGTCCCCGCGCACAATGGCCGCGTTTTGGCCGCATGGGCAATCAGCGTCGGAAAATCGAAGGTCATGTCGACGCCCGCATCGGCCCGCCCGAAAGGTTTACCGTTATAATCCACACAGAGTGGCAGCGAAACCTTGCCGCCATCCCAGGCCTCGCCGAGTTCCTCCGGCGTGACGGCAACCGGCGAGAACGCCGAGGATGGTTTCGACTGGAAGAAGCCGAACCCCTTGCCGAGTTCCGCCGGGATCAGCCCGCGCAGCGACACATCGTTTACCAGCATGACAAGCCGGATCGCTTCCCCCGCCTGTTTCTTTGTCGCGCCCATCGGCACGTCATCGACGATGACGGCGACTTCCCCTTCCATGTCGATGCCCCAGGCCTCGTCGGCCATGCGAATGGGGTCGCGCGGAGCCAGAAACGCATCCGACCCGCCCTGATACATCAGCGGGTCTTCCCAGAAGCTCGAAGGCATCTCCGCGCCACGCGCCTTGCGCACCAGTTCCACGTGATTGACGTAGGCCGAGCCATCTGCCCACTGGTAGGCGCGCGGCAATGGCGAGTGCGCATCATGTTCATGAAAACGCTCCGCAGGCACCGAGCCATGGTCAAGGCTTTCGGAAAGAGCCGCCAGATGCGGCGCGATACGCGACCAGTCGTCCAGTGCCGCCTGCAGCGTCGGCGCGAGGAAGGAGGCATCCGTGCAGCGTGTCAGATCGCGGGAGACGACGACCAGCCTGCCGTCGCGCGTTCCGTTCTTGAGCGTGGCGAGTTTCATGCAGTGTCCTTTATGCGTTGGGGAAGACGCGCAATCGGCGCAGGTCCGGCGACCCGACGCCAATCATAGCTTCTGAGAGCGCTCCGGTCGATCAGGACCAGTCGCCTTCCGGCGTGCCGTTGAAGCGCTTCTTCAGATCTTTCCAGCAGTCGATGTAGTTTTCCTGCAGCGTGTCCGTTTCAGCGGCGTAGCGCGTCAGATGCTGGGGAAAGCGCGTCTCGAACATGAAAGCCATGGTCTCTTCCAGTTTGACCGGCTTCAGTTCTCCATGGCTCGCCTTCTCGAAACCGAAAGCGTCCGGCCCGTGCGGCAGCATCATGTTGTGCAGCGAGGCGCCGCCCGGCAAAAAACCCTCTTCCTTGGCGTCATACTGGCCTTTGATCAGCCCCATGAACTCGCTCATGATGTTGCGGTGATACCAGGGCGGACGGAATGTGTGCTCGGCAACCATCCAGCGCGGCGGAAAGATCACGAAATCGATATTGGCCGTGCCCTCCTCGCCCGAGGGGGCGGTCAGCACCGTGAAGATCGACGGGTCGGGATGATCAAACAGGATCGCCCCCACCGGCGAGAAGGTGGAAAGATCGTATTTGTAGGGCGCATAATTACCATGCCAGGCCACCACGTCGAGCGGCGAATGGCCGATCTCGGTCACATGGAACTGCCCGCACCATTTCACGAACAGCCGGCAGGGCTTTTCCTTTTCCTCATACCAGGCAACCGGCGTCTTGAAGTCGCGTGGGTTTGCGAGACAGTTCGCACCGATCGGGCCGCGATCCGGCAGGGTGAATTTCGCGCCGTAATTCTCGCACATATAGCCGCGCGCCGGCCCGTCCATCAGCTCGACCTGAAAGATCATGCCGCGCGGCATGACGGCGATTTCGCCGGGCTCGATTTCGATGATGCCCATCTCGGTCTTCAGCCGCACACCGCCTTCCTGCGGCACCAGCATCAGTTCACCATCGGCGTTGAAGAAATACTCGTCCACCATCGAAATGTTGAAAGCGTAGATATGGGCGGCCATGCCGGCCTGCCCCTGCACGTCGCCCGCCGTCGTCATCGTCCGCACACCGGAGAGAAAATCGGTTTCCTCGTTGGGGATGGGCGTCGGGTCCCAGCGCAACTGACCAAGCGCAAGCTGGTGGTCATTCACATTGGGCGCGGATTTCCATTCCTCGAAAGTGACGGCCTTGAAGCGGCCCGTGTGCTTCACGCTCGGCCGGATGCGGTAGAGCCAGGAGCGTTCATTGGTCCCGCGCGGTGCGGTAAAGGGCGAACCGGAGAGCTGCTCCGCATAAAGCCCATAGGCCGGCCTCTGCGGCGAATTCTGCCCCTGCGGCAGCGCGCCCGGCAGGCTTTCCGTCTCGAAATCATTGCCGAAACCCGGCATGTACTGCACGCTCATTCGATCCTCCACGAACCGGGATGTCAGGAATTGGTTGCAATCGTAACCATGGCGAATGTAACTATCAACGAGACACAAGGAAAACACAGCGCGTCAGGAAGGATCGTCATGACCGATAGGCCCACGCTTGCCCTGGAACATTTCCTTCCCTATCGCCTCACGCGTCTCACCGATGCGATCAGCCGCGATTTCTCCCAGGCCTACCGCGCCCGTCTGGGTCTCACACGGCCCGAATGGCGCACGCTCGCCACGATCGGCCAGTTCGGCACGATGACGGCAACCGAGATCGGCGCGCATTCTTCCATGCACAAGACCAAGGTCAGCCGGGCGGTTGCGGCTCTTGAAACACGCCGCTGGCTGGTGCGCACGCCCGACCCGCAGGACCGTCGCGTCGAACGGCTGTCCCTCAGCAGGACCGGTCAGAAGGCCTATGAAGACATGGTGCCCGTCGCGCACGGTTTTGAGACGAAGCTGCTGGACCGCATGAAGCCCAAAGAGCGCGCAGCCCTGCTTGAAGGCCTTGAAGCACTGGAACGCACGACCTTGACGGAGTAGCGTTCACTTCCCATACTTATGGTCAAATTGACCAGTCAAAATGACCATTGATATGAAAACACTGACCGCAACAGAAGCAAAGTCCCAGTTCGCGGCCCTTCTTGGTGATGTGGAGCGGGGCGAAACCATACTTATCACACGTCACGGCAAGACGGTGGCGCGCATTGTCCCTGATCAGATCGAGACGGCTGCGCAGACACGCGCTGACAATGCGGTCCGGAAGCTGCGCACCCTGCGCGATACCCTTCCCAAAACCGGGACATCACTGGACGACATGCTTGCATGGAAACATGAGGGTCACCGCTATTGACGCGGTTCGTTCTCGACGCGTCAATTACCGCTGCCTGGCTTCTGCCCGACGAGGATCATGATCTGGCCCTGGCGGTGCAGGAAAGCCTCCTCACCTCGCAGGCCATCGTGCCGCCGATCTGGTGGTTCGAGATATGCAACCTGCTTGTCATGTGCGAGCGTCGAAAACGGCACACGCCGGCCATCACACAGACCATACTCGATGCGCTTTACGACCATCCCATCTTTATCGACGACGAGATCGATCCTGCAAATCTGCTGCATCTCAGCCGCCTGCATGGCTTAACCGTCTATGACGCCTGCTATCTGGAGATAGCCCGACGTCATGCCGTGCCGCTGGCGACACTCGACCGCAAACTCGCCTCGGCTGCGACCGCAGAAAGCATACTCCTGTTCGCCTCGTAAGCCGCTACCAGCTCATCACCACCTTGCCGGCCTTGCCGGAGCGCATCGCGTCGAAGCCGTCGCGGAAATCGTCCGCCTCGATGCGGTGGGTGATCAGGTCGCGCACGTCGAGCCGCGTCTGCACCAGCGCGATCATCTTGTACCAGGTCTCGAACATCTCGCGCCCATAGATGCCCTTCAGATGCAGCATCTTGAAGATGACCTTGTTCCAGTCGATCTCGAAGCCCGCCGGCGCAATGCCTAAAATGGCGATCTTGCCGCCATTGTTCATGGCGTCGATCATGTCGCGGAAGGCGGGGGCTGCGCCCGACATTTCAAGCCCCACATCAAACCCCTCGGTCATGCCGAGCTGGCGCATCACCTCCGCCAGTGTTTCCTCTGCCGCATTCACCGTGTGCTGAACGCCAAGCTTCTTCGCAAGCTCCAGCCGGCCGGGATTGATGTCGGTGATGACCACCTTGCGCGCGCCCACGGCCTGCGCCACCAGCGCGCCCATGATGCCGATGGGCCCCGCGCCCGTCACCAGCACATCCTCGCCCACGAGATCGAAGGAAAGCGCGGTGTGAACGGCATTGCCGAGCGGATCGAAGATCGCCGCGATCTCGTCTGGAATGTTGTCGGGGATCGGCACCACATTGTGCTGCGGCAGGGCGATGAACTCGGCAAACGCGCCGGCGCGGTGAACCCCCACGCCCAGCGTGTTGTGGCACAGATGCCCGCGTCCGGCCCGGCAGTTGCGGCAATGGCCGCACACGATGTGCCCCTCGCCCGAAACGCGCTGGCCGGGCTTATATTCCGTCACCGCCTGGCCTACCTCCGTCACCTCGCCGACGAATTCATGCCCCGTGACCAGCGGCACCGGCACGGTGTTCTGCGCCCACTCGTCCCAGTTCCAGATATGCACGTCCGTGCCGCAGATCGCCGTCTTCTTCACCTTGATCAAGACGTCATTGGGGCCCACCTCGGGCACCGGAACGCGCTCCATCCAGAGCCCCTCCTCGGGTCTGGATTTCACGAGCGCCTTCATCATGTTGGACATGGTCAATCATCCTTCCAAAGCGAAATCCTGAGCAATTGGCGTGGCCGCCCGCCCCTCACCCTTACCCTCTCCCCGCTTGCGGGGAGAGGGAGGCACCAACGTTTCCGCCATCTTCCTTCTCCCCGTTTACGGGGAGAAGGTCCCGGCAGGGGGATGAGGGGTCGGTGCCGGCCCTTCCGTCACTTACCCGATCACCCCAAGCTCACGCCCCACTTTCGCGAACGCCTCCACCGCGCGGTCGATGTCGTCTGCCGAATGCGCCGCCGACATCTGCGTGCGGATGCGTGCAGCCCCCTTCGGCACCACGGGAAAGGAGAAGCCGATCACATAGATCCCCTCTTCCAGAAGCCGCGACGCCATCTTTTCGGCAAGGGCTGCATCGCCCAGCATCACCGGAATGATCGGATGGTCGGCCCCTGCAAGCTCAAACCCGTTCTTCTCCATACCCGCACGAAAACGTGCCGCATTGTCGTAAAGCCTTTTGCGCAGGGCCGCCCCGCCCGCCACCATGTCGAACACTTTTAGCGAAGCCGCCGCGATCACCGGCGCGAGCGTGTTGGAAAACAGATAGGGCCGCGAGCGCTGACGCAGCCAGTCGACCACCTCCGCCTTTGCGCAGGTATAACCGCCAGACGCCCCGCCCAGCGCCTTGCCGAGCGTGCCCGTCATGATGTCGACGCGCCCTTCCACGCCGCAATGCTCTGGCGTGCCGCGCCCGTTTTCGCCCACGAAACCGACCGCATGGCTGTCGTCCACCATCACCATCGCATCGTATTTTTCCGCAAGGTCGCAGACCGCGCCCAGATTGGCGACGATGCCATCCATGGAGAACACGCCATCCGTTGCGATCAGCCGGAAGCGCGCGCCTTCCGCCTTCTTCAAACACTCTTCGAGCGCTGCCATGTCATTGTTCGCATAGCGATGGCGCTGCGCCTTGCAAAGCCGCACGCCATCAATGATCGAAGCATGGTTGAGCGCATCGGAAATGATCGCATCCTCCGGCCCCAGCAGCGTCTCGAAAAGCCCCGCATTGGCATCGAAGCAGGAGGAATAGAGGATCGTGTCCTCATAGCCCAAAAAGCCGGAAATCTTCTCTTCCAGTTCCTTGTGCTCTTCCTGCGTGCCGCAGATGAAGCGCACCGAGGCCATGCCGTAACCATAGCGGTCGAGCGCCGCCTTCGCCGCCTCGCGCAGCTCTTCATTGTCGGCAAGGCCCAGATAATTGTTGGCGCAGAAATTCAGCACCGTCTGCCCACCGCTTTCGATTTCCGCCGACTGCATGGAGGTGATGACCCGCTCGGACTTGTAAAGCCCCGCCTCCTTCAGGCCATCGAGTTCCAAGCGCAGATGGGAAAGAAAGGACGCGGTCATGAACACCTCGGATCGAACGGGAACAGGCTTTCCCACCACTACTACAAAGTGCCGCCGCTTTCGACCATCGACTTTTCCGCAACGCTCCTCCGCCGCCCGCCCCTCACCCTTACCCTCTCCCCGCACGCGGGGAGAGGGGGACCTCAACGTTCCAGCCAATCTCAAACAAACAGCCCAGCCTCTCCCCCTCCTCCTTCTCCCCGTTCACGGGGAGAAGGTGCCGGCAGGCGGATGAGGGGCCTGCGCCACCCGCAACGAAAAAGAGGCAGGCACCGCAGCACCCGCCCCTTCTCAATTCACCAGCGCCAGGTGCGCACGCTCACCCGATCAGAAAAACGCCTGCAGCCCCGTCTGCGCGCGGCCGAGGATCAGCGCGTGAACGTCATGCGTGCCCTCATAGGTGTTCACCGTTTCCAGGTTCTGCGCATGGCGCATCACGTGATATTCGATCTGGATGCCATTGCCGCCATGCATGTCGCGGGCCATGCGCGCGATCTCCAGCGCCTTGCCGCAATTGTTGCGCTTGACGACCGAGATCATCTCCGGCGCCATCTTGCCCTCGTCAAACAGCCGGCCAACGCGCAAGCTCCCCTGAAGCCCGAGCGCGATTTCCGTCTGCATGTCGGCAAGCTTCTTCTGGAAAAGCTGCGTCTGCGCCAGCGGCTTGTCGAACTGCTTGCGGTCGAGCCCATATTGCCGCGCCCGGTGCCAGCAATCTTCCGCCGCCCCCATCGCGCCCCAGGAAATGCCATAGCGCGCGCGGTTGAGACAGCCGAACGGACCGCTCAAGCCTTCCGCATTGGGCAAAAGCGCATCCTCGCCCACTTCCACGCCGTCCATCACGATCTCGCCGGTGATCGAGGCACGCAGCGAAAGCTTGCCGCCAATCTTCGGCGCCGAAAGCCCCTTCATGCCCTTTTCCAGCACGAAACCGCGGATCTTGCCGCCATGGGCCGCCGATTTCGCCCACACCACGAACACATCGGCAATCGGCGAATTGGAGATCCACATTTTCGAGCCGGTGAGCCTGTAGCCGCCGTCGATCTTGTCGGCGCGCGTCTTCATGCCGCCGGGATCGGAGCCCGCATCCGGCTCGGTCAGGCCGAAACAGCCGATCCACTCGCCCGACGCCAGTTTCGGCAGATATTTCTTGCGCTGTTCTTCCGAGCCATAGGCATGGATCGGGTACATCACCAGCGAGGACTGCACGCTCATCATGGAGCGATAGCCCGAATCGATGCGCTCCACCTCGCGCGCCACCAGCCCGTAGGACACATAGCCGGCACCCACGCCGCCATATTCCTCCGGCACCGTCACGCCCAAAAGCCCCGCCGCGCCCATCTCGCGGAAGATCTCCGGGTCGGTTTCCTCGTTCATATATGCATGCTCGATGCGGGGGGCGAGCTTGTCTGCGGCGAAGGCGGCGGCCGCATCGCGGATCATGCGCTCTTCATCGGTGAGCTGCTCTTCCATGAGGAAGGGATCGTCCCACACGAATGTCGATTTGGACGATTTCGCCGTGGATTTCTGTGCTTCCATGTTCATTCATGCCTTCCTGATGCGATTGCGCTCTTTCGAGCCGTCTGCAGCCAGATGGTCTCACCTGACCTCCGCGCAAATGCGGAAAATCCCTTCGCCAGAGGCTGCCCTGCGCGCCGCAAGGGCGCGTGCACTCCTGACGCCTGAGCGGAGCATACAGCATCTTGCGCCAGATTGCTTCAAGCTTAAAATGATTTTTTGGAAGGGGATTGTGACGGGAGGGGATGGATGGGGAATGCCAGATCACATGGTTATGGATCGACGGTGAATGAATGCGATCCCACGGTTGACGGGCATATCGTTGAAGCCCGATTGATTAGATTGCATCAAGCAATTCGCGTATTCGATCCCGCCCGTACTGCCCGTCGACGAAACTCCAACCTGTCAAGATAGACCAGAGATTACTGAACAAGGATTTCACGGAATCGTAATCCCGCGTTGCACGGGTGAGCACATCGAGATTAGCAGACAACGCCTTAATCGCCTCGAACACCTTGGGGTCATCGATGTCCGCCAGATTAAGAACATAGTCGACCTCGGCCTTGAACTGCTGAGCAGCGAGCACCGTATCTTCAAGGTAGCGACGATCTTCATCATAATTGAAGGCATTTGCGGCTTTATTCCACAAGGCACCATAAAAATGTTCTTTGAACGCGTTGGGCATCATCAGTGCCTCAACTTCGGACATAGCAATCGCAGAACTGCCAGAAGCGTACAGTAACTGGAAAATGCACTCGCGTCTGAACTCCTCGTATCGTCGGACCAAAGACCGCTTGAGTGTCCGGTGCCGCCTTAAATCCGGCAACAGAACAAGCAGCAGGTAAAAGATGACACTAATGATGGCACCTGCCGATAGGTTGAAGATGATTGCATTCCAAAACTGCGGACTGTCCGAGCGAGGGCACCAAACACGGCAAAGCTCATTGCGAACCAGCGGATCAGGATTGGCAAGTGCAAGTCCGATCGCGCCCGCCGCTGCAACTCCAACCAATGTACAAATAATTGTGCGACGCCTCATGGTCTAACCGAAGGATGTTATAGTGATTCTGAGGGTGAATGGCTTCGAATGCGCGCCCCCGCTAATGCACTCCGCAATGACTATACAACGCCACAATAAACTTGAAATCTCTGCAATGAATGATTTTACACTGAACGAGCTTTTGGAACGGCGTGGAGCCAATCTGGATGAGTGTAGAGTCGTTCGACACGACATGCGCGCGTTAAAAGCATGGCTGCATTCCCGCGCTCAGCTCGAACATTTCATCGGTTACCAGAAAATCGGAAATAGAACTCCTTATCGTGGAGCCTCTAAGGTATTCCAGTTCGTTCCTCAAAGTGGGGCATCGGCCCTGTTCGTTGGCGCCTATCGCATTCTTGATGAATGGAGTTTTCCAGAGGATACGAGACAGCCAATTCTACATGATCCAACCTTTGGCGAAAACGATGATCATCCTCACCTGCGATACGATCTTGAACGTCTGCCCGGTTTCGAGGATTTGGTCGGACGCCTCGTCATTGACTGGGGAGGCAGCACTCGCGCATGGTCACAATGGCCCAAACGGCAAGACAAGCCAATTATCGAGCTTCGCTCACGCCTACAGGAACCTGCTTTCCCCGGTTTCTCGAATTTTCATTCCAATGTGGATGAAATCGAACTGTTGCCAGAAGCATGGAGAGGTGCTCTCTCCAGCGTACGGGGCGTGTATCTGCTCGTTTGTCCCACATCTGGTGAACAGTATGTCGGGTCAGCCTATGGTGAAGATGGTTTTTTCGGGCGTTGGCGGGCCTACGGCTCAAACGGTCACGGGGGCAACCTGTTGCTGATGAGCCGAGCAAGGTCCAATTATTCTGTCTCAATTCTCGAGGTCGCTTCCCCTGATATGTCGGCATCCGACATAATCAGGCGTGAAGGCGCATGGAAAACCAAACTGGGTAGCCGTGCACATGGGTTAAATGCAAACTGAAACCGCGCATTTCAATCTCGCTATCCACTTATCTCACGCATCGCAAGGTTAGCCCCTTCCGCTCCCCACTTCGTCATCCCGGAAGCCGCAGGCTATCCGGGACCCATTGGAAGAACGTGCAAGGGCGCGGCCGGGTCCTCGCTCCCGCGCCAACGCTTGCGCCTTCTGCGGCACCCGGCCTCGCTTCTCAATGGGTCCCGGGTCAAGCCCGGGATGACGCGGAGCGGTGCGCGTGAACGCCAACACAGCCCTCATCCTGAGCTTGTCGAAGGGCGAGGGCGGCATGAAGCGCAGCAGCGGCAAACGTGGTGCATGCCTTCACCCCCGCCCTTCGACAAGCTCAGGATGAGGGTGAAGGCACGGCGAGACCGCGACCGTGGAAAGGCACCTGCGCATGCGCCCCCTTCTCCCCGCGCGCGGGGAGAAGGTGAGGATGAGGGGCGAGCGGTGAGGGTGTGGAATGAAATGCAGGCAAAGATGGATCATGGTTGGCGCTCGCCCCTCATCCGCCTGCCGGCACCTTCTCCCCGAAAACGGGGAGAAGGACGCTATCATTCCCCCAAATTTATCCCCGCCCCCAAAACCTAAGCTACAATCCCCCCATCGCCCTTGTCGGGAACCGGGTCCGGAGCCGGGGATCAGGAAGGGCGGCGGCAGCCTCCCCCTTGGGCATCGGTGGTCCAGGGCATGTGAGGGCCCGCGACAGGCCGGCGGCCGGTTTCAAGACCGGTTGCGGAGAAGCCGCTAGGGCGCATCCCGCCCGAGTGACCGGCCAACAGTCGGGACAGCGGCCGGACGGGCGGCCCGAGGGTCGCATTACTATCTTAGACGCGCGACGCTTTGGCCGCCCGTCTTCCCGAAGCTGTTTCAAACCCCGGCGGCGAAGCCGTGCGGGAGCGGAGGTGTGCCCCATGGAAAGCCGACCCTGCCCGCATCTCCACCCCCGTCATCCCGGAAGCCGCAGGCTATCCGGGAGCCGAGCCGACACAGCCCTCATCCTGAGCTTGTCGAAGGGCGAGGGCGGCATGAAGCGCGGCAGCGTCAAGCGTGGTGCATGCCTTCACCCCCGCCCTTCGACAAGCTCAGGATGAGGGTGAAGGCACGGCGATGCAGCGATTGTGGAAAAGCACCCGCGCCCGCGCCCCCTTCTCCCCGCGTGCGGGGAGAAGGTGAGGATGAGGGGCGGGCGGTGAGGGTGATCAAGGAGATGCTGGCAGAAATGATCATGGTCGGCGCTCGCCCCTCATCCGCCTGCCGGCACCTTCTCCCCACAGGTGGGGAGAAGGCGGCCTTCATCACCGCCCACCCTTCTCCCCACCCCCGAATCTCCCTAAAATCGAACCCATGACCACAGCCCCCCGCACCATTCGCCAGCTCACCGATACCGTGATCAACCAGATCGCCGCTGGCGAGGTGATCGAGCGGCCCGCGAGTGTGGTGAAGGAGCTGGTGGAAAACGCGCTCGATGCGGGCTCAACGCGCATCGAGGTGGCGACAGCCGGCGGCGGGCTTTCGCTGATCCGCGTCACCGACAATGGTGGCGGCATGCCGCCCGAAGAGCTGCCGCTCGCCGTCTCGCGCCATTGCACGTCGAAACTCACCGACGATATTCACGACATTCGCTCGCTCGGCTTTCGCGGCGAGGCGCTGCCCTCCATCGGCTCGGTGGCGCGGCTTTCGCTGCGCTCGCGGCCCGAAGGGGCCGACAGTGCGGCGGAGATTTCCGTCGAGGGCGGGCGCGTCTCGGCGGTGAAGCCAGTCGCCGCCAATCGCGGCACGACGGTGGAGGTGCGCGACCTCTTTTTCGCCACGCCCGCAAGGCTGAAATTCATGAAGAGCGAGCGCGCCGAAACCGCCGCCATCACCGAGGTGGTGAAGCGCATGGCGCTCGCCTTCCCGCAGGTGCGCTTCACGTTGACGGGCACAGACCGCAACACGCTGGAACTGCCCGCCGTGCCCGCCGATGGCGAGGGGCTTTTGCGCCGCATCGCGCAGGTGATGGGCCGCGACTTTGCCGAAAACACGCTGCCCATCGAGGCGGAGCGTGACGGCGTCTCCCTTTCGGGTCATGCGTCGATCCCCTCCTTTTCGCGCGGCAATGCGATGCTGCAATATTTCTATGTGAATGGCCGGCCCGTGCGCGACAAGCTGCTCACCGGCGCCATTCGCGGCGCCTATATGGACGCGCTGCCGCGCGACCGGCATGCGGTGGCCGCGCTCTTCATCACGCTCGATCCGGCGCTGGTGGATGTCAATGTGCACCCGGCCAAGGCCGATGTGCGCTTTCGCGATCCGGGGCTGGTGCGCGGGCTGATCGTCGGCGCGATCCGCCATGCGCTGGAGATCAGCGGCATGCGCGCCTCCACCTCCGGGGCCGACGCCATGCTCGCCGCCTTTCAGCGGCCGGAACAGCGGGCAGAGGGCCACGCCGCGCCGCAGCGCTACACACCACCACCCCGCCCTGCGCAGCACCCCTCAGGCGGCTGGAGTGCGGCCACCTCCCCCACCCGGCCGCTGGAGATGAGCACGGCATCGGGCTTTGCCGAGCCCGGCCAGGCGGCGTTCGATGTGGGGGCGGCCCTTTCCGCCGATGCGCGCGCGGGCGAGGTGGAGGCGGCACCTGAGCTGATGCGCACCCCGCTCGGGGCCGCGCGGGCGCAGGTGCATGAGAATTACATCGTCGCGCAGACGGAGGATTCGCTGGTCATTGTCGACCAGCACGCCGCCCATGAGCGGCTTGTCTATGAAGCGCTGAAAGAGGCGCTGCACGCCCGCCCCCTCCCCGCGCAGATGCTGCTTTTGCCGGAGATTGTCGACCTTCCGGAGGAGGATGCCGACCGCCTCGCCGCCCATGCGGCGTTCCTCGCCCGGTTCGGGCTGGGGCTGGAGCGGTTTGGCCCGGGCGCCATTGCCGTGCGCGAAACGCCCTCCATGCTGGGCAAGGTGGATGTGCCGCAGCTGGTGCGCGATCTTGCCGACGAGATTGCCGAAAACGACACCGCCGACACGCTGAAGGAACGGATCGACCACATCGCCGCCACCATGGCCTGTCATGGTTCGGTGCGGTCTGGCCGGCGGCTCAGGGCTGAAGAGATGAACGCGCTTCTGCGCCAGATGGAAGCCACCCCCGGCTCCGGCACGTGCAATCACGGTCGCCCGACCTATATCGAGTTGAAGCTGACCGATATTGAGCGGCTGTTCGGGCGGCGGTGAGGCGACATGCTTGACCTTGGCCTCGAAATATGGCGCAAGGAACCCGATAAAAAGGTGACGCGATGAACCGTTTTGAAGGACCCGGCGCGCGCGAGGCGCGCATTCGCTATCTGGATGGCGATTTTCAGGTGATGACGCCCGGCGCTTTCGTGCGCTGCGCCGTCACCGAACAGCCGATCCAGCTCGACGATCTGAAATATTGGAGCGTCGCGCGGCAGGAACCCTATGTGAACGCCGAGACCTCGCTCGCGCGCGAGGTGGAAATGAACCCTGGGCTGAGAAAGCGCGGCTGATCTATCTCAGCGCGCGCGCGCGCCAGGCCTCGATCGTGCTTTCTACGATGGAGACCGGCATGTCGGGCGCGTCGAATTCGGCCTCCACCTGCAGCACGCGGCTTTTTTCGGCAAGCGCACCCAGCGCCTCGCGACCGCCCTTCAGCCGCACGAGATCCTTTTCGGTGGTGATGAGCTGAAGCCCGTCTTTTTCCGCTGCCGCCAGCAGATCGCGCGCCTCGTCATCGTCAAAGGGGTGGTGATCGGGAAAGCTGCGCGCCTCCACCACCGTACCACCGGCTTCGGCCACGCTGTCGAAGAATTTTTTCGGGTTGCCGATCCCGGCGAAGGCAAGAAACCGCCCGCCCTTGATCGCGCGCACGCCACGCGGTCTGAGCCTGGCCTCAAACACCGGCCGCCCCGCCCGCGAGGCCCTGCGCACCACCCGGTCGGCCGCATTGCCCTCGCCCATGGTCAAAACCGCATCCGCATAGCGCAGCTGGTCCACCAGCGGCGCGCGCATGGGGCCGCCGGGGATGATGTGGCCATTGCCGAGTCCACGCCTGGCATCGATCACCATCACCGCATAATCCATGTGAATGCGCGCGCTCTGGAAGCCGTCATCCATGATGATGAAGTCGCAGCCAATCCCGATCAGCTCGCGCGCGCCCGTCAGTCGGTCGGGCGCCACCAGCGTCGGCGCGTGGCGCGCCAGGAGCAGGGGCTCATCGCCCACATGGCGCGACAGGTCCTTCCTCACATTCACCAGATGCGCGCCTGCCATCGCGCTCCCTGCCATCGAGCCGCCATGGCCGCGCGTCAGGAAGCCGGGCTTGCGGCCAAGCATTTTCGCCTGTCTGGCAAGCGCGATGGAAACCGGTGTCTTGCCCTCGCCGCCAACGGTGAAATTGCCGACACACAATACCGGCGCGTCCACCTTTGCACGCTTTGCAGAGGCCATGCGGTAGCCGGCCACAAGGCCATAGAGCGCGGAAAGTGGCGAGAGGCTCCAGGCCCGCCAGTCGGCGGCCTCCCACCAGAATGGAGGTGCCTCGCTAGCCATGCCCCTCGTCGCCCTCAAGCCTGCTCTTGACGATCAGCGGATGTATGTAGGGGTCGAGCGCCTGCAGCGTGCGGGTGAGCGCACCCGACATGTCGTCGACAGCCGCTCGGCCGGCCTTGATCATGGTGCGGCGGGCCGAATAATTGTTGAGCAGAAAATTCACCCCACCGGCCAGCATCTCGCCGTCGCGCACCAGCCGTGCCCCGCCCGCATCGATCAGGCGGCGATAGGCATCGCGGAAATTCTGCACATTGCAGCCCGAAAGCACCGCCGTGCCCAGACGTGCCGGCTCGATCGGGTTCTGCCCGCCCGATTGCGCCAGAGAGCGCCCGACAAAGGCCACTTCCGTGAGTCTGAGATAGAGTCCCATTTCACCGATCGTATCGCCAAGCAGAATGTCGGTCTCCTTCAGCACCGTATCCTTACGGCTGCGCCGCGCGACCCTCAGCCCGCGAGACCTGAATTCCTCCTCCAGAACATCGGCGCGTTCGGGGTGGCGCGGCACGATGATCGTCAGCAGGTCCGGATGGCGGGCTTTCAGCTTTTCATGCACATCCGCGGCAACGGTCTCCTCACCCTCATGGGTGGAAACGGCAGCCCATGTTTCACGATCGCCGATCTGCTCTTCCAGCGTGGCCAGCGCTTCCGGCTCCACCGGCGGCGCATGGGTGTCGACCTTGAGATTGCCCGAGACGGTCACCGGCCTTGCGCCCAGAGTGCGGAAGCGCTCGCCGTCCACCTCGGACTGCGCCACCACATGCGCAAGGTTCTCAAACAGCGCTTCTGCGAGAAAGGCGCGTTTTTCCCAGCGCGCGAACGACCGGTCGGAAAGGCGCCCGTTCACGAGCACCTGCGGCACACGCCGCGCGCCAAG
Organism: Nitratireductor sp. GISD-1A_MAKvit; assembly: GCF_040819555.1. Lineage (GTDB taxonomy): Bacteria > Pseudomonadota > Alphaproteobacteria > Rhizobiales > Rhizobiaceae > Nitratireductor. Next base: position 3,262,176 of record NZ_CP161920.1, read on the forward strand.
CTCCAGAATGGTCATCGGCCATATCTCGGATTCCGCCATGATGGCCAGATCCGGCTGCCAGTGATTGAGAAAACGGCTGACCGCGGGCTTCAGGTCGAGCGGCACATACTGGTGAATGACCGCGCCGCCAAGCCGCTCCTCGGCCACCTGTGCGGATGTGACGGTTCCCGTGGTCAGAACGATGTTGATGCCGTAGCCGAGCAGATGCTCGATCAACCCGATCACCGCCACCGTCTCTCCGACGCTGGCGGCGTGCACCCAGATCAACGGGCCGTCGGGTCTGGGATGGCCAGCCATCCCATAGCGTTCGTGGCGGCGCGCCCTGTCTTCCTTGCCCTTGCCCGCCCGCCAGACGATGTAGCCGCCGACAAGCGGGAAGGCGGCAGCACCCACCCAGCGATAGGTTGTGAGGATTGCACGCGCCCAGCGTTCACTCATCGGTCAGGTACCGTCAACCAGAGCATAGGCCCGCCGGGTCGCCTCGTTGAGCGCGCTGGTCACTTCGCAGCGCTTTTCTTCCATGACCGTCTCGTCCGCATCGGAGGCGACATAGATGGGATCGCCGAGGATCACGGCACTTTTGCCGAAGGGCAGATTGATGGTGGTCTTGTCCCAGGTCCGCTCCAGCACCTTGCGGCGGCTGGTGGCAATGGCGACAGGAACGATGGGACGGCCGGAGATCCGTGCCAGGGTCACGATGCCAAGCCCGGCTTCGCGTGGGGTCCCATGGGGAATGTCGGCGATCATTGCCACGTTGCAACCGCGATCTATGGTTTTTTTCAGCATGATCAGCGCCTTCGCGCCACCCTTGCGGACATCGCGCTCGCCCTTGCGGCCGCCCGATCCGCGCACGGTCTCAAACCCCAGTTTCTCGGCCACCAGCGCGTTCAGTTCCGCATCGGCACTGCGTGAAAAGAGGGCAACGATCTTGTGCCTGCGGGGATTGATGGCCGGACCGAGAATGTGCTGCCCATGCCAGAGCGCTGCAATCGCCGGTGAGTGCGCATCGATTGCCGCCTGCAGGTCGTCAGATCCCTCCACACGCGGATTGGTGCGGTCGATCAGCCAGACGGCGCCAGCCATCACCGTCGCCAGCACCTGTTTCACGAAGCGCGACTTCGCAAGGGGCTTGCGGATGCGGCGCCACAACTCCTTCAGGGGGCGGCGGCCGGTCTTCTTTCGATTGGCGGCCATGGCAGGGGAAGGCGCACTCGCCTTGTTTTCCATATGCGGTTCCTTGCTAACCGGCGCTGCCTCGGGGTTGACCGGGGCCTGCCGGGCTATCCCCGTGTCTCGTCGGACGCAGGATCCAGCAGGCGATGGAGATGAACGATGAAATAGCGCATATGCGCATTGTCAACGGTCTCCTGCGCCTTGGCGCGCCAGGCTTTTTCGGCGGATTTGTAATCAGGATAAATGCCGACGATGTCGACATCGTCGAGATCGCGGAACGTGACCCCGGTCAACGACGTCAGTTCGCCGCCGAAGACCAGATGAAGAAGCTGGGAATTCTCTTTATTCTCGGACATGTCGAAGCCCATTTGCAAAGGAATGTGGCAATAAGCAAATCGCTAACCGCCCGTGTAGAGGAATTCCGGCGATTTTGGAACCGTTTAGACCGGCTTTCCCCGTTTCGGGACGTGTAGAACTCTGTCAGGACCCGCCTGTCAGAGCCTGTGTCATCGCATCAAGGAGCACGCCACTGCCAGCAGCAAGTGCTCCCTTCTTGGGATTTCCGGACGCATAGGAGAGAGCATTTCCCTGCGCATCCCGGATCGTGCCACCCGCTTCGCTCAGGATCACATCGGCTGCGGCCAGGTCCCAGTCATGCGAATTGGGTTTCACGAAAGTGGCGTCAAGCGCGCCACTGGCAACCATCGCAATGCGGTAGGCGAGTGAGGGAACATAGCCATGAGCCCTGTTTTTCCGCAAAACATCGGCTGGCAGTTCAGAGATCATGGCCTTGGGACCACCGATCACGAAGGCCTCGCCGGCAGGTTTCACCGCAAGAGCCTGTCCATTGCAGAATGCGCCTGCGCCCGCCAGCCCATGATAGGTTTCAGAAAGTGCGGGGCACTCCAGCACACCAACAACGCTCTTTCCGCGATGCACCACTCCAATGCTCACGCACCATACCGGACGACCATCGATGAATGCCCTTGTTCCATCGATCGGATCGACGACAAACACTTTCTCGCGTTCGAGTTCCTGCTGTGCAAGCGCAGTTTCCTCCGAAAGCCAGCCATATTCGGGCCGCGCCGCCAGAAGCTCGGTCCGCAAAAACCGGTCGACAGCGTAATCGGCCTCACTGACCGGTGAATCACCCTCTTTCCACCACACTTCCGGATCGCGCCGAAAATATTTGAGTGCAATGTCGCCTGCCTGCCGCGCAGCTGTGGCAATCAGTTCGAGATCGGCCTGGAGCGACGGTTCGTGTGGTCTAGTTTCCGGCAAGCGTCATGCCTTCCACAAGCAGGGTCGGAGCGGCCGTCCCGAAATTTCGGTCGATATCGCTGGCGGGTGTCATGTTGAGGAACATGTCTTTCAGGTTCGAGGCGATGGTGACTTCCGAGACCGGATAGGTAATCGCGCCATTCTCGATCCAGAATCCGGCAGCACCACGACTATATTCTCCGGTTACGAGATTGACCCCCTGCCCGAAAACCTCCGTCACATAGAATCCCGCCTTGATGCTCCCGATCAGTTCCTCCGGCGTCTGCTCACCAGGTTCAAGCGCCAGATTGGTCGAGGCGGGATTGACCGAGGAAGAACCGCGCACTCCGCGACCGTTTGTGTCCGGCAGGCCAAGCTGGCGAGCAACAGAGGTCGACAAAAACCAGTGTTTCAAAACACCATCTTCGATCATGACGAGCTTTTCTCCGGCCACGCCTTCCCCGTCGAAGGGACGGGAGGACGTGCCGCGCCGCCGCTGCGGGTCGTCCGTCACCACGATGCCGTCCGCCGCAACCTTCTCACCCATCAGATGGCGCAGAAAGCTCGATTTGCGCGCAACGGACGCGCCATTGATCGCGGAAGCGAGATGCCCCGCAATGCCGCGCGCCACGCGCGGATCGTAGACAACGGGATAGCGCCCGGTATCCACCTTTCGGGGGTTCAGCCGCCGCACGGCCCGTTCAGCGGCATTGCGGCCGATCGTTTCAGGGCTTTCCAGATCGAGAAAATGAAGGCGCGAGGAATAATCGTAATCGCGCTCCATGCCGGTGCCTTCGCCCGCCACAACGCTGACCGAACGCGAGAAGCGTGTTGCTTCATAGGCCCCGATGAAGCCTTCCGACGTGGCAAGAACCAGACCGCCCAGACCGGCACTGGCTCCACTGCCTGATGAATTGGTGACCCCGGCCACATCGAGGGCAGCCGCCTCTGCGGCCAGTGCATCCTCTTTCAGGCGCTCGGCGGAAATCTCCGTCGCGTCACAGAGGTCCAGATCGCGAACCTCACGCGCCAGTCTCTCACTGTCGGCCAGCCCCTGATAGGGATCCTCAGGCGAGGCTTTTGCCATGGCCACAGCGCGCTCCGCGAGCGGGGCGGGATCCGCATTGGCGGGTGCTGAAACACTGGCGACCCGCTGCCCCACGAACACGCGCAGTGACATGTCATCGCTTTCCGATGCTTCGGTTCCTTCCACCTTGCCAAGGCGCACGGAGACGCTTCTGGAACGGGCGCGAACCACCACCGCATCGGAGGCGTCGGCTCCGGCTTTTTTCGCAGCCTCGACGAGGGCGACCACCCGGTCGGCCAGTTGCTTGTTTTCGGGTTTCTCTGTCATCGCGTTCCTGGCCGGTTCTGCCTGAAAAAACTGTAGGCGTGCGGAATAACTGTCCGTTCCATTTATGATTCACCGCTCAGTTGTGCAATGGTAAGCTGAGATTCCCATGAAATGCCGGAGGGCCGATGGCCGTCGAAGCTGCTGCACCGCTCTACTATGAACCCCTGCTGCTTCTGGGCGGGGCGGTGATTGCGGCGCCATTGTTTGCGCGTATCGGGCTCGGCACGATTCTGGGTTATCTGGCTGCCGGCATCGCCATCGGCCCCGTTCTCCTGCTGATATCGGAGGGCGAGCAGCTGCTACATGTGGCAGAGCTGGGTGTCGTGCTTCTGCTGTTCATTATCGGGCTGGAGCTGAAGCCCGCCCGCCTCTGGGCAATGCGGCGCAGCATATTCGGCATGGGGCTGATTCAGGTTGTCGTCACCGGCATCGCCCTTGCCATGGTCACCCTGTTGCTGACCGATTTCTCCTATGGGGCAGCGTTTGTGATTGGCTTTGGCCTTGCACTTTCGTCCACCGCTTTCGCCGTGCAGACGCTGGAATCGCAGGGTGCGCTCAACAGCCGGTACGGACAGACCTCATTTTCGATCCTTCTGTTTCAGGATCTGGCCATTGCTCCCCTTCTGGCGCTGGTTCCACTGCTTTCCCCCGGCGGAGAAGGCGCCGATGCAATCAGCCTCGAACGGTTCGCGCTGGCCATCGCCAGCGTGGTGGCTCTCATCGCCGCGGGCCGTTACCTGCTCAACCCGCTTTTTCGAGTGATCGCCAACACCGGCGCAAAGGAGGTGATGATTGCCGCCGCCCTGCTCGTGGTTCTGGGCTCTGCGACCATCATGCAGATGGCCGGCCTTTCCATGGCACTTGGCGCCTTCATCGCAGGTGTTCTTTTGGCGGAGTCCTCGTTCCGTCATGAGCTGGAAGCCGATATCGAGCCGTTTCGCGGCATTCTTCTCGGCCTGTTTTTCATGGCGATCGGCCTGTCGCTCGATTTGAGGATCGTGCTGGAGAACTGGGTATCCATCCTGATTGCCGTTCCCATACTGATGCTGGTGAAGGCGGTCATTCTCTACGGGATCAGCCGCAGCTTCGGCAACGATCACAACTGCGCCGTTCGCGTCGCAGCCCTGTTGCCGCAGGGCGGTGAGTTCGGGTTTGTCCTGTTCACGGCTGCCGCCTCCGCTTTCATCTTCCCCCAGTCGACCGCATCGCTGTTGATTGCCGTCGTTACCGTCTCCATGGCGCTCACCCCGCTCACCGTTCGGCTCGGCGAAATGCTGATCCGCAGCGAGCCGGCAGAAGAAATGGACGAGGATTTCGAGGGTGCCGGCACCGATGTCATGATGATCGGCTTTTCCCGTTTCGGACAGATGGCCTCGCAGGTCCTGCTTTCGGGCGGAACGGATGTGACCATCATCGATCACTCGGCAGACCGTGTGCGTGCCGCCGAACGGTTCGGCTTTCGCATCTATTTCGGAGACGGGCGGCGCAAGGAGGTTCTGGAAGCGGCGGGCATCCGCCACACGAAGATTGTCGCCGTTTGCACCAATGGCGCGACGGCAACCGACCAGATCGTCGACCTGATCCGCGACGAGTTCCCGCATGTGCGTCTATACGTCCGGTCCTACGACCGTGCCCACACGCTGTCGCTGCGCAGCCGCGACGTGGAGTACGAAATCCGTGAGACGGTGGAATCGGCGCTGCTGTTCGGCGGTATAACCCTTCAGGCGCTCGGCACCAGCGAGGAAATCGCCAGCGAAATCGTCGAGGATGTGCGCCGGCGTGACGAAGAGCGGCTGGCGATCCAGTCCGTCGAGGGTCTTTATGCCGGCAATGACAAGATGCGCGTGCGTCCGGTCACGCCGGAGCCGCTCATCAAGCCGAACCGCGAGAGCCAGCGCATCGATCAGGATGACGAACCGGTGGGCTAGAGCGGTTCACCGTTTCAGGGAAGCCCTGCTCCGCTCAATCCATCCGTTTTTCCGCATTTATGCGGACGTCACGTGATTCCACCTGACTGCCAAATGCTCTAGGCGCGGGCCTTTTCATGGTCACCGATGGCGGCGTCGATCGCGCGTTTCAGTTCATCGCGGATGGCCTCGGTTTCCGCCAGTATGGCATCGATCTTCATGAAGTCGAGCACGCGAAAGCGTGAAACGGCAGGGCGTATGAGAATATCGGGCCGTCCGTGTTCCAGCTTCATGGCGATGATCGACTGCATCATGAGCTGACTTGCCCCGAACATGAGTTCGATGGAGGTTGGCGGCTTGCCGCCCGTGTCGTTGGGCGCGCCAACCACGTCGATGGCGATCAGTATGTCGGCCTTGCCCTCCACCAGATCGAAAGGAACGGGATTGTAGATCCCGCCATCGATCAGCGTGCGCCCGCCCCGCTCCACGGGGCGGAAAACGGCCGGGATGGCGGCCGAAGCGGCCAGCGCTTCTGCCAGCGCCCCGCTGTCAAGCACGGCAAGCTCGTGGCGGAAATAGTCCGTGGCCGTGACACGCAGTGGTATCTTCAGCTCCTCGAAGGTTTTTGGAACCCCCTGCGGCAGAAACGCGCTGATAATGCGCTCGGCATTGAACTGACCGAAGCGGAACCCGCCTTCCATCATCTCCGAGAACTTGCCGGGCCGGGCCTTCCACAGGCGGCTTGCAACCTCCGCCCGGCTCCCCAGAATGGCACGCGCATGCTCGTGAATGTCCCGGCCACTGATGCCGGCGGCGAAGCCCGCCCCCATCAGCGCGCCGATGGAAGAGCCCGCAATGACAGTCGGCGTAATGCCCAGTTCGTTGAGGGTTTCGATAACGTGGATATGCGCCAGTCCGCGCGCGCCACCGCCGCCAAGCGCAAGCGCGAAGCTTGGCCCGCCGGATGCCCTCCGTTCTGGCGATCCGCCATCTGCCAATGCGATCTCCACCGGTTAACCTCCGTTGCGAACCTGATCTGCAGGCCCAACCACCAACAGCGCCGGCTCGTGCGAAAGAAGCCGTCTTGCCGTTTCCTTCACATCGTCCAGCGTCACCGCATTGATAAGATCCTCGCGCCGCTCGATGTAGTCAATTCCCAGACTGTCCTGCTGCAATCCGACCAGCGTGCGCGCGATGGCAATGGAAGAATCCAGATTGTTGATGGCATAGGAACCGATGACATAGGTCTTGGCCGTTTCAAGCTCTTCGGCGGTCGGCCCCTCGTCACGCAGGCTCGAAACCACATCCTCGATGACCGAAAGGGTTTCCGAGGCCCGTTCGGCGCTTGTGGCGGTCTGAATAGCCAGAGACTGGGCATGATCCCGGCTGTCGAGATAGGAAGACGCGCCATAGGCAAGGCCCCGCTTCTCGCGCACTTCATTGAACAGCCGCGAGGAGAACACGCCACCGCCGAGGATCTGGTTGAGAAGATAGGCGGAGAAGAACTCCGGATCATCACGCCTGACACCGGGATAAACAAGCTGAAGCGTGGCCTGCGGCAGGGGATAATCGACCCGGATTTCCTGATCGAGCTTCGGTTCGACGTCGGCAACTGTGTTCAGTTCTGCCTCTTGCGGCAGCTCGCCAAACACCCTGTCGAGAACCGGGGCCAGCCGTTCCGCATCGATCGCGCCCACCACGCCGATGGTGAGGTTCGAGCGCGCAAAGACGCGGGCGTGAAAGGCCTTCAGGTCTTCCGGTGAAATGCTGGCAAGGCTCGCCAGCGTCCCCTCGTCCGAATGCGCATAGGGATGGTCCTCGTAGAGCGCCTCGGAGAGTTTGCGAAACCCCTGCTTGCGCGGATCACGCTCATTGGAGCGGATCCTGACGGCAATCTGGCCACGAATGCGTTCCACCGGATCGGCGTCGAAACGCGGGCTGGTCACTGCAAGCCGCACCAGTTCCAGGACCTCGTCGCTGTTGTCGGCAAGCATCCGAACCTGGCCGGAAATTTCGTCGGAGTTGGCGCGGAACGACATTTCCGCACCCAATTCCTCAAGCTTCAGCTGAAACGCATCGGAATCGAGATCACCCGCGCCCTCGTCGAAAAGGCCGGTCATGAGGTTGGCGAGCCCCTCCTTGCCTTCCGGGTCCTGCGCAGTTCCACCCTTGAACGAAAACTGGAAGGTGATGATGGGCAGCGAGTGATCCTCCACCAGCCATGCCACGATGCCCTTCGGTGACTTCACATCCTGAATCTTTACCGCCGCGTGAGCCGGAGCGATGACGAATATCAGGGCGAACAGCACCCCGGCCTTCAGCAGACTGCGCATGAAAACACCTGGATTGATTGTCTCTGTCTTGCTCACGAGCGCTCTCCCTCTTCGGGAAGCAGGTAGCCCTTCACCGCACGGTTCAGGTCGAGATAGCGGTTGGCCGCCGCCTGCACTGCCTCGACCGTGACCGCGTCGAGGCGCTCCGGCAGGCCGGTGATGTCCTCGACACTGCCACCGGTCGTCAGAACGGCGCCAAAGAGGTTTGCGCTGCGCACCTGGCTGTCGCGCATGAAGATCTGGTCACGCAGGATCTTCGTCCGTGCGGTTTCCAGCTCCTTCTGCGTGATGCCTTCGGTTTTGATCTTTTCGATCTGCTCAACGAGCGCGGCCTCGACCGTTTCGAGATCGGCCTCTCCGCCTGGCTGGCCGTAAATGACGAGTGCTGAATAATCATGGGCCGCGCCCTGCAGATAGCTGCCGGCGCTGGATGCGATTTCCTGCCTGACGACGAGTTCCTGATAGAGGCGGCTGCGCAGCCCCTCCCCCAGAATCTCCGACAGAATGGCCAGCGCTTCGAACTCGCCCTCATCGGCCCTGCGTGCGGAAGGCACATACCAGTTGATCGACATGTTCGGCACGGTCACGCGCGGATCGCGTAACGTCACAGAGCGCGCGGTTTTCTGGGTCGGTTCCATGGGCCGCGCGCGCGGCGGCAGGTCGGGGCCACGCTCAATCTTGCCGTAAGTCTCTTCGGCCAGCTCCCGCACTTCGTCGGCGTTCACGTCGCCGGCCACCACCAGAACGGCGTTGTTGGGCCGGTAGAACCTGTCATAGAAGCGCTTCAGATCCTCATGGGTCAGCCCCTCGATCTCCTGCTGCCAGCCGATGACCGGAATGCCATAGGGATGATTTTGATAGAGCGTGGCGTTCAGCTCTTCCGAGAGAATGGAGGATGGCACGTTGTCGGTGCGCTGGCGCCGCTCTTCGAGCACCACCTGGCGTTCGGTTTCGATGTTTTCTTCCGACAGCACCAGATTGCGCATCCGGTCGGCCTCAAAGCGCATCATCTCCGGCAGTTCGGACGGCGCGATCTGCTGGTAATAAGCCGTGTAGTCATATGAGGTGAAGGCATTTTCGCTGCCGCCCACCGCCGCGATCGCGGCCGAAAATTCGCCGGAGGGATAGGTGCTCGTGCCCTTGAACATGAGATGTTCGAAGAAGTGGGCGATGCCGGACTTTCCGGGTTCTTCATCCGCGCTGCCCACCTTGTACCAGAGCATGTGCGTGGCAACAGGCGCGCGGTGGTCGGGGACAACGACCACTTCGAGGCCGTTTTCCAGAGTGAAACTGGAAACGGCGGTGTCTTGCCCTTCGCCCTGCCCCGCCTCCTGCCCGGTGGCAAACGAGGGCGTCGCAATGGCAACAATGGCTGCGAATGCGGCTTTGCGCGCGACATTCGCGATGGAATTTCTCATGGACAGGCCCTGTACGTTTTGTGGTGTGCCCGCGCACAATGCCACGGGCTCATGACAAGGCAAACCTATCGGTTCAAAAGTGACGAAACTCAGGCGCACTCGGCAAAGGTGGCACAGGATGTGCCGTATTCACGCCGTTCGATGAGCCGAACCCCTTCTGGCGGCTGAAACGGCGAACCCGCCGCCTCCTCCACCATGATCAGCGCACCGGGGGCGAGCCAGCCTCCGGCCAGCGCAGCGGCGAGCGCCTTTTCGCCAAGGTTTCTGCCATAGGGTGGATCAGCCAGAACCACATCGAAGGGCTGAATGGTTCCCGCCTCTCCGATCCGCGTCGCATCGCGGCGAAAGATCTTGCTGCGCCCCTGCAGGCCAAGGTTTTCCACATTGCTGCGGATCAGCGCGCGGGCAGAGGCCGCCTCTTCGATGAAGAGAGCGAAGGCAGCACCACGCGAAAGCGCTTCCAGCCCCAGGGCCCCCGTGCCGGCGAAAAGATCGAGCACACGCGCATTTTCAAGACGCCCGGCATGGCGATGCTCGAAAATGTTGAACAGCGCCTGGCGGGTACGGTCCGTGGTGGGGCGGATCGCGTCCGATTTCGGAGCGGCCAGCGTGCGGCCACGAAACTCTCCGCCCACAATCCGCACGGGTCAGCCCTTCCCGCCGGGTTTGCCCGGCTTTCCGGTCCCGCTGCGGCCCTTTCCGGGGCGCGGCCCACCACCCGGCTTGCCCGAGAACCTGCCCGCCGGTTTACCGGAAGGCTTGCCGCCGGGTTTGCCGAAACGCTTGTCCGCACCTGGTTTCCCCCCGGGCTTCCCCCCCGGCTTTCCCCCCGGCCTTCCGTCGCGCTTGCCGCCCTTGGAGAAACCTGGCTTATCAGCGGAAGCGGAGCGGTCGTCGCGCGAGCGGAAGGGCCTGCCCTCCCGCGTCTCGCCGGCAGGGTTTTCGTGTTTCGAATGGCGAGGCCTGTCGCCACCGCGCGCGCGATCGCCACGTTCCGCGCGGTCCTTGCCGAAAGACTTGTCCCCGCGCGAACGGAACGGCTTGTCACCGCGTGCCGGAGCGGCTCCTTCCCGGCGCGGTTTGCGCGTTGACCGCGCTCCCTCGTCTGCATCCGCCTCGACAGCTGCTTCTTTGCGCTTTCCCTGTGGCCGTGCGCCGGGCGCCATCCACACATGGCTGCCCCGGTTCTGGCGTGGTCCGCGTTCGTCCTCACGGCGGGCAGGTCGGGACGTCTGCAGGCGGTCGCGGGCGGCCTCGCGCTTTTCTTCACGGTCGCGCTTGCGGTTTTTCACAAAGCCCTTTGCGCCGTCGCGCTCACGGCCAGCCTGCTTCTCCTCCGCCTCACCATCGCGCGGCTTGCGCTCGGCGCGAACGGGCTTGTTGGAGAACGGATTGACGATGGGCGCATCGAAATTCGCACCCGATTTCTCGATCAGGCGGTCGCCGAGCTGGTCGCGCAGGGTGCGCCCCTTCACCTCCTGCACCTCGCCCTCACCCAGCGTGCCGAGCTGAAACGGCCCATAGGAAATGCGGATGAGCCGCGTAACCTCCAGCCCCAGCGCACCGAGCACATTCTTGACCTCACGGTTCTTGCCTTCGCGCAGGCCGAGCGTCAGCCAGGCATTGCTGCCCTGCTCGCGGTCAAGCGTCGCCTCGATCGCTCCATAAAACACACCATCAACGGCAATGCCCTCCTTGAGGCCTTCAAGTGCCGTTGCGTCCACCTTGCCATGAACGCGGACGCGATAGCGGCGTAGCCAGCCGGTTTCGGGCAGTTCCAGTGCGCGCGCCAGCCCGCCATCATTGGTCAGAACGATCAGACCTTCCGTATTGATGTCGAGACGTCCGACCGTGATGAGCCGCGGCAGGCCTGCCGGAAGCACGTCGAATATGGTCTTGCGGCCTTCCGGATCGCGATTGGTGGTGACCACACCCCCGGGCTTGTGGAAGAGAAAGAGCCGCGTGCGCTCGACCGCAGGCAATGGCTCTCCGTCCACCAGAATGCGGTCGGAAGCGCTCACATTGAAAGCCGGAGAGGCAAGAACCTTTCCGTTGACGCTGACGCGGCCCGCCTCAATCATCGCTTCGGCGTCGCGACGCGAGGCAATGCCCGCGCGTGCCAGACGCTTGGCAATGCGCTCGCCACCCGCCTTTTCGGCGTCTTTCGGGGCCATATCCCCGCCTCGGTCCGGCTTGCCCGGTTTCTTTTCCCGCTTGGTTTCTTTGGGTCGGTCTTTGGTCATGATGGCCTTTTGCCCCGGGATTCCGCATTGCGCCCCATGCGCCGGAACCGCTCCAGTGTTTTTTAAATCAGAGATCGGACCGCAGGAAAATCGATTCCGAATTCGCACCCGATGCTATAGAGGCGACTAACGCATTTTGCAGCCAGGTGGAATCACCTGACCTGTGCAGACATACGGAAAAGACATGATAAAGCGTCCTTCATGCATCCTTCCGGAAGCATGGCGCTCTAGGTAACAATTCGCACCGCCAGTTGCGAGCAAAAAGATTGAAGAGACCCACGAAAGCGAAATACACCAGTTTCATGGATGCTGCGCTCGAAGAGGCGCGTCTCGCCGCCGGACGTGGCGAGGTGCCTGTCGGGGCCGTGGTCGTGCTTGAAGGCAAGATTGTCGCGCGCGCTGGAAACCGGACCCGCGAATGCAGCGACCCAACGGCCCATGCAGAAATCGTGGCGATCCGCGAGGCGTGCACTCTTCTTGATACGGAGCGTCTTGTCGGGGCGGATCTCTACGTGACGCTGGAACCCTGCGCCATGTGCGCCGGGGCAATCTCTTTTGCCCGCATCCGCCGCCTTTATTTCGGAGCAGGTGACGAAAAGGGTGGTGCGGTGACAAATGGCGCCCGTTTTTTCACGCTGCCGACCTGTCACCATGCTCCCGAAGTCTATCCGGGTCTGGGCGAAAGAGAAGCCTCGGAACTTCTGAAGACCTTCTTCAAAAATCAGCGATAAAAAAAAGCGGGCGCAGGGCCCGCTCCGTCGTCAGGGGTGTCGTCCACCCCTATCTGTTATCCACCCCAGGGCCACAGCCGACCCAGATCGAAGCCGCCGCCACCCTTTTGCGCAGCCTTCCGTGCGGCGCGGGCCTTCTTGGCTTCGTCTTCACCCAATTCGCCTGTTGGCGCGCTTTGCGCGGGCTGTCGATAGTCGACCGGTGGTTCACTGAGATATCGCCGCGAGGTGGCACTGCCCTGCTTCATCGCCGCACGGCGCTTGAAATACTCCTCGCGCTGCTTCTTGGCGATTTCCGGATTGACGAAACCGTCTTCCGTGCGCGCATTGACACCGATGTCGCGCTCGACAGGGGATTTGTAGAAGGGATTATCCTGGTTGGCCGTCGCCTCTGCACGAATGCGCGCAAGGCGCTCTTCGGGAGATTCGGGCCAGGCCGGATTGCCGGCGGAGGCTACGTCTTCCTGCGGCGGCGGCAGCACTTCGGTGGAGGATGGCATGACAATCCCCGCGCGCGGCTTGTAGTCGACGCGCGGCTTGTCCTTCGGTCCGAGCGAAAGTACGCCGGTCACGTCTTCAAGCAATTGCTGATCGGCGGGTTTGTCGGTCCCGTAGGTCGGGGCGCCCATACAGCCGGATAACAGAACGGCCGACAGGCACAGGGTGCCCGAAGCTGCAACCATGCGCACGGCACGTCGCGATGTTGTGGTACCCGTTCTAATCACTGCTACCTCTCTCCCAGAATGCTGCTGCAACGGTGCTGCATCCTGCTTATCGTCCCGCCTTGCATGACCAACGGGAACTCACGTCACGCATGTCGCGCACGAATCCGGCGACAACGTGGCATCCTTGACCTGGCGGCATTTGTAGCGAAGGAGACGGCGGGAAGCAATCGGCAGCGCCGAAGCTTCCCGCTCAGCGCCAATCAAAGCCGGCCAAGCGCCTTGAGTTCGTGCAGGGCTGCCGCATCGCGCGCCGAAACATCCGGAAATTCCGGATCGGAGCCCACATCGTCCGTGTAGCGCCAGGAACGCGCGCATTTCTCGCCCGTGGCCCGCGCAAAAACGACGCCGACACCCGGCACCTCGTCCAGCGTGAAGGCATCCGCCGGCGGCGCCTCGTGGCGGATATCGATGCCGGAAGTGATGCAGATTTCGGCCATGTCGCGGTCGGCAATCGCCTTTTGCAGGCCTTCATCATTCACATAGACGACCGGGGCAGCTTCAAGCGAGGAACCGATGGTCTTTTCCTTGCGCTCGATTTCCAGAGCACCGGTGACGACGCGGCGAACCTGACGGATTTTCTTCCATTTCTCGGCAAGCTCCGCATTGCGCCATTCCTGCGGCACTTCGGGGAACTGCTCCAGATGCACCGAACGCGCCTCGGGATGACGCTCAAGCCATGCCTCTTCCATGGTGAAGGGCAGCATCGGCGCAAGCCAGGTTACCACGCAGTCAAACAGCGTGCGAACCACCTGAAGCGATGCCTTGCGGCGCGCGCTCGACGGTGCATCGCAGTAGAGCGCATCCTTGCGAACATCGAAATAGAATGCGGAAAGTTCCACCACCATGAAATCAAGCAGCGAACGGATGTTGCGCTTGAAATCGAAATTGTCATAGCCCTTGCGCACCAGCTCATCGAGCTCGGCCAGACGGTGGAGCATCAGGCGCTCCAGCTCCGGCATATCGGCCAGCGGCACGGTTTCACCCGTGTCATGCGCGAGCGTGCCGAGCATCCAGCGGATGGTGTTTCTGAGCTTGCGATAGGCATCGACATTGGTCTGGATGATCGCCTTGCCGAGACGCTGATCTTCCCAGTAATCGGTGGTGGCGACCCACAGGCGCAGAATGTCGGCGCCAGACTGGTTCATGATCTCCTGCGGCACCACGGTGTTGCCGAGCGATTTCGACATCTTGCGGCCGTCTTCTGCCATGGTGAAGCCATGGGTGATGACGGCTTTGTAGGGAGCCTCCCCCCGCGTCGCACAGCTTTCCAGCAGCGAGGAGTGGAACCAGCCGCGATGCTGGTCGGAGCCTTCAAGATAAACGTCGGCGGGCCATTTCAGGTCCGGCCGGTCTTCCAGCGTGAAAGTGTGTGTGGAGCCGGAATCGAACCACACATCGAGAATGTCCATGACCTGCTGCCACGGCTCGCCGGCGCGCTCGCCAAGGAAGCGCTCGCGCGCGCCTTCGGCAAACCACGCGTCCGCACCCTCGGCCTCGAAGGCGTCGAGAATGCGCTGGTTGACCGCCTCGTCCTGAAGCACGTTTCCGTCTTCATCGGCAAAAACGCAGATCGGCACGCCCCAGGCGCGCTGGCGCGAGAGCACCCAGTCGGGCCGGTCGGCGATCATGGCACGCAGGCGCGACTGACCGGCAGCGGGCACAAAGCGGGTCTCGTCAATGGCCTTCAGCGCGCGCGAACGCAGCGTGTCGGGTTGGTTTTCGCTCACGGCCGTACGCTCGCTCTGCGAGCTGGCCTCCGCGGGGGCGGGCGAAACATCGCCCGGCGTCCGGTCGGACGCTCGGCCTTCTGCCGAAAGGCCGTAGCCGCCCAGATCCTTGTCCATATAGACAAACCATTGCGGCGTGTTGCGGAAGATGACCGGCTTCTTCGACCGCCAGGAATGCGGATAGGAGTGCTTTAGCCGCCCCCGTGCAAAGAGCATGTCGCGCGCGATCAGCGCTTCGATGACGGCCTTGTTGGCGTCACCCTTCTTGCCCTTGTCGTCGATGACGCGCGCCGCCCCGCCCTCGCGGTCGGGACCGAAGCCCGGCGCGTCCTTGGTGTAATAGCCTGCATCGTCGACCGGGAACGGGATGGCACTGTCGATGCCACGCGCCTCAAGCTCGGCGCGTGCATCCATCCACGCGTCAAAGTCCTCACGACCATGGCTGGGTGCGGTGTGGACGAAGCCCGTGCCGGCATCGTCGGTAACGTGATCGCCGGGCAGAAGCGGGATGGTGAAATCATAACCGCCGCCATGCCCCTTGAGAGGGTGTGCGCAGGTGATGGTGGCGAGAGCCTCTGCGGACACATCGCGCAGACGCTTGTATTCAAGCTTTGCCTTGGCGAAGGATTCTTCCGCAAGCGCATCGGCGAAGATCAGCTTCTCACCCGCCTGCGGGCCAAAATCGTTTTCCGCAGCCGTGACCTCGTAGAGACCATAGGAGATGCGCGGCGAATAGGCGATTGCCCTGTTGCCGGGGATTGTCCATGGCGTGGTCGTCCAGATCACAACAAAGGCGTCCGAGAGTTCGCCTTCCGCCACCGGAAACTTCACCCAGATCATGTCGCTTTCGACATCCTGGTATTCCACTTCCGCTTCGGCGAGCGCGGTGCGCTCCACCACGCTCCACATCACCGGCTTGGAGCCGCGATAGAGCTGGCCGGACATGGCGAATTTCAGAAGCTCGCCGGCAATCCGCGCTTCGGCGTGGAAATTCATCGTCGTGTAGGGGTTCTTGAAGTCGCCTTCGATGCCCAGCCGCAGAAACTCTTCCGACTGGACCTTGATCCAGTGGCTGGCGAAGTCGCGGCATTCCTGGCGGAACTCGTTGACCGGCACCTCGTCCTTGTTCTTGCCCTTGGCGCGATACTGCTCCTCGATCTTCCATTCGATCGGCAGGCCGTGGCAGTCCCAGCCCGGCACATAATTGGCATCATAGCCGCGCATCTGGAACGAGCGCGTGATGATGTCCTTCAAAACCTTGTTCAGCGCATGGCCGATATGGATGTTGCCGTTTGCATAGGGCGGGCCGTCATGCAGCACGAATTTCTCGCGCCCCTGCGCATCCTCGCGCATGAGACGGTAAAGATCCATCTCCTGCCAGCGCGCAACGATCTCGGGCTCTTTCTTCGGCAACCCCGCGCGCATGGGAAACTCCGTCTGCGGCAGGTTGAGGGTCTTGGAATAGTCGATCTTTTCGGACGTGTCGGTCATGTTCTCGCCGTGAGATGGGCAAAGCCTGCGATGGCCCTGCCATAGCCATTATGGAAAATCGGAAAAAAGCGCGTGTGACGCGCGGCAGAACCCGGACCTTCCGCAGCACTCAGGCCGCACGGAAGGCCGGGCCAATAATTCGTATGGCAATCGGTATGAAACCGGCGCGTGTCATCATGGCAACGGCTTTTAGCCGAGGCAGGCCGAAGAATAAAGAGGCGATTGCCCTCACGCTGCCAGCCCGTCGAAAGCAAGCCGCAGATCGAGAGCCGAAAGGGGCTTCACTTCGGCAAGCAGCGCGCGCGCTTCCGCCTCGTCGCGCTTCATCTGTTCAACCAGCGGATCGAGCCCGTCGAATTTCTCCTCCCCGCGCAGGAAGGAAAACAGCGAGACCGAACAGCGTTCGCCGTAGAGATCGCCGTCAAAGTCGAACAGGAAGGTTTCGAGCAGCGGCGCGCCCTCTTCCGTCACGGTCGGGCGGCGGCCGAAACTGGCAACCCCATTGTGCAGCGTGCCATCGGCCCGGCGAAAGCGCACCGCATAAATGCCGTGGCGGAGTTCCGTTTCCAACGGCAGCGCCATGTTCGCAGTGGGAAAACCCAGCGTGCGCCCCAGCTTCTGGCCACCCGTAACTTCAGCCTCCACCGTGTAGCGATAGCCCAAAAGGCCGGCAGCCTCTGCCACCGCGCCGTCCCCCAGAAGAGCGCGAATGCGGCTTGAGGAAATCACCGCCCCGCCCTCATCGGAAAAGGCGTCCACCAGGGTCACGCCAAAACCGTTGTCCCGCCCCGCCGCCTTGAGAAGATCAGGCGTGCCACCACGGTTTTTGCCGAAATGAAAGTCGTAACCCGTCACCACATGGGTGATGCCAAGCCCCTCGACCAGTACGGAGTGAACGAATTCCTGCGGCGAAAGACCGGAGAATGCGCGGTCGAACTGCTGCTCGACAACCGCATCGAAGCCGAGCGCTCCCAGCAGCGCTGCCTTCATCGGCGCGGGCGTCAGGCGGAAAAGCGGGACATCCGGCCGGAAAACCTGCCGCGGATGCGGCTCGAAGGTCAGCACAAGTGCCGGAACACCGTCCCGCCGGGCAATCTCAAGCGCCGGCTCCAGCACAGACTGATGCCCGCGATGCACGCCATCAAAATTGCCGATGGCCACCACGCCGCCGCGAAGGGCGGCGGGCATTTCGGTCAGATCTGCAATGCGCTTGATCGGTCCGGCCACGCGCGCACCCTATCTAAGACGCGCAATCACAGCCACCGGATTGTGGCCATGGGTTTCGAGAAACGCCGCAAGGCGGTCGGGCTCCGGCCCCTCGCCATCGCCATATTCGCGCGCGTGGATGCCGTCCGCCACGAACAGGACATCGACGCCATACTGATCGGCGCCCTTCACGTCGGTCAGCACGCCATCGCCGATGGCAAGGGCCTTCTCGCGCTCAAGCTCGCTACCCATGATGTCGGCTGCCGCCTTGAACGCCGCCTTATAGATCGGGTGGTGCGGCTTTCCGGCAATCAGCGTGCGTCCGCCCAGAAGCCCGTAATCGCGTGCGAGCGCCCCGGCACACCACACCTGCCGGTCGCCGCGCTCGACAATGATGTCGGGATTGGCGCAGATGAACGGAAGATCGCGCATTCTCAGGCGCTCCAGCAATTCCGCATAGTCCTCCAGCGTTTCGTTCTCATCGTCGAACAGGCCGGTGCAAACGACGCCGGAGGCTTCGAAATCCTCCACCAGTTCCACGTCGATCCCATCGAAGATCGCTTTGTCGCGCTCGGTGCCGATGTGGAAAATCTTCCGCGGCGCGGTGCGGATAAGGTCGCGCGTCACATCACCTGAGGTCACGACACGATCCCACGCATCGTCGGGAACGCCCAGCGCACCGAGCTGCTCTTCCACCCCTTCATGCGGGCGTGGCGAGTTGGTGATCAAAACCACCGCCTTGCCGGCGTCCCGCGCTCTGGAAAGGGCGGCACACGCCTTGGGAAAGACGGAGACACCATTGTGGATCACGCCCCAGACATCACACAGGATGGCATCATAGGGTCCGGTGATCTGGTCAAGCGTATCGATTATCTGCGGAGTTTTGGACATGAAGAACGGTTGGTCTCGGGCATTGAAGGAGTGGGAGAGAGGCTCAGGCCGGAATTATCGGATGCCGGCTTCGAAGTCACCCGGTTTTATTATCGCAGGCAAAAACCGCGGGGTTTGTATCGGGGGTGTTAACGTTGCGAAAACCAAGAAAACCAACGTGATCGCACCAGTTACCCGGGGTTAAGCACACTGGGTGGAATCTGGACCAGTACCTTTTAAAGGGGTGGCCCAAATGTTCTACAGATTCGTGCATGACCGTGGCGGCAACTTTTCCTTGATGACCGCACTCCTGATGGCACCGCTCCTGGGTGTCACCGCACTCGTGATCGACTATGGCCAGATCTCCCGACAGCGGCAGATGACCCTGCAGGCGCTGGATGCGGCGGGCATAGCAACCGCCAGATATCTCACTCAGGGAGCGAGCGACGAAGAGGCGAAGGAGTATGCCCGTGATTTCTTCGAGGCCAATCTCGGCGGGGTCGATCCGGCCAACACCACGCTCGCCGTCATGCTTCCCAATCAGAACACGGGCGGCGGCACGCTCAAACTGGAAGCGCAGCTCAAATACGAACCGCTTTTCTATCCGGTCTTCCAGTTGCTGCGTGGCGAAAACCCCGACAACGAAACGCAGGTCGATTTCAGGGCACAGAGCGAGATCCGGCTGAAAAACACGCTTGAGGTCGCTCTCGTGCTCGATAATTCCGGGTCCATGGGATACACCGCGACCGGCTCGTTCGAAAAGCGCCTTTCGATCCTGAAAAAAGCGGCCAAGGAGCTGGTGAAGACCATCGCTGCCGAAGGCGCGCAGATGAAGCAGATTGAGAAGCCGGTCCAGTTCGGCCTGGTGCCGTTCGCCGCTTCGGTGAATGTGGGACCGCAAAATGCCGGCGCGGACTGGATGGACACGGATGGCCGCTCTCCCATTCATCATGAGAATTTCGACTGGTCCACCATGGCAGACGATGATCCCGAAAAACGCGTCGAAATGGCGGCGGGCATCTACTACAAAAAGGGCAGAGGCTGGGGTGCGCAAGAAGGCGAAAAGGTCACGCGCTTCACGCTCTACGATGAGATGAAACGCATCTCCGGCTCGGCGACGGACTGGGCCTATGAATGTATCAGATACCGTAGAAACGGCTCCTGCCGGCGCTATGGCTGGGTCGAAAACACAACCTACACTTATGACAGCGTCACCAGCTGGGCCGGCTGCGTGGAGATGCGGCCTTATCCTCTGAACCTCAATGACGAACCGGCAGACAGGAGCAGGCCGGAAACGCTCTTCGTCCCCATGTTCGCACCGGATGAAACGGATCAGATCGACTACAGCCTGCGCCCGGCCAACAACAACTGGTGGGACGATTTCACCGGCGGCTCGACGACCGCGGCCTATGACCAGGCCTTTATGCCGAAATATTTCAAACCCCATGAAACGCGCCGCATGGACATCAACGAAGGGCCAAATGCAAGCTGCAGCACCAGGCCCATCACTCCGCTCACCGATGTTGGCCGGAGCGAGGGGCTGAACAGGATCAATACCGCCATCGACGACATGGAAGCAGGCGGTGCGACGAATGTAACCGAGGGGCTGGCCTGGGGCTGGCGGGTGGTTTCCGGGCGCGCGCCCTTTTCGGAAGGCCGCCCCGACAACGAAAAGGGCAATGACAAGGTGGTGATCGTTCTGACCGACGGCGCCAACACCTATTACACACCCACCAGCATAACCGCGCAGAGCTATTCCGGCATAAACCACCGCTATGGCGGAAACGACCTCGCCGGCTCGAAATCGATCTATTCCAACTATGGTTATGTGCGAAACCGCGCCGGAGAAAGCCGCCTTTTCGAGGGGGCCGAGGGTGTCAACGAATACTCCTATTCCAACAGCAACTACTCCGCGGCGATGACCAGCCACATGACCGCCACCTGCGAGAATGCGAAGCGAGAAAACATCATCGTCATGACGGTCGCGCTCGATCTCGACGAGCGCAACAGTTCGGAGAAAAAGCAGATCGACGCGCTGAAGGCCTGCTCCTCCGACTCGCGAACGCGCAAGGACGGCAATGGCAAGCCGGTCAAGCTGTTCTGGAATGCCACGGGCGGCGATCTGGACGATGCCTTCAAGGCCATCGGAGACGAGCTTTCCAATCTGCGCATCGTCAGTTGAACGGGAGCCCGCAGGCCGGGTCGGCCGGCCTTGCCGCTTCGGCCATGATCGGCTAGGACAGCCGCGCCCCTTCCGGGCGCGGTTTTCTTCAATTATGGACGGATTTCGACATGGCTAAAAAGGCTGACAAGACCCGGGCGAGGCTCCCACGCGGCTTTGTCGACCGCCATGCGAGCGACATTCGCGCCGTGGATGAGATGTGCGCGAAGATCCGCGAGGTCTATGAGCGCTATGGGTTCGACCCGGTCGAGACCCCGATTTTCGAATACACCGACGCACTCGGTAAATTCCTGCCCGATCAGGACCGGCCAAACGAGGGCGTGTTCTCCGTTCAGGATGATGACGAGCAGTGGCTCTCACTGCGCTACGACCTGACCGCCCCGCTGGCCCGCCATGTGGCCGAGAATTTCAACGACATTCAGCTTCCCTACCGCACCTACCGGGCGGGTTATGTGTTCCGCAACGAGAAGCCGGGACCGGGCCGCTTCCGCCAGTTCATGCAGTTCGACGCCGACACGGTGGGTGCGCCGGGCGTCGCCGCCGATGCCGAGATGTGCATGATGATGGCCGATGTCATGGAAGCACTCGGGATCGCCCGCGGCGACTATGTGATCCGCGTCAACAACCGCAAGGTGCTCGACGGCGTGATGGAGGCCATCGGCGTCACCGACGAGGCGCAGAAGCTGACCGTGCTGCGCGCCATCGACAAGCTGGACAAGTTCGGACCGGAAGGCGTGAAGCTTCTTCTGGGCGAAGGCCGCTGGGATGGTGGCAAGGAAGGCGAAGGCGACTTCACGAAGGGCGCGGGGCTGGATGAGGCGAATGCCCAGATCGTACTCGATTATGTCGATGGCAATGCTCACCAGCTCGACAATGAGACGTTCCAGGCCGGTGCTTCAGAACTCGCGCAGATCGAAAGTCTGTGCCGCGCAGCCGGCTACGATGAAAGCCGCATCAACATCGACCCCTCCGTCGTGCGCGGCCTCGAATATTACACCGGCCCCGTTTTCGAGGCCGAGCTGACCGCTGAAATTCCCAATGAAAAGGGCGAGATCGTGCGCTTCGGTTCCGTTGGCGGTGGCGGGCGTTATGACGGGCTCGTCTCGCGCTTTCGCGGCCAGCCGGTTCCGGCAACGGGCTTTTCCATCGGCGTGTCGCGTCTGGCGACCGCGCTCAAGAACCTCGGCAAGCTCGGTCAGGATCCCGTCCTGCCGCCGGTGCTCATCACCGTCATGGATGGCGACACCGAGGCGATGGCGAAATACCAGCAGTTCACGCAGAAGCTGCGCACTGCCGGCATTCGTGCCGAGATGTATCAGGGCAACTGGAAGAAATTCGGCAACCAGCTCAAATATGCCGACCGCCGCGGTTCGCCGCTGGCCATCATTCAGGGCGCGGACGAGCGCGCCAATGGCGAAGTGCAGATCAAGGATCTGATCGAGGGCAAGAAGCTTTCCGCCGAGATCGAAAGCAATGAGGAATGGCGCGAGGCCCGCGTGGCGCAGCTGACCGTCAGCGAAGACGAACTCGTCGAGACGGTGCGCAAGATGCTTGCCGCGCAGGCCGGCGGGGCTGCGTGATGACAGCCGCCATCGCTGGTTCCAGCAGCCCAGTGCTCGCCCCTCACCCTTACCCTCTCCCCGCCAGCGGGGAGAGGGAGACACTGACGTTGCGGCCATCCTCCTTCTCCCCGCTGGCGGGGAGAAGGTGCCGGCAGGCGGATGAGGGGCAGCGCCGGCGCCAGGTATCGCGCGAGACCTTTGCCCGAAGCGCAAGGCAGGAGAACGCCCCATGACCCTGCGCGCACCCGATTTTGCCGACGACATCTTCGCGCTCTTTGCCGAACGCGATGCGGTGCTGACCGACATCGCGATCATCCAGCCCGCCGATCCGTTTCTGGATATGGCGGGCGAAGATCTGCGCCGCCGCATTTTCCTGACGGAAAGCGAGACCGGCGCCAATCTCTGTCTCCGGCCCGAATTCACCATCCCCGTCTGCCGCGACCATATCGAAAAGCGTGCCGCCACCCCGCAGCGCTATGCCTATCTGGGCGAGGTCTTCCGCCAGCAGCGCGAGGGCGGGGCCGAGTTCTTTCAGGCCGGCATTGAGGATCTTGGTGCGAGCGACCGGGCTGGCGCGGATGCCCGTTCGCTGGGTGACGCGCATGCGCTTCTGGCGCGCGTTCTGCCGGGCCAGAAGCTCTCCGTCACGCTGGGGGATCAGGCGGTGTTCGAGGCGGTGCTTTCAGCGCTTGGCCTGCCGCGCGGCTGGCAGATGCGCCTGACCCGCGCCTTCGGCTCGCCAAAGCTTCTGCAGGCCGCGCTCGACGATCTCGCCAATCCGCAAACCGCCGCCAACCTGCCGCGTGCCGTTGCCGGACTTGTGGCCCGTGGCGACGAGGCAGCTTTGTCAGAGCATGTCAGCACGGTGATGAACGAGACCGGGATTTCGCCTTCCGCCGGTCGTGCCCCGCACGAAATCGCCCGGCGGCTCATCGAGAAGGCGGAACTGCGCAGTGTTCGACTGACGGACGAGGCCATGAGCGCCCTGAAGGCATTCGTTCAAATGCGCACGCCCTTTGCCGAAGCGGGCGAACGGCTTTCTGCCTTTGCCGCCGAAAACGGTCTCGTTCTCGATGACGCGCTCGAAACCTTCGCCGCGCGCGCTGAGCGGATTTCGGCCGAGGGAATGCCGCTTGACACGTTGACCTATGATGCCGGCTTTGGTCGCCCGCTCGACTACTACACCGGTTTCGTGTTCGAGATCGCGTCACCCGCCGGCACGGTTTTGGCCGGTGGCGGGCGCTATGACCGGCTGTTGACACTTCTGGGCGCGGAGACGCCCATTCCCGGCGTCGGCTTTTCCATCTGGCTCGATCGCGTGGCAGGTCTGAAGGAGACGGCGGCATGAGCATCACCCTCGCCCTGCCCTCCAAGGGCCGCCTCAAGGAAAACGCGCTGGCGCAGCTCGAAAAGGCTGGCCTCACCGTTCACCTGCCGGAAAACGACCGGCGCTACCGCGCCACGCTCGAAGGCGTGGTCGGTGTCGAGATTGCCTTTCTCTCGGCCTCCGAAATCGCCCGCGAACTGGAGCGCGGCACGGTTGATCTCGGCGTCACCGGCGAAGATCTCGTCCGCGAAACCATTCCCGACTGGGAGCGCAAGGTGGCGATTGCCGCAAGGCTGGGCTTTGGCCGCGCAGACGTGGTGGTTGCGGTGCCGGAGGTCTGGTTCGACGTGGCGACCATGGCCGATCTCGACGATGTCGCAGCCGATTTCCGCCATCGGCATGGACGCCGGCTAAGGATCGCTACCAAATACTGGCGGCTGACCCAGCAGTTCTTCTCCCAGAAGCACGGCATTCAGGTCTATCGCATCGTGGAAAGCCTCGGCGCCACCGAAGGTGCACCGGCAGCGGGCTCGGCCGATGTGATCGTCGATATCACGTCCACCGGATCGACGCTCACGGCAAACCATCTGAAGGTTCTCGACGATGGCGTGATCCTGCGTTCCGAGGCCTGTCTCGTGACCGCTCTCCGGGAGCGGGCGGCGTCAGATCAGGCAGCGCTGGAGGCGCTGACCGCGCGGTTTTCAGGCTAGCTGCGTTTTGGGTAATTTTGACTGGAATTTTGGAAAATTTTGGGATTTGAAACGGAATTTTCCCGTTTCACGCGGTTTTCGGAAATTTCGGTCGAGCCATGAATGACGCCGTCCAGAAGGCGCCGACCATGACCAGTGTCGCGGCGAAAGCGAGCATAAGATAGAGATCATATCCGCCGCTTGCCGCCCAGAGAGCGGCGACGCCCAGCGGCGCAATCGCTTCCACCATACGGGATGGCGCGATCAGCGCCCCGTTGATCGCGCCATAGGCCTCACGGCTCAGCATTTCGGGAACGGCAAGCCCGCGCACGATGGTCATCATGCCGTTGGCCGCGCCATAGAACGCGGCAATGATCGCAATTACGAGAAAATGCGGCGGCGCAAAAGCGTAGCCGATGAGCACCAGCGGAAACACGCCGACCATGATCGAACCGATGCGGCGCACGGGCGCTTCCGGAGCGAAACTCCAGATGGCGATACGGCCGGCAACCTGCGCCGGGCCAATGACGGCAACGATGCCGACGACTTCCGATGCGCTCAATCCACGCTCCAGTAGCAGCGGATAAAGATGAAAACTCAGACTGGAAAAAACACCGGCATAAAGCACGAGAAACAGCACCAGCGCCCAGAAGACCGGCTGTCGAAAGGCCCAGGAAACGGCGGCGCGACCGGCGAACTCCGGCTTTCCGTTCTCTCCCGTCGATTCATTCGGTCTGTCCCTGGTCGGGTCGATCACCGCGACATAGAGGCTGGCGCAGACAAGGGCATTGATTGCGCCGAGAACCATCAGCGCGCCACGCCAGTCGAGCATATCGATAAGCCATTGAACCAACGGCACAAACACCGTGCTGGCAAAGCCGCCCCATAGCGTCAGCGCGGTGATCGCGCGCCGCGCCTCCAGTGCGCCAACGCGACGGGCGAGAACGGCGAAGGCCGGTTCATAGAGTGTTGCCGCCTGCAGCGCGCCAAGCAGCGGGACAACCACATAGAACAACGCAATGCTGTCAACCTGCGACCAGAGGAGATAGAGCAGCCCCGCCATGAGCGACGCGCCGCCCATGACCCAGCGCCCCTGCCCCCGGTCGATCGCAGCCCCAACCGGATAGGCAGCAAGTGCAGCCAGAACCAAACCCGCCGTGGCACCGCCGTAAAGAAGCGGCTTTGACCAGCCGAGATCGATGCGCATCGCTTCGGCAATCAGTGGAAAACTGTAGAAGATCGATCCCCAGGAGCAGATCTGGGCAATGCCGAGCGCCGTGATCATGCGCCTGTAACCAGGCTCTGCGGTCAGGGCACGCGCCATCTTCAGTTTTCCTCTGGTAATCCGGGCTGGCTGCTTTCAGTGCAGCATTCGTCGGTGAGATAGCCGATCAGCGCATGCATTGCCGGATAGTGCGCGCGGCAAATCAGTGTGGTCCCCTGCCGCTCGCGCGAAACAAGGCCGGTTTCCAGAAGCTTCTTGCAATGATGCGAAAGGGTGGAGGCAGGCATGGAAAGGCGCTCCTGCAGACCGCCGACAGGCATGCCCTCGCTACCCGCTCGCACGAGCAGGCGGTAGATGCGCAACCGCACCGGGTTGCCGAGCGCTTCAAGCTGGGTCGATGCTGCTTCCAGTTCCATGATGCGGACGCCTAAAGCGTCGCAATCGCGCCGTCAACAATATTTCGAAAATATTCGAATTACTCATCAACCACGCGCAGCCGCAACTGGCCAGATCCCGGTCCGCCCTCATCATTTGGCTTTTTGGGCGCCAGACGGTTGTCACTTCCGTCAGACTTCTCGGCCTCGCCCGCGCCCAGCTCCAGCGCCTCGATCTTCGCCCCGCGCTTGGTGACCTTGTCGGTCGAGGTAAGGATCATGTCGATGTCCTTGTTCGCCTGCATGAAATGGGTCTGCAACTTGCGCACCCGGTCATCGAGCCGGCCCACATCCTCCATCAGGCGCACCACTTCGGCCTGGATCAAGTGCGCCTGCTCGCGCATGCGCGCATCCTTGAGCACAGCCTGAATGACCTGAATCGAGAGCATGAGCAGCGAGGGTGAGACAATGACCACGCGCGCGCGGTGAGCGCGCTGGATAAGGTTCTCGAAATTCTCGTGGATCTCGGCAAAAATCGATTCCGACGGCACGAACATGAAGGCCGTGTCCTGCGTTTCTCCGGTCAGGAGATATTTCTCCGAGATCGCCTTGATGTGCACTTCGATATCGCGGCGAAACGCTGCTTCGGCGGCTTTCCGGGCTTCGGGCGAACCGCCCTCACCTTCGGATGCCGCGCGGATGGCGTTCCATGCCTCGAGCGGGAACTTGGCATCGATCACCAGCGATGGCGCGTCATTGGGCATCTTGACCACACAGTCGGGCCGGCTGCCATTGGAGAGCGTTGCCTGAAACTCATAGGCCGTGTGCGGCAGACCGTCGGCGATGATCGCCTCCATACGCGACTGGCCGAAGGCGCCGCGCGTCTGCTTGTTGGAAAGAATCTGCTGGAGCTGGACCACCTGACCGGCGAGCGACTGGATATTGTTTTGTGCCGTGTCGATGACCGCCAGTCGCTCCTGCAGCTTTGCAAGATTCTCATGGGTCGATTTGGTCTGCTCGGTAATGGAGTGGCCAAGCCGCGAGCTCATGCCGTCAAGCCGGTCCGACAGGGCCTTGGTCAGTTCCGCCTGCCGGCTGCCGAACACTTCGGCGATAGAGCCCATACGGCCCTGAAGCTCGGCCTGTGCCTTGGTCAGTTCGGCCATGCGCGCCTCGGCCTCACGGGCATGCTGGGCAGCCTCGGCTGCCGCCACCGCCCGCGCACGCGCCGCGCGCCACAGCCCGGTGACAAGCGCGATCATCAGCACAAAAAGCAGTAAACCGCCGGCGAGCAGAAGCTGGCCAAGCGTGAACGTGCTGGCACCAAACTGTGCCACCGGGGCTGCGAAAACATCTGAAATCTCGTTCATGGCCCGCACTCTAGACGATTCGTGATGCAACCATAAGACCAAACCGTGAACAAGCGTTCTGTATTGACGTTCTCACAGGCAGGGCTTACCTGAACGCCATGACGATCAAACCGCTAGTTCTTCTTCCCGACCCGATCCTGCGCGAAACCTCCCAACCGGTCGAGCGCTTCGACGATCAGTTACGCAGGTTCGCCGACGACATGCTGGCAACCATGTATGACGCGCCGGGCATCGGCCTTGCCGCCATCCAGGTGGGTGAGCCGCTGCGTATGCTCGTCATCGACGTTTCGGAAAAGGATGAAGAGCCGGCACCCATGGTGGTGATCAATCCCGAAATCGTCGCCAGCACCGATCAGCGCAATGTGCATGAGGAAGGCTGCCTTTCCATACCCGACTACTATGCGGAGGTGGAGCGCCCCGCCGGGGTCACCGTCAATTATCTCGATCTCGCAGGAAAGCAGCAGAGCGTTGAAGCCGACGGGCTGCTCGCCACCTGCCTGCAGCACGAGATAGACCATCTGAATGGCGTTCTGTTCATCGACTATCTGTCAAAGCTCAAGCGCGACATGGTGGTGCGCAAGTTTAAGAAACTTGCCAAGGACCGTCCGCCCGCACGCATGGTCGGCTGATCATCTCCCGCTCCATAAGGCAATTGTGCCAGCAGGGCTTGACCGTAAGCGGATAAATCCGCTTCAAGCACCGCAGGAGCGCGGGTGCGCTCGTTTGATTGACTGAACGCATCGGACACGCGGCATGGCACTTCGTCTCATCTTTATGGGCACTCCGGATTTCTCCGTTGCCACACTTCAGGCGCTGGCGGAGGCCGGGCACGAGATCGTCGCCGTCTATTCACAGCCGCCCCGGCCCTGCCGGGCGACGCGGGCTGGAACTCACCAAATCGCCTGTTCATCAGGCCGCCGAAGCGCTCGGCATTGAGGTGCGGACGCCGAAATCGCTCAAGGGCGTGGATGAGCAGGCCGCGTTTGCCGCGCTAGAAGCCGATGCCGCCATCGTGGTCGCCTATGGGCTTCTTTTGCCCAAACCCATTCTGGAGGGCACGCGGCTTGGCTGTTTCAACGGTCATGCATCGCTGCTGCCGCGCTGGCGGGGGGCTGCGCCCATCCAGCGCGCGATCATGGCCGGCGATAGCGAGACTGGCATGATGGTGATGAAAATGGACGAAGGGCTCGACACCGGGCCCGTGGCCATGACATCCCGCATTGCCATCACG
Source organism: Nitratireductor sp. GISD-1A_MAKvit (assembly GCF_040819555.1). Classification (GTDB taxonomy): domain Bacteria; phylum Pseudomonadota; class Alphaproteobacteria; order Rhizobiales; family Rhizobiaceae; genus Nitratireductor. The sequence continues at coordinate 3,290,574 of NZ_CP161920.1, forward strand.
CCGGACATCACCGGCGGCGAACTGCACGATGTGCTGAAAGATGTGGGCGCTTCCCTGATGGTCGAGGCCATGGATGCGCTCGAAAGAGGAACACTGACGCTGACACCGCAGCCCGACGAGGGCGCGAGCTATGCCAAGAAGATCCTGAAAGAGGAAACCCGCGTCGACTGGAACAGCTCTGCCCGCGCGGTTCACGATCACATTCGCGGGCTTTCGCCTTTTCCCGGCGCCTGGTGCGAAATGAGCTTCGGCAGCAAGCCGGAGCGCGTCAAGCTCTTGCGGGCCGAACGCGCCGACGGCAAAGGCGCGCCTGGCGAAGTTCTGGACGAGGTACTGACGATTGCCTGTAGCGATGGCGCGGTGCGACTGACCGAAGTGCAGCGTGCCGGGGGGAGACCGATGCAGGCGGTGGACTTCCTGCGCGGGGCGAAGCTCGGAAAAGGAACCGTGCTTCCATGAACGCAATGAATATTCGGACCGAAACCGTTGCCGACCGCGACGCGGTCCACACCCTCTTGTGCACTGCCTTTGACGGCGATGGCGAAGCAAGGCTTGTTCAGTCGCTTCATGCAGATGGCGACGTGGTTCTTTCACTCGTGGCGGAAACTGAAGGCGTGGTATATGGCCATGTGCTCTTTTCCCGCCTTAATGTCGTGAGCGGCGACACCTATTTTCCCGCGGTGGCGCTCGCGCCGCTCGCCGTCTCCCCTGCCCGCCAAAGGCAGGGGGTTGCTGCGCAACTTGTCGAGGAAGCTCACCAGCGCCTGATCGCCAGCGGCGAAACGCTGTCTGTTGTTCTGGGCGACCCCGCCTATTATGGCCGTTTCGGCTATCGGCATGGGGATGCCGAAAGTTTTGAGAGCGACTATCAGTGCGAGGCGCTTCAGGCTCTGCGCTGGGACGATGTAGCACCGCGCATGGGCAAGCTCGTCTACGCTCCAGCCTTTGGCGGGCTTTGACCATGGCGCGCTTTCGCATCGACATCGAATATGATGGCGGGCCCTATTTTGGCTGGCAGCGGCAGGCCACGCACCATTCCGTGCAGGCGGCGATTGAAAATGCCATTGCCGCCTTTTCCGGTGAAGACGTGACACTGTTCGGCGCCGGGCGCACCGATACCGGCGTGCACGCGCTGGCGCAGGTTGCGCATTTCGATCTGACGCGCGAATGGTCTGCCCGCACCGTACAGAATGCAATCAATGCACGCCTGGCCATGGCCAAGGAAACCGTGGCCGTGATTGAGGCCGCGCAGGTGCCCGATGATTTTGACGCGCGGTTTTCGGCAAAGGCCCGGCACTATCTCTACCGCATTCACAATCGGCGCCCCCCCCTGACCGTTGACCGCGCCCATGCCTGGCATGTGGCAGCACCGCTCGATGCGCAGGCAATGCACGAGGCTGCGCAGCGGCTGGTTGGAACACACGATTTCACAACGTTCCGGGCGGCCCAGTGCCAGGCGAAGAGCCCGGTCAAGACGCTGGACAAGCTGGAAGTGACGCGCAACGGGGAATTTGTGGAGATCCGCGCCTCGGCCCGTTCCTTCCTGCACAATCAGGTACGGTCCTTTGCAGGCACGCTGAAACGGGTGGGCGAAGGCGGCTGGAGCGCAGACGACGTGACAACGGCACTTGAAGCCCGCGATCGCAAGGCCTGTGGCCCGGTCGCCCCGCCGCATGGGCTTTACCTGACGCGCGTTGATTATTGAGCCATCCGTGGCACCGCGGACGAGTCGGTTGCGCCCGCCCCTAACCGGTGCGTGCCAGCCCAAGGACTCCCTCAAAGGTGAAAAGAATGGCCAGTGAAGCGGCAAACATGGCCGCGAAGACCGCCGTCGCCACGGCAGGCCCCTTGCCGATGGCCGCGTTTGTAAGCCGCCATGACAGCACCATCGTGGCAATGAAAATGAGGAACGTGGCAAGATTGGCAAGGTCTGCGGCCTCCGGCAGGAGCAACCGCATGAGCATTGCAGGCAGCATGATCCACGCGAACAGGGCGGACGCCCAGTTGCTTGCCACGACATAGTGCACAAAGCGATCGGCAATGCCGGCCGGGCGCGCCGCGAGAGCAAGGATGGCATAGGGAAAAACCCAGGTTGCCAGATCCGTCAGCATCAACCGCGTGAACAGCGAGAAGCGCGAGGCGAAAATTTCAACGCCAGCGAGTTCGTTCGAGATGGCCACCCACCCCACCACCATGGGCGGGAAGGCGACAAGAATGGCGACGAAAGAGTTCCAGAAACCGTCTGCAGACAGATCCAAAAGGCGAAGACCTTCGGAGCGTCCCATCATCATGCGCCAGACACCGGCAAGATACTGCTGGATCTCGGCGAAAGAGGGCATGGTCAGGCAAACCAGTCTTCAAGAAAGCGCAGATAGATCTGCGTCAGGGTTTCGAGGTCGGACAGGGCCACCCGTTCATCGACCATGTGCATGGTTTGGCCGACGAGACCGAACTCCACCACGGGGCAGTAATCCTTGATGAAACGCGCATCGGATGTGCCGCCGGAGGTGGAGAGCTGTGGACGCGAGCCGACCACAGACTCGACCGAAGCCGACAGGGTCTCGACCAGTTTCTCGTCGCGCGTCAAGAAAACCGGGCTCGGGCGGCCAAGCCAGTCGACGTCGAAATCGACCGGCTGGTCGGCGCCCCTGCGCAGACGGTTTGCCTCTGCCGCGTGGTCGAGGCGATTGTGGATTTCGGCCTGTAGGCTTTCCACACTCCAGGTGTCGTTGAAGCGGATATTGAAAACCGCCGTGGCGCTGGCCGGGATGACATTGGTGGCGGTGTTTCCCACATCCACGGTGGTGACTTCCAGATTGCTCGGCTGAAAATCCGCCGTGCCTTCATCGAAGGGTGTCTCAAGCAGCGCTTCAAGCAATTGCATGAGGCCCGGCACCGGATTGTCTGCCCGGTGCGGATAGGCAACGTGCCCCTGACGGCCATTGACAGTGATGCGGCCGGTAAGCGAACCACGCCGGCCGATCTTGATCATGTCGCCAAGCCGGTCTGGATTGGTGGGCTCGCCGACGATCGAGGCGTCCCACTTTTCGCCGCGCTCCAAGGCCCATTCGAGAAGCTTGACCGTTCCGTTGAGCGCCGGGCCTTCCTCATCTCCGGTGATGAGGAAGGAGACGGAACCTTTCGGCTTGCCATGGGCTTCCACATAGCGGGCGAGCGCGGCGACGAAACAGGCGATGCCGCCCTTCATGTCCACCGCGCCGCGACCATACATCTGGCCATCGGCAATGGCGGCGGCGAAAGGCGGATGTTTCCATGCGCTCTCATCGCCCGGCGGCACGACATCTGTGTGACCGGCAAACATGAGATGCGGGCCCTCGCCTGCAAGCTTGCCATAGAGATTTTCGATGTCGGGCGTGCCCTCTTCGGAAAAGACCGGGCGTTCGACCGTGCATTCGAGCGCCTTCAACATGCCCTGAAGCACGGAAAGCGCCTGCCCTTCCACCGGTGTGACGGAGGGGCAGCGGATGAGTTCGGCGAGATTGGCGGCGGGATCTGTCGGCAGTGTCATGCGCAAGGGATAATCCAACAGGGCGTGCCTGTCACGCGGCAAACCTACTATTGCTTCGGTGCGTTTGTCCGGTCGCCATATTCGTTTGCGCCAGCATCACCCGGATAGAGGCACAGCACGATGAAGGCGAGGATCGAAACCATCGGGATGAAGAGTGAGACGGCGAAAATGCCGGGCTTGCCAAAATCGTGGAGGCGTTTGACGCCCAGAGCCACCGAGGAGAAGACCGAGACGAAGAAAATGCCCCAGAAAAGCAGCGCCCACATGCCGCTGGCGCCGCTGCCTTCCGGCGCCAGGGTGAAACGGTAGAGCGCAAAGGCCTGGAGCACGGCCAGAAGCATGCCCGCCAGGAAAAAGGCAGCGCGGCTTACCCTTCCGGAAAAGCCGAAAAACAGCCAGGCGATCTGTCCCTTGGGCATTGCGCTTCTCCGCAGCTCGTCAGTCGCGCAGGAGTTCGTTGATCGAGGTCTTGGAGCGCGTCTTTTCATCGACGCGCTTGACGATCACGGCGCAGTAGAGGCTGGGGCCCCAGTTTTCTCCCGGTACGTTCTTGCCGGGCATGGTGCCGGCCACGACCACCGAATAGGGTGGAACTTCGCCGTGAAAGATCTCGCCCGTTGCGCGGTCGACGATCTTGGTGGATTTTCCGATATAGACGCCCATGCCAAGGACCGAGCCTTCGCGCACGATGCAGCCTTCGACCACTTCCGAGCGCGCACCGATGAAGCAGTTATCCTCGATGATGGTGGGGCCGGCCTGCATGGGCTCCAGAACACCGCCAATGCCGACACCGCCCGAAAGATGCACGTTTTTGCCGATCTGGGCGCAGGAGCCGACGGTCGCCCAGGTGTCGACCATGGTGCCCTCGCCCACATAGGCGCCGAGATTGACGAAGGAGGGCATCAAGACAACGCCGGGTGCGACATAGGCGGAGTGACGCACAACGGCGTTGGGCACGGCGCGGAAGCCGGCCTTCTCGAACTCGTTGGCGCTCCAGCCATCGAATTTCGAGGCCACCTTGTCCCACCAGACGGCATCGCCCGGCCCGCCCTTGATGACCTGCATGGGATTGAGCCGGAAGGAGAGGAGCACAGCCTTCTTCAGCCACTGGTTCACCTTCCAGGAACCGTCTGCCTGACGCTCGGCGACCCGCGCCTTGCCGCTGTCGAGCAGTTGCAGCGAAGCTTCTACCGCATCGCGGATCTCGCCGCGGGTGTCGGTCGAAACGCCGTCGCGCTCGTCGAATGCCTTTTCGATTGTTGTTTCCAGCGCGGCGACATCGATACTCGTCATGCTTGCGGCTCCATTGAACAAGCTGTTAAGGGCTCAGCGATAGTTTGGGAGAAATGTCCCGGATCGGCGCGGAACGTATGCGAAGCGTCTCTGGGGGTCAATCTCGGGATCGCGCGGGACCGCGCCAAAGGACGGATAAATGACCATGGATTCGAAAGACGAGAACGGCTGGACGCCCCTGCCGCATTCCGACGAGGACCTGCGCCGCTCAAGGCAGGTGCCCGACACGCCGCAGACACGCGCGGAGACCTATCGCCTCGCCTGGGACGACGAAGACTTCATGACCCGGCGCGAACTGCGCCCGGTGCGCCTGCAGCTCGAACTCCTGAAGCCGGAAATGGCGCTTGCCGAACGCGGCATTCGTTCCACCGTGATCCTGTTCGGCGGCGCACGCCTGCCCGAGCCCGGTGGCGAGGCCTGGGCAGCCAAGAATGAGACGCAGAAGAAGAATCTCGAAAAGAACAGCCGCTACTATCAGGAAGCACGCAATTTCGCGCGGCTCTGCTCGGAAGAATCGGCCAAGTCCTACTACCGCGAATATGTGGTGGTGACGGGTGGCGGACCGGGCGTGATGGAAGCGGGCAATCGTGGCGCTGCCGATTGCGGCGCGCCCTCCATAGGCCTCAACATCGTGTTGCCGCACGAGCAGGCGCCAAACCTTTATGTGACGCCGGAGCTCTGCTTCAATTTCCACTACTTTGCCATCCGCAAGATGCATTTCATGATGCGGGCGAAGGCGGTGGCCGTGTTCCCCGGCGGTTTCGGCACCATGGACGAACTGTTTGAAACGCTGACGCTGATCCAGACGGGCCGCATGGAGCGGGTGCCGGTGGTTCTCTTTGGCAAGGCGTTCTGGGAAGGTGCGATCGACCTTGGCTTTCTGGCCGAGCAGGGCACGATTTCTCCCGGCGACGACGAACTGATCACCTTTGTCGACACGGCAGAGGAAGCCTGGGCCAAGATCGCCGAATTCTACGAGCTCTGAGCCCCGATGCCGCAGCCGGTGAGACTGGCGGCCGGCCCCGCATTCGGCTAGGCATTTGTGGATGACGCCATGCCTGGGCAACACAAGCTGGTTTGAAAACCTGCGCCACGAAGCAAAGCTTTTCGCGGCGGTGGGATTTTTTTCCCTGCTGATGGGGCTGTTGCAGCCGCTGGCCCTGGCCGCGGCGGCTCCGGCCTCCCATGGTTTCGTTATCTGCACAACGTATGGAATCGGCACGGCATCCGATGAGGGCGGGAAGCATTCCCGCATGGCACAATGTCCGCTGTGCCTGAGTGGCCACGCCTGCGGCTTCCAGTTTTCATCCGCCACGCCAAACCTTCCAGCGCTGGTTTTGCCCTCCTGGCTGGGGGACGGCACTGTTGTGCCCGGCTGGCACGTTGGCGTTCGCATCAATCCCGCCTGCAACACGGCACACGCCATTCGCGCGCCCCCTGCCCCTGCCTGATCTTTTCAAGTCCGGATCTTCCGGCAAATTCAAAGCTCAGACATGAAAGGCGCAACCATGCGTTCAAACATTTTTCTCGCGGCAACAGCCGCACTTCCACTGCTCGTAACGGGCGCTGCGGCCCACGGCACGGATGACCATAACCATTCTTCCAAGGAGGAGAGTGCCGAAACGGCCACCGATAAACACGCCCACCATGCGGTCGAAATCGGTGATCTGAAAATCGCTCATGCCCGGGTGCGGGCGATGCTGCCCGGCCAGCCTGCCGGCGGCGGATACATGGTGATCGAGAACACCGGTTCAGATGATGACACACTGGTGTCGCTGGCCTCACCGCGCGCCGGCAAGGTGGAAATCCACACCATGGAAATGAACAATGATGTCATGGTCATGCGCCCGGTAAAGGGTGGGCTGGCGATCCCTGCGGGCGAAACAGTGACACTGGAACCCGGCGGCTTGCACGTGATGTTCATGCAGGTGGAAAAGGGTTTTCGGGAAGGTGAGACAATACCCCTGACGCTTGAATTCGAAAACGCCGGCAAGGTGGATCTGGAGCTGTTGGCGGGTCCCGCGCGTGGCGGCGCCTCGGATTCAGGCCACGACCATTGATCAGCTCAACCCCATAGCGACGAAGATGGATCGGCGGGCGTCGCAACCACACGCACGCCGGCCTTCCCGCCGGGAGGCAGTTCAATCGCCGGTGATCGCCCTCAGGAATCCAGTCAGATCGTCTGTGACGAAATCGACATCGTCCTCTTCGTTCGCATCCTGCTCCCAGATCTCGGTGAAGGTCGGCTCGAAATTGTTGGGCACGACCAGAACCGTGGTCATTCCGAGTTTCTTGGGGGCCGCGAGATTGCGCGCCAGATCCTCGAACATGACGGCGTTTTCGCCCGCAACCTTGTGTAGCGCGACAAACTTGTCATAGGTGGCTGCTGCCGGCTTCGGGAGAAGATCGGCAGCGACGATGTCGAAGATATCGTCGAAATGGTCCAGTACACCGAGCTGGCGGGGCCGTTCGCTCGGCATGACCCCGATCACCATTGGTGAAGATGAATTTGCGACCCGGCAACGCCTTGATCGCCTCGCCGAGTGCCGGATCCGGATCGAGCCAGGAATAGTCGATGTCGTGAACTTTCTCGAGGAAGTCGTCCGGATCGATGTCGTAGCGCTTCATCAGCCCGTTCAGCGTGGTTCCGTATTTCAGATAGAGCTGTTTCTGGAGCGTTCTCGCTTCCTCATACTCCATCTGCAGAAGGTCTTTCATATACGCCGTCATCTTCACATCAATCTGCGAAAACAGATTGCTGTGGTGCGGATAAAGCGTGTTGTCGAGATCGAACACCCAGTCGGTGATATGAGAAAAGCGATCTGCGGAGACACGATCGGCGGGGAACTGGTTTGTCATCGTAGCCTTATGACATCAACGCACACCGTGGGACAATCTCCTCAGACCGTTTATGCAATGCATTTACGCCGAGCTACACGGTGGCCCAGTTTGGTATACCGATTCTTCGCTCGTGCGCCTTGCCCAGATCCGGTTCGGCCGGCAAAAGACAGGGGATGGAACTCTGGATCCCGATCACCATAGCAGCAGCCTTTCTGCAGAATCTGCGTTCCGTGGGCCAAAAGCATCTGAAGGGCGTCATGGGCACGACCGGGGCGACGTTCGTGCGCTTCGGCTTCGGCATGCCGTTCGTGCTCATACTGTGGCTCGCACTTCACTTTACTGCCGGCTATGAATTCCCCAAACTTCACGGGACGTTTCTTGCCTGGACGCTGCTCGGGGGGCTTGGGCAGATTTCCGCGCAGTTCCTCCTTATCTATCTCTTTTCCTTCCGCAATTTTGCGGTCGGCACCGCCTATTCGCGCACCGAGCCGGCACAGGCGGCGATCTTCGGGCTCGTGCTTTTGGGAGAAGTCGCCGGCTTCGGTGCCCTGATCGCCATCGCTGTCACGGTGATCGGCGTGATGCTGATCTCGGTCGCACGTGTGCCGATGAGCTGGAGCAATCTCTTCGGTTCGCTCATCAGCCGCACGGCACTGATCGGCCTTGCCTCCGGCACTTTGTTTGGGATCACGGCCGTGGCCTATCGCGCGGCCTCACTCTCTCTGGGCGGCCCGAACTATCTGATGCAGGCGACCACAACGCTGGCCGTGACCATCACCTTTCAGACCGCGATCATGCTCATCTGGATGCTCTGGCGCGACCGCGCGGAGGTCGGCAGGATTGCGAAGGCATGGAAGCCTTCGCTGTTTGTCGGTTTTGTTGGCGCCGCCGCTTCGCTCGGCTGGTTCAGCGCCATGACGCTGCAACAGGCTGCGGTGGTGAAGGCGCTGGCACAGATCGAGATGATCTTTACCTTCGCCTCCTCGGTTTTCTTTTTCCGAGAGCACATCAACCGCACCGAAGTGGCCGGTTGCCTTCTGATCGTCGCGGGGATTGTTTTGCTGGTGCTTTTGTAAACCGGCTCGTCGAAGACCGGTCTCCTCGCGTCAGTTTGCAAAGCCGTGAACGGCAAGCAACAGGAATGACAAGGATAGCAGAAGCAGACCAACCCGCTGACAGCGGCGTTCGAAAACCATCTCCTTGAGCGCCCTGTCAAGCAGTTGCTTCATCTGCTTTTGAAATGCATTGGGCTTTGTGCTTGATGCCTGGAGTCTTTGCAGCTGCAACATCGTTGTCCGTGAATCGGTCGTTACGACGGACGGAAGAACCAGAACGGCGGAACCGATGAGCCCCAGAATGCCTGACAGAACCGGAGCGAACTGCCCCGCCACGAGATACCAGATCATGCCCCTCCCCGTATCTAACGGCCATCAGGCAAACGCAAACCGCGGCCTTCTCTGCGAGTTCTGTCCGGAGAAGTCTTGCGGCGGATGATCGCTTTTTACGCGCAAGACCTTCACGCTGGATACGGGCCTAACCACTCTTCAGCGTGCTTTCCGGCTCCAACAGAAAATCTTCGTCGGTAAAAAAATCCGCATCATCGAAAGCCTCGGCCAATGCGCTGGCTGCCTGCTCCAGCTCGGTTCCGAGTTGAGGCCAACGGTCACGCCCGGCATGAAACTCCAGTCGGCCACCACAAGCGGCCGCAAATGCGCAGGCGAAATCGATCGAAGGTGCGTGATCCAAAAGACCGCTCTCCACCTGGGAAATCCGGGCCTGGGAAACCCCAAGTATCTTTCCTAGCTGCTTCTGGGTCAGGCGGGCCTCCTGGCGCAGACCAGCCAACGTGTCTGCCATTCGTCGGGCGCCCTCGACGCGTGCGAACGCAAGTTTCAGATGCGGCTTTTTGCTTGCCGCTCTGGCGAAGGAATCAAAACTCATGGTTCCACCTTTCCAACCTCCCGACGCGCACCCGCTCACGAGCGGTGTTGAGCATCGTCTGGAGAGTATCCGGGTTTGCGCGGCGGCTGATGACCTCAGACACGATGAGATAGACTTCCCGCGTATCGCCTCTGCCGTCTCCTGAAAATCCAGCGATCATATGGAATTGCCTGTCCTTGAAGAGCCAGAAACCGGTTTCCAGTTTGCGCCAATTGTTGCGCCTAAGCTGGTTGTAAAACCCGTAGTCCGAGATGAGCTTCAATTCGTGTAAACCGCTGATAACGCCGTCCAGTTCACCGGCAGTCGCGGTTTTCTCATCCATCAGGCGGCAAAACTCCTGTTCAGAATCGAAGCCATCGCCTCGATACACCCAGATCGCCACTATCGGCCCCCTCAATATAAGGCATAGCTTTTATTTTTTCCAGTCCAAGGCGGATATGATAGTGGCGACGCGCCGAATTGAGCAACCCTGGATTGAGTAAAACTGTCAGGGAACGATCAGGGTTCCCGCGCCGTGCTCGGTGAACAGTTCCAGAAGAACCGAGTGCGCGGTCTTGCCGTTGAGGATGACGACGCCTTCCACACCACGTTCGATCGCCTCGATGCAGGTCTCCACCTTGGGGATCATGCCGCCGGAAATCGTGCCATCCTTGATGAGGGCGCGGGCTTCGGCGACCGTCAGCTCATCGATCAGCTTCTTGTTCCGGTCGAGCACACCCGGCACATCGGTGAGGAAAAGAAGGCGTGTGGCGCGCACGGCTCCGGCAATCGCTCCGGCAAAGGTGTCGGCATTGATGTTGTAGGTGTGGCCGTCGCGGCCGGGCGCCACCGGCGCAATGACGGGGATCATCTCCGAGTGGGCCAGCAGATCGAGCAGTGTGCGGTCGACCTCAACCGGCTCGCCGACGAAGCCGAGATCGAGCACGCGTTCGATGCTGGAATCGGGATCGACCACGGTCTTGTGTGCCTTTTGGGCGAAGACCATGTTGCCATCCTTGCCACAAAGGCCAATCGCCCACTCGCCTTCGGCATTGATGAGCGCCACGATTTCCTTGTTGATGGAGCCGGCCAGCACCATCTCGACAATCTCGACGGTCTTTTCGTCGGTGACACGCAGGCCGCCCTCGAATTTCGATTCGATGCCCATCTTCTTGAGCATGGCAGCGATCTGCGGACCGCCGCCATGAACAACGATGGGGCTCACGCCGGACTGTTTGAGGAGCGCTATATCGCGGGCGAATGCCTGGCCGAGCGCCGCGTCGCCCATGGCGTGGCCGCCATATTTCACGACGATGGTCTTGTTTTCATAACGCTGCATGTAAGGCAGTGCCGCCGAAAGAAAGCGGGCCTGGGCTTCAGCAGTTTCCGTCATGTCGCTCATCGTGTTGTTCCCCAAAGTCAAAACGGCCGTTTCTTAAAGCATTTTTCGCGGCAAGTGAAACGATCTTGCGAGGCCGCCGGCAAAAAGCTGCGGTTGCGGATGGTGGTGGCAGTTATGCACGAGCCGGTTGGGTGCTTCATCGGCCTCACTGGCCATCCTGAAGGTGCCCCCGGTTCTTGCAGTATCTGAAAACGCATTTCGAAAAAAATTGCGCGTTTCTGATCCGATTGGAGCCCGCGCCCGTAACTCCTCATGTTCTCTCAGACGCACCTGCCATCAAGGCGGTCCTGACAAACGAACCCGAGGAGTTAAACATGCGTAAGTTCACAGCCCCCCTGATCGCCGGCTCATTTGCTCTTGCCGTCACCGGAGCGGCCCTTGCCGAAAATCCGATGGTTGGCAGCGCGGCCATGTATGCCGACAAGAACATCGTCGAAAACGCGCTCAACTCGAAGGACCACACCACGCTGGTCGCTGCTGTGAAAGCGGCAGGGCTTGTTGAAACGCTTTCCGGCGAAGGTCCCTTCACCGTGTTCGCGCCCACAAATGCGGCCTTTGAGAAGCTGCCTGAAGGCACCGTCGACACGCTTTTGAAGCCCGAGAACAAGGAAACCCTTACCACGGTACTGACCTGCCATGTTGTGGCGGCAGACGCGATGTCCGATGCCATTGGCAAGATGATTGCCGATGATGGCGGAACTCATGCGCTGGAGACCGTGGGCGGTTGCACGCTGGATGCGAAAATGGACGGCGACAACATCACGCTGACAGACGAGAACGGCAATGTGGCAACAGTGACCATTGCCGATGTGGACCAGTCGAACGGCGTGATCCACGCTATCGACACCGTGCTTCTGCCCAAGAGCTAACAGGTTCCGGTGGGGCTCCCGGAACCGCGGGGGGCGGCGCATCGCCGCCCCCTGCACCTCACAGTGACTTGACTTTGTAGTGAAGGATCTTCCGACATATGGTTCGCCGGATAAAGCAGGCGCACCGACAGCGCAGAGGAGCTATTCAATGATACGCCGCAATTTCCTGTTTGGCTCGGCCGGCGCCCTTGCGGCATTGACCGGAAGTGCTTTCATTCTCGGCAACCGTCGCGCAGGCAGCGCGATGGCTGACAGCTTCGAGATTACAAAAACCGATGAGGAATGGCGCTCCATCCTGACCGAAGAGCAATTCGCGGTATTGCGAGAGGAAGCGACTGAACGCGCATTCACCAGCCCGCTCAACAATGAGAAGCGCGAGGGCCTTTTCCACTGTGCCGGCTGCGATCTGCCTCTTTATTCATCCGAGGTGAAATATGATTCGGGAACCGGTTGGCCGAGCTTTTGGGAGGCCCTTCCGAATGCCATCGGTACCAAGCCCGACAATTCACTGTTCATGACGCGCACCGAGTGCCATTGCCGGCGCTGCGGCGGTCATCTGGGTCATATCTTCGACGACGGCCCGCCGCCGACCGGAAAGCGCCACTGCATCAATGGCGTTGCCATGACCTTCAGGCCCGGACCAACCATGCCGAGCTGAAACGCCGGAACTCACCCCCCTGTGACGGCGCGAGCGATTGCATCGCGCAGATCGTCCATGCCATGCCCTTTCTCCGATGAGGTTGCGACAATCTGAGGAAAGGCGGCGGCACGCTTCTTAAGCTGAGCCTCGGTGGTGGCGAGCAGCTTTGCCACTGCCGGCGGCTTGATCTTGTCGATCTTGGTGAGGACCACCTGATAAGAAACCGCAGCCTTGTCGAGCAGGTCCATTACCTCCTCGTCGTTTGTCTTGATGCCGTGGCGCGAATCGATCAGCAGGAAGACACGCTTCAGCGTGACGCGTCCACGAAGATAATCGAACACCATTTCGGTCCACGCGTCGACCTGCGCCTTGGGGGCCTTGGCAAAACCGTAGCCGGGCATGTCGATGATGGCCATGGGCGGCAGATCACCATCGGCGCCGGAGTAGCCGTCGGGAACGAAGAAGTTCAGCTCCTGCGTGCGGCCCGGAGTGTTGGACGTGCGGGCCAGTCCACGCTGCGCAATCAGCGCGTTGATCAATGAGGATTTCCCCACATTCGACCGCCCTGCAAACGCCACCTCGGGCGGCCCCTCGGGCGGCAGGAATTTCATGGCAGGAGCGCCCCGCAGGAACACCCACGGTCGCAGGAAAATTCCGCGATCTATCTGCGCTCTTCCGGCGGCTGCGCCATCCCGTGTTGCGTTCACGCCATCATCTCCATTGGTGTACAGATGACGGCATCAAGACTGATACGGCATTTGTCAACCGGAGACTTGCCGAAAGAGCGTCTAGAGAAGGCTCAGGCGGTGCCCAGCATCGACATTTTGCCGAGATCCGGGCGGCGTGGGCCGCGATGTGTGTCTCGCAGTGCCTGTCCTAGATAATCCAGATCCGATGCTTCCTGGGGACGCCAGCCGCAGGGGCAGAACTCCGGTTCCTGATGCGCTGCGGCCGTCTCCCGATAAATGAATCCGATGGCGCGCACCGCTTCGCGCATCACGATCATGGGAGGGAGGCCAGTGCGACGCATCACCTCGCTCATTTCTTTCATGATCTGAAGTTTCAGATACGCTTCCGCCTCTTCCCGGCGACGTTCGAACCCGTCCATTGGTAACGGCCTATCCTTCCTTCTGGGTGCAGGGGCCTGCGTGCAAAGGCATCTGCGATCTGCATGCCAGCCGCCAGCGTGTGCAGATCGCCACAAGCCTGGTCGAACTCACGCATTGTTTCGAAAAGTACTTCGCGATCCCGACAGTGCGCATCGAACAGGGCCACGAATATCGTGTTGGTGCTGTCATGCGGATCGGGCGCGTCATTGGCACGGGCAAGACTTTCAGCGGCGGCGCGCTTTGCCGCCTGGACCTTGGAACGCAAACGCTCGACACGCAAAAGCTTGCCACGGTACCACGACAGCTCTGACGCATCACGGGCATGGTGGGACGCGAAGTCTTCAATAGGGCTCAAATGCATCATGGCACTTACCTCCCGGCTGCCGGCCACCTTTCGAAACAAGGTGGCCAGAGGCACAGACACAATACTTTACCAAAAAAGTCAAGTTTAATGCCGAAACTGCCGATGGGGTTCAGCAGGCTGTCCTGAGCGCCTGAAGATCTGCCCCGCGAATGGCTTCAAGGTTGCGGCTGATTTTCTCTACGGGCCAGTTCCACCAGGCAATCCCGAGTAGCGTTTCGACGACCTCCGGGTCAAAGCGTACGCGCAGGACGCGCGCCGGATTGCCGACCGCGACGGCGTAGGGCGGGATGTCTGAAGCCACGACAGCGCGCGATCCTATGACCGCCCCGTCACCGATGGTGACGCCGGGCATCACCTGCGCCTCGCGGCCGATCCAGACGTCATTACCGACCATGGTGTCGCCCCGGCCATGCTCGAGATAAGTTTTCGCATCGAACCCGTTTTCCCAGCCATTTCCAAAAATATTGAATGGGAAGGTGGAGAAGCCCGACATTGTGTGATTTGCACCATTCATGACGAAGGTTGCCCCTTCGGCAATGGCGGCGAAATTTCCGATCAGAAGCCGGTCGCCGAGAAAATCAAAGTGATAAAGAACATTGTTGTCCTCGAAACGTTCGGCACCGTTGGGATCGTCATAATAGGAGAAATCGCCAACCTCGATGTTCGAACGGGTGACGACGTTCTTGAGAAAAACGGTGCGGGGAAAGCCAGCCATGGGGTATGGCGTGGCGGGATCGGGCCCGTGCATGAGGACCTCCTTGATCAGAATAAGGGAACATTCCACCGCCTCCGAAATGCGGAAACGGACCGGACCTGAAGTCACGGCGGCGGTCTCTTCGCGGTCCCCTTAGTTGATCATCGAGGTCTCTCCCTGAGTGCGTTCGCTCTTCTAACTGAGAAAACGGCCGCAGGCAAAAAAAAGCCCCGGACGAACCGGGGCTTTTGGAGCATTTCAGCTTATTCAGCCGGTTTCGGCTTTTTCTTGAACAGACCAGCCAGATTGTCCCAGAGCTCGATCTTGGCGCCCTGGCGCTTCATGATCACGCCCTGCTGGACGATGGACAGGAAGTTGTTCCAGGCCCAGTAGATCACCAGCCCGGCCGGGAACGTGGCCAGCATGAAGGTGAAGATCACCGGCATCCAGTTGAAGATCATCGCCTGGGTGGGGTCGGGCGGTGTCGGGTTCATGCGCATCTGCAGGAACATGGTGACGCCCATGATCAGCGGCCAGACGCCAATCAGCAGGAAGGCCGGCACGTCATAGGGCAACAGACCGAAAAGGTTGAATATCGAGGTTGGATCGGGAGCCGAGAGATCCTGGATCCAGCCGAAGAACGGCGCATGACGCATCTCGATGGTGACGTAGAGCACCTTGTAGAGTGAGAAGAACACCGGGATCTGGATCAGGATCGGCCAGCAGCCGGCCAGCGGATTGATCTTCTCTTTCTTGTAGAGCTCCATCATCGCCTGCTGCTGCTTCATCTTGTCATCCGCGTATTTCTCGCGGATTTCCATCATGGCAGGCTGAACCTTCTTCATGTTCGCCATGGACTTGTAGGACTTGTTGGCGAGCGGGAAGAAGATGAGTTTGACCACAACCGTGGTGGCAAGGATGGCGACGCCGAAATTGCCAAGCAGCTTGAAGAGCCAGTCGATGAGATAGAACATCGGCTTGGTGATGAAGTAGAACCAGCCCCAGTCGATCAGAAGCTCGAACTGGCGGATGCCGCGGTCGTCTTCATAGGCGTCGACAACATTGACCTCCTTGGCACCGGCGAAAACCATCAATTCGCTGGTGGCGGAAGCGCCATCGGCAACCGTGATCTCGTCGGTCAGATAGTCGGCCTGGTAGCGCGGCTTGCCATCACCCGAATATGTGTAGCGCGGCTGGAATTCGCGGCCATTCTGCGGGACCATGGTCACCGCCCAGTATTTATCGGTGATGCCCAGCCAGCCGTCAGAGGATTTCGCCGGCGTGATCCGCTTTTCCTCTTCGACATCCGAATAGTCGATTTCCTGCAGGCCTTCCTCGCCGGTCACGCCAATCAGGCCTTCATGCAGGATGTAGATGCCCGAGGTCTTGGGCGTGCCGATACGGGTCGTGCGCCCGTAATTGCGCAGCGCCACGGGAGCGCCGGAAGCGTTTTCCACCGTGTCGGACACGGTGAACATGTAGTTTTCGTCCACCGAGAAGGTGCGCTTGAAGGTCAGGCCCTTTTCGTTGGTAAAGGACAGTGTGACGGGGGTCGACGGGGTGAGCGTCTCGCCTTCGGCAAGCGTCCATTCGGTCGAAGGACCGGGCAGCGTTCCGGCCGCCTCACCGCCGACATAGCCTGTCTCGACATAATAACCGTCAGGGCCGGTCGAGGGGTTGAGGAGCTGAATATTGGGAGAATCCTTCTCGACGGTCACCCGGTAATCCTTGAGCAGCAGGTCATCGAGACGCGCGCCCCTCAGATTGATCGATCCTGAGATGCGGGGCGTCTCGACCGCGACGCGTTCGCTGCCGGCAATCGCTGCGGCCCGGTCGAGCGGAGCGACCGACTGGCTGGCGGTGCCGGGCACCGAGCCTTCGCCACTCGCCGGCGTCGGTATATCGCTGTTCTCACCGCTGGAAGCCGTACCGGCCGGGGCCGTTTCCGCCGCCTGTCGCTCTTCGACCTGAACGGCCTCGCGCTGCTCTTCGATGCGCGGGTTCATGTAGAAAACCTGCCAAAGCGTCAGGATCAACACGGACAGCGCGATCGTGATGAGAAAATTGCGATTGTTATCCATCGATGTCCTTGCCCTTCCCTCGTCTGGCATCAGGTTCTCCGATGCGACGGGAAAGCTCGTCTTTCAGGGAGGCGAACGGTGCGTCAAGCACAGAACGCCGCGCCACGATCACATAATCCTTGCCGGCGGCCATGTCGTGCACCGCGTGAAGGCGGCAGGCTTCCTTGAGCCGCCGGCGCACGCGGTTTCGAACCACCGCGTTGCCGACTTTCTTCGTGACTGTAATGCCCAGTCGTGGCGGGTCTTTGTCGCCACGGTCGAGCACTTCCAGCAGAAAAAGCCGCCCGCGTCGCTTTTCACCGCGACGGACGGCCAGAAACTCGGCGCGTTTCTTGAGGCGCGCCGGGGGTGGGACGGCTGGCCGGTCCGTCATCTTTCCGGCCTCGCCTCCAAACCTTATGCGGACAGCCGCTTGCGGCCGCGATTGCGGCGGGCCGCGATCACGCGACGGCCGCCCTTGGTTGCCATGCGTGCACGGAAACCGTGCCGACGTTTACGAACGATCTTGGAAGGCTGATATGTACGCTTCATTTGTTTTAATACCGCGGAGTGCGGCCCTTCTTAATTCTGTTTCAATGAACAGGAGCTTTGCTTTTCGGGCTGGTCCGAAGGCACGAGAACGCGCCGCCGGACGCAAGGCCCAAGCGTGGCCGGGCTTATAGGAGCATGGATGCGCCGAGTCAATCAAAACGGAGCGAATGCGGGCCTGACGCGGCAAGGGGTCTCACCCTGACAGCGCGAGCGGCTCAATCCTGCGGTATCTGTATCGCCGCGGCTCTTTCCACCGGGTTTGCGCTCCTGGCCAACCCGTCCGCCACGCCGGCCCCTGTCGGCGGCACTGCGATTCTGGCTCATCTTGCGCTTGCCCTCAAGGCTCGTGATGGGAAGGCGCAGCCCGACAATCCCGCGCAACTGCCCCTTGATGAACCTTTCAGGCGCATCGGAAACCGACCAGACTTCCGTGCGGCCCGCTTCATGCAGAGAGGTCAAACGTTCCACCACGCCACGAAGCCGGCCCTCATCCTCGAAGAATTCGATCGGCCCGCGCGCCTGAACCACAGTGTAGTTCCAGGTGGGAACCACCTTTCCGTGCTCTTTCTTGGAGGCATACCAGGATGGGGTGACATAGGCGTCGGGGCCCATGAAAATTGCAAGCGCCTCGCCCGTCGGCGTATCCTTCCACTGCTCATTGGCGCGGGCAAGATGGCCATAGAGTGTGCCGTAACGCCCCTCCGTTTCGTCGAGAAACAGGGGAAGCGGGCTGGCATGGAGCCCATTCGTACCGGATGTCACGACATTGGCAAGCCGCGCCGCCCGCATCAGATCATGAAGCGCGGGCAGCTCTTCCTCTCGAAAGGCGGGTGGGCAATACATCTCGGTTCGTCTCCCTGAAGATCGTGCAAACCTAACGCGCGCGCCGGATCGGGAAAAGAACGGGATCCGCCTTGCACAACAGGAAAACGGCTGTGGCGCAAAGCGCTATCGGCGGCGTTCCATTCCCTGACGGAACTGCTCGAAGATGTTTTCCACGCCGCGCTCATAGTCATCACGCGTCTTGCGACCGGTCTCGAACATCTGGCCGAACAGATCGTCATAGGGATTGCGGGGGCGACCACTCGGATTGGTTTCCGGTTCGGGTTGCGGCGCGCGACCGCTCTGCGGTTCCGATTGCCCAGCACCCTGCCCGCCGCGCAGGAACTGGTCGAAGATATCCCCCAGCGGATTGTTGCCCTGCCCGCCCGAGGGCGCAGCACGCCCGGCGGAACCTCCGCCACCGAACATGCCTTCCAGGATCTGGCCGAGCGGATTATCGGACGGGCTCATGCCGGAAGGGGCTCGCCCACGCGGCTGAGCGCCGGATTGCTGCTGCCCCATCTGGCGCATCATCTGCTCCATGAGGTCACCGAGCATGCCACCGCTGCCAGCCTGCGCCTGATGCGGCTGCGCGCCCTGCATCTGACCGGTAGACTGTTTGAAGAGACCGCCCATGAGCATGGAGGCGAGCACGGGAAGCATCTGCTTGAGCATGTCCTGACCAAGCCCGGTGGCCTGTGCTGCATGGCTCGCCACGGCACGGCTCACATCCTTGGAGCCGAACAGATGTCCAAGAATACCGTTCCCCTCTTCCACACCCTGCGGCGAGAAAGCGTTGGCGGCATCCTCGAAATATTTTGCGTGCTGGCCGGAGGCGAGCGCCCCGAGAAAACTGCCAGCGCCGTGAGGATCGGAGACGTTTCGCTTCAGACCCTGGCTGAATGCGGGAAGCAAGGCTTCCATGGCTTCCTGCGCCTGTTCCGGGGATATGCCGAACTGCCTGGCAATCCTGTCCACGCCCTGCCCCTCACCGGCATTGTTGAGCATCTCGAACAGCGGAAGCATGGGCATTCTCCTTCATTCAATCGTCGCCGAGAAGATATCGGACCTTTGCTTCAGAAAGATAACCCGACAAATCCGCTTTGTCTTCGTTCCCTTGAACGAACGACCGGGGGCGGATGCCTAATAGGCCTGTTCGAGGAACACCGGCTCGATCGACCTGTCCCAGCGGGTGTTGAAAGCATTCGCCAGTTCTTCCGCGCTCGTTGTGCCGCGCGCGACGATCTCGTCGAGCGGGCTCAGGAAGCTTGCCTCGTCATAGCCTTCCGCATTGAGACGCCTGCGGGCGGAAAGCCCCTTGCGCGAAATGGCCAGAACCTCGCGGGCAATGTCACGCAGGTCGTGATTGCGGAACCGCGTGGCGAGCCCCACTTTCGGCACGACATTGCGCATGGCATCGACCTCCTCGAAGGACCAGTCGGAGGTGAGGTCGTGAGCGGCATCGAGTGCGGTCTGATCATAGAGCAGCCCCACCCAGAAAGCCGGCAGCGCACAGATGCGCCGCCACGGGCCGCCATCGGCGCCGCGCATTTCCAGAAAACGCTTGAGACGCACATCGGGAAAGAGCGTGGAAAGATGGTTCGACCAGTCGCCAATGGTCGGCAGGCCGTCGGTGACCTCGTCCTTGAGGGCTCCTTCCATGAACTGGCGGAAGGTGATGTGTGTGCAGTCGTGATAGCGCCCGTCACGAAGGATGAAGTACATCGGCACATCGAGCGCCCATTCCACGTAATCGGCAAAGCCGAAGCGCTCGGTGAAGACGAAGGGCAGAAGACCGGCACGCTGGTTGTCCGTGTCACGCCAGATATCGCCACGCCAGGACTGGAGACCGTTGAGCCGCCCTTCCGTGAACGGGGAATTGGCGAAGAGCGCGGTGGAGAGCGGCTGCAGGCGCTGCGCCACCTGCATCTTGCGGCGCATATCGGCTTCGGTCTCGAAGTCGAGATTCACCTGGATCGTGCAGGTGCGATACATCATGTCGAGGCCCTGCGTACCGACCTTCGGCATGTAGGGCCGTCATGATCCTGTAGCGCGATTTCGGCATTTGCGGCGTTTCGGCCAGCGACCATTTGGGGCTTCCACCGAGACCCAGAAAGCGAATACCCAGCGGCTCGGCGATCTCGCGCAACTGCGCCAGATGGGCATTGCCTTCGCGGCAGGTCTGATGGAGCGTTTCCAGTGGCGCGCCGGAAAGTTCGAACTGGCCGCCCGGCTCCAGCGAGATGGCGCCCTGCCCCGTCGGCTCGACCAGGCCGATGATGTGGCCGTCGTCCTCTATGGCGTCCCAACCGAGAATCCGCTGCATGCCCTCCAGCACCGCCTTGATGCCACGTTCGCCTTCATAGGGAACCGGCCGATTACCATCGACATAGAAAGGGAATTTCTCGTGCTCGGTGCCGATGCGCCACATTTCCTTGGGCTTACAGCCTTTGGCGAGGTCGGCGGCAAGTTCTTCGACCCGCTCGATCGGCCGATTGTCGGTGGTGTCACGGGCCATGTACGTCCTCCAGGAGCGACCTGCATCCAAAATCCGCATTTATGCGAACGCCACCTGATGCCACGTGACTGCAAAATGCCAGAGCAAACCATCAGCTACTGATGGTCATGCAAACAATTCGGTTCAAGTAAGAATTGCTGATTGGAGCGTCAACCAAACTTGATGTGAAAACCTCAATGCCAGTCCCCCACGCTTGCCTGAATGACAGCGAGAGCGGCCACGGCTGCCGTGTCGGCCCGCAGGATGCGGGGCCCGAGCGGAATGGGCGTCACGAATGGCAAGGCACGCAGCTGCGCGCGCTCGGACTCGGAAAACCCGCCCTCCGGGCCAACCAGAAGCGCCAGTTTCTTCTCGTGCACCGCCGATAGCGCCTGCATGGGATTGTTGGTCGCGGCATCCTCATCGCAGAAAATCAGGCGACGATCGGGCTCCCAATCGGTCAGAAGGCGATCAAGCTTCACCGGTTCGAGGACCTCCGGCACGGCCAGAATGCCGCACTGTTCGGCGGCCTCCATGACATTGGCCTCGAGCCGCTGGGTGCCGGGCTTTGCCACCTGCGTGTGCTGGGTGATGACGGGTTGCAGACGCCCTGCGCCCATTTCGACAGCCTTTTGCACGAGATAATCGAGACGGCCCTTTTTCAACGGGGCAAAGCAGTAGAGCAGATCGGGTTGAGGGGTCTGGGGGCGGGCCTGACTGGTCATGTGCAGACGCATCGCCTTGCGGCTGGCGTCGATCAGCTCGGCATGCCATTCGCCATCGCGCCCGTTGAAGACGAGCACTTCGTTGCCTTCGCGCATGCGAAGGACATTGGTTAGATAGTGAGCCTGTTCCCGGCTGGTTTCCACCTCGGCACCGAGAGCAAGGGCGGCATCGATGAACAGCCGCTGCAGTTTATAGTTCGCACGCATGCCGGTCTGATGGTGGATCAATCTTGCGGCGTCAAGAGGCGATGCTCGCGTGCCAGACCGGGGAATACCCCTCGCGCAGCGCCAGAACGGTCAGGGGCGGTGTCAGCAGTTGAACAACAGACGGGATCAATTCCGGTGAAAGGGTGCCTCCGTAGCCCTCAAAGTGCCATGCATGAAGTGTTCCGTCACGCAGCGCGTAAGCTCTCTCTCCACAAGCAATCATGGCCCCGTCGGGAAGATCCGGCAACGTTTCGGTCGCGATCATTTGTATTCTGCCCGAGGATGCCAGCCTTTGGCCATGGAGAATGGCGTCAACGTCGGAGGCCTTCAATGCCTGGTTTCTCTTCGCTGCGCGCACGCAGGTCAGAAACTCCACTGCCGCCTCGCGACGGCAGAAGAAACAGGGCCGATGTCCCGCAGCAAGGGCTGTCACCTCGTCGAGAAAGAAGAGTTCCGTCCATCCTGTTCCGCCTGTCGGACTATTCCGGCCCATGACCTCACGCCGGCGCCCCCTGAACGCGCAGGCGCAGATGATCCAGGCTCTGGTCGTCCAGCGGCGACGCAAGAGCGTTTTGGTGTCGGGATCGTGAACAACGCCCCGATTTCCAGTGAACAGTCCGCGCGCCTGAGTTGCAGCAGGCTGACCGAACGGATCGACGCGATTCTGCAGAGGCATGGAAATCTCCACCTTTTTGGGCGTCTGTCATAAACGATGTGGGTATTGGCGTATAAGTTGTTTCAATCTTAAGCTGTTTGTGTTTATTGCAGCCTGCGCAGCGCGGGGAGCTGCGGTTACAGACTATCAAGGGGATTAGGGCCGGATGACAATCGGGCGTGCAACTGTCGTGTTTCTTATCACTGTTTCTGCGTTCACGCTGATTGGCGCGCGGTTGCTTTCAGCAGGTGCTGCAGGCGACCACCATACCGTGGATGGTTACGGCATCTCCGCCGCCATCGAGTAGAGACCGGCTTTCTGCATCAGGTCGCCCGCCGTCAGCAGGCAACCTCGATCAATCGCTTTTCCAGTCCTTCCATCCTGAGCGCCGTCAAGCGGCCACTGTGCCATGCGCCGGTGTCGAGGTTCACGCGGTTCTTACGGAGTTCCGGCGCTCGCACAGGCGTATGGCCATGCACGATCACTTTGGGATGAAGCCCCTCGAATGCGTGGAACTCGCGTCTGATCCAGATTAGATCGTCCGCCGACTGGGCTTCGAGGGTTAAGCCGGGGCGAATGCCCGCGTGGCAGAAGAAGAAATCGCCGAACGAGACCGAATAAGGCAGCGTGGCCAGAAACGCCCTGTGGCGCTGCGGCACGGCGCGAACCAATGCGGCATGGCCCGGCATCATTTTCTCGCGTGATGTCAGATCGATTTCGACACCATAGGATAACGCCGTCTCGAAACCACCATTGCAGGCGAACAGGCCGAACGGGTCTGGGTTGGAGAGGAAGTCGAGAAAGCCCAGATCATGATTGCCGGCAAGCGCAATGACACGCGGGCCGCGCTCGCGCTGCCCGGCGAGATACTCGATCACGCCACGTGAATTGGCACCGCGATCGACATAGTCGCCCAGATAGATGATACGCCAGTCAGCGGGGCGGTCATGAAGGATTTCCTCCATGATCCGCGCATGCATTGCGGCCAGCAGATCGTGCCGGCCGTGAATGTCGCCGACCGCGTAAAGGCGCAGGCCATGGGGCGTCGAAGCCTCATCATATGAGACCCCGACGGCCATTCCTCACCCGTCGACAACGATGAGATGCAGCGCGCGCGGCCCATGCGCGCCGAGCAGCATGGTCTGCTCGATGTCGCCTGAGCGCGATGGACCGGTAATGAGGTTCAGCAGTCTTGGCATGTCACCTCTGCCATATTTGCGCCTGAGGCGCGAAATCACCGTCTCAAGATCGCCGGCAATGTCTTTCGCGTCAATGACGATGATGTGGTGATCGGGCACGAAGTTTACCGTGGTCGGATTGTCCTTGCCCGATGGCAGGGCGACCGTGCCCGTTTCCGCGACGGCGGCGAAAGCGTGGCTCACACCGACCTCGTCTGCCGGTTCAGTTCGTCCAAGCTTCACCTCAAGCGATTTCTGGCTCGCCCAGTCCATGCGCTTCAGCCGTTTGTCGTCGCCCATGCGAACGGAAGGGGCCAGGTTCTTCGAGCGCAGATAATGGGTCACGGCTTGTGGCACATCATCTGACTTTTTCACCCGCTCGACCGTGGCCGTGACGGCCTCGGCCATGCGACAGAACAGAGCGACGCGTTCCTCGCCCTCCACCTGCCCGCGCGCCGGAATAAGTCCGCGCGGCGGCTTTGCAAGGCGCTTTTCGACAGCTTCGCGCCTTGCAGCATCTTTCGTGGAAACGGACGCTGCCGCCCGCAGCTTGCCAAGAATGGCCTCGCGCGTGCTCATGATGCGCGCCCTCCCTGCTTTGCAGCTTCACGGTCGCGCCATTGCTGCATGAAAGTGCGGCTTTCCGGCGCCGGCAGATCGCGGTGCCGCGTCCAGCCTCCCGCAAAGGGCAGCGAACGGAACCATCGCCTGCGCCCGGCGAGACCCGAAAGGGTCGGGATCGCCATGGATGTGGCAAGACGGTAGAGCCCTGGTCGGCGGGCGAAGAAGGCCCAGAAGCCGAGGCCAAAACGCTGCGTCGCCGGGTTGAGCCCGCGTTCAAACTCGCGCTCGCGCCAGTGGCGCATCATGCGCGGCAGCGGGATCTGCATGGGGCAAACGGATTCGCAGCGCCCGCAGAAGGTGGAGGCATTGGGCAGGTGCCCCGCCTTGTCGACACCGACCAGCGAGGGCGTGAGCACCGAGCCCATCGGCCCCGGATAGACCCAGCCATAAGCGTGGCCGCCGACCGCGTGATAGACGGGACAGTGGTTCATGCATGCGCCGCAGCGGATGCACCGCAGCATCTCGTGGAACTCCGTGCCAAGCATGGATGAGCGACCATTGTCGAGCAGGATGACGTGATACTCGTCCGGCCCGTCGGGATCGCCGGGCCGGCGCGGGCCGGTGGAAAACGTCGTGTAGACGCTCATGTCCTGGCCCGTGGCCGAACGGGCGAGAACGCGCAGGATCTGGCTCGCGTCCTCCAGCGTCGGCACCACCTTCTCGATGGAGGCGACGACGATATGAATGCGCGGCAGCGTCTGTGTGAGATCGCCATTTCCTTCATTGGTGACAATGATGGAGGTGCCGGTTTCGGCCACCAGAAAGTTTGCGCCGGTGATGCCCACATCCGCCTGAAAATACTGCGGGCGCAGGATCTGTCGCGCCTCGCCCAGGAGAGACTCGGGCTGCGAGAGATCGCGCCCGGCCGGGAGCTCGGTGTGAACGCGGCGGAAATCCTCTTCCACCTGCTCCTTGTTGAGATGCAGGGCCGGGCCGATGATGTGGCTTGGATGCTCGCCACGCAACTGGATGATGTATTCGCCGAGATCGGTCTCGACCGGGCGCACGCCTTCCTTCTCGAGGAAATCGTTGAGCGCGATCTCCTCGGTGATCATCGACTTGCCCTTGGTGACGGTTCGTGCGCCGGCCGCGCGGCAGATGCTGAGAACCGCCTGGCGTGCATCCTCGGCCGTCTCGGCCCAGTGCACCTGGCCGCCCGAAGCAATGACCTTGCGCTCATAGGCTTCCAGATAAAGATCGAGATGTTCGAGCGTGTGATCCTTGATCGCGCGGGCCGAAGAGCGAAGATCATCGAATTCCGGCAGCGCGTCGACCGCCTTTTTTCGCTTGCCGACGAAGCCGATCTTCGCCTTGCCCATGGCGCGCTGCAACTGCTCGTCGGCTATCGCCTTGCGCGCCTTCTGCTTGAATTGCGGAGACTGGATTTCCATCAGCGTCCTCCCCCGCCGATCGCCGGCTTGTCGGTCATGCCGGCCAGAACCTCGGCCACATGGCGAACCTCAACCTTGCTGCCCTGCCGATGCAGCTTGCCAGCCATGTTCATGAGACAACCGAGATCACCCGCAAGCAATGTGCCCGCCCCGGCAGCCTCGATGCTGGCCGTCTTTTCCTCGACGATTTTGTTGGAGATATCGGGATACTTTACGCAGAACGTGCCGCCGAAACCGCAGCAGACATCGGAATTCTGCATTTCCTTGAGCTCCAGCCCCTCCACCGAAGACAGGAGCGCGCGTGGCTGTTTTTGAATGCCGAGCTCACGCAGGCCCGAGCAGGAATCGTGATAGGTGACGCTGCCCTCGTGACGGGCCGGCACTTGCCTGACGCCGAGCACATCGACCAGAAAGCTCACCAACTCGTGCACGCGGCCGGAAAAGGCTTCCGCCCTCGCCTCGTGGGGTGTGCCCTTGAGAAGCGACGGGTAGTGTTTTTTGAGCATGCCGGCGCAGGAGCCCGATGGCGCGACGACATAATCGAAATCCTCGAAGGGCCTCGATGGTCTGGCGCGCTATGGCCGCGGCATCTTCCCGGTCACCGGAATTGTAGGCCGGTTGCCCGCAGCAGGTCTGCGCCATGGGCACCTCGACGGTGCAACCTGCCTCTTCCAGAAGCTTGACGGCGGCAAACCCGACGCTCGGCCGGAAAAGATCCACCAGGCAGGTGACAAAAAGGCCGACGCGCTTGGGTGAGGTGCTTTCTTCTTTCAACGGATCTTCTTTCGCTGGCTTGTAATTCTCGGCAGAGCCGGTTCGCTCGCTCATTGTGGCATGGCCTCCCCACCACGCTGATGCAGCCGCAGGCGCGAGATGCGCTGCCAGTCATCCGTGCGTTCGGCGTGAAAGGTGGCCTTTTCGACGAAATCGATATGGGCAATCGCAGCCGCCCGGGCCGCTTCGGGGTCGCCAGCGGCGATTGCATCATGAATGGCGCGATGCTGGGCAAGGAGCGTGTCGCGCGCGTCGGGCAGTTCGTAGATGCGGGCGCGGTTGAGAAAGACGCCATCGGCGAGAAGCCGATAACAGGCGCGCAGCGTGTGCAGCAGCACGATGTTGTGCGCGCACTCACCCACGGCATTGTGAAACTCCACGTCGCACGCCGCTTCCGCCTCAAAGTCCTCTGCGGAATGGGCCTCGTCCATCCGCGACATGATACCGTTGAGCAGAACCCGATCTTCCGGCGTTGCGCGCCTTGCCGCAAACTCGGCGGCGACGGCCTCCATCTCGCGGCGATATTCCAGATAATCGGCAGTTGCCTTACGGTGCGTGGCGATAAGCTCGCGCACGGGCTTTGTAAACACCTGCCCTATGATATCGGCCACATAGGTTCCGCCGCCATGGCGGGTGGTGATCAGTCCGCGCTCTTCAAGCATCTTCAACGCCTCACGCAGGATCGGGCGCGACACATCGAGCTGGCGCGCAAGATCGCGCTCACCGGGCAGCCGGTCGCCATCGCGCAGAACGCCTTCGAGGATCAGCGTCTCGATCTGCCGGACAACGCCGTGCGCCGTGCGGGCATGCTCTATTCTGGAAAAAACTGCTTCCACCGGCCCTTGCCGTTCCCATCGTTGAAACGTCTGAATGAGAGTTGAGATTAACGCGACGAGGCTTAACTGGTCAATTTCTTTGCCCAATAATCGAACCATCAGACAATCGCGAGCGCGCATTGCGCCTTGTACAAAGCCAATAGCATACTTGGATGAGCTCCATACTGATGCAGACGGCAAGGCACAATGAACCAGAAAAACGGGGAACTGCTTGTCGCAACCGACGCAGACAAGACCGAGGAAACGTCTCTCGCAAGATTGGTGACCGGCAGCGTCCTTGGGTTTCCGGCCCATGATGGCCGTGCGGGCGCCCTGGGCGAGGTGCATGCGCGCCCGCACGCACTGCTGGAGGCGCCGCGCCTCATCATCCAGCTCTCTTTCATGACCGAGGGCGGCTCTGCAGTGGATCAGGCCGTTCTCGCCGATCTGTCGCGCAGGCTCGGCGTCGCTCCGCCACAGACAAATGCACGCCACCACACAATGAAGTGGGGCAAGGGCACACTGCGCTGGGAACGCCATACGGAATTTTCGAGCTATCAATGGGATTGCCCGATCTCGTCCCGGACTAGCAAGCCGCTGGAAGAATCGCCCTTCGGCAACGGTTTCAGTCCGCCGGGTACTGCAATTTCCGGCACGCGTGTGGAGATCCGCAAATGGACGAGCACGACGGAAAAGCTGGTCGGCGCGTTCGATCCGGCGAGCCTCGGCTATTCGATTGTGGAAGGCGGACGCGCCGCCGTTGCAACCGATTTCCGGCAGGATGGCGACGGACTGACCCGCATGCTCATCCTTGAAAAGGATCTGGCCCCGGCCCGTATCGGCGCGCTCTCGCAGCGCCTGATCGACATCGAAACCTACCGCACGCTGGCCATGTTGGGCCTGCCGCTGGCGCAATCGCTTTCGCCGCGCCTGCGCCGCATGGAGGACCAGCTCGCGGCCCTCACCGCTCGCATGCGCCAGCGCGAGAAACACGATAGCCACGCGCTACTGAGCGAATTGACGGAGCTGGCCGCCGATCTGGAGGCTGACGCCGCCGCCAGCCTCTATCGTTTTGGTGCAAGCCGCGCCTATCACGGGATCGTTGAAGAGCGACTGGAGATGCTGAACGAAGCGCCGATGGCCGGCTATGAGACCTGGGCAGCCTTCCTGCAGCGCCGCGTGGCACCCGCCATGCGCACCTGCCGCTCGGTGGAAGAGCGCCAGGCCAACCTCTCGCGCAAGCTGACACGTGCGGCAAACCTGCTTCGAAGCTGGGTGGATGTGGAAGTGGAACGGCAGAACCGCGACCTGCTCGCCTCCATGAACCGCCGCGCGCAGCTGCAGCTTCGCCTGCAACAGACTGTGGAGGGGCTCTCCGTGGCCGCGATCTCCTATTATGTGGTGGGACTGGTGGGCTATGTGGCCAAGGGTGCAAAACCCGCCCTGCCCGGCCTGTCGAGCGAGGCGATTACCGCCGCTGCCGTGCCCGTTGCCGTCTTGTGCATCTGGATTCTCGTGCGCCGCATCCGCCGCCACCACGCCCGCGAAGACGCCAGCATCGGCACCGAGGCGGATTGACGCAGGCCCGCTTTCCAAGCAGCATTTACAGAACCACGAAGACACTGGTAAATAGATTGAACCAGTAAGGGAGTTCTGATGTCCGGCCTGAAAATGCCGCAGGCCAATGCGGCAACCCTGAAGAAGCGCGCCGAAATCGTGGCCGACATGCGTATCATCGTGCCCGGTGAAGGCGTGGTGGACACGGAAAACGAAATGCGCGCCTTCGAGAGCGACGGGCTGACTGCCTATCGCCAGATGCCGCTCGTGGTGGTGTTGCCGGAAACGACGGCTCAAGTCTCGCGCATTCTGAAATATTGCCATGAGCGCGATATCCGCGTCGTGCCGCGCGGCTCGGGCACGTCGCTTTCCGGTGGTGCGCTGCCGCTTGAAGATGCCGTTCTTCTGGTGATGAGCCGCTTCAACCGCATTCTCGACATCGATTACCCGAACCGGGCCGTCGTCGCTCAGCCCGGCGTCACCAATCTGGGCATCACCCACGCAGTAGAGCAGGAGGGCTTTTATTATGCGCCGGATCCCTCCTCGCAGATCGCCTGCTCCATCGGCGGCAATGTGGCGGAAAATTCGGGCGGCGTGCATTGCCTGAAATACGGGCTCACCGCCAACAATGTTCTGGGCGTCGAGATGGTGCTGATGAATGGCGACGTGATCCGGCTCGGCGGCAGGCATCTGGATGCGGAGGGCTATGACCTGCTTGGCCTGATGACTGGCTCGGAAGGCCTGCTCGGCGTCGTGACCGAGGTGACGGTGCGCATTCTGCAGAAGCCCGAAACGGCGCGCGCGCTTCTGATCGGCTTTCCATCGAGCGAGGAAGCGGGTCAGTGCGTGGCGGAGATCATCGGGGCCGGCATCATTCCAGGCGGCATGGAAATGATGGACGGGCCGGCCATCCGCGCCGCAGAAGACTTTGTCCACGCCGGCTACCCACTCGACGTGGAAGCGCTGCTGATCGTTGAACTGGACGGGCCGCAGGCCGAGGTCGATCACCTGATCGATCGGGTGGAGACGATTGCCAGAGTGAACGGCGCGACCACCAGCCGCGCCTCGACATCGGACGAAGAACGCGCCGTGTTCTGGGCCGGGCGCAAGGCCGCCTTTCCCGCCGTGGGACGCATTTCGCCCGACTATTACTGCATGGATGGCACGATCCCGCGCAAGCAATTGCCGCGGGTTCTGGCGGGCATGCGCGCGCTTTCGGAGAAATACGGGCTGCGCGTCGCCAATGTGTTTCATGCGGGCGACGGCAATCTCCATCCGCTCATTCTTTATGATGCAAACAAGCCGGGCGAGCTGGAGAAAGCCGAAGATTTCGGTGCCGACATTCTGCGTCTGTGCGTCGAGGTGGGCGGCGTTCTGACCGGCGAACATGGTGTGGGCGTGGAAAAGCGCGACCTGATGCCTGAAATGTTCACCGAAGACGATCTGAACCAGCAGATCCGCGTCAAATGCGCCTTTGACCCGAACCATTTGCTCAATCCCGGCAAGGTATTCCCGCAACTGCATCGCTGTGCCGAGCTTGGCCGCATGCACATCCATCGCGGCCAGGTGCCGTTTCCTGAGCTGGAGCGGTTTTGAGCGCGCCTTTCGCCCCCTTTCCTGCCTGAGCTTTTGCATGAGTGATCCATCGTGACCGAATTCCTGCCCAAGAGTGCCGAAGAGGTTCTGGAGATCATCCAGTGGGCCGTTGCCGAGGAAGCGCCGCTCGAAGTTCTCGGTCACGGCTCCAAGCGCGGCATCGGCCAGCCTTTGCAGACCGGGCACACGCTCGATCTCTCGCAGCTTTCCGGCATCACGCTTTATGAACCGGAAGAGCTGGTGCTGTCGGCTCGCGCGGGCACGCCGGTTGCCGAGATCGAGGCAGCACTGCGCGCGCACAATCAGGAACTCGCTTTCGAACCGATGGATTACGGCCCGCTTCTGGGTGGCGAGGCCGGACGCGGCACGCTGGGCGGGCTGCTTGCGGCCAATCTCTCGGGCCCACGCCGCCTGAAAGCGGGTGCGGCGCGCGACCATGTGCTTGGTGTTCACGCTGTCTCAGGTCGTGGCGAAGGGTTCAAGTCGGGTGGGCGCGTTGTGAAGAACGTGACCGGCTACGACCTTTCCAAGGGGCTTGCCGGGTCCTGGGGCACGCTGGCGGTGACGACCGACATCACCATGAAAGTGCTGCCGGCAGCAGAAACCGAAACCACTCTTTGCATAGCGGGTCTGGACGATGCGGCGGCAACGCAGGCCATGGCCATCGCCATGGGATCGAGCGCGGAGGTATCGGGTGCCGCGCACCTGCCCGAAGGTGTGGTGGGGCGCTTCATCGATGGCGGATTTTCCGGTGGTGGGCAGACCGTATTGCGCGTGGAAGGGTTCGGACCTTCCGTCGCCTACCGGATCGATCTTCTGTCGCGACTTCTGGCCGGCCATGGAACAGTCGAGACGCTAGAGCAGGATACCTCCCGCCGCCTGTGGCGCGAAATCCGCGACTGTCACCCCTTTGCCGACGGCACGCCGGCACCGGTGTGGCGCGTCTCGGTCACGCCGTCGCGCGGGCACGAACTGGTCGATGCCTTTCGCCGGGCGGCCGGCGCCAATGTCTTTTACGACTGGCAGGGGGGACTCATCTGGATGCGGATGGAAGCAGACCCTGAAGCAGAAATTCTTCGAAAGATGATCGCTCATCTAGGAGGCGGGCACGCGACACTGGTGCGCGCACCGCTTGCCGAGCGGTCACGAACGCCGGTTTTCGAGCCGCAGCCTGCCGCTCTTGCCGCCCTTTCCGCCCGCCTGAAAGAGCAGTTCGATCCTCAAAACATCCTCAATCCGGGACGCATGGCATTCACATGAAGCCGTGATAGATTGCCGCGGAAACAATGGAGGGAAACACATGAGTGACATACACGAAAAAGGCGATGATGTTCAAAAGACGGACGGCTGGCTTGAGCCCGGGCCGACCAATATTCAGGTCATCTATATTCTGTATCTCGTTGGATTCGTCATCGGCATTTCGGCCCTGGTGGGCATCGTGCTTGCCTACATCAATCGCGGCAAGGCAAGCGGATGGGTTGAAACCCATTATGTCTGGGCCATTCGCACCTTCTGGATCGGCCTTTTGTTCGGCTTCATTTCCGCGTTGTTGATGATCGTTGGCATCGGCTTCCTGCTAATGATTGCGGTGGCAATCTGGGCGGTTGTGCGTTGCGTGATCGGTCTGCAGGCCGTCGGTCGCAGAGAGCCTATCAAGAACCCGCAAAGCTGGCTGATCTAAAGGGAGCGCCGTGCAGACCAATTTCACTCAAGAGCAGCTTTCCGATCCGCAGATTGCGGAGGCGGAATCGATCCTGCGCAAATGCGTGCATTGCGGCTTCTGCACGGCCACCTGCCCGACCTATGTCACGCTCGGCAACGAGCTCGACAGCCCGCGCGGGCGCATTTATCTCATCAAGGACATGCTGGAAAACGGCAGACCGGCCGACCGGGAGATTGTCACCCATGTCGACCGCTGCCTTTCCTGCCTCGCCTGCATGACCACCTGCCCCTCGGGCGTGAACTACATGCATCTCGTCGATCACGCCCGCGCGCATATCGAAAAGACCTATCGCAGGCCGCTGCTCGACCGGCTGACGCGCTCGGTTCTCGCACAGGTTCTGCCCTATCCTGCCCGATTTCGCGCAGCCCTGAAACTCGCGCGTCTTGGGCGGCCCTTTGGGGGCCTGTTCCACAAAATTCCGGCCCTGCGCCCTGTTGCGGCCATGCTCGACCTCGCCCCTGCAAACCTGCCCCATACGGCAGACGAGCGCGTAAACCTTGCGGGAGCCAAACGCGGGCGTGTCGCGCTGCTGACGGGGTGTGCCCAATCCGTGCTCGACCCGGGCATCAATGCCGCGACGGTTCGGCTTCTTGCTCGGCTCGGAGTTGAAACCGTGCAGAACCCGCAGGGCGAAGGCTGCTGCGGCGCGCTGGTGCACCATATGGGCAAGGAAGACGCCGCGCTGGCGGCTGCACGGCGCAATGTGGATGCCTGGATGTGCGAGATCGAGAAGGGTGGGCTGGACGCCATCGTCATCACCGCCTCGGGATGCGGCACCACGGTCAAGGATTATGGCCACATGCTGCGGCTTGACCCCGACTATGCCGAAAAGGCGGCCCGGGTGGCTGCACTTGCCAGGGACATCACCGAGTATCTTGCGACGCTAGACCTGCCGGAGCCGGTTGTAGAACCGGGCATACCCGTTGCCTATCACTCTGCCTGTTCCATGCAGCACGGCCAGAAGATCAGCCGCGAACCGCGCGAACTGTTGCGCAGGGCCGGCTTTGTGGTGCGCGAACCGCGCGAGGGGCATCTGTGCTGCGGCTCAGCCGGCACCTACAACATTCTCCAGCCGGAGATCGCCCAGCGCCTGCGCGACCGCAAGGTGAAGAACATCGAGGCCACTGAGGCGTCGCTCATAGCGACCGGCAATATCGGCTGCATGACCCAGATCGGCTCGGGAACGGATACCCCGATCGTGCATACGGTAGAGCTTCTCGACTGGGCCCTTCGGGGGGCCGAGGCCTGCCGCTCTGCCCGATACAGTGGCAACCGAAAGACGGCCGGCGCCTTCGATGGCCGCCGCGGAATGAGAAAAAGGGCGATGCTCCCCCAAGCATCGCCCTTTTCCAAACACCCGGCAGTCCCCTTGCCAGGCATCCCCCGCTCATCCGGTCACTTCACCACCACTGTGGCGCCGACCGGGACGCGATTGTAGAGATCGATCACATCTTCATTGCGCATGCGGATACAGCCCGAAGAAACCGCTCGTCCGATGGTATGAGGCGCGTTGGTGCCATGGATGCGATAGAGCGTCGTCCCCAGGTACAGGGCGCGTGCTCCCAATGGATTGGCTGGCCCGCCCTTCATGTGCACGGGGAGAATGCGCCCATTCGCTTTTTCACGGGCGATCATTTCTGCAGGCGGACGCCAGTCGGGCCATTCGCGTTTGCGTGACACTTTTTCCGTTCCGGTCCAGCCGAAACCTTCCTTGCCGACACCGACGCCATAGCGTTTCGCCTTGCCGCCCTTCATGACCAGATACAGAAAGCGCTGTTCGGTATCCACAATGATCGACCCGGGAGCGCGTTTTGTCTTGTAATCGACAATCTGCGGCAGCCATTTGGGATCGTTCATGCGCCAGCTGCGCTCGCTGAGGCGGGGCGCATAGGCAACCTGCTGCGGCTGCTGCGTCTGTTCGCCATTTCGCGCATTCTGCATGGCCTCGAACGTCTGCTGACGGCGTGCCTGATAATCGCGTCGCGCCGTGATGTGAGCTCGGGCATTGCGTGCGCGTTGATAGGATCTGTACTGACCGGCCTGGTGAGCGCGTGGCTGGGCCCTGACAGGCTTGCGACGCAGTTGCATCACCCAGGGCGCTGAAAGGTCAGGACTGACCTGAACCGGCGGAGGCTCCACATAACGATCCTGGGCCTGTGCCCCCCAGGAAATAAGTAGCGCGGCGAAAAGGCTGACCGCGAGCATCATCGACTTCATGACAAATTTCTTTCTACCATTCGTCATTGATAGTGTTTGCCAATCGTCTTTGGGAAAAGCCGTTGGCGGCTGCAGGCAAACGCATGGAACGCGCCTGTCCTTGTCAGGATGCTGACTCGAAGGAGCAAGCGAAAGGTGAATCCACTTTCATAAAATGCGATGTTTCGGCAAAACCAATTGGCGTGGTTACTGCTACGTTCAAAAATCTGGTCAACAGATCGCTAAACCGGGCTGATCTTACATTAACCATAAGGTTCTACACAAATGAGTGATGAAAAGACGGGCCTGATCCTCGGACAAGATGGAAGGACCCGCTGCTTCTGGCCGGGTGTTCTGACGGATTATCTGCATTATCACGACACGGAATGGGGCCGCCCGGTCAGCGACAATCATCGTCTCTTCGAGAAGATCTGCCTCGAGGGCTTCCAGGCTGGCCTTTCCTGGCTGACGATCCTGCGCAAGCGCGAGAACTTTCGCGAAGCGTTCGACGGTTTCGATTTCGAACGTGTGGCCCGATACACGGATACCGATGTCGAGCGGCTTCTCGGCAATGCCGGCATAGTGCGCCATGGCGGCAAGATACGCTCGACCATCAACAACGCACGCCGTGCAATTGAACTCTGCGAAAGTGAAGGGTCACTGGCGCGCTATTTCTGGCGTTTCGAACCACAGCCGCATGAGCGACCTGACCCTGTCGACTACAGGACACTGATCGCCAATCCGACGACGGAAACCTCAACGCGCCTTTCCAAAGACCTGAAGAAGCGAGGCTGGTCTTTTGTCGGCCCCACCACCGTATATGCCTTCATGCAGGCCATGGGTCTGGTCAACGACCACATTGAGGGGTGTGCCTGCCGCGCAGAGGTTGAACGCGAGCGAAACGCGTTTCGCAGACCCGTTTGAGGAACGCGCTACACCCGCGCGGCGCTGGCTCTCTGCCAATGCGCAAAAAATGTGTCCCGTCACGGACACGAAATTCTTGACTCGTATCTGGACGCTTACTATCTGAATACGGTGTTAGCACTCTCCATTCGGGAGTGCTAACACGAGGTCCGGCATCCGCCGGACGGAGGAAAAGCCTAATTCATCATCCGAATCAAGGGTTCAGAGAACATGGCCAACACGAACTTTCGCCCGCTTCATGACCGTGTGGTCGTCCGCCGGGTCGAGTCTGAAGAAAAGACGGCAGGTGGCATCATCATTCCCGACACCGCCAAGGAGAAGCCGCAGGAAGGCGAAATCGTAGCTGTCGGTTCCGGCGCACGCGATGAGGCCGGCAAGCTCGTCCCGCTGGACGTCAAGGCTGGCGACCGCGTGCTCTTCGGCAAGTGGTCGGGCACCGAAGTCAAGCTCAATGGTGAGGATCTCCTGATCATGAAGGAATCCGACATCATGGGCGTTATCGGCTAATCCACGCCACACACGAAACGGTAACAGGGTTTCTAAAGAAACTCAGGAGCTAGAGAAATATGGCTGCAAAAGACGTAAAATTCTCCCGCGACGCGCGTGAGCGCATGCTCAAGGGTGTGAACATCCTCGCCGATGCGGTGAAGGTGACCCTCGGCCCGAAAGGCCGCAACGTCGTCATCGACAAGTCCTTCGGCGCACCGCGCATCACCAAGGACGGCGTGACCGTTGCCAAGGAAATCGAGCTTGAGGACAAGTTCGAGAACATGGGCGCACAGATGGTGCGCGAGGTCGCTTCCAAGACCAACGACATCGCCGGTGACGGCACCACGACCGCCACGGTTCTGGCCCAGGCCATCGTTCAGGAAGGCGCCAAGGCAGTTGCCGCCGGCATGAACCCGATGGATCTGAAGCGCGGTATCGACAAGGCTGTTGCCGACGTCGTCGAATACCTTTCTTCTTCCACGAAGAAGATCAACACCTCCGCAGAAGTCGCACAGGTTGGCACCATCTCCGCCAATGGCGAGAAGGAAATCGGCGAGATGATCGCCGAGGCCATGCAGAAGGTCGGCAACGAGGGTGTCATCACCGTCGAGGAAGCCAAGACCGCCGAGACCGAGCTTGAAGTGGTCGAGGGCATGCAGTTCGACCGCGGCTACCTCTCCCCGTACTTCGTGACGAACCCGGAGAAAATGGTTGCCGAGCTCGAGGATGCATACATCCTGCTCCACGAGAAGAAGCTCTCCAACCTGCAGGCCATGCTGCCGGTTCTGGAATCGGTCGTTCAGTCCTCCAAGCCGCTCCTCATCATCGCCGAAGATGTGGAAGGCGAGGCTCTGGCCACGCTCGTCGTCAACAAGCTGCGCGGTGGCCTGAAGATCGCTGCCGTCAAGGCTCCGGGCTTTGGCGACCGCCGCAAGGCCATGCTCGAGGACATCGCGATCCTCACCGGCGGCCAGGTCATCTCCGAGGACCTCGGCATCAAGCTTGAGAATGTCACGCTCGACATGCTGGGCCGTGCAAAGAAGGTGTCCATCACCAAAGAGAACACCACCATTGTCGACGGTGCCGGCCAGAAGTCCGAGATCGAGGGCCGCGTTGCGCAGATCAAGCAGCAGATCGAAGAGACCTCTTCCGATTACGACCGCGAGAAGCTGCAGGAGCGCCTTGCGAAGCTCGCTGGCGGCGTTGCCGTGATCCGCGTCGGTGGTTCCACCGAGGTCGAGGTGAAGGAGCGCAAGGACCGCGTCGACGACGCGCTCAATGCAACCCGCGCCGCTGTTGAAGAAGGCATCGTGCCCGGTGGTGGTACGGCTCTGCTGCGCGCTTCCGCCCAGATCAAGGCGAAGGGCGACAATGCCGACCAGGACGCCGGCATCAACATCATCCGCCGCGCCGTTCAGGCTCCGGTTCGCCAGATCGCCACGAATGCTGGCGCCGAGGCTTCCATCGTTGCCGGCAAGATCCTCGAGAACGAGGGTGTCACCTTCGGCTACAACGCCCAGACCGGCGAGTATGGCGACATGATCTCCATGGGCATCGTCGATCCGATGAAGGTTGTGCGCACGGCGCTGCAGGATGCGGCTTCGGTTGCCGGCCTGCTCGTCACCACCGAGGCCATGGTTGCCGAGCTTCCCAAGAAGGACTCCGCAGCACCGGCCGCACCCGACATGGGTGGCATGGGCGGCATGGGTGGCATGGGCTTCTAAGCCAGCCACACATCGCTTGAAAATTGAGGGCGCTCCCTGCGGAGCGCCCTTTTTCGTGCGTGGTGCGGTGATTGTTCAGGGCACCGCCGCCAGAAGCACGAAACAGGCGAATATGACCAAGTGTATCGCCCCCTGCATGACCGTTGTGCGACCGGTGGCCAGTGTCAGCGTTCCGACGAACAGCGTAAGCATCAAAAGCACAATGTGCTCGGGATCGAGCCCCAGGGTAATGGGCTGCCCAAGGCATATCGACAGGATCGCGATCGCCGGGATCGAAAGACCGACGCTGGCAATGGCCGAGCCCGTGGCGACATTGAGACTGGTTTGCAGCCTGTTGGAGGCGGCGGCGCGCAGGGCCGTCAGCCCCTCGGGCAGCAGCACGAGCACCGCGATGATGAGGCCGACGAACGCTTCCGCAAGTCCCGCAGCGCTGACACCGGCTTCCAGCGTCTCGGCCAGAGCTTCCGCAAGCAGGACCACCATCAGCAGGGAAACGGCCAGAAGGAAACCGGCGCGAAGGCTCTGTCCGTTGGTCGGCACTTCGTGAGCCTCATCTTCCACCGCTGCCAGATCGAGGAAATCGTTTCGGTGCCGTACGGTCTGCACAAACAGGAAAATTCCATAGAGCAGGAGCGACACGACAATGACGAAAGCAAGCTGCACCGTTGAATAGTATGGACCTTCGACAGCCAGCGTGAAGTTCGGCAGGACCAGTGTGAGCGTTGCCAGCGTGGCGACCACACTGAAGGCGGCGACGGCCCCGTGGCTTTGAAACGATTGCTCATGATGGCGCATTCCGCCAATCAGCAGGCAGAGGCCGACAACACCGTTCAGAACGGTCAGCACGGTGGCAAACACCGTGTCGCGTGCAACGGTTGCGTCACCTTCAGACGGGGACAGCATCAACGAGGCGATCAGCGAAACCTCGATCACCGTGACGGCGATCGCCAGAACGATCGCCCCGAAGGGCTGGCCCACACGCAGGGAAACCGTCTCGGCGAAATGAACGGATGAAAAAACCGTCGCCACCAGCAATATGGCGGCGGGCAGGAAAAACAGAAGGGCCGTCTCCGCGACCAGCCCAATATGGACAAATGCGACAAGCATGGCAGACGCCGCGGGTGGACCGGCAGACCTCCAGCCCACGGAATTCCTGGAATGTTCAGACACAGCAAACCTCGAAACAAATGCGTGAATTTCAAAACAGATCGGGCAACGAAAATGCGCAGCGCCTTCCTTGTTAGTCCAGGGGCGGAAAGGAGAGCAATGACGACATCTGCAGAAATGGTGCCCGAACCGCCAGACGCGACAGCCCACCCCATTGCCAAATCCCCTCGCCCGCGCCATTAAACGGCAGCACTTTTCGGGCAGGGACGAGCCACTCCCCCTGACCGACAAGCGAACCGACAATGGAGCACAATCGCATGTCCAACACCCGTACCGAGACAGATACCTTTGGCCCGCTCGAGGTTGCAGCCGACCGTTATTGGGGTGCGCAGACACAAAGGTCGCTGGGCAATTTCAAGATCGGCACGGAGAAGATGCCCGTCCCGCTTGTGCGGGCGCTTGGCATTGTGAAGCAGGCGGCCGCAGAAGCGAACCTTGAAAACGGAAAACTCGACCAAAAGATCGGCGAAGCCATGATCGAGGCGGCCAAAGAGGTGGTCGCAGGCAAGCTCGACGGGCATTTTCCGCTCTCCGTCTGGCAGACGGGTTCTGGCACACAGTCAAACATGAACACCAACGAGGTGATCGCGAACCGGGCCATCGAGATCCTGGGCGGTGAGATGGGCTCCAAGAAGCCGGTTCATCCCAATGATCACGTCAATATGGGACAGTCCTCAAACGACACGTTCCCGACGGCCATGCATATCGCGACCGGGCGCGAGGCTGCCGAGGAGCTGCTCCCGGCACTGCAGTATCTGACCGAGGCCCTTGAAGAGAAAGCCAAGGCGTTTGACGGGATCGTGAAGATTGGCCGCACCCACACGCAGGATGCAACGCCGTTGACGCTCGGGCAGGAGTTTTCGGGCTATGTGGCAGCTCTTGAACTGGGTGCAAGGCGCATCGAGGAGAGCCTGAACGATGTCTACGCACTGGCGCAGGGGGGCACAGCTGTCGGCACCGGCCTCAACGCGCCCATCGGCTTTGACAAGGCGTTTGCCGCCAAGGTCGCAACCATTACCGGCCTCCCCTTCCGCACGGCCGAAAACAAGTTCGAGGCGCTGGCGAGCCATGGCGCGCTGAATGCGTTCCACGGCATGCTGAATGCGCTTGCTGCCGATCTCTTCAAGATCGGCAACGACATCCGCTTTCTGGGCTCCGGTCCGCGCTCGGGTCTTGGCGAACTGAAGCTGCCGGAAAACGAGCCGGGCTCCTCCATTATGCCGGGCAAGGTGAACCCCACCCAGGCCGAGGCGCTGACCATGGTCGCCACACAGGTGATGGGCAACCAGACCACCGTCAGCATCGCCGCCAGCCAGGGCCATTTCGAACTCAACGTGTTCAAGCCGGTTGTGGCCAATGCCGTATTGCAGTCGATCCGCATTCTCACCGATGCCATGCGCTCCTTCGCCGACAATTGCGTAAAGGGCATTGAGGCCGACGAGAGCCGCATCGCAGACCTCATGCAGCGCTCGCTGATGCTGGTGACGGCGCTCGCACCGGCCATCGGCTACGACAATGCAGCAGCCATAGCCAAGGCCGCCCACAAAAACGGCACCACGCTGCGCGAGGAAGCGTTGAAAAGCGGGCTTGTTTCCGAGGAGGATTATGACCGCCTCGTGCGTCCCGAAAAGATGATCGCGCCCGCCTGACCGTCGCGCCATATGCAAGGCACCGGTCTGGAGCGGGCTTGTTTCCAGACCGGTAAGTTTTCCGTATTGTTACTTGTTCTGATGACACAGTGTAACCAATGGGGCAGTTTTTCTGCACAATCTGCTGGCGTATACCCTGAGCGAAAATCAGTATTCTCATAGGAAACCCAGCAATGCCCCAGAACGCACTCGTCCTCATCGGCCGTATCCTCATCGCGATCATCTTTGTCGTTTCCGGTTTCGGAAAAATCACCAATATCGGTGGCACAGCCGGCTATTTCGGCAGCATCGGCCTGCCCTTGCCGGTCCTCACGGCCTGGATCGTCGCCCTGCTTGAACTCGTTGGCGGCCTCGCCATCATGGCTGGCTTTCAGACACGGATCGCCGCCATTCTACTCGCACTCTTCAGCGTCGCTTCCGGTTTCATCGCCCATTTCGACTTTTCCGATCAGATGCAGAGCATCATGTTCATGAAAAATCTCTCGATGGCTGGCGGTCTTCTCGTGCTGGCAGCCTTTGGCCCCGGCGCCCTCTCGCTGGAGCGCTACAGGACCTGAAGCCAGGGCCGTCAATCACGAGAGACCGCTTGCGAGCGGTTCGAGCCCGGCTTGACGCCGGGCTTCTTTTTTTCAGGCCTCATCGGTGTATCACGGATCGGTGAACTGGCGACGACCACACCTCAAAACCGGGTGAGGCACCGCTTCTTTCATTGCACGAGCGCAGCGCCACGCGCATTTACAGTCAGTTACCTCACAACGGTGGACTTCTTGCCGAGGAGGCATGAAAGATGGCGATGATGCAGACACTCGACAAAGAAAACCCCAAATCCGAGCAGCGTTCGAGGGTGAAGCGCTTTCTACCTCTGATTTTGCTGTTTGCAGGGCTGGCCTGCGGTTATTTCCTCGGGCTGCATCGCTATCTTTCGCTGGACTTTCTATCCGAAAGCCGCGGCTTCCTGCGTGATTTTGTTGCCGAAAACCCGTTTCTCGCTCCATTTGGATTTGCTGTTCTATATGCGCTCGCTGTCGCCTTCTCGTTTCCTGCCGCATCCATACTGACGCTGTTTGCGGGATTTCTGTTTGGCTGGCTCCTGGGCGGGGCACTCGTCGCCGTTGCGGCCACGATCGGCGCTTCGGCCGTATTTCTGGCGG
Source organism: Nitratireductor sp. GISD-1A_MAKvit (assembly GCF_040819555.1). GTDB lineage: Bacteria > Pseudomonadota > Alphaproteobacteria > Rhizobiales > Rhizobiaceae > Nitratireductor. Next base: position 3,331,711 of record NZ_CP161920.1, read on the forward strand.
CACGGGGTGCGCTTTCCGGCGTTCTGACGCAAAAGATCGGCGGGCGTGTCTCACGCATGGCGAAGGGTTTCGAGGACGATGCCTTCAGCTATCTTCTCGTGCTCCGGCTTGCCCCCATCTTCCCGTTCTGGGTCGTCAACATAGCGCCGGCCCTGTTCAATGTGCCGTTGAAGACCTATGCATCAGCCACCTTTCTCGGCATTTTGCCGGGCACCTTCGCCTATGCCTATCTCGGTCACGGGCTGGACAGCGTGCTGGTCGCCGCAGGCAATGCCGGACGGGAGGTGACACTCGGCGATCTGGTGACACCGCAGCTCACCCTCGCCTTCGCAGCGCTTGCCCTCGTTGCGGCAATTCCGGTCGTGGTCAAGAAACTGCGACGTTCACCTGAAGCCTGACGGCCAATCAACCGAGAGAATGTATGAATGACCCGTCTGACCCCTGATATCTGTGTCATTGGTGCCGGTTCCGGCGGCCTGAGCGTCGCGGCGGCAGCAGCCGCTTTCGGTGTGCCGGTCGTGCTTGTCGAGCGGGGCAGGATGGGAGGGGACTGCCTGAATTATGGCTGCGTGCCTTCCAAGGCGCTTATCGCCGCTGCAAAACAGGCGCACCTGATGTCAAATGGTGCTGGTTTCGGCATCGCCCCGGCCGAAGCGGAGGTGAATTTCCGTCAGGTTATGAAGCACGTGGCAGCAACCATTGCAGCCATTGCCCCCAACGACTCTGTGGAACGGTTCACCGCGCTCGGCGTTCAGGTCATCCAGGAAGAAGCCCGGTTCACAAACCGCCGCACCGTGATTGCCGGTGACTACGAAATCCGCGCCCGCCGCTTCGTGGTGGCGACCGGCTCATCGCCTCTCGTTCCGCCGATACCCGGCCTTGAAGATGTGTCTTACCTCACCAATGAAACCATCTTTGCGCAGACCCGCAAACCGGCACATCTGATCGTGGTCGGCGGCGGGCCCATTGGCATGGAGCTGGCGCAGGCGCACCGCCGTCTGGGCAGTGCCGTCACGGTTGTGGAAGCCCTCACTGCGCTCGGCAAGGACGACCCCGAGCTTACAGCGTTTGCTCTGCGCAACATCCGGGCCGAGGGCGTCGATGTACTTGAACATACGAAGGTCGCCGGTGTGGAAAAACGTGGCCGCACGGGCGTGCGTGTTCACATTGAGGACGAAAGCGGAGCACGCAGCATCGACGGCTCCCACCTTCTGATTGCCACGGGCCGGATTCCCAACATTGCCGCGCTGGGCCTTGACCGGGCCGGCATCAAACATGACCGACGCGGCATCAAGGTCTCCGACAAGCTGCGCACCAGCAATCGACGCGTCTATGCGATCGGTGATGTAACAGGCGGTCTGCAGTTCACCCATGTGGCAGGCTACCATGCCGGCCTTGTCATACGCGCATTGCTCTTTCGTCTTTCCGCCCGGGAAAACCGGAACATCATCCCGTGGGCGACCTACACAGACCCTGAAATCGCGCATGTGGGGCTATCCGAGGAGGAAGCGCGTAAAAGCCACCGGAAAATCAACATATTGCGCTGGCCCTACAGCGAAAACGATCGCGCACAGGCTGAGCGCAGAACCGAAGGGCTGATCAAGCTCGTCACCGACCGCAAGGGCCGTATCCTCGGTGCCTCCATCGCTGGCGCCAATGCGGGCGAGATGATCAATTTCTGGGCGCTCGCCCTGTCCCGGAAGCTCTCCGTCCGAGATGTCGCCGGCTACGTTGCGCCCTATCCGACCATGACCGAGATTGGCAAACGGGCGGCAATCACGTATTTCACGGAGACGACACGCAGGCCTCTGGTACGCGCGGTGGTGCGAATTCTGCGCCGTTTCGGCTGATGCATTCTCCAGGCCGTGCGAACGGGTCAAGAGCCGCGAACGGCGCAGGAAAACGCTGAGCAATGGCAGAAAAAACGGCGGGCGACATCAGCCAACGACAAAACGAGACGGGATCGGTTCCTCTCACGCGTGGGCTTTCGACCAAGCTTCTTTTTCTGACAGTGCTTTTCGTGATGATCGCCGAAGTGCTGATTTTCATTCCCTCCGTGGCGAATTTCGGCATGCAGTGGATGCAGCAGCGGCTCGACAATGCTGCCGCTGTCAGCATCATCCTCATGGAGGGGGAAAACGACACGCTTGCGCCGGAGATCCGCGACGAGCTTCTGATGGCCACAGGCGTGAAGGCGATTGCCGTGCGCGATGCAGACGTTTCGCGCATACTTGTCGTCACCGACATGCCGCCGGAAGTGGACGAGCACATCGACCTCGATGCAATCACCCCGCCGGCCGCCATTGCCCGGACATTTTCGACCCTGTTTTTCGGCGGTGATCGAATGTTCCGGATCTTCGGCACTGTTGGTGACACGGGCAAGGTTTTCGAGATTTTGATTCCCGACACCGGCCTGCGCAACGCCATGCTGATCTATGCGCGCAATGTCACATTTCTCTCGCTGATCATCTCTCTCTTCACGGCCACACTCGTTTTCTATGCCATCAACCGGATCATGATCCGCCCGATACGCGCCATGACGCAGTCCATGCTCTCCTTCGCCGCAGCCCCTGACGATCCGGGGCGCATCATCGAGCCGGAGATTCGTGGGGATGAGATTGGCGTGGCCGAGCGTGAACTGGCCCGCATGCAGGCAGCCCTTCAGAAAACACTCGGAGAGCAGAAGCGGCTGGCAGATCTGGGCCTCGCCGTATCCAAGATCAATCACGACATGCGCAACATGCTGGCATCCGCACACCTCATCTCCGACCGGTTGAGCACGATTGAGGACCCCGCCGTCAAATCGCTCACGCCGCGCCTTTTGCGCACGCTGGACCGTGCCGTCACCTATTCGGAGGGTGTTCTCAACTATGGACGCACACAGGAGGCGCCGCCAAGCCGCCGCCGGCTGCGTCTTCACGCACTGGTCGAGGAGGTGCGCAACGTGCTGCCGCTCGATGTCGACGCCAGAATCGAATTCGCCAATGCGGTGGACGAAGACTTTGAGATCAGCGCCGATTCGGAGCATCTCTTCCGTGTGCTCTCAAACCTTTGCCGAAACGCCGTGCAGGCGATGGCTGGCGACAGCGATCCATCGGTGGTCAAGCGCCTGACCATCACGGCAGAGCGTGAAGATCACACGGCGCGCATCTATGTGAACGACACCGGTCCAGGCCTCCCGCAAAAAGCCCGCGAGAACCTCTTTGCCCCCTTCAGGGGATCCGCCAAAAGCGGTGGCACCGGGCTTGGTCTGGCGATTGCCCAGGAGCTTGTCCGCGCGCATGGTGGTGCACTGGAACTGGCGGAAAGCATTGGTGGTCATACGGTTTTTGTCATCACGCTTCCCGACGCAACGCCACCGGCATGAGGCCTGTATCAGCCATCGGCGGTGCCTGTGCAGATATCTCGAAAATTCCTTCGATAGCGCTTGCAATTCTGCGCGGCACTCGCTAGGTAACCGCGGTCGGCAGCAACAATTGCTGCTTCGACGGTCGTTCAAACGACCACGCGCCCGTAGCTCAGCTGGATAGAGCACCAGACTACGAATCTGGGGGTCAGAGGTTCGAATCCTTTCGGGCGCGCCATTTTCTTCAAAGACTTAGCAGCGCTTTCGTCCTGACTGTTGATGTCGCCGTCACATTGGCGTCACAGTGAGGCAACATTGGCGTCCATCCGAAAGAGGAACGGGAAATGGCAAGCTCAGGTCCGCCGGAAGGGCAACAGAGCTCTATCGAAAACGTTCCCGACCAAACGTGAGGCAATGGCCTGGACACGGAGGATCGAGGCAGAACTCGATACTGCGCCGGAGACGGTAGCTGAGCCTAACGCTCTCCCATCTCTCCATGAATTACTGGAACGCTACCTACTCGAGGTAACTCCGAGGAAGCGTGGCGCATCTGTTGAATCTTACCGGATTCGGAAGCTGCAACGGCATCCCATCGCGAAATTGCGTGCCGATCTGGTGGGACCAAGTGCGATTGCTGAGTATCGAGATGAGCGGTTGAACAGCGTCTCAGGCGAGACTGTTAGGCAGGACATTGTCCTCCTCAGTCAGGTGTACGGAACAGCTCGCAGAGAATGGCAGCTGTCACTTCCAGCGAACCCTACTGCTGATGTGCGGAAGCCTCCTCCGGCAAAACCACGCACTCGTCGCGTCTCTGACGCCGAACTAAATAGCCTGCTCACCAGAGCAAAAAGCTTGCGCAATCCCCTAGTGGAGGCAATCATTCGTTTCGCGCTAGCCACTGGAATGCGTCGTGGAGAGATTCTTCGGGTGCGTTATAACGACGTTGACTGGCATCAACGCACGCTGAATATACCCCTGACGAAGAATGGACACCCCAGGGTAATCCCGCTGACACAAGCCGCAATGGAAATTCTCCAGGATAGGCGAGACGCAGAGAGCAAAAGTGAGCTGGTTTTTCCCATCTCGGCAAATGCGTTCAAGCTGGCGTGGCAACGCCTTAGGCAACGAGCAGGGATCGCTGATCTACGCTTCCACGATTTCCGGCACGAAGCTGTCTCGCGTTTCTTTGAGATTGGCCTTTCTCTACCAGAGGTGGCGCTAATATCGGGGCACAGAGACCCAAGACAGTTGCTGAGATATACGCATATGCAAGCTGCTAAAGTTGCGCAAAAGTTACATCAAGCACAACGCGGGATAGGGGAATGAAGGAACAGCGGTATCTGACGCTACAACAGTTAGCTGAGAGGCTACAGGTGACAACACGAACGCTACGTCATTGGGCGCAGCAAGGGAAACTTCCCGGCGCGGTGAAGCTCTACAAGTGTTGGCGCGTTAAACCAGATGAAGTTGTTTCTTGGCTGAACAGCTTAGAACAGCCGTCAGCGGCTACACCTAGTAGAAGTAGAATGTTTGCATGGCCATCCGAGGTGCTAAAGGAACAAGCCGTCAGGCGCACGCCGCAGAACGAAGCTTCCCTAAGCGGTGCGGAAGATCTAGAGGCAAAGGTGCAACGGCTTCTTAAACGCCGAAAAGAGCGTGAAGCGCAGAAGCAAAGACAAGTAAAACTTGGTGAAAGCTGACGCATCTTATAATCAACTTATCCTATAGTACTGCCAATTTTATTACTTTAATTTGCCCATCCCTGGACCCACCTAGTCTCCATCCTACAACCTAGAGGGAGACTATAATGTCTTATCTATACAACCTTTTCTCCAGCATTGATTCCGGCGATATCGTCATCTCCACCTTCAAGCCAAACAAGATTGAAAAATATCCCATCGCGGAGATCGCGAAAGCCGAGAAGCGCATGCTGGAACTTGCGCCAAAGCAGAATGTCTACTTTGGCGTTGCGCCGATGCAGCCGGGCAAGAGGGGGCGTGGCAAAAATGCAGACGCATTGGCTATGCCCATGTTCATGATCGATTGCGACATCAAATCGACCGAAGCGAACGTGCACTCCAAGAACGAGCTGCTGTTTGAATCCCTAGAGGGGTTTCACCTCATGCGCTGTCGGGATTGCCTTCTATCGTAGTCGCGACCGGCAATCGCTATGTACAAGCCTCGCTCAGATTTTCGATGAACTGGGGAACGGGCTCATTCTCCGGGGCACTCCGGTACAGATCGACAAGTATGACCGCGTGCCCAGATTGACGGCACAGTAAGCCTACGATCTCATAGCGGCAGCACTAAACGAGTACCGCGTTGCCCTCCGCAATTTTCCGGCGCGTCTGGTAATCCACAAATCGTCGAATTTCACGCCCGAGGAAATTGACGGCATCGAAGGGGCTGTCCAAGACCTCCACATTGATGCCGTTGATTTCGTGACGATACTGGATTCGAGACTGCGGCTTTTTCGGGATGGCAACTATCCCCCCTTCAGAGGAACGCTTGCCCGCGTCGAAGACAACAGGCTGCTTCTCTACTCAAGAGGCTCTGTCTGGTACTACCAGACCTATCCTGGTCTGTATGTTCCGCAGCCGATCGAGCTGAGGGTCGTCAAGTCAGAAGAGTCACCCACGCTGATTGCAAAAGAAATCCTGGGGCTGACAAAGATGAACTGGAATAACACCCAGTTTGACGGGAAATATCCTGTCACGCTCGGCTGTGCGCGAAAGGTGGGCGAGATTCTCAAGTACCTTGAAGACTCGGAGACTCCTCAAATCCGATACGGCTACTATATGTGATGTCCCGGTGCAGATGGATCGGGAGAGTTCGTCATGGATGAACAGAGACGTCGTGCAATCGCCTACGCAGCAGCCCAGAGGATCAATGGCAGCGGAAAAGGGACAATTTACAGTCACGACTCATCAAGCCATACGCATATCACCGGCAGCGGTTCTAATCTGTACGACCATGAAGCGCAGGCGCATATTACCGGCTCCGGTTCCAATCTGTACCATCACGGCAGCCAGTCGCACATCAGTCTTCAGGTGAACGGCACGAATTTCTCCGGCTATGACCACGACTCCGGCCATCACTACCAGGGGTCGGTGAATGGTCAGTCCGTGCAGATTTACGACCACGGTGAAGGTCGTTACTTCAGCTACCAGGTCTAGGGATCGCCGCACTTTCTGGAGGTGGTTTATCACCCCTCTGCGAGGCGATTCTCGACCTCTGTGATGAAGCGTGAAAGGCTATGGGCGGAGTACATCAGATGTAGCTCGCTCTTGGCCCTGGTAAACCCGACATAGAACAATCGCCGGGCTTCGATTACCTGCGTAGCGCTAGGATTCGAAAACGGAATACGGCCGTCGTCGATCCCGAACATGATGACGACGGAAAATTCACGTCCCTTGGAGCTGTGAAGCGTCGATAGCTTGAGACTATCGTTGCCTTCACCCTGGCCAGCAAATGTACCGAGCGTCATTTCCTGACAGTCGCCGGTGATCGTTCGTTCGATGAAGGCGCCGAGGGTTTCTCCTTCATCCTGAAGCGTCCGGCAGACCGCAACAAGGGGTTCGATCACGGCTTCGTTCAGATCGGACAGCCATTGGGAGAGTGAGAGGCTGGCGTCACGGTGATCCCACAGGGTTTTCAGAAGTTTCCTCTGAAAAGCCAGAAACTCATCGTCGGTCCGCAGTCCTTCATAGAACAGGCGTTGCCCGTCATTGACCACGCGGCTGAATCGCGGCTGGCCGCTTTTCCATCCGCCGCAGCACCAAACGGCGCACAGTTCGAGCCACCGCATTAGCCGGCTCGATCTTGGATAGAGCGCGTTTCCGTCCGTTCGGAGGTAGGCGAAGCCGTGTTCTTCTGCGGCTTCGGCGACGGCGTTACCGATCCATGCAGCGGGGTAGAGAATAGCGATCTCACCGAGACGAAGATCGGGATGGCGGGCCTGTATTTCAGGCAGCAGAGTCGTGAACAAATATTCCGCGTGATTTGCATACTGGCCGGTTCGCGGATGGAAATAGATCGTACCCTCTTCAGCGCCGTCGACGGCCTCGTAGTCGCGTTCTTCGCCGAGGGCATAGCCTGATGCCGTGACGATTTTCGATCCGCAGCGGTAGTTCAGGCGAAGGCGAACGGTTTCTACGTCATCGCGCCCGGCAAGTTGCTGGAGCAGTTCCGGGTGAGCCCCTGTAAACCCGTAAATGGACTGATCGGCGTCCCCGACCGCGAGCAAGCGCATCCCTGCACTGAAACAAAGCCCCATCACCATGCGATGCAGGGCACGGCCCAAGTCCTGATATTCATCGACCGCCAGTATCGGGAACTTCGCCAGCAAGGCTTCTTGCAACCATTCATTGGCGCGAAGTGCGCGCACTGCCAGCAACGGCATATCGTCGAAATCGATTTTTCCCAGTGCACGAAGTTCTTCCTCGAACGCTTCGACGAGGCGGGCGAGTGCCGGATCACGTGTTCGCCATTCTTCCGATTCCCGATTGAGGATCGAGCGCCGGTAATTGCCCATCCTGAAATCCCAGTTTTGCGGATTGTCAGGGCCGGCAATCGTCCGGTTGAAGGCGCGTTCTAGAGCGAGCGCTCGTTCAGCCCTTGTCGCCACGGAAAACTCGTCCGGCAGTCCGAGGCCGGCGACCTTCGCATAGGGCATGACGATTTGCGTCAGTGAGAACGAGTGCACGGTACCGATGAAGACCCGCCCACCGGATTCGACACCAAGCGCTTCAAGGCGATCTTCCAGCTCTCGCGCACATTCGTTGTTGTAGGTAATACAGGCGAGCCCGCGTGGATCTTCAACATCCTCGGCGAGCATCCGCGCGAGCTTGATAGTCAGCGTCTTGGTCTTGCCGCTCCCCGGCCCGGCAAGGACGACGCAGTGCCCCTCGGACTCGTAGGCAGCCCACTGACCGTCATTTTCGCGCAGTTCTTCAGCGGCTTTGAGATAGAGCGCGCTGCTAGACACGGTCCACCACATACGCGATCGCGTTCTTGATATAATCCGGCGGCTTAATCCCGGCAGCGCGTGAAGCAAGCCTTTGCGCAAAACGGCCTTTGCCGATCACTTCGATAAGCTTGAGATAATTGTCTACATCAAGGGAAGAAGGATCGGCTTCCCATCCATCAATCCAGCCTTGGCGCTCTGTGCTGAAGCTGGGTTCTTGCAGAGTCTCGATGATCTGGTCCGAAAAGTCGTTTTCGAACAGATCGACTTCGAGCGTGTAATCATTGATGAAGATCCCGAAATCTTCGCATCTTTCGCTGAATCCTACCTCGTTCTCCTCGCCGATCAGTGTTTCTAGTTCCTCGAGGACGGCAGCTGGCGCATGGCCGGTGCGCTGGCGCTCGACGGCGTTTATCAGTTTAGTAGCACGATTGATGGCAAGCGCCTTCTTTGTGCCCGCCTGTGGGTCCCAATCGGTCATAATCGAGAAGGGGATGCCGAGAGCTGTCAGGAACTTGGCGTAGGGCTTGAAATTGGTGCCAGCGACCGAGCAAACTGTGATGCCAAGATGGTCCAGCTCGTGCCCAAGCGAGCACGCAAAAGTGGGCATCAAAAATCTCTCTGCGTCGCCCTCGACTAGGATGATGCCACGGGCGAACAGCATCTCTGCGCGCGTGATATCGAGGTAGCGCGCCAAGTCATCTGCTTCTGCGGTCGTCAGCGAAATGCCTGCGGTAGATCGCCCGACGGTGCCATGATCGCCAGCGTCCTTAAGCAGCAGCAGAGAGCGGAGCGGTGCGATGCTGGCGATATGAGGCGAGTGTGTCGTGAGCACGATAGAAATCGGCTGGTTGTCGTCGCCGCCGCTAAAACCTTCGAAAAGACGTCGGTATACAGAGCGCTGTAAATGCGGATGCAGATGTGCTTCCGGTTCCTCGATGGCGAGCAGCATATGATCGCGCTTGTTCTCATCCATCAAACGCTTCAGCTCCAGCGCTTTCAACGTTAGAAAGACGATGTTCGCCGAGCCGAGACTCGCATCATTGATTCCGCGTAGGGCCGTTGTCGATTAGCAGCCTGATATTGCGGTACAGTCTGGCGACGTCGGTCGCTCCGAAGCCAAGCGAGGGTTTGATATCCTGCTTCGGGCCGCTCATTGAGGCAAACAGTGCTCCGAGATCGTCTTCGAGTTTCTTCACCGACGTGAAATCAGTCAGATGGGAGGTGGCCTCTTCGATCGACTCCTTGATGTCGTCCAGATCTTCTGTATCGACGCTGGCAAAGGCGCTTTCGATCAGCGGGCGCAGCGGGGATCGTCCCCAATTCCCCAAGTCGCTTTCGGCGTCGCGGAGAGCGGGGAGTACGTCCATCGTGATTCTGCGCCGGAGCCGGTGTCCGAATATCTTGTTCTCGCTTTCACCGCCGTAGCAGATGAATTCGTAATCTTCTCCGGAAGCTGGCACCCCTTCGAGGTCCGGTCTTGCGCGGAATTCGTAAGTAAGCCGTACTGTGTCGGCGTCATTATCTAGGCGAAAGTCTGTAAGTGTTGCGAGGATATCGGGATCATCGTCGAAGTTCTGAATCTCGACCGAAATGATGATTTTTTCGTCGGGCTCAAGCGGATCGAGCCCGTCCCAGAAGTCCGCCAAGCCGAGCTGCCGTGCGCTGTCCGGCAGAGTCGGATCGAATATCAGGCGCAGGGCGTAGAGCAGGTTGGTCTTGCCGACCCTGTTTTCACCGACGATGACGATATTTCCGGCGAGCTTGACATCGAGCAGCTTGAAGTTCCTGAAATTCTCGATCCTGATGCGCGATAAATGCATAACGTCCTCAAATGGTCTCAGTTGAAAAGATGTCGCCATAGCTCGCCTCGATTCGAGCGACTTCTTCCTCTGTGAGGGCGGCAAATTCCTTCTCTTTGGCCCGGTTCGATAGCTTGCCGTCATTCTGCTTGAGGAAGCGGAAGAGCAGATCGACAGTGCGATCAGGCATTTCAATCATGCCTTCGACGCCTCGGCGGAATTCATCGTATCGCCGCAGGAATCGAGTCTCGTAGGGTAGATCATGCTCGATGGTACGCTTGACGCATTCATAGAGAAATTCCGCGTGTGGGGTGGCGTCGAAGAAGCGGTAGAAGTCGCCTGTGTCGTTCAGAACCCTGACGTTGAACTTCTCGGTCGGCTCCCACTGGACCAGCGGCAACATGCGCTGCGAATAGGATTCAAGCGTCTCCCGGTATTGATCGATTTGGTCGAGGATCGCGGCCGAGACTGGGAAGACGACGCCGGGCGGATTATAGCCGCGCTCGGAGAGTACATGATGGATGAGGTAGCGGTGAAGGCGGCCGTTTCCGTCCTCAAAGGGGTGGATATAGACAAAGCCGAACGCGAGGGTTGCGGCCGCAATGACGGAGTCCATATTCTGCGCCGGGCTCCGATCGAAGGCGATCATACCGTTCAGCAACGATGGCAGGTCTTCGTGGCGTGCACTGACATGGTCGGGCAAAGGCAAGCGAGTATCGCGATCATGGTCGCCGACGAAGCCGCCTTCGTGGCGGAAGCCGAGATTGATGAAGCGGGCGTCGCCGATAACGATGCGCTGAAGGCGCAAGAGTTCGTCCTCGTCGAGAGGCTGTTTGCCAGCTTCGCCGATCGCACGGCCCCCAGCGCTGAATGCGGTCTTGTGGGGGGCTTTCACCCTCGATTGCGTAGCTGGATTTCGAATCCTTCAGTAGCAGGAAAGCTGCCGTGCGGGCGAGGACGTCACGCGGCACGTCGGCGATGATGTCCTTAGCTCGCTGCGGCAGGTCATCGGCGATGAAGTGATCGAGTCGCTTAGTTCTGAAAACCAGCGGACAGAATTCGGGGGTGCCGGGCAGGTTGTTGCGCAGCCGATAGCGCGGCACCGTCTCGCCTTCGATGCCCCATTGCAGAGCGGGATCGAGCACGGGGACGTATTTGCCGGTCTGGGCATCGGGTAGGTCCAGACGCTCGCCGGTCAGCCATTCGTAGAGGAACCAGATACGCCGTGCGTAGGAGCCAGTCGGCTTGTCCCTGACGATCGCTTCGATCGGGGTTGGTCCGGTCGCAAGAAATAGGCGCTTTAGGACGGCTAGGTCGAGCCCTTCGTATTTGAGGGCGAAGGTCAGATGGCCTTCCAAGCTGGCGTCTGGCGCGTGGCGCGGCGTCATGATCCGCCAATTGTCCCGCTCCAGGATGCGGTGATGCGCACCAATGGCGCTCAGCGTGCGCGGCAGCGGGGCGTCTACCCTGTAGGCGTCCATCAGCGCGCTGTACCCGGCTGGCGCAGCAGGTTCAGGAAGGCGTCTTTCCTGAAAAACGGTCACTACGCCTGAAAACTGGTTCTGTGTGGCCGAAGTCATGAAAACGGTGCCTTGTTCTGGTTATGCAGGTTCTAGAGAAGCAGCCTCACTGAAAAACAATTCTATCACGTGAAAAACGGTTCTGTCATGGATTTTTCGTGAAAAAGGGGTCTGACGGCCCGTCTCCCTTCAAGACCAAGCCCTTCGGGCGAGCCAGCGGTTTCCCCGCCCTTCCGCGCTTCGCTTGTGCAGGGCGGGTGATCCCCCTCCGCTGGCTGCGGTCTTGACGGCTTCCCCCGCTCATTGGCGCGGGCCTAGTCCGGTTGCAGGGCAACCGGCTGGCCAATTTATAGATGGGCAGGCGGGCGTTCCGCGCACATTAAACGATATGCGTGGCGATAGCGGACCTGGGACCGAAGTCAGGGATATGCGGTTGGCCGCGAGGCCAGCCGCACCGGCTTTAGAGCCGTGGAGCACGAGCCGCCAGCTCATGCTCGATGTTGCGGATCGATTCCAGCGCATCGTCGTGCTCTTGCGAGCCGCAGGCGGCGCGGGTGAAGGCGCGTTTTGCCTCTCCGAGCAGACAGTGCAATTCGGCGGTGCTGCGTGTTGCCGCTTCAAAACGTGAGACGAGTTTCATTGTATCCTCCTTCGTTTCAAGGAGGCCCCCGAACCACTCAGGGCCTTTCGGCCCCGGCACATATCATCGGCCTGGGAAGGCCTGATGGTTCGGAATCGGATTGAAACGGACAGGTGGATGCTGAAAAGGTGTCCTCATGGATTGAGGCGGTCAGCCACGCGAGCCGCAGAATTTTCAGAAGGTGCTGGGAGAGCAGGACGAGGCTTTGCCCCGCGCTGGATGCGCGAGGCCGGTGCTACAGGAGCTGGAGCCTAGACGGACATCAATTGAGTTGTTGCGGCAAGACAGTAACCACGCGCTCAAAGCCGGGATCGTCGATGACGACAATTTCGTATCGGTACTCCGAGCCGATGCAATATTCCTCCATCAGGAAGCGCCAGACCTCGCCCCAAAAGGCCCGCCCCGATTTTGTTGGCCAATGCGTCATCCGCCATTCGACTTCGCCAATCGGGGAAAGGTTGGCCCTTTCACAAGCGGTCTTCAGTGTCCGGGCGGTGTCATAGACACGGCGCGGCACATATGTTGTCCAGTCCGGATTTTTCATCTCAGGCTCCCTTCTGCTTTCGTCATTCCATGCGCGGGCTGCGCGTTCTCCTGCGCCTGCGCTTGCCGGAGCGGCTGCGGCCCTCGCGTTCGGGTTTGCGGTCTTCGTGCTGTCGTTCCGGCGCGGCCATATCGCGGTAGCGGGCGATGTCCTGGCGGAGCAGGAGCAAATCGGCCTGCTGCTGCTCGCGCTGGCCCTGGATTTCCTGTTGCAGGGCGCGGCGCTCATCGAGCTGCCGGATGATGAGGTTTTCGCGTTCGGCGCGGTCGCGCAGCGTGGCCTGCCAGGCTTCGTGCTCGTTCTGCTTCCTGATCCGGCCATAACGGCCCGTGATCCGGTGCCAGATGCCGGAGAAGCCGCGCGGCAGGCGGGCAGCCCGTGCTTTTGTTTCGGCGAGCCAGCGCTCTTCGTGCGCTTCCTTCAGCGCCTGTCGCTCATGGCGGTGACGCCCGGTCAATTCGCTACGGCGGAAGGTAAGAACTTTCAGCCCGCGTTCGGCTTCGCGTTCTGCGTCCTTGATGAAGCTCTGGAGCTGTTCGGTCATTTGCGCGGCCATCGCGGCACGGGCTTCGTCGGCAGAAGGTAGTTTCTTCGGATCGCCGAGGCGGGCGGCGACTTCCTTGGTTTTCGCGCCGGTCAGGCGGGTGAGACTGTAAATCTCGCCGCGATAATCGACGGCGACGAAGCCGCGCCGGTCGCCACGCGCGAGCGTGAAGCCGCGTTCTTTCAGGGCAATTTCGAAGGCCGCGCCGGAATCGGAGTGCTTCCAGCATTTCTGGAAAAGCGCCCTGAGCTGCTTGGGATCGAGCCCGGCACGGCGGGCCTGCTGCCACTCGGCGCGGCTGAAATTCAGTGGATCGCGCAGGCTGCGATCCTCAAGCCCGCGCGGCATGTCCCAGCCATGGTCGCGATAGAGCTGCTGCGAGACATCGCGCAGCTTGACCTTGTAGTGCGGCATGTTGAGCGCCCGCATGCGCTCAGGGTCGATCCGCGACCAGACAACATGCGCGTGCCGTCGCCCGTCCTTTTCATGGAAGACGACGGCGCGCGGCTGGTTCTCCAGGCCCAGCTTTTCTTCAATTTGTGAAATCGCCTGCTCGAAGGCTTCGATGCTGACATTCTCCCCCGCAGGCGGGTTCAGGCTCATCGAGAAGAGATGCTTGCGGCAGCGTGTGCCGCTGGCAATGGCATCGGCCTCGTGGAAGGCACCGAGCAGATCATCACTCGCAAAGCCGCGCACGTCATGCAGCTCGACATGATCGTTATCCCGCATGGCAAGCAGGTAGCGGGCGAGCTGCGGGCCGTCGCCGCGTTCCTTGGCCTTGAGGATCATGGCCCGTCCCCCGGATTCTTGCCGAGCGCGCGCAGCAGATCGGCCCGCAGGGCGGACACCTCCCGGCAGGCTTGCTGAAGATCGGCTTCGGTTTCAGGGGTGACGGGCAGCGAGCCCGTGTTCACGGCCTTGGCGAGCTGGTTCAGATTCGAGGACAGGCGCGATTGGCCGAGCGCCGCCAGGACGCGCGCCAGCGCTTCGTGATCCTTGACCGGGCTGTTGCCCTGCCGTTTGCGCGGGGCGGCATTCTGGCCGAACAGCCGCTCGCGGATATAGACGCCGAGCGGCTTGCGGCCTGCTTCTGCCAGTAACTGCGCCTTCTCGGCGTAGGTCAGCCGCAGCGAGAAGGGCGAAGGATATTTCGCCGGTTTATCAGCATGTTGGTGAAACTCATGGCGAAGGATCGTCATGGCCGCACCTCAGACCCTTAGCCGGGTCTAGCTGTGCGAGATGGCGCTCCCATTCATCCAGCACCTCGAAAAGAGTGTTCGAACTCTCTCCTTCGAGGTGCGCCATTTGTTTCAGGTCCATTCCGAGGACATGCTTTACATTTGATACCGGAGAGATGGGTTACCCTTTCTCCGGAGCGAATGGGTTTGATGCTGGTTCGACACGATCCTCCTTATTCGCGAAGAACCCCAGATCATGGTGCGTGAAGGAGACCGGCCAGGCCTGCCCCCCCGCCACTCTTTGCAGGCATCAGGGTTCGGGCAGAACGACGGTCTCATCCCAGAAATATTTGACGGTCATCTCGATCCGGGATTCCATTATTTCGGAAGGGGTGCCGCCAAAATCGACCGTCTGGGCCGGGGTGGTTGTCTTGAGGTGCCGCTGGACCGGTCGCATGGTTTCTGGATCAAGCAGGGTAACCACCTGCGAAACGGATTTGAGGGGCTCGACCGTTTCCTGTGTGTGGGCAAACCGCAGATGCGAAACGCCATCAATCGTTTCCGTGTCGCACGCCGTGTCGCGAATAGTTTCCCGAAGGGATGCATTGCGTGCCAGCGTTTCCTCCAGCCAGTTCTCCGGCCGCATGCGGGAACGTTGCCAGGTTTTGCCGTCGCGGGATGTGTATTCCTCAGACCCAAGAACCAGAACGTGAACGCCGGTCTCTCGCACGGACTGACGAAAATGGCTGTAATCGCGAAACCATTGCTGCGTGTGTTGCACGGGCGTGCCGCCCATGAGCGTTGTGGTTTCGATGCGGTAATTCTGCCAGGTCTCGCCCTGAGCCAGCATGGCCTGAATATCCTCCCTGCAGCCGGCGCCTGCCGGCGTGGCAAGCGGTAGAGCCATGAGAAGGGCAATGAGAATGCGGTTCATGATCAAGCTCCTGTTGCTGCCTGGGACTGGCCGAGCACGTGCCCTGCATCCGTAACGCACCCATGCGCCCCTTACACGGGCAACGGCCGCTCGCCTTCGTTCAGCGGCGTCAGGATATCGCCAATCAGGCCGCGCATCCAGCGATGGGCCGGATTGTCTGTCGATCGCTTGTGCCAAACACCAACGATCAGAGCCGGTTCGACCGGCATTGGCGGCTTGTAGAGCGCCAGGTTTCTGGAAGGTGCCAGTCTCTCGGCCAACTGTCGTGGAACCAGCGAAATCAGCTCGCTTTCGCCGACCACACGGCAAATGCCCGAAAAGACCGGCATGGTCATCACGACCCTGCGGCTGCGCCCGACACGCGCAAGTGCCGCATCACCGGCGGCAGCGTGCTTTCCTTCGGGCGAAAACAGGACATGTCCCATCTTGCAGAACAGATCCATCTCGACCACATCGCCGGGACGGACGCACGCCCGAGCCAGAACCGGATTGTCTGCCGCTGCAATGACCGCGTAGCTGGAGTGGAAAAGCGGACGACGATCGCTCCACTCGGGGAAATCCAGATGCGGCATCAGAGCCATGTCGGCCTCGTAGCGATCCAGCGAGTCGAGATAGCTGTTGGGCACCAGATCGATCAGCTGCATGCGCATGAGTGGTGCGGCGCTCCGCAGCTTCCGGGCAAGTTCCGGCATCAGCATCTCGGCAAAGAAATCCGCTCCCGCGAGCTTGAAACTCATCGTGCTGGCCGCCGGGTCGAACGCCGGAGGTGCCAGCAGCGCCTCCAGACGGGCAAGCTCCGCATTGAGTGGCAGCGACAGCGAAACGGCATAATCGGTGGGGCGCAGCCCCTGCCCCTGGCGCACGAACAGCTGATCGTCCAGTGCATGACGAAGCCGGCCCAGCGCCCCCGACACCGCCGATTGCGACATGCCGAGCCGCTCCCCCGCCTTGACCGTTGAACCTTCTCTCAGCAATGCATCGAGAACGCGCAGCAGATTGAGATCAAAGGTCGCAAAATTCATTTTGGCGATACACTCTATCCAATCAAACGATTTTTCAGATTAATCCCTCCCTGCTAAACAATGCAATCACGAGAGCGCTTTCGTTTCCCTGACCTGGGCACATGGAGGAAACGATGCCTGAAGCAGTGTTCAGCGCCCGCAAAAGCAACGGGCTCCGTTGCAAGACGACGGTTTTGCCATCCTTAGCAGGTGGTGCCATGTCGACCATGGAGGGCTGCTCACCGGCGGGGGGAAGCTCCTGCGATCGCATGGAGTAACCCATGTCGTCGAAACAGACCGCAAGATCGATTGTTTACCACATACCGGCCTGCCCTTTTTCGCAGCGGCTGGAGATTCTTCTGGCACTGAAAGGGCAGAGTGCGGCTGTCGAATTTCGTGTGGTCGACATCACGATGCCCCCCGATCCCGAACTCCTCGAAAAAACACGCGGCACCACCGCGCTTCCGGTGCTTGAAACGCCGCAGGGAGGCATTTTGAAGGAGAGCCTGGTGATCCTCGACTATCTCGACGAAATCGTTGCGGGACCGAGGGTGCGGCGCCTCGATCCCTACGAACACGCGGTCGAAGCCATGCTTATCGCCAAGGAAGGCCCGTTCGCCATGGCTGGCTACGGGCTGGTCATGAATCAGGACCCCGCGGTGCGCGGGAAGAAACACGACCGGCTGCTCCAGCTCTACGCGGAGCTCAGCGACTTTCTCACGGCGTATGGGAATGAAACGAACGAGGACGGCGTGTTTCTGTTCGGCGGTTTCGGGCTGGCCGAGGTGGTGTTCACCCCGCTCTTCGCACGCTTCTGGTTCCTCCAGTACTACGAGAACTTCGATCTACCCGATGATCCCCGCTTCTCCCGGGTTACCCGCTGGCGCGATGCCTGCCTTGCGCATCCGGCCACGCAGCAGATAGGCCGCGAGGAGATCGTCAAGCTCTATTATGATTATGCCCTCGGATACGGCAATGGCGCCCTGCCGCCGGGACGGACCGTCTCGAGTTTCGCGGCTCGGCCTCACTGGCGTAAGCGTCCCTGGCCGCCTTCGGAAAAATATGGGCAGGCAGCGAACGACAGGGAGCTCGGGCTCGTGTGAGACGGCCTCGCCGCCCATGCCTGCCGCAAACTGAAATGGCCGCGGAGGAGAGTTTCATCAAAACAGCGGCTTTTTTGCATCGCAATCACAAGAAGGGGAGAGAATACGATGCACGGCATAGCATTTCTGTTTTTTCTGAGCGCGAGCCTTTACGCGCTGGCTGGAATGGGTTTCGGCATACACATGGCTGCTTCCCATGATCACACGCTGGCTTCTGCTCACGCCCATCTGAACCTCATCGGCTGGGTAACACTTGGCGTGAGCGGTCTTTACTATCACAGCGTCCCACAGGCGGCGGCCAGCCGGCTCGCATGGCTTCACTTCGCCACCGCCTCCCTCGGTCTCTGGATGATCGTTCCAGGCATCGTTCTTGCACTCAAGGGGGTCACGGAAGCGCTTGCCATCGCGGGCTCTCTGGTCACCATCCTTTCAATGGCGCTGTTTGTCGCCATCATCTACAGGAGCAGAGCTGCCGGTTCCGACGGAAGCGTGGTCTCATGACAGAGAGAGAATGAGACGTACGAAACAACAAAACAGCCCGCAAGCATGAAAGCCGCGGGCTGTCCTGGATAACTGCCTTGCAGAGCAGAATGCTCAGCGACGCAGTTCGGCCTCGATCTTGTCGAGCGCTTCGGCCTTGCCCATGCCGGTCAGGAAGGCGAGCGTCACGATGGACGGCACGCCAAGATCCGACGGCAGCTGCGTGGTCGAAACGATCAGATCCACGCCGTTCAGTTCGGAGCGCACTTCGGTCGCCTTGCACTGGCGCGAATCGATGGTAATGCCGCGTTCCTTCATGGCCTCGGTCACGGCATTGGCAACCACGGTCGAGGTGGCAATTCCGGTGCCGCAGGCAAACAGGACGGTCTTCTTGCTCATGGGTTTCTCCCGATCAATTGGGCACCAGAGCGGTCCACCGTTTCATAGAAACGCGCTCCGCTCCAACTGCCCGTTTTCCCGCATTTGTGCGGCGTCAGGTGATTCCACCTGACTGCAAAATGCTCTATTTCAGAACCGCAGCGACATCATCAAGCGACGATGCCTGCATGAGGCCGGAAATCGCTTCCTCACTCTGGATGGTCGCCATGATTTCCTGCAGCATTTCGATCTGACGGTCCTTGTCATTGAGCGCCATCAGGAAGACGAGGCCCACTTCCACGGCCTCATCCGGATCTTCCATGTTTGCGAAGGTCACCGGCTTCTTGAGCGTGGCAAGCGCGATGCCCGGCTTCACGACATGCTCCGGGTCCGTGTGCGGCACCGCCACGTTCACCGCGTGGCCGAGCGGCAGGCCGGTCGGCATCGTGGCTTCGCGGGCGAGAACCGCATCGGCAAAGCTGTCTTTCACGTAGCCAGCGTCCTTGAGTTTGCCGGCGAGCAGTCGGATGACAGCCTCGCGGCTATCGGTATCGACCCCGAGGACAATCGCCTCGGGATCGATGTGGTTCATAAGGGCTTCAGCCATTCACTAACCTATTCAGCCTTCTTGTGCAGTGGTGGTGTCGTCTTCCGCACCCGCTGCCCGTTCCCAGGCCAGCGTGTTGCGGCGATAGAGCCAGAAGCACGCCGCGATGATGGCGGCAAGCACGCCCAGCCCGGCAGCGCCCAGGTTCCGGATTGCTGCAATAACCACGTAGGAAATCCACAGGAAGCCGTCGACCACCGAAGTGATCTGAACCGCGTTCTCAGGCATTTCGAAGCCCGAATCCACGGCAGCGCTGGTGAACAGAGGTGCGAGTGCGTTGGCCACGTAGAAGCCGGCGGCGAGTGTTACCGTGCCGACGATCACCATGCGGAAAACATTGCCGCGCAGGAGCGGTGCCGTCATGGCAACGATGAACGGAATAACCGCCAGATCGGCGAACAGGATCACGCGGTTGCCCGGCAGGACGATCGACAGGATGATGGCGATCGGCACCAGAATCAGCGATGCGGAAATGGCTGCGGGGTGACCGATCAGGATTGCCGAATCAAGACCAACCAGAAGCTCCCTGTCACCGGTGCGCTTGCGCACGAATTCCTGTGCGGCTTCCGATACCGGCAGCAGGCCTTCCATGAGGATCTTCACCATGCGCGGCAAAAGCAGCATCACGGCGGCGAGCGTCATGCCCGTCTGCAGAACCTTGGACAGGACCACACCGAAATCGCCGGCATTGTAGTAGGCGACAACGCCCAAAACGAGACCGATGATCAGGCCAAGCACAACCGGTTCCCCGAAGACGCCGAAGCGGCGCTCGATGGTTTCGGTCGAGATGTTCACCTTGTTGACACCGGGGATGCGCTCGATGATCCAGTTGATCACGATGGCGATCGGCAGGATCTGCGCAGATGCCAGATGCGGAACCGAAACGCCCGGAATGCCGTAGAACTTCTGAACGGCACGGGCCGACCAATCGGCGAACAGCAACGAAAGTGCTGCCATCAGCGCGGCAACAACGAGGCCGTAGGCCAGGCTGCCCGTGGCGGCAACGGCAAGCGAACCGATAAAGGCAAAGTGCCAGAAGTTCCAGACATCCACATTGAGCGTGCGGGTCATGCGCGTCAGAAGAAGCGCGATGTTGACGGCGATGCCAATGGGGATCACCCACAGGCCCACCGAAGAGCCAAAGGCGATGGCAGCCGCCGAAGGCCAGCCCACATCGACGATGTCGCGCTGAATGCCCGTATTGGTGACGATGGCCTGCGCCACATCACCGATGGAGCCAAGCATCAGCCCGAGCACCAGATTGATACCGATGAATGCCACGCCGATGGTGACGGCGGCACGGAATGCCTTGCCGATCTTGGCCCCCAGCACTGCGGCAATAACAAAAATGACGATGGGCAACAGAACCGTTGCGCCAAGCGTGTCCACGGCCGCTTTAAGGCCGCTCAGGAATGTGTCCATTTTCCTCCCCCTGAATCCCTGCTCATAACCATTCGCGATCAGAACATTTGTTTACCGAAATAGACGCAAGTTTATGGCTTGTACTCAGCCGACTGTCAATCTGGGAATCCGGTGCTGAATCGGACGTCCAAAGCAGAAAAAATCTTTCCTCTGATTTCCTTATAAGCTGCACATTGGTGCAAATTACAACCATAAGATGAAACAGCGGAACGGACGGGGCGATGGAGCTTTCTTACGACAAAATGCCATTCCTGACCTCTCTGGCGGAAGCCACCGCCCCACCTCCGTAGAAAACATTCGAGAACAAGACGCTTCGCGATTTCTGAAGCGTTCTGCCAAAGCCGGTCCTCCCGCCCCCCGGGCCGGCTTCTCCCAAAGTCTCGCCCTGCTTCCTGGAAGCATCGGCGAGGCTTTGGGACCCATTTCAACCGGCACTTGTATTGCGTGACTGCCGCACTGACCGGAACACGCCGTGCCCGCGAAACCCCTCATAGACGTCCCATCCATATCCGTTCTCATCGACGAGATGGTGAAGCAGGGCTACTCCAGCGCGGAGATTGACATCATTCTCGTGCGGCAGGGACCGGTGGATCTCGACCTGGTGCAGGAATGCAAACTGAAACACTCTGCCCTGCAGAATGCCTCACGCGGACGACAAAGGCGTTTCCGCCTGAGATTTTAGCCCGCGATCGCCTTCCCCCCAATGTGCCGCCATTCGCGGCTTCTTTCCCGTCAACCGCGACAATCCAGCAGGGCCGGCGAGATCGGTCATTCCGTTGCCCCTGTATATAAAAAGAAGAGCCGCCCTCCCCCGGTATCCGAGGGAGAAGCCGCTCAACCTGTCTGAATCTTCTCACATAGGGGGAATCTGAAATCCGCAGGGTGTGACGCTGCTTAACACGACACCTACTTGACTGCCTCGTGTGAAGCCACTTCAGCATCGGTCTGGTAGCGCGCAAGGGCGCCTTTATATCCGAACAGCGAAGCAGCGACCTTGGCTGCGATCGACTCAACCAATGCGCCCTGGGCTTTCGGCCGGAAAGCTTCTCTCGCCAGAGAGGATATCTGAACCTCGCGAGAATCCGAATCAAGCAGATGCCAGTAGATTCTGGCCTCACCGGCCTCAACCTGAACGCTGGTGAGCAGTTCGAACACTTCGCTTCGTTCACCATAGACCGTTCGCACGCGTGCCACCGCCTCTTCAAGCTGCTCTTTCGGCCGCAGGCCGACGGAGCGCACCGCTTTCTCACGGCCGACATTGAGCAAGAGGGCATCGTTGAGCATCGCTGCCAGCTGGGTCGTTTCAGCATTGATCGAATTCGCCCGCGCGTTGTCGAGTATGAGCACGGCTGGCCCCCCTCGATCTGCCCGGGAGGCGAATGTCAGCCAGGAAGGGGAAAAGGCCGACAAAGAAGATGCCAGGACAACTGTCAGGATTGCCCCCACGGCAAAGGAACGGAGTTTTGTGAGATGCCTTGACGCGTATTGCACAAATGCACTTGTGGATGAACGCTTTTCGAAGACAGGCACATAAGCGCCCAACGGCACCGAAATCTGCACCGGATCGGCCTGTCCTGGTCCCGCGTAGTAATCACGCAGGGATTTTCGCAACTGCCCGGCCGCTATTCGCACAATCGGATCAACGGTTGCATCGAAACTGGCGTCGCGGCCAAAGACATCTACGGCGATTGTGAAGGCCTTGATGCGATCGGCCCGGCCTGCCACCGTTTCCTCGACCACGAAGCGCAGAAAGCGCCTGTTGCGGTCCGATGCTCGAAACTCGGGATTTTCAAGCAGGGTTTCCAGCACTGCAAGTCTTTCATCCGGCGGGCACGTTTCTGCTGTCTCCGGAGGCGCTGCCCCTGCTTTCTGGTCGTATTCGATCACCCCGCGATTGTGCTTATCTGTCTGGAATTTTTGCAGCATTATCTCTCGCTTCTCGCAAGTCCTGAGAGGGATGCGGACACCTTGCAGCGCTGATCTCCACCGTCCTCTCCGATCAATATTTCATTCGCATACGCAACGGGATCGTGCTTCGAACC
Organism: Nitratireductor sp. GISD-1A_MAKvit; assembly: GCF_040819555.1. Lineage (GTDB taxonomy): Bacteria > Pseudomonadota > Alphaproteobacteria > Rhizobiales > Rhizobiaceae > Nitratireductor. The sequence continues at coordinate 3,354,218 of NZ_CP161920.1, forward strand.
GACCGGACGGCACATGCTCGTCTCGGCACGCCGCATGGGCAGCGTCCCACAAGCAGATGGATCAAGATTCTCCAATTGGCCGTTCAGCCCGTACGCGCTGAACGCGTCATTCCACCAGACACAGAAAAGAACGCGAGACCACTTTCGAATGCCTGAAGCTCAACGCGAGCCGACGATGCTTCAAAACACTTCGAAGCGCTTATGGACAACTAAGCCGGTTGCGGAGGCCCGCCAAACCAGCCGCTTGTGACAACCGCAGCTGAATGAAGTCGAGCAGTGGGAGACAGGAAATTATCCAGGAGAACTGGTGCTGCCGGAGAGATTTGAACTCTCGACCTCTCCCTTACCAAGGGAGTGCTCTACCCCTGAGCTACGGCAGCGCTGCCAGAAAGCGGGAGTTTTGAACGTTGACCGTCCAATCGGGCTCCCGATCACGAAAGAGCCGTCGAATTGTGCTCGCCATCGTGATGCGGCGGACTTCTGCCACAACGAAAAGCATTGCGCAAGCACGCAATCGCATTCATGAGCGCAGTTTGATACATGTCTGTGAAAATCACGTCCGGTGCCGCCCGTTCCTGCGGCTTCGACACGCCTGACCAGCACGCTTCCAACACGAATGGAGCCCCAGTTGAGCGAAACGACAAAAACAAACTCATCTGCAGCCAACGGCAAGACAGACGACACTCGAAAAAAGCGCCTTGCGGCCCAGTTGCGTGAAAACCTCGCGCGTCGCAAGGCACAGGCACGTTCCCGCCGGAAGGGAGAAGCAGATCAAAGACCCGAAGGCCTGCAGCCTGATGCGCCCACACGCGGAGAATAAGGCCGCTTTGCCGTGTGCGCACTGTCTTGCGCCAGAGGCGGCCATGTTTTAGGACCATTTGGAATGGAAATGTCTTGCGGGGACGGTTTCACGGTGATGCAACAATGGATCTGCCGCTCCTGAAATCGCCTTTACCATAGCGCAAGGCAGATGGTGCATGCTGACAGATCGGGAACGAACCACCCCAGTCTGTCAATGTCGACAAATGCGCCCGGAAAGTGAGAACGGATGGATCGCATACGCATAACCGGTGGCAACGTGCTGAACGGCACCTTGCCGATTTCTGGCGCCAAGAATGCCGCTCTGCCACTGATGATCGCGGCGCTCATGACCGACGACACGCTGACCCTGGACAATGTCCCGCATCTCGCGGATGTGGAGAGCCTTATCCGCATTCTGGGCAATCACGGTGTCGATTACTCGGTCAATGGCCGCCGTGAGAACCAGCAGAAGGGTTATTCCCGGACCATCCATTTCACCGCGCGCAGCATTGTGGACACCACCGCGCCTTATGAACTCGTATCCAAGATGCGGGCCAGTTTCTGGGTGATCGGACCTCTTTTGGCGCGCATTGGACAGGCGCGGGTTTCGCTTCCCGGAGGCTGTGCCATCGGCACGCGCCCCGTCGACCTCTTCATCGACGGTTTGCGGGCGCTGGGTGCCGAGATCGATATCGAACAGGGATATGTCAACGCCCGGGCGAAGAACGGCCTTGTCGGCAATCGCTACGTATTCCCCAAAGTATCGGTCGGCGCCACGCATGTGCTCATCATGGCCGCATCGCTGGCAAAGGGGCAGACCGTTCTTGAAAATGCCGCCCGCGAGCCGGAAGTCGTGAACCTGGCCGACTGCCTCAATGCCATGGGCGCGAAGATTTCCGGGGCGGGGACGGACACCATCACGATCGATGGCGTTACCAGCCTTTCGGGCGCACGACACCGCGTGATTCCCGATCGCATCGAGACCGGCACCTATGCCATGGCCGTCGCCATGACCGGAGGCGACGTTCTTCTGGAGGGCGCGCAGCCCGATCTTCTGGAAGCAGCGCTCGGCACGCTCGAACAGACAGGCACCGAGATTACACCGACCAATACGGGCATTCGGGTGCGGCGCAACGGGGGAGGCATCGCGCCGGTGGATGTTACCACCCAGCCTTTTCCCGGGTTCCCCACCGACCTGCAGGCGCAGTTCATGGGCCTCATGACCATGGCCAGGGGGCGTTCGCACATCACCGAAACCATTTTCGAAAACCGTTTCATGCACGTGCAGGAGCTGGCCAGGCTCGGCGCCAAGATTTCGCTTTCCGGGCAGACCGCGGTGGTTGACGGTGTCGCGGAACTTCGCGGCGCACCTGTCATGGCGACCGACCTTCGAGCGTCCGTCTCGCTGGTCATAGCGGCGCTTGCAGCGGAGGGGCAGACCGAGGTGAACCGCGTCTACCATCTGGACCGCGGTTTTGAACGTCTTGAAGAAAAACTCTCCGCCTGCGGAGCAACGATCGAGCGTATTTCTAGTTAGTGGCGGCTGGCCGGTGAACATGGATTTTCTAAAGCTCGTGGCGCTCGACGATGTCGATCTGGCTATTGTGTCGGCCCATCTTCAGGATGCTGTCGTCAAGGTCGGCGACCTTGCTTTCGAACCGGCCAACAACCGCTTCGCGGGAGCATTCAACCGCTTTGTCTGGGAGAAAGAGCGCAAGCGGAGCTTTCTGAGAAAATCCGCGCATGAAAGGCGCAGAAGCATCCTGCATTTCGACCGGGTCCAATCCGTGCGTGCCACCTCCATCGACCGGAGCCGGCCGGAAGACGTTCTCTCCCTCCTCGCGCTCAACTTCATCCCTGCGGACGACGCGCCCGCAGGCGTGATCGAACTGATCTTTGCCGGTGATGCCGCGCTTCGCCTCGATGTCGAATGTATCGAGGCGCGCCTGACGGATCTTGGCGCGGCGTGGGAAACGCCAAGCCGCCCGGATCACGATATCTGAGATGACGTGTTCGGGCTCAGATACGGCACGCCTGATTGATGTCGAGCTCGATGAATCGGTCGGACGAGGCACTCCCGACATCGAGCACGAACGCGCTGTCGCCATATTCGACCTGGTTGAAGAAAACAGCTTTCGCCCGGTGGGCGATACGGAGAACGGCCCCTACAGGCTGAAGCTTTCCCTCGTGGAGGCGCGCCTCGTGTTTTCCATTTCCCGCGAAAGCGGTGAGCCCGTTGTCACCCATATACTTTCACTCACCCCCTTTCGCCGGATCGTGAAGGATTATTTCCTGATCTGCGAAAGCTATTACGATGCCATACGCAGCGCGACGCCCAGCCAGATCGAGGCCATCGACATGGGGCGGCGCGGGCTGCACAATGAGGGATCGCAAACCCTTATGGACCGTCTGAAAGACAAGATCGAAGTGGATTTCGATACGGCAAGACGTCTGTTCACACTGGTTTGCGTGCTGCATTGGAGAGGTTGACCGGAATGGCACACACCGGTTCGGGGGGAAGCCGGTTATGACACCTGACAGAATGCCGGCGAAAGAGAGAGCGCCCAGGTCGGTGCTGTTCCTCTGCGGCATGAATGCCATCCGCTCGCCCATGGCAGAGGTTCTCGCCCGTTCCCTCCTTCCCCGGGACATCTTTCTAGCCTCTGCCGGGCTGCGCGCGGGTGAACGCGACCCCTTTGTCGATGCGGTGCTCGCAGAGAAGGAACTCACACTGGGCGAACGCCTGCCGCAATCCATCGAGGATCTGGCGGACACGAATTTCGACCTGATCATTACCCTTTCTCCCGAAGCGCACCACCGGGCTCTCGAAATGACCCGGACCATTGCCGCAGAGGTCGAATACTGGCCGACAATGGACCCGACGGTGGTGAGCGGGACAAGAGATCGGATCATCGAAGCCTATCGCGACGTGCGTGACCGACTGGCGACCGCGATTGCTTCACGTTTCGAAAGATGAAACAAATCCGACACAAATTCCCGTTTGGCCGGATCTGGCTTGTTCACAAAGAGGAATGAATGGGATAGGTTCCGCGCGAAATTCCCGTCGTCGACCGGAAAATTTTATGGAAAACCGAAGGTAACGGATGCCAAAGGAAGAAGTCCTGGAGTTTCCAGGCGTGGTCACCGAACTGCTGCCCAACGCGATGTTCCGCGTTAAACTGGAAAACGAACACGAGATCATCGCTCATACGGCCGGGCGCATGCGCAAGAATCGCATTCGCGTTCTGACGGGCGACAAGGTGCTTGTCGAGATGACGCCCTACGACCTGACCAAGGGTCGCATCACCTACCGCTTCAAGTAAGACGCCAAGGCGGTCGGTGACATTTCAATGAGCGCACTGCAGAAACTCGTTCTGGCTTCCGGGTCGCCCCGTCGTGTCGAGCTTTTGCAGCAGGCAGGCATCGAGCCTGATCGCCTCGCGCCTGCAAACATCGACGAAACGCCTCTCAAGAGCGAGCATCCGCGTTCGCTCGCCAAGCGACTTTCGCTTGAAAAGGCGGAAAAGGCCCATGCCCGGCTGACACAGGACGGTGATGCGGATGGCTGCTATCTTCTGGCCGCCGATACGGTGGTGGCTGTCGGTCGCCGCATCTTGCCAAAGGCCGAAACCGCCGTTGAGGCCTCCAACTGTCTACAGCTCCTGTCCGGCCGCGCGCACCGCGTGTACACCGGACTTTGCCTCATAACGCCATCGGGCAAAAAACGGCAGCGGCTCGTCGAGTCCCGTGTGCGCTTCAAGCGCCTCACGCATGAGGAGCTTGAGAGCTACCTCGCCTCCGGCGAGTGGCGCGGCAAGGCGGGCGGATACGCCATTCAGGGCCTTGCCGGAACCTTTGTCGTCAAGCTGGCCGGCTCATATTCGAACGTTGTCGGCCTCCCGCTTTACGAGACGGTCAATCTGCTTGTTGCAGAAGGCTACAAGGTGCATTTCAACTGGCTCTCCGGTGCTGGAGCACTTTGAAGATGACACAGTCCCAGCCAGACAAGGTCACCCCCTTGCGCCCCAGGCGCCCCTGCCCCGAATGCAACAAACCGTCTGAGCGCAGCTTCTACCCATTCTGCTCGAAACGCTGCAAGGAGGTCGACCTGAACCGCTGGCTCTCGGGCAGTTATGCAATCCCCGGTCGTGCAATTGACGAGGAAGACGGCGATCCCGCCTGACCCTTCCTTATCAAAAAAGCCCGGTCCTCACGGACCGGGCAATGTGCAGGCTGCCGGGGGGAACCGGCATGCGGGAATAAGCCTGCATGGGAGAGAAATCTGTCAGGCGGTCATGACCTGAGGTCAGCACCGCCGTGAGCACCGGCGATCCGCGTGCGCTCCTGCGCAATTTCCTGCAGTCTGCGCGTGGCGAGCCTTCGCGCTCCGTTCAGCGCAACCGAATCCACATCACTTCGTGTCAGGCCGATGTCTGCGAGCTGCCACTCGGACATTTCGGAAAGATGCCGAACGGCTGATCGAGCCTCCCAGTAACGCGCCAGTCTGGCCAGAAGCGACCGAGTGACCGCGCGCACCGCGCCGGCCGGCTGAGAAACAGCACTCATGGCGAAGGGCTGCGTTTGGGCGCGGGACATCGTTCCATCCTTTGTCTTGAACGAAAATGACAGGCGGGCGGCTGGAAAAGACCAGGGCCCTGTGAACTGCCAAACAGTGCCACGCCCCTATTGATTAGTCGAGCGAATGTTTTTAATCTCTATCATCAGATTATATGATGGATTCTCCGATGGCTGCCCCACTCGACCTCGATCAGCTGGCAACATTCATTGCGATTGCCGATACCGGCAGCTTCACAAAGGCTGCCGAAGAAGTGCATCGCACCCAGTCGGCTGTCTCCATGCAGATGCGCCGGCTGGAAGAACGCGTCGGCAAGGCGCTCTTTCAAAAGGACGGACGGACCAATCGGCTGACCGAAGACGGCGAGCGGCTGCTCACCTACGCCCGGCGTATGCTGCGGCTCAACCGGGAAACACTGGCCGCCTTTGACGATGCAAGCCTTGAAGGCCATATCCGCATTGGCACCCCTGACGACTACGCGGATCGCTTCCTGCCCGAGATCATGGCCCGCTTCGCCCGCTCCAACCCGCGCGTGGAACTGTCGGTGGCATGTGAGCCGACCACCAATCTGGTCGACCACATACGGCGCGGCAATCTCGATCTGGCTCTTGTGACCTATGACGCTTCCAAGGGCGGCTCGGAGCCTATCCGGCGGGAACCTCTGCTTTGGGTCAGTTCTGCCAATCATTCGGTTCATGAGCGTGAGGTCCTTCCGATGGCATTCGGGCGGCCAAGCTGCCTGTGGCGGCGCACCGCATGCGCCGCACTGGAGGAGGAAGGCCGGAGCTATCGCGTGCTCTTCACCAGCTTTTCCGCCACCGTCATCGCAACCGCCGTTCTGTCAGGGCTGGCCATCTCCGTTCTGCCGGAGTGCGCGCTGAGACCCGGGATGCGGGTGCTTGGTGAAGCCGATGGCTTCAATCCGCTGCCCGACTGCCATATCGGCCTGATGCGCGGCCACACTGGCCAGGCAGAAATCATCGACGCGCTGGCGAGGCATATCAGTGAAAGCCTCGACAATCTGTCGGTCCCGGCCTTCCTTGAAGAGGGCGGCTTTGATTTCAATGCAGCCTTTCTCAACCCGCGCAGCAAACGCCATCGCCCGGGCCAGACCATGAGTGGCTGGTAAAGCGCATGTGGACCGCTTTCAGCCCCGGGCTTGACCCCAGGACCGCGGCCCGGCTCAATCCGACCCCATGAGCACAACTCGTCCAGCCGATTCGCAAAGCAATGTTGCCGAATTCTCCGTCAGCGAGATTTCCGGCGCGCTGAAGCGCACCGTGGAGGACAGGTTCGGGCATGTTCGTGTGCGCGGCGAAGTTTCGGGCTATCGTGGGCCTCATTCTTCCGGTCATGCCTATTTCGCTCTGAAGGACGACCGGGCGCGGCTTGAAGCCGTCATATGGCGGGGCGTGTTCTCAAAGCTGAAGTTTCTGCCTCAGGAAGGCCTGGAGATCATCGCCACCGGCAAGCTGACGACCTATCCGGGATCATCGAAATACCAGATCGTCATCGAGAGCATCGAGCCGGCGGGAGCGGGTGCTCTCATGGCGCTTCTCGAAGAACGCAAGAAGAAGCTCGCTGCCGAGGGGTTGTTTGAAGACGGCCGCAAAAAGCCACTTCCATTCATGCCGCGGGTGATCGGAGTCGTCACTTCGCCCACCGGAGCGGTCATCCGTGACATCATACACCGCATTTCCGACCGTTTTCCGGTTCACGTGCTCGTCTGGCCGGTGCGTGTGCAGGGTGAAACCACCGGCGATGAAGTCTCCCGCGCCGTTGCCGGCTTCAACGCGCTTGCCGAAGGCGCCCCCCTGCCCCGGCCCGACGTGCTCATCGTTGCGCGCGGTGGCGGCAGTCTTGAAGATCTGTGGGGTTTCAATGATGAGTCGGTGGTCCGCGCTGTCGCGGCATCGCAAATACCTGTCATTTCTGCGGTCGGACACGAAACCGACTGGACGCTGATCGATCTGGTGGCAGATCGGCGGGCGCCCACACCCACCGGCGCTGCAGAAATGGCGGTGCCAGTAAAAGCGGAACTGGAAGCCGGTCTCGCAAGACTTTCTGCCCGCCTCAAAGGCGCGATCTCGCGTGAAGGCGACCGCAAGAGGCAGGCATTGAGCGCCCTTTCCCGCGCACTTCCTTCGCCCGACCAGTTACTGGCCATGCCGCGCCGGCGCTTTGACGAGGCAGCGGGGCCGGCTTGGCCGCGCCCTTTCGGCAGCGACCCAGCGCAAGCGGGCCGCCTTCAACGGGCTGCGCCTTTCCCCGGCCACACTGGAGCGCCGTCTTGTGGAATCGCATCGCCGTGCAAATTCGTCTGGTGAGCGACTGCCCGCGGTATTTCTTTCACTTGTGCGTGCCCAGCGCACCCGGTTCGACCGCGATGCCGCGCGCGTTTCACCGCTGGCGCTGAAACAGCGCATCGCCCATTGGCGTGACAGGCTGGTGCAGGCCGGACGCCGCGCCGACACGAGGATTGACACCCAGCTGAAACAGGCGGGAGCCAGCGTGGAGCAGACCATGCGGCTTGCCAAATCGCTCTCACACGAAGGCGTTCTGGAAAGAGGCTTCGCGCTTGTTCGCGGCCCGGACGACCAGCCGCGCAAACGTGCCGGGGAGGTTCAGCCCGGCCTCGAACTTCAGATCCAGTTTGCAGACGGTGTCACCCGGGCGATCGCGGCGGGCGTAGCGCGCAAGAAACCCTCCGCCCCTCAGAAAGCCCGCACGACCGAATCACAAAAGAAAGATCAGGGCACGCTGTTCTAGCCACCCTCAGCGGCGATCCTTGCTGCGCCAGCGACGAAGCAGCTCGGCTTCCAGCCCCTTGAAGCCGAAATAAAGCACCACGATCAACATCCCCTTGGTGAAGACGGAGAGGAATTGCACGAGTCCCCCGTCGAGAATTCCCATCACCCCATGGGCGAGGATGAACTCCAGATTCGCCATCGCGACATTGATCAGCTGGAAGGAAAGGAAGGCCACCGCAAACGCGCACAGGGCCATTGCGAGGAAGAGAATCAGCCAGTGGTGGCGCGACAGTTGAAACACGTTTCCCATTCCACCTCCCGGATCACCGCAGGAGCGCGATCATGCAGAGCCTCGGCAGCCTGTCAGTGGCTTGCCGTCGGAGAGACAGGATAGCTTGCGGTTCGCAGGCAGGGAAATCAACGGATTTTGCGGGCGATGAAATGGTTTTCACCCCGCGAGGGGCCACCGGACTGTGGAGAAAAGACCGATATGAAATGGTACGGTTGGGTGGATTCGAACCACCGACCTCAGGAGCCACAATCCTGCGCTCTAACCAACTGAGCTACAACCGCACGCAACCGGTGACCGGCGTCCGCGTCAATACGGGCAAATGATCGCTTTTTCAAGCCAAAAGAGCAAAAGAAAAAAGACCGGGGGGAGGATCCCGGTCTTTTCTCATAAAGGGGCCGAAGGGAGGAGGTTTCGGTCCCACTCGGCAGCGTCGGGAGGAGGAGTGCGCCGCCGGACTTTTCTAAGCGCATAACGCCTCAGGCGACGCGCAGTTCCTTGACGGTCTTTTCAAAAACGTCCTTCATCGGTTTGGCCATCGTTTCGGCCGACTTCTGAGAAGCGGTCTGAAAGTCCTTCATCTGATCCACAGCCACTTCCATGCGCTTGCGCATGAAGTTGCTCTGCATCTCGATCAACTCGGCGAAAGAACGCACGCCGGCCAGAGCCTCAATGTGAGCCAGATTGGCTTCCGTGCCTTCGCGCAATGCGGCAATGGACTTCGTGGTGAGTTCGTTGCCGGCCGATTTCGCATTCTCAAAAGTGGCTTCGAGTGCCTTCTGGGTCTCTTCGGCGTTTGCCTTCATGCGAGCATAGGCTTCCTTGGTCTGCTCGGCGCTCTTTTCTGCGAAAGCGCGAAACTGCTCGCTGGCCTGCGTCGCGTCAAACGTCGGAAACTCGGCGTTTCCGGTATTTTTCTGCGTGGTCTTTGTCATAGTCGCGATCCTTTGGTTCTCGCTCATGGAGGTCCCCGTGTAACGGACCCGCCCGACAATTCATGACCGCTATATAGCATCGGCCATTGTGCATTGCAACATTATTGTTGCGGTGCAGCATTTCTGCCCGTCAGTTAACCAATCGCAGGAATTCATTGCGTTCAGGCGTCGGCTTTTATGGACCTCGCTGCCACATGGCTTTATTAATAAGGTGTTAACGTCGTTATCGGGATGCCGCAGTTTGCGGTTGAGGACGGTGCCCCGATGCTGTTTGAACCGATGCGGTTTTTCCAGCCCGAGACTTGTGGGCCGACCGTACACTGGATGATTGTTTGGCTCGTTTAAATGGCGTCTGTTTCATATTCCTTCGTTGACATCGCGGTTCTGGACCAGGTGCGGGCGCGTTTTGCAGCCGGGGATGCGCTTCTTGTGCTTGCCCCCGCGCTCGACACGGTCATCTGGGCGAATGGTCCGGGCGCCGCACTCATCGGTTATCGGAACATCGATGAGGCCATCGGCGCCGCCAGCGGCCTGTCCATGACCACCCGCCGGCAGATTTCAGCAACACCCGGATTTCCACGTATTTCGGGCGAGCGTTCCGTCGCCACGCGACTCGGCAAGGGATTGCGTTCTCCTCTCGTCACCCTCAATGCATCCACGATTTCACTTCCCGGTGGAGAACAGGCAATCCTTCTGGCAGTCGAAGCACGCTCGACAAAGATGCGCGATGAACGTTTTCGCGCAACTGCAGCCGTGCAGGGCTTCGATGAAGCCGAGCAGTTCGCTGCTCTTATCGACGAAAACGGGCTTGTCGCGGCAGCTTCAAGCGGGTTCGAAAGACTCGGCATGGAACGCGACACGCTGCGCGCGCTCGTCGCCGAAGTTCGCGACGAGCAAGACCGGCTGGTCAAACGGCTCGTGAAGTCTGGCGCGCGTCAGCGCCCTGCAGCCATTGCAAAACTGACCGACCGGCCGGCGTGGCATCTTCTCGTGGTTGTCGATGAGCAGAGCGCTCCGCTTGAGCATCCCCCCGTCGCCAGCACGCAAGCGGGCAGCGCCGACACTGGCGCCATTCGAAGCGAGGAAACCCGCATACACGAAACCCCGGCGCAAGAGCCGGAGACGCCGGAAAATCAGCGTCACGACGGTGAAGACCCGATCGGCGGCTCGGTCGACGGGGAGCGCGTTGCGGAGCGGCCGGAAACAGCCTCGGCCGACAGGACGGGAGATGAGGTCACCTCCGAAGCTCCGGTCACCCAGCGTCCCTCGGGGACCATTCGCTTTGCCTGGCGCACTGATGCCGAAGGGCGCTTTACGGCGCTTTCCGATGCGTTTTCAGAAGCCGTCGGTCCAGCCGCGGCCGATGTCCTGGGGCGGCGTTTCAAAGATGTGTCAAACGCGTTCGGTCTTGATCCTGATGGCCGCATATCGGCGCTGCTTGAACGCCGCGACACCTGGTCCGGACGCACTGTCCTCTGGCCCCTGCAGGGCACCGACCTCAAGGTTCCCGTCGACCTTGCCGCCCTGCCGATTTATGGCCGGGAACGCGTGTTTGAGGGATTTCATGGTTTCGGCCTGGCGCGTCTGAGCGATGCGGTGAGCGACCCGGAAGGCATCGGGCTCGTTTTGACACCGGGTGCGCCATTTCCACCGCGCGGAGCTCCAGAACCGGATCTGACACCGGGCGAAGCCCTGCCACCGGCGGGCGACGAACATCAGGAGACCGCCGACGCCGCCCGCGGTCCAGATGAAGATGCGTCTGGCAGCGATCCTGCTGACGATACCTTCACGACCGACACCGCGGGCCCGGAAGAGGCGCAGAAAGATGCAGTCAAGATCATCCGCCTCTCGGAGCACCGCACTCTCCCCGTCTCCGATGGTGCCCTGTCGCCGATAGAAGCCAACGCATTTCGTGAAATCGGCGCGCGCCTGCGTGAAGTGGAAGAGTTGCGCAACGTCGATACCAGCGGAACTCCGCCGCCAAAACAGCACGAAGAAGACGCTGCCACCGGGATAGCCGAGCCAGACGGTCCCGGCACGGGAGAGAGCGAAACGCCATCGCAGACCGCCGAAAGCGAGGCTGCGGCTGAAGCGGCTACCGCCGGGGGCCGTACAGAGCGAACGGACACGATCACGCCTGCGCCGGAGGCGCCATCGGCCGCTGCACCAGCGCGTGCGGGCACCTTCGTTCCCTCGGCTTTTTTCAACATGCCCGCCGATACGAGCCAGGACAATCCGGGCCTTCTGGCCGGGCTGCCGCTCGCGATACTCATCCACACCGGCGACACGCTGGAATATGCCAACCGCGCCTTTTTTGACCTGACCGGTTATGGAGAACTGGAGGCGCTGCAGACAAACGGTGGTATCGATGCGCTCTTTCCCGAGAGCTACGAGGGGTCCCAGACCACGGGCGAAGCGCAGGCGTTGAAGCTTAGAACGGCGCAGGGCGCCGAACGTGATGTGCGCGCGCATCTGCAATCTGTCGCATGGCGCGAAGGAAAGGCTCTGCTTCTGGCGTTACAGCCCGTAGAGGCGGTGGCCGCAATGCTCCCGCAGCCCGCTCCTCAGACGGAAAACAACGAGGAAACCGAAGCGCTACACGACGCGGAGATGGAAGCACAGACTGCCGAATTGCAGATGCATCTGGCCGAAATGCGCGCCATCGTCGACACGGCAACGGACGGTGTCGTCGTGATCGACAATGACGGAAACATTCGCTCCACCAACCGCCCCGCAGAAGCGCTGTTCGGCTTCGACAGCGAAGATGTGACGGGCAAACCCTTTGCAGCGCTCTTCGCCATTGAAAGCCAGGCCGCTGTTCGCGAACACCTGAACGGCCTGTCCGACAATGGCGTGGCGAGCGTGCTGAATGACGGGCTTGAGGTGATCGGTCGGGAAGCACAGGGGCGGTTCATCCCGCTGTTCATGACCATCGGTCGCCTGCCTCATTCCAGCGGTTTCTGTGCGGTCCTGCGTGACATAACACAGTGGAAACGCGCCACCGAGGAGCTGACCCAGGCGCGGGCGGAAGCCGAGCGCGCCTCCTCGCAAAAGACCGAATTCCTAGCGCGCGTGAGCCACGAGGTGCGCACACCGCTCAATGCCATTATCGGCTTTTCCGAACTGATGCTTGATGAGAAATTCGGCCCAATCGGTAATGACCGCTACCGTGATTATCTTCACGACATCAACCGGTCGGGGAATCATGTTCTGGATCTGGTGAACGATCTTCTGGATATCTCCAAGATCGAGGCCGGCGAGCAGGAGATGCATTATGAGGCAGTCTCCCTCAATGATACTCTCGCCGAGACTGTCGCCATGATGCAACCGCAGGCCAACCGCGAGCGCGTCATCATACGTTCGAGTTTTTCCTCCAGCCTCCCCGATGTGGTGGCAGACCCCAGAAGCGTGCGGCAAATCGCGCTCAATCTGCTTTCAAATGCCGTGCGATACACCCCGGCCGGCGGCCAGGTGATCGTTTCAACCGCCTACAGCGCGGAAGGTTCCGTGGTCATGCGTGTGCGTGATACCGGGGTCGGCATGAACCCGGCCGAGATCGAGGAAGCGCTCAAGCCCTTCAAGCAAATCAACAGCTTGAAGCGCAAGCGTGGCGACGGGACCGGCCTCGGCCTGCCTCTGACACGTGCCATGGTGGAGGCCAACCGGGCTGTTTTTGCCATCAACTCGGTGCCCGATGAGGGCACGCTTGTCGAGATCTCGTTTCCTCCCACGCGGGTGCTGGCAGACTAGCCTGCCCCATGCCCTGGATTGGCATTGCGCCATAAATATGATGTTTTCAGTTTAGAATCCTTCTAAACTCATGAAATTGCACGTATTTTTCTTGACCGCGACGCATTTTTGCCCGAGAAGCCAATGCGCTGGAATATCGAATTCCGCAACTTCCCTGGGACCTTGAACCCCTTAGGCTAGGAGGCGTCAATGCTGACACGTAAACTAATCGCTGCCCGAATCGGGCTCGCCGCCGCGACCGCTGCAGGAATGCTGGCCGCGACATTGCCAGCCGCGCAGGCGGAAGGCACCGTAAACATCTATTCCTATCGCCAGCCCTTTCTCATCGAGCCATTGCTCAATGCCTTTACCGAAAAGACCGGTATTGAGACCGAGGTTCTTTTCCTGAACAAGGGGCTTGAGGATCGTATCGAAGCCGAAGGCTCCAATTCGCCTGCCGACGTGATCCTGACAGTCGACATTGGCCGCCTGATGAATGCCAAGGAAAAGGGCATCACCCAGGCTGTCGAGGACGAGGCCGTCAATGCGGGCATTCCGGAAAACTTTCGCGACCCTGAAGGCCACTGGTTCGGCGTGACCACGCGCGGACGCGTGGTCTATGCCTCCAATGAGCGCGTTGATCAGGACACCATCACCTATGAGGAGCTTGCCGATCCGAAATGGAAGGGCAAGATCTGCATGCGCAGCGGCCAGCACATGTATAACATCGCGCTGTTCGCCTCCATGATCGCGCATCACGGTGAGGAGAAGGCGGAAGAGTGGATGGAAGGCCTGAAGGCCAACCTCGCTCGCAAGCCAAACGGCAACGACCGTGCGCAGGCGCAGGCGATCTTTGCAGGTGAATGCGATCTGGGCATCGGCAACACCTATTATGTCGGCCTGATGCAGAACAACGAGAAAGAGCCGGAACAGAAGGAATGGGCCGGCGCGATGAAGGTTCTGTTCCCGAATTCGGAAGACCGCGGCACCCATGTGAACATTTCCGGCATGGCCCTGGCCAAGCATGCTCCCAACAAGGAAAACGCCATCGAACTGATGCGCTTCCTGGGCAGCCCCGAGGCGCAGGCCATCTATGCCGAAACCAATTATGAGTATCCGGTTCTTCCCGATGCAAAGGTTTCCCAGACCGTTCAGGATTTCGGCAAGATCAAGCCGGACACGCTCGCACTGGACGAGATTGCCAAACACCGCAAGGCGGCATCGGAAATGGTCGACCGCGTCGGTCTCGACGACGGTCCGGCCAGCTAGCCGACTGACCTTTCTCCCGGCCGGGCCTTGTAAAAGGCCCGGCTTTTTGCTTTCCCCGGGAGCCAAGGTTTCAGCCCGGGTCCCAAGCGCCGTTTCATGACAATCCAGCCCAAACCGCCACTCCTGCTCGAAAAACCCCGCACCCTGCGTGTGCGCGGAGAGCGGCATGGCGTGGCAATGACCGGCAGCCTGCTCGTGACGCTGCTCGTTCTCATGCCGATCGCCACAATCCTCTATGTGGCGCTTTCCGGTTCGGGCGGCATGTGGCCGCACCTCCTTCAGTATGTGCTGCCGCAATCGCTGGGCACGACGCTTCTGCTGCTCGCTCTCGTGGCAATGGGGACCGCGGTCATCGGCGTGAGCGCTGCCTGGGCGGTGGTGGGTTATGAGTTTCCGCTGCGGCGCTTCCTGTCCTGGGCTCTGGTCCTGCCGCTGGCTGTCCCGACCTATCTGGCCGCATATGCCTTTGGCGAGTTTTTCCATTATGTCGGCCCTTTGCAGACCGCGTTTCGCGCCGTGTTCGGGTTTGAAAGCGCGCGCGAATACTGGTTTCCCGACATCCGATCCACCTGGGGGGCGGCGCTGGTCGTCACCTCGGTCACCTTCCCTTATGTCTATCTGACATCGCGTGTGGTGTTCCTCATGCAGGGCCGCAACATTGCCGACGTTGCCCGCACACTTGGCGCCCGGCCGGCGCGTGTTTTCTTCCGCATTCTTCTGCCTGTCGCGCGCCCCGCCATCATCGCCGGCCTTGCTCTCGTGATGATGGAAACACTGAACGACATCGGTGCGGTGGAATATCTGGGCGTGCGAACACTCACGCTTTCGGTCTATTCCACATGGCTCAACCGTGGCAGCCTCGAAGGCGCCACCCAGATTGCGGCCGTGATGCTGGTGATCGTTTTTCTGCTTCTTACGGCCGAACAGTGGGCACGCCGCAAACAGCGTTTTCACAGTGCGCGCGGCACGCAGATGCATGCGCGACCACCACGCATGGTGCTGTCGGGACCGAAGGGCTGGCTCGTTACGCTCGGTCTTTTCTTGCCGATCCTGTCGGGCTTCGGCATCCCGGTGACGGTTTTTGCACGCTATGCATACCGGCGTCTGGACCAGTTTGTGGAGCCGCAGGTTCTACAGGCGTTTGTGACCAGTGTCTCCGTTGCCGCGACCACGGCGCTTGTGACCATCGCCATTGCACTCCTGATGTTGAATGCCATGCGTCTGTCGCGCTCAATGCCCACGCTCATTCTGGTGCGGCTTGCTTCCATCGGGTACGCCCTGCCCGGCACGATACTCGGGCTTGGCCTGCTGCTCTCGCTCGCCGCAATCGACAATGCGATCGACCAGACGGCCCGCAGCCATTTCGGCATGTCGACCGGGCTTCTCCTCACAGGAACGGCCATGTCCATCGTCATCGCCTGCACGATCCGCTTTCTCGCACTGGCTGAAAGCGCCATGCGTTCGGGCCTGGAGAAGCTTCCCCCCAATCTTGATCAGGCTGCCCGCAGCCTCGGAAAAACGGCAAACCAAAGCGCGATTTCGGTCCTCCTGCCGCTTTTGAAACCCGCCATTCTGACGGCCGCCATCCTCGTTTTCGTGGACACGGTGAAGGAGCTTTCAGCCACGATCCTGCTGCGTCCCTTCGGGTTTCGCACATTGGCCACACACGTTTATGAAAACGCCTCGCGCGGCGCTGTGGAAGATGGTGCGGTGGCTGCATTGCTCATCATCGCGACCGCGATCGTTCCGGCAATCCTGCTTTCCGGCCCCCTCATGCGCGATCGAGAGACCTGAAGAAATCAGGTCAAAAAAAAGCGCCCCGAAGGGCGCTAGAGGGTCTGAATGCTGTCAAAAACGGGGCTTGGCGAACATCTGTCATCAACAGTCGGATCCCGTGTCCGGCTCGTCAAGTTAGCCGACACTATCGCGGCGAAACCCTTAACAGAACCTTACTTCAGATCTAAAAAATTTACGGTTTCGTACCAACTGTGAAATCTCGGTAAATATCCGTTTTACCAAACCTTAACCATAAAGCTGCGCAGATCAGCTTCGAAGTGCGGGAATATTCCGGTAAAAATCCAGAGCCTCGGGATTGGCAAGTGCCTCCCGGTTTTTCACCTCACGGCCATGCACGATGTCACGCACTGCAAGTTCCGTGATCTTGCCGGACTTGGTGCGCGGAATATCGCTCACCGCGACGATGCGTGCGGGCACGTGTCTGGGACTTGCTCCGGTGCGGATCTTCGTACGGATCGATTTTTCCAGCGCTTCGTCCAGTTCCACGCCGTCGGCAAGCCGCACGAACAGAACGACCCGCACATCCTCTTCCCATTCCTGTCCGATACAGATTGCCTCCAGAATTTCCGGCATCTGCTCCACCTGATTATAGATTTCGGCAGTGCCGATGCGCACTCCACCGGGGTTGAGCGTGGCGTCGGACCTGCCGTGAATGACAATGCCCCCATTTTCCGTCCATTCGGCGAAATCGCCATGGCACCACACATTGTCGAACCGGTCGAAATACGCGGCGTGGTATTTTTCGCCATTCGGGTCATTCCAGAAACCGAGCGGCATTGCGGGGAAGGCGCGGGTGCAGACCAGCTCTCCCTTGCCGCTTTGGAGCGGCTCCCCATTGTCGCCCCAGACCTCGACTGCCATGCCCAGACCTGCCGCCTGGATTTCGCCAACCCAGACCGGGAGCGTCGGCACACCCAGCACAAAACAGGAGACGATGTCCGTTCCACCCGATATCGAGGCCAGGTGCACATCCTTCTTGATGCCTTCATAGACAAAGGAGAAGTTTTCCGGCGCCAGTGGGGAGCCGGTCGAGGAGATGGTTTCCACCGTCGAAAGGTCGTGGCTTTCCATGGGTTTCAGCCCGGCCTTGCGAACCGCATCGATGAACTTTGCCGAGGTGCCGAAATAGGTCATGCCTTCGGCATCCGCAAAATCGAACAGGGCATTGCCGTCCGGGTGGAAAGGCGAACCATCATAAAGGAGAAGTGTGGTCTGTGAGGCCAGCCCGCTGGCCAGCCAGTTCCACATCATCCAGCCGCATGTCGTGAAGTAGAAAAGCCGGTCGCCCGGCTTCAGACCGGCGTGCAGCGCGTGCTCTTTCACGTGCTGCAACAGCGTGCCACCAGCCGAGTGCACGATGCATTTGGGAGCGCCTGTCGTTCCTGACGAGAACAGGATGTAAAGCGGGTGCGCAAAAGGCAACCGTTCAAATGTGATGTCTCCGGCCTCATGCCCGGCAAGAGCCTCCGTCAGGCTCACAGCCCTGTCGATGTGGGACGCGGCTTCACCCGCCCGGCCCAGATAGTCCACCACCAGCACCATCTTGACGCTCGGCAGGCGCTCGACCACCGCTGCAGCCTTTTCCGACACATCGAACGACCGGCCCCCATACCAGTAACCATCGGGAACAATGAGAATCTTTGGTTCGATCTGGCCAAACCTGTCGAGAACACCCTGAATGCCGAAGTCAGGCGAGCACGAGGACCATACCGCCCCCAGCGATGTGGCGGCGAGCATGGCAGCGATGGTTTCGGGCATGTTGGGCATCATTGCCGCCACGCGGTCACCCGCTTTCACCCCGCTAGCACGGAAACACCGTTGCAGTCGCGAAACCATCTGGCGAAGCTCATCCCATGAAAGCCGCCGCTCAACCTTGTCTTCACCACGAAACACCAGAGCGTCTCCGTCACCGGAACGGCGAAGCAGGTTTTCCGCATAGTTGAGCCTGGCATCGGGAAAGAATACGGCACCGGGCATGCGGTCGCCATCAACCAGCACACGCTCGCCTCTGTCACCGATGATTTCGCAGAAATCCCATACCAGAGACCAGAATGCCTCGCGGTTGGCCACCGACCAGCCATGAAGAGATTCGTAGTCTGGAAAAGACGTTCCAGAAAGCTTCTCGGCCCGCCTTGAGAAGGCGGTGATCGGCGCCTCATTCTTTCGTTTTGCATCCGGCTCCCAAAGCGGCTCGCCTGCGGTCATCCTGTCCTCCTTATGGCCTGGCGGCTGTTCTTTTGCTTATGCAATTCCCTTCTGCCGGCGGCAATGGCTTCGCCTGAAAACAATTGCACATTGCATTTGTGTGCACGCTTCCAGACGCCTAAATCGGGAGAAACCGGTGCACGAACGGCGTGTGAGGCGACAATTCCTTGAATTGCCATACGCAATGTTTAAACCCGTAAAGTGTTGTGAGACCTGTTTGCTGGCTTACTGCATTTGCCTGCACATCGTTTCATTATGGACATCGTTCAACCGGCAGGCTCAAAAGATTGCGGTTGAACAGCGAGGATGAGGTTCCATGCCCTCGTCGGCAGTGAAAAAGAGTGTTGGGGCACTGATCGCAACCGCATTTATTGCGGTTCTGGTGGTGTTGTGCCTGCCTGTTCTGGCGTCCACGCAGATTGTCCGCGACAGCGTTGCCCAGCAGGTGAGCGCGTGGAGCGGCTATCGTGTTCGGCTCGATGATGCCCCCGAAATTCGCGTCTGGCCGTCCTTCAAGGCCATCCTGAACGACGTTGTCCTTTCGGACTGGAGTGATGAGAATGGCTCGCCCGTGATGGAGGCGGAGCGGGTGGAGATCGACCTATCGGCTCTCGCCGCTCTGCGTGGCAATGTTGTTTTCACGAAGATCCGACTGGTGCGTCCCGCCGTGCGTCTGGACAAGGAAGGCGGCGTGATGCGGCTGCGCTCGCTGCCGAACTGGGGCAGGCTTGCCCAGTCTGTGGAAGTTGCGCGGGAGCTGCTTTCCGCAGATCCGGCGGCTCCGGACAAGTCCTTGCTGCCAAGCGACAGTTTCGCTGTGGTGGAAATCGAGGACGGCCGCCTTGTGGAAAGCGACGCCACCAAACGGCCGCCGCTTTTAAGCAGCGTTTCGGGCACGTTCAACTGGCCCGCTCTCAACCGTGCCGCCACGCTTTCGGCGTCTGGCATATGGCACGGTGAAAGCATCACCATCGATGCTTCCACGGAAGAACCTCTCTTTCTTCTGGCGGGCGGAAAATCTGCTCTCTCCGTATCGCTCGAGAGTTCTCCCCTTACGCTTTCCTTCAAGGGCGAAGCGGATCTGATGGACAAGGTTTATGTGAATGGCCGGCTGGAGAGCTCCGCTCCTTCGCTTCAGCGCATGCTCGAATGGACAACGCTGGAAGACTGGCCTGGCAGCACGATCAAACCCGCTCGGCTAAGCAGTCTGGTTTCCGGCGACACCGAGCGGGTGAAATTTGAAGACGCACAGTTCAGTCTCGGTGAAAGCAATGCAACAGGTGTCTTTGCAATTGCCGCAACTGCCCCACACCCCACCGTTTCGGGCACGCTCGCTTTCAACGCTCTCGATCTGGGTGCCCTGCTGACCTCGCTCGCTCCCGATACCGATGTCCCGACACAGTCCAGCCCGGCCCACTGGGCGAGAAAACTCAACTTTGATCTCCGCCTGTCGTCATCCCAGGCAACGGCCGGTTCCATCTCGATGGAAAATGTCGCCGCCACCGCCCAGGTTCGCGACGGGCTTGTCAGTCTGGACATTTCCGACGCAGCGGCGTTTGGAGGCACGCTTCAGTTTGGCGTTCGACTAGACAACATGCAGGGGCGCGACCATGCGGAGTTGCGCATCGCGGCAGAAAACGTCGACGGCGGACAGATGGGAGAGAAGCTGCATTTCACGGCTTTCATGCCCAGTGCCAAAGGCTCCTTCACCGTTTTCCTCAAGGGACACGGGGAAACGCTCAATGAAATACTGGAAACATCGGACGGCTCCATTTCTGCCAGCTTCGGTGCGGGTCAGATTGCCGGATTGAACCTGGAGACATTCCGCGAACACAATGACAAGGGAAGTTTTTTCCCCCTTCAGAAGATTTCCGATGGCGCGTTGCAGATAGAAGGGGCCGAGCTCAAGGCCACACTGGCAGGTGGCATTGCCTGGATCGATACCGCGGTTGCGCACCTGAACACCGGAGAAAAGATCACCCTCGGGGGCCTCGTTCCCTTCGCTGGCCGAGGCATAGCACTGTCGGGCAGCATCATTCCTCCCGAAGCTGCTGTGGAAAAGGACGCGGATGCCGGAGAGACAGATCTGCCAGATGCACCACGGGAGACCTTTTTCGTCGGCGGTTCGTGGAACGCTCCCTTCATAGCCCCGTTTCTGATCGAATAAGGCAATTTTCTCGCATTTCCAGCCTGGACGGGTCTCTAGACAGTGACGTGGCTGGCGGATTGTCCGTTGCGGCCCCGCTGAACCGCCTGTCGCTTGGTCACGATGGACGCAACGATGACACCAAGCGCGACAATTCCGATCAGAATCGTGCAGACCGCGTTGATCTCGGGCGTAACCCCCAGACGCACCTGACTGTAGATTTTCATGGGCAGCGTTGTGGCACCGGGGCCGGAGGTGAAGCTGGCAATCACAAGATCATCGAGCGAGAGGGTGAAGGCAAGCATCCAGCCCGAAATCACCGCCGGCAGGATCACCGGAAGCGTGACCTGAAAGAACGCCCGCGTGGGCGTCGCACCGAGATCGAGGGCCGCTTCCTCAAGTGACTGATCGAAGCTCATCAGACGCGACTGGACCACCACCGCCACGAAACACATGGAAAAAGTGATGTGTGCGATCGTGACCGTGAGGAAGCCGCGGTCAAAATTGATTGCCACGAAGAGGAGCAGGAGCGACAGGCCGGTAATGACTTCCGGCATGACGAGGGGCGCAAACACCATGCCGGAAAACAGAAGCCGCCCGCGAAACCGCGTGTAGCGTGTCAGGGCAATGGCCGCCATCGTGCCGAGCACGGTTGCAACGGTGGCCGACAGGAAGGCGACCCGCGCCGTCACCCAGGCCGCATCCATCAGGCCACGATTGGAGAAAAGCTCCACATACCACTTCGTCGAGAAGCCCGCCCACACCGTGACGAGACGCGACTCGTTGAAGGAATAGATCACCAGGAGAAGGATCGGCAGGTACAGAAAGGCAAAGCCCAGCACGAGCGACACGATGTTGAAACGCCCCCAGCTTCCAGCCATGGCTAATTCCCCGCCTCGCGTGAGCGCGCCTGCGAGCGCTGGAAAAGCATGATCGGCACAATCAGGATCAAAAGCAGCACCACCGCGACGGCGGAGGACACCGGCCAGTCCCGGTTGTTGAAGAACTCGGTCCAGAGCGTCTTGCCGATCATCAGCGTGCGCGAGCCGCCGAGCAGATCCGGAATGACGAACTCGCCAACCGCCGGAATGAACACCAGCATGCAGCCAGCCACCACGCCCGGCAGCGACATGGGAAAGGTTACCTTCCAGAACGCGGCCGTGGGCGGGCAGCCAAGGTCGCGCGCGGCCTCGATCAACGAGCCATCCATCTTCTCCAGCGTCGAATAGAGCGGAAGCACCATGAATGGCAGATAGGAATAGACGATGCCAATATAGATGGCGGTCGTGGTGTTCAGGATGACGAGCGGTTCATCGATCAGGCCAAGGAACATCAGGAACTGATTGAGCAGCCCTTCCGGTTTCAGGATACCGATCCACGCATAAACGCGGATCAGGAAGCTCGTCCAGAACGGCAGAATGACAAGCATCAGGAGCGTCGGCCGGATTGATGCTGGCGCGCGCGCCATCCCATAGGCGATGGGATAGCCAACGGCCAGTGTGATGAGTGTCGAGACACCGGCGATCCAGATGCTGGAGAGATAGGCGTTGATGTAGAGCGGATCGTCCAGAAGCCACAGATAGTTGCTGAACGAGAGGGCCCCAATCTTCTCGAAAAGCGCGTATAATCCGGCGGCCAGGTCGAAAACCGGACGATAGGGCGGCATGGCCAGCGCCAGTTCCGAAAGCGAGATCTTGAAGACGATCAGGAACGGCGCAAGGAAAAAGACGAGCAGCCATAAATACGGTACGGCGATGACGAAGCGTGCCGCAAGGAAAGAGAATAATCGCGCCATCGCCGGTTACCGCGTCAGCACGACGCCGGCGTCTGCCGGGAAAGAGATCCAGGCACGGTCATGCCATGTGAGCACATCGTCCACCGCGCGACGCCGGTTGATGCTGCTTGCCTTCACGATGCGACCGTCATCGAGCTTTACATGGTGAATGGTCATATCGCCCAGATAGGCGATGTCCCAGACCTCGCCCTCGACCGCGTTGACCGCGCCTTCCGGCCGGCTACGGGAAATGTCGATCTTCTCCGGGCGGACGGCGAACCACACATTCGCACCTTTTTCGGCACCTGCGCCATTGATCACCGAAAGTTCGAACCCGGTTGCATCGACTATGCGCGCGCCCTCCCTGTCGGATGCCGTAACCGTTCCCTCGAACATGTTGATGGAGCCGACGAAATCGGCAACGAAACGCGAGTTCGGCGCCTCGTAGATCTCCGCCGGTGTTGCCACCTGAATGACATTGCCCCTGTCCATCACCGCAATGCGGTCGGCCATGGTCATGGCCTCTTCCTGATCGTGTGTAACGACCATGAAGGTGAGGCCCAGATCGTATTGCAGGTCGATCAGTTCGAACTGGGTCTCTTCGCGCAGCTTCTTGTCGAGTGCACCCAGCGGCTCGTCCAGCAACAGAAGCTTCGGCCGCTTGGCGAGCGAGCGGGCGAGCGCCACACGCTGACGCTGGCCGCCCGACAGCTGATGCGGCTTGCGCCTGGCAAAGGGTTCGAGCTTCACCAGCTTCAGCATGGCAGCCACCCGGTCGGCGATCTCGTCGGCCGGCATGCGATCCTGCTTCAGGCCGAAGGCGATGTTCTTTTCAACCGACATGTGTGGGAAGAGCGCATAGGACTGGAACATCATGTTGACCGGCCGCCTGTGCGGGGGGATGCCGGAAAGATCCTGCCCGTCGAGGAAAATGCGCCCGGAGGTGGGCTGCTCGAAACCCGCCAGCATGCGCAAAAGCGTGGTCTTTCCGCAGCCCGAAGCGCCAAGGAGCGCGAAGAACTCGCGCTCATAAATGTTTAGGGACAGGTCATCGACCGCCGTGAAGTCACCGAACGTCTTGGTGACATTCTCAAACGAGATATACGGCTTCGCCTGGGGATCGGCCCAGGGCGCAAAGCTGCGACGTGTGCTGCCGAGCGACTTCATCGGCGTCCCCTGTCCCCTGCCCTGAAACGGCCTACTGGCCCGTCACCACCTTGGTCCACATGCGCGTCACCTGGCGCTGCGTGCGCATGTCGTAGGGAAGCGGGGCCTGCAGCTTGTCCATGGTCGCCTCGTCGGGATAGACTGCCGGGTCACCGACCACCTCTTCGTCCATCTCCGCCTGCGCCGCCTTGTTGCCATTGGCGTACACGACATAGTTCGACGCCTTGGCGATCACATCCGGACGCATGATGTAATTGAGGAATTCGTGTGCCTCATCAACATTCTTTGCGTCAGCCGGGATTGCCATCTGGTCAAACCAGAGAAGAGCGCCTTCCTTGGGGATCGCATAGCCGACGGTTACGCCCTGATCGGCTTCCGCCGCACGGTCGCGCGCCTGAAAAACATCGCCCGAATAGCCAAGCGCCAGGCAGATGTCGCCATTGGCCAGGCCATTGATGTATTCGGAAGAATGGAACTTGCGCACGTAAGGACGCACGGAAAGAAGCAGTTCTTCCGCCTTGGCAAGATCATCCGAAGACGGCGAATTGGGATCGAGACCCAGATAGATGAGTGCTGAACGCACCACCTCACTGGCCGAATCCAGCATGTAGATGCCGCAATCCTTGAACTTCGCTGCCAGTTCCGGCGTGAACATCACGTCCCAGGTATCGATTTTCGGGGTGCCGAGAATCTCTTCGGCCTTGCCGACATTGTAGCCGACACCGGTCGTGCCCCACATGTAATTGATGGAGTATTCATTGCCCGGATCATAGACAGCGACGCGGTCGTTGATCATGTCCCACATGTTGGAGATGTTGGGCA
Source organism: Nitratireductor sp. GISD-1A_MAKvit (assembly GCF_040819555.1). Lineage (GTDB taxonomy): Bacteria > Pseudomonadota > Alphaproteobacteria > Rhizobiales > Rhizobiaceae > Nitratireductor. The sequence goes on from NZ_CP161920.1 coordinate 3,378,478, forward strand.
GCTTGTCCTTGTCGAGCTTCTGGAACACGTCCGCACTGATCTGCCGGCCAAGAAACTCGCCTGAGGGCACCACCACATCATAGCCCGAACCGCCCGCCAGCAGCTTGGTCTCGAGAAGTTCGTTGGAATCGTAGACGTCATAGACAACCTTGATGCCTGTTTCCTCGGTGAAGTCCGCCAGGATCGACTCGTCGATATAGTCCGACCAGTTGTAGACATTGACGACGCGATCCTGAGCATTTGCCGCCGTCGAAACCGAAAGCGCGGCAAGCGAAACACAGGAAGCAAGTAGGGTTTTACGCAGCATGAAAATTCTCCCCAGGGGACTGATTTTGCCGACAGGCAAATCGCCGGCGGCACCCGCATGTTTTCATCAACCCTATTGTCGTTTCAGGGATGCGACAAGCGGCAAATTTCTGTTTGGGCTCAAAGATAAGTGGTGCGCTCCAGCGGCGTGATCTCGCTCCAGAAGGCGATGATTTCCGCGCGTTTCAGATCGCGATAGACCTTCGCGAGGAGCGGGCCGAGCGCCCGGTAGATGAAGCGGCTCCTTGAAGCAAGCTGAAGCGCATCATCCATGTCATCCGGCAGCTCTCTCCCGATATCCGCTCGTTCGTCATAGGCACTGCCTTCCACCGGCGGTGGAGGCTGCGCGCCCGCTTCCATCCCCTCGATCATCCCCTGGATGATTGCCGCCATCACGAGATACGGATTGGCATCCGCGCCGGAAATTCTGTGCTCGACGCGCCGGTTTTCCTCGGTCGAAACCGGAATCCGCAGCGCCACCGATCGGTTGTTTTCCGCCCAGACCGCATGGGTGGGCGCATAGGAGCCCGGTGTGATGCGACGGAAACCGTTCCAGGTGTTGATGTAGAGGATGAGCGATTCGGGCATGGTGTCGATGAGACCGGCCACCGCCGACAGCAAACGTTCACGGCCCGTCTCGCCGGCAAACACGTTTTGCCCCTCTGCATCAAGCATGGATGTATGCACATGCATGCCGTTGCCTGCATGGTCGATGAAGGGTTTGGCCATAAAGGTGGCAGTGAGCCCGTGCTCGCGCGCGCAGCCCATCACGATGCGACGCAGAAGGATGACATCATCCGCCGCCCGCAAGGGATCTGCCCGGTGTTTCAGATTGACCTCGAACTGGCCTGGAGCTGCCTCCTTGATGATCGTGTCGATTGGCAGGTTCTGTGCGTCCGCCGCGTCGCGGATCATGTCGAAGAGTGCCGCGTTTTCCGCCAGGTCGTCGAGCCCGTACATGCGCAGCCGGTCCGGCCCCTCGCCCGCGCCAAGTGGCGTTGGCATGCCGGCGGGATCCTGCTTTTCAGGATCGAGCAGATAGAACTCCAGCTCAAACGCGGCGACCGGAAAGAACCCTTTCGCATTTGCTTCCGCCACCTTGTGCTTCAGCACCTGGCGCGAATCCGCCATGAACGGCTCGCCCTCCGGCGTGAAGGTCTGGAGCAGAACCTGCGCGGTCTTGCGCCGGGCCCACGGGACGATCGCAAGTGAGCCGCGCGTTGCCCGGCAATAGCCGTCCTTGTCGCCGGTTTCGATGTGAAGTCCCGTTTCTTCCACCTCGCGCCCCCATACATCGAGGCCGTGCAGCGACATGGGAAAGTTCACGCCTTCCTGAAACGCCTTTTTGAGGCTGTCGCCCGGTGCCCATTTGCCGCGGATGATGCCGTTGGGATCGACGATGAGAAACTCGACCGCCTCCAGATCCGGATGCTGCTCGACAAAGGCGCGGTATTCGGCCTCGTGATCGGGCGAGATGAAGCGACCGCAATCGGGCTCGGCTTTTGCTGAAATTTCCGTGGCGGATGCTGGCGATACACTGGAACTGGGGTTAACGTCGGGGTCGATATTCGTTTCGGGGCGGTTCAAGATTGACCTGCATGATGGTTTCGGATGACAAAGCCTGCGCCGGATTTTCGAGGCTTGTCAATGCCGGCAGTGGGGCCAGGAGTTTGCGATGAGAGCGGCATGGTATGAGCGCAACGGCACGGCGCAGGACGTGCTCGAAGTGGGCGAGCTTCCCACGCCCACACCCGGCCCGGGCGAAGTGCGCGTGCGCCTTGCCGTCTCCGGCGTGAACCCTTCGGACGTGAAGGCCCGGGCAGGCCGTCCGCTCAATGCCGATCGTGTCATTCCGCACAGCGACGGGGCCGGCGAGATCGACGCCGTGGGCCCCGGAGTTGACCATGGCCGCGTCGGCCAGCGTGTCTGGGTCTGGAACGGCCAGTGGCGTCGCGCTTTCGGCACCGCTGCCGAGACAATCGTGTTGCCCGAGGCGCAGGCTGTTGCACTGCCGGCCAATATAGACTTCGCAGCCGGCGCCTGCCTCGGCATCCCTGCGATGACGGCCGTACACGCCGTCAACCTGTTCGGCGACGTGACCGGCAAGACCCTTCTCGTGACAGGAGCCGGCTCGTCGGTCGGACATTATGCAACCCAGGTCGCCAAAGCGCGTGGAGCCCGGGTTATTGCCACTGCATCGCCGGCCCGCTCTGCGCCCGCGCGCGCGGCAGGCGCGGATTTCGTGGTTGATTACAAGGCCAAGGATGTCGCCGCAAAGGTGAAAGAACTCACTGCCGGCAAGGGCGTGGACGGAATGATCGACATGGATCTCTATTCCAGCACGACCCTGATCTCCAACGGAGCACTGGCCCCTCACGGAAAGATCGTCTGCTACGGCTCAAGCAGGCAGGGCGACGTGCCGGTCTCGTTCCCCACACTCTTATGGAACAGTCTCACCTTACAGGTTTTTGTCGTCTACGAGTTACGAAGCCCGGAACGCCAAACCGCCATCTCCCAGCTCAATGCCATGCTGGAAAAGAACGCACTCAAACATTCCATCGGAAAACGCTTCGCCCTGCGTGACATCGTGAGCGCCCATCAAGCCGTGGAGCGCGGCGATGTTGTCGGCAATGTCGTGCTCGATATTGGCTGATCGGGACTTCTACTGAAAATCGAAGGCGCTCAGCCCCGTCACCATTTCGTCGAGCCCGAGCGGCCTTGTCACCGGCGGCTCGGCACGAGCCAGACACCCGGCCCGTTCGCACAAACGGCAGGCCGGACCTACCGGAGTGAGGGCATGTGTCGGCGCAGCGCCCGCCTTGCCAGGCGCGCCGGGCAGCGCATCGCCATAGACCACGCTTTCACGAAACCCCAGATCGCATCCCAGCAGAAGTGCCGTGCGGCGCGGACGCTCGGCAAAGGCGCCCTGCGGCCCCTCCAGCGTGCGTGCGATCGTGAGAAACTCGGCGCCGTCAGGCATTTCCACCGCCTCCACCAGCACCTGCCCGGGCTGGGCAAAGGCGGCATGGACCGCAAGCTTGGGGCAACCGCCACCGAAACGGGCCTGCGGAAAGCCCACCGCCCCCGCCTTGCGGAAACGATTGCCTGCATGGTCGACCTCGAGCATGAAAAATGGCACGCCCGACGCCCCCGGCCGGCCGAGCGTCGTCAGCCGGTTCGCCGCCTGCTCGAAGGACACGCCGAAGCGCGATTTCAGCACATCCACATCATAACGGGCGCGTTCCGCCGCCGAGAGGAAGGCCTGATAGGGCATCATCAGCGCATGAGCCGCATAACGTCCAAGCTCGAAGCGCGCCAGACGCCTTGCCTCATTGCTCGACAGCTTCAACGCCTCGATCTCCGCGGCAATCGCGACCGACATGCGCAGGAGGCAGGCTTCCATGGCGATTTCGCGCAGCTGATCGGCCGGCGAGAGGCGTTCGGAAATGAACAGCCGATGCGAATGCCGGTCGTAGCGCCGGCGCCAGTTCGGCATGGTCGCTACCGGGAGCAGACGCACCACGATGCCGTGCTCCTGCTTCAGCCAGCGTCGAACGGCACCGGACAGATCGTCGCCCGGTCCAATCAGCTTGTGGAAGCTTTCCGCCTCTTCTTCGAGAGAGGCGAAATGGTTTGCATGGCGCTCGAATGTCTCGCGAACCTCGTCGCTCGGCAGACGCGTTGCAGAAATGGCCGTAGTGCGCCCTTCCCGCGCAAGCAGCTCAGACAGGTCCGACATGCGATCCGTCTGCTCGCGATAGGCACGGTAGAGCTTGACGAGCGCGGCTGCAGCGTTGGGCGCGGCCTCGGAGACATCCACAAGCTCCTGCTCGCCCGGCAGTTCACCGGCCAGAAGCGGATCGGAAAACACCTCGCGCAGCGCGGCAAGTGAAAGCCCTGCCTCGCCCTGCAATTCATCCGGATCGACCTTGTAGACGGATGCGAGCTTGAGGATGAGCGAAACGGTAAGCGGCCGCTGGTTGCGCTCGATCAGGTTCAGATAGGACGGCGAGATGCCAAGTCCCTCCGCCATGGCTGTCTGGGTGAGCCCCTTGGCGGTTCGAATGCGCCTGATGCGCGGCCCGGCGAATATCTTCTGGTTGGCCATGATCGATCCCCATTGTTCTCCGCGTCCCCGGCAACACGCGGCCGTTCCGGCGTATTTTACACGATTTTACAAATTAGCCACACAAACCCGCCCTTACAATATTTACAAATTTACACGACATGCATGTCAAATTCCAGACATGCTGACACGAAAATCTCCCGTGAAACACTGATTTATCTACGCCTTCGCTGCGCCGCATTGTAAATCCTGTAACGAAATCGGAGCGCAAAGGTAGACCGCCAGAATGCTCCGCCAGCGAAACAAATCCTGTACGGAGGAAGTCATGACGGATTTTTACAACCTTGTTCCCGGCGCTGCGGAAGGCCGCTTCGATGGCATCGAGCGCCCCTACACCCCGCAGGATGTTCAGCGCCTTCGCGGCTCGGTCTCGATCCGTCACACGCTGGCAGAGGAAGGCGCAAAGCGCCTCTGGAAGCTCATACACGAGGAAGATTTCGTCAACGCGCTCGGCGCTCTCTCGGGCAATCAGGCCATGCAGATGGTCCGTGCCGGACTGAAGGCAATCTATCTCTCCGGCTGGCAGGTTGCGGCAGACGCCAACACCGCCTCGGCCATGTATCCCGACCAGTCGCTTTACCCCGCCAATGCGGGTCCCGAGCTTGCCAAGCGCATCAACCGCACGCTCCAGCGTGCCGACCAGATCGAGACGGCGGAAGGCAACGGCCTTTCGGTCGACACCTGGTTTGCACCGATCGTTGCCGATGCCGAAGCCGGTTTCGGCGGCCCGCTCAACGCGTTCGAACTGATGAAGGCCTATATCGAGGCAGGTGCGGCAGGCGTTCATTTCGAAGACCAGCTTGCATCGGAAAAGAAGTGCGGCCATCTGGGCGGCAAGGTTCTGATCCCGACGGCCCAGCACATCCGCAATCTGGATGCCGCGCGCCTTGCAGCCGACGTCATGGGCGTTCCGAGCCTCGTCATCGCCCGCACCGACGCCGAGGCCGCCAAGCTTCTGACCTCCGACATTGACGAGCGCGACCAGCCCTTCGTCGACTATGAGGCAGGCCGCACGGTGGAAGGCTTCTACCGTGTGAAGAACGGGCTCGACGCCTGCATCGCCCGCGCTGTTGCCTATGCGCCGCACACGGATCTGATCTGGTGCGAGACCTCGAAGCCGGATCTGGAGCAGGCGCGCAAATTCGCCGAGGGCGTTCACAAGGCGCATCCGGGCAAGCTGCTCGCCTACAACTGCTCGCCCTCCTTCAACTGGAAGAAGAACCTGGACGATACAACCATCGCCAAGTTCCAGCGCGAGCTTGGCGCCATGGGCTACAAGTTCCAGTTCATCACGCTGGCCGGCTTTCATCAGCTCAACTTCGGCATGTTCGAGCTGGCGCGCGGCTACAAGGACCGGCAGATGGCAGCGTATTCGGAGCTGCAGGAGGCCGAGTTTGCAGCCGAAGCCAATGGCTACACGGCGACCAAACACCAGCGCGAGGTTGGCACCGGCTATTTCGACGCTGTGTCCATGGCCATCACCGGCGGCCAGTCTTCGACCACCGCCATGAAGGAATCCACCGAAACTGCCCAGTTCCGCCCGGCGGCGGAATAACCCAACGGCCGAAAGGGCCGGGAAAGGAGAACGGAAATGACACCGAACACCCGCGTCAAGGAAAGAGCAGAGGAACAGGCAAGCGCCATGTCGTCCGACCAGCAGGCTCTCATCCGCATGGTGGCAAACGATCTGCACAGGCTAAACCAGGCGGTCATGAAGGCGGTCGATTCCGGTGTGTCCGTGGAACTGGTCCGCTCAGCACGCCATCATGGCGGGGAGGGAAACTGGGGCGACCTGTTGGTGCCGGTCATCGTCACCAATCGTCTGGCCGGCTCCTGACACCGGCCTGACGACCTCCAGTCTGGCGCCCGCGCAAGGTCTCCTGCGCGGGCGCTTTTTCATGTGCTGCCCATCTTTCTGCAGGATCTTATTCACCTGTTTTTAACGGCATAACAATTCGACGACATTTGTAACTTGACTTATCAACTTTGATGACATTGTTATTTAAATTCGCTCAACCCCACATTGTGCATTTCGCTCTGGAACGAGAGACCGCGTATGGTTATGCCTGCCTGCATTGCCGATCCTTCCCGCGCACTGGTCATTGCCGGTTCTCCGGTTAGCCGCATTGTGCTGTCCCGCATCGCCCGCCAGGCCTGTCTTAAAGTTCACGCAGTCGACCCATCGGAAGCCAGCCAGCTTCTGTCCACCGATGCAGGTGAGACCTCGCCCGGTCTTGTAATCATCGATATCGACGCTCAGATGCTGGTTTCAAATGACGTGTTCCAACACATCGAAACGCTTAGACGTGCTTCGCCGCGCCACCTTCCACGCGTGCTCACCATTGTTCCCCACCGTCATGAAAAGCGCACCGATGACGGTCCGGTCGATGCACAGGTCGTGCGCCCGGTGACACCCGAAACACTTCAGCCCGTCATTCAGCGTCTGCTGACCGGTGTCCTTGCCTGACAACAGCCCCTTCCCTTTCCTTCTGCCCCAAGTCTATACTCCGGCATCCAAACAATGATCCCTGGTGATTGATGCCTGACAGGAAGAAGCTAGCCCGCCGCGCCGGCCGAGGTGAATCGGTGCGCACGCCCGCATTTTTGAAAAACCTTCGCGGTGTGAAAGACTGGAAACAGGCCACCGCCTGGCTGGAATGGCGCGGCATCGAGGACATCGAGTGTATCACGCCCGATCAGGCCGGTGTTGCCCGCGGCAAGATGATGCCGTCCAAGAAATTCACCTCCAACACGTCGCTGGCACTGCCTTCGGCCGTCTTCATGACCACCATATCCGGCGAATACCCGGAGAACGGTGGCGATTTCGTCTATCCCGAAGATGATGGCGACCTGAAGCTCCTGCCGGATCTTTCCACGCTTTCCTCGGTCCCGTGGGAGACCGATCCGACCGCGCAGGTGATCTGCGATCTGGTGCATCAGGACGGGCGCGACGTGGCCTTCAGCCCACGCAATGTGTTGAAACGCGTGGTGGCCGAATATGCAAAGCACGGCCTGAAGCCTATCGTCGCACCGGAGATCGAGTTCTATCTGGTCGACAAGAACCCTGATCCAGACTACCCGCTCACCCCACCGGTCGGGCGCTCCGGCCGCCCCATCGGCGGCGGCCAGGGCTATTCGATTGCCGGCGTCAACGAATTCGACGAGCTGATCGACGACATCTACCACTTCTCCGAAGGCCAGGGGCTCGAGATCGACACGCTGATCCATGAAGAAGGGGCCGGCCAGCTCGAGATCAATCTGCGCCATGGCGATCCGATAGAACTTGCCGATCAGGTGTTCATGTTCAAACGCACCATCCGTGAGGCGGCGCTGAAGCACGACACCTATGCCACCTTCATGGCCAAACCGATCCAGAACCAGCCGGGTTCCGCCATGCACATCCACCAGTCGGTGGTGTCGCTCAAAACCGGCCAGAACGTGTTTTCCGACGAAAAGGGCGAAGAGACGGACACGTTCCGCCATTTCATCGGCGGCTTGCAACGCCACATCCCCAACGCGCTCATCATGCTGGCCCCCTATGTGAACTCGTATCGCCGGCTCACCCAGGGCACTGCGGTTCCCGTGAACACGCGCTGGGGCTATGACAACCGCACCACGGCCTTCCGTGTGCCGCGTTCCGATCCTGCGGCAAGGCGCGTCGAAAACCGCATCCCCTCTTCCGATGCCAACCCCTATCTGGCGCTCGCGGCCTCGCTTGCATGTGGGCTTGTCGGCATTCTGGAAAAGAACAGGCCCGATGCGCCCGCCGGCACCGCCGTCAATCAGGATGAGATCGAGCTGCCGCGCGGCCTTCTGGAGGCTGTCGCCCTGTTTGAGGGCGACGAGAGCCTGAAGGAGATGCTCGGCGCGCCCTTCATCTCCACCTTCGCGGCGATCAAGCGGGCCGAGTTCGAGACCTTCATGAAGGTCATCAGCCCGTGGGAGCGCGAATACCTGCTGCTCAACGTTTAGGCAAACCGATGGCCTACCAGTCGCCCGTTTCGCCCGGCCTCTCTTGGTATGAAGCGACCGTTGGTGCACGCCCCGAATATCCAACCCTTGATGGCGACCGTCGCGTCGATGTCGCCGTCATTGGCGGTGGCTTCACCGGCCTGTCCGCCGCCGCACATCTTGCGAAGGCGGGCGTCACTGTCACGCTGATCGAGGCGCACCGTTTCGGTGACGGCGCATCGGGCCGCAATGGCGGGCAGCTCGGCACCGGCCAGCGCGCCTGGGCGGAAGAACTGGAAACCGAGCTCGGCTTCACCCGTGCCAAAGCCCTGTTCGATCTTGCGGAAGAGGCCAAGGCCCATCTGCTCGATTTCGCTTCCGCCAACGCCCTCGAGATCGACTATCGGTCCGGCCAGATGTCGGTCGTTCACAAGAAGCGCTATCTGGACGAATACCGCCGGCACGCAGACACCATGCGCGAGCGCTTCGACTATCCGCACATCCGTTACATGGATGCGGCAGAAACCGCAGAACGCCTCGGTTCGACACGCTATTTCGGCGGCATCCGCGATACCGGCACCGGCCATATTCACCCGCTCAAGCTCGTGGTTGGCACCGCGCGCGTGGCAGCAGAGGCTGGCGCGGAGCTTTTCGAAAACACCCCCGCGACGAAGGTCTCTTCGGATGCAGGCGGTGTTCGCATCGAGACTCCGAGCGGCACGATCACCGCGGAGAAATGCCTGATCGCCACCAATGCCTATGGCGGCGATCTGGAGGCGAAGAGCGCGGCGCATGTCATGCCCATCGGCTCCTTCATCGGCGCAACACCCCCGCTCGGCGATGACAGTCCGGTCCTGCCGGGCGGCGAAGCGGTGGACGATTCCCGCTTCGTCGTGCGCTATTTTCGGCGCTCTGCCGATGGACGCCTCCTCTTCGGCGGTCGTGAAATCTATGCGCCTGGCGAAGACAAGGCGATCCATCACCACATCCGCCGCCAGATCGCCGAGCTTTATCCGGCCTTAAGCGATGTGGAGCTCACCCATGCATGGGGTGGTTATGTCGGCATTACCATGCCCAGAAAACCCTATGTGCGTGAGGTCATGCCCAACGTGATCTCCGCCGGCGGCTATTCGGGCCATGGCGTCATCTTGTCGAACTTTGTCGGCAGGCTCTATGCCGAAACCGTGTGCGGAAACCGCGACCGGCTGCGCCTCTTTGAGGAGCTGAAGATACCGCCCTTCCCCGGCGGTCGGCGCCTGCGCCCGATCCTGATGTTCCTGGCGCTCAACTGGTACGCCCTGCGCGACCGTCTATAGGCTCAACGCTCCCGTTGCATTGATGCTGTGCGTGGTTCGACAAGCTCACCATGAGGAAGGGTAGAGACCTTGCAAAGGGATCACGCCGCAAGTCGTTCTTGCAAGCGCCCACATCCCTCATGGTGAGCTTGTCGAACCACGCACCACGGACCCGGCTGTCACCCACGCTACAACGGCCAGAAGAACAGGATTGCCGGCACAGACACGGCGATGATCAGCACTTCCAGCGGCAGCCCCATGCGCCAGTAATCGCCAAAGCGATAGCCGCCCGGCCCCATGATGATCGTATTGTTCTTGTGGCCGATGGGCGTGAGGAAGGCGCAGGAGGCAGCCACCGCAACCCCCATCAGGAAGGGATCAGGCGAAACGTCGAGCCCCCGCGCAATGGAAAGCCCCACCGGAGCAGCAATCAGCGCCGTGGCCACATTGTTCAAAAAGTCCGAAAGCGTCATCGTCACGATCATCAGGATCGCAAGAATTGCCCAGGCGGGCAGCGCTCCCGTCAGAGAGAGAATGGAATCGGCAATCAGCTTCGTACCACCGGACTCCTCAAGCGCCAGCCCCAGCGGTATGAGCGATGCCAGAAGCACGATCACCGGCCACTCGACCGATTCATAGACTTCGCGCGCGCCGACAACATTAAACAGCGCATAGACAGCGACGGCACCGGCAAGTGCCACGGCAAGCGGCATCAATCCCATAACGGAAAGTGCAACCGCAAACGCAAAAACGCCCACGGCAAACAGCGCCTTGCCGCGCTGGATCACCGTGTGGCTCTTTTCGGCAAGCGGCAGCACGCCAAGCCAGTCGGCTGCGTCATTGACCCGGCTTTCGGGCCCCAGAAGAAGCACCACGTCGCCCGGTTTGATGACCAGCTTGCGCACCCGCTCGCGGAATCGGCGCCCCTGACGCGAAACACCAAGCAGCGTCACGCCGCGCCGGTAAAGCAGCCGCAGATCGAGCGCCGTGCGCCCCACCATGCGGGCATTGTCGGGCACGATCGCCTCCACCAGCACCAGCGACTTGCCACGAATGCCGCCATGTTCTCCCGAGCCTGGCGCATCAAGCCCGGCAGCGCCGATGAAGGCTTCAATCGACTTCGGATCGCCCTCGAGAATGACGTGATCGCTCTTGCGCAATTCCTCGCCGGCAGCAAATCCCGGCAGGCGCTTGCCGCGCCGCACCAGGCCGAGAACCGTGACATCATGCTCATCGGCAAGCGGATAAAGCTCGCTGACCGATTTGCCGACAAAGTTCGACTTTTCCTTGACCCCCGCTTCCGCAACAAACAGCCCCGCCGCACCATCTTCACCGACCGCCGCCGCCTGTCCGACATCGGGAATAAGGCGCCAACCTACCGTTGTCACGAATGCAATGCCGACAATGGCACACACCAGCCCCACCGGCGAAAAATCGAACATGGAAAAGGATTCGCCCAGCGCCCGCCCGCGAAACTCTGCAATGACGATGTTGGGCGGTGTGCCGATCAGCGTGATCATACCGCCGAGGATGGTTGCGAAGGATAGCGGCATCAGCGATTGGGAGACTGGGCGCTTGGCTTTTTTTGCCGCCTCGATGTCGAGCGTCATCAGCATGACCAGCGCGGCCACATTGTTGATGACGGCGGAAAGCCCCGCCCCAATGACCGACATGAAGCCGATATGCGTGGAAAGCGCGCGCCCGGATGAAAGCACGAAGCGGGCTATCAGCTCCACGGCGCCAGCATTCATCATTGCGCGCGAGACGATCAGCACCAGCGCGATGATCACCACCGCCTCATGCCCGAAGCCCATGAAGGCGTCATGCGGGTCCACAACGCCCGCGGCCACAGCGATGATCAGCGCCGCGAAGGCAACGAGGTCATAGCGGATGCGACCCCAGACAAGGAAAGCAAAGACAACGCCCAGCAGACTGAAAAGAAAGATCTGCTCATAGGTCATGCATATGCCTCTTGCCTGCGGACGCTCGTCGCTTCAATAGCGCCCTGTTGGTTAATCCGACAATAGGGAATTCCGCGCCGGGCCGCCGGTTCCCGCTCTTGCGAAACTCTTTTCGCGCTGCTGTCAGATGCAGCGCCCGCCATCCACTTCCAGCGCAACACCGGTGATGAACTGGGCTTCTTCCGAAGCGAGCCACAGGGCCGCATTGGCGATGTCGAGCGGTGTGGAAAGCCGGCCAAGCGGAATGGATGCACGAAACTGCGCACGCTTTTCCGGCGTGTCCTCGCCCATGAACTGGTCGAGCATGCCGGTCTCGCCCGCCACCGGACAAAGACAGTTCACACGGATGTTCTGCGGCGCGAGTTCCACCGCCATCGACTTGGTCGCGGTGATCGCCCAGCCCTTCGAGGCATTGTACCAGGTGAGCCCCGGGCGCGGGCGCAGACCCGCTGTCGATGCGGTGGTGATGATCGAGCCGCCGCCCTGCTTGTCCATGATCGGCACCACCGCCTGTGCAGCGTGATAGATCGCCTTCATGTTGACGGCAGTGATGAGATCGAAAGTCTCTTCATCAACCTCGAGCATGGGGCCGTTGCGATGCGTGTAGCCGGCATTGTTGACCATGATGTCGAGCCGGCCATGGGCCTGCATGGCGGCATCCACCATCGCGTCCACATCGGCCTTCATGGACACGTCGGCGGTGACGGGCAGCGCCGCTTCACCGATCTCGCCGGCGATCTTCTCGGCACCCTTCGCGTTCAGATCCGCAACGATGACCTTCGCGCCTTCCTCGGCGAAACGCTTTGCCATACCAGCGCCAAAACCGGACGCCGCGCCGGTGATCACGGCGACCTTGCCTTCAAGTCGTGCCATTTTAGAAATTCCTGTCAGTGTTAGCCGTGGTTGAAAACGATTGTCTTTGTGGCGGACATGTCGAACAGCGCTTCAAAGCCCTTTTCGCGTCCATGGCCGGATTTCTTGAACCCGCCGAAGGGAAGCTCGATGCCGCCGCCCGCGCCATAGCCATTGACGAAAACCTGGCCGGCGCGAACGCGCTTGGCCACGCGGTGCTGGCGCGCGCCGTCACGCGTCCACACGCCGGCCACGAGGCCGAATTCCGTGTCGTTGGCAAGGCGGATCGCTTCCGCCTCGTCCGCGAACGGGAAGAGCGAAAGGACAGGGCCGAACACCTCTTCCTGCGCAAGTGCTGCCTTCGGATCGACCGCACCGAAAAGCGCCGGCGCCTGATAATAGCCGCCTTCCGGCGCATCCGAATGCACCGTGCCCTCGGCCAGAAGCGGGATGCCCGCTTCCTTTGCTGCTGCGATAAATCCGGCGACCTTGTCGCGCTGCGCGGGATTGACCAGAGGGCCAATGTCGAGATCGGCATCGTGCGGTCCGGCCACCAGTTTCGAGAAGCGCTCTGCCAGTGCCGAAGCGACTTCCTCATAGACCGGCTCTTCGATCAGCACGCGGCTGCCGGCAGAGCAGGTCTGCCCGCCATTCTGGATGATGGCGTTGACGAGCACCGGAAGCGCTGCCTCGATATCCGCATCGGCAAACACGATTTGCGGGGATTTGCCGCCGAGTTCCATGGTCACACCGCGATTGTTCACGGCGGCTGCCTGCTGGATTGCCGTGCCGGTCATCGGCGACCCGGTGAAGGTCACGTAATCCACCAGAGGATGCGCGGAAAGGGCGGCACCGGCGCTGCGGCCATAGCCGGTGATGACGTTGAACACGCCTTCGGGAATGCCCGCCTCATGCGCGAGTTCCGCAATGCGGAGCGTCGTCAGCGAAGCGTCCTCGGCGGGCTTAACCACCAGCGTGTTGCCCATGGCGAGTGCCGCGCCCACGACCCGGGCGAGAATCTGCATCGGATAGTTCCACGGGGTGATGCCCACCACCACGCCATGCGGCTCGCGCAGCGTCAGCGTCGTATAGCCATCCAGAAACGGGATCGTGTCGCCGTGGATCTTGTCGGCCGCGCCGCCGTAAAACTCATAATAGCGCATGGTGGCCGTCACATCCGCCTTGCCCTGGCGGACCGGCTTGCCGGTGTCGCGCGATTCAAGCGCTGCCAGTTCCTCACCGTGCTTCTCGACCAGGTGAAAAAGCCGCGTCAGGCAGCGCCCGCGCTCCACCGCCGGCATGCGGCTCCATGGCCCCTCGTCAAACGCCTTGCGGGCGGATTTCACAGCCAGATCCACATCCGCCTCGTTGGATGCGGGGATGGAAGCGAAAACCTTGCCATCGGAGGGGCAGCGAACGTCGATGCGTTCGCCCGAGAGCGAATCGACGGAGCGCCCGTCGATGAACTGCATGAAAGCGCGGCCCTCAGCCACGCTGCGCGAAAAATGGGTTCCCATCCCTGCCGCTCCGGTTTGTAATCTCTGTACGCAAGCCTATGCTCGCGAAGGGAACCATGGGAAACCCGCCATGCGAAGACATGTCAAGGCACAAATGGTTATGCAGGTTTGGCTCAGCCTCGATCTGCGCGTGCGACCGAATCCCATCTGGCTTTCTTAAATCGATTAGACTATAGCAACGGCAAGCTGTACGGACGCAGATGGAGAAACCATGACCAGCCAGACAATTCCGGTCGAACCTTTCGATCTCGTGGTGTTCGGCGCTACGGGCGATCTCTCCGAGCGCAAGCTACTGCCGGCACTCTATCAGCGTCAGCGGGCCGGGCAGTTCACCGATCCGACCCGCATCATCGGCTCCTCGCGCACCAAACTCTCCGATGAGGAGTTTCGCAACTTTGCGGAAAAGGCGATCCGCGAGCATGTGGCCAAGGACGATATCGAGCCGAAGGAACTGAAGCACTTTCTGGCTCGTCTTTCCTATGTGCCGGCGGATGCGAAATCGGGCGAAGGTTTTGCAGAGCTCAAAACCGAGGTCGGTGACAGCAAAAGCGTGCGCGCCTTCTACATGGCCGTCGCACCAAGCCTCTTCGACGACATTGTCGGTCAGGTCGACAAGCACGGCCCTGGCGACCGATACCGCTCGCGTGATCGTGGAAAAGCCGATCGGTCGTTCTCTGGCCTCTGCGCACGAATTGAACGACGCCATTGCCCGCGTCTTTGACGAGCACAATGTCTTCCGCATCGACCATTATCTCGGCAAGGAGACAGTGCAGAACCTGATGGCGCTGCGCTTTGCCAATGCGCTTTACGAGCCGCTCTGGAATTCTGCCCATATCGACCACGTGCAGATCACGGTCGCCGAATCCGTCGGGTTGGAAGGCCGCGCGGGCTATTACGACAAGGCCGGCGCCCTGCGCGACATGGTGCAGAACCACATTCTCCAGCTTCTCTGCCTCGTTGCCATGGAGGCACCAGCCTCGATGGATGCCGACACGGTGCGCGACGAGAAGCTGAAGGTGTTGCGCGCGCTGAAGCCCATCACCGCTGCGAGTGCGGAAAAGGCGACGGTGCGCGGCCAGTATCGCGCCGGTGCCTCCAATGGCGGCGCGGTGAAGGGCTATACGGAAGAACTTGAAAGCGGTGAGAGCAACACCGAAACCTTCGTTGCCATCAAGGCCGAGATCGAGAACTGGCGCTGGGCGGGCGTGCCCTTCTATCTGCGCACCGGAAAGCGGCTTGCGACCCGCGTTTCGGAAATCGTCATCGAGTTCAAGCCGATCCCGCATTCCATCTTCGAGGATGGCGCCGGCAAGGTCTTTGCCAATCAGCTCGTCATCCGCCTGCAGCCGGATGAGGGCGTCAAACAGTGGATCATGATCAAGGATCCCGGCCCCGGCGGCATGCGCCTGCGCCATGTGCCACTCGACATGAGTTTTGCCGAATCCTTCAGCGTGCGCAATCCCGATGCCTATGAGCGGCTCATCATGGACGTGATCCGTGGCAACCAGACCCTTTTCATGCGCCGCGACGAGGTGGAAGCGGCATGGCGCTGGATCGACCCCATCATCGCCGCATGGGAAGACAATGAGCAGCAGGCGCAGGGCTATACGGCAGGCACATGGGGCCCGTCCTCCTCCATTGCGCTGATCGAGCGCGACGGCCGCACCTGGCACGAGAGCACCTGACCATGGTCGACTGCAAATGGCATGAATTCGCCTCGCCCGAGGCGCTGGCAAAAGAGCTTTCGGCAAACGTGGCCGAAAAGCTGGCCGCCGCCGTCAGGGAGCGGGGTCACGCGGCGATTGCCGTCTCTGGCGGCCGCACGCCGGCCCTCTTCTTCGACCATCTGTCGCGGCGCGACATCCCGTGGGACAAGGTCACCGTCACCCTCGTGGACGAGCGTTTCGTTCCGGCCGATTCACCGCGCTCCAATGCCCGGCTGGTCGCCCAGCATCTATTGCAGAACAAGGCCGCCCGCGCCGCCTTTGTCGGCCTCTACCAGCCTGCAGACAGCATTGCCGATGCGGCTGCGGAAGCCGCAAACGTTGTCGCGGAAATTCCGGCACCGCTGGATGTCGTTGTGCTCGGCATGGGCAACGACCGGCACACCGCCTCGTTCTTTCCCGACGCCACGACCATCGAGACGCTGCTCAAACCGGCGGAAGGGCCGGACGTGTTTCCCGTCTCCTCCGAGAGTGCCGGAGAGCCCCGCCTCACACTCTCCATGAACCGCATCGCCGGCGCGCGTTTCCTCGCTCTCCATATCGAGGGCGACGACAAGCGGAAGACGCTTGAAGAAGCGCTTGCCATGCAACCCGGTCCGGACACGCCCATCAGTGCGGTGCTCGCCGGGGCAAAACACCCTGCCCGGATTTTCTGGGCGCCCGCCAGCCAGAGCTGAGGCGCGGGACCAACTGCAAGAACAGGACGCCACGCCATGACCGCCAGACCCGAAATCGAAGCCGTCACAGCCCGCATCCGCGAGCGTTCACGTGCCAGCCGCGAAGCCTATCTTGAACGTCTCGACCATGCGGCCGGACAGGCCGTTCACCGCTCGGTTCTCTCTTGCGGCAACCTCGCCCATGGTTTTGCCGCCTGCGGCCCGACCGACAAGGCAGCGCTTTCAGGCGACCGGGTTCCCAATCTTGGCATTGTCACCGCCTATAACGACATGCTCTCGGCGCATCAGCCCTTTGAGCCCTACCCCAACATGATCAAGGACGCCGCGCGCGCAGCCGGCGGCGTGGCACAGGTGGCCGGCGGTGTGCCCGCCATGTGCGACGGCGTCACCCAGGGCCAGCCCGGCATGGAGCTCTCGCTTTTCTCGCGCGATGTCATCGCCATGTCGGCTGCCGTCGGCCTGTCGCACAACATGTTCGATGCCGCCGTCTATCTGGGCGTCTGCGACAAGATCGTGCCGGGCCTTGTGATTGCCGCCCTCACCTTCGGCCATCTGCCCGCCGTCTTCATCCCTGCCGGGCCAATGACATCCGGCCTGCCCAATGACGAAAAGGCGCGCATCCGACAGCTTTATGCCGAAGGCAAGGTCGACCGCGCCGCCCTGCTCGAAGCGGAGTCCAAATCCTATCACGGTCCCGGCACCTGCACCTTCTACGGCACCGCCAATTCCAACCAGATGCTGATGGAGATCATGGGCCTGCACACGCCAGGCTCCTCCTTCATCAACCCGAACACGCCCCTGCGTGACGCCCTGACGAAGGAAGCGGCCAAACGCGCGCTTGCCATCACGGCACTCGGGAACGAGTTCACGCCCGTTGGCCGCATGATCGACGAGCGCTCCATCGTCAATGGCGTGGTCGGGCTTAACGCCACCGGCGGCTCCACCAACCACACCATGCATCTGGTTGCCATGGCGGCGGCAGCCGGCATCAGGCTCACCTGGGACGACATTGCCGAAATCTCCGACCATGTGCCGCTTCTCGCCCGCGTCTATCCCAACGGGCTAGCGGACGTGAACCATTTTAACGCCGCCGGCGGCATGGGTTTCCTGATCCGCGAACTCCTCGACGACGGCTATCTGCACGAGGACGTGCGCACGATCTGGGGCGAGGGTCTGCGGCCTTACACGGTCGAGGCGAAGCTTGCCGATGACGGTACGGTCGCGCGTGAGCCCGCACCCGCCACCAGCGGCAACGAAAAGGTGCTCACCACCGCCGCCAAGCCGTTTCAGGAAAGCGGCGGCATCCGCGTCCTGTCTGGCAATCTGGGCAAGTCCATCATCAAGATTTCCGCCGTGAAACCCGAGCACCGGCTGATCGAGGCACCGGCCATCATCTTCCATTCGCAGGATGAGATGCAGGAGGCCTTCAAGGCCGGCAAGCTCGACCGCGACTTTATCGCGGTCATCCGCTTTCAGGGTCCCAAGGCCAATGGCATGCCCGAACTCCACAAGCTCACGCCTGCCCTCGGCGTGTTGCAGGATCGCGGTCGGCGCATCGCGCTTGTGACGGACGGACGCATGTCTGGCGCTTCCGGCAAGGTGCCGGCTGCCATCCATGTCACGCCCGAGGCGCTCGACGGCGGCATGATCGGCAAATTGCGTGACGGCGACCCGATGCGTCTTGATGCCGAGAAGGGCACGATTGAAGTGCTGATCGACGCCGAAGAGCTCGCCGCCCGCGAAAGTGCTGCACCCGACCTGTCCTCAAACCAGTTCGGCATGGGGCGCGAGCTTTTTGCGGGCTTTCGCCAGCTTGCAGGCCGGGCCGATCAGGGGGCGGCCGTTTTCTGATCTGGAACCTTAAGCCGGAACCGTGCATTCTCTCTTGGATCGGAGGGGTTTGTGAACGGGTACTGGTTTCTATTCAGACGGCTTTCGCGGGCCCTGTGGTTTCTGCCGGCACTGTTCTGCGTGTCGGCGCTGATCGTGGTCGCGCTTGCCTATCTTTCCGCCGGTTTCTTCCCTGACGGGCTTGAAGAAAGCGCGATCCCGATCACCGTTTCGGCCGATGCCCTGCGCAACATTCTGGGCATCGTCGCTTCGAGCATGCTCACGGTGGCCGTGTTTGCGCTCTCCACGCTTGTGAACCTGCTGACAAGTGCTGCGCAGACCGGTTCGCCCCGCGCCGTGCCGCTCTTTTCAGGCAACCGCGCAGCCCGCACCACGATTTCCGTGTTCATCGGCGCGTTTCTCTTTTCCATCATCGGCATTATCGGCCTGTCGAGTGGCATCTACACGCTGGGCGGGCGCCTGATCCTGTTCATCGCCACTCTCTTCGTCGTCTTCGCCGTTGTCTGGGCGCTCATCCGCTGGGTGCGTGAAATATCGGTCGTAGGCCGCGTGGTGGAGATGACGAGCCGGCTCGAAGATGCGACCCGCCAGGCGCTCAACCGGCTTGGCCGCGACGGGCTTTATGGCTGCAGCGAGGGCGAAGGTTCACCCGTCGGACACGAGGTTGCAGCGGGTAGCGTCGGTTTCGTGCAGCATTTCGACCCCCATGCGCTTCAGGATCTGGCGGAAGAAAAGGGGCTTGTGATCCATGTGCGCGTCCGGCCCGGAGATTATGTAGACCATGCTTCAGTCATCGCCGTGGTTATCGGCGAGGCGGATGAGGCGGTGCTGAAGGGCATACGTGGCGATTTCATCATCGGCGAGGAGCGCACCTTCGATTCCGATCCCGGTTTCGGCTTTCTGGTTCTGGCCGATGTGGCGCGGCGGGCCCTGTCGCCCGGCGTCAACGATCCATCGACAGCCAACCACGTGCTTACCGTGCAGACACGCCTTCTGGCCGACTGGGCGCTCAAGGAGAAAGGGAAGGAAAGGACGGATCCACCCTATCCGCGCATTCGTTTTGTATCGGTCGGCCCGGAGCGTTTGCTGGACGAAGCCTTTCGGCCGATTTCCTACGAAGCGGCTACTGCAGCACCAGATGTTCAACAGGCATTGCTGCGCGGCCTTGCCTCGCTTGCCAGCATCGCTCCGGACGTTTTCGCAAAACCCGCGGCAACCCTTGCGGAGGATTTCATGGCCCGCGCCAGTTCTGAAGGTTCGCACGAGCCCGACATTGTAGCTCTGCGAAAGTTGGCAGCCGGCTTGATCGAAGGCACCGAGCGCCTGGCACAACCATCAAAACCAACCACCAAGCGCAATCAATAGGTGGTGCGCCTCTCTTCCGATGGCGGGCGCCCAAACTGCTGGCGGTAGCTTTGCGCGAAATAGGAGTGCGAGGTGAAACCGGTGGCGATCGCCACATCGAGGATCGGCATGTTGGTCTGGCGCAGAAGCTCGCGCGCCCGCTCCAGCCTCAGCCGCATGTAATAGCGCCCCGGCGTCATGCCCAGATGCCGCAGGAACAGCCGCTCCACCTGCCGGACCGAAAGGCTTGCCGCCTTGGCGAGCTGCACCGCCGAATAGGGCTCATCCAGATTGTCGGCCATCAGCTCGACGATCTTCTTCAGCTTCTCCGATTTCCCGGTGAGATCACGCTCCGGCCCGGTCCGCTGGCGGTCACCCGGCGAGCGGATGCGCTCGTGCTGGAACTGGTTGGCCACCTCGTTGGCCAGTTCCACGCCCAGATCGTTGCGCACGATTTCCAGCATCAGATCTATGGAAGTGGTCACGCCGGCGCAGGTATAGCGCTTCCGGTCGATCTCGTAGACATTTCCGGTGCACTCGATCTCCGGAAAACGCTCCATGAAGGAAGCCCGGTTTTCCCAGTGGATCGTGCAGCGATGTCCCTCAAGCTGCCCCGCCTCGGCCAGAAGGTAGGAGCCGGCCGCCAGCGCACCAAGTGCTGCACCACGACGGCCAAGCGAACGCAAACCCGCCAGCACCGTGCTCTTGCCGGGAAACTCCGTCGTCAACCCGACACAGACAAACAGGATATCCACCGGCGGCAGGTCGGCAATCGCATAGTCGATCTTGATGGGCAGCCCGTTGGAGGCCATCACCGCTTCACCATCGGCGGAAACCGTCACCCAGCTGTAGACGTCGTGTCCCAGCAGACGATTGGCCGAGCGAACCGTGTCGATGGCCGCCGCCAGCGAAAACATCGAAAATCTGTCCACCAGCAGAAAGGCAAACTGCCGGGTATCCTGCCGCGCCTCGCCCATGGCCTTTGGTTGTAAAGCAGGCTGGCTCGGCAGGAAAGACATGGGCGATGATCCAGTGTTGCGTCAGAAACTAGAAAGCGGGTGGTTCAAGCCCCGCAGTGCGATATGCGGAGGTCAGCGTGTTGGCCATCAACATCGCGATGGTCATTGGCCCCACCCCGCCGGGCACCGGCGTGATCGCCCCGGCGTGTTCCTTCGCCTCGGCAAATGCGACATCGCCAACAAGCCGGGTCTTTCCCGCGCCTTTTTCCGGCGCTGGAATGCGGTTGATGCCCACGTCGATCACCGTGGCGCCGGGTTTCACCCAGTCTCCCCTGATCATTTCCGGGCGGCCAACGGCCGCAACCAGAATGTCGGCGGTTCTTGCAAGCGCGGGAAGGTCCTTCGTTCGACTGTGGGCGATCGTCACCGTGGCGTTCGCTGCCAGAAGCAGGTTTGCCATCGGCTTGCCGACGATGTTGGAGCGTCCGATCACCACCGCCGAGAGGCCGGAAAGATCGCGGCCACGCACCCGCTCCAGCATCAGCATCGCACCGGCTGGTGTGCAGGGCACGAAGGCACTACCGAGCGTACCCGTGCCAAGACGCCCCACATTGATGAAGTGAAATCCGTCGACATCCTTGT
Source organism: Nitratireductor sp. GISD-1A_MAKvit (assembly GCF_040819555.1). Lineage (GTDB taxonomy): Bacteria > Pseudomonadota > Alphaproteobacteria > Rhizobiales > Rhizobiaceae > Nitratireductor. The sequence goes on from NZ_CP161920.1 coordinate 3,399,683, forward strand.
CGGGGTCGATTGTCTGAATGATACGGCCCTCGTCGATGTGTTTCGGCAGGGGCAGTTGCACCAGAATGCCGTGGATCGCCGGATCGGCGTTGAGCTCCTCGACCAGTTTCACCAGCGCGTCCTCACCGGTTTCCTCTGGCAGAGAATGCTGCACTGAATGAAATCCGCATTCCTTCGCGCGGCGCGATTTGGAGGCGACATAGACCTGGCTGGCAGGATCCTCTCCGACGATCACCACCGCGAGCCCCGGCGTAACACCGGTTTCAGCGAGCCTGGCGGTCTCGGTCTTGACCTTCGCCACCACCTCTTCCGCAAGCGTTTTTCCGTCGATGAGTTCGGCCATGTCATTCCCCGGTGCAGCTATCAAGGGATGCGCTTTGCCTCATCCCGGGACGAGGAACGCATATGAGCCCGCATAATGGGGAAAAGACAGAACCGCAATCCCGCCACAGCGGCGTTCCCTGACGTTATTGGTAAAAGCAGGTTTTTTCGATCAGTAACGATGCCTGTTCGACCGGCGTGCCGTCAGCGCATCGATTTCGCGACGTACCGCCTTGAGACGGTCGTGGATATCGGCGAAACGCTCTGCGCCAAACTCTTCCCTGGCGACATGCTCGGGTGTGTGCTGCTGCCCAACCGGCGCTTGCTGCGGCGTGAAAGGAAAACCGCTCTGCGTGGGTGCAGGAGCCTGCTGCCATATCGGGTAGGGCTGCATCATCGGCATGCCAACTGCCTGCTGCATGGGAGGCATGAAGGGCATCATGCCGGGATGAACCATGACCTGCCCTGCCGGCCAGCCAGGCTGGGTCGGGGGAGCGGACGGCTGGGGCGGATGGCGCTCCTCTGCCAGCTCCTCGAACGGTTCCGCCGGTTCCAGGCCTTCTTCCCCTTCCAGCGCATGCCGGAATTCGTCCTCATTTTCCCAGTCAGTCGGGGCATGCGCGTGGGCGTGGCGTTCAGAAGTGCGCGCTGTCCGATCATGCGGGCGCTCCCGCCATGCGGCGTGGCGATACCCGCCTTCATCGGCCTCTCGCCAGCGCCTGCCGCCTTCCGGCGGCGTGGGATCGGGCTCCGGGTCGGCGTCGACACCATGATCGCCTTCGTCGCCCCCATCTTCGTCGGCCTGTCTGGCCGCCATGTTTTCGCGCAAACTCTGGATGGCTCCGCCCGCAGCGCCAATCCCGACACCGAAAACAAAGCCGAGAATCATTCCCGCCATGGCGATCGAAGACCGCGAGGGACCGGTGGGGTCGAGCGGCGGGACCGCCTGCGAAATCACGCTCACATTGGCGTTGTTCAAACGTTCCTGCTGACCGGTTTCGCGCGCGCGCAGCAGCAGGGATTCGTAGACCGAGCGCTTGGCATTGGCCTCGCGCTCCAGTTCGCGAAGCGTCACGCGCTCCCCTTCCAGCTCGCCCTTCTGCACCTTCAGACGCGCCAGCTGCGCGGCGAGATCCTGCTCAAGCTGCACGGCGCGCTGCAATTCCACCTGGTTTGACGCCACGACACGGCGCAGTTCCCGCGCAATCTCGTCGCGCGCGCCCGCCAGTTCCGCCTCGACCGAAAGGCGATCGGGGTGACGCGAACCAAGCCGCACCGCCAGCCGTCCTGCCTGCTGCTTCAGACTTGAGTATTGCGCCAGAAGCTCCGTCATCACTGGCGATGCGATCTGTTCGGGAAGAGCGCCTCCCAGAACCGTCTCCACGTCAAGCGAGCGGGCTGCCGCAGCGCGGGCATTCAGTTCCGATGTCCGTGCCCGTGCGGCCGAGAGCTGTTCGCTGAGACGCACGATCTCATCATCCGTGATGAGACGCCCCTGCGCATCGACGATGTCGTTTTTCGCCTTGAAGTCCGCAACGGCGCGCTCTGCCTGCTCCACTTCGGCCCGCAGCGACTTCAGCTGTTCGATGATCTCCCGGTTGGCGCGGCCGGCCGTTGCAGACTGCAGTTCGCCGAAGGTCGACAGGAAGACATCCCGGGTGGTCGTGGCGATCAGCGCCGATTTTTCGGGGTCCTCCGTGGTGGCCCCAATGGTGATGATGAAGGTTTTCGCGTTGCGCCCCACATCGAGCGCGTCTGCCAGATTGTCGACGGCGATGGAGTGCCGTGCCGAGCTTCCGTCGCTTTCACCCCCGCCATTCACAAGGGCGGAAACGAGTGCACGCGGACTGAGCAGCAGTCCCAGAACGGAACCACCGGCGGTGCCGTTGAACTCGGGATCGTCAGCGAGGTCCAGTTCGTCCACCACGCGCGCCAGCACATTGCCCGAGGTGATGATTGCGACCTGATTTTCGATCAGTGCCAGGGTTGCATCTGATGGCAAGCCTCCCGGTGTCAGGTCGCGCTCCACAAGCTGCAGATTGCGCGGATCGAAAATAAGTTGTGTGGCGGCATAGTATTCTTTCGGTGTCGAAAGCGCGGTCATCACACCGAGCACCGCCCCGATGATCGTGGTCAGCAGGATCAGCCATTTGGCCCGGAAGATGCCGCCAATGACCCGCACCGGGTCGATCAGCGGACGCCACAGCCTGTCGTCTGCACGACCTGCGGCGGTACGCGCATGGGCTTGGGTATGGGCTGGGCGCCGACGCGTGCGTGGAGGCTGCGGCTCGTCATCTTCCATCTGAGGAGGCACCGCCCGCTGGTGCGGCCGGGCGTAAGCGGCCCGCGCCGCCGGGGGACGCTCGGTCCGCCTGCCTTCTCCCGCGGGTTCGGGCAAGGGAAACAGCCGGTCGAGAATGCGCTTGTGGATTGGCGTCCGTTCGGATGCGGCACTTGTTTCTGGCCTGGCGGCACCTGCCCCACGCATGGGTTTTCTGCGGTCCCGGGTGACCGGTTTTTCGCCGTTGCGCGGGCCTGCCTCGGCCCTCTGCAGATAGGCCTGCGCCGAAGCGGCACGCTCGCGACGCGTATCACGAGGTTCCGATTCCGGGCTGGAATGCGCCAGAAGCGACGTGTTGCGCCCTGTTCTTGATGGGCTTTCGTCCTGCGGTGACTGCATCGACAGCAGCGAGCGGGCATGCCCCCTGTTCCCGGACGGTTTCCTTTTGGGATTGTCGGCGTCGAACATCTTGCGTGCAGCTTCCGCTCATATGGGTGGAGCGAGCGCATAGGCCCGCGATTATGTTAACCCAAGCTAAAGATGCACAGGTAACAAAGAGTTAACGGTAAACTTCGCGTAACGCACTTTTTCATCGGCTGGGTGTCCGCCGGAACAGCGCATTAAACTTTGTGGTCTAAGCACGGTCGATACCGGTAATCAGACGTCGATGTTACAGGGGCTTCTCATCTCGCTACGCAGCATCATCAACAGCCAGCGCCAGGTGTTGCGCGACTATCTGGCAACGATCAGCGGCTCGGCCGGGCGGCTTGTGTTTTCGCTCGCCTATTTCGTGATTCTTGCGAACAGCCTGTCCATCTCGGATTTCGGTCTGTTCGCCACGGCTTCCGCAGCCGGTGTCATGGTTGGTCGGCTTCTTGCCTTTGGCTTCACCGCAACGCTCTATCGTATCGCAACGGTAAAAGAGCGCCTTCTGGGTGCGTATACGTCGGGATTTCTTCTGCTGGCACTCGCCTCCCTGCCGGCCATACTCTTGGCGAGTGCGCTTCTTTACGTGGCGTTTTTCGCCGGCGACATGCGGGTTCTGCCATTTGGTCTCGTCATAGCGTCCGAGGCGGTTGCGTGGCGGCTTACCGAGACGGTGATTGTGGTCAACAATGGCCTCCACCGCTTTTCACGTGCCGCAATATTGCTCATCGTCAGCATCGCGATACGCGCGCTTGCCGCATTTCTCTTCACCTTCCATTCCAGCCATGATCTGTTGAGCTGGACGGTGTTTTACCTGGCGGCAAACAGCTCAGCCCTTGCCATTGCGCTCGTGTTTTTCACGCCGCGGTATCGCCTGCGGCTGCAACCGGCGCTCTACTGGCGCCGTCTGCCTGATGCTCTCTTTGTGGCCGGTGCAGAAGTTCTCTTCTATCTGCAGATGGAGCTCGACAAGCTTCTGGTTCTGGCGCTGGGCAATCCGAAACTCGCCGGCATCTACGCGATCATCATGCGGTTGGTCGACCTCACCGCGATACCCATCCGGTCATTTTCGATGCTGTTGGTCCAGCGGATGATGCGCCAACCCGAGATGCTGGCCAGCTGGCGGCTGCGCCTTGGCATTGAGGGCGCGGTTTTTGTCGTCTCCACCGCCGCGCTCGCCACGCTTTCACTGATCCTGCTTTTCTACCCAACACTGCTTGGTCAAAACGTTGCCGAGGCCGCACCGCTGGTCATTCTGGCACTTGCGATACCAGGCCTGCGCAATCTCAGTGAATATCATTCGGATCTGCTTTTCGCGCGCGGTCAGACTTTCATTCGCGCGCTCAATCTGGGCGCACTTGCGATGGCAAAAGCAGCGCTTCTGTCGCTGGTTGTCACCCTGTTTGTGCGGCCGGACGATATCCTCCTTTCCCTGAACGCGGTGTTCGCGGTCCTTTACGTCCTGTCCATGGTGCTCACATATCGCGCACTCTCCAAACCGGCGAAGCGCGTTTAGCGCTCAGCCGTGACCGGGGCGGTTCAGAACCGTTGTGCGCTTCAACCGGTGAAGCAGCCTATCCCACCAGATCGCGCAGGGGTTCCAGGCTCGTTTCGGTGAAGGACTGTATGCCGATGGCCACCTGATAGGGCTCCATTCCGGAGATGAATTTCCGCATGGCTGCAGCGTCCAGTTCCGGCCCGGACCAGTAGATGTGGCAAAGAGCACGATCATCGTGGAAATGCCCCTCGCCCTTGAGCACTTCGTCCACGTAACGACCGTAGAGAATACACTCGGAAAACCGCCGATCGGCCACCACGGCGTTGATCCAGGGTTTGTCGTGCACGGTCTCGATATGCCGGAGCATGCCAAGCACCGTGTCGCGCCGCCAGGCGATCAGCGTGGTAATGTAATCATGATGGGAAACCTGTTCCCGGGGCAATCCGAGAGCACGCCCCGCATTGGTCGCCCATTCCCGGTGTCCCATGTCGTTCAGTGTGTGCATGCCACCACTGCGCCGGTACAGCCGCATCCGCCCGTCGCGCCAGAAGTCCGCGCAATCGAATGGCCTCAGAAACACCACGTCCGAATCGCAATAGACCAGCGTTTCCTCCTGCGCCATTTGCGCAAAGGCGATCCGGCGCAATTGCTGGACATGCCAGCCGCGAAGCGGTGCGACCCGTGTGCTCAGCCAAACATGCCGCTTGAACAGGCTTGTCGGATCGCGAACCGCATGAAGCCATGAAGGCAGAAGATCGCGCTCGTCGACAACAACGCGACGGTCCGATTCCAGCGCCCGGAATCGCTCGACATCGTGGCTGGCAACAAGCAGATAATGGCGGTCGAACCCGGTGACGAACCGGTCCATCGTCTCGCAAAGAAGCCGGCATCGTTCGAAATCCCCGGCATAGCTTGGCGTTACGAGCGCAGCGCCGTTCCCCGCTCCGGCCGTCATCCTCTGCCTCTCCCGCCTCGAATTCTCTGTCCGAGCACACGCAGAAGGAAAAGCGGATTGCCCACCACATAGCGACGCCACAGGCGTCGCGGCTCCAGTCCGAGGCGAAACAGCCACTCAAGCCGCATCCGCCGCATCCAGGCCGGCGCGCGAGGCACCGCACCGCTTAGAAAATCAAGCAATGCACCCACGGCGATCGGCACGGTGCAGTGTTCCGGGCCAAGCTTCTCCGCGATCCAGAGTTCCTGACGCGGGACCCCCATGGCGACCAGAACGATGTCGGGCCGTTTTTCCTTAAGCGTTTCCAGAATGGCCTGTTCCTGCTGCACGTCGAAATAGCCGTCGTGGAGAAAGACAAACTCATGCTGTGGCGCATGCTGCGCCAGCTTTTCCGCAGCACACAGAGCGTTCTCACGCCGGGATCCCAGCAGCCCCACCGTCAGTTTTCCAGGTTGGCTCTTCAAGAAATCGGGCACGAAGTCCGTCCCGTTGAGATTGTCCGGAAACGCCTCACCGTAAAGCACCTTCGAGGCGATATCGACGCCCACCCCGTCGGCAAGCACGAGAAATCCGGGAAGCGCCTGGCGGAACTGCCGGTTTGCAATCGCCACATTGGCATTGTGCGCGTTGAGAAACGTCACCCGGGTGAAATGTCGCGCGGCAATGCTTTCTGCCAGCAGGGCCGTTGCGTCATCGCGGCTGATCACCGAAACATCCGTGCCCAGTATATCCCGGCGCGGCACGATGCCAGCCCTGGTCGGCGCTTCCAGGTTCATGTCGTCGTGCCCTTGGCACCAAAGCCCGCTTCGTGAAGGCCATGAAGGATGGCGCTGTCCAGTGCCTTCTTCTGTGCTTCATGAAAAGCCCGACCATCCAGATCGACCGGCCTCTCCGCCGCCTGTACCAGCGCCCGGGCAAATTCTTCAGGCTCGTCGGCAACAATGCAGTTTGCAGGCTGATGGGAAATGCCCCGCAGGGCACTGCGTGTGGCCACGCTCGGCAAACCCAGTTCAAATGTCTCAATGGATTTCAACTGCACACCCGTGCCCGCCCGGCTCACCAGCGGAACAACCTTTCCGCTACGGATGAACTCTACCGCATCCGGCACGCGACCCACAAACGCTATCTGGGGATGAATTCCCGCCAGGCTTTCTGGTGCGTCTCCGGCGACAGCCACCCGAAACCCCTGAGGAAGGTGTGGCACCACCTTTTCGAGAAACCAGTCGAGCCCGATACGGTTGGGCGCCCAGCTCCAGGTGCCGATCAGCGTCGCATCGAACGCCGTATCGCGCCTGATCTCGGGGCTTTCCACAGGCCCGTGAGCGACAAGGGGAAGGACCGCCGAGCGGCGATCGTCGTCGACCATGAGAAGCTCACGGTCTTCCTGCGAAAGGGTGAAGACGAATCGGGCGTCGGAACAAAGCTTCGCTTCCAGCGCCTTGAGCAAGCCCGCCTCACGCCGGAACATGAAGCGCTCAACCGGATTGCGCGCTGCAACAGCGCTCTGGGCAGCCGAAAGATGCTCGACATTGTGCGCCACATAGATATTCGGCCTGTCTGCAAAGACTGAACGAAACGCCCCGGCAAATTGCACGGAATTGAACACAACACCGTCGACAGGGCCAATCCCTTCGAGGGCCCTGCGGACCGTCGCGGGAGTGGTCATCAGCATCTTGGCCGATGAAAAGGTCATGTTTCGCATCATCGCACGCGCCAGCCAGCGCAGCTTCGTCAGACCACTGGCGCCTTCTGTCCGCGGATCAAGCTCGCCAAGCACGATCATGTCATCGCATTTGACGTCCCGCTCCCGTCCTGCCCATGCGAATCCCATGATGGTGACCCGGCAACCGGCACGCGAAAGCGCGCCCAGAATTGCCGCATTGGCAATCTCGTAACCGCTCTTGGGCGTTCCGCCGGGAACAATCGATGTCGCAAAGACCAGATGCATGCAGGAATCCTGTTTGGCTTGTTTTTTCAAACAGCAGTGAACTCTTGATTAAGGAGACACAACCGTAAGAGGTTTCGTCAGGTAGATTGCGGTTTTCGGTGTGGAAAATACTTGCCGTATTTAACGCCGCCTTAATGGGCAACATCGCTTATAAAGCTCCTCGAAAGAGTTGAAGGCGGGATCGTGACGGAAGCCGAACCAGAAATGTCAGTTTCAATCTTTGCGCGCACGCCAACGCTGAACGCCGAGGCGATCGAATGTGTCGTGACCGTTCCCACATTCAAGCGTCCCGATCAACTTCTGAAAACGCTGCATTCCCTCTCATCTCAGATCACCGAGCGGCGCTTCGCGATCATCGTGATGGAAAACGAAGCCGAGGAGCGCGCAGGCGCAATCGCAACCGCCCCCCTGTTCGAAGACGGAACCTTCAACGGACTCGTGATCATCGCCCACAGGCGGGGCAATTGCTGTGCCTATAATGCCGGCTGGGAAACCGCCCTCGCCGAATTTCCGAACTTTCGCCACCTCGCCGTCATCGACGATGATGAACTGGCTTCCCCGCACTGGCTGGAAAACCTCTGTTCCACCGCCGAGCGCTTTGAGGCCGACATCGTCGGTGGCCCACAAGTGCCCGTATTCGCGAAACCCGCGCATGAACGCTGGGCGTCTCATCCGGTCTTCGCTCCACCCTATGATGAGACGGGCTCTGTCCCGGCGCTTTACTCATCCGGCAATCTGCTCGTGTCGCGGCGGGTTCTGGAGGCGATGCCGCGCCCGTTCCTCGACCTGCGCTTCAACTTCATGGGTGGCGGGGATTCCGATTTTCTCAGCCGCGCCAGTCAGAAGGGCTTCCGCCTTGCCTGGTCCGCCGAGGCCGAGACACAGGAGATCGTGCCCGAACGCCGCGTCGAACGGGACTGGATTCGCGCCCGTGCGCTGCGCAATGGCGTCATCTCCACGCTTGTCGAGAAGAAGAAGCGGCGAGATCAGGGGTTTGGCAAGCTGCGTGTCTTTCTAAAGAGCCTCGTGCTGCTTGCCGCCTCGCCGTTTCGCGGTGCGCTCCGCCTTGCCGCGACGGGCTCCGTCTCGATCGCCATGTATCCCGTTTATGTCGGGCTCGGCCGCGTCATGGCCGAGTTCGGCTATGCCAATGAACAATACCGCGAGCCGGAGAAGAATTAACCGCTCAGACGGTCGACTTCCCAACGCCGATTGTGTATCGCTCCCCTCCCCCAGGCGAACCACATTCCGGCAAGGACCATCCCCATGCGAGCGCACAGCGGCGGCATCGACTTCGGCACGTCGAATTCCACAGTGGGCTTCATGGAGAACGGCGCACCCCGCCTCATTGCGCTCGAAGCAGGCGAGGTCACCATGCCGAGCGCCATTTTCTTCAGTTTCGAGGACGACTGCACCTATTTCGGGCGCAGCGCCGTCAGCCGCTATACGGAGAATGTGGAGGGCCGCCTCCTGCGCGCGCTCAAGAGTGTTCTGGGCTCATCCCTCATTCACGAGAAAACGCGCATCAAGGCACATTCCATCGCTTTCTCCGACATTATCGGCTCATTTCTGCATTTTCTGAAAGAAAATCTGGAAAACCATCTCGGCGGTCCGGTCGACAACATCGTGCTTGGACGTCCCGTGCAGTTTGTCGATGACAATCCGGAAGCCGACAGACGCGCGCAGGGCGAGCTGGAGAATGCTGCCCGCAGGCGCGGCTTCGCCAATATCGAATTTCAGTTCGAACCCATTGCCGCCGCCCTCGATTATGAGCAGCAGGTTGGCCGCGAAGAACTCGCGCTCATCGTCGATATCGGCGGCGGCACGTCCGATTTTTCCATTGTCCGCGTTTCCTCCGACCGTGCGAAACGGGCGGACCGCAAGGACGATATTCTGGCAAACCACGGCGTGCATATCGGCGGAACGGATTTCGACCGGCTTTTGAGCCTCGCCCGCCTGATGCCGGAATTCGGCTATCGCACGCAGACGAAGGACGGCAAGCGCTTTCTGCCGGCGGGTTATTTCAACGACCTGGCCACCTGGCAGCGCATTCACATGCTCTACACCAACAGGGCAATGACCGACTTGCGGCAGATCCGCTACGAAGCCGCCCGGCCCGATCTGGTCGAGCGCATGATCGACGTGGTTGCCAGCCGGCAGGGCCATGCGGCGGTCGGCGCGGTGGAGCGGGCGAAGATCGCTCTGACGGACGAAACCGAGAGCGCCATCAATCTTCCGCTCACCGACGAGACGCTCGACCTGCCGGTCACACGCGATCAGTTGAACGACGCCATTTCCGCCCCCGTCGAGCGCGTAGAAATGGCCGTTTCCGAAACACTCGCTCAGGCCGAAATCGCGCCTGAACAAATCACCGCCCTCTTCCTCACCGGCGGCTCGTCGGCCATCCCGCTTCTGCGGGAAAACGTCCTGCGCATGCTGCCTGCCGCATCCGTTGTCGAAGGCGACATGTTCGGCTCCGTCGGTCGCGGTCTGGCATTGGATGCAGGCCGCAGGTTCGGCCCTTCTTGATTTAGATTAAGTGTCGATCTGATTCGGCAAACACATTATCAAGATGAATATTCGACATCTCGTAAAAGTGATGTAATGCTATTAATTAACTTCCTGACCATTTGAAACGATCGTACGATGGAATTTTTGAATGTCACAAACTCTTTCTCAGACTCAAATAATTCGATCTCTTGGTCAGGCTCTCGAATGGTTTGAAAAAGAGATATCTTGGGGAGTGGCCCCTGGCGAATTAAACCATCTAACCGGGCGAATTGGCGAATTGTATGCAGCCATGGTTACCCGAGGCCAAATGGCTCTACAGACCAACCAACGCGGATATGATGTTGTATCTTTGGATGGTCATAAGATCTCTGTTAAAACAATAACCACTTCGAGCCACGTTACATTTAAAAAAAGCACATTTTCTCTTGCTGACCGCGTGATGATTCTTCGTTTAATCACTGATGAAGATGAGGTTTCGATTGAAGAAATATTAGACTGCTCATCGGAAAATCTTCCGACACATAGAGTAAACAAAAATGGTGATTACACCATATACTTAGGAAACATTTCTAAAGTATTAGAAGAAACTAAGGGCGAGCCTAGATCATCACGCATACCGATCGAGCAACTTCGCAAACTTCGGGAAACAGGAAGCGCGGTGTTTGAGCAATACAAAATTACTCAGTTTGAAAATGGAAGTGTAATTGTCGAAAACTCTGGATCCGTTGAAGATGTGGCAAAGCCAATTTTGAGATACATAGCTAAAAATATAGGTGTTGATATATTGAACGATGCCGGAAATAAAAAGAATACAAGATCATTAGGGTCGGACATAATAAGGTCGCTCAAATCTTAATCGTTGCATAATCCGCTCAAGATGAGATTGATCTCGCTGGGCTTATAGTCTTTCTTCCCCCATTGCATTTCCCGCCTGCACGCGGCATTCCTTTGCCGTCATCAAGGGAGAAGTTTCATGGGCAAATCGGTCATCCTCGTCGGCTGCGGCAATATGGGTTACGCCATGCTGAAGGGCTGGATCGCGGCGGGCAAGCTGGCCGCGAAGGACGCAACCGTCATCGAGCCGAACGAGGGTTTGCGCGCCCGTGCTGCCGCGCAGGGTGTCACGGTCGCAGAAAACGTCGACGAGCTTTCCGCAGGCGCTGACATGATTGTCTTTGCCGTCAAGCCGCAGGTCATCCGCGATGTCGCCCCCACCTATGCCCGTTTTGCCGACAAGGCCACATTCGTCAGCGTTCTGGCCGGCACCGGCACGGCCACGTTTGAGGAAATTCTCGGCCGCCATGCCGCGATCATGCGCTGCATGCCCAACACGCCGGCCGCCATTGGCAAGGGCATGATGGTGCTGTTCTCCAACCGCAATGTGACCGGCGAGGCCAAAGCCTTCGCCGAGGAACTGCTTGCAACCAGCGGTGCCGTCACCACGATCGACAATGAAGAGCTGATGGACGCCGTCACCGCCGTTTCCGGTTCCGGCCCGGCTTACATCTTCCATTTCATCGAATGCCTGACGGCTGCCGGTGAGAAAGCCGGCCTGCCTGCGGAAACCGCAAAGCTTCTTGCCATGCAGACCGTCTATGGTGCGGCCTCTCTGGCCAGGGAAAGCGATGACGAACCCGGCAGGCTGCGCGAGCAGGTGACAAGCCCCAACGGCACCACCGCCGCCGCGCTTTCGGTTTTCATGGATGACAACCGGCTTCTGGATCTGGTCAGCGACGCCGTGGACGCCGCCAAGAAGCGCTCCATTGAATTGGGGAAGTAGAGGATCGGCGCAGGCCCTCGCGCTTGCCCCTCATCCTCACCTTCTCCCCGCAAACGGGGAGAAGGGGACATTAAAGGTGGCGCTCCTTCCGGTTAAGACGCGCTTCCTTCTCCCCGCACGCGGGGAGAAGGTGCCGGCAGGCGGATGAGGGGCGAGCGCCCCACGCCATCACCCTTCGCCGAACACCATCGCATCCTGCCGCGCCCTGAGCGCCACCAGCCGGGAGCCCGCATCGGGCGCGACATTCGCGTGGGTCAGAAGCGCGCCCTTCTTCACCGGCGCCGTCACCGTTCCGCCTTCCAGAAGCCCGCATGGCACGGCCTTTGCCGCGCGCGCCTCTTCCGCCGTCATGATCCAGGCGCGATAGCTGTATTCGCCGATCGCATCGAGCCGGTCGCCGGGGTTGAGGTCCTTCTTGGCCACCGCGCAGACTTCCGCCACCGGCCGGTCGAGCGGCACCATATCGGCCTTCCCATAAAGCACGGCGCGCGCGCAGGTGAGCGGCACTTCCAGCGAGGTCAGGTGATAGGGTCGGAAGAAGGTGTAATACGGCCCTTCTCCAAGCTTCAGATCGTTCATGCGTTCGCGCAGGCGCGGATGGTCCATCTCCGCCACCACGAACACGCCCGGCGCCACTCCCTTGCCGACCGTGAAGTCGACACAGCCCTTCTTCGAGAGCACGCCGCCATCGGCGACCGGGCAAAGTACGGTGGACAGCGCCTCGCGGCTCGCCGCCGGGCCGTGCATGCCGGGCTTGTCCGGTACCAGGCCCGTGGCGTTTGCGATGGCCGCCATTTCCACCATCGTCTTGGAGCCGTCGACGAACTCGACCAGCATGCGCACATTCATGTTGCGACGCTCAGCCTCCTCGACATAGTCGTCCGGCACAGCGTCGATGTTGAGGGGGTTGTTCTTGCCCTTGCCGGCGGCAACGATGTCGTGCCCCATGGCCGAGACAAACTCGATCAGCTCCATGCAGGAAGAGGGCTCATCGCCCGCGCCCAGCGAATAGGTGACGCCCAGCCGCGCCGCTTCGCGCTTCAGATAAGCGCCGATGGTCACATCCGCCTCAACATTCATCATGACGAGATGCTTGCCCGCTTCCATCGCCGAAAGCCCGATCTCCGCGCCCACCGCCGGCTTGCCCGTGGCGTCGATGACCACGTCCACCAGGTCGTTCTGCGCCACCATTAGCGAATCGCCGCAAAGCGCGGTTTTTCCTGCCCGGATCGCGTCGGAGATCGCGCCAGAGGTTGCCGCTTCCACCGCGCTCTCGGCAGCACGCCCGGCAATCTCGACCGCCTTTGCCGCGCGTTCGGGTCGCGTGTCGGCGATGGCGGCCACCTCGATGCCCTTCATGCGCGCCACCTGCGTGACGATGTCGGTGCCCATCTCGCCGCAGCCGATCAGGCCGATACGCACCGGCCGCCCCTCTTCCGCCCGCTGCTCAAGATCGCGCGCAAGACCCGTAAGCGCCACATTCGTCATTCGAACTCCTCCTCGTTTGGCGACCGAGAAGGAGGTGACCGAACGCCGATTGTCAATTGGCCTTAAGCTGCACCGGAACCGGACTGTTCTTCTTGATATCCTTCAGGATCAGATTGGTGCGCACATTGGCGATGCCCGGCAGGCGGAACAGGAAATCCTCCAGAAAGCGATTATAGGCGGCGAGGTCCCGACACACGACGCGCAAGTGATAATCCGCCTCACCCGTGGTGGAGTAGCAGTCGAGCACTTCAGGCCGCCGCCGCGTTTCGGCGATGAACGTATCCACATGCCGGTGGTCATGCCGCGTCAGCGACACATGCACGATGGCCTGAAACCCGAGCCCTGCCTTCTCGACGTCCAGCAGAGCCGCATATTGCGAGACAAGCCCCGCCTCCTCCAGCGCCTTCACCCGTCGCCAGCAGGCCGAGGCCGACATGCCCGCCCGCTCCGCCAGCTCCTGGTTGGAGAGCCGGCAGTTCTCCTGCAGGGCGTCCAGAAGCTTCTTGTCCTGCTCGGTCAGTTTTTCAGCCATTGTCTGCATTCCTGCAAAAATATTCATTCATCCTGACATTATCGGATGATTTCACCAGAAACCATGTTTCAAACGCCAAATCTGGCACAAAATTCCACCCCTGCCGGTTTAGAATTCTTCCAGTCTGCACCGGAGGAATTGCATGACCGTCCAGCCCAAGGCCGGCGAACTCGCGCGCTATCAGCTCGAGGACCGCTACACCCAGGAAAAGGGCCGCGTCTTCATGACCGGCACGCAGGCGCTCGTGCGCGCGGTGCTCGATCAGGCGCGCCGCGACCGCGCGAGCGGCCTCAACACGGCAGGTTTCATCTCCGGCTATCGCGGGTCGCCGCTCGGCGCATTGGACCTGGAATTATGGAAGGCCAAGGACCGGCTCGACGCCGCCCGCATCGAATTCCTCCCCGCCGTCAACGAAGATCTCGCCGCCACCGCCGTGCTCGGCAGCCAGCAGGTGGAGACCAATCCCAAACGCGAAGTCGAGGGCGTCTTCGGCCTGTGGTACGGCAAGGGCCCCGGCGTCGACCGTTCGGGCGATGCGCTGAAGCATGGCAACGCCTATGGCTCCTCCCCCCATGGCGGCGTTCTGGTGGTTGCCGGCGACGATCATGGCTGCGTCTCCTCCTCCATGCCGCACCAGTCGGACGTGGCCTTCATGGCGTGGTTCATGCCCACGCTCAATCCGGCGAGCGTGTCGGAATATCTGGCCTTCGCCGAATATGGCTACGCGCTGTCGCGCTTCTCGGGCATGTGGGTCGGCTTCAAGGCCATTTCGGAGACGGTGGAATCGGCAGCTTCAATTGACCTCCCCACTCCCCGCACCTTCGAGACACCGGATTTCACGCCGCCACCCGGCGGCCTCCACTATCGCTGGCCCGATCTTCCCGGCCCGCAGATCGAGGAGCGCATGGAGGCGAAGAAGCACGCGGTGCTGGCGTTTGCCGAAGCTAATCCCATCGACCGCCACATCTATGATGTGAAGGATGCCCGTTTCGGCATCGTCACCACCGGCAAGGGCCCATCTCGACCTGATGGAGGCGCTGCGCCTTCTGGGCATAGGCGAGGCCGAGTGCCGCAAGCTCGGCATCGACATTTACAAGGTCGGCATGGTGTGGCCGCTTGCCCGCCGCGCAGCACTCGACTTCGTGAAGGACAAGCAGGAAGTTCTCGTTATCGAGGAAAAGCGCGGCATCGTCGAAAGCCAGTTCAAGGAGTACTTCTACGACTGGCCCGGTCACAAGCCGCACGCCATGGTGGGCAAGCGCGACGAGAATGGCGAACGGCTCGTGCCATGGACCGGCGAGCTTTCGCCGCGCCTGCTGCTGCCCATCGTCGCAAGGCGGCTGGAAGGCATCTTCCCCGGCAACGGTTTTGTGGAACGCGCGGAGAAGATCCTCGCCGCACCGGCCATCTCGCTCCAGGTGGAAGGCGCGACCCGCACGCCTTATTTCTGCTCCGGCTGCCCGCACAACACATCCACCAAGGTGCCGGAGGGTTCACAGGCACTGGCCGGCATCGGCTGTCATTTCATGGCAAGCTGGATGGACCGCGACACCACATCGCTGATCCAGATGGGTGGTGAGGGCGTGAACTGGGCAGCCTCCTCGCTCTTTACCGGCAAAAACCACGTCTTCCAGAATCTCGGCGAAGGCACGTGGTATCATTCCGGTTCCATGGCCGTCAGGCAGGCGATTGCCGCAAAGGCCAACATCACCTTCAAGATACTTTACAACGACGCCGTCGCCATGACCGGCGGCCAGCCGGTGGATGGTCCCGTCAGTGTGCAGGCCATCGCGCATTCCTCGCGCGCGGAAGGCGTGGAGCGCATTGCGCTCGTTTCCGACACGCCGGAAAAGTTCCAGCCCGGCGAGTTACCCGCCGGCACAACCATCCATCACCGCCGCGAGCTCGATGCCGTCCAGCGCGAATTGCGCGAGGTGAAGGGCGTCTCGGTTCTCATCTATGAGCAGACCTGCGCGACAGAGAAGCGCCGCCGCCGCAAGCGCGGCCAGATGGAAGACCCGAAGAAATTCGTCGTCATCAACGATCTCGTCTGCGAGGGCTGTGGTGACTGTTCGGTGGAGTCCAACTGCCTCTCCGTCGAACCGCTCGAAACCGAGTTCGGCACCAAGCGCAAGATCAACCAGTCGTCCTGCAACAAGGACTTTTCCTGCGTGAACGGCTTTTGCCCGAGCTTCGTCACCGTCGAAGGCGCCACCCGCAAGAAGCGTTCAGGCATGGAGCTCGACCTCGCGCAACTCGCCGCCGACCTCCCCGATCCCGAGCTTCCGGCACTCGACACACCCTTCGACCTGATGATCACGGGCGTGGGCGGCACCGGTGTGGTCACCGTCGGCGCGCTCATCACCATGGCCGCGCATCTGGAGGGACGCGGTTCCAGCGTGCTTGATTTCACCGGCTTTGCCCAAAAGTTCGGGCCGGTGCTCTCCTATGTCCGGCTGGCATCCTCACCCGATGCCATTCATCAGGTGCGCATCGATCGGGGCGCTGCGGATGCGTTGATCGGCTGCGACATTGTCGTGTCGTCCTCGCCCAAGGCGTCGGCCAGCTATCGCCCCGGCATGCGCGCGGTCGTGAACCTTGCCGAGATGCCCACCGGCGACATCGTGCGCAAGCGCGATGCGAGCCTTGATGTGGACCAGCGGCTTGCCGCCATTGAAGGCGTGACGGGCACGGATGGCCTTGCCGCCATAGATGCCAACCGCCTTTCCGAAAAGCTCATGGGCGACACGGTGTTCGCCAATGTGATGATGCTCGGCTTCGCCTGGCAGAAGGGCCTTGTGCCGGTCTCGCTCAACGCGCTCACCCAGGCCATCGTGCTCAACGGTGTCGCCATCGAGAAGAACCACCGGGCCTTCCTCATCGGCCGGCTGGCGGCGGAAAAGCCGGACGCGCTGAAGAGCCTGCTCGACCCGAAGCCGCAGACCGATGGAGCCCTCGACGAGATCGTCACCCGCCGCGAGGCCTTCCTGACCGACTATCAGGATGCTGCCTATGCCGCGCGTTACCGCCGTCTGGTGGATCGCGTGCGCAATGCCGAGGCTCCGCTTGGCGGCGAAACTGTCAGCCGGGCGGTCGCCCGTTCTCTCTTCAAACTGATGGCCTACAAGGACGAGTACGAGGTCGCCCGTCTACACACTGAAACGGGGTTTTCGTCGCGCATCGCAGACGAGTTCGAGGGCGATTATCGCATCGTGCACCACCTCGCCCCGCCCTTCCTCGCTTCTGGCACGGATGCGCGCGGGCGTCCGCTCAAGCGTCAATTCGGCCCCTGGGTGCGCCTCCCCTTCCGCATGCTCGCCCGTATGAAACGTCTGCGCGGCACAGCCTTCGACCCGTTCGGCTACACCGCCGAGCGGCGCATGGAACGCGACCTGATCGGCTGGTACGAGACGCATGTGGAAAAAGCGCTTGCGCAACTCGATGCCGGCAATGCGGCAGAACTGGCAGAGACCCTTGCATTGCCGATGCAGATACGCGGCTACGGCCCGGTGAAAGAGGAAGCAGCAAAACGCATCCGCGCCGAGATGGACGCGCGACTTTAGGGGCAGGCGGAGGCTTTGCCCGCCACGCCCCGCCATTCACACATAACACTTTGATATAAAACAGTTTTACAAAACCTTTCGACCTTTTTGACGCCGCATTTGCTTGCTCAGGTCCCTCGCCTGTGCAAATAGCATTGGCCAAAGACATTCCGAGAGGTCCCCATGACTGCCATCACCCGCCGTGCGCTCGGCGCACTAGCCCTTTCCGCCGCGTTTTCCGGATTTGCGCTGCCGTCGCAGGCCGCAGACAAGATCAATGTCGGCATTCTGTCGTTCACATCCCATTCGCCCAGCATCATTGCCGAGGCAAAAGGCTATTTCGATGCGCAGGATCTGGATGTCGAGTTCGTGTCATTTCAGGCCGCGCAGCCCATGGCAGTCGCCATCGCATCGGGTGACGTCGATTTCGGCATGACGGCCATTTCCGGTGGCCTCATCAGCCTCGCCGACAAAGGCGTGATCAAGGTCATCGGCGGCGCGCTGCAGGAGACGCCGGATGTCGAGGGCCAGAAGATCCTCGCCTCGAAGGCCGCATACGACGCCGGCGTGAAGACACCCGCCGACCTCAAGGGTCACACCTACGGCATCACCACCACCGGTTCCTCCTTCCACTACATGGCGCACAAGATCGCCGACAAGGAGGGTTTCGACCGCGCGGAAATCCAGGTGAAGCCGCTGCAGAAGGTGCCGGCCGTGATCGCGTCGCTCAAGAGCGGTCAGATCGACGCCTGGTCCATCGTGCCAAACATCGCGGGCGCATTGACAAAAGGCGATGCAGTCGTGGAGATCGGCAAGGTCTCCGACTATATCGACAATTACCAGGTCACCACGGTCTTCACCTCGACAAGGAACGCAACCGAAAAGAAGGATCTGGTCGAGCGCTTCCTCGCCGGCCTTTCCGAGGGCATCAGCGACTACAACGCCGCCCTCGTCGACAAAACCATGAGCGAGGAAGACACGGCGGCCATCGTGGCGATGATCCACAAATATGTCTATTCCGACCAGCCGATCGAAAAGGCCGATCCGCGCATTCGTGCCGGCGCCATGCGCATCAATGAAGGTGCGGCGCTGAGCGTGGCGAGCGTCGAGGATCAGCTCGAATGGTTCAAGTCGGAAGGCCTCGTGCCCGATGGCGTGACGATGGAAAAGCTGGTCGACACCAGCTTCGTGGAAACCCGCTAACAGCGAAACCGCCCCGGCCCCAACCGGGGCGGTATTCTTTGAGCCGATGCAGCTTCTTCTCAAGAACGTTACCCATCACTATGGCGGCCGGACCGTCCTCGACGACATCTCGCTCACGGTGGAGGATGGAGAAATCGTCTGCATCGTCGGCCCGTCGGGTTGCGGCAAGTCTACACTGCTGCGCATCGCAGGCGGGCTGGAAAAACCGGATCAGGGGCAGGCGCTTCTTTCCGGCCCGGAGCCTGAGGGCTCACTCAATCCACTCACCTACATCTTTCAGGATTTCGCCCTTCTTCCCTGGCGCAGCGTGGAAGGCAATGTCAGCCTCGTGCTGGAAGATCACGGCATCGCCGCGGTCAAACGGCGGGCCATCATCTACGATGTGCTCGCCCGCACCAATCTGTCCGATTTTGCAAAAGCCCTCCCGCGCCAGCTTTCCGGCGGCATGAAGCAGCGCGTGGCCATCGCCCGCGCGCTCGCCGTCAAGCCGGCCATCATGCTG
Organism: Nitratireductor sp. GISD-1A_MAKvit; assembly: GCF_040819555.1. GTDB lineage: Bacteria > Pseudomonadota > Alphaproteobacteria > Rhizobiales > Rhizobiaceae > Nitratireductor. The sequence continues at coordinate 3,418,670 of NZ_CP161920.1, forward strand.
ATGGACGAACCGCTTTCGGCGCTGGACAGCCAGACCCGCGAACTCCTGATGGACGATCTCGTGGCGTTGTGGACCCGCGAGCGGTTTTCCGCCTGCTATGTGACGCACAATCTCAACGAGGCCGTGCGTCTGGGCAGCCGCATCATCGTTCTGTCACGCCGTCCCGGTCGCATCCGCGATGTGGTGGAGATCGACATACCACTTGCCGAGCGTGCCGACCGGCTGGCAGAGCTCGAAACCCTTCAGCGCCGCGTCTGGGAGATCATGCGTGAGGAAGCGCGCGAAGCCGACCGGGAGATTTCCGATGTCGCATGATGCCACGCGCGACGTGCCTGTCGCCGCCGCCGATATTTCCAAAGCAAGCGGTCAGCGCCCGGTCCCTTTCCGGGGCGGCGGTTTCGTCCACCGCTCGCTCGGTCCCGTGGCGCCGATTGTCTTTCTCGCCATTCTGGCGGTCTGGGAGCTGGGCTCGCGTTCGGGCTTCATCAGCGCGATTGCGCTGCCTGCCCCTTCCGAGGCGTTCGGTGCGCTGGTTGATCTCTTCCAGACCGGCATGTTGTGGAAGCATCTGGGCGCCAGCCTTTACCGCCTGATCGTCGGCTGGACGCTGGGCAGCCTGCTTGGCATCGCGGTCGGCCTCTTTATCGGCCTTTTCTCGCTTGCCCGCGCCGGGCTCCTGCCGCTGGTCTCCGCGCTTTTTCCAGTGCCGAAGATCGCGCTTCTGCCGCTCTTCATCATCTGGTTCGGCATTGGCGAGGGCTCCAAAGTGGCAACCATCCTGTTCGGCACGTTCTTCCCCACCGTGATCGCCACCTATGGCGGGGTCGACAATGTGGACCGTAATCTCATCCGTATGGGCCAGTCCTTCGGCATGTCGTGGCTATCCATCGTGCGCAAGATCATCGTGCCGGGAGCGATGCCAGCCATCCTGTCGGGCTTCCGCATCTCCGCTTCCATCGCCATCGTTCTGCTTGTGGCGGCCGAGATGATCGGCGCCGAGTTCGGCGTCGGGGCCTATATCCTCATGGCCGGCGCGCTTTTTGCCCTCGACCAGCTCATCGCCGGCGTGGCGCTCCTCTCGGTTATCGGCCTCATCATTGCGTGGCTGATCGGCAAGCTTGAAAAGCGCCTTCTTTCGTGGCGAACATGACGGTTCGCGCGGGTTTTGAAAAAAGTCCCTGCAAATCGACCGAAGGGCGCTTGTCAGCGGAAAATCTCGTGCTATAACCCACGCGCTTCCGGTGGAGAACCAACCCCGCCATGACCAGCAGGAACCTCTGCGACGGCATAGTGAAGCAGGGTTTGCCCAGATAGCTCAGTTGGTAGAGCAGCGGACTGAAAATCCGCGTGTCGGTGGTTCGAATCCGCCTCTGGGCACCACTTTTCCCGAGATAAATCCCTATAAATCAATCCTTTAACGACTTTATCGTGAATCTTGTCGGCTCTGTCGTCAAGCCCCGTGTCACATTTTGAACTTCCCAGGTGTGACACCAGTGTGACGGCCTATTGCTTCTTCAGAAGTAGCCTAAGGGTACCCGGGGGGAGAACTGCTGCCTCCCTTCTTACGTTGGCGCTTCAGATTTTTCTGCTAGTTCGGAGTCCCCACTTTCGTTTTCACGCCCCTGTCTGTCTTTGTCAGGCTTCGTCAGCGAAACAGACGCGGATCCGGTCCCCACTCCTACAGTTCAACCTTGGAGCACCATCTTGCTGCTGGCACTGACAGAAGCGCATTTAGTCTTTCCTGAAGATACTCCGCATAACGGGAAGATGGTTTGTTCCGGTGGGTGTCGGTAATCAGAAGACGAACCACAGACGTCCAGAAGTGGTGTCTGTCCTGGTGGAGGAAGACATCGTTCAGCTCGACAAACTGGACCGTCAGAAATGCCCACCAGAGCCGCTCTGCCAGTCCCCTATTGTTCTCCCCAGGGTAACACTGCCGGATCCTCTCTACCTGCCCCACAGCGGCTTCATAGGCCGCCCTACGGATGCGCCCCCTGGTGTCCTGGAAGTGGATGGGACGAGGTTCGAAGGCACTCTCAGCGATCTTCTGAAGCAGTCCTTGTACCTCTTCGTCGGTCCCTATCTGTGGCCCTAGAACTTTCCTCAGATAGCGTTGATGGACGACAAGGAGCTGCTTGCCTGGTCCTGTGACAGGTGCTCCATAATGGCGAACCAAGGAACGGTGATAGGCACAGTAACGCCCCTTGCCAACCCGAACACAGTGGGGAGCACTACAAGGCTGGTCTTTGATTGAATCCATACGGTAATATGGCATATGAACTGCACAAATTTAATGCGGGCAAACCTCTATAAGACCCTTATAGAGACTTGCCTGCATTAAGATGGAGCAAGATCGCAAATCACGACACTCAATGACAGTATTGCCATCCGATTTCGCCGCTGAAATGGAGCGGTTGTGGTAATGTTTACGGTTGGCCAACAATCTCCAAGTGGCTAAACTCTCGCATACAGTTGTGGTCTAAGAAGCTCTGTTGCGGTTGGCCTACGATCTCCAAGCGGCTAAACTTTGCACCGGGGATGATCTCTGGCAGCAGTGGTTGCGGTTGGCCTACGATCTCCAAGCGGCTAAACTTCCTCTTCATTCTCCCTCTCCCTTGCTGGGGTTGCGGTTGGCCTACGATCTCCAAGCGGCTAAACTGGCATCTCTCTGTCCTCTCGTTACGCCCTAGTTGCGGTTGGCCTACGATCTCCAAGCGGCTAAACTCGCTCCAGGTTGCTCTGTTGCCTTTGCTGCGTTGCGGTTGGCCTACGATCTCCAAGCGGCTAAACTGCAGCTGGCAGAAGCCGAAGAGGCAGAGCGGTTGCGGTTGGCCTACGATCTCCAAGCGGCTAAACTCTTACGGCTCGCATGGGTTATAACGAATATGTTGCGGTTGGCCTACGATCTCCAAGCGGCTAAACTCCATTCTCGCCGCCCTCTCTGCCCCCAAGGCGTTGCGGTTGGCCTACGATCTCCAAGCGGCTAAACTGAGCTTGCGCGGGCGGATTACATCGACCATGTTGCGGTTGGCCTACGATCTCCAAGCGGCTAAACTGCGCGGCGCTAAAGCCGTTGGCGATCTGTTGTTGCGGTTGGCCTACGATCTCCAAGCGGCTAAACTAGACCTCAGATAAGCCCTAGAAAAACTAGGGCTTTTTCTCTCAAGGAGGGCAAAAAAAACAATATGCTCGCCTAGAAAAGCGCAAGTTGGTCAGGGTTTTCCGCTCTGCGTTCACGGTTTTGTCCTGTGAATATACGAGCATTGCCATACTGGCGGTCGGTGATCGACACAATATGCACCTTGCCCTTTCTCGGCAACGCACGTCTCACCTTGTCAATAAATACTTCGCAAGCTTCTTTGCTCGTAGCAAAGCGCAAGTAAACTGAGAATTGCGCCATCTCGAAGCCTTCGTCCAGCAGGAAATTGCGGAACTTTGCAGCTGACTTGCGCTCCGCCTTCGTGCTAACGGGCAAATCGAACATCACATACAACCACATCATACGGTACCCGCTCAATGCCGGCAGCCGCGCAACCATTGATGTCCCTCACGTCTCCAGCGACGACACCCGCTGCGGAAGATCCAGCGTGCGAACTTCGCCGGAAAAGCACCGCGCCGCCGAAAGTGCGAGACGCTCCAAGCATAGCCCGACTGGGGTTGTTCCCTGTTTTGTTCTCATATCGGTGACTAGGATGCGTGCCAGCATTGGTTTGGTGCTGCGATCCAGATCGGTTTTGCCTCTGGACAAGAGACTATAAACCAACTGGTCGGCAAGCGGTCGAAACGGCTCCATTAAATCATCGGCAAGAGCAAACGCATTGCCACGCTGACGATGGGCAACTCCGAGACTGGGGTGCAGGCCAGCCGCCATAACGGCCCTCGCTGTTCCAGCCCTCAACACAGTGTAACAGTAGTTGAGCATGGCGCTTACACCGCTTGCTGAGCGATCACGTCGGAAGTCTTGGCCAAAAAGGAGACGCCAATAGCGACGGGGCCGCTTGAGCCTCGACATTCTCTGGATCGCCGGAGCGAACCTTTCGTGCCAGCAGCGTGAAGCCTTCGTGGGGTGCTCCAACGGCCTCCAAAGTCGCCTTTTGACTCTCAATTTTGGCAACGACTAGCTGCGCCCAGAGGCGCTTCCTCAATGGCCGGGAGGATGCAGCCTGGTCGGCCATGCGGCCGGCCTGTTCGTGGTGCCCGTCTACTGTCCAAAGCACGCCCGCGGGCCGGTGGTTGGCCCCGCAAACAATCAACGGCGTACCGCGTTCAACCAACGCAATCAATAGGTTGTTGGAGTAAGTGATGCCGTGGGCTGAGGCGATCACTGCGGCAATGTTGTCAAGCGGGACACGGCCAACTTCCGAACCATCCGCATTGACCGTCAGAAAACCGCGATGCCGGGCCAAGTGGCGCCCGTCCTCGGATATCTCTACCAACCGACCGATCATCCCTACCCCCTGCCGACGGGGATTATACGGCCGATAGGATCCACACGTACCAGCCGCGCACCAGCCTTCTGCAACTTTGAAAAGGCGGCTTGCATATAGTCGCCAGGCCCAAGCTTTCCCGCATAGAGATGAGGAACGAACTCGATGCGATTGTTGGCAGGCGAGAGTTTGCGCACGACGTAATAACGTCGCCCATCGCCAAAGTTCGCTTCAATAGTGTCGCCCTTGTGTAGACGCATGACCAGCCGAGCGTCATTGGACTGCACTCTCCAAGCAGGAGTGAAGTCCTTTCGGTTGGCGTCAAAGACCGAAACTCCTTCGCCGCACCACTTACCTTCAGGGGTCGAGAAAATCTCAATACAGTGATTGGCACCTGGCACGTAGGTTTTGTGAAAGCGCCCCTTTCCATGGCTCAAATTTATTGTGTATTTTTCCGTCTTCAGCACACGAACGCGGCGAATGCCATTCTGCTCGCCGAAATTCGCCAACGCATCGGTCAGTCTGATCCCGTCCCGTTTCGCATCATAAGCGACTTCCTCTAGAGCTTCGCGGAGTTTGAGGTCACGCACTTGTCCAATCTCTCGTTCGCTTAAAGCGGCAATTGGCTTGCGGGTAACGAGATTCATAATTTTTCCACGAATCTCTTCATGCACAGCGCCATAGGCCGTCTCTTCGTGCAACTGGCCTGAGGTAACATGGGAATTGCCGCTTGCTCCGGGGGGTAGGCCATGATCAGGTTTATGTGAGATCACCATCATATCTAGCCTGTCGCGCAATGTAACGCGGTAGCCTTCGAATGGCTCCGGGAACTCGCCCTTCTCGGCCCAACGACCAAGATTAAACGCCTCGGCACGGCCCACCGCAGTAGCGACCCTTTGCAGAATTGCGCGGTTCGTGCAGGCGATAACAAAGGCGTCGACAGCGTGGTGGCGATGATCATCACGACTTTTTGCCAGCTCACCATCGGCAATTGCCCTATTATGGTCGCCGAGCAAACCGTTCAAACCCCACATGGCGCGCAGCATTGCGGTCAAACGGCCCGGGATAGCAAAGACACGTCTGTTGCGATCCTCACCGTAGAGGTGGCCAAGATACTCCTTGGCGAGACGCGCAATGTGCTGGGAATCTGTAAGATGGCGAGCAATAAAGTCACCTCCCGACGTGAATTTGTCCAGCGCATCTGGCTGGAATCTCCAAGCCTTTCTAGGAAACAGTCGCCATGCACGCTCGACTACATCTTGCAAGCGATCTCCCGTCCAGACATCGGCAGGTGACCGGTTCCCCTTGATTCGATTCATCTCACGTGTGCACAATACCTTGTTGGCAAAGCTATCGTCCAACGTCTTTGAACGCGGCAGTATGTGATCAATATCAACCGCACCGGAAAACAACATTTCCTTGGAAATCGGTGTTCCAGAATAGACGCAGACACGTTCGTCCGCTGGAAGTTCTTCGTAGAGCCTAAGCAGCAAGCGGTTGCTGTAGGTATCGGCGAAACCGAGCGTTCGCAGTTCTTCGTTGCGGCGCTGGTTCGCTGCCTCATTCTCGCGGTTGCGACGAATTGCTTCCTGTTTCTGCCGGTGATTCTGCTTCAACTCGCGTGCCAGCTCGATATGAATTTTCGCCGGCTTGCCATATGTCTCAATCAGCGCGTTAACAACGGTTCGCATTTGGTTTAGCGCAATGTGTACCGTTGGATTTGGTACGCGGCCGATACGCTCTTGGCTACTCTCAGGTGCATCGGGGTTGGAGATCACATGGCGGGCCATGGCCTCCCCATAATAGGGCAGACGAGCAAAGCAGCCAGCCTTTAGGTCGGAATGGTGTAAATCGAGACGAGCAACCGCCTCGTCATATGTCAATGGGCGCAGATAGATTTCGCCGGTCAACGGATCCTCTGTTTCAAGGCTACCGCTTTCCATTTCCTTGACAATATCGGAAAGCAACGAACGGCCTATGTGACCATGACCCTGCGGTAGGCGCACCGAACCCGCAGCAGTGGCTGCCTTCTCCTCAAGGCCGAACTCCTCCATTAGCCAAGTAACCAAAATATCCTCGTCCGGCTCCGCGAGCAGATTCTCGACAATATCTGTTTGGCGATCACGCGGCAGGCCTCGCCAGAAAGCGCCGAAGATATCGCGTTTTCCAAGCGCCGCGGCTGTCCTGTCCACATCAAGCCCTTTACGGCCGCCGCGCTCAAGATTGAACATGGCATCGTTCGGTAGTTTGAGCGCTTGTCGCATTTTCTCGAATGCGACTGTAGAAGAGCGCGCAGCCAGCAAATTGGCCAACGCATCGCGCTCCTGCAGGGAAAGCCGGCGCGCAGGGCGGCCTGGACGCTCGACTTCCAGATTCGCCAACTCTGAAAGGATACGGAAACGCTGAAACAGCGGCAGGGCACGGGGTGCTCGTTCGCCGAGATCGACTTCTACAGCACCCGCCATCGCCCTTTCGCTGCTCGGTCGAAAAGTACACCGTCCTACTGCCGGCTTCTTCAAGGGTCGTTGGGCGATGATAATCCGCTTCAGTCTCGACAGCAGTGCATCTGTCAATTCGCGATGATACCGCGATTGCACCTTCCAGATTTCATCCAACTCGTGCTCGATCATGGCTCGGGTGGGATAAAAATCATAAAGTACCTTGGCTCCATCTGCGGTGGGGCGAAACCGCACGCCCCCCCCTACGGGCGGCGAGCAATCATTGCCATGCGATTTACCGATCCGAGCACCCTGAGCATCGACCCGATAGCCGTACTTGTCGCGAGCGTGGCGGTGGGCCAAAAACTCACCCAGCGTACGCGCATTCGCAGCCTTGAGCGCCGCAGAGAGATTAGTGATCCCCTGCTTCGTGGCACCGCCTTCGGCATCGTCTGCATCCACAATCCGGTTGGATAGAAAGCCGCGGCGGCGGTTCAGATGAAAAATCGCCCTACCTATCTCGTGCAACGCGAGCGGCCTTTCCAATGCGGCAGCGCGTAACCAGTATGGATCCATCCGTTCCAATGCTTTGCGCTCAATCTCGTTCGGCGGCATCAGCCCCGCTGCGATCAAGGTCCTCATCAATGAATTCTGTCGTCGCAGGAACCGGTCACGCCGACGTCGCATAGCTCGCGCTTGTCGGCGTTTTGCTGCTAAAGAGTTTTTCGACTGGGGATCACGACCGGCCTCCTCATTGGGTGTCAAAATACGCACCCCAGCATCGAGCACGCCACGAGGCTCGCCATTTGCGTCAGTTTCGACAGCACACCACCCTATAGAATTGGTTCCTAGATCGAGGCCAAGCGTGTAGGAACACTGAATACTGTTGGAAGTCATACCCCTCCCCGAAATCTGACTACAAAACTTATCCAGCAATCAATCCTATACGAGAAGCCGAATCTTCGAAAAGTCAAATCTGACAAGATGTTTGTTCCAACATGGATATTGGTTGATTCCTTGGGATCAAACGCCCACCTTTGAATTAAATCGGCTTTCAAAGTGTGATAGTTTTATCATTGTTTAATCACTTAGCGGGCTTGCAATATCTGCGCTGTCTAATATGATCACTTTTGGGTGCCTATAAGCTTAGCCGCTTGGAGATCGTAGGCCACCCGTTAACAAGCACCTTTGAGTGCACAAAATTCTCTTTTGAGAAGTGCGACGGGCTGCGGCCCGTCGTTTACGTTCTGGCAATATGACTTTTGAGGCAAATGTTGATTCGGGGATTCTTTTTGACCCTTTTTCCTATTGTCTACAATGAGCGCTGATGCTGCAGCCTGAGCGAGGACAGTTAGAAAATTCAGATCATCAAAAGTGCCACGGTCAGACTTGCCTGAGACCTCAAGCGTCTGGCATTTGATCATTGCTCTATTGAACATAAGATCGGGATCGTCTTGGCCGGCTTGCGCGGGTAGATAGCAAGTAACTCCACTTCCCGGAAGTGGAATATTCGCACGGTCGAGCCGTAGCAACTGCCGGATTTACAAGGGATCCTTGCGAGCACCCTCAGCAGCGCCCGTTATAAATAGCACGCGCACGGCGTCGGCAACTCGGTGAATCGCTGCCGCACCCTAGGCGTTATGGATCTCCATTTTGGACGAGTTTCATGAAGTATTTTTTGAGTCCGTGCTTAATCAGTGGGATTTATCTCTGCGGGAGCCGATGATCAAAAGCCTCAAGAGATCCGTTGTTCTGCATTAAGAATGTCGACTTAGTATCTTTAACGCAGATAGATTCGATCAAGGCCCCGACCTGTGGGTTATCCGAGATGCCGTCGAATTCAATTGCAAGACGTCTAGCGAAAATGTGCTACGCATACATTTAAGAGAAAAAAAGGGGAAGGGGTAAAATTCTAAGGATGATATGGGGATTAAGTTCACAATATAAGAACGCTAGAAACTTCAAACACCCCATTAAGTCTCTGCGACCTAAGCAGAAACGACCGAAAAATAAAATCTATTTAAAACCAATGGGTTTAGTAAATTTCTCTGTATTTTAACGTTTGATTAGGAATGTCTTTGAATATCTTCCGGATTTTTCTGCGGAATAAGCAACTCCTATTCTGTTTAGATCGTATAATATAGAGCGCTTTTTTCTCAAGGCATCTTTAATGTTTCTTTCTTCATTTTTATTCAATCCTATTTCCTTGAAAACGTCAGATATTAAATACCTTCCAGGGTTTTTATTTTTCATTGCTATTATTAGCGCTTCTCTTGACGATACTTTTTGGTTGGTAGTTCCCCCCGAACCATCTAAGTCGTACTCCCAGTCGCGTATAACCGCGCCGGTGAAGGCCTCGCGAATTGCGCTCTCAACATCTCTTCCCAGAACGGTCTTCGGAAGGGTAACAAAAACCTCTGTCGGCAAACAGTTGCCCTCTTCATCTATCACCTTGCGACTGCGCGGGCGGCCCAAGGCCTGGATCACCTGTGCGGCAATCGACATCACCTCAAGTCTGTGACGAATGGCCTTTGCTTCCTTGGATCGAAGCCACTCTTTTGTTTGAGCACCTCTCAACGCAAAATAAATGTTCACCGGCCATGCTCGATCCCGGAAACTCAGGCCAAACAGTACTGCCTTGTTGCAGTCGCGAAAGTCGTTGAGGCCGTCGAGGCTGCCCCAATGTCCAGTTAATGCAATCTCCTCAGGGAGGTGCTTTCTTGCCAGTGCCTCGGTCGCCAGATGCGTTACCACCATCCACTTGTCTCCTGGCTTAGTGTGCTCGGAGACGAATTGCGCCAAGTGTCTAAGCCGCGCTTCACCAGCTTCGCGCATTGCCTCCTTGCCAATGCCGCTGGAGCGGAGGATGTGAATCGTCAAGTTTCGATAGCTTCGCACCTTGGGAAGCGGAACAAGCTTGGCGCGCCGGTAGTCCAACACGGGATCTTGGTTCGCGGTTGCATTCAGCACTACGGGTGCAAAGAAATGCGGCACCTTCTCTTTTCCGGTGGTTAGAGCCTTACGCGAACCTTGAATCGAGAAGAGTGCCCAATGCCGATATAGCTGGATGATCGCAGAGAGGGTCTCCCATACATGCTGCAGTTCCGCATTCTTGCTATCGGGATCGTTCCAAACTGGGTGGTATGACGATACGGATTTCAAGTCCGACACCATTTGGCGGAAGAGTATCTCCAGCTCATCTATCTGCCCGCTGGAAAGTGGATCTTGCTCGCTCCATATGGGCGAAATCTCTTCAACACGGCTTGAGACAGCCTTGAAGAAATCGAGCATTGATGAGACTGCGGCGAAAGCCTGCCGATGCTTTGCCTTAAACTCCGCAGAGACGCGAAGCCCCAACACCCGGTGCAATGAACCTTCGTCAACTGAATGGAATTCAACTGCATTGGCCAAGGGCCTCATCGATGATAACGAGGCACCGACGCCCGCCTTCCCAGCTCCCGTAGGCGTCGACTATCCCAGAATATGATTGTGCCCAGGACTGCGTGACAGCAGCATGTGTAATCACTACCACCGGGAAATGCCGGCATTCTTGCAAGGTGACCGCGTTGGACGAGTGTCGCGTAATGGCAGCCTCGAAGCCGGCAAGCTCATTAATCGTGCGTGCGGCGTCCTCGCATTGCTGAATGGTTCGAGCGACGAAGAGACCGCCAATTTGTAGCGGCGGTGAAAGTTTTCTGGAAGTCTTTGCCATCATTGCCAGGTACAGCAACGCGCCTTGCGTCTTCCCGACGCCCATCTCGGGCGCTAAAACCTGCCATGCTGGAGCAATTGAGAGGGCGCTTGCCTTCATATTCTGTTGGATTGCCAGGTGGAACGTCTCCCCCATCCTGGTCCAAAGCTCCCGGAAGGCAGGACCGGAGACATTGCCCAACTTCAAAGTCCACAACCGCTCCATTTCAGCGGCGAAATCGGATGGCAATACTGTCATTGAGTGTCGTGATTTGCGATCTTGCTCCATCTTAATGCAGGCAAGTCTCTATAAGGGTCTTATAGAGGTTTGCCCGCATTAAATTTGTGCAGTTCATATGCCATATTACCGTATGGATTCAATCAAAGACCAGCCTTGTAGTGCTCCCCACTGTGTTCGGGTTGGCAAGGGGCGTTACTGTGCCTATCACCGTTCCTTGGTTCGCCATTATGGAGCACCTGTCACAGGACCAGGCAAGCAGCTCCTTGTCGTCCATCAACGCTATCTGAGGAAAGTTCTAGGGCCACAGATAGGGACCGACGAAGAGGTACAAGGACTGCTTCAGAAGATCGCTGAGAGTGCCTTCGAACCTCGTCCCATCCACTTCCAGGACACCAGGGGGCGCATCCGTAGGGCGGCCTATGAAGCCGCTGTGGGGCAGGTAGAGAGGATCCGGCAGTGTTACCCTGGGGAGAACAATAGGGGACTGGCAGAGCGGCTCTGGTGGGCATTTCTGACGGTCCAGTTTGTCGAGCTGAACGATGTCTTCCTCCACCAGGACAGACACCACTTCTGGACGTCTGTGGTTCGTCTTCTGATTACCGACACCCACCGGAACAAACCATCTTCCCGTTATGCGGAGTATCTTCAGGAAAGACTAAATGCGCTTCTGTCAGTGCCAGCAGCAAGATGGTGCTCCAAGGTTGAACTGTAGGAGTGGGGACCGGATCCGCGTCTGTTTCGCTGACGAAGCCTGACAAAGACAGACAGGGGCGTGAAAACGAAAGTGGGGACTCCGAACTAGCAGAAAAATCTGAAGCGCCAACGTAAGAAGGGAGGCAGCAGTTCTCCCCCCGGGTACCCTTAGGCTACTTCTGAAGAAGCAATAGGCCGTCACACTGGTGTCACACCTGGGAAGTTCAAAATGTGACACGGGGCTTGACGACAGAGCCGACAAGATTCACGATAAAGTCGTTAAAGGATTGATTTATAGGGATTTATCTCGGGAAAAGTGGTGCCCAGAGGCGGATTCGAACCACCGACACGCGGATTTTCAGTCCCCCTCTGAGAACACCGATAGTTCAACAGGAACAACACCTTAGATAACCCGACGATCAGTCCTGTCACACTGGTGTCACAGGAGATGATCAATGGCGACCATTCGGAAGCGCGGCAAGATGCGCTCTCATTGTCGGATTTTCCTCTCTCCTCTATACTGAAGCACCATTACAAGAGCGCTCTCATAGGCTGCCTCTTTGGCAAGTTTAGTGGTCCGCAAAACTGTAAGGCGGTGCTGGCGGGCTGACAGCGCAGCGTATTTCTTCAATTGATCTGAGCAGGCAATGACGACAGCTTTAGCGATGTCACTTGCTGGTGACACTTTGTCATCTAAGAGCGGGACGGCGGTCAACATACAATCTCTCGAATTCTGAAGGGCTAAATCCGCACTATCGTTCGCAATAAGCGTACTTCCATATTCCTCCGACTGATCGCCATTGCCGAAATGTTCATCAGTCTCGATTGTTTGGAGATGCACGAATTCTCCAGACTGAAAGTTATAGAAGTGTGCACCCATCGTCCCTTGCTCGTTTCTCAAGCCCGCGACGACAAGCAACGTACTATCCTTCCGAAACTCTATCGGCCGAAAACCATCGTCTACATTTCCCCAACAGCACACGCTAAATGGAAGGAAAAACACGTCTCCATTTCGGGCGTCCAGCACAGCGCCGGCTACGCAAGTTGTTCCGCACCCCCAAGAAGTTAAGATGTAATGACCTGCAAAATTCACACGCCCTTTGGCTGCGTTTCGAAGACGAGTTCGGTATTTATTGGCTCGACTATGCGATGACAGGTTTGGGGCGCTAACTGGGCCGCGATAAACCTCTACTGGGTATGAGCGGAATTTCGGGATACTCGAAACCGATTCGGCCCTAGCCGCACAAGGTATCCAAAGCATTGTAAAGACGACCAATTTAACAATCACAAACGCCGTCATGCGATTCATTTCAATCTCTCCCAAGTTGAACAATTATTCGCCTGATAGCGCGCACAATTTTTGCGCTACATCTTGAGATTTCAGATGCGTATATCGAAACAACATACGCGGATCTCTATGACCACTGATCAATGCTACTTCAGCAACATTCAGTCCTCGTTCAAAGAAGCGGCTAACTGCTTCATGCCGTAGATCATGAAAACGAAGGTCACTAATGCCAGCTCGTTCTACAAGCCTATCCCAAGCCTGCCTGAGCGCCGTGTCGGTAGTCGGTAAAACCCGCTCGGTGCGGCGTGGAAGTCGTGACAGAATGGCGTTGGCTGCGGGTGTCAAAGGAACCTGCCTTGGATGCCCATTCTTGGTATCTGGCAAGAAAGCAAGATTATTATCCAGATCAATATTGTCCCAATTCAAGCTCAATAGTTCGCTCCGGCGCATCGCGGTTTCAATTGCCAATTCAATTGCCGGCCAGAGGTAGGGTGAGCGGCTGTATCTCGCAGCTTCACGCAAAGCTTCAAACTCGCCTTGTTCAAGACGACGGTTCCTCGACTTGATGCCCATCGGGATTCTGATTTGGTCAACAGGGTTTGAAGCAAGGGATAATCCCCATTCTTTCCTCGCGATTTCGATAGCATGCCTGATCAGTACAAGATCGTACTGGCTGGCTCTCAGACCGTCCTTGTTTCTCCGATTTCGAAATTTGCAGAGGGTAGGAGCATCGAGGGCAACTAAGGGTGTAGTAGCAATCCGATCTCTTTGGAGCCGCGCCAGTCGACGCTCTTCAGCATCTCTTCCCTTTTTTGATGGTGTGATTTCTCGCCCATACCTTTCGAGCAGTGCGCCAAGGGTGAGATCGTTCAGCGCGGACATGTCTATATGCCGACCAAGATCAATGTTGCTCTCAATCTTCCTTGCCCATTGCTCCGCATCTTTTCGGGTAGAGAACGACTTGTTTTGCGGAGGAACACCCTTACGCCGAACCTGTACCTGCCATTTGTTGCCGCGCTTCCGAATGGTCGCCATTGATCATCTCCTGTGACACCAGTGTGACAGGACTGATCGTCGGGTTATCTAAGGTGTTGTTCCTGTTGAACTATCGGTGTTCTCAGAGGGGGACTGAAAATCCGCGTGTCGGTGGTTCGAATCCGCCTCTGGGCACCATTTCTTTCTTCAAAAGAATGCATTTTCAAGAAGTTGGCGAATGCCGCGAGTTCTCAACCCACCGCTCCATCCATCTAATTGACGCTGGTAGGGATTGATTGTCTCAATCCGTCTCCTTGCCTCTCATTGCCTCGGTGGCGTTCGAGACAACGCAGCTTTGAACCAGGCTTGGCAGTTTGCAGGGAGTGTGGCGGCTTGCGCTACCAGCTACTTAGCGGGCGACAGATCTGCGATCGCGAAGGCGGGGCTGGCAGCATTGCGCCTGCAAATCGATCGTTGGAATGAATTCGGCGCGATCTGCTAAGCAGCCGTTCGCTGCGAGCAGAACGGATGGCCGCATTTGATCACCCGATCAGGCGGTCTGGCGAGCAGCCTATCGGGGCCCGGATTCGCCCAGCTTGCAGGCGGCCTCATGTTGGCTAAGGAACACGTCACCGGTAAGCTCTTCGAGGAAATGGCTGCGCTTCAACCGATCCATCACCGGGCCCTTCACCTCACTCAAATGCAGCCGGACACCCGCGTCATTCAGCCGTGTATTGATCGTCTCGAGCGATTCCAGCGCCGACAGATCGATCTCATTCACCGCCGGGAACATGAGGACGACATCCGTCAAATCGGGTTTGTCGGCCGCATAGCGCGAAAGTTGGTCCTCCAGAAAGCGCGCATTGGGGAAATAGAGGCTCTCGTCGACACGCAAGCTCAGCACATGCGGTTGGGTCTCGACCTCATGTCGCAGCACGTTGCGGAAGTGCTCGGTCCCGGGCACCCGGCCCCACCACGGCCATATGCGGGCGCGAGGTCTTGAAAAGATGCACGAGGATCGAGGTAACCACCCCCGCGGTCACTCCTGCCTCGACCCCGAAAAGCAGCGTAAGAAGGATCGTTACGCTGACGGCGGCGAAATCGGCGTGACTGAAGGCCCATGCCCGTTTCAGTATTGAGAAATCGACAAGGCTCAGGACCGCGACGATGATCGTGGCGGCCAAGGTGGCCTTGGGGAGAAAATAGATCAGCGGAGTCAGAAACAGCGCGGCAAGCGCCAGACCAACGGCGGTGAAAGCCCCGGCCGCCGGCGTCTCTGCCCCTGCATCAAAATTCACGACCGAGCGCGAGAAACCGCCGGTAACCGGGAAGCCGCCGGTGAACGCGGCCCCGAGGTTAGCGCTGCCGAGGCCGATCAGCTCTTGGTCCGGGTCGATCCGCTGGCGCTTCTTGGCGGCGAGGGTTTGCGCCACCGAGATACTCTCCACAAAGCCGATGACGGAGATCAGGAGAGCCGGAACGAAAAGCTGCGACAGCAGGTCAGGCGAGAGCGAAGGCAGGGTCAGCGGTGGCAGGCTCTGCGGCACTTCGCCCACGATCGCCACGCCGTGCGCGTCGAGTCCGAAGGCCCACACCGCCAGCGTGGTGCCGACGATCGCCAGCACGGGCCCTGTCTTGGCGCCGATATCCGCCATGCGCGGCCCCAGCCCGAGGCGCCTGAGCAGTGGTTTCAGCCCGCCGCGCACCCAGAACAGGAAACCTGTCGCGGTCACACCTAGCAGTGCGGTAATGAGGTTTACCTCATCCAGATGCGCCCAGAGGCTGGCGAGAATTTCCACCAGCGTATGCCCCTCCGCTTCGATCCCCAGAATATGGCGCAACTGGCTAGCCGCAATGAGAATGCCGGAAGCGGTGATGAACCCTGCGATGACCGGATGAGACAGGAAATTCGCCAAGAAGCCGAGCCGAAACAGGCCAAGCGCCAGCAACATCGCCCCTGAGACGAACGCCAGTGTCAGCCCCGCTGTTACATAGCCCGCCGTGCCGCTTTGGGCTATCTCGCCCACCGCCGCCGCCGTCATTAGCGAGACCACGGCCACCGGCCCCACCGCCAGCGCCCGGCTGGTCCCAAAGATGGCATACAGCATGATCGGCGCGATGGACGCATAGATCCCCGCCTCGGGTGGCATCCCCGCTAACAGCGCATAGGCCAGGGACTGCGGGATCAGCATGATCGTAACGATCACGGCAGCCACCATGTCGCCAGTGGCCTGGCCACGGTCATAGCGGCGTCCCCAGTGGAGGATCGGTAGGTATTGCGCAAGCGAGGGCAGGGTCATGTTAGGTTATCCAACACAGGCAGGGGCAGCCTCGCAGGGCCACCTGATCAAGTTCAGTCGAACCGGTTGACCGGCAGTTTCAGGTAGTGGTTGCCGTCATCCTCGGCTGCTGGCAGTCGCCCGCCGCGCAAGTTGATCTGCAAGGCAGCAAGGATACGGTTCGGCAGCGACAGCGTCGCGTCGCGGGTCTGGCGCCGCTCTATATAGTCCTCGCGCCTGGTGCCCTCTCTGACGTGAATGTTGTTGGCCTTGTGCTCACCGACGGTGGCTTCCCATATCGGTTCTTTGCGCTCCTTGGTGCCATAGTCATGGCCGACAAAAAGGCGGGTTTTCTCGGGCAGAGACAGGATGTCTTGAATCGAGTCCCAGAGCTCCGCCGTCACGCCACCGGGGAAGTCCGAGCGCGAGGTGCCCGCGTCGGGCTGCATCAGTGTGTCATGCACAAAGGCGGCATCACCGCAAACGTAAGAGATCGAGCCCAGCGTATGCCCGGGCGAAAGCATCACGTTCACGTCCAACTCGCCGATCTTGAAGGTCTCGCCTTCCTGAAACAGGTGGTCGAAATCCTGGCTCGGGTCGAAGGCATCGGGCAGGTTATAGAGATCCGCCCAGATCTTGGCGATCTCCGGCACCAGTGCTCCGATGGCATTCGGTGCGCCTGTACGCTCCTTCAGTTGGGCCGAGGCCATCACGTGATCCGCATGGGGGTGAGTGTCGAGCACCCACTCCACGGTAAGGCCGTTTTCCGCCACAAGGTCCAATACCTGTTCCATGCTCTCGGTCGAGAACCGGTAGTTCTTCGGGTTAAAGTTCCACACTACATCGATCAGTGCGGCCTTCTTCGTCGCTGGATCGGCGCAGATATATTGGATCGACCCGGTGTCCGGTTCGTAAATTCCCCAGACATCAGGACTCCGATCCCCCGTCGAAGGGGAGTGGCGGACGAGGGGAGCATTCAGCGGATCGCTCATCATGAGGCTCCTTTACGTGCATTGGGTGTGAGGTCAGGCGTATGGCGTGCGGCCCACATTCCAACGAGCATGAAGGGCACGAAGGTCAGTGTTCCGGTCGCGGCCACAGGCAGGGCGGTTAGCGCGGGGCCAGGGCAAAAGCCGCCCACCCCCCAGCCGATGCCAAAGATCGCGGCCCCGGTGAGCAGTTTCAGCTCCAGGTCGTTGCGCGTGGGGAGCCGAAAGACGCTGTCGAACAGCGGTTTCTGACAGCTGCGAAAGAGCAGCGCGAAGCCCGGTGCCGTAACGGCGATGGCCCCGCCCATGACAAAGGCGAGACTCGGATCCCAAGTGCCAAATACATCCAGAAAGTTGAGAATCTTCGCCGGATTGGCCATGCCGGAGACAATCAGGCCAAGGCCGAAGATCAGTCCGGAGAGAAGCGCGAAAATCTGTTTCATGTCAGACTCCGATGAGGTGACGCATGACGAAGACGGTCGCAATGGCCGTCGCCATGAAGGTTACGGTTGCCACGATCGAACGGGCCGAGCCTCGGCTGATCCCGCAGACCCCATGGCCTGAGGTGCAGCCATTGCCATAGCTCGCGCCGAATCCGACCAGCAGACCGGCGACCGCCATGAGAACCGGGTTCGACGGCACCCATTGCTGCGGCCAGCTACCCGAGACCAAGAGCCACAGCGGCGCGGCCAGCAGCAGCCCCAGCACGAACAGTGCCGAAACGCCGCGCTCCCCTCCTTCGGTGCTGCGGGTGAAAATCTTGGCCGTCAGGCCGCTGATGCCCGCGATGCGGCCGTTGGTGCCCATCAGCAGAACCGCCGAGGCCCCGATCATCATGCCTCCACCGAGCGACAGCCAGGGGGTGAATTCGGTTTCCATGTTCCATCTCCGCGATGCGCCCCCCTTTGAGAGGGTGGGCTTGTATCGATCTGCTCAATACTATATATTCGACATACTTAATATTCAATGAGCGTAATATGAAAAACGTAGAGGACTTCCTCGATGGCGATATCGCGAGCGCGGCGACATTGATGACGATGCTGGCCTCCGAGGCGCGTTTGCAGATTCTCTGCCGCCTGCTCGAGGGCGAAAAGTCGGTGGGCGCCCTTGCGCAAGCCTGTGGGGTTTCACAGTCCACCATGTCACAGCAGTTGAAGAAGCTGAAAGAAGCCGGATTGGTCGAGGGCCGCCGGGCCGGACAGACGATCTATTACGGCGTCAAGGGCCATGAGGCCGTCGCCGTACTGGAAACGCTGCACAGGCTCTACTGCGCCCGCGACGATTGATGCAGAGCCCCCGGCAGAGCCGGACGCCCTGAGCGTTCTCACGCATTGGCCTTCTCATCCGCATAGGATCTGACGAACTGACCTATTCCCTTCGAAATCAGTCGCCCGCCGGTGGTTGCCGGTCGGGCGATTTTCCTTTTTGAGGTCCCGGCACCGCGGCGCTCTCCACAGGGAGAAAGCCAGCGGAGGTTCGAACGGTTGACAAAACAAAACAATTATTTTTTATGATACGGAACATTTGTTTTATATTTCGTCGGATAATGTATGCGTATCGGCATCGCCCGCCTCTGGCACGAAGCAAACTCGTTTTCGGTCTGCCAGACACGACTGGAGCATTTTGAGGCGCGGGAATGGTTCCGCGGAGAGAGCTGCATCGCGCATTATCGCGGCACGGCAACAGAACCTGGCGGCGCAATTGCCTGGGCAGAGCTGCGCAATGATGTGGATCTGGTTTTCTCGCGCTGCGCTTCGGCTGCTCCCGCAGGTCCTGTGGATCAGGAACTTCTCGAACAACTGACGGTCGAGATCGCCGAAGACCCGGCGTTGAAGGGCATAGACGGTCTTTATCTGTCGCTCCATGGCGCCTGTATCGGCACCGTCGATGGGGACCCGGAGACGACGCTGGTCGCGGCCCTGCGCCGCCGTTTCCCCGATTTGCCCATTGCCGCGTCCTTCGACATGCATGCCTGCATCGCGCCGGAGCTTGCCGGCATGCTCAATGCCGCTACCGTTTACCGGACATATCCGCATGTGGACATGGCCGAGACCGCACGCGACGCGCTGGACATGCTTTCGCTTATCATCTCGGACGGGGTGAAGAGCCATGTTGTTCTTAAGACAATCGACAGGATCCTGCCAAGCTTCAACATGCGCACCGATGGGCCCGGTCCCATGCTGGACATCGAGAATGAAGCCAGGGCGGCAGGCATCAAGATCGGCGGCAAGTCTCTCTTTCCGGTCGCCTACCCCTTTGCCAGCTTTGCCTATGCGGATGTCCCACAGGCCAATGCCGGCGTTCTGGTAACCTGCGAAGACAAATATCAGGGGCAGGCTCTGGCGGATCATGTTGCCGGCTACATGCAGGCCGCGCAGGCACGCTTTCAGCCTGATCTTCCCACTGCCGAGGCGGTGCTCGCAAGTCGCCCGTGGGCCGACGGTCGCCGCGTCGCAATTCTGGAGCCTGCCGACAATCCCCTTTCCGGGGGGATTGGCGATACGCCCGGTCTCTTCAGGGCCGCCATACATGCGGGACTGCCGGATGGCAGCGTGTTTGCGTTTTTCGCCGCACCGGAGATCGTGGCCAAAGCCCGTCGGGCAGGCATTGGTGCAGAGCTCGACATCAGTCTCGGCGCAAGGCTCGACCCGCGCTTTGGCGAGCCGGTCGCCTGCCAGGGCCGAAGTCCTGCGCACCACCGATGGCCGTTTCCAGAACGAGGACGCCATGGAGCGGGGCATGAAGGTGGATCTCGGTCCGACAGCTCTGCTGCGCGTGGGAAACCTGAAAGTCATCGTGACCACCGGATGCCAGTCTCCCAATGACAGCGCCTATTTCCGTCTGCACGGCATTGAGATCGATCAGGTGCCCGTGCTGCTCGCCAAGGCGAAAAACCATTTCCGGGCTGCATTCGGCAACCGGTTCGACGTCATCCAGTCCTGCGAAACGCTGGGGCCAGCCATGGCTGACGTTTCAAAACTGCCCTTCCGAAATGTGCCTCGGGAGCGCTTCAACCTGAAAGAACAGAGGGTAACATGAAGAAAACCATCACCGCCGCCATTTTCGCTCTGGCCGCCAGCACGGCCAGCGCCGCTGCGATGGAACTCACCGTCAGCTCCTGGGTCGCCCCTTCGCACCCGACGATTTTCGCCGGCTATGAAACATATTTTCCGGCGGTGGCCGAAGCATCCAGTGGCGAAGTGACCTTCAACCTCGTCTCAGGCGGCGCACTTCTGGGCGGCAAGGAAACCCTGACCGGTCTGGGCGATGGCGTGGCCGATGCTTCCGTTCTCGCGCTCACCTACAATCCGGCACAGCTCCCCACCAGCCAGCTTGTGGCAGAGCTTGCCATGCTGAGCGGCAATTCCCTTGCCGTTGCGGCCGCTGTTACCGAATTCACGCTTTTGAACTGCGCGCCCTGCATCGCCGAGTTCTCCAAACAGAACGTGGTCTATACCGGCAGCTATGCCACCGCACCCTATGCGCTGATCAGCAAGAGCGAGATCGGCAAGACAGCGGATATTGCCGGCAAGCGCGTTCGTTCGCCCGGTGGCGCATGGGATCGCTGGATCGGCGAAGCTGGCGCAACCGTCGTCCACACCTCCAGCTCGGAGATGTATGAGGCACTCGACAAGGGTGTTATCGATGTTGCCATGCAGCCCGCCGCTTCGCTGAAAACACACTCGCTGTGGGATGTGGCCGACACGATCACGCTTGGCAGCTTTGGCGTCTACAATTCCGGCCCGCTGCTTGCCTTCAACAAGGACAGCTGGGCAGAGCTCACCCCCGAAAACCGTCGCGTCATGCTCGACAAGATGGCCGAGGCCATCGTTGCGACGACCAACGCCTATGTCGCGCAGAACGAAGAAGCAAAGGCCGAAGCGGCCGATCACGACATGAAGGTTCTGGACAGGCCGGAGGCGCTTGAAGCCGAAATCGCCAGCTTCAACAGCCAGGACGTTTCCGCGATTGTGACGAAGGCGAAGGAGGTCTACGGCGTCGACGACGCGCAGTCGCTGATCGAGAGCTATCAGGCCGCTTTGGCCAAGTGGGAAGAGATCACCGCATCCGGCCTTTCCGACGAGGCCCTCGCAGAGCGCATGAAGTCCGAGATTTTCGACAAGCTTTCTGAAACCGAATACGGCCTTTGAGCCTCTCGCGGCGGCGCCCTTGCGGGTGCCGCCCCATGCTTCTGATCAGCCGGGATCCACCATGCAGACCATCGATCTCTTTTTGGGCCGGATTGGCCGCCTTCTGGCCTTTCTGGCCAGCCTGTGTCTCGTCGTCATGATGTTCCAGATCTGTCTGGATGTGGGCGGCCGCTACCTCTTTGGCAAACCGATGCCCTCGACACTGGAGATCGTGTCGGACTGGTGGATGCCCGCACTCATCTTTCTTCCGTTGCTCAATGTCGAATGGCGCAACGAGAACATCGCCGTCGATCTTTTCTATCAGGGGCTCGGACCAAGGGCGCAGGCGGCACTCGATGCCTTTGCGCTGATCTGCTTCGGCGCGTTTCTGGCGTTGATTGCCTATGCGGGGTTTGAACAGGCGCTGCGCGCCTATCGTCAGGGCGAGTTCATTGTCGGCATGATCCCTGTCATCACATGGCCGCCGCGCTTCTTCCTGCCTGTGGCGGGATTCCTGACGGCACTTCTCTGCCTTGTCCGTGCTGCTGGCGCGATTTCCCGCGCCGCTTCATCCCAGACACAAAACAGCGACCAATAAGGGCCTCACCGTGGATAGCATTACCCTTGTCTACTGGGCGCTTGGGGCGCTCATGATCCTCCTTGCGCTGCGCGTGCCCGTTGCAGCGGCGCTGGGCCTCGTCGCAATCGTCGGCATGTACATTCTTGTCGGAGAGCGCGCGACCTGGGGCGTCATGCGCTCGGTCCCCCATGCCTTCGCCGCCCATTGGAGCCTGAGCGCCATCCCCATGTTCCTGTTCATGGGTTATGTGTGCTTTTCCGCCGGACTGACAGACGGGCTTTTCCGGGTCGCGCGCGCCTGGCTCAACTTCCTGCCGGGCGGGCTCGCCATCTCCTCGGTGGGTGGAGCCGCGCTTTTTTCCTCCGTCACCGGCTCGTCGGTTGCCTGTGCGGCGGCGATGGGCAAGATCGCCGTTCCGGCCATGCTCGACCGTGGCTATGACGCCAAGCTTGCCGTTGGCACGATTGCCGCCGCCGGCACGATGGGATCGCTCATTCCGCCGAGCACCATTCTGCTTCTCTATGCCGTTTTTGCCGAGGTCCCCGTCAGCGAGCTCTTCATCGGTGCCGTTATTCCGGGCCTTCTGACCGCGCTCATGTACGGCCTGATGATCCTGCTTCGCGTCAAGCACAACCCGGCGCTCGCCCCGCGCGAAACCAGCGTCGACTGGCGCGAGCGGTTGCTCGCACTTGGTGAGACATGGCCGCTCTTCCTGCTCGTCATCACGGTGTTCGGCGGCATCTTTGCCGGGCTTTTCTCCGCAACCGAAGCCGGCGCCATCGGAGCACTCGCATCCATTGCCATCGGCTTTGCCAAGCGCACACTTTCCTGGGGGGCGCTGAAGGCGGCTGCGTTCGAGACAATCCGCTCCACCTCCGCAATCTTCCTCATCGCCGTGGCTGCAGCCCTTCTCACCCGGCTTTTCGCCTTTGCGGGCTTCCCCGACTATGTGCAGGGGCTGATCGGAGAGGACATGTCGCCGCTTCTGATCATCATCGCGGTGTCGCTGATCTATCTGGTGCTCGGCATGTTCCTCGATCCCATCGGGGTGATGCTGCTCACCCTTCCGGTCCTCCTGCCCATCTTTGAGACCGCCGATATCAGCCTGATCTATGCCGGTGTCATGATCACCAAATATCTGGAAATCGGGCTGATCACACCGCCGGTGGGACTCAATGTCTTTGTCATCAAGAATGTGGTCGCCGACAGGGTGTCCATCAGCGATGTCTTCCGCGGCGTGGGTTGGTTCCTGCTTGCCGATGTGGTGACGGTCGCCATACTCATCGCATTTCCGGCAACCGTCCTGTGGTTGCCCAGCCTGATAAGCGGGTAAATGGATGGCAGAGATGACAGACCTTGAAGCGCTGACACAGCGCATGATCTCGCAGATTGAAACCCTGCCCCGCCGGCTTGCCGATGGCGCGCGATACCTGATCGATCACCCCGACGATGTCGTGCTCCTCTCCATGCGCGAGATCGCCAACCGCGCCGGCGTTGCGCCGGCCACCCTCGTGCGCCTGGCGCGCACGCTGGATTTTGCCGACTGGTCGCAGCTGCGTTCCGTTTACGCCGAAAGTTTCAGGACCGGGCCCGCGCGCTATGCCGACAAGGCCGTGGCCGCCGTCAAACAGGACAAGGGCAGCGGCCTTCTGACCGAGACTTTCAAGGCGCAGGAGGCAAGCCTTGCCTATGCGCTGGAGAGCAATTCCACCGCAGACATCGCTTTGGCCGCCAAAACGCTTGCACATGCCGAGCGGCTCTACGTCGCCGCCTTCATGAGTTGTCGTGGGCCGGGGCTTACCTTCACATATCTGTGCAAGATGCTGCGGCCCAATGTGGAGCTTCTCGGCAGCGAGGGTTCTTCGCTGGTGGCCGACCTTGCCATGCTCACGGAGCGCGATGCGGTTCTCTCCATCAATTTCCAGCCCTATGCGCGCGAGATCGACATGGTGGCCGAGGGCATCCGCTCCTCCGGCGCGAAACTGGTTTCGCTGAGCGACAGCCGCGCCACACCACTGCAACCCCATGCATCCACCAGCCTGCTCTTTTCCGCCGAAAGCCCGTCCTTCTTTCCGTCGGTGATTTCGGCAGTCGGCGTTGTCGAAGGGCTTGCCGCCGCCATGCTCACCGAGCTTCAGGACACGGCGATGGAACGCATCGGCACCATCGAAGAACAGCTCTACGCCTCCGGCTCCTACCACGCGCACCGGCGCGCCCGATAACAGAGACATCCGAATGACCCATGTTTTTCACCGCTCCCCCGGCAACCCGCTTCCGGTCGCTATCGGGGGGAGCGGCGCCCATATCATCGACGAAACCGGCAAACGCTATATCGATGCCTGCGGCGGCGCCGCCGTGTCCTGCATCGGGCACGGCGATATGCGTGTTCTTGAAGCGATCCAGCAGCAGATGGCACAGATCAGCTACGCGCATACCAGCTTCTTCACCTCCAGCGCAGCCGAAGAGCTCGCCGATCACCTGTGCGCGGCAACGCCGCTCCCACTCGACCGGGTCTATTTTGTTGGCAGTGGTTCCGAATCCATCGAAGCGGCGATCAAGATGGCGCGTCAGTATCATGTGGAACGCGGCGAGCCTTCGCGCAGGCTCGTGATCTCAAGGCACCAGAGCTACCACGGCAACACGCTGGGCGCGCTCTCGGTCGGGGGCAATCCGCCGCGGCGCAAACCCTATGCGCCGTTCCTGCTCGAAGAACCCAAGATCGAGCCCTGCTTTGCCTATCGCTATGCCCATGCCGGTGAGAGTTCGGAAGACTATGCAAACCGTGCCGCCAACCTCCTTGAAGACAAGATAAGGGAACTCGGCCCTGAAAACGTCATCGCTTTCCTGGCCGAAACGGTTGTGGGTGCAACCGCCGGCGCGGTTGCCGCAGAAAAAGGCTATTTTCAGAAAATCCGCGAGATCTGCGACCGCTACGGGGTGCTCCTCATTCTCGATGAGGTGATGTGCGGCTCCGGCAGAACCGGCAGCTTTCTCGCCTGCGAGCAGGAGGACGTGGTGCCCGATATCCTGACGCTCGCCAAGGGGCTGGGCGGCGGCTACCAGCCCATTGCCGCCGTCATGTGCTCGAAAAATGTCTACGAGACCATCACCGGCGGCAGCGGCAGTTTCGTGCACGGACATACCTATTCAGCTCATCCGGTGGCTTGCGCTGCCGCTCTCGCGGTTCAGCAGGTCATCCGCGACGACGGCCTCATCGACAATGTCGTTTCTCGCGGCGCTCAGTTGCGCGAGCGACTGCTCGCCCGGTTCGGCAATCATCCGCATATCGGCGATGTGCGGGGGCGCGGCCTGCTGCAGGCCATTGAGCTGGTTGAGCACCGCGATACCAGGGAGCCCTTTTCACCCGACTGGAAAATCGGCGCTGCGATCAAGAAAAGCGCGATGGAGATCGGCCTCATGATCTACCCCGGAAGTGGCACAATCGACGGCGTCTGCGGCGACCACATCCTTCTGGCACCGCCATACAACGCCGATGCGG
Source organism: Nitratireductor sp. GISD-1A_MAKvit (assembly GCF_040819555.1). Classification (GTDB taxonomy): domain Bacteria; phylum Pseudomonadota; class Alphaproteobacteria; order Rhizobiales; family Rhizobiaceae; genus Nitratireductor. The sequence continues at coordinate 3,443,899 of NZ_CP161920.1, forward strand.
AGACCATCGACCTGATCGTCGAAAAGCTCGGCCTTGCAGTCGACGCAGCGCTGGAAGACCGGCTGAAGACCGGGCAATAGGCCCGTTTCAGGCCCTGTCATGACGACCCGGCCGCAGAGGCGGACGGGTCACCCCTTCTCCAGGCCGGTTGCCGGTCCGGCGGTCTGCGCCACAGGCGCCGTGTGGTATTGCGCCTTCAATCGGGTCATGTCGCCGGCGTACCAGGCCATCCCATATGACACCGCAGCGCCATTGGCATGGATAACGCGCTCGATATTGGTGACCGCAGCGCCCTCGGGCGTGGCAAGCTTTTGGGAAAGCGCCGCGTCCACAAGCGAGGAGCCGATTTCCACATCGCCCGAGCGCCACGGCAGATAATCGATCAGCCAGTCGCCGGGAGGAGTCGTCTTGAAATCGACCGATCGCGCTTCGGGCAAAAGATCGAGATTGATGAGCCGCTCTTCATAGCAATACACCCGCTCGCCGATATGATGCCGGCATCGAACGGCAAGCACGTGATGTCCCTTCCCCTCCGGAATGCGCAATTGCGTGCAGTCGGCATCCTCAGCCGTGCGTTCCACCTGGTCGAGAAACTCGTATCGATAGGTCTGCCCCATCTGCTCGGCCACGCTTGCCGGATCGAGGATCTGAAGGATGATCGAATGCGCGATCGGGCGCTTGACGAAACTGCCCGCACGCTTGCGCGTCTCTATGAGCCCCTTCTGTGCCAGAAGCATGAGCACCTTGGAAACGGTGATGCGCGAGCACTCGTATTGTTCGCTCAGTTCCTTCTCGGTCGGAATGCGAAATCCGGTGTGCCACTGGCCCGAAAGAATGCGGGTTTCCAGATCCGTCTGGATCCGTTCATGCAGCGTGACGCGACGCCCGGCGCTGTTTTTTGCGCGCTTCATCGACATGTTTTCGAGCTCTCCCATGCCCATGCCTTAAATCCCCCCTCCGGCCTTGTCGAAGGCACGGAACCGATCGCACTCAATAATGCATATGCATATTGCGAAATCCAGATTTCTTGTCTAACTTTGATCGGAAGAAAGATCAGAAGACGTTGTCGGAAACGGTGAGGGGCAATACCGGCTCGACATTGTTGTTCCAGTTCCAGGCTCCGCAGAGCCGGAACGGCCTGGAGGGACGACGCTCAACTGAACATTTGAAGGCTGACGTCGGAACCGTTGGGTTCTGCCGATGGGGATCCATTGCCTCGAAGCAATGGACTGTCAAACCGAGGGGAACGAGCATGACAAAAAACAACCTGAAAAAAACACTGGGCGCCACCGCCCTGGCCACCACCATTCTGGCCGGTTCGGCATTTGCAGCCGATCTGCGTGTGAACATTTCGGCCGACCCTTCCATGATCGACCCGATCACCTATTCCGAGCTGATTGCCGGCCACGTTATCTCGAACATGTATGAGAGCTTCACCGCCATCGATGGCGACGGCAAGGTCGTGCCAGCGCTTGCCGAGAGCTGGGAGCCGCTGGAAGGCAATCTCGGCTTTCGCTTCAAGCTGCGCGAAGGCGTGAAATTCCATTCCGGTCGCGAATTCACGGCAAAGGATGTAAAATTCTCCTTTGAAGAACTCCTGCGCCCCGGCAACAAGGCCGGCCTCAACGCGCCCTATCTCGACGTTGTGGTCGGTGCGGACGCCATGAAGGAAGGAAGCGCCGACACGCTTTCAGGCGTCACCATCATTGATGATCACACGGTGGAGGTGGCCTTCACCAAGCCGGATGTGCTGTTCCCAATCTATCCGATCTACCTTTTTGACAGCGGCATTGTCGAAGAGGCAGGCGCCGACTGGTACAACAGCGTTTCCGCCGGCACCGGTCCGTTCAAATTCGAGAACTGGAGTCGTGGACAGAAGGTCGAGCTGGCCGCGCACTCAGATTATTGGGGCGGCGCGCCGGCAATTGACGGCGTCGACTTCGTGGTTGTTCCCTCTGCCGAGACGGCCATGGCCATGTTCGAAACGGGCGATCTCGACGTCATGATGGTCGATGGACCGAGCATGCGGCGCGTGCTGAGCAATGACGAACTGAAGGAGCGCGCCATCACCGCAGCGCGCGCGCAGGTACGCTACCTCGCCATGAACTCGGATCTCTACGAGCCATTCAAGGACAAGCGGGTGCGCGAAGCCATCTGCCGCTCGCTCGATCAGGATGCGATGATCGCCGGCCTTTACAGCGGGGCCGCCAAGCCGCTTTACGGCCAGATCACCGAGGGTGTTGCCGGCTACAATCCCGATCTGCCGAAGATCGAGTATGACCCGGAGAAAGCCAAGGAGCTTCTGGCCGAGGCGGGCTATCCGAATGGCGAGGGCCTGCCGCCCGTCAAGCTGAGCACCACGGAGCCGAACAAGAACCAGCATCTGTATTTCGCAAGCCAGCTTCAGGAGATCCTGAACATGCCGGTCGAGGTCGAGCTGGTGGAGCGCGGCACGCATCTCAAGTCCATCAATTCCGGGCAGACACCGTTCTTCGCCTGGGGCTGGAGCGCGGGCTATCCCGATGGTCTCTATTTCCTTTCGCAGCTCTGGTATTCCGACAGCCCCTACAATCGCGGCTGGAAGAATGCCGGGTTCGATGCACTGATCGACAAGGCTTCGATGACGGCGGACAACGAAGAGCGCTACGAGATCTACCACGAGGCCGAATCGATGCTGATGGAAGACTGGGGCACCTGCCCGCTTCCCGTTTCCACCCTGATGGCGACCGTGCGTGAAGGTGTTTCCGGCGTGGAAATCCAGCCTTTCGGCCTGGTGCCGTTTGCGGACGTAACCATCGCGGACTAGGCACATGCTGCACTATGCGACGCGGCGTCTGCTCGGGCTGACGCTGGTTTGGGCCGTGGCCCTGATCGTGACATTCTTCGCGGTCAGGGCCGTCCCGGGCGATCCGATCATGGTCATGCTGTCCGACCACGCGGGCGATGCCGCGCTGGAGGCGCGACTGCGCGCGGATTACGGGTTGGATCAGCCGCTTGCGGTTCAATTCCTCACCTATATCGGCGATGTGCTGAACGGCACTTTCGGCCTTTCCTACCGCTATGTCGGCTCGACCGTGATCGATGTCATCCGCGATGGCATGACGATCACGCCCCTGCTGGCGCTTTCGGCACTGTTCATCGCCGTCCCGCTCGGCCTGTTCTTCGGTGTCTTTGCCGCCGTGCGCGCGGGGAGCTGGGCCGATACGGGCGTCATTCTCATGCTCGTCGCGTTCATTTCCATTCCCTCCTTCGCACTGGCGGCACTGCTGGTCTGGCTGCTGTCGCTCAAGCTGGCCCTGCTGCCGGTTGCCGGCTGGGGGGACCCCGTCCACCTGATCCTGCCCGTGGTCGTTCTGGTCGTCAGTCCCATGGCCGTGATCGCCCGTTTGACCCGCACCTACATGCTCGAAGTGCTCGACCGGGATTTCGTGCGCACTGCACGCGCCAAGGGAGTGCGCGAAATGCGCGTCATCTGGCGCCATGCACTCGGCAACACGATGGTGCCCATCGTCACCTCCATCGGCCTGATCTTCGGCAGTCTCCTTTCAGGCGCATTCGTGGTGGAGACCGTTTTCAACATTCCGGGTCTCGGACGCATCGCCATCGACAGCGTGCTTGCGCGTGATTACCCGGTCACCATGTCCATCGTGCTCCTGTTCACCGTTTTCTACTCTCTGATCAATCTGTGCGTGGATCTCATCTATGCCTGGCTCGATCCCCGCATACGCTTCGATGAGGCAACGGCATGACCCGGCAGGCACCAAATACCGACGCGCTGACAGCACCGGCACCAAGGCGCGGCCTCACCGATTTCCAGATACGGTTCCTGCGCTCGCGCAATGCCGTGATCGGCAGCACGATCGTCGCGCTGGTCGCCATCGTAGCGCTGCTTGCGCCCTGGATCACGCCCTACGATCCCACGAAGGTTTCCATCATGGCGACCTGGCTGCCACCCGGCGGAGATCATCTTCTTGGAACCGACGCACTGGGTCGCGATGTTTTAAGCCGGCTTATCATGGGAGCCCGTGTATCGCTCACCGTTGCGCTCTCCGTTCTCGCAATCACCATGACATTCGGCACACTTCTCGGCATGATCGCCGCCTGGTATCGCGGGCATGTCGACAATCTTCTCATGCGGTTTGTCGACATCATCTTTGCATTTCCCGAGCTGATCATCGCCATCATCGTGGCTGCGGCCATGGGCCCCGGCACACTCACGGTCATTGTCGCATTGGCTCTCGTCTGGTGGCCTGGCATTGCGCGCATGGCGCGCGCGCTGGTCCTGTCGCTGCGCGAAGAACCGTTCGTGGAAGCTGGCATTGCCTGCGGCACACCCACATGGCGCATCATGTGGCGGCATCTCCTGCCCAACATCGTCTCCCCGATGATCGTGCGTGCCTCGCTTGGCGTAGGCATGGTCATCATGGCCGAAGCCACCATGTCGTTTCTCGGCATCGGCGTGCAGGAGCCCTACCCCACATGGGGTGGCATGATCCGCGACGGCCTGCCCAATCTGCGCACCGACCCTCATCTGGCACTATCCGCCTCGGTGGCCCTCGGGATCACCATGATCGGCTTCAACCTCTTGGGCGACGGCCTGCGCGATGTGCTTGACCCAAAAGGCAGGGGGCGGTGATGAAGCTTCTGGACATTAGGGACCTCTGCGTCTCGTTCAACACGTTGCGCGGTCCTGTCGAGGTGCTCAACAACGTCTCTTTCGATGTCATGCCCGGCGAGATCGTGGGCGTGGTCGGAGAAAGCGGTTCCGGGAAATCCGTCACATCGCTCTCCATCATGGGGCTGCTCGGCACTTCCGGCCGGATCACCTCCGGCAGCATCGCGCTTTCCGGCACCGAGCTGACGGCACTCTCGGGCGAGGCGATGCGCGCGCTCCGCGGACCTGAAATGGCGATGATCTTTCAGGAGCCGGGCACCAGCCTGAACCCCGTGCAACGGATTGGCGACCAGATCGTCGAGGCGATGTCCGAGCATGGCTACTGCCCCCCGGCGGAGGCTCGCCGCCGTGCGCTGGAGCTCATGGACCGTGTGGGCATCCCCGCACCTGACCTGCGTGCACGCGATTATCCGCACCAGCTCTCCGGCGGAATGAAACAGCGCATCATGATCGCCATAGCGCTTGCCTGCCGTCCGAAACTTCTCATCGCAGACGAACCGACCACCGCTCTGGATGTGACCATTCAGGCGCAGATTCTGAACCTCATTCTGGATCTGAAAGACGAGTTCGGCATGGGGGTCATGCTCATCACCCATGACATGGGTGTGGTTGCGCAGATCGCCGACCGCGTGGTGGTGATGTATGGTGGACAGGTGGTGGAGCGCTCAAAGAGCGATGCACTTTTCACGCGGTCGGCCCACCCATATTCCCGGCTCCTGCTCCGCTCGATTCCCACGGCAACGCAACGCCAGGACAGTCTTCCCATCATAAGAGGCACCATGCCGGCAGCAGGGCGTTTTCCGGCTGGCTGCCGGTTTCACGAGCGCTGCCCCATGGCGGTGGTGGCCTGCGCGCAATCCGTGCCGTTGCTGGCCGAGGTGGCGCCCGCGCATCTTGCCCGCTGCTTCCGCACCGAAGCGATTGATGAGCTGGAGGTCCCGGCATGACCGAGCCTTTGTTGAAGCTTGAGAAACTTTCCAAACGCTTCCGGGTTGGAAACAAAGAACTGGCGGCGGTCAGCGATGTTTCGCTCCATGTTGCCGCCGGCGAGACCCTCGGCATCGTCGGTGAAAGCGGCTGTGGAAAGTCCACGCTGGGACGCATGATCCTGCGGCTGACAGATCCGAGCGACGGCGCGATCGTCTTCGACGGGCGCGACATCACCCGGCTTGGCAAGCGGGCCATGCGGCCGCTGCGCCGCGATATCCAGATCGTGTTCCAGGACCCCTATGCGTCGCTCAATCCCCGGATGAAGGTGGGCGAGATCATCGCCGAGCCGCTGGTCAACATCGGCATGAAGCGCGCAGAAATCGCTGCCCGCGTCGCGGAGGTTCTGGACGTTGTCGGTTTGCCGGCAGAAAGCGCAGAGCGTTACCCGCATGCGTTCTCCGGTGGTCAGCGTCAGCGTATCGGCATCGCCCGAGCGCTTGCCGTGAAGCCGCGTCTGATCGTTTGCGACGAGGCAGTGTCGGCACTGGACGTCTCGGTGCAGGCACAGGTTCTCACCCTGTTGCGCGACATTCAGCGTGAGACCGGGGTGACCTTCGTCTTCATCTCGCACAATCTTGGCGTTGTCCGCTTCCTGTGCCACCGCATTGCCGTGCTCTATCTCGGCCGCGTGGTCGAGATCGGCACCGAAGCGCAGCTTTTCGAGAGCCCGCAGCACCCGTACACCCAGGCGCTGCTCTCCGCCATTCCGGAGGCAGGAGCGGGACGGCGCGGGCGCATTCCGGTGCCATCGGGCGAGATCCCGAACCCGATAAACCCGCCGCCGGGCTGCCCCTTTCACCTGCGCTGTCCGCGTGTTCAGGCGAAATGCCGCAGCGAGGTACCCCGGCTTGAAACCCGTAGCGACGGGCAGGCTGTTGCCTGCCACTTTCCCGGAGCGAACGCGGCAACGCCGCGGCACGATCCGGACGACAAAAGAATGATTGAAGGAGAAGCCCGATGAAAGGCCGTTGGCTGGAAGATCTGACCTGGAGCGAGGCAGCAGAGTGGCTCGACCGCGATGCGCTGGTGCTCATACCCATTGGCGCCGCCGCCAAGGAACACGGCCACGCGCTGCCCCTGTGCACCGACTACCTGCTCGCACGCGGGTTGACGGACGGTGTTCTTGAGGAGCTTCCAATTCTCGCCGCGCCCGTCATGTCGTTCGGCTACTATCCGGCTTTCCGCCACTACCCCGGCAGTCAGCACATCCGCCCCGAAACCTTCTCCATGCTCATCGACGATGTTCTGAGCGGCTTCCTCGCTCAGGGTTTCCGCAATCTCGCAATCCTCAACACCGGTGTTTCGACAACGCCCGTCGTGCAGGTGGCCGTCAGGGAATTCTACGAACGCACCGGAACCCGCGTTGCGCTGGCCAATATTCTGGCCATCGGCAAGGAAGCCGATCACCTGATGACGCAGAAGCTCGGCGGACATGGCGACGAACACGAAACCTCGCTGATCCTCGCGCTCGATGAAAGCCGCGTGCGCAAGGACAAGCTCGTCTGCGACTACGGGCACCAGCTCGACGCGCCGAAAACCGTCTTCTACTGGCCTGCCACGTTCAGCGGCGATCCGGAGAGCGGCGTGGACTACTCCGCAACCGGCATCCGTGGCGATGCCACGCTGGCCACAAAGGAAAAGGGCGAAGCCAGCCTCAGGGCCAGCGTGGCCGATGTGGTCAACGGACTTCGCGCCCTGTTCCCGGACGCCGTGGGCAAGGCAGGAGGTGCTGCGTGACACGGCTGAACCTTGCCGATGACGGCGACTGGCTGACACCAAAGGAAACCGCCGAGCGTCTTGCCGCGCTAACCGCCGCAGGCGATGTCACACCGGACTATTACGGCGTCGGCGGGCCGGTTACCGAGTTGGAGAACAACGTTGCTGCGATGTTCGGCAAGGAAGCCGCGGTCATGTACCCGACCGGTACACTCGCCAACATGCTGGCCGCGCGCGAGCTTGCCACTGCAAAACGCGGGCCGCGGCTGGTCGTGCAGAGCGACAGCCATGTGTTCAACGATGCAGGTGACAATTTTACCCACGGCATCGGCGTGACCACCGTGCCGCTGGTTTCGCAGGGACCGAGCTTTACCGCAGAACAACTGCGTGCCGAAATCGACCGCACCGCCAGTGCGCGCGTGCCGGCCACGATCATCGGCGTGATGATCGAAACGCCGAGCCGGCGCCATGCAAACCGCGTGTTCGACCCCGTGGCGCTTGAGGAGGTCATCGCGTTGGCGAAAGCCGAGGGTATTCCACTCATCCTCGACGGGGCGCGGATCTTCATCGAAGCCGCATGGACAAACCGCCAGTTGAAGGAAATCGCTGCGCCCTTCGACTATGTCTACCTCTCCCTCTACAAATATCTCGAAGCGCCTTTCGGCGCTGTTCTGGCCGGGTCGGCGGCTGCTCTTGAAGGGCAGAACCACGAACGGCGGCGCTATGGGGGCGGACTGTTCCAGATGTGGCCTGCCGCACTTCTGGCGAACAGCGCGCTTGCACGGCAAACAGAAAACTGGGCAGCGGTGCGAAAAGCGGGCGCGGCAGTTCTCCAAGCCCTCTCGACAAAGCAGGTAAAGGCCTCGCGCCTAGCCGATGATACCAATGTCATTCGCATCGCCTGCAGGGCCGATCACGGCGAAGTCGCGAAACGTGCGGCTGCGGCGAATGTGAAAGTTCCGCCGCCTTCTGCCGATGGCTACGTTCTGAAAATGAACGAAAGCTGGCTCAACCACAGCCCTGCGGCGATCGCGCAGACCATTGCCTCGCTACTGCGCTAGAATGCGGCAGATCCGCCCGCAGGCATCGGGCAGCGAGCGTCGGCCCGGCCCCGATGCCGGTCACGCTCGTTCCCGTTCCCGTGAGATTTAACGTGAGCCGCGTCGCCACCCATTGATTTCCCAGTGATGGAGATAGCTGAGACATTTCCTGCGCCGATGCAGCCCCCCTTCTGTATCGAGCTGAATGCAAACGAATGGAGCTCGCTATGAACATCAAACTGCTTTCGATTTTCGCAGCCTCACTGTTTACGCTTCCAGCTCTGGCAATCGAGCCGCTGCCAAACAGCATCACTGCGGATGGTCCGACGAAATCAGCCCTGAAGTCGACTCCTGTTGGTTCGCTTCTGCACCATGAGATCTACCATCAGGGCAACCGGTACACGGAAACCTACGTAGTTGGCGCTGATGGCCGCCTGGTGCTGGTCAGCCGGTCGCTGCGCAGCGACTGAGAAAAACAAAACCCGCCGCTCTGTCACGGGTGGCGGGTCTTTCCTTTCTGATCCTGAGACCCGGTGAATTGCGGCCGTTGGCTGCAACAAGATGCGCGAGACCTGCCGGTCTCCCCCATTCCATCTCAACTCACGAGCGGTGCAGGGCCCGGTCGGTGGTGGACCGCACGACCAGGTGCGTTTCAAGAACGTAGGATGCATCGCGCACGGCCTGCGATTTCAGCACTTCCAACAGGAGCGAGACCGCCAGCTTTCCGGCCTCGACGGACCGGCTGGAGACGGTGGTAAGGCTCGGCACCGTGAGCGGCCCAAGTGCATCGTCGCAACCAACCACCGAAAACTCGTCCGGCACACGGACACCGCGTTCCGACAGGCCGGCCACAATGCCCTGTGCCGTCACGTCGTCAAAGGCGATCGCGGCGGTTGCTCCCTTGGTCAGAATGGCATCGACGGCCTGAAGTCCTGCCTCGAAACTGGGCACCGAGGCCGAAACGAAGCCGAGATCCAGGCCCAGCTTGCGCGCTTCCTTGCGCACCGCTGCCCGGCGCTGCTTGTTCGACCAGGAGGTGGATGGGCCGCTCACATAGACGATCTTGCGATGGCCAAGGTCGGCAAGGTGCTGCGTGGCTTCGGCGATGCCTGTGCCACTGTCGATCAGCACTTTCGGAATGCCTTTCACATCACGGTTGATCAAGACGAGGGGACGCAGCAGCGCATGGGCGGCAATGCGCTCGTCGGAAAGACGCGGCGAGGCAAGTATGATGCCTTCTACCTGGCCGGCAAAGCGCCCCAGAAGCTGATCTTCCTTTTCCGGGTCCTCATCGGAATTTCCCAGAAAAACGCAGAAATCGGAGCGATCCGCCTCCACCTGTGCGGCGCGGATCATGGGCGGGAAGAAGGGGTTTGCGACATCCGGCACGATCAGCGCCAGATTGCCATAACGCCCGGTGCTCAGTGCCCGAGCCGTGTGGTTCGGCACATAGCCAAGCTTTGCGGCAGCGGCCTTAATGCGCTCAACGGTTTCAGGGCTCAGCATGTCGGGCCGCGTAAAGGCACGCGACACGCTGGAGCGCGCCACCCCCGCCTCCTTGGCCACCTGACTGATTGTGACGCCACTTTTGCGTTCTGCTGCCACCGCTTTGCCTCGAACCTTGAACGATGCCCGACAAGATGCACCGGCGCGCTGCGTCAGGCAACCGGTTGACATGCAACCGGTTGCACAACATAGTGCAATCACTTCAGTTTCTCTGCCGCAGGCTCTGTGACGAGCAGGTGACATCTTCGGAGTTTCGATTTGCAGAACACTCAATCCCCGCAAAATCCCGCCCCTGTCTCAAGTCGAAATGTTGAGAAGTTGAAGGTCCTGACCTTCGCTGATCGGGCGGGAATGGGAGCGGCAGCCGCGTCCGACATCGCGCATGCCCTGCGCGAACGTCTTGCACGCCAGGAGGGGGTGCGCGTCATATTCGCCTCGGCCCCAAGCCAGACCTCCATGATCGAGCAGCTCCGCGCCATGCCGGGCATAGACTGGTCCCGCGTGACCGCCTTTCACATGGATGAGTTCATCGGTCTGGCGCCCGATGCGCCACAGCGTTTCGGCCACTGGCTTGATCTCCATATTTTCAACGCGCTGCCGCTGGCCGCTGCCCATCGCATCGATCCGGGTGCCGATCCCGAGGCAGAAGCCCGGCGCTATGCGGCCCTGCTGAACGAAGCGCCAATCGATTTCGTCTGCCTCGGCATAGGCGTGAACGGACACATTGCCTTCAATGACCCGCCCATTGCAGATTTTGAGGATGCTCTGGACGTCAAGCTGGTCGAGCTTGATGCGGTCTGCCGTCAGCAGCAATATGATGATGGCGGGTTCGACAGCCTTGAGGCCGTGCCGCGCACGGCATTGTCCCTCACCATCCCGCGCCTGTTGCGTGCCGACCGGTTGTTCTGCATCGTGCCTGGCGCTCACAAGCGCGATGCCGTGCACGGGGCGCTACACGGACCGCTTTCAACCGCCTGCCCGGCCAGCATCCTGCGCGGTCACGGCAATTGCACGCTCTATCTCGACAAGGAGGCCGATCCCGATGCCTGAGATCAATGCAGATGCGGTCTGCGAACAGTATCTCGACACAAGCCACGACCTCATGAGGCGTATCCTTGTGGAAGAGCGGGACACTCTCGACAGCGCTGCCGAGCGCCTGGCTTCCCAGATCGAGGCCGATCGGCTGGTTCACATCTTCGGCCCCGGCGGGCACTCAAATCTCGCCAGCCAGGAAGTGTTTTTCCGGGCCGGCGGCCTGATGCACATGAGCGCGATCCTCGATGAAGGCACGCTGCTTTCCAACGGTGCGTTGCGTTCCATGGCAATCGAGCGCACGCCGGGATATGGCCGCGTTGTCATTGCAAATGCACAATTGGGCGAAAGCGATGTGCTGATCCTCGCAAACGCATATGGCATCAACGCAGCCCTGATAGACGCGGCACTGGAGGCAAAGTCTCGCGGGGCGTTTCTCGTCGGTGTGAGCTCGCGCGAGCATGCCGAAAGCACAAGCCCGGACCACCCGGCACGCCACCCGGAGAAAAAGAACCTGCATGATGTGGTCGACATCGCAATCGACACCAAGGTTCCGATCGGCGATGCGGTGGTCAGCCTGCCGGGCATGACGGAAAACATCTCCGCCGTTTCAACTTTCGCCAATGCGTTCGCACTCAACTGTCTGGTAATCCGCACCGTTGCGAAGCTGCTGGAGCGTGGCGTCGAGCCGCCGGTCTGGCGCAGCGGAAATGCTCCTGGAGGCGACGAGGCCAATGCCCGCTTCCTTGCCCGTTTCCGCGATCGGGTGCGCGCGCTGTGAGCAGTGGCGCAACCATAACCGGGCGCGATCCCGCCACGGGAGCCGGCATTGCCGTCACGGTCCGCGACGGGCGGATCACCTCCATTGCCGACACCGGATCCGGTGACGGAGCGTTTCTCTCGCCCGGTCTGGTTGACCTGCAGGTCAATGGCTATGCGGGCCTCGACCTGAATGACGGCAACCTGACCGCCCGGCGCGTCTTGGAACTCACCCGCATCATGGCAAGTCTGGGTGTCGCCACATACCTTCCCACTCTCGTGACCGGCTCGAAGGAGCGTCTTCTGGATGCCCTCTCGGTCATCGCCCGGGCCCGGGATGAAGACGAGCTGTGCGCACGCATGATCCCCGGCGTTCACATGGAGGGCCCCTCGATCGCTCCCGAGGACGGGCCGCGTGGTGCCCACCCGCAGGAACATGTTCGCGCGCCCTCGCTCGAAGAATTCGCTGCATGGCAGAAAGCCAGTGGCGGTCTTGTCCGCCTCGTGACCCTCGCACCCGAGTATGACGAGGCCCCGACCTATATTCGTTCAGTCACGGCCCAGGGGGTTCATGTCGCTCTGGGCCATTCCGCCGCAACGCCCGAGCAGGTGCATGCAGCCGCCGAGGCCGGTGCACGGCTCTCGACGCATCTTGGCAATGGCGCTGCCGCTCTCATGCCTCGCCATCCAAACCTGATCTGGGCACAGCTCGCCGATGATCGGCTCACTGCAACACTCATTGCAGATGGCCACCACCTGCCCGACGACACATTCAAGACCATGCTGCGCGCAAAGGGGCTCGAGCGCGCCCTGCTGGTTTCCGACAGCGTGTCGCTTGCCGGCATGGAACCCGGCATCTATCGTCAGCCGATTGGCGGCGATGTCGAGGTGCGCGCGGACGGTCGCGTCGGCATTGCCGGCACACCCTATCTGGCGGGTGCCGGTCTGCCGCTGATTGCAAACGTCCCGATTGCCATGCGCATGGCCGGCCTCTCGCTTGCCCAGGCGCTCAGGCTGGCCACGGCCAACCCCGGCGCCTTTGTCGATGGTCGCGGCGTGATAAAGCTTGGGGCCCCAGCCGATTTCATTCGCTTTGCTGTCGATGAACAAACCGGCAAGCTGAACCTGACGAGCACCCACATCCACGGCGAGGAGGTGTTCTCCGCATGATCCGCGCAGGCGTTGCCACGGTAGACATCACCCCGCCGGCAGGCTTGCCGCTTTCCGGCTTTGCCGCCCGCACCCTGCCGGCAACTGGCGCCCACGACCCGCTCACGGTGCGCGCGCTTGTGGTCAATGATACCGCCATGGTGGTTGTCGATGTGATCGGTCTGCATGGGGAGATGAGCGCGCGCATCCGTCGCCGCTGCGCCCTCCCCGAGGCCAATGTCATCTTGAGCGCTCTTCACAATCATGGCGGCCCCGTTTCCATGGCCGGCCGCCTCACGGTTGAGACCGACGAGGCCTATCTGCAAAGGCTGGAAGATGCCTGTGTCGAAGCCATCGACCAGGCTGTCGCCGCGAGAAGGCCAGCGACACTCTCGGTCGGGCTCGGATCCGACCCCGACATTGCGCGCAATCGTCGCCACCCGGATGGCCCGGTGGACCGCGCCCTGCCGCTCCTGCGTGTGCGCGACGGGAATGGCAACATGATTGCCCTGATGACAGGCTATGCCTGCCATCCCGTGGTGCTCGGCGCAGACAACAGACTGTGGACGGCCGACTACCCGCACTACGTACGCCGCGCGCTCGAAGCCGCTTGTCCCGGCGCCACCGCCCTGTTCGTTACCGGCTGTGTGGGCGACGCAAACACCGGCCACAGCGCCCATGCCTCGATCAGCCTTGCCACCAACCCGGACCGCAGCTTTGCCGCCGCCGAGCGGATTGGCGAGGCCATTGCGAATGCAGCGCTGGAAGCACCTGAACAGCCACTTGGTGGGGATGTGACCGCACTGGAAGCGCAGGTTGACCTGCCATTTGAACGTCGTGAGACAGAAACACCAGCGGAGCTGGCAACACGGTGGCGCGATGAGCGCAAGGGAGCGGATGCCGCACAGGTGGCACTGCTCGACGCCTGGATCCACTGGGCCGAGACGGTTGCGCTTCAACCAACGGAGCCCCTGCCTGCCCGCGTTTCCCTGCTCGACTGGGGCGGCATGCCCGTCATTGGCCTGCCCGGAGAGATCTTCGCGGAAACCGCGCTCGGCCTGCGCGCCGCCTGTGGCGACCGCGTGGCATTCATCGCGGGATTTGCAGAAGACAACCCAGGCTACATCCCGCCATCCGGGGAGTACGCCTTCGGCGGATACGAGGTGGACGAGGCGCATCGCTATTACGGACAGCCGGCAAGTTTCGCACCCGGTTGCGCCGAAGCACTGGCATCTGCCTGTGCAGGACTTTTGAACAACATGCAGTCGGACAAGGGGGGACAACGGTCGCGGCAGGAACCGTGACCTGCTGGCTTGAGTCATGTCGATACAAAAGCAAGCCGGCTTGACGCGCAACCGGTTGCATGGCAACTTTTCACCGGGAACATTTATGCAGTCTGCTCACGTCGAAAGGGAGAACAAAAGATGAGAGCGTACAGGTCCACCAACAAGAATTCCGGCAGCGGGCGCTTGGCCGCGCGCGTGGCGGCGCTGTCGCTGACGGCTGCCATCACCACGATGTCGGGCTCCGCATTCGCCCAGACCATCAATGTCTGGAGTGGCTATCCCGAAATGGCACCGTTCTACGAGCACGTGGCGGAAGGGCTGAAGGAAAAATATCCCGATCTCGAGGTCAATGTCGAAGCCATTGCACTGCGCGAACATGAAAAGCGCATCGCGCTCGGTCTCACGTCCGGTTCCGCCGGCGTGACGGTTATCGAACTTGCCGGTTCCACGGCCAGCCGCTACATCGAAAACGATCTGCTGCCCGCAGCACCGGAAGCCGTGGCGAATTTCGTCACCAACGAGGAGAATTTCGGCGAATTCTTCGTCGATGCCGCTTCCAAAAACGGCACCGTTTACGGCGTTCCGCTGTTCCGCGGTCAGGGCGCGCTCTTCTACAATGTCGACATGTTCGAGGCGGCTGGTCTCAAGGAACCACCCCAGACCATGGAAGCCTATACGGACTACGCCGAGAAGCTCACCCAGCGCGATGAAGACGGAAAAGCGACCGTTTCGGGCTGGAGCCTGCGCCTTTCGGGCGGTGGACAGGGCATTGCCGAAAAGTTCTGGATCAACCTGTTCCAGTATGGCGGCTCGGTGATCGAGGAAGTGAGCGACGGCAAGTGGAAGGCGAACTACGCCAATGAAGCTGGTCGCAAGGCGCTCAAGCAGTATCTCGAAAACGTGCATGTCCTGAAGACCGTGACGCCCGAAATGCCGGCAGACGCCGAGGCATTCGAACGCGGCCAGACGGCCATGTTCATTCGTGAATCCTGGGTGATCGCCGACATCGCGGCCAAGGCGCCCGATCTCAACTATGCGACCGCTCCGCTTCCCGTTGGTTCCATTGCCCTGCCGGCCAATCTCTACGTCAACTCCGTGGAGGGTGAAGATGCCGAGGCCGCGTGGGCCTATGTGCAGGCGGCGAACGACCCCGAAAATCTGGTCTGGCTTCTCGACAATGTCGGCTGGCTGCCCAACCGGTCCGGCGTCGATTACGGGGTGGTGACGGAGAAGGTTCCCGCCTATGGCGCGTTTGTCGATTACCCCGAGGACTACAGGTTCTTCACCCTGCCGGCCATCGGGCCGATCGAAGAGGTCCTGACCCGTCTTGCCGCCCAGCTGACAAGCGCTTACGGCAACGCTTCCCTGGCCGAAGACGATGCAGCGATCGACGCTGTGCTCGCAAAGGCTGCCGAGGAAACAAACAACATCCTGAAGCGCGAAGGCCTGCTGGCCGAATAGTCGCGTTTTCGCTACTCAGCCATGGAAGCGGCGTTCGCGCCGCTTCCACTTGGTGACTTCAGTCCGACGGGGAACAAATGCTGCAACAAAAGCGATGGCGTTTCGCCATTCTGGCGATCCTGCCCACCCTGGCCATCTTCGCCTGGGTGCGCATGTATCCGATTGTCGAGACACTGCGCCTGAGCCTTCACCAGTGGAACATTCTGTCCAAGAACAAGCCGTTCGTTGGCCTCGCAAATTTCCGCGAACTCTTTCAGGATCAGCTGTTTCTGAACGCGCTGACCAACACGTCGATCATCGCCTTTGGCGTTGTTCTTCTGACAGTTCCCACCGCCATGGTGATTGCCGGGCTGATACACCATCGCACCCATTCGCGTTTTTCGGGCTTCTATGAAACCTCGGTCTTTATCCCGCATGTGGTTTCTCTCGTGCCGGCCGCAATGGCGTGGAAATGGATTTTCGACGCCAAGCTCGGACCGCTCAACGCTTTGCTTGAATTCTTCGGAATTCCGGCTCAGGCCTGGCTTTTCGACCCCGTCCTATCGGTGATCTGCATCATCATCCTGTGCTCCTGGCAGGCGCTCGGCTATGCCGTGCTGATCTATCTCGTCGGCTTCAAGAATCTCCCGGTTTCTCTCTTTGAGGCAGCCAAGCTCGATGGCGCAACGGGTATACAGCGCTTCTGGCATGTGTCGGTGCCGATGCTGAAACCCATCACGCTCTATGTGTCGGTCGTGACCCTGATCTCGGCCTTCAACGTTTATGCACAGGCCTTCGTCCTCGCCTCCGATTCTCAGGGCGCGCCGGGCCGGCAGGTTCGGGTTCTGGTGCTCGACATGCTCGAAAACAGCTTCCGCAATTACCGCGTCGGCTATGCAGCGTCCGAAGCCGTGGTGCTTCTGGCCATCGTCCTCGTGCTGACCCTCATCCAGTTCGGCCTGCTCAGAGAAAAGGGGCGGAAATGACACAGACGATTGCCGCCTCCACACCACGCCCGAAAGCCGGCGGACGCATGAAGACGCGGGGCAGGCTCATTGATCTGGCGATCGATGTTTTCCTGTTCTGCTTCTCGATCCTGATGATCCTCCCGCTGGTGTTTCTGGTCTCGAACGCCTTCAAGACGCCTGAAGAGATCGTCGCCTGGCCGCCGCGCATCATCCCCACCGATCCGACGCTTGAGAATTTCCGCTCGGTGCTGGCCGACACGCCCTTGCCGCTGTGGATTTTCAACAGTGTCGCCTTCTCCACCCTTTCCATGGTGGCGATTGTCATGACATCGGCAATCGCCGGTTATGTGCTGGCCAAGTTTCCGTTTCGCTCGCTCAACATCGTCTTCATCCTGATCCTCGCCACGGCCATCGTGCCGTTTGAGGTCTACATGATCCCGCTCTATTTCCAGGCGCAGGCGCTGGGCGTGCTCAACTCGCTCTGGGGGCTGCTTCTTGGCTATCTGGTCATGAGCTTCGGCATCTTCCTGATCCGCCAGAACGTGATGCACTCCATTCCCGACGAACTGCTTGAGGCCGCACGCATCGATGGCGCGGGCGAGTTCTGGATCTTCTGGAAGATCGTGCTGCCGCTCTTGCGCGGCGCGCTGGGAGCCCTCGCCGTGCTCGCCTTCTTCCAGGCATGGACCTCCTTCGCCTGGCCGATGATCGTGACGACAACGCGCGACAGCTACACGATCGAGGTTGGCCTCGCCCTCTTCCAGACCGGCTTCACGGTCGATCTTGGCCGGCTGAGTGCGGCGTCTGCGGCAGTGCTCGTGCCCTCCATCACGCTGTTCGTGATCCTGCGCCGCAACTTCGTGCAGGGTGTTGCCAGCACGGGGATGAAGGAATGACCGCCGGGAACGCTTTCTTCCAGAGCGCTGCAAGCCGATACTCGGCAGCCAATGCAGACACGCTCAACTGGATGCTCGACCGGCCCCGGCTGGGGCCGGGTTTCCTCAACACGAAGGTCAACAGTCTGACGCTTGCCGATTATGGCGAGGCCGACGGTCTTCGTGGCCCGCACTATGTCTATGGCTGGATCCAGGGTCGCGGCCTTGAGGCCCTCGTCACCCATGCCGCATTCTTCGAAGACCGAGACCCCGCCCTGGCCAAACGGCTTGATGAGGCCGGGCGCTCGCTGTTTCGGGTTCTCGGGGAACTGCGTTCGCGCGACGGCCACGTCTATTTCCGCTACGATGCCGGGCTTCAGCCCGTCCGTGTGACCGGCGAGGAGACCGTCACCACCCAGGAACCGGCCGATGAGGTGTTCACCTATTCCGACGCTTTTGCAGCCAAGGGGCTCGTTGCGGCAGCCGCCCGCTTTACGCCGGAGGAGCTTCCCGAACACCTGTCCTATCTGGGCAATGTCATCACCGCCATCGAGGAAGGCCGCTTTCAGATGGGTGAGGAGAACCCTCTGGGTGCGGAATCCATCGCTGCGGAGCCGGATGATTTTGGCCCACGCATGATCCTGCTGGGCGCCGCCGGAATGCTGGAGCGCTGCGGGCTTGAACAGCACACCGCCTATGCGCGGCGCTTCATCGATCATGTCATCGATAACCATCTGGATACAGAAACAGGGCTGCTGCGCAATGTTCCCGGCGGCGACGCCTGCAATGTCGGACACGGCATAGAGTTTGCGGGCTTTGCGCTGGACCACGCACAAGTGCGAGACGACTCCGGTCTCGTTTCCCTGCTCGAGCGCATTCTTATCGCTTCGTTCCAAGCGAGTTTCGAACAGACCGGACTTCATCTGGCCGTTTCGGTTTCTTCTGGCGAAAAGCTCAGCCCCTTCCGCCCATGGTGGTCGCTTCCCGAAACGATCCGCACCGCCGCCCTCGCCCATCATTTGACCGCTTCACGCGAGGCGCTTTCTGTCTGGCAACGGGCTGACGCTGCATTTTTTAACCACTACTGGCGCGGACACCCGCCCATCGCCTACCAGACACGCACTTCGGTCGGTCCCACCGATTACGTTCCGGCCACGCCCGATCTCGATCCCGGCTATCACACCGGTCTGAGCCTCCTTGCCGCCATCCATGTGGCAGAGGCCCTTGCAACAACAATTCCCGCTCACGCCGCGAGGTAACCATGGCAGCAGTCGACATCCAGGATGTCCGCAAGTTTTACGGACAGCTCGAAACCATCAAGGGCGTCAGCGTGGACGTTCCAGACGGTGCGTTCGTGGTTCTCGTGGGGCCGTCGGGGTGTGGCAAATCCACCCTTTTGCGCATGATCGCGGGGCTGGAGGACATTTCCGACGGCACGATCAGCATTGGCGGGCGTGTCATCAACGACGTGGAACCCAAACACCGCGATATCGCCATGGTGTTCCAGAACTACGCGCTCTATCCCCACATGACGATTGCGGAAAACATGGGCTTTTCGCTGAGGCTCGCCAAGCGTCCGAAGGATGAGATCGACCGGCGCGTGCGTGAAGCGGCGGTCATTCTGGGGCTTGCCGATTATCTGGATCGTTATCCGCGTCAGCTGTCGGGCGGGCAGCGCCAGCGTGTCGCCATGGGGCGTGCCATCGTTCGCGATCCGCAGGTCTTTCTGTTCGACGAACCGCTTTCCAATCTGGACGCCAAGCTTCGCGTGCAGATGCGGGCCGAGCTCAAGGACATTCATGCCCGCCTCAAAACGACGACCATCTACGTCACACACGACCAGATCGAGGCCATGACCATGGCCGACCGCATCGTCGTCATGCGTGACGGTATCGTGGAACAGGTCGGCGCCCCGCTGGAGCTCTACGACCGACCCAACAACACCTTCGTGGCAAGCTTCATCGGCTCGCCCTCGATGAACCTTCTCAAGGGCAGTGTTGCAAAGAGTGGCAGGGCCGTAAGCGTCGAAGGCGGCGCGGAGCTGCCTTTCGAAGGTGATGCTCCGGATGTCGGCAGTGTCGTTTATGGAATCCGGCCCGAGCATCTCCATCTATCCACCGATGGCGGTGGTTTCGAGGCAGTGGCAACCAATGTCGAACCCACAGGTTCCGAAACCCTCGTTCAGGTCCGGTTTGGCGAGCAGATCCTGTCTGCCCAGCTTCGCGACCGCGTGGACATCCGCGCCGGAGACACCGTGCGTCTTGCCGTAAAGGCCGACAAGGCACATCTCTTCGATGCACAGACGAGCCAGCGGCTCGGCTGACCGGCAATGCTTCCCCGCCTCAACAAAGCCCTGCTTGCCGAACTGCCGGATGGCATCGCCCGTCCGGCTTATGACCCGGCAGAAGTCACAACAGGCATCGTGCATCTCGGCGTCGGTGCGTTTCATCGTGCCCACCAGGCCGCTTATGTGGATGCCTGCCTCGCGGAGGGAGACGCCCGTTGGGGCATCATTGGCGTTTCCCTCCGCAGTTCCGCAATGCGCGACGCGCTTGCACCGCAGGACTGGCTATACACGCTCGCCGAAAGGCAGGGCGATGGCGAAAGACTGAAGGTGCTTGGCCCTCTCAGGGAGGTGCTTGTCGCGCCTGAGGATCCGCGGGCCGTGCTGGAGGCCATGGCGAAGCCCGAGATCCGCCTCGTAACGCTGACGGTCACCGAAAAGGCATACCCGCGCACGCCGGAGGGAGCGCTCGACACGAGCGATCCCACAGTGGCGGCAGACCTTGCCGATCCGGCCTCCCCCAGCGGAATTCTGGGTTTCATCTCACAGGCGCTTGCCCTGCGCCGGGCCGCCGGAACCGCCCCTTTCACCGTGCTTTCCTGCGACAACCTCCCGGCCAATGGCTCGACGCTTCGCCGGCTCGTCGTGGAATTCTCGCGCCTGTGCGATCCCGCTCTCGCGCGGCACATCCAAGAAGATGTCGCCTTCCCATCCAGCATGGTCGACCGCATCGTTCCGGCCACTGCCGAAACCGATCGCGAACGCATATCGAGAACGCTTGGTGCTGAAGACGCCTGGCCCGTCGTGACCGAGCCCTTCATGCAATGGGTGGTCGAGGACGATTTCCCGCAGGGACGCCCTGACTGGGAGCGGCACGGTGTCGAAATGGTGTCCGATGTGGAACCCTTCGAGGAGATGAAGCTCAGGCTCCTCAACGGGGCGCATTCGGCCATTGCCTATTCCGGTCAGCTCCTTGGCCACGAAACGGTGGCCGACGCCTTTGCCGACCCTCTGGTCGATCGGTTTGTAAAAGGCCTCTGGCGGGAAGCAGCCGAAACGCTCTCGGGCGCGGCGCGCCTTGAGGCCGGTTCCTACACGGAGCGGCTGAGCGCACGGTTTGCAAATCCTGCCCTTCGCCATCGCACCGCGCAGATCGCCAATGATGGGTCGCAAAAACTGCCGCAGCGCTTTGTCAGCCCGCTTCTGGCGCGGCTGGAAGAGGGAAGCAGTGCACCGCATCTTTGCGCCGGCATCGCGCTGTGGATCGCGGCACTGGAAGCCCGCGGGAGCCAGCCCGCCTTCAGCGATCCGCTGGATGAACGTCTGAGCGCCATATTCGACGAAACCGACGCAGCCGAGCCGACAGCCGAAGCAATCCTCCAACTGGCCGGTTTCAGGTCATTTAAAGACTACCTGCCTGCGGTTGCCAGCGCATTTCAGCGCATCAGGAACGAAGGCGTAACCGCCGAGCTCACCCGCTACCCGTAAGGAGACACATCACGATGAAGCAGACCTGGCGCTGGTTCGGCCCTGACGATCCGGTAACACTTGCACATGTGCGGCAGGCTGGCGCAACGGGCGTCGTCACCGCGCTGCATCACCTCAACGATGGCCGCGCCTGGCCGCAGGATGAGATCGCAAAACGCAAGCAGCAGATCGAGGCCGCCGGTCTTGAATGGTCCGTGGTCGAAAGCATCATCGTGCACGAGAACGTCAAGACCCGCACCGGCGCGTTTCGCGAACTGATCGACAATTACAAGACCTCGATCCGCAATGTCGCTCGCGCCGGCATCAAGACCGTCTGCTACAATTTCATGGCCATCACCGACTGGACACGCACGGACCTCGATTATCCGATGCCCCACGGCGGCACCGCCCTTCGTTTCGACGCGGTGGAGTTCTGCGTCTACGACCTGTTCGTTCTGGAGCGCCCCGGTGCAGAGGCCCGATCACCCGGCGGAGCGCATTGAAGCGGCACGGGCACGTTTGCAGGCGATGAGCGAAAGCGACCTGGCGCGCCTTGAGCGCAACCTCATCGAATGGGTTCCCGCACGCGAATTCGTCTATGATCGCGACAGTTTTCGGCGCATGCTCGATACCTACCGCGACGTCTCGGCCGATGGGCTGCGCGAAAATCTCGCCGCGTTCCACCGGGAAATCATGCCGGTCGCAGAAGAGGAAGGCGTGGTGATGGCGATCCATCCCGACGATCCCCCCTTCCCGCTGTTTGGTCTGCCAAGGATCGTTTCCACCAGGTCGGATCTCGAAGCATTGCTCGCCGCCGTTCCTTCCCGTGCGAACGGTCTTACCTTCTGCACCGGATCGCTGGGCGCAAATCCTGAAAACGATTTGCCTGCCATGGCTCAGGCCCTTGGCCAGCATGTCCATTTTGCGCATCTGCGTAACGTGACACGGGAAGCCGACGGCTCATTCCATGAAGCCGAACATCTGGACGGCGACACGGATATGGTGGCCGTGGTTGCCGCGTTGATGAAGGAAGAACGCCGGCGTGGAGGCGAAATTCCCATGCGTCCGGACCACGGGCACGTCATTCTCGACGATCTCGGCAAGAAAGTGAATCCGGGCTATGCCGGCATCGGTCGCCTGAAGGGCCTCGCGGAACTGCGCGGCATCATGCGCACACTGGAAAAAGTCGGCTACTGAACCTTGCTTGTTTTTGGGAGGGGCGTGGCCCCGCAACGCCTCCCCCGGAAACGACCATCTTCACGAAGGCACAACAGAAAAACGGGTGGCCACCAGATAGCCTGCCCAGGCGGAGACGCCGGTTAGAACAGTGCCCCATGCCATGTCAACGACCGTGACCGCCACAGACCAGTTCTTCACCGTGGCGAGATTGGTCATGTCATAGGTGCCATAGGCGATCAGCCCAAGGATCGCGCCCGCCACCAGTGCGCTCATGGCGCTCCCATTGCCGAGCGCTGGCGCGACGGCAAAATAGACAATCCCCGCGACATAGACGAGGTAGAAAAGCCCCGCCGCCAGGAGGTTTGGCTGGTCCATCAGGAGATGGTCCATGCGTGACTTGTAGAACCCCGTCGAAACGCGCGACAGCCAGACATAATCAAGCCCAAAGAAAACGACTGCCGTCGCGGCATAGGCGATGACATAGCTCATGGGGATCTCCCGTTGTTGCCTGTATCAGTTCATATGCCGATGATCGGCTGGACCAGCCGCACCAGCCAGCTCTTGAAGCGCAAG
Source organism: Nitratireductor sp. GISD-1A_MAKvit (assembly GCF_040819555.1). GTDB lineage: Bacteria > Pseudomonadota > Alphaproteobacteria > Rhizobiales > Rhizobiaceae > Nitratireductor. The sequence goes on from NZ_CP161920.1 coordinate 3,466,838, forward strand.
GGTGCGTCCGTTACCGCGAGGCAGATGCAATCCTGCCCTTCGGTTGCGATCGGCTGATGCTCCAGATGCTCATCGGCTTCCTCAAGGTCGCCCCGCGCGAACAGGTCTTCCCCGTCATGAAAGCTTCCGGACAGAACGAGCGTCAGCTCCCTTCCCCGATGGCCATGTTCAGGCACCGGTTTGCCGGCCGGAATCCGAAGCAGGCGCACGATCGTGCTCTTGTCTTCGGTCCGAATGGGCAGGTGAAACGCGCCGCGCCCGAGCGAGCGCCATTTCACGCCATCCACATCGCTGCCCACATAGCTTCGCAGCGGCTCGGGCAGTACTATGTCGCCGGAAGGAAGGCGGACGTCCGAACCGGCAGTTTTTTCTGGCCGAAGTTTCTCATCCTGGAGGCGTTTCTTCATGGCATCCCAGCCACCGGATGGCGCGTCGTGACCATTTGAAACACTTTCTGCCAGAAGGGCGCCGCCGGTCATCTCCATGGCGGAAAGCCGGCGCCTGCAGCTCGGGCAGAGCGCCAGATGTGTCGCGACGGCGATACGCCAGCCTTCGGAAAGGCTGCCGGTTGCATAGTCGAGCAGAAGTTCGTCGCTGATATGATGCTTGATGTTCATGGCCGGTCTCCCAGCACGGTACGCAATTTGTTGAAGGCAAGTCGGATGCGCGACTTCACGGTGCCCAGTGGAAGGTCCAGCCGCCTCGCGATCTCGCTGTGCGAGGCGTCGTCGAAATACGCCAGGTGCAGAAGTTTCCTCTGTTCTTCCGGTAATTCCTTCAAGGCCCTGTGAAGCGCTTTTTCCGCATCGCGCGCTTCCATCGTGTCGTCGGCCCTTGGTTCGGCATCGGGCACGAAGGCGGGATCGTTCGGGTCAAAGTCCGGCTGCCTGTTTCGGCGAAAACTGTCGATGCGCAGATTGCGCGCAATGGTGAATATCCATGCGCTCGCATTGCCTTTCTGCGTGTCGAATTGCGCCGCCTTGCGCCAGACCGTCATCATGGTTTCCTGCATCAGTTCCTCGGCCAGTTGAGGATCGCGGACGAGCCGCAGCATGTAACCGCGCACACGCGGCGCGAACGCCTCAAAAATGCATTCGAAGGCATCGATGTCCGCGCACTCGGCCACGCGCCGCAGCCGGGCTGCCATCTCGTCTGGGGATTCAGCTTCGTGTTTTCCGTTCATCAAGCCCCGCTTGCCCGATCTGTCGCGCCATCCCGTGCGCTTACCGGAGTTTGGTGCCCACCTGAAATGCGCGGGCCGTGCAGGGTTTGAAACGATGTCCATGCCCCCTGCTACGGGGAGTTAAGCATCGCGGATCACCGAAGACAAAAATTTTTGTCCAGAGAGATCCGATTTGCACGCGCCCGCGTAATGGTTTTCAATCAACAAAAGGATAGTGCGGTGGGATCGGCAATCAAAACAACCCCGTCACCCAGAGTAGCAGTCATCGGTTCGGGGATTTCGGGGCTCTCGGCGGCATGGCTGCTGTCACGAACGCGTCATGTCACGCTCTACGAGGCAGCCAACCGCCCGGGCGGCCATGCAAACACGGTCGATGTGCCATTGGAAGGAGGATCCGTTTCCGTCGACACCGGCTTCATCGTTTACAACGACCGCAACTACCCCAACCTCGTTTCGCTCTTTCAGCATCTGGATGTTCCCACACAGCCTTCCAGCATGTCGTTCGCCGCATCCCTTGACGGGGGTGATTTCGAATATTCAGGGTCGGGACTGAACGGGCTTCTTGGACAGCGCGGCAATGCGCTGCGCCCGCGATTCTGGCGTATGCTCCGCGATGTTCTCAAGTTCTACCGGCAGGCACCCGGTCTCCTGGTCGAACGCCGCCACGGACAGGACACGCTCGGCTCCTATCTGGATCGGACCGGCTACAGCAATGCGTTCATCAACGACCACCTCTTGCCGATGGGGGCTGCCATATGGTCGACCACCGCCGCACAGATGCGCGACTATCCACTGTATGCCTTTATCGGCTTTTTTGAGCGCCACGGTCTTCTTGCCCTTTCGGACCGCCCCCGCTGGCGCACCGTAACCGGCGGGAGCCGCACTTATGTACAACGCGTTCTCGAAGACTTCGAAGGAACGGTGCGCCTCTCGTCCCCCGTTGCGAGGATCAGGCGCCTTGGGCATGGCGTCGAAGTGACCGACAGCCGGGGGCACACCGATCTCTTCGACGACGTGGTGATCGCCACCCATGCGGATCAGGCTCTTGGCATGCTGGAAGATGCCACGGAGACGGAGCACGAGCTGCTCGGCTCCTTTCGATACACGCCCAATCGCGCGGTGCTGCACAGGCATGAAGGGCTCATGCCCAGGCGACGGAACATCTGGTCGAGCTGGAACTACATTCAGGGCACGGGACACGAGGATGCCCGGCAGCTCTGTGTCACCTATTGGATGAACCGCCTCCAGAACCTGAGCAGCCCGGAATCCCTTTTCGTCACCCTCAATCCTTTCATCGATATCCCCGAAAATGAAGCGATTGCCAGCTTTGATTACAAACACCCCCTGTTTAATCAGGCAGCCCTTTCAGCGCAGCGACAGCTCTGGCGGCTGCAGGGCCACCGCAAGACCTGGTTCTGTGGTGCCTATTTCGGCAGCGGCTTTCACGAAGACGGCATTCGATCGGGTCTGTCGGCGGCAGAGCTTCTTGCCGGTTTCGCCCCGCCCTGGAAGGATGTAGGGTCCGGACAGGCAAAGCCACGGGAACCAGAACTCATGGCAGCAGAATGAGCTGGAGCTCCGCCATATATTCCGGTCAGGTGGTGCACACGCGCCACGCACCGCGCGTGCACCGGCTGCGGTATCGCGTGTTTTCGCTTGAACTCGACCTTGACGAACTTCCCGCGCTTTCATCCTCCCTGCGCCTCTTCGGTCACAATCGAACCGCCCTGTTCTCGTTTCATGAGAGTGACCACGGCGATGGCGAGAAAGACGGGCTGCGTCGCTGGGTGGACCGGCAGATGCGTGCGGCGGGTCTCGACCCTGCATCCATGCGCGTCAGCCTGCTGTGCTACCCGCGCATTCTGGGCTATGTTTTCAACCCCTTGTCCGTCTATTTCTGCCGCGACAAAAGCGGGGTCGTCCGCCTCATACTCTATGAGGTCTGCAACACGTTTCGCGAGCGTCACACCTATGTGCTGCCGGCAGGCACTGCGGGCCAGAAACACGTGACCCATTCCTGCGACAAGGCACTCTACGTGTCACCTTTCCTGTCGATGAACTGCCGCTACGATTTCCGCATACTCCCCCCCGGCGAGAAGGTCGGCATCACGATCAACGAAACCGAAAACGGTTCGCCCGTCATGTTTGCGGCCTTCACCGGGAAACGGGTGGAGCTATCTGACAGAGCACTGCTCCGACTGTTTCTCACGCATCCGCTCATGACGCTCAAGATCACCGCCGGCATTCATTTCGAGGCAATGCGGCTCTGGCTGAAAGGTGTCCGCTTCCATCGCCACGAGCCAGCCTCGACGCGCATCTCGCAGACAATCGTCCAGTCCGAGCCCAGGGTGAAACACAATGAGTCATTTTGAGAACGTCTCCGACCGTTCCACAGGTGGGCCCCGCCCCCTCTGGCAGCGCATTGTCTGCCGCTGGGCAGACGCGCTGGGGGCTGGCAGTCTCACACTGGTTTTTCCTGATGGTTCCTGCCACCGGTCGAATGGTTCGGCGAAAGGTCCGGACGCGTCCCTGCGCTTCGCCAGCAGGCGTGGTTTCATGCAGATCCTGCTTGGCGGCAGCATGGGATTTGCCCGTGCATATCTAGACGGACATGTCGATACTCCCGATCTTCACGCACTCTTGAAGCTCGCCCTGGCGAACGAGGACCGATGGGGGAAGGTCCTCCAGACCTCGCGGTTGATCTCGAAGCTGGATTTCTTTCGGCACCGGCTGCGGAAAAATTCGCGCGCGGGAAGCAGGCGCAACATCGCGTTTCACTATGATCTCGGCAACGCTTTTTATCGCCAATGGCTGGACGATACGATGACCTACTCGTCCGCGATATTTTCGGATGCTTCGCAAAGTCTCGAGGATGCGCAGACAGCCAAGTATGACCGCATTCTTGAGCGGTTAGACATCGGACCGAACGACAGGATACTGGAGATCGGCTGTGGCTGGGGCGGTTTTGCCGAACATGCGATCCGGTCGACCGGCTGCCATGTCACCGGCCTCACGCTGTCCGTGGAACAGGCTCGCTATGCCCGTGCGCGACTCTGTGAAGCGGGATTTTCAGAACGGTCCGAGGTGCGCCTTCAGGACTACCGGGAATGTCGTGGAAATTTCACGAAGATCGTATCCATCGAGATGTTTGAAGCGGTGGGAGAAGAAAACTGGCCCGTCTACTTCAGCAGGGTCAGGTCGCTGCTTGTGCCCGAGGGTCAGGCCCTGATCCAGGTCATCACCATCGACGAGGAACGTTTCAGGACCTATCGGCGCAAGGCGGATTTCATTCAGAAATACATCTTTCCCGGTGGCATGCTGCCTTCAGCGACGGCCTTTGCCAGCGCAGCTCGGGATGCGGGGCTCGCCACCATGGCCGGCCACAGCATCGGCCAGCATTACGCAAGAACGCTTCTGGAATGGGAAAAGCGTTTCCGAGCCGCCTGGGCCGAAATTGCACGGCTTGGCTTCGACGAGCGGTTTCGCCGCATGTGGCTCTACTATCTTGCCTATTGCCGCGTCGGATTCCTCAACCGGCGTATCGATGTCATTCAGTTCGAACTGAAGCCGCAGGCGGCGGGAGGGTGATGCCGTCACTCCCTCACCAGCCTGCGCGTGATCGCAAAGCGGATGGTCGCCGGCAATGCATGCAAGAATTTGATCGCGAGCTTCATTTTCCAGGGAAAAATGATCTCATACCTGTCGGCCTCCAGCCCTCGGGCAATGTGGTCCGCAGCCTCGTTTGATGAAATGATAAACGGCATGGGAAAGTCGTTTTTCGCGGTAAGCGGCGTTTCCACGAAGCCGGGGTTGATGATGCTCAGCGACACGTTGTGGCGTTCGGCCTCGGGCTTCATCGCCTCGCACAGATTGTTGAGCGCAGCCTTTGTTGCGCCATAGGTGGCACCGCCGGGAAGCCCGTTATAGCCCGCAACCGAGGCCGTGATCGCGATCTTGCCCCTGCGCCGCCGCATCATCGTTTCAAGCACGGGCTCAAGCGTGTTGCAGGCGCCTTGCAGATTGACGGAGATCATCTTCTGCGCGTTGGTCGCGCTGAAATCGAAAGCCCCGTCCCGTGTATAGGTTCCGGCTGCAAGCACCGCCATGTCGAGCGGTCCCAGCCGTTCCTCGATATCGGCGTGAACCTCACGCGTCCGCTTCATGTCCGTTACGTCCAGGGGAAAGGCGATCACATGTCCGGGTGCCTCTGCGGCCAGAGCATCGAGTTCGCCGGCGCTCCGCGCGCTTGCCGCTACCTTCCAGCCATCTCTCGCGAGCCGGAGCGCGAGCGCTCGCCCTATTCCCGAGCTCGCTCCCGTGATCCAGACAGTCCCTTTGTGCGTTTCTGTCGCCATTCTCAATCGACTCCTGAAAACCGTTCGCAACCAATACGGCGGTCGCAGCATTCTGGATCATGTGACGCCAGGCCGATGCACGTGATCTTTCGTCGCGTTCACACTCTTGCCGGGAACGTGTTTCAATGAACAGATTTCATTGCCGGGCCGCATGCCTTTGCCAGTCCAACATCATTTCAGAGGCCCGGAAGAGTTGCAAAGGCACCAGGCTCGATGGAGACCGGTCGTTGAAGATCGCACCCGCATTCGAAAGTGCGAAGCGCATCGTGCTGCTTGCCCTGGGCCTGTTGATGCTAGTCCTCGCTCTTATCGGCGCCTTCCTGCCGGTCATGCCAACAACGATCTTCGTGATACTGGCAGCGGGATTCTTTGCGCGCTCCTCGCCCGCCCTTGAACGCAGACTGCTCGACCATCCCCGTTTCGGCCCTGCCCTGCGGGGCTGGCGCGAACACGGCGCGATTCCACGCCGCGCAAAAGTCGCCGCCGTGGCGGGCATTGCTTTCGGATACGGCGTGTTCTTCCTGGCCTCCGCCCCCGGGGCCGTGCTGGCGTTGACGGTCGCCGCGGCGATGGCCACCGTCGCAATCTGGATCGTCACACGCCCCGAAGGAAAAAACCCGTCGCATGACAGGCCCGCAAGGTAATACCCGTTCCGCGGCTTGCCATTTTTGCCGAGTGACGTTCACACCGGATGACGGGAGGCCAGAGGCATCGTACATTCACCTGTTCGAGCGACCGGACAGGTGTCTGTGTTGCCTCGCCAGGGGAGGAGATATTTGCGCAGGATTCTGTATTCCTTGCTGGTCGTGCTCACGGCCCATGGTCTGGGAGCCACCGGTGCCGGCGCGCAGGATGTGCCATGCCGGCTTCAGATCATCACATCCTTTCCCGAGAGCTTCTTTCGCCCGTTTGTTGAACGCTTTTCGCGCGATCACGGGCAAGCCTGCGTTACCAACAAGAACACCATTGCCCTGATACGCCATATTCGCGAGCGCCGCCGCCCCATCGCCGATGTCGTCTGGACCAGTTCCCCTGTGGCTTTCGCCGCACTCGACGCAGGCGGGCACATGCACCGCAGGCCCGACCTTGCGCTCGACCCGGCAGAATTTGGCGGCTTTTCGGTGGATGAAGAAAACGGGGCGCGGTTTGGCTTCGCCCTGTCTCGGATCGGGCTGATGTGGAAGCCCGACGGAAAGGTGCTCGGATCAGTCCCCGGGGTCGACCTCCTGACGCAACATCGGTTCCGAAACCGCATCGGCATGACCTCGCCGGCCCGCAGCGGCACCACGCACCTGTTCGTTGAAACCGTCTTGCAAAACGAGGGCTGGGAGCGGGGCTGGGCACTCCTGTCGCGTCTGGGCAGCAATCTGGCCACTGTGACCGCTCGCAGCTTCGGCGTGCGTGAAGGCATCGTCCGGGATCGGTTCGGACTGGGCATCGGGATTGATTTTCTCGCCAAGGCAGCGCATGAGGCACAGGCGCCCCTGGCCTTTGCGCCACTTCAGGGGAGTGCAATATTTCCCGCCAGCGCCGGCATCGCCCGCGATGGTGCCCTCAATCCTCTGGCGGCGGACTTCGTTCGCTTCCTGCGTTCCGACACGGGGCAAAACCTCCTTCTGCGACCCGCCATTGCCCGCATACCCGTCAAACCCGCTCTGTGGGCACAGGCAGGGTTTCGCCCCCGGCGCGAGAGCGCCTACACATTCGATGCAGCCCTGGCCGCGCGAAGACTTCCGATCGTGAATGCACTCTTCGATGAAATGATCACATACCGCCACCTCGAACTGGCTGAAATCCGGGCAGACATCGAAAAGCTGTCCGACAAACAGAAAACAGTGAAAGATCCGCTGTTGAACAAGCTCGTTGCAGAGGCGCGCGACAAGATGGAAACAGTGCCCGTGGCTGCGTTCATGTCGGATGCCGGGGAGCTGATTTCACAGCTGGAAGGCAATGGCCTGACCGGGCTCTCGAGAGACAGCGGGGGAACCCTGCGAGACAGCTGGTCGCACGATTTTTCCAACCGCTACAGCCGTGCCCGCGAACTGATCGCGCGGGGCAACGCACGGCTGGCCGAGCTTGGTTTCGGGTTGCGCCGGTGAAGGTTCATTCCACCTCGCTGCGCAGCAAGCTGCTGATCGCAATCGCCACCATCGCGGGTTTTGCCGTGGTGGCCATGCTCGTGGCGAACTTCACACTTGGCAGTGTCGGCAATGCCATCTCCCGACTGGCCTCAGACAACCTCAGGACGGCGGCCGCAAGTGCCAGGCTCGCCGAAATCGGCCAGGCCATTCGCGTCGACGTACCGATGCTCGGCAACGCACGCACCCGGTTCGAGCGGGAAGCGGCACTGAGCCGGCTGGAAAATCATTTCGCCCGCCTTCATCATCTGTTGGAAGCAGATGTCGGGGAACATGCATTCTCACAGCTGGGTCAGCTCTTGCGTGAAGTGGAGGCCAATGTCGAGGCTCTGGACCGGAATGTTGCCGGGCGGTTTCTTCTGGCCCGGCAGCGAGCGGAAGAAACCGCCCGCCTGAACCGTCTGCATGGCGATTTCCTGCTGGAGATCGATCCATTGCTTGTTGATGCGAAGTTCAACGTGGAAGCCGCCCTGGGGGAGCCAAACACCTCTCGCCCGCCGGATCGGACCTCGCGCGGGCTTGTCCAGCGGGAGGTTCGCCTCACCGAGGCGCTGGGGCGGCTGCATGCCAGCGCGAACCTTGCGGTCGGGATGATCCTGCGTGGCGCCAGCGAGACGGACTTCCGGCTCATCGAACAGTTGCAGACCCGCCTGGCAGAGACGATTGAAGAAGGCAACGCCAATGCCGATCTGATTGCCGACAACGCCAGTGCGATCACGCTGCGCCAGATCTGGCAAAACATAGCCCGTCTTGCCACCGGATCCGACAGTCTGCTCGACCGCCGGCTGAGAGAAAGCGGGCTCCTGGCAGAAAGTGCCCAACTGCAGGGAATGAATGCCTCCCTGCTTGAAGAGCTTGGCACCATCGTGGCGACCACGGTGCGCGAGAGTGGCAGTCGCTCCACGCTCGCTTCGCAGGGAATCAATGACATTCTCTTCGGATGGCGCGTGTTCAACGCCATGAGCACCGCCTTGCTTCTCGCCCTTCTGCTCGGCTTTTCATTTGTTTTCGTGCGCGGCCACCTGTTCCAGCGGCTCATGAAGGTCCTGCATGCGATGGGGCGGATCGCCCGCGGCGAAACCGGCACAAGAGTGGGCGTCTCCGGCTCCGACGAGATCGGCCTGCTGGCAGATGCGGTTCGTCAGTTCCGCGACAAGTCCGAAGCGCTCGATCAGCGCGCACGCGAGTTGCGGCAGGCCAATGTGAAACTCACATCACAGATCGAGCGGCGCAGGAAGGTGGAGACGGAACTGCGCGAAACGCAGGCGGAACTGGTGCAGGCCGCCAAGCTTGCCGCGCTCGGACAGCTCTCTGCCGGGATTGCGCATGAGTTCAACCAGCCGCTCACGGCGATGGGATCCTATACCCACAATGCGCTGCGCTATCTCGACCGTGCAGACATCGACAAGGCAAAAGAAAAACTCGCCGACATCGAACGGCTGATCAAGCGGTTGGCCAAAACCTCCAACCACCTCAAAACCTTCGCACGACGGCCGCAGGACGTTCTGGTGCGGCACGACGTGCGGGAAGTTGTCTCAAACGCACTGGCGCTTTTCAAGGAGCGGATCGAGCGGCAGGGCATCGAGCTTGAGCTGAAGCATCCCCCCCATCCGGTTCATGTCATGACGGAACCGGCGCTGCTGGAACAGGTTCTGGTCAACCTTGTTTCCAATGCGCTCGACGCGGTCGAACCGGTTCATCCAGCCCGCCTCGTCATAAGGGTAAGCGAAACGGAAATGCTGGCGCGCATTGAAGTTGAGGACAATGGCGAGGGCCTCGCCGAGGGGCTGGACGGGAAGCTCTTCGATCCCTTCTTTACAACGAAACCGCCCGGCGAAGGTCTGGGGCTCGGCCTCTCGATCTCCTACAATGTCATTCGCGATCTGGGAGGGCCGGCTTGATGTGAGAAGCCGAAAGGAAGATGGAGTGATCGCAACCGTGGAGCTGTTCAAGACATGAAGTCGATACCCGTCATTCTGGTGGACGACGAGCCCGACATAAGAGACGCATGGGCCGAAACACTCGCGCTTGAGGTCTATGAGCCCTTTGTTTTCTCTGATGGAAATGAGGCATTGAAGGCGCTCAATCGCGACTGGCCGGGCATCGTCGTCACCGATCTGAGAATGCCCGGCATGAACGGAACCGCACTTCTTGAAGCAGTTCGCGAGATTGACCGCGACATCCCGGTCATCATCATCACGGGCCATGGCGATGTGCCCATGGCCGTTTCGGCCGTGCGCAGCGGAGCCTATGATTTCATCGAGAAGCCGGTGGAGCCTGACGTGCTGCTGGCGGCGGTGGAGCGAGCCGCCCGGATGCGGCAGCTCGTTTTGCAGAACCGAGCGCTGAAAAGCGGCGCAGGCGAGCGCTACGCGCTGGAAAAGCACCTTATTGGCAACAGTGAAGCCATCCGGCTTCTGCGCAAGCGCATTGCAGCCATCGCGCTCGCCGATGTGAACACGGTCATCTATGGCGAAACCGGCTCCGGCAAGGAAGTCGTGGCAACGGCGCTTCATGAGCTTGGCCAGCGGCGCGAAGGTCCGTTCGTGGCACTCAATTGCGGCGCCCTCCCCGATACTCTGATCGCCAGCGAACTTTTTGGCCATGAGCCCGGCGCCTTCACCGGTGCGGACCGCCGGCGCATCGGCAGGCTGGAACAGGCAAGCGGTGGCACGCTGTTTCTCGACGAAATCGAAAGCATGCCCCTTGCCCATCAGACCCAGCTCCTGCGCGCGCTCCAGTCGCAGACCATCACGCGGCTGGGCGGCAGGGACGAAATCGGGATCGATGTCCGGGTCGTCGCGGCAGCCAAGAAGGACCTGGAGGCAGCCTCCGAGGAAGGCTCGTTCCGTGCCGATCTTTACTATCGCATCGCCGTTGCAACGCTCTCCATTCCGCCATTGCGCAAACGGCCCGAAGACGTGCCATTGCTCTTCATGCACTATGCGCAACACGCCGCCAGGCGTGTCCAGATGGATTTTGTGGAGCCCGATCACAACTATCTGGACGCGCTGCGCAACCGGCCATGGAAGGGCAATGTGCGCGAACTGATCAATCTGGCCGAACGGTATGCTCTCGGCATTGATGGCGAAGCGCGCAGCTTGGAGGCCGATCAGCTCTCGGACGGTCTTGCCGAACAGATGGACACGTTCGAGAAACGTGTGCTGGCGGCAGCATTGCGCAAAACGGGGGGACAGGTTCAGCGGGCCGCTGACCTTCTCCGCATCCCCCGCAAGAAACTCTATCTGCGCATGCAGCGCCATGGGCTTTCCCGCGAGGAATTTCTTTCGAAGGACCGCGTCAAAAGCGACACGTGAATTGGAAGAATGGGTCAGAAATGACCCATTTCATACCGAACCAGGTAACGCTTTTTCCTATTTATTACAACACCTTGCAGATAATCCTCGCCAGAACCGCAAACTGGCACGCCGGTTGCTTCCTTGTTGGAGCGATGAAAAAGATCGCGGTAAATTTCTGGGAGGAATTTTATGCCTGACTTTAAACGCAAGCCGCTTCGCATGTTCGGACTTGGGGTTGCCACTGCGGCCCTCTTGGCGGCAACGCCGCTTCATGCGGCCGATGACAAGCTCGTCATCGTCACGTCTTTTCCCTCCGACCTGACGGATGTCTTCAAGACCGCCTTCATGAAGGAGAACCCTTCCATCGCCGTCGAGGTAGTGAACAAGAGCACGTCCTCGGGCGTAAAATATCTGATTGAGACGGCGCAGAACAATCAGTCGGACATTTTCTGGGCATCCGCGCCGGATGCCTTCGAAGTGCTGAAGGGCGAGGATCTTCTCGGCAGCTATTCCAAAGAAGTCGACGGCATCCCTGCCGATCTGAACGGCTATCCGATCAACGATCCGGACGGCCAGTATCTGGGCTTTGCGCTTTCCGGCTACGGCTTCATGTGGAACACGCGCTACATGGACGCCTATGAGCTTCCGGCACCGAAAGAATGGGGCGATCTGGAAAAGCCGGTCTATCATGGTCATGTGGGCCTCTCCTCGCCCTCACGCTCGGGCACGACGCATCTGACCATCGAGACCATTCTTCAGGGTGAAGGCTGGGAAGAAGGCTGGAAGACACTGAAAGCCATCTCCGGCAATGCGAAAACGATCACCGAGCGCAGCTTCGGCGTTCCGGACGGCGTCAACAGCGGTTCCTTCGGCATTGGTATCGTGATCGACTTCTTCGGCTTCTCGTCCAAGGCGTCGGGGTTCCCCGTCGAGTTCCACTATCCGAGCGTGACAGCACTCGTGCCTGCGAACATCGGAGTGGTCGCCAATGCACCCAATGAGGGCCCGGCGCAGAAATTCATCGACTTCCTTCTGTCGGAAAAGGGCCAGGCCCTGCTGTTTGACCCAAAGATCATGCGTCTGCCCGTCAACGAGAATGCCTACGGGGAAGCACCTGAGGGCCTGCCCAACCCGTTTGACGGGTCCATCGAGACGAAGGTCAATTTCGACAGTGACGTCTCAAAACAGCGCTACAATGTGGTGAATTCCCTGTTCGACGTGATGATCACCTACCGGCTCGACGATCTGCGCAACGCAACCGCTGCCGTGCAGGCCGCCGAAACCGCGCTCGCCGAATCCGGCTCCGACAATGCCGAGGCTAACAAACTGATCGACGAAGCAAAGGCACTGCTCTACGCCCTTCCGGTGACTGCAGAAGAAGCCTCCGATCCGGACTTCAATGCGATCTTCACCGTCAAGCGCAAGAAGGCCGACACCCAGGTCGAGGGTCGTCAGGCCGAGATCGAGCAGAAGTGGGATGCCATGGTGGTCGAGAACTACCGCAAGGCTGCCGAATTGGCCGAACAGGCCAAGTCGTTGCTCTAAGAGCACTGCCGCCCGCCGGGACAAGCGCAGCGTGAGCAGCGCTCCCTGACGCCGGATCCCGGCGGCCGGCCATTCAAGACTTCCCGTTCCAACGGAGCATATCCATGCCCACTGCAGCCCTTCGGCGGCCGGCACTCAACGTGTCTGTCGGACCCTATCTGGCGGCTGGCCTTGTCGTTCTTTTTCTCGGCGCGTTTCTTGTCGTGCCGGTGCTGAAAGTCATCCAGGTCGCGTTTCAGGACCCGGCCACAGGCGGTTTCACGCTGGTGAACTTTCAGGACTTTTTCGCCAGCACCTTGTTTCGCCAGTCCTTCTACAATTCCGTCTATGTGGCGGGCATGTCGGTTGTGATCGCCTCGGCCATCGCCCTGCCGCTTGCCTATTTCACCACACGCTTCAACTTCTCCGGGTCGGTCATCATCCAGACCCTGGCCTTCGTGCCGCTCATCATGCCGCCCTTCATTGGTGCGGTGGCGATGCAGCTTCTGTTCGGAGCCAATGGCAGCGTGAACCTCATCCTGCGCGACTATTTCGGCATCACGGTCCCTTTCATGAAGGGGCTGAACGGTGTGATCTTCGTGCAGAGCCTGCACTATTTCCCCTTCATCCTGATCAATCTGTCGGCCAGCCTGCGCAATATCGACCGCTCCATGGAAGAAGCAGCCCAGATGCTCGGCTCCAGCGGCGTGCGCATGTTCCGGCGCATCGTCTTTCCGCTGGCCATGCCCGGCTATATCGCCGGTGCCTCACTGGTCTTCGTCAAGGTGTTCGACGATCTGGGCACGCCGCTGCTCCTCAACGTCAACACCATGCTCGCCCCGCAGGCCTATCTGCGCATTTCCTCGGTCGGCATCTCCGATCCGATGGGCTATGTGATCTCCTGCATTCTGATCGTTTTCTCGATCTTCGCCATGTGGGTTTCGTTCCTCGGCATGCGCGGCAAGGATTATTCGACCACACAGAAGGGTGGCGGGGGCCTTTCCAAACGCGATCTTTCGCGGCGCGAGGCGGTGCTGTGCTACATCGTCGTGCTCCTCATCCTCGCGCTCGTTCTGGCGCCGCATCTGGGGCTTCTGCTTCTGTCTTTCGGCACGGTCTGGTCCTTCGGCGTCCTGCCTGATGGCTTTACGGTGGCGCACTACGAGACCGCCCTTACCTCGGCCTGGGGCTTCATCCAGAACACGCTGCTTTACGCCGGGCTCGCAGGTCTGATCGACATCATCATCGGCACGGCGATCGCCTATCTGGTGCTGCGCACCAACATCATCGGGCGCAAATGGCTGGACTACATGGCCGTCTCAGCACTTGCCGTTCCCGGTGTCGTGCTCGGAATTGGCTATCTGCGCGTGTTCTATGGTGTCGAAATGCCTATCACCGGCCAGCCGCTGGCGACCTGGTGGGGCATCATCGTTATCGCGCTCGCCGTGCGTCGTCTGCCCTATGCGCTGCGCTCCTGCACTGCCGCGCTTCAGCAGATTTCACCGTCGCTTGAAGAAGCCGCTGAAAACCTCGGGGCCTCGAAGCTGCGCACGGTTCGCCGTGTGGTCGTGCCGCTTATGGTCAGCGGTCTGGTCGCCGGTTTCGTGACAAGCTTTGCCACCGCAGCCGTAGAGCTTTCGGCGACGATCATGCTGGTGGCCAGCGAGAAAGACGCACCACTCGCCTACGGGCTTTACCTCTTCATGCAATCGGCCGCAGGCCGTGGCCCCGGTGCAGCCCTTGGCATCATGGCGGTGATCATCGTCGGTCTGGCGACCTACCTGTCGCATCGTCTGGTCGAGAACACGCGCCGCAGCCAGGCCGCGGTCGCCACCCAGGGGGGAGAACATTGAGATGAACATGCCCATGAAATCCGCAACCACGCACCCATCACCGCAGCCCATGAAAACCGGCGGGGTGGAGCCCGTCGAGATCGACATTCGCAATGTGTCCCTTTCCTTCGGTTCGACGGAAGTGCTCAGGGGCATCGATCTGAAGATCGAACCCGGCGAATTCTTCGCCTTTCTAGGCCCTTCGGGGTCAGGCAAGTCCACGCTTCTGCGCGCAATAGCCGGCTTCGGCCCCACGCCAAAAGGCGAAATCCTGCTCGGTGGGCAGGATGTGGTCGGCATGGCACCATGGAAGCGCAATGTCGGCATGGTGTTTCAAAGCTATGCGCTCTGGCCACACATGAGCGTCGCGCGCAACGTCGCCTTCGGCCTCGATGAAAGACGCGTGCCGAAAGCCGAAACGGAAAAGCGCGTGAAGGCGGCATTGGAAATGGTCGGCATGAGCCAGTATTCCGAGCGCTATCCCTCGCAGCTTTCAGGTGGTCAGCAGCAGCGCGTTGCACTGGCCCGCACCATCGTGGTGGAACCGAGCGTTCTGCTTCTCGATGAACCGCTGTCCAATCTCGACGCCAATCTGCGCGTGCAGATGCGGCAGGATCTCCTGAAACTGCAAAGGCGGCTTGGCATCACGACCATTTTCGTGACCCATGATCAGGAAGAAGCAAACACGATCTGCGACCGCATCGCTGTCATGGCAGACGGGGTGGTGCAGCAGGTTGGCAGGCCCGACGACGTGTATGACACACCGGCCAATGCCTTCGTGGCCAACTTCCTTGGCACGGCCAACGTTCTCGAAGGCAGCGTCAGGCGCGAAGGAGAGGGCAATGTGTTTCTCCTGTCTTCGGGCATCATCCTGCCCTGCCCGCAGGACGCCCGACCTGGGGCCGGCAAGCTTGTCCTTCGGCCACAGAGCATCTCATTCAGCAAAAGCGAAAACGGTCTGCGCGGCACCGTTCAGTCGGCAGAGTTTCTCGGCGGTATGATCCGTTACGCAGTCGACGTTGCCGGCCAGACGCTGCTTGTCGACGAGGTTCACACAAGGGGCCATGGGCGGCGCAAAGCCGGCGAAACGGTCCATCTGACCGTGCGTCATCAGGAAGGAGTCCTGATCGATGGCTGATGACATGTTTGCCGGCGCATCGCACACGCACGCCGCAATGCAAGACACATACCCGCCGATCCTGCTCATTCGCCACGGAGAAACACAGTGGAACCGACAGGGGCCGGCTTCAGGGGCGAATGGACGCGCCCCTGACACTCAATGGCACACGGCAATGTCTTGCCGTCGCCACGGCAGTCGAGGCGCATCTTCGTTCCCTGCCCCTTGATGCACGCTTCTGGGTCAGTCCACTCGGGCGAGCCCGGCAGACGGCTTCCATTCTGGCGGATTGCTGGAACCTCGATTTCGGGCGTTTCGCCGAGGCGCCTGAGATCGTCGAGCGCGCCTATGGGCACTGGGAGGGAAGCACGCTCAGCGAAGTGAAGGCGGAGCGCCCTCAGGAGTTCGAGGCCCATTACGTCGACCCCTGGGGCTACCGGGTGCCGGGCGGCGAAAGCAAGGATGAGCTCTTCGCGCGGATAAAGGGCTGGCTTGATGGCCTGGACCGCGGTTATGCGCATGTGGTCGTGACCCATAGCGGCTGCTTTCGGGCTCTACGCGCCCTATACACGGGGGCAACGCGCGCCGTGATCGAAGCCTATCGCGAGCCGCAGACCACGGCCTTTCTGCTAAGGGCCGAGGAGGAGACCGAGATTGTCCCCTCCGCCGCACTTCTCACCACCTGTGGCGTGGCAGGAACCGGTCGTACCGTAGCGATATGAAGAAACCGGCGGCATTCCCCAATGCCGCCGGCCTTTCACGTTCCATGCGCCCGCTCACTCCGCAAAAAGCGGAGAGATCCTAGATCGCGTAGCGCTTCTCCAGCTCGTCGAAAAGCTCCTTGCGCACCATGCGCTGACGCTCGACGAAGCTCGCCACCGGACCGCCTTCGTCCATGCGTCCGGTTTCCTTGAGCTGCCCGAGTGCCAGCTGCATTCCATAGACGGCCGATTGCAGCGCCACATTGGCGTAAAGCACGAGCGAGAAGCCCATATCGCCAAGCTCATCAAGGTCGAGGATCGGCGTCTTGCCGCCGACCACCAGATTCACGAGCTGCGGCGTGCCTTTGAGTGCTGCCGGAATCCCACGCATCTCTTCCTTCGACTGCGGAGCCTCCACAAAGGTGATGTCGGCACCGTCCTCGATGAATGCCGCAGCGCGATCCAGCGCTTCATTATAGCCATCCGTGGCGCGGGCGTCGGTGCGGGCCACGATGAGGGTGTTCTCATCCTGGCGGGCGTCGACCGCTGCGCGAATGCGCGAACGGGCCTCGTCCAGCGGCACCACTTCCTTGCCGGAAAAATGCCCGCAGCGCTTCGGCGTCTTCTGGTCTTCCAGCTGCACGGCGCTCGCGCCGGCCCGCTCCAGCGTGCGGATGGTATGACGCACATTGAGCGCGTTGCCGAAACCATTGTCGGCATCCACCACGATGGGCAGTTCGGTCGCGTCGCGAATGGTGGAGGTGTGCTGCGCAATCTCGCTCAGCCCCACAAAACCCATATCCGGCATGCCGAGATAGGTGTTGGTCAGACCCGCACCCGACAGGTAGATCGCCTCGAACCCCTGATCTTCGATGACCCGCGCCGCCAGCGCATTGGCCGCGCCCGGCATGAGCACGGGATCGCCCTTGAGAATACGCTGTTTGAAGGTGCGGTTGATTTCGTGGTTCAGCATGAAACGTGTCTCTTTCTTCAGTCCTGTTGGGCAGAGGTTCGTGGTTCAGGTCAGGGAATGCAGATATGCCCGTCCATCAGACGCCGCTGGGTGCGGACGATCCGGGCGGCGCTGATCACGCCGCTTTCCTCATCGCGGGTCGCACCCACCGTGACGATGCCGCTTGGCGTTGCGATGCGCAGATTCAATGGATCGGACCCGCTGGAAAGGCAGGCAGCAACGACCGAGCCTTCGACAACCGCTGCGCAGGCAAGCGCCAGCGCACCGGTGACCGGGACAGCCCGATGCGCCTGCCCGGCAGAGATCATGCGGATCTGCAGGTCCTGATCGGCTGCCGGATGCGCGTTTCCCGACAGGTCGGTGTAATCGGCGGCAGCCCCCACCATGGCAATTTTTGGCGTGGCGATGCGGGCGGCGGCGGCGGCAGGATCGGCGCTCAGCCCCATCATCACGGAAGCCTGACGGCGAATGTCCTCCAGACGTGCCATAAGCGCGTTATCGTCATCGATCGCTGCGGGGTGCTCGCGTGTGTCACCAGCGACATCACCGGCCGCTACGAAAACCGAAGGAACGGCGGCATCGATCATCGTCACCCGGACCTTCCGGCCATCGGTGAGGATCAGCTCATGGCTTGCCAGTCCGCCGGGCAAAGCGCCCCGTCCGAACGTGTCGGTCGGATCAAGAAAATCCAGCGTAACCGGTGCGCCCGTGCCATGCACGCCGGGAATGCGTGTGTCGCCGGTCACGACAGCCGAGCCGCCCGAGACCTCGAAACGCGAGACGATCACCTTGCCCGAATTCGTGTTGTGGATGCGCACGACCGCTTCTCCGTCGCGCGGACCATCCGCCAGCCCTTCCTCATAGGCAAACGGGCCCATGGCAGAGCTCATATTGCCGCAATTGCCGCTGAAATCGACCGTATCATTGTCCACCCCGACCTGGGCGAACGTATAGTCGATATCGGCGTCCTCGCGGGTCGAAGGCCCCACGATGCACACCTTGCTCAGCGAGGAGATGCCGCCGCCCATGCCGTCGAGCTGCCGCCCATTGGGATCGGGACTCCCCATCATGCGCGCAAAGAGCTCAGGCCAGGCAGCCTCATCTTCCGGCAGATCCGCGCGCTTCAGTACCACCGCCTTGGAGGTGCCTCCGCGTATGAAAGCTGCGGGCATGCGTTTCTGGCTCATTCCACCTCCTTGGCGGTCTCGGAAAGCTGCGCTTCGAGCGCTGTCCAGCTGTTGCGTATGTGACGCCGCATCAGGAGACCGGCGACTTCCGCATCTCCATCGGCGATCGCCGTTGCGATCCGCTTGTGTTCGTTTAATGCCCTGGCCCCGCGCCCGGTCACGTTTCGATGCTTGACGCGCAGCAGCGAAAGCTGCGGATAGAGCTCGCGCGCCAGATAGCGAAGAATGATCGGATTGCCGGCCATTCGCGCAATCACCATATGGAAATCGCGATCCCCGGCACCCTGCAGATATGCGCCCTCGGGATGCGCCGCAATCTCACCGGCATGCTGATCGAGCAGATCGCCGAACAGGGCGGCCGTCTCCGGCCCGGCCCTGGCGGCGGCAAGCATGGCGGCTTCGGCTTCAAGCGCAGCGCGCACCTCGTAAAGTGCGCGCGCATCCGCACGCCCCATTTCGCGCACACGCGCGCCACTGTTGGGAACGATCGTCACGAGACCCGCTTCGCTGAGAATGTTCAGCGCCGCGCGCACCGGCCCCCGGCTGACTTCAAACCGTTCGGCCAGCGCGACCTCTCCCAGGCGCTCCCCCGAAGGAAGGCGGCCGGAAAGAATGTCTTCGCGCAATGCATCAGCCAGTCGCTCGGCGGCAAGTCCGCGAGATTTCATCACGATTGTTGACAATCTCTTCTCCTCTGGACCACCGGCCAAAATTTCAAAAAGCAGATTATTGACCGAAAAATCCTTGAAAACCGCGCTTCTGTCAATAATTTTGATTCTCTTGACACGATGAGCGTTCGGACGATAACTGTCTGGATCGACAGATTGCACTACAATCTTGCAACCAACAGCGTCAGGGAGGAAAGTCTGACCATGAAAAAATTCGCTATCGCCGCAGCCGCGCTCGGCATGTCGCTGGCGGCCGTTTTGCAGCCGGCCACCGCCAAAGCCGAAGAAAGCTGGCCGCCGCGCAAGATCACCTTCGTCGTTGCGCTTGGGCCGGGCGGGTCGGCCGACCGCACGGCACGAGCGCTCGCCCAGCGTCTTCAAGACGAGCTGGAGACCCCCATCACGGTGGTCAATCAGGAAGGTGGCGGCGGCCATGTCGGCCACACCTATTTCTCCCAGATGCCGAAAGACGGCAGCTATTTCCTGGCCACTTCGATCCATCCGTATATTTCCAACGCGATCCTGCGTTTCGATGCCGACTACACGCTTGACGATTTCGCGTTCATCAACGGCCAGTGGAACGATCACGACCTGTTCGCGGTCAACGCCGAGACGCCCTACAAGACGCTCGCCGAGTTCATGGCAGCAGCGAAGGAAGAGCCCGGCAAGCTGAAGGTTTCGGTGGTTCCCGGCTCCACCGGCGCCATCAATCTGGAGCTCGCCCTCGAAGCCTTTGGCGTCGACAAGTCCGCCGTCAACATTGTCACCTATCAGTCGGGCGGCAAGGCACGCACCGCCGTGGCAGGCGGCCAGGTCGACATGACCGTGCTTGCCGCGGATGGCACGCTTTCGATCGCCGAATATGTCCGCCCGCTGGCGCTGGCTGCCGATGAACCGAGTGAAGACTGGGACGCCCCAACACTCAACCAGGCCCTTGAGAAGAACGGTCTTGAGTCCGTCCCTGTGCTGGCCGGTTCCATGCGCGGTCTGGCCGCACATGCCGAGTTCAAGAAGAACAATCCTGAGGCCTTCCAGAAGATGGTCGATGCCTATAAGGCTGTGCTCGAAGACGAGGCGTTTGTAAAAAGCCTGAAAGAGCAGAAGATCGGCGCTGAATGGCTCGGACCGGAACGCACGACCGAGATCATCAACTCCAACTTCGAAGTTCTGAAACGCTTCGGAACTGAAGAGTAGGAATTGAAGCGGGGGCGGCAGCTCCCGCTTTCTTTCGATCCTGCAGAAGCGAGGATGGATATGACCACAAGATTTCCGGCCACGCATGCCGCCTTTATCGGCATTGTGCTTGCCATAACAGGCTTCATTCTCTGGAGTGCCGTATCCGCCTCCGCTTCACTCAACAATCTGGTGGTGGCTGCCCCGGTCGCCGCCGTGCTTCTGCTTCTCGCGCTTTTCGTCATCGCCGGCGCATTCGCCAAGCCGTCCGACGAAAGCACCAAAACCGGCATATGGGGCGATCTGCTGCTGCTCTCGGGCTTTGCCGTGTTCTGCTATTCTCTCACCCATGTGGGTTTCGACGTGGCAACCTTTGTTTTCGTCTGGGCCGGCGTGGTGATGAGTGGCGGGCGAGGGCTTTGGCAACCGCCGCTTTATGCCGCGCTCTTCACCGTGCTTCTGGTCAAGGGGTTCGGATCCCTGTTTCCATACCCGATGCTGACGCTGGTGCTTTGAGATGATCGACCATTTTGCCCTTTCACAGGCCTTCGGCCTGCTCTTCACCAGCTTCGATCCGTGGCTCTGGGTCATTCCCGGCCTTCTCATCGGCCTGATCTTCGGGTCTATCCCCGGCCTTCAGATCTCGATGGCAATGGCAGTGTTCCTGCCGGTCACATTCGGCATGGATTTCCTGCAGGCCATGCTGTTTCTCACGGCAATCTTCACCGGCGGCGCCTATGGTGGCGGGGTGACGGCGATCCTGATGAACATCCCGGGCTCGTCCTCCTCCATCGCCACCGCCTTTGATGGCTATCCCATGGCGCGGCAGGGCAAACACAATGAGGCGCTGGGCCTCGGGCTGGCCGCATCGGTCATCGGTGCCTTTGTCGGCTACGTGCTCCTGCTGCTTCTCATCAATCCGCTGGCCGCGCTGGTTCTGAAGATCGGCCCCATGGAAATGGTTGTCGTGGTTCTCTGGGGCCTCACCCTGATCGCGACACTTAATGACAGCAGCCTGTCGAAGGGTCTGCTTGCAGGCTTCTTCGGGCTGATGCTCAGCCAGATCGGCATGTCGACCACCGGCGTGATGCGCACCACTGTCGGCAATCCGCACCTGCTCGACGGCATTCCCGTCGTTCCTGCCATGATCGGTATTTTTGCCGCATCGGAGCTTCTGCGCCTGCGCGGCAGCTCCTATCTGGTGCAGGACGAAGCACAGCGCGACATTTCGTTTGGCCGCATTCTGCGCGGCGCGGGCGAAGCCTTCCGTCATCCCGGCGTCTTGATCCGCGGCAGCCTCATCGGCGCTGTGATCGGTGCCATCCCCGGCGTTGGCTCATCGGTTGCCAATCTGGTCTCGTATGGCGAAGCCAAGAGAACATCGCGAACGCCGGAAGCCTTCGGCAAGGGCGCGCCGGAGGGCGTCATCGCGGCAGAATCCGCCAACAGCAGCTCCGAAGGCGGGTCCATGACCGCGCTTCTGGCGCTTGGCATTCCCGGCGGCGCGGCAACGGCCGTGCTCCTTGCAGCCTTCTCCTTTCACAACATCATCGGCGGCCCCTCCTTCATCCGCAACCAGACCGATGTCGTCTACTCCATCATTCTGGGCAATCTGGGTCAGGTCCTGCTTCTGGCCGTGATCGGTCTCGCCATGCTGCGGGTTCTGGGCATGGTGGTGCGCGTGCCGCTCGCCTATCTCGTGCCCAGTGTTCTGGCCATGTGCGCATGGGGTGGATACGGAATCACGGGCACGATCGCAGGCCCGCTCACCGTCGCTGCCTTTGCCGGTCTCGGCTGGCTCATGCGCCGTCACGACTATCCGGTCGCCGCCACTGTCATCGGCCTGCTTCTCGGTCGCATGATGGAAGGCGAGCTGGTGCGCACCCTGCAGATCTCCAACAACCAGCCGCTGAACTACCTGCTCGAACGCCCAATGGCGCTTGGCCTTTTCGTCGTCATGCTGCTCGTTCTCGTTGGCGCTCCGCTTCTCAAGAAACTGCGCCAGCGCAAGGTACGGCAGGCCGAAGCTTGAGCATGCCAGCCTCTGCCATCGCCCGCGGCGCCGCCACCATTGGCATCGGCGCTGCCGGCGGCCTCACCTTCTTTCTGCTCAATCTCCCGCTGCCCTGGGTTCTGGGCAGCGTCACCGCCTCCGCGCTGATCACGCAGATTTCGCCATTTCGTCCGGCACTTCCGGCAAGCTGGCGCAGCTATGCCATGGTCGCCATCGGCACCATGCTCGGCACCGGCTTCACGCCGGATGTCATCGCCCGCGCCGGTACATGGACAGTCAGCCTTCTTGCCATGGCGCTGCTGTCGCTTGGTTTTGGCCTCCTTGCCTATATCGTTTTCCGGCGCTGGGGCGACATGAACCGCGAAACGGCTTTGTTCGCCGCAATGCCCGGCGGCCTCTCCGTCGTCACCATGCTGGCCGAGCAATACAAGACCGAGACGAACCGCGTGGTGCTTTGTCACACGGCGCGTCTGGTGGTGCTTCTCATTTCGGCACCGCTCCTCATCCAGTGGATTTCGGGCATCGATCTGTCTGCTGCAAACCGCACGGCATTCGAAACGCACGAGGCCCTCGACTTCAAAGAGCATGGCGCACTGGCTCTGGTTGCCATTGCAAGCTGGTATGCCGCAAAGCGCATCCGCTTCCCGTCGGTCATGCTTCTTCTTCCGCTCTTGAGCTCGGCCATTTTCCACGCAAGCGGGCTGGTCACGGTTCATGTGCCCGCACCGCTTTCCATTCTGGCGCAAATCGTGATCGGATCGGGCGTCGGTGCCCGCTTTGCCAGCTATACGCTGCGCCAGATCGCACGCGATGGCTGGCTTGCGGCCCTTGTCGGCGTGGTCATGGCCATCGGCTCACTGGCCGCGGCCTTCATCGTCGCGCCCTTTGCCGGCGGCGATGTGGCTCCGCTGTTTCTGGCTTATCTGCCAGGCGGCGCGCCCGAGCTTGGGGTCGTTGCGCTCGCGCTGATGATCGATCCTGCCATGGTGGCAGTCCATCATGTGCTGCGCGTCATTCTGATTGTCGCGTTTCTCCCCTACGCGGCGGCCCGCGTAGGGGGAAAAGCTTCACCGCCAACCGCAAATCGCGGATAGGCGAACCAGCGTTCACTCCGCCGGTGCCGTCCTCGCCACCGGCTCGGGTGTTGCCTCTAGCGAAGCCAGTTCTTCCGCCTTGGGCACCGAGAGCCACACGGCCAGCATGAAGCCCGCAGCACCGCCAAAGAGCTTGCCCAGCATCAAGGGCAGGATCATCGTCGGCTGAAAGTTCGCCGCAAATGCCAGATGGTCGCCAAAGGTAAATGCCGCACACACGGCAAAGGCAATAGCCAGCACCTTGTCGCGTGGCCGCATCTGACCGACCAGGCGGTACATGGCGAGAATGTTCGCGCTTGCCGCCAGAAGCCCCGCCGCACCTTCCGGCGAAACGCCGATGCGTGCGCCGATCACCTGCATGGGGCCAGCCAGATATTTCGTCAGCAGGTAGACCATCGGAAACGCGCCGGCGAGCATGATGCCGATATAGCCGGCAATCTCCAGGGCACGGAACTGATCCTGTTCATCGGCAATGATCGGGTCGAAACCCCAGGAGCCGAACACGGCGGAGAAAATGCCGGTGAAATATTCAACGATCGAAGCCACAAGCACCAGCGTGATGCCGGCATACATGATGCGCCCGAACCAAAGGAAACCGGTGATCATCGCATCGGGTGCGAAACGCAGCCCCAAAGCGATTGCCACGCAGAACACGATCAGGGGCAGCAGATTGCGCAGGATGTCGACCATGGTCAGCGCGATCTGATGGGTCGCCTCCGAAGTGGTGGAGACGTCGGGCCTGATGTCGAGCCCCGTCATGGCAATCAGCGTACACGCGATGAACACGCCAACCGGCACGCTCAGAATGCCCGACATGATGCCGAGCGCCATGTATTTGTGATCGGATTTTGCCAGCATCGCCAGCCCGACGGGAATGGAGAAGATGATCGTCGCGCCCGACATGTAGCCGACGACGGTCGCCATCATCCACGCATCGCGCGACTGCGCCAATGCGTCAGCCAGCTGATAGCCGCCCATGTCGACGGCGATCACCGTCGTTGCAGCGATCGACGGGTCCGCGCCGATCATCGCAAAGAGCGGTCCTGCGACTGCCCGGATGAACTCCGACAGATAGGGGATCGCGGCCATGATACCGGCCACGGGTATGAAAATCGGGCCGATGGAATGAAGCCCCTCGATGAACTCCTTGCCGAGCCCGGTTTCCGGGTTGCGGATCGAGGCGATTGCGCCGGCGACCGCGCATGCCATGATGATGTAGATGACGTAGGTACCGATTGAAGCCATTTGCCTTCCCTCCCAGTGTGCGAAATGCGCCCCGGCATCTTGGCGCCGGTTTTTCGATCAGCCCTTCACGCGTTCCCCCGGCGGATCGTAGAGCGGCGCCATGTGAAGCGTGGCGGCGATGCGTTCGTTCGCCACGATGAGTTCGTAATGTCCCGATGTCAGAAACGCCTCGTCGACACCGTTTTCCGAGCGCACATAACCGTAGCCGATGGGCTTTCCGACCGTGTAGCCAAAGCCACCGCTGGTCAGATAGCCGACAGGTTCGCCATCGCGCAGTATGGTTTCCCGGCCAAGCAACACCACGTCCGGGTCCTCGGTCGTGAAACAGGCCAGCTGTTTTGTCAGCGGATTGGCGGCCGCCACCTCACAGACCTCACGGCCGATAAAAGGCGTGTCGCGGCGCAGTTTCACCGCCCAGCCAAGCCCCGCTTCAAAGGGGTTGTCATTCGGCGTAACGTCCGATCCCCACGCGCGATATCCCTTCTCAAGCCTGAGCGACTCGATGGCCCGATAACCGACCGGGCGGATGTCGTGGGCGCGGCCCTTTTCCATCAGCACATCGAAAACATCGCCGGTCCCTTCGATGGGCACATGCAGTTCCCAGCCCAGCTCACCCACATAGGTCACGCGCATGGCGCGCACCGTATGGCCGGCAATCTCGATCTCCTGCACCCGACCAAAGCGGAAGGCGTCGTTGCTCACATCGGCATCCGTGACAGACGAAAGCACGTCCCGCGCGCGCGGCCCCATCAGCGAAAGCGTACCGTAATCCTCGGTCACATCGACAAGCCGTGCATCCGCACCCACCGGCAGATGCTGCCTGATCCATCCGAAATCATGGGTGCGCGAGCCGGTACCGGTGACGATGTAGAAGCGGTCATCGGCAAGGCGCGCCACGGTGAGGTCGCATTCGATGCCACCGCGCGAGTTGAGGATCTGGGTATAGGTGAGGCGTCCGGCCGGCTTGGCCACATAATTGGAGCAGATCCGCTCCAGCGCATCCGCCGCATCGGGTCCGGTCATTTCATATTTGGCAAAGGACGACTGGTCAAACACGCCGACCTTTTCGCGCACATGGGCATGCTCCTCGCCTACCGGACCGAACCAGTTCTGACGGCCCATGGAATAGTCGTCACGGGGCTCCATGCCTTCGGGCGCAAACCAGTTGGGTCGCTCCCACCCGAGCTTGGAGCCGAAAACGGCGCGGTGCTTTTTCAAGCGTTCATAGAGTGGCGAAACGATGCGCGGCCGCCCGCTCTCGTATTCTTCGTGCGGAAAAGCCACGGTGTAGTGCTTGCCATAGGCTTCGAGCGTGCGCTCCTCCACCCATTTGCGGTCTTCATGGAGTGTCGAAAAACGGCGAATGTCGACCACCCAGAGGTCGAGCGGCGCTTCGCCGCGCACGGCCCATTCGGCAAGCACCCAGCCCGCGCCACCGCCAGCGGCGATGCCGAAAGCGTTGAAGCCCGCTCCGACGAACATGTTGGCGCATTCGGGCGCCTGGCCGAGAATGAAATTGCCATCAGGGGTGAAACTTTCCGGCCCGTTGATCATCTGCCGCACACCGGCTTCGCCAAGCGCGGGAACACGCTCGATGGCCTGCGTCATGTGCTGTTCGAAATGATCGAAATCATCGTCGAAAAGCTGGAACTCGAACTCGTTGGGCACATCCCCGCCCGGCAGCCCGGTCACCCAGCTTTGCGGGTTCGGCTCATAGCCGCCCATCACCAGTCCGCCCACCTCTTCCTTGAAATAGATGCGGCGATCCGGATCACGCACGGTCGGCGTGTCGGCGGAAAGTCCCTCGATCTTCTCCGTCACGATATACTGGTGCTTGACCGGATGCAGGGGAACCGAAACGCCGGCCATGGCACCGATCTGGCGCGCCCATTGGCCACCGCAGTTCACCACCGTTTCACAGCCGATCCGCCCTCTGTTCGTTTCCACGGCCGTGATGCGGTCACCGTCCATCTCGAAACCGGTCACGCGAACACCCTCGAAGAGCTGCGCCCCATGCATGCGCGCGCCCTTGGCGAGCGACTGGGTGATGTCGGATGGGCTCGCCTGCCCATCGGTCGGCAACCAGGAAGCGCCCAGGAGGTCGGATGTATCCATAAGCGGCCACATCCGCTTCACCTCTTCGGGACTGATGAGCTCCATCTCCATGCCGAAGCTGCGCGCCGTGGTGGCGAGCCGGCGAAATTCGGTCCAGCGGTCTTCATTGGTTGCAAGCCGCAGGCAGCCCGTCATCTTCCAGCCGGTTTCAAGTCCGGTCTCTTCATGCAGCCGCTTGTAGAGATCGACCGAGTATTTCAGCACCTTGGTGATCGAGGCCGAAGACCGCAATTGTCCCACAAGCCCGGCCGCATGCCAGGTGGAGCCGGAGGTCAGCTTGCCCTGTTCGAGAAGGACGACTTCCGCCTTGTGATCGCGGGCGAGATGATAGGCTGTCGAGCAGCCGATGATGCCGCCGCCGATCACGACAATCTGGGCATGGGAAGGCAGGGTCTTGGTCATCAGGGGGTGCGTCCGTATTGAGAATAGAAAGTGTCGAGTGCCGTCTCCAGCCGCGTCAGGTTTTCATGCGTGTAGGCGACGTAATCGGTTCCCGGTGCATCGAGGTAAAGCTCGGAAACCATGCTCCACATGGCCTCCCGCAGAAGCGAAGCACATTGCATGGCCGCCATCGAACAGCGCAGTGAGCGTTCCGGCGTGCGGTCGAAATAATAGCCAAGCAATGCCTCGCTTTCCTCGTCGGAGAAGCTCGCATTGGAAGAAAGGCCCGCAAGATCGAACATGGGTGTCGAAAAGCCGGCATATTCGAAATCGATCAGCCAGAGACGTTCACCATCATCGAGCAGGTTGGCCGGCAAAAGATCATTATGTCCGAACACGATGGGGAGTGGCTCCTGCACCGTTTCCAGTTCGTCGGCAAGCGCCAGATAGGCAGGCAGATGCTCGCGCATCCGGCTCTCGCCCTTCGCCAGCGTGCGCGCATAATCGCGGATCACATGAAAAGGCCAGAACATGAAGCCCGGTCCCGAAACGTGGTGCGGCATCTTGCGATGAAAGGCACGGACAATGCGGGCCACGCGCTCGATATTGGCGCGCACGTCTGCCTCGGCATAGGTCTTGGCATTGAGATATCTGCAGACCATCACCCCCGGCTCGGCGTGCTCGACCGCCGGTGCAAGCGCGGCTTCCTCGGCAGCGCACGCGGTCATCAGTTCGCGGTCGCGCATAACGTGGTGAAAGGGGTAGTCCGTGCCGAAACGGACGACATGCCCGCCCCTGTCGTCGGTAACGAGCCAGCTCTCATTGCTGATCCCGCCGACCATCGGCTTTATGCTGATAGACCCTTTCCAGATCGGCAGAGCGCCAATCTTTTCAGAGTGCGCGGTCGTTGTCTCCCGAGCCTCCGCCATATCCCCTCCCACAGCCTTCGGCCGTCTGTTTTGCGAAGAGAATTGATGCCACATACAGGGAAGTCAATACAAAATGTGGATTTTTGACCGTATCTGATGATTTTGTGAATATCATTCGGTCAAAATCAGGCAATACTTGTTAGAAACGGGCATCCTCGATGGAGAGCAAAATGGGCTATTCGCCACGTCACAGCCAGATCCTCGACCTTCTCACCAAGGAGGGAACCATGGGTGTGAATGATCTCGCCCGGCATCTGGACGTTTCGGTCGAAACCGTGCGACGCGACGTGAAAGCGCTCGCCGGGCGCGGAGAAATCGTGCGCATGCATGGCGCAATCGCCCTGCCTTCCATTGTCAACGAGGCGCCATTCGAACGCCGGATGCGGGAGAACCGTGAGGCGAAGGAAACCATCGCCCGAATTGCGGCGGCGTCGATCCGCGACGGCGAATCGGTGATGCTCGACACGGGCACCACGACCAGCCTTCTGGCGCGCGCACTGCTCGACCACCGGCAACTCACCGTCGTGACCAATTCATCCGACATTGCCCGCACGCTGGCCACCGTCAACGGCAACAAGGTCTATATGGCCGGCGGCGAACTGCGCAGCGACAGTGGCTCGGCACTGGGCTTTTCAGCCATCGAATTCATCAGCCGGTTCAGCGTCGATCACGCCATCATTTCAGCCGGTGCGGTCAATGCCGCCACCGGCATCTTGGACTATGATCTGGAAGAGGCGCAGTTCGGCAATGCCGTGCTCGCCCGAGGCCGGCGCCGTGTCGTTGTCACCGACGCATCGAAATTCGGTCAGAAAGGGCTTGTGCGGGTGTGCGCCCTCACCGAGGTCGACGAGCTGATCGTCGACCGCCCGCCCCCGGCCGATATCGCAGAGGTCTTGAGCCAGGCCGAGATCAGGGTCACGAGCAAGGTCTGACCGGCTCAGCTCTCGCCCACCGAACCGTTCTCTTCACCATTGCCGTTTCCCCGTCGCTGTTTTGCCGGGGTGAAGCTCACCACGCGATCATCGATGGAAGGTGTCCCCGTGGCGCCACCTGCAAACACGACCTTTCCGGATGGCTTGACCCACAGAAGCACGATTGCCTCTTCGGCGCGGCTTTGGAGATAGGCGTCGTAGTCGAAGGCGTCGGTGAGCTTCGTGGCCTGAAACGTCCACCCCTGCCAATGCCGCTCACGCAGCACGCGGAAGTCCACTTGCTCGTCGGTGAGTGGGCGGCCACCAAGGGTAAAGTTGAGCGACATGCGTTTCGATTGCTCTGCCCCGCGTCCCAGCTGGTAGACGTTCGAGCGCCCCAGTTCCGGCGCGAAATCCGTGCAGACAAGCGAGTTGTAGGCGTCGTTGTCGGTCACGGCGATCAGCGCGGAGAACCGCTTCGGGTCGATGCTGTGATGCGCTTCTTCCGACAGGATATCGCCATAGAAAACCGGGATCTCGGAAAGTCGCGCGTCAGCGATGTGGTTCCAGTTCGGGTCCGCGATCATGACCGGCACCTCCATCTCACGCATCTTGCGCGCCAGATCGATGGCCCATCTGGGCCCGCCGACTATCAGAAGACCGGGCTTTTCAGCGCTCTTCAGGTTCAGGATGGAGGCCAGCGGTCCCAGCGTGAAGCCGTGCAGCACGATCGTCGTGACCACCACGGCAAAGGTGAAGGCCACCATGCGGTTGGCGTCGACGATGCCTGCATCCGCCATCGCCCCACCGAACAGACCGGACACGGCGACGGCCACCACACCGCGCGGCGCGATCCAGCCTGAAAGCGTGCGCTCTGCAAGCGTTGCGCCAGAGCCGGCCGTGGCTGTCATGATGGCAAGCGGCCGCACCACAAACAGAAGCGACCCGACAAACAGCGCCGCCCGCCAGTCAAGACTTTTGAAGTCTTCGATGGTCAGTGACGCGGTCAGCAGTATGAAAATTCCGGAGACGAGAAAGACCGTGATCGTCTCCTTGAAACGCCGCATCTCCGCGAGGCTCGCAATGCGCGTGTTGGCCAGCACGATGCCCATCACCGTCACCGTCAGAAGCCCCGCTTCCTCCAGCACGAGATTGGTCAGCGCATAGGCCAGAAGAACAGCGGCGAGCAGGATAGGCGCTTTCAGGAACTCCGGCACAAAGCCGCGCACGAAGGCCCAGTGGATCGCCCTTGCGGCCAGATAGCCCCCCGCAACCGCCACCACGAAAGCCGCCACCACCACATAGGCGAGGCTTCCACCCTGATGCTGCCCGATCATCACGAGGATGACCTCGAAAGCGACAACGGCGAAAAGCGCGCCAATGGGATCGTTGACGATCGCTTCCCATTTCAGCAGCGACGCCGGCCGGGCGGCAAGCTGCGCCTGTCGCAGGAGCGGCGTGATCACGGTCGGCCCGGTCACCACCAGAATGGCGCCGAGCACGATGGCCGTCGGCCAGGTCAGTCCGCCAATGTAATGCGCCGAGAGCGCGGTCATTCCCCACACCATCGGGCCGCCGAAAATGATGATGCGTCGCACGGCGGTCGAGGTTTCGCTGATCTCCTTGAAGTTGAGCGTCAGCCCGCCCTCGAACAGGATGATGGCGACAGCCAGCGAAACGAGTGGCCGGTAGATCGCGCCGAAATCCTCTGTCGGATTGACGAATCCGGTGGCCGGCCCGGCGAGCATTCCGGCCACAAGAAGCAGAACGATGGCCGGCAGCCGCATACGCCAGGCAAGCCATTGTGCGCCCATGCCCATCACGCCGATCAGCGCGATCTTCAGTCCGATATCATGCATGCAGCGCTTCCGTTTTCTTCAGCGAGTGAGAAATGACCGTTCTTTTCCAACGGTTCGGCACGCTACGCGTTTAGCCGAAAACAGTCACCAGCATCCACATTCATCGATGATCTTTTTTCACCATCCCTGATCGCCACCGGCGAACCCACTGTGCAGTCAGGCGCGGGCATTCTGCTCCAGGCGATTGCAATGCCATTTAATATGACTATAAAAATCATAATATTTCACATTGCAGGACAGGCTTCATGACATCCCAGGGTTCCTACCGCGCTCAGTTACGCCTCCCGCGCATGGCAGAAAGGCCGGTGCTGGAAGCTTTGGCCGCTGCCACATCCGAAGCGGCCATCGAGGCGACGGGCACGGGCTGGCAGCTCAATCATCCGTTCGGGCTGATCGCACTGGAGCCCCAGCCATCAGACATTCAAATAAGGCTGGACGCCGAGGATCGAACCTCGCTTGCCTATCTGCAGCTTGGCATCTCCCATCGCCTGCAATCGCTCGACAAGGCCATCGCGCTCGACTGGGAGAGCGACAACACGCCGGGCATGCTGCTTCCCTATTTCCGCGAAATGAAGGTGGTTTCCGCACAGAACGTCACTCCGGGAATGAAGCGCGTGCGCCTGGCTGGCGAAGACCTCAAGCGCTTCTCGCATGACGGGCTGCACATTCGGCTTCTGTTTCCGCCGGAAAATGCCGCAGCCCCGTCCTGGCCGCGTCTTGGCATGAACGGCGAAGCGGTGTGGACGGATGATGACAACAGCCCGGTCGCCCGCGTCTACACCATCCGCGCAATCGATGTAGAGAGAGGCTTTGTCGATGTGGACATGGTTCTGCATGAAGGCGATGCCTGTCCCGGCGCGGGCTGGGCCGCCCGTGCCGCACCCGGCGATATCGTCGGGATGACAGGCCCCGGTGGCGGAGAGCCGCAAAAGGCACACAAGCTCATTCTACTGGGAGACGAGACCGCGCTTCCGGCCATCGGCCGCATACTGGAAGGTCTGCCCTGCGAGACCAGAGCCATCGTTCGCGTGGAAATCGCCAACGCTGCCGAGAAGCAGGAGCTGGCAACCCGCGCCGACCTCGACCTCGAATGGCTGCTGCGCGATGGCCGCGAACCCGGCACCGCCACGCTTCTTCCCGATGCAGCAAAAGCCCTGCCGATCAGCGGCAGCGATCCAGACCTCTTCGTCTGGGGCCGGGTGCGAGTTCGCCGCATTCAAGGCCATTCGCGGGCATGTGCGCAAGACGTTACGGTTGCCGAACGCGCAGCACCTCGTCGTTTCCTACTGGCGGCGTGGCGTGGCAGACGCGCATTAGGCGCGTTCACCGCCCACGATAATTCGAAGAACGCGGCAATGCGGCCTTCGCGAAGGTCGTATTGACAGATCGGTCCGGACAAAGAAACTTCATCCTGGAAAACCAACCGGCCCGATCTAAAGAATGGCGTGGAGGACGCTGGCGGGCCACGGGGAGGATAATCCATGGGTGGACGTGGTCTGGCCTATCACGCAGACAGGGTTCTTGCGGCAGTGGATTCCAATCGTGCCGCCAAATCCGCTCTTGTGGCTTCGTGGCAGCGATCCTGCAGGCTTCACCGGCTCGATCCGGCAGAAAGGCGCGCACCGCAACGCATCTGCGATCACGAGCTCGCTGCCGCCCGTGCCCGCATGGAGCCCCTGATCCGCTCGGCCCAGACACCCCTCGATCAGCTTTTTCGCGCTGTCGGCGGCTCCGGCTGCTGCGTGGTTCTGGCAGACCGGCAGGGCATTCTCATGGAGCGGCGCGGCACGCCAGGTGATGACGAAACCTTCCGCCAGTGGGGTCTGTGGACCGGCACGGTCTGGAGCGAGCAGAGCGAAGGCACCAATGGCATCGGCACCTGCCTTGTGGAGCGCCGCACGCTGACAATCCACCGCGACCAGCACTTTCATTCCCGCAACACGCTTCTTTCCTGCACCACCGCCCCCGTATTCGATCATGAAGGCCATCTTGCGGGCGCGCTGGATGTTTCGTCCTGCCGTGCCGACCTCACGGAAGGCTTCGTCAGCCTCATCGCCACGGCGGCCAGCGATGCCGCGCGGCGCATAGAGGCCGAAGCGTTTCGCCTCGCCTACCCGCAGGCCCGCATCATGCTCCTGCCTGCGGCGGACCCCTCTGCCCTCATCGCCGTCGATGGAGACGATCTTGTGATCGGCGCAACCCGCACCGCCCGCGCGCTTCTGGATCTGCCTGCCGGGCCACTTGCAGATCCCCTGCCCGCATGCGAAGTGCTGGGCGGCTCGCAAAAGACGACACCCGGCCTTGCCGACGCCGAGCGCAACGCGCTGCGACGTGCTCTTGCCAGTGCCGGCGGGAACGTTTCGCAGGCCGCACGCCAGCTCGGCATTTCCCGCGCCACCATGCATCGCAAAATGGCAAGACTCGGTGTGGAACGTTCCCATTGACGTTTTTCAAAAGCCACCTGTCGCATATCTGAGACAGGTCGGACACTCTGCCTTTCCCACCCCACTGCCGCACCGACCCTGTCCCTCCTAACCTTCCGATCACACCGCATGTTGCGGTTTGAATTCGGGAGGATTTCATGAACAAGGTTGAATTCGCACGCAGTGCCAAAGTGCCTTTCGCCAAGCGCTACGACAATTTCATCGGCGGCGCATGGGTCGCGCCGAAATCCGGGCGCTATTTCGAAAACGTCTCACCCGTCACCGGACAGCCTCTGGGCGAAATCGCCCGCTCCGAGGCAGCCGATGTGGAACTGGCGCTCGACGCCGCCCACAAGGCCAAGGATGCCTGGGGCCGCACCAGCCCGGCCGAGCGCGCCCTCATGCTCAATCGCATCGCCGACCGGATGGAAGAAAATCTCGAACTTCTGGCGCGCGCTGAGACCTGGGACAATGGCAAGCCAATCCGTGAAACGACCGCAGCCGACCTGCCATTGGCCATCGATCACTTCCGTTACTTTGCCGGCGTTCTGCGCAGCCAGGAGGGTTCCATCTCGCAGATCGACGACGACACCGTCGCCTATCATTTCCACGAACCGCTGGGCGTGGTCGGCCAGATCATCCCGTGGAACTTCCCGCTCCTCATGGCCTGCTGGAAGCTCGCGCCCGCGCTTGCCGCCGGCAATTGCGTGGTGCTGAAGCCGGCCGAGCAGACCCCGGCCTCGATCATGCTGTGGGCCGATCTCATCGGCGACATCCTGCCGGAAGGCGTTTTGAACATCGTCAACGGTTTCGGCCTTGAAGCCGGCAAACCGCTCGCATCCTCCAACCGCATTGCCAAGATTGCCTTCACCGGCGAAACCACGACCGGCCGGCTCATCATGCAGTATGCCAGCCAGAACCTTATCCCGGTCACGCTGGAGCTTGGCGGCAAATCGCCCAACATCTTCTTCAAGGATGTCACCGCCGAGGACGACGACTTTTTCGACAAGGCGATTGAAGGCTTCGTGATGTTCGCGCTCAACCAGGGCGAGGTCTGCACCTGCCCGAGCCGCGCCCTCATTAACGAGGCGATCTATGACGAGTTCATGGAGCGTGCGCTGAAGCGCGTCGAGCAGATCGTGCAGGGCGATCCGCTCGACCCGGCAACCATGATCGGCGCGCAGGCGTCTTCCGAGCAGCTTGAGAAGATTCTGAGCTATATCGACATCGGTAGACAGGAAGGCGCGGAAGTGCTGACCGGCGGCGAACAGGCGCATCTGCCCGGCGATCTCGCCGGCGGCTACTACGTCAAGCCGACGGTCTTCAAGGGCCACAACAGGATGCGCGTTTTCCAGGAAGAGATTTTCGGCCCCGTCGTGTCGGTCACGACCTTCAAGGACGATGCCGAGGCCATGGAAATCGCCAATGACACGCTCTATGGCCTTGGCGCCGGTATCTGGAGCCGCGATGCCAACCGGCTCTATCGCTTTGGTCGGGGCATTCAGGCGGGCCGCGTGTGGACCAATTGCTACCACGCCTATCCGGCCCCACGCGGCCTTCGGCGGCTACAAACAGTCCGGCATCGGTCGCGAAACGCACAAGATGATGCTCGATCACTACCAGCAGACCAAGAACATGCTGGTGAGCTACAGCCCAAAGAAGCTGGGCTTCTTCTGAGGCGAGGCGATAAGGCGACGTCGGTCCCGGCCCTGGCCGATCAGGCGTTTCGAGGTGCTTCTTCCCCTTTTCGGGAAGAAGCTGCCCCGGCAGGCGGGAGGCTTTAGCCGCCAGCTTTCGCGCCCCCCGCCTGCCATTTTCTGAAGGGAAGCCGCATGACCACGAATGACAAGGTTTCAGCGACACCGGAAGCGCTTGCGCTGCTCGCCGAGATCATCGCCGATCACGGCCCCGTTCTTTTCCACCAGTCAGGCGGTTGCTGCGACGGCTCTTCGCCCATGTGCTACCCGCGCGGCGATTTCATCGTGGGAGAGCACGACGTGCTTTTGGGCCATATCTCAGACACCCCGGTCTTCATCAGCGCGTCACAGTTTGAAGCGTGGAAGCACACCGATCTGATCATCGACGTGGTGCCAGGGCGCGGCGGGATGTTCTCGCTCGACAATGGGCGCGAAAAACGCTTTCTCACCCGCTCGCGTGTCTGCAACGTGCCTGAAGCCAAATAGGCGTTATTCGGCAGCTTCCGAATAGGAAGACGGGAGATAGTTCAGCACCGGCCCGAGCCAGCGCTCCACCTCTGCCACATCCATGCCCTTGCGTGCGGCATAGTCTTCCACCTGATCGCGCTCGACCTTGGCAACGCCGAAATAATAGCTTTCCGGATGCGAATAATAGAGCCCTGAGACGGATGACC
The DNA here is from genome assembly GCF_040819555.1 of Nitratireductor sp. GISD-1A_MAKvit. Classification (GTDB taxonomy): domain Bacteria; phylum Pseudomonadota; class Alphaproteobacteria; order Rhizobiales; family Rhizobiaceae; genus Nitratireductor. The sequence continues at coordinate 3,502,330 of NZ_CP161920.1, forward strand.
CCGGCCACATGGCCATGCTTTCGGTCAGTTCCACTCCAGCATTCTTCTCCGCATCGAGCAGCCTGAACAGCGTCATCTTCTCCGTGTGATCCGGCTGCGCCGGATAGCCCGGTGCCGGGCGAATGCCCGCATAGGGTTCGGCGATCAGCTCTTCGGGCGTAAAGCTCTCATCGCCCGCATAACCCCAGAATTCCCTGCGCACCTTCTCATGCATGCGTTCGGCGAATGCTTCCGCAAACCGGTCGGCCAGCGCCTTCACGAGGATCGAGTTGTAGTCGTCATTCGCGCGCTCGAAGCGTTCGGCAATCGCCACTTCCTCAATGCCCGCTGTCACGACGAACCCGCCAATCCAGTCAGGCTTTCCGCTGTCCAGGGGCGCAACGAAATCCGACAGGGCAACATTCGGCTTGTTGCCACGCTTGGTGAGCTGCTGGCGCAGGGTAAAGAAAGAAGCGAGTTCCTCTTTCCGTGTCTCATCGGTGAAGAGACGCACATCGTCGCCCACCGCATTGGCCGGCCAGAACCCGACCACGGCACGCGGCACGAACCATTGTTCGTCGATGATCTTCTTCAGCATTGCCTGCGCGTCGGCAAAGAGCTGCCGCGCGGCCTCGCCCTGCTTCTCGTCTTCGAGAATTTTCGGGTAGCGCCCCTTCATCTCCCATGTCTGGAAGAAGGGCGTCCAGTCGATATAGCGCGCCAGTTCTTCCAGATCCCAGCTCTCAAACACTTTCGTGCCGGTGAAGCTCGGCTTGGGCGGGGTGTAACTGGCCCAGTCGATCCTGTGCGGATTGGCGCGTGCCTTTGCGATCGGCAGACGCTGCTTGTCACGCTCGGAGCGCTCATGCGCCTCCGTGACCTTGCGATACTCTTCGCGCAGTTTTTCGATGTACCCGTCGCGTGTCTCTGCCGAAAGCAGGTTCGAAACCACGCCAACCGCACGGCTCGCATCGTTTACGTGAACCGCCTGCCCGCGCTCATAGCTCGGGTGGATCTTCACCGCCGTGTGCACACGGCTGGTCGTCGCACCGCCGATCAGGAGCGGAATATCGTACCCTTCGCGTTCCATTTCGGCCGCCACATGCACCATCTCGTCAAGCGACGGGGTGATGAGACCGGAAAGCCCGATGATGTCGACTTTCTCTTCGCGCGCGGTCTCCAGAATCTTCGCCGCTGGCACCATCACGCCCAGATCGATGATCTCGTAATTGTTGCAGGCCAGAACGACGCCGACGATGTTCTTGCCGATGTCATGGACATCGCCCTTCACCGTGGCCATCAGGATCTTGCCGGCGCTCTCGCGCTCGCCGCCGCCATTGGCCCGCTTCTCCTCCTCCATATAGGGAAGAAGAAGAGCCACGGCCTGCTTCATCACGCGCGCCGACTTCACGACCTGCGGCAGGAACATCTTGCCCGCGCCGAACAGATCGCCGACCACATTCATTCCGGCCATCAGCGGGCCTTCGATCACATGCAGCGGGCGCTCTGCCTTCTGCCGCGCTTCCTCGGTGTCCACGTCGATATATTCGGTGATGCCGTTGACGAGCGCATGTTCGATCCGCTTCTCGACCGGTAGCTCCCGCCAGGAGAGATCCTTCTCCTTGGCCTCGCGTCCGCCAGTGCCGCGATAGCGTTCGGCGATATCGAGCATCCGCTCCGTCGCCGTACCGCCCGCCTTCGGCTCGCGGTTCAGCACCACATCCTCGCAGGCCTCGCGCAGCTCCGGATCAATGGTGTCATAGACGGCAAGCTGGCCGGCATTGACGATGCCCATGTCCATGCCCGCCTGAATGGCGTGGTAAAGGAACACGGCATGCATCGCCTCGCGCACGGGCTCATTGCCACGGAACGAGAAGGAGAGGTTCGACACGCCGCCCGAGATATGGACATGCGGTAGGGTCTTTATGATCTCGCGCGTCGCCTCGATGAAGTCGACGCCGTAATTGTCGTGCTCTTCAATACCGGTCGCGATCGCGAAAACATTCGGATCGAAGATGATGTCTTCCGGCGCGACACCGGCCTTTTCGGTCAGGAGCTTGTAGGCGCGGGTGCAGATTTCCACCTTGCGGGCCCTGGTGTCGGCCTGACCGGTTTCGTCGAACGCCATCACCACCATCGCCGCACCATACATGCGGCACAGTCTGGCCTGCTCCAGAAACGCTTCCTCGCCCTCCTTGAGCGAGATGGAGTTCACCACGGCCTTGCCCTGCACACATTTGAGGCCCGCTTCGATCACCTCCCATTTGGAGGAATCGATCATCACCGGCACGCGCGCAATGTCCGGCTCCGCCGCCACCAGATTGAGGAACTCGATCATCGCCTTCTTGGAGTCGATCAGGCCCTCATCCATGTTGACGTCGATGATCTGCGCCCCGCCCTCAACCTGATTGAGTGCCACGTCGAGCGCGGTCGCATAGTCGCCTGCGGTGATGAGCTTGCGGAATTTTGCAGAGCCCGTGACATTGGTGCGCTCACCCACATTGACGAAGGGAATGTCGTCGGTCAGCGTGAAAGGCTCCAGCCCCGAAAGCCGCATCTGCGGCGGACGCTCGGGGATTTCGCGCGGCGGATGGTTCGCAACCGCATCACGGATTGCGGCAATGTGCTCGGGTGTCGAGCCGCAGCAGCCGCCAACCACATTGATCAGCCCCTCGCGCGCGAACTCCGCGACCTGCTCGGCCATCATTTCCGGGCTTTCGTCATACTGGCCAAAGGCATTCGGCAGGCCGGCATTCGGATAGGCACAGATCAGCGTGTCGGCCACGCCGGAAAGCTCCGCCAGATGCGGGCGCATGGCCGCAGCACCCAGCGCACAGTTCAGACCGATCGTGACCGGCTTGGCGTGCCGTACCGAATGCCAGAAGGCCGTCGGTGTCTGGCCGGAAAGCGTGCGGCCGGAAAGATCGGTGATCGTGCCGGAGATCATCACCGGCAGGCGAATCCCACGCTCGGCAAAGATTTCTTCGCAGGCAAAGATCGCCGCCTTGGCGTTCAGCGTGTCGAAGATGGTCTCGATGAGAACCATGTCCGCGCCGCCATCGAGCAGCCCGCCCAGCTGTTCGCCATAGGCGATGCGCAGATCGTCGAAGGTCACGGCGCGGTAGCCGGGATTGTTCACGTCCGGCGAGATGGAGGCGGTGCGGTTGGTCGGTCCGAGCGCACCAGCCACGAAGCGGCGCACGCCATCCTTCTCTTCGGCACGCTTGGCCGCCCGGCGGGCAAGCCGCGCGCCATCGCGGTTAAGCTCATAGACCATCTCCTCCATGCCGTAATCGGCCTGTGCGATGGTCGTGGAGGAGAAGGTGTTTGTTTCGAGAATGTCCGCACCCGCCATCGCGTAGCGGAAATGCTCTTCCTCGATCGCCTTGGGCTGCGTCAGGTTGAGGAGGTCGTTATTGCCCTGCTGGTGACAGGCGCAACCCACGAAGCGGTCACCGCGAAAGTGATCCTCGTCGAAGCCCAGCCCCTGGATCTGCGTGCCCATCGCACCGTCAAGGATGAGAATGCGCTCGCGCGCAGCCTTGTGCAGCGCGGCGAAGATTTCCGATCCATCCGGCTTTTCGCCAACGGGACCAAACAGTTCATCGATAGACGACATGAGCGACGCTTTTCATCCTTGATACAGAGGCGGCCTGCATCACATAAAGATATCTTTATGTCAACATGCACGCCCTGACCATATCACGGATCAGCGTTGCGTTCACGCAGCGACTTCACCCTGCCTTGGACGGCCTCAGCCGGCCCGCGCCACAGCCTCGAAACTTTCTTCCAGAACGCCCAGAAGATGGTCTGCATTGGCCTTGGAGAAGATCATCGAAGGGCGCATTTTCAGCACGTTGTCGTATGGCCCTTCCGTGCCCATCAACACGCCGCGCGCCCGCGCCTCGTTGCAGATGGCACGCGCCGCCGCGGTGGCGGGAACCTTCGTCTCGCGGTCTTCCACCAGTTCGATGCCAAGGAAGAGGCCCATGCCGCGCACATCGCCAATCACAGGGTAGCGGTGCTGAAGCTCGATGAAGCCCGCCTTGAGATAGGCGCCGATTTCCGCTGCGTTCTGGCGCAGGCCATCACGCTCGATCGTGTCGATCACCGCAAGCCCCACCGCACAGGAGACCGGGTTGCCGCCAAACGTGTTGAAATACTCCATGCCATTGTGGAAGCTTTCGGCGATCTCGCGCCGCACCACCAGCGCACCCATCGGATGGCCGTTGCCGATGGGCTTGCCCACCGTGGCGATGTCGGGCACCACGCCCTGCGTCTCAAACGCCCACCAATGGCTGCCGATACGGCCAAAGCCCACCTGCACCTCGTCGGCGATGCAGAGGCCGCCTGCCGCCCGCACCATGCGGTAAACCTCCTCCAGATAGCCTTCCGGCATAAAGACCTGCCCGGCAACGCTTGGGATGGATTCGGCAATAAAGAAACCTGGCGCCTCGCCTCTCGCCGCCATGGCGTCGATCTGCTCTGCCACGCTTACGGCAAAGCGCTTTGCCAGTTCTTCCTGTGGCCAGTCGGCTGGTGCGCGATAGGCATCCGGCAGGGCGGCCACATGCACATGCGGCTTTGGCTCCTGCCCGCCCTTGCGACGAAACTTGTAGGGACTGAGATCGATCAGTTCTTGCGTGGTACCATGATACGACCAATCGAGAACGATGGCGTTCTCCCGGCCCGTATGTGCCCGCATCATGCGCAGCGCCAGACTGTTCGCCTCCGAACCCGAATTCACGAAGGCCGCAATGGAGAGTTCCTCGGGCATGGTCGCCGTCAGACGCTCAGCATAGGCGACGATGTTGTCATGCAGATAGCGCGTATTGGTGTTGAGCGTGGCCGCCTGCGTGGCCAGCGCCTCCACCACCGCCGGGTGACAATGGCCAAGATGGCAGACATTGTTGAAGCAATCGAGATAGGCGCGGCCGCGATCATCGATCAGCCAGACGCCCTCGCCCTTCACGAACTTGATCGGCTCCTCATAGGAAATCGACAGGTTCGGCAGGAGCAGCGACTGGCGCTTCTCCACGATCTCGGCCTTGGAAAGCCGCCCCGCATCCACCGCCACGAGCCCGGCGAAATCGCTGGCATCGGGGAAAAGCTCACCCCATGTTTCCAGATAGCGCGTCTCACCAACGCCCAGAATGTCGTCGGCGCTCATCGTCGTGTCGCAGGCGATCTGCAGATGCAGATGCGGCATCCAGCCGCCATTTTCCTTCGGCCCACCCATATGCGCCAGGAATGCGCCGGCCTCGACCCGGTCGCCGACTTTCAGCCGGTCCACCACCTCATGGGCAAGATGCCCCCACAGCGACAGGAAGGCAGGACCATCCTCGGGCGCATGCTCCAGCACCATCACCGCGCCATAGCCAAGCCGCGCTGGCTCGATGCTCACCTCGCGCACGATGCCTGCGACCGGTGCATAGAGCGCAGCCCCCGCCGGCAGGAAAAGATCGAGCCCCAGATGCCGCGTGCGGCGGGTACCGGCGATCAGGCGGGATTCGAAAATCTCGCTCGTATAGACCCCGCGATCCTCGCCCCACGGGCCGATGCCCAGAATGCGCGTCGCATCGCCCACTGCCTCTTCCCACAGCGCCTGCGCCTCGTCGGGACGTTCCTCGGCGGATGCGATGGCGATTGCATCGCTCCGGTCGCCCAGAGGCACATGCGCCGTTGGATAGCTTGCGGCCGGCCGCGCCAGCACCGGCGCAAAGCGGCGGCGGTTCTTCGCAAGCCAGCTTTTCACCGCGCGCGCACCCCGCATCGCTTCAAAGCCGCAGGCACTGCGCAAAACGGCCGTGGCAAAGCGCGGGTCCATCGCACCAAGCCGGCGCAGAAGATCCCAGGCCGGCTTTTCGCTGACAGCGAGATAGGGATTGTCGGCCACTTCCGATTGACGGCTGGCCGAGATCGTCACCGAAGTGACAAGCCGCATGGCGACGAGATCGAACAGGAGATCGACCTCTTCTTCAAGCAAGGGATACTGCGCGTGGAACCCCGCAGCCAGCGCCCCGATCGCCCCCAGCGGGTCATCGCAGTCGAGCGCGCCATAGGCACCGGCAATCGCCACTTCGCAGATCAGCGCGCTGTAAAGCGCATCGCCGAAATCGATCAGGCCGCAGATCTTGGTATGATCCTCCGGGTCGACCAGCACGTTCCAGTCATTGGCGTCATTGTGGATCACCCCGCCGCGCAGGCGCGAAAGCCGCGGCAGCACATCGGCCTCAAACCGTGCGATGAAGCGCTCTGCAAGCGCCCGGTCATCCGCATCGCGGATATGGTCAAGCCGCGCGCGGCTGTTGCCGGCCAGTCGCAGATCCCAGTCGAGTGCCCGCACCGCGCCGGGATGCATGAAACCCTTGAGTGCACTGTTGAACCGGCCAAGCAGCCCGCCGAGGCTTTGCATGGCCGCCTCGCTGCGTGGCACTTCGGCAAGCGGCGTGCCTTCGATCCAGCTGACAAGCCGCAGCCGGTGCGTCGCACCGTTCGCACCTTCAACAGAACCCAGCGCCTCACCCTTCAGTGTGGGAAGAAGCTGCGGCACCGGCAGGTCCGGCGCAGCTTGCCTCATGTGCTGCAGGAGCGCCGTCTGGAAATCGCTTTCTTCGGACGGTTCGGCCGCGTTGACGACCTTGAAGATGAACGCGCCATCCGGCGTCTTCACCTTGAAATTCTGGTCCCGTTCGCTCGCCAGCGCCGAAAGTGTGCCCTCGATGCCATAGACATCCTTGAGGAGCCCTGCCGCCTCTTCCTCAGAAAAGCGCGGAACCGTGTCGAGAATTGCGGTCATGCTGAACCCTCCCGCGTGCCGTTTCCGGCCGTGTCATCCATGCAGCGATCTAGACCACTTCCGGGGTCGTTGGGAACTCCTGATCTAAGAGAGTTCCGCGATCAACTCTTCCGTCGTCACCTGCCGGCAATAGCCCTTGATGGTGCGCAGCGAATTGTCATGCCGCTCCTGGCTGTAGGTCAGGCAGGCATCCGTCACCTGCGTCACCAGATAGCCCAGATCGCAGGCATCGCGAATGGCGCTCTCCACGCATTGATCGGTGATCAGCCCGCAGATGATGAGCTGCTTCACACCCAGATTGCGCAGAATGTAGTCGATATGGGTGGAAACGAACACGGAGGAAGAGGATTTCGGCAAAACGATCTCGTCTTCACCCGGCGCGATCTCGTCGATCACCTTGCCGTCCCACGAGCCCTTGGGCACATTGAAGCCCGTGATCTTGTAATCCAGGCTGCGGTCACGTCCGTCGAGCGTCAGGCTTTCGATGGTGGTGTACATCACCTCCACGCCAGCCTTGCGGCAGGCTGCCTGCAACTTCTGCATGCGCGGGATCACCTCGCCCTCCAGCCGGTCGAAATACCAGCCATATTTCTCGTTCAGTGTCTTCTCGTCGAGATCTGCAAACTCCGCGCCGTTCTTCTTGGCGCTGAAATTCTGCACATCCACATAGAGGATCGCGGCCTGGGGCCGGCTCGATGGGAACGTTGCGCGTGAGTTCCATGTCTATAACTCCGTTGCGAAGCGATGAATGACGGTGGCCATGAGCTTTGCCCATTCCGCTTGCCCGTCAGCATCTGAGATGAGGTCGTTGCGTATTTCGATGAGACTGTGGGGCAGACCGCTTTCTTCCCCGTGGCGCGGCACGAACCAGTCCGACTCATCATCGATCTGATAGGGTTCGTTCATGCCCACGGTCAGGTCCGGCGCACTCTCCAGAACGAGATGCCGCAGCCGCTCTGAGGTCGCGGCGTCCTTACGGTAAAGGAAACTGATTTCCCAGGGCCGATTCACACCATCCTGAAGCTGTGGATTGAAGCTGTGGATTGAGAGAATTGCCCGGCAGTTCGGCTGGCCGCGCAATTTTGCAACGGCTGTATTGAAAGGGTCGAAAATTTCGCGCCGGCGTGCCGCGCGCTGCCCGGGCGTCAGGCCCCGATTGCCCGGCACCGGCACACCATCGCTCACTTCCGGCATCGCATCGGGGGCTTCCGGCGGGCGGTTGCAATCGATCACAAGCCGGCTGTAGCTCTGCAGGATGGCCGGCGCACCGATCTGGTCCGCAAGCAGCCGTGTCACCCCGGCAGCACCGATATCCCATCCGATATGGGCATCGAGCGCTTCCGCGCTCAGCCCCAGGTCATCAAGCGCCTGCGGGACTGTCTTCCCTGCATGCTCGCAGACCAGAAGCACCGGAAAACTGCTGTCTCCATTGATGATCGTGACCGGATCAGGGTCGAGCGACGCCAGAAGCCGATCGCTCTCCCCGACAGATGTGTGAAGGCTCATACTTTCTCCGCCTTGAGGGCTGGCGACGGGATAAGGCCGTTCGGGCGGAAGATCAGCACGAGAACGACCAGGCAAAGGGCGATGGGATCTCGGAATTCCTGCATGCCGGCAGGCAGATAGGCCGCCAGATAGATTTCGATGAAACCAAGCAGAAAGCCGCCGGCCACGGCGCCGCGCAGCGAGCCGAGACCACCCAGAATGGCGGCAATAAAGGCTTTCAGAACGGGCGTGAAACCCATCAGCGGATCGACCGAAGCGCGCTGGCTGACCCAGAGCACGGCGGCAACACCAGCGAGAAAACCCGACAGCGCGAACGCACCTGCAATCACCGTATTGGCGCGGATGCCCATGAGGCGGGCCACCGAAAAATCCTCCGCTGCCGCCCGCATGGCGATGCCGATGCGGTGGTGCTTCATGAAACGGTCGAGAAAGATCAGCATCACGATGGTGGTGACGATTGCCGCAATCTTGTTCACGCCGATCACCAGCCCGCCAAAGCGCACGCTTTCAGACAGGATTTCCGGCACCAGAACCGCCTGCGAACGGGCGGAAATGAAGTTCTGAAACAGAACCTGCAATATCATCGAGACGGCGAAACTGGTCACCAGCATCGTCGCGCCGGAAGCGTTTCTCACCGGCCTGAAGGCAATGCGCTCCATGGCCACGGCGGCAAGCACCGCAGCCGCAATGGCAAGCAGGATGGAGAAAGCGAAGGGAACCCCCGCCAGCCCGCAGGCCATTAGAATGTAGCCGGCGATGGTCATCAACTCGCCATGGGCGAAATTGATCAGCCCCATGGTGGAAAAGACCATCGCAAGACCCAGCGCAAGCAGCGCATAGGTGCCGCCGAGTGCGAAGGCATTGACGGTTTGCTGTAAAAACAGATCCATTAACTGGCCCCCAGATAGGCAGCTTGCAGCGTGTCGGAATTGCGCAGTTCGCCGGCCGTGCCGGAAGCTGCGATGCGGCCGCTGGCCATCACGTATCCGCGATCCGCGACTTCGAGCGCCATCGACACGTTCTGTTCGACGACCATCAACGTCACGCCCTGCTTGCGCAGCACGGTGATCAACTCGAAAACCTGCTCGACGATCTTCGGCGCGAGCCCCAGCGACGGCTCGTCAAGCAGGAGAAGACGCGGATTGCTCATCAACGCGCGGCCAACGGCCAGCATCTGCTGCTGGCCGCCCGAAAGCGTTCCAGCAAACTGATCACGGCGCTCGCGCAGAATCGGAAACAGGTCGAAAATTCGGTCAAAAGCCGTTTTCACCTCGGCCTTGTCCCGCATGGAATAGGCGCCCATGAGCAGATTTTCCTGCACGCTGAGCGTACCGAAGACGCGCCGGCCCCTCCGGCGACAGCGTCATCCCCAGAGAAGCAAAGCGCTCGGGCGCGCTGCCGGTCACGTCCTGCCCCTTGAAGGTGATCTTGCCTGCGCTGGCCGGTGCCAGACCGACCAGCGCATTGAGCGTCGAGGACTTGCCCGCGCCATTGGCGCCCAGAAGCGCGATGATTTCGCCTTCACGCACGTCCAGATCGATACCGCGCACCGCGTTGACGGCACCGTATTGAACCTGGAGGGACTGGACTGTCAGTAGCGCAGACACGTCATGACCTCACTGAACGCGGGGTTCGGGGATGAGCGAAGCGTCCGGTGTCGGTTGTCCGATCAGCTCGCGTCCGCCATCCTTCACGCGGATCAGGCTTACCTCGCGCAGCGGCATTCCGTCCGTGCCCTTGTAGGTGATGGTGCTCGTCGCGCCCTGCACATTCTCCAGATTGGCGATGGCATCGCGCAGCGTCTGTGCGTCGGTGGAACCGTCCGCCGCAATCACCGCCGCCTCCAGCACTTTCACAAGGTCGTAGCCGACTGCATTGAACACGGTTTCGGGAGCCTTGCCGTTCACCTCTTCGAACTTCTTGTTGAAGGCTTCGAGCGGGCTGCCCTCGGTCGGATGGCCCGCCGTCGTGAAGACAAGACCTTCAGCCACGGCACCCAGCGAGAAGGTGGTCGGGCTGTCGATGCCGTCGGACCCGATGATCTGGCTTTCCACGCCGGCAGCGCGCAGCGCCTTCAGCATTGAGGGGAAATCCGGCTCATAGGTCGAGGTCATGATGACATCGGGCTGCGGATCAAGTGCCGCAATGCGCGTGGCGATGGCGGAGAAATCCTGCTGACCAATCGTGTGCGTGTCCTCGCCCAGCATCTCGCCGCCCAGCTTCTCGAACACTTCCGCGAAATAGAGCGGCATGGTCGTGTACTGCGTGTCGGGCGAATAGATGATGTAGGCGCTGCGATGGCCCTCGTCATAGGCCCATTTCGCCGAGACCGTCGCCTGTACATTGTCGCCAGGGAAATTGGCGAACATGTAGTCACCGCCAATCTGCGGGAGAGTGGGCGAGGAGGCGCAGGTGGAGATCGCCGGGATCTGCGCTTCGGTCACGACACCAATGGCGGCAAGCGCCGGGTCGGCATCGCAGGGCAGCACGATCACGGAAACGCCTTCATCCACCAGCTCCTGGGTGGCGATGGAGGTCTGTGCCGCGTCCGAACGCACATCTTTTTCCAGAAGCTCGATCTTGATCTTGCCGTCGATGCCGCCGGCTTCGTTGATCTCGTCCACGGCGATGTGAATGCCGTCGATCACGGGCGTGTCGAAGGGCGCAAGCGCGCCGGTCTGTGCGGTTGCAACGCCGACGCGCAGCGTTTCGGCCGCAGCCGGAAACGCCATCGCACTGGCGAGAAGCGTGGATATGAGCAGCTTGTTCATGTCAGTTCCCTCTTTCTTGTTTGTTCGTTTGTCAGGCGGCCTTGCCCGGCCCGAGATACGCCTCGATGACCGCCGGGTTCTCCCGGATGGCGGCCGGGGCGCCATCCGCAATAAGCTTTCCTTCGTTGAGCACGACGATGCGGTCGCACAGTTCGTTGATCAGTTTCAGATCATGATCGACGAGCACCACGCCGAGGCCGAGATCGGCGGAAAGCACCTTCAGCCGCTCGATCAGATCGTCGGTCTCCTCGCGGTTCATGCCGGCTGCCGGTTCGTCGAGCAGAAGCAGCGTCGGCTCGCAGGCGAGCGCGCGCGCAATCTCGACCCGCCGCTGCTCGCCGTAAGAGAGCGTCCCCGCATCCTCGCCGGCGCGTTCCTCGATGCCGAGGCGCGCAAGGGCGGCACCCGCACGTTCCTCCGCATTCTTCCCGCCATGGGTGGAAAGGGCCGCTGCCAGTACGTTCTGATAAACCGTCAGCGTCGGAAACAGGCGGATGTTCTGGAAGGTACGGGCGATGCCCGCATCGGCGATCTTCTCCGAGGCAACGCCGGTGAGAGACTTCGCCCCCAGCACCACGTCGCCTTCGGTCGGCTTCAGCACGCCGGAAATGATGTTCAAAAGCGTCGTCTTGCCCGAACCATTGGGGCCGATAAGGCCCAGGATCTCGCCCGGATTGACCGAGATGCTCACATCGTCCACCGCGCGCAGACCGCCGAACTGCATCGACACATGCTCGACCTTCAGACGGTCGTCGCTCGTGCGTCTCCCAAGTGCCTCGGCCTTCCCCCGTCTGGGCCTGAACGGGAAGACACGCTCTTCCCATTCCTTCAACCCCATCACGCCTTCCGACATGCGGAACATGGCGAATAGGATGAGCAGGCCGATGCCGATCTGCGTCGTGCCGAAAACGGACGGCAGCTCGAAACCGCCAATAGTCATTCCGCTTTCAAAGCGGCGCAGAATTTCGGTGATCACCGTGATCAGGATCGTACCGGAAATTGCACCGGTCACGGTGGTCATGCCGCCGACGATCAGCATCGCCAGAAGCAGGAACGTGTCGTGGAAATAGAATTTCTTGGGGCTGAAAGCGCCAAGGAAATGCGCGATCAGCGCGCCCGAGAGCGCCATGATGGCGGCGCTCAGAACCCATGAGACAAGGCGCTCGCGCTGCACATTGATGCCAACGGCCTTCGCCGCAATGGCGTTCTCACGGCCCGCCCTCAAGCGCAGGCCCGAAAGGGAATCGCGATACCAGCGCGCCGCGATCAGCGCGATCACACAGGCCACCGCGGCGATGATCAGCGTCGTGTCGCGCGGAACGCCGAAAAAGGACTGCGCGCCGCGCGTCACATCGCGCCAGCCGATGATCACGCCATGCACGATCACCAGAAGCCCGAGCGTCGCAATCGAGGCGGCAGAGCCTTCCAGCCTGCCGATGGCAATGCCGATCAGAAGCGCAATCACCGCTGTGACCAGAACCGCAACGATGATGGCGGGGATGAGCGAGAGTTCGGTGGCCGCAAGCCAGTCCGGCAGACCACGCAGCGTCGCCATTTTCAGCCCCGCCGGCAGCGTCAGAAGGCCCGATACATAGGCGCCGATGCCCATGAAGGCGACATGGCCGAAACTCAGGATTCCGCTGTTTCCGCTATAGACGCCAATGCCCGTCACCGCGATCAGCGAGATGAAGAAAACGGTCAGCACACGCTCGGCAGCGGCACCGAAAAGCCCGGCAACAACAACGCCCGCCACCGCCAGAACGATAATGGCAACAGCCGCTGCAATGAAATGCTGGCGCGATGACGTGAACATGAATTCCCCTTTTGCTCCCGTCCTCTAGCTTTGATATAATTTTTTCATAGTCAACCAGAAATTTTCATATTGACTTATGATTTTCAAAATCGTCTGTTTCGGAGGGAGGGGAATTCAATGCAAGTCAGACAAAGGCTGGAGAACCTGTCGAGCGAGCTCACGGCGACCGAACGGAAGCTGTGCACCGCGCTTTTGCTCGACTATCCCTATGCGGGTCTGGACACGATCCAGGACCTCGCCGCGAAGACCGGCACCTCTTCGCCATCCATTTCGCGCTTCGTCACCAAGCTCGGTTTTCAGGGCTATCAGGATTTCCAGCGTCATCTGATCGACGAAATCCGCCAGTCGAACCGCTCCCCGCTCGACCTCCATGTGGGCGACCGGGCGATCCAGGGCGATTATCTGGAGGATTTCGTTGCCCGCGCCGTCAATCTCATTTCGGCCTCGGCAACCGCCATCACCAGCGCCCAGTTCGAGCGGGTGTGCGATCTTCTGGGCGATGAAAAGCGCAACGTATATCTGATCGGCGGTCGCATCAGCGATGCCATCGCGCTCTATGTTTCACGTCATCTGCGCCAGGTGCGCAGCGGTGTGTTCCACCTGCCGGCCGACCCGGAAATCTGGCCCGAATACATGCTGCGCATGCGCTCGAAAGACGTGCTTTTCATCGTCGATTACCGCCGATACCAGCGCAATCTGGCCGAGCTTGCCCGGCGCACAAAAGCGCAGAGCGGCGTGCAGATCGTTGTTTTGACCGACAAGTGGATGTCGCCCGCCGCCAACCACGCCAACGAGGTCTTCGCCACCCCCATCGAAAGCGGCACCGTCTGGGACAGCTATTCGGGCGCCATGGTGCTGATGGAGGCGATGCTCACCCGCATTGCCGAAGCAAACTGGGACAAAACCCGCAAACGCATCGAAGCCTGGGACTCGCTCCGCTTCGATCATGGAGCACGCGACGATGATCAGTAATCCCTTGATGTTTGCCGCCACCTCGGATTTTTCCGGCGTGACGCGCGGCAAGGCCTTTCCGTTGAAGGAACTGGAAAAGCGCTTCCGTCAGGGCGTTGGCTGGACGCCCACCAATGTGCAGATCACCTGTTTCGACACGATTGCCGAAAGCCCGTTCGGCTCCTTTGGCGATTTGATCCTCGTGCCGGATGCAGACACCGCCGTCACGCTCGATCTCGAAGATGGCGGCCCGGTCGAGCGCTTCGTGCTCGGCGACATCCTCCATCTCGACGGCGATCCGTGGAGCTGCTGCACCCGCTCCATCCTGAAGTCGGCACTGAAGCGGCTCGAGGATGTCTCCGGCCTGCGCCTTGTCGCCGCCTTCGAGCACGAGTTTCAGTCCCGCAATCCCGCGCAGGGGCCGGGCGAGGCCTTCGGCCTTGCCAGCTTCGGCAAGCACCGTGCCTTCGGCGAAACGGTCATGGCCGCGCTGGAAGTGGCCGGCGTCAAGCCGGACACATTCCTCAAAGAATATGGCGCCGACCAGTTCGAGGTCACCAACGGGCCCGATCTCGGCGTTACTGCCGCGGACACCGCCGTCAAGGTGCGTGCGGTCACCAAGCTTGTCGGCGAGCGCATGGGCGAGCCTGTCACCTTCGTGCCGATCCGCGACCCCGCCGGCGTGGGCAATGGCGTCCATGTCCATATGAGCTTCGTCGATGAAAATGGCGCACCCGCGACCTACGATCCCGACGCCCCATGGGGCATGGCTGAAACAACCGGCTCCTTCATCGCCGGCATTCTCAAATATATGGACAGCATCGTTGCGCTCACCGCGCCGTCCGCCATCTCCTACACACGCCTCACGCCGCACCGCTGGAGCGCGGCCTTCAACAATCTGGGCTATCACGACCGCGAGGCCGCCGTGCGCATCTGTCCGGTGACGAGCGCCAGTGCAGAAAGTGCGGCAAAACAGTATAATTTCGAGTATCGGGCAGCCGATGCAACAGCCTCGCCCTATCTCGTTCTGGCAGCGCTCGCCCATGCCGGCGCGCAGGGCATCGAGGAGGGGCTCGCAGCACCTCAGGTGACGGAAGAAGACCTCTCCGAACTGCCGGCGACAAAACTCGCCGAGCGTGGCCTCGTGCGCTTGCCGCAATCGCTCGGTGAAGCGCTGGATCGCCTCGAACGAAACCCGCGCGTGGCCGAATGGATCGGCGGGGAAGCGCTCGACGTCTACCTGAAACACAAGCGCGGCGAGCTTGCCCAGACCGCCGATCTCAGCGAGGCGGAACGCTGCGCACGTTACGAAGCCGTCTATTGATCAACCGCGGGGGAGCAGCATGACCGGCCTCTATGAACGCGAAAGCCGCAGCGTTTCCACGCTCGCACATCTGCGCTTTTTCCCGCAGGCGGTAACGGGCGGTAAGGGATCGATGCTGCGCGGCGATGACGGGCGCGACCTACTCGATTTCGCCGCCTCCTGGGGAGCGGCCAGCCTCGGTCACGGGCACCCTGCCCTCGCCGAGGCCGTCAATCGCGCGCTGACAACCCAAGCGGGTGCAAGCTACCTTTCCACGGCCAACGAGCCCAGCGTGCGCCTTGCCGAAAAGCTGCTTTCGCTGGTGCCGGAGCGCGCCGCAGGCCGCGTCTGGTTCGGCCATTCGGGCTCGGACGCGAACGAAACCGTCGCCCGCGCAGTGGTGGCGGCAACCGGGCGCCCGCGCATCATCTCCTTCAAGGGCGCCTATCACGGCGGCACGGTCGGGTCAGTGGCGATTTCCGGCCACCCCGCACAGGGTGGCATCGACAAGGGCCTCCGGCCTCAGCCTCGTCCCCTATCCCGATTCCTATGCCTCAGGCAGCCCGGAAGCCGCATCGAAGGCAGCGCTCGCTCATATCGAACAACTCTTCGCCACCGCCGTCTCACCGGAAGAAGTTGCGGCCTTCTTCATCGAGCCGATCCAGTCGGATGGCGGAATGCTGGTGCCGCCGCCCGGCTATTTCAGGGAGATCGAGAGGCTCTGCCGCAGATATGGCATTCTGCTCGTCTGCGACGAGGTGAAGGTTGGGCTCGCGCGCACCGGACGCCTCCACGCCTTCGAGCATAGCGGCATCGAGCCCGACATCGTCGTGTTCGGCAAGGGGCTTGGCGGCGGGCTGCCCATATCGGCGGTTGTCGGTCCCGAAAGCATCATGAACCACGCCTCGACCTTTTCCTTCCAGACCCTGCACGGCAATCCGGTCTGCGCGTCTGCGGGGCTCGCCGTGCTGGAAACAATCGAGCGCGAAGATCTGATCACCCACGCCGCAAGAGTGGGTGAGACGATGCTTTCCGCTCTGCGTGATCTCGGGGAGAAACACCCTCTCATCGGAAATGTGCGCGGCCACGGGCTTGCCATCGGCGTCGAGCTGGTGAGCGACCGCGATGCCCGCACGCCTGCCATCGAGCAGACGGCACTCACCGTCTACCGCGCCTTTCAGCTCGGCCTCGTCATCTACTATGTGGGCCTTAATTCCAACGTGCTGGAATTCACCCCGCCGCTGATCATGAGCGAGAGCGAAGCCCTGCGGGGGATTGCCATTCTCGATCAGGCTTTGAGCGACGTGGAAGCCGGCAGGGTGGACCCGCAATTGCTGGAGCGTTTTGCCGGCTGGTAATCAGATCAGCTCTGCGCGATGGCCGAAATCTGCTCCAGTTCGGCATAGCTGGCCCCGGTGGCCGCAAGCACACGCGCCGGTGCATCAAAGCCATTTTGCGGGAACGGCAGAACCGTGCCGCCTGCCTCGCTGACAAGGCAGTAACCGGCCATGCAGTCCCAGGCATTCATGCTTGGCTCCGCATAGCCAACAAGCCGCCCCGCCGCCACATAGGCGAGCATCAGCGCACCGGAACCGTTGCGCACAAAGGTGCCACCAATCTCGAAGAGCCTTTCGACGATGCGCGCGGCATCGGCGGGCGCGACGCGGTCATTGGAACCCAGGCCCACCACGCCGTTGCGCAGATTAAGCTGGTCCGCGACACGGATCGGCTTTCCGTTCAACGTTGCTCCGCCACCACGACGCGCACTGTAGCACTCGTCAAAGCATGGCGCCACGATAACGCCGAGCACCGGCTCGCCATCAATCGCGGCACCCACGGAAACGCACCAGTTGGGTATGCCATTCAGGAAAGGGCTTGTGCCATCGATCGGATCGATCACCCAGGTCAGGCCGCTTGTGCCTTCAGTCAGCCCGTATTCCTCGCCAAGCACGCCATCTGTGGAAAAGCGCGTCGCAATTTCGGCGCGGATCAGCTCTTCGACCTTCTTGTCTGCCTCGGAAACCAGATCCTGCGGGTTGCGCTTGGTCTCGATAACCAGTTCATCGCGCCGTGTGAAATAGTCGAGGGCGGCAGCCCCCGCGGCCTTTGCCATGGTCTCGGCGAAATCCAGCCGTTCGGCAAGGTCGGTATCGGAAAGGGACACGCGGTTCTCCTGGATGGTCGTTGTCATGCGGTTATCAAGGCTATGCCGCGATCGCGAAAGCCGATGGAAACCTCGGTCGCGGGCGGCAATGGGTCGGTCGTCGCATTGTCGACGACGAAGATCGTTCCGGATGCGAGTTCCACCTCATATTCGACATGGTCGCCAAGATAGGCAGAACTCTGGATCCGGCCGGGCAGGCTGGCATCCCCGCCCGCCTCGAGGCGAATGGCGTTCGCGCGCACGGCCAGTTTTGCCGGGCCGGGGCGTGCCGCCTTCCGTGTCGGCATCGTGTGCTTCAAGCCTCCCACCTGAACCGTCGCGCGGCCCTCGGCAATGTCCAGCACCTCGCAGGCAAGCACATTGGCCTCACCCATGAAATCGGCGATGAACTCGGACGCCGGTTCCTCGTAGAGTTCGCGCGGCGGCCCTTCCTGCGCAATCAGGCCGCTCTCCATCACCACGATCCTGTCGGAAACGGCCAGCGCCTCTTCCTGATCATGCGTCACATAGACGGCGGTGAACCCAAGCCGCTGCTGCAACTCGCGAATTTCGGTGCGAACACGCCGGCGAAGCCTGGCGTCGAGATTGGACAGGGGCTCATCGAGCAGGAGCACCTGCGGCTCCAGCACCAGCGCGCGCGCAACGGCAACGCGCTGCTGCTGCCCGCCCGACAGCTCGGCCGGCAGGCGTGCGCCAAACCCTTCGAGACCGACGAGCGCAAGGCCCGCATGCGCGTTCTCCCGTGCCTCGGCCTTGGACTGGCCTCCCGCCTCCAGCCCATAGGCCACATTGTCAAGCACGCTCATATGCGGAAACAGCGCATAGGACTGAAACACCATGGCCACATCGCGCTCATTGGCCGGCAGACGCGTCACATCGTGACCGCCGATTTCGATCGTGCCCGCGCTCGGTGCTTCCAGCCCTGCCAGCATGCGCAGCGTTGTCGTTTTTCCGCAGCCCGAGGGCCCGAGCAGGGTTACCAGCGTGCCCGGTTCGATCTCCAGATCGAGATCGTGGATTGCGGTGAACGAGCCGAAAGTCTTGCGCACATTGCGAAAACGGACGGAACCGCGTTGCGAATTGCTCATGCCTTTGCCTCCAGAGTGGGATGGGCGCGCTTCTTCGCGGCCGGGCGACTGACTGCGTTCTCCCGCCTCAGCCGGCGCTCGCCGACAAGAAGCTGGAATCCGCCTATCACGGTGATCATGACAAGGATGAGAACCGAGGAATAAGCGATGGCGATGCCGTATTCGCCATTCTCCACCAGCCCGACGATATAGGCCGTTGCCATGTTGTACTTGGCGCTCACCAGGAAGATGACCGCACTGATCGAGGTGATGGCGCGCACGAAGGAGTAGACCAGTGCGGCCATGATCGCCGGGCGAAGCAGCGGCAGGATCACCCGGCGGATCGTGCGCGGGCTCCCTGCACCCAGCGTGATCGAGGCTTCGTCCAGGCTCTTGTCGAGCTGGCTCATCGCCGCCACGCCACCGCGCACGCCCACAGGCATGTTGCGGAACACGAAGCAGGCAATCAGGATCAGCGCCGTACCTGTCATTTCGATGGGTGGCAGGTTGAACGCCATGATGTAGCTGATGCCGATGACCGTTCCGGGAATGGCAAAGCTCATCATGAGTGCGAACTCGAAGGCGTTCCGGCCAAAGAAATTCTGCCGCACGATGAGATAGGCCGTCAGCAGCCCCACCGCGGCTGTCAGGGGCGCGGCAATCAGCGCGATTTCCATCGTGGTCCAGAAGCTGTCCCATGCCACACCGGTCCAGGCCAGCGCGCCTTCGCGCCATTCAATGGAAAAGCCGCGTGCATAGTGCTCCAGCGTCAGCGTGTGATCGAGCCCCCAGGTGGTGACGAAACCGCCGAAGATGATCATGCCGTAGACCGCCAGCGTGAAGATGATCCACGGCACCACGACCGCGTAAAGAAGTGCGGCGAGCGGTCCCGGCAAGGCGGCGTGTTTGCCCGAATCTCCCTTGCCCGTCACCGTTGCGAAATTGCGGCCGGCGAGCCAGACCCGCTGCAGGAGGAAGGCGGAAAGCGTGAATGTCAGGAGAACGATCGCCAGAACCGCAGCACGCGACGGATCGGTCTGCGCGCCAACCACGGCAAAGAATATCTCGGTCGACAGAACCCCGTGGCTTCCGCCCAGTACGAGCGGGTTGCCGAAATCCGCCATGCTTTCGATGAAGCCGATCAGGAAGGCGTTGGCGAGCCCCGGCGCCATCAGCGGCAGAGAGACTTTTCGGAAGGTGCGCCAGCGCCCTGCCCGCAAGGTCTGCGAGGCCTCTTCCATGGAGGGGCTTACACCCTCCACCACACCGATGAGAACGAGAAAGGAAATGGGGGTGAAGGAAAGCACCTGCGCGATCCAGATGCCGGTCAGGCCATAAAGCCAGCGGCCAAGCTCGATGCCCGTCAGCGCTTCGATCCATCCGGTCACGAGCCCCGAGCGTCCAAGCATCATGGTCAGCGCGAGGCCGATCACGAAGGGCGGCGTGATGATGGGCAGAACCGTGAGAAGCCTGAGACCCTTCTTTGCCGGAAAGCCCGTGCGGGTTGCCACCAGCGCGAAGGCGAGGCCAAGCGCCGTTGAGGCGCTTGCCGTCATCACGGCCAGAAAGAGCGTGCGCCAGGCCACGCCGCAGCGCGCTCCGCCGACAACGCAGTCGAGGCTCCAGATCGCCGGATCCTGCATGTTGCGGATGAAGCCGTCCGGATTGAAGGACCCGTCAAAGTCCTGAAAGGACCCGGCAAACATCGAGATGATCGGATAGAAAACGAACACGCCAACAAGCGCGATCAGCAGGATGATGGAGCCAACCGTGAAGGCGTCGCCCTTCATCGCGCCGCGTTCGGCAAATCCATAGGCAAGCAGCCCGAGAAACCCGAGAGAAAGAACCACCGCACCCGCGCCAAAGGCCGGCTGCCCGGGGTCAAGCGGTCCGAAAAGCGCGTCGCCAATGCCCCAGGCCCAGCCCCAATAGGTGATCGCGAGACCCTGAAGGATCATGAAGCCGATCCCGACACCACCCACCAGCGCGAGCCGCGCCCCGCGCGCAATCCCGGCAGGCATGGCAAACCGTATTGCAATCGCTGTCGCGAAAAGGGCAAAGGCGATCAAAAGCCAGAAACGGCCGAGAAAGAGCTGCAGAAGCCCCGGATAGAGATCCGGTTCGCCGGCCATCTCTCCGATCCACTGGAAGCCGAAGAAACCGCCTTCGACCCGGTACCATGGCAGGAGACAAATAGCGGCAAGGCCGAGCCCGAACATCACGTCGAGCCGCCGGTTTTCGCGCGTCATCATGTGCGGTCCTGTATGTTGGAAGCGCCCCGGGTTTCACCCCCCGATGAAACCCGGGGCCTGCGAACGCGGATCAGTTGGCGATGGCGCCGATCTCGCGGTCCCAGCGCTCAAGCAGCGCCTTTCGCTTTTCCGAGCTGCCATAGGTGACGAAGTCGTAGTCGATCAGCTTCACCTCATCGAGGCTCGGCGCCTCTTCGGGAACCTCGGCAGATGCATTGGACGGAAGCTGGAACGATTTCGCGTCCTTCAGAAGCGACTGCACGTCCGGCTTCAGCACCCAGTCATACCAGGTCTTGGCTTCCTCGACGTTGCGGGCGCGCTCGACAATCGACATCGAACCGATCTCGTATCCCGTCCCTTCGCAGGGAGCGACAACGCCGATCGGGAAGCCCTCGACAGCCTGCGAAACCGCATCATGCATGAAGACGATGCCGATCCCGGTCTCACCACGCGCCGCGGCCTTCACCGGAGCGGAGCCCGACTTGGTGTATTGCGAAACGTTGTCGTTCATCTTCTTGAGGAATTCGAACGCCTCGTCTTCGCCCATGAGCTGCACCAGCGTGGCCAGAGCGGTGTAAGCCGTGCCCGAAGAGTTCGGGTTCGCCACCTGGATTTCGCCCTTCAGCCCCGGGTTCAGAAGATCAGCCCAGCATTTCGGTGGCTCGACGCCCTTCCGTTCGAGAACTTCCTTGTTGTAGCCCCAGCCGAGCGCGCCGGAGTAAACGCCGACCGTCTTGTGGTCCGCACTTTCGGCCTGCTTCACCGCCCAGGGCAGAAGCTCGTCCAGCATCGGAGACTTGTAGGACATGGTCAGCCCGTCAGCCGCGGCCTGAAGATGCGGATCGCCGGTGCCTCCCCACCAGATATCCGTCTTCGGATTGCGCGCCTCGGCCCGGATTTTCGCATAGGCCTCACCGGACGAAAGCCGCACCATCGATACATCGATGTCGTGCTGGGCCTCGAACGTTTCGACCAGAAGCTCACAGATCACGACATCCGCAGAACAGATGAGATTGAGCTCGTCAGCCTTGACCGCCGCCTGCGACGCCAGAACGCTGCCGGCTGCAAGCGCGGCAGTGGCAAGATAGTGTTTCCTCATTGAACCCTCCCTTGGTGCTTGTCGACGTTCTTCTGCACACAGGCTCAATGTTCATCCGGCTTTCGCGCGGTGTCAATGGATATGTCATAAATATTTCACGAGAATTTGCGTTTTGAAACGTATGTTCTATTTTTCAGCCACGCGGGCGTGTCAGAGATAGTGCAGCCCCAGCCGGTGCCCGTCGACCTCTCGCACCCTCACCACCGTGTCGTAAATATCGTTGAGCATCGCCTCCTGCATCAGGTCGTCCGCCCCGCCCTGAAGCATCACGCGCCCGTCGCGCATCGCCACCACATGGTCGGCATAGATGGAGGCAAAATTGATGTCATGGATCACCACGGTAATGGATTTTTCCAGCTCGTCCGCTGTTCGCCGCAAAAGCTTCATCATCGCCGCCGCGTGCTTCATGTCGAGGCTGTTGAGCGGTTCGTCGAGCAGCACATATTTCGTGTCCTGCGCCAGCACCATGGCGACAAAGGCGCGCTGGCGCTGCCCGCCCGACAATTCATCCAGAAACCGGTCTCGCAGCTCATTGAGCCCGAGATAGGCGATCGCCTCGTCGATATGCCGCTTGTCCTCCACCGTTGGACGGCCTCCCGAATGCGGAAACCGACCGAAGGCGACAAGCTCGCTCACCGTCAGCCGCATGCCGACCTGATTGTTCTGCTTGAGGATTGCCAGCCGCTTGGCGAGCACGGCACCCGGTGTTTCCTGCACGTCGAGCCCATCCACCAGAACCCGCCCCGATGTCGGCGCAATCAGCCGGGCGATCATTGAAAGAAGCGTCGATTTGCCGGCTCCATTCGGGCCGACAATCGCGGTGATGCCGCTCTCCGGCAGGACAAGGCTGACATCGTCGACCACCGTCGCCTCGTCAAAACACTTGGTGAGATTGTGGATTTCGATCATCGTTTCAAATTCCGATAAAGCAGCAGCATGAAGGCAATGCCGCCGGTAAACTCGATTATGACGCTCAGCGCCGTGTCGAAACCGAACACGCGCTCCATCACGGTCTGGCCACCCACCAGCGCGATGATGGCGATCAGCGTTGCCGCCGGCAGCGTGTATTTGTGCCGGTCCGTGCCCACCGCCTGATAGGCAAGGCTTGCCACCAGAAGCCCGAAAAAGGTGACCGGCCCCCACCAGCGCGGTCGAGACGGAAACCAGCACAGCGATCACCGCAAACAGCATCATCACCACACGCTGGTAATCGATGCCCAGATTGATCGCCGCATCGCGGCCCAGCATCAGCACGTCGAGCTTTGCCAGCAGCCGGTGGCTCACCCAGGCGGTCACCAGCACGATCACCGCGGAGACCGCCAGCAAATGCGTATCGATCGTGTTGAAGCTGGCGAAAAGCATGTCCTGAAGCGCGATGAACTCGTTGGGGTCGAGAATGCGCTGCATCATGTGCGAGAGGCTGCGGAAGAACACGCCGAACACGAGACCCGCCAGCACCACCAGATGCAGGCTGCGCCGGCTGGAAAGGAACAGCCAGTAAAAGAGCGCCATGGACATGCCCACCATGAGCACCATCTCAAGAACGAAGCGCAGACGGATGTCGACATTGGCGAGATCGCGTGTCCCGAGAACAAAGACAAGTGCCGTCTGGAGCGCCACGTAAAGCGAATCGAACCCCATCACGGCCGGTGTCAGAATCCGGTTCTGGGTGATCGTCTGAAACAGAATGGTCGCCGTCGCCACCGCATAGGCAACCAGAATGAGACCCAGAAGCTTTCCACCGCGAAACGGCAGCACGAAGTCCCAGTTGCCTTTGGCCCCAATGGTCATGAAGGCCATCATTGCCGCGATTGCAGCCAGTCCGAGACCAGCAAGCGCAAGGCGAGGCCTTTGCCGTGAAGAAGTTTTAGCCAAAGCGCGCCCGCCGACGAAGGAGAAGGAACAGGAAGACACCGGAGCCAAGAACACCCGCAACGGTGCCAACCGGGATTTCATAGGGAAACCGCACCACACGACCGATGATGTCGCAGGCCAGCAGAAACCCCGCGCCGGAAACGGCGACCCATGGCAAAGCGCGGCGCAGATTGTCGCCCACCGCCAGGCTCACGAGATTGGCAACGATAAGCCCCAGAAACGGCACCGTTCCCGCCGTCACCACCGCGGCGGCCGAAACCATCGAAACGATGACCAGACCGAAAGCGACAATGCGCCCGTAATTCAGGCCGAGATTGCGTGTGAAGCTTTCGCCCAGTCCTGCCACGGTGAACCGGTCCGCGGCCAGATAGGACAGGACTGCGAGCCCCCCGGCAATGAAAAGCAGTTCATAACGCCCGCGCAGCACACCGGAGAAATCACCGTTGGTCCACGTGGCCAGCGACTGAAGCAGATCGTAACGATAGGCAAAAAAGGTCGTGACCGCGCTGATGACGCCGCCAAACATCAGCCCCAGAAGCGGCACGACAAGACTGGAACCGGCGGGAATTTTCGCGACCAGGCGCAGGAACAGAAAGGTGGTTCCCAGCGCGAAGCCCGAGGCCACCGCCATCTTGTAGAAGATGGGCAGGCCCGGCGCCAACAGTGCCACCACAAGCAGGCCAAGACTGGCGGCCTCAACCGTGCCGGTGGTCGTGGGCTCCACGAAGCGGTTGCGAAAAAGCATCTGCATGATGAGTGCTGCAACGCCCATCGACATGCCCGAAAGCACCAGCGCCACCGTGCGGGGTATACGGCTGATCAGAAGCAACTGAATGGCCTGCGAACTGCCATCGCCGCTTATGAGGTCCCCCAGCGGCATGTCCGCAACACCGATCAGCAGACTTATGACCGCCAGAACGAGAACGACCACCACCGCCAGCACCAGGCCGGCGACGGGGCGTGCTCGAACGGACATGCTGGCAACGGCTTGCATGGTCCTGTCAGTCGGCTGCGCTCAGTGCCTTGGTGATCGCATCGACTTCCGCCTGGAGGGCAGTCATGCCGCCGCCAACGAGATACCAGCGAACAGCGTCGGCATAGTAGACATTGCCTTCCCTGGCCGCCGTGGTCGCGGCCACGAGTTCGTTGTCGAGTGTCTGCTTTGCCGACTGGCCGTCATTGCCGACCGCCGAATCGCGGTCGACGACGAACAGCCAGTCCGGGTTTGTCTTGAGGATGAATTCAAACGAAACGGCTTCGCCGTGCGTGGCCGCCTCGACATCTGCAACGGCAGGCGCAATACCCAGATCGTCATGCAGCCAGCCGAACCGCGAGCCGGGGCCATAAGCCGAAACCTTGCCGCCATTGGTAAGGATGATAAGTCCCTTCCCGGCATCACCTGCAGCTTCCCGCAGCGCGGCAACCGACGTGTCGAGCCTGTCTGTCAGCGCCTTGGCAGCATCTTCCTTGTCGAAAATCATACCCAGTTTACGTGCATTCTCCTGGGCACCTTTCAGGAAATTGTCAGGCTTGATCGTCAGATCGATGGTCGGCGCGATCTTTGACAGCGCCTCGTATTGCGGGGCCGACCGACCTGCCACGATGATCAGATCCGGGCTCACCGCGTTCACCGTCTCAAAATCCGGTTCGAAGAGCGATCCGATCTTTGCGTAGTCGTCGCCCTCATATTTGGACAGGTAATCGGGGATCAGTGCGCTCGGTACGCCCGCCACCTCGACGCCCAGCGCATCGAGCGTATCCAGCGCGGCGAGATCGAATGTCAGCACCGTCTTTGGCGTATCCGGCAAAACGGTTTCGCCCTGCGCATGCTGAACGGCAATCTCACCGGCATTTGCATAGCCCGGAAGAAAGGCCGCAAGCGCGATGGCGGAAGCCAGGAAGTGCCCGGCAAGTGACGGTAAGTTTGCGATCATCGACATGCTCCAAATGTCCGAAAGGATGAAGGAAGAAGCCTGCCGAGCCATGTTCTGGCCGGCCGACAACGCCCTTGTCAGCATGTCGGTTAGCAAATATGATCAATGCAATCAACTTATCTGTATCAACAAGCGATCACACAGTTTCGGCAACGTTTTCCCGGAGACCTTTCCCATGCTGCAATCCAGAGCCATCGTGACCACGGAAAACGCTTCCAAATATCTGCAGCAGCTTTGCAAGCACTTTGCTCACAAGGTAAGCGTCGACTTCGACACCTCCCGGGGCAAGGTCGATTTCCCGTTCGGCGACTGCATCATGCGTGCAGACGAAGCGGCCCTCACCATCGAGTGCAGCGCCAAAACGGATGAAGAACTTGCCCGCGCCCAGAACGTGATCGACGATCATCTGACGCGCTTCGCGTGGCGCGAAAAGCCGGAAATCTCCTGGCAGGGCCTGAGCGGCAGGACAGACTTGATAGAAAACCGAAAGGCGGCGGAACGCGAGCATTGAATTCCGCCGCCTTTCGTCACTCGGCTGCCTGAGGCAGCGCGAGTTGTTCATTGTCCTGAAGTGACGCTCCGACATCGAAATTCTGCTCCTCCCCCGGCCGCCTGACCCGGTAGAAAGCGGCATAGAGCGCTGGCACGAACAGGATCGTCAGCACGGTCGCGACGGTCAGACCGCCCATGATGGCGAAGGCCATCGGCCCCCAGAACACATTGCCCGAGAGCGGCACCATCGCCAGAATGGCGGCCAGTGCCGTCAGAACCACGGGTCGCGTCCGGCGCACCGTGGCTTCGATGATCGCCGTCCATTCGGGCAAACCGCCTTCCAGATCGGCCTTGATCTGATCCACCAGAATCACCGTGTTGCGCATGATCATGCCGGCAAGCGCGATAAGACCGAGCAGCGCCACGAAGCCGAAGGGCTGGTTGAAGATCAACAGCCCGAACGCCGCACCGATGAGACCGAGCGGCGCGGTGGCAAAGACGAGTGCGAGCCGCGAAAAGCTCTGCAACTGGATCATCAGGATGGTGAGCATCGCCAGCACCATCACCGGGAATACCTCGAACAGGGCTGCGTTGGCCTTGGCGCTTTCCTCGATCGCGCCACCCATTTCGATGCGATAGCCCACTGGAAGGTTTTCCATCAGCGGCTTCAAGGTCGGCCATATCTGCGAGGAAACATCAGGCGGCTGCACCCCGGCAGGCACATCGGCGCGCACCGTGATCATCATGTCACGGTTCTGCCGCCACAGGATCGGCTCTTCATGGCCATAGACCACTTTCGCAACCTGTGAGAGCGGCACCGGAGCGCCACCGCGCGTTGCAATCGTCAGGTCGCCGAGATGCTCGATGTCGAGCCGTTCGCTCTCCACCGCGCGCGCCACCACATCCACCTGCTCGATGCCATCACGAACCGAGGTCACTGTCAGGCCCGAAAGCAGGGTCTGCAGAGTGCGGCCAATCTCCTGCGGCGTCAGGCCAAGCGCCCGTGCGCGATCCTGGTCGACTTCGAGTCGGATGGATTTCGCCTGTTCGTTCCAGTCGAGGTTCGGGTCGAGCGCACTGGGGTTCTGCGCCATCACGTCGCGCACCTCATAGGCAATGCGGCGCACCTCCAGCGGGTCTGGACCGATGACACGGAACTGCACGGGGAAACCCACGGGCGGACCGAACACGAGCTCCGTAACACGCACCCGCGCTTCAGGCAGACCGCCATCGTCGATATAGGTCTGGAGCCGTCCCTTGACCCTGTCGCGGGCCGCTGCATCCTCCGTGTACATCACGATGATCGCATAATTCGGCTTCGGAAGTTCCGGATTGGAAGCGAGGAACCAGCGTGGTGCGCCGGCGCCCGTGTAGGTGGAGTAGGTCAACACTTCCTCGTCAGCCGCAATCACCTCTTCCATGACACGGGCAGAGGCTTCGGTGGCCTTGATCGGCGCGCCTTCCGGCAGGCGGATTTCCACCATCAGTTCGGGGCGTGGCGAGGTCGGGAAGAACTGCTGCTGAACGAAGCCGAAAGACCAGATCGAGACAACGAAAAGTCCTATCACCGCCGCGATGACCACCCAGCGCCACGAAACGCACCAGTCGACGATCCGGCGAAGCCCATTGTAGAGGCGCGTGTCATAGATATCGTGGTGCTGCCCACCCTCGGCCACGGCTGCGCCATGTTTGTGAAAATCGGGCAAGAGCTTGACACCGATATAGGGCGTGAAGATCACCGCCACGAACCACGACGCCACCAGCGCAATGCCGACAACCCAAAAAATGCCGCCGGCATATTCGCCCGCCGTCGATTGCGCAAAGCCGACCGGCAGAAAGCCCGCCGCCGTCACCAGCGTTCCCGTCAGCATGGGAAAGGCCGTCGACGTCCAGGCAAAGGTTGCCGCCTTCAGCCGATCATAGCCCTGCTCCATCTTCACCACCATCATCTCGACGGCAATGATCGCATCGTCCACCATCAGCCCGAGCGCGATGATGAGCGCGCCGAGCGTGATGCGCTCAAGGCTCATGCCCAGAATGTCGAGCACGATCATGACGATGGCGAGCACCAGCGGCACCGCCAGCGCCACAACGATGCCCGTGCGCCAGCCAAGCGAAAGGAAGCTCACCGCCAGCACCACGGCCAGCGCTTCCAGGAACACCTTGATGAACTCGCCGACCGAATCCTGCACCACTTCCGGCTGGTTGGCGATCATGTCGAGTTCCAGACCGACCGGAAGATCGGCCTTGACCCCGTCCATTGCCTGTTCGAGATTATCGCCGAGCGTGAGAATGTTCGCGCCCTCGGCCATGACCACGCCGATGGCGAGTGCCTGCTGCCCCTTATGGCGCGCGGTAAAGCTCGGCGGGTCTTCATAGCCGCGCCGCACATCTGCGATATCGCCAAGACGGAAGACGGTGCCGTTCACCGCAACCGGCACCGAGGCGACAGCCTCCACACCCTTCAGCGCACCTTCCACACGCAGGAACACCCGGTCGGACGCCGTCTCGATCTCGCCCGAAGGCGTCACCGCATTCTGTGCGGCGATGGAATTGAAGATCACCTGCGGGTCGATGCCCAGAGTGGCAAGCTTGGAATGGGAAAACTCGACATAGATCCGCTCGTCCTGATCGCCGTAGAAGCGAACCTTCTCCACATCCGGCACACGCAGAAGCCGCTGGCGGATGCCTTCGGCCGCGTCCTTCAGATCGCGCATCGTCGCGCCATCGCCGGTCAGCATGTAGAGCGCGCTGTCCACATCGCCGAACTCGTCATTGAAGAACGGGCCGATCACGCCCTGCGGCAGGGAGGCGCGGATGTCGCCGACGCGCTTGCGGATCTGGTACCAGAGCTCTTCCACCTCCCCCGGCGGTGTCGTGTCCTCAAGCTGCACCTGCATGAAGGTGGAGCCGGGTTTGGAATAGGTGCGCACCTTGTCGAAATACGGCACTTCCTGCAGCGTCTTCTCGATCGGGTCGGCGACCTGCCGCTGCACTTCCTCGGCCGTTGCGCCTGGCCAGATGGCATTCACCACCATCACCTTGATGGTAAAACTCGGATCCTCCGCGCGACCGAGCCGCGCATAGGAATAGGCCCCGCCCAGCGAGAGAACGATGATCAGAAACAGGACAAGTGTCTGGTGGGTAACGGCCCACTGCGAAAGATTGAAACGCTGCATGTTGGCCCCCGGTCAGTCGGCGCTGGCGGACTGGATTTCGGCAAGCCTGACACGCTCGCCTTCCTGCAGTTTCTGAACACCGAGCGTGACGATCTTCTCGCCATCCTCGAGCCCCTCTGCAATGATCGCATTGCGCGACTGATAGGCCTCGACGACGACCGGCCGGCGTTTGAGTTCGTTCGAGGGGGGATCGACTACGAACACGACCGGACCCCGGCCATCGTCGAGAACCGCCGTCATCGGTATGCGAGCGACCGGTGACGGATCTCCTTTGGTGAGTGAAACGGTTGCCGTCATGCCAAGCCGGACGCTCTCGTCCGCCTCCGGCACGGAGAAGCGCACGGGATAGGTCCGGCTGGTGCCGTTGGCTTCCGGCGCGATCTCGCGCACCTTTGCGGCATAAACGCCGCTTCCGGCCCACAGCGACACTTGCGCGCTGGAACCTTCCAGATCGGCGAGCCGGCTTTCGGGGATCGATACCTCGACCTCCTTCTCATCGAGACGCGCCACGCTCACCACCATCTGACCGGGCGAAACGACCTGCCCTGTCTCCACGCCCACGGCGCTCACCACGCCGTCGGCGGAGGCCGTCAGTTCGGCATAGCCCATCTGGTTTTCGGCGAGGGCGACAGCGCGTTCGGCCTGCTCGAAGCGCGAGCGCGTTTCGTCAACCGCCAGCGCCTGTGCATCGAGCGCGGCTTGGGTCACATGCCCGCGCTTGAAGAGTTTGCGCGCTCGTTCCAGATCGGTTTCAGCCTTTGCGAGACTTGCGCGCGCTGCCGTGAGGGCCGCCCGCTGCTGCTCAAGCTGCAGGTTGAGATCGACCGGATCGAGCCGCGCCAGAACCTCTCCGGCCTTGACACCATCTCCCACATCGACATGCCGTTCAGCCACCTTGCCGCCGACACGAAACGCCTCGGCCACTTCCGTGCGCGGCACGATGGTGCCCGTGTAGGTGCGTGTTTCGGCGAGCGGAGAAAGCCGCACCGTCGCCACCCGCACGACCGGGTCAGGGCGCTCGGCCACTTCTTCGTCCTGACAGGCCGCGAGTGCAAGCGCCATGGCGCCCAGAAGCATGATCCGTTTCATCGTCGCAAGCGGCATGGGCCCGTCCTTGTAAACATTGTTAACTGATGATTCTCAATATTCGTCATTTTTCAGGCGCGCGAAATGGCCACCACGCCCCCGCAGAAGCCTATTCGCGCTTGCCCAGTGCCTTCAGGATAAAACGCAGCTGCTCGCGCAGCCCTTCCTCGGTGTCTTCGTCGTGTTGTATGCAATGTTCGATCAGAAGCGGATGAAAGAACGGCACAAAGGCCGTCTTCACGCAGCGCGCCGCCTCTGCAGGGTCATCGGTATGAAAATCACCTGCGTCAACACCCTCGCGGATGATCCCCTCGACAATCGTTGTCACGCGCTCGATATGCGCCTTGATGATCGACCAGTTCTCCTGCATCGCAGCGGCAACCATGTCATGGGCGCGCTTTTCTTTGATCAGGGTCGCCTTATGATGTTCATGGATCGCCGTCAGAAGACGGGTCAGTTTCTCCGGCGCGGGCGCGTTGCTCCGCGCGATCGAGAAGGCGATCTCCGCCACCTCTTCAACGATCCGCCCGCAAATGCACTCGTTGATCGCTCCCTTGGAAGGGAAGAAGCGGTAAATATTGGCTGGACTCATCCCCAGCTCCGCCGCAATATCCGCAACGGAAGTCTTCTGGTATCCGATGCTGCGGAAAAAGCCCTCCGCGACTTCGAGAATGCGGCAGCGGGTTTCTTCCGGATCGGTGCGTGTGCGTGTAGCCTGTTTCATCATTTAATTCCTGACGATTTTCAATAATCGTCAGTCCTTACCGAGTCAACAGACAATCGCTCCGTCACAGAGCAGCCCTCGCCTATCGCGCATCCTCAAGGATCATCGACGCCGCCTTTTCCGCAATCATCAGCGTTGGCGAGTTCGTGTTTCCCGATGTGATGGCAGGCATCACAGACGCATCGGCAATCCGCAAGCCTTTCAGACCACGCATTCGAAGCCGTGGATCGACCACCGCCTCCTCGTCCCCGCCCATCCGGCAGGTGCCAACGGGATGGAAGATCGTGGTGCCGATCTGGCCCGCCGCCTCCACCAGCTCTTCCTCGCTCTGGTGATCCGCACCCGGCTTGAACTCTTCGGGCCGATAGCGCTGCAGCGCCGGCTGCGCAACAATACGGCGCGTCAAACGGATCGCATCGACAGCCACCTGCCGGTCGCTCTCGGTCGCAAGATAGTTGGGCCGGATGGCCGGCTGCGTGTGAAAATCCTTCGAGGTGAGATGCACCGAGCCACGGCTGTCTGGCCGCAGGTTGCACACGCTCGCCGTGAACGCCGGGAAGGGATGAACCGGCTCTCCAAACCTGTCCAGCGAGAGCGGCTGCACATGATATTGCAGATTGGCCGTTTCGCGCGTTTCATCGGAACGTGTGAAAAGGCCAAGCTGGCTCGGGGCCATCGACATCGGCCCCCGATCGTTTCAGAAGATACTCCAGAGCAATCGCCGCCTTGCCAGTCAGCCGGCTCGCCTGCTCATTGAGCGTGCGAATGCCCGAAACCTTGTAGGCGCAGCGCAATTGCAGATGGTCCTGCAGGTTTTCGCCCACCGAGTTTCGCTCGAATACCACGGGGATGCCCGCCGCCTGCAACACGTCCCCACGCCCGATGCCCGATAATTCGAGAATATGCGGCGAGCCTATCGCGCCCGCCGATAAAACGACCTCTGCCCGGCAATGCGCCTCGCGCGCTGCCCCGTTCTGCTCATAGGCAACACCCGTTACACGCCCCTGTTCAACAATGAGCCTGCGCACATGCGCGCCCGTCTCAACCCGTAAATTCTGCCTGTGCCGCACCGGCTTCAGAAAGGCTTTTGAAGCATTCCAGCGTATGCCGCCGCGCTGGTTCACGCGAAAATAGGAAGAGCCCTCATTGTCACCGCGATTGAAATCGTCGACCTTCGGGATGCCAAGCGCTTCTGCCGCATCCTGAAACGCATCCAGAATGTCCCAGCGAACCCGCGCCTCTTCCACGCGCCACTCGCCGCCGGCCCCATGCATATCATCGGCGCCCCGGTAATAATCTTCGGGCTTCTTGAAGAAGGGTAAGACGTCGTCCCAGGCCCAGCCCGTGCAGCCCATCTGCCGCCAGCGATCGTAATCGCGCGCCTGCCCGCGCATGTAGATCATGCCGTTGATGGAGGAACAGCCACCCAGCACCTTGCCGCGCGGATAGGCAAGCGAGCGCCCCCCCAGCCCGGCCTCGCTTTCGGTGGTAAAGCACCAGTCGGTGCGCGGGTTGGAGATGCAGTAGAGATAACCGACCGGAATATGCACCCAGGCATAATTGTCCCGTCCTCCCGCCTCCAGAAGCAGCACCGAGACCTTCGGGTCGGCGGACAGGCGGTTGGCCAGAAGGCAACCCGCCGTCCCCGCGCCGACGACAATATAGTCGAATGTCTCTGTCATGGCGGTCAGCGCGCATCGTCCTCCCCGCGCGAAAACCGCGCGAGGATTTCACCCACAATGCCGCGACGGAACAGAAGCACGCAGATCATGAAGATCGCGCCCGTGATCACCGTCACCGGAAATTCCGACGTCGCCAGATAGTTCTGCAGCGTCACCACCAGACCGGCACCGACAATCGGCCCCAGCATCGTGCCGATGCCGCCCAGAAGCGTCATCAGGATCACCTCACCCGACATCTGCCAGGTCACATCCGTCAGCGTTGCAAACTGGAACACCAGCGCCTTCATCGCGCCGGCCAGCCCAGCCAGCGTTGCCGACATCACGAACGCGGCAAGCTTGTAGCGGGCCACGCTGTAGCCGAGCGACGTTGCGCGGTTTTCATTCTCGCGGATCGATTTCAGGATCATGCCGAAGGGCGAATGCACGATGCGCCAGACGGCAAAGACGCCGATCAGGAAACCGCCCAGCACGAAGAAATACATGTTGAGCGGCACGCTCAAATCGATGAAGCCGAAGAGGTGCCCGCGCGGCACGCCCTGAATGCCGTCCTCACCCTTGGTGAAGGGCGCCTGCACGCAGAAGAAATAGAACATCTGCGCCAGCGCGAGCGTGATCATGGCAAAATAGATGCCCTGCCGGCGGATGGCGAAAAAGCCGATGATCAGCCCCAGCACCGCCGCGCCGAACACACCGAGAAGCACGCCGAATTCCGGCGTCCAGCCCCACTCCTTCACCGCATGAGCGGTAAAATAGGCTGCGCCGCCGAAGAACGCCGCATGACCGAAGGAAAGCAGACCCGTATAGCCGAGCAGAAGGTTGAACGCTGCGGCAAAGAGCGCAAAGCACAGCATCTTCATCAGGAAGACGGGGTAGAGGAAGAAGGGTGCTGCGATCAGCGCCGCAATCCCCAGCGCCACAAGCAGCCATTCGGTGCGGGCGCGCGTCTGCCGGTCGATGCCGGTGGTTGTCATGTCCGCCATGTCACGCATCCTTCCCGAACAGGCCGGCCGGCCGCACCAGAAGCACGATCGCCATGATCACGAAGATCACGATGTTTGAGGCTTCCGGATAAAACACCTTGGTCAGCCCTTCAGCGAGGCCGAGCATGTAGCCTGTGACGATGGCGCCGAGGATCGAGCCCATGCCACCCACCACGACAACGGCAAACACCACGATGATGAGGTTCGACCCCATCAGCGGGCTCACCTGGTAGACAGGCGCGGCCATGATGCCGGCGAGGCCCGCGAGTGCCGAGCCGATGCCATAGGTCAGGGTCAAAAGCAGCGGCACGTTCACGCCGAAGGCCTGCACAAGCGTCGGGTTTTCCGTTGCCGCGCGCAGATAGGCGCCAAGCTTTGTCTTTTCGATCAGGAGCCATGTGCCGATGCAGATGATGAGCGACGCCACCACCACCCAGCCGCGATAGTTCGGCAGGAACATGAAGCCCAGATTGGTGCCGCCGGAGAGCTGCGGCGGCGGTGTGTAGGATTGCCCGGAGACACCGTAGAAATAGCGGAACGCCCCTTCCAGAACGAGCGCCAGCCCGAAGGTGAAGAGCAGGCCGTAGAGCGGATCCACATTGTAGAGCCGCGACAGGGCAACCTTCTCGATCGCCATGCCGCTCAGGCCCACGAGCAGAGGCACGAGGATGAGCGCCGGCCAATAGCCGATGCCCAGATGCGCCAGAAGCAGATAGCCGACAAAGGCACCCAGCATGTACTGCGCGCCATGGGCGAAATTGATCACCCGCAACAGGCCGAAGATGATGGCGAGCCCGAGGCTGAGCATCGCATAGAACGAGCCGTTGATGAGGCCGACCAGCAATTGGCCGAGAAAGGCCTGGATCGGGATTCCGAAGATCATGGTCATGTCATCAAAC
Organism: Nitratireductor sp. GISD-1A_MAKvit; assembly: GCF_040819555.1. Classification (GTDB taxonomy): domain Bacteria; phylum Pseudomonadota; class Alphaproteobacteria; order Rhizobiales; family Rhizobiaceae; genus Nitratireductor. Next base: position 3,536,885 of record NZ_CP161920.1, read on the forward strand.
TCCAATCACCTCGTGCAATTCCTCCATGCGCTGATCCAGCTCGGATGCCGGGAAGCTCGCCGTTATCTGGCCGTGCTCCATCAGGTAGAAACGGTCGGCAACGCGGCTGGCAAAACGGAAATTCTGCTCAACCAGCAGGATCGTCATGCCACGCGCCTTGAGCGTGGCCAGCACCTCGCCGATGCGCTCCACGATCACCGGGGCCAGCCCTTCGGTGGGTTCATCCAGCAAAAGCAGCTTCACGCCGGTGCGCAGCATGCGGGCGATGGCCAGCATCTGCTGCTCGCCGCCGGAAAGTTTTGTGCCCTGGCTGTTGCGCCGTTCCTTCAGATTGGGGAACAGCTCGAAAATTTCGTCAATGCTCATGCCCCCGTCAGAGACAACAGGCGGCAGAAGCAGATTTTCGTCCACCGAAAGCGTGGCGAAAATGCCGCGCTCCTCAGGCACGAAGCCGAGCCCCGCATGCGCCGTGCGATGCAGCGGCGTGTTCATCAAATCCCGTCCGGCAAAGTCGATCATGCCCTTGCGCTTGCGGATGATGCCCATGATCGCGCGCAGCGTCGTCGTTTTGCCAACGCCGTTGCGGCCAAGCAGCGTGACCGTTTCACCCTCTGCCACTTCAAGGTTCACGCCGTGCAGCGCATGGCTCTCGCCATACCAGGCATGCAGATCTTGGACGGAAAGAAGCGGCGTTGTGCCCTGTTCATTCGTCATGGGCCGTCCCCATATAGGCCACCTTCACCTGTTCGTCCTGGCTCACCGTCGCATAATCGCCGGCGGCGATGATCTCGCCACGCTGGAGAACGGTGATCCAGTCGCAGAGATCGGCAACGACCTTGAGATTGTGTTCCACCATGAGAACCGCCCTGTCCTTCGCCACATCGCGAATGATATCGGCGACCGTCTCCACATCCTCGTGTCCCATGCCCGCCATCGGCTCATCAAGCAGCAGAACTTTCGGGTCGAGCGCCAGCGTGGTGGCGATTTCCAGAACGCGCTTGCGGCCATAGGAGAGATCGCCTGCCATCCTGTTGCGTTCGTTTTGAAGCCCGACCGTTTCCAGCAATTGCTCCGCGCGCGGCGTCAACAGGTCGAGACTGCCGAGCGAGCGCCAGAACTGATAGCCGAGCCCGCCCGGGCGCTGCAGCGCAACGCGCACATTGTCGAGCACGCTCAGATGCGGAAAGATCGCCGAGATCTGGAACGACCGCACCAGCCCCATCCGCGCCACCCTGGCCGGTGGGGTGCTGGTGATGTCGCGCCCCATGAACTCGATGCGACCGGCACTGGGTGCCAGAAACTTGGTCAGAAGGTTGAAAACGGTTGTCTTGCCGGCCCCGTTCGGGCCGATCAGCGCGTGAATCTTCGCGTGCCGCACATCGAGATCGACATCCTTGACGGCAATGAACCCGGCAAAATCGCGCCGCAGACCGCGGGCGGAAAGCACCACCCGTGGCTCTGCATCATTGGCGGCGCCGGAAACCGGCGCTTTCGTCATGATGGCCTCCGTCACTGGCTGGCCAGAGAGCAGCCGCTTTCAGAGGGTTTTATATAGGCTTCCTCGCCGGGAATGGTGGCAAGGACATTGTAGTAGTCCCACGGTTCCTTGCTGTCGGAGGGGGCCTTCACTTCCATCAGATACATGTCGTTCAGGAGGCGTCCATTGGCACCCACCGTCGCGTCGCGGGCGAAAAGGTCGTTGACCTTCATTTCGTGAAGCTTTGCAGCGACAGCTTCCGTTTCGTCCGTACCGGCTTCCTTGATGGCTTTGAGGTACTGCATCACCGCGGAATAGGTACCGGCCTGGATCATGTTGGGCATGCGCTCGGTGCGTTCGTAGTAACGGCGGGCGAACTCGCGCGATTCATCGTCGCGATCCCAGTAGAAACCCTCCGTGAGCGTCAGCCCCTGCGCGGCTTCAAGGCCAAGACCGTGAACCTCTGCCAGTGTGAACAGAAGGGCTGCAAGGCGCTGCCCGCCAGCCACGATGCCGAATTCGGCGGCCTGCTTGATCGCATTTGCCGTGTCGAGGCCCGCATTGGCCAGGCCGATCACCTTCGCCCCCGAGGCCTGAGCCTGAAGCAGGAAGGAGGAGAAATCCGTGGTCGACAGCGGATGGCGCACGGCGCCCAAAATTTCACCGCCCTTGGATTTTGCGAAATTGCCGGTCTGTTCTTCAAGCGAATAGCCGAAAGCATAGTCCGCTGTCAGGAAGAACCAGGTGTCCCCACCCTGCTCCACCAGCGCACCGCCCGTGCCAACGGCCAGTGCGTGCGTGTCATAGGCCCAGTGGAAACCGTAAGGCGAGCACTGTGCACCGGTCAGCTCCGTGGTCGCCGCGCCGGTGACCATGTTGATCTTCTTCTTCTCTTTCGAGATGCCCTGCACGGCCAGCGCCACCGAAGAGGTGGTCAGCTCCATGATCGCATCGACCTCTTCCGTGTCATACCACTGGCGGGCGATGTTGGAGGCAATGTCGGGCTTGTTCTGATGGTCGGCGGTGATCACCTCAATCGGCTTCTCGAGAACGGTGCCGCCGAAATCCTCAACCGCCATCAGCGCGGCTTCATAGGACCATTTTCCGCCAAAATCCGCATAGACGCCCGACTGGTCGTTCAGAATGCCGATCTTCACCTTCTCATCGGAAACCTGTGCCATAGCCGGCATGGCGGTGGCCGTCATCAGGGCCATGGATGCAAGCGCAAGAATTCTCATGATCTAACTTTCCTCCCAATATGGTGGACCGCAAGCTGGCGCAGCGCGCACGGTGGCGGTTATCCTGAACCTGAGGGTGTGCCGTGCTCCTCCGCACATCTCCCTTCAGGAAATCGGCATGGCAATTGCAGGTACTGGGACCAGTGTGAGCCGGGCCTCCCTTCCCTCATGCACGACCATGCCCATAGTCTTAGCATTGACCTTTCCGTACACAATTCTCTATTTTCGCACACAAAAGGTGCAAAAACGTACAGAACCATGCGGCCATTTTCCTGGGACGACCTGCAATTCTTCCTTGCCGTGGCAAGGACCGGGCAGCTTTCCGCGGCCGCGCGCAAGCTCAGAACCAATCACGCAACCGTCTCGCGCCGCATCGACCGGCTGGAGGAGGCGCTGGCGACGCGGCTCTTCGAGCGCAACCCCCGCGGCTATCTGCTGACGACGGCAGGCGAGAAACTGGTGGACCGCGCCGAGGCCATCGAACGCGAAGCGGCGAATGTGGAGAGCGAGGTTGCCGGCGGCGCGACCTCGGTCAGCGGTGTCGTGCGCATCAGCACGCTGGAAGGGTTCGGCAATTTCTTTCTCGCCGACCGCCTGCCCGACCTCGCCAATTCCATGCCCTCGCTCTCAATCGAGCTGCTCATCATTCAGCAGATCGTCTCACTGTCACGCCGCGAGGCCGACATGTCGGTGACGCTTTCCACAAACCGCGCCGGCTCTCACCACTATGAAAAGATCACCATGTACCGGTTGTTTCTTTACGGCACGCGCGACTATCTGGAGAAGCATCCTCCCGTGCGCCGCAAATCCGATTTGGCGTCCCATCGCATCATCGGCTACATCGAAGACATGATCTTCACGCCAGGTCTCGATTACCATCGGGAGATCCTGCCGGGCGCCCGGGCCTGTTACCAGAGCTCTAGCATCCACGCGCAGCTCGCCGCCGCGCGAAAAGGGCTTGGGCTCTGCGTGATGCCGAACTTCATGGCGCGGCATTATCCCGATCTCGTCCCGGTCATCCCAAAAGAGATTCATCTCGAACGCTACTACTGGTGCATCGCTCATCAGGACGTCGCTCACACACCCCGAATCCGGATGCTGACCGACTTCATCAAGAGCGAAGCAGAAGCCGCAAGGGATGATTTTCACGGGCAGAATCTTTTGGCGTAAAAGCTTCCCGTTTTCCGGAGAAAAACGGCCTTTTGGAACGAATTCCGGAATTTTCGGGACTTTTCGGAAATTTTGTCGCAAGCTGAATTGTCACATGGCCAAGCAGTGCTTTTTTCAAGGAAAATGCACCCTGAAACGGAGAGGCCGCGATGCAAAACGCCCAATACACACCCACCGACAACCCGATGCTGACCGGGACCCTCGGCCGCTGTCCGCAATGCCAGCAGGGCCATATTTTCAAGGGCTATCTCCAGCTCGCGGAAAGCTGCGAAGTCTGCGGGCTCGACTACTCTTTCGCCGACCCGGCCGACGGTCCGGCCTTCTTCGCCATGACCATTGCCGCCGTTCCCGCGCTCGCCTTCGGTGTCTGGTTCCAGATGACGTTCGAGCTGCCGCTATGGGTCCACGTTTTCACGACCGTGCCGCTGACGATCCTGAGCTGCATGGCGCTGTTGCGCCCGCTCAAGGGCTGGCTCGTCTGCTCGCAATATTTCCACAAGGCCGAGGAAGGCTCCATCGATCACGCCTGGCACCGTGAAGCGGCGGAAAATAAGGGCGATCGGGCTTAAACCGTCAAGCCCTCCGCCAGCATTTCCTGAAGCGCGTCATAGGCCGCAAGCACCGTTTGGGTCTGCGCTTCATGGGCAAGCCGGAACGCATCACCATAGACCGTCTCGTCCGGATATTCGGTGATGAGCGTCATCGGCGCGTCGTGGCGCTCGACTTCCGTGATGGTGATCGGGAAGCCGTTCAGAACCTCGAACTGAAGCGTGCCGGCGTGAATTTCGTAGAGCCTGATTTGTGCTTCATTGAAAGCGACGAGGCCCGGAACCTTGGCAAGTTCCACCGTAACCTTCTCGATGAGACGACGCGTGCGCTCGGCCCATTCCGGCTTGTGACGGGCGACCAGGAAAAAGCCCTTCGGCACCGTCCACATTTCGAAACCACGCGGAATGTAACCCGTCAGCGGTCGCGTCCACTCATGCGCGGGATAGCCGTGGAGATTGACGTGCAGCGTGGCCTTCGTGCGTGAAAAAGCTTCGCGACGAATGGCTTTTTCATAAAGCGGTTCAGCCTCACGATATTCCAGATCATCGCCGAGCGCGGTGTAGCGGGCGGCGTGGTGCATGTGGTGCGGCTGGCTCTGGCAGAGCGCATAATGAAGCGCATAGCCGTCCGGATTTTCCAGCGGCGAAACCGTGAAATGCGCGCCCTCGCGCTCAGCCAACAGCGAGGCGCCGCGCAGCGCGCCGGCAACGCCGGAAATCTCGTTGGGGTGCTGCCCGCCGCTCAGCATGATCGGGTGATCGTTTCCGCGTACATAGCGCGCCGGGACAGAGCGGCCGGAACGCGAAGTCACCTCGAAAGCCTCGCCGCCGACCTTTTCAAGCGTCTCTTCGATCATCGAAACGGAGAACGGCCCCACTGCCTCATGCAGCGGCTGCGCCGGCCAGAGGGCGGGCTCAGTGGTGAGCGGCCGGGTTTCAACCCTGACCTTGAGCGGCCCCTCGCCTGCCGCGATCACCGGAATGATCTGGCCGGGCTGGAGCCCGCGCGAACCGAGTGGACGGCCGGACTTCTTCTGAAAGAGTTCAAGCAGCGAGAAATAGAAATCCTCGTGCAGCGCTTCATGAAGGCTGATCGCCTCTTCGCCAACCGGCAACCGATGGTCCGCACCCGGCATGGACACACTGATGTGAAGCGCGTCGAAGTAGGGTTCCTCTTCGCCCCATGGATGAGCATCGATGGCGGCAATCGTTTCGTGAAAGAGGCGCTCGAAATCGGTTGCGAGCGCTTCGTCAACAACGCGGCCATCGGGATGGCACAGGCGAAGCCAGCCGCAGGGCGAGAGAAGCTCTTCTCCGATATGATCTTCTGCAAGGCGGTTGGGCGCGAAGACCTTGTGTTGGGAAACGGTTCCATCCGAGGTCGTGATCTCGACGCCATATTCGAGCGGGCCATCGACCGGAGCGGGGGTGAAGGCGATTTCGGCCTCGCCCACCATGCCAGCAAGCGGATAGGCTTCCAGCAGGAAGCGCTGTTCAGCAGCGGCAGAGCTTACCGGATAGGTGACGGCGATGCGCGGCGCGGCGGGCGCGTCTTCCAGAAAGAAGTGAACCAGCGGCTTGTAGGCGCTGTGCAGCCGGGCCTTGACGCCCGCTGCCGCAAAGCGCTTTTCAGCGCCGCGCCGCGCCGCCTCATCCTCGAAAAGCCAGGCCTCCAGCTCCGCGCCGCGCCATGCCTCACTGGCGTAGTCGGCGAGCAGACGGTCGAGCGTGCGGTCGAAGGTCTTTTCGAAGATCGCGGTCATGTTTCTGTGCGTCCTGTTGGATCGAGAAGATCGCGCAGCCAGTCGCCAAGCAGGTTCAGGCCAAGCACGGTGAAGAGGATTGCAAGCCCGGGAAAGACGCTGACCCACCATGCGTTCTGCAGATAGGTGCGGCCATCGGCGAGCATGCCGCCCCAGCTCGGAATGGTCGGGTCGACACCGAGGCCAAGGAAGGTGAGCGAGCTTTCCAGAAGGATGTTGGTGGCCACGTTGAGCGTCATCAAAACGACAACCGGGCCTGCGAGATTGGGCAGGAGGTGCTGGAACAGGATCTTGAAGTCCGGTACGCCAATCGCCTTGGCCGCATGGATGAACTCGCGGTCGTTGAGCGACAGGACGGAGCCGCGCACAAGGCGGGCATACTGCACCCATTGCGACACGATGAGCAGGATGATCGTGTTGGTGATGCCGCCGCCCACAATGGCAATGAAGGTGATGGCAAGCAGGATGAAGGGAAGCGCGAGCTGCACATCGGCAAAGCGCATGACGAGCATGTCCCAGAAACCCCGGTAATAGCCCGAGATCAGCCCCATGACGACGCCAACCACCACGGCGCCGGCAACGGAGGTGAAGCCCACCAGAAGCGAGATCTTGCCGCCGGTTATCACACGCGCCAGCACATCGCGGCCCAGCGGATCGGTGCCCAGAATGTGCGCCCAGTCGGTGAAGGGTTTTGTGAGACGTGCCGTCAGATTGATCTGCTCGCCGCCATCGGGAAACAGCAGCGGTGAAAGCAGAACCAGAAGCGTCATCGTTCCGGCAAGCAGAATGCCGAGAATGAACTCGATGTTTTTGAAGTGACGCAAACGCGAAACAGCCTGTGCCATGATTGCGTCCTTTCCTATCGGTTGCGGATGCGCGGATCGACCAGCCCATAGGCGATGTCGACCAGAAGGTTGACGCCGATGATGAGCAGCGAAAGAACGGTGATGACCGCCTGCAGGACCGGATAATCGCGTCCCGCCACCGCATCGAAGGCAAGCGTGCCGAGGCCCGGCCAGTTGAACACCCGCTCGATGACGACAATGCCACCCAGAAGGCCGCCGAACTGGAGGCCGAAATAGGTGATGAGCGGAATGGCGCAGTTTCTGAGCGCATGCTTGTAGAGCACCTTGCTCTCGCTCAGTCCTTTTGCACGGGCGACCTGGATATACTGCGAACGCAGCGTTTCAAGCATGGCCGTGCGCACCAGCCGCACATTGGTGGCAGTGAGAATGACGCCCATGGTGACCGCCGGCATGATGAAGCTGGCAAACCCGCCCATGCCCGACGGCGGCAGCCATTGCAGCATGATGGAGAACACCAGAACGAGCATGATGGCGAGCCAGAAATTCGGGAAGGAAAGACCGACCAGAGACAGGATGCGGATGACCTGATCGGCGGTCTTGCCCTTGTTGACCGCCGCGTGAATGCCGAGCGGAATGGAAATCGCGATGGAGACCAGCATGGACGACAAGGCCAGCGCCAGCGTGGCCGGCAGGGCCTTGGAAATAAGCAGGGAGACCGAGGTGCCTCCGAGGAAGCTGCGGCCGAAATCGCCTACGAACAGGCCTTTGATGAAATCCCAGTACTGGGCAATGAACGGTTCGTTGAGGCCAAGCGCCTGACGGATGTTTGCCAGATCTTCTTCCGTGACGCTGCCTGCCCCCTGGGAGAGCATGAGTGCCGGGTCACCGGTCAGCCGGATGGCGAAGGACACCGTGAGGGTGACGACGAAAACGACGAACACCGCCTGCAGGATGCGCTTGAGAAGAAAACTGGCCACCAGTGCCTCCGGGATAGGTTCTGCGCGCTCGCGCAAAGTTCACGGGCTCGGGGGCGGCACTAGAGTGGTTCATCGTTTCACAGAAACGCTGCCCCACTCTATCTCTTTGTTTTTCCGCATTTATGCGAACGTCAGGTGATTCCACCTGACTGCAAAATGCTTTAGCCGCCCCCAACATTCATGTCCTGTGAGGACTATTCGACTTCAACCTCGTTGAGGCGCATCCGGCTGTCCGGCGGCGCGATGAAGTTCTTCACCCGCTTGTTGACGCCGTAAATCGCATTGAGGTTGTAGAGCGGCATTTCGAGCGCGCGATCGGCCGCATATCGGGCAATCTCCTGCAGCACCTTTTCGCGCTTCTCAGCGTCGATCATCGGGCGCTGCGATTCCAGAAGCGCATCGAGCTCCTTGTCGCTGTCATACGGGTTCCAGCGCTCGCCCGTGTGGTACATCAGGTAGGCGGTGTTGTCGTAATCGAGCGTCCAGCCGCCCCAGCTCTGCTGGAACATCTCGCCGGTCTTGCCCTGCGGAATGATGTCGTTGAGCAGGACGTTGGTCTCATACGGCTTGATGGTGGCGTTGAGGCCAACCATCTGCAGGTAGCTCGCAACCGCCTGGGTGACTTCACCAAAGGTGGCGTCATTGCCGCGAATGTCGATCTGGACCGGTGCGCCTGCAGCAACGCCCGCTTCCTTCAGCAATTCCTTGGCCTTCGCCTGATCGAAGGGCAGCGGCTCCATTTCCGGGTCATAGCCGAAGGACAGTTCCGACTGGAACGAAGCAATCTGCTTGGCCTGACCGCCGAGAACGGCGTCGATGATGGCCTTGCGGTCGACGGCCATGATCATCGCCTTGCGCACGCGCTCATCGGCGGTGATGCCGTTGCCGGTGTTGAAGCGCAGGGCATAGACCGTGGGGCTGGTGACCGAGCGGATTTCCAGCTTCTCATCCGCCTCGATGGTGGGAACCATGGAGATCGGGATGGTGGGCGGGATGACAATGTCGACGCGGCCTGCCTGCAGCTCGGCAACGGCGGTAGCCGGTTCCGAGATGAAGCGGTATTCGACAGCGTCGAGCTTCGGCGCGCCGCCCCAGTGATCGGCGAAGGCTTCAAGCTTCACGCCGACCTTCGGTTCGTAGGACGTCATCTTGAACGGGCCGGTGCCAACGGGGTTTGCGTTGACGAAATCTTCCTCGTTCTCGGTGACGTATTTCGGCGGCACGATCATGGCGCCATAGCCGGCAAGCTTGGTGATCAGCACCGGATCGGGCTGTTTGAGCACGAGGTCCACGGTGAAATCGTCAACGACCTCGACCTTTTCGATGACGGCATAATTGGAGCGCTGCGGGCCCTTCTTGCCTTCCTCGCCAAGCAGGCGGTCGAAGGTGAATTTCACGGCCTCGGCGTTGAAATCCTCGCCATTGTGGAACTTGACGCCTTCACGCAGCTTGAAGCGGAGACGCTTGCCCTCGTCGAGCACATCCCACTCGGTGGCAAGGCCGGGAACGATCTTTGTGTCGGGACCGCGATAGACCAGGCCATCATAGATATTTGTGGCGACGGACGACCAGTTCACCAGGAAGGTGTCGATCGGGTCCCAGCTGCCCGGGTCCTGCGGGGAGGAAATGGTGAGCGTTCCCGCGGCCTGCGCCGGCATGACGCCAAACGGCAGTGCCGCCAGAACGGCGGCGAGCAATGCGCCGCGTGTTTTGCCGAATTTCATGAAAGTCCTCCGTTTCTTTTGGTTTGTGTTCCAGTGATCAGCCTGTGGTGTCGCGTGCGACCAGATGGTCGGGCGCGATCTCCACCAGAGGTTTGATTTCCGGCTCGTCGCCCACCCGGCGGACCGGGCTTGGAATTTCGCCTTCGAGCATGGGCCGGTCGGGGCCGCTTTGTCGGGTCGGCGACGGGAACGGCCGAGAGCAGTTTCTTGGTGTAGGGGTGCGTGGCGCGCTCGAAAACGGCCTCGCGCGAGCCCGCCTCAACGATCTGGCCGAGATAGAGCACGGCGACGCGGTGGCTGACCTTTTCCACCACGGCCATGTCGTGGCTGATGAAGAGATAGGAGAGCCCCTCGTCCGCCTGAAGCTCCATCATCAGGTTGATGATCTGCGCCTGCACGGACACGTCGAGCGCCGAAAGCGCCTCGTCCGCGATGATGAGTTTCGGACGCGAGGCGAGCGCGCGGGCGATGCAGATGCGCTGGCGCTGGCCGCCGGAGAACTCATGCGGGTAGCGACGGGCGTGTTCGGGCCTGAGGCCGACACGCTCAAGCAATTCCGCAACACGCTTCTGCCGGGCCGCAGCACCATCAATCAGGCCATGCGTGACGATGGGCTCGGCAATGGAAAAGCCGACCGTGCGGCGCGGATCGAGCGAGGCGAACGGGTCCTGAAAAACATACTGAACCTTCTGGCGCAGGCTGTGGCGCTCGGCCGACGACATGGCGGAGATGGCCTTGCCCTCAAAGAAAATCTCGCCGCCAGTGGCCGCCTGTAGCTGCTGGATGGTGCGGCCAATGGTGGATTTGCCGGAGCCGGACTCGCCAACCAGAGAAAGGGTCTCGCCGGGCCAGATGTCGAGGCTGACCTTTTCCACCGCGTGAACGCGATGGGTGACGCCGCCGAAGAAACCCTTCTTTATGTCAAAGCGGGTTTCCAGGTTCTTCAGCGTCAGGATCGGGGGCTGATCGTAGCGCGCGGTTTTCTGAAGATGCTCCTCGCCCACGAGGCGGGGCGTTTCGCCATCCATGACGGCAACGGGCAGACGTTTGGGATATTTCTCGCCCTTCATCGAGCCGAGCGTGGGAACGGCGGACAGAAGTGTCTGTGTGTAAGCGTGCTGCGGATTGGCGAAGATCTGCTCGACCGGGCCTTCCTCAACCTTGTTGCCGCGCCACATGACGACCACATCGTCGGCGACCTCCGCCACCACGCCCATGTCGTGCGTGATGAAGATGACGGCCATGCCGAGCTTTTCCTGCAGGTCGCGGATGATCGAGAGGATCTGCGCCTGAATGGTGACGTCGAGCGCGGTGGTGGGTTCGTCCGCGATTAGGAGTTTGGGCTTGCAGGCGAGCGCCATGGCGATCATCACGCGCTGGCGCATGCCGCCGGAGAGCTGGTGCGGATAGCGCGAAAGCAGCGCGCGGGCATCGGGCAGGCGCACCATTTCCAAAAGATCGCCGGCCTGTCGCAGCGCCTCTTTTTTCGAAACCGCTTCGTGCAACATCAGCACTTCGGCAATCTGCTCGCCAATGGTGAAGACCGGATTGAGCGAGGTCATCGGCTCCTGAAAGATCATGGCGATGTCCTTGCCACGAACCTTGCGCATGGTGTCGACCGACGCCTTTGCGAGATCGACCGGGCCATTGCCGCCATTAAACAGTATCTCGCCATGGGCGATGGTGCCGTTCATGTGGTCGATGAGCCGCATGATGGAGAGCGAGGTGACAGATTTTCCCGAACCGGATTCGCCGACAATGGCAAGCGTGCGGCCGGGAGCGACGCTGAAGCTCAGATCGTCGACAACGCGGTTCGACCCGAAGGCGACGGCGAGCGAACGAATATCCAGTAACGTGTCCTGTCCGAGCTGCGGCATAGAAACTCCCATCTGAAGGACAGGCCGAAATGTCCCATTGAACCCGGCGGCATCTGGCCCTACCCTTTGGACCAAGAGCGGAGGCAGACGCCCGGTTTCCGCGCATTCGTGAGCGGACCTGCCGGCAAAAGAAAACATTTCCAGACATTTTGTCAATAAATTATCATTGAAGAGCCCTGAAATCGCTTTCGCGGTCCCGAAATCAGCTCTGCGTGCCTCGGTGCCGACAATTAAAACGAACTCGCTCCGCATGACTTGACAGTTTCGTTTCGCCAGCTAGGCTTGAGCCATAATAAGATTTTGGCATCTGGGCCTCGCCGGGAATATTGTTATTCCCGTCGGGGCCCTTTGCGTTTTGGGGAACGAGTGTGGACACTTATCCAATAGGCGTTCTGTTTTCGCGTAGCGGTGGCTATGCCCGCCCGGCCGAGCAGGGCTATTTTGGCGCGCTGGCGGCGGTGGCCGACATCAACGCCGATGATGCCTATCCTTTCCAGCTTGAAGCCCACCACGCCGACCCCAGGGGCAATGCCGACCGATATGCGGAGCTCTGCCGGGACCTCATCCGCCAGACAGGCGCGCAGCACATTGTTGGCTGCACCACATCCTGGAGCCGCAAGGAGGTGATCCCGGTCGTCGAAAAGCTCGACGCGCTTTTGTGGTATCCGTGTGTTTATGAGGGTTTCGAGGTTTCCGAAAACCTCGTCTATATCGCCGCCTGCGCCAACCAGCAGCTCGTGCCGTTGCTCGATTACATCGTGCCCCGCTTTGGCGGGCGCGGCTTTCTGACCGGTGCTAATTACATCTGGGGATGGGAAACCAATCGCATTGCACGCGATGTGCTCACCCGCTCGGGCGGCAGCGTGCTGGGCGAGCGCTACGTGCCCATCGGAGACGAGGACATTGGTCACCTGATCGAGGAAATCCGCGAGAAGCGGCCTGATTTCATCCTCAACAATCTGATCGGAAATTCCTCTTACGCCTTTCTCGCTGCCTATCAGGCGCTCGGAAAGGAAGACCCGGCTTTCCTGCCGGAAAACTGCCCCGTCGTGAGCTGCAATCTGTGCGAAAACGAGACCACGCGTCTCGGCGGCATCGCAGAGGGACAATACACCGTCTCGAGCTATTTCCGGGCACTGGCCAGCGAGGAGAACGACCGCTTTGCCGCCCGCATGAAAGCGGAGAACCCTCAACAGGTTGCCGACGCATTTTTCGTTCAGGCCTATGCCGCTGTGGTGATGATCGCCGATGCCATACACCGCACCGGAAGCGATGAAGCACAGCGGGTGCTCGAGGCGGTTCGCGATCATGAAACCGCAACGCCGCTGGGTCCCCTGCGCGTCGACCGCGCCACCAACCATGTCAGCCTCAACGCCCATATCGGCCGCACGCGCGCGGATGGCGATTTCAAGATCGTTCATCATTGCCCAGAGGCCATTGCGCCCGACCCGTTCCTGACCGCGACGCCGCTTGACCGGCTCTATGCGGGCACCGCCGCCGATGCGCGGCAGCTAAGGGTCGTGCGATGAGCCCGGCCCTTGCCCATACACCCAATTTCGTCGGCTGGCGCGCGCTGATCCTGCACCGGCCACACCAGAATGTGGACGCGCTTTCCGCGCAATGCGCACGCATCGGCATCGCGGCTGAGCAAGCCTGGCCGACGCTGGAAAACAGCGAGGTGATGCGCGATTTCAACGTGCTCCTGATCGACGCCGATATGGGCTATGATGAGCAGTTTCCGTGGTCGCCGGGCCTTGCGCCCATGCCCATGATTGCCCTGATCGGTTCGGAAGCACCCGGCCGCATTGCATGGACGATCGGGCAAGGTGCCGATGCGCAGCTTTTGAAGCCCATTGGCAGCGCCGGGCTCTACAGCGCGCTTGTCGTGGCGAGCCAGGGCTTCTTGCGGCGCACGGCCCAGACCGAGGAAATTGCCCGGCTGAAGGATCAACTTGCCCAACGGCAAGTCGTCGCCGAGGCAACCGCCATCCTGATGCTGAAGCACAATTGCGATGCCGGCACGGCCTATAACCACCTTCGCAAGGAAGCCATGGCCCAGCGCCGCTCCATCGAGAAAACAGCCGCCGCCATCATCGCCACCTTTGACACTGACGGACGGACGAATGTCACAAACAGTCGCTGAGACGGGCACGCAATCAACGACGCTCTCGGTTCTCGCGCGTCTTCTGCGCCGGCCGCTGGCACTGACCGGATTGATCATCATCGCGGTGGTGGTTCTGGCCGCAGTCTTTGCGCCATGGCTTGCGCCCTACAACCCCTATGAGCAGTTCTTCGAGGGACTGACCATCGAGGGCGCACCGCTGCCACCCAATGCGCAGTTCTGGTTCGGCACAGACCTTGTCGGACGCGATCTCTTCAGCCGCCTGATCTATGGCGCGCAGACATCGCTGATCATCGGCGTGGTGGCCAATGGCATCGCCGTGGTGATCGGCTCGGCAGTGGGCATTTCCGCCGGCTATTTCCGCGGATGGGTCGATACCGTTCTGATGCGCTTCACCGATCTGATGATGGCCTTTCCGGCGCTTTTGCTCGCCATCGTTCTGGCGGCGATTTTCAGCCCCAGCCTGTGGATCGTCGCGATGGTGATTGCCATGGTGAACTGGGTGCAGATTGCCCGCGTGACCTATACCGAGACACGCTCCATCGCCGAACGGGATTTCGTGGTGGCCGAGCGCGCCATGGGCGCAGGTGCAGGCCGCATCCTGTTCCGCCACATCCTGCCACATCTTTTGTCCACCATCATCGTGTGGGCAACGCTCGGCATCGCAACCACCGTGCTTCTGGAAGCCACCCTCTCCTTCCTCGGCATCGGGGTTCAGCCGCCCATTCCCTCATGGGGCAATATCATCTTCGAGAACCAGACCTATTTCACCTCCGCGCCCTGGCTCGTCTTCATTCCGGGTGTTGCCATTCTGGCGCTGGCACTGGGTTTCAATCTTGTGGGCGACGCGCTGCGCGACATTCTTGACCCGACACAGCAGGGGCGCCACTGATGCTTGCCTATGTCACCCGTCGCCTGATCCAGACTGCGCTGATCCTGCTCGGCATCAGCTTCGTGACCTTTGTGCTGCTTTATCTCGTGCCGGCTGACCCGGCGCGCCAGATTGCCGGCCGCAGCGCCACTGCCGCGACGGTGGAGAACATCCGCGAGCAGCTTGGGCTCAACCTGCCCTTCTATGAGCAATATCTGCGCTATCTCGGTGGGCTTTTGAACGGGGACCTCGGCCGCTCCTATCTGCAAAAGACCGAGGTTTCCGAACTCATCGCCTCCCGCCTGCCGGCAAGCCTTCTCCTGATGGTCGGCGCGATTTTCTGTGAGCTCGTGCTGGGTCTCACCATGGGCGTGGTGGCGGCGCTCAAGCGCGGCTCGCGCACAGATGACACATTGATGATTGCCTCTTTCGTGGGTGTTTCAGCGCCGCAATTCGTGATCGGCATTCTGCTGCTCTACGTGTTTGCTGTGAAACTCGGCTGGTTCCCCATCGGCGGCTACGGCACCTTCGCGCATCTGGTTTTGCCCTCCATCACGCTCGGTTTCCTCGGGGCCGGCTGGTATTCGCGCATGATGCGCTCATCGCTGATTGATGTGCTCAGGCAAGATTATATCCGCACCGCACGCGCCACCGGCGTGACCCGCGCAAAGGTGCTTTTCGGCCACGCGCTTCCCAACGCCATCCTGCCCATCATCGCCATGATCGGCATCGATATCGGGCTTTTCATGTCGGGCATCGTGGTGGTGGAAAGCGTGTTTGGCTGGCCGGGAATAGGCCAGCTTGCCTGGCAGGCAATCCAGCGCGTCGACATCCCCATCATCATGGGTGTCACGCTGGTTTCGGCCTGCGCCATCGTTCTCGGCAATCTTCTTGCCGATTTGATCACTCCGTTGATCGACCCTCGCATCAAGCTGCGCTGATGCGCTTTCAACAATAAGTGCAGCACCAGAGAAAGGAACACTTGAGATGAGAAAACTGCTTCTGGCCGGCGTCGCCGCCGCTGCCCTTTCCACCTCCGCCATGTTGGCCCCTGCCTTTGCACAAGACATCAAGCAGGGCGGCTCCATGACCGTGACCTACAAGGATGACGTCTCCACGCTCGATCCGGCCATCGGCTATGACTGGCAGAACTGGTCGATGATCAAGTCGCTGTTCGACGGGCTGATGGACTATGTGCCGGGCACCACGGAGCTGCGCCCGGAGATCGCGGAATCCTACGAGATTTCCGAGGACGGAACGGTCTTCACCTTCAAGCTGCGCGACGGCGTGAAATTTCACAATGGCCGCGACCTGACCGCCGAGGATGTAAAATACTCCATCGAGCGCACGGTGAACCCGAAGACGCAGAGCCCCGGTGCCGGTTTCTTCGGTTCCATCAAGGGCTTTGAGGAAGCCTCCAGCGGCGATGCGGAGGGGCTTTCCGGCATCACCGTGGTGGACGATCACACCATCAAGTTCGAGCTGTCGCGCCCGGATGCGACCTTCCTGCATGTGCTGGCGCTCAACTTCGCCCATGTGGTGCCGAAGGAAGAAGTAGAGAAGCACGGTGCGGATTTCGGCAAGCATCCGGTCGGCTCCGGCGCCTTCAAACTCTCCGAATGGACGCTTGGCCAGCGCCTCGTCTTCGAGCGGTTTGAGGATTACTGGAACCCCGGCGTGCCGAAACTTGACCAGATCATCTTCGAAGTGGGTCAGGAGCCGGTGGTCGCGCTTCTGCGCCTGCAGAACGGCGAAGTGGATGTTCCGGGCGACGGCATTCCGCCGGCAAAATTCATTGAGGTGAAGAACGATCCCAAATTCAAGGATCTCATCATTCAGGGCGGCCAACTCCACACCGGCTATGTGACCATGAATGTGAAGATGGAGCCCTTCGACAAGCCGGAAGTGCGCAAGGCCGTGAACATGGCCATCAACAAGGACCGCATCCTGCGCATCATCAATGGCCGCGCCGTTGCCGCCAACCAGCCGCTGCCACCTTCCATGCCGGGCTACGCCAAGGATTATGAGGGCTATACCTATGATCCGGAAGCCGCCAAGGCGCTTCTGGCCGAGGCAGGACTTGCCGACGGGTTCGAGACCGAACTCTATGTGATGAACACCGACCCGCAGCCACGCATCGCGCAGGCAATCCAGCAGGATCTGAAGGCCATCGGCATCAACGCCTCGATCAAATCTCTGGCGCAGGCCAATGTGATTGCGGCAGGCGGCGAGGAAGATCAGGCCCCGATGATCTGGTCGGGTGGCATGGCATGGATCGCGGATTTCCCCGATCCATCCAACTTCTACGGCCCGATCCTCGGTTGCGATGGTGCGGTGCCGGGTGGCTGGAACTGGGCCTGGTATTGCAATGAGGATCTCGACGCCATGGCGAAGGAAGCCGATGCCATGGTCGCCCCGGCCAAGGCCGGCGAACGCGAGGCCATGTGGCGCGACATCTATCTGAAGGTGATGGAAGACGCCCCATGGGCGCCGATCTTCAATGAAGAGCGCTTCACCATCCGCTCCGAACGCATCGGCGGCGACGACAAGCTGTTCGTCGATCCGGTGCACATTCCCGTCCACTATGACGAGGTTTATGCCAAAGATGTGCAGTAACTGCGACTACACCATCCACGGGCGCCATCACCATTTCGGGTGGGATCATTCGATCCCGCCCGCAGAACGGGTGACGCCGGGCTCGACGCTGGAATTTGAATGTCTGGATTCCGGCTCCGGCCATTTCACGCCGAAAAGCACCGTGGACGATATCGGCACGCTGGATTTCTCCAAGGTCAATCCCGTCAACGGCCCCATCTATGTGGAAGGAGCCAAACCGGGCGATGCGCTAAAGGTAGAGATCCTCTCGTTCAAACCGTCCGGCTTCGGCTGGACGGCCAACATACCCGGTTTCGGCCTTCTGGCAGATCAGTTCAAGGACCCCGCGCTGACGCTGTGGAACTATGACGCCAACAGCCTTGAGCCCGCTGCCTTCGGCAAGCATGGCCGCGTGCCGCTGAAACCCTTTGCCGGAACGATCGGTCTGGCACCGGCGGAAGCCGGTCTCCACTCGGTGGTGCCGCCGCGCCGCATGGGCGGCAATCTCGACATTCGCGATCTGGCAGCGGGCACCACGCTCTATCTTCCTGTCGAGGTGGAGGGGGCGCTGTTCTCCATCGGTGACACCCATGCCGCACAGGGCGATGGCGAAGTGTGCGGCACGGCCATCGAAAGCCAGATGAATGTGGCGGTGAAGCTGGACGTGGTGAAGGATGCCAACCTTGCCATGCCGCGCTTCACCACGCCGGGGCCGGTGACGCGGCACCTGGACGCGGAAGGCTATGAGGTAACGACCGGCATCGGCTCCGACCTCATGGAAGGGGCGCGGGCCGCCCTTTCCGGCATGATCGACCTTCTGTGTGCCACGCGCGGGCTCTCGCCCGAGGACGCCTATATGCTGTGCTCGGTATGCGGCGACCTGCGCATCAGCGAGATCGTCGACCAGCCCAACTGGGTGGTCTCGTTCTACTTCCCGCGCATCGTTTTCTCTTGAGAAGGGCTCCATGACCAAAGCGCGCGCCAAAGACATCACTTCAGCGACCGGCCTTCTGGAAGTAAGCGGGCTCACCGTGCAGGTGGCCACGCCAACAGGCGCGCGCACGGTCGTGGACGATCTGTCCTTCACGCTGGAAAGCGGGAAGACACTGTGCATTGCGGGCGAAAGCGGTTCGGGTAAATCCATGACCGCTCTTTCCCTGATGCAACTTCTGCCAAAACCCATGGCACGGGTCTCAAGCGGGTCCGCTATGCTCGCGGGGCGCGACATTCTCGCCCTGCCGGAAGGCGAGATGCGGCAGGTGCGCGGCCGCCATATCGGCATGATATTTCAGGAGCCGATGACCTCGCTCAACCCGGTGCTTTCCATCGGCAAGCAACTGGCTGGCGCGATTTCCGCCCATGGCGGGCTTTCCGACAGTGCGATCCGTGCCCGCGCACTTGAACTGCTCGATCAGGTGCAGATACCCGAGCCCGCGCGGCGCTTGAAGCAATATCCGCACGAGCTTTCCGGCGGCATGCGGCAGCGCGTGGTGATCGCCATGGCGCTGGCACAAAGCCCGCAAATCCTGATTGCAGACGAGCCCACGACGGCGCTGGACGTAACCGTGCAGGCGCAGATACTGGCGCTGATCCGCAAGCTTCAGGCCGATCTCGGCATCTCCGTGATCATGATCACGCATGATATGGGCGTGGTGGCCGAGATGGCAGACGACGTGCTGGTGATGCAGCACGGGCGCATGGTGGAACACAGCCCTGCCAGCGTGATTTTCTCAGAACCACGCCACCCTTACACGCGCGAGCTGCTTGCCGCCGTGCCTCGGTTGGGAGAGATGACCGGCACCACGGAGCCAAAACGCGTGGCGGCCCGCCCCGGAACAGGACCAGAAAAGCCGCTTGCCGCCGAACCGCTGGTTTCCGTGAAAGACCTGACCGTGCGCTTCGACATCAAGGGCGGCATCCTGCAACGCCCTGTGCAGCGCGTGCATGCGGTGGAAGGCGTTTCCTTCGACATCATGGCAGGCGAGACGTTGTCGCTGGTCGGGGAATCGGGCTGCGGCAAGTCGACCACCGGCAAGGCGCTGTTGAACCTGATCCCCTGGCAGGGAGACATTCGCGTTGGCGACCGTTCCACGCACGGGCTTGCACCACGCGCCATGCGGCCGGTGCTGCGTGACGTGCAGATGATCTTTCAGGATCCCTATGCCTCGCTCGATCCGCGCATGCGTGTCGGCGATCTGGTGGCCGAGCCGTTGCAGATCCATGGTCTGGCAAGCGGCAGCGAACTGGAAGACCGGGTCGCCTATCTCTTCAAACGCGTAGGGCTTTCGACCGACCAGATGCGGCGCTATCCGCATGAATTTTCCGGCGGCCAGCGCCAGCGCATCTGCATTGCCCGCGCGCTTTCGCTTTCGCCCAAGCTGATTGTGGCAGATGAATCGGTGGCGGCGCTCGACGTTTCGATCCAGGCGCAGGTGCTCGATCTGTTGCAGGATATCCAGAACGAGACGGGCATGTCCTATCTCTTCATCTCGCACGATATGGCCGTGGTGGAGCAGATCAGCCACCGGGTTGCGGTGATGTATATGGGACGCTTCGTGGAGATGGGCAGCCGGGCTCAGATTTTCGAGAACCCGCAGCACGATTATACGAAAAAGCTTATGGCGGCGGTGCCGGTGGCCGACCCGTCACGCCCAAAGCGGGCTTTTATCGAAAAGGCCGAGGACCTGCCGAGCCCCGTGCATGGGCTCGACTATGTGCCTCCAAGGCAAGCCGCGCACGACATTGGCGGCGGGCATTTTGTCTGGCACGACCATGCTGAAAGCGGTGTTTCCGGCGCAGCCAGCCAGACCTGAGGGGATCTGCTCCGAAGAGCTGACGCAAAAAAGGCCGGGCGCGAACCCGACCTTCCCGATCATCTCGACGCGACGTGCCAGTACATCCGTGGTCACGTCGCAGAGATGAAAACTATGCAGCCTGCAGATTGTCTGCGGCGCTCTTGCCGGACTTGCGGTCCTGCACGACGTCGAAGCTCAGCTTCTGGCCTTCAACGATGTTCTGCATACCGGCACGCTCGACGGCCGAGATGTGAACGAAGACGTCATTGTCGCCATTGTCAGGAGCGATAAAGCCGAAACCTTTGGTGGCATTGAAGAATTTTACGGTACCAATAGACATGCGATTTTCCTTTCAAATCGTCATAGGGAATTGATGCCGGCAACTGCCGAGCACCAGGAAGTTCGAATTTGAAGGAAGATCGTAGGGGCGCTTGGCAGCGCAAAAACAAAGTTCAACAGCAATTTCGATGAGCAAGACATAGATGTGAATTGCGTCAAAAGCAAGGCTTGGTTGAATAAATAAACCGCGCGCTGACGCAAGCTCTAAAACAACCTCGCAAAAAAGACCAGGCTCATCACTGTTCCCACAATGATGACCACCGCGCGCACCACGGAAGCCGGGAGAGCGCGGGCAAGCGGAGCGCCCGCATAGCCGCCAACCGTGGCCGCAACCATCATGACCAGCGCCTGCGGCCAGGCGACGATGCCGGCAAGCGCGAATGTGGCCACCGAAATGGCCGAGAGGATGAAGGAGAGCCCGTTTTTCAGGCCGTTCATCGTGTTCAGATCACGCATGCCCCAGAGCGAGAACAGCGCAAGAAGAACGATGCCCAGACCGCCATTGAAATAGCCGCCATAGATCGCAACGAGGATCGTGCTGAACCGGCCCTCCCCCGTCCCGCTGCCAAAACGGCGGGCGATATCCTGGAGCTTCGCTCCGAAGGCGAAGGTAAGCGTGGCGATGGCAAGCAGGAACGGCACGACAAGCGAGAACGCCTCATTGGAGGAAACAAGCAGGAGAAGCGAGCCTGCCAGCCCGCCGAAAGCCGTAAGCCCGGCGATGCGCAAAAGGCGCGGACGATCGAAAGCGGCGATCTCGGATCGAAAACCGAGTGCGCCACCGAGATAGCCGGGAAACACCGCAACCGCGCTGGTGGCATTCGCGGCAACAACCGGAACACCGGCATAGACGAGTGCCGGAAAGGTGAGAAAGGTTCCTCCACCCGCGACCGTGTTCAATGTACCGGCGCAGAATGCCGCGACCGCCAGAATGAGATACTCGTCCATGCTGTGCCCTGCCTCAAGAACGTTTGCGAAGCCCCTAGCCCAATCCAGCCGATTGGCCAACGGCCTCAATGCGAGAGCCGTTGGTACAGGCTTCTGCCGCAAACCAGGCCCTGCGCCACGAACCGCCGCCAGGCTGGTCTTCAACCTTTGTTATGGATGTGACATTAGGAAGGATGTGAAGGGACATTTCGCGATCCGCAAAGGTCGGTTCGCCACTTAGCATGCTGGATATCCCAATGGAGAATAGCCCTGCGATCAGCTTGACCGGTTTGATCGGCCCGACCGTTATGCTCGTCTTTTCCGTGGGCTTCATCTGGGTCTGGATCGTGGACCGAAAGCTGAAGCACGCCATGCTTCTCGCCGGTGCCTGCGCACTGTTTGGACTGGGCATGATGTCTCAGACCCTGCAATGGCCATCAGGGATCGGCAGAAATGCGCTCTTCTCCGGCTTCCTCTACACCCTTGCCGTTGTGCTTGCCAGCGCAGGGATATTACGACGCGCGGGCAAGGAGCCGGGACTACTGAGCGGCGTGCTGCCGCTTGTCGTGATTATGGCTCTGTTGTGGTATTTCGCATATGTCCAGCCCAACCTGCTCGCGCGGATCTATGTGCAGAACTTCAGCTACGGGGCCATTCTTCTTACTGTTGCCCTGCGCATCAATCCGGGCAGAAATGCCGGTCGGGCAGACCATGTTCTCTTTTGGGTGCTGCTGGCCTTTGCCCTGCAATTCTTTCCGCGAACCATTCTTACCGCAGAACGCTCTCTGCCGATGATGAGCATCGCGCCGGGAGACTCACTCTTCTGGCAAACCCTGCAGTTGTCGCTCTCCGTAATGGGCGCAGCTCTTGCGCTTACAGTTCTGGCCACCATCCTGACGGATGTCATGGATGAACTGCGCCGCGACCGCGACCGTGACGGGCTGACGGGCGTCCTGAACCGGCGGGGTTTTGAAGAGCAGGCTTCCCGTCATGCATCATCGCGCCGCAGAGCACCGCTTTCCCTCATTGTCTGCGACCTCGACCACTTCAAGCAGATCAACGATACGCATGGTCACAGCGCCGGAGATCTGGTTTTGAAGTCCTTTGGCAGCATATTGCTGAATACGGCGCGATCGAGCGATATCGTGGGCCGTATCGGGGGGGAGGAATTCGCCCTTCTTCTACCGAATACGGATCTTGAGGGTGCGCGCGATCTGGCAGAGCGGCTGCGCCAGCGGCTTTCTTCCCGCCCGCTCCCCTTGCGCGCCCAGAAAACACAAGTTTCAGCCAGTTTCGGGGTCGTGGAAAAAAGGTTCGGTGAAGATCTCGACAGGCTTCTCAATCGCGCGGACTCTTATCTTTATCACGCCAAACACCTCGGTCGGAACAGGATCGTCACCGAGCCGGCAGACAAGAATGGTGAAAGCGCGCTGCTCTCAAACGCTTAGCCGGACACGGGAAGTGCCCGGCTAGCGATGTGTCTGGCCATCGTCAACCGACTGCGCGTTTTGCCATCGCCTTGATCAGGTTTGCACGGTAAGCCGCATCACAATGGATGTCTGACATGAGGTTGTCCGGCGAAATCGTGACGCCGTCGACAGCCGCCGCCGACCACTCCTTTGCCAAAGCCTGCTCAAGCCCATCATGCCGGAAGACGCCATCCGACCCTGCGCCCGTGATGGCAACACGCACAGCGCCGCTGCCTTTGGAGACAAAGACACCTGTCATCGCATAGCGCGAGGCAGGATTGGGGAATTTTGCGTAGCCACACGCATCCGGCGCAACGAAGCTGACCGCAGTGATGATTTCACCCTCGTCGAGGGCCGTGGAAAACAGCCCGGTGAAAAAGTCATCCGCAGCAATCTGGCGCTGATTGGTGTGGATCGTCGCTGAGAGTGCGAGGAGCCCCGCCGGATAATCAGCAGACGGATCGTTGTTTGCAATCGATCCGCCGATCGTTCCCTGATGGCGCACCGCAGGGTCGCCAATGCCACCGGCAAGCCTGACGATGGCCGGGCACACCTTCGCGAGTTCGGCATTCTCGGCAACCGCCGCATGGCTGGTCATGGCACCGATGGTAACGTTGCGGCCGGAGACCTCAACACCACTGAGCCCGGAGATACCTCGCAGATCGATCAGGTCGGACGGGGCGGCAAGCCGGTGTTTCATGGTGGGAAGCAGGGTCTGGCCGCCGGCGAGCAACTGTCCGTCAGAGGCGGCAGAAAATTTTGCTACCGCATCTTCGACGCTTGTGGGGCGGTGATAGGTTACATCATACATGGCGGGCCTCCCTATTCAGCCGCGATTTTAGATGAGGCGGCCTGCAATGCCGCCCAGACGCGCGGCGGCGTGGCCGGCATCTGGAGATCATTGTTGCCGATCGCATCGGTGATGGCGTTGATGACCGCCGGCGGTGTGCCGATGGCCCCTGCCTCCCCACACCCCTTCATCCCGAGCGGGTTTGACGGACTCTTGGTGGAATGATGATGAATGGCGAAGCTCGGCACATTGTCGGCACGCGGCATGGTGTAATCCATGTAGCTGGCCGACAGGAGCTGGCCGTCTTCATCATAGACCACATTCTCGAGCATGGCCTGGCCGACACCCTGAGCAATACCGCCGTGAACCTGGCCCTCGACGATCATCGGATTGATGATGGTTCCGAAATCATCGGAAGCAACGAACTGGACGATCTTCGTTTCGCCCGTGTCAGGATCCACCTCCACTTCGCAGACATAGGTGCCGGCCGGAAACGTGAAGTTGGCGGGATCATAGAACGCGCCCTCCTTCAGTCCCGGCTCCATTCCGGCCGGAAGATTGTGGGCCGTATAGGCGGCAAGACCCACCTCGTGCCAGGCCATGGCACGATCGGTGCCGGCCACCTTGACTTCACCATTCTCGATGACGAGATCGTCCTCCGATACTTCCAGCACATGGGCGGCGATCTTCCTGACCTTGGCCTCGACCTTGTCGAGTGCCTTGACGATGGCCGACATGCCCACCGGGCCGGAACGCGAACCATAGGTGCCCATGCCGAACTGGACCTTGTCTGTGTCGCCATGAACGATCTGGATGTTCTCGATGGGAAGACCGAAGCGCTCGGCTACCACCTGCGCGAAGGTCGTTTCATGGCCCTGCCCATGGCTGTGACTGCCGGTCAGAACCTCGATCGTGCCGACGGGATTGACCCGCACCTCCGCACTCTCCCAAAGGCCGACGCCCGCGCCCAGCGAGCCAACGGCTGCCGAAGGCGCGATGCCGCAGGCTTCGATATAGGAGGCAAGCCCGATGCCGCGCAGCTTGCCGCGCCTGGCCGCCTCGGCACGACGGGCGGGGAAGCCCTTGTAATCGGCTGCCTCGAGCGCCTGGTCGAGATTGCCGGCAAAGTCGCCTGCATCATAGGTCATGATGACCGGGGTCTCATGCGGAAACTCGTGGATGAAGTTGATGCGGCGCAATTCTGCCGGGTCGACGCCGAGTTCGCGTGCCGCCGTTTCCATGATGCGTTCGACAAGGAAGCAGGCCTCGGGTCGGCCCGCACCGCGATAGGCATCGACCGGTGCAGTGTTGGTGTAGACCGTGCGCACATTGCAGTAGATATTGGCAATGTCGTACTGGCCCGAAAGCAGGGTCGCATAGAGATAGGTGGGCACCGCAGACGAGAACAGCGACATATAGGCGCCGAGATTTGCGATGGTGTCGACCTTGAGACCGACGATGCGGTTTTGTGCATCAAAGCCGATCTTCGCCGTGGAGACGTGATCGCGACCATGCGCATCGGTGAGGAAGGCCTCTGACCGCGTCGACGTCCATTTTACCGAACGCTTGGTTTTCATGGAGGCCCACAGGCAGGCGATCTCTTCCGGGTAGATGTAGATCTTGGAGCCGAAGCCACCGCCCACATCAGGAGCAATGACGCGCAGCTTGTGTTCGGGAGCGACCTGATAAAAGGCGGAGAGCACAAGCCGCGCCACATGCGGGTTCTGGCTGGTGGTGTAGAGCGTGTAGTGATCTTCCGCCTCGTCGTAGGTGGCGATTGCCGAACGCGGCTCCATCGGGTTTGGCGACAGGCGGTTGTTGATGATCTTCATCTCGGTGACATGGGCGGCACCGGCGAGCGCCTTGTCGACCGCAGCCTCTTCGCCCAGCCCCCAGTCGAAGATGAGGTTGCCGGGGGCGTTTTCATGCACCTGCGGCGCCCCGTCTTTCAGCGCATCGACCGCATGCACGACGGCCGGGAGTTCTTCATAATCGACCTCCACGGCTTCTGCAGCAGCGCGTGCCTGGGCCTGCGTCTCGGCCACGACGAGAACGACCGCATCACCCACATAGCGCACCTTGTCGGTGGCGAGTGCGGACCACGCGCCCATGTTCATGGGATTGCCGTCCTTGGAACTCACAGCCCAGCCGCAGATGAGGTTTCCGATGCCGTCGTCGGTCAGTTGCCTGCCGTTGAGGACGGCAATCACACCATCCATCTTTTCCGCTTGCGCGCTGTCGATGGATTTGACCTTCGCGTGGGCATGCGGACTGCGCACGAAGGCAGCATAGGACTGCCGTTCATTGCGAATGTCGTCGGTATAGCGGCCCTTGCCGGTGATGAATCGCCTGTCTTCCTTGCGGAGGACGCGGGCGCCGATGCCTTGTTCGCGCATCTCATGTCCTCCCTCAGCTCGTAGCCATCTTCGCCGCGCCATCCTGGATCGCACGAACGATGTTGTGGTAGCCGGTGCAGCGACAGATATTGCCTTCCAGCTCGTGGCGGATTGCCTCTTCCGTGAGTTCCTTGCCGGCAGCACGATAGCGGGCCACCATGTCCGTCGCCGACATGATCATGCCCGGCGTGCAGAAGCCGCATTGGAGACCGTGGTTTTCCTTGAACGCCGCCTGCATGGGATGGAGTTCGCCATTGGCGAGACCCTCGATGGTGGTGACTTCCGTGCCTTCGGCAGAAGCCGCGAGCATTGTGCAGCTTTTCACCGCGCGGCCGTCGACATGAACCACGCAGGCGCCGCACTGGCTGGTATCACACCCCACATGCGTGCCGGTCAAACGCAGGTGCTCTCGCAGAAAATCCACCAAAAGCGTGTTGTCCGGCACCGAGGCGCTCGCCGCCCTGCCATTCACGGTCATCGAGATTTCGGTCATGTATTCCTCCCTTGCCTTGGGCGAACGACTGCATGTGCAATGCGATACCCTAGGTTGCGATCCGTCCTGCGACTTCGGTGGTTACGCGAAGATGCAGGACAATCCGTTGGCGCACCTTCGCAACAGATGATGCGAGGGCACAAGAAAGCGAAGGCTATTCGATATCGAAGTTTCCGCGTGCACTGCGCACGCACGAGGCGAAACAAGCATGCGGGCAATCAGGACAGAATCCGCCAAGCAACGCCTCCTGCGCCAGCTTTCTGCCGCGGCGGCGGTGAAAGCTTTTTCCAGTTCACTTCAGGAAATCATTTAAGCGGTGTTTTACAAGAATGCCAAGGCCCCATCCGTATAGGCCAAGAAGAGAACAAGATGATCGACCATTTGATGCGCACCCAGCTGCATCACGAGGCACCGGAAATTCATTCAACCAGTGAGCCTTTCGCGAGCCCACGGACGGCGCTTCCGTTCAAATGACTGATCCCGATTGATTGGACCAAAAGGATCAGCGGAAGGAGCACCTGGTCCGGTTGCTCCCGCAGACGGTGGCTACAGGCAGGCTCGGAACGAGCAAGAAGCGCGAACCGCACCTTCATTCACGGCTCTCGCCATTTTCTGTCGATTCTATCGCGTTCAAAGCGCTGAGCCGGAAACGGTCCCTCTCGGTTTGATGTGCCATTTCCAATTGTTCCCAGGCGATACGCATAAGGCCGCGGAACTCGATCTGCTCCTCGAATATCACGCCACCGATATCGACAGAGAGGGCATCGGCGTCTTCTTCGGCGATAAAGGGCGCACGGGCAACGGCTTCGCGGATCCGTTCTCCCACATTGCGCGCCTGCTCGACGGTGGCTCCGGGCAGGAAAACACCAAACTCCGTTTCATTCAGGCGACCAACCACATCGCTGCGCCGGACGCTGGCGCGAATGACCGAGGCGATGTCGCGCATCGTCCTGTCGCCGAGATCGAACCCGTAATCGATGTTGATTTCACGGGCGTTTTCGACCTCGACGATCAGCAGGGCACCGAAAGTTCGACCGCCCTCGGATACGGCTGTCGAGCGCCGGCTCTCGACCATGCTGGTAAAGGTGCGACCATTGAAAACTCCGGTAACCGGATCGTGCGTGGAGATGAATTTGTGCTCATTCCGCAGATTGCGCGTTTTTTCCCAATTGTGACCAATATAGGCCAGCAGCGGCAGGGCCGTGAGGGCGGGGGGCGCTACCACCGCCAGCACATGACTCCAGCCGGACCCGATGCCGCCTGGCGGGGAGACCAGATATTGAATGAGTGCGGACAGCGCAATCGCAGCAAATGTGCCTGACAGCGTGAACATGATCAGCCACACCCATCGTGGCGTCTTCTCCGGCATTGAACGATCCATGCGGCTACGGGCTCCACGATGCGTCATTTTATTAGTCGGCTTACAATTAATTAAGCCTGTTTTCACGAAGCAAGCCCCAATGCCCGAAAAAATGCATCTGCGTGCAGAATAATTAAAATGCCGTACGTATCGTTTGTTTGCCGGTTACGTTTTCCGTGCATTGTCGCGCCAACGCGGAGGCACCAAAAAGGAATACCATGCCAACCAATTTTGCGTCCGTACACGCCCACCTTGAAAACGCACAGGCCGAACTCAAGGGCTCCGACCCCGCCACGCAGCAATTGCGGGAGGCACTCGGTCTGCTAATGGATGCTGCGCTGAAAGCGGAGTTTTCGCCAGGGCGGAACACGGAGAACATCATCCAGTTTCCACTGGCGCGGACGACACGGCACCGCCCCTCATCCAGACTCGGCTAGGGAGCTGCGCGCTCCCCGGCCGGGTTGGCCATGATCCTGTCACGCGCTTTCTCTGCCTCGCGCGCTATCATCCGATCACTATGGCAGGAATGCTCCACGTGAACACCGGTGCCCGAGCTGTCTAAAAAGACCAGTGCCGCATCGAAATCCGGGCCAACCATGACCGCAGCCACCCTCTGGAACCGGGGGTCGCCGTCAAGGCGCCGGTTGAAAAGCACCGTCCCGCCGAGCTTTTGAAGGACTTTGCGCAGAGCGGTTTCAAACCCCTGGGCAATCAGATCCTCCATGCTGAGCAACAGCTCAAGCTGGACCACTTCCAGCGGCACTTCTTTTGACACTGATACGCTACTCGAATCACGATACTTTTCCGGAAATTAGTCGAGTTATTGGAAGCCGGGCAACCAACCTCCGGAAACAGTTTGTGTCAGCGTGCAACAATCCCCCGCTTTGTCATGTTCGGTGACCGTGCATCATCTTTGTCCTTGCAACCCTCACCTCCGGCAATGGCACTGGGCTCCAGCTGCCTCACCATGAGGTGATGATTTTTTCGGTCTTGAAATCGATTACATTTCCCATACAATCGATTTCATTGGCGTGGCGAAGAAATCTCTTCGCGGAGGACATGCCAAAGGGAAGGAATTTGCACGATCGGCAAACGGGGCTTTGTCCACCTGCGCTGCTGGTGCATGTCATCAGGGAGGAATTCATGAAACGACTGGCAACTGTCGCCGTGGCTGCGGCCGCCCTTGCAGGCACCGCGCTTTCGGCCATGGCTGAAGATTTCAAGATCGGTCTTTCGAACGGCTGGGTGGGCAGCGAGTGGCGCACCCAGATGATCGAGGAAGCCGAGCAGGCTGCTGCCGCCTGGAAGGACAAGGGCGTGAATGTCGAAGTGGTCGCCCAGAGCGCCAATGTCGACGTGCCCGGCCAGATCGCCCATGTGCGCAACTTCATCAGCCAGGGCGTGGATGCGATCATCATCAACCCCAACAGCCCGACCGCCTTCGACCCCGTGTTCGCGCAGGCCAAGGAAGCCGGCATTCTGGTGATCGCCACAGACGCCGAGGTTTCGTCGCCTGACGCCATTTATGTGGGCATCGACCAGAAAGGCTGGGCGATGGAAAGCGCCAAATGGCTGGCCGAAACGCTGGAAGGCGAAGGCAAGGTGGTCGCCATCAACGGCGTTGCCGGCCACCCGGCGAATGAAATGCGCGTTGCCGGCTACCGCGAAGTCTTCGGCCAGCACGAGGGCATCGAGATCGTCAACGAAGTGAACGCCAACTGGGACCAGGCGCAGGGCCAGCAGGCCATGCAGAACCTGCTCGCCACCTATCCCGACATTGATGGCGTTTGGGTGCAGGACGGCATGGCCGCGGGCGCGTGGCGCTCCATCATGGATGCGGACAAGGCGGGTGACATCGCCGCGACCGGCGAGATCCGCAAGGACTTCATCGACATCTGGACCGAGAACGACTTGAACTCCGGTGCATCGGTGAACCCGCCCGGCGTGATGGCGAGCGCGCTCAACGTTGCCGTTCTCATGCTGCAGGGGCGTGAATTGAAGGAACCGGCCACGGCCGGGCAGTACAACAACGCCATGTATCTGCCGATCCCCTTCATCAGCTCGGAAAACCTGGAACAAGTGGCCGCCTCGGTTGAAGGCAAGCCGGGCTACTATTCCTATACGAGCTCGCTCTCCATCGAAGATGCGGAAGCGCTGTTCAAGTAAGCCTGTTCCATGGATGCCGCGCCGGCATTGCCTGGCGCGGCGCTCTCTTCGGAAAGATGTCATGACCAAGCTCAAGCTCAGCGGTGTAAGCAAGGCTTACGGCGCCACGCTGGCGCTACGCCGCGGCGACCTCGAACTCGACACGGGCGAAGTGCATGTTCTGATCGGCGCCAATGGCTCCGGCAAGAGCACGCTTTGCAAGATTGTCGCCGGCAGCGTGCGGCCCGATGCGGGCAAGGTGTTGCTCGACGGGCAAGCCGTGACCGTGAGCGGGCCGCGGGCCGCGCAGGCGATGGGCATCGGCATTTTCTATCAGGAACTGAGTCTGGCCGATCATCGCAGCGTTGCCGAAAACATCTGCCTGCCGGACCTGCCGAGGAAGAACGGGCTCTTCGTCGATCGCGAAGCGCTGCTTGAAAAGGCCGGGCGCTACATTGCGCTGTTCGAGACGGTTGCGGGCGACGAACTCAACGCCGAGGCCACTGTTGGCGAATTGCGCGCCGACCAGAGGCAACTGGTCGAGATCATGAAGGCACTGGCGACCGAAGCGCCGATCCTGATTTTCGACGAGCCCACCTCCGCCCTCGACCGCGCGCAGGTGGACCGCTTTTTCGAGATCTTGCGCGACCTCAAGAACGAGGGGCGCAGCATCGTTTTCATTTCCCATCGCATGGATGAGATCTTCGCCATCGGCGACCGGGTGACTGTGATCCGCGACGGTGAAACCGTGGGCACCGAAGCCATCTCAGACACTAGCCCGGAAGCGGTCATACACATGATGGTGGGCGCGCAGGAAGCGCTTGCCGCGCCACAGGCGGCACCGCCATCGCATGAGGCCTCCAGCGACACGGCACTGGCAGTCGACAACCTGACCGGAGACGGCTTCCGCGATGTCAGCTTTTCTGTCCGGCGCGGCGAAATCCTCGGGCTTGGCGGCCTGCATGGACAGGGGCAATCGGCGCTTCTGAAGGCGCTGTTCGGCGCACCGCCTGCGCTTTCAGGGCAGGCCGCGCTCAACGGGCAGGCGCTCCGCACCGAGAGCCCGCGTGCGGCCATCGCGCAGGGCATCGCCTATGTTTCGGGAGACCGGGGACGTGACGGCGTGATCAGCGGACGGCCCATACTTGAGAATGTCACGCCCATTCATGCACTGCGCAACAGGCTTGTGCTGGCAAGACCGGGCAAGCTTTCGGAAAAGGCCCTTCCCGCACTCAAGGCGCTGAACACCAAGTTTGCCGGGCTTTCCCATTCCATAGGATCGTTGTCGGGCGGCAACCAGCAGAAAATCGTGATTGCCCGTTGGCTGATCGACAAACCGGACATCCTGCTTCTCGACGATCCGACCAAGGGCATCGACCTTTCCGCCAAGGCGGACCTTTTCGCGCTGATCCGCAAGCTTGCCGAAGAAGGGCTCGCAATCCTGCTTTACTCGTCCGAAGACGCGGAGCTTCTGAACAATGCCGACCGGATTCTTGTCTTCAATGGCGGGGCGGTGAGCCGCGAACTGAGCGGCGCCGAGCGTACCCGCTACAATCTCTACCAGGCAGCCTACGAGGCGGCATGATCATGACCAGTGTCTCCACACCCACAAGGCAGGACAATGGGAGCTTTCGGGCGCTGCTCGGACGGTTTCCTTTTTTGCCTGCCCTGTTCATTCTTGTCGTCCTTCTGGTTCTGAACGGCATTTTCGAGCCGAACAGTCTGAGCTTTCGCTCGCTCACCGGGCTGGTGCGCACCTATCTGGCGCTGATGCTTCTGGCCGTGGCGCAGACCTATGTGGTCTATGCCGCCGATATCGACCTTTCGGTCGGCGCCATCGCCTCGCTGGTCAATGTAACGATCATTGTGTTGATGCAGCATATGGGCGGCGGCGGGCTTTCGGTGCTGGCTGCGCTTGGAATCGGGGTTCTTGTGGGGCTCGCCTGTGGTCTGCTCAACGGTTTCGTGGTGGCCGCGCTCAGGCTGCAGGCGATCGTCGCAACCTTTGCCACCAGCATCTTCTTCACCGGGCTGGCGCTCGTCATCCTGCCGGTGGCCGGCATGCCCGCGCCCACCGTTTTCTGGCGCACCTATGGGGGCACATTCTTCGGCATTCCGTTCGTCTTCTATGTGGCTGCGGCGCTCGCCATTCTGCTTTACCTGCTTGCCCGCACCCGGCTTGCCACGCAACTTCTGGCGGTGGGCGACGGGCAGCAGGCAGCCTTCCAGAGCGGGCTTCCCGTGACAACGATCCGCATTGGCGGCTATGCGCTGTGCGGCGTGTTTGCGGCCCTTGCCGCCTTCTGCATCACCGGCGACACGGCGAGCGGCGATCCTCTCGTCGGCGCGAAGATGACGCTCTTCAGTGTGGCGGCCGTGGTGCTGGGTGGAAGCGCGCTTTCGGGCGGGTTTGGCACGGTGGCGGGTTCGGTCATCGCGGCGCTCATCATCGGGCTCATCAATTCGCTGGTGTTCTTCGCCGGCACACCCTCGCACTGGCAGAATTTCGTGCAGGGCCTCGCCATTCTCGCCGCCCTGATGGTGGGCGTTCTCGTGAGCCGCAGGGGGCGCGCATGAACCGGGCCATCGAAATCGCGAAGAACCCGCTTCTGATCGCATTGGTGCTGATCACGGCACTGCTCTTCCTCGGCAACACGCTTTCACCAGGCTTCGCCTCGGGTGGGCAGATCCTGCGGCTGCTCATCGTTGCTGCCCTGCTCGGCATTGTCGCCGCCGGGCAGAACCTCGTCATTCTGGGTGGGCGCGAGGGCATCGATCTTTCCGTTGGCGGCGTGGTCTCCCTGTCTGCCATCGTGGCCGGCAATGTGATGAACGGCATGGATGGCGGCATCCCGCTGGCCATTCTCGCCTGTGTTGCGACCGGCGCGCTCTTCGGCCTGTTCAACGGGCTCGGCGTCACGCTTCTGCGCATTCCGCCGCTGGTGATGACGCTCGGCATGCTGGGTGTTCTTCAGGGGCTGCTCGTTGTCATCCGGCAGGGCATCCCTTCGGGCCGTGCCGCCCCTGCCCTTTCGGAATTCGTGACAAAACCCTTTCTGCTGGGCCTGCCCGGCATTATCTGGCTGTGGATCGGCGTCGGCCTTCTGATGGCCTTCATTCTGCATCGCACCGTATTCGGCCAGCGCATCTATGCGATCGGCTCCAACGAGCAGGCCGCCTTCATGGCCGGCGTGCCGGTGCGGCGCATGCGCATTGCGCTCTTCATGCTCTCGGGCGTTTTTGCCGCCATTGCCGGGCTCTGCCTGCTTGGCTATTCGGGCTCCTCTTTTGCCAATGTGGGGGAGCAATACATGTTGCCTTCGATCATTGCCGTGGTGTTTGGCGGCACGCCGCTTTCAGGCGGCAAGGGCGGCTATACCGGCACCATGGCGGGCGCGGTTCTGCTGGTGGTTCTGCAAAGCATCCTGACCACGATCAACATCGATGAATCGGGCCGGCAGATGGTGTTCGGCGCAACGCTTCTGGTGCTCATGCTGTTCTACGGCCGCGGGCGGGGGCTGCGCGCATGAACCGGCGGCCCAAGATCAAGGATATTGCGGACGTGCTGGGCGTTTCTCCGGCCACCGTGTCTCGTGCACTGAGCGGCAGTGATCTCGTCACGGACGAGACGCGTGCACGCGTGCGCAAGACGGCCGATGCGCTGAACTATCGCCCCAATGCCAGTGCGCGCAGCCTGCGCACCGCGCGCTCCATGGCGGTGCTGATGGTGGTGCGCGATGTGGGCAACCCGTTCTATCTCGACATTCTGAAGAGCGTCGAAGCGACGGCGCGCGCCGCCGGCTATTCCGTGCTGATGGGCAATACGGAGAACGACCCCGAACGCGAGATCGAATATTTCGACATGCTGCGCGATGGCCATGCCGACGGCATGATCCTGATGACGGGGAAATTGCCGGAAGAGGATGGCGCGCGCAACAGACTGCCCCCCAACGCGCCCATCGTGGTGGCGCTGGAAACCATCGAGGGCTCTGGCTTCCCGCATGTGCAGATCGACAATGTCGCAGCCGCCTGCGAGGCGGTGGAACACCTGATCGAACTTGGGCACAG
Organism: Nitratireductor sp. GISD-1A_MAKvit; assembly: GCF_040819555.1. Classification (GTDB taxonomy): domain Bacteria; phylum Pseudomonadota; class Alphaproteobacteria; order Rhizobiales; family Rhizobiaceae; genus Nitratireductor. Next base: position 3,570,835 of record NZ_CP161920.1, read on the forward strand.
GCGCATTGCCCATATTTCCGGTCCCGTGCCGGAAGTCATGAGCCTTCGCCGCCAGGAGGGCTACCGCCGCGCCATGCGCAAAGCCGGGCTTGCCGTACCGGAGGGCTATGAACAGCGCGGCGATTATCTTCTTCACGGTGGCGCGCGCGCCTGCGAGGCGCTTTTTAAGCTTCCCGAGCCGCCAACAGCCATCTTCGTGTCCAATGACGAAATGGCCTTCGGCGCCATTCACCATCTGCGTGAAACGGGACGTGACGTGCCGGGCGACGTTTCTGTCGTGGGGTTCGACGATCTCTATCTGAGCGAGGCTTTCTATCCGCCGCTCACCACTGTCAGCCAGCCGCGCATCGACATCGGGCGGCAGGCGATGAGCATTCTTCTCAAAATGCTTTCCGGGACGAATGTGCCCACACAACCGGTGGTCCTGCCCGCCACGCTGCGCGTGCGCGGCACCACCGCACCACCCAAATCAGCCTGAAAGGAAAACAACCATGTCCGCACAGCCCAGAAAACGCCTGCGCATCGGCCTTGTCGGCACGGGCTTCATCGCCGAATTTCACCTGCGCTCCATGGTGGCCGTGCGCCATGTGGACGTGACCGCCGTCTATAGCCGCAAGGCGGAAAACCGCGAACGCATCGTCAAGCTGGTGGCCGAACTGGGCCTCGGCGACTGCAAGAGCCATGACAGCCTGGTGTCTATGGTGCAGGCAGACGACGTGGACGCGATCTGGATCCTCTCGCCCAACGACACGCGCGTGGACACCATGCGCACCATCCATGACGAAGTGGTGGCCGGACGCAGCAAGGTGTTTGCCGTGGCCTGCGAGAAGCCGCTTGCGCGGACGGTGGCCGATGCACGCGAGATGCTCAGGCTTGCCGAAGCCGCCAAACTGAACCATGGCTATCTGGAAAATCAGGTCTTTGCCACGCCCGTTCTGCGCGGCAAGGAGATCATCTGGCGCCGCGCCGCTTCCACCACCGGCCGCCCTTACCTCGCACGCGCGGCGGAAGAGCATTCCGGCCCGCACGAGCCCTGGTTCTGGCAGGGCGACAAGCAGGGCGGCGGCGTGTTGCTCGACATGATGTGCCACAGCGTCGAGGTGGCACGCCATCTCCTGACAGAGCCAGGCAAAAAGCGCGACTCGCTGAAACTCAAGGCCGTGCAGGGCAATGTGGCCAATCTGAAATGGACCCGCCCGCGCTATGTGGAGGACCTCAAGAAGCGGTTCGGTCCCGAAGTGGACTATGCAAACCGCCCCTCGGAAGATTTTGCGCGCGGCAATGTGATGCTGGAAGACGAGGACGGCAACGAGCTGATGATCGAGGCAAGCACCTCCTGGGCCTATGTAGGAGCGGGCCTGCGCATCCAACTTGAGCTGCTTGGGCCGGAGTATGCGATGGAGTTCAACTCGCTGGGAACCGGCCTCAAGATCTTCATGTCGCGTGAGGTGACCGGTGATGAAGGCGAGGATCTCGTTGAAAAGCAGAACGCCGAGCAGGGCCTGATGCCGGTGCTGGAAGATGAAGCCGGGGTCTATGGCTACACGGATGAGAACCGGCATATGGTCGAGTGCTTCCGCAAGGGCGAAGAGCCGATCGAGACCTTTGCCGACGGTGTCGCGGTGATGGAAATCCTGATGGGCCTCTACCTCTCCTCGGAAACCGGAAACACGGTGCATTTCCCAAATACCGATCTGGAGAACTACGTGCCCGTGGTGGCGCGACGCTAGAACTGTGCTTTGTTCGCCGGCTGGAAACGACACCAGCCGGTGAACAGGGGGGCCTAAGGCTGAGGATCCTGTCCCATTTCAAGAATTCGATAGGCCGCACCCAGGAGTTCAGCTTCCGGAATGGACTTGTTGACCAGCAGCGCAATACCGGTTCGCCTGATCGGCACGAAGGCCACATATGCCGTAAAACCGTCGGTCGCCCCAGCCTTGCTGAGCAGAACCTTTTCTCGCGGTGGAAATGGCGGGTTTAGTCGCACCGCCAGTTCATCCTCCCCTTTGGTTCGTATGGAGCTGCCTTCGGTCAATCGCTCAAGGCTCACCGGGTAGGCGTATTGCTCCCACATGAGGGTGCGGGTGAAGGGGCCGACCCGTGCGTACCCGGTCAACGCCATCTCGATTGCCTGTTGCATCTCCGGGTCGAGCAGCTCACGTGTGAGATGCGCTTCGACATAACGGATCAGCTCGCCTGCCGTGGTCTTTATGCCATTGGCGGCAAAGGTCTGAGGTGTCAGCCGTTGTCGCACGGGCTTGTCATCGACAGTGTAGCCCTGTGCGTAGCTCTCCTGTGCCCCGGCTGGCACTTCGAGAAACGTCTGCGCCAGCCCAAGCTGTGGCAGCAGGACACTGCGTATTGCGGCAGCATAAGGCATGTTGAACGCTTCGGACGTGACCCTGCCCAGAAGCAGGGCTCCCAGATCCGGATGGAGATGCGATGTGCCAGAAGAATGGCGCGCTTTCCATTCCGTGAGATCGGACATGAACGGATCCTGCGCCTTTCCCTTGTTGGAGAGGAACAGCTCGAACCTTCGGGCATGGGTGGCGATTTCAAAGACACTCACCCTGCCAAGCAGACTGTCCTTCATGGCAGGCAAACAGTCGCCTGCCTCATCGAAGAGAGAAAGCATTCCCCGCTGATGCGCATATGCAGCAAGCAGGCCTGAAAATGTCTCGCTGATCGCACCAATTTCAAACAGTGTATCGTTGGCCACGGGAGCGCCGGTCTGGCGCGAGGCCACCCCGAAATTGAAAACCTGATGCTTGCCCTGAAACGTTATCGCAACCACCACGCCTGGTGCGCCATGGACGTCGATGAGCCTAAGGGCTTCGGTTTCGACGCGGTGATTGAGCGCTCCGGTGAATTCGCTTTCAGCGTCGATCGAAGCGAGGGTTTGCGGAACGGAAGAAACGGCGAAACCCAGACAAAAAATGCATCGGAGAAAAACACTACAGATATGACGGAACATATAATTATACTTTAAAAACAGTAATTTAAAATCCTTTCAAGCTGATACGTGAAATGGTTTGTCAATTCAATCCGGCCTGACGTGCAAGAATGCGTCTCCGGGGCGATTGAGCCAATCAGAACGTGGCACACCGCGGAGACGCTTGTCTGTCGGGCGACGAGATCAGAAATGGAGGCCCGACACTCAGCAGTGGCCGATCATCCATTTCTTGCGTGGCGAAGGCGGGCCCTTTTTGCCGATATTGCACAGCGAGCAGCCGCAGCCGGCCAGATGCTCCTTCTTGACCACGCGCGGCTCGCTGCCGCTTTTTTCCGAGCGTGCAAGGGCGCGCCGAAGCGTGCCGTTCATCAGGCTCAGGCTCGGCGCGGCCACATCACGACTGCTCGGTGACTGGCAGCTCGGGCAGGCACACGCATTGCCTGCGTCAGCCATGGAGGTCCACTCGTCGAAAGGTCCGCAGTCTTCGCAAACATAGTTGTAAAGCGGCATATTGGTCTCCGAAAAATTCAATCATTCATGGTGCGGCGGCCCGACGCCGCCGCACGAAACAAGCTCAGAGTATTCCCTGAAGCAGCAGGAACCCCGGCAACCAGCCAGTGACAATGCCCGTGAGGAGCGTGACGACTGCAGTGGCCTGCAGGATCGGACGCTTCAGGGCAAGCAGCAGGAAATACATGAACCAGAGCACCGCCCAGATGGCCCAGTTCAGGCCGAGCCAGGTGTCGGTGAAACTCTGCGCGCCAGCCAGACCTTCAATTGCGATGGGCACGACGGTGATGGCCACGAACAGGCTGAACCAGCCGAGCCCGCGGCCATCGACGGCGACCACGCGGTTGTAGGCAACCCAGAGATAGGTGGTGGTGAACAGCAGGGTCAGCGCCGCCGACTTGATCGACGCAGCGTCCGCCGCAGCCCCGAATGCCGACGCCAGTGCAACGCAAAGCGTGACGAAGCCGGACACCACATTGATGACGACAATTTCCCTGTCGTCGATCTTTCCCATCAGCCACAGCCCGTTGAGAAACAGGACGGCGCCGACGTATAGCAAGGCAAATCCGAGCAGCATGGCAGCTCTTCCTCCCGAAAGGAGGGTTCAGCCGGGTCCCACCCCGGCTGTCCCACTCGTTTCTTTGAAAACGGCCTTTGCGGCCATCAGCTCGTTCGCGCGACATCCACGCCGGAGACCTGTTTGGTCGGCCCGGTCGAGTTCGGATTGATGTCGAAGTCGAAGATCGCTGTCGGAATGGCCAGCGTGGCGCACACATTCGGTATGTCCACGATGCCGGCTATTCGCCCTTCCACCGGAGCCGTGCCGAGGATGCTGTAGGGCCTGTTCACCCGTGTAACCGAACTTCTTCAGATACTCGATCGCGTTGAGACAGGCCCGGCGATAGGCCACATGCGCGTCCAGATAATACTGTTCGCCCGTGTGCTCATCGACCGAGATACCCTCGAAGATCAGGTAATCATCGAAATGCGGATCGATCGGGCTCGGCTTGAAGATCGGGTTGACGACACCGTATTTCGCCATGCCACCCTTGATGACATCGACGCTGATGTCGATCCAGCCGGCCATTTCGATGGCGCCGCAGAAGGTGATTTCGCCATCGCCCTGCGAGAAGTGGATGTCGCCCATGGAGAGGCCGCCACCCTTCACATAGACAGGGAAATAGACCTTGGAGCCGCGCGACAGGTTCTTGATGTCGCAGTTGCCGCCGTGTTCACGCGGTGGCACGGTGCGCCACGCTTCGGCGGCCGCCTTGCGTGCCGCATCACCCGACATCTGGCCCATGAGCGCCGTGTCGGAATAAGGAAGCGCGGCCAGCGGCGGCACGCGGTCGGGATCCGTCGAGACCAGCTCTTCCTCACGGCGGTTCGCTTCGGCCAGAAGCGCATGATCGGGCAGACAGCCGATCAGACCCGGGTGAATGATGCCGGGATAGCGCACGCCCGGAATGTGGCGCGAGGTCGTGTAAATGCCCTGGAAATCCCAGCATGATTTGGTTGCGTTCGGATAATGCTCCGTCAGGAAGCCGCCGCCATTTTCTTTGGCGAACAGGCCGTTGAAGCCCCATTCGGATTCGGGCATTGCGCCGATGTCGAGAATGTCGACGACGAGCAGATCTCCTGGCTCTGCGCCCTCGAAACCGAACGGACCGCTCAGATAGTGAACGCGGGTCAGATCGACATCGCGCACGTCGTTGGCGCTGTCATTGTTGCCGATCTGTCCGCCGGTCCAGTCGTAGCACTCGACACGGAACACTTCACCGCGCTTGAAAGTCTCAACCATGGGAATGTCGGGATGCCAGCGATTGTGCGTCTTGATCGCCTGATCCTCTGGTGCCTTGTTGAGATCGACAGAAAACACTGTTTTAGGCATTGGGTCTCCTCCTCTTGAACGGCCAGTCGGAGGTTTCCATTTCGAGCCCCCGTCATTTTTGCGCCCGGCAACGAGATGCGACCGGACGAAACCGTGCCGGAGAAGATTAGGTTCGGTCTGTAACCCGATTGGCTCCGGAGAACGTAGGCTTTGTAATTTTTTGTAACCACCCGCGAAGCCATCCAGAAACCGTTCAGAGATGAACAACCAGAAATAAGAAATGATTTTCAGTTTGTTGTTCGAAGCTTCAACCAGGGCCACGATCATGGCAGGCGCTGAGATTTCCCTGGCACCGGGACGGTGCGGGTATTTTACGACGGGTTACCGACCGTTCCCGTCTCGACCAGCGCAACCGTTTGCGACTATCGTACGAGAATGGGGATCTTGGACGAAAAGCATCGCGTTCTTGTGGTCGATGATGATCAGCGTCTTCGGCGCTTTCTTCAGCGTTTCCTCACGAGCGAAGGATATGCCGTCGCGAGCGCCGAAGACGGCCGCGCGATGCGCCGGGCCATGGCGGACGAGGATTTCGATCTGGTCATTCTCGACCTTACCTTTCCCGCAGGAGAAGACGGTGTTTCGCTGGCGCGCTCCCTGCGCGCCCAGCACGACCTGCCGCTGATCATGCTTTCAGGCAAGAACAACACGATCGACAAGGTGGTGTGCCTTGAACTGGGCGCTGACGACTACGTGACCAAACCGTTTGAGCCACGTGAATTGCTGGCCCGCATCCGCACCGTCATGCGTCGTTTTGCAAGGCGCATCAGCGTGCCGGAGCCCCAGGAAAAAAGCCGGTCACCGGTGATGTGTTTTTCCGGATGGCAGCTTGACCCTTCACGCCATCATCTTGCCTCCCCACGAGGTGAATCGGTGCGGCTGACAAGCCAGGAGTTCCAGCTTCTGGCTGCATTGGTGGAGCGGCGCGGCCGGGTGCTTTCGCGCGAGCAGATCCTCGACATCGTCGCCAACCGCAACTGGACTCCCTATGATCGCAGCATCGACGTCATGATCGGCAAGATCCGACGCAAACTGCGCGACAATGCCCGTGACACACAATTCATCAAGACCATTCGCGGCGTCGGCTACATGTTTGCGCCTCAGTCCGAGGAATAGTGTGCCGGCAAATATAAGTTGACGGTGGTGCCCTTGCCGGGCGTGCTGAGAATGCCAAGGCGACCTCCGGCCTGGCGCACAAAACCATCCACCATGGAGAGGCCAAGACCACTGCCCTGCCCCGGCGGCTTGGTGGTGAACATGGGCTGGAGCGCGCGGCGGCGCACCGCCACCGGCATGCCGTGGCCCGTGTCACGCACCGACAACAGAACGTAGCGACCCGGCAGAAGGCCAGAGGCTACGCGCGCATCCTCAGGGCGGACAACAACGTTTGACGCTTCAAAATACAGATTTCCGCCACCGGGCATGGCATCGCGCGCATTCAGCGCAAGGTTGAGCAGGCTGGGCTCCAGTTGGCCAACGGGTATGACCACGCTGTTCAGTCCATCGGCCACCTTGAGCGAGATCGAAACCGCATCTCCAAGCGTGCGCCCAAGCATGCGCGTCAACGGTGGCAGGGCCTCACCAAGCTGCACGGCGGCAATGTCCTTCGCATTCTGGCGACCGAACTGGAGAAGCCTGTCCGCCAGCTCCGAACCTGATTGCGTGGCGTCCAGCGCATCTGCCACGATCTCTGCCAGTTCCGGCTGATCCGCGAGCCGCTCTTCGAGCCAGCGCAGATTGCTCAGAAGCACTGCGAGAATGTTGTTGAAGTCGTGCGCGATGCCGCTGGTGAGCTGCCCCATCGCCTCCATTCGCTGTTTTTGTCCCAGCCGCTCAGCGGCCAGCCGCTTTTCCTCCAGAAGCCGGATGCGCTCGAAGCAGCGGGAGAGCGTCGCAAGCAGATCTTCGCTGTGGAACGGTTTGCAGAGGTAATCATAGGCGCCGGCCTGCAACGCCTCGACGGCCGTATCGATGGAGGCATAGGCGGTGACCATCACGCACACCACATCCGGATCGCGCTGGCGAATCTGGCGCACGAGATCGACACCATTGCCCGTGCCGAGCCGTACATCGACCAGAGCGACGGCCATTCGCGCCTCCTCAAGAACGGCAAGCGCCGCCTGGGGATCATGCGCGACTGCGACCCGGAACCCCTCGATCTTCAAAAGACCCGAAAGGCTGGCGGCAAAATCCTCGTCATCGTCGACAATCAAAACGCCGTGGTCTTCCGCCGGCGTGGTTTCGCGCAGCGGATGTTCTCCAATGACCTCTGCAGGTAGGTCGACCTCACGATCACTCATGGCTCCCGCTCTCCCGCGCAGGGCAGAACGAGCGACACGGTGGTGCCGACGCCCTTCTGGCTCTCGATGAGCACATCGCCATCATGCTGCTCCATGATGCGCTTGACGAGCGGCATGCCGAGCCCGACACCAAACGCCTTGGTGCTGAAGAGCGGCTCGAACACACGCTCGGCCACATCCTGAGACATGCCGGCGCCATTGTCGGAGACCGACAGGTAGACCCGGTCACGCAGGCGTTGCGTGGAAATGATGATCTGGCCGCTCTGTTTCCCGCGTTCCTCGCAGGCCTGCGCCGCATTCTGCAGAACGTTGGAGAAGGCCTGCCGCAGACGCTCGGCATCGGCCAGCACATCGCAACCGGCATCGAGCTTGAGCGTGATGAGATGCGCGATGTCTTGATCCTCTTCGCTCAACTGCTGTTTGACCCAGCGGTCGATGGCCACGGGCGACATCACCGGCGCGTGCTTGCGCGAGAAATCGAGAAGATCCTCGATGATGCGCACACAGCGCCAGGCATTGCGCTGCAGGCGCTGCAACTCGCCCGTCACAGGTTCATCGGCGTTCTTGAGCGAGCGGCGCAGGATGTCGGTGGAGGTGACCATCGTGCCAAGTGGATTGCGCAACTCATGGCTGACCGTGGCGGTGATCTGGCCGATGGCGGCCAGTCGCTCGTTGGAAGCGAGTTCCTGCTGCGCCTGGCGAAGCTTTTCAAGCGAGGTGACGAGATCGCGCTCGGCCAGCTCCCGGCTTTCATGCGATAGAACGATCCACCATGCGCCGATGGCAAGAAGCGGCAGTAGCGCAAGGAACACCCGCAGGAGAAGCGCCCCGCTTTCCACATGAGGCTGAAGCGCCGTGGGTTCGATCAGCCGGTAGGTGAGAAGAAAGACCGCCGCCGTCATCACAGCGAGCGAGAAAAGGACGCCGCTCACCTTGAGCAGCCGCTGCGTCATGCGCGGCGCGATCTTGCTGCGCAGGGCGCGGCCGAAATATCGCGAACGCGAGGTCTCCAGAATTGTCCCCGACGATTTGCAGACATCGTGGCAATGGGAATCGAGACTGCAGCAGAGCGAGCAGATCGGGCGCTGATAAAAGGTGCAGTGCACCATGTCCGGCCTCTCATATTCCAGCTCGCAGATTTCGCAGCGCACCACCGGCTTCTCGGGTTCGGCAAGCGGCGCGCGCGGGCGGGCAAGATAGTAGCGGCCGCGTGTCACCACGCCGATCAGAACAGCGCTTGAAAGCGCGGTGAAGAAGGCGAAGGGAGCTGCATAGGCTTCCGCCAGATCGCCGAAACTGCCCATGAAGCAGATGATGGCGAACAGCGAGGCAAATGCCATCGACCCACAGCCCACCGGATTGAAATCGTAGAGATAGGCGCGCTTGAACTCCGTGAAGGGCGGGCTGATGCCCATCGGCTTCAAGATGGCGAGATCCGCGAAGATAGAGCCGATCCAGGCGGCGGCAATGACCGAATAGACTGCCAGCACCAGCTCCAGCGTCTGGAAGATGCCGAGCAGCATCAAAAGCAGAGAGATCAGGATGTTGAAGATCAGCCAGACCACACGGCCGGGGTGATAATGCGTGACACGCGAGAAGAAGTTGGACCAGGCAAGCGAGCCGGCATAGGCGTTCGTCACGTTGATCTTGACCTGAGAGATAAGGACGAAGATCGCCGCCAGCGCCAGAACGGTGCGCGGGTCGTCGCTCACATATTCATAGGCCTTGATGTACATGTGGATCGGCTCAAGCGCCGTCGATGGCGAGAGGCCGGCCGAGACCGCAAGGACGGCCAGAAGGCTGCCGCAGAGAATCTTGAAACCGCCGACCACGATCCAGCCGGGACCGGCGGAGATGACCGCCGCCCACCAGCGCCAACGGTTTTCGCGTGTCTTGTCGGGCAGAAAGCGCAGATAATCCACCTGTTCGCCGATCTGGATGGAGAGCGCGCACAGGACACCGATGGCCGAGCCGAAGGCGAGCACATCGAAACCGCCATCCGCCGTTTCGCTGCCGGCAAACGCCATCCACTGATCGAGCGTTTCGGGATGGCCGACCGCGATGTAGATGAAGGGCGCAAGCAGCATGGCGATCCAGATGGGCTGAGTGACCATCTGCAACTTGCTGATCATGGTTACGCCCATGAAGGTGATGGGAATGATGACGAGCGATGAGATGATGTAGCCCAGCACCAGCGGCACATCTGCGAACAGTTTTAGCGCCTGCGCCATGATCGCGCCCTCGAGCGCGAAGAAGATGAATGTGAAGGTCGCATAGATCAGCGACGTGATGGTGGAGCCGATATAGCCGAACCCCGCCCCGCGCGTGAGCAGATCCATGTCAATGTTGTAGCGGCTCGAATAATAGGCAATGGGCAGGTTCGTGACGAAGACGAACAGGCAGGTGATGAGCACGGCGGGAAACGCGTTGGCGAAGCCGTAGCTGAGTGTGATCGCTCCGCCGATGGCCTCCAGCGCCAGAAACGAGATGCCGCCCAGAGCGGTGTTTGCGATGACGAATGGAGACCAGCGCCGGAAGGACCGCGCGGCATAGCGCAGCGAATAATCCTCCAGCGTCTCATTGGCGATCCATGAATGATAGGATCGTAAGGCAGGCGATTGCGGTGTATCCACTAATCCGCACTCCGCCCCGAACACTGCCCTTCAGGCAGGGTTTGTGCTTTTCGCATCTTCTTGAGGTTCTCCCATTCTCCCCGTCTGGATGATCACACAAAGCTGGCGTCGAAACCAGCCTCGTGCAGTTCGCTGCATCAGTTGTGCCATAATCTCCCGCGCCGGGTGAGCCTATTGCATTTGTCGACCGATCAGTATCTGTGTGCGGAAAAAGCCGGTCCGCAAACGTTCGGGGAAATCATGGGCACGACATCCGACATCATCATTATCGGCGGCGGTATCGCTGGAATTGGGGCCGGAGCACGGATGGCGACCGACGCCAGCGTGACCGTGCTGGAGGCAGAGGAAGCCATTGGCTACCACGCCACAGGCCGTTCTGCAGCGATCTTCATTCGCAATTATGGAAACGCAACTCTGCGTGCACTGAATGCCGCATCCGAGCCGGTGTTTCTTGAACCGGAAGGTATTTCCGAGGAATGCCTTCTTACACCGCGCGGCCTTCTTTATGTGGCCAGCGAGGAGCATGTCGACGCACTGGACAGAATCCTCGAAGGCGCGACGGGCATGGAGCGGCTTGACGCGAACGCAGCGGTTGCGCGCGTGCCCATTCTGCGGCGCGAGAACATCGTGGCAGCGGCGATTGAGGAAGGAGCGCGGGATATCGATGTCGACCGCCTGCTGCAAGGCTTTGCGAAGATGCTGCGCCATGAGGGCGGCCGTATCGTCAACAAGGCTCCGGTCACCGCAATTTCGCGTGCCGATGGTGTCTGGACGCTTGAAACCCCGCAGGGCCCGTTCTCTGCACCCATCATCGTCAATGCTGCTGGCGCATGGGCCGACGAGATTGCTGCGCTTGCCGGTGTACAGACACTCGGTCTCACGCCCATGCGGCGCTCTGCCGTGATATTGCCGGCGCCGGACGGGCATGACGTGACTGGCTGGCCGCTTTTCGCATGTGCCGGCGAAGGCTGGTATGCCAAACCGGATGCGGGCAAGCTCATGGTTTCGCCGGCTGACGAAGAGCCTTCCGAGCCGTTCGATGCCTGGCCCGACGACATGGTGCTGGCCGAAGGCCTGCATCGTTTCGAGCAGGCTGTCACCGTTCCCGTCACGCGTATCGAGCGCAGCTGGGCAGGCCTGCGGAGCTTTTTCCCCGACCGCACGCCGGCTGTCGGCTTTGCTCCTGACGCAGAGGGCTTTTTCTGGCTGGCCGGACAGGGAGGCTATGGCGTACAGACCTCGCCTGCCCTTTCGGCGCTGGCGGCAGATCTTTGCGCAGGGCGTCAACCCGCCCTGCCCGAACCCGTGGTGCAGGCTCTCGCACCAAATCGTCTCATCAAGTCCTGAAAGGAAATTCCATGTCCGAGATCAAACGCGTCGACACCGGCACCCGCATGAGCCAGGCCGTCATCCACAACGGCACGATCTATCTGGCTGGCCAGGTGGGGACACCCGGCGAGAGCGTGGCGACGCAAACCAAGGACATCCTCAAGAAGATCGACGCGCTTCTGGAGCAGAATGGTTCTGACAAGACCCGCATTTTGCAGGCAACCATCTGGCTGGCCGACATGAAGGATTTCGCCGAGATGAACGAAGTCTGGGATGCGTGGGTCGCGCCGGGGCATGCGCCGGCTCGCGCCTGCGGCGAGTCAGCACTTGCCACACCCGACTACACGGTCGAGATCATCGTCGTCGCGGCGGCCGGCTGATCACATTGTTCTCTTGACCGGTAACACCGGTTCCCGGCTTGCCCCTGCGGCAAGCCGGACAAGAACGAAGCCCACGATACCGGTAGCAAGGAAACCCGCTGCGAGCGGTACGGTCGTGAGATTGTAGAACGCGCCGAAGCCGACCGCAAAAACGACGGCCACGAGGCTGGAGCCCGATGCGATGAGCGAGGCCCCCAGCCCGGCCAGTTGCCCGAGTGAATGCATCGCCATGGCATTCAGATTGCCGAACAGGATGCCGATGCAGAAGAAGATCGCAAAGCCCATTGCCATGAAGACGGCGAATGGCGGCCTGCCCGCATGAAAAAGCGACAAAAGCAGCAGACCGAGGCCAAGTGTTACAAGCCCCAGAAAGGCCCCCTCACACATTGCCTGCATGCCAAAGCGGCGCACGACCTGGGCGTTGACAATGGAGGCAAGGCCAATGCCGGCGGCGAACGCTGCAAAATAGACCGGGAACATGGTTGAAACGCCATAGACATCGAAGAAGATGTCCGCCGCCGTGCTCAAATACTGAAGATGGGCCCCGAACACGAAGCCGGTTGCGACAATAAGCAGTGTCACGCGGCGATTGCCCAGGATCCGCGCAGTGTTTTGCAGGAGCGTCGCCGGATGAAAGCGGATGCGGCTTTGCGGCGGTAGCGTTTCTGGCTGTCGCGCGAGAAGCCAGACGCACAAAAGCATCGAAAGGATGAGATACACCACGAAAATGGCCCGCCAGCCGGCGAAGGCCAGAACAAGCTGCCCCATGGCGGGCGCAAGCATCGGCACGAGTATGAACAGTACGAACATGAAAGACATGATGCGCGCCATGGCTTCACCTTCGAACTGGTCGCGGATCAGAGCGCGCGTTGCGATTTTCGGCCCTGCCACGCCGATGCCCTGCAGGATACGGCCGACAACGATCATGCCAACGCTTGTCGAAAACATCGCCACCAGCGTGCCCGCCATATAGAGGCCAAGGCCAAGGACCAGAGCACGCTTGCGCCCGATGGCGTCGGAAACCGGCCCGAGGAAAAGCTCGCCGAACACCATGCCAAAGATGAACAGGGACACGATGTGCTGCGTTGAGAGCGGCGGCTCGACATGCAGATCCGCTTCGATGACGCGCAGCGCGGGCAGCACTGCATCGATGCTGAGTGCCGTCAGCGACGTGAGAAACGCGTAGAGTGCGATACGCTCGAACGAGATGGAACGTTTTTTCATAGACGGGTCCGAACGGTCAGATCGGCAGGGGGCGGCGCTCTTCAATGGCTTCCATGGCGAAATAGGAAGTGACGGATTCAAGCTCGACCTTCTCAATCAGACGCTGATAGACCGAATCGTAGCTTTCCATATCCGTTGTGACGATGCGCAGCATGTAATCATAGTCACCCCCGATGCGGAAGAAGTCCACGATTTCGGGAATGCTGGAAACATGCTGGCGAAAGGTCTGAAGCCAGGTCGCTGAGTGATGCCGGGTCTTGACCATGACGAAAACCACAAGCCCCAGCCCGAGCTTGTTTCGGTCGACCTGAAGTGTTCTCCCACGGATCACCCCGCGTTCTTCCAGTGATTTCAGGCGACGCCAGCAGGCATTCTGGGAGAGCCCCACCTTCTCTGCCAGGTCTCTCTGCGAGAGGCTTGCATCGCGCTGAAGCGCCCGCAGAATGCGCCGGTCAAACTGATCTATTTTTACGCTCATACTCAATCATTTGACCCATTTTCTGCGAAATTGCCATAACTTTGTGTGGAAATGATAGCCAAACATTGTGCGATCCTTTCGGAAACCATCAAACCAGCGGATCACATCAATGCCCAACGAGCTTCTCAAAGCCTTTGTCGACGATCTTCATCGCGCCGACCTTCCCGCATATCTGCGTGGCGGATTGATAGGAGAAGATGCGGTAATCGACGGGCCGTGTGGTGAGAAAAAGCTGATATACGCAGATTACGTCGCCTCCGGGCGCGCCCTTGCCCAGGTTGAAGATTTCATCCGCGACAAGGTGCTCCCCTATTACGCCAACAGCCATACGGAAGCCTCCTATTGTGGATCCTTCTGCACCCGGCTTCGTCAGGCTGCGCGGGCCGAGATCCATCAGATCGTCAAGGCCGACAATCAGACCAGCGTGGTCTTTTCAGGCTCTGGTGCGACCGCCGGCATAAACCGGCTTGTCCGGCTGCTGCAGATTGCAGAAATGGTGGAGGCTGGCGGCCGGGCAGTCGTGTTCACCGGCCCCTACGAGCATCATTCCAACATTCTGCCATGGCGCGAAAGCGGTGCCGAGATTGTCGCCGTGCCTGAAGCCGTTAATGGCGGGCCCGACCTCGCTGCACTTGAGACCGCTCTCATTGCCAATGCCGACGCCGCGCTGAAGATCGGTACATTCTCGGCCGTTTCCAACGTGACTGGTATTGTCACGGACACGGACGCTGTGACACGTGTCCTCAAGGCGCATGGCGCGCTTGCGATATGGGACTACGCCGGCGGCGCGCCCTATCTTGACATAGACATGAAGCCCGGTACCGACTGCGCCAAGGATGCCGTGGTGCTTTCACCGCACAAGTTTCCCGGTGGTCCGGGCGCGTCCGGGCTTCTGATCGTGCGCAACGCCATCGCCCGCACCACCCGACCGACCATGCCGGGCGGCGGCTCGGTGACGTTCGTTTCGCCATGGACGCACGACTACTCTCCGTCCCTTTCGGCACGGGAAGAAGCCGGCACACCGAATGTGGTGGGTGACATTCGGGCCGCGCTCGTGATGCTCGTCAAGGAAGCACTGGGGCAGGAATTCATCGATCGCCGGCACGAGGAGCTCCATGGCAGAGCCGTTGCCGTCTGGTCACAGAACCCCTGCATGCAGATTCTTGGCAATCCGGCCGCGCCACGTCTGCCGATTTTCTCCTTCCGTATTCTGTGCCCTGAGAACGGCATGCTTCATCACCAGCTCTTCACGCGCTTGCTGAGCGACCTGCATGGCATTCAGGCGCGCGGCGGCTGTGCCTGTGCTGGCCCCTATGCGCATCACCTTCTGGGCATTGACGAGGCACAGTCGAATGCCATGCTGCAAAGCATTCGAGAGGGCCGGGAAATGGAAAAGCCGGGATGGGTGCGCCTCAATCTGAGCTACCTGATGACTGACGAGAAAGCAGACTTCGTCATCCAGACCGTCGATCGGCTCGCCCGGGAAGCATGGCGTCATGCAGACGCGTATGATTTCGATCCGCACACTGCACGCTTCAGCCACAGAACGCTCGCGATGGCGGGCTAGTCAAAAAGGCCGGGCCGGGTTGCCCGGCCGATCCATGTTCTATTCCTGCTTCGGCAGATTGTTGGAGCGGCGCGCCATCTCCGCCTCATTTGTGGGCTGCTCCGTAAAGCCTTCGATATCGGAAACCTCTTCCACGTCGCGTTCGATTTCGAGCGGGCTCGCCACATAGGCCGTTGCGAGTTCGGCAACGGATCGAAGCGCGTGTATGTGAATGCGCTCATAGCCGTGCGAAGCGTCAATGCCGAATGCAATCAGCGCCGTGCGGACATCATGGCCAGCCTCGATGGCCGAAGCAGAATCGGAGCGATAATAGCGGAAGACGTCTTTCTGATAACGGATATCTTCTTCCCGGCAGAGCTCCACCAGCTTCTTGGTCAGGTGATAGTCGAACGGCCCGGCCTGATCGGCCATGGCGATGGTGACACCAAACTCGATGGAATTCTGTCCCGGTGCCGTCGTGCCGTTATCGATGGTCACCATGGAGGCGATTTCGGGCGTTACGATCGACGCCGCACCGACGCCCACCTCCTCGGCGATGGTGAACAGCCAATGGGTGTCGACCGGTAGCGTCACGTCATTGCGAAGGAGAGATTCGAGTGCTGCAAGCGCGATCGCCACACCGGCCTTGTCGTCCAGATGGCGCGAAACGATGAAGCCGTTTTCCAGAAATTCGGGCTGCGGGTCTATGGCAACGAAATCTCCGACATCGATGCCTAAATTGTGCGCGTCATTGCGCGTCCAACACATGGCATCAACGCGCAGCTCCACATAATCCCAGCCCACAGGCATGGTGTCGACTTCGTCATTATAGGTGTGTCCGGAAGCCTTGAGCGGCAGGATCGTGCCGCGATAAGTCCCCTTCTCCGTGTATATGGTCGCCCGCGCGCCTTCGGCGAACCGTGCAGACCAGTGCCCGATCGGAACCAGTTCGAAACGTCCGTTGTCCTTGAGGTACTTTACCTGTGCACCAAGCGTATCCAGATGCGTGATGATGGCGCGCGCGCCCTCTCGACGCCCACCGGGAACGACCGCCCTGATCGCACCACGGCGCGTCAGTTCGGGTTCCAGCCCCAGCCGCTCCAGTTCATTTGTGACGTGTCGAACAATCGTGTCCGTGTAGCCCGTGGGACTGTCGATCGACAAAAGTGCCTTCAGCTGTGCCACCAGATACGAAACGTCGATCTTCAATCGCGACATGCCTACCTCATAATCTGCTTGCTTCCGAGCGACCGTTTTCATGGCTCCCCCGCACGCGCGGCAGGCCGACCATTTCTGCATTGAAACCTGATGCCGACTAGGGCCTCGGTGCGAGCGCCCTTTCCGCGGATTTTGCCCCAGAACGTGGGAAGAGCAGATCCACAAATCGCTCGGCGGTCGGTTGCGGTTCATGGTTTGCCAGTCCCGGACGTTCATTCGCCTCGATGAACACGTAGTCGGGAAGGCTTGGCGACTTGACCATAAGGTCGATGCCGACGACCGGAATGTCAATGGCCCGTGCCGCCGCGCACGCCGCCTTCACCAGATCCGGATGAACCTTTTCCGTGACATCATGGATAGAGCCGCCAGTATGGAGATTGGCGGTCTTGCGCACCACGACTTCGTCGCCCTCCGGCACCACATCGGAAAGCTCGTACCCCAGCGCTGCAACGCAGCGGCGCGTTTCATCATCAAGAGGTATGCGACTTTCACCACCGGTCGCAGCCGCGCGTCTGCGAGACTGCTTCTCGATAAGTTCCCGGATCGATTTTTGACCATCACCCACGATACGCGGCGCCCGGCGAATGGCTGCGGCCACAAGGCGGTAATCGATGACCACCAGTCGCAGATCCTCTCCCTCGAAGCAGGCTTCCACCAGCACCCGGTCGGAGATCTCTGCGGCAACCTTGATGGCGGTTTTAACTTCGTCCACCGTTTCGAGACCGACGGCTACGCCCTTGCCCTGTTCTCCACGGGCCGGTTTTACGACAACACGGCCGTGCTTCTCGAGAAAAGTGCGCAGAGCCGCCTCATCATCCCCCGCCTCCATCTGTTCGGGCACGCGCAGGCCTGCCGTTTCCACCACACGTCGTGTGACCGCCTTGTCGTCGCAGATTGACATGGCAACTGCCGAGGTCAGCTCTGAAAGGCTCTCGCGACAATGGATCGAACGTCCGCCGAACGAGAGGCGGAAGAAACCACCCTCCGCATCGGTGACATCGACCGCCACACCGCGCCGGTGCGCCTCGTCGACGATCAGCCGGGCATAGGGGTTGAGTTGGCCAAACTCTTCCGGCGGATGGGTGAACAGCTTCTCGTTTATGGGGTTCTTGCGTTTGACCGCGAACACCGGGACGCGATGGAAGCCAAGCTTTTCATAAAGCGCAATGGCCTGCTCATTGTCATGCATCACCGAGAGATCCATGAAGCTCGCGCCACGGGCTGCAAAGTGCTCCGAGAGGCGCCGGACAAGCATTTCGCCGACCCCGGCGTGTCGGCATTGCGGATCGACCGCAAGACACCATAGCGACGAACCGTTCTCCGCATCCTGAAACACGCGACGGTGATCGACCCCAGTCACCGTCCCCAGAATATCGCCGGTCTGATCATCCTCGGCCACGAAATACGTTACCGCACGGCTGTCCCGATTGGTCCAGAAAAAGTCCGGTCGGACGGTGACCATGCCCCGACTCTGATAGATGGCGTTGACGGCATTGGCATCGGCCCTCCGAGGTCAACCGTCTGATAAAGAACCCCCGCGGTTGCTGCCTGCTTGGTCGGTAGGTTGCCAAGTCCAGACGATAGGTGTGCGAGGGATCGAGGAAAAGCTCCTGCGGTGCCATTGAAAGGAGAACGTGCGGGTCGCGAATGTAAAACGCGATGTCGCGGCGCGCCGGGCCTTCTTTCCGCAGGGCTCCGGCGAGATCATCGTTGGACTCATAGGTTTGAGCAAAGAGCAAACGCCCCCATCCGAGATCCAGTGAAACCGACTTGTCCTGCTGCTCGGCGGCATGCTCCACCGGGGCATTGCTCGGCTTCATGGTTTCGCTGCGTAGCCGTTTCAGCCTATAGCCGAGCGCCTTGTCGCTGCGCCCGCGTGAGGCGCGCAGAGCCACGTCTTCCTTTTTGGCCATCGGTTACACCCCGTGGGTTTGTAGCCACAGTTCAAGCAACCCCACCTGCCAGAGTTCCGAACCACGAAGCGGCGTGATGTGGTCGGCCGGGGCCGCATAGAGCCTCTCCAGATAATCCTGACGGAACAGGCTGCGCTCGCGCGCTGCCTGTGATGATAGCGCATCACGCACCATGTCGAGATAGGGCCCATCCACATATTTGAGCTGAGGTACGGGGAAATAGCCTTTTTTCCGGTCGATCACCTCATGCGGCACGATCTGCCGCGCGACCTCTTTCAACACTCCCTTGCCACCCTGTTTAAGCTTTTCTTCCGGGGGAATGCAGGCGGCGAGTTCCACAAGCTCGTGATCGAGGAAGGGGACCCGCGCCTCAAGCCCCCAGGCCATGGTCATGTTATCGACCCGCTTCACCGGATCGTCCACCAGCATCACCGTTGAATCGAGCCGCAGTGCGGCATCGACCGGCGTGTCGGCACCTGCCCGCGTGAGATGCGCGGCGACCAACTCGCGGCTGACATCCCTGTCTGCGATCCAGTCCGGTGAGAGTTGCCTGCTCAGTGTCGCATGGGACCGGTCGAAAAAGACGCTGGCATAATCCTCCACCACATCGTTGGAGTTCACAAGCGGTGGATACCAGTGATAGCCGCCGAAAATCTCATCGGCTCCCTGCCCCGACTGAACCACTTTGATATGTTTCGAAACTTCCTTCGACAGAAGATAAAAGCCGACATTGTCGTACGAAACCATGGGTTCGGACATGGCGGCGAACGTGCCGGGTAGCGCGTCCATCAGGTCGGCAGACGGCACGAAAATCTTGTGATGGTCGGTGCCGAATTCCTTCGCTATCAGGTCTGAGTAGACAAATTCGTCGCCCTTTTCGCCATTGGCTTCCTCGAAACCGACAGAGAAGGTCATCAGCCCCTTCTGGCCTGCCTCGGCAAGAAGACCGACGATAAGGCTGGAATCCACGCCGCCCGAAAGCAGAACACCGACGGGAACGTCGGCCACCATGCGGCGCTTCACCGCCAGACGCAGAGCCTCCAGAGTGCGGTCGCGCCACTCGTCCGGCGAGAGAGTGGACATTTCGCGGTTTCGCGCGAATGGGGGATCCCAGTAAACGGTGTCGCGCTGGGTTCCATCCGTCTCGATCACCCTGAGCGTAGCAGGCGGAAGCTTCTTCACGCCGTTGAGGATGGTGCGCGGCGGAGGCACGACCGCATGAAAGCTCATATAGTGGTGCAGCGCATATCGATCGATCGACGTGTCGACCTCGCCTGCCGCCAGTAAGGCCGGCAGGGTTGATGCAAAACGGATACGCTCGGGCGTTTCTGCAAGATAGAGCGGCTTGATGCCAAAGCGGTCGCGGGCCATCACCACACGCCCCGTTTCGCGCTCGCGCAACACAAAGGCGAACATGCCGTGAAAGCGGCTCACACAGCCTTCGCCCCAGGCATGCCATGCTTTCAGGATGACTTCGGTATCGCCGGTGGAGAAAAAGCGATAGCCCCTGTCCTCCAGCTCGGCGCGGAGCACCGGGTAGTTGTAGATGCAGCCATTGAACGCAATGGTGAGACCAAGCTCGGAATCCTCCATCGGCTGCCGGGCTTTTTCCGACAGGTCGATGATCTTGAGGCGCCGATGACCAAAAGCCGCCGGGCCATGAACAATGGCGCCCGCCCCGTCAGGTCCGCGCGGGGCCAGACAATCCATCATTTTCGAGAGAGCAACAGGCGAGGCAGGGCGGCCGTCCAGCCGCAATTCTCCGCAGATTCCGCACATGGATAGCGTTCTGATCCCTTGTTTGTCGTTGCGTCGGAACGTCAATTAGTTATAGTTATGATTATTAGATGTCAAATGAATGGCGTCCGCATGAATTCTGACATGACAACTGACAAGGCCCTCGACTGGTTCCAAAATGAGGAGTTACGCGCGGTGGAGAAATCCATCCGCCGCATCGTGCGGGCCAATGACGTTCAATCCAGGGCGCTCGCCAAGCAGATCGGCCTGACCTCACCTCAACTCATTGTTCTGAAAGCAATCGCCGCGCTGGGCGAAGTCACGACCACCGCCCTTTCCGCGCATGTGGACCTGAGCGCGGCGACCGTAGTTACCATTCTAGACAATCTGGAAAACCGGGCACTCATACGGCGCTACCGTTCACGCAATGACCGACGGGTGGTGCATGCGCTGCTGACCCCTGAAGGCGAGGCTCTGATTTCGGACGCACCAGGACCCATGGGGGCGATATTTGCCCAACGCTTCTCCAGGCTCGACCAAAGCCATCGCGAAGAGCTTATTTCAGCCATCTCAACCATTGCCGACATGATGGCTTCGTCTGACAATGATGCATGAATTGATCGAGCGCAAAGCGCATTGACCCAGACGTGTCAATTTGCCCGTAAGCTGCGATGGACGCAGAAGAAAGCGGACATTATGATCGCGCCCGCACAGCAGGAAGGTTCCATGAATTATCAGCGTTTTTTCTCCGAAGCGATCGATCAACTTCACGCAGAACGTCGCTATCGCGTCTTTGCCGATCTGGAGCGGATTGTCGGTGCTTTTCCGCGTGCGCTATGGCGTGCGGGAGAGGAAACGCGCGAGATCACCGTTTGGTGCTCGAATGACTATTTAGGCATGGGCCAGCACGAGAGCGTGATTTCCGCCATGCAGGCGACTGCCGGATCGATGGGCGCAGGTGCAGGCGGCACCCGCAACATCTCGGGCACGAACCACCCGCTGGTGGAACTGGAAGCCGAGTTAGCCGATCTTCATGGCAAGGAAGCGGGTCTCGTCTTCACATCGGGCTTCATCTCCAATGAAGCTTCGATCTCCACCATTGCCCGCCTCTTACCCAACTGCTTAGTGCTTTCCGACGAGCTCAATCACGCCTCAATGATCGAAGGTGTGCGACGCTCGGGAGCGGAGAAGAAGATATTCCGCCACAATGACGTTGCCCACCTGGAAGACTTGCTTAAAGCTGCCGACCCCTCCCGCGCCAAACTGATCGTTTTCGAATCCGTTTATTCGATGGATGGCGACATTGCGCCCATTGAGGCGATTGCCGATCTGGCCGACAAATACAATGCCATGACCTATATCGACGAGGTGCACGCCGTGGGCATGTATGGCCCCCGCGGCGGTGGCATCACAGAACGCGACGGCCTCGCCCACCGCATGGACATTATCGAAGGAACGCTGGCCAAGGGCTTTGGCGTCATCGGTGGGTATATTACCGGATCCAGCGCAGTGATCGACGCAGTGCGCTCCTATGCTGCGGGCTTCATTTTCACGACCGCGCTGCCACCTGCGATCGCCGCAGCCGCCACGGCCTCCATACGCCATCTGAAAACCTCGTCTGTCGAGCGCTCGGCACAGCAACGCCAGGCCCAGCAGACCAAAGACATGCTATCGAAGGCAGGGCTGCCGGTCATGCCTTCGCAGACCCATATCGTGCCTATCCTCGTTGGCGACCCGGAGCTGTGCAAACAGGCCTCGGACCGCCTTCTCGAGAAGCATGGGATCTACATCCAGCCGATCAATTACCCCACTGTCCCGCGCGGTACGGAACGCCTGCGCATAACGCCCACGCCCTATCATGACGATGCGCTGATCGAGACGCTGCGCGACGCACTTCTGGAAACCTGGGAAGCGCTTGGCATTCCATTCAACGAGGCCGACCGGCCACAGACGGCCAACTCCGACCGCGTGGTCTCTCTCCTCGTGCCGAAATCCGGCGGCTGAGTAAAGCGACGCATCAAGCGACATGCCCGCCGGATTCCGCCGACGGGCTCCCATAACCGTACAGGAGCGCTACTGCTTCTTGGAAAGCAGGTCGCGGATTTCCGTGAGAAGCTGCACATCGGCTGGCGGGGCCTCGGGCTCAACCGGCTTGTTTTCGGCCTCTTTCCGGCGCAATGAATTGACGCCCTTGACCATCAGAAAGATGATCCATGCGAGGATCAGGAAATTGACTGCCACGGTCAGGAAGTTTCCGTAGGCAAACACTGCTCCCTGATCACGCGCCGCTTCCAGCGATGTCGCGGTGACCGTGGATGACAGCGGTATGAAATAATCTGAAAAATCGAACCCACCGAAAATGGCGCCGACAACGGGCATGATGATGTCGTCGGTGAGCGACTTCACGATGAGGCCGAATGCGCCACCGATAATCACGCCCACTGCGAGGTCCATCACATTGCCCCGTGCAATGAACTCCCTGAATTCCTTCATCATAAGGGTCTCTCCCCAATCTAGCTTTCATCAGGCGACTCAGCGGCCACCAACGCTGACACACTAGCAAGGTGACAAGCCGAACGTGTATTAAAATGCCATTTTCCTCAACCAACGCCGGGACTTTGGCCAAAAGAAGCATTGGACACCGCATCTGGGGTGTGTTTGCCTTTTTGCGGTATTCGGAAAGGAGAATCGCGCGCCGTGCAGGGCTGGGTGATCGCAATCATAGCCGTCGCCTATGTGACGCTGCTTTTCTTCATTGCCAGTGTGGGCGACAGCCGCGCTTCCCGGCAGGGCGGCCTGGGGTCCCGCCCCTTTATCTACGCCCTGAGCCTGGCCATCTATTGCACGTCATGGACCTTTTTCGGCTCTGTCGGGCTCGCGTCCGAGCGGGGCCTGGAGTTTCTCGCCATCTATATAGGCCCGGTGCTGGTGTTTCTTTTCGGCTTCCGTGTTCTCAAGCGGATCATCAGGCTGGCAAAGTCCGAAAAGATCACGTCGATCGCCGACTTCCTGGCAGCGCGGTACGGCAAGAGCTTCGCGGTGGCCTCCGTTGCCACCCTGATCGCCACATGTGGCACGATTCCCTACATCGCCCTGCAGCTGAAGGCGATTTCAGACTCCGTCAGCCTCATGGTCACGCATTATGACGGAGCGCCGCCGGCAATTGACTTCTTCGTCGGGGACATGGCCCTGATCGTCACCTTTCTCCTGGCCATTTTCGCGGTTCTGTTCGGCACGCGCCATGCCGATGCCACGGAGCATCAGGAGGGGCTGGTTCTGGCCGTGGCGGTGGAAACCGTTGTGAAACTCGCGGCGTTCCTGGCCGTCGGGGTGGCCGTCACCTATTTCATTTTCTCAGGCCCGCTGGATCTCGCTCGCACGGTCGGCACCCTTTCGGAAGTGCAGAAAGCCTACACATACCCCACGTCACTCGCGACCTGGATCGTGATGACGACGCTCAGCGCGTTCGCCATCATCATGCTTCCCAGGCAGTTTTACGTCACGATTGTCGAAAACAGGAGCACGACCGAGCTGGAAACGGCGAGCTGGCTGTTTCCGCTCTACCTGGTGTTGATCAATCTCTTCGTCATACCCATCGCCTTTGCCGGCCTGACGCTCGTTGGAGACAAGGCCAGCTCGGATCTCTACGTCCTCGCCCTTCCACTTCTTCAAGGGCATGACCTGATTGCACTCATCGCGTTTATCGGTGGCCTCTCGGCGGCGACGGCGATGGTGATCGTTGCGAGTGTTGCGCTTTCGATCATGATTTCCAACGACCTGGTCATCCCACTCTTCCTGCGTCGTCTTCTGCGTCCCGACCATCGTGAGAAAGATGACTGGTCCACCATCATCCTGAACATTCGCCGTGCCGCGATCTTCATCATTCTGTTTACAGCGTTTCTCTACTACCGGGAGACCACCCACAACACGCGCCTTGCCGCCATCGGCCTCATCTCCTTTGCCGCTATCGCACAATTCGCTCCGGCCTTCTTCGGAGGGCTGATCTGGCGGGGAGCCAATGCTCGTGGCGCGCTTCTGGGAATGGGGGCCGGCTTCGCATTGTGGGGGTACACCCTGCTTTTCCCCTCTCTCGCACCGATGGGAACGAGCATCATCACGGATGGCCTTTTCGGGCTGCCGGCGTTGAAGCCGCAGGCTCTGTTCGGCACGGTGGCAGACCCACTCAACCATGGCGTTCTATGGAGCCTGTCCGTCAACACGCTGTTCTTCATTCTCGGTTCGCTCTCACGGGCGGCACAGCCCCTGGAGCGGATTCAGGCAGCCATCTTCGTGCCGCGCGACACGGGGCCGATCCCGACATTGCGCCGGTTCCGCACCACCGTTACCGTGAACGATCTGAAGGATACGATTTCGCGCTATCTCGGCGCTGAGCGCACCGAACGCTCCTTCGCCACATTCGAGGCAACGCATGGCGTGCGCCTCAACGGCAACGACGCAACGGGCATTGCACTGGTGCGTTTTTCCGAACAGCTTCTGGCAAGCGCCGTCGGCTCTTCCTCATCACGCCTCATCCTTTCCCTGCTGTTCCAGCGCAACGACCGATCGCCCCGCGACGCCCTTCGGCTCCTCGATGATGCCTCGATGGCACTGCAGCACAACCGCGATCTGTTGCAGACCGCTCTCGATCAGATGGAAGAGGGCGTTACCGTTTTCGACCGGGATTTCCAGCTGATCTGCTGGAACCGTCAATACCGGACGCTGTTCAACCTGCCGGATGAAATGGGTCAGGTCGGTGTTTCACTGGACCGCTTCGTCAATCTGCTCGTGGTGCGCGGTGAAATGCCCGTCGACAATTATACGGTCACTCTCAACCGTTTTACCGATTTTGGTGTCCCGTGGGAGATCACACTTCGCAAAAGTGGCCGCATCATCGAATTGAGAACAAACCCCATGCCCGATGGTGGTATTGTCGCGACATACACCGACATCACGCCCCGCGTTGAAGCCGATATCGCGCTGAAGCGGATCAATGAGACCCTGGAACAGCGCGTGGCAGACCGCACGGCCGAACTCATGCGCGTCAACGAGGAGCTGGCGCAGGCGCAGGTGATCGCCGAAGAAGCCAACCTCGGCAAGACCCGATTTCTCGCTGCCGCCGGCCACGACATTCTGCAGCCGCTCAATGCGGCGCGCCTCTACTGCTCTTCCCTGTTGGAGCGCGTGGAAGGCAGCGACGTTCGGGAGCATGTAGGCAATATCGAATCCTCGCTCGATTCCGTTGAAACGATCCTCGGCGCAGTTCTCGATATTTCGAGACTGGACACCGGAGCGCTAAAACCCTCTCCCTCTGTGTTTCAGCTTGATGGTCTGTTGCGGCAGATCCACACCGACTTTGCGCCTTTCGCGGAGGAACGGGGTGTCAGACTGACCATTGTGCCATCGAGCCTGACGGTAAACACCGATCGAAATCTCTTGCGGCGGCTGTTACAGAACCTTGTTTCCAATGCGATCAAATACACGCCCAGCGGACGGGTACTCGTCGGCATCCGGCGGCGTGGTGATCTTCTGGAACTGCAGGTTATCGACACCGGGATCGGCATAGCACCCGACAAGCTGAATACGGTTTTCCGTGAGTTCACACGACTGGAGGAAGGCGTTCGGCAGGCTGAGGGGCTGGGGCTTGGCCTCTCCATCGTCGACCGGATCGCCCGCGTGCTCAATCTGGAAATCCATCTCGATTCACGGACGCATGGCGGCACGCGCTTCTCGGTCGTGATCCCCAGAAGCACCGCCCCCGCACAACCTTCTGAAACACCAAGACGCCCTGTGGCGATGCAGCAGACCATGCTGGATGGACTGCGTGTCCTGTGCATCGACAACGACCCCCGGATCCTCGACGGAATGCAGAAGCTTCTGGAAGGCTGGGGATGTTCCGTTTCGACCGCTACGGGATCTTCCACCCTGCCCGACCTGGCACTAACGCCACCGAACATCATTCTTGCCGATTATCATCTCGACAATGAGCTGGGACTCGATGTGATTGCGGCTCTTCGATCGCGCTACGGCCACGCAATACCCGCCATACTGATCACAGCAGATCGGTCGAATGAGGTGCGCGCGGACGCGGAGGCCCTGACGGCAATGGTGCTGAACAAGCCGGTGCGCCCGGCTTCGCTTCGCACGCTTCTTACGCGTTGCCGTCAGATGCTTGCCGCCGCCGAATGACGCTTGCTCAGTTTTCGGCGACGACGCTGTCGGTTCCTATTTTGGAAAGGCGGATGACCGCCTGGGTGCGGCTGTCGACATTGAGCTTCTGCAGGACAGCAGACACGTGTGCCTTGATCGTCGCTTCCGAGACGTTCAGCTCATAGGCGATCTGCTTGTTCAGAAGCCCTTCCGCCAGCATGCTTAGGACGCGTGTCTGCTGAGGAGTCAGGGTCTGCAGGCAGCGGATAAGATCTGCCACATCCGGGTCTGCTTCCGCACCGAGATCGATATCCTGAGGGGCATGGATGCCACCATCGAGGATCGTCTGAACCGCATTGCGGATTTCATCCATCCCCGAAGACTTCGATATGAATCCGGAAGCTCCCAGCTCGAGCGCGCGCCTGATGGTTTCGGGATCGTCATGGGCGGAAACGACAACGATGGGCACCGCCGGGTTCATGCCCCGCAGGGCGACCAGCCCGGACAACCCACTCACACCAGGCATTGAGAGATCAAGCAAAACGAGATCGATGTTTTCGTCAGCCAGTGCCTTGGCACCTTCGAAATCACCGGCTTCCAGAATCTTGCAGCTCTTGTCCAGCCCTATAAGCGCACCCTTCAGCGCACCTCTGAACAGGGGATGATCGTCTGCGACGAGAAATCTATAACCCGCTGTCAAATGTCCCTCCCGCGCCTGCGGCAATCTTGTGGTTTTCCACAGCCGCAGGCTCACGCCGTGATTATGCGGGGAATGGTCATGTTTTCAAGATGGCACATGTTTTCCCCATGCGCCGCTTTTCACTCGTGCGCCGCGCCACACACACTCTCGGAAGTGTTACTTGTATACGGTCGCTGCATGCCACAAACTTTCGACGCAGGTGAAAGCTCCGTAGGCACGACATGGAGAAAATCCACAAGGTAGCAATGATTTGTATCGGCCGGGCGGTCCTGTTCGGTTCTCTTGCCATCGGGCTGGTCATGCTTTCCCTGTCGTTTGATCTCGCCCTCGCATTCAGCGCCGGTGCCATCATGACATTGCTCATGTCGGAGATACTGATACTCAAGGCTCATGCGACGACGCAACAAAACCCCAGGAAAACGGAAGTCTGGCTCCATCTGAAACCCGAGGCGCGCCCGGTGGGAGCTTCAGGTGCAAAGGTTTTCCTCGCGGTCCTCAAAGACACCTATCTGCGTTTTGCCGTGCTCAGCCTGGAGGCGGGATGCGGGTTCTTCGCCTTTTCAACCATGCTTCGCCTCGCACGGGCAGCAAGCTGACGGCCAGGTCAGGTTCGCTCCGGTGCAGTTGCATCCGGGCTGCTGGAGCCTTCCTTGTCCTTCTCGAAATCACTCACGATGCCCATGAATTTGCGGAAAAACCGCTCCATAAGCCCCAAAGTCTGTTCAAACTCCTCATCGGAGGGCAGTTCGGAGGTCGCCTTGGGAGGGTTTTCTTCCAGCAGCTTCAGGCGCGCTTCCACATCCGCGAGCCGATCCTGCAGGGCAGCGATATCCTCTTCATAGGCAGTGCGTTCATTCACCGAAGGCGCACAGAGGAGCTGACCGGAGCGTTCGCGACACAACGTCATTGCGCCGGTTCGCGTGTCCATCCGTACATAACCTTCTTCAGTGCGCTCAAGGCGGTAGCGCTCTTCTTCCTGGGCAAGCGCATTTCCCGACATCGACAAAAGAAACAGCGCACCGGTTGCTGTAATGGTCTTGCGCATTGGATCGCTCCGCAATTGAACAGACTGGTAATGGGATGATGAGTGAGGAATGCGCCATAAATGGGATGAAGCGCAATCCCCCAAAAAGGCTGCGTCCGCTCTTTCGCTGCAACCGCAATGCAAGTATAGCCGCAACCATGGTTGACCTGATCTACAAGATTTGCCCCCGTGGTCTCTGGCTGGAAGCGGAGAGGATCGGGCGTTTTGACGGTGCACCTGTCGATCTGGCGGACGGGTACATTCACTTCTCAACAGCGGAGCAGCTTGCTGCCACCGCAGCAAAGCATTTTGCGGGGCAGGACGACCTGGTGCTCGTGGCCGTCGACCCTTCCGAACTTGGTGCGGCGCTGAAATACGAGATCTCGCGCGGCGGGGCACTGTTCCCCCATCTTTACGCTCCACTTTTTCTCAAGGCTGTTTCGTGGGTTCATCCGCTGCCGCTCGGCGTTGACGGCACCCACCTCTTCCCAGAGCTGTCGCAATGAAATCCCTGATCGACAAGATCGCCCGCCAGGCCCTCTACCGGATGGATTCGGAGCGGGCTCACAATCTGGCAATCATGGCATTGAAGAGCGGCATTCCGCTTGCGCATCCGCAGCCGAGCAGCAAACGCCTGAAAACGATATGCGCCGGGATGGTATTCCCCAATCCCATCGGCATGGCCGCCGGCTTCGACAAAAACGCCGAGGCAGCCAATGCTCTGTTGCGTCTGGGCTTCGGATTTGTGGAATGCGGCACGGTGACGCCCAAACCACAGGCGGGCAACCCAAAGCCACGCCTGTTCCGGCTGGAAGAAGACGGGGCGCTGATCAATCGACTGGGCTTCAACAATGACGGTCTCGTTGCGGTGCGCCAGCGCGTAAAGCTGCGCGCAGGTCAGGGCGGCATTGTGGGGATAAACATTGGCGCCAACAAAGACAGCGCGGACCGCGTTGCGGACTATGAAACCGGTGTGCGTGCTTTTGGGGACGTTGCCTCCTATCTCACCGTGAACATTTCCTCACCCAACACGTCCGGTCTCAGATCGCTCCAGGACCGGGGGAATCTCTCGGAACTTCTGACCCGTGTCCTGTCCGCACGCAATGAGGTGGCCAGGCGCAAGGGCGTGCCAATCCCGCTATTTGTAAAAATCGCCCCCGACCTTACTGAAGCGGCTTTGAGCGATATCGCCGACGAGGCCCTCGACAAACGGATCGACGGCCTCATCATCAGCAACACGACACTCTCGCGAACCGGCGCCACGAGCCGTTTGGCTCACGAAAAAGGTGGCCTTTCCGGCCAGCCACTCTTTGAGCGCTCGACCATTGTTCTCGCCAAGATGCGTCTCCTCGTTGGACCGGCGATGCCACTCATAGGAGTTGGCGGCGTGAACTCGACGGAGACGGCTCTTGAAAAGATACGTGCCGGAGCCGATCTTGTTCAGATCTATAGCGGCATGATCTTTGAAGGCACATGCCTTCCCGGCAGGATCGTGGAAGAGATGGGCGCGTTTGCCCAGAGGGAAAAGCTCTCATCTTTGCGCCAGATCCGTGACACGCATGTGGACGACTGGGCCGCCCGGGAGCTGGCCTAGGACACGCGTGTCGCAGGGGCAGTGCCATCCGGTTTGAGGAACGTTGTCGTCTCGTTTTCGCTACGAGGCGTCATTCGGCGAACGTCTCGCGCGTCCGCTTGGGGGCGATCGCGAGAAGGCTGAAACCGCGGACGATCAGGAATATGTGAAACGCTGCCCAAAGCCCGTGATTGCCGAAAAAACCTGTCAGAAGGAACACGCCGGCAATGTATACGACGAAGGACAGGAGCATCATGTTGCGCATGTCGCGCGACCAGGTAGCGCCGATGAAGATTCCGTCCATCTGAAAAGCGAGCACGCCGGAGACGGAGATCAACGCTGCCCATGGCAGAAATTCTTCTGCCACGCTTCGCACATCAGGAGACGTGGTGATGAATGCGATGAGCGGAGTGCCAGCGAGCAGAAAGAACAGCGCCATGGCAAAGGCAAGACCGAAACCCCATACCACGGTCAACCTTGCCGAGCGCAGAAATGCAGGGCGATAGCGCGCTCCAACGGCTCGACCTGCGAGCTGCTCGGCTGCAGTTGCGGTGCCATCCAGGAAATATCCGGCGACCAGGAAAAAGTTCAACAAGACCGCATTGGCTGCCAGCGTGATCGTTCCAAACTGTGCCCCCTGACGGGTGAACAGCGCAAATGCCGCAAGTAGCGAGAATGAGCGAACCATGATGTCGCCATTCATGGCTATCATGCGGCCGATCTGCGACGCGTCACAGATGCGACGCCACGAAACCCGCGGCCCCTTGCGAAAACGCCGGACCAGAACTGCGGCGCCCACCACCATGCCCAGCGCTTCGCCGCCAACGGTCCCCCAGGCCACGCCCTCGATGCCCCATCCAAGATTGAGTGCCAGAAACACTGAAAGGGCAATGTTGGCTCCATTCAGAATAACCTGCAACGCAAGGCCAAGGGCACCTTCGCCACGTCCAAGAACGTATCCGAGAATTGCATAATTGATCAGCGAAACGGGCGCTGCAAAGATGCGGATGGAGACGTACGCGCTCATGGCGGCTGCGACGTCGGGCTCCGGATTCACGAAGAACACGCCGCCGGCGATGATGAAAGGTCCCAACAGGACCACGAGAATGCCGGCCACCAATGCGATCAGGAGAGCGCGCCAAAGAACCGCCTGTTCTTCCAGCGTATTGCCCTGCCCGAATGCCTGCGCCACCAGTCCGGTGGTTCCAGAGCGCAGGAAATTGAAGGTGGTGAACACAACGTCGAAAACGATCGCACCGGCGGCAAGGCCGCCCAGCAATGCCGCATCGCCATACTGACCGACAATCGCGGTATCTGTGATACCGAGCAGCGGTGTCGTCAAATAGGCAAGCGTCATCGGGAGCGCGATGGAAAGCACCAGCCTGTTCGTTACGGCGAACGGGATCGAGGCCCGCCCCTGCTGCGTGGGGTGATCCATGTTCTTCGCCTAGCGGCGATAATTCATAAGCCGCAGGATAAGGTAGGCCGGCACGACAACGACAGCACCCAGAACGATGTAACTTGCAAACCGGCCCAACGCTTCAAAGCCCATGTTCCACAAATGCAGCACCGTATCTCTCAGCGCGTAAAAGACATCGAACGGAGACCAGTTGAATGCACTCATCACAAACCCGACGATGAGTGAAACAATCAAAAGCTTGATGATGACGCGCAAAGGGCTATCGCCCAGAAACCTGGTTAGTGCCGACACCGCAGTGCTCCTTGATCCTGTTCGCCAAGAGATACGCACCCGCCCGTCCGCACGCAAGTTCGCAAAATGGGAAATGAAATGCGCCGAGAGGTCCCAACTGGAGCGGGTAGCGGGAATCGAACCCGCGCGATCAGCTTGGGAAGCTGACAGGCTACCATTACATCATACCCGCGCAGCGCGCATTAATCCGCGACCTTAAGCCCCGCGTCAAGCGGGTTTGTGAGTGGGTGGTGGAAGCCTGGTGCGATCACGTCTTGAATTATTGGCGAGACCTATATGACTGAGCGACTGACCAGGCTCATGACGCCGTGTGTGGTTGCCCCGGAAACTTCAGACACAACGATCACCCCTGCCCTCCCGCGCCCCTCTTTTGTCGTACGGGCACACCCAGATATCCGTGGGTGCCATTGCCATCAAACGGGCGGCTCGACCTGAGCTCCTGAGGCTCCTCCAGTTTGCGGAGATCAGAGCAAGTCAGGTGATGGATGGATGAAACATTATCAAGCAGGACATGCCTGCCGAAATTCCATGCTCGCGTTGCATCTTCCCGCAACCTGCAGTCAATTTTGTATGAATGGTACAAAACGCGAGACTGCCGTTTCATGACTCTGGTCAATGGATTCAGAGGCTCATTCGCTTAGGATCGGTATGATGGCAGTTCCGGGCGAGGAGGAAACCGGCGAGCCAGATCAAATGAAACATCACAATCGGGAGGGGTAGATGATGTGGAAGAGTACACTACAAGCCTGCGTGGCAGCAGCGATGCTGTTGGCGACAGGGGCTCATGCCGAAACGGTGCTGCGCTTCGGTCATCCAAATGTTGCCGGCGAAATTTCAAGCAAGCTCTATAACGAGTTCGTTGACCGGATCGCCGAGCGCACGAATGGAGAAGTCACCATTCAGGTGTTCCCGGGCGAGCAGCTCGGCAAGGAAACCGAGATGGTTCAGCAATTGCGGGATGGCGTCCTGGACATGACGGCGGCCTCGATGGCGGCCACCAGCACGCTCGTGCCGGCGATGGAGATCCCGAGCGCACCGTTCCTCTGGCAGAACTGGCTCGAGGCCGAGGCGGTGATTTCCGGCGCTGCCATGCAACCGGCTTTCGATGAGCTGGAAGAAAAGCACAATATCATTCCGCTCACCAAGATCTGGTATTGGGGCTGGCGCAATTTCACGCTGTCGGAAAAACCTGTCCGCACACCTGCAGACATGGCGGGCCTGAAGATCAGGGTTCCTGAATCGCCGGTCTGGGTCGAGATGATCCGGGGCATCGGCGCCGCACCGACCCCCATTCCTTTCAGCGATGTCTACACGGCACTGCAGCAAGGGACGGTTGACGGTCAGGAAAACCCCATTCCGACCATTTACGCCCGTAAATTCTATGAAGTTCAGAGCTACATCGTGATGTCGCGCCACATGCTCCAGAACAATCTGATCCTGATGAACAAGGATTCCATGGCAAAGCTTGATCCACGCCATCAGCGCATCATTCTGGAGGAGGTCGGTGCAGCCTCCGCAAAGATGACGCTGCTTCAGCAACGCGCCGAAGAGAACATGCTGAAGGAAATCGCAGAAACGGCCGACGTCACCATCGTGGATGATCCGGACCGCGAAGCGTTTGCCGAAGCGACAACCGAGGCCGTGTTTACCGCCCTTGCCGAGCGCTGGGGAGCCGACAGGATCGCGACCGTGCGCGAAAACATCTCCGCCACCCGCGGGCAATAGTCGGCCACCTGCACCGGACCGCATCGGCGGTCCGGTGTTCATTGTCCTGTCGTTGGGGGGAGACCAGTTGAGACAATGCATCCTGTGGCTCGACGATCGGGTGCGAGAGATCGAGCACCATGCCCTGTGGCTGCTTCTTGCCACGATATTCGTCATTCTGACCGCAACGGTCTTCTTTCGATATGTGCTCGGTTCTCCGATCACCTGGACGGAGGAGCTGTTGACGATGTTGTTCACCTGGATGGTGTTTATCGGCGCCAGCTCGGCCCTTTCAACCCACCAGCACATCCGCATCGACATGGTGCTGCGGATACTGCCGCCGCGCTATGAACTCTTGGCTTCCGTGGCGGCCGTTCTGATCTGCCTGGTCGTGTTTTTGGTGGTGATCCATTTCGGCCTCAAATATGTGCAGACGACCTGGGGCGACCGAACGCCGATGATGGATGTCACATACGGGTTTTACACGCTTGCCCTGCCCGTCACGAGCATGTGTGCCACGCTTCACGTGATCCGCAACTGTGTGGAGGGCGGTGTGCGCGACGCGCTCAAGAGCACGATCGAGGTTCAGGCAGGTGAAGGGGATGTGGCATGATCACCACCCTGCTCCTGCTGCTCCTTCTGTTTCTTCTTGTCGGGGTGCCAACCGCCTACGCGCTGGCGGCCTCCGCCATTGCCGTGATCTGGCTTGAAGATATACCGCTGACCATCGCCGTGCAGCGAATGACTGCGGGCGTCCAGTCCTTTCCGCTTCTTGCCATTCCCCTGTTCATTCTGGCGGGCACGCTGATGAACGCGTCCGGCATATCGGAACGTCTCTTCGCACTGACCGGTGCGCTGGTCGGGCACATCCGGGGCGGCATGGCCTATGTCAACGTTCTGACAAACGTCTTCATGTCAGGAATTTCGGGGTCTTCGCTGGCCGATTGCGCCGCCACGACACGCGTGTTCGTGCCGCAGATGGTCAGGCACGGTTATGATAAGGGGTTCAGCGTCGGGCTGACGGCTTCCGCCGCCGTACTCGCCCCCATCATCCCGCCATCCATCCTGCTCGTCATCTATGGCTGGCAGGCCAACGTTTCGATCGGGGATCTGTTCGTGGCGGGCATTGTGCCGGGGCTGGTCATCGCCACTGCTCTCGTTCTCACGGTAGCGATCATGACACGGCGTCGCGGTTTCGGGCGCGGTGCAGCGTTTTCGGCCAAGGCACTCCGGCAGACTTTCTTCCAGGCTTCCTGGGCGCTTTTGATGCCGGTAATCATCATTGTCGGCTTTCGCATGGGCATTTTCACGGCGACCGAGGTTGCCGCCATTGCCGCGGCCTATGCCTTTCTGGTTGGTCTTCTTGTCTACAGGACACTGAAGGTTGTCGAGCTTCCGGGCGTTTTTGCGAGTGCTGCGCGCGACACATCGTCGATCCTTGTGATTGCCGCAACCGCAGCACCTTTCGGCTGGATTCTGTCCATCGGACAGGCCCCCGCAACAACTGCTTTCGTTTCTGACCGGCTTCTCGGACAGCCCGATGCTGATACTGTTGTTCATCAACGTCATTCTGCTGGTGCTCGGCACATTCATGGAAACGCTGGTTCTGATCATCATACTGGTTCCGATCCTGCTGCCGTTGATCGAAACGCTGGGCATCGATCCGGTTCACTTCGGCATCGTGATGATCATCAATCTGGTCATCGGTCAGCTAACACCGCCACTGGGTGTCCTGATGTATGTCACCTGCGGGATTTCGGGGACCAGCATCGCTCAGTTCATGCGGGCGATCCGGCCGTTTCTCATCGCCCTGATCCTTGCCTTGCTTGCGATCACCTACATTCCGGCACTGGCACTCTACCCGACCGCGCTGCTGCGATAGTCTGGATAAAGCAATGCCCCGTCGAACCCACGGGGCATTGCTGGTCCAACGGCAATTTGTGGATGTTCAGGCGACCCGGCTGTGCAGGCGTCCGATCTTCTCGATCTCGATGACGATCTCGTCACCGGACGCCATTGGGCCGACACCGGATGGCGTGCCGGTGATGATCAGGTCTCCAGGCTCCAGTGTCATGATGCCCGACACGAACTCGAAAATGCGGGCGATCGGGAAGATCATGTCATTCGTGTTGGAGGACTGGCGCAATTCACCGTTCTGCCAGAGCTTGATGTCGACATTGTCGGGATCAAGTTCGGTTTCGATGACCGGCCCGACCGGCTTGTAGGTGTCGAAGGATTTCGCGCGGGTGAACTGGCCGTCCTTCTTTTGCAGATCGCGGTTTGAGACGTCATTGGCGCAGGTGTAGCCGAAAATGTAATCGCCAACGTCGCTGGCGGCGACATTGCGGGCGCAGCGGCCGACGACAATGCCGATTTCTGCCTCAAAATCGATGCGGTTATCGGAACTGTCGAGCTGGATCTCTTCACCGTCGGCGATGATCGCGGAAGGCGCGCACATGAAGAGCATCGGCTCTTCCGGAACCGGAACACCGGATTCTTCGGCGTGAAGTGTGTAGTTGAGACCCACGCAGACAAGCTTGCTTGGCGCCACCGGTGCGAGCAAATGCACGGTTTCAAGCGGGAGAACCACGCCGGTTTTCTTTATCCCATCAAAGGGAGAACCCGACAGGACGGCAATGGAAGAGCCTTCGAGCAGCCCATAGGATGTGCTTCCCTGATGGGAAAAACGAACGATTTTCATGATGAACCTCAGAGTGGATCGCGTCAGACGCGGGTGGGGATATAGGGCCGCATGGCCTCGAAACTGGCAGCGATTGCGTGCCCGGCATCAGGAATCTGGAATGTCTCGACCGTCACGTAGCGGTCGAACCCGCAATCGATCACGGCACCCATGGCGGCGTCGATGTCGTAGCTTCCGTCCCCGACCGGCAAGCGGTCGGAATCGGTGATGTGAAAATGCCAGAAGAGATCACCGGCCTCGCAGATGGCATCGGCCACCGTCTCCTGTTCGGTGAGAATGTGCGCGGTGTCGAGCATTACGCCAAGGCTGGAGACGCCAAGATTTCGAACGAAGCTGCAGGTTTCACGCGTGGTAAGCAGACAGTTTGCGTAGTTGCGGTTGACCGGTTCCAGGACGATGGGAACATCGGGAAACGCGGCGGCACATCGCGCGATAGCAGCACCGATCCAGTCGAGCGTCTGTTGTGGCGCGACTCCATCCACATACCGGCCGCGCAACCGACCGACATTGACCATCGCGCCATACTCGGATGCGAGGTCCATCGATGCCAACATTCGATCGATGGCCTTCTGCCGCCGGCTGGCATCCGGATCGGCGAAGGAAAGCCCGTCCTGACCGTAAACCTCGCCAGTGCAGACCGCTGGCATGTCGAGCCCCTGATCGCGAATGGCAGCGGCGAGCGCGCGCCGGTCGATCCGCGCGGGGTCGCACACCAGAAGCTCCACGCCTGAATAGCCCGTTTCGGCAATGCTTTTCATCGCCGTTTCTATCGGGCCCTGAACCGCCGTCACCCTGGCGGGTGCCACGTCTGGCGTGGCATACATGTAGGCAAGCTTCATCATTGCTGAAACCGGAAATCGTTCTGTTCAGCCAGCTTCTGATGGATCACTTCCTTGCGCACCACGGTGACATTGGGGATGGCGAATTCCTGAATGTTGAAATACTCCGCCTTGGCCTCTTGACCATTTGCCGTGTTCATCACCAGCTCGACGACCTCTTCGCCGACCTGCTTGAGCGACTTGGTCCCTTCGAGCACATCGCCAGCGCTCAGGTCGATGTCTTCGCGCAGTGCCTTGAACGTGTCATTGTTGGAACTGATCTTGAGCACGGGTGCAATGCAGGACCCGGTCGGCGTTCCCTTGCCGGTCGTGAAAAGCACCATATGCGCGCCACCGGCAACCTTGCCCGTGACCGACGCGATGTCGAAGCCGGGCGTGTCCATGATCACCACGCCTTTCTCTGTCGGCCGCTCGCCATATTTGACGATCTGCACGATGGGCTGCGTGCCGGCCTTGTAGATACAGCCGAGCGATTTTTCCTCGATGGTCGTGAGGCCACCTTCAATATTGCCGGGAGAAATGAATACGCCGCTGTCGTCCTGCGTGGTCATGGACAGCTCGATCTCATACTCCTTGATCAGGCTCATCAGATCCTGCTTGATCTTGTCGGTCTTTCCGCGCCGCCAGAGAACTCGCTCGGCGCCGACCATCTCGGTGATCTCCGACAAAACCACCGTGCCACCGGAACCGACCAGAATGTCAGCCGCCTCACCGACTGCCGGATTGGCAGTGAGCCCGGAAAACGCGTCGGAAGAACCGCATTCCAGCGCCACGATCAACTCGCTGACGTCACCTTCATCGTTTGGTTCGGACGCGATCTGCCCCTTCAGGCGCTCGACGATCCCGATGCCCGTATCACGCGTGGAACGGGCTCCGCCCTCCTTCTGGACGATGAGCATCTCGACCGGCTTTCCCGTCGTTGAAATCGCGTCGGCGATGCGCCGGGCAGACGCTGTCTCGCAGCCCAGGCTCACCACCAGAACGGCTCCCACATTCTGGTGGCGGCCATGGCCGATGAACGTGTCTTCGGTGGTGGTGTTTTCCTCGGCATCGAACGTACAGCCATAGGGATGCATGAAGGTGACCGCTCCGGTCTTCGATGCGATGTCGAGCGCCACACGATTGACGCAGGAGACCGTCGGAATGACCAGGATGTGGTTGCGGATGCCGATCGAGCCGTCGGCGCGGCGATAGCCCTTGAACTTCATGTCACTTACCCTGCTTTTGCGCGTGGATTTCATCGAACCGGCGCCCCTTTGCACCTCGGCAGTTATGAACGTGCACCCAATGGCCGGCCAGAATCGCTTCGGTCGCGACCCCGATCACCTCGCCATATTTATGGATCTCCTCCTGAGCGGCGATGTCGCGGAGGGCAATCTTGTGGCCACGCGGGATCTTCTCCTCCACCTTCAGGGGACGCCCGTTACCGATGCCCGAGACAATGACCGTCTCGGCGGGCAACAATTCGACCGTGGCGGTTGCGACGTGATCGCTTTCCTTGATCTGGATGGCTGTCTTTTCCAACGTCAAACTCCTGAATGACTCTCACGAACCTCGATTAGAGGAACAGGCTCGGCAAGAATGTCGACAGTTTCGGGAACAGGATGGTCAGTATGAGAACAATGACCATGGCCGCGAGGAACGGAAGCACCGCCCGCGATGCTTCCGCAAACCGCACTCCGGCAATCTTCGCACCCGTCATCAGCGTAACACCGAGTGGCGGGGTGTTGGCCCCGATGCACAGATTGACCACGAACATGACGCCGAA
The DNA here is from genome assembly GCF_040819555.1 of Nitratireductor sp. GISD-1A_MAKvit. Lineage (GTDB taxonomy): Bacteria > Pseudomonadota > Alphaproteobacteria > Rhizobiales > Rhizobiaceae > Nitratireductor. The sequence continues at coordinate 3,609,111 of NZ_CP161920.1, forward strand.
ATGCAGCGGGTCAATGCCATACTGATTGACGACGGGCATCAGGATCGGGATCAGGATGATGATCAGCGCATTGCTTTCCATGAAGGTGCCAAGCAACAGGAGCAGGAAGTTGAGCAGGATCAGGAAGGTCATCGGATCTGGCGCAACGGCTGCGAAGAATGCGGTAAGCTGCTGGGGGATCTGCTCGGTCGCAACGATCCACACGAACAGGTGGGAAATCGCCACGATGAGCTGCACCGGCACGGCAATGCGCATCACCTGCATGCAGATCGCCGGAAGGTCCGAGATTTTGACCTCGCGATAGATGATTGCAGACAGCAGGAACGCGTAGACAACGGCCAGCACCGCAGCCTCCGTGACGGTGACGATACCGCCCAGAATGCCGCCGAGGATGATGACCGGCAGAAGGAGCGGGAGCACCGAGTCCGAAACGGCAGAGATGAACTCGCGCCATGTCGCGCGCTCCCCCTTGCCATAGCCACGCCGGCGGCTGATCAGCAAGGATACGATGATCAGAAGCAAGGCCATCAAAAGACCAGGCACCAGACCGCCAATCAAGAGACCTGCAATCGAAATGTTTCCGGTTGCCCCAAGAATGACCATGGTCAGGCTTGGCGGGATGAGCGAAGCGAGCACGCCGCTGCACCCCTGGAGGGCTGCCGCGAAGCCAGCCGCATAGTTTTTGGCCTTCATGGCCGGGATCATGATGGAGCCGATGGCAGCCGTGTCGCCGATGGCGGAGCCGGACAAAGCGCCGAACAGCGCGCTGCCGGCCACGGTGACTGCGGCAAGTCCGCCCGAGATATGGCCGATGACGGCGTTTGCGAGCCGCATCATGCGCTGTGTGATGCCGCCATGCTCCATCAGAACGCCGGCAAACACGAACATGGGAAGCGCAAGAAACGGATAGGAATAGATCCCCGTCGCCGAACGCTGCGCCACGAGAGCGAGGTTGATGTCCTTGACGAAAAGATAGGTGAGGCAGGCGAAACCGATGGCGAAGGCTATCGGGACATTGATGATGATCAGCCCCAGAAGCAGAACGAAAAGAACGATGCTCATGAACGCTGCTCCTGCGCTTGCGCGGTGCTGAACAATGCCTGGATCAGGGCTTCAATGGAAACGAGCACGAGGAGCCCGCCGCCAATCAGAACGCCCATATATTGCCAGGCGCTGGAGATCTTGAGGCCGGGCATGATCGCTTCTCTGGCGGTTTCAACGATGAGGAGTGCGCCATAGGTCAAAGCCAGATTGAAGATGAGCACCACGAGTGCTCCCACGATCGCCATCAGACGTGCGAACGCAGGCGGCAACCACTCAACGAGAAGGTCGATCGCCACATGCTCCTTGCGTTCAAGCATCAACGCCGAGCCTAGAAACGTCATCCAGACCATGAGTAGAAGCGCCAGTTCTTCAGACCAGACCAGCGGCGATTGCAGGAGATAGCGCCAGATGATCTGTGCGAACATCACACAGGTCATGGTGAGCAACATCAGCATGAGTAGCCACTGAACCAGCTTGACGAGAAGCTTTCTGGCGCCGGGCAGGAATTGCGTCATCGTGGAAACCCCAATTGCGGCAGGCCGATGCCGGTGCGGCACCGGCCTGCGCGCATTCACCTAGTTCGAGTATTTGCGCACGATGGCGAGGAGATCTTCCCCGAAAACGCCTTCATACTTGTCCCATACCGGCTGCACCATTTCCTGGAATGCCGCCGGATCGGGCCGCGTGATCTTCATGCCCTCGGCCTCGAGCTTGGCGAGCACTTCCTCGTCGCTCGCGCGGATCATCTCGCGTTCTTTTTCTTTCCAGATTTCTGCCTTCTCGCGCAGGATGGTCTTCTGCTCATCCGTCAGCTTATCCCAGGCCTTGCTGGAGATCGTGAGGATGGCCGAGCCCCAGATATGTCCCGATAGCGCCAGATTGTCCTGCACCTCGTAGAATTTGGAGGCATAGATCGTCGCCAGCGGGTTTTCCTGACCGTCTACCACCTTCTGCTGAAGCGAGGTGAAGACCTCGGAGAATGCCATCGGCGTGGGCAGAGCGCCAAGCTCGCGGAACGTATCAAGGCGCAGTTCGGCTTCCGGCACTCGCAGCTTGATGCCCTTGAGGTCTTCGGGGGTTTCGATGGGGCGGGCCGAGTTCGTGATGTGGCGATAGCCGCTTTCCCACCAGCTCAGCGTGTTGATGTTCTTTGCTGCCAGAATTTCTGCAAGAGCATCGCCAAGTTCACCGTCCACGGCAGCATAAGCCTTTTCACGCGTCGGCCACGCATAGGGCAGTTCCTCGATGATCAGGCGCTTGTCCAGAACCTGAAGAGCGCCGGTGCCGAAGAGACCCATCTCGACGGTCCCCAGCTGCAGGCCTTCGGCCACCTCCCGGTCACCGCCAAGCTGCGAGCTCGGATAAACCTGAATGACGACCTCTCCACCCGTTGCTTCAGCGACATCCTTCGACAGCCCTTCCAGCGCGATCTGCCAGGGATGATCGGCCGCAAAGACATGCCCGACCTTCAGGGTCGTTTCCGCATTCGCTGCACCGGCACTGAGCATCAACCCCACGCCAAGCCACGTGGCCGCGAGCGTTGCTTTTGTTTTTTCCAGATAAGTCATGAGTTCCCTTTCTTTTTTAGTTTTGGCTGAAGTACTGGGCGATGATGTCTCCGTAGATATCGATCGCGTTGAAATAGTCGTCGACAATGAGGTGTTCGTCGGTCTGGTGCGCCTGTTCGGGCGCGCCTGGGCCGAGGATGACGATTTCCTCGCCATGCGCACAAAAGGCCGAGGCATCGGTGAAGTACTGCGCCCCGCGCACGATCTCGGCGCCGGGTGCTGCATTTGCGAGAACCTGTTGGCTTATGCGGACAATCCGTGCCCCCTCATCGGTCAGCAGGCCGGGCAGATTGAGTGCACACTCCACCTGGAACCGTGCTTCGGGGTCTTCCTTGATGAGTGCGGCGGCAATCGCTTCGACTTGGTCCACCACGCCCTGCTGATCCTGACCGGGCACAGTACGAATGTCGATCGTCATCTGGCAGTGGTCGGGTATGACGTTGGGCGCGCCGCCGCCATTGAATGTCGTGACGGCAAATGTTGGCCCTGATAGCAACGGTGTTGTCGTGGACCCAAGGTCGATTGACTTGAGGCGCTCATAAAACAGATGCAGCTTGTCCACCGCATTGGTTCCGGATCCGGGCATCGATCCGTGTGCCGTTTTGCCGAGGCTGGTCACCCGAAGCCAGATGACACCCTTGTGCGCGATGACCAGACGATTGTTGGTCGGTTCTGCAACAATCATCGCGTCGAATCTGGGAATCTGATTTTTGCTGACCATCGTTGAAGCGCCGAGCGCTCCGATCTCTTCTCCGAAAGTGGCTGCAAAAACCAGCTCTCCATTCCAAAGATCAGGTGAGAGCTCTTTCTGCTTCATAAACGCGAAGAGCAGCGCCAGAAGGCCCCCTTTCATGTCAGCAGTGCCGCGTCCGAACATGCGGCCATTTTCGATCGCTGCCGAGAAAGGATCATGCACCCAAGGGGCGTCTCCGATCGGCACGGTATCGAGATGCCCGCTCAAAACAAGGCGTGGGCCAGGGGCTCGGCCCCCGCAGGGTGGCTACCAGATTTGCCTGCCCGGCGCTTTCCTCGATGATCTGACAGTCTATCCCGAGAACGTTCAGACGCGCCTTGATCATGCGGGCCAGGACAATCTCGTTCCCGGTCGTTGATATCGTATTGCAACGCACGGCCTGCTGAAGAAATTCGAGCGCATCAAGCCGCGCCGGTGGCAACACCGGATTGTTTGAGTTCAACTGACTCCCCCTCTGTTCGAAGGTGACCGTACCGATCTGAAAGCCGGAAAACTATTGACCAGCGTAATGAAACGCCGGCAAATTTCTTTGTACTTTGGATACAAAGCGGTATGGTCCCCGTGCCGGTCGCGCGTGGGTAGGGGTTGAGAAGCATGGAAATGACAATCGGGAAGGTGCTGGCGCTGCCGGCAATGCAGGAGGGCCGCCTTCTCGCCGGAGAGAAAGGCCTCGACCGCATTGTCAAAACGGCAACGGTGCTTGACGCACCGGATGCCGTGCGCTGGCTGAGGGGCGAGGAACTCGCGCTCACCTCAACCTATCCGCTTTTGCAACTGCGCCACACCCTCGATCACTTCGTACAGGAGCTCGTTGAGCATGGAGCATCGGGCCTCGGCCTCAAACTCAACCGCTACATGAAGCGCGTGCCACAAAAGATGATTGACTGTGCGAACGCGCTCGACTTTCCGATAATCGTCGTTCCCGAAGACGTGGCATGGGTGGAGATCATCACACCGGTCATGTCGAACTATTTCGAGGCTCGTGCAGGAAGCGCTTCCCACTCCGAACGCTTTGGAGAACGGCTGGGGAAGGTGTCTCTGGTCGATTCGACACTGCAGGATCTTCTCGACGAGCTCCACGCACTCCTGGCAAATCCGGTCATTGTCACCAGTCCGATGGACGGCCTCTTGCTGAGCGCTCCCGACGAGCCCAACGCCGAAATCGCTGATGCCCGGGCCCTTATGGAGGAAGACGGCTGGCCCAGCGAGGCAATTCGTTCCCAGGAAACCTTCATCCGCAGGACGGGTCGTCAGACAAGCATAGTCTTCACCTCGTATGAGCAGTCCAACGGGATGTCTGGCACGCTTGTGGTGGTTGAAAGGAACCGGAGACTGACCGACAAGGACTTCGACCATCTGGGCTATGCAAAGGTCCTCATCTCTCTGAAGGTTCGTCAGATCAGGGCAGATCAAAGCAGCATTTTCGAGAGACAAAACGAGCTGGTTCTGTCTTTGATCGACCGCTCTCTTGGCACGCAGACCTATGCTGCCCTGACCGCACGTTACGGAGCAATCGGAAAGCATCTCTATGCGCGCTATGTGGGAATTGTGGTCGCTTTTCATGATACCGCAGCCGACCGCCTGCTCGGACTTTCAAATGCCCTGCGGGTTCATTTCTCCAAGCATGGCGAGACCATCACCGGCGTGATTGCAAACAACCGCGTTGTGGTGATGGTTCCCGAGAATGATGAACTGCTTTGCCAGCCCGAACTCTTCAAGGAACAGGTTGATGAAGGTCTCAGGCGGATCGGAGCGAACGATGTTCTATGGTCAGCAGGCGTCAGCCAGGTCACGGCGGTAGAACATTTCTATCGCGCCTACGAGCAAGCGGTTCAGGCGCTCGAACACGGTCGCAGCACGAGCAGAACCGGCGGTGTTTTCCTGTATGACGACACCGGGTTTTACCGCCTGTTCTCAAAGAGCTCCATGCAGCCGGACGTGAACCGCTTCGTGAATGAATGGCTTGGAACGCTCATTGAACACGACAAGCGCCACCGTGTCGATCTGATTGATACCTTTCGCGTTTTTCTGGATGCAAATGGCAATTACAGAGAAACCGCACGGGTGCTGAACCTTCACCACAACACGGTGCGCTATCGTATCGCCCAGATCACAGAGTTGACTGGCAGAAAGGCGCTGCAGCCAAAACTGCGCCTGCACTATCACCTTGCATTAAAGCTGCTCCCACTTGTGTCCTGACATGATCAGGTCCCGGGCTATGCCGGGACCCTGCTCTGGCTACGGCGGAAGCCAGTTTGAAACCACAGGCTACGAAAGCAGCGATGGCCTTCGTCAGGGTTGTCCGGCGCTGGGCTGTTTTGCGACATGGGCCATTCCGCTCCACCGCACCACCGCTTAGAACTTCACACTCAGTCTTGCCCTGGCCGACTGATCCTGCAGCCCCGCCCCAAAAAGCCCCCCATAGGAAACCTCCAGAGCGGTGCTTTCAGAGAGGCTCACATCCACCCCTGCGGCGACCACAACAGTATCCTGTGCCAGAGGCACACCTGCGATGGTGAAAGCATTGCCGCCCGAAGCGAATTGCATCTGCGAGGCGGGGGCATCACCGACTGCGTGACGCCAGCCGACGGTACCATGCAGCGTGGCAGCCATAACCCCGAGCGCTACATCGGTTTCGGCGCGCAGGCCGAGCGTCGTGAAGGTCGCATCGAACGTTTCGGACGTCCCAGTCAATGCCGCTGGTCCACCGATTTCGTTGAAGCCATCGGTGGAGAGATTCACGTATGCCAGGTTCGCGAAGGGCTCAAACCGGGCAGAGCCCATATCGAGCCTGTAAGCCGCCTCACCCCACGCCTGCAGGGTTCGTGCGCTGTAGGAAGCGGAAAGACGGTCTGAGAAACCTGTGAACCTCACTGTCCGTGACGTGTCGACGCCGTGCCAGCCATGGGCCACACCGCCCATCAGGTTGAGCCGGCCCCATTCCCCACCACCGTAGGCACCAAGAGTATATGTGTCGACCGTGCCGGAGGACATGCGATCATCGACATTGAAACTCGCGCGGGAATAGCCGCCCAGCACACCGAGCCTTAACGTGTCGGTAACAGAACCATCTGCCCCGAGAAAAACCCCGCCTTTTGAGCGGCCAGTAATGGCGGCATTGCCATCGCCGTTCCAGTTGGCGATCGAACCGACCCCGCGTGCCCACAAGTCAACACCGTAATCAACGCGGGGCGCGACTGACGATGCTCCATCGTATCTGAGCGCCGAACGCACCCGATCAGACGCTGCTTCGCGCGGGAACCGGCTATCCTCGATCAGAGCCCCGACGACCGAGGCATGGGCCTCGCCGGAAAGTTGATCCAGGGCGTCCGGCAGCTCAGAACCGGTGAGGTTGAGCACTGCATTGTACATGTCACCCGATCCAACGGACATAACGCCGCCGCAGGTATTGGTCTGGTTGAAGGTCATCCCACCCGGGCAGGTCGAAACCGCCGCCGACTGGAGATAAACATTCGCACCAGAATAGATGTCGGTGAAGGTCAGGAGCGGAAAATCATCAATCACCTGATCGAATTCGCCCGACCGGTCTTTCGCCTCGATGATCGTGTAGATCAGCCCGGGTGTGTAGGTCGACCCATCGTCGGTACCGTTCTCAGGCTTGACGTGTATCGTCCCGCCATTGATCTCAAGGTAGCCAGCACCATGCGTCGCATTCAGGAGATCATTGTTCACCCCCTTTGCGTTGCCCCCATCGTTCAACTCCACCTCGAAAACCGAACCGGCATTGAATGTGGCATTGTTCGCCGCGATCACGCCGATGGAGTTGCCCGGCGCCAGGGTCCCGCCGGAATTGATGGCAAGGTCGACGACGTCGCCACTTCCTCCAAGAACGCCACCGTTCACGGTTGTCATCCCGCCCAGGAAACCGTTCACAAGGAGGCGGCCACCGGAGACCCTGGTTTGACCGGAGAGCAACCCACCGGACCCGGTATAAACTGTTTCTCCAGCCTCGTGGAGGATCGTGCCGTAGCCATCGAGGTCAGCGCTGAACGTATAGCCGGCATTGCTGTGATTGAAGACGAGCGTCCCCTCTCCGTTTCCGAAGGCCACACGAGGCACATTCAGCTTACCCGCTTCCACCGCCGCTTCGCCGGAGGCTCCACCGATATTGAGCGTTCCCCGGGACCCTGCAAGGTCGGAGAGTTTCACCACTCCAAGCCCGGAGATGATCTCGACCTCTCCGCCGTAAGCAACCGTCAGTTCACCTATTCCGCGGACGCCCACGCTCATGGTGTTGGCAGCGGTAAATCTGGTCCCCACCCCTGCCACGATCACAGAACCTTCGCCTGTACTGTTCAAGCCGAGAATGCCGCTGGCGCTGGACACATGACCATTGTCCGAGATCGTGAGCTCGCCCCGTCCGCTTTCGCCAATGACGATGTCACTGGTGAGATTCCATTCAGACCCCATCCGCCAGATATTGACCGTACCGACCCCATTGGGGGCGGAACCCAGTATGCCCTGATGGCTGTTGACCTTCCCGCCATCCCGGATCGTCAAGGTACCCTCATACGATTGACCCACCGTCAAGAATCCGCTGGTCAGGTTCCATACCGAGCCAGCATCGGTCACGATGACCCGCGCATCGGCGCTGTTCGCTCCCGCACTATAGCCGATGTACCCGTTCCGGCTGCTGTCAAGACGGCCGCCATTCTGAATGGTCAGAACGCCACGACTGGGATTTGCGCCATCGAAACCGATGTGAATATCCTGTGTCAAACCGACAAACGGACTGACAAAACCATCAATGACCGGCTGGTTGTTGGGGTCGCCGACCGCAATATAGGCATTGGTATTGGCATCCGGCACACTAGCGGGGTTCCAGTTTGACGGGCTGAACCAATTACTGGAGTTGGTACCATACCAAACCGTCTGTGCCTGGGCCGACGTAACCGCTGCCGGTGCGGCGTATAGAGCAAAGGCACTTGTCGACAACAAGGCTGCGCGAAACGCGTGGCGAAAGAAACGATGCTCCGATGCCTGGCATGCTGCAATATTTGGCAGGGCATTCATGATCATGACACTATGCTTCCCATCTTCGGGCCGAAACTCGGATTGAGAAAAACGCTCAGAGCGTCGGCACAGTCCTGCTGACGGCAGCAGCCAGCCCGGCTCTGCCTGAAAGCTGCTTACCGGAGGGCCAATCTCGGCTCATGATGCAAATTGCCTATTGGGAATGATTAATTGTCATCTGCGAACTGACGTTCGCAGCAGACTGCGTGCAATTCCCGGCCCGCCGTCCCGGTCCACGCGCATTCAAGAAGTTGCGACAGAGAATGGGAGCTCCGAAGCGTACCCCTCCACAAATCCCGCAGAGTGCCGTCAGCGCACCCGCACCCAACGGCTCCGTCCAAAGCGCCGGGAACGCGCGACATTCATCTGCCGCCCCCTCTTGAACTCACGCAAAGTGCAGAGGAAGGAATTCGCCTCAATCCAGCAGATGGTTCGCCACCAGCGAGGCCACCTTCTTGAAAGGCAGGACGCCACCGCTACCAGGCCAGGGCAATGCATCACCCGCCAGAAGCAGAGGAACCCGCTCGCGCGTGTGATCCGTTCCCGTCCATGTCGGGTCGTTGCCGTGATCGGCCGTCAGCATCAGCAGGTCGCCGGGGCGCAGCCTGGGAAGAAGCTCGGCAAGGCGACGGTCGAACCATTCGAGCGCCCGCGCATAACCCGCCACATCGCGGCGATGGCCGTAAAGACTGTCGAATTCAACGAAATTGGCAAAGACGAGATCGCCGTCGGCAACAGTTTCGACAGTCTCAAGCAGACGGTCAAAAAGGGCATCGTCGTTGGGGCCTTTCAGGACACGCGAAATGCCTTTGCCGGCAAAGATGTCTCCGATCTTTCCCACGCCATGCACGGTGCGGCCAGCGGCCACCAGACGGTCACAGATCGTTTCTCCGGGCGGTGCGATGGCAAGATCGCGCCGGTTGGCGGTGCGGGTGAAGCCGCTTTCCGCATCGCCCACGAAAGGCCGTGCGATGATGCGCCCGACATTCATGGGATGGAAGACCTCGGCGGCAGCCTCGCACAGGCGCAACAACCGTTCGAGGCCGAATGTCTCTTCATGCGCGGCGATCTGCACCACACTGTCTGCCGAAGTGTAGACGATCGGCGCGCCGGTCTTCATGTGTTCCGCCCCAAAACGCTTTAGCACATCCGAGCCCGAGCCATGCGCATTGAAAAGCGTGCGCTCCAGCCCGCCCGCCTGACGAAGGCGCGCCATCGCCTCCTCGGGAAACGCCGGCACCTCATGGGGAAAATAATGCCAGTCTTTTGAAAGCGGCAGGCCTGCCAGCTCCCAGTGTCCGGTCTGGGTGTCCTTGCCGGCACTTTCTTCCTGAAGTGCGGCCCACGAGGCTTCGGCCTCGGGCCCAGTCAGCCCCGGCGCGGACTGGCCGCAAGCGAGCTCGAGGGCAGCACCAAGACCGAGAGCAGAAAGATTGGGCAGTTTAAGCGGGCCGGAACGCCCCTCCTCCGCCCTGCCCGCGGCGCAGGCTTCGGCAATGTGAAGAACCGTGTTGGAACCGGCATCGCCAAACCGCTCGGCATCCGGTGCGCCGCCTATGCCCACCGAATCCAGAACGCACAGGAAGACACGACCGTTCACAGACATTCATCACCCTTCCGCGAAGCGCGCCTCCATGCGACGGCGCAACGCTTCGAACAGTTCATAAAAGCTCCAGCCCATGAGCGAGAGGAGCAGCACCATGCCGATCACTGTGGCCGTGTCGGCATTCTCCTGTCCAGAGGAAAGGAGATAGCCCACACCCTCATTGGCGCCCATCAGCTCGCCAATCACGGCTGCCGTCATGGCAAGCGTCGTCGCGACTGTCGCACCCGCAAAGAGGGTCGGAAGTGCAGAAGGCAGCTCGATATGCAGGAAGCGTTGCAGCGGCGACAGCTTCAGGACGCGTGCCAGATCCAGATAGGACTTGTTGACGAAACGCAGGCCAGACAGCATGCCCGTCATCACCGGGAAGAAGGTAACGATGGCGACCAGTACGATTTTGGGAGCCGGCCCGAGACCGAGCCACAACAGAAGCAGTGGCGCGATGGCGATCTTGGGCGCGGTCTGCAAAAGCAGGATGAGCGGCGTCGACATCCGCTCGGAAACGGGAAAGCGGGCAAACAGCAATGCGGCCAGAATGCCTGCAAGGAAGCCCGCCAGAAAGCCCCAGAAAATCTCCATAACCGTCACATAGACATGGTTCAAAAGACTGGCGTTCTCATAAAGAAACGCCATCCGCGCCATGACGGCGGCCGGGCTCGGCAACAGATAATCTGGCACATTGAACAGGAACACACCGCCGCCCCAAAGGGCGACGATGAGAACCAGACCCGCGATCCCGCGCTTCAGCATGGCTTATTCGCCGATCGAGGACGGATCGACCACGAAGTCGGCAGCCTTCGGCGCTTCCTCGATGACCTCGTATTTCGCCAGAATGTCGGCATTGGCCTGCCAGGCGTCGAGATCGGCTGCACCGAGGCCCTTCTCCTTGGTCAGGTCGCTCTGCCAGACGGAGGCGACGAAGCTGTTCTTGAATGCCGTGGAAAGAAGCTCCTTCTGGTCGGACCAGGTTGGCGTGTACTTCTCGAAGGAGATTTCGAGAGCATCGTCCACATGGCCGTCGATCACCCATTCATAGGAGGCGGTGACGGCATTGGTGAAGCGCTTCACGAGATCCGGGTTTTCCTCGAGCAGACGGCTGGAGGTGACAACCACATTGCCGAAGGACGGCAGAAAGTCGTTGGACAGGATCATCGTGACATCGACGCCCGCGCCTTCCAGATTGTATTTGCGCAGCTCGGAGAACACGATGGCATCGACCTGGTCGCTCTGGAGCGCCTGAACGATTGCGCCGGTGGAAACGACTTCAAGCTTGATGTCGTCGAGCGAGAGGCCTGCATTCTGCAAGCCCACCTGAAGCTGAAGGTAGTTGGGCGAACCGAGCGAGGTGACGGCCACGGTCTTACCCTTCAGGTCCGCATAGGTCTCGATGCCGGTCTCTTTCTTGGCCAGCAACGCGCCAATGCCACGCTGATAGGTGGTGTGGACCACCTTTACCGGCAGGCCATTGGCGGCTGCCGCCACGACGGCATCACCATTCGGGAAGCCGAAATCCACATTGCCGGCGGCAATGTTGGTCAGGATGTCGGACGCGCCGGCATAGATGAACTCGACCTCGATGTCCTGATCGGCGAAAAAGCCGTTTTCAACGCCGGCGTAGAGCGGCGAATAGAAAGGCACGGCTGCACCATCGATCTGCATGACGACCTTGTCGGCAGCAAGTGCAGCCACACCCGAAGCGATGAGTGCGAGCGCGGCAACGCCGGTTTTCAGCATGAATTTCATTTTTATCTCCTAGTTGCACGCATCCAGTGCCAAAGCCCGACCCGCAATGCGGAGCAGGTTTCGCTGCGTGTTTTCATAATCGACAAGCCAATTGTCGGTCGCACGATTGCCGTGCACACCCAAGAGGCAGGCCGCCCTGAGGCCAAGAGCCCGGCCGACGGCCAGGATCACCTGCGATTCCATTTCCACCCCGATGGCCCCCTCGGCAAGGAAACGGTCCAGATATCCAGCGTCCGGGCTGTCCACCACATCCAGCGTGAGCGGTCGGTCCTGCCCGAGATAGTAACTGTCGGTCGACGCGATCATGCCCCGGTGTGCGCCCAGCCCCAGCACCTCTGCGCTGTTCTCAAGCGCTGACGCGAGCGCGGGATCGGCCTCCGGCAGATGGCCGTGTTCGGCATAAAGGGCTGCAACGCCGGTCATGCCGGTCGCTATGTGCGGCACGATGTAGTCGCCGGTGGGGATTTCCGGCACCAGTGCGGAGCAGCCGCCGATGCGGATCACACGCTTTGCGCCCAGCATGGCCAGCTCGACCAGGGCAATCTCGGTCGAGGGACCGCCGATGCCACTGGAACAGATGGTGAGTTGCCTACCTTCATACACGCCTGTCACAAGCGCAAACTCGCGCTTGCGGCCGAAATCCTGCACATCGGTGAGCATGTCGCGCAGCAGCGCGACACGGTCGGGATCACCGGGCACCAGAACGTCCTCGGCCACATCGCCAGGCCCGCAAGGGAGATGGGGGGGACGTCCGCCGGAAAACGGCAGGCGAGCGGTGGGTTTTGCACTATCGGCCATCCTGCACCTTCCATGAAAGGAGACGGCCCTCGATCGCGCCGAGAAGCCCATGCAGGGCGATGCCCAGAAGCGAGGTCAAAAGCACCGCGCCAAAAAGCAGTGACGTTTTGTAGGTGGCGGAAGCGAAAGTCATCAGATAGCCAAGCCCCTCGCTGCCGGAAATCCATTCAGCAAGGATCGCGCCGACAAGTGCCTGCACCGCGCCGATCTTGAGACCGACGAAAATGCCAGGGAGAGCGGCCATCAGATCGATGCGCCAGAAAAGCGAAACCGGGTTGAGCTTCAGGAGTTTGGCAAGGTCATGCATGCGGCTGTCAATGCTGCGGAAGCCGGCAAGCGCGCCCATCAGCACCGGGAAGAAGACCAGCGAGACGATGAGCACGATCTTGGCCGTGAGGCCGAGACCAAACCAGACAACGAACAGGGGCGCGAGGGCGATCTTCGGCGCGGTCTGGAAGACAACCAGCGGGCCATCCAGATAGGTGGAAAGCCGGGGCATTTTGTAGAGCAGATAGGCACCGGCGATACCGGCCACGCCACCAATGCCCAGGCCAAGGAAAATGTTGTGCACGGTGAACCAGAGATGGGGCCACAACTGGCCACTCACCATCCAGTCCCACAGGGTCGAGACCGTGCTTTGCGGCGACGGAAGAAGATATTTGGGGATGCCCATCGGTCCGCTGGCATACCACCAGGCGATGGTCAGCAAGAGAAGCGCCACACCATATTCGAAAACGGGGCGAAAACGGGCGAGCATCATTCCGTTTCCCGCATGTCCTGGCGCAGCTCGGCGACCAGTTGGTGATAAGCGGGATCAAGCTTTGTGGCCTCGCCGCGTGGATGCGGCAGATCCACCGTATAGGTCTTTTTCAAACGGCCCGGACGCGGCGACATCACCATCACCTCGCTGCCGAGATAGGCGGCCCTCTTCCACACTGTGGGTGACCAGAAGAATGGTCTTGCCCGTGCGCTGCCAGATCCGCAGCAATTCGTCGTTCAGCGTTTCACGGGTGAGAAGGTCTACCGCCGAGAACGGTTCGTCCATCAGAAGAATGGGCGGATCGTCAGACAGCGCCCGGGCAATTGCAGCACGCTGACGCATGCCGCCGGAAAGCTGCTTGGGCAGCGCGTCTTCGAAGCCAGTCAAACCTACGAGATCGATCAGTTCACTGACGATGCGGTTTCCTTCGTCGCGGCGCACACCGGCGGTGTCGAGCGGAAAGCGGATATTGTCGCGAACCGTCTTCCAGGGCAACAGGACGGCATCCTGAAAGACGAACCCGACCGGGCGCTTTACAGTGCCGGTGTCAAGCTTGATCGTACCGCCAGAAGCGTCTTCAAGACCCGCGATCAGGCGGAGGAAGGTCGACTTGCCGCAACCGGATGGTCCAACAATCGAGACGAATGAGCCCTCTTCGATCCGATGATCAAGCGGGGCCAGGGCGAGGATGCTTCCACCTTCAAGATCGAAGCTCTTCGTCAGACCAGAAGTGGTTATCAATCTGAAACCTTCCAAGGACAAGTGACGTGGCGAGATATCACCCGAGATGCGAGATAGCGTCGCAATTTCTCAAAATTTAGACAGCCTGTCCAGCCGCAATAATGAGTCGGCCTACTTTTGCGATGGAATCACCGTGGCACATTGGCTCCAGATCAATCCAACGGCCTCAAAGCGCATTGATGTATAATTTCTTTTTTACTTCATATCCTTATCCATCGGGAAGTTGTGCAAGAGTATCACATTCCATTTGCCATACCCGTGATCTTCGTCCGTTTCGCAGCTGGTTCAACGCTTGACGATTTCGTCCCTTTCCGTGTTCTCCCGGAAAAATTCTAATTATTGATACAGACCGCATCTGAACACGCCGGCAATCGTCGCGACGGTGGCCGCCGATCACTCGACCGACGCTCCACGACTGCCGTTATGCTCCGCTCATTTTCAGCCGCAGCCAAGAATGACCGACCGAATCGTCGATGAACGGCTTGACGTTCTCCCAATTCCACCCCACCTCTTGCCGCTCAGATCTGCAAATCATCTACCGGACCGCAAAACGTGAAAGCGCTCAAAAGCCTGATCGAATCCCGCCGCTTCGAAGCGGCCATCACCGCTCTTATCGTTGTCAACGCAGTCACGCTGGGGCTTGAAACTTCCGAACGGGCCATGGATGCGATAGGTCCGGCTTTGAAAACGCTGGATCAGGCCATTCTTGGTGTCTTTGTTGCCGAGTTGCTTGCACGGTTTGTCGTGTATCGGCAGAGTTTCTTTCGCGATCCATGGCGGATTTTCGATCTTCTGGTAGTGGGCATTGCCCTCGTTCCGGCGACGGCCGGGCTCTCGGTGCTGCGCGCGCTGCGTATCCTGCGCGTCTTGCGGCTGGTCAGCATGGTTCCGTCACTGCGCCGCGTAGTGGGTGGCCTGATTTCAGCCCTTCCGGGCATGGGCTCCATCATGCTGCTTCTCGGCCTCGTCTATTACGTATTCGCCGTCATGGCCACGAAGCTTTTTGGAGCGTCCTTTCCGGACTGGTTTGGCACGATCGGGCACTCGGCCTATTCGCTGTTCCAGATCATGACCCTGGAAAGCTGGTCGATGGGTATCGTTCGGCCGGTGATGGAAGTTTATCCTCTTGCGTGGATGTTCTTCATACCCTTCATTGTCTCGACCACGTTTACCGTGCTCAATCTCTTCATCGGCATCATCGTCTCGGCCATGCAGGCCGAGCATGACGAAGAGGCTTCCGCCGAACGCACGGCGCTGCAGGCGGAGCAGGAGATCATCCTCAACGAGATTCGCGCACTTCGCAAAGAGGTCCAGAATCTGAACCTTGAAAAGGCAAGGGATGGGCGTTGACCCCAGCGGTCAACGCGAGCGGAAATGCTTGGAGAGCTTGAGCGACTGGCCCTGATAATTGGATTTCAGATCCGCACCGTAAAGCGCGTCGGGTCGTGAGAGCATCCGTTCGTACACAAGGCGCCCGACGATCTGACCGTGCTCAAGGATGAACGGAACCTCGTGGCTGCGCACCTCCAGAACGGCGCGACTGCCCGTACCGCCAGCATGCGAATGCCCGAAACCCGGATCGAAGAAGCCGGCATAATGCACGCGAAACTCCCCCACGAGGGGGTCGAAGGGCGTCATCTCCGCCGCGTGATGCGGGGGCACATGCACCGCCTCCTGCGAGACCAGAATGTAGAATTCATCTGGATCGAGAATGAGCCCGCCAGCGCCGTCCCCTGTCAGCGGCTCCCAGAAATTCTCGATCTCGTGCTGATCGCGCTTATCGACATCGATAAGCGCCGTGTGATGTTTGGCGCGGTAGCCGATCAATCCATCCGCACCGCCGCTCAGATCAACCGAAAGCGCGATGCCTCCCCCGGTGATGTTGGGGTCTTCCGAAGCGACAAGCGTCTCGCGCGCATGCAATTCCGCCAGCGCACTTTCATCGAGCAGCGCCTTGCCGGTGCGGAACCGGATTTGCGAAAGTCGCGATCCGGTGCGCACAACTATCGGAAAGGTGCGCGGGCTCACCTCCATGTAGAGGGGGCCGGAATATCCGGCGGGAATCTTGTCGAACTCCTGCCCGTTGTCGGTCATCACGCGCGTGAAGATGTCGAGGCGCCCGGTCGAGCTTTTCGGATTGGCCGATGCAGAGATGCCATCGGGTAGATCGAGCCCCTCCAGAAGTGGCACGATGTAGACACATCCCGTTTCCAGAACGGCCCCTTCACCAAGCTGGATTTCATGCAGCCTGAGCTTGGCGAGTTTTTCCGAAACCCGATGATTTGGGCCGGGCAGGAAGCTCGCGCGAACACGATAGGCGACACTGCCGAGCCTCAGATCGAGACTGGCCGGCTGGATCTGGTCAGGGTCCAGTGGCCGATCCGAGGCAAGCGCGCCATTGTTGAACAGTGCCGCAATGTCTTTGTCCGGCAGAATTCCGGCTTTAGCCAATGCCCCTCTCCTTGCACAGGATTTGTTTGAACGAGGTTTAGCGCCGCTCGTCGTTGACGCAAGGCGCTTGAAGGTCTAATGGAGCTTTATCCCGTGGTGATTTGGCCGGTCGGCTTGCAGCCACGTTAAAGAAGTCGCTAAAAGGCCGTGCTCGATCACCGGACCGGCATGCGGCTTTTCCGCGGCCGGTTTTTTGTTGGGTGAGATAGCGATGACAGATCATTCCGAAAACGACTGGAAAACACAGACGGCGCTTGTTCACGGCGGGGTCACGCGCTCGCAATTTGGCGAGACTTCCGAAGCGATTTATATGACGCAGGGTTTTGTCTATGACAGCGCAGAAGCCGCCGAAGCCCGCTTCAAGGGCGAGGAGCCCGGTTTCGTTTACTCGCGCTATGCCAACCCGACCGTCGACATGTTCGAGCGCCGCATGTGTGCGCTGGAAGGGGCCGAAGAAGCGCGCGCGATGTCGTCAGGCATGGCCGCTGTCGCTGCCGCACTTCTCTGCTCGCTCAGAGCCGGCGATCATGTGGTGGCCGGTCGCGCGCTGTTCGGATCGTGTCGCTGGGTGATCGAAACACTGATGCCCCGCTACGGGATCGAGACCACGCTGATCGATGGGGCGAAGCTTGAAAACTGGAAAGCCGCGGTCCAGCCCAACACGAAGCTTTTCTTCCTTGAAAGTCCTACCAACCCGACACTCGAAGTGGCCGATATCGCAGGCATTGCAGCTCTCGCAAACGAGATTGGCGGGCGGCTGGTGGTCGACAATGTGTTTGCCACCCCTCTGTTTCAAAAACCGCTGGAGCTTGGCGCCCATGTGGTCGTCTATTCTGCCACGAAACACATTGACGGTCAGGGCCGGTGCCTGGGTGGTGTCGTTCTCTCCGACAGGAAATGGGTCGATGAACACCTGCAAGACTATTTCCGGCATACGGGCCCCAGCCTTTCTCCTTTCAATGCGTGGACGCTGCTGAAGGGCCTGGAGACATTGCCGCTGCGCGTGCGTCAACAGACCGAGAGCGCCGGTCGCATCGCCGATATTCTCGCCGACCACCCGAAGGTTGCCCGCATCATCTACCCCGGACGAAAGGACCATCCCCAGGCCGATATCATCGCCCGGCAAATGACGGGGGGCTCAACACTGATCTGCGTTGATCTGAAGGGAGGAAAGAGTGCTGCCTTCGCCTTCGAGAACGCCCTGAAGGTCTTCCAGATCTCAAACAATCTCGGCGATGCCAAAAGCCTGATCACCCATCCCGCCACGACAACCCACAAGAACCTTTCCGACGAGGCCCCGTGCAGAGCTAGGGATAGGCGACGGCACACTGCGTCTGTCGGTCGGGCTTGAGGATGGAGACGATCTTATTGTCGACATCCAGCGCGCGCTGGAGGCTGCCTGAGGGTCGTTCAGCCAAAACGTCTGCCGGCCAAAACCATGCGCGATACAGTCGTATAGGCCGTGAGCGCGGCAAATGAATAGGCAAGGGCGGGGAACCAGGAAGGAAACAGACACATGAGCGCGAAAACCGCCAGTGTCTCGCTCGCTTCAGCCAGCCCCGTGGTGAAGAACAGCGACTTCTCCCCTCGCGCGTTGCTGGTCAGCCCATGCTTCTCTGCCATGATCGCATAGGCGAGGAAGCTCGCACCATTTACGTAAAACGCGAGTAGCAGAACCGCACCTGCGATTGCGTTGGCAGCCGGATCGGCGATGACGAAGCCAAGCGGTACGGCGCCGTAGAAGGCAAAATCCAACACGATATCGAGGTAACCGCCGAAATCGGTTTTGCCGTGGATCCGCGCGACCGCTCCATCGAGACCGTCACATAAACGGCTCAACAAAATGAGAGCGAGACCCGCCCAGTAACCCTGCAATGCAATGGCTGTGGCCGCCGCCCCTCCCAGCCCCAGCCCGGCATAGGTGACCATGTTGGCCTGCACGCCTGCCGCAACAAGCCTCATCGCGATGCTGGATAAACCGGGTTTGATCTGCCGGTGCGCCCAACCGTCAAGCATGTTTTCCCGCTTCCCTGTTTCCCTGACCCTAGTGGTTTCGCGGCTCGTACGCTCCTCACAATAGTGTCATGAACTGCCAGCCCTTGATCTTTTGCCGGATCAGGTCATCCTTGTTTGATCGACACCCGGACGCAGTTTCCAACAATGTACAGAGCCAACACACAATCGATCGAAGTTTGTGCAGAACCCCGTTTTCTGCCAGCGCAATCGGATCCCGAGCGCGGCCACTTCGTCTGGGCCTACCGGATCACCATCAGCAACCACTCACCAGAAACCGTACAGCTGGTGGCGCGCTATTGGCACATTACGGACGAGACGGGAAAGGTTCAGGAGGTGCATGGTGAAGGCGTGGTTGGTGAGCAGCCGGTCCTGGAACCAGGCGACAGCTACACCTACACTTCCGGCTGCCCGCTCTCCGTCCCGTCCGGGATCATGGTGGGGCGCTACACGATGCGAGGACCGCACGGAGCGTTTTTCGAGGTGGATATCCCTGCCTTCTCGCTCGATCTGCCGGGGGCGACCGAGCGGATCAACTGAAATCCTGCGGATCGAAAACATATTCCGTCGAGCAGAACTCGCAGGTCACCCGAATGACACCATCCTCGGTGCTGTCGGCCACCTCCTCGGGCGTGAAGCCATCCAGAACCGATCTGATCTTTTCACGCGAACAGGAGCAGTCGTCACGCACATCCGAGCCTTCGTAGACACGAACACCGTGCTCATGGAAAAGTCGGTAAAGCAGTCGTTCTGCGCCGACCGTGGGATCGACCAGCTCTGTCATTTCTGCAGTCGCCAACAGCATCCGGGCTTCCTGCCAGGCATCATCTTCAGGGTGGGTAGACCCATCATGTTCCTCGTCGCCATCGCCGCCGGGCAGATCGGCGCTGCGCATGCGATCGGACGAACTGGGAAGAAATTGCAATAGCATGCCACCAGCGCGCCAGTGCTCCCGCCCGCCATCGGCACCGGGAAGAACCATCTTGGCCACGCCGAGCCGCACCTGTGTTGGGATCTGCTCCGACTGTCGAAAATATGTGCGCGCTACCTCTTCAAGGGTCGTGCCATCCAGCTGCACGATGCCCTGGTAACGCTGCATGTCGGAGCCCTGATCAACGGTCAGCGCAAGGACACCCGCGCCAAGCAGTTCCTCCGGCGATTCCTTGCCAGCAGCGACCGCCTCATCGAGCCGCGCCTCGTCGAAGCGCGCATAGGCGCGCACGGAGTGCGGCGTGGTGAAATCTGCCACCAGCATATCCACCGGCCCGTCGGATCGGGTCTGGACGATGAATTTGCCCTCGAATTTCAGCGAGCTGCCCAACAGCACCGTAAGCACGATGACTTCGGCGAGAAGCCTCGCCACCGGTTCGGGATAGGTGTGCCGGGCGAGGATCTGATCGAGCATCGGTCCGAGCTGAACCGCGCGACCGCGCACATCCAGTGGATCCACATCGAAGGGCACGACGTGATCGTCGCCGGCAAAGCCAAATTCACCCAGCTGTTTGGTTTCGTTCGTCAACGGTTGAGACACCAGGCAAGAATGGCTTTCTGCGCATGAAGGCGGTTTTCGGCCTCGTCGAAAACCACAGAATGCGGTCCGTCGATAACCTCGTCCGTAACCTCTTCACCACGATGCGCGGGCAGACAGTGCATGAAAAGCGCGTCGGGTTTCGCGTGCTTCATCAGCGTTTCGTTCACCTGATAGGGCATGAACACATTGTCACCGCGTGCGCGGTGTTCCTGCCCCATGGAAACCCAGGTGTCGGTGACCACGCAATCGGCGTCACTGACCGCGTCTTCGGCGGTTTCGGTGAAGGTAATGCGACCGCCATTCGAGCGTGCCCAATCGACGTATTGCGCATCGGGTTCGCTGCCCCTAGGCACCGCGATGTTTAACGGAAATTCCATACGTGCGGACGCTTCAATCAGGGAGTGAAGTACATTGTTGCCGTCACCCGTCCAGGCGAAAAGCCTGTCTTTCACAGGGCCGCGATGCTCCTCGAAGGTAAGGAGATCAGCCATGATCTGGCAGGGATGCGTATCGTCGGTCAGGCCATTGATCACCGGGACGGTTGCATTCTCCGCCAGTTCAACCAGTCGCTCATGAGCCGTTGTGCGGATCATGATGGCATCCACATAGCGCGACAGAACCTTTGCAGTATCCGCGATCGTTTCGGAACGGCCCAACTGCATTTCGGTGCCGGTGAGAATGATCGTCTCACCGCCGAGCTGGCGCATGCCGACATCGAAGGAAACGCGGGTTCGGGTTGACGGCTTGTCGAAAATCATCGCCAGCGCCTTGCCTTCGAACGGCCTTTCGCGCTCGCCGGCCTTCATCCTCTCCTTGCGCACGCGCGCATCGTCAAGCATGAACCGCAGGTCCTGGGGACCGACATTCGAAAGATCGATAAAGTGGCGAAGACCGCTGGCCATGCCCGCCTCCCTGGTTTTCTCAAGCATCGGCTTTTTCGGTCGCCCTTACGCTGGCCGCAGCATCATGGATGCGCTTCACCGCCTCGCGGACCTCGTCTTCAGTGATGATGAGTGGCGGCAAAAGGCGCAACACGTTGTCACCGGCAGGCACGACAAGCATCTTCTGGTCGCGCAGAGCTTCAAGCAGACGAAGGTTCTGCACCTTGCACTTGATGCCGAGCATCAGCCCTTCGCCGCGCACGCCCTCGATGATATCGGGAAACTCATCGGCGACGGCGGCGAGGCTCTGCCTGAACTGAAGCCCCTTCCTGCCGACCTCTTCAAGGAATCCGTCTTCCAGTACGACGTCCAGCACCGCATTGCCAACCGCCATGGCGAGTGGGTTGCCGCCAAAGGTGGTCCCATGTGTACCAGGCGTCATGCCCTTCGCGGCCTCGGCAGTGGCAAGACAGGCGCCGAGCGGAAATCCGCCACCAATGCCTTTGGCAACAGCCATCAGATCCGGCGCAATCTCGGCCCACTCATGCGCAAACAGCCTGCCCGTACGGCCAACACCGCTCTGCACCTCATCAAGGATGAGGAGCAATCCGTGACGGTCGCATAATTCACGGAGACGCTTGAGCGAAGCATTGGGGATGGGGCGCACCCCGCCTTCTCCCTGGATCGGCTCAACCAGAATGGCGGCGGTCTCCGGGCCAATCGCCTTGACCAGCGCGTCCATGTCGTCGAAAGGCACCTGATCGAAGCCTTCGACCTTCGGCCCGAACCCCTCCAGGTACTTGGCCTGACCGCCGGCAGCGATTGTCGCGAGCGTGCGGCCGTGGAAAGCGCCTTCAAATGTGATGACGCGGTAGCGTTCGGGCTGGCCGTTCACATGGTGAAAGCGCCGCGCCGTCTTGATGGCGCACTCAAGGGCCTCGGCACCGGAATTGGTGAAAAATACTTTATCGGCAAAGCTGTTTTCGGTCAGCCGTTCGCCCAGACGTCGCTGCCCCGGGATTTCGTAAACGTTGGAGACGTGCCACAGCTTGCCCGCCTGCTCGGTCAGGGCGGAAACCAGATGCGGGTGTGCGTGCCCCAGCGAGTTGACCGCAATCCCGGCTGCGAAATCCAGATAGCGGTCGCCCTCGACCGTCTCTATCCAGCACCCTTCGCCCCTCTCGAAAGCGAGAGGTTGACGAGCATATGTTCCATAAAGCGCAGATTCACGCATCCACACGGTCCCCACTGAGCATGAGATAGGTTCCGCCCCGCGCAGATACGGGCACGGAAGAATGAAATCAAAATGCCGCCCATTGGGCGGCACCGGAGCGTTTTATCGGTTGTTTCCATCTGCCTGTCAACGCATCGCCACGACGGCAAGATGACACTTGAAATCAGCAAATTGGGGAAAACCTCAAAAACCGAATCAGCTTACGGTAAGGTCTCTTGTCACGGACTCTGCCAATAATGTAGTTTCTCTCCAAGCAAAAAGACTACATTTTGTGCGGCGGACCACATCTACCATGATTATATGGTGCTCCCTCGGCTTTTGGCTGAGCGAGGCTGGATTCGGATTCCGCACGCTGGACAGGAGCGTGTCCCGATGAACTGGACTGACGAACGAGTCGAAACCCTGAAGAAATTGTGGGCGGAAGGTCTGAGCGCAAGCCAGATTGCGGCCCAGCTTGGCGGTGTCAGCCGCAATGCCGTGATCGGCAAGGTGCACCGCCTCAAGCTCTCCAGCCGTGGCCGCGCGACAAGCACGCGCACCCGCCAGAAGAAGGCCGCACCTGCCGCGCCAAGCAGCACCACCACGCGCCGCCCGCGCACCACGCGGCCCACGACCGTTTCCGTTGGCGCGACAGCGCTCCAGGCTCAGTTCGATGAAGAACCTGTGGCGCAGACCTACATGCGTCCGGTCGAAAATGTTGTGGTTCCCATTTCACGCAAGCTGGAGCTCGTGCAGCTCACCGAAACCACCTGCAAGTGGCCCAATGGCGATCCACTCTCAGAAGATTTCAGTTTCTGCGGCAACGAAACCGGCGAGAACGGCCCCTATTGCGGCTATCATTCCCGGCTTGCCTATCAGCCCGCATCGGAGCGGCGCAGGAGCCGCTGACTGCTCGCATAGCTCTCTCTCTCCAACTTGCCCGG
The DNA here is from genome assembly GCF_040819555.1 of Nitratireductor sp. GISD-1A_MAKvit. GTDB lineage: Bacteria > Pseudomonadota > Alphaproteobacteria > Rhizobiales > Rhizobiaceae > Nitratireductor. The sequence continues at coordinate 3,632,189 of NZ_CP161920.1, forward strand.
CTCGCATCGTGCGCAGCCGGGTTTTTGTTGTGCGAGACTGGGAACGAGAGCCGGAGGCGCCTTCGCCTGCTGTCTTTCCTTAGCTTTTGGGTGACGTGACCACGCTGTGGCTCTGGTCTTCCTTTGGCCGCTCGAGCGGCAGCTGACGCCCCGTGACGATGTGATGAACCGTTTCAGCGATGTTTGTGGCGTGATCACCGATGCGCTCGATGTTCTTCGCACAGAACAGCAGATGCGTGCATGCCGTGATATTGCGCGGATCTTCCATCATGTAGGTGAGAAGCTCGCGAAACAGCGACGTGTACATCGCATCGATCTCCTCGTCCCTGTCCCGCACGAAGCCTATGCGCTCGACCGAGCGGGAGGCATAGACATCCAGTACTTCCTTCAACTGCGTAAGAGCCAGGCCGGCCAACGCCTCAAGCCCCCTGAAAAGCCGGACAGGCTGCTTGCTTTCCGTCACCGCAACGACACGCTTCGCAATGTTCTTGCCGAGATCTCCGATACGCTCCAGATCGGATGAGATGCGGATCGCACCCACGATTTCCCGCAGATCATGAGCGACCGGCTGGCGCTTGCCGATGATGATGACGGCGCGTTCACCGATCTCGCGCTCCTTTGCATCGAGAAAGTGATCGTCTTCCACCACCTTGCGGCCCAGGCCGGCATCGGACTGCACCAGCGCAGCCACGGCCTCCTCCACCATGCGCTCGGCATAGCCTCCCATCGCAGCGATCTGATCCGACAGATAGCTCAGTTCGTCGTCGAAGGATCGCATCGTGTGGTGCTTCTGCATGGCCCTGTTCCTCTTCGACCCTGTGTTTCCCGGCTGATCACCACTCAGTAACCAGCTGAGATGGCGGCGAGATGAATATGCAGGGTACACTCCTAAATTTGCTCAACTCTGTCGGCAGCCGGCGGAACGGGTGGAAAATGCACAACAAACGTCGCCCCCTCGCCCGCCACGGACCTCACCGACAGCCTGGCATCATGCCGTGTCAATATATGCTTGACGATGGAGAGACCAAGGCCGGTGCCTTTCTGGGAACGGCTGGCCTCCATATCAATGCGATAAAAGCGCTCCGTGATGCGCGGTATATGCTCTTCTGGAATACCGGGCCCAAAATCCCGTACGGAAACACGCACTTCCTCCATCGGACCCGCCTGCTCGGCAGAAACGACGATGCGCTCGCCGGAACTTCCGTATTTGCAGGCATTTTCGAGAAGGTTCTCGAAAACCTGCACCAACTCATCGGAATGGCCTGCGACAAGTATCGGCGTGTCGCCCAGCTCCGACACAAGTTCCACACGGTTGTCTCTGGCGATTTGACGCATGGCTTCGATCACGCCCTTGACCAGATCAACGACATCGAGCTGCGCATTCGGCTTCTGGTAAGGCTTCATCTCCAGCCGGGAGAGAGAAAGAAGATCGTCGATCAGGCGCGCCATGCGCTGCGTCTGGTTCTGCATGATCTGAAGAAAATTCTCGCGAGCCTTGGGATCATCGCGCGCGGGGCCCCGCAGCGTTTCGATGAAACCTGCAATCGAGGCGAGCGGCGTTCGCAGTTCGTGGCTTGCATTGGCGATGAAGTCGGCGCGCATCCGGTCGATGCGCCGCGCCTCGCTCTGGTCCTTGAATATCAGGACACAGAGACCGGTTTCCTTTCCGATCCGGCTCGCCACCACACGGTAGGCCCGCTCGACCGGAACCCTTTCAATATAGTTGATCGCCTTTGATGCCTCTTCCTCAGAAATCACGGAGCTAACCAGCTCGTGCATTTCCGGAGCCCGAAACTTGAGGCGGAGCGATGCCCCCTTTGCCACCGGCCCAAATGCGCTGTCAGCAGCTTCGTTGGCATAGAGGATCGAGCCGTTGCCGTCGAATATGTATAGAGGGTCCAACACTGCTGCGGCCAGATAGACCGCCGGTAGCGTATCGATGTGTCCGCCCGCTCTCGCCGGCATGTCACTGTGGGGAGTCCCGCTGCCACTCTGCTGCAGTCCGGCAACGGCCGCCAGCCTGTCAATGCAGCGCTGAACAACGGTCCGCAGCATCCCGGGTCGCTCTTTCATTTCCTGGTCTTCGATCATGCTCAAACGTTCATTCACCCCACAGGCGCCTGCAGCCCCGGTGTCAGACAGCACCAACCGGGGGCAGCGCAGCCCAGACGTCGCGTCTGGACCTTATCTCACGCTGCAAATAGCATGGACACTCCCACTGTTCAGGATCGATTTTATGAATAAGCCTTTGGATAACCCCGCTCTTGAGAGAATCGAACCCTTCAAACTCACCGTCTCAGGGAAAAAACGCACCTTCGACATCGATGATCCCGACCTGCCTGACTGGATCGAAAACACCAAACTGACATCCGACGGATTTCCCTACGACAAGAAGCTCAACAGGAAGAAATATGAAGCGCAACTGGAAACGCTTCAGGTAGAGCTTGTGAAACTGCAGGCCTGGATGCAGGAAAGCGGCGCCCGGGTCATGGCCTTGTTCGAAGGGCGGGACGCTGCCGGAAAGGGCGGAACGATCGCACGCATTCGCGCCTATCTGAATCCGCGGCATGCACGCAATGTGGCGCTTCCCAAACCCACTGAAACCGAACGTGGTCAGTGGTACTTTCAACGCTACGTCACTCACTTCCCGACCAGCGGAGAACTGGTGACGTTCGACCGCTCCTGGTACAATCGTGGCGGTGTCGAACCCGTGATGGGGTTCTGTACGCCCGAACAGCACGAGCAGTTCCTGGAAGAAGCGCCGGATTTTGAGCGGGCTATCGTCAATGACGGCATCCATTTCTTCAAGTTCTGGCTCAATATCGGTCAGGAAACCCAACTTGAGCGGTTTCATGACCGTCGGCACAGCAAGCTGAAATACTGGAAATTTTCGCCGATGGATGTCGCCGGCATTCGCAAATGGGACGATTATACGCGCATGCGTGATCTTATGATCGAACGCACCCATAGCGCCCATGCTCCTTGGACAATCATTCGGGCAAACGACAAAAGGCGCGCGCGGATTGCGGTGATCCGACGAATTCTGCTTTCAATCGCCTATGACGGGCGGGATCTGGAAGCGATCGGTCAGGAGGACCCCCTGATCATCGGTTCAGGGGCCGGCTTTCTGAAATAGATCTGGTTGCCTGGCCGTGGCGTTTGTGCTGCGTTTTCTCCCAGTGGTGAGGGTTCCAGTACAGTTGCCAGACGCAACGCCAGGCTGCCACTGACATCAAGGACCAGTAAAGGGGTGTCCAGAGAACACGCTTCCAGAAGCCCAAGCGCTCTGTTTTTCGCAGTGTCGACCAGCCTAGCAGCAGAAACGCGAGATGCCCGAGCACGACATTGACGATGTCGACGATCAGCAACACCCCTTCGGTGAGCCGGATCTCTCCGCCAAAAGCCCAGAACAGCGCAATCCCCACTGCAGTGGCCCAGAAAACGCCATAGGCAAGCGCCGACAATACCATCCCCGCAAACAGGACCTGCATCACCAGAAACGAAGCCAGCCCCATTTCGCGAATTGTGGCCATCGGATTGCGCATATGAACCAGCCAGGTCTGTGCCCAGCCCTTGAACCATCGTGTCCGCTGAGGCAGCCATGTTCGCACGTCGCAGGGCGCGTCTTCGTGAGTTGGATTGCAGATCACCCCGGTCCGATAGCCTCGGCGATGAAGCCGTGCTCCCAGATCGGCATCCTCCGTGACGTTGTAGGGATCCCATCCTCCCACACCATCAAGTGCCTCACGACGGAAATGATTGGATGTTCCTCCCAGAGGCAACATCAGTCCGCTCTTTGCAAGCCACGGCAACAGCCCCCTGAAAAGGGCCGCATATTCCAGCGCAAACATCGCGGAGATCCAGCTCTCCCGTCGATTTGATATTGTGAGAGGGGCCTGGACGCAGGCCAGTCGCTCATCCGCATGCCTGAAAACGTGCCATGCTTCCACCAGCTGGAAGGGATGCGGCCTGTCTTCGGCATCATAAAGTGCGACAAAGGCCCCCGATGTCATGGGCAATGCATATGACAATGCCTTTGGCTTGGTGCGTGGCGCGCCGGCCGGGACCTCGATGATCTCGATATAGGGGCGCAACTCTTGCGTTCTCAGCGCAGCAAGCGTTTCCTCATCGTCCGCTTCACAGACCAGCTTGATCTCCAGCTTCGCGCGCGGCCAGACGATCTTTCCAAGCGCCACGAGAAGGTCAGGGACGATTTCCGCTTCCTTGTAGAGGGCGACAAGCACCGAATAGACAGGCATTTCCGCCGGTCGCACGGTCGCGATGCGGGCTTCACCAGGCGACGGTCCACGAAACTGGACCATTATTCGCAGCACGGCACAGGCGAGGAAGACAAAAGAAAATACCGCATGCAGTACAAGCAGTGTTGTCGAGGGCAGAAACACCGAAGCGAACACGAGCGACACGACCGAAGCCCCCAGGACCGCACCCTGCCATGCATTTGCGACGATCCGCGCGGACATCTCGGGCGCCATAGAAAACAGCTTGTCTGTTGCGATCCGCATGAGCGCCTTTTGCGATCTCTGCGAAATGGCCTCCCGCAGAACCGAAGGCTGCACCATCCGAATTCGTCTGGAGGCGCGCGGGTAGCGCGCGACAAAGGCTTTCAGCGCCGGGATGCTGACCCTGTCGGGCGCGATCAGCACGTTTGACTGCCCGCGCACATCCACCGCCAGGCTCACGCGGGCACCGCCGCGCTGTGCCAGCGCGGCCAGCCCCTGCCACTCACGCATGACGAGCGCGTTTGGATCCGGGCGCTGAAGGAACGGAACTCCCAGATAATCTGCCAGTGCGCGAAACAATTCACGCTCCAAGACAAGGCCGGACGCGAGAAGCTCGGTTTGAAAGCACACACCGGCAAGCCTGGCCCTCGCCTCCACACGACGAGCTTCCGCTTCGCTTACAGACAGTGTTTCCAGCACCGGAAGCCACTCCGATGCCGAAGACGGCGGCAATACGGCCGATAGCTCATCGACCTCACCCAGACTGTCGCCGGCACGCCTGAAGATTTGCGTATCCACGAGATGGTCCATCCAGGATCACCTCGATCGAAAATCTGGCGTAAAATCCTTGCAAACAGGCTCTTGTAAGCAGAAGTAAAATAATGTTTGCACGCAAACATAAGGCAATCTGAAATCTCGTCCCGCCATATTTGGCTCCCTCACAAGATTTCCACCATAGCAACACAATATCGAGACTCTTGCAACTTGTCGGATACATCGTTTTGCAATCCATGGCTGCAAGATATTCAATCAAAAATGCCGCAGCGTATTGCTTCTGCAACGGCATGGACACGGTTTGACGCTCCAAGCTTTGTTTTTGCGTTCAATAGATGCTTCTCGGCAGTATGTTCGGAAATGCCAAGTATCTGGGAAACCTCCCATTCCGATTTCCCCTGAGCGGCCCATTGAAGGCACTCCTTCTCGCGCGGTGTCAGCCGAGGGACATCACCGCGCCGGTAGAGCAAATGGCCGGGACCTAGCTTCCGACGGGCACGTTCGGTCAGTTCACAAACCTCACGCTCGCTTATGCAAAGTATCTCTGCGATTTCCGCGATTGACCTGCCGCGCGCCGAAAGCTGCACGCACTCCTTTTCCTGCGGGCCGAGCTCCCGGAAACGATCTTCCCCCCGCACGCTCAACGCATGACCGGTGGCATAGGCGGCCATAAAAGACATCATCTTCATGTCTTCCGGGGACAATTCGACACGCTCTCCGGCGAAAGACATCACGATCTCGCGTCCTTCAAGAGTGGTAAAAGCCATGGCGATGCCATCGACAAGCTTGAAATCGCGAGCTTCCCTGAACAGCTGAACCTGTGTTCGCGACCCCTGGTGGTTTTGCAGGACGTCACGCCACAAAATCACGTTTCCGCTTTGGCGGACTTGGTCTACGATCGGGTCATGAAAGATATAGTTGCGGGAAACATACCGGTCGATCCATTCTGCTGGCCAGTTGCTGAGAATAAGATGCGCAACCTGTTCCCCCGGCGAGGTGCCCTGCCCCGGCAGCGTGCCCGCACACACAGCATTAAGGCCGTAATTCTGCGCAATGGATGTCAGTGCGGAAACGATGGCAACCGAACTTCGGGCATTCTGGATCTGCTCTATAAAGGCTCTGGTCTTGTCAAAATCGGACATATGTTTTCAACCCCGCCGATGTATCATTCGACCTGCCTTGGAAATATCCATACACGCCCCATAATGTCCTGCGAATCCTGTCGATAATAACAATGATATTTCGAACCACACAAAGCATATTCGAAAACAATATCATCATATTGTTTGCCGACTACATTAAACGCGCATTCTGTCTCTTTTTTTATTTCACCGCCACTGTGGCTTTTCTGCTTGGCTTTACTCTGTCGGGAACCGCGCAGGAGAGCGCTTTCCCGGTGTTTTCCGATCCAAGGAACCAGCATTCGAAACCGGATCTCTCCTCGCTGCCCAGATTGCGCTTTCTTACGACGGTTGATTTCTACCCGTTCAACTACCTTGATGCCGCCAATCGGCTCAGCGGTGTTCACATCGATCTCGCGCGCATGATCTGTGAGAAACTCGATTTGAGTGAGCGCTGTCAGGTGCAGGCACTGCCCTGGGAGGAGCTTGCCCCGGCAATGGAGGCACAGCGCGGCGAGGCCATTCTTGCCGGGCTTGCGATGACGGCGGAGAACCGGGAGAAATACTTGTTCTCCATACCCTATTTTCGCTTCCCCGCGCGCCTGATAACCCCGCGCTCATCTCCACTGGCAGAGCCGCTTCATGCGTCTGTCACCGGACTGCGGGTCGGTGTCGTCGGCCAGACTGCGCATGAAGTGCTGCTGCGGGATCTGTTTCCCAGAGCCCGCAGTGTTGTCTACAGCCGGCAGGACTGGATGTATGAAGACCTGAAGCAGGGGAGAATTGACGCAATATTCGGCGACGGGGTAACGCTGAGTTTCTGGCTTGCCGGAAAAGCCTCAGAGGGATGCTGCTCTTTTTCCGGCGGGCCCTATCTCGCGTCCGAATATCTGGGACAGGGGCTGGCCGTTGCGACCTCAAGAGACTTGCCGCAACTCGCTGAGGCCATTGATTTCGCTTTGCATGAGATCCAGGTCAGTGGCGGTCTGAACGAAATTTACCTTCGCCATTTCCCGACAGGTTTTTATTGAGAAACCCGCGTCGAGACCTGCACGCCTGCCAGCGAAGCCATTCCCTCTAGCGGCCGCGAAGGGCGCGAAACGGCAGTGAGAGCATCCAGACAAGCCGCGCCGTAAGCGGCCCGCGATACTCCGAAAGCCCGATTTCCATGCCATCGTGCCCCAGCCTGGGCTGTGCCGTATAGGTTTTGAACAGACGATCCCAGAATGGAAAATTGAAACCGTAATTTGAATCGGTCTCACGCCTGATTGAAGAATGATGCACGCGGTGCATGTCGGGCGTGACCACAACGTGGCGCAGCCACCCGTCGAGACGAAGTGGTATTCTAACGTTGGAATGATTGAACATCGACATGCCGTTCAAAACGATCTCGAAGACCAGGACAGCCATCACGGGCGCACCCAACGCGATCACGACCGCCGCTTTCCATAGCATTGAAAGCAGTATTTCGAGCGGATGAAACCGCAACCCCGTCGTGACGTCGAAGCCATTATCGGCATGGTGCATCCGGTGGATACGCCAAAGCAACGGGATTTTGTGGCTCGCCACGTGCTCCAGCCAGACTGCAAAATCAAGTATGGCGAATGCAATCATGGCGGCGACTAACGGTGCGATGTCGACCGAATTGAACAGACCCCATTGGTTCGTTTTGGCCCACACGGCCGCGCCAACCGCGGCTGCCGGGAAAACCACCCGCAAAATCAGCGAAGAAATGAGCACCATGGACAGGTTGGAAAACCAGCGGCGCGACTTGAGTGCACCCAGCATCTCGGGTCGCTCAAGGCGTGGTGACCACAACTCATACCCCGCCATGACGGTGAATATTGCAACAAACGCACCAAGCCGTATCGTCGCTTCGGACAGGAAGAATGAAGTCATGCCGCAATTAATCCTGCCCCCGGCTCAAACGCCAGTCACATAAGCTTGACCAGCGTTCGGTCACAAAGCGCGCATGCGCTGGGATCACAGCAGCGCGCGTCTGCGTGCCTGTGCCGTCCGCTCGATGGCTGCGGCAACCAGCGGCTCAAGCTGCAGACGGCTGCGCACGATATGCAACATGCGCTTTTCCTCCGGTTCCACATACATGTCGGCGGCTGCAACCTCGACAGCCAATGCGTAGGCCGTATCGTGCAGTTTCACCGGCACCGTGTCGCGCACGGCTGTAAGAATGCGCTCCAGCCCGTTATCCTCCTGCAGGATCTGCTGGCACTTGCGCGCCACTTCAATAATGCGATCGTCATCAAACTCCCGGAAGACCGGCCAGGACCGGATTGTGTCGCCAATGATGGCAAGCTCTGCGTCAGTCATGTCACGGTCGGCTGCAGACATGACAACCATCAGGTAGATTAGAGCCTCTTGCGCGCTCGGCTGTGCCATATCAATCTCCGCTGGCAAACTCATGAGGACCGAAAGTAGGTAGCCAGACCACGTGCCGCAATGAAAAATCGTCGCTTCGATTGACGCATCGGCTGAGCCGTCTTACAGGCTTGGCGCTTAATCGAAATCAAACTCTGGAAAGCGACATGACGACGGCAGGCCAAGATGCGCTTGAATTGACGCCCGAAGTGATGGAGGCCGCAGCCGAGAGCAAGGCCTGGCCCTTTGAGGAAGCGCGCAAGATCGTCAAACGCTACGAGGGCGGCAACTTCCCCGATACGGTTCTGTTCGAGACGGGGTACGGGCCTTCCGGGCTGCCCCATATCGGCACTTTCGGTGAAGTGGCCCGCACCTCAATGGTGCGGCATGCCTTTCGCGTGCTCACCGAAGACAGGATCAAGACGAAGATCCTGTGCTTCTCTGATGATATGGATGGTCTGCGCAAGGTTCCCGACAATGTGCCCAACAAGGAGATGCTGCGCTCTCACCTGGGCAAGCCACTGACGCAGGTGCCGGACCCCTTTTCAAACGAATACCCCTCATTCGGCGCCGCCAACAATGCGCGTCTTCGGTCCTTCCTCGATCAGTTCGGCTTCGATTACGAATTCGCCTCCTCCACGGATTATTATGCGTCGGGGCGGTTTGACGCGATGCTTCTCACCCTGCTCGAGCGCTACGACGCGGTGATGGACATCATGCTGCCCTCGCTGCGTGAGGAGCGGGCCCAGACCTATTCGCCTTTCCTACCGATCCACCCCAAAACCGGCGTGGTGATGCAGGTTCCGCTCGAGGAGCGAAAGGTCGATGCAGGCAGCATTGTCTGGCGCGACCCCGAAAATGGCGAGCTGTTCGAAACACCGGTGACCGGTGGCCACTGCAAGCTGCAATGGAAGCCCGATTGGGCGATGCGCTGGGCCGCACTCGAAGTCGATTACGAAATGTCCGGCAAGGATCTGATCGACAGTGTGAAACTTGCAGCACAGATTTGCACCGCGCTCGGCAAGAAACCGCCGGAAGGCTTCAACTATGAGCTGTTTCTGGATGAGAACGGCCAGAAAATCTCCAAGTCGAAAGGCAATGGCCTGACCATCGATGAATGGCTCGCCTATGCCCCGACCGAGAGCCTTTCGCTCTACATGTTCCAGAAACCGAAAGCGGCAAAGAAGCTCTATTTCGACGTGATCCCGCGTGCGGTGGACGAGTACTACACCTTTCTGTCCGCCTATGATCGCCAGGACTGGAAGAACCGTCTCGGCAATCCGGTCTGGCACATCCACGACGGCACGCCGCCGGCAACCGAACTGCCGGTTCCGTTTGCGCTGCTGCTCAACCTGGTCAGCGCCTCCAATGCGCAGAACACGGATGTTCTTTGGGGCTTCATCTCGCGCTACGCGCCCGGCGTCACGCCTCAGACACACCCCGAGCTCGACCGGCTCACCGGCTACGCGCTGCGCTATTTCGAAGATTTCGTGAAACCGTCCAAGGCATTCCGTGCACCCGACGAGGTCGAACGCGAGGCGCTACGCGGCATCAAAGACGCCCTTGGTGCGTTGCAGTCAGATGCCGATGGCGAAGCGATCCAGAATGCAATTCTGGATGTGGCCCGCGGCATCGAGCGCTATCAGGATCACAAGCGCAAGAGCCCCAACGGAGGCCCCGGTGTTTCAGTGGCCTTCTTCCAGATGCTCTATCAGGTGCTTCTGGGGCAGGAACGGGGCCCACGCTTCGGCTCATTCGCTGCGCTTTACGGCATCAATGAAACGCGCGGGCTGATCAACGCCGCGCTCGACGGGAACCTCTGATCCCGGTCAGGTTCCAATCGTCTCTCTATAATCCCGACGGCCCGCCGCCAAAAATGCCTTTGCCGGCAATGCGGGCCGTCTTTTCCTTGTCCGGATAAGGCCCATCGGCATCGGCCAGCGCCCAGCCATTCTCCACCAGCCAGGCTCCCACATCCCGCCCAGCAAGCCGGCAGACCATCGTCATTTCGGCCACCTGATCAGCAGCATTGTTTTCCTGCGGATCCTGCGCGTGGCATTCCACCGCACGGCCGCGCAGCCAGTAACGGAACGCAGTGCGCGCCCGCTTGCCGCAGGGCCAGACAGCACCTGAGCTGGCGTCGCAAACCTGATCTGGGGAGATGATGCGAATGCCGGCAATCCTGATTGTGCGCCCTTCCGCCTGGAGCAGGCCGGCCGCAATCGCGATCGGCTGGTGATAGAGCGTGTCCACCGGTCCCGGCTCGGGCGCGGGCTGACCAAGCTCGCTTAGCGGCGCACGTGGTTCGGTTCGTTCCAGCCCGGACGGGTCAACCGGTGGAGGCGCGAAAAGTTCGGGGGCGATAATGCGCGGCTGCCGACGCTCCTGGGCAAATGCGTCTTCAGTTGTCCCCAAAGCGGCGAGTGCTGCGAGGCACATGCAGGCAGCAGTACCTGCCCGCGCACGCCATGGTCTCATTGGCTCGCCCAGATGATCCGCGCCATCCACTCCATCTCCTGCCTTTGAAGAACCCGGTTCGCGTGATCTGGATTGAGCGAGAGCAACTCGACCTCGCGGCTCGTCTGCCGCAGGAGAACTTTGGCCATCACCTCGCCGCTTGCCGCCTTCACGACAACGCGATCACCACGCTGCAGTCTGGCGGTGGGGTCGACAATAAGCGTATCTCCGTCGCGATAGAGCGGCATCATGGAATCGCCCTGCACCTGCAATGCATAGGCACCTTCACGCGCTGGCCCCGGCAGATCCACATGCTCCCATCCTTCTCCATGCGGGAAGCCCGCATCGTCGAAAAAGCCTCCGGCCCCTGCCTGGGCAAAGCCGATGAGCGGGACGCTGGGCGGCGGATGCATATAAGGTTCGGTGGGGCGCCCCTCAGAGTGAAGCAGCATCACGAATTCCGACAGTGTGGTTCCCGTCGCATCCATGATCTTCGACAGGGATTCGGTAGAGGGCCAGCGCGGGCGTCCGTCTGAGGACAGGCGTTTGGATTTGTTGAAAGCCGTAGAGTCCAGCCCTGCACGCCGGGCAAGACCGGAGGCAGAAAGCGAGTGACGCGCAGCCAACGCGTCTATGGCTGCCCAAACCTTGTCGTGCGAAAGCACGGGACTCATCCTTCCAGCGCTTCAGGAACAGGAAAATATACCTGTTTTCGTTGTAACGTCGCGCGCGGACCTTGTCCACCAGCCTCTGCGCGCTGTTGCCACGTCAAAACGATACAGCGGTATCGTTCCACACTAGGAAAAATCCCCAGTACTTGCCTGGGGCTCAAGCCTCACGCACCCCTCAACGCGGCGCGCGTTTGGCCAGAATACGCTGCAGCGTGCGCCGATGCATGTTCAGCCTGCGCGCCGTTTCCGAGACGTTGCGGTCGCACATTTCGTAAACCCGCTGAATGTGCTCCCAGCGCACCCGGTCGGCCGACATCGGATTTTCCGGGGGCGCCACCTTCTCTCCGGCCTGCCGTGTCAACGCTGCAAAAACGTCATCGGCGTCTGCGGGTTTGGCCAGATAGTCGATGGCGCCAAGCTTCACCGCAGTCACGGCCGTGGCAATGTTTCCGTAACCGGTCAGGATGATGGTACGGGAATCCTTGCGCTTTTCGCGTATGGTGGCCACCACGTCGAGACCATTGCCATCTGCAAGCCGCATATCCACCACGGCGAAGGCCGGTGGCGCGGCTTTCGCGCGCGCAACCGCCTCTTCCACCGATTCAGCGGTCTCCACCGTGAATCCACGGCTCTCCATGGCCCGCGCCAGACGGGTGAGGAATGGCTTGTCATCGTCAACGATGAGCAGCGAACGGTCCTCGCCCAGCGCGACTTCCGGGTCTTCCACGGTGTTGCTTGTCATATCCAGCACGTTCAGCACATTATGTTTCCTGAAATCTTTCTAACCCAAATCCGTCAGCTTTCCAATTTAGGACTCTTTGCCGACGAATCCAGATGCCTCCTCGGGCACTACGAAGATTGATCGCGGCCAGATCACTTCTGCGAATGCACCCTTGCCCTTCTCGGCAAGATTGCCGAATCGGATCTGGGCGCCAGAACGCTCAAGTAGTGTCTTGGCAATGAAAAGTCCCAGCCCGAGCCCGCCGCCACTGCTGCCATCGGAGGATCGCTTCGACATGTAGGGTTCACCGATCCGATCCAGGATTTCAGCGGGAAAACCATGGCCGTCATCCACCACGAGAAGCCCGACGGTGTCTGCGTCCCAGTGCCAGCGGATCGTGACGCTTTCGCGCGCGAAATCCACCGCGTTCTCCACCAGATTGCCGAGCCCGTAAATGACACCCGGGTTGCGCCGTCCCACCGGCTCCGGTCCTTTCGTTGCGCCCGGCTCCAGGCGGATATCGATGCCAAAATCGCGGTGGGGAGCAGCGGTTTCCTCGATCAAAGAGGTGAAGGGCTGGCGTGCCATGTGCGCCTCGCCTTCCGACGACAGGCTGGTCAGCTGGCGCAGAATCTCACGGCATCGCTCGCTCTGGGTGCGCAGCAGCGTCACATCCTCGCTGAAACGCTCGTCCTTGCCGAGCGCACGTTCCATTTCGCGCGCCACCAGCGCGATGGTGGCCAGTGGGGTGCCGAGCTCGTGGGCAGCGGCGGCCGCCAGACCATCCAGCGCAGAGATGTGCTGTTCCCGCTGCAGCACCAGTTCGGTGGCCGCAAGCGCGTTGGCCAGAAGCCGGGCTTCCTTCGCGACCCGATAGGCATAGACCCCGGTGAAGGCGATGCTCGACACCACGGCGATCCAGACACCAATGATGTAGACAAGGGGCATCACCAGCTCGGTGCCGGGGAACCATGGAAGCGGGCGATGGAAGACGGCGAGCGCCGTGGTAAGGGCCACCACCAGAGAGCCAAGAAGCGCGGTCCAGCGCAGTGGCAGCGATGTGGCGGAGATCACGACAGGCACTGTCATAAGAAGCGCGAAGGGATTTGTGAGGCCGCCCGTCATGTACAGCAAACCGGCAAGCTGGAACGCATCGAAGGTAAGAATCCCGAGTGCGGCCAGGGGAGCCAGCCTGTGCGTCACGGGATAGCGAAATGCCAGATGCACATTGAGCCACGCCGAAGCCGCGATCAGCGCGAAACACAGGCCGACCGGTAGCGGAAAATCGAGCCCGAAGGCGACAACGATCACTGCCGCACTCTGACCGATGATCGCCAGCCAGCGCAGCTTGATCAACGTGTTGAGCCGCAGGCCATGGCTCGGATCGTGGGCCCTTATATCCTCAAGCATGGCTGGGTTATGAGGGAAGTCCACCTCCACTCCAAGCGTTATTTTTTACGCGGTTTGGCGCGATGTGTCGCGGCTGCGCTGGCCGGGTGTTCAGGCCATACATGCTTGGGATAGCGGCCTCGCATATCGGCGCGCACATCCGCCCACGACCCGACCCAGAAACCCGGCAGGTCGCGCGTTGTCTGGATCGGCCGGTGCGCAGGCGAAAGCAGCTCCAGTTTGAGTGGGATCCCATCGGCGACCGTGGGGTGTTCGGTCAGGCCAAAAAGCTCCTGCACCCGGATTGCCAGCACCGGCCCCCTCCGCCTCGTAGCGAATGGGCACGCGACTGCCTGAAGGAGCGTCAAAATGGCTGGGGGCCATCTGGCCGATGCGCCTTTGAAATTCGTGCGGAACCAGCGCAGTCAGCCCCTCGCGCAGGATGTGCGGCGCCAGTCTGGAAAGTGACGCCTCGCCGGCAAGGAAAGGCAGGAGCCAGTCGTCGAGCCGTTCAAGAAGCGCCTCGTCCGACATATCAGGCCATGGGTCGCCCTTCGCCGCGTGGAGCCAGGCAAGCTTGCCCCTGAGCGCCTTCGCTTCCCTGTCCCAGGGCAGAAGCGACAGCCCGTTTGCCCGCACGGCGTCGATCACCGCTCGGTCGGCAGCAGCGCCCGATGGCGGCGGCAGAACCTGCTCGGCCAGCACCAGCGCGCCCAGCCGGCGCACCCGCCGCTGCCTGAGCGTGCCCGCGCCACGGTCGAAGCGTGTCTCGGTAACCTCCTCGATCAGATGCCCGAGCGCGCCCACGATCTCTTCCTCGTCAATCGCCGCTGCCGAAGCAATGCGCGCATTCTGCGCCCGCCCCTGAAGATCGGCGACGACCAGAAAGGCGCTTCCGGCAAGGCGCTCCTCCGGAGCCAGCACGCCGCCGCGCCCATTGACCATGACGAAATGCCCATGCGCGCCCCGTGCTTTGGCAACGCGGTCGGGCCATGCATGAATGAGAAGAGCGCCCGCATGCGGCGCATCCCCGGCGCGTTCACCACCGGCCGCCTTTGCCAGCCGCGCTGCGAGCTGACGCGCCTTTTCCGCCCGCGTGCCCTTCTCTTTACGGAAGCGCTGTAACCGGTCGTCCAGATCGGCGGACCGGCCACCCAGCCCGCGTTCTGACAGGAGAACGGCGAGTTCGGCTGCGGCTTGTGCGTGACCGTCTTCCGCCGCGCGCGCCACCATATGCGCCAGCCGCACCGGCAAAGCGAGCCTGCGCATCGCCTCGCCCTCAGCCGTCAGCCGGCCCGCCTCGTCCAGCGCTTCGAGCCGCCGCAGAAGACTGCGCGCCTCGACAAGCGCCGGGGCCGGCGGCGCATCGAGAAAGGAAAGAGAAGCCGGATCGCTGACGCCGAAGGCAGCGCAATCGAGCAACAGACCCGACAGATCCGCCTCCAGAATTTCCGGCGGCGTGAATGCGGGCAGCGCAGCCGTCTGCTCCGCGCGCCAGAGGCGAAGCGCGATGCCGGGTGCCGTGCGACCCGCACGGCCAGCACGCTGATCGGCTGAAGCGCGCGAAACGCGCACGGTCTCCAGCCGGGTCAGACCCGTCGAGGGTTCGAATTTCGGCAGGCGCGACAGACCACTGTCAATCACCACCCGCACGCCATCAATGGTCACCGAGGTTTCCGCTATGGCTGTCGCCAGAACCACCTTGCGCCGACCTTTGGCCGCGGGCCGGATGGCGGCGTCCTGTGCACGCCCGTCGAGGCCGCCATAAAGCGGCGTTACGTCCACATCGGCGGGCAACCGTTCGGCAAGGCGCTCCGCTGTCCGCTCAATCTCGCGCTGGCCGGGCAGGAAGGCGAGAACGCTGCCCTCCTCCTCCGCCAGAACCGTGCGCACCGCCCGCGCCATCGTCTCCTCGATGGCCTCGCCGGAGGGCCGTTCAGCGTGGCGCAATTCGATGGGAAAACTCCGCCCTTCGCTCTCGATCACCGGTGCATCACCCAGAAGCGTTGCGACCCGCGCGCCATCGAGCGTGGCCGACATGACCAGAAGCCGCAGATCGGGCCGAAGTGCGGCCTGCGCGTCAAGCGCCAGCGCCAGCGCGAAATCGCCATCGAGCGAGCGTTCATGAAACTCGTCGAAGAGCACTGCGGAGACCCCCGAAAGCTCCGGATCATCGACGATCATGCGCGCAAGAACGCCCTCGGTGACCACAAGAATGCGGGTTTTGGCAGAAACCTTTCGCTCCATGCGCATGGCATAGCCAACCGTCCCACCCGGCTCTTCGCCAAGGAGCGCCGCCATGCGCCGGGCCGCAGCACGCGCGGCAAGCCGGCGCGGCTCCAGAAGCACGATGCGGCCGCGCGATGCCCATTGGGCATCCAGAAGCGCCAATGGTGCAAGTGTCGTCTTGCCCGCTCCGGGCGGCGCGACGAGCACCGCCTTGCCTCGGGTCTCCAGCGCGCCTGCAAGCGCCGGCAGCACGTCCGTTACCGGTAGGTCTGGGAGTTCAAGCCTCGTCATTATCCGGCGATCCGCACGATGTCACCGCCAGCAGCCTCTGCGTCTGCCTCATCATGCGTGACGAGAAGCACCGGCAAACCTGTGTCACGCGCCTTGGAAAAGACGAGCTCACGGGTTTGCGCGCGCAGGTCTGCGTCAAGCTTGGAGAAGGGTTCATCCAGAAGCAGGGCACGGGGTGACGACACGAGCACCCGAGCGAGCGCCACACGCGCTTTTTGCCCACCGGAGAGCGTTGCCGGATCCCGGTTCTGAAGCCCCGCAAGCCCGACACCCTCAAGTGCGTGAGCGACGCGCTCGGCGCGTGCCTCGCGGCCGCGCACCCCTTCAGGCAGCGCGAACATGAGGTTGCCGCCAACGCTCATATGCGGAAACAGCAGTGGATCCTGAAAAAGCACGCCCATATGCCGGTCTTCAGGCTTCAGCGCAGTCACCTCGTTTTCGTTTACGAAAACCCTGCCCCGCGCCGAAAAGACCGGATCGAGAAACCCGCCGATATAGGCCAGCAACGTGGATTTTCCTGCTCCCGACGGACCCATCACGGTCAACACGCTTCCTGGCGCAACCCGTTTGGTCAGCGAGATGATCTCGCGGCCCTCGAGCTTGATTGCCACCCCGTCTATGAAAAGCCCGGTATCCCTCAAATCCGTTTCCGTTCAAACATGCATGTCGCGGTAACGGCGGAATATCAGCGCCGGCACGATCGTGGCAACGGCAAAACCTGTTGCGGGCAGCAACATCTGCATGAAGGCATAGATCCCGATCACGCGACGATTGCCACCGGAGGCGAGCGCTACCGCCTCCGTGGTGATGGTGGTCAACCGGCCGGCACCCACCAGAACCGTAGGCAGATAGAGACCGATCGATACGGAAAACCCTATGGCCGCAACCGCAAGCAGCGGTCGCGCCAGCATCGGCAGGCGAATGATAAAGAAGCGCCGGGCCGGGCCCTTTCCAAGGCCCGCCGCGATCTGATCATAACGGCGGTCGAAGGCACGCCACGGGTCCCGCAGGCTTAGCCAGGCATAGGGCAGCACGAAGACAAGATGGGCGAAGACAAGCGCTGTCCACGTGGCCGCCATGCCCGCAAGAATGAAGAGCAGCTGAAGCCCGAACAGAAAGGCCACCTGCGGCACGAGCAGTGGCAGGTAAAGCACTGTCAGCGCACCGCGCCCCGGCGGCCTCGCAGTTTCATCCTCCCGGGCAAAGCAAAGTATGGCGATCACCACGGCAATCATCGTCGAGACGAGCGCAACCGACAATGTGGTGGCCAGCGGCTCCATGAGGTTGGGCAGAACGCGCGTCCAGTTGCGCAGTTCGAACCGCGCCGGCAGCAGGTCCGGGTATTGCCATAGCCCTGCAACGGACCACAGCGCCAGCGCCAGCATGCCGGCAAAGATCGCTCCTGCCGATAAAAGCATCAAGGCGAGCGCGCCGAGCCTCAGGGTGCCGTCGCGCCGAAACCGCCACCCGGCAGAGGCAAGACGCTCGCGCACCCGCGCGCCAATCTTCTCCAGCCCGATCCAGATAAGGATCGCCGCCGCCGTGACGCCCAGTTGCAGAATGGCCCCTGCCGAGGCGAGGAAGCGCATGGACAGGTCTGGGTCGTTCATCCAGTTGACAAGCCGCACTGCGAGCGGCGCCGGCGTCGTGGGACCCAGTATGGCGGCGACATCCACCACCGAGGTGGCGAAAGCAATGACGGCGAAGACGGGCAGGCGGATCTGCGGATAGATCGAGGGCCACAGGCCAAAAACGAAGCCGGAAATGCGGCCGTATCCCATCGATGCGATCAATGCCCGCATACGCGCCGGCTTGACCTGCGGCAGGGCGGCCAGCGTAACGAGCAGCAGGAACGGAATTTCCTTCACGATCAGCCCCGCCATCATCGAGAGACCAAGCGGGTCGTGCACGATCAGCAGATCAGGCGGACGTTCCCAGCCGGTGAAGCCCGGTGAGATGATCCGTGCGATGAGGCCGGAGGGCGCGATGAGGAAAGCCAGCGCGAATGCGGTGGCCGCATGCGGCACGGACAGGAGTGGCGACAAGAGGTGCTGTATGCGCACAAAAATGCGTGTGCCACCCCATGCGGCCGTGAAAAGCATCACGGTCAGGAGTGAAATTGCGGCTGTAACGAGCCCGGTCACAAGACTCATCAGCGCCGACATGAAGATGGCCGGTTCTGCGAACAACCTTCGAAAAGGTTCGAGATCAAACGACGTTCCACCCAGGGCAGGCAGATAGCCGAAGGCCGGCAGCAATGTGCCGGCCAGCCCGAACGCGACCGGAACGGTCAGAAGCCCGATGGCGAGAAAGGGACCGAGGCGCGTCAGCATCGGGCTCGTTCCACGCCGCGGCTAATTGCCAACCCCATAGCGACGTTTCCACTCGGTTTCGATGCGCTCCATCCAGCTTGAATGCGGCTCATCCAGTGCCGGGCCAAGTTCGTCTGGACGCAATGTCGCGACACCAAGGTCGATGGCATCGAAGCGGGCGCGGTCTTCCGCACCCAGTCTGTCGAGTGCAAGCACTGTCGGATCGCCCCAGATGGCCGGATCCTGCTTGCGGGCCTGTGCCTCTGGAGAAAGGAAAAAATTGGCCACAACCAAAGCGCCCGCCTTTGCCGAAGCGTTGTAGGGGATGGTCAAAAAATGCGTATTGGAAAGCGTCCCGCCGGGAAAGGTGAAGGAGCGCACCGTGTCCGGCAATTCGCCATTGGCAACGGCATTGGAGGCCTCCGCAGGATTGAAGGCAAAGATGATGTCCAGCTCCGAATCGGCCAGAAGCTGCTTCATCGCCGGGTAATTTTGCGGATAGGCACGGCCCGAGCGCCACATGACCGGGTTCAGAGCGTCGAGATAGTCAAACAGGGGCCTGGTTACCTGGTCGAATGTCTCTTCATCGACCGGTTTTTGCAGCAATTCAGGATTTTCGACCGTCTCCGCAAGAACCTGCTTCAAAAATGAAGACCCTATGAAATCCGGCGGCTGCGGATAGGAAAAGCGTCCCGGATTCTGCTTTGCCCATTTCAACAGACTGTCCGCGTCCTGTGGCAGGGCGCTCACCTGCGTACGGGCGGAATCGTAGAAGAATACAAGCTTCGCCATGCCCCATGGGCTTTCCAGCCCTTCCACCGGCACGGTGAAGTCGGTTCGGATGGTCGGCTTGTTCTCGACATCGACAAAGGCCCAGTTGGGAAGCTTTTCCGCCCAGCCCGGCGAGAGGATCAGCCCCTGCCGCTTCATGGCGGCGAAGTTCTCGCCATTGATCCAGATGAGATCCACCGTCCCGTTCTCATCGCGGCCTGCAGCCTTTTCCGCCACCACGGTGGCGACCGCGCTCGCGGTATCCTCAAGCTTCACGTGTTTGAGCGTGACGTTGTAGCGCTCCTTCAATTCCGCACCGGCCCACTCGATATAGGCGTTTATGTTCTGCGACCCGCCCCAGGCGTTGAAGTAAACCGTTTCCCCACGCGCATCTTCCAGAACAGACGCCCAGTCGTCGGGATTGGGCTCGTCCTCTCCGGCGCTTGTGGGAATGGCACCGAGCGCCAGAATGGCCGTCGAAAAAACAAGTGACCTCACGCAAATCCCCTCAATCGCCCAGAGTTGAAATTTCGACGATAGAGCACGTCGGGACTTGGCAAATCAACGCAAACCACCTCGCAATACGGTCACTTCACGGTGAGTTTGAGGTGAAATGCCGTATCAATCCGCGGCTTCCATGCCGGCTCCCGGAATGTGCAATTCGATTCGGTCGGCAGCGAAGCGGGTTTCGGAATATTGCACCGGGCAACCGTCGGTATCGACATTGATGGCGATGGTGACGAGGACGATCGCACCGGGCGAAAGCCTGAGATCCTGAAGATCACCGGAATCGGCGTGCCGCGCTGTTACATTCGTGCTCTGGCGCAGATAATCGTCCAGCCCGAGCTCCCTGAACGATGCGGTGATGGAACGCGTGCGCTCAAACGCCTCCGCCATGCCGGAGAACCGTTGCGCGTCAAACCAGCTTCGGGCACGGGAAACAGGCCGCCCGTCGGCGTGCGAACGTGTTTCGAGCCGGATCACCGGGGAGCCGGAAGAAAGGCCGAGAGCACGGGCAACCTCGACCGGCGCCGTTTCAACTGCATGGTCGAGCAGATCTGCAGCCAACCCGCGTGACTGGCCGGCCAATCCCTCGGAGAAGCGCGTGCGATTGCGGATGGGATAAGCAAGCCGCTTTCGCCCTTCCACAAAAGTGCCTCGCCCTTGCTCGGCCCTGAGCACCCCCTCCTGAACCAGCGCGGCAATGGCGGTGCGCACCGTGTGCCGGTTGACACCAAAGCGCTCGGCCAATGCCATCTCGGGGGGCATGCGCCCCTCACTGCCAAGCGAGCCTTCGCCGATCTCGCGCCGCATGCGGTCGGCGATCTGCCGCCAGAGCGCAATACCGCTGCGTCGTTCGATGACCTCTTCCTCCACCTGCACCACTTTTCTCCGTTCCCCGCCACTATTGTCATCAACGCGTCATGGACACTCGCTAGGCAAAGGTCATAATATGTATAGTTGTCTAGAACAATAGACAATTTGAGTTTTTGACATGGATGGAGCCGTCATGGTCTCACGACACGAAAGACAGGTGGCCAGCGAGCGAAGACGCGAAGCGATGGCCGTGCTGGCAAGGGCAAGCGGAAGTGATCTGATTGCGCTTTGGAACGAAGCTGGGCTGCCAGATGATGCCGAAACCCTGCGCGGGCCGGAAACCGGGCTGGTGACTGTGCGCGGGCGCATGGGAGGCGGCGGCGCGGCATTCAACTTCGGCGAAGCCACCGTCACACGCGCCACCGTCAAGCTGCCGACAGGCGAAGTTGGCCACGCCTATGCACTCGGCCGCGAAAAGGTGAAGGTGCGTGTAGCCGCCCTTGTGGACGCGCTAAGACAGAAGCCGGATCTCCAGGAACAGATCGAAGAGAAGATTCTCGTCCCCTTGCGTGAACGATTGGCTGAGGCAGATGCCACACGCCGTGCCGAAACGGCTGCCACGAAGGTCGACTTCTTCACCATGGTTCGCGGAGAAGACTGATGCTTGATTCCATCGCCATCGAAGGCGGCTTCCAGAACGCTGTGTTTGACGCCCAGGCCATTTTTCGCGCGGTCATGCAGGCCATGGCCGAGCCCGGAACCATTTACAAGGGTATCGCGCTCGCCAAACCGCCCGCGCCACTGACGCCGGAGGCGGCAGCCATCGCACTGGCACTTTGCGATCAGGACACACCGATCTGGCTTGATCCTGCACTTGCCGCCGAAGAGGCCGTTCGCGCCTGGCTTGCTTTTCACACCGGCGCACCGCTCGCCAACACGCCAGCCGATGCGCATTTTGCGTTCTCCGCCGACCCGGAACACCTGATCGGTCTGGAGAACTTCGCCCAGGGGTCGCAGGAATACCCAGACCGCTCGGCCACGCTCATCCTTCAGGTGAGTGACCTTTCGGGCGGCAAAGAACTGGTTCTCGACGGCCCCGGCATCGAAAGCGAGGCACGTCTGGCGCCGCGACCGCTGCCACGCCATTTCATCTGCCAATGGGGACAAAACCATGCCCGCTTTCCCAGAGGCGTCGATCTCATTCTGGTCAGCCGTGAGGGCCTTTCGGCCCTGCCCCGCTCCACCCGCATCACCAGCCAGGAGGCATGAGCCATGTATGTAGCCGTAAAGGGCGGCGAAGCCGCCATCCAGAACGCACACCGGCTTCTGGCCGACCGTCGCCGTGGCGACCGCGCCCTGCCCGCCATCACGCTTGAACAGATCGCCAGCCAGCTTTCGCTCGCCATCGACCGTATCATGTCCGAAGGCTCGCTCTACGACACGGGCCTTGCGGCACTCGCCCTCAAACAGGCACGGGGCGACATGATCGAGGCGATTTTCCTTCTGCGAGCCTACCGCACCACGCTCCCGCGCTTTGGCTATTCGCGCCCCGTCGATACGGCGGCCATGCTGGTCGAGCGGCGCGTTTCCGCGACATACAAGGACCTGCCCGGCGGGCAGCTTCTTGGCCCCACCTTCGACTACACGCATCGACTGCTTGACCCGGAACTGGCCGAAGGTGCAGAGCCGGCAGCGCCCGAGGCGCGCAGCGAGGCGGAAGAGGCGATGCCACGCGTGTCCGACATTCTCGCCAGTGAAGGCCTGATCGAGGAAGACGGCTCGCTGCCCGAAGACCGCGAGCCCGGCGACATCACCCGCGAGCCACCGGAATTCCCCATGGAGCGCGACCTGCGCCTCCAGGCGCTTTCGCGGGGCGATGAGGGTTTTCTCCTTGCGCTCGGCTACTCCACCCAGCGCGGCTATGGTCGCAACCATCCCTTCGTCGGAGAAATCCGTATTGGCGAGGTGGAGGTGGAGATCGACGTGCCTGAACTCGACTTCCCAGTCACGCTCGGCCGCATCCGCGTCACCGAATGCCAGATGGTCAACCAGTTCAAGGGGTCGAAGAAGGTTCCACCACAGTTCACCCGCGGCTACGGGCTGGTGTTCGGTCAGTCGGAACGCAAGGCCATGGCCATGTCGCTGTGCGACCGGGCGCTCCGTGCAAACGAGCTGGATGAAGACATCACCGCACCGGCGCAGGACGAGGAATTCGTCATTTCGCACTGTGACAACGTGCAGGCCACCGGCTTCGTCGAACATCTGAAGCTGCCGCACTATGTGGATTTTCAAGCCGAGCTTGGCCTCGTGCGCCAGATGCGCCGCGAATACGAGGAGCGCCACAAGGACGCAGACACCGAGCGCCGGGAGGCCGCCGAATGAACGCCCACACCGACAACATCGCCCAGTACAATTTCGCCTATCTGGACGAACAGACGAAGCGCATGATCCGCCGCGCGATCCTCAAGGCGATCGCCATCCCCGGCTATCAGGTGCCCTTCGCCAGCCGCGAGATGCCGATGCCCTATGGCTGGGGCACTGGCGGCGTGCAGGTGACGGCTTCGATCATCGGGACGGATGATGTGCTCAAGGTGATCGATCAGGGTGCCGATGATACGACCAATGCCGTATCCATCCGGGCCTTTTTTCAGAAGGTCGCCAATGTGGACGTCACCACCCACACTGCGGACGCAACGATCATTCAGACGCGTCACCGCATCCCCGAGGAACCGCTGAAAGCTGGCCAGGTGCTCGTCTATCAGGTGCCGATCCCCGAGCCTTTGCGCTTCCTCGAGCCGCGCGAGACCGAGACGCGCAAGATGCATGCGCTTGAGGAATACGGCCTCATGCATGTGAAGCTTTACGAGGACATCGCCCAGCACGGCCACATCGCCACCACCTTCGCCTATCCGGTGAAGGTCGAGGGGCGCTATGTGATGGACCCGTCGCCAACGCCGAAATTCGACAATCCGAAAATGCACATGTCGAAGGCGCTCCAGCTTTTCGGCGCAGGCCGCGAAAAGCGCATCTATGCCGTGCCGCCCTACACGCGGGTCGAAAGCCTCGATTTCGAGGATCACCCCTTCGAGATACAGACCTTCGATGAGCCCTGTGCGCTGTGCGGCGGCACGAATGTCTATCTCGACGAAGTGGTTCTCGATGATCGCGGCGGGCGCATGTTCGTCTGCTCCGACACCGACAATTGCGAGGCGCGCCGCGCCGAGGGCCATCGCGGGCCCATGGCGGGCGACGAGACTGCGGCCATTTGATGCGCAAACTTCTGAAAACTCGCGGAGAAATCCAATGACCGACGAACCGCTGCTTCGCGTTCGCTCCATCTCGAAATTCTACGGCAACCGTATCGGCTGCAACGACATCTCCTTCGACCTGTGGCCGGGCGAGGTTCTGGCCGTGGTGGGCGAATCCGGTTCGGGCAAGACCACCCTCCTGAACTGCCTGTCAACGCGCCTCCTGCCCACGTCCGGCACCGTGTCCTACCGCATGCGCGACGGAGACTTTCACGACCTCTATCGGATGAGCGAGGCCGAACGTCGCTTCCTGATGCGCACCGACTGGGGTTTTGTTCACCAGAACCCGGCCGACGGTCTGCGCATGACGGTTTCTGCCGGCGCCAATGTCGGCGAACGGCTGATGGCCGTGGGCGAGAGGCACTATGGCAATATCCGCGCCACCGCCACCGACTGGCTGGGCCGGGTGGAAATTTCCGAGGATCGCATTGACGATCAGCCCCGCGCTTTCTCCGGCGGGATGCGCCAGCGCCTGCAGATCGCCCGCAACCTCGTCACGGGGCCCCGCCTCGTCTTCATGGACGAGCCGACCGGCGGTCTCGACGTGTCGGTGCAGGGCCCGCCTGCTCGATCTCCTGCGTGGCCTCGTTCACGAGCTTGGCCTGTCGGCCATCGTCGTCACGCATGATCTGGCAGTCGCCCGCCTTCTCTCCCACCGCATGATCGTCATGAAAGACGGTCACGTGGTGGAAAGCGGCCTCACCGACCGGGTGCTCGACGATCCGCAGGCGCCCTACACCCAGCTTCTCGTTTCCTCCATCCTGCAGGTGTGATCATGGCAACGCCCCTCGTCGTCTCCGAAGTCTGCAAGAGCTTCACCATGCATCTCCAGGGCGGCATCCGCCTGCCCGTGGTTTCCGATGTTTCCTTCTCGCTCTCCGCCGGCGAATGCGCCGTGCTTGGCGGGCCATCGGGTGCCGGCAAAAGCTCCATCCTGAAGATGATTTATGGCAGCTATGCCATCGACAGCGGTCAGGTGATTGTCACCCATGACGGAAATCTGCTGAACCTCGCCACCGCCGATCCGCGCACCGTCATCGCCATCCGCCGCGACACGATTGGCTATGTCAGCCAGTTCCTGCGGGCGGTGCCGCGCGTTTCAGCCCGCGACGTGGTGGCAGAACCACTGATTGCGCGTGGTGAGGCGCTTGATGATGCTCGCGGCAGGGCGGAGGTTCTGCTGGAGCGTCTCAACCTGCCCGAACGCCTGTGGGACCTGCCGCCAGCCACCTTCTCCGGCGGGGAACAGCAGCGCGTGAACATCGCCCGCGGCTTCATCACCGATCATCCGGTGCTGCTTCTCGACGAACCCACAGCGTCGCTCGACAAGGCCAACCGCGAGATCGTGATCGCCATGATCGACGAGAAGAAGAAGGCGGGTGTGGCACTGCTCGGCATTTTCCACGATCAGAATGTGCGCGATGTGGTTGCCGACCGGATCATCGACGTCACCGAATTTGCGCCGGACAGGAAAGCTGCATGAAGAAGCTCTCCGAGGAGCCCTTTGTTCATCCGACCGCAGAGGTGAAGGACTCGACGCTTGGCCGCTACACGGAAGTGGCCGAGCGCACGCGCCTGCATGAAACGGTGCTCGGTGACTATTCCTATGTGATGCAGGATTGCAGCGCCTGGTGTGTTGAGATAGGCAAATTTTCCAACATCGCCGCCACCGTGCGCATCAACGCAACCAACCACCCCACCTGGCGTCCGACCCTGCACCACTTCACCTATCGCTCCGCCGATTACTGGCCGGATGTCGTGAACGACCGCGAATTCTTTGACTGGCGGCGGGGGAACATGGTGCGGATCGGTCACGACACCTGGCTTGGTCATGGCTCCACGATCCTGCCCGGTGTAACCGTGGGCGATGGGGCGGTGATCGGTGCGGGCGCAGTCGTGTCGAAGGACGTTGCACCCTACACGATTGTCGGCGGCGTTCCCGCACGTCCGATCCGTGGGCGTTTCGACCGAAAGACCGCCGAACGTTACCAGGCGCTTGCCTGGTGGGACTGGAGCCATGACCGTCTGCGTGATGCGCTGAACGATTTTCGAACACTTGAAGCGGAAGCGTTTCTTGAGAAGCACGAAGCCTGAGCCCGCGCCATCTGGTCGCAACATTCCCTGAATATAATCGTCAGGTTTTTATTGACAGGATCGAAGACCTGCGGTTTCTATGGTTCCGCATCCGCGCGATGCGTCCATGATGTCTGGGCCTTTACCCCTTTCGATCGCAGGACGTCTGTCGTTGCCCGCTGATCTGTGTGCTGTCTGATCTGACGGCATCGCGTTGCATTCATTGGGCAGATCTTCCGGCAAACTCCAGCACAAAGGTTTTGGCTCTGCATCGGGACCGACCTTGCAAAGCCACGGAGTTCCGACGTCGCCATGCTCGTCTGTCAGTGCAATTTGATCACCCAGAAAGAGGTCGAGGATACGATCGTCTCCATGCTGGATGAGGATCCCTGGCAGCTTGTTGTGCCAGCGAAGGTCTACCACGCCATGTCCAAGCGCGGACGTTGCTGCGGCTGTTTTCCGAATGTCGTGGAAACAATCATCCGCGTCACTGAAGCCTATCATGCGCGCCTTGATGCTGCCCAGAATGCTGCTACCGTGACATATCTTGATCAGGTGCGCGCGTTGCGCGAGCGTTTTGGAAGGGAATTCAATGAAAGGCGACAAAAAGGTCATCGAGCGGCTTAACGAGGCGCTCACCCACGAACTAGGGGCTGTCAACCAATACTGGCTGCATTATCGCCTTCTGGATGACTGGGGCTTCACAAAACTCGCCAAAAAGGAGCGCGAGGAATCCATCGAGGAAATGCACCACGCCGACAAACTGGTGGAGCGCATCATCTTCCTCGAGGGCCATCCCAACCTTCAGGTTGTCGGCCCGCTGCGCATCGGCCAGAACATCAAGGAAGTGCTCGAGGCTGATCTCGCCGGTGAGCACGACGCCCGCAAGCTTTACAAGGAAGCGCGCGACGACTGCCACGATGCGGGCGACTATGTGTCCATGGAACTGTTCGAAGAGCTGCTCGCAGACGAGGAAGGTCATATCGACTACCTCGAAACGCAGCTTGAACTGCTTGAAACGATCGGCGTGGAAAAATACGGCCAGCTCAATGCCGGTTCGGCTGACGAGGCGGAGTAGCACGAAGGCCCGCCTGAATTCTCAACGAATTTCAGGCGGGTCCGCTCAATGGCCTAGAGGCTCACACGTGATGCCTCGAAACACTTCGGGTTGCTCGGCATAACCAGCCGCGATCAAGTGATAAAACATGGACACATGTGCCCATCCCACCGTGGGGGCATCGAATGCTGCCTGCACCTCAATCCCGCGCACGCGACATACAAATCCCTGTGCCGCAGCGTGCTCCGACACCAAAACGGCGCAGATAAATACGCCGAAGCAAATTATATTTTTGAAACTCACAGTAGATACAAACCCTTTATACAATAAAATTCTTCAGAAGCTAAATCTCATCTCTCTGGAACATGAAATCGCTGAGAAAACCCACCCCTCGGAAAAACCTACTTCTCTGACGAGATAGGCGTACATTTTTCGGTGAGCGCTTGCAGGACTTTTATCGTGAATCCTCATCACAAGCCCTAGTGAGCCATACGCGCACACGTAAACTCCCGCCCGAGAAGGTGATATAAAAAAGAAAATTGAAGTTAATATTATCAAAAAATAATACATGAAAACTCTCATACCATCCTCCTTTGTTCGCGCACCGCATAAAACTTATCTCGATACAAGACAACATTTTTATATTTATACATAAACCAGTATTTGTAGAAATTGTATTCTACGTGATATTTTCTCTTCAAAGCTTCTAATTCTCAGAACAGCCCCTATCATCCTGTGTCATGAAACCGCAGGATCTGCTTCGCCCTCGCTCTGCCGGCCTCTACTGCCCGCCAGGTGATTTCTACATCGATCCCGTTCGTCCGGTGGATCGGGCACTGATCACGCACGGACATGCGGATCATGCCCGGCCGGGCCACGGACATGTCATGGCCACGCGAGAAACGCTCGACATCATGAAGCTGCGCTATGGAGCCGATTTCGCGGCGGCACGACAGGTGATTGAGTATGGATCGGCCCTGAACCATCGCGGGGTCACCGTTTCATTTCATCCGGCCGGCCATGTGCTGGGTTCTGCACAGATAGCGGTTGAGGTCGACGGGCTGCGCATTGTTGTGTCAGGCGATTACAAACGTCATCGCGACGCGACGTGCATGCCCTTCGAGCCCGTCCGATGCGATGTCTTCATAACAGAGGCGACCTTTGGGCTTCCGGTTTTTGTCCACCCCGACCCGGTGCGTGAAATCCTGCGGCTTGCGGAATCACTTCAACAGTTTCCCGAGCGCGCCCACATTGTGGGAGCCTATTCCCTGGGAAAGGCGCAGCGGCTGATCAGTCTTTTGCGATCGTCCGGGCACGACGCGCCGGTCTTCATCCATGGTGCGCTCGCAAAACTCTGCCGCTATTATCAGGGCCAGGGTATCAAGCTTGGAAAACTCGCTCCCGCGACTTCAGAGGAAGGCATCGTCGACCGGGGGGCGGGCCAGATCATTGTCGCTCCGCCCTCGGTGTTCGGCGAGAAGTGGACGCGCCGGTTTGCCGACCCACTCAACGTCTTCGCTTCGGGCTGGATGCGCATTCGACAGCGGGCAAAACAGCGTGGCGTCGAATTGCCTCTCATTGTTTCTGATCATGCCGACTGGAACGAATTGACAGACACGATCCTTGAAACGGGAGCGCGGGAAGTCTGGGTCACGCACGGGCGTGAAGAAGCCATTGTTCGCTGGTGCGAACTCAACGGCATTTCCGCACGCCCGCTCAATCTGGTGGGATATGAAGATGAGACAGACTGATGCAACGCTTTGCGGAACTGCTTGACCGGCTGGTGCTCACCCCTTCTCGCAACGGGAAGATCAGGCTACTGACCGATCACTTCAGGAAAGTGCCGGATCCTGACCGGGGTTATGCTCTTGCGGCACTGACCGGGGCACTCAGTTTTCCGGCCGTCAAACCGGCCATGCTTCGCGCATTGATCTGTGAAAGAATGGATGAGGTTCTGTTCGCCTATTCCTACGACTACGTGGGAGACCTGGCCGAAACCATTTCACTGGTCTGGCCTGCCCCACCGGTGACCGACAGCCCTGCACCCGGGATCTCAGAAACCGTAGACACACTCTCCCGGCTCGGCAGGAGCGAAGCGCCAGCGGTGATCGCCACCCTGCTCGACCGTCTCGACCCATCTGCCCGATTTGCCCTTATCAAGCTTGCTACCGGCGGGCTGCGTATCGGCGTATCGGCACGGCTGGCAAAACAGGCACTGGCGGCCTTCGGCAGTCAGGACATCGCCGAGATCGAGGAGCTGTGGCACGGTCTCGAGCCACCCTATGAAGAATTGTTTGCATGGCTGGAGGGCAACGCAGGAAAGCCTGCAAGCTCGACGAAGGCACTGTTCCGTCCTGTCATGCTTGCTCACCCGGTTGGCGACACCGACCTGAACAGGCTCGCGCCAAGTGAGTTCGCTGCCGAGTGGAAATGGGACGGCATCCGCGTGCAGGCTGTCTGTGAAGCGGGAGTTAAGCGGCTCTACTCCCGCACCGGCGACGACATTTCCCGATCCTTTCCAGACGTACTGGCGGAATTTGACGTCGAGGTCACGCTCGACGGGGAACTGCTGGTTGGGGTCCCGGGCGACAGAACAGGCTCATTTTCGGATTTGCAGAAGAGATTGAACCGAAAGACGGTCTCGAAAAGGATGCTTGCGGACTATCCGGTCTTCCTGCGCTGCTACGATCTTCTTCGTATCGGTGAGGAGGATCTGAGGCCGCGTCCTTTTGCCGAACGTCGTGCGGCACTTCGCAATACGCTCTCAATGCTGCCAGATAACCGGTTCGACATCTCCCCGCTGGTAGAGTTTTCAGGGTGGGAGAACCTCGATGAGATGCGCAGGAATCCGCCACATCCGGTTATCGAGGGCGTTATGCTGAAACGACGCGACTCTCCTTACCTGGCCGGGCGTCCCAAGGGCCCATGGTTCAAATGGAAGCGCGATCCGTTCAGGCTCGACGCTGTCTTGATGTATGCCCAGCGCGGTCATGGCAAACGGTCAAGCTTCTACTCCGACTACACGTTCGGAGTATGGAAAGGACCGGAGAACGCCCTGGAGCTGGTGCCCGTCGGCAAGGCCTATTTCGGCTTCACGGACGAGGAACTCAGGCAGATCGACAAATACGTACGCGACAACACGGTCGAACGCTTCGGTCCGGTGCGTTCAGTCCGCGCCGAACCCGGCCACGGCCTCGTGCTGGAAATCGCCTTCGAAGGCCTTAGCCGCTCCAGCCGCCACAAATCCGGCGTCGCCATGCGCTTTCCGCGCATATCACGACTGCGGTGGGACAAGCCGGCCGCTGAGGCTGATCGGCTTGAAACGATCACGGCGATGTTGCCGGACTGACAACCGGTCTATTGCGTGGCTACCGCCGCGCGGATTGAGAAGACATCGATTGCACGCCCCCCACCCGTCGCATCCGGAACGAGCGTGATCGTCCCGCCGCCATTCGGCGAGATATCGGGAAATTTGACCTCAAACAGATAGTCTGAGCGTGTTGGACCCACCACGTAGCGAGTGCGGCCGCAGCCACCCAGAGCGCCAAATCGGCAGGAGAGCGAAAGCTGGGTCTCCTCGCCATCCTGCGATCGCACTTCGATGCTGAAAATCGCATTGCGTCCGGAGAGCCTCTCCAGAATCCCCTGCCCCACGTCGAAAGCGATTCCGGATCTCGCCGTCGAGGTGCTTGCCCGCAGGAAAGCCCTGTTGTCGTTGCGTATCACATCGACCTGCCCGCCATCGGGGGTCGAAACCGTGGTCGGGTCATTCGGGTCGAATACGGTAATCCAGTCGCCAACGGCCCGGCTACCACCGCCCGCCCCTGACAGAGCCTCGTCACCCGCCGAATAATCCTCTTCCTCAAACGCCAAGGGCGGGTTGCGTACGCTGGTATCACGTTGCGAACCGGACAGAAGTATCCCGCTGGACAGCGTCCACCAGACCCCCAGCCCCACAAAGGCGACCACGGTCGCCACCAGAAACAGCATCGCGTATGGACGGCGTGGCCTTCGCTCGTTTTCACGAATGCGGCGTTTCACCCCATCGTCTTGAGCGGCTGCGCCCGCGAATCCCCGATCATTCGGGTCGATTCTGGGAGCGAAATCATTCCTCTCCGGCTGAGCTTCTGGAGCACGGGGCCGCTGCGGCTCAACGGATGGAGAGGGCGGCTCCCGCCGGCGCCGCTCCGGTCTTTGCACCGGCGGAACTGCCGCCTCGGTTCCCGCACGCTGCGGTGAAGGTGCAGCCGGAACGAACTCTGTCTCGATCTCGGTGATCGTCTTTTTCAGAGCCTCGCGTCGGGCAAGTTTCACATTGTCGGAAAGATCGTCACGCGCTTCGAGCGTGCGCTCAAGTGCGGCAAAGGCGGAACGGTAGACTTTCTCACGAAAGGGTCGCTTGCTCGCGTCTCCCTTTGCGAAAGCCTTTCTTATGGCTTTTTCTATCGCGTCCAAGGCTGGCTGCCCTCTTTGCCTGTCGTGTCCTATGGTTAACCGTTGGTGAGTATGCAATCAACGGTGATAACAAGGAGTGAACAATCGGATTTTCCTACGAAATCAGCCGGGGAACCGTATCGCTCCCTTCGATACAGCCGATAGAGGGATGCGAATGCGCGACTTTGCACTGGAGGTTCATTTTTCCCGCTGGGAGTTTAACGCCCGCCATCACATGACAGCCTCCGACATGGAAAGCATGACTGTGGGCGAGTTGACCGAGATGGCAGGTGCTGACGCGCGCAAAGAGCTCGACAGTTTGTGGCTCGGTTATACGGAGACCTGGGGGGCACCCGATCTGCGCGAAGCGATCGCGGCAACCTATAACGGCCTTTCTGCGCGCGAGATCCTCTGTTTCGCGGGAGCAGAAGAAGGCATTTATACCGCAATGCGGGTTCTGCTCTCACCGGACGACCATGCCATCGTTTCGGTCCCCAACTATCAGGCAGCCGAGACGGTGCCCCTTGGCCTGTGTGCGGTGACCGGTGTGCCGCTGCTGGAAAATGAAAACTGGCGGCTTGATCTCGACGCGGTGCGCGCAGCCATCCGGCCCCAACACGAAGCTCGTCTCCATCAATGTGCCCAACAACCCGACGGGCGCACTGATTCCCCATCAGGATTTTGCGGCGCTGATTGAACTTTGCCGTGAACATGACCTCTACCTGTTCAGCGACGAGGTCTATCGCCTGATTGAGCGGGACGAGGCCAGGCGCCTGCCGCAGGCGGCTGAAGCCTATGAAAAAGGCATCTCCCTCAATGTGATGTCCAAGGCCTATGGTCTGCCCGGCCTGCGCATTGGCTGGATTGCCAGCCGCGACGCTGCACTTCTCGGGAAACTCGAGCGCTACAAGCACTATCTCTCCATCTGCAACTCGGCTCCGAGCGAGCGGCTGGCAGTGATGGCTCTCTCGGTGAAGGAGCAGATTCTCGCACGCAACCGGGCGTTGATCGTCGAAAATCTGGAGAAAATGAACGCCTTTTTTGCAGACTATCCCGATCTCTTCGACTGGGCCCCACCGGATGGCGGCTGCGTGGCCTATCCGCTCTACAAGGGGGCTGATGGCGTGGAAGCCTTCTGCCGCGACCTTGTTGAACAGCAGGGTGTGCTGCTTCTACCAGCTTCGGTCTATCGTTCGGAGCTGATGAAGGCGCCGGCCGAGCGTTTCCGCATCGGCTTCGGGCGCCGGGGCATTGATAAAGGTCTGGCAGCCATGCGAGCCTTTCTGGACCGACGCCACAACGGCCCCGCAACCGGGTGAGGAGACGGCCGAAGCAAAAAACGCGTCGAGGGTTCACAACCGGGGGGCAGATGGGCTAGAAGATTTGACGTTTACGAATACGTCAATTGAGAGGGGTTGCACATGGCACTTCCGGCCATCTTCGACACATTGCGCCTGCCCGTGGTCGGCGCACCGCTGTTCATCATCTCGAACCCGTCTCTTGTGGTTGCCCAATGCAAGGCCGGCATCGTGGGCTCGTTTCCAGCGCTCAATGCCCGACCGAAGGAACAGCTCGACGAATGGCTTTCGCAGATCAGGGAAGAGCTGGCAGCGCACGATACGGCCAACCCCGACCGCCCTTCCGCTCCATTTGCGGTGAATCAGATCGTGCATCGCTCGAACGACCGGCTTGAGCATGATTTGCGGGTTTGCGTGGATCACAGGGTGCCGATCGTGATCACCTCACTCGGAGCGGTCGAAGAGGTCAATCAGGCTGTTCATTCGTATGGTGGCATCGTTCTGCATGACATCATTCATGACCGGCATGCGCGCAAAGCCATAGAGAAGGGTGCCGACGGGCTGATTGCCGTTGCGACAGGCGCCGGTGGGCACGCAGGCACGCTTTCGCCTTTCGCTCTGGTGCAGGAAATTCGTCAATGGTTCGAAGGACCGCTGCTTCTTTCAGGTGCCATCGCCAATGGTGGAGCGGT
This sequence comes from Nitratireductor sp. GISD-1A_MAKvit, assembly GCF_040819555.1. Taxonomy (GTDB): domain Bacteria; phylum Pseudomonadota; class Alphaproteobacteria; order Rhizobiales; family Rhizobiaceae; genus Nitratireductor. The sequence goes on from NZ_CP161920.1 coordinate 3,665,721, forward strand.
GCTTGCAGCCGAGGCCATGGGCGCTGACCTCGCCTATATCGGCTCCCCGTTCATCGCAACGCACGAGGCTCGTGCTCCAGATGACTACAAGGAGATGATCGTCTCCTCACGCGCAGCCGACATCGTGTACTCGAACCTGTTCACCGGCGTGCATGGCAATTATCTCAAGGGCTCCATTGTCAAAGCCGGCATGGACCCCGACAATCTGCCGGAAGCCGATCCCTCCAAGATGAACTTCGCCAGCGCGGACGCAAAGGCCTGGCGTGACATCTGGGGCAGCGGCCAGGGCGTCGGCGCGGTCAGCGAGATCACCTCCTCGGCAGCGCTCGTGGATCGGCTCGCAGCCGAGTACGAAGCCGCAAAAGAGAGACTTTGCCTGAAAGGATGAGGCGATCTAACCTGGGAGGCCATCAATCTTTGGCACCTCATTGAGGTCATCATCCCAGCCCGCTCGGCTGGAATGGCAGACATGCGCATCGGGCCGAACATCCAGGGGCGTATCCACGCTACCTGCAGGAACCACGACCAGGCTGCCCTCCATCTGCAGACAGGGGACAGCGCCTCCGCATTCGGTGCAGAAGCTTTTCTCATGCCGTGTTCCGGGAACCCGATAGTTTCTGGAATGGTCCCGCCCCGACAGCCAGGTCACCTCTGCATTCGTGAAAAAGAGATTTGCAGCGTGAGCTGAACCCGTATCCTTCCGACAGCGGGAACAATGACAGAGAAAAAAACCCTCAAGCGTTCCGCGGCACTGATACCTGATTGCTCCACACAGGCAGCTGCCCTTTACCAAGCGTGACATGCCCCCCTCCTCCTGCAGTCTGGCAATTATATTCACAACCTTTCGGCTTCATATGAGAAGTGCTCTCATTCAGGAAGCTGCAGGGTGCTCAGACACAAAAAAGCCCGGAGCGCCACAGGGCGCTCCGGGCTGAAACAGCTTACAGAAACCGCTTAGGCGGACTGCAGGTTTCCGGCGGACAAACGTCCGTCGCGACCGGTCTCAAGTTCAAACGAAACCTGCTGACCTTCAGCGAGGTCGCTCATTCCGGCGCGTTCCACGGCGCTGATGTGAACGAACACATCCTTTTCACCGTCGTCGCGCTCGATGAACCCGAAACCCTTCTGACCGTTGAAAAACTTAACTTTACCTGTAGGCATGATGGCGATCCTTCAATTATCGACCAAAAACACGCAAACCGCACTGCGCGGAATGCAACAAACATCGATTTCAGGAAAGAGATTGGCGGGTCGATCGTCTTGACGCCGCACGAAGCCAAGTCAGGCCCGAATAACGATATTTCTATTATGCGCGGCAACTATGGCTTGTTCAAGGCAAAAAATGAACGACGAAGACTCTGACTGCGAACGGAAACACTCTTCCGGCAAGCCCACGGCGCGAAAAACAAAAAAAGCGGGCCTGAGCCCGCTCCCTTCGTGCCTGACCTCAATACGGGTGCCGGTACCTTCATGGTCACCACGCAATCCATCAGGGAAAGTTCAGGTACCATCCCGGGGACCTCACCACATATCTTGCAGGACGTCCCGCGCCAGATCGGCGCCTGATGTTGCCTATGTAGGCCCATATTCAAAAAAATACAAGTAAAATCTTTCTTCTTTCAATAAATCAAAATAATCAGCCGGCCTTCTGGAACTGCCCCACGCCAAAGAAACCAGGCGGCGCATGCATGTGGACCGTCAAGAAACCGTCATCTGAACGACATCCAGCTTTCATGCTCACCCGTTAGGCGGTGAGGCCACAAAGGCGAACCAACGCCTGACGTAGCCTCACGAAGGCGTTTGACGGGAAAAGCACATGCTTGAAATTCGACAGGTTACCCGACGCTTCGGACAGAACACGGCCGTGCGCGACGTGGAGCTGGAAATCGAACAGGGCCAGATGGTCGGAATCATCGGTCGCTCTGGTGCCGGCAAATCGACGCTTCTGCGCATGATCAACCGGCTGATCGATCCATCCGAAGGCTCGATCTCGTTTCAGGGCAAAGAGGTATCGGCTCTCAGGGGGGCGGAGCTTCGCCGCTGGCAACGCGACTGCGCCATGATTTTCCAGCAGTTCAATCTGGTGCCGCGTCTCGACGTGCTGACCAACGTCCTGCTTGGACGCCTCAACCATCGCTCCACCGTTCTGAACCTGATGAACATGTTTACCCGCGAAGAGCGCATCCGCGCCATCGCCGCGCTCGAGCGTCTCGACATCGCCCAGACCGCCCTGCAGCGCGCCGGCACCCTTTCCGGCGGCCAGCAGCAGCGCGTGGCGATCGCCCGCGCACTCATGCAGGAGCCGAAGGTGATCCTCGCCGACGAGCCAATCGCCTCGCTCGATCCGCTCAACGCCAAGGTGGTGATGGACTCACTAGCCGATATTAATGCCCGCGAGGGCATCACCGTCATCACCAACCTGCACACGCTCGACACGGCGCGCGCCTATTGCAACCGCATTGTCGGCATGGCGAAGGGCGCGGTGGTTTTCGACGGCCCGCCGGAGGCGCTCACCAGCGAAGCGGTGCGGACGATCTATGGCGGTGAGGAAGGCGCGGAGCTCTCCGAGGCCATCACCTCAACCAGCATCGATATCCCGGCTCCACAGCCGGCAAGGAAATCGACCGGTCAGGCGCAACCGGCGCTCGCCGCCGTCTGATCAACGAGATCGCCTGGCCCGCGTAACGGGCTCCACCTGTCTGAAAACCCGCCGGCAAGGCCGGCACCCAAATGGAGAGACGTCATGTTCAAGAAAGCTCTTATGGGCGCCGTTGCGCTCACCGCATTGATGGTCGGCGGCGCACAGGCCGAAGACCTGAAAGAGTTCCGCATCGGCATTCTCGGCGGTGAAAACGAAGCCGACCGCCTGCGCAATTTCTCCTGCATGGTCGACAAGCTTCCCGAGGTTCTGGGCGTCGAGAAGGTCGCTCTGTTCCCGGCTGCCGACTATGACGGCGTGATCCAGGGCCTGCTGGGCGGCACGCTCGATTATGCCGAGCTCGGCGCTTCTGGCTATGCCAAGGTCTATCTGGAAGATCCGAAGGCCGTTGAGCCGATCCTCACCACGGTTCAGACCGACGGCTCCACCGGCTATCATTCGGTCATGGTGGCCCGCAAGGATTCCGGCATCACCAAGCTGGAAGACATGAAGGGCAAGAAGCTCGGCTTTGCCGACCCGGATTCCACCTCCGGTTACCTCGTTCCCGCCGTCACACTGCCAAAGGCAGTCGGCGCTTCGGTTGAAGAGTTCTTCGGCGAGACCGGCTTCGGCGGCGGCCACGAGAACCTGGTTCTCGAAGTGGTGAAGGGCACGTTCGACGCCGGCACAACCTGGGCTTCGGGCGTTGGCGAATTCTCCGACGGCTACACCTCCGGCAATCTGCACAAGATGGTCGAGAAGGGCATTCTCGACATGGACGATCTGGTTGAGCTCTGGAAGTCGCCGCTGATCCCGAATGGTCCGGTCGTGGTCCGCACCTCCATGGACGCCGACATGAAGAACAAGTTCAAGACCTTCATGATGGAAATGCCGGAAGCCGATCCGGAGTGCTTCGCAGCCATTCAGGGCGGCGATTACAAGGGCTACACCGAAGTGACCCCGGCATTCTACGAGCCGATCATCGACGCCCGCCGCTCCAAGATCGGTTCCTGATCCCTTTCCCGCAATCTGACACGCCGCTGGCTCCTGCCGGCGGCGTTGTCACACAGGCGTGCCAGACATGACAGCAACGACCCATTCCCCGCTTCTTTCCGAAGCCGGCCAGGCCGTGGAGCGCCACTGGCGCGAACTGGCTGGACGCCGCCGGCTCTACACCATTGGCGGCATCGTGTTCATGGTTCTCGCCATGAGCGGTTCGCTCTGGTTTGCCAATGAATCGAACGCCGGCAAGTTCTTCGACCGACTGCCCTATCTGTTCGATTTCGTGGGGCAGATGCTGCCGCGCGATGGCTGGGAAATCTGGCGCGCGCTGTTCGACCTGCCCTCGCCTTATGACGATGGCAGCCTGAAATACAATTATCCCGATGGACGGATTTATCTCACCGATACGTTCTATCTGCCCGAATATTTCTACAAGATGCTGGAGACCATCAACATTGCGCTGGTTTCCACACTGATCGGCTTCGGCTTTGGCTTCATTCTGTGCTTCCTCGCCGCATCGAACCTGACAACGCGGCGCTGGCTGCGTTTCTTCGTGCGCCGTTTCATGGAACTGCTGCGCGCCTTCCCCGAGATCGTCATCGCAGGCTTCTTTCTCGCCATCCTGTCGATCGGCGCGGTACCCGCGATCATCGCAGTCTCGATCCACACGGTCGGCGCGCTCGGAAAAATGTTCTTCGAAGTGGTCGAAAACGCCGACATGAAGGCCGAGGAAGGCCTGCGTGCTGCCGGCGCGAACTGGGTGGAGCGTGTCTGGTTCGCCATCGTTCCACAGGTCATGCCCAACTTCCTGAGCTACGCGCTCCTGCGTTTCGAGATCAATGTGCGCGCCTCCACCATCATCGGCGCGGTCGGGGGCGGTGGTATCGGCGAGGCACTGCGCCTGTCGATCAGTCGAACGCATGAGGCAAAGACGCTCGCCATCATCCTCCTCCTGTTCTGCACCATCGTCGCGGTCGACCAGTTTTCGGCCTGGCTGCGCGGGCGCCTCGTCGGCAGGCAGGCATTTGAATTTGGCCGGGGAGCCTGATCATGACCGAAACCGAAGCCAGCGCCATCGTCGCGCGCCATGCAGATGTTTTTCAGCGCCCGCTGCTTGAGCGCTTTCGCGCTGCACTCATCATCGCAGCCGTCGCGCTCTACATGGTCTTTGCCTGGTGGCTCTTTGCCATGGGGCAGGTCATTTCCAATGGCAACTGGGAAATAGCCGGCAGCTATCTGGCCGACTGGGTTTCCTATGAAATACGTCCTGATATCGAATATGACGGCGATACGCTGGACGTTTCCTTTCCCCGCTTCTCTCCACTGGGAGACGATCCGAAACCGAACTGGGTGGTGACTGAAACAGCGACAGTCGAACGCCGCAGTGCGACGACCGCTGAAGCAGCAGGCTCCGACAGCGGCGAAACCAGCGGCGCCGGCTTCCTCGGCGCGCTGGACACGAAACCTGCTACGAAAGACGACGGTGGGTTTCTTGGCACCATGACGTCTCCCTCCGCGCCATCAGAAAATCCCTCCACAAACACCGCACCGGCGGAACCGGTGGTGACCCGTGAGGAAGCCATTGTGAGCGCTGATGTTTCCTTCGGCGGCGACACACACATCCGCGTTCAGCCGGGCTTCGTGACCGTCACGCACAAGGGCGAGACGCTGGAACTCGACATCGAGGAACGGAGAGCCGTGAATGCACGTGAACCTCTGCCGGAGTGGGCGAGCCAGCGCGCGCCCGGCGCCAAGGTGATCGTGCGTTTCGGGTTCGCCGGCCGCGCGGAAATCGAGGATGACGAGGTAAAGGTGCGTCGTCGTTTCCTTGGCTGGGAGAACTTCTTCTTTGATACACGCTCTCCCTATTGGGATATGTCGGCCAGCGAGGTTCTCGGCACGATCTTCTTCGGTGAACGCATTGAGGAAGGCCGCTCCAATCTGGCCGTTGCCTGGGGCAATTTCGTCAACAATGCCGACTGGCAGCATGGCGATGTCTGGCTGAAGCTGCTTCAGACCATCGTCATGGCGTTTGCCGGCACGGTGTTCGCCTCGCTTCTGGCCTTCCCGCTTGCCTTTGCGGCTGCGCGCAACATCATGCCAAACCGCTTCGTCAACCATCTCTTGAAGCGCTCTTTCGATTTTCTACGCTCGGTGGACATGCTGATCTGGGCGCTTTTCTTCACCCGGGCGTTCGGACCGGGGCCGCTGGCCGGCATTTCGGCGATTTTCTTCACCGACACCGGCACCTTTGGCAAGCTTTACTCGGAAGCGCTCGAGAACATCGATGACAAGCAGCGAGAAGGCGTGCGCTCCGTCGGCGCCTCGCCGTCATCCGTGCAGCGCTTTGGCGTCGTGCCGCAGGTGCTGCCGGTGTTTTTGAGCCAGTCTCTGTATTTCTGGGAGTCCAACACGCGCTCTGCCACCATCATCGGCGCCGTGGGTGCGGGCGGTATCGGTCTCAAGCTATGGGAGGCCATGCGCACAAATCAGGACTGGGAAAACGTGGCCTACATGGTGATCCTGATCCTGCTGGTGGTCTTCGTATTCGACGGCATTTCCAATGCGCTTCGGCAACGTCTCATCGGGAGACAATGACCGCGATGATGACGTCACGGAAATTGGCTGATAGCCTTCGCGGTCCTTTCGAGGGATTCGTCAACCTGTCACACAAATCGCCTATTGCACCGCAATCGGCGAGGAAAAGCTCATGCGCTACGCAATCTACTTCACACCTGAACAAGACGACCCGCTGGCCCGGGCCGCCGCTCGCTGGCTGGGACGCGACGCCTTTACAGGCGAAGCGCTCACCCCCGCGGGAGCCGGGCCATTCTCGGCTGCGGAGATCTCGTTTCACACCGCCGCCGCGCGACGCTATGGCTTTCATGCGACGCTGAAAGCGCCGTTCCGACTGGCAGAGCGGCAGAGTGAGCAGGCGCTAATCCAAGCGCTGGAGACGTTCTGCGCGCAGATGGAGCCGGTGACGGTCCCGCGCGCGGTGGTGCGTAAGCTTGACGGCTTTTTTGCACTTGTCCCTGAAGAGCGCTCCGAAAGGCTGGACGCGTTGGCCGGCAGCATCGTGGAGCACTTTGAGTCCTTTCGGGCACCGCTCACTCCCAGCGAGCTCGAACGGCGCAATCCCGACAATCTTTCACCCTCGCAGCTCAAAAACCTGCACAAGTGGGGATACCCCTATGTGTTTGACGAATTTCGCTTCCACATGACCCTGACCGGGCGTGTGCCACAGGAGGAAGCTCCGCGCATGGAACGCGCCATCGACGCCTTCTTCGGGCCGCTTTTGTCGGAACCACTGGAGATCGGATCGCTGGCCCTGTTTATCGAGCCGGAGCCGGGTGCACCATTCCAGGTGAAATCCTTCCACACGCTCGGCTGGAACAAGACAAGAAAGACTGCTTGATAATGACGAACGAACTGGTCCTCAAAAACGCCCGCATCGTGCTGCCCGATGAGGTGATCGAAGGCAGCATTTCGATCCGCGACGGGCGCATCGCCGACATTGCCGCCGGCAATGCCGCTGCCGGTGAAGACATGGAGGGCGATTACGTCCTGCCGGGCCTGGTCGAACTGCACACCGACCATCTGGAGCGCCACTATGCACCGCGCCCGAAAGTGCGCTGGAACCCCATCGCCTCGGTGCTCGCACATGATGCGCAGATTGCCGCATCCGGCATCACCACCGTGTTTGACGCGCTTCGCATCGGTTTGGATGAAGACAGCAACCTGTGTGCTTTGGAAATGCGCGAGCTCGGCCACGCCATCGAGAACAGCGTGGAAGCCGGCCGCCTGCGTGCCGACCACTTCCTGCATCTGCGCTGTGAGGTCTCCGCGCCCGATTGCCTGGAAGGGTTTGAGCTTTTCAGAAACGACAGCCGGGTAAAGCTCGCTTCGCTGATGGACCACTCGCCGGGCCAGCGTCAGTTCACCAGCATCGAGACCTACAAGGTCTACTACATGAACAAGACCGGCATGACGGAAGAGGATTTCCGCCAGTTCTGCGACAAGCGCATCACCCAGTCGCAGACCTATTCCAGCCGGCATCGCAACGCCATTGCCGAAATCTGCCGGGAAAACGGCATCATTCTGGCGAGCCATGACGACGCCACGATGGAGCATGTGGACGAGGCGGCGACGCAGGGCGTGCGCGTGGCCGAGTTCCCGACCACACAGGAAGCGGCAACCGCCTCGCGCGACGCCGGCATGCAGGTGCTGATGGGCGCGCCCAATGTGGTGCGCGGCGGATCGCACTCCGGCAATGTCTCAGCGCGCAGCCTGGCGGAAGGCAAGACGCTCGACATTCTGTCGTCGGATTATATCCCGTTCAGCCTTGTTCAGGCCGCTTTTGCGCTCGGTGAGACGGTGGAGCACATTTCGCTGCCCCAGGCCGTCGCCATGGTTTCGAAGAACCCGGCAGAAGCCGTCGGGCTTGATGATCGCGGCATTCTCGAAGCCGGCCGCCGTGCCGACATGATCCGCGTGCGGGTGGACGAGCATGTGCCGATTGTGCGCTCGGTCTGGCGCGAGGGAGCGCGGGTGGCATGAGGTCTTCTGCCACGCTGGAGCGCGTCATCGACGAGCAGGATTTCCCGATCCGGCACGGCGTCTTCATTGCTGTCGCAGGCCCCTCGGGCGCCGGCAAGGATTCGGTGATGGACTATGCGCGCCATCGGCTCGGCCCCCAGGATAGCGACGTCACCTTCGTGCGCCGTGTCATCACCCGCGAGATGGACGGTGCCGGCGAGGCCCATGACTGTCTTACGCGGGGAGAGTTCGATGAAGCCGAAAGCAAAGGCGCATTCGCCGTAAGCTGGGAAGCGAACGGGCTGAAATACGGCCTGCCCGCCAGCGTGGACGGCATTGTGCGCGAAAGCCATGTGGCCGTTGCCAACGTTTCCCGCGCCGTCATCCCGCTCCTGCGTGAACGCTATGGCAATGTCATTGCCGTGATCGTGACCGCATCCCGCGAGGTCCTTGCCGAGCGGCTTTCAAGCCGCGGCCGCGAGACCCGTGAGGAAGTGCTGGCGCGTCTCGAACGGGCGCACGCGAAGGAGCTCGCCGTGGAAGACGCAACGGTCATCGACAATTCCGGCGCGCTGGAAGAGGCGGGCGAAAAATTTCAGGACATTCTGCGCCGCGCTGCGGCATGGAGCGCGGTGAGCGACAGCGTCTAACCACCACACCTGTTTCGGATATGTGAGCAGATACTCAAAGCACCTCTTGGCGTGCTTTGTGTTCTGGTTTAGTTCTAGCTCATCTTGGAACACCGGACGCACCCCATTGACGGCATTGCCGCGCCTTCCCTGCCAGCGCCCTTCAGCGAATGGTTCGTCACACGCGGGTGGCAGCCGCGTGCGCACCAGCTCGAACTTCTGGCGCGTACGCAGGCCGGTCGCTCCGCACTGCTGATCGCGCCGACGGGCGCCGGTAAGACGCTCGCCGGCTTCCTGCCCACGCTCACCGATCTTGCAAGCCGTCCAAAACCCCGCCCCGGAGAAGCGCGACGCGGGGTCCATACGCTCTACATTTCTCCGCTCAAGGCGCTCGCCGTCGACATTCAGCGCAATCTCAACATGCCGGTGGCCGAAATGGATTTGCCGGTGACGATGGAAACGCGCACCGGCGATACGCCCACCCACAAGCGCCAGCGGCAGAAATACGCGCCGCCTGACATTCTGCTCACCACGCCCGAACAGCTTGCCCTTCTGATCGCCTCGCCCGATGCGGAGCGTTTCTTCTCGGACCTCAAATTCGTCGTGTTCGACGAGTTGCACTCGCTGGTGATCTCCAAGCGCGGGCATCTGCTTTCGCTTGGCCTTGCACGGCTGCGCCGCCTGCGACCGGAGTTGCAGACCATCGGGCTTTCGGCGACGGTCGCCGAACCTGAAGCGCTGCGCCGCTGGCTGGTGCCGCAGGGCAGGCCCGGCGCCATGGCCGATATCGTGACCGTGTCCGGAGGCGCAAAACCGCACATCACCATTCTGGAAACGGAAGAGCGCGTGCCATGGGCCGGACACTCCGCGCTCTATGCCATTCCGCAGGTGTATGAGGCGATCAAGGCACATCGCACCACCCTGCTCTTCGTCAACACACGCAGCCAGGCCGAGCTTCTGTTCCGGGAATTGTGGCGCGCCAATGAAGACAATCTGCCGATTGCCCTGCACCACGGCTCGCTGGATGTCGGACAGCGGCGCAAGGTGGAAAAGGCGATGGAGACCAACAGCCTCAGGGCCATCGTCGCCACCTCCACGCTTGATCTCGGCATCGACTGGGGCGACGTGGATCTCGTTGTCCATGTAGGTGCACCCAAGGGAGCAAGCCGGCTGGCACAGCGCATCGGCCGCTCCAACCACCGCATGGATGAGCCAAGCCGCGCCATCCTCGTGCCGGCCAATCGCTTCGAGGTGATGGAGTGCCGCGCAGCGCTCGAGGCGAACTATCTTGGGGCGCAGGACACGCCGCCACTGGTGGAAGGCGCACTCGATGTACTGGCGCAGCATGTGCTGGGCTCGGCCTGCGCCGCCCCGTTCGACGCCGATGTGCTCTATGGCGAGGTTGCGAGTGCGGCACCCTATGCCGGGCTGGACCGGGTGACATTCGACCGTATTGTCGAGTTTGTCGCCACCGGCGGCTATGCGTTGAAAAGCTATGAGCGCTATGCCCGCATCCGCAAGACGAAGGACGGGCTCTGGCGCATCGCCAACCCGCGTATTGCCCAGCAATACCGGCTGAACGTCGGCACCATCGTCGAGTCACCCATGCTCAACATCCGCATGGTGCGGCGTGGCCGTGGCAACGCCTCGCGCGGAGGGCCCGTGCTCGGCAAGGTGGAGGAGTATTTCCTCGAAACGCTCACCCAGGGCGACACCTTCCTGTTTTCCGGCCGGGTGCTGCGCTTTGAGGGCATTCGCGAGAATGAGTGTCTTGTCTCGGCGGGCGGCGGCGAGGACGCCAAAGTGCCGTATTACGCGGGCGGCAAATTCCCGCTCTCCACCTATCTGGCTTCCGAAGTGCGCGCCATGCTGGCCGACCCGAAGCGCTGGAAGGCGCTACCGCCGCAGGTCGCCGAATGGCTTTCCATCCAGTGCGACAAGTCGGTCCTGCCACGCCGCGAAGACCTCTTGGTCGAAACCTTTCCGCGCGGCAACCGCTTCTACATGGTGCTCTACCCCTTCGAGGGCCGGCTCGCGCACCAGACGCTGGGCATGCTTCTAACCCGTCGGCTTGAGCGCGCCGGCGCCCATCCGCTCGGCTTCGTCGCCAATGACTACGCCATCGCCGTATGGGGGCTCAACGACATGAGCGCCATGCTGAAGAGCGGCAGGCTCAGCCTGACCACTCTTTTGGACGAAGACATGCTGGGCGATGATCTCGAAGCTTGGATCGCCGACAGCTGGCTTTTGAAACGCACCTTCCGCAATTGCGCGCTGATTTCCGGCCTTGTCGAAAAACGCCACCCCGGTCAGGAGAAAACCGGCCGGCAGGTGACCGTTTCCGCCGACCTCATTTACGACGTTTTGCGGGCTCATGAGCCGGATCACATTCTCATGCAGGCCACATGGGCGGACGCCGCGCAGGGCCTGCTCGATGTCAGGAGACTGGGCGAGATGCTGTCGCGCATTCGCGGACGAATCGTGCATAAATCTCTCGGTCGCATTTCGCCGCTGGCCGTGCCCATCATGCTCGAAATCGGCAAGGAGGCCGTGGCCGGCGATGCAAATGAGGCGTTGCTTGGCGAAGCGTCGCGACTTTCAGGCGAGGAATTGATGCAGGAGGCGCTTGAGGCATGAACAGCCTTGCACCCGCAACCGATGCGAGCACCGCTTTGACGGTGCGCATTGCCGGACATGAGGCCGTGTGCGACTGGCGCGGAGTGCTTTTCTTTCCGGCGATGAGCCTTATGGTCGTCTCCGACCTGCATCTGGAAAAGGGCGCGGCTTATGCCAGGCGGGGTCGCATGCTGCCACCCTATGACACTGCTGCTACGCTGACGCGGCTGGAAGGCGTTTTGGCAAATTACGACCCCGAGATGGTCATCAGCCTCGGCGACAGTTTTCACGATGATGAAGGCGCCGCCGAAATGCCCGCGCCTTTCCGTGATCACCTTGTCCGGGTCATCGGTAAGCGCGACTGGCACTGGATCGCCGGCAACCACGACCCTTCACCCCCGCCGGACCTGCCCGGCCGCTGCGCTCAGGAGATCGCCATTGATGGCCTCACTTTCCGCCACGAGCCTGCGCGCGGTGCGGGGCCGGGCGAGATCGCCGGCCACCTGCACCCAGGCGCGCGCATCGTGCGACGCGGGCGTGGTGTGCGTCGGGCCTGTTTCGCGTGCGACGGAAGTCGGCTCATCATGCCGGCATTCGGCAGCCTGACCGGCACGCTCAATGTGCTCGACCGCGCTTTCAACGGCCTTTTTGTCCGTGAAAAACTCGCTGCCTACATGCTCGGTCGACAGGGCATTTATGCGATTGCCGGCAGCATGCTGCGCTGATCAGTCCTTCCGGAAAATCAGCCGTCCGAGCCAGCCAGTGACAATGGCAATGATTACGGCAACAATGCCGTAGAGCAGGCTGTTTTCATGCGCAAAACGGTATAGCCGCTGCTCCAGACCCGCCTTGCGTATTGTGAGCTGGGCGGAAGTTTCACGTAGAAAAACACCGTTCCGAAACATGTAAGCGCGCGCCCTGTGCGTGCCCACCGCCACGTTGGGAGCCAGCCTGAGTGATGCGCGAAAGAGGTTCTGTGACAGAAAGCGCACCCCCCCGACACGAACCGAATAAAGCCCCTGCGCTTCTTTTCGCTCACGCAGCGCCTGGGTGAATTCCTCGATCGTCCGTGGCTCGCCGTCGGCATCAAGCGGCTGCAGATGCAGGTTGTCCGCGCCAAGGGCGAGCCTGCGATAGTCGTCTGGCGCGGTAATGTCCTGCGGCGGCCGGGTCAGCGCCATGGAATAGGAAGCCGGTACGTTCTTGAAGATCATCGCTTCCGTGTTGATCCACATGCCGGCAACACGTGTTTTCTTCCGGACCGTCACGCTGCGTGGCGGCCCTTCAAGCACGACAACCACGTCATAGCGCCCCTGCCGTGCAATCAGTGGATCGGCATTGTCCAATGCACCAAAAATCGTAAGCTCCGCACCACTGAAATCCGATGTGATGGCCACCTGGTCGGTGGAGAGCCCAATCTGAATGTTCTCAGGAATACTGTCCTGCGTGTGGCCTGCCGAAGCGGAGAGCACGAAGAGCACGATGCCGAGAGCAGCGAAGCGCATTGCTCATACCCCTCCCATCGAAAGAGAGTACACGCTTTCGGGCCGAACGAAGAGATCGAAGCCCAGCCGCAGTGCAACCGCCAGAACGAGAAGCGCGAGCAGCGCACGCAATTGCTCGCCACGAAGCCGCTGCCCCACTCGTGCACCGTATTGCGCCCCGGCCACGCCCCCGACCATCAAAAGGAATGCCAGAACCACATCTACCGTCTGGTTGGCCGTGGAGTGAATGATGGTGGTGAAGGCCGCCACAAAAACAATCTGGAACAGGGACGTGCCGATCACGACATTCGTGGGAACCTTGAGAAGGTAAATCAGGGCCGGCACCATGATGAAACCGCCACCCACACCCATGATCGAAGCAAGGAAACCGATGAAGGCCCCCAACACCAGAACCGGGATTACGCTGACGAAAAGCTTTGAGGCCCGAAACCGCATCTTGAGCGGCAAGCGGTGGACCCAGTTGTGCTGGCCGGGTTTGCGCAGCGAAACGGACTGGCCGCCGCGAGCCCGCCTAATGGCGTTCAAGGCCTCCATCAGCATCAATCCGCCAACCACCCCCAGAAAGGCGACATAAAGCAGGGAAACGATAAGATCGAGCTGCCCCAGGCGCCGCAGATATGCGAAAACGAAAGCGCCGAGCGATGCGCCGACGATTCCCCCCGCAAGCAGGACCGTGCCCAGTTTGAGGTCCAGGGACTTTCGCTTGAAATGGGCCAATGCACCCGAAAACGACGAGGCGATAACCTGATTGGCGCCTGTGGCAACCGCAATTGCCGGTGGGATATTATAGAAAATGAGAAGCGGCGTGATGAGAAAACCGCCGCCGACACCGAACATGCCCGAGAGGAAACCAACCGCGCCGCCCATCGCAAGCAGCACGAAAAGATTGACGGACATTTCGGCGATTGGGAGATAAATACCCACCCGCGGCACCCGAATAATTGTTGCCCGGCTGTGATACCAGGCGAGGCGTTAAAGCGTTATGCGTGCTTCCGTTCTGCGCCCTGACGATCACGAAGTCAAACCGAGTTGTCGCCAAACACGCAAAAGTCCGGGCGGTGTGCGTTTGCCGCCACCGCCCGCCGAGTTTTACTGTGCGGCCGCCGCTGCTGCCTTGTTCTTTTCCAGAAGAACCCGCACAAGCGCTTCATCAACCTCGCCGGTGGGCGTCATGCCATTGGCCTTCTGGAAGGACCGGATCGCGTTCTTCGTTTTGGCGCCCATGATGCCGTCCGGTTTGCCGGCATCGAAACCCTGCTGGTTTAGGATGAGCTGGATGTTCGTCACGGCCTTCTTCATGTCGACGCTGGCGGTCAGTTCGCGGCTTTCACGCCAGGGCCTCCGGCACTTCGACGACATTGGCGGCCTTATCAAGAGGCTTCACTTTCCAAAGTGCCGTCTTGCTCTTTGCCCGTTTCAGTTGGTCCGGGGAGAGTGCAGCGGCGACTTCGTCGCGTTTGCCCGCAGCATCCTTGTCTCCGCTCTGCGCCACGATGGCGAACCATTTGTATGCTTCCGTCAGATCCTGAGTTACCCCCAGACCTTTTGCCGACAAAATACCCAGATTAAACTGGCTGTCTTTCACGCCATGCTCGGCTGCGTCCAGGAACCAGCGAGCAGCGGAATTGTTGTCGGCAGCGCCATCGGCCCCCATAGCAAACAGGACGCCGAGATTATGCATGGCACTCGCGTTTCCCTGTTGCGCGGCAAGCTGAAACCACATTTTCGCTTTTGCCACATCCCGTTCAACACCGTTCCCCTTCTGGTAAAGGTCGCCCAGGCGATATTGCGCCGGCGCAAAGCCTGCTTCCGCAGACCTCTGGTACCATTGCGCCGCCCTGGCGAGGTCCGGAGCGGTACCACGCCCTTCGGCATAACGTGTTGCGATCTCAAAGCTCGCCTTGGGATCGCCCTGAGCGGCCGCTTCTCGCAGCGGAACCGGCCCGGCATCGACGGGAATCGCATCGAGTGAGATCGGTTGGGGCTTTTCCGTTATCAACTCGTCGGCACGAACGGCCACGCTGTCATCAGAAAGTTGATCGTTCCATTTGGCCGCCGGTTCGCGACTGGGCTGCTCTTCTTCGGGCATCGAGGCGAGCAGTTCCACGGTTTCGCTTGAGCTTGGTGGAACCGACAGGTCATCTGCGCCGCCCTTGTCGACCACTCTCACCGGGCGTTGGGCGCTTTCCCCGGGAGCCTGTGCAAGTTCTGTCTGCGGCGTGGCCACCGAGCTCTCGCTTGCCACAGGCGCCAGGATGGCGGTGGAGCTGTTCAGGTAGTCCTTACCGAACTGATACCCCCCTGCCGCAACGATGCCAGCTCCAAGCACCACCATCAGCGGCTTCTTGCTTCGTTTCAGCAAACGGCCGATGCCAAGCCGGCCGGAATCCTGTATTGTCGAGCCCTGACGCTTCTTCAGGATGTCAGCTTCAGCTGCTGCCGCCTGGGCCGCGCGCCGCGCAGCAGCAATGAAATCCGACTTGGCAGCATCATTGGTTTCTGCTGTAGCCGGCGTCTTCTTGTCATCGCGCACACGACGCAGGATCGCGTTGAGATCAGGTGCACCACTTCCCGGGACCAACGGTTCATTGATGCGCTCTGCATCAAGTTCGACATTGTCCAGGTTTCCGTCCACGACAGTGCTGACTTCACCCCCTGAAACATCGTCCTCCAGAGCATCTGCGCCTGCTTTTCGTTCGCCCCGTGCAGACCAGACACGCGAAAGACCACCCAGCAAAGAGGACTTTCCCGCAGGCTGTTTTTGCGAGAGGCCGTCCTCATCCAGCGCGGCCCTTGCCGCTGCGGCTGCGGCTTCTGCGGGTGAACGTCGCCTGTCTGGCTCCTGTGCAGGGGCCGGAGCCGATGTTTCGGGATCCTCGTGAGGAAAAATTGATGGCGCGCTGGACAGCGCCATCTTTTCTCCGCCATCAACTGCCCCGCCGACAGATGAACCATCGGAGGTGGCGCGATCGGCCGACGCGTTTTCCACCGAGCCAATCCGGTCAACAATTTTCAGGAGCGTGTCATGAATGGCTTCGAAGGTTTTCGTGTTGCGCTCATCCGATTTCCGCGTGAGCGTCTCCAGCGCCTTCAGTTCTTCTCTCAGCTCGCGATCGAACGCCTCCGCCTGGGCTGAATTGCCCAAAGCGCCCATCGCCTCCTCGGCAGCATGGCGGGCGGCCTCGACGACCGCCGAGCGATTTTCCTGGATGGAGCGTTCGATGTTTTCAAGCCGTGGCGCTATGTCATCGAATTCCGGGAGTTCCCCAGAGGGTCGGGAGAAATGCTCCGAAAGGCTGCGCACCTGCGCCTCGAGGTTGTGTATGACCTCTGGATCCACGGTGGACGCCTGCTGCGTGGACACCTGAAGCCGACCGGCGATATCATCGAGTCGTGCTTCGAGAGTTCTCAGCGCATGCCCGCCCCCGTTTTCCTCCACGCTGGCATCCAGACGCGCTGCAAGTTCGTTGAACCGGGCATCAATGGTTGCCATGATGCCCGTTTCGTCGGGCAGGCTGGAATTGCGAGCGTCAATGCGCGCGGAGATGTCCTGTAGCCGGCCTTCCAGTTCCTCGACAAGCGAACGAGCCTGGTCGGCGGCATCTCCCTGCCTCTGCTCGAGAAGTTGCGAAAGGTGCGTGAAACGATCCTCGATCCCGCGCAGCATGAGCTCTGCGAACTGGGGCTCTGGTGCTGCCTCCAGCTTCTCGGCAATGTTTGCCATTTGCCGCGAAAGCCGCTCAACAGTCTGTTCCGGAACGTCAATTCGACGGGCGATCTCGTCGACCCGGTGCGAGAGGGAATAGAGCTGCTCGCCCAGCTGGCTCACCGCCGCCTCGCCTGTTCTGTCCGAAAGAAGCTCGTTGACCTGATTTGCCAATGAAGAGATACGCGCTTCGATGCGCTCGAAAGGCTGTGGATCGAAGCTCGCCACGGTCGCTTCCGGAGCAGAGGCAGCAATCGCCCGGCTGATTTCATCAAGCCGCTCGTCAATCACGGCATAGAGCTCAGGATTGCTTTGCTGCTTGCGCTCGAGCAGCTGGTCCAGCGTGCCGGCCAGCGTCCGGACCCGATCCTCAAGGGACTGAATGGACAGGGACTCCGGCAGGTCGTTTACAGCCCGGGCAATCTCTTCGATACGCTGATGCAGTGCACTGATCGCAGGATCGGTCTTTCGCAGATCACTTGAAACGCGATCCTCGAAAGCACTCCAGCGATCGTCGAGTGCATCCCAGCGCTGGTCTACCGCACGAAGCGTGTCTTCGCGGGCCAGAGAGGAGATGGACGCCTTCAGCTCTTCCATTTCCAGTCTGAGCATTTTGACGTTTTTGTCGTCGCTCCGCTCCGCAAGTTGCGCAATGGCGCTGGAGAGGCGTTCGAACTCTACCACCAGCTCGCGGCTGAGCGCGCTGTTGGGGACGGAAGCCATGATCCCGGCCAGCTCACGACGCAGATTACCGAACTCGTCATTGAGGCCGGAGCGCATCGTGTCGCGAAGTTCGTCGCGCAGAACCTTCAGTTCATTGGCGATGCTTCCGATCGATGCGATTTCGCGCTCTTCCCGCCGGCTGCGCTCAAGTTCGTGCGCCGCCTGCTCGAACGAAGTCCGGGGCGCTGACCTGCGACTTGGATTGTACGTTCGGTCCTGTGACCGTCCATAAGATTGAGACACGGTTTCCGACAGTTCTTGAATACGCCGCGCCACTTCGTCTTCCTCGACCATCGGGTCGGGTCGGCCCGTGGCGCGCCCCAGACGGTGCTCCATCTGTTCCAGCGTTCGGCTGATTTCATCCAGAGACCCATTGGTCCCCGGCCGCCGGCGCCGACCGGCATTGATGTTTTCCAGATAGGACCGCCTGTTGTTCATTGGAACGCCCGCCTCTCCACCGTTGCCGGTTGGCCGTCGATAGTTCTTACCACGCGGGCTCTTCAGCCTTGCAACGCCGGAAAGGCAGAAATCAAACGCTGTAGAGACACCCACGGTCAGGCCCGCCGCGCCACAAGGAACGAATGCGAATAAGCACGGTGTGCTGACTGCCTCACAATTCAACGATCATGGTAAACACAGGGTTAACGATCGTTACCGAACATTAAGAATCCGATAAAAAACTGAATGAGAAGTTTGTTGAGCGATCACGCACATTTTCGACGTGAGCCCTTGTAATGCCGCATTCTCCATCGCATAAGCCCGCCGTCCAGGCACATCCGGGCCGGTCATTCTATCGTTGCTGAAGGCTGCCCGGACAAATGCCCCCGGCTTTGCGCCGGGATGCCCATTCGATACGGAACAGTGATCATGACGAACATTGCAAAGGCGGTCACCAGGACTGCCGGGGAGAATGATTCTCCAGAAAGCCCCGGGGAGTTCACCAGAATCGGGGAAATGGCACGTGAATTCGGCGTTACGCTGAGAGCGCTGCGCTTCTATGAGGACAAGGGCCTCCTCACACCGGTGCGCGCAGGCATGACACGCCTCTACACGCAAACCGACAAGCTTCGGCTCCAGCAGATTTTGCTTGGCAGAAAGATCGGCTTTCCGCTCAGTGACATCAAGGAAGTGCTCGATATGTACGATCCGAGACAGGCCGACAACGAAACAAATGTCGATCTCCTGAAACTCGTGCTTGGCAAGTCCGAGCGCCAGATGAACCGATTGCAAAAACAGCATCGTTCTCTCGAAGAGGCTATTGCCGAACTCAAGAGGTTCATCAACGACGTTTCATCAAGGCTGGAAGGCGCCATGGATCTGGCCAAAACGCGCTGATTCAGGAAACGTCCGGACAGCTGTGCGGTTTTTCCACATTCCGCCTGTCCGCGACGCTGCATCTCCACACCAAGGTATGAAAATGTCTGGGCGCGTCATCCCGCGCCCACCAGCTCAGCTTGCGCATTTTTTTGACGTTTACGCAAACGTCAAAGTTTGCTAGATCGGTTGACATGACACAGCGCGAACGGACCGTTCGCGCATTTGTTCCGAGAGCTGGAGGAGTCTCATGCCGACCTACCGGGCGCCTGTGCGCGACACGCTGTTCGTTCTCAACGATGTTCTTGGCTATGGCAATCACGACAATCTGCCGGGTTTTGCCGATGCCTCGCCGGATATTGTGGAAGCGATCCTGAGTGAAGGCGCGAAGCTTGCCGAAAATGTCATGCAGCCGCTCAACCGGGCGGGCGACATGGAAGGCTGCACCCGTCATGAAGATGGCTCCGTCACCACGCCCCGCGGTTTCGGAGATGCCTACCGCCAGTATTGCGAAGGTGGTTGGCTTGGCCTTTCCGTTCCCGGCGAATTTGGCGGACAGGGCCTGCCCTACACTGTGCATTCGGCTGTCAGCGAATACCTCATCTCCGCCAACATGGCGCTGATGATGTACCCCGGTCTAACGCAGGGAGCGATCGCCGCAATCCTTGCCCACGGGACGGATGAACAGAAGCAGAAATGGCTGCCCAGAATGGTGGAGGGAACATGGACCGGGACCATGAACCTCACCGAACCCCATTGCGGAACCGATCTCGGTCTTTTGAACTCCAAAGCCGTGCCCAATGGTGACGGAAGCTACAGGATTTCCGGCCAGAAGATTTTCATCTCGGCTGGCGAGCATGATCTGGCCGAGAACATCATCCATCTGGTGCTTGCGCGCATCGAGGGCGCACCGGCCGGCGTGAAGGGCATCTCGCTCTTCATCGTCCCCAAGGTGATGGTCGATGCTGAAGGCGCGCTGGGAGAAGGCAATGCCGTTTCCTGTGGTGCCATCGAAGAGAAGATGGGCATTCACGGCAACGCCACCTGCGTCATGAACTATGACGAAGCAACCGGCTATTTGCTGGGTGAGGAAAACGGTGGCCTGAAAGCCATGTTCACCATGATGAACGAGGCGCGTCTCGGCGTCGGCCCTGCAGGGTCATGCCATTGGTGAAGCTGCCTATCAGGGTGCCGTCGAATATGCACGTGAGCGCCTTCAGGGTCGTTCACTCACCGGACCGAAAGCACCGGACAAGAAGGCCGACCCGATCATCGTTCACCCGGACGTGCGTCGCAATCTGATGACAATGCGCGCCTTCAACGAGGCCGGCCGCGCGCTCATACTCTGGACCGCCCTGAAATCCGACATCGCCCACCTCTCCGAGGATGAAACGGAGCGCGAAAAAGCATCCGATCACATGGCACTCATGACACCGGTGATCAAGGGCGTGTTGACAGACAAGGGCTTCGAGCATGCGGTCATGGCGCAGCAGATGTTCGGCGGACATGGCTATATTGAAGAGCACGGCATGAGCCAGTTCGTGCGCGATGCACGCATTGCCATGATTTATGAGGGTGCAAACGGCATTCAGGCACTCGACCTGGTGGGGCGCAAGCTGCCCGCCAATGGTGGCCGTGCCGTGCAGACCTTCTTCAAAGAAGTCGGCGACTTCTGCCAGACACATCGTGAAGATGACGCCATGGCACCCTTTACCAAAGCGCTCAAAAAGGGGCTGAACGACCTCCAGGCCGCGTCGCTCTGGTTGATGCAGAACGCCGTCCAGAAGCCGGACAATGCCGGCGCCGCCTCCCATGACTACATGCACCTCATGGGCCTGGTAGCGCTCGGCTATATGTGGGGCCGCATGGTGAAGAGCGCGCAGGAGCAGCTTTCTGCCGGCACAGACGGCGACGCTGCGTTCCTTGAAGCGAAAATTGCCACCGGGCGCTACTTCATGGAGCGCGTCATGCCCGAGACGGGGGCGCATCTTGCGCGCATCTCAACCGGCGCGGATTCGATGATGGCGCTACCGGAAGAGGCATTTTGACTGGAACAGGCGCAAATGTCGTTCTAGCCTGCGATCATCCAGTGCAGGCCGGTTCGACTATAGGCCAGAAGATTGCCACAACCCTTTGAACCAATCGCTTGACCCCGCGTTGGGTCGGAAAGCAGGGAGACCGATATGGCTGACGCTTATGTTTATGACGCCGTGCGCACGCCGCGCGGACGCGGCAAGAAGGACGGATCGCTGCACGAGGTGCCAGCCGTGCGCCTTGGCGCGAAAGTTCTCGAAGCCGTGCGCGACCGCAACGGGCTCGACACCGCCAAGGTGGACGACATAATTTTCGGCTGCGTCGATCCGGTCGGTGAAGCCGGCTCCGTGATCCCGCGCTCAGCCGCCTTCGAGGCGCGATACGCGAACGCGGCTCCCGGCATGCAGATCTCGCGCTTCTGCGCGTCGGGCCTGGACGCCATCAATCTGGGCGCTGCCAAGATTGCCGGCGGTTCGGACGAGATCGTCATAGCCGGCGGCGTGGAAAGCATGTCGCGTGTTGGCATGGGCATGTCCGGCGGCGCATGGTTCATGGATCCTTCGGTCGGCATCCCGTCCTATTTCATGCCGCAGGGCGTGTCCGCCGACCTGATCGCCACGAAGTATGGTTTTTCACGCGACGATGTGGACGCCTATGCCGTGGAAAGCCAAAAACGCGCCAAGAATGCCTGGGATAAGGGCTATTTCAAGAACTCCGTAATCCCGGTCGAGGACCAGAACGGCCTGACCATTCTCGACCATGACGAGCACATGCGCCCCGGCACCGACATGCAGGCGCTTGGCCAGCTCAACCCCTCCTTCGTGATGCCGGGCGAAATGGGCGGTTTCGACGCCGTCGCCGTGCAGCGTTATCCGGAGCTTGAGAGCATCAACCACGTGCACCACGCCGGCAACTCGTCGGGCATCGTCGATGGCGCGGCTGCCGTGCTGCTCGGTTCACGCAAGGCCGGCAAGTCCATGGGGCTTGAGCCGCGCGCGAAAATCCGCGCCTTTACCAATATCGGTTCGGAGCCTGCCATCATGCTGACCGGCCCGGTCGACGTGACGGAAAAGCTTCTGAAGAAAGCCAGGATGAAGCTTTCAGACATCGACCTGTTCGAGCTGAACGAGGCTTTCGCGTCCGTCGTGCTGCGCTACATGCAGGCTTTCGAAATCGACCACGACCGGATCAATGTGAATGGCGGCGCAATCGCCATGGGCCACCCGCTGGGTGCGACCGGCGCGATGATTTTCGGCACGGTTCTCGACGAGCTTGAGCGTCGCGACCTGAACACGGCGCTCGTGACACTGTGCATCGGCGCGGGCATGGGCACCGCAACCATCATCGAACGCGTTTGAGCTGTCGGGGAGAGATCAGACCATGACCGACTACAAGAATTTCACCGTTGACGTGGATGCCGACGGCGTAGCACTCGTCACCTGGGACATGCCGGACCGCTCCATGAACGTCTTCACCGAAGAGGTGATGAACGAGCTGGATGCGATTATCGATCACATTGCCGGCAAGGACGAGATCAAGGGCGCTGTGATCACCTCGGGCAAGGAGACCTTTTCCGGCGGCGCGGACCTGACCATGCTGCAGAAGATGCTCGGCCAGTTCGAGAAGGAAAAGGCAAAGGATCGCAAGAAGGCGGTCAAGCTGTTGTTCGACAATGCCGGCCGCATGGGCTGGCTCTGGCGCAAGCTTGAAACCTCCGGCAAGCCGTGGGTCTCGGCCATCAACGGCACCTGCATGGGCGGCGCGTTCGAGCTGTCGCTTGCCTGCCATGGCCGTGTCGCAGCCGACAGCCCGGCAGTGAAGATGGCGCTTCCTGAAGTGAAGGTCGGCATCTTCCCCGGCGCGGGTGGCACCCAGCGCGTGCCGCGGCTGGCCAAGCCGCAGGAAGCCCTGCAGATGCTGACCACCGGCCAGACGCTGACGCCGCAGAAGGCGAAAGCCATGGGGCTGATCCACGAGATCGCCGCGCCGAAGAAGCTGGTCGAGACCGCGAAGAAGATGATCCTCGACGGCCTCAGCCCGGTTCAGCCCTGGGACGAGAAGGGCTTCAAACTGCCCGGCGGTCCAGTCTACTCGGCGGCGGGCGCAAACCTCTGGCCACCGGCAATCGCCATCCTGCGCCGCGAGACCTACAACAACTATCCGGCAGCAAGCGCGATCCTGAAATGCGTCTATGAGGGCATGCTGGTGCCCTTCGATACCGCGCTCACCATCGAGCAGCGCTATTTCACCGAGATCATGCAGACGACCGAAGCGAAGATGATGATCCGCTCGCTTTTCGTTTCGCTGCAGGAACTCAACAAGGGCGCGCGCCGCCCGGACGATGTGCCGGCAAAGAAATTTAAAAAGATCGGCGTGCTTGGTGCCGGTTTCATGGGCGCGGGCATTGCCTTCGTTACGGCGAAAGCCGGTATTCCGGTCGTGTTGATCGACCGCGACACGGCCTCCGCCGAAAAGGGCAAGGCGCATTCCGCCGATCTGATGGACAAGGCCATCAAGAAGGGCCGCGCCACTGCCGAAGACAAGGAGAAGCTTCTCTCCCTCATCACGCCGAGCGACGATTATGCCGAGCTTGAAGGCTGCGATCTGGTGATCGAAGCCGTGTTCGAGGATTCGGAGATCAAGAAGACCGCGACGGAAAAGGCCGAGGCTGTTCTCAAACCCTCCGCCATCTTCGCCTCCAACACCTCGACCATTCCGATCTCCGGCCTGGCGAAGAACTCGAAGCGCCCGAAGAACTTCATCGGCATTCACTTCTTCTCGCCCGTAGACAAGATGATGCTGGTCGAGATCATCATGGGCAAGAAGACCGGCGACAAGGCGCTGGCCACTGCGATGGACTATGTGCGCGCCATCAAGAAGACGCCCATCGTGGTCAACGACACGCGCGGCTTCTACGTCAATCGCTGCGTCCTGCGCTACATGCAGGAAGCTTTCTCCATGGTCATCGAAGGCGTTCCCGCCCCGATGGTGGAGAACGCGGCGAAGATGGCCGGCATGCCGGTCGGCCCGCTCGCGCTCACCGACGAGACAGCGGTCGACCTTGCCCAGAAGATCATGAAGCAGACCGTGCGCGATCTCGGCCCCAAGGCCGTCGACCCGCGCCACATGGAGCTGATCGACACGCTGGTCGACAAGTATGGGCGGCTTGGCCGCAAGAACGGCAAGGGTTTCTACGACTATCCGGCAAAGCCTGCCAAGAAGCATCTGTGGGCCGGCCTGAAGGATCTCTATCCGCAGAAGAACCCGGACAAGATCGATGTCGAGGAGCTGCAGGAGCGTTTCCTTGCGACAATCGCGCTGGAAGCAGCCCGCATCATGGAAGAAGGCATTGTGGTCGATCCGCGCGAGGCGGATGTTGGCTCCATTCTCGCCTTCGGCTTCGCGCCCTATACGGGCGGGGCGCTGTCCTACATTGATGGGATGGGCGCGGAGGCCTTTGTCGCCATGACCAAGCGCCTGCAAAAGAAGTACGGAAAGCAGTTCAAGGCACCGAAGCTCCTTCTGGAAATGGCCGAGAGCGGCGAGACCTTCTACCAGCGCTTCGCGCCCGAAAAGGCGGCGGAGAAGAAGGCCGCCTGAGGCTTTTCCTGCGAAAGCGCAAAAAACTCCGTTCCGGATGCAGCAATGCGTCCGGAACGTTGCTTTGCCGGGCAAGCGCCGGCCGCAACGCCAACCTCATCAGGATAGAAAATCATGTATGTCTGGATGCGTCTTCTCCGCGTGGCCGCCACACGCAAGAGCCGAGGCGTCTATCGGCTGGGTGATGAGAGCAAGCTCTCCTTTCGCTGCCTGCCCACTGACATCGACATGAACATCCACCTGAACAATGCCCGCTACATGATGCTGGCAGACATGGGGCGGATCGACATCTTCCTGCGCAGCGGGCTGGTGGCTGCAGCCCGCGAACGCGGCTGGGCTCCGCTGCTCGGTGGACTGCAGACCGCCTATGTGCGCGAGGTTCGCCTGTGGCAGCGTTTCGATGTGGTCTCTACCATCGAGACGTGGGACGGCACGCAGATTATCGGCCAGCATCGTTTCGTTCTGGGCGATGGACGTATCGCCGCCATGATCCTCACCACCGGAGGTGTCTACGATTATCACGGAAAGCGCTTCGTTCCGATGGACGAGTTGATGAGCGCGCTCGGCGTCGATACGGCACCGCGCGCTCCCAACGACGAGGAAAAGGCTTTCATGGCCTCGCATCAGGGCCTGCGTGCTCGCGCAAAAGTGTTGTCCTGACGTCTATCGGTGCGACGCCTGGCCCGCTAGTTTCAGCTCCGGAGAATGTACCGGAGACACCCATGCCAGCCACCGTCGACTACTATTTCACATCCGCTTCGCCCTTCACCTATCTGGGTCATCAGCCACTGCGGACGGTTCTTTCCAAACATGGCGCGAACGTGCGGGTCAAACCGGTCAACCTGATGGGCGTGTGGGAGATTTCCGGTGCGGTTCCACCGCCAAAGCGCCCTCCGGTGCGCCAGCGACTGCGCCTGGTGGAACTCCAGCGTATCGCCGATTTCCGCGGCATGCCCATCAACAAGACGCCAAAGCACTGGCCGGTCGATCCGGCTCTTGCGGACCATGTAATCGCGGCTCTCGTCGCTGAGGGGCATGATCCCATGAGCTATATGGAGCGTGTCTTCGCCGCCGTGTGGGCAAATGAAGAAGACATCGCCGATCCCGATACGCTCGCAAAATATCTCGAACTGGAAAAATTCGAACCCGCGTCCGTTCTGGAGAAGGCCCAGAGCGAAGAGATTTCGGCAATTCGCGCACAGAACACAAAAGATGCCGTGGAAGCCGATGCTGTCGGCGTTCCTACCTACGTGCTCAATGGAGAAGCATTCTTCGGCCAGGACCGCGTGGAGTATCTCGATCACGCTCTGGCAACCGGCCGCGCTCCCATCAAGCCCTGAAACTCAGCCTGCTTCACTGTCTGCCAGCGGGACCTCGATCCCCGCGAGTTCGGCAGCGGTGAGGCGCGCCGCTCCCGCCCGCGCAAAGCGCAGCATCATTGCCTTGCGCGTGGCGGCGGCGAGCCTGTGCTCATCCGGTTCACGCAGGATTTCCGCCCCATAGCCATCGGAGAGGATGAACCCGCACTCCTCGGGAAAGATCTCCGCCGGCACTTCCGGGTGGGTCGCAAAAAAGAAGCGATCGGAGTGCTGGCGATAATCCGGCCATTTCCGGTCCACCCGGAAATCCTCGACCGAGGATTTGATTTCGATGATCCAGATGTCGCCCTTCTTCGTCAGCGCAACGAGATCGGCCCCGTCGTCCGGTGGCAAGCGTCAGTTCCGGCAGAACCACCGCCCCCATGGACATGAACAGGCGCTGTACGCCACGTCGAATGATCATGGCACGGTCTGACTGACGTCCGTCAGCCAGCGGATTTACGGGAATCGGCGAGACAATCGGCATTGTGGGATACTGCCATTAACCGTTACGCCAGTGAAGCCGTTTGAAGCCCTGCTATGTCGTCGAGGATCGGACATTCCGGTCGATCATCGCCGTGACAGGCATGAATGAGCTGGCTGAGAGTGGCGCGCATTGATTGTAGCTCTGCGATTTTGGCATCGATTGCGGTGACATGTGTTACCGCAATGTCGCGCACATCCTGACTGGCTCGTTGCCTGTCACGATAGAGCATCATGAGCTGCCGGCATTCTTCTATCGAGAAGCCAAGTCCGCGCGCACGCCTCAGAAATGTGAGAAAATGAACATCTTCGTCGCTATAGTCACGATAGCCATTGTCCGCACGGGACGGTGAGATCAGCCCTATCTCCTCGTAGTAGCGAATTGTCTTTGCCGGTAAGCCCGATCGGCGGGCGGCAGCACCAACGTTCATGATACGGCTCCTGAACTTTCAATCCTCTCGGAACTGGGGATTGTGTTGCCTGTTTGCAATATCCAGTGCGAATCACAGGGTGACGCAGCGTCAGATCGCTCCACAACTTGTCATTTCATTAACCAAGATTTTAAGAATGATGGTCAAACTTAGACAGAGATCAGGCACATTTAAGATATCCGGGGTTCAGGGGGATCAAATGAAGTTAAAATCAATCGTCGTCGCTACGGCACTGGGCCTGGCGACTGCACTTGCCGGATGTACGGCGGGCGGTCCCCTGAAGGTGTTCACCTCCGATTATGGCGTGGTGAAGGATGCAGGCTACCAGCTCCCGCGTATCCCGATCAGCGAAGTTCCGCGAAAATACCTCCGCCAGGTCGTTTCCTACGAAACAAAGGAAAAACCCGGCACCATCATCGTCGACACCGATGCGAAGTTTCTCTACCTCGTGCAGGAAGATGGAAAGGCCATGCGCTATGGCATCGGTGTGGGGCGTGAAGGCTTCGAGTGGTCTGGCACGGCACGCGTCGCAATGAAGCGCGAATGGCCCACCTGGACGCCCCCTTCCGCGATGATTGGACGCCAGCCGGAACTCGCCAAGTGGCGTCGCGGCATGCCGCCCGGCCTTTCCAACCCACTCGGCGCACGAGCGCTCTATCTCTTCAACCGTGGAGGGGACACCGGTTATCGCCTTCATGGCACACCGGAATGGCGCTCGATCGGCAAGGCGATGTCTTCCGGCTGCATCAGACTGATGAACCAGGACATTATCGATCTCTACAACCGCACCAAAATCGGTGCCAAGGTGATCGTGAAGCGCTAGGAGCCGTCTGGGCAGCACGGGTGGCCTTGGCCACCCCAATAAAAAACCGGGTTGCGAAACCCGGTTTTTTCTTTGGATGTAGCCTGTTCAGACCACCTGTTCG
The DNA here is from genome assembly GCF_040819555.1 of Nitratireductor sp. GISD-1A_MAKvit. Classification (GTDB taxonomy): domain Bacteria; phylum Pseudomonadota; class Alphaproteobacteria; order Rhizobiales; family Rhizobiaceae; genus Nitratireductor. The sequence goes on from NZ_CP161920.1 coordinate 3,693,225, forward strand.
ACTTCGCGAACCTCAGGCACGAAATGATGCAGGAGGTTCTGGATACCGTGTTTCAGGGTTGCCGTTGACGACGGGCAGCCTGCACAAGCGCCCTTCATATGCAGGAAAACGGTGCCTTTCTCGTAGCCGCGAAAGGTGATGTCGCCACCATCCTGGGCAACAGCAGGCCGGACGCGCGTGTCGAGAAGCTCTTTGATCGTGGAGACCGTTTCTTCATCAGCCGGGTCGTAGAATTCACCATCTTCCGAGACCGGCAGGCCGTCGAGCCCCGCCTTGGCCATGACCGGATGGCCCGACATGAAATGTTCCATGATCGTGCCGAGAATGGCTGGTTTCAGGTGCTGCCAGTCGGGGCCCTCTTCCTTGGTAATCGTGATGAAATCGTAACCGAAAAACACGCCGTTGACGCCAGGCACGGCGAAAAGCCGCTCAGCCAGGGGCGACGTGCCTTCAGCCGATCCGGCGTCACGGAAATCTGCCGTTCCCTCTTCCAGAACAACACGACCGGGCAGAAATTTCAGCGTCGCGGGGTTTGGGGTCGCTTCGGTCTGAATGAACATGGTTATCTTCCGATCTGGCGTTTCTTGGAATAATTCTAAAATAGCGGGAAAGCGCACGTCATTCAAGAAGGCTTCCATAAATCAGGCGCGGGGCGGACCGGCACGCCAGAACGTCATATGGGTAGGCGGAAGCGCCTATGCCAGGCTTTCAATCTCTTCATCGCTGAGATTTTGTGGAACGACCGTCACTGGAATGGGGAACGCCGCCGTTTTGCCGGCGATGGAAGATACGAGCGGACCGGGACCTTCCTTGGAACTGCCTGCCGCCAGAACCAGAATCGCAATATCCTGATCTTCCTCGATCAGTTTGTGGATTTCCTCGTCAGGTTTGCCCTCTCGAACAACCAGCTCAGGTTCAATCCCAACGGTTTCGCGCACCATGGTGGCGTGGGTGTCCAGTGCGGCGTTTGCGGTGGCCGTGGCTTCCTCGCGCATGATCTGTTCGACGCCCAGCCAATGCTGAAAATCGCCGGGCTCGATCACAAAAAGAAGCACGAGCGCTCCATTTGTGGATTTCGCCCGTCTCGCCGAATATGCCACCGCCCGTTCGCACTCGGGCGTGTCATCAATGATGGCAAGGAACTTGCGGCGGTGTCCCGCCTCGCGGATCAGTCGCTTGGAGACCATTCACACGTCCTGTTTCGCCGGCGAGTGACCCGCCAATTCCGCGCAATCTGCCATTGCAGAGAGCATTCGGCAAGACAGCGCGCTCATAGGGCTCACCCGTCGATGAGCCCGATGATCTCGCGGACCATCTTCATGGTCGCTTCCGCCTTCTCGCGGGGCCCGACCCGCACCCTCGCGCAGAACACCATCGATATAGGCCGGATCGTCGAGGATACGCCGCATCTCGCCAGCGATCGGAGAGAGTTTCTCAACGGCAAGTTCGGCCAGCGCAGGCTTGAACTCTGAGAACTGTCGACCGCCAAAGTCTGCAAGCACATTCGCCTTGGTGGCACCCGAAAGCGCAGCATAGATGCCGACGAGATTTTGGGCTTCGGGGCGCTCGGTCAGGCCGTCCACTTCAGAGGGCAGCGCCTCGGGGTCGGTCTTTGCCTTCTTGATCTTTTTGGCGATGGCCTCGGCGTCGTCCGTCAGATTGATGCGCGACAGGTCCGATGGATCGGACTTGGACATCTTCTTGGAGCCGTCGCGCAGGCTCATCACCCGCGTGATGGCGCCTTCGATCAGCGGTTCGGTGAGCGGGAAGAAGCCGTTCACCTTTTCCTCGCCCACCTCCATTTCGACGCCATAGCCCAGTTCGGCAATGCGCTGGGAAAAGTCGTTGTTGAACTTCTGCGCAATGTCGCGCGTCAGCTCAAGATGCTGCTTCTGATCGTCGCCCACCGGCACGTGCGTGGCGCGGTACACCAGAATGTCGGCCGCCATCAGGCTCGGATAGGCGAGCAGACCGAGGGACGCGTTCTCACGGTCCTTGCCGGCCTTGTCCTTGAACTGCGTCATGCGGTTCATCCAGCCGATGCGTGCAACGCAGTTGAAAATCCATGCAAGCTCGGCATGCTGCAGAACCTGGCTCTGGTTGAAGACGATGTTCTTCTTCGGGTCGATGCCGCTCGCCAGGAAGGCAGCGGTGATCGAACGCGTCTGGTCGGCCAGATCGTCATGCGCCATGGTCGCGGTCAGCGAATGCAGATCGACGACGCAATAGATGCACTCATGGCTCTCCTGAAGCGCAACAAACTTCTGCAACGCGCCCAGATAATTGCCGAGGTGAAGATTGCCCGTCGGCTGAACGCCGGAGAAGACGAGCTCCCTGAATTCGCTCATGGATCTTTCCTGAATGCCCTGTGGAGCGCGAAGGCCGCGCGCCATGGCTTATGAACGACGCGAAACCGGCAATCAAGCCCCACGCATCGATTGCGTTTCCGCGCCACCCGCCGGAAGCGGCTTTCCGCGCGGTGGAAGCCCCACCAGAAGGCCGGTGCGCCCGGGCAGCAACTCGACCGCCATGGCGAACAGGAACGAGCCTGCAAACGTCGCCATCAGCACCAGCCCATATTCCGCCCAGACCCCAAGCCCCAGCGGCAGCACATAATAGAGGGCCGCCACCACCACGGTCTGATGCACGATATAAAGCGGAAAGACCTTGCGATTAAGCCAGGAGACAACCGAACTCGGTGCATTCATATACTTCGCCGTAAACCCGCACAGCGCCAGGATCATCGTCCATGCCAGCGCCATCAGGAGCATCTTGAAGAGCGGCGTCATGGTTTCATAGTTGCCAATGAAAACACCGCCGGCCCCTGTCCATGAAAAGAGGTAGAGCGCTGCCGTCAGCCCTGCTGCCAGTCCGGCGCTATGCCACCGCAAGCCCACCACGGTCCCGATCAATGCCTGATGGTATCGGGCAAAGAGGAAACCAAGCCCGAACCAGCTCGCCCATACCGCAAACCATGCACCATCATTGTAGAGCGCATTGGTCTGGCGCGGAAAGAAGGGCGACAGCACGAGATTGAGCACAAGCGGCAGAAGGAAAAGCAGGTAAACCCAGGAGGAGCCCGCCACCCGCTGGAACCAGTCGGTCACCGGTTTCATGAATGGCTGGTCGATCAGCCGGAACACCGGATAGCAGACGACGGTCATCACCAGCAGATAGGCGACGAACCACATATGCGCCCAGGTGAAGTTTCCCTCCGGATATTTGCCCTCGGTGAAATAGCGCGTGAGCCAGAAGGTCAGGAACGAGCCCTCATAGCCATTCTCATACATGCGCTCGTACCAGACCTGCGGCACGATGATGACGCACATGGCGAAGATCAGCGGCGGGAATAGCCGCATGAACCGGCCTTTCAGGAAGCCGAGATCATGGCTCCGCCGATAGACGAACCACGTCCCCATGCCTGACACGAAGAAGAGTAGCGCCAGCCGCCAGGCGCGGGGGAATTTCATGATGAGCGAAAGCGTGGCACTGCCTTCCGGCGCTTCGATCAGCCATTTCATGTCGGGAAAGAAAGCCACTGATGCATGGTAAGCGATCAGCAACATGAATGCGCAAACACGCAGGAAATCGATGTAATAAAGCCGTTGCTGCATGCTTCTCCCCGCCGAAATTGCGAAGGGCACGCTACCAGCAGCGTCTTCGCATTCGGTTAATGGGAGACTTATCTGCCTCGCCTGCGCCGGACACGCGCCAACTCCGCCCGGTCGATGCCGCCGGTGGCAAGTGCCACACCAAAATAAGCGATGGCCGCCAGCGCGACGATTAGGGCAACCGCAAGAACACGCACAACCAGAAGCTCATGTCCGACAAATTGCGGCAGAGCCCAAAGCAGGCCCATGACGACAGCGCCCATTACGGCGCTCGCAAGCAGCATGAAGGCGATGCGCCGCAGGGTAAGCGTCGAGGGGCGGAAATCACCTCGCCGCCAGAGCGTGGTTGCCAGCAGCAGCACATTGACCCAGGCGGAAATCGAGGTGGCAGCAGCAATGGCCACATGACCATATCGGGGGAAAAACATCAGGCTCAGGCCGATATTCACCACCACCGTTACCAGCGAGAACCACATCGGCGTTTTCATGTCTTCGCGCGCGAAGAAGGCCGGCTGAAACACCTTGGTCAGCACATAGGCCGGCAGGCCGCTCGCGAAGGCTGCGAGAGCAGCCGCCGTCATCGCCGTATCAAGCGCCGTGAACTGGCCACGTTCGTAGAGGATCGCGACGATGGGGGCCGGCATCACCATGAGCCCTACGGCGGCCGGCAGCGTGAGCCCCAGAGCGAATTCCATGGAGCGGTTCTGCAGATGCTGCGCGTCGGCGTGTTCCCCCGCCTTCAGCGCGCGGGAGAGCTCCGGCAGAAGCACCACGCCCACGGCGATGCCGATCACACCGAGCGGTAGCTGGTTGATGCGGTCGGCGAAGTTGAGAAGGCCGATGGCATTGTCCTGCGTGGAGGCAATGATCTGCCCCACAAGAAGATTGATCTGCATGATGCCCCCCGTCAACAAGGCCGGGGCCATCAGGACGAGCAGGCGTTTGACGCCCGGTGTCAGCCGGGGCACGCGCAGCCGCATGGAGAAACCCGCGTGACGCGCGCCCTGTATCAGGAAAAAGAGCTGCGCCAGACCGGAAGCAAACACACCCCAGGCAAGCCAGATTCCCGTCTGGCGTGGATCGAACTCCCCTAGGAGTGCGACAAGCAGAACGCCGATCAGGATGACGTTGAGAAGCGTCGGCACCAGTGCCGCCAGGAAATAGTGGCGCATCGCATTCAGAATGCCGGAGAACATGGCGACCAGCGACATGCAAAACAGATAGGGGAACATGATCCGCGTCATGATCACCGTCAGGTCGAATTTCTCCGGCGTGTCGGCAAAGCCCGGGGCGATGATGGTGGAGACCAGAAACGGCATGGCGAGCATGGCCGCGGCAGACAGCGCCAGAAGCACCGTGATCAGAACGGCAAGCACATTTTCGCCAAAGCGCCGCGCCGCCTCGATGCCGCCGCCCTCCATCTCCTTGGCAAACAACGGAATGAAGGCGGTGTTGAACGCACCTTCAGCAAACAATCGCCGGAAGAGATTCGGGAAACGGAACGCGGCGTAGAAAGCGTCCGTAACCGGGCCTACGCCGATGGCGGCAGCAATAAGGGCCTCGCGCGCAAAACCGAGAATGCGGCTTGCCATGGTGGCGCTGCCGACACTGGCGAATTTTCCGATGAGACTCATGGGTGGGAAGACCTGAAATTGGGGGCGGGATGGCGGCGACAATCCATAGAATTGCAACGCTGAGATGCTCTGGCATGGATCCTCGGGTCAAGCCCGATGATGACGAACTCAATGGTAACCCTGAGCGCCCCGAGACAAGCTAGCAAGCGGACAACATTCCCCGTCGTCATCCTCGGGCTTGACCCGAGGACCCATGCCGGAACGATTTTCCCTCCGCTACCTCGCAAAACATCATCCACCGCCACCATGCTCATTCGGCAGCCGCCCGCGATTTGCCTCTGGCCGGTCGCTCAACACCGCTTTCCAGCGTTTTCAAGAGAGCCTTGCGAATGGCATCCAGCCGGTCGGTGCTGACGATCTTCTGCCCGGTGAGGTCCGTCACGTAGAAGGTGTCGATCACCTTCTCGCCAAAGGTGGTGATGTGTGCGGAAGCAATGTCGAGCGAAAGATCGGAGAGCGTTTCGGTCACCTCCGAAAGAAGACCCGGACGGTCGAGCCCCTTGACCTCGATGACAGAGAAGCGGTTCGACAGCGTGTTGCCAATCTCCACGCGCGGTTCGACACGGAAGGCGCGGGTGCCGCGGCGCGGCTTGGCGCGCTTTTCGATCATGTCGGGCAGATAGGATTTGCCCGAGAGCACATCTTCGATAAGCCTGCGCACGCTTTCGGCGCGGCGGCGCTCATCAGCATCGAAATCGAATTCGCGGTTGATCAGGATCGTGTCGAGCGCGCGGCCATGGGTGGTGGTGAAGATCTGCGCATCAACAATGTTCGCACCCGCTGCCGAACAGGCGCCGGCGATGATCGACAGGAGACGCGGATGGTCGGGCGCGAAAACCGTGATCTCTGTCACCGCCTCGAATGTGTGGGGTTTCACCATTGTTGCCAGCGGGCGCTCTTCCCTGTCGGCTTCGCGAATAAAGTCCGCATGACGGATCTGATCTTCCAGATCGACGGCCAGTAAATAGGCTGAGTAATGGAGCTCGAGGTAGTCCTCGATATCTTCGTTCGGCCAGCCATGCTCCGACAGCGCCGCCGCCAGCCGCTGGCGTGCCTCGTCCGCACGGGTAGAGCGCGGCGCTTCGGAAAAGCCGCCGGTCAGAAGCACTTCGGTCTCATAATAAAGCGTGCGCAGGAGCTGACCCTTCCAGCCGTTCCACACGCCCGGCCCTACCCCGCGAATGTCGCAGACGGTCAACACCAGAAGCAGCTTCAGCCGCTCAACGGACTGCACCATGTCGGCGAAATCCTGGATCGTCTTGCGGTCGTTCAGATCACGCGTCTGGGCGATCATCGACATGTCGAGGTGATGCTCGACCAGCCAGGCGATCATCTCCGTTTCCTTCGCGTCGAAGCCCATATGCGGGCAAAGCCTGCGAGCGATCCTCGCCCCCGCCGTGGAATGATCTTCCGGTCTGCCCTTGGCAATGTCGTGCAGGAGCACCGTGGTGTAGAGCACTTCGCGCCACGGTTTCAGCGATGGCATCAGTGAATGAGATAGCGGATGCAGCTTCTCGCCATCGCCATGCTCGATTTCCGATAGCACGCCGATGCAGCGGATCAGATGCTCATCGACCGTATAGTGGTGGTACATGTTGAACTGCATCATCGCCACGATTTTGTTGAAATCGGGGATGAGTTTGCCCAGAACACCGGCCTCGTTCATGCGGCGCATGTTGAGGGCGGGATCGCGGTCGGATGTCAGCACATCCATGAAGAGGCGGTTTGCCTCCTTGTCGCGGCGCAGATTGCGATCGATCAGCTTGAGCGAACGGGTCAGGAGCTTCAGCGCCTCGGGGTGATATTCGAGCCCGTGCCGGTCTGCGAACCAGAAAAGCCGCAACAGGTTCACCGGATCCCGCTCGAACACACCTTCGTCCGCCACGTTGATGCGGTGATTGTCGACGATGAAATCGCTGGTGCCTGCAAGTTTTCTGCGGCGGCGCGAAAAGTTCATGAAGAAGCGGTTGAAGCCGGGCACATGCTTGCCCTGCTCTTCCTCAAGGGCCGCACAGAAGATGCGGGTCAGGTCGCCCACACCCTTGGCGGTCAGGAAGTAGTGTTTCATGAAGCGCTCGACCGCCGAGAGGCCCGGATGGCTCGTATAGCCTAGCCGCTCTGCAATATCGCGCTGGATATCGAAATGCAGTCGCTCCTCCGCCTTTCCGGTAAGAAAGTGCATGTGGCAGCGCACCGCCCAGAGAAAATCCTCCGCCTTGCGGAACTGCAGATATTCCTTGCGCGTGAAGACTCCCTGCCCCACCAGATCTTCCGCGCGGCGCACGCGGTAGAAATATTTTCCGATCCAGAACAAGGTGTGCAGATCGCGCAGGCCGCCCTTGCCGTCCTTCACATTGGGTTCCACCAGATAGCGGCTCTCGCCCGCCTTGGCATGACGCAGGTCGCGCTCGGCAAGCTTGGCCTGGCTGTATTCCGCGCCCGTATCCTTGACCACTTCCTCATCGAAGCGCTCGACCATCTCCTCGTAGAGAGGCTTCTCGCCGCAGATGAAGCGCGCCTCAAGCACGGCCGTCCGGATCGTCATGTCGGTGCGCGCCTGGCGGATGCACTCGTCGATGTTGCGGGTGGCGTGGCCAACCTTCAGCCCCATGTCCCACAGCATGTAGAGCACGTATTCCACGATCTGCTCACCCCAGGGCGTCTGCTTGTAGGGGAGCAGGAAGAGGAGATCGATGTCGGAGCCGGGCGCCAGCGTGCCGCGCCCATAGCCGCCGACGGCGACAATCGCCAGCCGCTCGGCCGATGACGGGTTCTGTGTCGGGTAGACATAGGTTGCCGCAAAATGCTGAACCTCGGTGATGATCACGTCCATGAGATGCGAGAGCCGCGCCGCGCAGGCCGTGCCACCTCCATCGTTCATCAGCATGGTTTCGGCGGTTTTGCGGCCGTCCGCGATGCGCTCCTTCAGCGCTTTCATCACGCTTGTGCGCAGTTCTGAGCCGCTCGACTTTTCGGCATAACCTGCGAGCTCGGCGCGCAGGTCTGCGCCGTCTATGATCTGGTCGAGCTTGAGTGGAACCTTGGCCATGAGTTTCCCGAATTGGCGGCGCTGTATAGCGTGTTTTCGCGCGCTGCGAAACGGCTGTCAAAAACTGCGGTTGCGGGTTTTACCGCCTGCCGCTATGTCGCAGCCGTTTCGCACATCAAGCACACGGGTTTCAAATGGAGCTTCCCGCACCGCTGCGCCAGGCAGTCGACGCGTTTCTGGAAGGCACGCCGCTTTCCGAGATTCAGGATGCCGCGCGGCGCCTCTCAGAACGCTACCGTGCTGAAACCCGCGACGGCGCCCTGCATGTGGGCGACGCGCTGGCGGCAAAAGCCTATCTGGCAACGCGCCTGCCCGCCACCTATGCCGCCATACGCCAGTGCCTTTCGGAAACGGCGGCCCGGCGTCGGGATCTTGCGCCATCGCGCATGCTCGATGTGGGCGCAGGCCCCGGCACCGCGCTTTGGGCGGCCCGCGCGGAATGGCCCGAGCTCGATACCGCAACGCTGGTCGAAACGAGCGCTGCCATGCGCGAGACCGGCGCGAGGCTTGCTGAAGCTCTTCCCGTGGAAGCCAGGTGGCATGCGGCAAGCATCGAAGACGGTCTTGCCGATATCGCACCCGCCGACCTCGTGACGCTCTGCTATGTTCTGGACGAGCTCGCTCCGGCGGTACGCGATACTCTGATCGACCGCCTCTGGGCGCTGACGGTCGACACGCTGGTGATCGTTGAACCCGGAACCCCTGCCGGATGGCAGCGCATTCTCGCCGCGCGCGACCGGCTCATCGCCCTTGGCGGGCACATTCTCGCCCCCTGCCCGCATCACGCGCCCTGCCCGGTGGCAGCGCCCGACTGGTGTCATTTTTCGCGCCGCGTCGCCCGCTCGCGCCTGCACCGCACCGCCAAGGGCGGCGAGGTGCCGTGGGAGGACGAGAAGTTCAGCTATCTGGCGGTTTCACGCCATGCCCCTGACGACCGCCTCGACCGCGTGCTTGCCCCGCCGAAGACGGCCAGTGGCATGGTGCGCCTGAAACTGTGCACCAGCGATGGCGCGCTGGACGAACGCCTTGTCACCCGTCGCGAAGGCCGCACCTTCAAGGCCGCCCGCAAGGCCGACTGGGGTGACGCGCTTTAAGTCACCACGCGCAGCCTATTTCTCCGCCGCAAGCTGCTTCAGACGATAAAGCGTCTCCAGCGCCTCGCGCGGCGTCAGATCATCGGGGTTGATCGCCAGCAGTTCCTCGCCGACGCGATCAGTCGTCTGCGGCGCTTTCGCATCCTGCTTCGCCGCCACCGAGAAGAGCGGCAAATCGTCGATCAGCTTCGAGGCCTTGCCGGAGGTCTCGCCCTCTTCGAGCTGCTGAAGCACTTCGCGCGCCCGCTCCACCACCGCATGCGGCAGGCCGGCAAGGCGCGCCACCTGCACACCATAGGAACGGTCGGCCGCGCCGCGCCCCACCTCGTGCAGGAACACCACATCGCCCTCGAATTCCTTCACCCGCATGGTGACGTTGGACAAGCGCCCGAGTTTTTCGGAAAGCGCAGTCATCTCGTGGAAATGAGTGGCGAAGAGCGCGCGGCAGCGGTTTTGTTCATGCAGATATTCCACCGCTGCCCAGGCGATGGAGAGGCCGTCGAAAGTGGCCGTTCCCCGGCCGATCTCATCGAGGATCACCAGTGCGCGCGGGCCCGCCTGATTGAGGATCGCCGCCGTCTCCACCATCTCGACCATGAAGGTCGAGCGGCCCCGCGCCAGATCGTCGGATGCGCCAACCCGACTGAAGAGCCTGTCTACCACGCCGATGCGGGCAACGGATGCGGGCACGAAGGAGCCCATCTGCGCCATCACCGCTATCAGCGCGTTCTGGCGCAAGAAGGTCGATTTACCGCCCATATTCGGGCCGGTCAGAAGCCAGATCGCACCTGCCTGTTCCTTGTCAGTGGGCGAGAGATCGCAATCATTGGCGACGAAGGGTTCGGCCAGTTGTTTGCGCAGCGCCTGCTCGACCACCGGATGCCGTCCACCCTCGATATGGAAGTCGAGACTGTCATCCACCTGCGGGCGGCAGTAGTTTTCCGCCTCTGCCAATTCGGCAAGTGCGGCCGAAACGTCGAGCACCGCCAGCGCATCGGCGGCAGCGCGAATACGGTCGGCAGAAGAAACGGCTTCCGACAGCAGTTGATCGAATACACCAAGCTCGATCTGCAGGGCGCGGTCGGCGGCATTGGCGATTTTCGTTTCCAGTTCCGCCAGCTCTGTCGTGGTGAAGCGCATGGCGTTGGCCATGGTCTGGCGATGCATGAAGCGCGCCTTCGCCTCGTCCGTGCCGGTCATCACGCCGGCATTGTTGGCCGTGACCTCGATATAGTAACCAAGCACATTGTTGTGCCGGATCTTGAGCGACTTGACGCCCGTCTCCTCGGCAAGCTGCCGCTCCATTTCGGCGATCACCCGGCGCGACTGGTCGCGCAGCGCGCGCATTTCATCGAGCTCTTCATTGTAGCCGGCGCGGATGAAGCCGCCATCGCGCTTCAAGAGCGGCAGTTCATCGGCGAGCGCCCGCGAAAGATGCGCCGCAAACTCGATGGGCAGGCCCGCAATGCCAGAAAGCGCCCCGGAAATTTCTGAAGGCGCTTCCTTGCCCTGAAGCAATTCAGCCACGCCATGCGCCGCCTCAAAGCCGGAGGCAAGCGCGCCCAGATCGCGCGGGCCGCCACGGTTGAGCGCCAGACGCGAGAGCGCGCGGGCAATGTCCGGCACACCTTTCAACAGCCGGCGCATATCCTCACGCAGGCCCGGCTCGCCAAGAAAGAACGACACCGCATCGAGCCGCGCGCCAATCGCCTCCGGATCGGTGAGCGGCGACATGAGCCGTTCGAAGAGAAGCCGGCTGCCCGCGCCCGTCACCGTGCGGTCGATGGCCTTGGCAAGGCTGCCATCGCGGCTGCCCGAAAGCGTGCGGCCAAGCTCCAGATTGGCGCGGGTGGCCGGATCGATGAAGAGGCTCGCGCCCTCGTCGTCCCGCTCGGGACGGCCAAGCGGCGGGCGTTCAGCCTTCTGCGTCTTCTCCACATAGGCGACCGCGCCGGAGATGGCCGAAAGCTCGGCACGCGAATAGCGGCCAAAGCCTTCCAGCGTTGCCACGCCATAAAAGCGTGTCAGGCGCATTTCGGCAGAAGCAGAATCGAACAGGTTGGCCGGCTGCGGATTGGCCACCCGGCCCAGCACATCGAAGGTCGGGCGGAAGGCTTCGTCATAATAGACGGCCTCGGGCACGATCAGCTCACGCGGATCGATGCGCAGCACATCGGCCAGTAGCCTGTCGGGGCCGCGTGGGTGCGACGCGAAACGCGCCGGTGGAAATGTCGATCCAGGCAAGCGCAAGGCTCTCATCCCCGCCCTTTACCCGGCCAAGCGCCATCAGGTAGTTGGCCTCGGATGGATCGAGCAGCTTTTCCTCGGTGATGGTGCCGGGCGTGACCAGCCGGATCACGTCGCGCCGCACCACGGATTTCGAGCCGCGCTTCTTGGCCTCCGCCGGGTCTTCCATCTGCTCGCAGACGGCGACGCGATGGCCAAGGCCGATCAGCTTCTGCAGATAATCGTCAGCGGCGTGCACCGGAACGCCGCACATGGGAATGTCGTCGCCCTGGTGCTTGCCGCGCTTGGTGAGCGTGATGCCCAGCGCCCGACTTGCCACTTCCGCATCATCGAAGAACAGCTCGTAGAAATCGCCCATCCGATAGAACAGGAGCGAATCGGGATTGGCCATCTTGATTTCGATATATTGCGCCATCATGGGCGTTGCCCCGGCGGCGGCCTGCATTGCCTTTTGGCGCATCGGCGTTTCGTCGTTCAAGGAGGGCTCCCCCGGCCTTTGTATTGGCTTTGTACTGGCTTCAAATCAATAGCTTCAATCTGCTTGGCCATTTACTGGGCAAAAGTGTAGCCTTATGCACCCGTCACTGGCAAAACTCCACAGAAAGCACAAGCCAGAGCCCGTCTTCCGGAGGAAACAAGCCGACATGCCCAACGATAAAAAGTCTGAACGTCAGGGACCGTCCGTCAGCCCGCAGGAAGCGCTGGACTTCCACGCCACCGGCAGACCCGGCAAGCTGGAAATCAACCCCACCAAGCCGATGGCCACCCAGCGCGACCTGTCGCTCGCCTATTCTCCAGGCGTGGCCGTACCCGTTCAGGCCATTGCCGAAGACCCGAGCCGCGCCTTCGACTACACGACGCGCGGCAACATGGTGGCCGTCATTTCCAACGGCACGGCGATCCTCGGCCTTGGCAATCTGGGCGCGCTTGCCTCAAAGCCGGTGATGGAGGGCAAATCCGTGCTCTTCAAGCGTTTCGCCGATGTGGATTCCATCGATCTCGAAGTCGACACCGAAGACGCCGACGCCTTCGTCAACTGCGTCAAGCTGCTCGGCCCCTCCTTCGGCGGCATCAATCTGGAAGACATCAAGGCGCCCGAGTGCTTCATCATCGAAAGCCGGCTGCGCGAGTTGATGGACATTCCCGTCTTTCATGACGACCAGCACGGCACGGCGATCATCGCACTTGCCGGCCTCATCAACGCGCTGCACCTCACCGACCGCGACATCAAGACGACAAAGCTTGTCTGCAATGGCGCGGGGGCTGCCGGCATTGCCTGTATCGAGCTTGCCAAATCGCTTGGCCTTGCGCCGGAAAACGTCTTCCTCTGCGACACGAAGGGCGTGGTCTACAAGGGCCGCGAGGAAGGCATGAACCAGTGGAAATCCGCCCATGCCGTCGAGACCGACAAGCGCACGCTTGCCGAAGCGCTGGACGGGGCGGATGTGTTCTTCGGCCTGTCGGCCAAGGGTGCGCTGACGCCGGCCATGGTGCAGTCCATGGCGAAAAACCCGATCATATTCGCCATGGCCAATCCCGACCCGGAGATCACGCCGGAGGAAGTGGCCGAAATCCGCACCGACGCCATCATGGCGACGGGCCGCTCGGACTATCCCAACCAGGTGAACAACGTCCTCGGCTTCCCCTATATCTTCCGTGGCGCGCTCGATGTGCGCGCGACCACCATCAACGACGCGATGAAGGTGGCCGCCGCAGAGGCGCTGGCCGAGCTTGCCCGCAAGGACGTGCCGGACGACGTGGCCGCCGCCTATCAGGGCAACCGCCCCAAATACGGCCCCAACTACATCATTCCCGTGCCGTTCGATCCGCGTCTCATCTCGGCGGTGCCGGTGGCTGTTGCAAAGGCGGCGATGGATTCGGGTGTTGCCCGCCGCCCCATCCTCGACATGCGCAAATATGAAAACGAGCTTTCGGCCCGCCGCGATCCGCTCGCCTCCACACTCCAGCGCATCTACGACCGGGTGCGCCGCCAGCCCAAGCGCGTGGTCTTCGCCGAGGGCGAGGAAGAGCAGGTGATGCGCGCCGCCGCCTCTTATGTGAACCAGAAGCTCGGCACGGCCATTCTCGTCGGCCGCGAGGAGCAGATCCGCGAGACGGCGCGGCAGGCGGGTGTCGATCTTTCCAAATCCGGCATCGAGATCATCAATGCGCGGCTTTCGCGCCGCAACAGCATCTATGCCGACCATCTCTATGAACGCCTGCAGCGCAAGGGCTATCTCTTCCGCGATGCGCAGCGCCTCATCAACAACGACCGCAACCATTTCGCCGCCACCATGGTGGCGCTGGGCGATGCGGATGCGATGGTGAGCGGCGTAACGCGCAACTATTCCACCGTGCTCGACGATGTGCGCCGCGTGATCGACGCGCGCCCCGGCCACCGGGTGATCGGCGTCACGCTGGCGCTGTGCCGCGGGCGCACCGTGCTCGTCGCCGACACGGCGGTGCACGACATGCCCAATTCCGAGGAGCTGGCCGACATTGCCGAGGAAGCCGCCGGGCAGGCCCGTCGCATGGGCTATGAGCCGCGCGTGGCGATGCTCGCCTATTCCACCTTCGGCCACCCGCCGGGCGAGCGCTCCGAGCGTGTGCAGGAGGCGGTGAAAATCCTCGACAAGCGCCGGGTCGATTTCGAATATGATGGCGAGATGGCCGCCGATGTGGCGCTGAACCCGGACCTGATGCAGCAATATCCCTTCTGCCGCCTGTCGGGCCCGGCCAACGTCCTCGTCATGCCCGCCTTCCACTCCGCCTCCATCTCCACCAAGATGCTGCAGGAACTGGGCGGCTCCACCGTCATCGGCCCGCTTCTGGTGGGGCTGAACAAGTCGGTTCAGGTGGTTTCGCTGAATGCGAAGGATTCCGATATCGTGAACATGGCGGCGATTGCGGCTTATAATGCCGGGGGGTGAGTTCAAGGGAGGAAGCGCGATGGGGTGAAGTGACCCCGATATCTATACTAACCTCTGCGGCGATCCGAATGCAGCAATTCTCATGTGCTACTGTGGCGCCGCCGATCGCTCTGAACACATTTCGCTTTGGTCGAAATCTAGGTATGTATATATATAATCCCCTACAGTTGCGACGTAGCTTGTCTCATGACATCCTGAATTAGGATGCCAAACGCCGCCATCTACGGAAGTACAACTTCGCCGTCCTGTTACAGATAGACTTGTGACTACACTTCGGGATGGAACCTCATCACCCTGCCGAAAGAAAACTCCCTCTTTGTAGGCCTTTTCGCTAGCTCTCCCTTGGGTGAAAAAACCATCGCGACTGATCACGAAACCGACCCTTCTGTTGCTCAGCCCCACCCAACGATAAGCTGCTGCGGCACGCGAGACTCCTTGTCTCTCTGCTAATTCTACAACTACCTCATGAGAGAATATACGCTCGGAGTCAAATTTCCGAATTATATCCGGCGGCATCAAAAGATGGGCTGCGAAATCGTTGGCTTCTTTTTCTAAGATTTCATCTTGGAAATCATTCAAGTCCTCAAAAGAGCACTGAAAGTCTTGTCTTTTATACCTATGCCCAATGAAGTGACCGATTTCATGCGCCAGCGTGAAATTCCGCCGAGGCGCGTAGGGTATGCCCTTGTTGATACCGATGACCCACTTCCGCGCATTTCCTTCCCGTGCCATCAGGCCTTCAAATGCATCAAACTCATCATACTTTATTTCACAGCTATCTCCGGAAGAAGCTGGCAAGACAACTTCATTGAATACACTTTCCAGATCAATTTTATCCCCTCCCGGCCCGTACTTTCTCCACAGCGTTATGATTCTATTTGCTTCCTTTAGCAGCTTCGCCATCGGTACCCGCGTCTGAAATTTTAAAAAGCTTATCCAAATCAGCTTGTGTGAGATTACGATTTCTGGCCCCTCTGGCTAGTGCAATCTCTACATGTCTTCCTGTTGGCATCTCAACCGAATCATCTATCAGAAACTCGGCTGCAATGTCCAAGACGTTTGCAATCTTTAAGAGCAATTCCCCTGACGGCTTCGCTGGCTTTTTGTTTTCCAACTGCCAGACATACGCTTTCCGTGACCCAATTTTCTCCGCTAGCTGATCGAGTGTGAGCCCTAGTTCGAGACGGCGCTTGCGAAGTTTTTCCCCAAATTCAACAGACATAGCTGCCTCCGATTTTCGCCCTTGACAGTATCACGACCGCTATACTAAAACCAGTATCACAGTCGTGATACTTTGCGATTGTGGTGAATACCCGCCTAATTTCAAACAATGAAAAAAGGAAGCCGCTAAATGGCTAGTTACTACGTGAATCAAAACGCCCAGTTGAATGGCGATCATGAGGTCCATAAAGCAGGTTGCACTTTCATGCCTCAGGAAGCGAACCGTCTTTATCTCGGAGAGTATGACTCTTGCCCTCCCGCGGTGCGGAAAGCCCAACAGTATTACAGCCAGACCAACGGCTGTTACTACTGCTCGCCTCTTTGCCACACCACCTAAAGGAAGCATTATGGCTACCAATCCCCCAAAAGGAGACGGGCGGCGTTTTGGCGCTGTTCGCGATCGCTCCCAGATCTATAACCCTAAAACACAGACTTGGACCAAAAGGGATGCCGACACCGGTAGGTTCATGGATGGCAAGAAAGACGGCACCCCTTTCAAGGGTGTCCGTAGAGAAAAGTGAAAGTACAGGAGTGGGGAATCACTTAGCTCCCCACTCCTCAAGCAGCAAAGCGCTGCGCTTCTGCCCCGTAGTAATTGATATACCGGTCCGAGATCGCCTCCACCGGCAGCACGACGAACACATCCGTGGTGCCGAAATCATGGTCGATCACGCAGCCATCGCCAAAGCGGGCGCCGAGGCGGAGATAGCCTTTGACGAGCGGCGGCATGGCGGCGAGTGCCGAGCGGGTCTGGATCGCCTCCTTCGGCATCAGGTCGAGCGGGGCATAGCGGCTGGCGACGGCGCGCACATGCCATTCCGCCTCCACCTGGCAAAAATGCCCGAGGAAGGACAGCGCCTCCGCATGGGCGGCCGGCACCACGCCGGGGAAGGAGGCGCAGCCCATCATCACGTCGATGCGCTTCCTGCGGCAATAGGCCCAGATGCCCTGCCACAGAAGCTCGATCGTGCGCTTGGTGCGGTAGGGCGGCAGAACGCAGGAGCGGCCAAGCTCCAGAAAGCGGCGGCCCTGATGGCGGGCCATCAGCGTTTCAATGGCGAATTCGTCTGCGGAATAGAACTTTCCCGCCCGGCGCGCGCCCTCGGGCGTCAAAAGCCGGTAGGTGCCGACAATGCGGTCCACATCCTCGCCCGGAAGCGTGGTGTCCAGCACCAGAAGGTGGTCGCACACGGCATCAAACGCATCCGCGTCGCGGTTGGCACTAAAGGTGCCCAGCGGCGCCTTTGCGCCCAGCTCTTGATAGAAAACCTGAAAACGGATCGTCTGGGCGGCAGCAATCTCCTGCTCGTCGCGTGCAAGGCGCACTTCAAGTGCTCCGATGCGGCCCAGCAACGCGTCATCGGCAGCGCTGGCCAACGGCGGCCTTGCGGCCTGATCATCAAGAGGCGTCCGGTTCAGCGTGATGCCCTGCATTGCTGTTGCTCCTCCGCTTGGCGTTGAAGCTGAAATAGTGATCGCTTGCGACAGAACTATGACACTACCGTCTCACGGGGGTAGGCGGCAAGCGGATGTTGGGGCGCGGGCATCACCCCTGCTCCATCGGCAGCGCCTTCTGCGAAACCCGGCCCTGCTTCTCAGTGGATCCCGGGTCAGGCCCGGGATGAAGCGGTGCTTGGAGGGCGAAGGCCGACACAGCCCTCATCCTGAGCGTGTCGAAGGGCGAGGGCGGCAGGGAGTGCAGCGGCGGTGGCGAGGGGCGTGCATGCTTTACCCGCGCCCTTCGCCCTTCGACACGCTCAGGAAGCTCAGGATGAGGGTGAAGGCACGGCAATGCCGCATTCGCAACCCGCCCCATCGAACCGCTCATTCCGCACCTGGGTCTGTCCCCTCACCGGAGGTGAATAACGAAGCCACCTCTCCCCTTCGTCATCCTCGGGCTTGGCCCGAGGATCCATGCCGGTCGGCCAGAACCCGCCACACCGGTCACGGAATGGATCCCCGGGTCAAGCCCGGGGATGACGAGCGGGTGCTGGGAGAAAGAGGCCGTCACAGCGGGCACCGGGCCGGTGTCCCCCACCCTCTTCTCAGGCCGTGATCTGCATTTCCAGCGCGGCCAGAAGCTCGTCCGGGTCGAGCGGTTTGGTGACAAAGCCATTGGCACCGTGAGCGAGCACGCCGCTGCGCGTCTCCTCCTGCCCGTCGGCGGTGAGAACGAGGATGGGCAGCGGCGCCAGCCCGGTTTCTTCCTCGTGTCGGCGGATGGCGTTGATGGCGTCGAGCCCGTCCATCACCGGCATGTGCAGATCCATCAGCACCGCATCAAAGCGTGTACCCGGCGCATTCACCGCCTCCACCGCCTCGCGTCCGTTGGAAACGAGCCTGACACGGTGCCCTGCGCGCGCCAGTGCGGCGCGGGCCAGCATGGCATTGATCTCGTTGTCCTCGGCCACGAGTATGCTGAGCCCGTTTTTCTGTGGGTGTGAATTCTCTGAAGTCTGCGGTGCCTCCGCCTGCGGCCCCGGCCAGGCGGGCGCGCGCCTGTTGCCCGGCAGCAGGCGCAGGAGCGTTTTGCTGCGCACGGGGCGGGCGAGAAAAGCGGCATAACCACTGGCACGAAATGCCGCCAGGCGCCCGCGCTCGGATGGTGTGATGAGCGTCAGCGCGCGGCCGCTCCCCACGCCCAGCTGATGCAGACGGGTGATCAGCGCGCCATCGTCGCTCTCCAGAGAGGCATCCACCAGCAATGTGTTGAAAGGTTTGCCGCCTTCCTCCACAAGGCGTGCCGCGTCCTCCGCACTGGCGGCAATGGCGGCGCGCCCGCCATGAACGCGCACGGTCATCGCAATCGCCTCTGCCTCCTGCGCGAAGGGCGAGAGGATGACCGCGTTGATCCCTTCCAGCACCGGTTCGATGCGACCCGCATCTTCCACCGCTTCGTCCAGCGGCAGAAGCACGGCAAACTCCGACCCCTCGCCCGGCGTGCTCGCGACGCTGATCGCGCCGTTCATGGCGTCGACTATTCGCTTGGTGATGGCAAGGCCGAGCCCCGCCCCGCCATGGCGGCGGGTGGAACTTCCGTCGACCTGCTCAAAATCCTTGAAAATGCGGTTGATGTCGTCCTGCTCGAGCCCGGGTCCGGAATCAGAAACGGAGATCCGCAATGCCGGCGCGCCGTTTTTTTCGTCCCGAGAGACCGCGACCATCACCCCGCCCTCATCGGTGAACTTCAGTGCGTTCCCAAGCAGGTTGATCAACACCTGGCGCAGACGACCCGGATCCGCCGTGATGGTTTCGGGCACATCCGGCGCGATGTAGCAGCCGAGACCGATGTTCTTTGCAAAGGCGCGGGCAGACAGCAGTTCGACCACGTTTTCCACGAGCTCGTTGACCGCGATCGCCTGCGGTTCCAGCTCCAGCCGCCCCGCCTCGATCTTTGAATAATCGAGCAGGTCTTCGATCAGCGCCACCAGTGCGCTGGCCGAGGTGGAAACCGCACCCACATAGGTGCGCTGCTCGGGCGTCAGTTCCGTGTCGGCTAGAAGCGTCGCCATCCCCATAATGCCGTTCATCGGGGTGCGGATTTCATGGCTCACCGTGGCAAGGAAGCTCGATTTGGCGCGGCTTGCCTGTTCGGCACGCTCGCGCGCGTTGATCAGCGCCGTCTCGGCCCGCTTGCGGGCGGTGATGTCACGCGCAATGGCCCGGTGCGAGACCGAATCGGCGCTGTCGTCGCGCACCGAATGCTCGATCCACGAATACCAGCGCACACCACCGCGTGTGTGGATCGCCACATCCGTGGAACTCAGGCATTCGCCATCGGTGAAGGCGGCATCCGGCACGAGGCCGATATCGATCCCGAGCTGGCTCAGCGTGCGACCCACCAGTGATGAAGGGTCGCGACCCAGAAGATCGGCGAAAACGCGGTTCACATAGACGATACGGCCGCTGCGGTCGCGGTGGACGATCAGGTCGCCCAGCGCATCCACCAGCCCGTGAAAGCGCTCCTCGCTTTCACGCAGCTCCCACATGCGGTCGGCCAGTTCTTCCAGCTCGCCCCGATTGACCGCCTCGGACTCGGCCAGTGCCGACGCAATGCGTCGATCCGCCAGAGAGGCTCGGAAGGCAACCGCAAGAGCCGCGCAGCCAAGCGCCAGCAGTGTCATGCCGATCAGCGGTGAGGCTCCCGTCAAATGGCTGAGCCCGGCAATCATGAAGATCGCAAGACCAACGCCCACCTCACCGCGGTGGGACTGAACCGGAAGCCGCATCGGGGCAAGCGCCGGCGGCCTTATGCGAATCCGCTTGCGCGAGGGGCCGCTTCTGAGAGAGCGCCTTTGCCACGCCATTGTCGCCCGAGTGTTTCCCCGCAATTGTCATGGCGCAAACAATACGCGGTCGAGAATTACGGAAGTTTTTGACGAGCCGTTCGAATTTTAGTGATTGTCTTTACCGGGCATCTCGACAACAACGCGCCCACGCACCTTTCCCTGAAGGACATCGCTTGCAACCGCGATCACTTCACTGAAAGGCACGGTACTCGCTATCGCGCCCAGCTTCTTGTGGTCGAGCTCTTTGGCAATGCGCTGCCAGGCCTCCATGCGCAGTTCCTTCGGCGCCATGACCGAATCAACGCCAAGCAGCGAAACACCGCGCAGGATGAATGGCGCCACACTGGCCGGCAGGTCCATGCCCTGCGCCAGCCCGCAGGCCGCGACCGCGCCGCCATAGGAGGTCATGGAAAGCACATTGGCGAGCGTGTGGCTGCCCACCGCGTCGATACCGCCGGCCCAGCGTTCCTTGCTGAGCGGACGGGCGGGACCGGAAAGCTCCTCCCGGTCGATAATTTCCGCCGCACCCAGCTCCTTCAGATAATCTGCCTCGGATGCGCGTCCTGTGGAAGCGATCACGTGATGCCCCTTCCCGGCCAGAAGCGCGATGGCGACCGAGCCAACACCGCCGGCAGCCCCCGTCACCACCACCGGCCCGCGTTCCGGCGTGATGCCGTGGCGCTCCAGCGCCATCACACAGAGCATGGCTGTGTAACCGGCAGTGCCCACCGCCATCGCATCCTTCGCGCTCATTCCGTCCGGCAGCGGCACCAGCCAGTCGCCGTTGACCCGCGCACGTTCAGCATAGGCACCGTAATGCGTTTCGCCCACGCCCCAGCCATTGAGGATGACCTTATCGCCCTCTTTCCAGTCGGCATGGGCGGATTTCACAACCGTGCCGGCGAAGTCGATGCCCGGCACGAGCGGAAAGCGCCGCACCACGGGCGCCTTTCCGGTGATGGCGAGCCCGTCCTTGTAGTTGACGGTGGTTGCCTTCACGGCGACGGTGACATCGCCTTCCATCAGATCGTCCTCGGAAAGCTCCGTCCAGTCCACGGACTGCTTCCCGTCCTCATCGCGCGAGATCAAAACCGCTTGAAACGTGTCCGCCATCACTCACTCCGGCTGGTTGCGCTTGTCGAGATGTCAGACTTTGCGGCGCGGTGCGCGCAAGGTCAATCCGCGCGCGTCTCGCCGCCCGAACGCCCCCGGCGCCAGTCGAGAAACTCTTCAAGGATCACAAGCCCCGCTCCAACCGTGATGAAGACATCCGCAAGATTGAAAATTGCAAACGACCAGACCGGTGTATGGAAATAGATGTAATCGGTAACAAAACCATTGCTCAGCCGGTCGATCAGATTGCCGAACGCTCCCCCCAGGATGAGAGCAAATCCAAGCCGGGCCCAGATTTGTGCAGCTCCCGTGCGCAGCGCGAGATAGCCGATGAACACGATCACGCCCGCCATCACAAGGCTGAGCGCAAGATCGCTCGAGCCGGAGAACATTGAGAAGGCAATTCCGGTGTTGCGCGAATGCAGAAGTGAGAGGAACGGCACAAGATCGATCCGCTCATGCAGCGGCATCATGGTCTCGACCAGTTCCTTCACCCCCTGATCTGCGACCGTGAAGAGCACGATCAGCACAGCGTAAAACACGATGGCGCGCGTGCTCATGCTCTGTCCCTCTCTTCAAGCGGCAGCGCCGCGCGCCGGATTTCATAGAGCATCACGCCCGTTGCCACAGCGAGGTTGAGCGAATCCGCACGCCCGGCCTGTGGAATGCGAACCAGCGTATCGCAGCTTTCGGCAAGCTGGTCCGGCAGGCCCTGTTGCTCATTGCCCATCAGAAGCAGGACTGGCGCATTGTTGTAATCGACGGTGCGATAATCGACCGAGCCTTTAAGATGCGTGCCAACGACCCGTCCGGAAAACCCCTTCCGCCAGGCGAGAAACGCCTCCTCACTTGCACGCACGACTGGCACGGCAAATATGGATCCCATCGTGGCCCGGACCGTCTCGAAGGAAAACGGGTCGGTGCAGTCGCCCACGAGAATAACCCCCTTCGCGCCCACGGCATCCACAGTGCGCAGAACCGTGCCGAGATTGCCGGGATCGCGCACCCGGTCGAGCGCCACCCAGACGTCGCCCTCGGCCGGGTTAACCGTTTCGAGCTTCACGGTTTTCTGCTCGAAGACACCCACCACCATCTGCGGATTGTCGCGTTTGGTGACGGCAGACATCACCTTCTCGCTGACGATCAGCACCAGACCACCGGCTGCAACGGTGCGGGCGGCCAGCCGCTCTACTGCCTCATTGCCGCGCCCCGCCTTGGCATAGAGCAGCGTGCGGATCGTCCAGCCGGCGTCGAACGCGTCTCTCACCAGTTTCTGCCCCTCGGCGATGAAGGCGTGTTCGCGGTCGCGATACTTCTTCTGCGCCAGCGCGCGAATATCCTTGATGATGGGATTGGTGAGGCTGGTGACTTCCTTCACCTGACCCGGCCTGCGCCGCTCGTATTCATGTCCGCTCATGATGCCACCCAGCGCGAAAACAGCGAGGTGGACAGCGCGCGGCCTGCCGACTTCTCGCGGATGATGAGTTCTCCCGATTCCACCCGGCCACCATCGCCGGCAAATGTGTCACGCATCAGGGCGTGGATGGCGAAGAAGGAAGCGCGAATGGAATAGGCCGTCAGCACCACCGCCAGCGGCTTCGGAGTCAGGATCGAGCGGCAGAGATCGGCCAGATAGGGCAGATCCTCGAACAGCTGCCACACTTCGCCCTTCGGCCCACGCCCATAGGCCGGAGGGTCGAACAGCACAATGTCATAGGCATTGCCGCGCCGCGCCTCGCGCTCGGCAAATTTTACGGCGTCCTCACAGATCCAGCGGATCGGCCTGTCGCCAAGGCCGGCCATTTCCTGATTTTCGCGCGCCCAGCCAATGGCTTTTTTGGACGCATCCACATGGGTCACTTCCGCGCCGGCCCCGGGCCGCAACCAGCGAGGCAAGCCCCGTATAACCGAAAAGGTTCAGCACTTTCACCGGGCGGCGCGCCTCGCGCACCAGCGTTTCCATGTGCAACCAGTGGGTTGCCTGCTCGGGAAACACACCCACATGGCGAAACGAGGTGAAGCGGCCCAGATAGTCGATCCCGTCATGGCGCATCGGCCAGGTCTCCCCCAGCGGCTCTTTAGGGAAACGCCAGCGTCCCATGCCTTCTTCGTCCGTATCGCCGGTAAAGATGGCATCCGCCCTGTTCCATTCCGACGGGCCAAGCGCGGGTTGCCAGATCGCCTGCCCTTCCGGTCGCACGATACGGTAGGGCCCATATTGCTCGAGTTTCTGCCCGCCGCCGGAATCGATCAGCGTATAGTCTTCATTGGGCAGCACTTCGAGAATGACCGGCAGGTGCTCACCCGGCAGTTCACCGCTGCGCCTTGGCGGCGCCGGACGAGCGCTCGACGCGGCGTGCCGCTGCGGCTTCTCGCTCGGAGCTGTCTGTTTCTTTGAATTTCGCCGGTCATCGTTCCGGCGTTTGGCACGCGCAGGCTTCAATCGGGTCTCCGGCTATAGGCGACTGTTTCCGCGCTTCTGCCACAGCCACGCAGCGCAGGCAACAAAGCGTCAGCGGCGCATTGTCCGACAGGCCTTCTCAGGAAGCGGAATGCTTTATCTGCGGCGTGTTTCCGGTGGTGGCAGACGGCGTGGTCTGACGCAGCCTGTCGACTTCTTTTCTGCGGGCACGCGCGTCACGGCGGTAGCGCCCCTGCCGCAACCAGGTCGCAATGCTGCCGACGACCATTCCTAAACCGATGGCAAGGAAAAGATAGACGAACAGCGGCCACTGGATCGTCAGGGCAGGGTTGCCCGGATTAAAGGGGTCGATGGTGAATGGCACCAGGGCACGGTTGGCCACGGCAAGCGCGATTATGACGACAGCCAGCGGCACGAGAATTAGAACGAGAATAATACGGTTGGCCATTTCAACCCACTGTTTCCAGGGAAAATCGGAGCGAACTCAGAGATCCTTCTCGGCATTCAGACGCTCACGCAGTTCCTTTCCGGTCTTGAAGAAAGGAACCCACTTCTCCTCAACCTCCACGGATTCGCCCGTGCGTGGGTTGCGGCCGGTGCGCGCCGGGCGGTTTTTCACCGAAAACGCGCCGAAACCTCTCAGCTCCACACGGTTCCCTTCCGCAAGCGCCTCGGAGATCTCATCGAAGATCGCATTGACGATGTTTTCCACGTCACGCAGGTAGAGATGCGGGTTGCGATTGGCAATCGTCTGAACGAGCTCAGATTTTATCATGAATTCTTTTCCGCCGCTGAGTTGCTCTGCTGTCGCCCTGCCGTTTCCGACACGAAGATGATTTTGCTTGATTTTTTAGTCAGACAACCTGTTGGTTTCAGGTTGCCAGACTGACAGCAGACCGTCAAGGAAGATGCGCTCGGCACCAAGCTCTCGCAGAATGTCTGCTCCGTTCGCAGGGACCCCAAGGAAGCGAGATGCGATTTCCGGAATAAACATCGAACTGGCGGTTTCGCGCTTTTTCCATTCGACGATCTCCAGCTTCTCGTCGAGCCCCTTGGAGACGAGCCAGGCCTTGGCCTCGCGCTCGCCGCCCAACGCGTCCACCAGCTTGATATCGAGCGCCTGCCGCCCGGTAAAAACCGACCCGTCGGCGACCTTCAGAACCTCCTCGCGCGACAGTGGACGACGATCGGTAACCAGCCCGACAAACCAGTCGTAACTATCCAGAATCATGGAGCGAATCATTTGGCGGGCTTCATCGCTCGTTGGCTTGAAGGGCGATGGCTCGGCCTTGAGGGGTGAAGATTTGATCTCTTCCAGCTTCACGCCCAGCTTGTCCATGAGACCGCTGACATCGGGATATTGAAACAGGACCCCGATGGAGCCAACGATGGAGGACTGCCGCGCAACAATGTGGTCCGTTGCGCTGGCAATCATGTACCCTGCGGAGGCAGCCAGCGTACCGACCTGAGCCGTCACCGGTTTGGCTTCGGCCAAAAGCCGCACCTCTTCGTAGATCGCCTCGCCGCCGGCCGTCGTGCCACCGGGCGAGTCGATCGTTAGGATCACACCCTTGACCGAGTCCGTCTGCCGAATGCGCTCCAGGCGTTCCAGTAACTCTTCGTCTTCGAAGATCGTGCCATCAATTCTCACCTGCGCGATGTGATCAGAAGAGCGGCCTGCCGCATCACCCATGATCTGTCTCGTGGCAACTGCGATTGCCAGGACGATCACGGCAAAGGCGACGATGCGCCAGAATGTGAGCTTGCGCCTCAGTCGCCTCCGGTCGATCAGTTCATCCGCTCGAGTGGACATGACAGCCTCGCTTTCACCGAATATTACGGTCGGAACCAAGCGCCTTTTAGGGCAAAGCCCGGGCTGGAACCACCGTCTTTGTACAACTTTCTTGCTTGCCTAAAGATGTGAACTGCAAAAGCCAACAAACTTGCCACTGAATCGTTATCGTTAATCGAAAAATAGCCATATTGGGTTGAAATCTGATACAAAGGGTGAGTTGAGAAGCCGGGGTTTGCCACGATGCCATCTTGGCTGTCGGTCAACGTCGGTGTTCAAACGACATGCGGATCGTCCACCACCAAACGGATCGCGATCGGCCGTCTCCGGAAGGGGCTACGCGCAGGCGACTGATTGGCTTGCGGCGGAACATACGGAAAACGCGGAAATGAGCAGTTCAGTCAAAAGCACCGCCGACGCGGCCAACAGCGGACGCGGAGGTGCCATTCGCAACAGCGAGCGCGGCGCGGAGGCCTTTGCCCTTGCCTCACGTCATTCCCGCCGCGTACGTCTGCTCAAACGGATCCTCCCTGCGCTGGCGATTGCCATTACCGTTCTGTTCGCCGGATATTCCTATGTCTTCACTGGTGGCGGGGGTGCGATTGACCTTGCCAGCGCATCCATCGAGGGCGGCTCGCTTGTCATGTCCAGTCCCGAGCTGAACGGCTTTACCAATGATGACCGCCCTTACAAGATGACTGCGGAACGCGCGCGCCAGAAACTGGGCGGAGAAGATGTGATCGAGCTTGAAGGCATTCGCGCCCACGTGCCGGTCGACGCCGACAATTTTGCCACGATCCAGGCCAGCGAAGGCATTTACGATCGCGACAACAATCGGCTGGACATCACCAGCAGGATTTCGCTGCGCACTACCTCGGGCATCACGGCGACGCTGGACTCTGCCGAGATAGACATTGAGAAAAGCAGCCTGGCTTCCTCCAACCCGGTGGAGATCGAGCTTGACGGCACGAAGATCGCCGCCGATTCCTTCGCGGCCCGGGATGGCGGGAAGGTGTTTGTATTCGATAAACGCGTTCGCGTTACAATAGACCCGTCTCAGATCCGCGAAACCGCCGACGCGCGCAACTGACACCACGACTTTACAGGCAACGGAAGGAACACCATGCGCTTCAGACCCAATTCGCGGCTCTCATTGGGCATGCTCTTTCTCGTAGGGCTCACGGCTTCCGCTCTCGCGCAGGACGCCCAAAGCCGCCTGACCGGGCTCCAGCTTTCGGGCGATCAGCCAATTCAGATCGAAAGTGAGCGTCTCGAAGTGCGCGAAGAAGACAATGTTGCGGTCTTTTCCGGCAATGTTTCGGTTGTTCAGGGCCAGACCCTGCTCAAGGCTGGACGCATGATGGTCTACTATCTCAAGGACGGTGGATCGGCCGCCACCGGCAGCGCCAACATCGACCGTCTCGAAGTGGACGGCAACGTGTACGTGAAATCCGACAAGCAGGTTGCCACCGGCGACAGAGCGACCTTCGACATGAAATCGGAAGTGCTGGTTCTTTCCGGAAAGGAAGTGGTTCTTTCGGAAGGCGACAACGTTATTGTCGGCTGTCGGCTAACCGTGCAGATGAAGAATGGCCAGGCCAAGCTTGACGGCTGCGATGGCGGCGGTTCGGATGGTCGCGTAAAGATGCTCCTCACTCCCGGCTCCCAGAACAGGCAGTAATCAGCGTTGATTTCCAAGTTGCGTAAAAAGCGGGCAGCAAAAGAACCCGCTGCGGAAAACCCTGCCAGCGGCAAGCTTCCCGACTACAAGGGAACACTCATTGCACGCGGTTTGACCAAGGCCTACAAGGGCCGTCAGGTCGTGAGTGGCGTTTCCATCGGCGTTCGCGCCGGCGAGGGCCGTCGGCCTTCTGGGGCCCAACGGCGCCGGCAAGACCACCTGCTTCTACATGGTGACCGGCCTCGTTCCCGTGGATCAGGGCACTATCCATATCGACGGACACGACGTCACGGGAATGCCCATGTACCGCCGCGCGCGGCTGGGCATCGGCTACCTGCCACAGGAAGCTTCGATCTTTCGAGGGCTCACCGTCGAGCAGAACATCCGCGCGATTCTTGAAGTCGTGGAAAAAAGCCGCAAGGAACGCGACAGGAACCTCGACGCCCTGCTCGAGGAATTCAACATAACGCACCTTCGCAAATCGCCATCCGTGGCACTTTCGGGTGGCGAGCGGCGCCGGCTGGAGATCGCCCGGGCCCTGGCCAGCCGACCCAATTTCATGCTTCTGGACGAGCCGTTCGCCGGCATCGACCCCATTGCCGTTACAGATATCCAGCAACTCGTGCGTCATCTCACGGCCCGGGGCATCGGCGTTCTGATCACGGATCATAATGTGCGTGAAACGCTGGGCCTGATCGATCGCGCTTACATAATCCATGCAGGGCAGGTTCTGACCCACGGACGACCCGACGAGATTGTTGGCAATGCCGATGTCCGCAGGCTTTATCTCGGAGAGAGCTTTTCTCTGTGAACGCCTGGATTTCACGGCGCCATTTGGATTGACGCTTGACAAGCAAGACTCGGGCCAATTGAATTCCGTGCCGCTCTGGATCGCTTTCCAGGCGCTTGGGAGTGTTCGATTTCATGGTGCTCGCGCCAAAACTACATTTGCGTCAGACACAGTCTCTCGTCATGACGCCACAGCTTCTGCAGTCCATCAAACTGCTGCAGATGACGCATGTGGAGCTCGAACATTTTCTTGATGCCGAGATTGAACGCAACCCGCTTCTTGAGCGCGAGGAAGAGACCTCCGGCTCCCCTTCGGAGGACTGGAAAAACACAGAGGCACAGCGGGAAAACACGGCCGAAACGATTTCGGGCCGGCTGGATTCCTCGCTTGAAAACCTGTTTCCCGACGATCCGGGAACCCACGAACGCATCAGCTCCGATCTGTCGGCGCAATGGAAATCGGCAAGCGGAAACGGCCTTGAAACAGCCGGCGGGAGTGCGTTTGATCTCGAAAACACCACCGCTGCCGCTCACACACTGCGCGATCATGTAAACCAACAGATCGCGCTGGCTTTCAGCGAGCCCGCACATCGGCTCATCGCGCACGAACTGACAGACGGGTTGGATGAGGTCGGTTATCTTTCCATCGACTGCTCGGAAATGGCGGATCGCATTGGCGCCGACAAGGCAACTGTGGAAACGGTGCTGGCCACCTGCCAGACATTTGATCCACCGGGCGTTTTCGCACGCGACCTGGCTGAATGTCTTTCGCTGCAACTCATCGCACTGGATCGATACGATCCGGCCATGCAGGTGATGGTGAAGAACCTTGGCCTGCTGGCAAAACGGGATTTTCGAACCCTGGAACGCCTGTGCGGCGTGGACACCGAAGATCTTGCCGACATGCTATCAGAGATCCGCGCCCTCGATCCCAAACCCGGCATGGCGTTTTCGGGGGGCACGGCCGATCCGGTTGTGCCTGATGTCGTTGTCCGTGAGGGGGCAGATGGCGGATGGCTGGTGGAGCTCAACCCCGAGACCCTGCCTCGTGTTCTTGTAAACGAGACCTATTTTACCGAGGTTTCGGGGCAGACCCGAGAAGAAGAACGCGCCTTCCTGAACGAATGCCTTCAAAGCGCAAACTGGCTCGCGCGCAGTCTCGACCAGCGCGCGAAGACCATCCTAAAGGTGGCTTCGGAGATCGTGCTGCAACAGGACGCATTTTTCCTGCATGGTGTCAGTCGGCTCCGCCCACTCAACCTGCGAGCCGTCGCCGAAGCAATCGGCATGCATGAATCCACCGTGAGCCGCGTCACGGTGAACAAGTACATGATGACCCCGCGCGGTACATTCGAGCTGCGCTACTTTTTCACATCGGCCCTCGCCTCGGCCACCGGCGGAGACGCGCATTCGTCGGAGTCCGTGCGCGAGCGCATCAAGAGCCTCATCGATGCAGAGGAGCCCGGCGCCGTTTTGTCGGACGACGCACTTGTGGATGTCCTGAAAAAGGAGGGCATCGATATCGCGAGGCGTACGGTAGCCAAGTATCGGGAAGCGCTCAATATTCCCTCGTCGGTTCAACGCAGACGAGAAAAGAAGATGCTCGCGGCGGCCGGAACCGCGCAAAACGCTGGCGTTTGATTCAATTGACAAGGGCGGCTGAAGCGACTAGAAGCCCGCCCGCATGGACCGTCCAGCCCAGAGAGGCTGAATTTTATGTCCACAGCGCCAGCAACTGAAGAAGGAAACGCGGCCGACCCGAATTCACAATCCGCCGCGACACCTTGTACATGCAAGCCACACGTATAAACTCGATTCGTTCGATGTCTGATCAGGAAAGGTCTGGATTCAGATGAGCTTACGTATTTCCGGAAAACACATGGACATCGGCGAGGCGTTTCGCTCACGTATCGAGGGGCGGATCAGCGAGGCTGTCGATAAATATTTCGACGGCGGGTTTGCTGGTCGCGTGACGGTAGAAAAGTCGGGTTCTCGCTTTGCCGCTGATTGCATGATCCATCTCGACACCGGCATGGTGTTGCAGGGTACGGGTCAGGCACAGGAGCCTCAGGCCGCTTTCGATGCTGCGGCAGAGCGTGTTGAGAAACGGCTGCGTCGCTACAAGCGTCGGCTGAAGTCTCACAATAACGGCCATGTTGACCCGATGGACATAGCCTATCGTGTCATGGCACCTGTGGCAGATGAGGATGATGAGGTTCCGGAAGACTACGCGCCGACCGTGGTGGCAGAATCGAAGATGGCCCTGCAGACCATGTCTGTGGCTTCCGCTGTCATAGAACTCGACACCAAGGACAATCCTGTCTTCGTGTTCCGCAATGCAGGCAACAACGAAGTGAACATTGTCTACCGCCGGGCTGATGGCAACATCGGCTGGATCGACCCATCGGCAGTGGCAAGCGCATAGTTCCGTGCCAGCCTCAAGCGCCGGTCGTCATGTACGACCGGCGAACAGACAAAGCAGAGGATGCGTAGACATGGATCTGAGCGATCTGATCGACCAGAAGGCCGTGATACCGGCCCTGAAGGCCAATTCCAAAAAGCAGCTCCTTCAGCTCCTGGCAGAAAAGGCCGCCGGGGTTACCGGACTGCCGGAACGCGAGGTCTTCGACACGATTCTCCAGAGAGAGCGGCTGGGCTCCACCGGCGTCGGCAATGGAGTGGCCATTCCTCACGGAAAACTGCCTGGCATTGATCGGATCGTGGGTGTTTTCGCGCGACTTGAAGCTCCGGTTGATTTCGAAGCGATTGATGACCAGCCCGTCGACCTCGTCTTTCTGCTTCTCGCCCCGGAAGGAGCGGGCGCGGATCACCTTAAAGCCTTGTCCCGCATCGCGCGTGTTCTACGCGATGCAGAAACAACGGCCAAAATCCGCGGCACCAAAGACGCCGCTGCAATTCATAGCTTTTTATCCCAAACGCCCGCATCCAACGCTGCGTGAACGCCTGCGGCACCGGCAAGCGGCCCTCTCTGCTGGAGACGGCCGTTTTTCTGTGATGACGGCCTTGTGTCATCGGGCTGACGCCTCAAGCATTTGACACCCGGTTGCGTCGTTCCTGCGTTTCCGTGGAACGGTAGACCGCTCCAGAGAAGCCAGCATGCGCAACTGAGGGGGCGTGCCCGTAAAGCGCCAGGCTACACGGGCATCATGCCATCTCTCCGCTGTATCAATGGAGGCTGACGGTCTCCAGATCGTTCTGCATTGCGCCTGCAAGCGCTGCGTCGCGTGCA
The DNA here is from genome assembly GCF_040819555.1 of Nitratireductor sp. GISD-1A_MAKvit. Lineage (GTDB taxonomy): Bacteria > Pseudomonadota > Alphaproteobacteria > Rhizobiales > Rhizobiaceae > Nitratireductor. Next base: position 3,724,347 of record NZ_CP161920.1, read on the forward strand.
TCCGCCAGGAGAATTGGCTGGCCATCGGCTCCAAAAAGCGCCCATAAGCGGGTGCCGGGTTTCATATCCGGCATGCCCGGAAACTTGCCCTGCAAATCCTCTGCAGTCATTTCACGCATATAGGCAACAGCGCCTTCACCTATATGGGCGAGCTGCTGCTGTGTTATCGCGACTTTACGTTCTTGCTCGAACATTTAAGCCTCCTTCATGCAGGCGCTTCTTATAAGAAACCAACCTGCTCAAGAGCCCAAGGTTCCGACCGGGTCAGCCCGACCGGGTTCCTCCCGAATGAGACCAGTGCTTCAGTCTTTCACGGAAATGTTTATTTTCTTTACCATCCGCTCAGGTTCCGGCCGGTCCAGATCAATGGACAGGAGACCGTTCTTGAGCTCGGCATTCAGAACCCGCATGCCTTCGGCTAGAACGAACATTCTCTGAAACTGGCGTGCGGCGATGCCGCGATGCAGATATTCCCGCTCACCTTCATCGTCCTGGCGTCCACGAATGATGAGCTGGTTCTCTTCCGTGGTAACATCCAGATCATCAGCACTGAAGCCCGCTACGGCAAGCGTTATGCGGAGAGTTACGCCCTCTCCATCAGCCGCGCGCACGCGCTCAATGTTGTAGGGTGGGTAACCATCGCCCGATTTCGCAATGCGTTCGAGCGTTTTCTCCATACTGTCGAATCCGAGCAGAAGCGGATTCGAAAAAGGCGTCATACGCGTCATTTCAAACAGTCCTCAAAGAGCGACGTGGATAGAGGAAAACCCGAATGGCATTTTCTTCTTCTCTACTGATATGGTCGCTCAAAACCCGCGTTTCAAGCATTTTTGGAGCAACTGGCTGATGGCAGCGCGCAAGATAATTATCGACACGGATCCGGGCCAGGACGATGCGCTGGCCATATTACTCGCCCTTGCGAGCCCCGAGCTCGAAGTGCTGGGGATCACTGCTGTAGCGGGCAATGTGCCGCTGGCGCTGACAGAAAAGAACGCACGAAAGATCTGCGAACTCGCCGGCAGGCCCGAGACGAGGGTCTTTGCCGGTGCCAGTCGCCCCCTTGTCCGGGACCTGGTGACTGCAGAGCATGTCCATGGCCGAACCGGGCTCGACGGGCCTGACCTGCCTGAACCGGAAATCCCCCTTCAGGAGGGACATGCCGTCGACTTCATCGTCGAACAGCTGATGTCACATGGCGAGGGCGAGATCACGCTTTGCCCGCTTGGTCCGCTCACCAACATCGCACTGGCGCTCAACCGCGAGCCACGCATCGCCGACCGTATCCGCGAGATCGTATTGATGGGTGGCGGTTTTTTCGAGGGCGGCAACGTCACGCCCACCGCGGAGTTCAACATTTACGTGGATCCCCACGCGGCAGATGTGGTGCTTCGCTCCGGCGTTCCCATTGTGATGATGCCGCTGGACGTGACTCACAAGGTGCTGACCACACGCACGCGCATTCAGGCCATACGGCATCTTGGAACGAGCGTGGGCACCGCCTGCGCCGAGCTCCTTGAATTTTTCGAACGATATGACGAGGAGAAATACGGAACGGATGGCGGCCCCGCTTCACGACCCATGCGTCATCGCCTACCTGCTCGATCCTGAGCTGTTCAAGGGGCGAACCTGCAACGTCACGGTGGAGACAGGTTCGGAGCTCACCTTGGGGATGACGGTGATCGACTGGTGGCAGGTTACCGATCGGGAGAAGAACGCCCTTGTCATGCGCGATGTAGACTCAGATGGATTCTTCACGCTCCTGACAGAACGGCTGGGACGTCTTTGAATGCCGCCGGCCTTTTGACGGCGCATTAAGAGGTCGCAGCTTCCACATCCCGGCGCAGCGGAATTGCCGGCTGGGCACCAGATTTGAGACAGGCGAGCGCGCCTGCCGCCGTCGCCTGGCGTAGCGCAGCTTCCAGTTCCAGCCCCTCGGCCAGTCCTGCCGCCAGATAACCGCAGAACGTGTCGCCGGCGCCGACCGTATCGACCGGCGTGATCTTCATCGACGGGCAGGTCACGAAACCATCCGGCATTGCCGCCCATGCGCCTTCACCGCCCAGCGTGACAATGACGATGCGGCCGGTCTTTGCCACAAAGGCCTCCATGCGCGCGCGCCGGTCTGCACCTTCAAGCCCCAGAGCATCGGCGTAGAGGTCGAATTCGGTTTCATTGGCGACCACGTAATCGGCATCGGCAAGAAGTGCGGCCGCCTCGGGCCGGTAGGGCGCGGTGTTCAACACGGAAATGGCGTTGGCCCGGCGCGCTTCTTCAAGGGCCGCACAGACTGTCTCGATAGGGATTTCGAGTTGAAGGAGCACGTGATTTCCAGCGGCAAGTGCAGCCTGGGCCACATGGCCGGGCAAGACGTCGGCATTCGCCCCCGGCACCACGGCAATCGTGTTCTCTCCGTCCCGGTCGACAAGAATATGCGCCGTTCCGGTGGCGCTTTCGGCCTTGTGCACGGCCGAGAGATCGACGCCTGCCTTATCCAGAAGCTCCAGTGCCTCGCCTGCGAACGGATCATTGCCAACCGCACCAACGATGCGGGTGGCGGCCCCTGCACGCCGCGCGGCCAGAGCCTGGTTCGCCCCCTTTCCGCCCGGCGCGGTGACGAATGTGTCGCCTGGCACCGTCTCGCCCGGTCGTGGAAGCCTGTGCACCGTGGCGATGAGGTCGAGATTGATGGAACCGATAATGACGATCAAGGCTTTGCTCCCGCGCTTAGTTCGCGCAGGAAACTAGAGCATTTTACCCGGTGAGGGAAAGGCTCGTGCGGGGTCAATTGCGCTGCTTTTCCTGCAAGAGCTGCCCCGCCTCCCAACCAAGAATGGCGCGTTTGCGCGTCAGGGCCCCAGTGGTAGCCCGTCAGCGCGCCGGACTTGCCGACCGCTCGATGGCACGGCACCACAAAGGAAACCGGATTTGCCCCCACCGCCGCACCGACGGCCCGCGAGGCGGTGGGTTTGCCGATGCGATCCGCAATGTCGGAATAGGCGCAGGCACGGCCCATCGGAATTTTCAGAAGCGCATCCCAGACCCGCACCTGGAAATCCGTACCGATCAACACAACACGCAGCGGTTCTTCCGCTCGCCAGCGCGCGGGATCGAACACGCGGGCCGCATAGGGAGCGGTGGCTGCCATATCCTCTTCAAACCGGGCATTTGGCCAGCGCGAAGTCATATCTTCGAGTGCCGCCCTCTCCTCGCCCGGATCGCAAAAGGCAAGCCCCGCCAGCCCGCGCTCCGTCGCCATGACAAGCGCCTGACCGAAAGGCGAGAGGTGAAAACCGTACCGCATGGTAAGCCCGGCACCCCGCGCCTTGTATTCACCGGGCGAGATCGCTTCATGCGTTACGAACAGGTCGTGCAGCCGCCCCGGCCCTGACATGCCAAGCTCCAGCGCCGCGTCCAGCAGCGGCATTCCCGCATCCAGAAGCCGACGTGCATGATCAAGCGTAACCGCCTGCAAAAATGCCTTGGGCGAAAGCCCGGCCCAGCGCGTGAACAGTTTCTGCAGACCATTCGGCGTATCGCCCACCTCCTGCGCCAGTTCCTCCAGCGAGGGTTGGTCCCGATAGTCGAGACTGATTTTCTCGATCACCCGTCGCACGACCTCGTAGTCGCTGCCCTGCGGGGTCACATCGCGTTGCAACAGGGCTGTCTGCATATTCATGGTCAAAAACTCCCGGCACCGCTTTGCCATTTGTCCTGCCGCAGAGCATCACGTGTTTCAGGCGGTACAGCCACCCGTTTCCTGCCGAGATCACCGCCCCTTTGCAGTGGCAAGCGCCTTTGCGAAGGCCAAGGCAAAACTCTCCCGGCCGTCCGGGTTCAGAAAGCTGCCGAGTGACACCCTCTTGTCCCGCATCTCCACGGCCATGTCCGTAATCCCTATCTCGTCGTGCCGGTCGATGCGAAAACGCGTCCAGAAAGGGTTGAAACAGTGTTCCTCTGCCTGGCCGGAAGGCGGCACCTTGCGGATATCGAGGCTCGTGCGTGAAAGGCGCACCTCCTCGCGCACGCGGGCGGCGCGATAGTTCAGCCGGAAAGCAATGTAGATCGCCAAAATATCCAGCCCGAAAAACCCGAAAACCGGCCAGGCGCCGATTTTGAGAGAAAATGCTCCGATGGTCAGCCAGACAAGCAGCAAAATGCCCATCAATATCGTGAAGCCGCGCGTCGTGAGCGAGCGGTAGGGCGTCAATAACGCCTGAAAAACCGGAGCGTCTGCGCTGTTTGTTTCGGACATGATCCCGATTATAGAAGCACCATGGAAAAGCCCAAGAAGAAAATTGCCGCGCCCCGCAAACCCGCCCGCACCCGCAGGCGCAAAACCGCCTATTCGCCGGAGGAAGTTCACGAAATCTTCCGGCGTTTCTCGGTGCAGCGTCCGGAACCGAAGGGCGAGCTGGAGCATGTGAATGCATTCACGCTTCTCGTGGCCGTCGTGCTGTCCGCGCAGGCCACCGATGCAGGCGTCAACAAGGCAACGCGCGATCTCTTCAAGGTGGCCGACACGCCGGAGAAAATGCTGGCACTCGGCGAGGAACGGGTGGGCGAGTACATCCGCACCATCGGGCTTTGGCGCAACAAGGCCAAGAATGTCATCGCGCTGAGTGAAGCGCTTATCCGAGATCACGGATCACAGGTTCCCGACAATCGCGAGGCGCTGGTCACGCTGCCCGGCGTGGGCCGAAAGACGGCCAACGTGGTGCTCAACATGTCGTTCGGCCAGCCGACCATGGCCGTCGACACACATATCCTGCGTATCGGCAATCGCATCGGCCTTGCTCCTGGCAAGACGCCGGAACAGGTGGAAGATACGCTGGTGAAGATCATACCGGACGAGTTCATGCGCCACGCCCATCACTGGCTGATCCTGCACGGGCGCTATGTCTGCAAGGCGCGCAAACCCGATTGCGTGGCCTGTGTCATTGCCGATATTTGCAAATCAGCGGAGAAATCGACCGACATACCTGCGCCGCTGGTGGAGTTGGCACCGCAGGACTGATCGCTCGCTTCAACTACCCGCGCTGCTCTGCTCCCCGCGCAGCGCGCGCTGCGTCTTGCTGTGAAATCATCTTGTGCAGGTGAACCATCATGGCGGCTGCGAAAAGCGGCGTCAGAAGGTTGAGGATCGGCACGGCCAGAAAGCCAGCGATCACCAGGCCGGCCAGAAAGATCGTCCCCGCATTCCGGCGACGCAACGCTTTGGCCTCAGGCTCGCTGCGAAACCGCATGGCGGCAAACTCGAAGAACTCCCGGCCAAGCAGATAGCCATTGACCAGAAAGAAGGCGAGAATGTTGATACCCGGCACCAATAGCAGGAACAGCGCTACGATGTTGCCGAGGATGACAACTCCAAAAAACTTGATCGATGTGGCGATGGCCGCACCCAGTGGAAGCGCCTTGCCCGGCGGATCCTGCGGATAATCTTCCTTTTCGACAACTTCGGCCACATCATCGAGAAAAAGCCCCGCGATGACGGCGGTCACGGGCCCGATCAGAAGAGCCAGACCGGCAGCCAGACCCAGCCCAGCGGCGATGAGCGCAACAAAGCTCATCCAGCCGAGCCAGGAAGGCAGGTCGGGGAAAAACGCATCAAGCCATGGCAGTGCGATGTATTCGAAGAGCTCCTTGGCTCCCAGCCACAAGCCAACAAGGACCAGCAATGTCAGCCCCAGAGTCTTGAAAAACACACTGCGGAATTCGCTGGAGAAAAGACGGCTGATTGCGGCGCGGGCCGCGTCAAGAATCATGGAAGGTCGGGGCCTTTCGAGCTTTGATTTTCCATTCGAGATAGGAACCCGTTCGGGTCCACGCAAGCAAAACCCTTCACACCCATGGCTTGCAAATCGCGCTCAAACCGGTAAACCGCCCCGAGTCCAAAAGCCAAAACGCTTCCCTTGCATATCTGGAGATCTGAATTTGAGCGAATATGACGTGCTGTGCATCGGCAACGCCATTGTCGACATCATCGCCCGCTGCGACGAAGCGTTTCTGGAAGAGAACAACATCATCCGTGGCGCTATGAACCTGATCGATGTCGATCGCGCCACCCTGCTCTATGAGCGTATGGGGCAAGCCATCGAAGCCTCCGGCGGCAGCGCCGGCAACACGGCTGCCGGCATCGCCAGCTTCGGCGGCAAGGCTGCCTATTTCGGCAAGGTCTCGGATGATGCGCTCGGCAAGATCTTTGCCCACGATATTCGCGCGCTTGGTGTCGCCTTTGACACGAAACCGCTGGAAGGTCATCCGCCAACGGCCCGTTCCATGATTTTCGTGACCCCCGATGGCGAGCGCTCCATGAACACCTATCTGGGTGCCTGTGTGGAGCTCGGTCCGGAAGACGTGGAAGAAGACAAGGCGAAGAACTCCAAAGTCACCTATTTCGAAGGCTATCTGTGGGATGCGCCGCGGGCCAAGGAAGCGATCCGCATGACCGCCGATGCCGCGCATGCAGCCGGTCGCGAGGTGGCTATGTCTTTGTCCGATCCATTCTGCGTCGATCGCTATCGCGACGAGTTTCTGGAGCTGATGCGTTCGGGCCGGGTCAACATCGTTTTCGCCAATGAGCACGAATTGCTGTCTCTTTATCAGACATCGTCATTCGACAGTGCGGTGGAGGCAATCCGCAAGGATACCCGCCTTGCAGTCGTCACCCGCTCCGAGAAAGGGTCCGTCATCATCACGGACAAGGAAACCATCCCTGTCGACGCCATCAAAATCAATGAACTGGTGGACACCACCGGTGCAGGCGACCTCTATGCAGCGGGCTTCCTCTACGGCTACACCAACGGTCACAGCCTCGCCGATTGCGGGCGGCTGGGCTCCTTCGCAGCCGGACTGGTCATCCAGCAATATGGTCCGCGTCCGCAGAAAGACCTGCGCTACGAGGCCGAACAGGCCGGACTATTCTAGGTCCTCTGGCGGGCGACCGGGCCGGGACCGGTAACGTGGGATCGTCCAGCCGAATCTGAGCGCACCTCCACGCACCAGAAATGCGGCGGTGACTGCAATCAGCGCCGCAACGGCACCCTGCACGTCCGCGAGATCGGCCACAGTGAACACGCTGGCTCCAACCAGTGCCGCAGTCACATAGACCTCCGGGCGCATGAGTGCTGAAGGTTCTCCCGCAAGCACATCGCGCACCACGCCTCCGAATGTAGCGGTGAGCATGCCCGTGACCAGCGCAACAATCGCCGAGCCTGAGGCTTCCAGCCCCTTGGCCGCGCCCAACACCGAATAGGCGGCGAGCCCGGCAGCATCGAGCCACAGCAGAAGCCGGTAGCGATATTCCACAAGTGGCGCGGCGAAGAAAAAAAGCAGCCCCACAACCGCACAGACAACAATGTAAGTGTGATTTTCGACCCAGAAGACCGGCACCCCCAGCACGAGGTCCCGCAATGTTCCACCACCGGTGCCCGTAACACCCGCAAGGAACATGAAGCCGATGAGATCAAGCTCCTTGCGCGAGGCGGCAAGTGCTCCGGTGGCCGCGAACACGGCCACCCCTGCATAATCAAGAAGCTGAATCAGATCCATCTGGCCCTCCGCACACTGGATAGCCGAAGGGCCGATGAATAGGAAGCGGGCGCCTGCCTCACCATCCCTCGATGCGCATCAGATGCGCCCGCCCCTGATATCAGGCGTCGCGTTCGGCCTGCGGGTTGGGCGGGCCGGGCTCCGCGCTTGCATTCTCGCCATTCTTCACTGCGCTCGCCTTGGGGCCGCCCTTGGCAACGCCAACCATGGCCGGGCGCAAAACGCGTTCGCCGATCACATAGCCCTGCTGCACCACCTGCACCACGGTGTTTTCCGGGGTTTCGGGATCCGGCACCTCAAACATCGCCTGGTGAAAATGCGGATCGAAGCGCTCGCCCTTGGGGTCGATCTGCTTCACGCCATGACGCTCCAGTGTGGAGAGCATGGTGCGCTCGGTCATTTCGACGCCTTCCATAAGGGAAGAAAGTCCACTGTCAGCGCCGGCACGGGCTTCCGCAGGCACTGCCTCGAGCGCCCGGCGCAGATTGTCGGAGACCGTCAGCATGTCGCGAGCAAATCCGGCAATCGAATACGTCCGGGCATCGGCAACGTCGCGTGCCGTACGCTTACGCAGGTTTTCCATTTCGGCGGCGAGACGAAGGGCGCGTTCCTTCAGTTCCTCGTTTTCCTGTGCCAGCCGCACAAGGACGTCTTCCTCCGAAACCGCCTCTTCACCGGCATGCTCCTCGAACGCCTTCACGTTCGGGTCTTCTGCCGCTTCGGTTCTGGCCTCTTCGTTGTCCTTAGCCTGATTGGTCATGTCGATCCGTCTATGGTTTTAGAATTGTTTGGATATTGCGCCCGATATCGAGGTTCGTGACGGCAAAATCAAGGGGTGCTGCCAGGCATGCTCCGGTAAGTGCTATGGGCCCGGGCTCGATCAGCGTAGCAAACGCCCGACGATCTGCGCCGTATAATCCACCATCGGCACAATGCGGGCATAGTTCAGCCGGGTCGGCCCGATCACACCCAACGCGCCGATGACGCGTGATTCCTGATCGCGATAGGGCGCCACAACGAGCGAGGAGCCGGAGAGCGAGAAAAGCCGATTCTCCGAACCGATGAAGATTCTCACGCCAGAGCCTTCTTCCGCCATATCCAGAAGCTGGATCAGGCCTTCCTTGGTTTCCAGATCTTCAAACAGGCGGCGCAGAAGCTCCAGGTCGGCCTCCGCTGTCAGGTTTTCAAGCAGATTGGCCCGCCCCCGCACGATCAACCGCGCCGGCTGGCCGCTTTCGGCGCCCGCCCAGACAGCGAGCCCCTGCTCCACAAGTTCCTGCGAGAGCGTGTCCAGCGCGGCGCGCGTTTCTTCCTTGAGGCGAGAAAGCTCCATTCGCGTCTCGGCCAGTGTGCGCCCCCGGATATGCGCATTCAGGAAGTTCGATGCTTCCTGCAGTTGCGAGATGGTGACGCCTTCTGGCAGATCGATGACACGGTTTTCCACGTCACCGTTCTGCGAAACGAGAATGGCCAGCCCCTTGCGTGGTTCCAGCTGGACAAATTCGATATGTTTGAGTGCCGCTTCTGACTTTGTGGCGAGCACCACGCCTGCGCCCCGTGAAAGCCCCGAGAGAAGCTGACTTGCTTCGGTCAGCATATGGTCGAGAGAATGGCCACTGCTCGACGCTTTCACCTGTGTTTCGATGATCCGACGCTCGTCGTCGGAGAGATCCCCGATCTCCATGAAGGCATCGACGAAGAACCTTAGCCCCTGCTGCGTGGGCATGCGTCCGGCAGAAACATGCGGAGCATAGATGAGCCCAAGCTGCTCAAGATCGCTCATCACATTGCGGATTGTGGCAGGGGAAAGTTGAGTCGACAGGATGCGTGAGAGATTGCGTGAGCCGAGTGGGTCACCATCTCTCAGATAGGTTTCAACGATAACCCGAAAGATTTCACGCGATCGGCTATCCAGCGACTGCAGCGCGTGCTCCTGAAATTCTCTGTCCAAGACCGGTTTCGTCATTCGCGACCTCTGATCGTATGAATATAAGCGCGCCGGGCGCGAAAACAACAGTGTTGTTGTCAGGCGTGAGTGGGGTTTTCCCTCGTTTTCCGGAATTCCTTTGCGTTCATGAATATGGAAAGCTACAAGCCGGCAACACTGGCCGGAAACACTGGATGAATCTGGAGAAAACGCTCATGCGCCCTTCCAAACGCGAACCCGATGAAATGCGCGCCGTCAGCTTCGAGCGCGGCTTTTCAAAGCATGCGGAGGGGTCGTGTCTGGTGCGTTTCGGCGACACCCATGTGCTGTGCACGGCAAGCCTGGAAGAGCGCGTTCCACCATGGCTGCGCAACTCCGGCCAGGGCTGGGTGACAGCTGAATATGGCATGCTGCCGCGCTCCACCGGCGACCGCATGCGCCGCGAGGCCTCTTCCGGAAAACAGGGCGGGCGCACGCTGGAAATTCAACGCCTGATCGGCCGCTCGCTGCGCTCGGTGGTCGATCTGCAGGCCCTTGGCGAAAAGCAGATCACCATTGACTGCGATGTCATCCAGGCTGATGGCGGCACCCGCACGGCAGCCATTACAGGTGGTTTCATCGCCCTTTCAGACTGCCTTTCGTGGATGGAAGCGCGCCAGATGGCCAGCCGTGACAAGGTTCTGAAAGACCATGTCGCCGCCATCTCCTGCGGCATCTACAACGGCACGCCTGTTCTCGATCTCGATTATGCGGAGGATTCGGCTGCAGAGACCGACGCCAATTTCGTGATGACCGGAAAGGGCGGCATTGTCGAAATTCAGGGCACGGCAGAGGGCGCCCCCTTCTCGGAAGATGAATTCGCATCCTTGATGGGACTGGCCCGCAAGGGTATCACCAAGCTCGTTGACATGCAGAAAATGTCCATCTCCTGAACCGACCCGAAGCAAACCATGCAACCCTCGGCAATTCTCGAAGCCGCGCTTTATGTGAACGATCTCGACGAAGCCGAGCGCTTCTATGGTGAGACGCTCGGGCTCGAAAGATTGGCAAAGGTCGAGGGCAGGCATGTGTTCTTCCGCTGCGGGCGGGCCGTGCTTCTGCTGTTCGATCCCGCAGCGACCGCCCAACCGCCAGCGCCCGACGCCCGGCTTCCCGTACCACCGCATGGCGCGCACGGGCCGGGGCATCTCTGTTTTGCCGCGACTGGCGATGAGATCACCCGCTGGAAAGCCCATTTCGAAGCGACCGGCGTTTCCATCGAAGCGGATTTCGAATGGCCGAATGGCGGCCGCTCCATCTATTTCCGCGATCCTTTCGGCAATTCGCTCGAATTTGCCGAACCACGCATCTGGGGACTGACTTGAGACCGATCGACAACAAGACTTTCGTGCTCGCCAGCCACAACAAGGGCAAGCTGCGCGAGTTCTCCGACCTCCTGGCCCCCTTCGGCTACACGGTGCGTTCGGCTGCCGAGCTTGGCCTGCCCGAGCCGGAAGAAACCGGCACCACGTTTGAGGAAAACGCCCGCATCAAGGCCCTTGCGGCAGCCGAAGCGACCGGACTGCCGGCGCTTTCCGACGATTCCGGCCTCTGCGTCGATGCGCTCGATGGAGCACCAGGCGTCTACACCGCCGACTGGGCCACGAAGGAAGATGGCAGCCGCGACTTCATGATGGCCATGGAGAAGACACAGAAACTGCTTTCCGAAGCCGGCGCGGACACTCCGGAAAAGCGCACCGGCCGCTTTGTCGCGACGCTGTGTCTGTGCTTTCCAGATGGCGAGACCGAATTTTATCGCGGCGAAGCCGAAGGCCACCTCGTCTGGCCGCCGCGCGGGACGGACGGGTTTGGTTATGACCCTGTGTTTCAACCGCTCGGCCATGACATCACGTTTGGTGAAATGACCGCTGAGGAAAAGCATGGCTGGAAGCCCGGCGACGAGCACGCCCTTTCCCACCGTGCCCGCGCCTTCCAGAAATTCGCCCGCGCCAGGCTGGGCGCTGCGTGATCTCCGCGCTCGATACGACGCCGGGTTTCGGCGTTTATCTGCACTGGCCGTTCTGCGCGGCCAAGTGCCCCTATTGCGACTTCAACAGCCATGTGCGGCACCAGCCGGTGGATCAGGCCCGCTTTGCCGCAGCCTTTAAGCGCGAGCTTGCCACCATGCGCGCCCGCACCGGCCCGCGCACCGTTACCAGCATTTTTCTGGGTGGCGGAACGCCTTCGCTGATGGAGCCCGAAACGGTCGGCGCGCTGTTGGATGCCGTTGCTACCAACTGGAGCGTTCCCGACGGTATCGAGGTGACGCTGGAGGCCAATCCGAGTTCGGTGGAAGCAGAGCGTTTCCGTGGCTATCGCGCAGCCGGCGTCAACCGTGTGTCGCTGGGCGTTCAGGCGCTTAACGACCGGGATCTCAAATTTCTCGGGCGCCTGCACAATGTCGAGGAAGCGCTGCACGCCATCGGCCTTGCCCGCGAGATTTTCCCACGCCTTTCCTTCGACCTGATCTATGCCCGCCCGCACCAGAGCGAGGATGCCTGGGCCAGCGAGCTTGAACAGGCCATCGGACACGCGGCAGATCATCTCTCGCTTTACCAGCTTACGATTGAGGAGGGCACGCGCTTCCAGCTTCTCCATGAGGCCGGCAAGCTTGCCATGCCGGATGGCGACCATTCCGCTCGCCTCTATGAGATCACGCAGGAGGTGACGGCGGCGTGCGGGTTGCCGGCGTATGAGATCTCCAACCACGCTCGCCCGGGCGCGGAGAGCCGGCACAATCTCGTCTACTGGCGCTATGGCGAATATGTCGGTGCCGGCCCCCGGCGCCCATGGCCGATTTATCGAGAATGGTCGCCGCCATGTGACGTTCACTGAAAAGATGCCAGAGACCTGGCTCGAACGCGTAGAAGCACATGGCCATGGCGTGATCGGTGGTGAAGTTCTGACCCATGACGAGGAAGCCGACGAGTTCCTTTTGATGGGCCTGCGTCTTGTCGAGGGCATCGACCTGCCGCGCTACGAGGCGCTTTCGGGCCGGGCGCTTTCCAACGCGCGCATCGCGGTGCTGCAGGAAGAAGGCCTTGTCGAGCCCGTCGGCAACACCCGGCTGCGCGCAACACCGAAAGGCATGATCGTGCTGGATGCGGTTGTCGCCGATCTGGCCCGGTAATCGCAAAGCGCACTAGTTCGCCCTGTTGAACTGGGCCGGCGCGGCATCGATGATCTCTGCCCGGCCCTCGCGCACCTCATAAACCGCGTATCCACGTTCGGTCGTGCCATTGAGCAGGAAGCGGAAAAGCCCGGTATAACCATTGAACCCGACCGGCGTTTCAATCGCGTTGCGCTGAAACCCGCCGCCACCCTTGGCGATGTTTCCGACAAGCACCACCGAATCATACGCCAGGGCGGATGTGAGCGAAGGCTCCGCTCCGAATCTGGCCTGATACCGTTGTTTGTAGGTGTTGACCCGGGTCTGATCGGTGTCGGCAAACCAGCCACCCTGCAGCACCGGATCAGCCAGATTGGCGCTTGTCCACTGCCCGGTTCCCAGGATCTTCTTACCGGCAATGTCGATGCCGGCTTCCGTGATTGTGGAAACGATGGTGGCCGGGCTCGAGCCCCCGTCGGGGATGAACACCGCATCCGCCGAGCGCAACGCCTCCGCCACAGTCCGCACGGCTTCATAGACGGACATATTGTCGTATGCGTAACGGGCAACCGCTGTCACCTCACCGCCTGAAGCAAGCATTGTGCGGCGCGCTTCGGCTTCTGCGATGTCTCCAGCAACGCCTTCGGGAAGGATTGCCACGACGCTGCGCACGCCTTGCCCGGCAGCATAGGAGAGCGTGCGCTGTACGACGCCCTGCGGCAGGAAGGAATTGAGATATACGCCCGGAGATGCCACAGCGCGATCGGAGGAAAACGCGATCATCGGTGTCCGCGACATGCGAAGTGCCGGTGCGGCGGCCCGAACATTGGCGGAAAACAGCGGACCAAGCACAATGGCAGCCCCTTCCGCCACGGCCTGTCCTGCAGCGCTGAACGCGCCTTCAGTGGTGCCGCCGGTGTCCTTGACCACCAGTTCCAGCGCGTTGAGGCCGACATCGTCCATGGCAAGCAGTGCCGCGTTTTTGAGTTCGGCAGCGATGCGGCCGGCATTGCCCTCCCCCGTCAGCGGCAAAAGCAGCGCAGCGCGCGTCTCGCCCGTTCCGACAACCTCACCGGTGGCCGGAAGGCGCGGCCTGTTGTCGACCGACGGTCGCGACGCGGTTGCCGGCGCTGTCGGCTGCGGCATGCCAAAGGGCACATCCGGGCCCACACAACCGGCGAGCGTCAGAAGCCCGGTCAATATGCCTGTGAAAAATCCGGCCCTGCGGCCGGGCGCTGTCAATAGTTTCATATGCCGCTTCCGTCTCAAATTCAGCGCGCGACTTTGCAACCCACATGCCTCCATGTCAAAGAGATGAGCGAATAAGGATCAAAGAGTTATGGATAACCCGCGCGGGGAGAAAAGTTTCGTCGTCGGCAGCGCCCGCATCGGTGCCGCGCCGCTGGAGCCGGCGCTTTATCTCGTGGCAACGCCCATCGGCAATCTCGGCGACATCACGCTGCGCGCGCTGGAAGTGCTCGCCGGGGCGGACATTGTTGCCTGCGAGGACACCCGCGTTTCGCGCGTGCTTCTTGGGCGCTATGGCATCGGCCAGAGCCTCACCGCCTATCACGAGCACAATGCGGAAAAGGCAGGCCCGCGCCTGCTGGCGGCGCTCGAAGAGGGAAAAAGTGTTGCGCTCATTTCCGATGCGGGAACGCCGCTTGTTTCCGATCCCGGCTATCGCCTTGTCGACCAGGTGATCGAGAAGGGTCTGCGCGTCGTGCCCATTCCCGGCCCCTCGGCGGTGCTGGCCGCACTCTCGGCCTCCGGGCTGCCGACGGATGCCTTTCTGTTTGCCGGTTTCCTGCCCGTGAAGGACGGGCAGCGACGCGCGCGGCTTGAAACCTTTCGCCAGACGCCGGCAACACTGGTGTTCTTTGAATCGCCACGCCGTCTCGACGGCAGTCTTGCCGCGATAGCCGATGTGCTTGGCGGGGCGCGGCAGGCCTGCGTGGCGCGCGAGCTTACCAAGACATTTGAGGAACTGCGGCGCGGTGCGCTTTCGGAGCTTGCCGCGCATTATGCCGACACCGGTGCGCCGAAGGGCGAGGTGGTGGTGTGTGTGGCACCGCCTCTCGATGAAGAGGAAACGAGCGCGGAAGATGTGGACCGGCTGCTCATGGCGCTCTCACAGGAAATGTCGGCCTCGAAGGCGGCGGGCGAAGCCGCACGCATGACCGGGGGGCGGAAATCGGAGCTCTACCAGCGGCTTCTTCACCTGAAGGCCGAGCGCGATGCGGAGTGAGGCACGGCAGAAGGCCTATCGGCTCGGCCATCGTGGCGAGTGGCTGGCGGCCATGGCGCTGCGGCTGAAGGGCTATCGCATTCTCGCCCGCCGCTACCGAACGAAGCTTGGTGAGATCGACCTGATTGCCCGGCGCGGCGATCTGGTGGCGATTGTCGAGGTGAAGGCGCGTCCGACCGTGGAGGCGGCGATGGATGCGGTGTCTTATCATGCGCAGACCCGTATCGAGCGCACGGCCGATCTGTGGCTTGCCCGCCAGCCCGACCACGCGCGGCTCTCGCTGCGCTTCGATCTTGTCGCCGTGCTTCCCCGCCGATGGCCGGTGCACGTGGAAAACCTTTTCCAGGGGCGTGATTGAGGACCGGGCCGTGCTCCTGCACGCTCTGCCAATGGGTCCCGGGTCAAGCCCGGGATGACGGGAGTGGGGTGAGCGCTTCATCGTCGTCATCCCGGCCGAGCGGAGCGAGAGCCGGGACCCATTGAGAGGCGCGGCCGGGTGCCGCAGAGGGTGCGGCTGGTGGTGCCGGGGTGAGGACCGGGCCGTGCTCCTGCACGCTCTGCCAATGGGTCCCGGGTCAAGCCCGGGATGACGATCTCCTTCTCCCCGCGGGCGGGGAGAAGGTCCCGGCAGGGGGATGAGGGGCTGGCGGGGCCTTGTGAGCTTTTCCACCTCTGTCGGTATCCCGGCCACTCACGGCGCTCGCCCCTCATCCTCACCTTCTCCCCGCTCGCGGGGAGAAGGGGCGTTTGAAGTTGGTGAGCAATTTGCTGAGCAGCGATACATTTTGGGCAGGCTCCATCGTTGCCGCGCGGGGTTTGCCGCCGGGGTCTGGATCGTTCGGGAAACGGGGCGCGTTTTTCGTGCCTCTCTGTTGTGAAGTAAGTGGCGCGAAAAGCGCGCCCCGCCGGCCGCTGTCCCGACTGCCGACCGGTCACTCGGGCAAACTTTGCCCTAGCGGCTTTTCCGCAACCGACATGATGCCGGCCGCCGGCCTTTTGCGGGCCCTCACAGGCCTCGGGTCACCGAACCCGAGGGGGAGGCTGCCGTCGCCCCTCCTGATCCCCGGCTCCGGACCCGGTTCCCGACAGGGGTGATGGGGCGAGTGTAGCGGAGGTTATGGGGGTGGGGGAAAAGGAGTGAATGGTAAATGGTGAATAGTGAATGGGAAACGCGCTGCATTGGCGTCGTCATCCTATGGCTTGACCATAGGATCCATGCCGTTGCGGGGGTGACGGGGTGCGCGGGAGAAAAATTGCGTGTCGCCTTGCAGGGCTGCGGTTTATCCCCGGTGTTCCGGCATGGATCCTCGGGTCGGGCCCGAGGATGACGAAGGTCTTTGGGGGTGGGCAGAAAGCGGCTCTGGTGGTGATGCTTATCCTGATACGGTGTCAGCGGCGCGACACGCGCATGGGCAGGCCGCCCTGGGGCTGGGTGGTGAGCTTTTGCACCGGCCAGGGCTTCGTCTCGGGCAGCGTTTCGAAGCGGAAGCGGGAGAGGAGGATGGCGAGCGCGATGACGGCCTCCTGCATGGCGAAACTGGCGCCGATGCACACGCGCGGGCCGGCGCCGAAGGGCAGATATTGATAGCGGTCGAGCTTTTCGCGGTTCTCAGGGTGGAAACGGGCGGGCATGAAGGCATCCGGCTCTCCCCATAACAGCCGGTGGCGATGGACCGTCCACGGCATGACCAGCACCTGCGCGCCCTTGACGATGGTGAAATCGCGGTAGCGATCTTCCGCGAGCGCCTCGCGGTTGATGGAGGGTGCGGGTGGGTAGAGCCGCATCGCCTCCTCGAAGGCGGCGCGGGTGAAGGGCATGGCGTCGAGCCATTTGACCGGATCGGGCTCGCGGGCAAGCACCGCGTCGATCTCGGCCTCGATCTTTTCACGTTCCCACGGGGCCGAGGCGAGGCAATAGATGGTCCAGCCGAGTGCGCGCGCCGTGGTCTCGTGGCCGGCACCGATGAAGGTGATGATGTTGTCCTCGATCTCCGCACGGGTGAGACCTTCCGGCCCCTCGGCGCGCAGGAGGAGCGTGAGGAAATCTTCCGGCACGTCGTGGCCTGTCGCCATCTTCTGACGCCGCATGGCCATGGTCTCGGCAACGATGTCGCGGAAGAATTTTAGCGAATTGCGGCCCAGAAGGCGCGTGATGCGGGGCAGCCAGTCGGGCGCGCCCAGAAGATCGAGCGGGTCGACACGGCCCATGGTCTCGAACAGGCGATCCACCTGATGCGCGAAGCTGCCGGGCTCGCCGGCGATCTCTCCGGAAAAGAGCGTTTCGGCGAGAATGTCGAAGGTGAGGAGCGTCATGTCACGCGAGACATCGACCGGTTGGTTCACGTTTTCGTATCGCGTGACGAAGGCCTGCGTGCGCTCAAGCATCGGCCTGGCGAAGCCGGCAATGTGGCGTGGCGTGAAGACCGGCGCCATGGCCTTGCGCGAACGGCGCCAGACCCCGCCCTCCGCCGTGAGCAGCCCATCGCGCAGGATGGGACGCAGGATCTTCTGGCGCACGCGGGCCATCTTGTAGTTCTTCGCGTTGTCGACGAGGACATGGCGAATGAGGCCCGGATCATTGGCGATGACGAGCGGGCCGCCGATCGTGTTGTCGATGGAAATCCACGGTTCGTTGTAGGAGGGCTCGCCCCACAGTTCGAGCGGGTTGCGATAGACGATGCGCATCATCTCGAAGGTGGATGGCGGGCTGGTGCGCGGGCGCGGGGGCCGGGGGCACGAAAGGCGCGGGCTGGCTTTCCATGGAATTTCCTTTCCCCTCAATCTAGGCGCAGGGAACCCTTCGTTCAAATCGGCATATGGCGGAAACAAGGCGGGAACCACATCGGGCCTCGTGCATTATCGACCCACCTAGGCCGATGACTTCAACCGGAGTGCACTTCTTTCAGATGCGGAAGGAAACCGACATGAATTGGAATCAGATCGAAGGCAATTGGGAACAGTTCAAGGGCAAGGTCCAGCAGCAGTGGGGCAAGCTCACCGACGATGATCTGGATGTTGTTCGCGGCAACCGGAAAGAACTCGCCGGCAAGCTGCAGGAACGCTATGGCAAGGCCGAGGACGAGGCCGAGCGCGATATCGATGACTGGCTTTCCCGCCACTGATCCAAGCGTAGCATGACAGTGAAAAGCCCCGCCGGAAACAGCGGGGCTTTGTCTTTTCAATGATTTTCGATCAGTGGTTTTCGTGGCTCTCGCCGGAACCGCCGACGGCGACAATGTTGTAGGGCATGCCCTCCACCGCGATGTCGCGGGCCTTCTCGAAACTCTCGGCATCGACGGCACGGACAACGCTCTTGAGCGGATCGGTGACCATGATCTCGTCATGCGTGACGGCAATGCGCGGGCGCGGATCGGACCAGTGCCCGTCCATGGAATAGGGTTCCGTCAGCTCAAGCGACTGGTCGATCTTTCCTGACAGGACATTGATGCGGTTGAGCTTGCCGTCCTCGGTGAAGACATAGGCGAATTTGGGCCGCACCGGATCCACCACGAAATGAACGGCGCGCACCGGGAGCTCGATCAGACGGAAGGCGTCTTCATCTTCCGGGTCGATCAGAACGAGGTTCGACTTGCCGAAATTTCCGAGGAAATACTGCAGAGCCTTGCCGCCGGCGAGGGTGGAGACCTTGTGCTCGTCGGGCAGTCCATCCGTATAGGCGAGGTGGCGGATCTCCGGGGCGGCGCTGCGGCCGCCCGTTACGAGAAGCAGCCCCGTGTCGCAGGCGATTGCCGTGATGTTGCCCGACGTCGCCTCGCCGTGCAGTCCGGGACAGGCAGCGACATCGCCGACGGCAGCGCCCTTTGCATCCACCACCTGAACACCTTCGGGCAATTCGCTCGGGTCCTTGCTGTTGGGCACGGTGGCGATGGCATGGGCGCCATAGGGGATCACCACGCCGTGGTGCGGCGCGGAGGTTTTGACTTCGCGGATCTCTGGCTTGCCCCCGGACACCGACTTCTCCGACACGAGTCGCGCGACGCCCTCACCATCAAAGAAAAGGGCGATCTCGCCGTGATGCGCGACGAAATGAACCGGGCGCTCGCCATCCACCGAGCCTTCAAGCGCCCTGGGTTGGGTGACTTCGATATCGGCGTGGTCTCCGTGATCGTCGAAATGGATGCCGGTGGAGAAGGCCGTGACCGTGTTTGCGTCGCGCTGGACGGCGAAGACGGTCTCATTGCTTTCGGTCGCGTATATGCGGGCGGGGGCCTTGAGCGGGAAGGTTTCGAGCGCCGCGCCATTTTTGGCATCAAGTGCACGCAGGACAGGCGCGGTGTGATCGGCGATGAACAGCCGCCAGGCTTCGTGATCGTCGGCCTGTGCGGGCTGGATGGTGGTGAGCGCCGTGCCGAGGGCAAGCGCGCTGCTCGCTACGAGCCGGTGAAAGGATGGCATTGCTTTTCTCCTATTTGTTATAACATCACAATCAAGAACATGGCTTGAACGGTTTTCCCACGCATGTGAGTGAATTTGAGGTGACCGTTGGCCCGGATGGACTGGAAGACCCCTTGCCCGGATCCGGAAGGAATGGCGGGCCGACGCCCTGCCCCGGCCGCCCGCCGCTGAACGCGCGCCGGTTCGGGGCCGCAGGCGCCGCAAAGCGCCTGCTGCACCCGGCCCGGCTTTCGCACGCTATCTGGTCAGGCATTCCCTGAAGGATGCCGCCATGCCACGCATCAGATCGAAGTAGAGTTCCGGACCGTCCGTGATCTCTGCTCCCAGTGGATCGAGAACGCCGGACTTCGCGCTGGTGCCCTCGGTGACAACCTCCACAAGGCGGGGCTCGAACTGGGGTTCGGCGAAGACGCAGGCCGCGTCCAGCTCGCCAACCTTTGTGTGGATTTCATCGATGCGCTGTGCGCCGGGGATGACCTCCGGGCTCACGGTGATGGAACCGGCAGCCGAAAGGCCGAAGCGCTTTTCAAAATACTGGTAACCGTCGTGAAAAACGATGAACGGGCGATCCTTCACCGCCTCCATGTCAGCAGCGATTTCCGCTTTCAGTGCATCAATGCGTTCGTTGAGTTTCTCCGCATTGGCTGCGTAAATCGAAGCATTCTCGGCATCGGCTTCGCTCAGCGTCCCGGCGATGGCATCGACGATTGACTTCGCGTTATCCGGGTCAAGCCAGATATGCGCATCGGGGCCATGGTCGTGACGGTCGTGCCCCTCATGATCGTGTCCTTCATGGTCGTGTCCTTCATGGTCGTGCCCCTCAGCGTGATCATGCTCATCTGCGTGATCGCCATGCGCCTCATGGTCCTCATGGTCTGCTTCGTCACCATGTGAGTGCGCTTCGAACGCGCCCCCCTCTCGCATTTCGAGCAGAGTGATGCCTTCGGCCTTTGAGAGGGTTACCAGCCTGGCTTCGCCGGCGAGTGTCTCCAGAGGCTTTGTGAGGAACACCTCCATGTTGGGACCGACCCAGAAAACGACATCGGCACCGGCCAGCATGCGCGCCTGGGAGGGGCGCATGGAATAGGTGTGCGGAGAGCCGGCACCCTCCAGAATGAGCTGGGGCTCGCCGACACCTTCCATCACCCCCGCCACCAGTGAGTGAACCGGCTTGATGGAAGCCACCACCTGTCGATCCGCCGCGTTGGCGCCGACCAGACCGCCCGATGCCAGCAGCGCGAGGGAGGATGCGGCGGCAAGAAAGAGGCGAAACGGTTTCATGGCTTGCTCCAATGGGCTTCAAGTGAACAGAAGATCACGCAGACACAACACATTCGGCTCCAGAATATGTTATGACATAACGTATCCTTGCGTTACGCTATAACGTGTGCCATATCCGCTGGCAAGTCGGAAAAATTCACATGCTTGAAAAAACGAAACCATCCCCCCAGGCCTCCAGTGACATGCTGGTGGAAATGCACAATGTCGGCGTAAGCCGCGGTGGGCGCTGGCTGGTGCGCAACGTGGATCTTTCGGTGCGGCGAGGCGAGATCGTCACGCTGATTGGACCCAACGGATCTGGCAAGAGCACGACGGCCAGGACGGCCATCGGCATCCTGAAACCGAGCGAAGGGCACGTACACCGCGCCGGCAGCCTGAAGGTGGGATATGTGCCGCAGAAAGTGGCGCTCGACTGGACGCTTCCGCTCAGCGTGGAACGGTTGATGACGCTGACCGGCAGGGCGGGACGCAGCGAGATTGCCGCGGCCATGGATGCTGCCGGTGTGGCACACCTGGCGGAGCGGCAGGTGGCAGACCTTTCCGGCGGCGAGTTTCAGCGCGCGCTTCTGGCACGCGCCATGCTGCGCAAGCCGGACCTCCTGGTGCTTGACGAGCCGGTTCAGGGCGTGGATTTCACCGGCGAGGTCGCGCTCTACGAACTGATCCGCGACATAAGGGATCGCACCGGCTGCGGCATATTGATGATTTCGCACGACCTCCACATCGTGATGGCCGACACCGATACGGTGATCTGCCTGAACGGCCATGTGTGTTGCCGCGGCGAGCCGCAAAGCGTGATGAAGAGCCCCGAATACAGACAACTTTTCGGCACGCGCGCCGCCGAGGCGCTGGCGCTCTATCGCCACCATCATGACCACACGCATCTGGCCGACGGCCGTGTGCGCCATGCCGACGGAACGATCACCGAGCATTGCCACCGGGATGACGGCCACCACCATCATGACCATGCGGGCGAAGAGCCGGCAAGGAGGGGCGGCGATGCTTGACGATTTCTTCATCCGCGCGCTTGTCGCCGGTATCGGCCTTGCCCTTGTGACGGGGCCGCTTGGCTGTTTCGTCGTGTGGCGGCGCATGGCCTATTTCGGCGACACGATGGCCCATTCCGCACTTCTGGGCGTGGCGCTCTCACTGGTGATGGAAATCAACCTGATGGTGGGTGTGTTTCTGGTGGCGGCGCTCGCCTCGCTGGCGCTCATCTTTCTGGAGCGGCGGCGGGCGCTTTCCACCGACGCGCTGCTCGGCATCCTGTCCCATTCCACCCTTGCACTCGGCCTTGTCATGGTCGCCTTCATGACCTGGGTGCGGGTGGACCTCATGGGCTTCCTGTTCGGCGACATCCTTGCCGTCTCGAAAACGGACATTGCGATCATTTATGCCGGCGGAGCAATGGTGACGGCCCTGCTCATCTGGCTCTGGCGCCCCCTTCTGGCGGCTACCGTCAACCCAGACATCGCGCAGGCAGAAGGCCTGCGGCCCGAACGCTCGCGTCTCGTTTTCATGCTGTTGATGGCGGCCGTGATCGCCATTGCCATGAAGCTGGTGGGCATTCTGCTCATCACCGCTCTCCTGATCATCCCGGCGGCCGCCGCGCGGCGCTTTGCCAGCGGTCCGGAGATAATGGCCGTTCTTGCGGCTCTGCTGGGTGCATTGTCGGTTGTCGGCGGGCTAACGGCGTCGCTGCAATTCGATACACCTTCGGGACCGTCCATCGTGGTGGCAGCGCTTGTTCTCTTTTTGCTGAGCCTTGCGCCCTCACCCGTGGCCAAACGCGAAGCGCCTTCCACGGAGACACGACCATGAGTGCCGATCTGACACGCAACCAGGCGCTGGTGATGAAGACTCTTTCTGGCGCTGCGGCGCCGCTCAGCGCCTATACGATCCTTGACCGGCTGCGCGATGACGGGCTGCGCGCGCCGCTGCAGGTTTACCGCGCGCTCGACAAGCTGACGGAGATGGGGCTGGTGCACCGGCTTGAAAGCCTCAACGCATTCGTTGCCTGCGCACACCCTCACTGCCACGAGCAGGAATTGATCGCCTTCGCCATTTGCGAAAACTGCGGCAAGGTGGAAGAGTTCTCTGACGACGTGGTGAAGGACAGGCTTGACGGATGGACACGCTCGCACGGTTTCAAGGCGGCGAAGACGACGATTGAAATCCGCGGGAACTGTGAAGGATGCGTGGGCGCGACTTGAGCGCCTGAAATACGCGCGCCGAGCCTGCCGGGCAAATCTCGATCAACAAACCCAACATTTTTATTACCGAGCTTGACGCTCACCTAGAATCGTAACTACATAAGTTACATGAAACGAGACAGCCGCCTCTCCTCCGTCCTGCATGCGCTTCTTCACATGGCTGAAGAAGATGGGCCGATGACATCCGACCAGCTTGCCGGATGTCTGCGCACCAATCCGGTGGTCGTGCGCCGTACCATGGGGCTGTTGCGCGAGGCCGGGTTCGTTACATCGGACCGGGGACCGGCCGGCGGGTGGCGCATTGTCGTAGACCTTGAGGCCGTTACCCTGCGCGAGCTGCATGCCGCACTCGGCGAACCCGCCATCTTTGCCATCGGAAATCGCACCGAGACGCCTGAATGCCTGGTGGAACAGACGGTCAATGCGGCACTCGACGACACATTTCTCAGGGCGGAAGCGCTGCTTCTGGAGAGGTTTTCCGAAATCACGCTTGCTGACCTTGCAACCGATTTTTCCCGCCGGCACGTGCAGCAATGCAAACAGGAAGATTAAACCATGGATCATGACGTTATCGTTGTTGGTGGCAGCTATGCAGGGATGGCCGCGGCACTGCAGCTTGCACGAGCAAGGCGCAGGGTGTTGATCATCGATGGAGGCGAGAGACGGAACCGCGCTGCCAGCCATTCCCACGGTTTCCTGAGCCGCGATGGGGACGATCCGGCAACAATCGCCATGGTCGCAAGACGGCAGTTGCAGGCTTATCCGACCGTCAGCGTGATCACCGGCAACGCTGTCAAAGCGAGCGGTGAGCGCGACCGTTTCGTCGTCGAATGTGCCGATGGCACGCACCATCCCGGCCGCCGCGTTGTCCTTGCTACGGGCGTGCGGGATCATCTGCCTGCCATCGAAGGTATGGCGGAGCGTTGGGGGCGAAGCATATTTCACTGCCCCTATTGCCATGGCTACGAGCTGAACCAGGGACGTATCGGCGTGATCGGCAGTGGCGCAATGTCCATCCATCAGGCCGAGCTTCTGACCGAGTGGGGCGACGTCACCTTCATGCCCAATGGGGCGCCGACACTCGATCCCGAAACACGAGACCGGCTCCACCAGCGCGGGATCGGCATCGAAACCGCCGACATCGTCCGCATTGTGGGGGAAGCGGGTGTGCAACTTGCGGATGGGCGTGCGCTCTCCTTCTCCGGGCTCTTTGTTGCACCGCGGGTCGAGCCTTCGGGCAGCCTCTCGACAACGCTCGGCTGCGCGCTTCATGACACGCCACTTGGCACGCAGATTGAAACGAATGCGGCGAAGGAAACCTCCGTTCCCGGCGTTTATGCCTGTGGTGATGTGGCGGTGGTACCCCACTCCGTTTCGCTAGCCGTGGCGGACGGAGCGATGGCCGGGGCACAGGTACACCGTTCTCTGGTCTGGCCCGGATAGGACGTGACATGCCACCTTCACAAATGACGGCCACCACCTCGGCCGCGGGATATGAAGAGCGCGTGATGCAGCAGGTACCCGGCCTCGCCGACATGCATCGCATGGCTGGTATTCTTCTTGAAGAGCATGTGCCGCAGAACGGGCGCGTTCTGGTGCTGGGTGCGGGCGGCGGGCTTGAGATACGCAATCTTGCCCGCGCCCATCCCGGTTGGCGCTTCGACGGCGTTGACCCCTCCGCCGATATGCTGGCGCTGGCCCGCACCACGCTCGGCGATCTGCAGAAACGGGTGACCTTTCACCATGGTTATATCGAGGACGCGCCCGATGCGCGCTTTGACGGCGCGTCCTGTTTTCTGACCCTGCATTTTTTGCCGCGCGAAGCCCGGCTAGACACGATGCGGGCGCTGCGTCGCCGGCTGAAACCCGGCGCGCCCCTTGTCGTGGCGCATCACAGCTTTTCCATCGACACGGCAGCCGGCGAACGATGGCTAAGGCGCAGTGCCCGCTTTCATGCGGCCTCGGGAGAAGCTTCGAACCGGGTGATGACCCAGATTGAAGCCATGCGAAAAAGTCTGCCGGCATTGCCACCCGAAGAAGACGAAGCCCTGCTTGCCGAAGCGGGCTTTGGCGATGTGGAGCTTTTTTATGCGGCCTTCAGCTTTCGTGGCTGGGTGTGCCGCGCCCTGCCCGATCCCTGAACGCGCGCAGGTGCGCGCGGGAAGTCCAGCTCTTTTATGGCGCGCTGCCAAAATATTTGAGGCGCAATTCCTCCAATCCTCCACTTTCCTGCAACTCAAGGATCTTCAAGGTTGCCTCCCGCAAAAGCTCGCTGTCGTGAGGGAACGCGAAGCCGTATTTATCGGGGTGAAAGAGGGCTCCGACAACGGTCATTTCGTCGTGCGGATTGTGGTAGGCATGGTATTCCAGCACCGGCGCATCGCCGACAATGGCATCCACTCGGCCATTTTTCATGGCTGCGACCGCCGCGTCGAGATCTTTGTAGGGCCGTGTCGCGATACCGAGTTCGGTGAGATAGTCTTCCGCGGAGCTGTCGGCAATAACACCTGTTGTCTTGTCCGTCAGATCTGCGAGCGAATTGATCTGCTGCTCGATGGAAACAGCGGTCATGACGCTTGTGACCGAAGATGTGATGTAAGCAACCACCGCAACACCGCAGACCAGCCACAGAGCCGACCAGATTCGTCCCACCCACCCGAACAGGTTCTTTCGCGATGCCTTGCCCGTGGTCGCGATGGACATCACCTGATGGAAGCTCTCAGCAATGCCTTCTCGCCAGCGGCGCGGGAAATCCCTGTCGAAACGGCGGTCAAACAGCGTGAGTGCAATGGTGGACAGGACGATCACGAAAACAAGCCATGCATAGGCCCGCAAATGACCGGCATCGCGCAGGCCCCGACACGATACTCCCAAAGCTGGAAGCCCCTTCATCGGGAACCATGATGCGCATGCCGGCATCGTACCAGGGTTGGCTGAACGAGACCGTCTCCGCACGCCGGTGCGTGATGGTGAGATTGGTGACAGCAACCTCGACCTCTCCCGCGCCCACTGCGGCCACAAGCTGGCGCAGGGTTGGGTAGACTGTGTAACGATGGGTCAGCCCCAATTTCGCGGAGACCATCTCCCAGAGATCGATCGCCATTCCCTCATATGCACCGGGTTCTCCCCTGACAAAGGGCGGGCTGAGAAAGATGCCGACTTCAGTCTGGCGCGCAGGCTCTTCTGCAGGGGCCTGAGCGAATGCGGGCTGCACGCCAAGCAGGGACATGACCAGGCAGGCCCACACGATCCAGCGCCAAGCCCCCGTGGATGCGGGGTTTCGACGGAAACGAAATGGTTGCCAGTCCGTGCAATGCATTGAGCCCTCCTGATTGGCCCCACCTGAATTGGTGGAAGATCAGAACCATGATGGGGCCGAGACTGTTTACAACCGGTTTTTCCTACCGGATGACCAGAACTAATCCGTCTTTTCCACGTGATTGTTTCTGAGCTTCGTCACTGCATTGCCATGGGCGTCGAAGCCTTCATAACGTGCGAAGCGCAGCGTGTGGGGAGCGAACGCGGCGTAGCCTTCAGCCGTCACGTGACCAATGGATGAGGCTTTCATGAAATCGTGCACGCCAAGCGGCGAATGCGCGCGCGCCATGCCCGACGTGGGCAGAACGGCGTTCGGCCCCATCGCGTAATTGGCCATGGAACCTGCCGCATATTCGCCAAGCAGGATTTCCGACGCATTGCGCACGCGCGACAGATACTCAAAAGGTGCCTTCGACAGGATCTGCAAATGCTCGGGCGCGTAGTCGTTGACGAAGGCGAACGCCTCTTCCGGCGTGTCCGCGAGCACGATGCCGCCGCTCGTGCCGCCCAGCACATCCGAGGAGTAGCGCACGCGCTCGGCGCTCATCTCGGCCCAGAACCTCGGCAGCGCATCGCGCACCTTTTCCGCAACCTCCCGCGACCAGGTGACGAGGAAGTTGGAGCTGTCGCTGCCGTGTTCGGCCTCGACCAGGAGATCGAGTGCGGCGATTTCCGGATCGGCAGTCTCATCTGCCAGAACGATGCTCTCGGTGGGACCCGCCGGCAGGCGCGAGGCGATCTGGCCCTGAAGCAGACGCTTGGCGGCGGCGATCCACGGGCTGCCCGGCCCCTCGAACTTGGCGCAGCGGGGCACCGTTGCCGTGCCGAATGCGGCGGCGGCAACGGCCTGGCCGCCACCGGCCTTGTAGACATGCTTCACGCCGGCAATGCGCGCGGCAACCAGCGTGGCCGCATCCACCTTGCCGTCTGGTCCGGGCGGGGTGAGCACAATGGGCATCGGCACACCGGCCACCACGGCCGGGATCGCGGTCATGAGCGTCATGGAGGGGAAGGTGCCCTTGCCGCGCGGGGAATAGAGCGCAACGCTGTCGATGGGCGTGGTACGTTCGCCAACGAGAACGCCGGGGCGGATTTCCTTCATCCACATCTCTTCCGGCCGCTGCGCCTCGTGGAATCGGCGGATGTTGTCGGCGCAGAACTCCAGCGTCTCGATCATCTCCGGCTCGAGCGTCCTGAAGGCTGTCTCGAAATCCTCTTCCGTTGCCGCGATCTCGTCGGGCTCGACCTGCGCCTTGTCGAACATGCGCGCGAAGCGAGAGAGCGCCACGTCGCCTTCCTTGCGCACCGCCTCGATGATGGGCGCGACATTCTCCAGGAAATGGGTGAGATCGTCTTCCGTTCTCGTCAAGAGCGTCTTGCGCTCTTCATCGGACAGTTTTGACAATTCGTGCCAGGCAACGCGGTTCGACATTTTCATCCACCAGTTCAAAGGATGCGTTTGGGCGCCACGTATAAATGATTTTCGGGCGAGGCATAGCCCCAGCGCGCCGGCTCGATCAGCGAGCATGCCCTCATAGATGCCGGGCGTGGAGCCGGGTATCTCGATTGCACCGCACTGGCGCCTGTAGAACTCCACCGGGCCGGCGGCTCCGATCACCGCATAGGCATAACCGGCCTCGCGCATTGCCTGGAGCGTTGCCATGAGCAGCGCCGCACCAACGCCGCGCCCGCGCGCGGCCTCATCAACGCCGGTCGGGCCGAAGAAGCCCTTCGCCGTGGCATCGTAGCAGGCAAAGCCCAGCAGCCTGCCGTCTTCCACCGCGACCAGAACATTGGTCGGCTGCGCCGCCATGGCCACGGCGCATTCACTGGCCCAGTTGCGGCTGAAATGCTTCTCGGCGAAATCGCACACGACATGCATTTCCGGCCCGATGGCGCGGCGAATGACAATGCCCTCGGCCACGGGTCTGGCCGGCGGGAGCTTGTAGAGAGGCACGAGCATATCAGTCATGGTCTGCATCCGAATAGGCAACGAAATGGTCTGGCGCAACCTCACGATAACCCGAGATGGGGCGCGCCGCACGTGCCCGCACGGCCTCCGCGCTCGTTTTCAGCGATGCCTCGCTGGAGGCCGAGAACCTGCTTGTTTCGGTGCGCGGTGCAATCGACAGCGCGCTGCCGGTAACGGCAGGCGAAAGACAGGCCAAGCCAGCGCCTGCTTCGGATGAGGCCTATCGCGCGGACCGGCTGAGCCATGTGCTGCGCCACTATACCTATGGCCCTAAAAGCGCGCATCTGATCCTGAAGGTAGGATTATCCGTCCTTCAGGTGGCGGCTGGCAAGATAGGCCGCTTTTGCCGGCACCGAGAGCCAGGCCTTCGCCAGCGCCACACGCTCGGGCGTGTAGTGATGCTCGACATCGAGCATGTTGACGGTGCCGACCAGCGTGTCGCCCAGCACCACCGGCAGGTTGATGACCGAGCCGCAGCCGAGCTCGCCGATGAGCCTGGCGTCGGGGAACACGGTGTCGATATCGGCCAGCGTGTTGGCGACGAAGCACTCGCGCTTTTTGTGCACCGTCTCGAACCAGCGGTCATAGTGGATCGGCTTGGTGCCGGAGACGGGGTATTCTTCCGGGTGCGAGGTGTAGGAACGGCTTGCCGTTTCCGTCTTCATGTCGGCGGTCATGAAGGTGAACAGCTTCGTGCCGACCACGGCACGCGTCAGCTCCAGAAGCGCATCGAAAGGGGCATCCGGGGTCGTGGCAAGCGCAAGCGCACGGTCGAATTCGGCCAGCGGGGCCGGTATAGTCGGTCATTGTCAGTCTCTGTTATGCGGGTTGGAGCGTGCCGCCGCTTGCGGCATAGAGTTCACACGAATAGGGATCGGCAAGCCGGCCCGACTTTAGCGCGTCGACGGTGGCGATCTCGACAACACGGCCATGGCGCATGACCGCCATCCGGTCGCAAAGGAAGGAAACCACGGGCAGATTGTGGGTCACCATCAGATAGGTGAGCCCCTGCTCGCGGCGAAGTTTCTTCAACAGGTTGAGGATTTCCGCCTGCACCGAGACGTCGAGCGCCGAAGTGGGCTCGTCGAGCAGCATCACGCGCGGCTCCAGCATCAAGGCGCGGGCAATCGCCACGCGCTGTCGCTGGCCGCCCGAAAGCTGGTGCGGGAAGCGGAAGCGGAAACGCTGGTCGAGACCGACCGCATCGAGCATATCCTTCACGCGCGTGTCGCGCCCGCCAATGCCATGCACGGCAAGCGGCTCGGCCAGGCAGTCATCCACCGTCTTGCGCGGATGCAACGATCCGTAAGGATCCTGAAACACCATCTGGCAGGTTTTTGCGAATTCCCGGTCAGGTTTGTGGCCGCGCGGCTTTCCGAGCACGGAGATGCGACCGCTCCAGTCGGGTGCAAGGCCGCTGATCGCCTTGAGGATGGTGGATTTTCCGGAACCCGACTCGCCCACCAGCGCGAAGCTCTCGCCCTCGGCCACCGAGAAATCGACGTCGAACACTACTGGCGTCTTGCCATAGCTGATCGACAGGTTTTCGAGTTGGATGGCGGCGTTCTTCATGTGCCCGCTCCCGTGGTCCAGGTGCTGCGGTCGAGCACCGGCAGTTCGTCGCGCTCCTCGTCCATGCGCGGCATGGCCGCAAGTAGGCCCTTCGTATAGGGGTGCGTCGCCTTGTTGAGATCGCTTGCCTTGCAGGTTTCGACGATCTCGCCGCTGTTCATGACGAGGATGCGGTCGCAATAGCGCGAGACGAGGTTCAGATCGTGACTGATGAGGATCAGCCCCATGCCCTTGCCGGTGACCAGATCGTCGATGATGTCGAGCACCTGCGCCTGCACCGAAACGTCGAGCGCCGAAGTCGGCTCGTCGGCGATCAGAAGGTCGGGCTCGGGGATGAGCATCATGGCGATCATCACGCGCTGGCCCATGCCGCCGGAAACCTCGTGCGGATAGAGGTTCGCCACCCGCTCCGGTTCGTTGATGCGCACGGCTTCCAGCATGGAAAGCACCCGCGCCTTCAGTTCGCTGCGCGCCAGCTTCCTGTGGGTGAGGAGCGCCTCGCCGATCTGCTCGCCGATGGTCATCACCGGGTTGAGCGAGAACTTCGGGTCCTGCATCACCATGGAAATGCGCGCGCCGCGAAGCTCGCGCATCTGCCGTTCGCTCTGGGCCAGAAGGTCGATGCCGTCGAAACGCATCCGGTCCGCCGCCACGCGGCCCGGCTTGCGGATGAGCCGCAGGATGGACCGGCCCGTCATCGACTTGCCGGAACCGGATTCGCCGACAATGCCCAGACGCTCGCGTCCGAGCGAGAAGGAAATGCCCTTCACCACGTCGACCGGTCCGCGGGATGTGGGGAAGGTGACGGTCAGGTTTTCGATTTCAAGCAGCGGTCCGCTCATTGCTTTTCTCCCTGCTTGGGATCGAGCACGTCACGCAGACCATCGCCCAGGAAGCAGAAGCCGAGGCTGACGAGAATGATCGCAAAGCCGGGCATGGTGGCGACCCACCACTGATCGAGGATGAAGTTGCGCCCGCGCGAGATCATCGCGCCCCATTCAGGCAAAGGCGGCTGCGCGCCGAGGCCAAGGAAGCCGAGGCCGGCGGCGGTGAGGATGATGCCCGCCATGTCGAGCGTCACGCGCACAATGGTCGAGGACGCACAGAGCGGCAGCACGTGACGCAGGATGACGCGCGTTGCCGAAGCGCCCTGCAGCCTGACCGCCGAGATGAATTCCGAATCCCGGAAGGTGATCGTCTCGGCGCGGGCGATGCGCGCATAGACCGGCCATGCGGTGATGGCGATGGCGATGATGGCGTTTTCGATGCCCGGCCCCAGTGCTGCCACGAAGGCAAGCGCCAGAATGAGCTTCGGCATCGACAGGAAGATGTCGGTCACACCCATCAGGACGCGGTCGACCCAGCCACCGAAATAGCCCGACACCGCACCGACCACGAGGCCGATGGGAGCGGCGATGACGGCCACCATGGTGACAATCAGTAGCGTGATGCGCGCGCCATAGACGACGCGCGAATAGATATCACGACCAAGCTCATCCGTGCCCATCCAGTGTTCGGCGGATGGCGGCATGAGGCGGTTGGCGAGATCCTGGCCGATCGGAGAATAAGGCGCTATCAGCGGTGCGAAAATGGCCATGATGACCAGCACCAGCACGACCAGCGCGCCGACAACGGCGAGCGGATTACGCAGCAGTGCGGTCCAGACGCGCCATGCGCGGCCCAGATTGGCCTGCAGGCGCGAGGCGGGCGAATCGTCGAGAAGCCAGTCAATCATCGGCGTGCCCTCGGGTCGAGGATGCGGTAAAGCACATCGGAAATCTTGTTGATCATGATGAAGACAGCGCCAATCACCAGCGTCGCGCCGAGAACGGCGTTCATGTCGGCGGTCAGAAGCGCGGTCGTGAGATAGTTGCCGATGCCCGGCCAAGAGAACACGGTCTCGATCATCACCGAGCCTTCCAGCAGCGCTGCGTAGGACAGGCCGATCACGGTGATGAGCTGGATGCGGATCGGATAGAAGGCATGCCGCCAGATGACGCGGCGCTCGGACACGCCTTTCACGCGCGCCGTGGTGACATATTCCTGCCCGAGCTGGTCGAGCATGAAGGAGCGCGTCATGCGGGCGATATAGGCGAGCGAGAAGAAGCCGAGGATCGACGCCGGCAGCATCAGATGGTCGAGCGCATTCCAGAAAATGTCCCACTCGCCGGCGATCACGCTGTCGATGAGATAAAGCCCGGTCACGGGATCGAGCAGACCGTCATAGAAGATATCGACGCGGCCCGGACCGGCAACCCAGCCAAGCCCGGCATAGAAGACGGCCAGACCCACAAGGCCGAGCCAGAAGGCAGGCACCGAATAGCCGAGCAGGCCGAGCACGCGGATCACCTGATCGATCCAGCTGCCCTGATGCGTGGCGGCAACAACCCCCATGGGCACGCCCAGCACGACACCGATGATGATGCCGATGGTGGCCATTTCCAGCGTCGCGGGGAAGACGCGCGCCAGATCGTCGACCACCGGGCGGCCGGTGGAGATCGACATGCCGAGATCGCCTGTCAGAACATCACCCACATAGGCGAAGAACTGCACGATGAGCGGGCGGTCGAGGCCCATGGCCTGACGTGCCGCCTCGTAGACCTCCTGTGTCGCCCGGTCGCCGACGACCGAGAGCACGGGATCGATCGGCACGACACGACCGATGAAGAAGGTGATGGCCAGAAGGCCGAGAAATGTGACGGCGACGACGATGGCGAAACGAAAAACGCTCGCAGCGCTCTCGAAGGCTCGTCCTGCCAGCATGCTCATGCGGGCTCCGGCAGCCCCGGTGGATGGTTCAAACGCCATGGCTGTTTCGCTCTCTGGCCGCTGATTTTGTTGATGGATGCCCCAAACGCGCCCCCTCTCCCCTGGCTGACCTGCAAGCCGGCGCGCGCACCACCAGGAAGCCAACACTCTGATTTCATGCGATTTTGCGGCGAGGAAGCTCTCCCCGCGCCCTGCAAAACCTTCAAAAAAGAGCTTGGATCATACAAAAAAATCTGATTACATCAAAAAAATTTTTGTGGGGGAAAAATCTTTGAGCACGCAGCCGGCCCGCGCCATACCCGATGTCGACACCAGAATTGGTGTGCTGATCCGCGCCCGCCGAAAGCAGCTCGGTCTCACTCTGCAGCAACTGGGAGAGGCGTCCGGCCTTTCCGTCGGCTATCTGAGCCAGGTGGAGCGCGACAACGCCACGCCGACGCTCGGTTCGCTTGCCGGCATTGCCCGGGCGCTGGGTGTCGGGCTCGATTATTTCGTCGCCCAGCCCCGCGCCGAAGACGGGCTGACACGATCTGAAAACCGCGCTCAGTTTTCGATTGCCGGCTCCTCGATCATCTATGAGCGGCTGGGAACCGAGTTTCCCGGAAGCCAGCTATCCTCCTTCGTGCTGACAGTGCCGCCCGGCTATTCTTCGGAGACGGTGAGCCATGAGGGCGAGGAGCTGATCTACATTCTCGAAGGCACCATCACCCAGTATCTCGACGGCGAGGAAATGGTGATGAAGGCCGGCGACAGCCTGCATTATCGCGGCAACACCCCGCATGCCTGGAAGAACACCGCCGATACGCCGGCCCGCCTCTTGTGGACCGGCACGCTGACCGTGTTCGGCGCCAGCGGCCAGGCGAGCAACCGCATCGAACTGGTTTCGCCGGACAAGAGCTCCGGCAAACCCGCAAGAAAAACCAAGAGCAATCCCTGATCCAGAAAAGGAGGAGAACAAGATGAAGCTCTTCAAGACGGCGCTCCTTGCCGCCGCCCTCACCATGCCGCTTTCGCAGCATGTGCTCGCTGCCACGCCGGACAATGTGCTGGTCGTCGCGCAGAACATCGATGACATCGTCGCCATCGATCCCGCACAGGCCTACGAGTTTTCGTCGGGCGAGCTGGTCACCAACATCTATGACCGTCTCGTGCAGTATGACGCCGAAGACCCGACGGTGCTCGCTCCCGGCCTTGCAGCCGAGTGGGAAGCCGATGCGGAAGCAAAGACCATCACCTTCACCATGCGCGACGGCGCGACCTTCCATTCGGGCAACCCGGTGCGCGCGGAAGACGTGGCGTTTTCCTTTGCCCGCGTCATCAAGCTGAACCTGACCCCGGCGTTCATTCTCGCCCAGCTCGGCTGGACGGCGGATAATGTGGACCAGATGGTCACCGTCGACGGCAACAAGGTTGTCGTGAAATATGAGGGCGATTTCTCGCCGGCCTTCGTGCTCAACGTGCTGGCCGCCCGCCCGGCTTCCATCGTCGATGAAAAGACGGTGATGGAGCATGAAGAAAACGGCGACATGGGCAACAAGTGGCTCAATTCGAACTCTGCCGGTTCCGGCCCGTTCAAGCTGACCGCATACCGCCCCGGCGAGCTGGTGCGCATGGGCGCCAATGCCGACTACTTCAAGGGTGCTCCGAAGGTCGAGAACGTCATCATCCGCCACGTGGCGGAAGCAGCGACCCAGCAGCTTCTGCTTCAGTCGGGCGATGTGGACATGGCCCGCAACCTGACGCCGGACCAGATCAACGGCATTAGTGCCGACAACATCAAGGTCGAGACCTACCCGCAGGCGGCCGTGCATTTCGTCTCCTTCAACCAGAAGACCGAGGCGCTGCAGCCGGAAGCCGTGTGGGAGGCCGCGCGCTACCTCGTGAACTATGAGGGCATGACGGAAAGCTTCCTCAAGGGACAGATGGAAATCCATCAGGCCTTCTGGCCGAAGGGCTTCCCCGGCTCCTATGACGAGACGCCCTACACCTACGATCCGGAAAAGGCCAAGCAGATCCTCGCCGATGCCGGTGTGGAAACACCGATCAACGTGACGCTCGACGTCATCAACTCGACGCCGTTCACGGACATGGCGCAGTCGCTGCAGGCGAGCTTCGCGGAAGCCGGCATCAATTTCGACATCATCCCCGGCACGGGCTCGCAGGTCATCACCAAGTACCGTGAGCGCAGCCACGAGGCGATGCTGCTTTACTGGGGCCCGGATTTCATGGACCCGCACTCCAACGCGAAGGCCTTCGCCTATAACCGCGACAATTCCGACGACAACTACCAGGCCACCACCACATGGCGGAACGCCTGGGCCGTGCCGACGGAAATGAACGACAAGACCGCTGCGGCACTGGCCGAATCCGACGCTGACAAGCGCAACGCGATGTATGTCGAGCTGCAGAAGGAAGTGCAGGCCAAGTCGCCGATCGTCATCATGTTCCAGGCTGCCTATCAGGTGGCGATGGACAAGAAGGTGAATGGCTACGTCAACGGCGCCACCTCCGACTTCGTCTACTACCGGCTCGTCACGAAAGACTGATCAAAGCCGTATCCTTCGAGGCCGCCCCGCCAGTCGTGGCGGCCTCTTTGTCTTTCCATAGCGCCTCTCTCATTTCTGGAGTTTTTCGATGTCCACCACCTCCAACCGGCGGCTTGAGGCCCTGCGCGAGCGCATGCGCGAAACCGGCACCGATCTCGTCGCCATCGGCCCGTCGAGCCACATGATGTATGTGGCGGGCCTTGATCCGCACGGTGACGAACGCCCCGTCATGCTGCTGGTCTCGAAGGATCATGCCGGGTTTCTCATGCCCGCACTCAATGTCGACAGCTCGCGCCAGAAGACCGACCTGCCCTTCTTCCCCTGGCGCGACGATGACGGCCCGGACGCAGCCCTCGCCGAGCTCCTCAAGGCATCGAACCTGCCGGCGGCCCCGAGCGTTGTGATCGACGAGACGATGCGCGCCGATTTCGCGCTGCTTCTGCTCGACGCGCTGCCGGGCGCAAAGCGCCGTTTCACCGACGATACGGTCGGCCATCTGCGCGCCCGCAAGGACGAAGACGAGTACAAGCGCCTGAAGGCGAGCGCCGTGCTCAACGACAAGGCCGCCATGGCCGGTTTCGATGCGCTCAAACCCGGTGTCACCGAGCTGGAAGTGGCGGCAGCCATCCGCGACGTCTACAAGGCGGCGGGTGCGGTGCCGGTGTTCACCAGCGTGTGTTTTGCCGGAAATGGCGCCTTCCCGCATCATCACACCGGCGACACGAAGCTGAAGGAAGGCGATGCAGTGCTGATCGACACCGGCGGTCGGCTGGACGGTTATCCGTCCGACATGACACGGGTGGGCTACTACGGAAAGCCCGATGCTGAGTTTGAGAAGGTCCATGCCATCGTGGAGCGGGCGGTCACCGCAGCGCTGAATGCGGCGAAGCCGGGCGTTTCAGCCAAGGCCATCGACCGGGCCGCACGCGACGTGATCACCAAGGCAGGTTATGGCGAATACTTCACCCACCGCACCGGCCACGGTCTCGGCATCGACATTCACGAGCCGCCCTACATGACCGCCACCTCCGAGACGGTTCTGGACGAAGGCATGGTGTTCTCCATCGAGCCCGGTATCTACCTGCCCGGAAAATTCGGCCTGCGGCTGGAAGAGATCGTGATCCTGCGCGCCGACGGTGCGGAGATCCTTTCCGACCTGCCGCGCACCGCGCAGCTGCGCGGATAGAGGCTCACAAAGCCAGGCGGCGGTCGGGAAACCGATCGCCGCTTTTCTTTGGGCTGAAGGTCTGATACGCCTCCAGCCGCCGGAGAATCCCGGCACCGGTCGCAGCCTACCCGGTCATTAAAACAAGGAACCCGATCATGAAAACGCTCGTCGTCTGCTCAGGCGGACTCGATTCCGTTTCCCTTGCCCACAAGGTGGCGCGGGAACGAACCCTTATTGGCCTGATCTCCTTCGATTACGGCCAGAGACATCGCAAGGAGCTGGATTTCGCGGCAAAGGCAGCCGCCCGGCTCGGCGTCCCCCACGACCTTCTCGACATATCCGCCATCGGCCGGCATCTCTCCGGATCGGCTCTAACCGACGCCATCGACGTACCGGACGGTCACTATGCCGAGGAGACCATGCGCGTGACGGTGGTGCCCAACCGAAACGCCATCATGCTCGCCATCGCCTTCGGCATCGCCGCAGCGCGCGGGGCCGATGCCGTGGCTGCCGCCGTTCATGGTGGCGATCACTTCATCTATCCCGATTGCCGGCCGGGCTTCATTGATGCGTTTCAGGCCATGCAGGATGCAGCGCTCGAAGGCATGGGCGCGGTCAGCCTCTACACGCCCTTCGTGAACGGGACCAAGGGCGACATCGTGCGCGAGGGTGCGCGCGCTGAAACGCCGTTTGCCGAGACCTGGTCCTGCTACAGGGGCGGCGAAACCCATTGCGGGCGCTGCGGCACCTGCGTGGAGCGCCGCGAGGCCTTCCACGAGGCTGGCGTTACCGACCCCACCATCTATGACGATCCGGACTTCTGGCTTGCCGCCACCGGGCGACAGGCCACCCCACGACAGGCCACCCCACGACAGGCCATTGGGGAGGCAGAGCATGTATAGGGTCAGCAAGGAGTTTCACTTCTCCGCCTCGCACCGCCTGGCGAACCTGCCGGACGACCACCCCTGCGCGCGGCTGCACGGGCACAATTACATCGTGGTGGTGGAACTGGCCGGCGAGCGGCTCGACAATCACGGCTTCGTCCGCGACTACCGCGAGCTCAAGCCCCTGAAAGACCATATTGACGACACGCTCGACCACCGGCACCTGAACGAGGTGTTCGGCCATGACGGCGTCACCGCCGAGTTTCTGGCCAAGGCGCTTTTCGACTGGTGCCGAACGCGCTGGAGCGAGGTGACGGCGGTGCGCGTGAGCGAGACGCCGAAGACCTGGGCGGAATACCGGCCATGAGCACGCTGCGCATTGCCGAGATTTTCGGCCCCACGATCCAGGGCGAAGGCGCGTTGATCGGCATGCCGACCGTGTTTGTGCGCGCCGGCGGCTGCGACTATCGCTGCCGCTGGTGCGACAGCCTGCATGCCGTCGACAATACCTATCGCCACGACTGGCTGCCGATGCAGAGCCAGGACGTGATGAAGCGCGTGAGAGAACTCTCCGGTGGCGCGCCCGTCATGGTCTCGCTGTCCGGCGGCAACCCGGCGATCCAGCCCTTCGAACGGCTGATCGATACCGGTCGCGCCGAGGGCTACCGCTTCGCGCTCGAAACACAGGGGTCGATCGCCCGCGACTGGTTCGCAAAGCTCGACATGCTGGTTCTGAGCCCCAAGCCGCCCTCCTCCGGCGAAACGGTGGACTGGGAGCGTTTCGACGCCTGCATCGCTGCCGCCGGATCTGCATCCACGGTGATGAAGATCGTGATCTTCGACGAGGCCGACTATCGCTGGGCGAAAGATGTGGCAGGCCGCTACCCCGCCCTGCCCCTCTACCTGCAGCCGGGCAACCACACCCCGCCGCCACCAACGCCCGAGGCAGAAGCCGAGGATGCCGCCATCGACATGGAAGGCATTCTGGAACGCATGCGCTGGCTGGTGGACCGCACGGTGGCCGACCGCTGGTTCTCCCCCCACATCCTGCCGCAGCTTCACGTGCTCCTGTGGGGCAACCGGCGCGGCGTCTGAAAGGAAATGTCCGCAATGACCGACAAGACCATCTACGACGACCTGACCCTTCTGGGTGGCAGGACGGAACTGCCCGCATCCCCCGAAGAAGCCGTTCTCGAACGCGTGCCCAACCCGCAGGAGGATGTGCGCTACGCCGTGCGCTTCACAGCACCGGAATTCACGTCGCTCTGCCCGCTCACGGGCCAGCCCGACTTCGCCCATCTGGTGATCGACTACGTGCCGGCCGGCTGGCTGGTGGAGAGCAAGTCGCTAAAGCTCTATCTCGGCGCGTTCCGCAATCACGGCGCGTTTCACGAAGACTGCACCGTCTCCATAGGCCGCCGCCTGTGCGACCTTCTGGACCCCCACTGGCTGCGCATCGGCGGCTACTGGTATCCGCGCGGCGGCATGCCCATCGACGTGTTCTACCAGACCGGAGAACCGCCCAAGGGTGTGTGGATCGCCGATCAGGGCGTCCCGCCCTATCGCGGGCGGGGCTGAGGCAATGGCAGCAGAGTGAGGGAGGGCGCAGACCGATAGGCCGGGTTCATTGAAAGCTTGCCTGAAAGGACGTTGCGGTAAGTGATACGTGCGCATCCAGCGGTGGGAACAGCTCAAACGCTTTCGGCTCGCGTGAGAAGCCCCAGAGCCGGAACAGGCTCCATTCGGAGCGCCGCTCCTCCGCCACGGCCAGTTCGTTGCGACTGATGTGGAACGGTGTGCGGACCCACCCGTTTGTCGTTTTCACTTCGATAAGGCGTGGACGGCCGTCCGGGGTAAAGCTTGCTATGTCATAACCAGCGCCGTCACCATCTTCCTCGGAGACCCAGCGAATCTTCCGGGCCAGATCTTCCCGCCCGGCGAGTTTCAACGTCGTCCGCTCGTGTGCGAGAACACATTCCTCGCCAGCGCGTCCCAGAGTACGGTTGCGTTCATCCCTGCCGGCAATGTCGTATTTTTGAGCGGTGCGAAGCGTCTGTTCCAGTTCCTGCGGAGGCAGCTGGTTCGTCAGTGTCGGCGGTGGCTCCACCCAGATCTGTGCCGCGTCGCGCATGCCGTCTGGCAGGCCACGCATGGGTTGACGCTCAAGCCAGGAAGGTGTGAGCGCCAGCCACCGCGCCACCGCTTCCTCGAGCGAAGTCTGATAATTGAACGCTGGTTTGTAGCCCTGAATCCAGTCCTCACCAAGCGCTACCAGAACCGCGCTTATGTTCTGATGCTTGAACTCAACCGCCCCCTCAGACCGGTTGTTCAGAAGCGGCAGCAACTGCCGCCGATGCTCGGCCTTGCTGTAGCGTTGTCCTGAGATATCGTCAGAGAGCATCGCGAAGTAATCCGCGACGATCAAGTCGTTCTCTTGGTCTGTCCAGTGCCCGTTTGACATGCCGCCAGGCTATGAGGAGAATTTTCGTTTGTCACGGATACTTTGCCGCGAAAAATCGAACTTTGCCGGCTTCAGAAACATGCGCCATACCATAGGTACAAACTGTTACCTATGTCTCCGGGCAGTACAAAAGGGAAATGGCGGGCCGCGACCGATAGTAATGATCACTACATTTACGCTATAGCCCTATGAATTCCTTGCGGTTCTGATGTCCAGCTGACGCTGATTCTTAGGGATTCGAGCGGAGGGTCTGCTCTGAATGTCATCAGCTATTGTAATGCGATACGCCCCGTTCATAAGCAGTGTCTGGAAGAGTTGATCCGGGGTTACGAACGACCGACCGAGAATGCCGGTTGTGGCGACAGGGTCCATTCCAAGGAACTCCAGCACCAACTCAGTGCATAGGAGTTCGGAGTTGTCGGTGCCATCAAAATTGAAGTCGTAACTGCGAACGCTCATCGCGTTTATCTTATCGGCGACATCCACCAACCGAACATTCGTGGACAATCTTACAACGGTCACATGGTCAGCATCGAGAATCTCATCAATGTCGCTGAATCGAACCCCGTCGCGATCGGCGTGAAAGAAACCCTTCCGGTCGACGAGCGCCGAGCGGAGACGCGGGGCGATCTCCACTCCCCGCCAGTCGTCCATGTCTCCAAACCAGATCCCTGCATGACTGAAATGGCCGGGAATAAATAGAGACGTCCCCTTGTACGGTGCTGAAAGAAGTACGACGTCGAAAGGGCGCAATTCCCGTTGAAGAACCGCCCTGATATCGTCGCGGCCGGCAAGATGCCCGTTTCGAAGGCGCAGGTTCCCAGCGAGCTTGGCGATTGGTCTGGCTACGACGGGAACGACGGAAGACAATATCGGTGCGGGACGATCCGATTCGTGGCTAGTGGCGCAACCGCCTAGTAGAGCGATCCCAGCGAGCAGGTGACCACCTCTAGCCAAGCGGTATCGGACCGAAGCAGATCGGTGCTTCATGCAGGTTATCGCAAGGCTACCAGCGACCCGGTCCGAAATGCGCGCGACAGGCGCTGACGCGGAATTGGTTCAGCGGGATTCGCGAATCGAACCCGCGGCTGCTTCCAGGATCGATCTCGCAGTTCACGTTCGCCGATCCAGGGTCACACCGGCGCGAAACATTGTACCACTGGCCGCTCTGCTGGTAGAAATACTCTACGAACAGGACATGCGCGCGGATCGACGCGCCGTTCCACACATCGCAGTAATAGGTGCGCGTCCCTCGCTCGAGGCGGCCGTCGACCGACTGCGCATGCGCCTGGACGCTCATCGCTCCGGCGATAAACACAAATGCCATCAACACTCTTCGGCCAATATTGCCGAATGCCGAATTCTCTTCACGTACGCTCACCATCGCTTTCTCGTTCATCCTCGCCTCCGAAACTGCGTCCCTTCATCACGATAAGGTTGCGCCTTCGGACTTCCCGTGTCGATTAGGGCAGTTGTCGTAATGGTGCATGTCGCCTTTCCTGATCCTGCTGCTAGCACATGTGACCGGGTTGCCCGGTCCGGAGTTGAGACGATAGACTCTGCCCAATCGCGTTGTGGCGAATTGTGGGGTGCCTATGGAAAAGACAGGGCGCAGCCTGGCTCATGTCTCCGTTGCTATCGGACTTCTATGCTTCAGTCGGCCGGTGGACCGGTGGCATGCACACAAATGACAGGCGATGACATCAGCCGGGCGAACGCGCGTCTCGAGGCCATAGAGGCACTGCTGAACGATCTTGCGCGCTCCTCGATCGCCCACGGTCATTTCGCCCTGTTGTATTTCCACACCGTCAGCCGATGGCGCGCCTACTCCCGTACATGCAGACAAAACGAGGCGCTCGATCTTCTCATCATCGGTCTCTTCGACAAGTTCGACGACTATGTGCTGAGGCTGCCCAGGGAACGCAAGCCGACCTCGATCCGGCCGTGGGCAGGCTATCTGCGTCGCATGTCGGTTGCGTCACCCGGCTGGTTGAGCCGGATTTCGGCTCTCGCCCTTGCCGTGCGCGCGCATATCCGGTTCGACCTGGCCGAAGCGATCTGCGAAATGCACGAAGTCTACTCGAGACGGCATGGCGCCCCGCCGGACATGGCGCAGTTCCAGAAAACGATTCTCGACGCCAGCGCAGCACTGGTCTTTCTGGCTGCCTGGGAAGATTTCGTATCAGGCCTCGCGAACCAGGGGCGCTTTGCCGGCACTGTCGCCGTGATCGCGCGGCCACTCGGCCGGATCGGACTTCCTGTGTTTCAGGCCATGCGGCGTCGCGCCATGCACGAGGCGCTCGACAACCTGCGCACCGCGCGCAGGATTGAAAGGCCTCTTGTGTACGTAAGGCTCGGGCGTGCGCTCGTCTGAGCCAGGGTGGCTGGCCGCACCAGGCCTCTGGGCGGCAGGGTCACCGCGCATCGCCGGTCTGCTCCTGATGGGAATGATGCTGGCCGCTGTGGCGTGCGCCACACAGTTGCGTTTCGATCCGGACATTTACCGCAGCTTTTCGTCGGGAAATCCGCACCTGGCAGCCTATGCGGACTTTCTCGAGCGGGCAGGCCCGAAGCCGAGACACATCGTCATGCTCGTCGAAGCCGATGAACCGATGTCCCTCGACGCGTTCGAGCATATCCGGGACATATCTCTCGATATTTCCCTGCTTGACGGCGTCGGCGCGGTCGTTTCCATCGGGACTGCGCGATTCCCGGCGGATGCAGCCGCCTACGCGGGGCAGCCCTTGTTGCCGCTGGACATGCGCGCGGAAGCCTTCCCGGAACGGTTGTCGGCCTTCGAGAAGTCGAAGCCGTTCTCGTCGATCCTGCTGACGGGCGACCGGAAGGCCGCCGCCGTCCACATCGCCGTTGAAGACAATGCAGCCCCGGATACTCCCCTCGCCCTCGCCAGCGCGATTTCAGAAGTTCTGGAGGCCGCGGAGGACACCGATCTCCGCCTGTCTATCACGGGTGAGGACCTCATCGGGCCGGAGATCGTGCGTGCCCTCAAGGACGATCTCGTCCTCTACACGGTAGCGGGCGGCATCGTCGCTCTGGTCTTTGCCGGCTGGCTGTTTCGCGATGTCCGACTGATACTGGTTTGCATCGCGCCGGCGGTTATTGCCGGCCTGTTCAGCCTTGCCGTCTTCGTGGTGCTCGATATTCCCGTCACCGTCGTCAACAATGTCGTTCCCATCCTCATCTTCATCCTCGCGCTGGCGGATTGCGTTCATCTGACGATCGCCTATGCGCGGGATCGGCAAGTTCGCGACGAGGACACCGCGCTCGCAAGCGTCATCGGGAGCGTCGGTCCCGCATGTGCGCTGACCTCGGCAACGACCGCGATCGCCTTTGCCGCGATCTTCATTGCGGGCGATATGCAGATCAGGGAATTGTCGCTCGTCGGCGGCGTCGGGGTCTGCGCCGGCTATGCAGCGATGATCGTCGCATTTCCGGTTCTGGTGCGGATGCTCCGTCCACGAGGCCGGCCATCCGGCGTCAGCGCTTCCGCCGCGATCCGCCGCCTTGCGATCCGTGCCGTGTCGTCCTCGCGAAAAACCGCAGTCGCAGGGTTCCTTATGACAGTCACCGGACTGGTCTTGTGCTGGCACGCCGAGCCATGGTTCACCTTGCAGCAGAACCTGCCGCTCGGCGGCAGCGCGCACGCCGCCGAGCGGCAGGTCGCCGACAGGTTCGGAGGATTCTATCGGTTCTGGGTGGAGTTCCCGCGCGACGACAGAACATCCGCCAACATCAGCGCGGACCGACGACGGGCAGCGCTGTCGGAGGCCGCGTCGGGCTATCCGGTCATCACGCATTCGCTGGTCATGGCGTGGTCCGGTGGCGAGGCGGACGGCACGCTGCCCTTTCTTTCGCTGCTGGAACCGCAGGGCGGCGTCGAACGCATGGTCGTTCTGATGCCGGAACCGATGCACAGCCGGGATACGCTTCAAGCCTATGACCGGTTGGAGCGGACGGCCAACGACCTCGGGGCCAGCCTCATTACCGGCCTCCCAACTGTCTTGCGCCATGAAGCCTCGGTCCTCGTGCATCAGATGGCGATGTCGCTGACGATTGCTTGCATCGTCGCCTCTCTGCTCGTGGCGCTGGCGTTCGGCAGGCTCTGGATCGCGGCAGTTCTCGTCATGCCGAACATGCTGCCGCTGCTTCTCGCAGCCGGGATCTATGCAGGTTTCAACGGATGGAGGATCGGACCGAGCGCCGTTCTGGCCCTGACCGTCGCTTTTGGCATCGCAATTGACGATTCCATTCATTTCGTCAGCCGCTACCTTCAGGCGCGCGATCGCAATGTACCGGTCGAAGCTGCTCTGGGACAGGCCGCAAACAGGGCCGGCTGGCCGATGACGATCACGACCGTTCTGATTTGCGCCGGCTTGTCCGTTCCCCTGTTCAGCAGCTTTGAAACCGTAAGGGCCTTCGCCGGCATCCAGGTCGCGGCGCTGGTGGTGGCACTGGTCTCCGACCTCGTCCTCCTGCCGGCATTCATCCATCTCCGAGAGAACCGACAATGACGCATTCCCTGCTCATTCTGGCCGCGCTGAGCCTGTCCGCAACACTGATTTCACCACCCGCCAAGGCGGACGCCACGCTTTCCCGATTTTCCGGGGTCTGGAAAGGAGACGGCTGGGCAATGCGTGCGGATGACGAGCCGCGGCAGGCGATCCGCTGCCGCGTCGTGATGAATTACGTGGAGGCGGCCGGTGAGCTTGAGTTTTCCGGACGATGCGGAGGCGGAGGCAACACCGCGTCATTCAGGGGCAATCTCGTCAAAAGCACCGGCTCGATATACCGCGGTGAGTG
Source organism: Nitratireductor sp. GISD-1A_MAKvit (assembly GCF_040819555.1). Taxonomy (GTDB): domain Bacteria; phylum Pseudomonadota; class Alphaproteobacteria; order Rhizobiales; family Rhizobiaceae; genus Nitratireductor. Next base: position 3,768,639 of record NZ_CP161920.1, read on the forward strand.
GATCGCCTCCGGATCGCGCGCGCGCGAGCCGTTGACCGGGAAGGCGTCTGGTCCGGATATGGTTTTCTTTTTCGGTGAAACCGGTGGGAGCCGCCACACGGGGACTATGCGGTGGTCCCTGCATAACGGCAACCTGATCATCGACAGCGCCGTCGCACGAAACGGCCGTGCTGGCCGGAGCGCGATGAAGCTGGCACGCACCGATTGACAAAGGTACCGGTCGCCGGCACCCGCAGCCTACCGAGGTGATAGTTTGTAGGGTACCTCGGTCGAGACTGGCACCAGGGTTCCGCGATCGCCGTTGAGCCGACGCACGCCGAACACGAGTTCGAGCTCGTTGCCGTTGTCGGCGATCTTTCCGCGTGGGATTCTGATCTCGAAAGGAAACCTGTCGTAGGCCTTCTGACCGGTCGTCAAGGCGGTTACGCCGACGGCGTCGCGGTTCAGTTTTAGCTCACTGGAACCGTCCTTCTTCTTTCCCGTAACCTCCGCGACGATGGCCAACAATTCGGCGCGAACACCTTCCATGCAGCAACGCGTGATTCGACCGGTAACCACCACCTCTTCGCCTTCGACGCGATGGGCAATATCGCCGATGCGGTCCGTGCCGAGCATCTCCATAAGCCGTCCCGGTTGCAGCATCAATCCGGCATCGGGTACGCCCCAGCGGCTTGATACCGATCCGGCGTCGCCATCGAAGAGGAAGCTGTGCGACGACACTTTCTCGGCCACGTTCTTTGGGTTCATCACGCGCCACGACAGCCCGGACAGGACCGCTGTCACGAAAGGGCTGGCGTAGGACGTTCCGTGAATAACATCGCCCTCTGGCATTTTCAGGCTGCCCGGCCCGATTACATGAGGAAGGGCTTCCGGCTGGGATAGGCCCCAGCCATGCGACGAAAAGTATGAGGGCGCAATTTCCCCATACTCATTAAGTCCAAAGGAACCGACTGTAATGAGATTCGGGCTATCGATCCGCGCGGACTGGCTTATCGAACCCGACCCATTCGGCCTGCCGCCAACATGGAGACCGCGATCAGCCCATATTGTCATCCGACGGCCCCTGAAGATCGCAGGGTCGCCATAGACCTGAATGAAGGTAAATATGCGCCCCTCGCGTCCTGCAAGCAGTTGTCCGGGTGTAACCGCGATCGTTCCCTCTGGCACCTTGGCCGTGCCCATCACGGTTCCATCGCTCCTCACATACTCAAGAAGTCCGCCTTTGGTTCTGGCCTCGCCAAGAACGGTCAGCTTGCCGTCAATACGCTGGTAAAATTTCAAGGCAAGTTCCGGGTCGCCGGGTTTGGCCGGCCAATACAGTCTCACATTACCGGCCTTGGCATCGAAGCCGAAGACGCCGACATTTCGCCCTTTGACCGGAGTGATTTCGATCGATCTGCCGTCAGGCGCCGGAGATGCCTCAAAGGTGTGATACTCGTGCCCCATGTTACCGGGCGTGACCATCGCATAAACGTCGTTATCGACAAGTGCCTCGCCGAAACGGACATAGTCTTCCCGTGGCCGGGCATAAGGATTGCGACCGCCGCTGAAGCTCATGTTGACGAAGGTGACGCCGAGGCGGCTCATGTCCTCCACATAAGCGACTGATCGCCTGAACGCGCTGTCGAGAGCGATCTCGTAGACATATATCTTCGCGTCCGGCAACACCTGCCTCATGACGCGATAGACGTTGAAGCCGTGTTTGCTTTTCGATTTCAGTTCGGTGCGGATGAACGTCGCGTCGCGCTCGTAGGGCTTTCCACCGCCGCCGTCTGCCAGCCAGTCCCGCAGGCCGGCGAAGCCGGCGTCGACGATTGCCACCTTGAGGTTTTGCGCGCCTGCGCCGTATTTGCCGGGATAGCCGACTGCCTTGCGGGCTTCCGCGATCGTCAAAGGTTTCTTTGCCAGATCGGGAACGCCAGAAGGCGCGCGCGACGCTTTCTTGGGTCGCTCGGCGGCGGGGGTCTGTGTCCCGGCCTCCGCCGCCTGTCGCCGTGCCGAAGAATTGACGCTGGCGAGATAGCGGTCAGGCGCGACGCCCTGATGGCAGATGGCGCGGATCGCCTTTTCCGCCTTGCGCGAGCCCGACAACGGGAAGACTGCGACGATCTTGCCATGCGTGTTCGATACGCGCAGTTCGGCAGCACCGCCGAAGGCGTCCAGCCCTTTGGACTTGAGATAAAGTGCGCCGCGCCATGTTCGCCTGTCGCCGGCATACCAGACATCGGCCCAGCCATCGCGTTCGTCGTAGGCGCGTTCCGCGTCGTCGAACCGAAGCACCAGAGATTCCTGCGTGCCGTCCGTCCTGTCGAGATCCGAGAACCCGGATCCCGAAAATTGTATCTGAAACGTCATCCTGTCATTGCCTGCCTGGCAGGCGATGCGCAAATGCTTACCGTTCTCGCTGACGCTCGCCGTCACCTGGGCGCGCCCGTCGACCAGCTTGCCTTCCCATCGCCATGCAGCCTGCGCGGTTCCGACGAACGCGAGAAACGCCAGCAGGGCTACCGAAATGCTCAGTTTGTTCATTCGTACGTTTCTCCGGGAGATGAATTCAGTTCGTGCACGGGGGCCGACCTTTGCAGATGGCGCAGGACGAGGCCGTAGGCTGTCGAAACGGCTGCCATCAACGTGCCCCAGATCGGCAGCGCCCAGGGCACGATGGCAGCAATCGCGAGCATGATTGCCGACAGGTCGATCCGGGCCATCAGCGCGGTGGTGGTGATGGCGAGGGTGATCGCCACATCCAGCGCAACGGCCAGGTATCCGGCAAGGACAAACCGCCACACACCATGGCCACGCTGCCTGCCCACGCAAATCAGCCATGTCGCAAAGCCGCACAGCAGAACCGTGAACGGACGGCCGAATGCCCCGGCGTCCCCCACGAGGAGATTGAGGGATTCGACGAAAAGCCAGAAAACGACCGCGTGGCCCGCGGCCGCTGCGATGCCCGATATCCGGGCGCGCGACCTAAGTCGGGTTTGTTGTGTCATCCTTCCGCCCCCGCTCCGAAGACGCCGCAGGAACAGATTGAGCAGGATCGCGCTGAAGGCCGGTTTTCGGGCGGAAACAAAAGAGGACTATGCCCGGAGCCGTCGCCAACAGCACGAGGGCGCGTCCGCAAAAGCTGTCTGCCTTCAGCCACCGGACCGCTCCCAACACGCTTCACGCATTTTCCTGGCTGCCGCCGCCGAACCTTTCAGTTGATAGGTAGCAATCTCCTCGGCGGTCGCGGCGGCATCAAAGCGCATGGTGGCACCTTTCGCGAACGCATCGAGAAAGGTGCGAGGGATATCGTATCCATCCGTACTCCATTCCTTCTCGCCGGCATCGTAGCGCAACCCGACATAATAGTCCGCGTGCAAGCCACCTGCGCCGGCGAAAGTGATGAGAACCGGGTAGCGCTCTCCATTCACACGGCCAAGAGCCGTTCCCCAGAAATCCCTGAGCGTGAGGCCGATGCCAGCCCTGTCGGAACTGCATTTCGCCAGAAGCCAGGTGTTGTGGTTCTGTCCCTGCGCGGATGCCTCTGCCCAATCGCTGCCTTGGGGCGCTTCCACGCCCCATGAACCCGCTGAGGCCGGCGTTCCAACCAAGCCGCCCGCGAATGTGGCGAACGTCACAACTAGAATTACAGTCCGTTTTAGAAATCCACCCATTCTCAGCTACCAGCTTTCTGCTGCTTTCACGGTTACATTGCCGCAAAGCGGCGCGCGCTGACATTCGGACAGTTGCACTAATTGACTGCCCTATGACGTGTCTGATTTGTCGAGCCGTATGTTTATCGGTCGAGCGGTGGAGAAAGGACGTTGCGAGAATGCATTCTTGCCGCGGTGATCCAGCTGTAGCGAGTTTTACCGCCTTTGACGGCCGCCCCGCGCTGGCCGATCTCATCTGTCCGGTCGAACGGGGCCGCCTATGCTATGGGGACCGAGGATGGGGACACATCGCTTTCCTTTATCCCGGATCCCGGCGCGTTCTTGCGCCAGCATGGTATCAGACCTTTATGTCCGTCTGGGAACGTCCCAGCGGTCGTACTGGTTCGTTCCGGCCATGTCGAACGGCTATTGTGGCATGACGATGCTACCAGTCAGAGATCCATACTAGGAAAGTGCCAGGCAAGATGGTCCCCGCCACCTTCTGGAGGCGGATGACGTCGATGCACAGATTTATTCGCAAACGCTGGCCAATCTGCGATTTTAACTGCTGGATGAGAAATTCGACTTCATCTCGGAGCCTCCCGCCAGCGGAGATCCCGCCCCAGCCTTCATCGTCATGCCGGAACTCGGCGCGACACTCTGGTATGATGCGGTAGCTGTGAGCGAAGATCCCGGCGCCGAAAGAGATCCGATGCCCCGTGGCGTATTCCGGTTCGCCAGATGTCTGGACGACGCTCCGTTGGAGGCCTGGCCATGAGCCGTGGTGAAATGCTCTGACGGCGACATTCGATGCCGGCCTCTCACAGGAAACCTATCGGCAACATCGTGAGCAACTCCGCGCCCCATTGGCCGGCCCGGACGCGGACTTTTATGATAGAAGACTGAGCGGCACGTTGGGATAGGGGACCTGGCATGCGGGGGCAGCCGGCGAAAGACAGATATTTCGGGCGATGGACAGGCACGTTGAGGCCGGCGGCCGGTCTTGCCGTTGAGCGCGGCAAAAACTGGCGTCTCGACTATCTGTTCTCCATAGGCTCCGTGAGCTGGATCATCCATCTTTGCGTCACGGTGCTTGCCGGAGTCGTGCTGATCCAAGCCGACCCCGATGCTTGGATTCCCGTCTGGATTGTACTGATGGCGCTCTTGTCAGTGATGATGTCGGCCGTCGCGATTGCGTATTTCCGACGCGGGGAACGCCCGTCACCCGAGAAATACGGTTTCGCTCATTCGGGACTGACCGCCGTAATAGGCCTCATGTGGGGCACGGGCGCGGTCCTTTGCGCCACGTCGTCCTCGGCCGAGATGTTGACCTTCTATACGCTCGTGCTCGGCGGAACGGCGCTGGGAGCCGTCAGTTCGCAGCACATGCTCATGCGCAGTTGCCTACTTTCGATCTGGACTTCCGTTCCGCTGTTGGCATTTGCCTGGCTCGTCAATGGCGTCTCCCCCGGACCGCTGGCGACGGCGATCATGATGATGCTGTTCGGCCTGATACTGACCGTTCTTGCCGTCCGCATGAACAACTTTCTCGTCCAGAACGTCATGCTGACCGACGAGTTGGCGGCCCGCAACGAAGTGCTTTTGCGCACGAGTTCGGAATTGGCCGAGGCGCAGGAGGAAAAGTCGCGCTTCCTCGCCCAGGCTAGCCATGATCTGCGTCAGCCGATCCACGCGATTGGTCTGTTCGTGGAGTATCTGCACGGCACGCGTATGGGGCGTGATGGGCGGGAGGTTCTGCACAACATCGACCGCTCGCTGGAATCGCTTACCCGTCTGTGCCGTTCGTTGCTCGACCTTGCGGCGCTCGACGTCGGGCGTGTCAAGCTGGATGTCGGCCCGGTGTCGCTGGGCGAGGTGATGGGAGAGGTAATGCGGCAGGCAGGCGAGGCGGCACGGGCACGCAATGTCACTATTAGATTCCGGCCTTCACGGCTGTGGGTGCGCAGCGACCCGGCGCTGCTTCACACCATGGTGCAAAACCTCGTCTCCAACGCGGTCAAGTATGCGCCGGGAGCGCAGCTCCTGGTAGGTGTGCGGCGACGCAACGGTGCGCTTTCCATCGTCGTCGCCGACACCGGTCCGGGGATAGGTAGCGAAGATCAGCAAAGGATATTCAAGGAGTTCGTCCAGATCGAAGCACCGGATACCGCAGAGGCGGATGGTCTTGGACTTGGACTGTCCATCGTCCGCCGGCTCGCCGACATCCTCGGGCTGCGGGTTACACTTGTCTCGAAGCTGGGCGAGGGATCGACCTTTTCCATCGACGGGCTTGCCGAGACTCTGCCCGCGTCAGTTCCACGCCGGCAAGCTCCTGCGGGTCATGTGCACTTGCTGTCGGGTTTACGAGTTCTTGTCGTCGATGATGACAGGGTCGTACGCGACAGCACCGTTCAGTTGCTGACGCGATGGGGTTGTGCAGTGCGAGCGACGGATCGCGTGACGCTGGCAACCTATCTGGATGAGTTCGATTTTTTGCTGTTCGACCAGGAATTGGCTGACGGCGAAGACGGATTCGCACTTATCCGCAACATCAGGGCACGTTCGCTGAGCTGGGTACCGGCCGCCCTTGTCACGGGTGGCCGTACAGATCACATTGTCGAGGAATGCAGGGCAGAGGAAATCGCAATCCTTGCCAAGCCCGTCCGCCCTGCGCAACTAAGGTCCGTCCTGCTCTCTGGTGTAGCTGCCCGGACAGACCGGGATCAGACAATTCCGAATTCGGAGGCCATGCCAGCCGCCGCCGTGCGGCTCGTTACGTCGAGAGCGCGCAGTAGCGCCGAGACATGAACTCGCACCGTATAGTGCGAGATACCGAGGTCGCGGGCGATTTGCTTGTTTGAGCGCCCGAGCGCCAGAAGGCGCAGCACATCGCGCTGGCGTGGCGACAGACGCGAAAGTCTATCGGAGGGAACGAGATCGCTTTCTCCCAGTGCCGCCTCTGTCTTCACCACCACGTCGCCTGCAAGTAGCGCGGCAACGCCGGAAGCCATCTCGCTCGACGAGACGCCCTTGGCAATAAACCCGTCGGCGCCGGCGCGCATGACTTCCTCTACCATCGCCGGGTCATCGGTCATCGACACGACAAGAAGCGAGGTCGTGGGATAGCGGCGACGCAATGCGCGAATACTGTGCGGTCCCTTGAAACCGGGGAAGACGAGGTCGAGCACGAGCATGCTTGCAGGCTCTCCATCGGCTGCGGCGCGCATCAATTCGTCCGCCGTTCCGACCTCGCAGATCGCAGCCTCAGGAATCGCCCTTTGCAGGATGCGACGCATGCCATCGCGAAAGATGGGGTGGTCGTCGGCGATGATGATGCGTTCGCCCATGTCGTGCGATACCTGCTCGTTTCCGTGACATATCAACTTCAATCGCAATTGTAGCGGGACAGCTGAAAAATGGCAGTAGCACGGACGTGCTATTGGAGAGCAGTAACGTGCTCCAAGCGCCCGTTCTTGTCGGCGGCAGAGCGCCAATAGTGCGTTTGTGCTAGTTGCCACATGGAGAAGCTCCTTTTTAAGTTTGTTCTCGACCCAATAAACTGAAAGGAGAAACGGATGCCCACCCGAAACAGAATAGCTGTTGCAATAGCGGTGCTCGCCATGAGCGCCGCCGCGGCCGAATCCGCCTATGCACAACAAAGCTATTTAGGGCAGATGGAGATTATGGGTTCATGGGGCAGCATTACCATGTATGATCGTCCCACGGCGCATTATACGGTGCCGGTTCGCTTGTGTGGCCGGCGTTTTTTCGTCACTTCGACGAGGAACGACGCCCATTGGGTCAGAAATACCAAATACTATAAAGTGACCACCATCGAACATGGCCTCGTGAAGCTCATCTGTAGCCACACTATGTAGTATCACTATAAAGTGGCTACCATCACACGGCTTCGTGAAAGTCATCTGTAGCAGCAATTGACGGCACCTGATCGTCGATGCCGATCAGGTGCTATAGGACCGTCTGTGCAGGGCTTCCCATCGCAAGTTCGGCGCGGGTTGGCATTCTCTGATCGAGCCGGAGATGGAGCAGTTTCGGCAATGCTGATGAAGTCGCAAGGTCTTCTTCTGGCGAAGTATAACGCAAGGGCGTTTGCCAGCAGGCTGAGAGCCGCGTTCTGGTTCGCCGCCTTCGCCTGGCCTTGGGCGGGAATCCTCGGTGCCTGTATCGGCCTGGGCAGCTATTTCGTGGTCGGTGGCTATTTCTGGTACACGATCCTCGTATTCTCGGCGTCCAGCTTCGCCGGTGCGCTTCTCTCTCACCTCATCCTTGGCGGGTATCGCGGCTTTGTTCGCTGCGCACTGTCTGGGGGAGCAGCGCCATGGCTTGCCACGTTTTTTTGGTGCCGTCGCGACCGGCTGGGGTGCCTGGGGAACCTCGGCGATACACGAGTTCGCCACCATAGGCCCACTTTTCACCCTGCCGGGCGCGGTCTACGGCACGGTCTATTGGCTCATCCATGACGCAATCCGGAAAAAGCGGAGCGAGAACGTGTGATGAGGAAACTCCTGTCTTCCACAATTCTCCTGCTGGGACTCGGGCACGGAGCCAATGCGGGCGAAACGATCTACGATCTTTATGCCGCGATCGGCGATACCGTCTTCTTCCCGATCGTCGACACGCGGGATGGCAGGATGGTGACGAATGCCGCTGGCGTGCTGTTGAAAACGCGGATCGATGAGAAGGGACGCTTCCTCGCCTATCTGGAGGAAGGCGGCGGCTGGGCGGTCAACACGTTCAAGTTCTGGCCGCTTTCCGACGGCGGAGCCATCGCCGCCACCATGGTTGGCACCTTCGAGGCAGACGTGATGTTTGCCGACAGCTACGCGGAGTTTTACGCCCGCCGCCCAGGCGGAGCCTGGGAGGTCGTCGACCCGCCGATGGAACCGCTCGATGTCTCCTACTTTCTCGACCAGGCGCCAGTCTTCCGTCGCGAAGAGCAAAAGAAGCTATTTGAAGAGACCGCCTGGGGGGTGTTCTACGAACTGAGGCCGGATCGCGAGCATATCGTCGTCCACCTTACGGCCACCAACCGCGACAAATGCTGGCCTGAGACCATTTTCGAAGTGACCGGGCAAAGCGACCGGGACGATGCGGGCGGCCCGGAATTCTGCCGTGACGTCTATGATCTGCTGATGAAGGAAGTCGTATTGCAACTGGACGAGGATAACGGCCGTTTCGAGATCGTGCCGCTGCATCGCAAGCTGATGCTGCCGGAAACCAGGCGCTGCGACCTTTCAAGAGTCCGGGATTGCAGCCTGGCTGATTAGGGCCTTCAAGTCGCGCGGCGGGTTTGGCCATCCCCTTGCGGCTTCGCGACGCGCAAACTCCATAAGTCCCGCCAGCCTTTCGGCCGAAAGCGGGAGATTCCCGGATAGGCGCGCGACCTTGCGTTCGCCGCCCTCGTCGATGAAAGCGAACTCGGGGACGGAAACTCCTGTGCCGGTCACCACGGGATCGCCGAAAACCCCGACACCGAATTTTTCCACCCGGTCCCATCGCAGGAAAAGCCTTTCGCCGTGTGGCGCCGTGCGCCAGAAGCCGTCCGCCTGAAGCTCCAGTTGCCCGTTACGGCCCGTTAGGCCGCGCAGCGAATAGAAGCTGACGATGAGGGGAAAAGGCAGGACGAGGACGTACCAGAACGGGCGCAGGCCGCCTTCGAGAAGCGACAGGCCGTAAAGCAGGCCGCCTGCAAACGCCCACGCGACAACGAGCACGACCGCCTGCTCCAGCGGATCGGGCGAAAGGGAGATCTTCCAGTCCTTTCGACCTGCCGGGCCGGTCGTCTTCCATGTCATCGCTTGTTCCCGATACCGGCTGGCTAGGAAAAATCGCGGCTCGACCGAACGTATGTCGTCAGTGCCGCGATTCTCCCGAGCGCGCAAGAAGCCCGATCAGCACGCCTTGGGACGGCCTGGACGGTCCGAATACCTGACTTCGAAGAAGCCTTGATTCTTCACCATGTCGTTTCTCGCGCTGCTTAGATTCGATTCGCAGGCGTAGAGGTCTCTATTGCAGAGTCGAAAACTCACGGTTCGGGAACCGTTCTGGCAGCGAAGACTGGGATTGTCCCATGCGCTGAAGTTCGTGACTTGGCTGCCGTCAGCCCTTCTGACGGCAATGACATATCCCTCGGCATGTGCCGGCGCGCCGAGGCTGGCGGAGACGACAACCAGGGCTAGGAATTTAATCGCTTTCATTGTGTCGCTCTTGTTGGTTGGATATCCTTAACGGTTACCGCAACATTGCCCGATGCGGATCGCACGCGCGGCAACGCGATACAAAGTTAGGTTTGGAAGGCAGCCGAAATCCATTCCCTCAGATGTGCTATTGGTGTTCGCGAGCAGGTCCATCGCCCTCATGCGTGTCGTGGCGATGCGGCAGAGAGCGATATTCTTCAGGTGGCGATGCATAATGCCCATCCGCTTTGCGGTTAGGTCATCTGTGCTAATCGCACTTAAAAATCGAGGGTGTTTATACTCGTGGCACGATATGAAAGGTTTCATGCCATGAAGAAGATTTGTGTGGGAGGGATTTCTCTCCTCTTGCTTTTCCCCTCGGCTCCAGCCAATGCTCTGGATGGGCCAACATACGACTTAACCTCTATTTTCGAGTATGTGTGCTTCAGTACTTTGCCCCATTTCGAAGGGGCAGAAGCACGTTTGCGGCAAATGGGGTTCAAACTGATCACCATTGGCGACAACGAATTCGAGGGTCGTCATCCGTCAGATGGCCTCACCGCCTATCTTACGGCAGGAAAGCGAGAATACGGCAATTCCGGGTGCACAATTCAATCCGAGAACGCAGTCTACAATCAGACTAAGACAACGGCGCTCGAGGTGTTCAACAACATTTTTGGCGAAACTGTTTCGGAGTGGCGATACAATGGGAGACCCGCCGGCTGGAGAGCGCCGTCAGGCGAGGGGATGGTTTATCTCGATGTAATTGGAGAGGGCGTGGATACCCCTTCCGGCGTGGGGATAGCTATCGAGTGGCGCCGCCAATAGGCACGGAATTATGGCTCGCGGCCCTGCTAAAACCCTTCCAGATCGAGCGACAAGCCGGAAAGGCAGGTGTCGGCATAGTGGTCGCCCGGGTAGATCGAGACAATACGAGCGATGACCGTGTCGGCCTGAACAGGCGTGCTTAGCGAGAGACGCTGCCCGCCCGGTGCGTCGCGGAGAGCAAATCTCTCCTTGCTACCCGCCGCCTCGATCTCGATGACCTTGATCCTGCCATTGTTCGCAAAGGTCGATGCGGATTTCTGATAGCCGTTGTGGATGTTGATGGCATGGATAGTGACCTCCGGCCTGGTCTCGATCCGGATCGTCTCGCCTTCGCCATTTCCGGCGCGTCCCTCGCACCAGGCTGCTCCTTCGGGGCCCCAGAAGAGGTTCTTCGGCCCATAGGTGTTGCCGGCCTGCGGTGAGAGAACGGAACTGGCGCAATAGCTCAGGCTATCCAGAAACTGGGTCGGGCTGTTGTCCGTATGGCAGACTTCCTGCGATACGGACCTTGCGGGCCGATCCACCGAATTCACCCGCGTCGTGGCGATTGTGCAATGTCCGTTAACCGTCATCGGACCGCCGCGAATATAGTTACCGTCTTCACCATAGAGATCGACGCTGCCTGTCGCCTTGCCGCTGGTACTGTCGATCCGGTAGCTGCTGATATTCTCCAGGCGGCCCGCGTTGCGCACCTCGTGCCTGAACTCGATCTCTCGCCCGAGAGTGTTCATCGCAAATCCAGACGCAAGATCTCCCGTATCGAGATGCGAGCCGGAAACGCCAATCTGTCCGGTGGAATCGTCGTACCGGATTATCGCCCATGTGAGCGGCGAAGCCCCTGGATCGAACCGGCAATCGTAGACCGACTCCGTAGCCTGCACAGTGACCGGGTGGAAGCCAAGCACCACGCCGGCGGCTATTGCAGCAAGCGTGGCCAACGTGCGCGCTATCTGGCAGCTTATCGGATCAAACATCGCAGGTTCAGCCGTTCGCGTTGGTATCATGGAACGAAATGACGAGCCGGATTTCGGAGATCAACGACCATGAGTCCGACCAAAAACCCGGCCACGTTATGTTCCCGCCTCCAATGGTCTGACGCAACTAGCACGAATGCCCTATGGGAATTGCATTCTGCACCAGCTACCTACGATATGATCAGCGATGGCGAGCAAGGGGCCGTCCACGTATGAGGTCTCCGCGCCGCCCGCCATCGATCAGGCCCGATCCTGCTGCGGTTGAGTTCTGCCATATGCGCCTGCCGGACGCTCCATCTCGAACGCCGTCTTTCCGAGTTTCGTCCATGTATCGCGCGCATGGTCGCCGTCCTCGCTGTTGAGCTTGTCAGCGATCCAGAGCAGCGCGCCGTAGATCATGGCGCGGTCGTCTCCGGTCAGGTCCACGATGCCCGCCTTGACGACGAGACCGCCGAGTTCGATCAGGTGGCGCGTTCGCTTGCGTCTCTCGACCTGCCACGTCCGCATGTCATGCCGCGCCCGTGCCGCCTGATGCCGTTTGCGTGCCGCCCGGTTGTGTCGGAGTGCCGCCAGCGTCGCGGTCAGGCGCTGATGCAATTCGCCGCGACCGGCCCTGAAAGAACCCAGCGCCGCGCTTGGCCCACGCCTCCCGCTTTCCGGCATCAGTTGTTTCCGCCAGTACGATCAGCGCCCCGGCCAGTTCGTCAGCTGTGAGCGCATCAGCCCCGGTGGCGATGACCAGTTCGCCGAGTTGCTGCACCTTTCGCATTTTCAGTTCCCGCGCCTTGTCCTCAAGGGCCTTCAGTTCCGCGTCGTAGTCCCGTGGTTTGCGCATTACGGTGTCCTTTCGCTGTCGCAAGTGGTTGATGCGGTAAGGATAGTTGCGCAGGTGGCGGAACGCAGTATTGTTGCCGGGACGGTCTGGCACGTGGCGGTCCATCCCGAGATTTTTTCGAGGGAGGGCGCGCTTATACGTCGTTCCGACGTGCGCTTCGTCGTGCCAATGCTTGATCGCGATGGCGATCTATCATCTTCACGTCAAGGTCATTGGCCGCAAGGCCGGAAGCAGTGCGGTGGCGTCCGCCGCCTACCGCTCGGCCTCGCGGATGCGCGACGAGCGCATCGACCGCGTGCAGGATTTTTCCAATAAACGCGGCGTCGTCCATTCCGAAATCATGCTGCCCGACAATGCGCCCGAGCATCTTGGCGACCGCGAACGGCTCTGGAATGATGTCGAAGCCTTCGAGGTCCGCAAGGACGCCCAGCTTGCGCGCGAGGTGGAGTTCGCCATTCCGCGCGAGATTACGCAGGCGCAGGGCATCGAGTTGGCGCGCGACTTCGCCCAAGCCGAATTTGTCGATCAGGGCATGATCGCCGATTTGAACGTGCATTGGGATTTTGCCGAGAACGGAAGCCCCAAGCCTCATGCCCATGTCATGCTCACCATGCGCAGCGTGGACGAGAACGGGTTCGGCCCGAAAGTCCGGGACTGGAACCGCACCGAGATGGTGGAGCGGTGGCGCGAGCGTTGGGCCGAGCATGTCAACGAGCGGCTGGCTGAACTCGACATAGACGCCCGGATCGACCATCGCAGCCTTGAGGCGCAGGGGATCGGGCTCGAGCCGCAAAGCCAGATCGGCGCACCGGCGCAGCGGATCGAAGGCGAAGGCGTCGAGGCCGCAGACCGCGCCGACTTGCACCGCGAGATCGCCCGCAACAATGGCGAGAGGATCATCGCCGATCCTTCCGTGGCGCTGGACGCGATCACACAGCAGCAATCGACCTTCACGCGCCGCGACATGGCGAAGTTCGCGCACCGCCACAGCGACGGCATCGACCAGTTCAACGAGGTCATGGGCGCGATGCGCGGTTCGCCCGATCTGGTCGAGCTTGGGCAGGACGCACGCGGCGAGGACCGCTTCACGACCCGCGACATGATCGAGGCGGAACAGCGCCTGCACCGCGCCGCCGAGGTGATGGCCGGGAAGGAATTGCACGAGGTCAGCGACCGCGACAGAGAGGCCGCACTTGCCCGCGCGGAAGAACGCGGCCTTGTCCTGTCTGGCGAGCAGGCCGACGCGCTGGCGCATGTCACGGACGGGCGCGACCTTGGCGTTGTCGTCGGCTATGCCGGGACGGGAAAGAGCGCCATGTTGGGCGTGGCGCGCGAGGCTTGGGAGGCGTCCGGCTTTGAAGTCCGAGGCGTCGCCCTGTCCGGCATCGCGGCTGAGAATCTGGAAAGCGGATCGGGCATCGCGTCCCGCACCATCGCCAGCATGGAACACGGCTGGAAGAGCGGGCGCGACATGCTCACGTCGCGCGACGTGCTTGTCATCGACGAGGCGGGCATGGTCGGGACGCGGCAGATGGAGCGCGTTCTGTCCCATGCCGCCGAGGCTGGCGCAAAGGTGGCGCTGGTCGGCGATCCGCAGCAGTTGCAATCCATCGAGGCGGGCGCGGCGTTCCGGTCTATCCATGAGCGCCATGGCGGCGCGGAAATCGGCGAGGTGCGCCGCCAGCGCGAGGACTGGCAGCGGGACGCCACGCGCGATCTGGCGACAGGAAGAACCGGCAATGCCATCGTCGCTTATGACCGTCACGACATGGTGCATTCCGCTGAAACCCGCGAACAGGCGCGCGGCGATCTGATCGACCGTTGGGACCGCGAACGGCAGGCTTCTCCCGACAGCAGCCGCATCATCCTCACCCACACCAACGCCGAGGTGCGCGAACTCAACGAGGCCGCCCGTGGCCGGATGCGGGAGGCTGGCGATCTGGGCGAGGACGTGCGCGTCACGGTCGAACGGGGCGAACAGCACTTCGCCAGCGGGGATCGCGTCATGTTCCTGCAAAACGAGCGCAGTCTTGGCGTGAAGAACGGCACGCTCGGGACCATAGAACAGGTCAGCGCGCAGAGCATGAGCGTGCGCACCGATGACGGGCGCGACATCGCCTTCGACCTGAAAGACTACGACCGGATCGACCACGGCTATGCCGCGACCATCCATAGGGCGCAGGGCATGACAGTAGACCGCACCCATGTGCTGGCGACACCGGGAATGGACGCCCACGGTAGTTATGTCGCCTTGTCGCGCCATCGCGACGGCATGGACCTGCATTATGGCCGCGACGACTTCGCCGGTCAGGACAAGCTCATCAACACCCTGTCGCGCGACCGGGCCAAAGACATGGCGACGGATTACGACCCGGCGCAGAACTATGCCGAGCGGCGGGGCATCACCGTCCATGCCCATGATGCTGCCGTTGAACAGGTTCATGCTCCGAACAATGCCGTTGACCGGATCGGCGACATCATTTTCAGCGTGCGCAAAATCCGTGACGGTGCGGAGGGGCCGGAAAGGGAGACGACCGGCAGGGGAATAAGGCAGGAGATCGAGGCGGTAGCACAGGACACCGGAATAGGCCCGGAAGACGCCTTGCGCCACGCCCGCAGAATGGCGCTCATCCGCCATGCCCATGCCGTTGGCCAGGTCTTCAACGCCGAGGATGCCGGGAGCAAGGCCAGCCCCGCGCAATGGGATGAACTGGTCGATGCCCGCAAGGTGTTCGATGCGGTGCGGCCCTATGGATGGCGGGATGCGGAAGCGGCCTATGCCAAGGATGAGGGTCTTGCCCATGAGGCGGGATCGGGCAAGGTCAGTCGCGCCATCCGCGCCCTGCAACTAGAAACCGAAATCCGCACCAGCCCGGAGCGCTGCGCGGATCGTTTCGTGGAACGGTTCCGCGACATCAAACAGAGCGGCGAGCGCCAATATGCGGCGGGCAATTATTCCGGCTATCACGCCGCGCGCGCCGAGATGGGCAACATGGCGATGAGCCTCGAACGCGATCCCCAGATGGAATCCCTGCTCGAAGGCCGCAAGAAGCAACTCGGCATCAGCATGGATTTTGACTCAGGGATGAGACTCGGGCGTCAACTTGCCCTCAGTCACGGCCTCGGCCGAGGCCGAGGCATCGGATTGTAGAGCGTAGAACCATCCTATTTACCGCCGTTTCTACGCTATACTACTACGACACCTAAATAATTGTTGCACAACGATAATTCGTTGCTCTCACTGGTCTCTGCAATCGTCAGAAACAACCAGCAGGAGGCAGCACGACCATGCGCCAGCCAGACCGTATCGTCCGCCTGAAGACCGTTCTCGCCCGCACCGGCCTGTCTCGATCCACCATTTACCGCAAGATCAAGGAGGGCACGTTCCCGCCCCAGATCAGGATCAGCGCCAACGGCGCGGGATGGAAGGAATCCGACCTCAACCGCTGGGTCGCCAACCCTGCCGGATGGCGGCAGCGTTCGTTCAACGAATTCGACTTCCTCGATGACTTCTGATCGCAGCGACGACCACAAGCCGGTGACGGCATCCCGTTCCCGGAACGCCAAACGACCGCCCACGGCGTCGGAGCAGCTTGAGGAATTGTTGGGCTATCCGTGGCCATTCCCCGGCAGGCCGCCCAAGCACGACCTCAGCACATGGACCGTTACCGACGACTGGCCCGACCCCGTTCCGGTAACAGAAGCCGAGATCGAGGTGTTCGAGCGATGGTTCGGAGACCTGTTCGATGAACTCTATGGCTCATCCGATCCTTGATAAATCCGGCAATATGCCGTATATATTCCTTCAAGGAGATCAACCATGCCCAGACCCGCAAGTGAAATCGAAACCGCACGCCTTGAGGCGCGCGTTCCCGTCCATGTCTATGAGCAGATGCAGCGCGCGGCCAAGCTGCGCGGCATGACACTGACGGGCTATCTCATCGCCACGGCTGGCGAGGATGCCCGCCGCACGGTCGAGGAAGCCGATGTGCTGCGTCTGGCGGCCGAGGATCAGGTGCGCTTTGCAAAGGCGCTGATAGACCCGCCCGCGCCCAATGCACGTCTGGCCCGCGCCGCGAAGCGTCATGCTGACCTGATCGCGCCCCGGTGATTGCGAGGTTTGCGATAGAGGCGCTGACCAAGGCCCACCAGCGCAAGACGTTCTCGTGCGGCAACGAGCGGATAGACCGCTATTTCCGCGAGACGGTCACGCAGGACATGAAGCGCCGATACGCGACCTGCTTTGTCGCCCGAGACCTTGAGACCGACCGCATTGCAGGTTTCTACACGTTGTCATCGAGCAACGTCCCGCTGACCGCCGTGCCCGAGCTGCTGGCGAGCCGGTTGCCGCGCTATCCGACCGTCCCGGCCGTTTTGATAGGCTGGCTTGGACGAGACCAGTCCTATGCCGGGTTTGGACTCGGAGAGGTATTGCTGTTCGACGCCATCAGGACCGTCGCCGAAGCGCCGATAGGCGCTCACGCCATATTCGCCGACGCTATCGACGCGAAGGCCGCAGCCTTTTACGCGGCCTTCGGCTTCACGCCGCTGACTGACCGGCCCAATACCCTTTATCTGCCTGTTGCGACCGCACAGCGCCTTTTGTCGGGAGAAGCCTCATGACAATTTCGAGCAATGGCGAATCTTCGCATCGGGTGATGCAGCGCGCCGCCCTCTATCTTCGTGTCTCGACGGCGCGGCAGGCCGAGCATGACGTGTCGATTCCCGACCAGAAGCGGCAGGGCGAATCCTATTGCGAGTCACGCGGGCTGCAACTGGTCGAAACCTTCATCGAACCGGGCGCATCGGCGACCAATGACCGTCGCCCCGAATTCCAGCGCATGATCGAGGCGGGAACGTCCAAGCCCGCGCCCTTCGATGTGGTCGTGGTCCATTCGTTCAGCCGGTTCTTCCGCGATCACTTCGAGCTTGAGTTCTATGTCCGCAAGCTGGCGAAGAACGGCGTGAAGCTGGTTTCGATAACACAGGAAATGGGGGATGACCCCATGCACGTCATGATGCGGCAGATCATGGCGCTGTTCGATGAATACCAGTCCAAGGAAAACGCCAAGCACGTCATGCGGGCCTTGAAGGAGAATGCCCGCCAAGGCTTCTGGAACGGCTCGCTTCCCCCTATCGGCTACCGCACCGTCGCCGCCGAGCAGCGCGGTGCGAAGACCAAGAAGAAATTGGAGATTGATCCGCTGCACGCCGATACGGTGCGGCTGATCTATCGTCTTGCGCTGGAAGGCGACGGCACCACCGGACAGATGGGCGTCAAGAACATCGTCTCGTATCTCAACAGCCGCCGCATCTTCACCCGCGACGGCGGACGCTGGGGCATCGGTCAGGTTCACCGTATTCTGACCCGCCGCACCTATATGGGCGAGCATGAGTTCAACAAACGCTCCAAAACCAAGGAATTGAAGCCGGTCAGTGAGATCGTGACGGTTCCGGTCCCGCCGATCATCGACAGCGAAACCTTCGAGGCAGTGCAGAAGCTACTCAAAGCCCGCAACCCAAAGGTCATGCCCGCCCGCGTCATCAACGGCCCAACCATGCTGACCGGCCTGATCCATTGCGCCAAGTGCGGTGGAGCCATGACCATCCGCACCGGCAAGGGCGGGCGCTATCGCTATTATGCCTGCTCCATGAAAGCGCGACAGGGTCCCACCGCCTGCGAGGGCATGGCCGTGCCGATGGAAAAGCTGGACGATCTGGTCGTCAATCACCTTGAAAAGCAGCTACTCCAGCCCGAGCGGCTGGAAACCGTTCTTGCCGCCGCGCTCGACCGCAGGGAAGAACACGCCGAACGCCGCCGCGAGCACATCGCCGAGTTGAACAAGCGCTCAGCCGAATCGGAATTGCGCCTCAAGCGGCTCTATGACGCCATCGAGGCAGGTGTTGCCGATCTGAACGATCCGGCGCTGAAAGACCGCATCGACGGTCTCAAGGCCATCCGCGATCAGGCCAAGGCCGATGCAGCGCGCGCACAGGCCATGCTTCAGAACACAGGACAGAAGGCGGTGACGCCGCAGATGCTGCGCAAGTTCGCCGCAACCGCCCGCGAGCGTATCCGGCTGGAAGGCGGCGGCTATCGCCGCGACCACCTGCGCGCACTCGCTCAGCGCGTCGAGGTCGCGGAGGGCGAGGTTCGCATCATGGGATCGAAGTCCCGGCTGCTACAGACGCTCGTGGCGGGAAGTGGCGTAAACGCAGTGCCCACTCAGGGACTGAAGTGGCGGAGAGAGAGGGATTCGAACCCTCGATACGGTTTCCCGTATACACGCGTTCCAGGCGTGCGCCTTCAACCACTCGGCCACCTCTCCAGGCGCGGCTTTTTCAGCCTTGCGCGAGGCTCATCTAGTCGAAATGAACGCGAATGCCAAGTCCAGTCTGTGACAGTTTTTGCAATTTGCTGTGTTTTCCTGTTCCTGAAACGGGCAAAGGCTCGACCTCACGGGCAACGATTGCCATCCTGCATGGCGCAGCCTATGTCTCGCACACAGTCGTCCGCCTGCCGAACCTGTCGCAAAACGAGGAAGCGATGTTTCGCGTGATTTTTCGAGCTTTGGCCTTTTTCTCCCTGGCAGTCGCCGTCATCATGGCGGTGATCGATGCAACACGCTCGATAGCGGCTTCCGCGCTCACCTTCACGCCGTTGAGGGAAAGCTGGTCTTCCGTCTCTCCCGAGACGCTGAACCAGTTTCAGATGCTGATCCAGCAGCACACGCTTCCGATGCTCTGGGATCCTGTCCTTGTGTCCGTTCTCAACATGCCCGGCTGGGCGGTTTTTGCTGCTCTGGCTGTTCTGTTTCTTGCGCTCGGGCACCGGCGCCGGAGGCCGACTTTCGCCTGATTTCCCCGCGAAAACGGAAATCCCTCGGGCTGCGGTCGATCAGGGCAGCGCCAGAAGCGACGTGTTTTCCGGATGGTCAAAATTCCGCGTGAAATTTCAAATCAGCCATGCAACAGTGCAAGCAGGAGAAGAGTGAACCGCTTTTCTCATGCCATCCCTGCCAGTCCATGGCCGGCGGCGGAATGCTCGCAAGGGCGCGGGAAGAGACGAGCCTTTCAGGCCGTAGCACCCGTGGCAAAGAACGAGAGAAAATACAACCGACAGGGTGTGGATCACATGAAGCGTATTGTTCTCGGCCTACTGGCCGCCACCGCATTGTCCGCAAGCGCATTCGCGGACGAAATCGCCCCCGCTCTCATCTATGACATGGGAGGAAAGTTTGACAAATCCTTCAATGAGGCTGCCTATAATGGCGCCGAGCGCTTCAAGGAAGAAACCGGCATCGAGTATCAGGAGTTTGAAATCTCCAATGATGCCCAGCGCGAGCAGGCACTGCGCCACTTTGCCGACAAGGGCCACAATCCCATTGTCATGGCCGGATTTACCTGGGTCGACTATCTGAAAAAGGTGGCGCCCGAATATCCCGACCTCGACTTTACGATCATCGACGATGCTGTCGACGCGCCCAATGTGCGCTCGGTCACCTTCAAGGAGCAGGAAGGCTCCTATCTGGTGGGGATGCTTGCAGCGCTCGCCTCCGAGACCGGTACAGTCGGCTTTGTCGGCGGCATGCAGGTCCCGCTCATCGGAAAATTCGAGTGCGGTTATGTCGGCGGCGCAAAGGCGGCGAAATCGGACGCCAAGGTGATCCGCAATTATGCCGGTGACACGCCCGCCGCCTGGAACGACGCGACGAAGGGCAGCGAGATCGCGCGCACCCAGATCGACCAGGGCGCCGATGTGATCTACCACGCGGCCGGCGGCACGGGCGTTGGCGTTCTGCAGGCTGCAGCGGACGCGGGCAAGCTTGGCATCGGCGTCGATTCCAACCAGAACGGCCTGCATCCGGGCCATGTGCTGACCTCCATGGTCAAGAAGGTGGATGTTGCCGTCTACAATGCCTTCATGGATGCCAAGAATGGGGAATTTACCTATGGCCTTCAGGATCTCGGACTTGCCGAGGAAGGCGTTGGCTATGCGATGGATGAACACAACAAGGATCTCATCACTGACGAGATGAAGGCTGCGGTCGAGGAAGCCAAGCAGAAGATCATCGATGGCGAGATCGAAGTGCACAACTTCCTCAGCGACAACGCCTGCCCCTACTGAGGCCTTTGCAGGTTCTGACGAAACAACCCGAAGGGCCGCCCGTGCGGCCCTTTTTCCTTTCCTCATCGCGGCCTGAATGTGATAGGCCGCTTGAGCACTTTCTCCGAACAGTCTTCAGGAGCTTTCCATGTCCGATATCGCCCCGGTTCTCGATCAGCTCGATCGTTCTCTCGATCAGAGTCTGGAGCGGCTCTTCGACCTGTTAAAGATCAGGTCGATTTCCACCGACCCTGCCTTTGCCGATGAATGCCGCAAGGCTGCCGAGTGGCTGGTGGAGGACCTGAAGACGATCGGTTTCGAGGCCAGCGTGCGTGACACGGCAGGTCATCCGATGGTGGTGGCCCATCACGATGGCGAGGGGCCGCACGTGCTGTTCTACGGGCATTACGATGTGCAGCCGGTCGATCCGCTGAACCTGTGGGAGAACGATCCGTTCGATCCCGCGGTCAAGGAGATCGAGCCCGGACGCAAGGCCATTGTCGGGCGTGGCTCTTCGGACGACAAGGGCCAGCTCATGACCTTTGTGGAAGCCTGCCGCGCCTACAAGGCGGTGCATGGCAAGCTGCCCTGCAAGATCACCATCCTGTTCGAGGGCGAAGAGGAATCCGGCTCGCCTTCGCTGCGTCCCTTCCTGGAAGAAAACCGCGCAGAGCTTTCAGCCGAATACGCGCTGGTGTGCGACACCGCCATGTGGGACCCGCAGACGCCTGCCGTCTGCGTCGGCCTGCGTGGGCTTGTGGGTGAGGAAATCACCATTAAGGCGGCGGACCGAGACCTGCATTCGGGCTTTTTCGGCGGAGCGGCGGCCAATCCCATCACGGTTCTGGCCCGCATTCTGGGCGACCTGCATGATGAGAACGGGCGGGTCACCGTGCCGGGCTTCTATGAAGGCGTGGAGGAAACGCCGGAAGAGATCCTGAAAAGCTGGGAAGGGCTTGGCGAGACGACGGAGAATTTCCTCGGCCCAATCGGCCTTTCAAACCTGTTTGGCGAGAAGGATCGCTCGGCGCTGGAGCTCGTCTGGGCCCGCCCGACCGCTGAAGTGAACGGCATCACCGGCGGCTATACCGGCGAAGGCTTCAAGACCGTCATTCCGGCAGAAGCCTCGGCCAAGGTTTCTTTCCGGCTGGTCCACAAGCAGGACCCGGAGAAGATCCGCACCGCGTTCCGCGCCTTTGTCGAGGAACGGCTGCCGACCGATTGCAGCGTGGAGTTCCACGCGCACGGCGGTTCGCCGGCATTCCAACTCGATTACGACATGCCGCTGGTGACAAAGGCGCAGGGTGCGCTGAGCGACGAATGGCCCAAGCCCGCAGTGGCGATTGCAATGGGCGGTTCGATCCCGATTGCCGGCGAGTTCCGCCGCATGCTCAACATGGAAACGCTGCTGGTGGGCTTTGGCCTGCAGGATGACCGCATCCATTCACCGAACGAGAAATACGACCTGAACTCTTTCCAGCGCGGCCAGCGCTCCTGGGTCCGCATTCTCGATGCCCTGAGCAGCAAGTAAGCCTGGAAGAACACCATGACGATCCGATTTCACAAGAACGATCTGCCCGATCTCAGCAACTACGATGTCGATGCCGTCGCAATCGACACGGAGACACTGGGCCTGAAACCGCACCGCGACCGGCTGTGCGTGGTGCAGCTTTCGCCCGGCGATGGCACGGCCGATGTGGTGCAAATCGATGCCGGGCAGAAGAAGGCGCCCAACCTCGTCGCACTTTTGAAGAACCGCAAGATCACCAAGCTGTTCCATTATGCGCGGTTTGATCTGGCGGTGCTCTATCACAGCTTCGGCGTGATGCCGGAGCCGGTGTTCTGCTCCAAGATCGCCTCGCGTCTCACCCGCACCTATACGGATCGCCACGGGCTGAAGGATCTTTGCAACGAACTGCTCGGCATTTCCCTTTCCAAGGCGCAGCAGTCTTCCGACTGGGCAGCCGAGGAGCTTTCGCCCGAACAGCTCGAATACGCGGCGTCCGACGTGCTCTACCTGCATCAGTTGCGTGAAAAGCTGATTGCGCGGCTCGAGCGCGAAAAGCGTACGCGTGAGGCCGAAGCCTGCTTTCGCTTCCTGCCGACGCGGGCCAAACTGGACCTGATGGGCTGGGAAGAGGCGGATATCTTCGCTCATAGCTGAGCGCTTCCAGCCGTTTTTGTTTAATTTGACTTAACTGCGCCTTAAACCGCTGCCTTTTACTGTGCCCGCAGAGTACGTGCGGGTGCAGGGTTGTGGGGTTTGTGAGCGTATGGCGCGCAGGACGAAAAACCGAAGAATCGAGCCGACTTTCGACGCGCCGGCGGCGCGCCGGAGCGGAGACGATCTGAAACTCGGTGACAGCGACCGCGTCGTGCCGACACGCCAGCGGCGCAGGCCTGCCAAAGGCAAAGGCTCCAGGCGCACAAGAAACACGCGCCGAAAAAGCGGGGGCGGTGGCGGCTTTTTCGGGTTCCTGCGCACCGCCGTCTACTGGTCGCTCGTTCTGGCGCTTTGGGGCGGCATCGCCGCGGCCGGCTTCACCGCTTACTACGGCGCCAAGATGCCGTCGGCGACCACATGGGAAATTCCTGACCGTCCGCCCAACGTGAAGATTGTCTCTGCGGACGGAGAGATGATTGCCAATCGCGGTATGACCGGTGGCGAGGCGGTGGGGCCTGCATGAAATGTCGCCGCATATCCCGCAGGCGGTGATCGCCATCGAGGACCGGCGCTTCTACTCGCATTTCGGTGTCGATCCGGTTGGCCTTGCCCGCGCCATGGCAGAAAACGTCATGGCGGGGCGGCTGAAACAGGGTGGCTCCACCCTCACACAGCAGCTGGCCAAGAACCTTTTTCTAAAACCCGACCGGACCATTGAACGCAAGGTGCAGGAAGTGCTTCTGGCGCTGTGGCTGGAGCAAAAACATTCCAAGGACCAGATCCTGGAAATGTATCTGAACCGGGTCTATTTCGGCTCGGGCGCCTATGGTGTGGAGGCTGCCGCGCGGCGCTATTTCAACAAGTCTGCGCGGGATGTCACGCTTTCTGAAGCGGCCCTTCTGGCCGGTTTGCTGAAAGCGCCCTCGCGCCTTTCACCGGCACGTGATCCGCAGGCGGCCGAAAGCCGCGCGCAGGTGGTGCTCACTGCCATGCGGGACCAGGGCATGATCGGCGACAGCGAGATGACCACCGCCATGAGCCGCCCCGCCACGCGCGCTGCGGCCTACTGGACGGGTTCGGAACACTATTTCGCCGACCGCGTGATGGAGGAACTGCCCGGGCTGATCGGCGATGTGAAGAGCGACATCATCGTGGAGGCGACGGTCGATCTGCGCCTGCAGAAACAGGCGGAAAAGACCATCCGCAAACTGATCGACGAGAAGGGCGGGAAGCTTTCCGTAAGCCAGGGCGCGCTCGTTTCGATCGACACCAGGGGTGCGGTGCGGGCCATGGTGGGTGGCTATGACTATGCCAACAGCCAGTTCGACCGCGCCTCCGAGGCGCGCCGGCAGCCCGGCTCGGCCTTCAAACCCTTCGTATACATGGCTGCGCTCGAACAGGGGCGGCGGCCCGACAGCGTGCGCAACGATGCGCCGATCAAGATCGGCAACTGGACGCCCGAAAACTACAAGGGCAAGTACCATGGCCCCGTCACGCTATCGGAAGCGCTCGCACGCTCACTCAATTCGGTCGCAGCTCAGCTTGCCATGGAAGCCGGCCCCAAAACCATCGTCGAGCTTGCTCACCGGATGGGCATCGAATCCGACCTGAAGGCCAACGCGTCTCTTGCTCTGGGCACGTCCGAGGTGACCCCGCTGGAGCTGACGGCAGCCTATCTGCCCTTCGCCACCGGCGGATACAGGCCCGAGGTTTATTTCGTGCAGCGCATCACGACGGCATCCGGCAAGGTGCTCTACCAGCACGACAGGCCACGCATGACGCGTGTGGCGAGCCCGGAGATCATCGGCATGATGAACGCAATGATGACGGGGACAATTGAATATGGCAGCGCGCGCGCAGCAAACATCGGCCGTCCGGCAGCAGGCAAAACGGGCACCACGCAGCAATCGCGCGATGCATGGTTCGTGGGATATACGGCCAATCTCGTAACAGGAGTCTGGTTCGGAAACGACGCTTCCAAGGCGACGAAGGCAACCGGCAGTTCCATGCCCGTTCCGGCATGGAAAGCCTTCATGAAGGAGGCCGAGAAGGGCCGCCCGGTCAAGAAACTGCCGGGTTCCTGGAGGCCCGGTTCACCGGGCATCGTGGCCCGTGAGCCCACGGCCCGTCCTGTCCCGCAGGCTGCTGTCGGTGGCGCAGCTCCAGCGCGAACCGCACCACCCCCCGCCCTTCCGACCCACAGCGATCCAGGCCACACGGCTTCGGTCCGCGGCCCTGTGCCGCCTGCCGATGTGGGAGGTGGTGTGCAGAAGAAGCAGACCTCCATTCTCGACATCATTCTGGGAAATTAGAGCCCGCCGGTCCGCTTTTGCCTATCGCATTCCCTCGCGCACTGGCCTACATAGGAGCGGAACAGGGAGCAGGGCATGGTCGACGAACGCAAGACACTGGTTTTAACCGGCGCCAGCCGGGGTATTGGCCACGCGACGGTGAAGCGTTTTTCGCGCGAGGGCTGGCGTGTGATCACATGCTCGCGGCAGGCTTTCTCGGAGGACTGCCCGTGGCCGGCGGGACCGGAAGACCATATCAAGCTTGATCTTTCCGACCAGGAAGATGTGGGCACTGCCATTGCCGAAATCCGCCACCGGCTGGAAGCCAATGGCGGACGGCTGGATGCACTGGTCAACAATGCCGCCATCTCTCCCAAGCTCGAAGGCGGCAAACGAATGAATTCCATCGAAACGCCAATGCATGTGTGGCGCGACGTTTTTCAGGTGAATTTCTTTGCGCCGATCATGCTGGCGCGCGGGCTCTTCAGGGAACTCGGCAACGCCAGGGGTTCCGTGGTCAACGTGACCTCCATTGTCGGCAGCCGGGTGCATCCCTTTGCAGGCACCGCCTATGCCACCTCCAAGGCCGCGCTCGTGGCGCTCACGCGCGAAATGGCCGCCGATTTCGGCCCGCACGGCATTCGCGTCAACGCCATTGCGCCCGGCGAGATCGAAACCTCGATCCTCTCACCCGGCACGGAAAAGATCGTCGAGACCATTCCGCTGCGCCGGCTGGGGCAGACATCGGAAGTGGCCGAGACGATCTACTTTCTGTGCTCGGCCCAGTCGTCATATGTTTCGGGCGCGGAAATCCATATCAATGGCGGACAGCACGTCTGAGCACCCAGGCCGGGTTACGGCTCCCGCTACGGTGAAACCGGATGCAGCGCGTGGCGACACAATGCCACGCACCGCCCGCCTTCGGCCCTACTACTGCATCAGAACTTTCTCGATGTCGCCGACCGTGTGATTGGTCAGCGTCTTGGCGATCTCACCGATCACCTTGTCTTCCACTTCCTTGTGCATTTCCTTGCGCAGTTCACCCATCACCAGCGGTGGGGCAACGAGCACAAGTTTGCTGAACTTGCCCTTGTGAGCGAGCTTGTAGAGCCGCTCTGCCACCTCGGCTGCAAAACGCTCCTTCTCGATACGGTGCCAGTCTGTCTCGTCGACGGCGCTGCGGTGAACATTCTTGCCATCATTGAAGCGCCCCGGCTTGTCTGTCCCCTGCTCGCGGCTTGGTGGATTTTCTTCGTGGATCGTTCGCACCACCTGAAGATTGGGATAGGTCGCATCGCCCTCATTGCGAAGAAACAGCGCCTTTTCGCCATCGGCGACGACAACCCATGCATCGTGTACGAGCCGGAACTCAGCCATATCAATCTCCATTGCTTCTATGGTTCTGAGGAAACGCAGTCTGCCGCTTCCCGTTCCACTGATGGATATGGGTATACCGAAAGGTTCGCGGAAGGATTTCCTGCCGGAAAGCGGTGCGGCGAAAAAGCAATCTTGTCGCTTCCGCGCGACGGCGAGTGTGTTTCTTCTCAGGCAATGCTGCAAGCCGCCATTATTCAGGGCATCTTTCACGAAGGCTCGCGAACCATGGCGACAGACACTCAAAAGCTTGCCGCTTTCCCCGTGTTCATGCGGGTGGAAAACCGCCCGGTCGTTATTGTTGGCAATGGCGACGAGGCGCTCGCCAAGGCGCGCCTTCTCAACCAGTCGAGTGCGGCGCTCACACTTGTTGCCGATGCGCCCGAGAAAGCGCTCGCTGACTGGGCCGAGGCCAATGACGCCCGTTTGATCAGGGCACCCTATGCTCCGCGCTATATCGAGAATGCAGCGCTGGTCTTTGCCGCGACCGATGACGAGGCGCAGGATCGCATCATTGTCGCGGATGCGCGGGCGCGCTCCATTCCCGTCAACGCGGTGGATCGGCCCGAGCTTTGCGATTTCTACACGCCAGCGCTCGTGAACCGGGCGCCGCTCGCGGTTGCGATCGGAACCGAGGGCGCCGGCCCCGTGCTGGCGCAGATGGTGCGGGCGCGCGTCGACCAGATGCTCTCCCCGTCGCTTGGCGCACTCGCCCAGCTCGCCACGCAATACCGCGACGCCGTGGACCGGCTGGTGCCGCGTGGCCTTGCGCGTCGCCGGTTCTGGAAGGCCTTCTTCACTGGCGACACGGCGCGTGCGGTGGAGCGCGGTGACGCGGCCGCTGCCCGGCGCAGTGCATCCAGCCTGCTGGCCGCCGGTGAGGACATTCCCGGCCATATCGCGCTGGTGGGCGCAGGCCCGGGTGCGGAAGACCTTCTGACGCTGCGCGCCCAGCGCTTGCTCATGGAAGCCGATGTCATCGTTTACGATGCGCTGGTGCCGGAGGCCGTGGTCGCCATGGGGCCGACGCGATGCCGAGCGCATCTCCGTCGGCAAACGCAAGGGCTGCCACTCCAAGAGCCAGGAAGAGATCAACGATCTGCTCGCGACGCTGGGGCGCGCGGGCAAGCGCGTTGTTCGGCTGAAATCCGGCGATCCGCTGATCTTCGGGCGCGCGGGCGAGGAGATGGCGGCACTCCGGGAAGCGGACGTGTCCTATGAAGTTGTGCCGGGCGTGACCGCCGCTTTCGCCGCTGCCGCCGATTTCGAGCTGCCACTGACGCTTCGCGGCATTGCCTCCTCCATCGTGTTCACCACAGGACACGATTTGAAAGGCCGCACCCTGCCCGACTGGGCGAGCCTCGCCGTCTCCGGTGCGACCATCGCCGTCTATATGGGGCGCTCCGTGGCTGCAGATGTGGCCGGGCGTCTTGTCGAGGCCGGCCTCTCGCCGGACACGGCGGTGGCCGTGATCGAGAATGCCAGCCGCGATGACAGGCGGCTCCTGCATGGAACGCTGAATGACCTGCCTTCGCTTGCCGACCGCAGTGAACTGACCGGCCCCGTGATGACGCTGATCGGCGATGCCGTGGCCGGCGCGAATTTTGGGCGCTCGGAAGCGCTCGCGACTTACAAACACCAGCTGGAGCGCGCCTGATGAAGATTGTAGCCGCCAATCGCCTGACCGATGGCGAAACCGTATGGCTGGGGGCCGGCGAGCGCTGGGTGGACACGATCGATGCCGCCCATGTGGCCAAGGATGCCGAGGATGAAGCGCGCATTGCCGCTGCTGGCAAACTGGCGCTGGCTGCCAACATCGTGATCGACGTTTCGCTGGTCGATGTGGAGCTCGTCGACGGCCGCGTCTTCCCCAAACGCCTGCGCGAACGCATCCGCGCCGGCGGGCCCTCCATTCATCCAGAGATCGGCAAGCAGGCGCGGGTCGCCGCGCAGCACGCCGCATAAAGCCAGGTCACGTTTCATGTATCGTTACGACGAATTCGACCAAGCCTTCGTGAAAGCCCGCGTTGCGGAGTTCACCGACCAGGTGGCGCGTCGCCTGTCAGGCGAACTGACGGAGGATCAGTTCAAGCCGCTCCGGCTGATGAACGGCGTCTATCTTCAGCTACACGCCTATATGCTGCGGATCGCCATCCCCTATGGCTCCCTCTCGCCGCGCCAGATGCGCAAGCTCGCCCATATCGCGCGCACCTATGACAAGGGCTATGGGCACTTCACCACGCGGCAGAACCTGCAGTTTCACTGGCCGAAGCTGGTCGACATTCCGCGCATTCTGGAAGAGCTGGCCGAGGTGGAGATGCATGCCATCCAGACCTCCGGCAACTGCATACGCAATGTGACAGCAGACCATTTTGCCGGGGCGGCGGCGGACGAAGTGGCGGACCCCCGCCCCTATGCGGAAATCCTGCGGCAATGGTCATCGCTGCATCCGGAGTTTTCGTATCTGCCGCGCAAGTTCAAGATTGCCGTGACGGGTGCTGCGCGCGACCGCGCGGCCATCGAAGTGCACGATATCGGCCTGCATTTGAAAAAGAACGACAGAGGCGAGCTCGGCTTTGCCGTCTTTGTCGGCGGCGGTCTCGGCCGCACCCCCATGGTGGCCAAGAAGATCCGCGATTTCCTGCCCGAACAGGACCTGCTCTCCTATGTGACGGCGATCCTGCGTGTCTACAATCTGAGCGGACGCCGCGACAACAAATACAAGGCCCGGATCAAGATCCTCGTGCACGAGACCGGCACGGAAGAGCTGAAGGCGCAGGTGGAAAAGGAGTTCGACGAGCTCCGCGAAAGCGAGCTGAAACTGCCCGAGGCCGACATCCGCGCCATCGAAACCTATTTCGCGCCGCCGAAGCTGAAGGCGCGTCCGGAAGGCGACGCGGCGGTGAGCAGGGCTGTGAAGGCCGATCCGGGTTTTGCCGACTGGCTGCGCCGCAATGCGCATACGCACCGCAACCCCGACTATGCCTGCGTGACCGTATCGCTGAAGGGGATCGGCGAGGTGCCGGGCGATGCGACCGACGCACAGATGGACGCGATTGCCGACCTTGCAGAGCAGTATGGCAATGACGAAATCCGCGTCAGCCATGAACAGAACCTGATCCTGCCGCATGTGGCGCGGGCCGACCTGCCGGCAGTGCATGCCGCCCTTGTGGAGATCGGGCTGGCAACGTCCAATGCCGGCCTCATCACCGACATCATCGCCTGCCCCGGGCTCGATTACTGCGCGCTTGCCAATGCCCGCTCCATTCCGGTGGCGCAGGAGATTTCTGAACGGTTTGCCTCTCAGACCCGGCAGGACGAAATCGGCGATTTGCAGATCAAGATTTCCGGCTGCATCAATGCCTGCGGGCATCACCATGTGGGCCATATCGGCATTCTGGGCGTCGAGAAGAAGGGCGCCGAGCTTTATCAGGTTACCCTTGGCGGTTCGGCGCGCGAAGGCTCGACCATTGGCGAGATCATCGGGCGCGGCTTTGCACCCGATGAAATCACGGATGCGGTCGAGACCATTGTCGACACCTATCTGGCGCAACGTGAAAGCCGCGAAGAGAGCTTTCTCGACGCCTATCGCAGGCTTGGCCCCGCACCATTCAAGGAGGCCCTTTATGGCCACGAAGCCAAGGCAGCTTGATCGCGATTTCGCCGCAAATGGCGGTGCGACCGAACTCGCGGATGCGCTGAACCTGCGCTACGGGCATCTGCCGGCGGAAGAGATCATTGCCGTGGCAATCGATCTGTTTGAAGGTGCCGGGGGCATTTCGGCAACATCCTCGTTCGGGGCGGATTCGGCGGCTCTTCTGCATTTGATCGCCGAAGCGGAGCCTGGCCTGCCGATCACGTTTCTCGACACCGGCCAGCACTTTGGCGAGACGCTGCAATATCGCGACCAGCTTGCGGCAGATCTGGGTCTTACCAACATTGTGATCGTGAAGCCGCTCGATGATGCGCTCAATGCTGACGATCCCGACGGCATTCTGCACCGGAGCGATACGGAGCGCTGCTGCGCGATCCGCAAGGTGGAGCCCATGGCCCGCGCCGTCGCTCCCTATCGCGCGTGGTTTACCGGGCGCAAGCGCGGGCAGGCCTCGACACGGGCGGAAATGCCGGTGTTCGAGGCCGTCGGCCCGCGCATCCGCGTCAATCCGCTGGCACGGTGGACGACCGAGGATCAGGCCGACTATATGCGCCGGCACGATCTGCGCCAGAACCCGCTTGTGGCTTTCGGCTATCTGTCGATCGGCTGCTTCCCCTGCACGAGCCCGGTCAAGCCCGGCGAAGACGCGCGCTCCGGCCGCTGGGTCGGACAGGCGAAGACAGAATGCGGCATTCATCTGCCCGGCCTTGAAGCTGCGCTTCCTTCGGCTTCGGGATAGGAGTTTTTTCATGAGCACATCAGACATCCGCCTCTGGTCTCCCGAAGGCTTCCGCGAAAACCGCTGGCACAGGGCCGAGGATGCCGCCGCGCTCAAAGAGGGCGGGTATGTGATCCTGCCGCTCGCGGTTTTTCTCGAACTCGATGATGAGACGCGCGAAGGTGCTGCGGAGCGTATTGGCGTCGAGCTTCAGCCGGGCGATGCGCTCGACGCGCTGTTGCCGCATCTCAGACATCTGCCGCTGGTGGCGCTTGCTTTCCCCGCCTTCAACGATGGGCGCAGCTATTCAAAGGCGGAACTCCTGCGCACCCGCCACGGGTATCGTGGGGAAATCCGGGCAACCGGCGACGTGCTGATCGACCAGGTCGCGCATATGTTCCGGGTGGGGTTCTCAACGCTGGAGATCGTCAACCCGTACACGATCAGCCAGCTTGAGGCCGGAAAGGAAGCGGGCATTCCGCTTTACTATCAGCCTGCAGCGAAGGCGGCCGCCGCGCCCGGATCCTATGCCTGGCGGCGTGTTTCTGCCTGAATTTCCAGGAATTATGCCAAAAATGCGGGGGCTGGAGGCCCTTCTGCGGCATTTCATCTCGAAATGTCAGGATTTCGGCCTATATGAGAGCCAAGGGGTGCATTCCGCACAACTTCTGTTATGGTGCGCTCCATCTTGAGTCGCCCTTAAGCTTGGGCGCCTTTGCATCTTTGCGCCGGCTGATGCCAGGCCCTTGCACCGATGTAGAATAAGATTGACCGAGAGCTGCTCTTCGCGCTTTTAAGCGCACTGGCCACGCTCAACCATTGAAACGCCAACTGAAGAAGGAAGTCCATTGCAGGTTATCGTTCGCGACAACAATGTCGATCAGGCCCTTAAAGTGCTCAAGAAGAAGATGCAGCGCGAGGGTGTTTTCCGGGAGATGAAATCCCGCCGTTCTTATGAAAAGCCGTCGGAAAAGCGCGCACGCCAGCGTGCCGAAGCTGTCCGTCGTGCACGCAAGCTGGCCCGCAAGCAGGCCCAGCGCGAAGGCCTTCTGCCGAAGAAGCGCCGCGCAGCCTAAGGGCTGTCGCCCAGGCTTGACCTGGCTATCGGATTTGAAAACAGGGACGGTGCGGCTCAGGCCCCGTCCCTGTTTTGATTCACGGATTATGCGTGAAGTGGATCAGCCGGCGCGGCGCTCTGCCTCGTCAAGCTTGCCCAGAAGGTCGTGAAACTCTTCCGGCATCTCGGCATCCAGCGAGAAATGCGGCATTCTGTTGAGAAACCGCGTATTTTCGGGGTGGCCAAGACGCTGTCTGACACTGCGCGCAGTGTCAGCGCGACTTGCATCGCTCCGGCGCTCCTGTCGTTTGCTGTGCTGCGTCATTGTCCTTGCCCAATCGTTTTAAATCGCACTCGGTGAGTTAAACCGTCAGACGGGGATTTGTTCCGAGGAATGAGGCGCTTCAGCCACATTCGAGCAACAGGGT
This sequence comes from Nitratireductor sp. GISD-1A_MAKvit, assembly GCF_040819555.1. Classification (GTDB taxonomy): domain Bacteria; phylum Pseudomonadota; class Alphaproteobacteria; order Rhizobiales; family Rhizobiaceae; genus Nitratireductor. The sequence continues at coordinate 3,800,905 of NZ_CP161920.1, forward strand.
AAATTTTTCCTAAAATCTTAAATATCGACCCAGGTGTCGGAAATTCGATATCCCTCGGGCCATGGATCGGCAGGGTCGAGCATCAATTGGTGCGTGCCTGTGACCCAGCCACGGCCAGCGATCTCCGGAATGATAGCCGGCTTATTGCCTGCGCGGGTTTCTCCCGCAATGCGGCACTCGAAACGCGAGCCGAGCACGGACACACCCGTGAAACGGTCGCCCGGTTTCATGTGGCCTCGTGCGTGTAGCACGGCCATGCGGGCGGAACAGCCGGTGCCGGTGGGCGAGCGGTCGAGCTTTGCCGGACGGATGACCACCGTGTTGCGCCCCATGAGACCATCGGCCGTTTTTTCCACCGGCAGGGCGAGCTGGCAGAAGGAGATGTGATCCCATTCCGGATTTTCAGGATGGGAGAAGCCAAGCTGCTCATTGGCAGCCCGTGTGATCTTTGCCCCGGTTTCGGCCAGATCGCGGGCTTCATCGGGCGTGACGGAGAAGCCGAGGGCGGCGGCATCGGCGATGACGAAACTGTCGCCGCCATAGGCGGTATCGACCGTCAGCGTGCCGAGACCCGCAACCTCGAGAGGCGCGTCCAGACGGTCGGCGAAGGAGGGCACATTGGTGACGCGGATACGCTCGGCCTTGCCATTGCGGCATTCGGCGACCACGTGAACGAGACCGCCCGGCGCTTCCAGTACGATTTTCGTCTCGGGCTCGGTCATGGGCACGATGCCCGTGTCGAGGAGCACTGTGGCGACGCAGATGGAGTTGGAACCCGACATGGGCGGCGTGTCTTCCGGCTCCATGATGATAAAGCCCATATCCGCTGCGGGGTTTTTCGGCGGGACGAGTAGATTGACATGGCGGAAGACGCCGCCGCGCGGCTCATTGAGCACAAAGTTGCGCAGCTTGCCGTCGCTGGCGATGAAATTGCGCTGCTCCCACAGCGTATCGCCCGGCGGCGGCAGGACGCCACCGACAATGACGTCGCCCACCTCGCCCTCGGCATGGCAGGAGACGATGTGAATGGCTCGGCTGGAACGCACGGATCAAACTCCTTCACCAAACGAAAGAACCGGCGCGCCGAGCGCCTCGAAATCGGGCTCGATGCCAAGCCCCGGTCCTGAGGGCGCCTTCATGCCGCCATTGACGCGTTTCGGCGCGTTGGCGGCGATGGTTTTGGTGCCATAGGAATTGAAATCCGTTGCCGAGAAGACGAAATCGGACGGCGTCGACTGTGCCAGATGGGCAATCGCGGCGGTGACGATGTCGCCGCCCCACGTGTCTTCAATGGTCATGGGAATGCCGTGTGCCACGCAGACATCGCGCATGGTGCGCGCCTTCGACAGACCGCCGACCTTGGAGATTTTCAGGTTGATGACGTCGAAAGCATCGTCGGCCAGACCGCGCACGAGCGTATCGAGACCGGTGATGTTTTCATCCATGACGAAAGGCTTTGCCGTGCGCCGGCGGATCGACAGGCATTCATCATAAGTGGGGCATGGCTGCTCGATATAGACATCGAGATCGGCCACCGCATCGACCACACGTGCCGCTTCATGGCGGGTCCAGCCGGTGTTGGCGTCGGCAACGAGAATGTCCGTATCGTCGAGGATATCGCGGCAGGCGCGGATGCGGGCAATGTCGTCATCCGCATTGCCGCCGACCTTGAGCTGGAACTTGGTGTAGCCCTCGGCCTTGTAACCGGCAATCTTCTTCGCCATCTGCTCCGGATCTTCCTGCGAAATGGCGCGGTAGAGGCGCACTTCATCCTGCGCGCTGCCGCCAAGAAGCGTGACGAGTGGCAAGCCGCTCGCCTTGCCGAGAAGATCCCAGCACGCAATGTCGAGCGGAGCCTTTACATAGGGATGCCCGTTGAGTGCCGCATCCATGGTGCGATTGACGAGACCGAGATTGGTGGGGTCGAGGCCGATCAGCGTTGGTGCGATTTCCTCAAGCCCGGCCCGCACGCCGCGCGCATAGGACGGCAGATAGGCCGAACCCAGCGGGCAGCATTCGGCATAGCCGGTAAGGCCTTCATCCGTCTCGATGGCAACGACGGTGGAATCGAAGACCTCGACAAAATTTCCGTTCGACCAGGAATAGCGGCCTTCCTTCAGCGGCAGATCGACCTGATAGGCGCGGATAGCTGTGATTTTCATGGTCTCTCCTCAGGGCTTTTCCACTTTTCCTGGAATTGCTTTCTGTCTTGTTGTTTTACGCAATTCCGGACGGAAAACCGGTACCCACTTTTCCTGGAATTGCTTTAGACGACAACAAAGCCGTGGGCATAAGGATCGCGGTCGTCGATCATGATCGTATTGTAGCCCGTGACGCGCGCCCAGCCGGCGACCGAAGGCACGATGGCGGGTTTGCCGGCAATTTGCGTTTCGGCCTCCACACGGCCCTCGAACATGGAACCAATGATGCTTTCATGGACGAAATCATCGCCGGGTTTCAAAAGCCCCCTGGCATGCCAGTGCGCCATGCGGGCGGAGGTGCCCGTACCACAGGGCGAGCGGTCGATCGCCTTGTCTCCATAAAACACCGCATTGCGGGCATGCGCTTGCGGCTGCATGGGACGGCCGGTCCACAGAATGTGGCTCAACCCCCTGATGTCGGGCTTTTCTGGATGGACGAAATCGTATTTCGCGTTGAGGGCTGCGCGCAGTTTCGGGCTCCAGCCGATGAGCTCGCCCGCCGTATGATTTGCCATATCCTCGAAGGCCGCCTGCGGCTCGACGATGGCGTAGAAATTGCCGCCATAGGCGACATCGACCGTGATTTCGCCCAGCCCCTCGACCTCTGCGGTCAGCCCGGTGGAATGCACGAAGGCAGGCACATTGGTGAGGCGCACCTTTTCGACAAAACGGTCGTTCTGCTCATATTCCGCGACGACGAGACCCGCCGGCGTATCGAGGCGCACCACACCGGGCTCGCGCGGACGGATGAGGCCATTCTCGATGCCGATGGTGATGGTGCCGATGGTGCCATGCCCGCACATGGGCAGGCAGCCGGACGTTTCGATGAAGAGGATGCCGATATCGCAATCCTCCCGCGTGGGCGGATAGAGGATGGAGCCGGACATCATGTCGTGGCCGCGCGGCTCGAACATCAGGCCGGTGCGGATCCAGTCATACTCGGCGAGGAAGTGCGCGCGACGCTCCAGCATTGTGGAGCCCTGGAGCTGCGGACCGCCACCGGCCACGACCCGCACGGGGTTTCCGCAGGTGTGTCCGTCGATACAGGTGAAAGTGCTGACCGCCATGGTGTTTTCCTGTCAAAACCGGTCGGGCCGGAAGGGCGATATGTCGATGGGTGGATTTCGATCAAGGATCAGATCAGTGATGAGCCGCGCCGTGGCCGCCGACTGGGTGAGCCCCAGATGACCGTGGCCGAAGGCATGGAGAATGCGCGGGCTGGACGGGGCGCGACCGATGACGGGAAGTGAATCGGGCATTGAGGGGCGCGAACCCATCCACTCCGTGCCGCCTTCGCGTTTCAGCCCCGGCAGGAAGCCGGCAGCCTTGTCGAGCATATGCCGGGCGCGCCTGAAATTGACCGGGGCATCGAAGCCGGCAAGCTCGGACGCGCCGCCCACACGGATGCCGGTGGCAAGCGGCGTGACGACAAACCCATGCGCGGGGAAGATGACCTGACGTTTCAGATCGAAACTGCCGGGTGGCAGCGTGGTGTTGTAGCCGCGCTCAGGCGTGACAGGCAGTTTCTTCCCGAGTGCGGCGGTGAGCCTGCTCGACCACGGCCCGGCGGCGAGAACCGCATGGCCGGCCATGAGCCTGCGGCTGTCCTCAAGCGTGATGCAGACGCCTTCGGCATCCGGATGCATGTGCGAGACCGTGCCTTTGATCAGCTCGACGCCACGCGCCCGGACGGCTTCCAGCAGGGCAAGCGCATAGTCGCGCGGGTCGCTGACCGTTTTCCACTGCGGCAGGAACACGCCCCTCACCAGCCTCGGCGAGAGGCCCGGCTGCAATTCGGCAAGGCGCGCGCCTTCCACGTGCTCGATCTCGACGCCGGCCTTTTCGCAACGCTCCCAGCTCTTCAGCGAGGCGCGCCATGCGGCCTCGCTCTCATAGAGCTCCAGAGCGCCATCATGGCGAACCAGATGATCGAGGTCCGCTTCTTTCGTGAGGGTCGCGGTCTCAGCTTCAGAGAGCCTGTTCAGCGCCGCCTGCGCCGCCGTGCTGGCCTCGATGCGGTCTGGCATGGAGGCGCGGAAGAAGCGCAGAAGCCAGGGCAGAACCTTTGGGAACTCCGCCGGCGGAATGGAGAGCGGCCCCAGCGGATCGAACAGCCATTTGGGCGCCTTGAAGAGAATGCCGGGCGACGCGAGCGGGAGGATGGCCGGGAAAGCAAAGGCACCGGCATTGCCCCGGCTTGCGGCATTGGCCGGAGCATCGCGCTCGATGAGCGTGACCTTCCGGCCTTCCTGCGCCAGCCGGAATGCGGTGGCGATGCCGATGATGCCGCCACCTATGATGGCGACATCGGCTCGATCTTCCGCCCGGGCTTTGCCCATCCCTTCCCTCCTTGCGATCAGGGCTGCGTGTAGGCCGTCTTCACCGTCGTGTAGAACTCGACGGCATAGCGCCCCTGCTCGCGCGAACCGAAGCTCGAGCCCTTCGTGCCGCCGAAAGGCACGTTGTAGTCAACACCGGCGGTCGGCAGGTTGACCATGACCATGCCGGCCTCCGACTTCTGCTTGAAGTCGCTCGCATATTTGAGCGAAGTGGTGCAGATGCCCGAGGAAAGACCAAAGCTTGTGTCGTTGGCGACACTGAGTGCCTCCTCGTAATCCTTGACGCGGATGACGCTGGCGACAGGGCCGAAAACCTCTTCGCGATTGATGCGCATGTCGTTGCTGGTCTCGGTGAAGAGTGCTGGCGCCATGTAGAAGCCGGGTTTCTCCAGTGTCAGCCGCTCTCCGCCGATGGCGAGCTTTCCGCCTTCCTGTCCAGCGATCTCCACATAGGAGAGGTTCTGTTCGAGCTGTTTTTCATCGACCACCGGCCCCATCTGGGTCTTGGGGTCGAGCGCATCGCCGACGACGAGGGACTTGAGCTGTTCAGTCAGTGCGGAAACGAAACGGTCGTGAATGCCCTCCGTCACAACAAGCCGGCTTGAAGCCGTGCAACGCTGGCCGGTGGAGAAGAATGCGCCGTTGAGTGCGGCACCGACCGCCACATCGAGGTCGGCATCGTCCAGAACCACGAGCGGGTTCTTGCCGCCCATTTCGAGCTGGACCTTCTTCAGATGCTCGCCACAGGCTGCAGCAATGCCGCGTCCGGTTGGCACGGAGCCGGTGAAGGAGATGGCCCGGACCTTCGGGTTTTCGATCATGCGCGGGCCGAGCTCGGAGCCGCGACCGGCGACCATGTTGAAGACGCCCTCGGGCAGGCCGGAGCGGGAAAGGATTTCCGCCAGCGCCCAGGCCGAGCCCGGAACCAGCTCTGCCGGCTTCAGCACAACCGCATTGCCATAGGCGAGCGCCGGGGCGATTTTCCACGCCGGGATGGCAATGGGGAAGTTCCACGGGGTGATCATGCCGATAACGCCCATGGGCTCGCGGCGCATGTCCACCTCGACGCCGGGGCGGATGGAATCAAGGCGCTCGCCCGGCAGGCGCACGGCCTCTCCTGCGAAGAACTTGAACACCTGACCGGCGCGCACCACTTCGCCGATGCCTTCGGCCAGTGTCTTGCCTTCCTCGCGGGAGAGGAGATGGCCAAGCTCGTCCTTGCGGGCAATGATCTCATTGCCGACAGCGTCAAGCACATCGAAGCGCTGCTGTGGCGTGGACCGCGCCCAGCCCGGTGCTGCATCATGAGCGGCGTCGATGGCTCGGTCGAGGTCGGCTGCGCCAGAACGCGCCGCAAGGCCAACGACATCGCGCGTGTCGGACGGGTTGATGTTTTCAACCTGGCTGTCGCCCTCGATCCACTCGCCGGCAATGTGGTTCTTGAAATGATAGGTGCGTGCTTCGCTTGTCGCCATTATCTGAATATCCCGAATTGGAAAGTTTCTGCTCTGCCAGACCCTAGACCAGTCACGGTGGGCCAGTCATGCGATGCTTCATTATGCCAGCCTGTCATTTGCGCATGAAACACACGTCCCGCCCCGTCTCTGTGTCAGACCGCCATCTTTTGTCGCCAGTCACGAGGATGAAACTGCTGGAGAACCCAACCGATCCTGCGGTGCCGACAAAACCGCCGGCGCATGTTTAACTCATATTGGATCCAATATACAATCATAATTATCAGGACAACCGCCACAAGCTGGTGCAAAGACACAGGAAAAGGTTGGCGCGGTCGATATGGCAGTGCACCATGGAGTAAGCTCGCAAGGACGGGTCGAGGCAGGACATGAAGCTGAAAAGCATTGATGTAAGACAGACAGCATCTGCGACCGATCTGGTGTTCGAGGCTTTGCGAAAAGCGATTGTGGAAGGCGAACTCTCCGAAGGCGAGCATCTTCGCCAGGATCACATCGCCCGAATGTTCAACACGAGCCGCATACCCGTTCGTGAGGCGCTACAGCGACTGGAACAGGATGGGCTTGTAACCACACAGCGCTACAAGGGCACCGTGGTAGCAGCACTCTCCGCTTCCGAAATCAGCGAGATATTCGACTTTCGTGCACTTCTGGAGAGCGAGGTGATCCGGCTTGCGGTGCCGCGTCTCACACCCCTGCATCTGAAAACGGCCCGAACCCATCTGGAAGCATTTTCAGCGGAAACGGAACCCGCCCGGCTTGGTGAGGCGAACCGGAATTTCCACTACTGTCTCTATGAGACGGCCGATCGCCCCTATCATCTTCAGATCATCCGAACGTCACTCGACCGGGTGGACCGATATCTGCGCGCGCAGCTTAGCCTGACGGGCGGCCAGAAGCGCGCTCATGACGAGCATCTCAAAATTTTCAAAGCCTGTGAGGATGGCGCTGCGGATGAGGCCTCTCGTCTCACCCGAGCGCACATTCTCGATGCCGGCCGCTCACTCCTGAACTTTCTGGAGAAGCGACGCGGCTGAGCGCGATCAGCAACGGCCGGGGCGGACGATTCTGAAGCCGGCTGCGCGGGCAGAACAGGCATTTCCAAACGATCGGCGCTGGCCACCCTTGCGGGCGCACACCGGACGGTATTCACGCGTGCAGATCTGCGGCCGGTCCGGACGATTCGACTGCGGGCGGCAACGTCCCTGGTTCACAACGCGGAAGCCGGCTGCGCGCGCGCTGCATGCATTGGAAAACGTGCGCCGTTCCCCGCTTTTACGCGCGCAGACCGGTTTGTATTCCATCGTGCATATCTGCGGACGATCCGGACGGGGCGGGCGCGGCCGGTTTGACCCTTCTTCCACGACCACAGTACAACCGGCAAGAATCCCCGCCGCCCCGACCAGAACGCATGCGCGGGTTAGTATCTTTCCAATAAACATGAAGCTGCCCTCTCTTCTTTCAGTGCAAACCAGCACGCCAACATTTCATCCCCAGGGCAGCGTATTCGATTTTTGCGAACACGCCAGCATTGAAAAATGCACGTGACCTCAATTAATCGGCTAATAAAATGAAAATTTCCTACTTCAGGGCGCGAATCACACCGTCGGCAGGGAAGCAGGTGGGCGTGACACCGTTTTTCTGCTGCCAATCGCCAATGGAACGACGGGTCTTGAAACCGACGAGGCCGTCAGCGCCCCCGACATCATAGCCGAGCTTTTCGAGACCGCGCTGCATGGCAGCGACCTGACCCCGGCTGAAACCACCGACACGCTGCCAGGATGCTGCAAACGCGCTGTTTCCATACATGATGCGATCACCCGCATGGCCGACGAACAGCGCGTAGAGATCGCTCTCATTGTAATCCTTGAGTCGGTAGAAATTCGGTGTGACGTTGAAGGCCGGGCCGTAGCGGCCAGCGGGCATCATGAGATACCCCTCGCCTCTCAACTCGTGCTCGGGAAACGCCTTTCCGCCAACCCGGCGGATTCCGAGCGCCTGCCAGTCTGCTATGCGCTTGCCGCGATCCGGCCCTTCGAGAGCGCAGGACACGGATTGCGGGACGGTAACCTCAAAACCCCAGTCGCGACCGCGCACCCAGCCATGCTGGGCCAGGTAGTTGGCGATGGAGGCCAAAGTGTCGGCCTGCGAGTTCCAGATATCGGCGGTGCCGTTGCCATCTCCATCGACGGCGTATTTCAGATAGGAACTGGGCATGAACTGCGGCTGGCCCATCGCACCCGCCCAGGAAGAGCGCATGGCACGCGGCGAGACGCCACGGCGCTCCACCATTTCGAGTGCCGACAGAACCTCTTCCCGGAACATTTCCCGGCGGGTTGCGAGGAAAGCCTTGGTTCCAAGCACCTCAAAGGCGTCATAGGGGATTTTTGCGCGACCGAAGCCGGATTCGCGCCCCCAGATGGCGAGCACGATGCCGCGCGAAACGCCGTATCGTTTCTCGATGGAAGATAGGACACCTGCGAGCTGGCCGGCGCGGGAGCGACCTCCCGAAACAACGCCGCCAATATGTTTGAAATAGGCGGATGGAGCGCGGAACTCGGCCTGATGCTGCTTATCGCTGCGTGGCTTGCTCTGTCCTGGAAGAACGAGGTCGGGCAGTTTCAGATTGGGGGAAACATTTGCAAAGGCCGCGTTGAAGGTGGCGGAAGAAATGCCGCGGCGCTGCGCCTCTGGCCAGAGATCGTTGGTCAACCAATTGCGAAACTGAGCCTCAATGGATTGAGCCGACGCAGGAATGGCGATGAAGCAGAGGAAAAGAAAGGCCATGAGGCGGCTTGTCTTGCGGTATCTCATGGCATTTCTCCCATATCTAGAGCATTTCCGCTTTTCCCCGAGTCGCGTAGATGCTCTATCTCTTTGTTTTTACGCAATTCCGGACGGAAAACCGGTTCCCACTTTTCCTGGAATTGCTCTAAAAGCTTGTGCGCGATTTGAGGGCTGCCGACAGCGTTCCCTCGTCCAGATAGTCGAGCTCGCCGCCCACCGGAACGCCATGTGCAAGGCGCGTGACCTTCACCTCCATCCCGGCAAGCTGATCGGTGATATAGTGGGCCGTGGTCTGGCCCTCGACCGTGGCGTTGACGGCGAGGATCAGCTCCGAGACGCCGCCTTCGGCGACACGACTGGTCAGCCCCTTGATGTTGAGATCATCAGGCCCCACACCATCAAGCGGCGAGAGCGTGCCTCCAAGAACGTGGTAGCGCGCATTCATGGCGCCGGCGCGCTCCAGCGCCCAGAGATCGGACACGTCTTCCACCACGATGATCGTGCTGCCATCGCGACGCGGATCGGTGCACATGGTGCACGGATCGCTGGTGTCGACATTGCCACAGGTTGAGCAGACCCGCACCCTGTCGACCGCCTCGGCCATGGCCGCCGTGAGCGGGGCGAGGAGCTGATCCTTCTTCTTGATCAGATGCAATGCGGCCCGCCGGGCCGAGCGCGGGCCAAGCCCCGGCACACGCGCAAGGAGCTGGATGAGACGCTCGATTTCGGGTCCGGCAATGGATTTTGACATGACTGCTCCGCCCACACATGGCCAAGCCGAGGCCGGCCACTCTTGCTGCTAGAACGGCAGTTTCATGCCGGGAGGGATCGGCAGGCCGGCCGTCATCTCCTGAGTCTTTTCCTGAATGGCCGCTTCGAGCTTCGTCTTTGCATCATTGTGTGCAGCGAGGATCAGGTCTTCGAGGATCTCCACGTCGTCTTCCTTGAAGAGCGACGGGTCGATTTTCAAAGCCTTCATCTCCGATTTGCCGCTCAACGTCACCTTGACGGTACCGCCGCCGGCCTGACCTTCGATTTCCATCTCGGCCATTTCTTCCTGCATGGCCTGAAACTTGGCCTGCATCTCCTTGGCCTTGCCCATAAGGCCCATCAGATCGCGCATCTTGATCTCCAGTTCATTCAAAAATCGTCGTCGTCATCATCGTCGGGATCGACCGGCACCATGGTGTCGGTTGCTTCTTCGACGGTATCGGGATCGGTCGCATCCGGAATGCGGATGTCGATGATCTTCGCTCCGGGAAAGGCCTGCAGAATGGCAGCCACCGCCGGATCGGCCTTTGCATCGGCCATCGCGCTCTCGCGGCGTCCCTCTTCCTGCTCGGCAAGGGTCGGCCCACCAGCCTCGCTCGACAGCGAGACGATCCAGCGACGGCCGGTCCAGTCCTTCAGCCGATTGGTGAGATCGCCCATCACGGTCTTGGGCGCATCCTCGGTGAGGCTGATGTCGAGGCGACCCGGCTCAATCGAGACAAGACGGACACACCGCTTGAGAAGAACCTTGAAGGCCATGTCGCGCTTCGCATCGGCGAGTTTGGCGATGTCCTCAAGCGAGTTGAGCGGAACGGCATCCGCCTCCACGGGCATCGTAGCCGGCTGCTGCATCGCCACCGGCGCTGCGTCGGGCTGAACGAGGCGCATGGTCTGCCCGCCACCGGACACGGGAGCCTGCTGCGTGGCAATGGCAGATGCCATGGCGCCACCGCCGCCATTCCCCGAGGGAGAAACCCCACCCGGTGAAGATGCTTGCCCATTGCCTGCACCTGCCGGCAGATCATCCAGCCGCTTCAGTGCCTCATCGAGTGTGGGAAGGCTGGCGGCATGGGCGATGCGGATCAGCACCATTTCGCCGGCGGCCATGGGCCTGCCGGAAGACTGCACCTCCTGAATGCCCTTGAGCAGCATCTGCCAGGTACGGGAAAGAACACGCACGGAGAGCGTTTTGGAAAACTCCAGGCCGCGCATACGTTCGTCTTCGGACAGGGCCGCGTCCTGCGCTGCTTCGGGTACGAAACGCAGACGGGTGACCAGATGATTGAACTCGGCAAGATCGTTGAGCACCGTTGCCGGGTCCGCGCCAACATCGTATTGCGCACGGAATTCGGCAAGGGCAGCCGCCACATCGCCCTTCATCAGATTTTCGAACAGGCCGATGATGCGGCTTCTGTCGGCCAACCCGAGCATGTCGCGCACGGTGTCTGCCGTGACCTTGCCGGAGGAATGGGCAATCGCCTGATCGAAGATCGACTGGGCGTCGCGCATGGACCCTTCGGAGGCACGCGCGATCATGGCCAGAGCCTCGTCCTCCGCCTCAACGCCCTCGAGCCCGCCAATACGGGCGAGATCGGCCTTGATCATCGCTGCATCGATGCGACGCAGATCGAAACGCTGGCAGCGCGACAGGATGGTGATGGGAACCTTGCGGATTTCCGTGGTGGCGAAGATGAACTTCACATGCGGCGGCGGCTCCTCAAGCGTCTTCAACAGGCCGTTGAAGGCCTGGTTGGAGAGCATGTGGACCTCATCGATGATGAAGACCTTGTAGCGCGCGGAAACCGGTGCGTAGCGGGCCTGGTCGATGATGTCGCGTATGTCGTCGATGCCGGTATGGGAAGCGGCATCCATCTCAACCACGTCCACATGCCGACCTTCGAGGATGGCGCGACAATGCTCGCCTTCCGTGGAGAGGTCGACCGTGGGTCTGTCTATGGAATCGGTTTTGTAATTGAGAGCGCGCGCGAGAATGCGCGCCGTCGTCGTCTTGCCGACACCGCGCACGCCCGTCAGCATCCATGCCTGCGCGATGCGCCCGGCATTGAACGCATTGGTGAGCGTGCGCACCATCGGCTCCTGGCCGATCAGTCCAGTGAAATCACTTGGACGGTACTTGCGGGCCAGAACCCGGTAGGCGCCGCCGGCCTTGTCGCTCGTCTTGGTGCCGGCCTCGGTCATTGCCCTCTTGCGCTCCGTGTTTTGTCCTGACGCCGGCAGTGTCCCCTTGGACAAGGTTCTGCGTCAATGGACAATGTGGACGGCAAGGCTGAAATCCGATGAATGCGGCCAGGAAAGCAAGAAGAAGGTGGGAGGCTGGCACGGCGACCCGTGCCTGGCTCGTTAGGGCTGCTTCCTTCCGGACCTGACCCGGTTGGCGAGTGGCGCGTCCACCACCAACCTCCCGGCCCCCATATCGGAAATTGCGAGAACAAATGCAAGGGGCGCAGATGTGCTTTCGTGTCATCAACCAATCATTTGCTTGCAGGCGCCCACGGCTGCCTCTAGCGTTGATGACCATTATGGGGAGAGTCAATGCTGCCAGACACCAAACAGGGATTCGAACTCGATCCACGGCTGGAGGCTGAAAGCCTGCATGTGATGTGGCTCGGCCTGTGTGAGTTGCGCCTTTGCGATGACAAAAGATGGCCCTGGCTCATTCTGATTCCGCAACGTCCCGGCGTGGAAGAAATCCATGACCTGACGCCTCTCGATCAGGCGATGGTGAGCTTTGAAACCAATATGGTTGCGCAGATGCTGAAAGAACTAACCGGCTGCACCAAGATCAACAGCGCCGCGCTCGGCAATGTCGTTCGCCAGTTGCACATTCATGTGGTGGCGCGCGACGAAGGCGACCCTGGCTGGCCGGGGGCCTATCTGGGGACATGGCGTGCGTGAACCTTATCGACGTGAAGACCTGCACCAGTTCGCCGAGACGATACGCGGCAAGCTTTGAGTATTTTTGTAACCCGGTAGAACGCCTTTTCATGACCTTTCCATACTTCGACACAGCACGCGACGAGGCTAGCCAAGGGGTCGCCTTTTCGGGAAACCGCATCGACCGGCAGGCCGAAACGCGCACGGACGATGCCAGCGAGCGAGCGCTCGCGAGCCCGGACGCGCGCCTGCTCCTCTTCTCGCAGGGGCGGCTCTTTCTGCGCGTTGAAGGTGGCGAGGCGTTCAATCCCTATTTCACTCTGCACGACGCCCGCGACTTTGCACCCTCACTCGGGCAGGCAGTGCTGCTTGGCCATGAGGGAGAAAAACCCGTTCTTGCTGTGCCTTCGGCGGCGGATATCGAAACCCTGCCTGGGCCTTTCAAGGCGATCGACTATCGCTCCATCTATACGCAGGGGCTTCTGCAGCCCTCTGAGCTTGGGGCGCTGGCACAGGGCGCGGCGCTGCTCGCCTGGCACGACAGCCACCGTTTCTGCGGGCGCTGCGGCCATGAGACGGAGATGCGCGACGGCGGCTACAAGCGGCACTGCCCGGCCTGCGAACGCGATCATTTTCCGCGCACCGACCCGGTGGTGATCATGCTTGCCGTGCGGGGCGATCAATGTTTGCTGGGCCGCAGCCCGCATTTTGCGCCCGGCATGGTTTCCTGTCTTGCCGGTTTTGTGGAGCCCGGCGAGACGATCGAGGCGGCGGTTCGTCGCGAAACACACGAGGAGGCGGGCATCGCTGTTGGCGCGGTCGCCTATCATGCCAGCCAGCCCTGGCCGTTTCCCTATTCGCTGATGATCGGCTGTTATGGCAAGGCTGAGAGCGCAGCAATCACCATGGACGAGAACGAGCTTGAGGAATGTCGCTGGTTTTCCCGCGATGAAGTGCGGCTCATGCTGGACGACAGACATCCCGATGGCTATCGCGTTCCGCCAACGGGTGCGATTGCCAACCGGCTTATCGGCGACTGGGTGCTCGCACCCTGACGCCTGCCTTGAAGCGGCTAGTCTTCATCCTCGGTCTGGGTAGCGCGGAAAGAATGCCCTTCATAAACGCCGAGAATGCGCACTTCCCTTGAGAAGAAGCCAAGTTCTTCGAGCGCCAGTGCAACATTGCGGTCGTCCGGATGCCCCTCCACATCGGCATAAAAGAGGGTGGAAAAGAATTTTCCGCCAAGCTGATAGCTTTCAAGCTTCGTCATGTTGACGCCATTGGTGGCGAAGCCGCCCATGGTTTTGTAGAGCGCGGCCGGCACGTTGCGCACACGGAAGATGAAGGTGGTCATCATCAACTGGTCGGGGCTCTTGCGCTCTGCCCATTTCTGCTCCCTTGAGAGGACAACGAAACGCGTGACATTATTATCGGTGTCCTCGACGTTTTCCATCGCGATGTCGAGACCGTAGAGCTCGGAGGCCAACAGTGGCGCCAGCGCGGCATTGGAGCGCTCACCCATTTCGGCGACAAGCCGCGCGGCACCCGCAGTGTCTCCCGCGACAGTGCCCTTCCAGCGGTTCTCGCGAATGATGTTGCGGCACTGACCGAGCGCATGGATGTGGCTGTAAACGGTTTTGATTTCCTCGACCTTTACGCCGGGAAGCACCATGAGCTGAAAGTGGATCGGCAGGAAATACTCACCGACGATGTGCAGCTTGGAGCGCGGCAGAAGATGATGAATGTCGGCCACACGCCCGGCAATCGTGTTCTCGATGGGGATCATCGCCAGATCGGCCGCGCCGGTTTCGACAACGGTGAAACAGTCTTCGAACGTGGCGCACGGTAGAGGCTCCATATCCGGAAACATGTTGCGGCAGGCCGTATCCGAATTCGCACCGGGTTCGCCCTGAAAGGCAATCTTGTTGGTGTTGGCTGCCATGATCATGTGTCCGTGTTCAATGCTAGTCTCTGCCTGGCTTTTTCCAGATCTTCGGGTGTGTCGACACCCAGCGGTACCGAGGCGACGATCTGTGCATCAATGCGCATGCCCGCCTCCAGCGCCCGCAATTGCTCAAGCCGCTCCCGTTTTTCCAGAACCGACGGCGAAAGCGACACGAAGCGCTGAAGCGCTGCGCGACGATACGCATAGATGCCGACATGATGATAGAGCGGCCCCTCGCCCCAAGGAGCCGTGGCACGGGTGAAATAGAGGGCTCGCAGACGGGCCGGGTCGGCTTCTCGCGGTGCGCCCACGATCTTCACCACATTGGGGTTGGACTTTTCCGCCTCATCCACGATTTCGACGCCAAGCGTGGCGATGTCCACCTGCGGGTCGTTCAGCGGGCCGGTGACGGCGCGAATGTCCCCGGGGGCAATGGTGGGCAGGTCGCCCTGAAGATTGATGATCTTGTCGAAGCGACCATCGGGATCGATCGTCCCCAGTGCCTCGAAGATGCGATCCGAGCCGGACTGGTGGTCGGCGCGGGTCATGACGGCTTTGAAGCCGGCATTCTCAACCGCATCCGCCACGTCTTTCGAATCGGTCGCGACCGCCACAACGCCGGCTCCGCTCTCCGCAGCCCGGCGCGCCACCTGAACGATCATGGGCATGCCGGCGATATCCGCCATGGGTTTGCCGGGCAAACGCGTGGAAGCCATGCGCGCTGGAATGACGATGAGGCTGGACATCAGGGCGGGAACTCTTTTGAATCGCTAAAGTGGCAAAAAGTCTCACTGGTAAGTGCCTTATATGTGTTGCATGCGCGGAGCAAAAGACCTAGTTTCCGCGCGATTTTACCGGCAACGGCCGAACGCGGGGGACACTGGCGCTGAAGTTTCTTTCTTCTCGCCGCCGCGAGCGTCCGGAATAGGGAGCCTCAGGGCGTATGAACTCGTTCGAACTCAACAAAATCCTCGGCGCTCTTCTCGGCGTCGTTTTCGTAATCTTCTCGGTCAGCATTCTTTCGGACGCGATTTTCTCGTCGCCACCGCCAGCCACACCGGGCTATGCGATTGAGGTGGCTGAGGACGATGGCGCAGGCGCATCCGATGAACCGGCAGAGCCGGAGTCCATCGCGCCGCTGCTGGCCTCGGCCGACGCAGGCAAGGGCGAGAACATTTTCAAGCGCTGTCAGGCCTGTCACACCGTGGATGAGGGTGGCGCCAACAAGGTTGGCCCCAATCTCTGGGAGATCGTGGATCGCCCCGTAGCCGGGCACGAGGGCTTCGGCTACTCGGCGGCTCTTCAGGAATTTGCCGAGGGCGGCAGCGTCACCTGGACCTACGAGAATCTCGATCACTTCCTCGCGAGCCCCAAAGGGCTGGTGCCTGGAACGGCCATGGCGTTTGCCGGCCTCAAGAAGATCGAAGACCGCGCCAATCTGATCGCTTATCTGCGCCAGCATGCTGCAACGCCTGCCCCCCTTCCCGAGCCGGAAGCGGAGAGTGGCGATGATGCCTCAGCGGAAGAGGCCGAGGTTGAGGAAGCGGCACCGGCAACCGAAGGTGAGAGCACACCGGAAGAGACGGAGAGCGGTGAAGACGCTTCGTCGACTGAGGAAGCCGCCCCTGCCGATAGTGAGGCCGAAGAAGGCCAGGCCGAGGACGCAGCGTCCGGCAACTAACGAAAATTTAATTTTACCCAACTTGAAAAAGCCGGTTTCGACCGGCTTTTTTGTTGCCTGAAAGTGGTCGCCAAGACGACCGTTTGCCCTTGCCATGAGCGGGGGATGGTCTACCCTTCGACTGGGAACGAAAAAAGAAACAAGGAGAATGCCATGCGGGTGATCGGTGCAAGAGCAACATGGGCGGCCTGCCTTGCCGCGGCGCTTCTCTTCGCCAGCCACCCCGCAAGCGCAGAAGACGAGTGGCTCACCAGTTCGTCGCTGATCCACCCAGAAAGCGAACAGGGCACATTCGAGCGGTATGACTATGTAAACCCCGATGCTCCGAAGGGCGGAACGCTGAATGCGGTCGCGCTGGGGACTTACGACAGCTTCAACCCGTTTATCGTGCGAGGCACAAGGGCAGCCGGGCTGAGTTACTTTGGAGGGTTTCTCTGGGATACGCTGATGCAGCAGTCGCTCACCGAACCCAGCACGAGCTATCCGCTGATCGCCGAAGCCTTCAAGCATCCCGATGACAATTCTTCGGCCACCTATCGCATCAACCCCAAAGCGCGCTGGCATGACGGAAAGCCTATCACGGCGGAAGACGTGGTCTGGTCCTTGAACATGCTCAAGAAGCACAGCCCCCAGCACACACGTTATTTTTCGAGTGTCGTGGAAGCGGTGGCGCTGTCGGAGCGCGAGGTTGAATTTCGCTTCGACCAGGCCGGCAACAAGGAATTGCCCCACATCATGGGCGACCTGCCTGTCCTGCCCAAACACTGGTGGGAGGGAACCGACGCAGAGGGCAAAAAGCGCGATTTCACCCAGCCCACGCTCGAACCGCCGCTGGGAAGCGGTCCCTATAAGATCGAGAGCTTTACACCCGGCTCCGAGGTCGTTTGGAAACGGGTAGAAGATTACTGGGCCGCCGATCTGCCTGTGCATGTCGGACGCTACAATTTCGACCGCCGCCGATACACCTATATTCAGGATGAGAACGCTGCATGGCTCGCCTTCACCAAGGGTGGTCTTCAGGACATCCGCGTTGAGAACCGCTCACGCCGCTGGGCGACGGAATACACGTTCCCGGCGTTCAGGGACGGTGATGTCATCAAGAAGGAGTTTCCGACGGGCGGCGCCGAGCCCATGCAGGGGTTCGTTTTGAACACTCGCCGCCCGAAGTTTCAGGATCGCCGCATTCGCGAAGCACTCACGCTTGCCTTCAACTTCGAGGACATGAACCGGACCCTCTTCTTCGACAGCTACACCCGCACGGACAGCTATTTCGAAGGAAGCGAACTTGCTGCCACCGGCCTGCCTGAGGGGCGTGAACTGGAAATTCTCGAGGAGTTCAAGGACAAGCTTCCGCCTGCACTGTTCACCGAGGAATTCAAGCTGCCGGTCTACGACAATCCGCAGGCGGAACGAACCTATCTGCGCGAGGCCATCAAGCTCTTTTCCGAGGCGGGCTGGAGCATCAAGGGTGGAAAGATGACGAACGACGGCACCGGCCAGCAGTTCACCATCGAGTTTCTCGGCAACAGCCCCACGGACGAGATCACGACAGGGCCTTATATGACAGCGTTGCGCAAGATCGGTATCGACGTCTCGCTGCGCATCATCGACCCGTCGCAATATGTGAACCGCATCCGCAATTTCGATTTCGACGCTGTGGCGAGCATCTTCGTCAACTCGCTTTCACCGGGGAACGAGCAACGCGAGTATTGGGGATCCAAGGCGGCGGACACCCCCGGCACGCGCAACCTTGCCGGGGTAAAGAGCCCCGTCGTGGATGCGCTCGTTGAGAAAATCATCTACGCGCAGGAGCGTGAGGAACTCGTTGCCGCCAGCCGAGCGCTCGATCGCGTGCTTCTGTGGAATTACTACTGGGTGCCGCAATGGCACGCGCCCTACACACGTATTGCCTATTGGGATAAATTCGGCATGCCGGAGAAACAGCCCGAATATGCAGGTGTTGACCTCGATTCCTGGTGGATCGACCCGGAACGTGAGAAAGCGCTCGCAGCCAAGTACCGGAGCCAGAATTGAGCGGCCTTCTCGAGCTCCCGCGCCGCGAGTTTCTAGCGCTTGCCGGGGCGGCAATCGCCGCACCACTTCTGCCGCGCGAGGTGTTTGCCGATGTGGAGACGGGCACGCCACTGCACGGCCTCTCGGCATTTGGCGATCTCAAATACGCTCGGGGCTTCAGCCATTTCGACTATGCCTGTCCCGAGGCGCCGAAGGGTGGCACGTTCAATTTCCAGCCGGGGTACTGGTATTTCAACCAGAATGTTCTGACATTCAATACGCTGAACGCCTTCGTGCGCACCGGGGATGCGCCGCCGCGCATGGAGATATGCTTCGATTCGCTGATGGTGCGGGCCTATGACGAACCTGACGCGATCTACGGGCTTCTGGCCGAGAGCGTGACACTTTCCGAGGATCGCAACGGGTTTGCCTTCAAGCTGCGTCCGGAGGCACGTTTTCACGATGGGTCGCCGGTCACCGCCGAAGACGTCGCATTTTCGTACAATCTCCTGCAGGAGAAGGGACACCCGCAGCTACAACTGCCCCTTTCCGAGATGACCGAAGCCACCGCCGAGGGCACAGACATGGTCCATCTCCGGTTTTCGGGGCAGCAGTCACGCCGCAACATTCTCACCGTGGCCGGCTACCCGATTTTCTCAAAGGCATTCGTCGAGGAGAACGGCTTCGACAGTTCCCGCCTCGTCCCGGTGCTCGGCTCAGGTCCCTACAAGGTGGGCCGGTTTTCGGCCGGCCGCTATGTGGAATATGAGCGGGTTGAAGACTACTGGGCGCGCGATCTTGGCCCCGCAAATGGGTTCAACCATTTCGACACGATCCGCATCGATTTCTACCGCGACCGCAATGCCGGTTTTGAGGCTTTCAAGAAAGGCGATGTCTACTGGCGCCAGGAATTCACGTCGCGCATATGGGCAACGGGGTACGATTTTCCTGCCATTCACGATGGGCGCGTGGTTCGGACGGAGATCCCCGGCGAAAAACGCCCTCAGCTCTACGGCCTCGTGCTCAACCAGCGGCGCGAGCAGTTCAAGGATGTGCGGGTGCGCGAGGCCATCAGCCTGTGCTTCGACTTTGAATGGACGAACCGCAACCTTTTCTACGACGCATACACGCGGTCGCATTCCTTCTTCGAACGCTCGCCCTACAAGGCTGAGGGAGAACCCTCACCCGAAGAACAGGCGCTGCTCGACCGCTTGCGCAGCGATGTGCCGGAAGCAGCCTTTGGAGAGGCGGTGAAACAGCCAGCCTCCGACGGATCGGGACGCGACCGTAACAATCTGCGTCGGGCGCGCGAGCTCTTGACCGAAGCGGGCTGGACGCCGCGCGATGGTGTTCTCCACAACGAGAAGGGCACGCGCTTCACACTGGAATATCTGGTGCGGGATGAAATCTTCCTGCGCCAGGATGCCAGCTTCGGCGAGAACCTGCGGGCCATCGGCATTGATGCCTCCACCCGCGTGGTCGATGCCTCACAGTACCAGAGTCGGCAGAATGCTTTCGACTTCGACATGATCCCCGTGGCGATCGACCTGACCGCCACCCCCGATGCCAACGGGCTTGAGCAGATATTCCACTCGCGCACCGCAGGTGTGGAAGGCTCCTACAATTATTCGGGCACCGTTGACCCCGTGGTCGATGAACTGATCGAGATTGCCGGTAAGGCGAAAACCCGTGACGAACTTGCCACAACGCTGAAGGTGCTGGACAGGGTCTTGCGTGCAAGGCGCGACTGGATTCCAAATTGGCACCTGACGAATCACCGGGTGGCTCACTGGGACATGTTCGGGTACAGCGACAACAAGCCGGATTACTTTTTTCCGGTGGAATCGCTCTGGTGGTTTGAGCAAGAGAAGGCAAAAGCGATTGGCAAGGCATAAGGGCGGCGTGACAGAAGTTTCCTCGATCCCAACCGTGAAGAGAGTGGCTGACTGATGGGCGCCTATATCCTCCGTCGACTGCTTCTCATGATCCCGACACTCTTCGGCATCATGGCCATTTCCTTCATCGTCGTGCAATTCGCACCCGGCGGGCCCGTGGAACAGGTGATTGCCCAGATCACCGGTCAGGCCGGCGGCGCCGATGCGCGCATCTCCGGTGGCGGCGGCGATCTTGGCAATCAGGGTTTTGACGGCAGTTCGGTCGAAGGCAGTGGCGTAACCTCGAAATATCGTGGCGCGCAGGGTCTCGATCCGGAATTCATCGCATCGCTTGAAAAGCAATTCGGTTTCGACAAGCCGCCGCTCGAGCGCTTTGGCCTGATGATCTGGAACTATGCGCGTTTCGACTTTGGCGAGAGTTATTTCCGCGACATTTCGGTGATCGACCTGATCCTTGAAAAGATGCCGGTCTCGATCTCGCTCGGCCTCTGGATCACGCTGATCTCCTACGGGATTTCCATTCCACTCGGCATCCGCAAGGCGGTGAAGGACGGTTCGGCATTCGATGTGTGGACCAGCGGCGTTGTGATTGTTGCCTATGCCATTCCCGGCTTCCTGTTTGCCATTCTCCTGATGGTTCTGTTCGCCGGTGGATCCTTCTTCGACTGGTTTCCGCTGCGCGGCCTGACTTCCGACAATTGGGAAAGCCTTTCCTGGCCTGCGCGTATTCTCGATTATTTCTGGCACCTTGCCCTGCCTTTGACGGCCATGGTGCTCTCGGCCTTCGCCACGACGACGCTTCTGACAAAGAATTCGTTTCTCGATGAAATCCGCAAACAGTATGTGGTGACCGCACGCGCCAAGGGGCTTTCGGAACGACAGGTGCTCTATGGCCATGTGTTCCGCAATGCGATGCTGATCATCATCGCCGGCTTTCCCGGCGCGTTCATTTCGGCATTCTTCACCGGCTCGCTGCTGATCGAGAGCATCTTCTCGCTCGACGGGCTCGGGCTTCTGGGCTTCCGCTCGGTGATCGACCGTGACTATCCGGTGGTGTTCGCCAATCTCTACATCTTCTCGCTGCTCGGTCTGGTCATCAGCCTGATCTCGGATGTGACCTACACGCTGATCGACCCCCGCATCGACTTCGAGCGGAGGGATGTGTGATGTCTGACATTCAGGTGCAAAGTGAGGTGGCAGCGGTGCGCCGCCCCGGCAGAAGGCCGTGGCTTTCGCCGATCAACAAGCGCCGCTGGCAGAATTTCTGCGCCAACCGGCGCGGCTACTGGTCTCTCTGGATTTTCCTGATCCTGTTCGTTCTGTCGCTGTTTGCCGAATTTCTGGCCAACGACAAACCGGTGCTTGCCTATTACAAGGGCGAGGTTCTGTTTCCGGTTCTGGTGGACTACCCCGAAGAGAAGTTCGGCGGTTTCCTCGCGGTGACAGACTATCGCGATCCGATCATCTCCGAGGAGATCGAGGCCAATGGCTGGATGGTGTGGCCGCCGATCCGTTATTCCTACCGCACGGTGAACAACGAAATTCCCGAGGCGGCGCCGGCCAAACCTTCATGGATGTACACCAAGGAAGAACGCTGCGGGCGTTATCTGCAGGGGGTGGACGACCCGGCCTGCACGCCCGGAAACTGGAACTGGCTCGGCACGGATGATCAGGCGCGCGACGTGCTTTCGCGGGTGATCTACGGGTTTCGCATCTCGGTGCTTTTCGGCCTGATCCTGACCGGCGCCTCGGCGCTGATCGGGGTCAGCGCCGGCGCGATACAGGGCTATTTCGGTGGCTGGACGGACCTTCTCTTCCAGCGTTTCATCGAGATCTGGTCCTCAATTCCGGTGCTCTATCTGATCCTGATCATCGCCGCCGTTTTGCCGCCGGGCTTCTTCATCCTGCTCGGCATCATGCTGCTTTTTTCATGGGTGGCTTTTGTGGGTGTTGTGCGCGCCGAATTCCTGCGAGCCCGCAACTTCGAATATGTGAGCGCGGCGCGGGCGCTTGGCGTTTCCAACCGCACGATCATCTTCCGCCACCTTCTGCCCAATGCGATGGTGGCCACCCTCACCTTCCTGCCCTTCATCCTGAACGGCTCGATCACAACGCTGACCTCGCTCGATTTTCTGGGCTTCGGACTTCCGCCCGGCTCGCCTTCGCTGGGTGAACTCCTGCGGCAGGGCCAGCGCAACCTCAACGCGCCATGGCTCGGCATTGCCGGCTTCCTGAGCCTCTCGATCATGCTGTCGCTCTTGATCTTCATCGGCGAAGCCGTGCGCGACGCCTTCGACCCGCGGAAGACATTCAAATGAGTGACACGCCCCTTCTCTCGATCCGCGATCTTTCCGTGTCCTTCCGGCAGGGTGCGCAGGAGACGCTCGCGGTCGATCACATCTCGTTCGACATCGCACGTGGCGAGACCGTTGCGCTGGTGGGCGAATCGGGGTCGGGGAAATCGGTTTCGGCACTCTCGGTCCTGCGGCTTCTGCCCTATCCGGCGGCGAGCCATCCGTCCGGACAGATCTTCTACAACGGCGTGGACATCCTTGCCGCCGATGAAACGACACAGCGCAAGGTGCGCGGCAACGAGATCTCCATGATCTTCCAGGAGCCGATGACCTCGCTCAACCCGCTGCACACCATCGAGCGGCAGGTGGGCGAAATGCTGAAGCTGCATCGTGGCATGGGAGACAAGGCAGCGCGGGAGCGGACCCTTGAACTGCTCAATCAGGTGGGGATCCGCGATCCAGAAAAGCGGCTCGATTCCTTTCCGCACCAGCTCTCCGGCGGCCAGCGCCAGCGCGTGATGATTGCCATGGCGCTCGCCAACGAGCCCGATCTCCTGATCGCCGACGAGCCGACCACCGCGCTCGACGTGACAGTGCAGGCGCAGATCCTGGAACTTCTGGCCGACCTGCGGCGCAAGAAATCCATGTCGATGCTTTTCATCACTCATGATCTGGGCATCGTGCGCAAGGTGGCAGACCGGGTCTGCGTGATGACCGACGGGAAGATCGTGGAGACCGGTCGGACTGAAGAAATATTCACCAACCCCCAGCATGCCTATACGCGCCATCTCATCGAGGCCGAACCCAAGGGGCGCCCGCCGAAAGCGGATCCGACTGCAGAAACGGTGATGGAAGGTGACGCGATCAAGGTGTGGTTCCCGGTGAAGAAGGGGCTTCTGCGCCGCACGGTCGATCACATCAAGGGTGTCGACGGGGTGGACGTGACAGTACGCGCCGGCCAGACACTCGGCGTGGTGGGTGAATCGGGCTCCGGCAAGACGACGCTTGGCCTGGCCCTTGCCCGCATGATCGGATCAGAGGGGCACATACGCTTCTCGGGCAAGGAGATCGACCAGCTTTCCTTTCGCCAGATGCGCCCCTATCGGCACGCCTTGCAGGTGGTGTTTCAGGATCCCTATGGTTCGCTGAGCCCGCGCATGTCTGTCGCCGAGATCATCGAGGAAGGGCTGCGCATTCACGAGCCCGGCCTTTCGGCCGATGAACGCGACGCGATGGTGGTCGATGCGTTGAAGGAGGTCGATCTCGACCCCGATAGCCGGTTCCGCTACCCACACGAATTCTCCGGCGGTCAGCGCCAGCGTATCGCGATTGCCCGCGCGATGGTGCTGAAACCGCGTTTCGTGATGCTGGACGAGCCCACATCGGCGCTCGACATGAGCGTGCAGGCGCAGGTGGTGGACCTTCTGCGCGATTTGCAGAAGCGGCACAATCTGGCCTATCTCTTCATCAGCCATGACCTGAAAGTGGTGCGCGCACTTGCCAATGAGGTGATCGTCATGCGCGCCGGCAAGGTGGTGGAGGCTGGTCCGGCGGAGCAAATCTTCGATGCGCCACAGACCGATTACACACGCGCGCTGATCGCAGCCGCGTTCAACATCGAAGCCACGCCCGGAGGCGTGGTCAGCGAATAGAATTCGAGGGGCAAACCATGAGCACTCAGAAACGCGGTCGCGTCCTTCTTTCCGTTACCGGTTTCAACCCGCAGCGCTGGTATGACCTTCTCTCCAGGGAGCGGGAGGTGGTGCTGGAACCAGATGGCGCGGAAGACCCTTCGGTCGACTATGCCGTTGTCTGGAAACAGCAGCCTGGTGTGCTCGCCAGACTGCCGAACCTGAAGGTCATCTTCTCCATCGGCGCGGGCGTGGACCACATCTTCGCCGATGACCAGGTGCCCGATGTACCCATCGTGCGCGTGGTGGCGGAAAACCTCACACAACACATGTGCGAATATGTGACGTGGCGTGTGCTCGATCATCACAGGCAGGGCGCCGTCTACCGGGAACAACAGGCCCGAAAGGTCTGGCACGAGCCGCGGCAGCCGCCAGCCAACGACGTTTCGGTGGGCATTATGGGGCTCGGCCAGCTTGGCACACGGGCCGCAAAGGCACTGCATGCGCTCGGTTTTTCGGTGAATGGCTGGAGCCGCACGCCAAAGGATGTCGATGGTGTCAAAGGCTATCACGGTGAAGACGGGCTGACGCCCTTTCTCAACGCGACCGACATTCTGGTGGTGCTCTTACCGCTGTCGGCGGCAACAGAAGGCATTGTGGACTATTCAGTCATCTCGAGGCTGCGCCAGGACGGGCCGTTGGGCGGCCCCTGTCTCATCAATGCGGGCCGCGGGAGACTGCAGCGCGAGACAGACATACTGAAGGCGCTTGAAGACGGTGTTTTGAAGGAAGCGAGCCTCGACGTGTTTGAGCGAGAACCGCTGGCGCCGGAAAGTCCGCTCTGGGCGCATCCGCGCGTGTTCGTGACACCGCACGCGGCGGCCACTTCGGATCCCGCACATCTGGTGCCGCCAATGCTGCAACAGATGGCTGCGTTTGAGCGTGGTGAGGCGTTGACAAATCTCGTCGACCGCAAGGCCGGATATTAAGGCCGGCGATAATGCGTCGGGCGGCCGTAGAGACGTTCGATCCGCTCGACCGCATCACTCAGCGGTTCGCGTGCGACGGTCATCGTGTTGCCGTTGGCATGCAACATCATCACGTGATCAAGCATGATCGCCACATGGCCTTTCCAGAAAACGAGATCACCCCGCCGAAGCGCGGTCTCGGCGGGATCGATCAGAAACCCGATGCTCTCGGCCTGCATGTCCGTATCGCGCAGCACGGTTTTCCCGGCCATGCGCATGGATAGCTGCACCAGACCGGAACAGTCGATACCGAAGCCGCTCGTCCCTCCCCACAGATAGGGTGTGTGCAGAAAGGTTTCTGCGACTGTGACGTAGTCCTCTTGATGCACATCGAGCGGCTGCAGGTGCCCGGCGATCACCGCGCCCCCTGACGCGAGAAGCGCATATTGCGTGCCACGGTTCTCAACCGTCTCCGTGACACAAAGCGCCGCTCCTATACTGTGCGTGGTGGTTGCGGGTTTCTTCAATTCAGGTTCGGGGTAGACGAAACTGCGCTGCGCGGTGACGCGATGAGTGGGCAACACGCCTTCCTCCTCGAGGGAGGCGGCATTCACATAGCCGACATAGCCGTCATGCTCAGCCTGCACCCAGGCCCAGCCTTCACGACGCTCGAAGACACGCACCCGGTCGCCATGAAGGAACTGAGTGTCGATGCCGGCGTCAAGACGCGGGGCGCCGTGCACGTCGACAACGGGCGCGCCGACGCGGGCGGGCATGCCTGCGGTGAAACGAGCCGCCTCCACCCTGCCCTCAAGACGGGCATCGGCGAGATCCGGTCGGTGGGCGTGAAGACGCCGGTCGAGTGTGGTCATAAGGGTAGCTCCGCGGACTTTTCCACCACCACATCGCCGAACCGTTCCACGAACAAGGCACCTTCGACGGTGCGCTTGATCAGGACATTACGGCGGTCGCTCGGGTCGCGGTGGCGTGAAACGAGTTTCAATGCGCCCATCGTGTCGAGCGCTCGGGTGATGACGGGTTTGGAAACATCCAGTTTTTCGGCGAGCCCCCGCACAGTGTGCGGCGGCGGGTCCAGATAGATCGTCAGAAGGATCGCAAGCTGGCGCTCCGTGAGGTCTGGTGCCTTGCCGCGCACCTCGGCAAGGCTGACCTGCTGCCACAGACGCAGCGCCTGGCTTGGCCTAAGCTGGACGGACATTTCAGGGCCTGCCTTTGCAGAAAAACAACAACCGTTTCGGCTCCGTTCCATTCATGCAGACAAAGGCAGGCCGGCGCAAGCGCAAGCTGCTACTTGCTAGGAAGCACCTCCATAACGCTCTGCAAGCATGCGTTCGATGGCGCGGATGCCCTGCGCCTCGCCGCCGACCGGAGCGTGCGGCTTGTCTGCCGGGTTCCAGCCATAGATGTCGAAATGCGCCCAGCTCTTCGCCTTCTCCACGAAACGGCCAAGGAAGAGACCGGCGATTGGCGAACCGGCAAAACCGTCGAGCGAGACATTGTTGATGTCTGCGATCTTCGAATCGAGACGCGAGAGATAAGGCTTCCAGAGCGGCATCCGCCAGAGAGGGTCGGCAACTGCCTGCGATGCCTGCGCCAACGCAGCCGCCAGCGCTTCGTCGTCGGTGTAGAAGGGCGGCACATCGGGCCCGAGCGCAACGCGCGCAGCGCCCGTCAGCGTTGCCATGTCGATCAGGAGCTCAGGCTCCTCCTCGTCCGCCAGCGCCATCGCATCGGCAAGCACCAGGCGACCCTCGGCATCGGTGTTTCCGATCTCGACGGTGAGCCCCTTGCGGCTGGTCAGCACATCGCCGGGACGGAAGGCATTGCCGGCGACGGCGTTTTCCACGGCAGGAATGAGCACACGCAGGCGAATGTCGATCTTTGCCGCCATGAGCATCGAGGCAAGGCCGAGGACATTGGCAGCGCCGCCCATATCCTTCTTCATGAGCAGCATGCCGGCGGCCGGTTTCAGATCAAGACCGCCGGTATCGAAACAGACGCCCTTGCCGACAAGCGTAACCTTCGGCGCATCGTCCCGTCCCCAGCGCAGATCGAGAAGGCGCGGGGCCACCTCCGCGGCACGGCCGACCGCGTGGATCATCGGCAGGTTTTCTTTGAGGAGGTCCTCACCCGCCGTCACCGTCAGCGTTGCGCCATGTTCGGAAGCGAGTTCACGGGTGGCTACTTCGAGCGCATCGGGCCCCATATCGCCGGCTGGCGTGTTGATGAGATCGCGTGCAAGGAAGCTGCCGCCGGCCAGCCGCTCGACGCGAGCTGCATCCACTCCTTCGGGAGCGGCAAAGCGAAGCGTGTTGCGTGGCTTCTTGCCATAGCGCGTGAAGGAATAAGCCCCAAGCATCAGGCCCAGAACTGCAAGTTCCGCCTCTTTCGGAGCCTCGGCAAAGTGCCAGTCGCCTTCCGGCAGATGCCGTGCGAGCGCTCCTGCGCAAAGTGGATTGGCGGCGTCGGATGTGCCAAGCCCGAGAAATGCGCCGGCTACCGCGCCCGCTTCACCCGGCACGATCAGTACCGTTCCGGCAGCCCCAGAAAAGCCGTTGGCCCTTGCCCAAGTGATCGCTTGCTTCGGTGCATTGCAGGCATCCAGGCCATCGGCCGCCACCGTGTAGACAGGCAGCGATGAAGCCTCTTTCGAGGTCAGGAGCGTGACGGGCATTTCTTGTCTCCTCATTTACGTTTTGCGGCGCGCTTTAACGCTCCGTTAGGGTTAACAGAATATTTCTCTCTGTTGAGAGTTGGCCGGAGGGCGGCCGAAGCCAATCGGAGGGCGCGCGCAGATGTTTACCGAACAGCGCACGAATGCAACCGTAAACAGAATGGCCATGACAGCCATGGCGCTGATCATGGCAGTTTCAGTGGCCGGCTGCGCCAAGGACCGGATGACAACCGGGTCCATCAGCCGCAGCACGCCCAAGGCCGCATCCAATGTCGCAAGCATGAGCGAGCCGCAATTGCGGAGTGCTGCAGATGCTCTTGGCCGGGCCTACACAAAGAACACCAAGGACAAGTCAACCGCACTGCGTTATGCCTCTGTGCTTCAGATGACGGGTCGTGTGGACCAGTCTCTAGCGGTGATGCGCAAACTGGCCATTGACCACCCAACGGATCGCGAAGTGCTGGCAGCCTATGGCAAGGCACTGGCAGCGGCAGGAGAATTGCAGCCGGCACTCGATGCGGTGCGCCGGGCGCAGACGCCGGAATATCCCGACTGGCGCCTTCAGTCGGCCGAGGGTGCGATCCTGGATCAGCTGGGTCAGAAGGAAGCGGCGCGCGCGCTCTATCGCCAGGCGTTGAACCTGAAACCGGGTGAATCCTCCATCCTTTCAAACATGGGCATGTCGTATCTGTTGGAAGGTGACCTGAAATCGGCCGAGCACTATATGCGACAGGCGGCACAGGCTTCCGGCGCGGATAGCCGGGTGCGACAGAACCTGGCGCTCGTCGTCGGACTTCAGGGACGCTTCGAGGAAGCCGAGCGGCTGGCACGGCAGGAGCTTTCGCCCGAACAGGCCGAGGCAAACGTGACGTATCTGCGCTCCATGCTCGCACAGCAGAACGCGTGGAGCCAGCTTTCCGAAAAAGACAAGAAAAAGCGCCAGTAACGGCGCTTCAATTCCCCTGACAATGTTCGAAAAGGCCGCTTCAAGCGGCCTTTTGCATGATCTCAGAACAGCCCCTGCTGCTTGATCTGGATGCCTGCCGGTCCGAGGATGACTGCGAACAGAACCGGGATGAAGAAGAGAATCATCGGCACGGTGAGTTTCGGTGGCAGCGCGGCGGCCTTTTTCTCGGCCTCGTTCATGCGCATCTCGCGGCTTTCGTCCGCAAGCACCCTGAGCGCGTGGCTGACGGGCGTGCCATATCTTTCTGCCTGTATCAGCGCCTGGGTCACACTCTTCACGGTTTCAAGGCCTGTGCGCGAGGCAAAGTTTTCATAGGCCTGCCGCCTCTCCTGAAGGAACGAGAGTTCTGCGTTCGTCAGCACAAGCTCCTCCGCCAGCGCCACAGACTGGGCGCCAATCTCGTCTGCCACGCGCCGGAAAGCCGCTTCGATGGACATGCCCGATTCCACGCATATCAGCATCAGATCGAGCGCATCGGGCCAGGCAATCTGGATCGAGGCTTTTCGTTTCGAGGCCAGATTGCTGACATAGAGGACCGGAGCATAGAAACCGGCATAGGCCGCAAGCACACACACGAACAGCTTTACGAACAGAGGCTGTTCGGGCAGGTGGCCCAGAACGAAAATGTAGACGACAGCGATCGACAGCGCCGCGAAGGGAAGGACAAGACGGAAGAACAGGAACTTCGTGAGAGGATTCTGGCCTCGGAAACCTGCGGTTCTGAGTTTGGCGACAGTAGCGTCGTCGGCAAGAGCGCGCCGTAGATCGAGGCGATCGACAACCGCCCGCATTCCTTCCGACTGATGCTCACGCAAACCGCGCCGGCGCTTGTCTGCTTCTGCCGCAAGGCGCGCCCGCTGTTTGGCGCGCAGTTCGTCGCGTTCCAGGGCAACGCTTTTCATTCGAGCTTTCAGCGGATCGCCGCCGAACGCCGGCAGCAGGGTGAACACGGTCGCGAACACGGCCACCGCAACCAGAATTGCGATCAGAAAACTGGGTTCAAGGAAACTTCCGACAGCATCTGCAGGCATTGGCTAGACCTCGAAGTTGATCATGTTCCGCATCACGAGAATGCCGATTGCCATCCACAGCGCCGCGAACCCCAAAATGAGGTGCCCCGGGCTCGTCGTGAACAGCGGCATGATGTAAGTCGGACTGGTGAGATAGACGAGAAAGGCCACGACGAAGGGCAGCGCCCCAATGATCATGGCCGATGCCTTGGCCTCCATCGACAGTGCCTGCACCTTGGCCTTCATTTTCTTGCGATTGCGCAACACGCGGGAAAGATTGGCCAGCGCTTCGGACAGGTTGCCGCCGGCCTGCGACTGAATCTGGATCACGATACCGAAGAAACCGGCTTCCGAGCATGGCATGGTCTCGCCCATTCGCATGCAGGCTTCCGGAGTCGACACTCCCATCTGCTGGGCCTCGACAATCCGCCGAAATTCGGTTCGCACCGGTTCCTGTGCCTCATTCGCGATCAGACGAATGCCGTCATTGATCGGGAGACCCGACTTCACAGCACGAACGATGACATCGAGCGAATTCGGAAATTCGTTCAGGAACGCCTTCACACGCCTGCGGCGCTTCATCGCAACGAACCAGCGGGGCAGGCCCAGAGTACCAACGATCAACGCCCCCGGCAGGACCAGAAGCGGAGCACCCAGAACGAACGCGACCACGGTGAGAACCAGCCCGGATATCGCTGACAGGATGTAGAAGCGCTCGGGGGTTACATCCATCCCTGCCTGTTTCAGCTGCATCTTCAACGGTGGTTTGCGGACCCTGGTGTCACGTTTTTTCTGACGCTCTTCGAGATCCTTGAGCGAATCCTGAATGGATTTTCGGCGTTTGGCTGTCTCCACCACGCGATCGCGCGAGGCCTTGATGGCCACCTGATCCGTTTGCGCACGCTTGACGGTGTCCAGCCGCCGGCCGACTTTTTTCTCACTGGCAATACTGTTGAACATCAGCGCGTAGGCCACGGCGCCCGCGCTGCAACCGGCCAGAAGAATGAAAGCGATCAGGGTGATATCCATGCCGAACATGACGTTACCTGCTCCAAATGGTGAGGAATGTCAGACTCATGTCAGTCAGTTTTCCTTTCCATCGCTTCCAACGCGGTTGCGAGACGCTGCTCCTCACCGTAATAGCGGGCGCGATCCCAGAAGTGAGGCCGCGCAATGCCGGTCGATACGTGCTCCCCGATAATCTTGCCGTTCGCGTCCTCACCCTTCATGTCGTAGAGCATCAGATCCTGGGTGATGATCACATCTCCTTCCATGCCGATCACTTCGGTGACGTGTGTGATCCGGCGTGAACCGTCACGCAGGCGGGTGGCCTGAATGATCACATCCACCGAGCCGACGATGATCTCGCGGACGGTTTTCTGCGGCAGCGTGAAGCCGCCCATGGCAACCATCGATTCGATGCGGTTCAGACACTCGCGTGGATTGTTGGAGTGGATTGTTCCCATGGAACCGTCGTGACCGGTGTTCATGGCCTGCAGGAGATCGAAGACCTCCGGGCCGCGCACCTCGCCCACGATGATCCGCTCCGGACGCATGCGCAGACAGTTGCGCACCAGATCGCGCATGGTGACCTCACCCTCGCCTTCCAGATTGGGAGGGCGGGTTTCCAGGCGAACCACATGGGGCTGCTGCAGCTGGAGCTCGGCAGAATCCTCACATGTGATGATGCGCTCGTCGAGATCGATGAAGTTGGTCAGGCAGTTCAGCAGCGTCGTCTTGCCCGAGCCGGTACCGCCGGAGATAAGAACATTGCAGCGAACGCGGCCGATGATCTTGAGCAGCTCCGCACCCTCCGGCGAGATCGCGCCGAACCGCACGAGCTGGTCGAGTGTGAGCTTGTCTTTCTTGAACTTACGAATGGTGAGCGAGGCACCGTCGATGGCGAGCGGGGGCGCGATGACATTGACACGGGAACCGTCGGGAAGGCGCGCGTCGCAGATCGGGCTGGATTCATCGACGCGCCGGCCAACCTGGCTGACGATGCGCTGGCAGATATTGAGCAGTTGCTGATTGTCGCGAAAACGCACGCTGGTCTGTTCGACCTTGCCGTTCACTTCTATGTAAACATGCTCGGCGCCATTGACCATGATGTCGGCAATGTCGTCGCGTGCCAGAAGCGGCTCCAGGGGGCCATAACCCAGCACGTCATTGCAGATGTCCTCGAGCAGATCTTCCTGTTCGGAGATCGACATCGCAAAATTCTTGATCGCGATGATGTCGTTGACGATGTCGCGAATTTCCTCGCGCGCGCTGTCCGGGTCGAGATTGGCAAGCTGCGAGAGATCAATCGTTTCGATCAGCGCCGAAAACACCTGACTTTTGGTGTCGTAGTAGGAATCGCTGCGGGCGCGCTGTTTGGGAGCCTGTCGGGCCGGCTGCGGGGCGGCGGGCCTTGGGGCCTCTGCGGCCGTGCGCGAGGCCGGTGCCTCGGGCACGCTCGGGCGCTCCACCTCCGATGCCGGGGGTGCTGCCGGGCGCTCCTGCGTCAATACCTCCGCCCCTCCCGAGAGGGGTTTAGGGGCTGCGGTGTGCGGTGCTGCGGGATGCGAAGCTCCCGCGCCTCTCTTTCCGAACATCTGACGCTACCAATCCATCTCAGCTCTTGCGTTTCAACTTGTCCAGGATGCCAAACAATCCGCTCTTCTTTTTCGGTTGCACGTCTCTGCGACCGGTCAGCACGTGAGCAAGGTCGTTGATCGTCTCGACGATCGGGCTGGCGGCATCCATTTCGCCCAGCATGCGCCCATTGTTGGCCGCATTGCCGAACAATTGCGGCTCGAAGGGAATGGTCGCGGCAGGCGTGATCCCCAGAGGCTCGGCAAAATCCTCAAGTGATATCTCGGGACGCTTCGGGATGCCCGCCTGGTTGAGAAGCAGTATCGGTGGCTTGTCGTTTGGACGCAGCTTCTTCAGCGTGTCGATGAGGTTCTTCGTGTTGCGCAGATTGGCAAGGTCCGGCGTGGCCGTGATGACGATCTCATCGGCCTGCGCAAGCGTTGTTTTCGTCCACCCGTTCCATGTGTGCGGCACGTCGAGTACGAGAACGGGCGCGGTGCGCTGCGTCGTGTCGATGATCTGCGCAAAGGCCTCGGGATCGAAATCATAGACCCGGTCGAGCGTGGAAGGCGCTGCGAGCAGGGAGAGCCGTTCAGCGCATTGCGCGAGAAGTCGGTCGAGATAAACCTCGTCGATGCGTTCAGGGGAGAACACCGCCTCTGCGATGCCCTGCGCCGGATCCTGATCGAAGTTGATGTTGGCAGTACCGAACGGCAGATCCAGATCGGCAACCACAACCTCGTTTTCGAACAGGTTGGAGATGGTCCACGCCACATTGTGTGCGACCGTGGACGATCCGACACCACCTTTGGCGCCGATAAAGGCGATG
Source organism: Nitratireductor sp. GISD-1A_MAKvit (assembly GCF_040819555.1). Lineage (GTDB taxonomy): Bacteria > Pseudomonadota > Alphaproteobacteria > Rhizobiales > Rhizobiaceae > Nitratireductor. Next base: position 3,833,875 of record NZ_CP161920.1, read on the forward strand.
GAATGCCCCAGAGGTTCAGCTTCCGGATCGACAAAGATGTTTGCGATCACGCTGACGATGTCGGCCATCGAGATCGGAGCGACAACATATTCGGAGATGCCTGCGCGGATCAGCTCGCGATAGAGCCAGACATCGTTGTAATGCCCGATGATGATCACCTTTGTGGAGGGATCACACACGGCGGCGAGCTGCTCAAGCGAGCCCAGAAGCTCTCTTGGCTCGCTGGACGATTCCACGATGACAAGGTTTGGTGTTGCTGCGGTCTGATAGAATTCGACTGCGGTCGCGACGCCTCCCATGTGAACCTTGAGGTGGGTCTTCGACATGCGGCGGTCTTCGCCCGCCCGCTCAATGGGGTTGGCGACGCTGTCCGTCTCGCAAAATGCCTGAATGGAGATGCGCGGGATGGGACGCAGTGTCTGAAGTGCAGACGACGATTCTGCTTCGGCTGCAAGGGCGTCTGGATCCGTTTCGTAGGCTAGATTGCTCATCTCATCTCCTCGCCTAGTACTCGACTTCGCTGGCATTGCGGAAGTCGCTGGAAACCTTGCCAGCCTTGTAATTGCTTTCTTCGCCGCGATACTTGTCGATCACGCCCATCCGGTTCTCCGCATCGATCTCGCCCTGCTTGCGGGGACCGAGGAAATCGTTCGGATTGGCGACCTGGGCGGCGAGATTGTTCTGAAACGAACAGCCGAAATTCGCGTAATGCTTGTTGTCGGTCGTATCGAGAATGTCTTCTGGCCATCGTCCGCACGGACCCGTCGACGCCTGAATGGACGGATAGGAGACACGAATGGGAGGAGACGTGTCAGCAGATGGAGCCTGGAATGAGACTATGGATATAGACTCCGGCGGCACACCCTGTTTCTGGAGAAGGCTGGTAATGTGTGACGCCACATTGGACGCTCCAAGTTCATTGGCCGAACCCGACGGCACCAATACCGAAACCGTGCCTCCGGAGCGCTTGTCGTAGCCACTCATGAAGCCGGCCAGCGTTTTCGCCTGGTCTCGCGTCATCCGGCGCGCGGACATGGCGACCGGCAGATCGATCTGCTTCGATTTCTCCGAGATCACGATCGGATGGTTTGTCCGGTAATCGTCGGGGATCGACCCCACGATGACAGAATCCCGCTTGGCAGTGCAGCCTGCCACGAGCGCGGTTGCGCAGACGATCAGGGCGGCTCCTGCCAGGCTTGGCCTTTGAGTCTTCCGAATGTTCTTTCTCATCATAACCACCCCCGGCATGACCTTTCCCCTGCTCATTTGTAGATGTAGCCGACAACGCCGTGGTAGCGGCCATCGGGCAGGTTGGTTTTCATGGTTCCGTAGACACGGTTGACCCGTCCCAGGAACATGCCCGCGCCATCGCTGGCGGGCGTGAAATTGTCGTCTGGCTTGGCAAGCGCGGTGCGTGCCGTTGGCTTGGAGAGGAACGGGGTCACGATGATGACCAGTTCCGTCTCGTTGCGCACGAAGTCGCGGCTGCGGAACAGCGCGCCGAGCACCGGCACTTTCGAAAGACCCGGCACGCCGTTAAAGGCCTGCCGCACATCATCCTGCACCAGACCGGCGATCATCATCGATCCGCCCGATGGCAGTTCAACCGTCGTATCGGCGAGACGCTTGCGGATCGAGATCGCGTTCATGCTGGAGGCGTTCCGGTAGCGCTGGCCCCGTCCAATACCTGATGAAAAGGATTGCGAACCCTGCATTGTCGGCTCCGAGACCTGGGTTCGGATTTTCAGGCTGATACGTCCGGGAGACAGAACGGTGGGCAGGAACTCCAGACCAATGCCGTAGTCGATCTTTTCGACCTCGTATTTGAGCGCATTCGTGTCGGGATCGATCTCCTGGGAGGTGACGAGGTTGAATTCGCCTCCAACCTTGAACGTGGCCTTCTCGCCCGAAACGGCCGTCAATGCCGGCTCGGCCAGTGTCTTCATGACGCCAGCCTGTTCCATTGCATTGATGTAGGCGTCGATCAGCGAGCCTCCTACGGAGAACTGCGTTGGGGAAAGCGGTTTTCCGAGCCCAAACGCATTGTCGGCCACGGCCCCCCATGAGATGCCGTCGGTACTGCCCGAGCCGATCATGTTTACGCCGAGCTGTTTCATGACGGAGCGGCTGACCTCGGCGACCGTGACTTTCAGGGTCACCTGATCTTCGCCGATGATCTGCAGCATGTTGACGATTTTGCTGGTCTGGCGCTTCTGATCGGGGTTGTTGATCGTGACGCCGCCGCCATCGGTGGGCGCTGCCGCGCTCTGCGAATACTGGCCGGTTGTCGCTTCACCGCCGGTAACAAAAATCTGCGCCAGCTGCGCAGCTCTTGAGGCATCGAGCGGCGTTTCGACGGTGCCGGTGAGGACAACGTTGTCGTTGATCAGCTCGACGTCGATATCGGAGTCTGGAATAAAGCGCGTCAGATACTCTTCGAGGCCTGCCACATCCCGCTCTACCGCGACATCAAGGCTTGCGATCTGCTCACCATTTGCTCCGAAGACAAATATGTTGGTTTCGCCGACCTGCTTTCCGAACAGGTAGATGCGCCGTGACGTGCGGGTGACGGCATCGGCGACGGCAGGATTGGCGACCAGAATGTCATAGGCATCGGCGGGCAGATCCAGCACCAGAGACTTGTTAAGGCCGAGCTGCAGCCGCTGGGTAGCGCTGCTCCCGCCGCGTGTCTTGACGAGTTGTTGCTGTGCGGAGGCGTCGCCGACGGGCAGGGCAAGCTGAAGGGATATCGCGGCGGCGCATCCCAGAAGAACTCGTGCGGTCAGTTTCAGGTTGCTATGCATAACCCGCCCCATCCTTGTCGCGGCAATTGCTCCGTTGGCGTCCTGGTTCATTTCCGGGTCCCCACTTCAGTCACTTCTCCGGACTTGATCATCCGAACGCTGTTGCCCCGTCCCTGACCGGATACGAGGTAGGACCCATCATTCGTCGGTGCTTCGTTGGTATCGGTGATCGCCCGTAGAGACAGCGTAAGGCGATCGGCCATCTGCTGCGCAACCGTGATGATTTCCGCCTGTTCCGGCGTCAATTCCAGGGTGGCCGTTTCGCCAACCTTCACCCGGCGCCCGTCTTCATCCTCCTGGATCGCCTGATCGATCGCCAGAACCTTGATGTTCTTGAGGATGGTCTCGGTAATGAAGCCGTTCGGCGTTGCGGTGTCCTGGGTTCTGCGCGTCATGATGACGTCGACATAATCATTGGGAAGAATGAAACCGCCCGCCGAGGTATCGGCCGCGATCTGGGTGGCCACCGCACGTTTGCCCGATGGCAGGATGGCCGACATGAAGCTCATCCCCTCGCCGATCAGCTTCGAGCGCCTGAGCGGCTCGCCGGTGTAGAGCGCGACACGGGCAATGGAGCTGCGCAGCTCTTCGAGTGCCTCGGGGCTCTCCTGGCGCGTGATCATGTTGGCGTTGATGTTGTCTGCTGGCCAGGGCCTGCCAGCTCACGGCATTGCCAAGCTCCGTTCCCATCGGCACATCCTGACCGATGACAAGAACCTCCACCAGATCGATTTCGGGTTCCTGGGGCCCTGCGCTCACCGCCGGCTGCTGCGGAGCCGGCGCCGTGAGATTTTTGGCCACGTAACCGGCACCAAGCGCGGCCAGCACGGCCACACCTAGAATGACGATCCGGGATTTGCTCATAACTCCGCCCCTCGTACTCGGACTTCCCTTGCGTGAAGCGGAGAATGACGTGTCAATCGTCAAATTATGGTTAACGCGAACCTTACAGCCATGATTAATTTAAAGTTGAACAGTTCCCGGGAGAAACCGGGAATACAAAACGCCCCGATGCAGGATCGGGGCGTGGTGAAGAATGGGTACGATATCGCGGCCTATGGCAACTAGAACCCTGAAAGCCTGGCGAGCGCCCATTGCATGAGCGGTGTTTCAGGATAGGCGACGAGCCCCCCCAGCCCCAGCGCAATGCCATAGGGAATGCCTGCCTTTGGATCTGCCAGATTTCTCAAAAGCAGGTTGTTCACCGACACGTAGGACACATAAGAATTCCGGAACATAATCAGAGCGAGTGTCAGACCGCCTCCTATGAGAGCGGCAAGGCAAAGATACTGCACAAGCAGTGGGCTGAGGCCAAACCACACGGATGTGGCTGCGATGAGTTTCGCATCGCCGCCGCCCATGCCACCGACTGCAAAGAGTGCAAAGGTTACCGCCAGAACCAGAAGGCCGGCTGAAAGATGCAAGCCGATCTGCGACCAGTCCATGCCCGTCATCGGCGCCACGATCATGAAAGTCCCGACCAGCAACACCGAAACGCGGTTTGCGATGGTCATGGACAACAGGTCCGAGACTGCCGCAAACACCATGCAGAACGGAAAGACCACGAGAATCACAGCTTCAAGCATCAACGACACCCCAGTTTTGATGACCTGCGCATTTCGCCGCAAAAACCTTAAGGAATTGACTTTCTGGCACATCGAAAAGAAAGGGCCACCTCTTTGCTCAAGAGGTGGCCCGTTCAATCAACCAGTTTAGGACCTGGGCTGATTAGTTGGTATTGCCCGGCAGTTTGCCAGCGACGCCCGTGAAGGTGTCATTGATCTTCGTTCCGAGAGCGGTCGCGCCGCCGATGATTGCAAGAGCAATGAGCGCTGCCAGGAGGCCATACTCGATTGCAGTTGCACCGGACTCGTCTTTCAGGAAGCGTGAAAACAGATTAGCCATTGTGTAAAACTCCTCTTCCGCGTTTTTGTTCAGCAAGACCGTCAACGATCTTTGTTGTGTTGATCGGATGGCCTGAACTTACAAAGGAGCTCTTTCAACCTGCTTAAGAAACAGCCTTACCAAAACCTTGCCTGCGCAAAGCGAGCCGATTGGTTAACAGTTGTATAACAGGAAACCTGCAACCAGCCATGCCGCACTCTCTTTATAATGGTACGTCTTGAAACACTGTTCCCTCGCCGTGTTTGGGCCCCCACGAACTGGCCTGCTTAACCGTTGGTTCACCAATACGCTTCATAGTCTCTTCAGCTTGACTTGGGGAGCAGCGCAATGCGCAACGCGTTTTCTAAATCCGGAATGATCGTGACAGCAGGCGCTTTGCTTGCGGGATTGCTCGTCATGCCTGCAGTGAGCATGGCCGACAGCTCGTCGATAAGGGTGGTCATGAATCAGGCCAAGATCGTCAAGCTTGCCCGCCCGGCAGACACGATCGTCGTGGGCAATCCCGAGATTGCCGACGCCGCCGTTCAGGATGCACAGACAATTGTTCTGACAGGCAAGGGTTTCGGTGTGACCAACCTTGTCGTGCTCGACATCGACGGGTTGCCCGTGGTCGACGAACAGGTTGTGGTCAGCCGACAGACCGTTGACTCGGTACGAATCTACCGCCGTTCCAACGTGCAGACGCTGTCGTGCACTCCATTCTGTGAGAGCGCCTACAAGACTGATGCCGAGCGCCTTTCCGAAACCGAGCTGAACGCCAGCCAGTAGGATAGCTCCGTATCCGGACGTGCTTCCCGTGCCTCCCGGCGATACGAATGCCGGTGGTTTACGAAATCTCAAAACGGAAGCAGAAAATTGACTCGCCATCACAACGGGAATGCAACCTGAACGCGCTAGGTATCCAATCGTCGAGTTAGTCAACTCAGGGGCCAGGAATGGGCGAGCGTAGCAATCTGAACGGAGCTGAAAGGCGGTCGAAACGGCCCCTCTTGCGCGGATTCATAAAGAATCGGGACGGCGCAACAGCGGTCGAGTTCGCTATTCTCATTTTTCCGTTCCTGTTGCTGGTGTTCATCATCGTGGAATCGAGCATCGCTTTTGCGGCACAGCAGTTGCTGACAAACGCAACGGATGATGTGGCACGGCTTTTCCGGACGGGCCAGGAGCAGCGGGCAACGCTCAACGAAACCAAGCTGCACAAGATGATCTGCGATCGGATATCGATGCTTATGACGGGCGATTGTCCCGGCCTTGCGGTTGATCTTCGCCAGTTCGACAGTTTTGAAGACGCCGCCAAAGCCAGTCAGGGCTTCAACCCAGATGGTTCCTTTGACACAAGGCTGGATCTCGGACCCGCTTTGTCCAAGAACATGATCCGTGTCTATTACCGCTGGCCGGTGATTACCAACATCCTGGCAGACCAGTTGCCTGACGGAAAAATGCTGCTCTTCTCGACCAGTACCTGGCAGAACGAGCCATTCTGATGAAGGCATTTCCCCGGCAGGCGTGTAAGGAAAGCGAGATGATGCGCAATCGAATTACCGACAGCCCCAGGAACGGCATCATGATCGCCATAGGGGCTTTTCTGCGGGACCGGCGAGGCATTGCGGCGACCGAATTTGTGATCGTCCTGCCTATATTGCTGGCCTTCTACTTTCTGACCATGGAGTTCAGTCAGGCCATCGACACGAGCAAGAAGGTGAGTCGTGCAGCAAGCATGGTCGGCGACCTGATTGCACAGCAACCCTCGATCTCCCCCGGAGAAGTTGACGCCATCATGAAGATTGGCAGTGCGATTCTGAAACCGTACAATCGTTCCATGCCCACCGTCACAGTCACCGCCATCGAGATCACTGACGAAGAAGATCCGAAGGTGAAGGTTGTCTGGTCACGCGAGCTTCGAAATGGTTCCCCGCAACCTGGAGCGCCCAAGGGCAGCAACGCGACCGTTCCCAACGATCTCAAGAAGAGGGGCACGTTCTACATCAAATCGTCTACATCGCTCGGCTACAAGCCCCGCCTCGCCTGGTCGAGTGAGGGCGCCAAGGCAGCCGGTCTGACGGCAATGCTGAGCCTCGACAACCTCCCGCTGAGCGAGAGCTACTATCTGCGCCCACGGATGAGCCGCACGATACCCTGTGCGGACTGTTGAGCGGCACGCATCCAGCATCACTCCATCAGGGAACGCTGCAGCTCGATTGCCATTTCCCAAACGTCCTACTATGTCTTGCTGAGTGGTAGCGGCGAGGGACTGGCATGGCGTGCGTATCGATTTCCGTTCCGGGTGGGCCCGTCCTTTCGGCGCGCCGCTCCAGGGCTGCGGGTTTGCCGCTTTCCTGCACGCCTGAAGCATTCGATATGCAGAACTGCGCCCCACGCCGCGGCGCGTTTTTCCTGAGCGGACCGGCCTCACATGCCTGAATTGCCCGAGGTTGAAACCGTCCGTCGTGGCTTGCAGCCAATCATGGAAGGTGCGCACATCGACGCGGTTGAGCTGCGTCGACCCGATCTGCGGTTTCCGTTTCCCGACGGGTTCGCCGAGCGGCTCAAAGGACAGGAGATCATCGCGCTGGGACGGCGCGCCAAGTATCTTTTGGTCCATTTGGAGACATCGGATGTGGTGATCTGTCACCTGGGCATGTCCGGATCGTTTCGCGTGGACCATGACGAGGAACGATCGTCGTCTCCGGGGGCATTTCATCACGCGCGTTCCAAAGCGGAGAAACACGACCATGTCCTGTTTCATCTGCGGCTGGGCGACGGTCGAAACGTTCGTGTGATCTACAACGATCCGAGGCGGTTCGGCTTCATGTTGCTGCATGACCGGGGACCGCTGGACAGCCATCCGCTTCTGGCGCCGCTGGGAACCGAACCGACGGGGAACGCGCTGGATGGAGCATTGCTTTCTGCACGCCTGAAACGCAAACGCACGCCGCTGAAGGCCGCTCTCCTGGATCAGCGGGTGATCGCCGGTCTCGGCAACATTTATGTCTGTGAAGCACTCTGGAGGGCGCGACTTTCCCCAAGACGCAGCGCGGAAACGATTGTGAACGCTCGGGGAACGTCCGAGCGGTGTGACCGACTTGCGATTGCCATCCGTTCGGTCATCGCCGAAGCGATTGCAGCCGGAGGGTCTTCATTGCGCGATTATGTTCAGGCAGACGGCTCACTGGGGTACTTCCAGCATGCATTCAAGGTGTACGGGCGGGAAGGAAGCCCCTGCCCTCGCGACACCTGCAGCGGCAGCGTACAGCGGATCGTTCAGAGCGGGCCGCTCGACGTTTCACTGCCCCGCCTGTCAACGTTAGAGAGTGCATACTAGCAAACGCGAGCTCGTCTCGTTCACGGTTACGGAAAGGTATTCACACCATGGCATATGACACAATTCTGGTTGAGACACGGGAACGTGTCGGTCTGATAACCCTGAACCGCCCCAAGGCGCTGAATGCGCTGAACTCGAAAGTGCAGGAAGAGGTTGTCGCTGCACTTGAGGCTTTTGACGAGAACCCGCGGATCGGCGCCATTGTGCTAACCGGTTCGGAAAAGGCGTTCGCCGCTGGAGCGGATATCAAGGAAATGGCTTCGAAAACCTATGTCGATGCCTATATGGAAGACCTGTTCGCCGGCTGGGACGGCCTTACACGCATTCGCAAACCGATCATTGCAGCGGTGGCGGGCTATGCGCTTGGAGGCGGTTGCGAGCTTGCAATGATGTGCGATTTCATCATCGCCGCCGACAATGCGAAGTTTGGTCAGCCGGAAATCACGCTCGGTGTGATGCCGGGCATGGGCGGCTCCCAGCGCCTGACGCGGTTCGTGGGCAAGTCGAAAGCGATGGATATGTGCCTGACCGGGCGCTTCATGGACGCAGAAGAGGCAGAAAGATCGGGACTCGTCTCGCGTGTGGTGCCGCCGGGCGAACTCATCGAGGAGGCGCTGAAAGCGGCGGAGACCATTGCCGACTTCTCGTTGCCGGCGGTAATGATGACCAAGGAAGCGGTCAACCGGGCCTATGAAACCACCCTCTCAGAAGGCCTGCGCTTCGAGCGACGTGTCTTTCACGCCATGTTTGCGCTTGACGATCAAAAGGAGGGAATGGCGGCGTTCACCGAGAAGCGGTCGGCGAATTTCAAGAACCGCTGACCCTGGCAAACCGGGGAACCGCAGGATCAGCTTCCCGCATTCTGCGGTTTCCTGCCAATAGACGTTGACGTTGTTCGAAAGCTCCACTATAAGCCGCCACGACTGTGGTGGCCCTGCGGCTGCCCTTTTTGTTTTGCGCTCGCGAGACATCGTCGCGACGAGATTTGTAGATACGAGAGAGGACACATGGCCAACACGACTTCGGCCAAGAAGGCGGTGCGCAAGATTGCTCGCCGTACTGCGGTTAACAAAAACCGTCGCTCGCGCGTACGCAGCTTCGTTCGCAAGGTCGAAGAAGCGCTGGCCACGGGCGACAAGGCAGCTGCCGAGAGCGCATTCAAAGCTGCGCAGCCGGAACTGATGCGCGCAGCCAGCAAGGGCGTGATGCACCAGAATACGGCATCGCGGAAGGTTTCCCGCCTTGCACAGCGTGTGAAGGCGCTGGGCGCTTAAACGCTGCCTCAGACTATTTTCGGAGCCCGGCTTTCAGGCCGGGCTTTTTCTTGGCCTGAACCAAGCCCGCGAGGCAACTTTGCGTTGTCGGCAGCGGGCTTTTTTGCATCAATCGGCCTAAGCCTTTGAGAATCGTATAATCTTCGTCACATAAGCTCGCGCTTAAATTGGCGACGATGGAGATTTTTGTTATATATCAGTAAGATGCAGATGTTTATCCACAGGTTGCCCCTGTCATATCCGCCCTTACCAGAGCACGAATATGTCAAGCGGTTTTTTATGATTTTTTTTGCAGCCGCAGTTTGCATGCGGGCATTTCGAAAAGGCTCTTGAATCCAAATGGCTTATTCGCACGAGCGCGGTTTGATGCCGATTCTGGGCGCGCGAACAAGACCAGATTCGAGAAAAAAGCGGCAGCCCTGCCCTTGCCCTTTCCACAAGGATTTCGGTAATGTCAGGCCATCGAGAGGGCAGTCAGAGCCCGAGGAACCAAGCCCAAATCGGCACCCGTTTTGACGCGGTAACGTTTTCCGCGAGGTGTTTTGCGCGCTCTCGAAAATCCACCTCGTCGCAGCAGCTGGCGGGGCGAAAATTTCCGGCGCCGATGCGCCCACGCTCGAATGAGCCAGATTCATTTTCATGCCGGAGAATAATCAACCGGCGGTTGTATTTTTGACTTGTATCTGCAGCGTGATGCCTGCAGAGAGGAAAGGGAGGCCGACCCGCGATCAGGCTGGAAAGTTACGGTTCAGGAAGGAAACGGAGCAAGCAGGGGCGAAATACCTGAAGGTGAGCTTCTCCGTAAGAAAAACACCACTCAAAAAAGCAGGGACACGAGGA